>NZ_JBXARV010000001.1:0-2321276 GCF_058808615.1 Emticicia sp. GW821-FHT11C11
CCAGAGACGAGCTATACCCACACACGGCCATTGGCAGACGGCTTTGCAGGGTGTTACTATATAACAGCGGTGAACAGCCTGAACATAGAGAGCGGAGCGAGCAACAAGATCTGCAAGGACAACTGTGCAACGGTAGAACTACCGAATGTATTCACGCCGAATGGAGACGGGAAGAATGACACGTTCAGTCCGATGACGTGTACAGCGTTCATACAACAGATAGACATAGAAGTCTACAACCGGTATGGCTTAAAGATATATGAGAGCAGCCAGAGCAATGTATTGAGTTGGGATGGGAAGAGCAGTAGTGGGATTGAGTTACCCTCTGGGACGTATTATTATCTGGCCCGGGTATCGTTGATGCGGTTGGATAAGAAAGACGAGACACCTATTACGATGAAGGGATGGATTGAACTCATCAGATAATAAATTATATTGTATAGATTTTTCATTAATACTAACATTTCAAAGCATAGAAATGTTAGTATTTTTGTTTCATAGTCTGTCTGTATTATTATGGAAATGCATCTTTACCCCGTTTGCCCAGAACTCCGGCCTTATGTAAAGGAAATATGCTCAATGGAAAGCGATTCAGGCACTGCGCTCATCCCGCCACTGAGGGTTTTGCCCGATGCCTGTGTGGAATTGTTTGTCAATTTCAGCGATAATCCGGATACCCTGTCGACTGTTACAGGCAAAAAAATATTTGAAAACAGCCGGAGCTTTGTTGTGTCGCGCATGAGCAATTTCATGGATGTTCAGATGAAAAACAAAACCGGATTCATATCTATCTGCTTTTATCCGTCTACGGCCTGTCTGTTCTTTCATTTACCCATGACCGAGATAGTAGATAGCCTGACAGATCTGCATCATTTGTGGGGTTCGCTGGCAGGGGAAATAGAAGAAGAAGTAGACAATGCCCATACGAATGAGCAAAAGGTGGATATCATTCAAAAGTATCTGCTTCATCAGCTGAATAGTACCAGGCATGATGCAACGCTGCAATACTGCATGCATCAAATCGGTCGGGGAGGGGCTCATCTTACCGTAAAGACGCTGGCCGATAAAGCGGGTTTGAGCCAGAGACAACTGAGTCGTAAATTCAATCACAGTCTTGGGCTTTCTACCAAAGAATACATCAATATTAATCGTTTTATCAATTCTCTGACTAATCTGAAAAAGCATCCTGACTGCACCCTTACGGATATCGCCTATGCAAGCGGATACTACGACCAGGCACATTTTATTCATGACTACAAAACTTTTGCGGGGCTTACCCCTAAAGCAGTTTTGCATCAAAACAATATTATCTGCTGATTGTCCAAGTGTCCGTTTTATACAATTTCCTTATCTGTCCGGCGCTTAGTTTTGCAGAAAAAACAAATGATATGAGAAAAGTTATTTTAGGTCTGGCTGTTAGCCTGGATAGTTTCATTGAAGGCCCCAATGGAGAATATGACTGGTGCTTTACGGATCAGGATTACGGACTGAACGAGTTCTATCAAAGAATAGATGCCGTGTTCGTCGGCAGAAAAAGTTATGAAATGTCATTCGGGCTTGAAAACAATGACTTCGGGTTTCCGAAAATGAAAGAGTATGTCTTTTCCAATACGCTAAAAGAAGTAAAAGAAGGTACAACTCTGGTTTCGGGAGACATTAAATCAACAGTAGATAAAATAAAGCAGGAAGAAGGAAAGGATATCTGGCTTTTCGGCGGCGGCAGCCTGACCGCTTCTCTGATGAATCTGGGTCTGGTTGATGAATTGTGGTTGTCAGTTCATCCAATCTTGTTAGGAGAAGGAAAGCCATTGTTTCAGGGTATTAAAGCCCGGGTACACCTTCAATTAACGGAAACAAAAACGTATGAAACCGGATTAGTATCATTGAAATATACCATAGCCTGAAATTCTATAAGTTGATAGGGTTGGTAGAGTAAATGTTGTAACTTTGTTCCGGTTTACAACAGTGCAATGATAAGAAACAGAATCAAGCGAGGGCTCAGGGTATCTCGGTACATCATATATAAAGAAACTCTAGTTGATTTCAGAGAGCATTTTTGGTCGTTTCTGGGTGCATTTATCGGCATAGGCCTGATAGCGTTCTTTCAGAGCAAAATTCTGACCGATTTCGAAAATATATTTCTGATTGGCTCTTTCGGAGCATCGAGCGTATTAATCTATGGCGCTATCCAGAGTCCTTTGGCTCAGCCCCGCAACCTTATCGGTGGGCATGTAATTTCGGCTTTTATCGGGGTTTCAGTCTATCGTATTATTCCCGATGTGCTCTGGCTTTCAGCTCCTCTCGCGGTATCGCTTTCTATAGTAGTCATGCAGATTACCAAAACACTACACCCTCCGGGCGGAGCAACGGCACTGATAGCCGTAGCGGGCTCTGAGAAAATCAAGGCATTAGGTTTTCTGTATGTCATTTCTCCTGTGCTTTCAGGCGCATTGATACTACTGGTAGTAGCGCTTATTTTCAACAATATCACTTCGCATAGAAGATACCCCACAAACCGGTATTTCACCCGATATCTTATCAGGACTCTCCGCAAAGCTAACAGAAAAGTAAAAGAAATAGTCTGAACGGTAGCCCTTCCTTAAAACAGACAGGTATTATCTGCAAAACGGTTTCCGCTTTTGGCAGACACCTATTTTATTGGCTGTATAAAAATCCTGAATCTTTTTTTTTAATTATCTTAGGGGAAATATCAATCGTGCTTGTCTATTAGTAAAACACACCTTATTGAATGGAAACAACTGTTAATCAATCGCTCGGAGGTAAACGGGCTTCATCATCCATACAAACCATTCTATTGGGTATCCCGCTATATGTTTATGTAAGTGTAATTGCCTCTAAACTGGTTATTCTGGGTATTCTGTGGGATATCGCCTGGCACATGAGCATTGGTCGCGACGGGCTCTTCTCAGCTCCACATGTAGTAATATATGTTGGTGCCGCTACAGCCGGAATTTTTTCGGGCTTTCAGGTATTGAAAACCTCTTTTTGGGGTAGTAGCCTCGAAAAAGGTAAAATGGTTAACTTCTGGCATATTTTTTATAGCTCATTAGGAGGGCTTTTCTGTATCTGGGGAGGCATTGCGGCCATTACTTCTGCCCCTTTTGATGATTGGTGGCACAATACCTATGGGCTCGACGTTGAGATTTTCTCACCCCCGCATACAGTTCTTTTACTGGGCTTAATGAGCGTGCAGGTAGGGGCTATGGTTTCTGTACTGGCCTTTTTAAACAGGAAAGAAACATTTGGGTATTTGTCAGCCCGCCAGAGCAGGCAACGTAATAAACGTTTGCAATGGATGTTCGTTTTTACAGCAGGGTTTCTGATTACCACTTTGTTTACTGCCCTCTCTGAATTTCTCGACCGTTGGCAATTGCACAATGTCTCGTATTATCAGATTGCATCTGTAGCATTCCCCTGCTTTTTGTTGGCAACGGCACGTGGGTCGGGCATGAAATGGGGAGCCACTTACATTGCTCTTACTTTTATGGTATTTTTCTGGGCGGTCAATGCCATTTTACGCCTACTACCAGCCGAACCCTTGTTGGGGCCAGTTCATAATAGAATCACTACTTACCAGACACTCGGTTTCCCGATATTACTGGTTTTTCCGGCTTTGGGTATCGATTGGTTGCGAGCGAAGTTTCAATCTTTAAATGACTGGTGGCTTGCGCTAATGCTGGGTGTGGCTTATCTGTTTATTTTATTGGCAGTGAGTTATCCTTTTGGCAATTTTATCCTTGAGTCACCTATGGCACGTAGCTGGTTCTGGGGTAGTAGTTCCTGGTCATTTCAGAATAGTCCTGATTGGGAGTTCCGCTATAAATTTACCGACTGGAGTACTACCCGGGGTTTTGGTAACTGGGCCGAAGGCCTGGGCATCGCGCTATTAATCAGTCTTCTTTCTACCCGCATCGGGTTATCATGGGGTAAATGGATGCAAAAAGTGCAACGCTGATGGCATAAAGGTTAATTGACATTATTAATGAAAAAGCAAATGACATTCAAAACAAAGATAATAACGTTTATTCTGGCGAATATCTGTTTCATAACACAGGTAAATGCGCATATCGGAAGCGCTGGGGTAGTGCAGGAAGGCAAAGCCGGAAATTACCAGATACAGGTATATGTAGAACCTCCGGATGTAATTCCGGGAGTGGCGAAAGTATCGGTGTCGGTAGACGGTACAGATATTGAAAGTGTAAAATTGAGCCCGATTTATTACTGGACTGGCGACGAGGGGTCACCCAAAGAAGATGAGGCGCTTCCTGTAGTTGGTGAAACCGGCAGATATGAAGGAAATATATGGCTGATGGAGATTGGAGCAGCCAGCGTAAAAGTACGGATATCCGGCAAACGGGGCACAGGTGAGGCATTAATACCTATTGCCGCATTGGCCACGGCCAAGCGCGATTTGCCTGAGTCATTAGGATGGATTTTAGCTGGGTTGGCAGTACTTCTGATAGGTATCATGACTACTATTGTAGGTGCCAGCAACAGTGATAGTCTGGTAAAACCCGGTGAAGAAGTAGGGAAAAATTTGAGACGCCGAAGGGTGGTGGGTTCTACCATCGGTTTGAGTTTTTGCGGACTTCTGCTGTTTGTGGGCAATACATGGTGGACATCAATATCAAAAGAATACAGAGAAAACTACATGTATAAGCCTTATACGGCTACATCAGGCATAAAAATAGAAAATGCCCAACGGGTATTGAGTTTCAAGATTGACTCTAACTCAGTTCAGGGACGTTGGACCAGCTTCCTGATTCCTGATCATGGTAAACTGATGCACCTCTTTCTGGTAAGGCAGGGTACGCTGGATGGTTTTGCACACCTGCATCCGAGCAGAAAAGATACGCTTACTTTCGAGGCGCCACTACCTAATCTCCCGGCCGGTAAATACCTGGTTTATGCCGATATCCTCCGTTTTCATGGTTTACAATATACCATTGCCGATACAGTGGATATTCCGGCACTGAAAATTTCTCAGGAAAGTTCTGAGAAACAAACCGGAGATTCTGATGATACCTATGTGGTCAACAATCCTATTAATGTAAAAGCATCTGCCGGGTCTGATGCCGGTATCAGTATATGTGGTTCGCCCGGAGTGAAAACACCCTTACAGGATGGGTCAAGCATTGTGTGGGAAGAGAAACCCAATCAGGTACTCAGGGCAGGGCAGTTAAATACACTGAAGTTTTCTGTGATGAGTCCGGACGGTAAATCGGCAGAGCTACAAACCTATCTCGGTATGATGGGTCACGCAATGGTGTTAAAAGATGACGGCTCAGTGTATATACACTTGCATCCTAACGGTACTTTTTCGGCCACCTCTCAGCAAGTGATGGAAAAACGCGTGAGCGAAAGCACTAATCCTGGTTACCGTTTGGCTGGTGCAAAGCAATTCAGAGATAGTGTCGACAACGTTTTATTTAACTTACAGACATTACCTGAAGCCCAGAGAGACAAGCTGCTAATGGGAGGAATGACCCATGAAGTAAACGGCCATCATGGCGGGAGCGTCCATTTCCCTTACGTATTTCCGACTCCGGGTAATTACCGCATCTGGTTGCAGGTTAAAAGAAACGGGAAGATTCTGACAGGTGCTTTTGATGCAAAAGTGATATAAGATCAGATAGGCATATCTTTATCTGTTACGATTGTGCAGATTGATGACTGTTCCGGAAATTGGATGGAGACATGCCTATCGTTTTACTGAATAGCCGCATAAAGTACTTATAGTCGTCATACCCTAATTGAAAGGCAATTTCTTTAATGCTTTTGCTGGTATATAGCAGCAGGCGCTGCGCTTCACGAATAACTTCCTGTTGTATAAAATAAGTTGACGGAAACCCGGTTATTGCCTTTACGGTATCATTCAGGTAACTGACAGTGATGTTCATTCTGGAGGCAAAGTCGGCAGGTCTTTTAAGTGTAAGAAAGTGTTTTTTTACTAATTGGTTAAAGGTTTTTACAATTTCAATACTTCTGGACGAGTGCTCTTGTATCCGGGTATCTTCCTGTAGCTGGAAAATATCGACCACTTTATAGAAGAAAGAGTTCAACAGTGTCTGTATAAGTTGGTGATGAAAAGTAGTTGATTTCTTTTCTTTCAAAGATGAAAAGAGCAGTTCGAAGATATTGGCAAACCATTTTTTTTCAATAGCATCTAATTGCAGAAGGGCAACTTTAGTAAATGATTGTTCGATAATGGTGCGGGCATTTTCATCTATAAATTTGGGGTCAAATGCAATAAGCCATCCTGCCTGAATATCCCCCAGGCCAGGTTGATGAACCTGTCCGGGCGATGAAACTAAAAGAGAGGGAGCAATAATGTCTATATTCTGGAAGTCGATATTAAAGTTCAATTGCCCTTCTTCAAGAAAAAAGCAGGTATAATGATCATGGCGATGCGGAACGGCAATTTCTTCTTCCAGATGTTCCCATGGAGGAATCTCCGTCATCTGAAAAACCTCTACTCCTATATGCCTTTCAGGTAAGTGCAATATATGTATGTTCTCTTTCGGCATGCTTCTCTGTTTATGACCAAAATCCGTAGGCATATATTTTAGCACGTACTTCCGGTATAGCTTTCAGTTTTTTCCGCAGTCCGGTTACCATTGGTATATACCCTGCAATATAAATAGAAGTATAGTTACTTAAATCTTTTGACAGATACCATTTTTCCAGTACGTCAATCATATCACCGGCTGGATTAGCTATGAATTCAAAATCGGGGTTATCGACCGAAAGAGAAGCAGGGATTTGGTAATTGTCATGTAAGACTACCGCTGCATCTATCGGATAATCTTCTCGGTCGGTTAATTGTTTCAGACCTAAACAATGACCTAATGCACTGCCGTCTGCCAAACACAGAATTTTCCCTTCAGATACTGGTAACTGTGCTGCATGGGCAACGCCCAATAAAACATCGTCGCCTACTTGCAGGCTTTGAGCCCAGCGGCTCCCGGCACCGTTATGACCGGCTTCTACATATAGTGTACATACTTTCGTCTCAGCGTTCCACAGCGCAGGTGTATAATCTCTGTACTGAAGGTTATCTACTTTACACTTTACCCGTTTGATAGTATTCCATTTATTGAAGTCAGTTGTAGGGAGGTGTATGTCTATTTCATAGATTGTTGCCGGATTCCATGCCCTAACTGCTACCACCGGTGACGGACTCAACAGTTGATCCATCAGATTTGATACTGCTTTTACCAGAATATTTGCCATTTTATTTCATTTATTAGGCAAAGGTACTGCAGCTGGAAATGGCTTTTGTCCGACAAACAGCTTAGATAGGTGGACAAATGCCATATATTTTAAGGAGCTTCGATCCTATTGTTTTTTGATTCTTTCAATAGCCTGTGCTAAAAGGGTATTAAACTGATCGGGGCTTTCAATCATGGGGTAATGCCCTGTTTTGCCTACATCAAATAAGTGTACGTCAATACCACCTTTCCTGAACGACAGCGTATCAGTAGAATTCATAGAGCTATTAATCAGATATAGAGTCTTAGGCCATTTTTTCAATTGGGCATCAACCGGATAATGCATATTTTTTTCAAGGCTATTTATAGCTATGACGGAATCTGACTGAATAATATCACCTGATACCCTTTTTCTAATCAGGCTGTCAGTAGAGGGCGCAAACAATGTCTGGTTAACAAAACCCGATACCACTTCTTTGTAATGGGCTCTTGCCATTCTGAAAAACTCGTCCGTTTCCTTTTTAGATTCAGGCGTTTCAGTCCAACCATAGGCATTAAAATTATCAATACCTACAATGCCAATCACGGTGTTTGGATTAGTGAGCGCAGTCTCCAGAACAATTGCACCGCTCATAGAATGCCCAATCAGAATCACCTGCTTCAACTGTAAGGTATTGATAACAGCCGAAATATCTTTGGCGTAGTTTTCTACTGTCCAGTTCTGGCGGTTTCTGCCTGATTCACCAAAACCGGGCAAATCGAGTGTAACAATCCTGTATTGCTTTTCAAAGGCAGCCAGCTGATTGTCCCAGTAACTCCGGTTTATACCCCAGCCATGTACAAATAGCAATGTAGTGTCTCCTTTCTGTGTGTCGTTGTAAGCAATTTTAACTCCCTCGTTTTCAACAAGGGGTTTGGAGTCTGTTTCAGAACGGGTAGCGTTATTGCAGGACAACTGCAAAATTACTAACAGAAAGATGAGTGCTTTTAGATACATGGTTTATCGTTTCAAAAGATATAGAATGTAAAGATAGGCGTAGATAACAAAAGAGGGCATGGTTACATGCCCTCTTTATGTATTTATTCAGTTATATCCAGCCTCCTGCGCGATACTCTCTTTTTACAAAAGCATTGGCTTCATCGAAATTGGTAATTTTCATGTTTGTGCCATCCCAAAGTAATTTCTTGCGACCTATAAACTTGTTGTTCGAATCACGGAGTAAAAATGAACGTACGGCCAGATTGCCCATCAGCACAGTTTCAGTAAGCGGGCCTGACTCGGCAAAAGCGGAGCTCGTATAAGCGCCGTACCCTGTTTTACAGGCTTTCACCCATTGTTGCTGATGCCCTTCAGTGTCGCCTTCTACCAACGCACGTTTCGGAGCCGGAATTTTTGCATTCAGGAATTTAGACTCCGGGAAAAACTTAGGATTATTACCGAACAACTCAGTTGCCAGTATACCTTTACTTCCTATGAACAGAATACCGCCATCTATGCTCGTAAATACTTTGTCGTAATCGCAGCCTTCGGGTAGTTCAGGGCGGATGCCACCATCATACCACGAAAGACCAATCTCTTTATGTAGTTTTCCGGTTGGATTCGGAAATTTCAGGTGAATCGCTGCCGAAGGTGGGCAAACATCATCATAGAAAGCCTCTTTGAAGAAATCGGCATATACCTGACCTACCGAACACTCCACCGAAGTCGGGTAGCCCAGTTTCAACGCACGGAAAGGCACATCTATAAAATGGCAGCCCATGTCTCCCAAAGCACCGGTACCGAAGTCCCAGTACCCACGCCAGCGGAATGGCATGTAGGCTTCGTGGTAATCACGCATCGGGGCAGTACCCAGCCACAGGTTCCAGTCTACTTCGCCAGGCACCGGCTGTTTTTCACCTTTATCTTTAGGCGATTGTACACCCTGCGGCCATACCGGGCGGTTAGTCCATACCTCAACCTTATGTACTTCACCAATCATTCCGCTTTGTATAATAGTTTCGGTAATACGCGTGCCTTTCCCACTACTGCCCTGGTTGCCCATTTGTGTCACCAGTTTGTATTTTTTAGCGGCTTCGGTCAGTTGTCTGGCTTCCCAGATATCATGTGTCAGTGGTTTTTCTACATATACATGCTTGCCCAGTTGCATGGCTGTCATAGCTATGGGATAGTGCATGTGGTCGGGGGTGGTTACAATTACCGCATCAATATTTTTGGCTTCTTTTTCAAGCATCTGGCGGTAATCGCGATAGTAGGGGGCTTTCGGGAATTGTGCACGGAATTTTTGAGACATGCGGTCGTCAACATCACAGAGCGCCACCATATTGTCGGAGCCATTGTTATAAGCGAATCTGATGTTCACATCGGCCTTGCCACCGCAGCCTACTGCGGCAATGTTGAGTTTATCGCTGGGGGCAACAAAGCCTTTGCCCAGCACATGGCGCGGCACAATCATGAAGCCTGCCGATGCTAATGCTGTACTTTTAATAAAACTGCGTCTGGTAGCGTTGCTCAGTTTTTTTTCAGAGTTTTTCATAGGTAAAAGGAGTTTGAAAGATGTTATCTTGTTATACGCTTGAATAGAGGAAATTTCTGCTGAAAAATACAAAATTATATTGAAGAATAATGTAATGTGGCGCGAACTTTCAGTTCGCAGCAATAAATAAACAAGAAGATAAGAATGCCTTATACGACAAAAGCCCGGTAGATACCTACCGGGCTTTGTTTATGACTGTGCAAGTAAATTATTTTACTTCTACTTCTGCACCAGCTTCTTCTAGAGATTTTTTCAAACCTTCAGCTTCGTCTTTAGCAACACCTTCTTTCAATGGTTTCGGAGCAGAGTCAACTAAATCTTTAGCTTCTTTCAAGCCAAGGCCAGTAAGGTCTTTAACTAATTTCACAACTTGAAGTTTGTTAGGACCAGCAGCTTTCAAGATTACGTCGAAAGATGTTTTTTCTACCGGAGCTTCAGCAGCTTCGCCACCACCAGCACCACCGGCTACTACTACAGGAGCAGCAGCTGCAGGCTCGATGCCATACTCATCTTTCAATATTTGTGCTAATTCGTTTACTTCTTTTACAGTCAAATTTACTAATTGTTCTGCAAATGCTTTCAAATCTGCCATTTTTGTATAGAATTTAAAAGTTAATACTTGTTTTTGATAAATAATTTTAATGAATAATCAGTCGATATGACTGTTGGGTGTTTACCATGTTTAACCAGGTAAACGGATTATGCTGCTTCTTTCTCCGACAAAGTCTTGAGAATGCCAGCCAATTTGTTGCCACCGCTTTGCAAGCCAGAGATAACATTTTTGGCAGGTGACTGCAACAAACCGATAACTTCGCCAATCAATTCCTGCTTCGACTTCAGGTTCAACAACGTATCTAGTTGGTCGTGACCTATAAACAAAGCTGAATCAACCGAAGCACCTTTTAATTTGATGCTTTCTTTATTCGCTTTAAGGAAATCCTTAATCAATTTAGCAGCTATTTTGCCCGACTCTTCGTGGAACATCACACCTGAAAAACCTTTAAGAACAGTTCCGTCAAATGGCGTATAATCGGTATCCAATCTTTCCAGAGCTTTGCTGATCAATGTATTTTTCACTACACGATACTCAATACCACGCTCGAAACACAAACGACGTAATTCATTGGTTTTAGCAACGTTCAATCCGCTTGCATCGGTGATATAGAAATAGGGCGTAGCTGCAAATTTCTCTGCAAGCTCTTCAATTATTGCTCCTTTTTCTTCTTTTGTCATGATTACAATCCATTAATGGTTGTTTTGTCGATTAGAATACCAGGTCCCATTGTGCTGGCAAGTGCTATGCTTTTCACATAAGTACCTTTAGCTGAAGATGGTTTCAATTTCAACAAAGTTTGAATCAATTCTGTAGCATTTTCTGCTAATTTCTCAGGTGAGAAAGAAACCTTACCGATGGAAGCGTGAATGATACCGGTTTTATCAACTTTGAAGTCAATTTTACCTGCTTTCACTTCTTTTACAGCTGTTGCTACGTCGAGCGTTACAGTACCAGACTTAGGGTTTGGCATTAATCCGCGGGGTCCGAGAATCTTACCTAACTTACCAAGTTTAGCCATAACAGTTGGCATCGTGATGATTACGTCGATGTCTGTCCAGCCTTGTTCGATTTTCTGAATGTATTCGTCCAAGCCTACATAGTCAGCGCCTGCAGCTTTTGCATCAGCTTCTTTGTCAGGTGTACATAATACTAAAACACGAACAGTTTTACCGGTTCCGTGTGGTAATGCAACCACACCACGTACCATTTGGTCAGCCTTACGAGGGTCAACACCTAAACGAACGTGAACATCTACAGAAGAGTCGAATTTAGTGTATGCAATTTGCTTCAGAACATCAGCTGCCTCTTGTAGAGAATAAGCCTTTGAAGCATCATACTTCGACATGGCTTCCTTTCTTTTTTTGGTCAATTTTGCCATTGCTTTTTGTTTGGTTATAGCGTTATGCCGTGCATAACTCCCATGAATAATAATGAATGATCAGAAATCACTCGTTGTCTTTAAAACGGTGCGTTGCCTGTGATAGTAATACCCATGTTGCGGGCAGTACCGGCAATCATCTTCATTGCTGATTCTACAGTAAAGCAATTCAGGTCTGGCATTTTGGTTTCGGCAATAGTTTTTACCTGATCCCAAGTAACCGAGCCCACTTTTTTACGGTTGGGTTGGTCTGAACCTGTTTTTAGCTTCGTTGCTTCTAACAGCATGATAGCAGCGGGCGGAGTTTTGATGGCAAACTCAAACGATTTGTCGGTAAAGTAAGTAATTACCACCGGCAACACCATACCCATTTTATCTTGAGTACGGGCGTTGAATTGTTTACAAAATTCCATGATGTTCAAGCCTTTAGAACCCAACGCCGGACCAATCGGTGGTGAAGGGTTAGCCTGACCGCCTTTTACCTGAAGTTTCACATATCCTGCGATGTCTTTCGCCATTGTCTTTCAGATTTTAAGGAATTTTACAAAAAGATTTGTTTGAGTCTTGAAGAAGGGCTCACATTCCTGCCTCATTATCAATCATTTCCGTTGATTTGGTTCAGAAATTTCGCCTGTTACCAGGGGAAGCGACATCTCCCGGAAGAGACATCAAGATAAAGACTGATTTCTGCCGTTTCGAAAAGTATTTACACACCTCTAGAAAATCGGACTGCAAAAGTAGAAGTTTTAGATTTGTTTTGCAAAAAAAGCTCAAAGTATTTTCTAAAAATCTTACAAATGATAAATCCGGCAACTTTAGCCGGAAGAAACTGATAATAAATTCATTACACTGGCAGGAAGAAGAAAAGAGTATACCATATATTAGTGTAAAAATGCTATGAATAGAAGGCTTACTGTACTATTTGATAAGATTTAACATTGGCTTAACATATCTAGCGATTTTTTAATCATAAATTTGCACCGCACTAATTAAAAACGCCTTTATGAGTTCTGCTCACCGTGTTTTAGTAGTTGACGACGAAGCTGATATAGTGGAGTTGTTAAGCTACAACCTTGAAAAAGAGGGGTATAAGGTCGCTACTGCCCCCGATGGAAAAAAAGCAATCGAAGTCGCAAGAGAGTTTCTACCTGAATTAGTTATCCTTGACATCATGATGCCGCATCTGGATGGCATAGAAGTAGGCAGAACCCTGCGAAGTACTCCTGAAATGAAAAATACCTATATTCTGTATCTGACTGCCCGTTCGGAAGAGTATTCTGAAATTGCAGCCTTTGAAGTAGGTGCCGACGACTACATCAACAAGCCCATTAAGCCCCGGGCTCTCATGAGCCGTATCAATGCGTTCTTCCGCCGAGAAGCCCAAAAGACCGATACCAGTGATTCGCTGGAGGTAGCCGGGTTAAACATTAATCGCCAGAATTATACCGTTACCAAACCAGACGGAACCACCATAGTACTCCCTAAAAAGGAATTTGAATTACTTTTCTTCTTAGCTCAATATCCCAACAAAGTATTTAGCCGTGATGAAATTCTTCAGAAAATCTGGGGGGTTGATATCTTCGTTGTAGAGCGTACGATTGATGTACACATACGTAAGGTTAGAGAAAAAGTTGGTGAAAACTACATCAAAACGCTAAAAGGTGTAGGGTATATGTTTACAGATGAATAATAAATCTGTAAGTTTATGAAATAATTATCAGTTAATTTTGTCGTAGTGTTTCATGCACTGATAATTATTTGTATTTAATCTCTCAAGTAAGCATGTCGTTCAGCCCCCGAATTATTGCGTTTTTTCTCGCCGTACTCATTACGACTGTCTCTATAGTATTTCTGAGTTTTGTACCTAATGTAAGCGCTGCCATGCTGTTTGTGGTTGGTGTATCTTCTTTTTTTGCTTCTTTCTTTTTTGTCTTTTATACCATTGATATTCTGGTGTTCAGAGAGGTAGAGCAGATATACAAAAGTATTCAGAAACTGAAAATCCGTGATTTTGATATTTCACGTAAGTCGCTCATTAAAAGTGTGAACCCCATCAAGATGCTCAACTCTGAGATTTCGACCTACGTGAGCCGTAAGCAGCAGGAGATTGACGAATTGAAAAAGATGGAGCAGTTCCGGCGTGAGTTTGTGGCCGATGTGTCGCATGAACTCAAAACTCCCATTTTTGCAGCACAGGGGTTTATACATACACTTATTGACGGGGCAAAAGAAGATCCGGTTATTTTAGACCGATTTCTGAATAAAGCCGCCAAAAGTCTGGATGGACTCGATGCCCTGGTAAGAGATCTGGTTACACTGTCTCAGGTTGAAAAGGGAGATTTAAAAATGCACTTCGAAAAGATAGAACTAAAGCACATAACCGAAGAAATATTTGAACAACTGGAGTCTAAAGCCGGCACAAGGGGAGTAACCTTGAAAGTAAAACCCAAAGATTTACAAGCAGCGTGGGTGATAGCAGATAAACAGCGTATATCGCAGGTGCTGACCAATCTTGTCGACAACGCCATTAAGTATGGTAAGGAAAACGGGAAAATAATAGTAGAAATAGAAGAAGAGAAAAAGTACTTTCAGGTCTCTATTGAAGACGATGGCCCCGGTATTGCTCCTGAGCATCTGTCTCGTATTTTTGAGCGTTTCTACCGCATTGACAAAAGCCGTTCACGCGAAACCGGCGGTACCGGTCTGGGTCTTGCCATTGTGAAGCACATTTTAAATGCACACCATTCTAAAATAACGGTTACCAGCAAAATAGATAAAGGTACCAGATTTTCTTTCAGGCTACCTGTTGTAAGCTAAGCGCTCTCTCATACACGATTCATTCGTCGTCATGCAAATATTAGGCATGTTTTCATAATAAAAACTTACCTTTGCATAAAAATTTACTATCGCGCTTGCAGTATGGATTACGAGTTTGAATTTCAGGAACCCCCCAAGGTAAAGACTACTCCCAAAAATGTTGTTTTTGAAGACCTGATTATCTTCGAAAACAACGATTATATTGTTATCAATAAACCCCCCTTTCTGGCCAGTCTTGATGAACGTACTCAGGACAAACATCAAAGTATTCTGCGTTTAGCTAAGGCATATTCAGATGATGCCCAACTGTGTCATCGTTTAGATAAAGAGACATCGGGTGTACTGGCTATTGCCAAAAATCCGGCGGCGTATAGAAACCTGGCCATGCAGTTTGAAAGCCGCGAGGTAACCAAGCGCTACCATGCAGTGGTAAATGGTGTACATGATTTCGACAGCATTTCGGTTTTTTTACCCATTGCACAGCTAAAGGATGGTACCGCAGTTAGAATAGATCGTGAGAAAGGCAAGATTGCAGAAACCATCTTCTTCACAATGAAAGCGTACCGCCATCATACGCTGGTAGAGTGTATTCCGGTTACAGGCCGTATGCACCAGATTCGTGTGCACTTACAGTGCCTGAAAGCGCCGATTGTTTGTGACCCTACCTATGGCGGAGACGACATCTTCCTGTCGCAACTCAAAAGCAAGAAATTCAATTTAAAGAAAGGTACAGAAGAATTACCGTTGATGAAACGCGTAGCCCTGCATGCACACTCACTTACTTTCCGTTTATTGAACGGAGAAGTACTGAAGATTGAAGCGCCTTACCCGAAAGATTTTGACGTACTGGTTAAACAGTTAGACAAGTTTACCGCCTGAGTTTATCTGGTGTCCGGCTTACTCAATAGAAGTGCTGACAGCAGTGTTTTTTCTTCGGCCTAAGGTCATTAATATCACGCCAATCAAAACAATAGCTGAGGCAATCAATGAACGGGGAGTGAGTACTTCACCTTTAAAGAGCCATCCCAGAAAAAAAGCTACTACCGGGTTCACATACGCATAGGTGGCCGTTACTTGTGGAGGAGCATTGTTGATCAACCACAAATAAGCGCTGTAACCAATGTAAGAGCCCACTACGATCAGGTAAATCAGTGCCAGCCAGGTTTCCCGAGTCATGCTTTGAAAAGCCTGCAGGTGATTATCTTCAAATACCAGACTCATCACAAAAGAAAAGCATCCGCCGGCTATCATCTGTATGGCAGTAGACTGAATGGGTTTCGGAAGAGACATGTAGGGGGATTTCAATGAACCGTACGCCCAGGCCACCGAACCCGCAAACACCAGTAAGGCAGGAAAAACAGCCACTTCCCGGTTGGCTGTATTAGCCGGATTCATCGGGTCAAGCAGGTAAGCCATTCCGAATAAGCCTATCACAAGTCCGATCAGTCCTATAAGTGTAGGTTTTGTTTTGCTGAAAAGCAGGTAGTCGAGCATGATCATCCAGGCCGGCAAGGTAGCAACTAAAAGCGCAACAAGGCCCGACGGCATGAAACGCAGCGCATAAGCCACTGCACAGTTACCAATGCCACTCAGCATCATACCTACAAAAGCAGCGTTGCGTATCTGTTTCAAATCGGGTATGCCATAGCCTTTCCATAGCGTAAATATAAATAGCAGAACCCCTCCGGTTAGAAATCGTAAGCAGGAAACCATCATGGGTGGAAGCACCTCA
Source organism: Emticicia sp. GW821-FHT11C11 (assembly GCF_058808615.1). Taxonomy (NCBI): domain Bacteria; kingdom Pseudomonadati; phylum Bacteroidota; class Cytophagia; order Cytophagales; family Leadbetterellaceae; genus Emticicia; species Emticicia sp. GW821-FHT11C11. The sequence continues at coordinate 16,250 of NZ_JBXARV010000001.1, forward strand.
ATGGCATATTTCATACCTAAAAAAGTAGAACCCCAGACCACGTAGACGAGGCCGAGCGCTATGATAAGCTTGGTTTTATAAGACATGGATATATAATCGTAGAAAGCAAATACCCGTTAATAACAGGCTATAAAAAAACAGAATTTTATAAGCGGCACATAGGGCAGGTACCCTGCATAAGCATATTAATGTCGGTCAGCTTATAACCTTCCGGCAAATTGATTTTCGGAATATGTACGCTTTCAATGCAGGTTGTATTACCACAAGATAAACACTTGAAGTGTACATGGTCATGATGATGCTCGTCGTGCGTGCATTCCGTGGCACGGCAAAGGGCATATTTGGTACCACCTTCGTCGTCCAGCACTTTATGAATAATGCCTTTTTCAACAAAGGTTTTCAGGGTTCTGTAAATCGTTACCCTGTCGAAGCGTTCCCCGAAGAGGTTTTCCAGATCCCCATGCGAAAGCGCATGGCTGTAAGTCTGAAAAGACGCCAGTATATCTTCACGACAGCCCGTATGGCGCAAGTCGTATTCTTTCAGTGTATTTTTTGAGAGATTCATAATTTACAAATAATAAATTGATGAAAGTCGCTTTGACTTGTAGCTTTCAGCACTTTTGAACATATTAACTACAAGGGCTATTCTACCAGCAAATTTACATTATCAAACTGTAATTTAACCAGATTTGCGTAAATTCCTTCTTCTTTTAAAATCAATTCATCATGTGAGCCCGATTCCGCAATCTCCCCGTCTTTCAGTACATAGATAGTATCTACATTGCGGATAGTTGCCAATCGGTGCGCAATAATAATGGTCGTACGGTTTTTCATCAGCTCGTCGAGCGCATCCTGTACCAGTTTTTCAGATTCAGAATCCAGGGCACTGGTGGCTTCGTCAAGAATCAGAATCGAAGGGTCTTTCAGAATAGCCCTTGCAATGGCCACACGCTGCCTTTGTCCACCCGATAATTTTAAGCCTCTTTCACCAACAATGGTCTCGAATTTATCAGGAAACGAAGTAATGAAATCAAAGGCATTGGCTTTTCTGGCTGCTTCGTAAACTTCAGCTTCTGTGGCTCCGGGTTTTCCATAGGCTATGTTTTCATGGATAGACCCGCCAAAAAGCATAACCTCCTGAGGCACGATAGCAATATTGCTTCGTAACTCGGTTACATCCTGCGTTGAAATATCTATGTCATCAATCAATATCTTACCTTTTGTAAGCGGATACAACTTCATGAGCAATTGTACCAGTGTCGACTTGCCAGCTCCGCTTTGTCCAACCAAAGCAATTTTTTCTCCGGCTTTCACATGTATCGACACATCTTTCAGCACTCTTGCATCAGCTCTTGACGGATACTCAAAACCCACATGCTGAAAAGACACATTTCCAGCAGTTTTCTTAAATTCAACGTTATGGGAAACATCTACTTCCGATTTCTCTCCTAAAATCTCCAATACCCTTTCAGATGCCCCGATGGTTTTCTGAATCTGGGCATACATATCACCCAGGCCACCGACCGAACCACCAATGAAACCCGTGTAAATAATAAATGTAAAAAGGTCTTTGAAATCAAGTTCTCCATTCAGCACCAGGTTGCCACCGTACCATACTACTCCTACCACCCCACCAAAGAGCACGAAAATGATAAAAGAAATAAAACCGCCTCTGAAAGTAGCCGCTTTCAGAGCGTAGTCTACTACCTTCTGTATGGAAGTAGTATAACGACCCACTTCCAGGCGTTCGTTGGTAAAAGCTTTCACCACATTAACCGACTGGAGGGTCTCTTCTACTATAATATTTGTCTTAGCCAGTTCGTCCTGTACCTTTTTAGCGTTTTTTCTAATGAATCGGCCAAAAATAATGGCTGCCACCACAAGAAATGGAAACGTGGACAACATGAAGAGAGTCAACTTACCCGATATAAGAGTGATTAACAGCACTCCTCCGACCAGCGTAAATATTTGTCTGAATAATTCGGCCAGTGTCGTAGACAGCACATCCTGTAATTGAGATACGTCTGACGTAATACGGCTCATCAGTTCGCCTACTCGTTTTTTCTCAAAAAAGGTAATAGGTAATGTGATGATCTTCGCATAAAGTTCTTTCCGGAGGTCACGCATGGATTGTTCTGACACCCTCGTAAAAGTATAAACTCTCAGAAAAGAAAAAGCTGCCTGTAGAATCAATAAAACAATGAACAGGAAAGTGACTTCGTTTAAAGTAAAATCAGGTGCAGAATGAAATACGTTCTGTAGTTTATCGCCCAATGCGGTGGTATTTCCGGCAGGGTTCGCAGCAGATAATGAAGTGGTTTTATCGGGTGACACAATCGCTCCGACCATCTGCCCCATCAGAAGCGGGATACTCATGGAAGTGAGCTGCGAAAGTATCAGAAAAATAAAACCAATTACAAATGTCCATTTGTAGGGCAATGTAAATCTGAAAACACTCAAGGCCTTTTTAAAGCCGTCTTTACTTAATTTTTTCTTGTCTTTTTCTGAAGCCTCATCTCCAAAACTTTGCGTTCTCTTTGCCATAATACTTTATCCTCTGATAACACCAGGGACTTTAAAATTAAAAAGGTAATGCGTCGGCAGACTAGTCTTCTGTTTGCCCTTTATACTTCGATTGCTCAAAAATCTCTCGAGCATTGGTGTTTTCCATTAGTTGTACTAACGTAACCGAGGGATTTTCGGTTCGATAGCGACTCACCAGCCGCCACCCCAGCCATTGACCGATACGACCCGGACAATCAGTTCCTATTTCAGTTACAAAAGGTCTTTCACCAATATATTTATCTTTAATTTTGTCGTTGGTTTCAAACAACAACTTGTTATCAAGAAAATGCGCCCACACATATTCCTGATTATGCCAGGCCTTCGCAAGATTAGAATCTGCATAAGCCACTACGAGAGAGTCAGGAATGTTCGGAATAACCGCTCTGGTAAACTCGAAACTCTTACCATAAAATAGCATATCAGCCAGTAAGGTTCGGTCGTTTATGTCAATACGATTATATTTTCTTGACAAAAGCGTAATAACAGTAGGCACGATGTAGGGTTTGTCGTAGCGTTTCAGCATATAATTAGGATGCTGAGGGCGATATTTGGCTTTTGGTCCTATGAATGATTCCAGAGGAATTACAACGAGGCTGTCGGTTACAACCAGTTCGTTATCAAGCCCGGCAAAAGTAGTAATGATTTTAGGCTCTTTAAAGTCGGGATAATGATACTTAATATGCTTAAATGCTATTTCAAATTGTTGTTTCAGTGTATCTAAATTCCCGAATGTCTGCTGTGTTTGTTGATACAACTCATGAATAGCAGGGTGATGAATCAGCATGTCAAGCCTGTCAATCAGCACAGGGTCATTGGCGGGAGTCTGGTAGAATGCTTCAACAAATGCGGGGTGGTTTTCCAGAAAAGCTTTGGTTTCTTCCTTGTTTTTCAGGTTCATCAGTTCTTCTTCCAGTCTTTCGATGTTGACACTTACTTTTATACCCGAAACATCAGCCCCTGATACCTCAGTGGTAGATTCTGAATTCTGGCATGCATAAAAAACGGAAGCAATCAGAAAGAAAAATCCGGTAATACGATATTTCATACGATAAATGAGTAGTTTTTCGAAAAACGCACAAAATTACGCAATTATTTGGCTCTAATCATGTAGATTCGTAATTATAAGTAGTTTTTAATCTATTTACCCCTATATTATGAAAAAGCACATCTTCGGTGTTCTATCCGCCATGGTTGCCTGTATGATAATTTCTGATGTACATGCACAGCAGCCTACCTACAGCAACGAGATACAAGAGAAAATAAAACAGGTAGAACAAAACCTGTTTAGCATTAAGCCTGGCGATAAGCCCGGCGAAAACAAGCAGAAATGGGCGATCAAAGAGCGCATGAGTCAACAGGGTGTATTCGGGCTTAGTATTGCCGTTATTAAAGATTATAAAATAGAATGGGTGAAGGCTTATGGATGGGCAGATTTTGAAACAAAGCGACCTGTAACCGAGCAGACGCTTTTTCAGGCGGCGTCAATCAGTAAATCTTTAAATGCGGTAGGAGTCCTGAAACTGGTACAGGATAAAAAACTGGATATCAACGCTGACATCAATAATTATCTCACCACTTGGAAGTTCCCGTACGATGCCGCATCGAAAGACAAGAAAATAAATATAGAACAACTGCTGAGCCATTCGGCCGGATTAACCATCCACGGATTCCCCGGTTATGAAAGGGGCAAGCCGCTTCCAACAATTACTGATATACTGGATGGCAAGCAACCGGCCAATACCCGGGCAGTCCGGTCACAGTTTGAACCCGGCCTTAAAACGCAATATTCAGGTGGAGGTACAACTATTTCACAATTAATAGTGATGGATATTACCAAAGTACCTTACGCACAATACATGTGGAACAACGTTCTGAAACCCCTGGGCATGAAAAACAGCACCTACGAACAGCCACCATTGAATAAGAAGCCACAGGAATTAGCTACCGGATACCGGGCCAATCAGAAAGAGATTGAAGGTAAATACCATGTATACCCCGAGCAGGCTGCCGCCGGCTTGTGGACCAACCCAACTGATCTGGCGCATTATATTATTGAAACACAGCTTGTCCTGTTGGGTAAATCTAATAAAGTGCTTTCTAAAGAAATGACACAGCTGAGGCTCAAGCCCTATCTGGACAAGAGTGCGGCTCTAGGTGTCTTTATAAGAACCGACAACACCGGTAGTTACTTTGGGCATGGTGGTGCCAATGAGGGTTTCAGGTGCCAGTATTATGGAAGCCTGGAAGGAGGCAACGGAGTAGTAGTAATGGTTAATTCTGATAATGGAGAAATTCTACAAGAGGTTATCAATAGCGTGGCATTGATATATGGATGGTAAGTTTACGGCTATTTTGTATTGTTCAAGCGCTTGAAAATAAAGATTTTAGAAGGGCACATTTCTTTGATTATAATATGAAAAACGGATTGAACAGCCCCCAGTAAGGGTTTTTGCATTGTCACAGAATTAACGGCTTTGACCCTGGAGTATAAAACTTGTTAAAAAACACAGATTACTAATTGGATTTCTTTGATAATATGTATGATTGTGTGTATTTTTGCGGTTCGTTTTTTTAAGGGTTTTACCTTTAACACTCATTTACCTAAAAACACGGGCTAAAATCTAAGTATAAAATAAAAACTAATGGCTTTAATTAACAAAATTCGGGAGCGTTCGGGAATCGCAGTTGCAGTGATTGCAATTGCCCTTATTCTATTTATCGTTGGAGGAGACTTATTCTACGGAAGTGGCGGAAGTGGAGGCCTTTTTGGTGGTAACAGAAATAAAATCGGTGAAATAGCCGGAACTACCATTGATGCGCAAGCATTTCAGGCAAAATTAGATGTAGCTCGTTCTAACTACGAACAGCAGGCAGGTAGAGCATTACAGGAACAAGAAGTACAACAACTCCGCAATCAGGTTTGGGAGGAAATGATTTTTGATATTGCCTACAAGGAAGAATTTGAAAAATTAGGCTTAAAAGTAACTCCTGACGAACTTCGCGAGATGATTCAGGGTACCAAGAACCTTAGTCCGCTGATCAAGCAACAATTTACTGATCCTCAGACCGGACAATACGACCGTAACCGTCATATCGAATTTATCAATGCTGCGGCACAGAATCAATTACCTGCACCGCAAAAATTCGCCTGGGATCAAATCAAAGAACAAGCCATCAAACAACGTTTGTTAGAAAAATACAACGCTTTGCTTAGCTCTTCTTCTTTTGTAACTACTGCCGAAGCAAAGAAAGAGTATGAAGGCCAGGTGAGTAAAGCAGATGCACGCTATTTGTATGTGCCATTCTTCAGTGTAAACGATACTACCATTAAAGTAACGGACAGTCAGCTGTCAGACTACCTAAGCAAACACAAAGGTGAGTATACCGGATACGACAGCCGTTCTTTCGATTACATTGTTTATCAGGTAGCTCCTACCAAAGAAGACAGTGCTTCATTGTATGAAGACATCAAATCTTTTGCTAAAGGATTGGCAGCAGCTAAAGATCCGCAGGATTACGCAACGATCAACTCTGAAATCAGATTGCCGTTTGAGCGTTCAGCCAGCGAATTAAGTCCTGAATTAAAGACAGCCCTGTCAACAGCTATCCCGGGTGCTGTAATCGGGCCGTTTAAAGAAGGAAGCACCTATTCAATTCATAAATATGAAGGTACTACCACTGATACCGCATATACTGTCCGTGCGAGTCATATTTTGATTCGTTCAGATAAAAGCGCTCCTGACTCGGTTAAAGCCCAGGCTCGTAAACAAGTGCAGGATATATTGGATCAGTTGAAAAATGGTGCAGATTTTGCAACTCTGGCTCGTACCAACAGCCAGGACGGTTCGGCTCAGCAAGGTGGAGACCTTGGTTTCTTTAAACAAGGTGCAATGGTAAAACCATTCGACAACGCCGTGTTTGGTTTTAGTGGTACAGGTTTAATTCCGAATGCAGTAGAAACCGATTTCGGCTATCATATCATTAAAGTTACAGAGCCAAAATCAAACGTAAAATATAAAGTTGCCAGTATCAGTCGCGAATTGCAAGCCAGCGAAGCAACGCGTAATGCAATCTATCAGAAAGCAGAAACGCTACGTGCAAGTGTAGATTCGGACAAAGAATTTGAGGAAGCAATTAAGAAAGACCCTAAACTGGTATTACTGAAAGCCGAAAGAGTTTTCCCGGAAGCTACAGCATTTAATACTATTCAAAATGCACGCGAAGTAGTATTATGGTCATTTAATGATGATACCAAAGTAGGCTCGGTTTCAAACAGGGTTTTTGAAATCGGTGATAACTTTATTATAGCCGCCGTTACAGCCAAATCAGATAAAGATAGTCCAAAGGTTGACGACTTCAGAGATGCTTTAACTGCTAAAGTGCGCAACGAAATTAAAGGTGAGCAGATCCTGAAAAAACTAACAGGAGCTACCGGAACATTAGAACAGGTTGCCGCAAAATACGGTGCTGGTGCTATTATCGAAGCCGCTAACGGAATCAGCTTTGCAACAGGCTTATTGACTACACCGGGTGTTGACCCGATCGCTATCGGTAAAATCTTCAGCTTACAGGCTGGCAAACGTTCGAAACCGTTTGTAGGTGAAAACGGAGTGTTTATAGTAGAAACAACCAGAGTTGAAAACGCACCTGCTATTGCCGACTACAGCCAGTATAAAGCTCAGGTATTGCAACGCAGTGGTGGTTTTGGCGCATCATACATGGCAAACCAGGCTATCCGCGACAACGCGAATATCAAAGATAACCGCGCTAAGTTTTTCTGATAAACCAGCGTTTGAAATAAACAAAAGTAGCAACCTGCACGCAGGTTGCTACTTTTGTTTTATAGGTATATTATGGACGAATAGTTGCAGGGGGGCTTCTTCTTTGATACCAGATTAAAAAACAGCAGAGTGAATAATTTTTCAGAGAAGCAGTATTTTTAAAAATTTACGGCGCTTTATGGGCAAGGTTTTACAAAACTTGTATTTTTGTTATTACTAATCACTTATCATTCTGCTTAACCCCTAAACTAATGACTGAATTTTCAATTTATCTTCAATTGGGTTACCAACATATAACCGATATCAATGGCTATGATCACATTCTTTTCGTAGTGGCTTTATGTGCTATTTATCGTATATCCGATTGGAGGAAAATACTGATTCTTGTCACTGCGTTTACTATAGGCCATTCGGTTACATTAGCTTTGGCTGCCCTGCAGATAATTGATTACAGTACCGAGCTTATTGAGTTCCTGATTCCTGTTACTATCATTTTTACCTGTGTTGCCAATTTATTTCATAAAAGCACTACCAGTGTCTTGGCTGTTGAGCAGTTTTCGCCGGTCAGATACTTTTTAGCTCTGGGTTTTGGCCTTATTCACGGCATGGGTTTCTCTAGTTATCTGCGTAGCTTATTGGGGAAAGACCAGAACATTATTCAGCAGTTATTGGCGTTTAACGTAGGGCTTGAGTTTGGCCAGTTACTGATTGTTGCCATTACCCTGGTATTGTCATTTCTGGTTTTAAATGTTTTTCATGTAAAAAAACATACCTGGAATTTGATACTATCCAGTTTTGTAGCTGGGGTAGCATTCAAACTGATGACAGAAAAATGGTTTTTCTGATATAACTTTAGTGAATCAATTATTTTGTATAAATCGCAAACGTTTAAAATAACAGAGTATTAAACCTTCATCAAAGCATGAAAAAAATCTCCATTCTTATCTGGTCGGTTTTGTGCGGCATATGGTCGGTGAAAGCGCAGCAAGCGCCAACCACACAATACAACGCCAATACAAAATTTGAACAAATGGGTACTTCTTTACCTACCCCAAACACCTTCAGAACGGCTGCGGGTGCTCCCGGTAAAGATTATTGGCAGCAAAAGGCTGACTACGATATTAAAGCTGAATTAGACGACACTAACCAGAGCATTACCGGTACCGAGAAAATTACTTATACGAACAACGCTCCCGAAGAACTACGCTATTTGTGGTTACAACTGGATCAGAATGTATTCGCAAAAAACTCTGATGGAAACACTACCCGCCAGAGTGCTATCAATCCAACCAGCGGTTCAAGTTTTACTTCATTAGGAAACCTGAGTGGGGCTAATGATAAAGACTATGGGTACAAAATTCTGGCTGTGAAAGATGCCACAGGTAAAGATTTAAGATATACCATCAACGGAACTATGATGCGCATAGACCTGCCTGCACCTTTGGCTAAAGGTGTGGCCTTTGTGTTTCAGGTCGACTGGAAATTCAATATTATAGATTTGAAATCAGTTGGTGGCAGAAGCGGGTTTGAGCTTTTCCCGAAAGACGGAAATGTGCTGTATGAAATTGCACAGTGGTTCCCCCGGATGGCTGTCTATGATGATGTAAACGGATGGCAGCATAAGCAATTCCTGGGGCAGGGTGAATTTACTCTTCCTTTCGGAGACTACAAAGTTGCACTGACCGTGCCTAACGATATGGTATTGGGAGCAACAGGAGAATTGCAAAACCCGAAGGATGTATTGACACCAACGCAACAGAAACGTTTAGAGCAGGCCAAAACATCTAAAACGCCTGTGTTGATTGTGACTCAGGCAGAAGCCGAAGCCGCTGAGAAAGGTAAACCAACGGGCAAAAAAACATGGGTGTATACCGCTAAAAATGTACGTGATTTTGCCTTTGCCACTTCGCGCAAATTCATCTGGGACGCCATGCAGGTAGATGTTGAAGGCAAAAAAGTATGGGCAATGTCTTTATACCCGAAAGAGGCCAATCCGCTTTGGGGCCAGTATTCTACCCGTGTAGTAGCACATACGCTGGTTAACTATTCAAAGCGTACCATTGCATATCCGTATCCGGTTGCTTATTCTGTACACGGTACTGTAGGGGGTATGGAATACCCGATGATGAGTTTCAACGGTGCACGCCCGGAAGCAGACGGCACTTACTCAGAAGGCACAAAGAATTTCCTTATTCTGGTTATTATACACGAGGTGGGTCATAACTTCTTCCCGATGATTGTGAATTCTGACGAGCGCCAATGGTCGTGGATGGACGAAGGCTTAAACTCATTCCTTGAAGGTCTTACCTGTCTGGAGTGGGACAGAAACTTTCCGGCTACAGGTATCGAGCCGCAGTACATAACAGGTTATATGAAATTGGATGCCGATAAGCAGAATTCAATCATGAGTAGTTCGGATAACATCTTACCGGGTACTTTCGGGCCTAATGCCTATTCAAAACCTGCTACGGGTCTGAATATCCTGCGTGAAACCATTATGGGTCGTGAGCTATTCGATTACGCATTTAAAGAATACGCACGCCGCTGGGCATTTAAACACCCTACACCGGCCGATTTCTTCCGTACCATGGAAGATGCCTCAGGTGTTGACCTCGATTGGTTCTGGAAAGGCTGGTTTTACGGTGTTGAGCCGGTTGACCAGGCCATTGCCAACGTAGAGTGGTATAGCATTGATTCTCAGGACCCTTCTAAGCAAAAAGCCGTAGCCAGAACAGATGCAGATGCCAAGAGAGAGACATTGAGCAATATCCGCAATAAAACTGATATCAAACAGACGGTAGTTGAGGCCGATTCAACCATGAGGGATTTCTATAACTCTTATGATAAGTTTGCAGTAACTGATGCCGACAAGAAGAAATATGATCAATATCTTTCTACCCTTACGGCTGATGAGCGCAAAATGGTAGATGAAGGCAAAAACTTTTATGTATTGAGCCTGAAAAACAAAGGTGGTTTGGTAATGCCGGTAATTATAAGAATGGAATTTGAAGACGGGACCTTTGAAGATGTAAGAATACCTGTGGAATTGTGGAGATTGAATGACAAAGAAGTGAAAAAAACTTTAGTTACTACCAAAAAAGTAGCGAAGTTTAAATTGGATCCTTATCATGAAATTCCTGACATAGATACTTCAGACAACACGTTCCCGAAAGAGCCGCAGCAGCCAACCCGCTTCCAGGCTTTCAAGCAAAAAGGCTTTAATGCAGGTCCGAATCCTATGCAGGAGGCTAAAAAAAGCCAACCTTCTGGCGTGCAGACAAGTGGAGACAAGAAATAACAATTCTTACAGAAATAGTGTTAAATTTAGCCGGAGAGATTGCTCTCCGGCTTTTTTGTTCAACAAACCATGTACACGGCTATGCAAACACTGAAACTTTCGATTGAAAACCACATTGCACACATAATATTAAACAGGCCCGAAAAAGCAAATGCATTAAACCAATCGGCCTGGGATGAAATCGAGGAATTGTTTGAGAACCTGGATGAGAACCCCAATGTGCGTGTGATTATACTTGAAGGGGGTGAAAGCAACCACTTTTGTGCAGGCATTGATTTAAGCCTGCTGATGTCGGTTTCGCAGACAGATATTACTTGTGAGGGGAGAAGGAGAGAAAAAGTGAGAAAGGATGTTTTCCGCCTGCAAGCGCCTATCAATGCCATTGAGAATTGTTCCAAGCCTGTCTTGGTAGCGGTGCATGGCGGTTGTATAGGAGGTGGGTTAGATATTATTTGCGCCTGCGATATGCGCTATTGCACGGAAGACGCCTACTTTACCATTAAGGAAATAGACATGGGTATGGTGGCTGATTTAGGCACATTACAGCGTCTGCCTAAGCTGATAGGCGAGGGGTGGGTGCGTGAAATGGCTTACACCGGACGCCATGTGGATGGCAAAGAAGCCGAGAAAATAGGTATTGTAAACCGGGTCTTTGTTGATAAAACTACTATGATGGAAGAGGTATTTAAACTGGCAACTACCATCGCTGCTAAATCGCCTTTATCTATCCGTGGTACCAAGCATATTTTGCTGCACACAAGAGACCATTCGGTAGCCGATGGCCTGAACTACATGGCAACCTGGAATGCCGCCATGCTGCTATCGAACGACTTGCAGGAGGCTTTCGTGGCCAAAACCCAGAAACGTGAGACAAGTTTTGAGGATTGAGAAATTTGATAAACGAAAAAACCCTGCCGACTGACAGGGTTTTTTTGATATAATTTCTGAACGAATTAAGCCAGTGCAAAAACACCTTTGCTTTCGTTGCGTTTGCGCTCGTTTTCGTCAAGGTAAATTTTACGCATACGAATCGACTTAGGCGTAATTTCCAGATACTCATCTTTCTGGATATACTCCATAGCATCTTCTAAAGAGAAGTTAATTTTCGGAGCGATACGTACGTTATCATCAGAGCCCGAAGCACGCATGTTGGTCAGTTTCTTGGCTGTCTGAAGGTTAATAACAATATCATTCTGACGGTTATGCTCGCCTACTACCATACCCATATAGATGTCTTCATTCGGGTCGATAAAGAATACGCCTCTGTCTTGCAATTTATCAATTGAATAAGGTGTGGCAGGGCCATTACCCATCGAAATCAATGAACCATTGATACGTCCCGGAATTGCTCCTTTAAATGGCTCGTATGCTTTAAAGCGGTGATTCATGATTGCCTCACCAAAAGTAGCTGTAAGTACGTTTGAGCGCAGACCAATTAAACCACGAGACGGAATGTTGAACTCAAGGTGTTGTAAATCACCTTTAGGTTCCATAATTAACAACTCGCCTTTGCGTTGGGTTACTAACTCAATTACTTTTCCTGATGTTTCGTCAGGCACGTCTACAACCAGGGTTTCAATTGGCTCAAGTCTTTCACCGTTTTCACCCTCTTTATACAATACCTGTGGCTGGCCAACCTGTAGTTCATATCCTTCACGGCGCATGGTTTCAATTAAAACCGACAAGTGAAGAATACCACGACCAAACACAATGAATTTATCTTCAGTATCACCTGTTTCAACACGTAATGCAAGGTTTTTCTCAGTTTCTTTCATCAGGCGGTCACGTAGGTGGCGCGAGGTCACGAACTTACCTTCTTTACCGAAGAACGGAGAGTTATTGATGGTGAACAACATATTCATAGTTGGCTCATCAATAGAAATACGTGGTAATGCTTCAGGATTTTCTGCATCGGCAACGGTATCGCCAATTTCAAAGTCTTCAATACCTGTTACGGCACAAATCTCACCTGAACTCACTTCTGTAACTCTTGCTTTACCTAAGCCTTCAAAAACGTGAAGTTCTTTGATACGCATCTTTTTGGCGCTGCCGTCTGCTTTGCAAAGTGCTACCTGCATACCTTCTTTCAACACACCTCTGGCAACACGGCCGATCGCAATACGACCTACAAAAGAAGAGTAATCTAAAGAGGTAATCTGCATTTGGGCAGAACCTTCTACTACTGGCGATGCTGGTATGTTGGCAACAATGGCATCCAGCAAAGGTATAATATCTGTCGTTGGTTTTTTCCAGTCGGTGCTCATCCAACCTTGTTTTGACGACCCGTATAAGCAAGGGAAATCAAGCTGGTCTTCAGTAGCGTCAAGGTTAAACATCAGATCGAACACTTGCTCGTGTACCTCATCCGGACGACAGTTTTCTTTATCTACCTTATTTACTACTACAATAGGCTTCAAACCTAATTGTAAGGCTTTGCCTAATACGAAACGCGTTTGAGGCATCGGGCCTTCAAAGGCATCAACTAATAAAATAACACCGTCGGCCAATTTCAAAACACGTTCAACCTCGCCTCCGAAGTCGGCGTGGCCTGGAGTATCTATAATATTGATTTTAACATCGTTGTAACGTACTGATACGTTTTTCGACACAATGGTGATTCCGCGTTCACGTTCAAGGTCGTTGTTATCAAGAATTAAATCACCAAATTCCTGATTTTCTCTGAAAATTTTTGAAGCATGAATAATTTTGTCAACCAGAGTTGTTTTACCGTGGTCAACGTGGGCAATGATGGCAATGTTTCTAATATTTTGCATGAAGTCTAAAGTTATCGTAATGCGTCAATCTTTACCCTAACACATCACGGATAAATGACTAACGAACTACACCTTTTTAAAATAAACTGCAAAATTAGAAAAATACAATGAGAAAACCTTGTTTTTGGTAGATAATCCTATGATTATTAAATTGTTAATAGGAAAAATACAAAAAATGGAGTGTTTTTAGGGAGTGCTTATTTTAATAAAGTATATACGAAAGCCGTATAAAATAGTTAAGCTGATACAAAACAAGAAAATACCCCGGCACAAAAAGCATACAAAGGGCATTTTTTTATACTATGATAAGTCAATTAAAACTCATTCAGAACAATCACCTTCGACTCTACCATATTCGAAACATTCCCCGAACGGTCTTTGATAGTAATCTCATATTTGATTGAATCCTTAGCAGGAATAGAATTATGGAAGTAGACGATTGAATAATCGAGCGTTCCTTCTATTGGCCTTTTCTTATTGTCTGCTTTAAGGCGTGGGAAAAAGCCCGAGTAGGGTATCTTCTGCTCTACTTCTTTAAAAACGCCTTTATCCCGGCGAAAAATCCGGATTATGTAATTAAAGTCTTGTTTTTCTACTGCTGCTTTTTTTTCCTCTTCATTCAGTCCCAGATCACCGTCACCGTCTTCAAACTTGATGGTTAATATGACCGAATCTTTCTTTGAACCCGAAAACTCATCCAGTCTTATTTCCTTCCGTAAATTTTTGAACTCAATATAGGGTGTTGTATCAAAAGATACATCTTTATAACAACCTGTTAATAAAGCGGCTACACTAAAAACAACCAATACTGAAACCTTTTTCATTTCTAATCTGTAATTTTATAAGCAATTTAGTATAAAAAAGATAGTTTAGAGTTTGAAACAATAATTTTTTGTTGATGTACTCATAAACTATTAATTAATCTTTTACATGGGTATCCGCGACGAACTTAAATCGGCAGTGCTTCAATTGAATGACAATTCTCAAAACCCACAGGCTTTTGAAGAATTGGCTCTCGAAATTTTCCGTTTTCAGGCATTTGCCAATCCTGTTTATAAAGAGTATTTGGGTTTTCTGCGCATTAATCCTCAGAAGATTGACCGCCTGGAAAAAATACCTTTTCTGCCTATTCAGTTTTTCAAGCACCATAAAATTATCAGCGACAACGCCCCGACACAAATAGTTTTTGAAAGCAGCGGTACTACCCAACAAAATGTCAGCAAACACTACGTAAGCGATTTACCCTTTTATGAGCATGTAAGTCAGAAAATCTTTGAGCAATTCTACGGCCCGGTAACCGACTATCACATTTTAGCGTTGCTCCCTTCGTATCTTGAACGAAATAACTCGTCGTTGGTGTATATGGTGCAGAGTTTTATTTATCGCACTTACTCAAGAGAATCAGGTTTCTACCTCCATAATACGACAGAATTGCTTGAAAAGCTGCAACAACTTTCAGAAAACACGCAAACGCACCGGAAAGTTTTGCTCATGGGTGTAACTTTTGCCTTACTTGATCTGGTGGAAGAAGAACACAACCTCGATTTTATGACGAGCCTGAAAGACCGGCTTATTGTGATGGAAACCGGAGGCATGAAAGGGCGAAGAAAAGAACTATTGCGCGAAGAAGTACACGAGATACTGAAAGACCGGTTGCCGGTTGAACAAATACATTCAGAATATGGAATGACAGAACTTCTTTCGCAGGGATACTCTAAGGGCGAGGGCGTATTCGAACTCCCGGCAACACTTAAAATACTGCTGCGGGAAATAAATGACCCGTTTAAGATAATCCTTACCCAATTTCATTCGGGCCTTTCTAAAGAAACCACCGTTAGGGGGGGCATTAATGTAATTGATCTGGCAAATATTGATTCATGTAGTTTTATAGAAACACAAGACCTGGGGGCGTATCAGATTGGCAGCCAGCAATTCAGCGTCATTGGGCGTTTCGATAACTCTGATGTCCGGGGTTGTAACCTGTTGGTGCTTTGAGTTTATAAGAATCTGTTCAGTGTCCGTAACACCGGCGGCAAATAACTGGTACTGAAAATGTTTACGTGTACCATCAACGGGTAGAGGTTGTATATAGATACTCTTTCATCAAATCGGGGCTGCAAAGGGAAACTTTCGTGGTAGGCTTCATAAAACCGATTGTCGAAACCGCCGAAAAGTGCGGTAAAAGCTATTTCTATTTCCCGGTTGCCATAATAAGTAGCCGGATCAACCAGACAGGGCTTACCTTTATCGTCAGTAATTACATTGCCCGACCATAAATCTCCATGCAACAATGAAGGTTTTTCATCGGGTAGCAAGTCAGGCAATACTTTATAGAATCTTTGAAACTTGTCATAAACCTCTTTGCTTATCAGATCATTGTAATACGCTAGCCCTGCCTGCACATTCAATCTCTTTTCAATGAAAAAGCTTATCCAGTCGGTACTCGTTTCGTTGTATTGTTCTAATGACCCAATGTAGTTGTTGAAGTGAAGGCCGAATGAATCATTGGTGTTTCGGTGCAAGGCTGCCAGGTTTTGTCCTAATACTTCCCAATAATCGAAACCGGGCTTGGTATACTCTATATTTTCCAGAATAAGGTAATCCTGCCCGTCTCTTCGGCCCCAGTTGATTACTTCGGGAACCCTGATGATATTGGCGTCACGTAGCAAATTTAATCCTGCTGCTTCCGATTGAAACAGGCCGTCAAGATTACGGGTGTTATACTTTATAAAGTACTTGCCTTCGTTGGTATCTACTTGCACAGTTACATTAATATTGCCACCCTGAAGCAGACGATATTCGGTCACTTGTACGTCGCGTCCCAGAGTCTCAAAAAAGACACCTTCAAAAAACTGGAATTGATCTTCTGTCATTTGCATAATCCGAATCTCCCTCGAAATTTTATCAGATTCATACCTCGGTTTTTGATTTGACAAAAACCGGATTCTCCTCCTGAGCCTATATCAATACAATTAGCAAAATAAGAACTTTCTCGTTAAATTTTCCGAACTTTGGCGTTCAAATTATGGTGCACATGGTGTAAAGGCTTGTTTTCGTCCTAAACCATATTTTTAAGAGGATTGTTGAAAATCTCTTTATTTACCGACCGATAGTTTGAGTGGTAATAACGCAAATGCGATAATTTTTATTCTAAGGTTAAAAGATTCAGGATACTACATGAAAAGAAATATAGCTATTTTAGGCTCAACAGGATCAGTAGGAACACAGGCAATAGAGGTGGTAGCCGCAAACCCTGATATTTTTGAAATAGAAGTTCTCACAGCCCAGAATAACGCCGATTTACTGATTGAGCAAGCGGCAAAGTTCAGACCTAATGTAGTGGTGATATCGAACGAAGCACTCTATGACAAGGTTTTTTCAGCACTAGACCCACTGCATATTAAAGTGTATGCAGGAGAGAAATCGCTGGCCTCAGTAGTACAAATGGAGTCCGTACACATGGTTCTTACCGCACTGGTAGGTTATGCGGGTCTTATTCCGACAATAGCAGCTATTAAAGCAGGTAAACATATTGCATTAGCCAACAAAGAGACACTTGTAGTGGCAGGAGAACTGGTAACCTTTCTGGCTAATGAGAACAAGGTGGATATTCTACCGGTTGATTCTGAGCACTCAGCCATTTTTCAATGTCTGGTAGGTGAATTCCATAACCCGATTGAAAAAATCATTCTCACGGCATCCGGAGGCCCTTTTCTGGGCAAGGACAGGGAGTTTCTCAAAACCGTTACCAAGCTGCAGGCGCTGAAGCACCCTAACTGGAGCATGGGCGCCAAAATCACTATTGATTCAGCCTCTTTAATGAACAAAGGCCTGGAAGTGATTGAAGCCAAATGGCTGTTTGGGCTGCAACCTTCACAAATAGAGGTGGTAGTGCATCCGCAAAGCATTATCCACTCAATGGTGCAGTTTGAGGACGGGAGCATCAAGGCACAGATGGGTCTGCCTGATATGCGCGTGCCTATCCAATTTGCGCTGGCGTATCCAAACCGTTTAAAATCTGATTTCCCCAGGTTCGATTTCAGTAAATATCCTGCACTTACTTTCCAGAAGCCAGACTCTGAAACATTCAGAAATCTGGGCTTTGCTTTCGAGGCACTTCATAAAGGTGGTAATATGGCCTGTATAGTAAACGCCGCTAATGAAATAGCCGTCGCCTCTTTTTTAAGAGACGAAATTGGTTTTCTTGAAATGTCTGACCTCATAGAAGCGTGTATGAACAGAGTCAGTTTTGTTAAAACACCGACACTGGAAGACTACATCCGGACAGATGAAGAAACCCGCCGCATTGCATTGGAGTTTTCTTTTTAAGCCAATAAATTTTTCTGGTAAAAGAATGGTGGATATCCGGGGCTTCCCGGACAAGCTAATGACACTTCGTTGCGGATGAAAACCGCTACTAACGGAGTTTTGTAGTTAAACTTCGAAAAACTAAGTATCTTTGTGCCAAATTATAAAGATATGAAACAGCCTTTTTATGTTCTCTACGAAGACAATCACCTCATTGTTGTCAATAAAGCACCAGGAGTGTTAGTACAGGGAGACGCTACCGGAGATAAGACCTTATCAGATTACGTAAAGGAGTATATTAAAAAAAAATATAACAAGCCCGGTGATGTTTTTTTAGGTACCGTCCATCGCCTTGACCGGCCTGTGAGTGGTATAGTTGTGTTTGCCCGTACCTCAAAGGCACTCGAACGCATGAACGAGCTTTTCCGCCGGAGAGACGTTCAGAAAATATACTGGGCCGTTGTGGGCAGAAAACCCGAAAAGAAAAGTGGTAAATTGACGGACTGGCTTCTTAAAAACGAAGAGAAAAATACAGTTGCAGCCTTTGATGAAGAAGTGAAAGGTTCACAAAAAGCAGAACTGAATTACCGGTATATGGGCGAAATCAACCACTTCCACTTGTTAGAGGTAAACCCGGTTACGGGGCGTCCGCATCAGATCCGCGTTCAATTGGCCAACATGGGCTGTCCGATTAGAGGTGATGTGAAATACGGCTTCCCAAGACTTAATCCTGAGGGTAATATCAATCTTCATGCGCGTCGTTTATACTTCGTTCATCCGGTAAAAAAAGAACCGATTCTGTGCATAGCACCACTACCCGAAAACCCTTTCTGGGAAGAGTTCCTTGAGTTGGATTCTGAAGAAATCAAAACTGAAAATCTGGACTTCCTGTATTAAGCAGGAGGTCATAATTTTGCCGGGTATCAACAAGCCCTTTGGTAATATTTTCGTAATTTGTCCGCATCAATCAACTCCTTAACTTATTAAAATGAATCGCAGAAATTTTATTTCTAAAAGTGCTATGGTAGCAGGGGCATCAGCCTTGCCTATGGGCGCTGCATTGGCAGCAGAAACAGAACATAATGGGCCTCAGCCCAATGCTGCCGACAAGTATAAACTCTTGTATGCTCCACACTTTGGTATGTTCGAAAACCTGGCCGGAAAAGACCTGATCGATCAGTTGAAATTTATGGCTGATAACGGATTTATGGCTTTGGAAGATAACGGAATGCTTGGCCGCCCGGTTGACGTACAAAAAAAGATAGGAGAGACCCTTGCCCAATTGAATATGAAGATGGGCGTATTTGTAATTGACGGAGGCGATAACTGGAAAATATCTCTGGCAACCGGCAAGAAGGAATTCCTCGAAAACTTTCTTAAAACCTGTCGTGCGTCGGTAGAAGTTGCCAAGCGTGTCAATGCCAGATGGGCAACAGTTGTACCCGGTTTTTTTGAAAGAAGATTACCGATAGGTATTCAGACCGCCAATGTAATTGATGCCTTACGCCGTGCCTGCGATATTCTGGAGCCTCATAATCTTACGATGGTTCTCGAACCATTAAGCGATACGCCTGAGCTTTTCCTGCGTAATTCAGACCAGACCTATATGATTTGTAAAGCCGTTAACAGCCCGTCATGTAAGATTCTGTTTGATATGTGGCACATGCAACGTAACGAAGGCCGACTGACACAAAATATGGATTGGTGCTGGAGCGAAATCGGGTATTTCCAGATTGGTGACGAACCGGGTCGTAATGAGCCTACTACAGGCGAAGTAAATTATAAAAGCCTGTTCAAGCACATTTATGATAAATCAAAGGCCAACAATCAGGAGTTTATCTTAGGCATGGAACATGGGAACGCCTACAAAGGTGCAGATGGTGAAAAGAAACTGATAGAGGCCTACAGATGGAGTGATAATTTCTAAAATGAAAATGATATGTTTGTGTATCAATAGAAAAGGTATCGGGTGTTAAACCCGATACCTTTTTTTGTTATAGATGCCAAATAAAAAAGTCTTACTCGTTGTACGAATAAGACCTTCATGCTATCTAAGTAATAATTATTTCTTAGTAGTGTCAGCAGCAGCTGTAGTGTCAGTAGTAGCTGTAGTGTCAGCTATAACTGCAGTTGCAGTAGTATCAACAGTAGTTGAGTCTGCTGATGTTTCTGATTTAGAAGTACAAGCTGCAAGAGAAGCGATACCGGCTACGAATAAGATTGCAAATACTTTTTTCATTTCTTTATGATGTTTAAGGTTTGAAACGCATTGCAAATTTAAGTTTATTTTAAGATACAATGCAAGTAGTTCTTAAATTTTTTTTAAAATCATCTTAAATGTTGCTTAAAAGAACAAAATTATCTTGCTTTTGTTCAATTTTAGTGATTGTTGCGGGTTTTAATTTTATCATAAATTCCGGTACTCCTGAAAGTCAGAAATTTATGGCCAAAGTAATTGGCAAGAAAACTAAAGCCCATGCCGACTACATGCGAGCTCTTTTCACGTACAAAAAGAGACTGGTCGGTAAAGTATTTATTGGCCAGGTGATCGAAGGTAAGAGACGATACGCCTACTTGTATTCCCCAGGCTATAAGGGCAATGATAAGAAACTTAAGCGATTCACGTCGTGTATTACCCGACTCCTTGGCAGAGAAAGCAAAAACTTTAGCGGGAATAAAACTTACCACCGTTGCTGTCAGATATCCTGCCGAAACGCTAAGATTGAAAGCCGGTTTATCAGCAAAACCCAAACCAAGAAAAAGATGCTTATACGGTATTTGTGTAATAAAATTAGTACCGGCACCTAAAACAGCAGTCAAAAAAAAGGAAATAAAGCCTCTCAGTTCTTTGTTCTTTATTTTTTTCAATAGGCTAAGCAAGGTGGTATCATTTAAAAAAGTATTTCAATTACATGAGGCTTCTTAATAAATCAGGGAATAACCCAAGTAAGATGGTACCGAATGCGGTGATTCCTAGAATAATCTTATGAAAAGGCTTCAGGCTGATACTTTCACCCTCACTTTCTTTCATATAAGCAGCAATAATGGGCTTGAAATAATAATAAATACCTACTGCCGACATCAGAATGGCTATAACCAACAGCCAGATGTATCCTCTGAAAGCGGCATCTGCAAAAACATAGAATTTACCCCAGAATCCTGCTGTAAGCGGAATACCCGCCAGCGAAAGCATTGAAACAGTTAAAACAAAAGCCAGAAAAGGACTTCTTTTACCCAGGCCATTCAATACGGCAATACTTTCATCCGGCCTTCCGTCTACCAGTTTTTCTCTCGATACAGCCATCAATACACCAAAGGCGCTGATGGTAGCCAAAGAATAAGCCAGTGAATAGAATATGATAGAATCGTCTGATTTATTACTTAAGCCTATCACTGCCAGCAACATATATCCGGCATGAGAAATACTCGAGAAGGCGAGCATGCGCTTGAAACTGGTCTGTGATACGGCAGTAACATTACTGATAACAAGGCTCAGTATGGTCATTACAATAACCATTACCCACCAGAAAGTATAGATAGGCGAGAATGAAACTTCCAATATACGGTAAATAGCTGCGAATCCGGCTGTTTTTACAATAGTCGACATGAACGTTGTAAAAATAGTCGGGGCTCCTTCATAAACGTCTGGTGTCCAGAAATGAAAAGGTGCCGCAGAAACTTTAAATAACAAACCTATTAATAAGAAAGTAACTCCTATATACAGATATACCGGGTGACCTGCGGCTTGTGTCTGAGAAATAACAGCACGTGCCGTATCAATATTAAAAGAGTAATTGGCACCATAAAGCATGGCTATACCAAACAGCATAATACCCGTTGCAAAAGACCCCATTAAGAAGTATTTAAGCGCGGCTTCGTTTCCTCTCAAATTCCGTTTATCACTTCCGGTCAGTACATACATTGAAACCGAAAGGATTTCGATACCAATGAAAAGCATAATCAGGTTCTGAAAGCCTGTCATGATGATGGCCCCTACAAGCGAGAACTGCAAGATCGCAAAATATTCTGCCGGTTGAGCGTGGTCATCGTCGATAAACCCTTTTGATAAGGCCATAATCAGAAAGGCCGAAATCAGCAGGACAGCCGTAAATAAAATAGACAGATTATTTACCTGCATCATATTACTGAAATACAAGCCCGGCTTGTTCCAATCATAGAAATTGGCAAGAAAGGCAAGCGTTACAAAAAACAATGAGGCAGGAAGTAAAACTTTCTTCGATTTAAGAAAACCCAAGAACAGAGTGATAATTCCGGTAATAGAAAGTACGAGTATAGGATACATAAGGTCTATTTATCATTATCAGTTCAATGGCAATTGCATAAGCTGCCAGAAATGAACCATGAATTAAGGATGAATCAGTTGTAATAAACTATTTACCGCAGGTTCAGTAATTTTCAGAAACACATTAGGGAAAATACCCATCAACAATACCACAGCAGCAATAGGCAACAGAACAGCTACTTCGGTACCCTTCACGTCACTGAATTCCGCTGTTACTTCATTACGCTCACCAAACATAGAGCGTTGCATCAGGCGCAGCATATAAACGGCTCCTAGAATAATGGTTAGTCCGGCAATACCTCCCAACCAGGCGTTTTTATCAAATACACCCTTCAATAATAAGAACTCTCCCACAAAGCCATTGGTAAGCGGCAGAGCCACACTGCCCAACATAATAATCATAAAATAGATGCTTAGCGCAGGTGTACTTTGAGTGATACCCCCTAATGCCTGCAGGTCTCTTGTCTGGGTGCGGTCATAGATAATTTTCACAATGAAAAACAAGCCAACCGCATTGATACCGTGTGCAACCATTTGTAATAAAGCACCCTGCACACCGCTTACTGTGCCTGATAAAACCCCTGCGGCCATTAAACCCATGTGTGCAAATGATGAGTAGGCTATCAGACGTTTGATATTATTTTGTTGAATAGCAATAACCGAACCGTAGATAAGACCGATAACAGATAATACCATGGCTATCATGCCGAAGTTTGAAAGGCCTACCGGCGTAAGCGGCAATAAGATACGGATCAAGCCATATACACCCATTTTCGATAAAAGGCCCGACAATAACATAGTAGCCGGTGTAGGCGATTCGCTATAGGCATCAGGTTGCCAGGTATGAAATGGCAACACCGGCATCTTAATGGCAAATGCTATAAAGAAAGCCCAGAACAACAGATTCTGGTTAGCTGGCGATATAAACTTAGCGGCGTTGTATAATTCCTGTATATTGGCAGTAGAAGCATTTACATATAGGTAAACAATAGCTACCAGCATAAACAAACTTCCAAACATGGTGTAAACAAACATTTTGAAAGTGATTTTCGGAGCATTTGCTCCTCCCCAAAGTGCTGCCAGAAAGTAAACCGGTATCAGCGCTGCTTCATAGAAGAAGTAGAACAGAAAAATATCTTTTGCCATAAAAACACCCATCAGCGCCGCTTCTGTCAATAAGATAAGCGAATAGAATGAAAAGTGTTTTTGATAGGTATTCTTAAAAGTAGAAAGAATAATAAGTGGGGTTAAAAAGCCTGTCAGGGCAATCATTAAAAGACTGATACCATCAATACCTAAATGGAAATTGATTCTCAGGTCTTTCATCCAGGCATATTTTACTTCTATAATGGTTTGAGAGTCAAACGAAAGAAAAGTATATGCAGCTATTACAAACTCAAGCAGCGCAGTCAACAATGCCACATTTTTTGATACTCCAGCATTACTACCTCTTAAAGAAAACAGAATAAGACTGCCGATAAGGGGAATTAGTATAAGGATTAGTGCTAACATCCGTAATTATTTTTAATTTTTAAGTCGTAATGTTTGGTTGAAATAAGCCGTTATTTTATTCCAACAAATGCTTTGATTGTTTCCAGAACCGGATACCCCAGATTAATACCCAAAATTATCGCAATACTGATAACCATGGCAAACAGATAGAAACCGGTGCCGCCGGCTTGTAATCTGCGGGTTAAACTGCTGAACGAGTTCACAAGACTACCTACACCGTTTACAATGCCGTCAAATCCTTTTGGTTCGAACAGACCCGCAAACAGGTTTGATAAACCCTTAACAGGAGTCACAAAAATGGCCCAGTAGGTTTCATCAATATAGTATTTGTTATAAATAACCTTCTGGATTCCTGTTATTTCGCTGTCTTCAACAGGTACATTTTTGCTGTTGCCAAATCTGGTATAAGCTACAAAAATTGAAATGGCTGCTGCGGCTACCGAAATGCCCATTAGTATCCATTCGGTAGAATGATCGATTGGATGTGCGCCGAACTCAGGATTAACGGCTTTTGAACCCTCGTAAATCGGATTCAGGAAGTCTGCTAAAGCATGTGGGAAGTGGAAGATCTCCGGCATACCTACAAAACCACCAACAACAGATAATGCTGCCAGCACCATCAACGGGATAGTCATACTCGCAGGCGATTCATGTAAATGGTGTTCCTGCTCATGGGTACCTCTGAAAGGTCCTGTGAAAGTAAGGAAAAACAGACGGAACATGTAGAAGGCGGTCATCATTGAGCCTAATACAGCCAACACCCACATTAATTTATTGTGCTCGTATACATGCGCCAGAATTTCATCTTTAGAGAAGAAACCGGCAAATGGCGGAATACCCGAAATAGCGATGGTTCCGATTAGGAAAGTAATGGCAGTAATTTTTATCTTGCTCCACAAGCCACCCATCCGGCGGATATCCTGTTCTCCACTCATGGCATGAATCACGCTACCAGCGCCAAGGAATAACAAAGCCTTGAAGAAAGCATGTGTAACCACATGGAAAAAGCCCGACGTATAAGCCGAAACTCCCAATGCCATAAACATATAACCTAACTGGCTGACAGTTGAGTAAGCGAGTACTTTCTTGATATCGTTCTGGAAGATACCGATGGTAGCGGCAAGAACTGCAGTGGCTACGCCTATCCAGGCTACAAATTCAAGTGTTTCAGGAGAAAGTGTATATAGAATATTCGAGCGGACGATCATGTAAATACCCGACGTAACCATGGTTGCGGCGTGAATCAAAGCCGAAACCGGGGTAGGGCCGGCCATCGCATCAGGCAACCAGGTATAGAGCGGAATCTGTGCCGATTTACCCATTGCACCGATGAACAGAAAGCCTGTAATGGCAATAATGGTGCTGTCGCCAATGGTAAAGCCTTTTGCTTTTTCGAATACCTCCGTGTATTCAACCGACCCGAAATTTAATATAATCAGGAAGATCCCTATTAAAAAGCCCAGGTCACCGATACGGTTCATAATAAAGGCTTTTCGGGCAGCATTGCCGTATTCAGTATTTTTATTCCAGAATCCTATCAACAGATAAGAACACAAACCGACACCTTCCCAACCGATAAACATAACCACATAGTTTGAACCCATTACCAACAAAAGCATCGAAAACAGGAACAAATTAAGGAAGGACATAAATTTGCCGTATCCTTCATCATCATGCATATAACCCATCGAGTAGAGGTGTATCAATGTACCTACACCTGTAATTACGAAGAGCATGAGAATAGAAAGCTGGTCTATCTGAAACGCGAAGTTGATTTGTAAAGATCCGACGGTAATCCAGTCGAACACATTAACAACGATAGGCTGGTTGGTTTCAGCAAATTGGGTATAGGCTAAAATAGTACCAATAAATGATAACAAAGAAGCCCCAACACCTATGGGTCCGGCTAAACTTTTAGAAATTTTACGAAACCCAAGACCGTTGATTAAAAAACCAATGAGTGGAAATAAAGGTATTAGAGTAATGATTGACATATTAATAGCCTCAGCCTCAAAGGCATGAATAAGGTTTAGTAAACTAAATATACTATATTGCAGGAAGGGCTTACCACTTCAATTTATCCAATAAACCGACATCAATTGAGCGGATATTTCTATAAATCATCACGATAATGGCCAGCCCGACGGCTACTTCAGCTGCGGCTACAGCCATAATAAAAAATACAAAAACCTGCCCGGACGGATCAGCGCGATACGAAGAAAATGCAATCAATAAAAGATTAACGGCGTTGAGCATTAGCTCAATCGACATAAATATGATAATCGCATTGCGGCGTATCAATACACCTACCATCCCGATGATGAATAAAATACTTGCCAGTAAGACATAATTTAGCAAAGGAACGGTCTGGATAATGTCTGGTATTTTACTTTGCATTTGCAGATTTATGGTTGTTTTTCCGAAAAAAATTTTCGCAAAAATAATGAACAATTATCAATAAACAATTATCGACCTGAATTTTAACGCCTGATCAGGTCTTAACAAAATACTATTATTTATAGAAGAAAAAGTTACTTAATAAGCCGGAAAATCACTTTTCAAGCATCATTTTTAGCTTTATTTCAGTTAATTTTCTCTTGGTGTCCAGCGGGAAATCCCCATTAATCATCCAATCATAATACTGGGGTTCTTGTTTTAATATGAGCCTGACAGGCTTGCCGTTGTGTTTGCCGAAGTTGAATAACACTTCACCTTTACTGTTGAGGGTCATGCGTTGCGCGAAATCAACAATATTGGCCGATGTCAGCTGATGCAATACATCCATGTCATTTTTTACAGGTTCGTATTCTTCCCCTTTATCATTCTTCAGTTTTACACCATCATATTTTTCAACTTGTGAACATAGCACTTCAAGTGTGGCAAGTGTATCAACTTCTGCACTATGTGCTCCTTCAAGTTGTTTTTGACAATAGAAACGATATGCAGCTGAAAGCGTTCGGGGTTCCATCAGGTGGAAAATCCTTTGGGCGTCAATCAGTTTACGGTTCTTTATATCAAAGTCCACATCAATTCTTAAAAACTCTTCTACCAGCATGGGTACATCAAACCGATTGCTGTTAAACCCGGCCAGGTCGCAGCCTTCTATAAACTGAGCAAGTGATTTACCTATTTGCTTGAATGTTGGCGCATCTTTTATGTCTTCATCATAAATGCCATGAATCAGGCTCGTTTCCAGCGGAATCGGTATGCCCGGATTGATCAGTTTCGTTTTTACCTCAACGGTTCCGTCCAGTTTGGCTTTGGCAATACACAATTCCACAATTCTGTCTTTGGTAATATTAACTCCTGTGGTTTCGAGGTCAATTACGGCAAGAGGTTTTCGGAGTTTAAGTGTATGAGTAAGCATTATCAATCATTTAATTCAAAAGCACAAAGTTAGGAAATTATCAAACGGATTAGATAAATCAGTATTAAATTATATTGGCGTCAATATCAGTAGCACAGATTGGTAATCCGTGGTTTTTTATTCGTGTTAGAATAGAAACGCCTGAAACAAAATATGCCACGCCTTTTCAGAGCATGGCATATACTTATTAATAGCATCAATTTTATTTATCCTCAATTACTTCATCAATTACAAAAAACGGCCGCTTTTTCACTTCAATGTAAATTCTGCCTATATATTCGCCTAAAATGCCGAGAATAATCAGAATTACTCCACTCAGAAAATAGATTCCTACAGCCAGCGTTGCGGTGCCCGGTGTTTCTTCGGGCGCATGTCCGAAAATCTTAAAGCCTATCAAGCGGTGCAGAATAAAGAAGATTCCTAAAAAGAATGCAGGAATAGAAATAAGAAAACCCATATAAGTGGCCAACCGAAGTGGGAAACTCGAGAAACCAAAAAGGCCATCAAGCGCAAGCTGTACCAATTTTTTGAACGTATATTTTACTTCTCCGGCTGCTCTTTCGGCTCGTTCATAAGTAACGCCTATTTGATTAAACCCGGCATAAGCCCGCATGCCTCTCACAAACCTTATCTGTTCCGGCATTTCTTCCACTAATACATTCACTACTTTTCTGTCCATTACACAGAAATCACCTGAATCCAGCGGAATTTCAATGTCTGAAATCCATGCCAAAAGCCGATAAAAGGCGGTGTAAGCTATTTTCTTAAAAAAACTTTCCTTCCGTTTGGTTCTTATGGCATACACCACATCGTATCCTTCGCGCCATTTGTCTAAGAATCGATAGAGTTCTTCAGGTGGATCCTGTAAATCGCCATCCATAATGACAATTGCATTGCCCTTGGCCATTTTTATACCTGCCGAAATAGCCGGTTGATGCCCAAAATTACGCGAAAGCTTTACTATTCGTACCCGGGTATCTTTTGCAGCCATCACCCGCATCATTGTCAATGACTTATCTCTCGACCCATCATCTACCAGCACAATTTCGTAATCCTCACCCCACGATGGAGCAGCGGAAGTCAGTCGATTATAAAGATTTTGTAGATTTTCTTCTTCGTTAAAGATAGGAATGACAATTGAAATCATTATAACAAGGGCTTAGTGCAAATGTTCAAGTCGCAAAGATAGAGTATTTGAAACACAAAAGGGCAAAGAGAAAAAATATAGCAATAAAAAAAGTCCTGCTTTGCGGGCAGGACTCTGGCTTTTTAAATGCGTATGATGTAGAAACGAACTTCATTAACGGAAAGTTTCGTGTTTGAAAAATTATCGTATTATTTTTCAAAATTGTTTTCAATATGAAAGAATTAGAACCAACACAGTTTTCTAAGGTCGCTGAATCAGGTTTTTAATTTTTCAAAACCGCAAATTATCCTGAAATAAAAAGAGGCAGTCACCATATGGACAGCCTCTGTTCAAGGATTTTTCTATTTAAAATGTTATAGTATTTACAGTATTTGAAGCCGATGTAGTTGTGGTGCTTTTTAATGTACCCCCTGCTGTACTGTAGGTTCCTCCGGTATATAAACCCCATCCTGAAGACCCGCCCACGAAACTTCCACCTGTATAGCTTCCGCCAAAGTAAATCTTATACTGCGTATTTTTTGCTAAACCGGCTGAAGAAAAATGAAAAGAATAAACCGCATTTTTAGGTTTGAAAGTTACCAATTCTGTGCCTGACGCATTCTCGATATGTAACAAAGAAGAGGCTGCCAGTTGTGCACTTGATTTGATGTACATGCCGACCTGTGTAGATGTTGCACTCATAGGTTTATTAAAACCAGAATTTGATCCTGCAGCAATCAGAGTGCCTCCGTTAACAAGAAAAGCACCATTAAAATCAATGGCTTCTTCGGGTTGGTTTGTCGGGCCATTTACAATGGTAATACCGCCGTTTATGGTAATATTGCCATTACTATCTATGGCATCGCTACCTGTTACGATAATGATACCATTATTGATAAATAAATGGCTTCCGTCGTTTGATTCGGTTCCACCTGCAACCGTGCCCTTAGTTACATTAATGCCATCATTTGAAGCCGTTATATTTGTTATCCCTCCATCAAAAGTGATAATCGGGGCTTCAATTCCTTCTGTCGATTTAGTGATATTGATAGTACCATTACTTATAGTGACCGAAGTCTCAGATTTGATGCCATCATCTGTAGCTGCAATAGTCAATTCGCCATTGGTGATTGTGAAACTGCCGTCGCTCTTAAAGCCTTTGGCTTCGCTGGTTAACGAACTACTATAAGTATATTTGGCTCCGGTAGCCGAAATAGTAGTAGTACCACCGCTGATAGCGGCAGTGCCATCAACGGTTATCCCTTTGCCACCTGTACCAGTATTAGTAATGGTCAGATTCCCACCCTTAATGGCCAGATTTTTATCACAATTAATACCGGCAGAAGCAGCAATGTCAGTATCGGCAGTTACATAATAAGCCGCACCCGACACCGTTATTTTTACCGTACCAGCCGACAGTGTGAAGTCTCCATCAGTTTTAATTCCTTTGGCTCCTTTGCCACTTACATTCAGGGTTACAATATCTGCTGTACCGATTGAGGTGTAGCTTTCACTCTTTATGGCATTGCCTTTGTCTCCTGTAGTGGTTACCTTTATAGTTCCGCCTTTAATTAATACATAAGGGGTAATGCTTGCATCGGTTCCGTCATACTGGGCACTGATGCCATCATCTACACTATTAACTGTTACCGAACCACCATTGATAGATATGTAACCTTCTTCTGCCACAATACCATCTTTAGAGGCTGTTACATTAACGGTTCCGTTATCAATCACAAAGTAATCATTGGCGTGTATCCCATCTTTCACTGCCGATTTCACAACGATGTTTGATTCTGATACATAAACGTAATCGTCTGAAACTATGGCATGCTTATAATTGCCGGTTACATTGAGCGTACCCGCTCCCATGAAACGCAGTTGGCCTTCGCTAAAAAATGTTCCTTTCTGGTCTTCGCTATTGGTAGCGTAGATAGTGCCGTCTACCAGCGAGTTGGTGGTTCCACTCAGGATGTTAACAGTTACTTTTTTGCCTGACTGTATATTAATAGCCGGGCCGTTGCTGTTAGTCAGGTTCAACCCTTTCATGGTTATGTTGAACTTGTAATCACTGTAAATCTTGAAGCTGCCCTTGCTGGCTGTTCCTGATAACAGGTAAACAATTTCTTTGGTAGTGTTTTTAGATGTTACGGTTACATCTGCACCACTCACCGCTACACTGACACCATCGCTTGCGAACGCATTACTCACAGCAGCGCTTGTGCCCGAATAGGCGATAACAACAGTATCTTTAGCAGGATTAGCGGTGCCGGAAGTATTAGCAGCTACCGAGATAGTAACTGTGCTGGTTTGCCCGCCAAAACTAATATTAAATGTGGCCGTTCCGTTCGATGTTGGTGTGCCTGAAATGGTATAGGTCAGGTTTCCTGAGCCATTAACTAATGTACCGGCTGTTAATGTTGCAGTAAGCCCCTCAACTCCGGTTGAAGCAACTGCAGAGGCATCATAATTCGCTCCGTTACCTCCTGTATATTCCAGCGTAGCTGTTCCGGTATAGGCAGTTCCGCTTGTTCCACCGGAAGCAGTGCCTTTACCTGACAAACTTGAAATACTGGCCTTTGAAAGCGCCACAGGCAAGGCCAGTGTACAGGTCTGCCCGCCTAATACAATCGGAAAACTGGCTGTTCCTGCTGTGGCAGGAGTTCCAGTGATAATAAAACTGCCTGTTCCGCTTCCGTTGGCTAAAGTTCCGGCGGAAAGAGTAGCAGTTAGTCCGGTTACACCTGACGAAGCAATAGCTGTTCCTGAAGGATACTCGACCGCATTACCTCCCGTATAAGGAACCGTAGCAGTAGCCGTAAAAGACACCCCACTGGAAGCAGGTGCCGAAAATGTAGCATTTGTGCAATCAATAGCAGAAATGGTTGCAGTTTTTGTTAGTTCGTCAGTCTTACAAGACTCGAAAAAGAAAACAACAGTTAGTAGTAGACCAACCAAAGCGATCCCTCTTTTATTCATATTGGTGATTGTTATAAAAAATAGTTTGTTTGCTGTCGATGATAAAGACGAACAAAAGGTAAAAAGGGTGGTATGCACAGAAAAACCGCATGAAAAATACTTTACAAGAGGTATTGCTATAAGGAGGTATAAATGCTCGTCGAAGCAAATAGGCGCGCTCTTATATTATTAAAACTTTCGTAGGTTTCAGAATAACAAAAAAGGGACTGATTATTTTAGTCAGTCCCTTTAATATAAATTTAGATATTCTTATTCTCCAAATCCAATCTTGCCTGAAAGAGAGGCACCGTAAGGAACAAAATCGGCGTTTATATCCATTACTTTGCAGGCTTCAGCAGCTACTCTGATAGAGTTATTGGTACTTCTTTCATCAGGGTATATATGAGCCATATTGGCTATATAGAGATTCTTGGTCGGGGTTTCACAGGCAGGTACTTTTTCTGAGAAATTCAGGTCGCATACAGTTGCGGCCGTATTGGTTTTGAAGATATACACATTTTTAATCCAGTCTTCAGAAAACTCAGGGTTAATGCGTTTCAATGGCGGAACCATCACCGCTTTTATCTCTTCATTACTCATTTTCGCCAGGTCTTCACTCATGGCAAAGTAACGCGACAGATACAGAATGTGTGAGCCATTGTATTGTTCTTTCGGAATAAAATTGGTATGTTCTATAACTCCACCGAACGGAAAACCCTGGTCAGCTACGTTCATCCAGTAGATATGACTGAACGATTTTTTCAGCTCCAGAATAGTACACACAGCCCCGAAGTATTCAATGCCGTTAGCATCAAGCGGTGAGTTTTTGATTTTATCGAAATAGATAGATGGTATAGTCAATAAAAACTTATCGCCTTCTATGGTCAGGTTTTTGGTTTTAATACTTTTTATTTCATGGTTTTCAATGCTGAAAACATCAACCGGTTCGTTTTTAATGAGTTCAACACCCATTTCTTCCAGCCTTTTCAAAAGGGCATCTATCAGTGTTTTCCAACTACCCTGAATATACCCCAGGCTTTCGTCTCCTTTATTACGTGAACCGAGGCGCTGAGCCATGCGGCCTATCATCCATGACAGAGGCACCTGCCCGGCATAAGGCCCGAATTTGATGTTGAGCATGGGTTTCCAAAGGGCATCGGTTATATCTTTACCCGCCCATTTATAAAACCACTGCAGGGTAGAAATACCTTCGTTTTCACGCCACTTGGCAAATTTCCCCAGAAAAATACTGGTCAGACCAAACCTTATCTTACCGATAAACCCTACAGGCTTAAATTTCAATAAATCAATAGGGGAGTTAAAGTCGTATATTTTGCCATTTCTGAAAACCCCCATGGTTGTCTTTTTATAGAAAGCTTTGTCGGCAATACCAAGATCCTGTAACATCCAGCGCAGCTCGGCATCCTGTGTAAAAAAATGGTGGTAGTAGTATTCCAGCTGATTACCTCCGATCTCGAAAGTATTGAGTAGTCCACCGAATTTATCACTACCTTCTATTACAGTTACTTTAATTCCTTGTTTGGCTGCTATATATGCAGCAGCCAGACCGGTCATTCCGCCACCTATTATATTTAATTTCATGTATTTGCGTTAATTTGGTATTTATGCAATTTGTTGATCGTATTTTTTTAAGGTCTCTCTAATAGTTGCGTCATATTTAAACTCCAGCCATTTATTTACGTCAGCAAACATTTGCCTTCGGTTTTTGAGAAATTCTATATTGGTGTTGGAGTGTACGTTGCTTAAACCTCCGCGGTGTTTGCGGTAAACCCCCATTGTTTCGGGTATATAATGAATATCTCCACGCGCGGCTAATTCTATTACCAGGGCCCAGTCACCGGCAGCAGCTCTGTTACGCCAGCCGGCAAAGTCCTGATCACGGAAACAATTCCTGTAAAAAATGCTGGCAGTAGCAATAAACCATGTGTCTTTAAGAATATCCTGAATGGTTGAATGTACTTTCTGGTCTGGCAAATTAAAAAAATGTTCGGGGGAGTTGTCCTCATAAATAACCCTCATGTTATGATGGCAAATCATATAGTTTTTATTTGCCTCCATAAAATCAAATTGCTTTTGCAATTTTAAAGGGTCTGTCCAGTAATCATCACCCTCACATAAAGCCACGTAGTCGCCTTTGCAGGCTTTAATTATAGTTTCTACGTTGTTGCGGCCTGCAAATTCTTTAGGTGTTTCAGGCCCCTGGTTTTCCTGATGCAGAAACGCATTGAAAAGATGAGGATATTGTTCAATATACTCTTTTATAATAGCCTGAGCGTTATCTGTAGAAGCATCGTCACCGATTACAATTTCAATCGGAAAATCGGTCTTTTGCATCAGGATTCCGTCCAGTGTCTGGCGAATAAACGCCTCATGATTGTAGGTAGGTACACCAACACTAACTTTAGGCCGGGTGGGTTCCATCTATTTAAAAATTACTTTTGAGTCGATGTTTTAACAAGGCAAAGAAGCCATATGTTTTTCTGAGCCATTTTGGGAGTATATAGTCCAAAACAATTCCTTTGGCAACAACATAAGATGGTTTGCCTAAGCGAATATATTGAATGCCGGCAAAAGCCTTTTTAAAATAGTTATCGGCATATTGTTTGCTGTCAAGCAGCATTCTATAATAACGCGCAATGTTTTTATTGAGTGTTGCATGAAACCGGTAGTTGAGTTCCTGGTCAATGCCTCTGTACATGTCTATTCGGTTTTTTAAAAACGTTTCATCGTTATAGCCATCGGTAAAACTCATACCGGTTTGCTGGTTTTTACGGTAGACCGACATCACCTCATTTATATATTTGAATTTGCCTCCGTTTTTCCCTAATAGAATATACCGGGGGATATCGCCACTTTTTGATTCGTGAAACCACTTCGGATAATGATTTATGATTCCGTTGCGGAATAAAGCAGCAGATGTAGCAATGAACCAAACTTCATCTTCACCAATGAGATCTTCTATGGTTACTATTTCTTTTTGGTCAGGTGGATTAACAAATTGATTCGGATGAGAATTATCGTCATAAATGATTTCTGCATTATGAAAACAGGCTACAAAGTCCGGGTGTGAGTCCAGAAAATCTGCCATCTTTTGCAGTTTGTTGTCATTTGTCCAGTAATCGTCGCCATCCATGTGGGCAATATACAGGCCTCTTGCAGCTTCCAGAGCATTCAATGTATTGTTTTTTCCAAATCCCCCCAGGTTTTTTTTGTGGAGCAATGGAACAATTATATCCGGATATTTCGCATGATATTCTTTAATAATAGCCTGGGTATTGTCTGTGGAAGCATCGTCACCTACTATTACTTCAAACGGAAAATTTACTTTTTGGCTGAGAATTGAATCTAACGTTTTACGAATAAACTGTTCCTGGTTATAAGTCAGAACCGTCACACTTACTTTTATCATCGGATACATCTTATTTTAGACTCGCTGCAATACGCAATTTGGCGCTCCGGGCTCTTGGGTTGCGAAGTATCTCCTCTTCACTTGCTTCAATCGCCTTTCTATTAACAGCTTCTAAAGGTTTTAAATCATTTCCAAAAAAATCTTTCTCTACTTCTCCACCAAACTTACCGCTTCTGATAAAATTCTTCACCAGGCGGTCTTCTAACGAATGATACGACATCACCACTAATCGGCCTCCAGTTTCCAATACTTCAGGGGTCTCTTGCAAAAACTCTTCCAGAGCAGCCATTTCCTGGTTTACTTCAATTCTAAGCGCTTGAAAAACCTGAGCAAAATACTTGTTTTCCTTGCCCCGCGGAGCAAATTTCTGTAAAGTACTCTTTAAGTCATTAATAGTATCAATACTTTTATTGAGACGCGCCGTATAGATGGCCTGTGCTGCCGTACGGGCATTTTGTATCTCTCCATACATGCCCAGAATCTTGTGCAATTGCTCAACCGAATATTCGTTTACAACATTTTTAGCTGTAATATCGGCTTTCTGATTCATGCGCATATCCAACTCTGCATCGAATCTGGTTGAAAAACCCCGCTCGGGTGTGTCAATCTGGTGCGAAGAAATACCCAGGTCTGCCAGAATACCGTCTACTTTTTTTACGCCGAATAAACGCAGATATTGCCTGATATTCCTGAAATTCGCATCAATAAAAGTAAAGTTTTTAGAATCTATCAGTTTTGATTCTGCTTTGGCGTCGGCATCCTGATCGAATGCATAAAGCTTACCTGTGGTGAGCTGCTCGAGAATGGCTCTTGAATGGCCGCCGCCACCAAATGTTACATCTACATAAATTCCGTCGGGCTTAATGTTCAGGCCGTCAAGGCATTCTTTAAGCATAACAGGTATATGATAGGTGGACATGAATGGGTCTTTAATATTAATAATAATTGCAAAAGTAGTGAAAAAAGGAAATATTCGTGCTTATCTGCTTATGGTTTAAGACTAAACCCAAACTAAAACCGATAAGGTATTCGTTAGGATTAAACCTGCGATGCAGAAAATAAACACTTTTATCCTGAAAACTATCCAAATTCATCATATCAATGGCACGACGAGAGGTATTTGTTAATATCTATGAGCAAATCACAGGATGGCGATTTGTTTTGATTTTTCTTTTGCTGATAATCGGCGCGGCTGTATTATATTATTTTAACCAACTGGGGCAGCAGGTTGAAGACAGAGAAAAAAAATATGCCTCGTTATATGCGGCAGGTATTGGTTTTACCATACAGGAAAACGGAAAAGATTGCCAGTATACTTATGTACAGGAAATGCTGGAAGCAAATGAGACCGTGCCTATGCTTATCGTGCTGAATGGTGTACCCTCTGAATACTCACAGAATATACCCGAGTTGGAAGACAAAAAGAGAAAATGGACTCCGGATGAAAAAATGGATTTTAAATATAAAATGGTAGCTGCTATGGCTCAGGAGCACCCTCCGATTGAGTTTGTGGTAGGCAGAGACATAGGTTATGTATACTACAGCAACTCGGTAGTGGTGAAACAGTTGAGATACTTCCCTTATATATTGCTTGGCACTTTTCTGATTTTCGGGTCTCTGGCCTACATAGCTTATAGTTCGTCGCGCAAAGCTGAGCAGAATCGTGTATGGGTAGGATTGGCTAAAGAAACAGCGCACCAACTGGGTACGCCTATTTCGGCCTTAATGGCATGGGTAGAAGTATTGCGGTCGAATCCTGATTTTGATGCAAGCATTGGGGATGAAATGGAAAAAGATGTAAAACGCCTGGAAACCATCACCACACGTTTTTCGAACATCGGGTCTATTCCGCAAATGAGTCAGGAAAAACTTTCTGAAATGGTTGAGCAGTCTCTAAGATACCTGGAAAGAAGAATTTCTACCAAAGTAAAAGTACATTTTGCAAGCCAGATATCCACCGAAACTCAGGTAGAAGTAAACCGGCATTTGTTTGAGTGGGTGATTGAAAACCTTTGCAAAAATGCCGTTGATGCCATGAGCGGAAAAGGCGAGCTATTTATAAGTCTGACTCCCTTAACCAAAAACCGCATAGCGATTGATATCCGCGATACCGGCAAAGGTATTACTCCGGCTAATCTCAGGAAAATTTTCAAACCGGGCTTTAGTACCAAAAAAAGAGGCTGGGGGCTTGGGCTCACTTTAGCCAAGCGTATTATTGAAAACTACCATGAGGGCAAACTTTTTGTGAAAGAAACACAATTGGAAAAAGGCACGACCTTCAGAATTGTGTTGCATGAGGTGTAGTCTGGTCTCTATTTCTCAGCTTTCAAAAACGCTGCTATTTCTTTAGCAAAGGCTTCTGATTGAGAGGTGTTGCCATGATTCCCCGGTACGGTTTTCAGAGAAGCCTTGGGTATCATTTTTGCCAATGCCGGCACGTTTCCGTTATCGCTATCCTGATCGCCGGAGATAACCAATACCGGCTTTTTAACTTTCTTTAATTCAGATGGCAGGGTGGTAGGCTGTACTTTTTGCAGATACCCCATCACCAATGTATCAACCCCGTTTCTTTTAGCACTTTCTATAGCGCCTTTGGTTTCAGGATACAAATGTGCTTTGCCTGAAAATGCTTCGGCAAACATTTTTCTTCTTTCCCAGTTCGGGTTTGTAAAGTCAACACCTGCGCCTCCAATTACCGCTTTCATTAAGTGCTTATCTAATGTTAACTGTTTGGCCACCAGAATGGCTCCTCTTGAATACCCTACCGCATGATATTTTTTGTAGCCTAAATGCTTCATTAATGCCATCACATCCTTTAGTTCAGCATTATGCTGATAAGCTTCTAATGAATGTGGTTTATCAGACAACCCATTTCCGCGTAAATCGACATTAATTACTTTAAACCCGTTATCGGCTAATGTCTGAATCAACACCCCTCTTTTCCACGATTTACTGCTGCTCATAAAACCATGAAGCAACACGACAGGCGTACCCTCGCCTGTAACTTCATAGTGAATTTTTGTACCATCGAACGACGTAAACAATGGTTCCCGCTCATTTTGAGCAAAGACACTTACCGGAAATAGAAGGAACAACAACAGGGTTTTCATAAGGTCAAGATTTGTTTTTTCTGATATCCAAACCATAGCTTTTTAGTATACCACGGGCAAGTGCCGCTTTGTGTACCTCGTCGGCACCGTCATAGATCCGGGCAGCTCTTTCATGCGAGTACCAGTGCGCCAGCAATATATCGTTGGTCATACCCAGTGCACCATGTGTCTGTATGGCTCTGTCAATTACCCGCAGCATCATATTGGCCGTGAAAAATTTAATCATCGATATTTCGTCTCGTACAGCGGCGGCGCCTTGTTCATCAATGTTTTTGGCGGTTCTTAAAACCAGAAGCCGGGCGGCGTCAATTTCTGCGCGGCTTTCGGCAATGAATCCCTGAATAAACTGTTTTTCACCTAATACCACGCCTTCTTCCATTTCTCTCGAAACAGCATATTGGCACATCAGTTCAAAACTTCTTTCGGCAATACCGATAAAACGCATGCAATGGTGAATCCTACCGGGGCCTAAGCGCTCCTGCGCCAATAGAAAACCGCTTCCCTCAACGCCTATCAGATTGGCCTGTGGCACCCGCACGTTGTCGTAGGTTACTTCTGCATGGCTTGCCCAGCTGTCGCCTGCATGGCCCATAATAGGAATATTTCTTACAAGTCTGAACCCCGGCGCATCGGTAGGTACCAATATCTGGCTGGCTCTTTTATGCGGAGCAGCATCCGGACTGGTAACCGCCATCACTATGGCAAAAGCCGACCCATCTGCTGAAGATGTAAACCACTTGTGTCCATTGATCACATAATCGTCCCCATCTTTTACCGCAGTTGTACCCAGACGGGTTGGGTTAGACCCCGCAAATTCAGGTTCTGTCATAGAAAAACAACTCCTGATAGCCCCATCCATTAAGGGTTTTAAATATTGGTCTTTCAAGTGCTTGGGGGCATACTTATGCATCAGCTCTGTATTTCCGATGTCTGGTGCCTGAGTATTGAACGCAAAATGTCCGAAAGGCGTCATGGCAAGTATTTCACTGATCTGCCCGAATTCACAAAGGCTCAAATCTAGTCCTCCGTCCTCCTTAGGCAGATGCAAGCCCCAGAGTCCTGCTTTTTTTACAAGTGCTCTTTTTTGTTGCAAAACAGGTTCTATATAAGAGAAATTGTGTGTCAGATTTTCAGTAGTTTCAAGCGGATATAATTCGTTGACAACAAATTCTTTGATTTTAGGCAGTAGTGTGCTGATTTTTTCGGTAATAAACAGACGCTCCATGAAGTATGGTTTTTAGGTTGAATTCGTAAATATGGTAATAATTTAGTTTTTCTGTATTGATTTCTGAAATTTTAAGATTTTTCATAGAAAATACCTTAATTTTGAGTTTCGGAATGAGAATCCACCTGTCTGTTCTGAAACGAAATTTCCTATCTGCCCCCATTGAATGAATAAATTCAGCCTTTTTTTTCTGTTTTGTTTGTTGCAACATCTCTGCTGTCTTGGTTTTGAGAGTGACTCGGTCTATGTACGGCAGCTGATAATAAAAGGGAATATTCGTACCAAAGACAAAATCATTCTGAGGGAAGTAGCCGTAAAAGAGGGCGACAGCTTAAAAAAATCTACCTTAACAGATGTGCTTGAAACAGACCGCAGAAAAATTGTGAATACCAACCTGTTTATTGCAGTAAATATAGCGGTGGCAGATGTGAGCGAGTCAGTAATTGATATTGAAATTGAAGTGAAAGAGAGGCTTTATTTTTTAGCTTATCCGGTTTTTTATCTTGCCGATCGCAATATTAATGAATGGTGGTATGAACGAAAAAGAGATTTGCGAAGAACAATTTACGGAATATACACGAAGCATTCAAACCTGACCGGAAACAACGACCAGCTTAAACTAAGAGCAGAGTTTGGGTTTGTTCCTAATTTTGAAATCGCTTATTCAACGCCTTATCTTGATAAAAAACTCACGAAACGAATTTCGGTAGGTGCTTTGTATGTATTAAACAAAACCATGGCATACCGAACCTGGCAGGACAAGCTGCAATTTGTGCAGAGTGAAGCCAAACAGAGGGAGCGGCTTTATGTGTATTCGGTGTTTAGCCAGCGAAAGGGCTTTTATCAGAGTCAGCAATTGGAATTCAGCTATACACAAACACAAATAGGTGATACGATTGCGGTGCTGAATCCGGATTATTTTCTGGATGCCCGGCAAAAACAGAGTTATTTCCTTGCCAGTTATGCCTATGTTTACGACAAACGGGATAACCGCCAATATGCACTCGATGGATATTATCTGAGCTTTCAGGCTACTAAATATGGTTTATTACCAAGCGATAACGTTAATTTGTTTAGCCTTTCAGCAGGGTATACGCAATATTTCCCGTTGGGTAAAAGGTTCTATGCCAATTACAGTGTAAGAGGAAGAATCTCGTTCCCCAATAAACAACCGTTTTTGCAAACGTTAGGATTGGGCTATCGAAACGATTTAGTGAGAGGCTACGAGCTTTATGTGATTGACGGACAAAGGTATGGACTTTTAAAAACCAACCTGAAGTATAGGTTTTTTAACCGGACATTTGATTTACAAAAATACCTTAAAATAAGACAGTTCAATACTTTTCCGTTAACAGCATACTTAAATTCATTTATTGACGTTGGGTACGTTAGAAACTATTTTCCGACTTTAAATAACAGCCGGCTAGCCAATGAAATCATTGCCGGCACAGGTCTGGGTCTTGATGTCGTCACGTTTTATAACCTTGTTGGCAGGATTAATTACTCATTAAACGGTTTAGGAGAAAGGCGTGTATTTTTTGCAGTAACAAGAGATTTTTAAGCTAAATATTGACATAATTCGCTCATAACCATGAAAAGCTACATTTTCGTACTATTTTTGTTTATCCTTGCTTGCAGTAATCCAAAAGAAAATCAAAAAGTGGAATCTAATGATCTGCCACCATCCACAGCGCCATCAACTACTAATGTTCAAAATCTGGCACGGTCAATTATGGGTACAGGAGAAGGACTTCTAAGAGGTGTAAAATTCGGCGACTCAATAGAAGAAGTTAAAAAGAAAGAGACCAGCGAGCTTTTTGAAGAAGACGATTCTCATATCGGATACTCTTTTGATACAGAAAATCTTGAAACAGTTGACATCCTTTATGAAAGAAATAGCCAGAACCGTGTTTCGGGTATAGGGCTGGATATATACATGAACACTGATGCAACCAATGAAAGCCTGAAACAAGAATTGGTCAATATGTTTACGGTACGTTATGGAAAACCTGTGTCAGAAAACCCGATTCTTATTTGGGAAATTAAACCATCAGGACAAGTAAGTATTAAATTAGTTAAGAATAAACTGGATCGTGGATTGGAGGTGAAATTTTCTCAGACCCCCAAGCCGATATAAAAGCATTTAAGACAGAAACCCTCTGAGAGAAGAAACCTGGAGGTTTTTTTGTATTACAGGTAAGGAGTAAAATTCAGAGAATAAATTTTTGTTGATTTTCTAACCTTTGAAACACATTATGATAAAAAGACTATCATTTATTATCGCTTTAGGCTCTTTCATGTTCGTCTCTTGTAAGGAGGCACCGGGGCTTCAGGGAGAAAAAGGAGATACCGGACCCGTAGGCGCAACCGGCCCCACAGGACCGACCGGTCCTTCTGGTTCTGCCGGCCCGACTGGTGCAACCGGTCCAACCGGAGCTA
Organism: Emticicia sp. GW821-FHT11C11; assembly: GCF_058808615.1. Taxonomy (NCBI): domain Bacteria; kingdom Pseudomonadati; phylum Bacteroidota; class Cytophagia; order Cytophagales; family Leadbetterellaceae; genus Emticicia; species Emticicia sp. GW821-FHT11C11. The sequence goes on from NZ_JBXARV010000001.1 coordinate 57,446, forward strand.
CCGGGAATACGGGGGAAAAAGGAGACCCAGGAACTGCCAATGTTATTTATTCGGCGTGGGTTACGCCAAGTGCCGGCGATTGGCAAAAAGTATCAGATATCAATTATACTTTCACTATAACTGAATCTAAAATAACTCAGGATGTTGTCGATAAAGGGGTTGTATTGGCATATGGCCGGCAAAGTGCCAGTGGAGCAAGTTATTTGTTGCCTCTCACACTAACAACCAATTCAAGCATTAGTAATTATAATGTTGGGGCAAGTGCAGGAAAAGTAATATTCAATTTTCTGGAGTTGCTTGAACCGTCAGGTAAGCCGATAGATAATTTACAATTGCGATACGTGATTATTCCGGGTGGTGTGCAGGCAAGAGCAAACATCGACTACACAGACTTCGAAGCTGTTGCTAAAGCCTTTGGAATACCAGAATAATTTCTTAAAATTTGTCAGGAACAAGAATTGAAAAGACACCTTTATAGGTGTCTTTTTTTATGCCAACGAGATGACATGACGCAGGAATGTTTTACCTTTAGGTAGCTTTTCATGAATCGTTTATTTTTACCCGAGTTTAAAGATGTGTCATCATTTATCACTAAAAGAAAAAGCAGAAAGGCTTGCCGAACGATATAGATTAAAACAATGGGATAATATAAAAGATCGTCCGGCAGTATATCATAGCAATGCTTTTAATTATCAAACCTGGCCTGTCATTACCAATACCCAACCCGAGGCTGTACAATTAATGCATTGGGGATTTATACCTTCCTGGACAAGAAGTGTGAAAGATGCTGAGGAGATGAAAAAAAACACGGTCAATGCGCGTATTGAGAGTGTTTTTGAGAAGCCATCTTTTAAAGAAGCAGCAAGCAAAAGGCATTGCCTGATTCCGGCAACGGGTTACTTTGAATGGCAAACAGTAAAAGGCAAAAAATACCCGTACTATATTCATCTGAAAGGTGAAGAGATTTTCAGTATGGCCGGAATATGGGAACAGTGGACAGACAAGCAAAGTGGTGTAACAAAAGAGACCTTTTCGGTTCTTACAACGGAAGCGAACCCTCTTATGGTGCGAATCCACAATTTAAAACAAAGAATGCCGGTTATACTACCTAAAGAAACCGAACAGGACTGGCTTCAGAAAGGATTTGATTCAACAACGATAGAGGCATTTATAAAACCCTTCGATGAGCATCGGATGGATGCCTATACCATCAGCCGCTTAATTTCAGAAAAAAACTCAGATATGCCAGGCGTACTTAAGCCGTATACTTATCCGGAGTTTATGCAGACCAGCCTTTTTTAATGATTATGTTAGAATGATGATAGGTTAACTCCTTCTGCATTGGCGCGGGTGAATGGCTCTCGAATCCATTCACCCGTTTTATTTTATGACGTTTTAACAGTTAGTCGAAACAAAGGTGACAATTTGTCTTATTCTAAAAAAGCTTCGAAATGAAAATAAGACAAATTGTCATTATTTTTGTGCTGGTACACAAATTGATAATTGTGAATGCGTAGCCACAACGACGTGGCGAATAAAATGTTAAACAATATTAATTTAATAAAACCATGGCAACATTAGTTAGAAGTTTCGCACCGGCATTTCCTTCATTATTAGAAAACTTTTTCAATGATTTCGAGCGCGTTGCGCCAACACATCACCATTCATTTCCTGCCGTAAACGTATTGGAAAACGAAAACTCATTTAAAATTGAATTGGCAGCTCCGGGATTGAAGAAAGATGATTTCAAAATAAACGTTCACGAAAACGTACTGACAATTTCAGTTGAACAAAAGAGCGAAAGTGAAGAAACTAAAAGCAATGATAAATATACACGCAAAGAGTTCAATTACTCTTCATTTAAGCGTTCGTTTACATTACCAAAAACCGTAGATAGCGAAAAAATTGCAGCTGCTTATAATGAGGGTGTTCTGGGATTAGAATTACCTAAAAAAGAGGAAGCAAAACCAAAAGAACCACGCTTGATAGAAATCGCGTAATCACGGGATAAATCATTGAAAGGCAAGATTCTGAAAGGTTTCTTGCCTTTTATTTGATACCCGAAACAAGCGTAGTTAAAATTTGTTAAAAATCCATATATACACGAATTTTCATAAATACTTTTGCGTTAAATTTGTACATTACGATAAGATAATATTATTTGTACCCTAAAAAGAGTGAGGACCCCTATTTGAGAATATTTTACTAATGATTGGTATTCAATCAGTGTAATCAGAATAATTCAGTTTTAAATTAGCTTTACAAACTATGAACAACACATTAAAAACAATCGGTATTGCTCTTGCCAGTAGTATCGTTACCATAGGTGGTTACCGAATGCTGGGCCTTGAAGGAAAAGATGTTATTTTTAGCGAAGCCTCAACACCTGCTATTAATCGTTTGGCCAACTATACAGGAGGAGCAGCGGTACCCGGTGATTTTACCTACGCCGCAGAAATCTCTACCCCATCTGTAGTGCACATTAAAGCTAAATCATCACGTACGGTGCGTCAGCAACGTTCAATGTTTGATGATTTATTCGGAGACGACTCTCCGTTCGGATTTGGTAATCCGCGAGGCGGAAGCCAACAACAGGAGTCTTCGGGTTCTGGTGTAATCATTTCTAATGATGGATACATTGCCACTAACAACCACGTGGTAGAAGGCGCCGATGAGTTGGAAGTTATTACTTCTGACCACAAAACCTTTAAGGCAAAAGTATTGGGCACAGATCCATCAACCGATATCGCGGTTATCAAAATAGAGGGTGCAAATTTTCCGGCAATGTCTTTTGCTAACTCAGACAACGTAAAAGTAGGGGAGTGGGTATTGGCAGTGGGTAATCCTTTTAATCTGGAGTCGACCGTAACAGCTGGTATTGTAAGTGCGAAAGGGCGTAATATTGGTATTTTAGCTCAGAAACAACAAATGTTCAGACGTTACGGCGATGACCGTCAACAAAGAACATCTGATGCCATCGAGTCATTCATTCAGACTGACGCAGCCGTAAATCCGGGTAACAGTGGTGGTGCTTTAGTGAATCTGAAAGGAGAATTGATAGGTATTAATACAGCAATTGCCAGCCCTAATGGTGCCTATGCAGGTTATGCCTTTGCGGTGCCGTCGAGCATTGTAAAAAAAGTAACTGCCGATATTGTGAAATACGGTAATGTGCAACGTGGCTATTTGGGTATCAACCTGGTAGAACTGGATGGCAAAAGAGCAGAAGAAGTAGGATCGAAAGAAACCTCTGGTATTTATGTAGCCGATGTACTTGAAAATGGAGCCGCTAAAGCTGCCGGTATCAAAAAAGGCGATGTAATTGTGAAAGTAGACGGTGTTGAAACAAAAAGCGGCCCAAGATTACAGGAAATGATTGGTCGTAAACGCCCGGGTGAGTCAACTTTAGTTACTATAACCCGAGATGGCAAACTAAAAGATTTCGATGTAGTGTTGCGTAACAGAGATGGCGGTAAAGACATAGTGAAGAAAGAAGTAGTAGAATCGAACAGAACTTTCGAAAAACTAGGTGTGGAATTGTCTGATCTCTCGGCTGCAGATAAGCAAAAGCTAGGTGTTTCAGGTGGTGTGATAGTGAAAAAAATCTATGATGGAGACATTGCAGACTATACTGAAATGCGTGAAGGATTTGTAGTGTTTAAAGTAGGTGAACGCAAAGTAAATACGGTAAGTGAATTTAAAGCTGCCATTAAGCAATCTAAAGAAAATGGAGATGAGGGCGTATTGATTTGTGGTATCTATCAGAGTGCTTCACGTACAACTTGTTATGGTGTAACTTTGGAATAGTGAGTGACGCAGAAATAGCGTAATTGAAAATCCCGGCCATTCGACCGGGATTTTTTTTGCCGAATAGTAACATTTATACATTCTGTTGTATGTATATAATAATTGTTTGTCAGGCATTTGTATACCTACTGCTTTTTCCTATATTCGCAAGCACTCAATTCCTAAACTACTGAATCAATGGACTCTCGCCGACACTTCATCCGGAAACTATCTGCCTTTACCGGAGCATCGCTCATCCCGTCGTTAAAAGCGCTCTCGGCTGGCGAACTTTTAACCATTGGATCGTTAAATCCTACTAAATCACCGTTGGATCTGGCGTCTGATGAAGACTACTGGTATCAGATTCAGCAGGCATATACTGTGTCACCTCAGATTATTAATCTGAACAACGGAGGCGTAAGCCCGGCACCATTAGTAGTACAAAATGCGGTAGAGCGTTATGGCAAGTTTGCCAACGAAGCGCCGAGCTATTTCATGTGGCGCATATTAGATCAGGGGAGAGAACCTCTGAGAGAGAATCTGGCAAAATATGCAGGTGTTTCAGCTGAAGAAATAGCCATTAACCGCAATGCAACGGAGGCAATAGATACGGTGATTCTAGGCTTACCGCTACAAAAAGGAGACGAGATAGTAATGACACGCTATGACTACCCGAATATGCTGCATGCCTGGCGGATGCGGGAGCTACGAGACGGCCTGAAAATCAATTATGTTGATTTAGACCTGCCGTCAGAAGATAACGATTTCATTGTAAAGAAATTTGTGGAGAAAATGACTCCCCGAACCAAAGTGGTACATATCACGCATATTGTTAACTGGAACGGACAGATTTTACCTGCCAGACGCATAGCCGATGAAGCCCACAAAAGAGGAATTGAAGTACTGATAGACGGAGCGCACTCTTTTGCTCATTTGGAATATAAAATACCTGACCTGGGAGGTGATTATTACGGAACCAGCCTGCACAAATGGCTGTCGGCGCCTATTGGTTCCGGAATGCTATGGATAAAGAAAGAGAAAATCAGTAAAGTGTTTCCGTTGATTCCCAACGACAAGCCTGCTTCCGACAATATCCGTAAATTCGAAAACCTCGGTACCAGACCGTTTATGATTGAGCAGGCCATCGGACAAGCGCTTAATTTCCAGTTGGCAATAGGCAATGCCCGCAAGGAAGCACGTTTGAGATACCTTAAAAACTACTGGGCGAAAGAAGCGTTGGGGATTCCGAAGTTTAAATTGAATACTTCATTAAAGCCTGACTATTCAGGAGCACTGGCACATTTTGGTATTGAAGGCATGGAGGCAGGTAAAATAGAAGGTGAATTGCTGGGTAAATTTAAGATTCATACCTCGCCTGTTAAATGGGAAAAGCTGGATGGGGTCCGTGTAACTCCTCATGTTTATACTACGCTGAATGACCTTGACAGGCTGCTTGACGGTATAAAGCATATAGCCAAAACATAAATGAAAAAGGTGGAGATTTCTCCACCTTTTTTGCTATAAGTCTGATATGTTTTATTTCACTATTTCAACCTTAACAACCAGCAGGAACTCATCCATTTCAATTTCACTGGCCTGTTCAATAGAATCAGTTATATCTAGCGAAAGTGCCTGTACTTCCTGGCAAATGTAATCTTTATTAGCCTGCACTGCTTCAACCAGTATTTCGTTGTTGTTGGTTAACAAAATGCTGATTTTATCAGTTACCTCAAATCCATTATCTTTTCTGTAATTCTGGATACGATTCACGAAATCGCGTGCAATACCCTCGTAGCGCAGTTCGTCAGAAATAGTCATATCTAGGGCAACAGTAAGGCCGCCTTCGCTGGCTACCAACCAGCCCGGTACGTCTTCAGTCAGAATCTCCACATCTTCCAGTTTCAGATGGGTAAACGCAGTTAATGCTGATTGCGTAGCTAATTCTCCACTCTTCTCCAGTTCTTTCAGCTGTTCAGGGGTTATGGCATTAATAAAGCTGCCAACTTCTTTCATATCTTTGCCGTATTTCGGGCCAAGTACTTTAAAGTTGGGCTTCACCTTCTTTTTCAGGATACCCGAGTCGTCATCCAGATATTCAACCGCTTTGATATTTACTTCCGACTTAATGATTTCTTCTACATGACGGATCTTTTCACGTGTACTTTCAGACAATACCGGAATCAGGATTCTTTGTAGTGGCTGGCGAACCTTAATTTTATGGATTTTACGCAACGAGTGCACCAGAGAAGAAATTCTCTGTGCCAGATCCATTGACTCTTCCAGTTCTGTATCTACCAGTGTTTCGTCATATTTATGCCATTCAGTAAAGTGTACCGACTCATGCAAGAAGCGGGTTTTGTTGGCTTTAGCTTCCTCACGAATACAGTCAGTCATGTTCCTGTATAACCAATCGCCATAGAAAGGAGCAATCGGCGACATCAACTGCGAAACCGCAACCAGACAGTGTTGTAGTGTCTCATAAGCAGCCTTCTTGTTTTCGGTCATTTCCCCTTGCCAGAAACGACGGCGACACAAGCGCACATACCAGTTAGAAAGTTGATCACATACAAAATCTTGTATCAAGCGTCCTGCTTTGGTAGGGTTGTAGGTCTCGTATTGTTCTTCAACTTCTTTGATAAGCGTATATAACTTAGACAAAATCCAGCGGTCCATTTCCGGCAGGCGCTCGTATGGAACACGGTCAGACTCCGTCATTTTATAATTGTCAAGATTGGCATATAGTGCAAAGAAATTGTAAGTATTGGTTAATGTACCAAAAAACTTACGTTGCACTTCGGTGATACCATCAATATTAAACTTGAGATTATCCCACGGCTCGGCATTGGTAATCATGTACCAGCGGGTTGGGTCGGCACCATATTGTCCAAGTGTTTCAAACGGATTGACAGCATTGCCTAAACGTTTCGACATTTTATTGCCGTTTTTGTCAAGCACTAATCCAGTCGATACTACGTTTTTAAAGGCAATAGAGTCATATAGCATGCCCGATATGGCATGTAGTGTAAAGAACCATCCACGGGTCTGGTCAACACCTTCCGAAATGAAATCAGCAGGATAGTTATTGTCGAAAATCTCCTTGTTTTCAAACGGGTAATGCCATTGTGCAAATGGCATCGCGCCCGAATCAAACCACACATCTATCAGGTCAGTTTCACGCTGCATTACCTTTCCGCTGGTCGAAACCAGATATACCTCATCTACATAAGGACGATGTAAGTCTTCTTTATTATCGGCAAGCAATTCAAGGAAATACTCGTTTTTCTGTTTCTGTTCGGCAGACAGTGCCTCATCTTTTAATGCATGCAGAATACCGTTTTTAAGTTCTTCCAACGAGCCTATACAGACCTCTTCTCCGTCTTCACTTCTCCAGATAGGCAGTGGAGTTCCCCAATAACGGCTGCGTGACAAGTTCCAGTCTACGGCATTTTCAAGCCAGTTGCCAAAGCGACCGGTACCGGTACTTTCAGGCTGCCAGTTGATGGTCTTGTTTAAAGCCACCAGGCGGTCTTTCATGGCAGTGGTACGGATAAACCAGCTGTCCAGCGGGTAATATAATACAGGCTTGTCAGTACGCCAGCAATGCGGATAAGGGTGGTCAAACTTCTGAACATTAAAAGCTTTATTCTCTGTTTTCAGTTTGATACTGATGCGCTCATCGACTGATAAATATTTATCTCGTCCCTGTTTCTGGCGCTCTGTTTCTTTTTCCTCGTCAGTCAGGTATGCCTCTTTTACATATTCTAACGCAAAATCAGAAATCTCTTTAACAAAGCGGCCGCGTTTATCAACGATTGGCACTTCTCTGCCGTTTTCATCTTTCACCATTATCGGAGGGATACCATTCTGCTGGGCAACCCGGAAGTCGTCAGCACCGAAAGTAGGAGAGGTGTGTACAACTCCTGTACCGTCTTCAGTTGTTACAAAATCACCGATAATTACTCTGAAAGCAGCTACATCTGGTTGCACATAAGGCAGCAATTGTTCGTATTCAATGCCTTCTAATGTAGCCCCTTTAAATTCGGTAAGGATGCTCCACGGAATTACCTTTTTATCTGAGGCTTCAAAGCCATCAAAATCTCCGTCCTGGCCTTTGTCCGAAAGGTATTTATTGACCAACACTTTAGCCAGCACCACATTTACAGGTAAATAGGTGTATGGGTTAAATGTCTTTACCAATACATAATCTATGTTTTTGCCCACTGTAAGCGCCGAATTGGCAGGAAGTGTCCAGGGGGTTGTCGTCCATGCCAATATAAATACTTCACTACTTTTGGCAGCTTCAAATAAAAAGGCCGATTTCTCAGATTTTTTCACTTGAAACTGAGCTGTGAGCGAAGTATCCTTCACTTCCTTATAAGTACCCGGCATGTTAAGCTCGTGTGACGAGAGTCCCGTTCCGGCTGCAGGCGAGTATGGCTGAATGGTATAACCTTTATAAAGCAGACCTTTTTTGTAGAACTCCTTAATCAGATACCAGATGCTCTCAATGTATTCATTTTTATAGGTAATGTAGGGGTCACCCAGATCAACCCAATAACCCATTTTTTCAGTCAGGTCATTCCATTGGTCAGTAAAACGCATTACTGTTTCACGGCACTTCCGGTTATACTCTTCCACCGAAATCTTAGTACCTATGTCTTCTTTGGTAATGCCCAGTTCTTTCTCCACCTGCAATTCTACCGGCAGGCCGTGGGTATCCCAACCACCTTTACGTTTTACCTGAAACCCTTTCAGGGTTTTATATCTACAGAAAATATCTTTAATGGTTCGCGCCATTACATGGTGAATACCCGGTGTGCCGTTAGCCGATGGCGGGCCTTCGTAAAAAGTAAAAGCAGGTGAACCCTCTCTCACTTCAATCGATTGTTCGAATATCTTATTCTCTTTCCAGAACTCAAGAATCTCGTCAGCAATAGCTGCGTAGTTGACCGATTTATACTCTTTGTAATGCATATCAATAAGCGGAAATGGCAGGTTTTGATACACTGCCTGAAATAGAGTGCAAAGATAAGGATTTTTAACCCATAGAAATAATTGAATAAAGAGTTTTAGCTAATTAAGGGTTTGTATGGTATTTATGAATTAAATATCTTCTGACAAGCCGGTTAACATTAAAGCATAAACGATGATTTTCTATCAGATAATTGTTTGAAAATGCTGAAGGAACAGAGTATCTATCTAATTGTAGAATATAAAACCATGCTACTGAGGCTTTGTTAGAGACCGTAACTTTCTTATATTGCATCCATTAAAAAATTGGTCAAAATGGTATTAATGATATTGAGGGATTGTCAGAAATGAAATAACGTCTGACAATTAATTGAGCCAGTTTTTATTTTCTTAAATGCGCTAAATTTGCAAAAAAAACGATATGAGTTTTTTATACAGAACCGGTATTTTATACTTTCTTTCCTTGTCATTTACTTTCGGGCAAAAACTATTCGATGGTATAAAATATCAGGCCGAAAGTGGTGCATATATTTCAACATCCGGTAAAACACCGTTTTTACTGCGCTCAAATCAATATGGAACGGTACCTTTAGAAAATCCGATTTTTGCAATCAGTGGTGGTCTTTATAAAGAGTATGACTCTACTTATAGTGCCGATAACCATAAATTGAATAGATTTTCGGTCGGATACGGGGTGAATGTGGTGGGTAATGTGGGCAAATCAAATGAAGTATTGCTTCCTGAAGGTTATTTTAAAGTAAGATATGGTGTATTTGAGCTTTATGGAGGCCGCAGAAAAGAGATAGTAGGCTTAGTAGATACTGTTTTAAGCTCAGGTTCATATGTTTGGTCAGGAAATGCCCTTCCAATTCCGAAAATACAAATTGCGATTCCAAATTATTTTCCGATACTTGGCAAGGGTCTGATATCAGCTAAAGGAGCGTATGCACACGGTTGGTTTGATAATGGGCAGGTAAAAAATTTCTATCTTCATCAGAAGAATTTATATGTAAGAATCGGAAGACCCAATTGGAGAATCAAATTGTATGCAGGCGCTAACCACCAGGTTCAATGGGGAGGTAGGCCCGCTGAACCCTATATAGATAAAGCTACAAAAGTATTAATAACAAGATATCCAGCCGATTTGATTTCGTATCTCAAAATTATTGCCGGAATAAGCATTAATAGAGGTGACTTAAATACGACTCTCCCCCTTACTGAAGCCTGGAATAGACCAGGGAATCACCTCGGAACTATTGATTTTGCTACTGAAATTGATTCTAAGAATTATAGCATTTTCATTTACAGACAAAGTATATATGATGATGGCTCTTTGTTTTACTTAAATAATATAACTGACGGTTTACTGGGTATTTCATTGAAGAGAAAATTTGTTGACCGCGGGTTGGTCAGAGTTTCAGTAGAATATCTTGACACCAGAAGCCAGGGGGGACCTTACAGTAGCGAAAATACAATTCCTGAATTGAGAGGAACTGATAATTATTTTCAAAATAACCTTTATACTAATGGGTGGACTTACCAAAAGAATACGATAGGAACACCATTATTAGTGCCGGCCTGGACAATCAGCAGTAAAAACATACCGGGAGTTTTACCTGACAAATTATCTACTTTTATTCTGAGCAGAGTGCAGGCCTTTTCTCTGGCATTTGAAGGGAAAGCAAAGAACCTGGACTATTATACGAAAATATTGATAAACACTAATTTAGGAACTTATGGAGCTCAGATTGGTTTAGGATTTTATGGAGCTGAGACTAATCTAAGACAATTTGGCTTTTTGTTCAAGGCGAGATATAAATTACCTAAGTTTTCTTTGGTGTCCTCTTTAGCTTTTGATGAAGGAACACTTTTCCCCACAAGTATTGGTGCTTATTTAGGGATTCAAAGAACTTTCTTCTAACTCATCAAGACCCTCAAATACTGAATTATTACTGATGTATTCAGGAATTAATTTTTTCAATTCCAATACAATATGATTGCTATCCATACTGTTTATGGTAGATTCAAGATTTTTAACGGCAGTATTGAATAAATCATAGTCTTCCGCTATAACCTTAGCAATCATGATTTTGTTATGATAAGTCGGTTGCGTGTTTTCATTACTATTCAGTAACTCTTCATAAAGCTTTTCTCCAGGTCTTAGCCCCGTGAATACAATCTCGATATCTTTGTTTAACTCTAAACCAGACAATTGAACCATTTTTACCGCCAAATCGAAGATTTTTACAGGCTTACCCATATCAAAAACATAGATTTCACCACCTTTTCCCATCGTACCTGCTTCCAAAACCAGCTGACAGGCTTCAGGAATTGTCATGAAATACCGAATAATATCTTTATGAGTAACCGTAAGCGGGCCACCGTTTTCTATTTGTCTTTTGAATAGAGGTATCACAGACCCGTTAGACCCAAGGACATTCCCAAATCTGGTTATAATAAATCTTGTTCTGTTCAGATGATGGCTATCCAGGGCTTGTACGTACATTTCTGCCAAACGTTTAGAAGCCCCCATTACATTTGTAGGATTCACCGCCTTATCGGTCGAAATCATAACAAATTTCTCTGCGCCATATTTTGATGCAAGGTTTGAAACGATTTTAGTACCTAATACATTTACTCTTACCGCCTGATAAGGATTTTTTTCCATTAGCGGCACATGCTTATAGGCAGCAGCATGGAAAATTACTTCAGGAAACTCTTCAGTAAATAATGTTTCCATCAACCCCTCATTAGTTACATCATAAACTTCAACTCTTATATCCGGTAGTTTATCTTTTTCTGAATTCGAGGTTCTCAGAATTTCACTTTCCAGGTCATAAAGTGCCGATTCTGCCTGGTCTACTAAAACGATTCTTTTAGGAGAAAATCTTATCAGCTGTCTTACTAGTTCGCTGCCTATTGAACCGGCAGCTCCGGTAACCAAAACCTTTTTATCGTTTATGAATCGTTCTACAAATCTGTTATTAATTGTGATGGGGTCTCTTTCCAGAAGATCGTCAATTTCAATACTTTGAATTTGTTTGGTAGTTAATTCACCTTTTATCCATTTATTAATCGGCGGAATTGACTTTAGAACTATACCTTTTGTTAGAAAAACCTCTGCAATTTTGGCTTTAGCCAAAGGACTGATTTTTTGTATAGCGAAAATAACTTCCAGATTTTCTTCCTTTGAATTCGGATTCGTAATGTATTTCTCTATCGCATCTCTTCTTGATAATACTCTTATCCCCTCAATGGTTTTGTTAATCTTTTGGGGGTTATCGTCAATAAAGCACAGAAGTTTATAGCTTTTTGCTTTATCGTTCAACAAGCTATTCTTTGTAATTCGGCCCAGATTACCTGTTCCATATATAATTATAGGGCTTGTTAGTTTAATTTTCCTGAAGAATGAATCATATAAACCTTTAACAAGAAATCTGCTGAATATCAGTGCAAAAAGCGTTATAAAATAGCTGATCAATGTAATTCTTGGAGGAATACAGAGATAGAAGATATTATGATAACAACCAAAATTTGAAAGCAGGAATATTAAAGCACTACTCAATGATACAACTTTCAATAACAAGGTAGCATCTTCAGTACTGGTGTGTCTGATAATACCTTCATAAGATTTGAAAAGAATAAAAAAGAAAGCGTGAACAGACAGGACAAAGAGTAAGTGATATTTGTAAAATTGAGGTTCAACGTACGTTAATTCAAAATTGAAATGAACAAAAATTGCAAGCGTAAATGCTACTGAACATGTAATAAAGTCAACCAAAAAAATCAACCACTTAGAAGCAAACTTCTCAGTATATTTACGAGGAGAGGTAATCATAACAGAATGTTTAGTGTCATTAGTTGGAAAGCAAAAAGCAAAACAAATATAGAATTTATTGATCAAGATACAATTACAGTGGTGGGATTCGGGCGGAAAAAATTTACTATTCGCGTAAAATCAAATGCTAGCAAGTTAAAACGGTCTTCCAAATAAAGCAATAGTTAAATAATTAAATGGAATGCTAACGAAATACAGAATTATGAAGCTTTGGTTTAAGATTAATAAATATCAGATAAGAAATTACGCCTTTAATGGCTGCATAGGTGAGGTCTGGTTAATAAAAACGAATCTTCTCTTTTTATACTATTATTCAAAAAGTATATAATCTTATATTGAATAATGTTTTCTCATAAGTATGTATGAAATAGTAAGTAGAAGATTAATTACCTGAAGAATGCAGTATGTTAAATGACGAAATACCGGGTATAGCTTTGGTTAAAGCGTAAACGAATCTGTTTAATAAAAACAGATTCGTTTAAATAATTACTTAATAGGTTTTTCAGAACGTGAAGATTTCAGCTTCTCATTTTCTGCTTTTAATGCTTTTACCTCTTTATTTAGCTCTATTAAATATAATGTAAGCTCTTCAATCTTCTCCATTAATTTGGCACTTGTCTGAGAAACATCCAAGCCATTTTTGTGCATGTCTTCGGCAGAAGGCACGTTCGGAAGATGCTTGTTTTCTTTCACAAAAGACTCAACCTTATCTAAAGGCATTAATTGATAGGAAGGATCAAAAACATAATCTGCCCAGTCTTTTGAGCTCTTTAAAGCCACTTTTACCTTCTCTGTAATGATACCATCCTGCACAATCAGCCTATATTCGTTGTTGGTCGGCATAGGGAACGTCTCATCAAAATTACCAACGGCAAGGAATCCTAACGAACTTGATTTTGAAGACCCCAGATTAATTCTAACGTTTTTATTATCAAATTCTCCTTTAATAAGTGGGCTCAGATAATCAGAGCCTGCATTCAATGCTTTCCACTCATTGCCACTATAAAAGTAAAAGCCCGAGATCAAATCGGTTTGATAGACCATTAGCCCGTTAGCCGGGTTTTGTATAGCGTTACGTTGTTGCAAAGACATACGGGGTATTAAGAGCCCCTGCGTAGAAGATTTAATATCCAGTACTGCTGATTCATGTGGTTGCAAAGTACCTATACCCACATTGGCTCTTTCTTTTTGAGCAAAGCCGGCTAGAGTGGTTGCTGAAAAGAGAGAAAGTATATAGAACGATCTGGTAAAGATTGTTTTCATTCCGCGGAGAATTTAATAGTAATGGAATCGATGATTATCTGCTAAATTAAACAGGTTTTTGTGTCAAACAAAACTATTAAACTAAATTTTTATTTAATGGTTGTAGCTCATGTACTTAAAAGTACATTCATATAACTTTTTACTGATACACTTTTAATTTTTACATATAACATTGACTACCAGATGAGAACAACATAGTGAGAGTCATTGTCGGCTCATTTTATAAGATATTGAATCTGTGATTATGACCCGTTTGTAAATGCCTAAACTGCGTTTGCGTTCAAATTTTCTTGTAAAACTTCAACAACTTTTTCTAGATCATTTTCTTCCAGATTTGAGCCTGAAGGTAAACATAACCCACGATCGAACAGTGCTTCAGATATGCCTGAGCCATAAAAAGGAGCATCTTTGAAAACAGGCTGAAGGTGCATGGGTTTCCACAACGGACGGGATTCGATGTTCCTTTTTTCTAAAGCCAATCGTATGGACTCCCTTTTTTCGTAGCTTTTGATAAGAACACAAGTCAACCATCTGTTTGAGAAAAAATCAGAAGAAGGCTCTTCTAAGAACTCCAGTTGATCAAACTTTTCTAAGGATGTCTTGTAGTAATTATAGTTGTTTCTCCTTTGAGCTACTCGTTCATTTAACACCAGCATCTGCCCACGGCCAATGCCTGCACAGATATTGCTCATCCGATAATTGTATCCTATTTCAGAGTGTTGATAGTGAGGGGCTTTATCGCGCGCCTGTGTCGCTAAAAAGCGGGCTTTCTCAATCAATTCTTTGTCGGCAGATATCAACGCTCCCCCACCGGAAGTAGTTATAATTTTGTTGCCGTTAAATGAATAAATACCAAACTGGCCGAATATACCCAGGCTTTTTCCCTTATAAGCAGAGCCTAAGGCCTCAGCAGCATCTTCAATGAGGGGAATATCGTATTTATTGGCTATCGATACTATTTCATCTAATTGCGCAGGCATACCATAAAGGTGTACTAAGATAATGGCTTTAGGTTTTTTCCCTTTAACTATTCTATCCTTAATGGCCGTTTCTAAAGCTTCCGGGTCCATATTCCAGGTTTTTTCTTCAGAATCAATAAAAACAGGGGTTGCTCCCAGATACGCAATGGGATTACAAGTAGCTGAAAAAGTAAAACTTGAACAAAGAACCTCATCTCCTGCTTTTACATTTAGCAATATCAGTGCTAAATGAATAGCAGCCGTGCCCGAGCTTAATGCTGCGGTGTTTGGGGTGCTGGTAAAATCACAAATATCTTGTTCAAATCCATCTACATTTGGCCCCAGGGGGGCTATCCAGTTTGAGTCAAAAGCGGATTTTACAAATTCAAATTCTTTGCTGCCCATATGAGGCGAAGAGAGCCATATTTTACTATCCATTATAACCTTGAAAGTTGGTTTGTATTTTTTAACCTTAATACCCCTTCCGGATATCAATAAGAATTGTTTGTTGTAAGGAAACTTTCAAAATTACGAATAAGACTGGTATTTATCTAGACGATAAAAGATTGAAATTTTATTAATCTGATTTATCAGGTTAATAAAACGTCTTAAGAGTAATAATAGCCGAGACTTTTTTCTTGGAAATTAGAAGCTACCTCTAAGTTTAAATTATGAGTTGATTAAAGGCAGCAATTCTTTGATTGAAGATATGGTGTATTTGGGCAGATATGCGGTATCCTGATTGAAGCTTTGTTTATGAATATTCTGTCCGTTGTCCAGTAAGCAGATAGAATGCCAGCCTAATTGATTAGGAACGATGAAATCTTTCGTGAGGTTGTCAGCAATATAGAAATAATCAGCAGAACCAAACTGATGAAAATGCTCGAAATTGTTCGGATGGGGTTTTTCAGAACCAAATTCTTCTGAAATAACTATTAAATCGAAAAATGATTCCAACCCCAATGCTTTAATTTTGTTCCTTTGAGTTATTGAAAACCCATCGGTAATTAAACCCATTTTGTGTCCTTCGTTTTTGAGATTATACAATAAATCGTTTAATTCATCGTCAAGCCTTATATCAGGGAAATGAGATCTGTAATTATTGATAAGAGCAGGTATTTCAATATCAAGGGTGTATCTATCAATAAGATTAGCAAAGACGTTATCTCTGGCATAATACCATTCAATCATTTCAAGATAAACCTTATCGGCTTCATCCGAAACAAAAAATGAATGGGCAATTGTAAAATACGCAGATTTTAAATAATCAATTTCTTTATATAAAGTATCATCCAAGTCGAATATTATAACTTTCGGATTCATAGTTGAACAATTATTTCATGATCATATCGTAGCATCAGAATATTCTCTTTCCAGTCCTCAAAGTAAGTTATATATTCATTCAGTAAGTATTCTTGAATCAGAAATTTAGGGTAATTAGCTTCAGCCAGGTAGCTTAAAGGGTAACCCCCACCGAAACGAGGATTTATCTCAATGGCTATAATTTCTTTTTGTTTCAAATTGAAAAAGACTTGAAAAGTTAAACAACCAATGGCACCCTTAATGTAATTTAATTTTTCTTTTACGAGTTTAATAATTTCATTTTTTACCGTTATACCCTTACTTATTTCGCCTCCTCTTACCTCAATTCTTTTTCTGGGAACCAAACACTTTAAAAGATTATGTCTATCATAATACATATCTATAGTATATTCTTCATGGAGTTTCGGGTCAATATAATCCATAAACAAAAACTTAGGATTTGAAAGATGATACGGGGTCAGTTCTTCGGGTTTGTTAATAATAAAAATGTCTTTACTTAAACTACCATCATAAGGTTTAATAAACAAAGGAAAAGTTGGGCTAGATTTATCAATCGGTTTTGGAGTTAAAATCCCGACGTTATTGAAAAAATCATTAGTTATCCGTTTATCCCTACATTTATTGATAAAACTTAAATCAGAGATAATGATAGAGATACCATTTTCTTGAAATAAGTGCTTATTTTGAGCTAGTACTTTTAATTCTGTATCAATGGTTGGTATAACAAGTTTAATCTGGTGATTCAGACACAGTTCTAATAGCTGACTTACATAATTTACATCAGTTACTTTGCCAATTTTAAAATAAGAATCTGCAACATGGCAAGCTGCTGATAACTCCGGATTTAAATCTGTAGTAAAAACTTTACTATCAGGAAAAACCAAAGCTAATTCCTTCTTAAAAGCACGAACAAGAGATACTCGTCTACCAGCAGAAGTGATTAATAAATTATTCATTTTTATTGCCTTTAAATTCTTCCATTGTTATGTTACTATCTTGATTTATACCTTCAGAAACCAAAACTTTTTTTATAGTTAGCAAAGCAATCTTTATATCCAATATTAAAGAAAGGTTATTAACGTACCAAATATCATACTCAAACTTTTGTTGCCAACTGATAGAATTTCTGCCATTCACTTGCGCCCAGCCGGTTATACCTGGCCGTATATTATGCCTTTTTCGTTGATTTTCATTATAAATGGGTAGATACTCAACCAAGAGAGGCCTGGGGCCAATAAGACTCATGTCACCTTTTATTACATTAATGAGTTGCGGTAGTTCATCTAATGAGGTTTTTCGGATAAATGTGCCGATTATCGTTAAACGTGTGGCGTCAGGTAGCAGATTTCCCCGGGCATCACGCTTATCTTTCATAGTTTTGAACTTGGTTACTTTAAAAATCTTTTCATTTTCCCCTGGTCTATTCTGAAAAAAGAAAGTTTTTCCTTGATTCAGAATAAGCAATAAGATAACAACAAGCAAGAATATTGGAGACAAAACGATAAATCCTGCAAGAGAGATTATAAAGTCAGCCAATCGCTTAAAAAACGCACTGTACATTTCGTATTGTCGGATAATGAAATAATAGGTTATACTGACATGATCAGAAATGATGTCATGTTTATTATAATGGTTTGTGTGAATTATGGTCCGTAATTCAAGTGATTCTTATACCAGGAGAAAGTGATACTTACGCCATTATAGATGTCTATTGAGGGAGAATAGGAAAAAAGCTCATGCGCCTTGGTAATACTGGCATGGCTATGCTTAATATCCCCAACTCTTTCTTTCAGATAATTAGGTTTAATATCGATTCCTGCAATTCTGGTGATGTATTCCCAAAGCATATTCAGAGTCGTTCGTTCTCCGAAAGCAATGTTACATACCTCATGTTTTTTTAAATCGGGTGCTAACATAGCTTTAATGTTAGCCTGAACAACGTTTTCTATAAATGTAAAATCACGGCTTGTTTCTCCATCGCCGTTAATAGTCGGAGCTTCTGCTTTTAAGGCCGCTTCAATAAATAAAGGAATCACAGCAGCATACGGACCTTTTACATTTTGACGAGGGCCAAATACATTGAAATATCGTAATCCGATTAGCTCTACACCATAGGTTTTGCTGAAAACATCAGCATACAACTCGTTGACATACTTTGTAACTGCATAGGGCGACAGTGGTTTGCCAATGCGTGCTTCTATCTTAGGCAATTCGCTACTATCACCATAAGTAGATGAAGAAGCAGCATATACCATTCGCTTTACCGAACTGTTTTTAACAGCTATGAGTATGTTCAGAAAGCCGGTAATATTTACTTCATTTGTAGTAAAAGGATCAATTACTGACCGCGGGACTGAGCCTAAAGCGGCCTGATGAAGCACATAATCTATACCATCGCAGGCTCTTTCACAAATTTCAGGATCCCGTATATCACCATGGATAAATTCCACATTCGGTAAGGCCAGGTATTTTTCAATGTTAAGCAAATATCCTGTTGACAGGTTGTCTAGGATTCTGACTTTACCGATATTATATTTTATCAGATACTCAACAATATTTGAACCAATAAACCCGGCTCCTCCCGTAACTAAGACAGAAAAAGAGTTTAAATCTACGTTATGATATGCAATTTCGTACATTATAGTCTTTTAGAAACCAGATGAGGCTCTAACTGCCCTTTCACATCAAAAACTATTCCTTTAAAATCGCCCAAAGATTCCAGAATAGAAGATTCTGAAAACTGATAATGATTCACGGCTAAAATAACACCTACGTAATCATTAAAGTCCAATTCCCTTTTTATCTCTATCTGGTACTCTTCTTTTACCTCCTCGTGAGACGCCCACGGATCAAAAACATCAACATCAATACCGTAATCTTTTAGCTCGCAAATAATATCAATAACACGAGAGTTTCGGATATCCGGACAATTTTCTTTAAAAGTAATACCTAACACTAGTATTTTAGCCTTGTTAAGAACAATATTATTTTTTATTAACAATTTGACAGTCTCAGCGGCTACGTGTTTCCCCATATTGTCGTTGATTCTTCTACCGGCTAATATTACCTGAGGATGATATCCCAGCGACTCTGCCTTATATGTCAGATAATACGGGTCTACACCTATGCAGTGGCCGCCGACCAAACCCGGTTTAAACGGTAAAAAATTCCATTTGGTGCCGGCTGCTTCCAGAACTGATAAGGTGTCTATCGCCATTTTATCAAAAATTAGAGCCAATTCGTTAACAAAAGCAATATTGATATCTCTTTGACAGTTTTCAATCACCTTGGCAGCTTCAGCAACTTTAATAGACGATGCTTTAAAAGTACCGGCTTCAATTATAGACGAATACAAAGAATCAATAAATTCGGCCACTTCTTCAGTACTTCCTGAAGTAACCTTCTTGATTTTGGTTACAGTATGTAATTTATCTCCGGGATTAATTCTCTCAGGAGAATAGCCGCAGTAAAAATCATAATTGAATTTTAGTTGGCTGTATTGTTCTAATACCGGAACACAGTCTTCTTCTGTACACCCTGGATAAACGGTGCTTTCGTAAATAACAATATCGCCTTTTTTTAAAACCTGCCCAACCAATTGTGACGCACTTAACAATGGTTTTAGATTGGGTTTCTTAAACTGGTCTATTGGTGTCGGAACTGTAATAATGTATATATTCGTAGCGGTCGATGACCTTGAAGTAGAATTCAGTTCGGTAGTAAAAGTGAGAAAATCAGCTTCCTTCAGTTTTTCTTCGGTTAGTTCTTTAGTTCTGTCATGCCCTTTTGTAAGCTCTGTTATACGACTTTCATTAATATCAAAACCTAGAGTTGGATATTTTTTTCCAAACTCTACTGCAAGTGGCAAACCAACATACCCAAGCCCGATAATAGTAATTTGTATATTGTTTATGATCATTATTAAACGAGTGCGCTAAGATTTATTTATAGTTATGATTATTCATAATAGTAAAATTCTCAATGATTATAACTCTTTTATAAACGAATCAATAGCGATTTTCAGATCAAAAGTTTAATAGATTATAGAGACAGTAGTCTTAAGTTTTGCTTTATATTTTTGAAGAATAGTAATACAAAAGTTATGGATATTTCAATAGTTGCTTGCGGTATTTTCCTAATCCAAACAGAAAGCGACTTAGTCCTCTGACGATCTAAATTTAGTTAATATAACATTTAACTTAATATAAGTCGGTTTATATTTTTATAAAGTAATGAATATTTCAGAATGATTGACGGAATTATTCATTCTATCTGCGAATCATACTTTATTACTAAACCGCACGCAGGCAATTTAAGACCGGGAGTCAATCTCCCGGAAAAACTCTTTAACCGGAGCCATAAAATCTCTGTAGTCAAACGATTTATGAGCTTCAGCTTTTGCTGCCAATTTCATCTGTTTTTTCTTTTCTTCAGAAATTCGACTTGCCTTTTTTACACATTCTATAAAACTTTGAACAGATTCGTCTTTCATAATAAATCCATTTTCTCCGTCTTTCACATGCATACCAAGGTCACTTGTCAGATTACAAATAATCGGTAAACCGGCACTCATACTCTCCACAAATTTAGTTGGAAAACAGGCATTCGCATATCTTTTGTCTGGTCGTATAAAAAAGGAGAAATCGGCATTAGCAAGTAATAAAGAAACCCTTTCTGAGTCTACCCAACCATGAAAAACAATAGACTCTGGTAATTCTTCCAATAAATAGCTTTTATTACCAAGAAGCTCTTCGATTGATTGCTTTGAAGGGCCAACCAAATGGAGTTTAACTTTAACACCATCCATTACAAGTGAGTGTATTCCAATGATGGCCGTATCAAGTATATCTCTGTTGTTATGGTTACCTATATAAATTAAATGCAAATGATCTTTGTCGAAGCAATCAATTTTTTCAGAATTGGCGTGATGTTTTTCTTTGTCAATCAGAACCGGAATCCTTATTACTTTTACATCTGAACGCCTATAATAGTTTTCAAAAAATGAACTTATGGCTATGACGCCATCACATTTTTTTATCAGTTTGGTTATAGCCAAATGGCAATCCAATGCAAAAGGCCCAAATCTTCCAAATGGTAGATGCTGGTACTCGTGCCAGTCTTCTATGTCAACAATAACTTTAGTTTTATGTTTTTTAGAGTAAAGAAGCAATGGCAGTAAATATCTGGAGTATCCCTCTGTTAAGATTATATAGTCAGGCTTTGTAGGAGCAAACAGTTTGATCATTCTATAGCCGCTAACTAACCAGTTAAAAAGCTTCAATAGAATATTCCGTTCTCCATCTTTCAGAATCTGATTAGAAAAAGAGAAATTCTCGAATTTTCCGCTTGCTAAATTCTTGCTCTCGGCTTCTGTAATTAAGCCATAAAATGAAACTTCATAACCGCAAGCAGAGAATAAGCGTGCCAGCCCAAGAGCCCTCTTAGTAGTTGCAGCACCATACGGGAAAACAAACTCTCCGACGTATGCAATTTTCTTAGACATTTATTCGAAAATAATCATTAATTAAGTGCTGCTTTGATGATATACTCAGAAAAACAATTGCACATAACTTAATATGAATGGGTATTGATTCAGGATTAACCGGCCTTTAAATAATATAAGTTATTTATTACTGTTTCAAATGGGTAGTAAGAAGTTGTAATAAATAACTTATAAGGTATTGAAATAGAGATGAATCATCCTGTGCTTTAATTAAGCTTTCATAGCAGGATCATCATGAAATTAGCTTGTAAGAATTTTTTTATAGTTACCACTTTTTGATATGGCAACGATCAGTGCAATTAACCCTCCAAAAAACAGATGGGTTATTAAGATTATCAGTGTAACGGGCGAACTTCTCATGATCGGAACTACTGGTGGTTCAAGAACCTTAAAAACAGGAGTTTCCTGTTGCACTTTTATTTTGGCTTCTTCGTATTTTCTTAAAAGCTCACTATAAAACGTAGAAGACATGCGGTAATCAGATTCAAGCCGCTCTCTTTGAACGTCAGCAGATTGCGAACGCATAGTAGATATTTGAAACTGATCACTGTATTGCGCTTTTTTGTTCTGAGTGGTATAAAATTTTCCCTTGGCGGCGTCAAGTCTTTCTTCGAGAAAAGTTAAATCTCTTTTGGCTTTATCTATTCTATAACCCGTAACATAGTTCGTAAGGTATTTCATAGAAAAACTTGCCACTTCGGCAGCTACAACGGGGTCTGGCATTGTAACAGTAATGTCAATAACCATGCTTTTTTTATCAATATTTGCTGCAATTCTATATTTTAACGCGTTAATCATATGCATATCCTGGGGATTCAAGACTAAATACCCCGGGGCTTTAACAACAGTTTCTGCAATTTTAACAATAGATGTATCACCTTCTAAAACTGAGTTAATATAAAATTCTTTAAAAAGAATTTTTTTGTTATTTTTTGTGGTAACCGTTTGTTTGAATAATTCTAAAAAGAACGGAGCGCTCCACAGTACATCAGGATATAAATCGGGCCTGATGGCTTCAACGCCATCAACACCAGACATTTCTAAACCAGCTATATTGGCCAGTCCTGCTAAACCACCAAATCTGTTGGATCTGCCAACAAACTCAGGCAATATTCTGCCGGAAGAAGTAAATTCGTCCGGGCTGGAATAATTTTTCCAGAATCCAAGACCTGCAGCAGCCGTTAAAATAAGTAGAATTACCAATTTCTCTTTCCATATAATCTGAAAAAAAGCTTTGAAATTGATACTAACAACTTCACTTTTCGATTCGCTCATAACATAATTTTAGTTTGTGAATTACCTGTTTTTTTCAGGGCTACAGCAGAGCCCAGAATCTATAAAACAAAGCAATTCTATATATTTTCAATTTTGGCTTCGCCGCTTTTAAAATCTTTTAACCTTAAATAAACTAATTTAGATAAGTCTGATAATTGTTAATATTATGGCAGACAATGAGGCAAAACTTGTACTTAATGCAATTTTTTCTGTAGGGCTCATCCGGACTCTGTTCTTTTTGGGAACAAGGACCGTCATACCCGATTTAACTTTGGGATAAGACTTCATCCCCAAAAAGCTACGGGTTCTATCGGTACTTCCATTGGCATATCTTACATAAGTTTTTCTTATAAAAGCACTATCTGTAAAACCACCGGCCTGTGCTATATAGCTTTTGAAAGAAAAATCCGGTTGAAAAGCAACAGTAGTTGGGTTAAGTACTTGTCCTATAATGGTAACTGTTTGTCTTTTTTTAGGAATCTCTATTCTGTCGCCCTTTTCGATAAAAATGTTAGACGGGGTATTTTTATTTTTCAATGCTTTTTCCCAATCAACAAAAATCAATTGGTTATTTCTGAATAATTTCGCGCCGGTAATATCAGCCTCTTTACGGAGCCCTCCGGCTCTGGTAAGAATATCCGAAAGCTTATCACCTTTATTCTCTATAGCATATGAACCAGGGTAATTTACCTCGCCGTTAACCTGAACAATTTGTTGATCGTCATAATTAGGAAGGCTACGAATAAAAATATTATCAAACGCCCTAAGTTTCGGAACGTCTTGATTTGAAGTTAACTCACTGTTCAGGTTAACAGATATGATTTCAGTCGATTTGTTGTTAGACTCATCATTATGTAATCTTCTGGCAATTTCAATCCTTTTCATTGCAGCTCCGTCACTAAATCCTCCGGCCAGTACAACTAAGTCTTTCACTTCCATGTTATCGGCATAGTCATAAAATCCCGGATTATTAACGGCTCCTTCAATATAAACGAGCCTTTGCTGACGAATCTCAACTATTGATTTCACAAGTAACTGGTCTTCTCTTTTCAACTCTATGTCATTAACCTCACCATTTAAAAGTTTTTTCAGGTCAATCGCTATGTATTCAATATCAAGGTTTTCTTTTTTTCTGATTAAAAATGCCCGTTCTAAATAGGCATCTTCTCTCAAACCTTGTGCATTTTGTATTAGCTGTTTTACAGTTTTTATGTTTTCTCCTAATGCAAATTCACCGGGTCTGAATACGGCCCCTCTGATCTCGACTTTATTCTCAAAACGATCTATGATAGCGCCAATAATAAACTGGTCGCCATTCTGAACTGTAAAGTCATCAGTAGATTGCGGATCAAACGTTATAATCTTTTTTTCTGTCAGTGTATTTCTTCTAACATTTACCGATGCAGTATAAGCTTGTTCAGTATAACCACCCGCATATTCCATTAACTTTTTGAAATTGTCATCGGCTTTCAATTCAAAAACTCCTGCCTTTTTAACTTCCCCTTCGACTTTTACTTTCTTTTGGAAAACAGGTACTAATATTACATCCTGATCCACTAAAATTATGTCATTTTCACGTTTCCCACTTAATAAGAAATCATAAACGTCTATTGTCTTGACGACCGAATTATTCCGTAAAACCTGAATATTTCTGAATGAACCACTGTTATTCGGCCCCCCTGACAAATAAAGTGCGTTGAATGCCGAAGCTAAAGATGAAATAGAATAAGTACCCGGGTTCTGAACTTCGCCTATTATTGTAACTTTAATCGTCCTAACATTCCCGAGGGTTACATCGGCATTTAAAGAGCCATTTCGTAAGCCCGCAAAAATAACTTTCAAACGATCGACAATTTTTATTTTAGCCTGTTCAATTGTATTTCCATTTACATAGATCGGAGCAAGATTCTCAATTCTTATCGTTCCCTCTGGCGTAACCTTCGTCTCATAGTGCTGATAAGCGTAGCCTGTTATATCAATTCTAAGTTCATCATCTGGCCCTAAAATATAATTTTTTGGTGTGGGCAGCTTAAGATTAGGCTCAAAAGTAAGATTCTTGTTATTGAATAATTGACTTCCAAAAATTTCCGATTTCTTCCCAACTTCAGTTTCGTCTGACACCTCCGTAGATGTTCTTTTAGCAACTTCACCTATTTGTTCACGGGTTACATTATCAGTTTTAACCACTGTTCCACTATCACTCGTAAGTTTAACTTCCGCGGTTCCGGTTTTTAAACGATTTATTCTTTCTCTTACTTTAGCAATGTCTTCACTGGTGTAACCTCTTGACATAGCCAGCGTTTGAATCTGGGTTTCATTTAAACCTCTCGACTCTGCGGCTTTCAAAAACGCTTCCAGCTGTTTGTCTGTAAGTTTATCAACATTTGATGGTAGGTTACTGGGAAGCTGAGGTTGTTGCGAATAACCTGTTTCGAAAAAGCCTATTAAAAATAGTACAGTAATCGTTAGGATAGTTTTAAGAGAAGTCATAATCTGATTTAAAATACAGAAGTTTTATAAACATTAGAGAAATTATAAAATGGCGGATTTGAAAAGACCGATAGTAATTCAGAAATTATATCAGGTTTAGCAGGTATTGGCCGTATCCACTTTTAACCAGAGGTTGAGCAATTATTTCTAATTTTGCAGAATCAATAAAGCCCATTCGGTAAGCTACTTCTTCTATACAACCTATTTTAAGACCTTGCCTTTCTTCTATAACCTGTACAAACTGGGCAGCCTGCATCAGAGAAACAAAGGTGCCGGTATCCAGCCAGGCAGTGCCTCTGTTCATAATGCCTACACTTAGTTTCCCGTTTTCAAGATATACTCTGTTGATGTCGGTTATTTCCAGCTCACCACGTGGCGAGGGTTTAATATTTTTGGCAATTTCTACAACATTGTTATCATAGAAATATAGACCGGGTACAGCAAAATTAGATTTAGGTTGTTGAGGTTTCTCCTCAATAGAAATCGCTTTGCGGTTTTCATCGAACTCTATCACACCGTATCTTTCAGGGTCATGAACTTGGTAGGCAAATACTATGCCGCCCTCAGGCTCTGTGCTGCTTTGCAATAGTTTACTCAGGCCACTGCCATAAAAAATATTATCTCCCAGCACCAATGCCACGTTGTCATTACCTATAAAATCGGCTCCTATTATAAAAGCTTGTGCAAGCCCGTCAGGGTTTGGTTGTTCTGCATAGCTAAAGGTACATCCTATTCTGCTTCCGTCGCCTAACAGTTTTTTAAAATGAGGCAAATCATGAGGAGTAGAAATAATCAATATTTCCCGGATTCCTGCCAGCATAAGTATTGATAAAGGATAATAAATCATTGGTTTATCATATACCGGCATTAATTGTTTGCTAACAGCTAGGGTGAGAGGGTGTAGGCGAGTTCCAGAACCTCCGGCGAGAATAATTCCTTTCATAACAAGGTAAATAGAACAACAAAATGAATTTTTTAAATTAAATTTTTAACCCGAAATTATACTTTAAGAAGCCACAACAAGACTGCACTATCTCAAAAAATAATTCAAAAACAGTTTTCCGTTGCAAGTTAAATCTTTCAAACGTAATGATATAACAAAACTGTATAAAATTTCCGAATTATTTATGTTCAGGTCAGTTATCCTAATTATCGGATAATATGTTTACAATGCGGAGAAAGCATTAGGTTTTCCTGATACTTTACAGATTTAATGGATTGCCGGCCTTCAGATCAACATAGGCAGTCTTCCCGAGTAAGGACTCATAATACTTAGGTGCCATTCCGTCTCCCGGTCTGATTACCCGGATGTTCTGCTCTGTAAATATTTCACCTGCTTTGATATCTTTTACAACATAGATTGATCGCTTGAATAAAAGACTTTTCTTTTCTGACTCTTGCACTCCGTACTGGATTTGTCCTATTGATTGCCAGGCTCTTTCAGTTTCAATAACCAGCGATTTCAGCTCATCGGGTTCTAGCGAGAATGCAGAATCCACACCTCCTTCGGCACGGCTGAGACAAAAATGTTTTTCTATTACTGTGGCACCGAGGGTAACTGCGGCACATGGTACTCCGATACCCATTGTATGATCGCTCAAACCAACTTCGCATTGAAATAAATCTCGTAAATGAGGAATAGTACGCACATTCGAATTCTCCGGGCTTGCCGGGTAATTGCTGGTGCATTTAAGCAGCACCAGATCTTTACAGCCGTTTTCCCGCAATACATTTACGGCTTCGTCAAGGTTAGCCAGTGTACTTGCACCTGTCGACATAATCACGGGCTTGCCAGTTTGAGCAACCTTTTTCAATAAAGGAAAATGATTATTCTCAAAAGAGGCTATCTTATGGGCAGGAGTACCTAAGTTTTCAAGAAAATCTACGGCAGTATCATCAAAAGGAGTAGAGAAACAGATAATATTATTATCTGCCGCACATTTATACATAGCTTCATGCCATTCCCAAGGAGTGTGTGCCTCCTGATACAGCTCATATAGATTCCGGTTTTTCCATAGAGAGGTATCATCTTTAATATCAAAAAGACCGCCTCTCTGGTTAATCGTAATGGTATCTGCAGTATAAGTTTGCAACTTAACGGCATCAGCACCGCATTGAGCAGCCGTTTCAATAATTTTCAACGCTTTTTCTAATGACTGGTTGTGATTACCACTCATTTCTGCTATGATAAATGGCTTATAATTCTGCCCAATATGATAATTTCCAATTTTCATCTGTGATCCTTTGTATATAATACGGTTGTATAACCCTGATACTCTAAGTTTTTGCTGAACGAAAAACCAGCGTACTTAAATGCCTCAATTGAACCTTTGTTTTCTGTTTTAATATAAGCCTCAATGGTGTAATCAGAGTTTACCTGAAAGAAATAACCGGTTGCTAATTTTAGTATTTTACCCGCAAAGCCTTTGCCTCTGTATTGTTTATCTATCGATATACCTATGATACTTTTTCTTTGACCATCATTATTATCAAACCTTACCTGACCGATTGGATTTTGTTGTTCATCTTCAAAAACAAGCATTAAGGTATTATTATCTGCTAATTTTTTCTGAAACCATTTCGAATGATTATCAAAAGCAATGGCCTCGCTATTGAATGATTGCTTTCGGACTTCCTCTTCATTTGCCCATTCATAATAGAGCTCAAGGTCGTTTTCGTTGGCTTTTCTTATGTTAACAGAATTAAACTTAGAGTGAATCAGTACATCAATAAATTTGCCCTCAAATAAACAGTGCCCGGGTAATCTTGCTTCTAACCGATAGTTACTTTTTTCAATAGCCTCATACAGATGGGGTCTTATATTAAATGCGTAAGTAAATATCTTATGCAAATTTAGTTCTTCAAAAGCAATTTTCTCTATTAACGACAGGTAGGTTTGCCAGTGAAATTCAAAAGAATCTGTTTCCAGAGCAGTCTGCATGATAAACGAAATCTCGGCATGCTTGTCAGTCCAGTTAATATGAACCAGACCACCATAACCAATGCAAGTGCCGTTTTCAAGATACGAGAAAAGCAATTGGGTGGGTTTATCTGTACTGAATAATTTACTTACCACATGGCTGAAATACCAATCCTGTTGCTCGGCTGTGAGGGGCTCAGGCTGTCTTAAATGATAAATCTGCTCATTGCGCCATTGCATAATAGCATATTTATCCTCGTCTCTGATAGGAACGATGGAATATTTGTCTGAACTATAAGTTTGTCTACTCAAGCAAGCGTATTTTCTCATGGATTCATCAATCTAAATTTCAGTTCAGCGAGTTTCCAATCTGTTTCATTGTCAATGTCTTGAGCCTCTAATTCATTTATTTCAATAGCGCCGGTGTTAGCCGATATTAATTGCCCGGATTGAAGAAATGTATGGGTATTAAAGAAGTAAAATTGGCCTACATCATGAAATGTTTTGGGTAAATCCTGAGAACGGGTCAGTGCGTGTTCAGAATCAACCCATCTGATCGTGTTATGTTCTTTATAAAACGCCCGTTGAATAGGGAATGAGAAAGGCTGAATGGTCAGTACCGTGTCAAAATTATTGCTATGTAATAGCTTGTAAGCCTCTGTTATTTTTTCTGCAGTTACAAACGGCGCTGTAGGATAAATACAGCAGGCATATTGATAGTTTTTACCAAGATTTGAATAATTGTTCAGCACTTCGGTAATGACAGCGGCCGTTGTTGCATAGTCGCCCGCGTTTTCACTTGATCGAAAAAAAGGTACACTTGCACCATATTGCAGGCTGATATCAGCAATTTCGGCATCATCGGTAGAAACCATTACTTCATCGAACAATTGACTGGCAAGCGCGGCTTTTATTGAATAGGCAATGATAGGGTTACCGCAAAAATCTTTTATGTTTTTTCGGGGAATCCTCTTGCTGCCACCACGTGCCGGAATAATCGCGATATTGCTCATTGTTGAATCAACCTTTTTTATGAATCAATCATTTCACTGAATTCACCGGTTGCTGCTTTATTAATTTCTATTCAAAAAATCCAAGAATTGAATTAATAACGTACGCTTGTTCTTCTTCCGACAAGGTCGGATACATCGGTATACTAATACAGCCTTTATAATAATGCTCTGCTAATGGTCTGTCACCTTCTTTCCAGCCAAGATTACGATAATAAGGCATAATGTGTGAAGGTATATAATGTACTTGCGCCAGAATTCCCTTTTCATGCAAATATTTGTAAAGACCCAACCTGTTGTCTACTTCAATTATATATAAATGATACGCGTGGCCATCTACTATTCCTGACTGGCCCTTAATAAATTCAGCGTCTTTAAATGCATTAAAATAACGGGCAGCAATTTGTCTTCTTTTAGCAAGGTTATCGTCTATTCTTGTTAACTGACTATTGCCCAGTGCTGCCTGGAAATCGGTAAGCCTATAGTTATATCCTAAAGTTTGCATTTCCATATACCAGCCGGGGTAGGCATCCTGTCCTTCTGCTTGCTCTATACTGTTTAAATACAGATCGTTAGCTTTTACAATGCCGTGAGTTCTCAGTTGAAGCAACCGCTGATACATGTTTTCATCGTTAGTGGTTATCATACCACCTTCGCCACACGCAATGTGCTTGACCGGATGAAAAGAAAAAACCACTAAATCAGCAAAATTACCATTACCGCAATTTTGCCTTGTGTTGTTGGAGTCAATAAAGTATCCTCCCGGTGCATGGCAGGCATCTTCAACAATCCAAAGATTATATTCATCTGCCAGTTTGCGATATTCTTCCAGATCTACGGCTCTTCCGGCAAAATCAACCGGAATAATTCCTTTGTAAGTGCCTTTAGGAGCCTCTTCTAGGAGCTTTTTTACGGAATTGATATCTAACAGATAGGTCTCCGGGTCTATTTCTCCAAACACTACTTCTCCGCCACAATAACGCACACAATTGGCGGATGCAACAAAAGTGATGGGAGTAGTAATTACTTTATCTCCTTCCTTTACATTCAGAGCTAAAGCACATAAGTGTAAAGCAGCGGTACCGTTTGAAACAGCAACGGCATATTTAGCACCAATGTATTTAGCGAAATTGTCTTCAAACTCTTTTATTTTTGGCCCTTGTGTCAAATTAGGGCTTTTAAGTGTTTCAATAACAACAGCTATATCTTCTTCTGTTATATGTTGTTTTCCATATGGAATAGCGTTCATCTAAACTTCAAAGTTTGGGTCGACATGTTCTTTAATTAATCCTCTCAGGCTTTCAACAGTTTCCCAATCGGTGTTTTCAGCAGACGTATACTTAAATCCGATAGGTACTTTTACTGCATTGAACTGCGCAATGAAATCTTCGATTTTCCATTTATGTGTTGACGGCAGAATGGTAAAATACTTACCTAAATCGTAGGTCAGATAAGAGTCTGACTCGGTAATCATTTCTTCATGAATTTTTTCACCGGGCCTTATACCTACAATCTTAATTTCGCATTCAGGGGCTATTGCTTTGGCAACATCCAGAATCCGGTAGGAAGGAATTTTAGGAATAAACAATTCTCCTCCCCAGGCGTGTTCCAATGCGTGCATCACCATGTCTACACCTCCCTGCAAAGAAATATTGAAGCGAGTCATATCCGGGTCGGTTATCGGAATGATCCCCTCTTTTCTTTTATTAATAAAGAACGGAATTACAGATCCGTTAGAGCCCATTACGTTGCCGTATCGTACTACCGAGAATCTGATAGGATTCCATCCCTTAATATTATTGGCAGCTACAAACAACTTGTCAGATGCCAGTTTGGTAGCACCATATAGATTGATAGGGGCGCAGGCTTTATCGGTCGATAAGGCCACTACTCTTTCCACATCTGTTTCAAGGCAAGCATTAATGATATTCTCAGCACCTAAAACATTTGTTTTTACACATTCCATTGGGTTATACTCTGCAATATGAACGTGTTTCATGGCAGCAGCATGTATTACGTAATCAACACCCCTCAAGGCTCTTTTCAAACGTTCAAAATCTCGCACATCTCCAATGAAATATCTCATCTGAGGATACTTGCTGTCAGGATACTCCTGAGCCATCTGAAATTGCTTCTGCTCGTCTCTTGAAAAAATGATTAATTTCTTTATTTCAGGATGCTTAGACAAGATATGTTTCGTAAGGGCTTTCCCTAACGAGCCTGTGCCTCCTGTAATAAGGATTGATTTATCTTTTAAAGTAAATGACATAGAATCTGTTTTTTTGATTCAAAAAATACCAAAGATATAATCAGCCGCATTATACTCAGGATATTTTTAAGGTACCGCTCGTTGTTTAAGTAGCAATTTACGCTACAAAAGTAGTTAAGATTGAACTAAAAAAGAACAGAACCGACAACTACTTATGCGCTTCGTAAAAGGAGATATTTTATTAAACAAAAAGAGATGCCTGTAAGCATCTCTTTAAGAACCGAATTCTGAATATTTTTACTTAGTATTTGAGTAACGTTTTTGTACGGCATCCCAATCAACTACGTTCCAGAAAGTATCAATATAGTCCGGACGTTTATTCTGAAATTTCAGATAATAAGCGTGCTCCCATACATCAAGACCCAGAATTGGCGTGCCTTTCTTCTCTG
This sequence comes from Emticicia sp. GW821-FHT11C11, assembly GCF_058808615.1. Classification (NCBI taxonomy): domain Bacteria; kingdom Pseudomonadati; phylum Bacteroidota; class Cytophagia; order Cytophagales; family Leadbetterellaceae; genus Emticicia; species Emticicia sp. GW821-FHT11C11. The sequence continues at coordinate 89,442 of NZ_JBXARV010000001.1, forward strand.
CCACATCCATCAACGGGTTGTCTTGGTTAGGAGTAGAGGTAATGAAAAGTTTGCCTTCTCCATCTGTAACCAACCATGCCCAACCAGAACCGAAACGGCTGATAGCCGCTTTTTTGAATTCATCTTTGAAGGCATCAAATGAGCCCCAGGCCTCATCTATTGCTTTACCTAAAGTGCTTTGAGGAATACCACCGCCGTTTGGAGAAAGAATATTCCAGAATAAGTCATGATTGAAGTGTCCGCCACCGTTGTTTCTTACTGCAGCCGGATATTTGCTGATATCTGCCAGAAGTTCTTTTAGGCTTAAACCCTCTAAATCGGTACCTGCAATGGCATTATTGAGATTAGTTACATAAGCCTGGTGATGACGGTCATGGTGGATTTCCATTGTTGCTTTATCAAAATGAGGCTCCAGTGCATCACTTGCATAAGGGAGAGGATCGAGTGTGTATGCCATATCTTAAATTAAGTTTTAATTATTGAATGTCCTGATGAATTAGTGTTGAATATTACACTAAAGTATACTGGCTAAACGCGAACGACATAAATTATGTTCGCAAATCTCTGAAAAAATTCTTCAGCATAACCTCACAATCTTTTTCTAAAACGCCTTTTACAATACTGGTTTTCGGATGTAATATATTTGGAGTGACCTTTGAAAAACCACGCTTGGGGTCGGAAGCACCAAAGACTATTCTGTCTATCTGAGACCAATTCAAGGCTCCGGCACACATCACGCAAGGTTCTAGTGTTACATACAAAGTGCAGTCTTTCAGGTATTTGGCACCCAGAAATTGCGCAGCAGCCGTAATGGCAATAATTTCGGCATGGGCCGTAACATCGTTCAGTTGTTCTGTCTGGTTAGTGCCTTTACCTATAATTTTACTGCCGCCTGCAACTATTACTGCGCCAACCGGGATTTCTCCGGCTTCGCCTGATTGTATGGCCAAATCAAGAGCTTTAGCCATAAAGTATTCGTGCGAGTATAGAGGATAAGTGAGACCCAAATCAGTAGATAATTAATGGTTTAATGTACAAAAGTAGTCTGTCAGAAATTAAGCGCCGATTTTAATATCGTTATAAATTTTTTAACTTTATCTTAAAAATTAAAATTCAATATATTCATTTTTCATATAAACCGGTATGCTGTCATTTATATTGAAAATCAGAGATAGAATCTATTTTAAGCAGGCAATAAATTAGTGTACATAGTATAATGAATTATTCGGCTGAATAGCCATTCACTTTAATTAAACGACATTTGAAATTCCTATTACTTCTACGTAATTTCCTCTACAGTTTTTTGCTTAAAAAACACGGTGAAACCTATGCCAAAAGAGAATACAAATATGTGTTTGGAGGAATTCTGTTTTTGCATTACATGACTTTCTTAACAATTGTGGCTATGCTGCAATTCAAACTGAAATTGAAGTTTGTATTGATGGGAAAAGACTTCTATTCATTGATTTTCAATGGAATTATACTATTTGCTCCACTTTTGATTTTACTTAATATCATTCATAGATTGCTTCCTCCTTTAGATACTATTGATATTGAAGAATCAAGCACAAATGATAAAAAGAGAACGGTTATTATTTTCTTTGTATCCGGAATAATATTGTTATTTCTTGTTCCCTACTTTCTCTCAGTTATGTTAGAAAAAGTATAACCAATTTCATTTTTGACAAAGAGCAATCTTACAACCCAAACCTGGCCGATAACTCCAGCATCCTTTCAATAGGTTTTCTGGCTTCTTCAATAATTTCAGGCGATAAAGTTATTTCAGGCGTTTCGTCTCTCAGGCACAAATAGAGTTTCTCCAGGGTGTTAAGCTTCATGTGCGGGCAATCAGAACAAGCCTGGCAGGCATGTCCATTTTTTGATGTGGGCGCTACAATGAATTTCTTGTCGGGCGCGGCCTTTCTCATCTGATGCAAAATGCCCGATTCCGTTGCTACGATAAACTCTTTTTCAGGGCTCGTAATTACGTGCTTTAATAAGCCGGTGGTAGACCCGATATAATCAGCCAGCTGCAAAACCGATTGCTCGCTTTCCGGGTGAGCTACAACTTTGGCATTTGGGTGTTTGGCTTTCAAATCCTGAATCATTTTGCCTGAGAACGTCTCATGCACCATACAGGCTCCATCCCACAAAACCATGTCTCTCCCTGTAACCCGATTAATGTATCCACCCAGATTTTTGTCAGGTGCAAAGATTATCTTCTGGTCTTTCGGGAAACTCTCTACAATCTTAACCGCATTGCTACTGGTACAAACCACATCGGTCAATGTTTTCAACGCTGCAGAACAGTTCACATAAGAGATCACGATATGGTCGGGGTGTTGTGCTTTAAACGCAGCAAATTCATCTGCAGGAGCAGACTCCTCCAAAGAACAACCTGCGTTCATGTCAGGTAGAATCACTTTCTTTTGCGGAGATAATATCTTGGCTGTTTCTGCCATGAATCTTACACCGGCAAAAACAATCATGTCGGCATCTGTTTTAGCTGCCTGCTGCGAAAGCCCCAGGCTATCGCCAATATAATCGGCAATATCCTGAATTTCGGCTACCTGATAATAATGCACTAAAATAACAGCGTTCTTCTCTTTCTTCAATCGTGCTATTTCAGCTACATAATCAATATTTTCCTTTACCATCTTGATTCAATTGCGTATAACTGTCAATAAAACATAAAACCTTTCCAGATTTTAGCTGCAAAGATATTGTTACTTTTGTATCTTAATAATGCAATAACAATTTTTACTTAAGTAAAATCTCATTCTGATTGAAATAGTTTTCTGAGATAGACAATTGGACATGCTCTGACAGAAGATATTTGCCTGATTGGAAACAGAATTTGTTTAGTATTAAAATGATGTTTTAATTTGATAGAAAAAACCAGAATATGTTATCAAAAACCTTTGGGGCAGCGGTATATGGAGTAAATGCTACCTTGATAACAGTTGAAGTAAGTGTAGTACAAGGCATCGGTATGTCAATAGTAGGGCTTCCCGATGGAGCTGTGAAAGAAAGTCAACAACGTATTGATGCTGCGCTAAAAAACTGCAATTATCAGATTTCCAGACAAAAAACTGTCATTAACCTTGCACCTGCCGATATCCGGAAGGAGGGCTCAGCGTATGATTTACCTATGGCGATAGGCATCCTGACAGCCGGAGAGCTAATTAGTCCTGTTATAAATTTGGAAGAATACGTAATTCTGGGAGAGCTGGCTCTTGATGGTACACTGAGGCCTATTAAGGGAGTGCTGCCTATAGCTATAGAAGCCCGTAGGGATAAACTCAAAGGATTTATTCTGCCTGTTGAAAATGCCATAGAGGCATCAATCGTTAATAATCTGGATATTATCGGTGTACAAACCCTGACAGAAGCCATAGATTTCATAACGGGTGTAAAAGAAATAGAGCCTTTAATAACCGATACCCGCGATATTTTTTATAATTCGTTGAATGAATACGAAGCTGATTTTTCTCATGTACAAGGGCAGGAGAATATCAAAAGAGCTATGGAGATTGCGGCTGCCGGTGGGCATAATGTAATTATGATAGGCCCACCCGGAGCAGGTAAAACTATGCTTGCCAAGCGTATTCCATCTATATTACCTCCATTGACGCTTCATGAAGCGCTTGAAACCACCAAGATTCATTCTGTAGCAGGAAAACTGGGCGTAAAAGCATCACTGATTGCCCGTCGCCCTTTTCGTGCGCCGCATCATACTATTTCAGATGCGGCTTTGGTAGGAGGGGGAGGATTCCCTCAACCAGGAGAAATTTCGTTAGCACATAACGGTGTTTTATTTCTGGATGAACTGCCCGAGTTTAAGCGCACAGTACTTGAAGTAATGCGACAACCACTGGAGGAAAGAAAAGTGGTGATTTCCCGAACGCGGCAGGCGGTTGAGTTTCCGGCGAATTTTATGTTGATAGCAAGTATGAATCCTTGCCCCTGTGGCTTTTATAATCATCCCGAAAAAGAATGTACCTGCCCTCCCGGAACTGTCGGTAAATACCTGAACAAAATTTCCGGACCGCTACTGGATAGAATAGATTTACATGTTGAAGTTACACCCGTAAGTTTTGACCAGATTTCGTCAACCCGTAAGAATGAGTCATCAGCGGTTATCAGAGAAAGAGTAATCAGGGCGAGAGAGATACAAACACTTAGATTTGAAAAATACCCGGACATCTATTCGAATGCAATGATGCCGCCTGAAATGGTGAAAGAAATATGTGAAATAGGAGACGCAGGAAAAGCCCTTTTGAAAAAAGCTATGGAGCGTCTCGGTCTGTCTGCCAGAGCTTATGACAGAATTCTGAAAGTATCACGTACTATTGCTGACCTGGCAGATTCTGAGGAAATCCGTATAGAACATCTGGCAGAGGCTATCCAGTTCAGAAGTCTGGATAGGGAAAACTGGGCGGGATAACTAATGATTGTCTTTAAAATTCAATAAAAATAATCGGGTAAGAGAAACAAAATGAGAATAAAGAAGTTGCAAGTGTAAAACCACAATTTCAAAGTCTGTTGTTATTATAACCTGGATCAGGATATAAAAGAAATAGTTTCACAGTACGGATAAATTAGATATCGGTTATTTAAAAAAACACAACAAAATTTCTTTGCTATAGTAAAGTTTTTAGACATTGCTATTGAAAAGGAAAATACTGAAGAGTTGGTTTATGAGAATTTTATATGTTGTCGATGAAAATATTTCAACGAGTTCGGGGGTGGTTCAAAAGATAAAATCTAAAATTGATTTTTGGGAAAAAGAAGGACACGCCGTCAAATTAATATCGTTGAGATCAGAAAGCTGGGATTGTGCAATACCTAAAGGAAAAGTCTTGTCTCTTTTTGAAAGAAAGGTATTCAATAAAATAGTTAATTTTTTTAAAGTTGCGAAATTACTTCAAGCTGAAATTGATGAATTTTGTCCCGATATCATATATTCAAGATTTATTTTTTACAGGCCTTTTCTTGTCAGTGCTTTAAAGTCTAGGTGCAGGTATGTAGTTGAGTTAAATACAATTGACGTTGAAGAACTCAAAATTCGTAATTTAATTGCTTATTATTACAATTTACTTACCAGACATTTCTTTCTGCAAAATGCTTCGGCGTTTATATCTGTTACAAATGAAATACTATCTCATGCTTCTTTCCGGAAGTTCAAAAAGGCTAGATGTGTTATTGGAAATGGGATAGATACAACTAAATTTATTGATGCCGTCAGGCAAAATGATGATAAATTAAACCCAAAGAATATCGTATTTATTGGTTCACCAAATCAGACATGGCATGGACTGGATAAGATACTTTATTTAGCAACCAAATGCCAGGATTATGTATTTCATATCATTGGCCCACCCCTTCAGAATCTTGAAACATTGGGCGAATACAAAAATCAGATAAACGTGAAAGTCTATGGGTATTTAGATGAAATAGCTGCGAGAAAAATTATCCGGGAATGCCAAATAGGTATATCTACTTTGGCTTTGCACAGGAAGAGTATGAAGGAGGCCTGTCCATTGAAATCAAGACAATATTTGTCACAAGGATTACCAATGATTGTCGGGTATAATGACCCGGATTTTTCTAATCAGTCGTTTGTTCTGAATATCGGAAACTATGAAGATAATATTAAGGATAATTTACAAAAAATCAGACGTTTTATATCCTCTGCAGCAAGTATTTCTCCTAAACTGATCGTGAAATTTACAAAAGAAAATCTGGATGTTATCAAAAAGGAAAAAACAAGATTAGATTTTCTGGAAAAAATTAAAAATGAGGAATAATCCCTGATCGGCCAAAAAAGCAATTAAAAAAGAGGAGTAGCCAATGAAAGCTACTCCTCCTATATAACATAAAAATAACACTAAACTTTCCAGCCTTCGCGGTAGGTGGTTCTGCCTACAAACTGATTAGCTTCTTCCAGGTTAGTGATTCTTGTGTTTTCACCATCCCAAAGCAGTTTTTTGCGTGCATAGAACTCGGCTTGTCCCTTACTGTTTTCTCTTTTGAGCATATAGCTTCTGATGGCTAAGTTACCCATCAAAACTGTTTCGGTCATAGGTCCGGCATAGTCAAAAGAAGAAGTTAAGCCTTTGTGTTCTGTACTGTTAAATCCTGCTTTACAAGCATCTACCCATCTGCGTTGGTGGCCGTATTCAGGTTCAATATCTTTCGGTAAGTCAGGACCCAATTCTCTGGTACCATCGTTCAGAAACAATTTCGGCATCATCGGAGAGCTATCATTAATGTTAGTAGTTATGATACCCTTCTCACCAATAATCATTACACCGTTGCTGCTATTGGTTCCTCCTATGTCTTCATTAGCCGGAATAATGTCCGGGTGAGCAGGTTTGATACCTCCATCGCTCCAGGTCATTTCAATGGGCGACTTGCTTTTAGCAGTAGCACCAAAATGAAGGGTGATAAACGAAGAAGCAGGGCAACCCTCAGGATTATACTCCGGTGCCCACATTTTTGTATAAACTGCGGCTACGCTACATTCAGCATCAGTCGGATATTTTAAACCCAACGTTCTGAACGGAATGTCTATTAAGTGGCAACCCACATCGCCCAAAGCTCCTGTACCGTAATCCCACCAGCCTCTCCAGCCGAAAGGGTGCAGATTCGGTATATAAGGTTTGTATTCATTTGGCCCGAGCCACAGGTTCCAGTCTAAATCTTTTGGTTTCAGGCTGTCGTCTGGTTTAGGCATAGCATTACCTTGTGGCCATACAGGTCGGTTTGTCCAGATTTGTACTTTAGCTATTTTACCTAATTTACCTGAATCCACCCAGGCTTGTACAGTTTTCAGCAAAGGATTCGATGCCCCCTGATTACCCATCTGGCTTACAATTTTATATTTTCTGGCCATTTCGGTCAGTAACCTCGCCTCACGGATGTTATGCGTCATAGGTTTCTGCACATACACATGTTTGCCGCGCTCCATAGCAAAAGATGCTGCCGGGCCATGCACGTGGTCTGGTGTAGAAATGGTAACTGCATCAATGTCTTTTTGTTTGTCAAACATTTCGCGGTAGTCAGCATAAAGTTTGGCATTGGGGAATTGCTTGACAGTTTCTTTGGCAGAACCTGAAAAGTCAACATCGCATAAGGCAACAATTCTTTCTCTGCCTTTCACAGAAGCATTGGTGATGTCGCTTCGGCCTTTGCCACCGGCGCCGATAGCCGCAATATTAAGCTGGTCACTAGGGGAGATAAACCCGATTCCACCAAGTACATTCCGGGGAACTATAAAAAAAGAAGAGGCAATAGCTCCTTTTTTAATAAATTCTCTCCGGGATTCATTTGATTTCTCTTTCATTTTTAGAATTCCGTATTTAGGATTGAATAATTACGCTTTGTATCGGCAGATGCGGTTTAAATGTACACGCCAATTTTGCTTCGCTAATGTAAAGAATTTATACTCAATTACATGCAGCGGGCTGTAAATTTATTGCAATTTTAACTGACCGGTAGCTTAATAAGTTAGTGTCACATTGTTTTACTTTTCATATTTCAGTACTCTGTTAGCCCAGGGAATGAAATGTTGCATATTCGGCCAATCGGTGTGCCCTCCGTCGTGTTGTCGCCAAGCCAGGTGTCCTTCCAGCATATCCGTATTAACCGGGGGCATTTTTTCCTTCTGGTAGTCATTCGAAACACTCATATCTTTGGCTCCTAATAGTTTAAATACAGTACCTGCGGCTACGGTTGCCATATAACTGCCCTGTTGGTCGAGCCATTTGGCATCTCCTTTTTCGGGTATTCCGTAGCTGATAAAGGTAGGTCTTGGTGCACAAAGCGCAATTAATTCGTGAGAATCTACTGGTAAATCACAACCCGTTTTTTTACCGGAAGAGGCTTCATCAGCTCCGTATTTCATATAGTTACCGGCCATCCAGTAGTAGAAGCCTCCGGTAAGGTTTTCAACGGCTTCCCCAAATACCCGGCGGTGCAGGGTAGAACCGCCTTTGCCCGAAGAGCCAATGAGCCCAATGGCAAAGCGTGGCTCAAAAGCCAATGTAACTAAAGCGGCCTTGCCATAGCGTGAAACCCCTTCAATACCTACCCGTTTGGCATCAACGGCCGGGTCAGTTTCCAGATAATCGAGCCCGCGGGCTGCGCCCCATGCCCAAGCTCGCAAGGCTCCCCACTCGTCAGGTTTCCGCGGTTGCCCCTTATTGACTAGTCCGATGATACCTCTGGTCATTCCTGCTCCGTTATCAGCCTGAATACTTGCAGGGTCAATGGTTACATATCCCCAGCCTGCTGCAAGCAATTGTTCAGTAGATGGCGACTCACCCGATATAGGCGGTGCAAAGAAATTAGGGCCGGGTAGCCGGGTAACAGGAGTATAAGCAGGATACTGGTCAAAAATGGCTTTCAGAGAGGGGTCATGCTTGATCATCATGTCTTTAAAAACGGCATTGAGCTTTTCCATGTGCTCAGGGCCCGGTTGTGCCGGAGCAGGGAATGACGGCCGGCCAAACATCATCAATACAGGTACCGGGCCTTTTACATTGGTCGGTACCACCAGCATCATGTTGATATCTACATTGATGAGCGGGTATTCGCTGTTATCCACATGGCCAATTATCTGCTTGGCTATCACGGGTATACGGCTCACTACTTCTTTGTCAGTTATTTTCACCGTCCAGGTTATAGTAGGTATTTTTTTCGGTAAGCGGCCATACACTTCCCTTTCAATATCTTCTATCAGTTCCGGACGGCGTTTATTCCACCAGTCCTCAGGAGTAGTTACTTTTTTGCCGCTTTTGAGGGTAAGCGCATCAGGTAGCACAGGACATGGATTCGCCAACGCCTCATCATAATTAGCACGGTTCGGAGCAGATTCATTGCCGCTAGGGCCGGGTCTTAAGCGTTTAATGCCCAATTGCTGCATCATGTTTTCACGGTCTTGCTGATCGGTAAAAGTTACCGGAGGTGTTAAACCGCTGGCAGAAGAGGCAACATTTTGTGCCATTGCGCCTGCCGATAATAACATCAGGACAAAGAAAATTCTTTTCATTGTTTTATAAGGTTGAATAGTTTCTTTTGAAAAGGCAGTTTGGGATTGCGGAACTGTCAGGGAGTATCAATATTCTGATTTAAAGCTAAATCGGAAAGTGGGGAATTCAAAGTTATTAAGAATTTTTGTGTAGTGCGGACTTCTTACAGGGATTAGAATGTCTGGTAGATAATAGAAATTTAGTGAAGGCGGTTCTCTATATCCATGCGTACATGCAGTATACGGATGATTTCTATTATATTGTCAGAGGCCATTCTATAAAAAATATAGTGCTTGCCATAAAGTGTTTTTCTATAACCAGGCAGCACATGGTCAATAGTTTTTCCAATTATGTTTCTATTGGCTATCAATTCGAAGCAAGATAATATGCCTTCGATATATTTTTCTGCCTGTTCAATAGACCATTCGCGAATCGTATATTCCCAAATATCCTCTAAGTCCTGTTGAGCAAGTTGTGAAATTCTGTATTCCGGCATATCAACCCAGGGATTTTTGTCTTAATTTTTCCTGAAATACCTTTGGGTTAAAATCTTCAATAAATCCGCTTTGCTCGCCTTCAATCAATGCTTGTCTCAATAGCTTAAGCTTCTCTTCTTCCTGTTCCAGCAAACGTAACCCGGCTCTAACCACTTCACTTGTTGAGGCGTAACGACCTGCTTCAATCTGTCTCTGAATAAAGGAGTCAAAATGAGGCCCTATAGATATGGATGTATTTTTGCTCATGGTTCAAATTGTTACTTAAACAAAAGTACCAAAAATTGGTAACTCTGACAAATAGCAGATACTAAATAAACAAAAAGAGAAACACCCGGTGTTTCTCTTTTTGTTGGCGTTTATTCCTGCACATCACCCGAATAGAATTGGAGCAATTTCTGCTGGTAGCGCACCTGTATGGTGGCCCGGGCTACATTCACTTTGGCAGATGCCAGAGAGTTTTGTGCGGTGAATAAATCAATTAAAGTGGCGAGCCCATTCTGAAAGCGACCTTCCTGTAATTCGAAGGCGGCTTGTGCAGCAGATAGCTGTGCCTGTGCGGTTGTGTGTTGTTGTTGTGCGGTTTCGTAGTCGGTCAAGGCTTGGTTTATTTCGGCTCTGATCTGGTCTTGTCTGTCCTGAATATCCAGTAGGCGATTAGTTTCTTCTATGCGGTTTTTGGCTACAGCCGTTTTGGTCTGGTTGCGGTCAAAAATATTCCAGACCAGACTTAAGCCCGCATATACGTTCACCTGATTGCCTAACTGGCGCAGTATATTGCGCTGCTCAATGGTGCTGAGCACATCATTGCCATTGATATTCTGTTGGAACAGATGGCGGCCTGCGGTGGTCAATCCACCGGAAGCAACCAGCTGAGGTTTTAAATTGGCCTGAATAATCGGTGTTCTCAGGGCAATAGCCTCTCTTTGTTGTTTCAGCGTTAATAGATCGTTTCGTCTGCTATAAGCAGAACTTAATAATTCCTGCGATGAATGGTCTGGCAGACTTTCTTCAGGTAATTCCTGAAAATCATATTCTCCAGCCGGAAGATTCAATCGACGAATCAGGAAAATCTTATGGCTTTGCAATAAGTTTCTGGCAGCTATTACCTGTTGTTCATCCAGACGTGTCTGGGCTTGCTGTTGGTAAAGTTCGTTAGATAATCTTAAACCAGCTTTCACCAAATCTGTCAGTACAGTGTCACGTTCTTTAGAAAGGTGCCAGTTCTGAGTGGTAATCTCAATCAGTCGTCTGTCCAGCGACAATTGCAGAAAAGCCAGACTTAAATCGTTCGTCAGTTGCTGGCGCGTAAACTTAAGCTGAGAATTAGCCGCTTCTTCTGTTTTTTCAGATACCAGCACCTGATGCTTACGGGCAGCTCCATCGGCTAAAACATAATTACTGTTAGCCTGTAGGGTTAACCCAGTGTAAGTACTTGCTACCAATGATGGTGTAGCCACGGTAAGCAGGTTGCTACCGGATTGAAAATTGAAACCCCCATTGAATGTTGCATTGGGCAGAAACAGATTCTTGCTGCCGTAAACATCCCACTTGGCAGTTTCTACATTATTCTGAGCCTTTTTAATACCAACATTCTGTTGCATGGCTGTTTGAAGAGCCTCCTGAAAACTTAATGTTTTAACCTGTGCCGAAAGTGTAAACCCACAGCACCATATACCTAAAAACAATATGACTTTGTTCATTATTTCATTGCAGGTTTGTTAACCACTTTTACCAGTGAGCTGTCTATTAATGAATTCCCGATATTCAGAGCCACTACATCTCCTTCGTTCAAGCCGGAGTAAACACGATATTGCAGCCCGTCTCCCGTACCGATTTTTATAGGTCGGTAGAAAATACGGTTATCTTTAATAACAGGTGCGAAGTATTTATCTCCTTTTACTACCAATGCCTGTGCCGGAATACTCAGGAACTCCTGAACAGGCAAACGAATCAATACTTTCAGAAAGCTGCCGGCCAATATCTGATTATTGGCATTGTTGTATTCAATCTCGGCCAGCATCATGCGTGTGCGGGCATCAAGCTCGTGTGTCATTCGAGTAATGTTCGCATGCAGGGTATCTGCTGACCCCGGTACAAGAATATCGACAGGAGTACCGGGACGGACAGTTCCGGCATCAGCCTGTTCTACAAAAATGGTGATTCTCAGACGATTGACCTGTGAAATCGTAACTACAGGCAAGGCACTGGTTTGTGATGAGGTAGCCGCCTGTAGCAAAGCGCCGACGTCAGCATAACGCGCTGAAACATTACCGGCAAACGGAGCTTTAATGGTGGTATAAGAGAGTTTCTCCTTTTGTGCGTCCAGACGTGCTTTGGCCATTTCAACATCAGCACGTGCTTTGTCGGTTTCCTGTTCGGTTACATATTTTTTAGCCAGTAAAGACTCAACCCTGTGCAAGTAGCTTTGCTTCTGTTTCAAATCAGCTTCAAGAGCCAGTTTTTCTTGTTCTAAATCAGGCGACTCGATGACAGCAATCGTTTGGCCTGCCTTTACATTTTGTCCCTTATCTACATATAGTTTTTGCAGGTAACCGCTTATTTTGGCAAAAAGTGTTACCGACTGATACGGGCGTGCCTCAGCCGATAGCATAAGGGTTTTTCCTGACTTTTGCTGGCTGATAGTAATAGTGGTTACCGAGGTAGCCTCATTTGACTTTGCAACTGGTGGTTCGGCAGAATCAGCCCGGTTAATCACAAAAAACCCAACTCCGATGGTAATCAGGATTATAGTCAATAATCCTATCCGGCGAAGATTTTGTTGATTTTTCATTTGATGTATTGTTTTTGAATGTCTGTTTTATTTCGTTGTTCAATAGGTTATGCTACTGCTTCAGCTTTATCTTCCTGATCTTCCAGAAGGCTCACTCTAGCTTTTGCCTTACCTCTATATAAACCTGCATAAACCGCTGGTACTATAAAGAGCGTAAAGAGCGTGGCAATAATCAAGCCGCCGATTACGGCACGAGCCAAGGGGGCGTTTTGCTCTGAGCCTTCTCCCAAACCAATAGCCATCGGAATCATACCGAGCACCATAGCAAGGGCTGTCATCAGGATAGGGCGCATACGTACTTTCCCGGCCTCTATAACAGCTTTCAGCACCGGATATCCTTCTGCCCGTAAATCGTTGGCATAACTTACCAACAGCGTTGCGTTGGAAGCAGCGATACCTACTGCCATGATAGAACCCATCAGCGATACTACGTTGATAGTAGTACTTGTAGCAAAAAGGAACAGAATAATACCCATTAATGCTCCGGGGATAGACACCAGTACGATAAGCGGGTCTTTTAATGACTGGAACAATACCACCATTAGCACATATACCAACAGAATAGCCAAAACAAGGCCCTGTGCCATATTTGTGAATGATTCATTCATTACCTGTCCCTGTCCGCGTACATTGATACTGAATCCTTTAGGCAGTTGACCCATGTTTTTCACGATACGCTCGATATCTGCCGACACCGAACCTAAATCCCGGTCTTCCACATTGGCAGACACATTGAGTACCCGCTGGATATTCTCATGGTTAATCTGGCTGGGCATCACACTTGGTTTTATGTCAGAAACATTTCGTACGGTCTGTGCAATTTGTCGCGGTACATCTGTAGGCTGCAAGGTCGAATTACTATTCAACGCACTGGCCGCCGAATTAGTAGTCAGCGGCAGATTCATCAAATCACTGATTGACTGAATCTTGCTCAATGGGGTTTTTACTACCACCGTGTAGTTAACATTATTGGCAGGGTTCAGGAAATAAGAAGGAGCAAACAAACCACTCGACGAAAGATTCACCAACAGGTTGCTGGCTACATCTCTCTGGCTCAGTCCAACCTGTGCTGCCCTGATACGGTCAACGTCTACTTTTAACGTAGGGTAATCCAGAACCTGCTTAATGGTAACATCTTTTAATCCTGCTACTTTTTTGAGCGAATCTCTCAACACTTTGGCCATTTCATAACCTTTGTTATAATCAGTTACTTCAACCTGCACATCAATAGGTGAGCTTAATCCGAAGTTCAGTACCTGACCCACCATATCGGCAGTCTGGAAATATGACTGCGTTCCGGGGAATTCGTTATTTAATACTTCTCTTATTTTATTGCGGTAAATTTCTGTCGGTTTGTGGTCTTTCTTCAGGGCAATCATGATTTCAGCATCCATGCCGTTCACGTTGTCCGACTGAACGTAGGCGAGGTTAAAGAATATCGGCACACCTATATTAGCACTGATCGTACTTAATTCTTCCGGCGGAACAATCTTCCGCACAGCCTCTTCAATTCTTTCTACATATTTTTCTGTCTCTTCAATTCGGGTGCCAAATGGTGCCCTGAAATGCAGTTTCATGAATCCTGTATCGGTAGTCGGGAAAAAGTCAGTACCCACCTTTGGTGTAATTAATACAACCGTAAGCACCACCAATACCAACGAAACAATTAATAAGAAGCCTTTATGTTTAAGCATTTTGCCTAAACGGCTTGCATAGGTATTCTGTAAGCGTTCAAACTGCACATCTCTCCAACGGTCGAATCTGGTAGCATGCGCTTCATGCGAATCTGCCGAAAGCATCAATCTTGATAGCAAAGGAACAAGCGTTCTTGACAGCACATAAGATGTAAGCATGGCTACCACTACTGATAGTGCCATCGGCACAAACAGAAATCCGGCCGGGCCGGTAATGAACAATACCGGAATAAACACGATACAGATAGACAAGGTGGCAACCAATGCCGGTGTGGCAATTTCGGCGGCACCGTCTAATATGGCTCGTACGAGTGATTTACCCATGCCTAATTGGCGGTGGATACTCTCAATGGCCACCGTGGCGTCATCGACCAACATACCTACGGCTAATGATAAACCTCCGAGGGTCATGATGTTGAGCGAGTTACCTGTCAGGTCTAATACAACGATGGCTGTCAGAATAGCCAAAGGAATAGAAGTGATAACGATAAACACGTTTCTCCAGTTGCCCAGGAAGCCGAAAATCATCAAACCTACCAGAAATATGGCCAGAACCATTTCATGTAATACGTTATCTATTGCGGCACTCACAAAGAAACTCTGGTCGAAATCAGTTGTTATTTCCAGCCCCTCCGGTGCTACTTCTTTTATTTTGGGAATCATGTTTTTTGATGATTCCACAATAGTAAGGGTAGAAGCACTTGATTTCCGTAGGATAGTCAGATAACTGGCATGTTTGCCGTTAATCCTTACAATATTGGTTGGGTCTGCAAATGAGTCGGATATTTTGCCGATGTCTTCAATCTTAATAGTCTGACCGTTAATTACCTTTACGGGTATATCATAGAACTGCTCAACCGTACTGGGACTGGCATTCAGGGCAATGTTGTATTCGGTTTCTCCCATGCGGGCTGTGCCGGCAGGGAGGATAACGTTTGAGCTTTGCAGGGCAGAGATAACATCAGCCGCCGACAGGCCCTTCGCAATCAATTGCGCGGGGTCAATGTCAATGTTAATCTGGCGTTGTTTACCCCCATAGACACCGGGTGTCTGAAGACCCGGAATGGTGAATAGACGAAGGCGCAGGAAATTGTTGGTGTAGTCGGCTACGGCATCTTCTCCCATGGTTTCACTCGAAATAATCATGTGTAACACCGGGAGGTTAGAAGCATTATAGGGCAGCAAAACGGGTGGCTGCATACCTGGGGGCATCTGACGAAGGGCAGTAGAAGATACCGCCGAAATCTGCGCCAATGCCTGACCTAAGTCTGTACCGGGCTGAAAATACACACGTAACAGACCAATACCCGGAATAGAGCTTGACTCAATACGTGATACCCCCTGCACCTGAGAAGAGATACCGCGTTCGTTATTAATCACAACCCGGCGCTCCATATCCTGAGCCGAAAGACCCGGATACGCCCATACTATATTTACTACAGGTATATCAATTTTTGGAAAAATATCCGTTTGCATGGAACGGATTGCCATAACACCTCCGAGCATCATCAAAAAAGCCATGACTGCAATGGTATAGGGGCGATTGAGTGCTAATCGAACAATCCACATAAGAAATATTTAGGTTTTAATAATAAGTAATACAATAGCTGCTTAGTTCAGCACAGACGGGCCGATTTCCCACACAGCTAAATTTTCCTGCAAATGTTTTTCCGACGACGTACCCGGAATCGGAATAATATTTGGCAATTTTTCCAGCAGCCACAACAACGATAATTGTGGTAGCGTGATGCCCATTTCTATAGCTTTTTGTTGATACTTGGGTGTTTTTTCGGTATCTATCATAGCCGTCGGGCAATACGCAATAAAAGCAATGTTTTCGCTGGCACAGGTTTGAGCAAATTTCAGATGTGTCTGGTTAGCAATGCTCAGTGAGTTCTGAACCGATACAATGTTGGTAATGCTCTGTGCCAACCGCAATTGCCCGGCTGTAACATTCGAAAGACCGATTTCTCTGATTTTCCCCTGTTTCTTTAAAGTAGCAAGCATCCATATCGACTCTTCAATGGGTACTTCCGGATCTACGTGGTCAAGCTGGTATAAATCAATGGTTCCTACATTTAGGCGGCGCAGGCTGGCTTCAACCGCGGTTTTCAGATACCCCGGCTTGCCGCTGGCAAATATTTTTCCGGGTGCATATTTAACAGAACCGCCCTTGGTAGCCACTATTACCTTATGTTTAAAAGGCTCTATGGCTTCGGCAAGAATCAGCTCTGAGCAACCCGGACCGTAGGCATCTGAAGTGTCGAAAAAATTGACACCCAGCTCATAGGCTTTTCGTATCAGTCTAACCACCGCCTGCCGGTCGGTTGGTTCACCCCATGAACCTGCCCCTGTAGTAGCCCGCATAGTACCTAGACCGACGCGGTTAATTACTAGGGAATCACCTATAGTAAATTGTTTATTAAAAATTTCCATGAAGGCTTTAAAAGAAAATACCCTACAAAGTTCTGATTGTAAAGGAGGTTAGTCACGGTAAGTTTTGAACGAAGAATGGTAAAAATCAAAGATACAGGGATTAAAAAGGGAATAATTATATAATTATACTGAGATTAACTATAACCGACCGGAATGTTGAGCTGAAAAACCGGATTCAATGAACAGCATCGGTAATACCTACATAGTTTGTGTACGGTATTCACGCGGTAGCATGCCTGTAGATTTTTTGAAGAATTTGGTAAAATTGGTAGGTTCATCAAAGCGTAGGCGATACGCGATTTCGGTTACGGAAAGTTCAGAAGTATGTAGCAGAGATTTGGCCTCGAAAACCAATCGTTCGTTAATCAGTTGTTTAGCCGATTTACCCAACTCTTTGCGCAGCATATTGCTGAGGTGATTCGGATGCACGTTCAGTTGCTCGGCAAATTCATTGACCGAAAACACTTTCCCCGTCCGTCCTTTTGACAGCAATAGAAAATGTTCTTCCAGCAGGCGTTCAAAAGCGCTGGTCAGTCTTATGTTCTTAGAGGAATCAGCATTGCTTTTTACATGGCTCTGGCAGGTTTCCTGGGCTTTTATAAAAAAGATGTGTATCAGATGACGTATGATTTCCCAACGGGAAGCTGCAGGGTTGCGGGCTTCTCTCAGCATCAGCTCAAATAAGTCTATAAAGGGTTGTTGCTGGTCGGGCATCAGGTCAAATACCGCCCGGCCTTCCAGTTGATACATGGGTAAATCACGGATCGTCTGCAAGCCTTCAGGTGTAGCAGAGAAAAAGTTCTCATTAAAAAAGCAGATGTAGCCCGTTAAGTCTTCCAGCCGATGATACTGCTGCAAATGCCAGGGGCTAAGAAAATACAAAGTGCCGGGCTGCATCAGGAAATCAGAAATACCTACTTTGAAAGAAAGTTTCCCACCTGTAACAAGCGCAAAGATATAGCTGTCGCTTCTGTATACAGGGCTAATGGCAGGCCTGGTCTTCATGGCTTCTTCAAACCTGTAAAGCTGAAAATCGGACGAATACGGATCCGGTAAGCCAAGTGCTTGCATCAGTTTTGTGATGCCAATAAAAACTTCAAAATCCGGCGTTTTCACAAAAAATCATTAAGAATTCAAAAGTACGAATGAAAATAATAATCTGATACTTAAAAAAGAATAAAATTCGTCCTTAAAAATCCGGATCTGCTCATGGTTTTTTACCGTTCATAATAATTGTATAATTTTTTAGACCAAGTATCTTGCATTGCATAGTACCTTTTATTAACTTTGTATCATTAATTCGAGCAGATACTGCTTTAAACGATAAGATAATATGGATTTAGAAAACGCCCAAGTGCAGATGCGGAAAGGGATATTGGAGTACTGCATCTTACACATAATTTCGAGGGGCGAGATTTATGCCTCTGAAATTCTAGACGAACTTATCAATGCCAGAATCATGGTAGTTGAAGGTACGCTCTATCCATTACTGACACGCCTGAAAAACTCCGGTCTTTTAGATTATAAGTGGGTTGAGTCCACTTCCGGCCCGCCAAGAAAATACTATGTATTAACCGAAACGGGGCAATTGTTTTTAGATAGCCTGAATGGTACCTGGAATGAATTATCGGAATCAGTAAGCACCATTATCAGCAAGAAAACCAAATAAACTTAAAATACTGAAGACTTACCTTTCATTCATATAAGCCACTGAGGCAATTCCCTGTGGTATTTACAGTTTAAGACAATGAAAAAGACAATACAGATAAATATAGCGGGTGTGGTTTTCAATATAGAAGAAGACGCCTACGACAAATTAAGTAGCTATCTGCGTTCCATCCAGCAATACTTCTCATCGTATGAGGGCAGTCAGGAGATTGTCTCTGATATTGAAGCCCGTATTGCAGAGAAATTCTGGATCAAAGGGAAATCAGATAATGCCGCTCAGGTAATAACACTTGAAGGTGTAAATGACCTCATACAATCAATGGGTAGCGTAGCTGACTTTGAAGCTTTTCAGGAAGACGAAGACCTGAAAAGAGCTGCCAGCGAAAAAGCAGAAGGTTCAGCCTTTAGTCAACCTGATGCATCAAAAGAAGGACCAGCTTTTGGCAGCCAGCAAACAGCGTCATCAGGCCCGAAACGCTTGTATCGCGACGTAAAACGCAAAGCATTAGGAGGGGTTCTGGCCGGGCTTGCACATTATTTCAATATTGATGTAGTCTGGATGCGCATCATCTTTCTATTCCTTTTTCTGGGTATACCTCCATTGATCGATGATCTGGCTCCGATTTCAGGCTTTGTATTTCTGGGCTATTTTATATGCTGGATTGTGTTTCCACCCAATGCCAGTCTTGTGGAAGACGAGAAAATCAAGAAGTTTTATCGCGACAATGACAACAAGGTATTAGGTGGTGTGGCCAGTGGTCTGGCAGCTTATTTTGGGGTTGATGTTACGGTTATCCGATTATTGTTCGTTATTGGAGTGCCTATCGTATTTATTGGTGGTATAACCTATATTATTCTCTGGATTGTTGCTCCTAAGGCACAGACCCTCACCCAGAAAATGGAAATGAAAGGCGAACCGGTTACGCTTTCAAATATTGAAACCAATATAAAAGAAGGATTGAAAGTGGATAAGAGCGCCCCTGAAAATGTAATAACCAAGATATTGCTGTTCCCTTTCCGGTTAATAGCGGTGGTTATTAAAGGCGTAGGCGAAATACTGAAGAATTTAGGGCCGGTGGTGCGCGTGTTGGCAGGTATTGTACTGATGATTTTTGCTTTGTCAGCGCTGGTAGCAGTTATAGGTTCTATTGCAGCGTTTTTCGGAGTGATGAGCGGCATGGAAGGTAATGACTTTTTTGACAACAGTCCTTTCAGGGTATTTGCAGAAGATATCCACCCTGTAACAGGATTATTTGCATTCCTTGCCATGTTTACACCATTCCTTGCTCTGTTGCTGGCCGGTTTGATATTCATTACCAATCGTAGAATCGGCACCCGCAATTTCTGGATTTCATTGCTTGGCCTATGGGTGGCCGGATTGATGGGAACCGGTATTCTGGCTACTAAATATGCCATGAACTTCAAGAAAAAAGGAAGAGTGGAAGTAATTAAAAACTACACGCTACCTACCCAGACACTGGTGATTGATTCGTATGATAACCATGATGATGAGTTTGACGGACTTGAAGTAAAAGATCAGGTAAGTGTAGAATTGAAAGGTTATGAAGGAACAGACCTGAAACTGGAACAAAGATTTGAAGCACAGGGGCGCAATAGAGCAGATGCAGAAGCCAATGCCAGAAAAGTAGTGTATGATGTAAAACAGAAAGACTCGGTCTTGATTTTCGACGAAGAAATGCTACTGGCTGATGGCGCGCGTTTCCGTGCCCAGGACCTCGACATGACCCTTTACATTCCTTACAACAAAGCGTTTAAACTAACCAGACGGTTCTATTATGAAGTTTTCAATCGCTGGAACACCAACTTTGATGTGAACGATGAGGATATTGACAAATATACCTTTGTGATGAACGCTGATTCAGGAATGATTTGTCGCGATTGCCCTAAGCTGAGCGATCAGGAGCGTGAGGCACTAAGAGACAGACATGATTATGGTGATGATGAGGTTTCTTTTGACACGGAGGTTTTTGACGGAAAAGGTGAGTTTGAGAAGAAGTTTGATGTGAAAAATTTCAAAGAAATTGAAGTAGGAGGAGCCTTTATAGTAACCGTGCGCCAGGGAGATGTATTTAGTGTTGACGCTAATTCTGATAGCCGGGATAACATTGATGACCTTGATGTGAACCTGAAAGGCGGAACACTTGAAATAGAATACAGAGATAAGTTTTCTTTCAATGGCAGACGTGAAAGAACCCGGATTAACATTACCATGCCAAAACTGGATGGACTGGATTTATCAGGTGCTTCAAC
The DNA here is from genome assembly GCF_058808615.1 of Emticicia sp. GW821-FHT11C11. Lineage (NCBI taxonomy): Bacteria > Pseudomonadati > Bacteroidota > Cytophagia > Cytophagales > Leadbetterellaceae > Emticicia > Emticicia sp. GW821-FHT11C11. The sequence continues at coordinate 109,834 of NZ_JBXARV010000001.1, forward strand.
CGTAAAAGTACTCGGATTCAAGGATAAGAATCAGGATATTAATATTGAATTATCAGGAGCAGTGAAACTGGCACTAGATGTGGATGCCCGAAAGATAGATCTGGACGCTACCGGCGCTTCGAATGTAGATTTACGCGGCTATGCTGAAAAAGTGGATATTGATGCCACAGGAGCCTGCCAGATTAATGCCCGCAATATGATCATTGATCAGGTAAATGCTGAGGCATCAGGAGCCAGCCAGGTGCGTTTAGGAAGAGTGAAAAATCTGAACTCTTCTCATACGAACGGCGCCAGCAAGATTACCAGAGAGTAGAAATACTTTTAGGTGAGTCGATATAAAAAAAACTCCTTTTTATTTTGAAAAAAAGGAGTTTTTTTTATTTTTGTAACCAGTTGATAATCACAATATTGAATTGCTGAATTCATGTTTTTTTAAAGAGTATATAATATTTTCTAAAAAAAACGTTTGACAATTAGTACATTTCCGGAACAAAATACTTGACAAATTAAAAATTGTTATACTTTTGCAGCCACAAATTTTTTGTAACATTAAATAAGGAATAAACTATGTATTGGACACTCGAACTTGCGTCGTATCTGGAAGACGCTCCGTGGCCCGCTACAAAAGATGAGTTGATAGATTTTTCGATTCGTTCAGGAGCACCCATTGAAGTTATTGAAAATTTACAAGAATTAGAAGACGACGGGCAACCGTATGAAAGCATCGAAGAGATTTGGCCGGATTATCCGACCAAAGATGACTTTTTCTTCAATGAAGATGAATATTAGATTTCGTTCATAAAAAGAGCAATAAACCCCGTTTATTGCTCTTTTTGCTTTACAAGTTTTATTTTAACTCTTCTTTCAGGAAATACCCGGTGTAGCTTCCTTTTACTTTGGCAATTTGCTCAGGCGTGCCCTCTGCAATAATCTGTCCTCCTTTGGTGCCTCCTTCAGGCCCGAGATCAATCAAATGGTCTGATACCTTGATTACATCCAGATTATGCTCAATAATCAATACCGAGTTACCTTTGTCGGCCAGCTTCTGCAATACCTCTAATAGTTTCCGGATGTCCTGAAAATGTAGACCCGTAGTGGGTTCGTCTAATATATAGAGGGTTTTTCCCGTATCTTTTTTAGATAGTTCTTCAGCCAGCTTCACCCTTTGTGCCTCACCGCCTGAAAGCGTAGTGGCATGTTGCCCCAGAGTAATATAACCAAGCCCTACATCGAAAAGCGTTTGTACTTTTCTGAAAATTTTAGGTTGAAACTCGAAGAAATCCAATGCCTGTTCTACGGTCATGTCGAGTACATCGGCAATTGATTTACCTTTGAAGCGCACTTCCAGTGTTTCACGGTTAAAACGTTTGCCCTTGCAGGTTTCGCAGGCTACGTGCACATCAGGCAGAAACTCCATCTCAATCTTTTTCATACCGGCACCTTCACAGTCTTCACAACGCCCGCCTTTCACATTGAACGAAAAACGCCCCGGTTTATAACCTCTGATTTTCGCTTCGGGCAATTCGGCAAATAAAACCCGGATGTCTGAAAACATCCCGGTATAGGTTGCAGGATTACTTCTCGGTGTCCGTCCGATCGGACTTTGGTCTACCTCAATTACTTTATCGATGAACTCAAGCCCCTCGACTGATTTATAAGGAAGAGGTTCTCTTTTCGAGTTATAAAAATGGCGATTCAGAATCGGAAACAAAGTTTCATGAATCAGCGACGACTTACCACTACCACTTACGCCGGTAATAGATACCATTTTGCCTAATGGTATTCTCAACGTAACGTTTTTCAGATTGTGCCCTGTAGCGCCTTTAATTACCAGTGCTTTGTCGTTTCCTTTTCTTCTTTCTTTCGGAATCTCAATGCTTGTCCGACCGCTGAGGTAGTCAGATGTTGTACTTCTGTTTTCAAGAAACTCCTGGGGAGTGCCTTGGCCTACAATGTTTCCGCCATGTCTGCCGGCTCCGGGGCCGATGTCCAGAATATAGTCCGACTCCAGCATCATGTCTTTGTCGTGTTCTACTACCAATATCGTATTGCCCAGGTCACGCAGGTCTTTTAATGCCTGAATCAACTTTACATTATCTCTTTGGTGCAGGCCAATGCTGGGTTCATCCATAATATACAACACACCAACCAATTGAGTACCTATCTGAGTGGCCAGACGAATCCGTTGCGACTCACCGCCTGAAAGGGTTCTCAACGGCCTGTTCAGTGTCAGGTAATCCAATCCTATTCCCAAAAGGAAGCCTAGTCTCTTGCGGATTTCTTTCAGTATCTCACGGGCAATGGTATTCTGGCGGTCTGATATCCTGCTTTCCAGATTTTCAAACCAATCCGCAATTTCGCGGATATCCATCTCTGCCAGTTCGGCAACATTTTTATGGTCAATCTTGAAGTGCAGCGATTCTTTTTTCAGACGCAAGCCATTACAATCAGGACACGTTCTGATTACCAGAAAGTCGCGCACCCAATCCTGAATTTTGTCGTTGTCGGAGTCCTGCTGACGTTTCAGAAAAGTAATGACTCCTTCAAAGGTAGTGTTCCAATCGGTACCCGGGTATTTTTTTGAAGGCACCGCTACGGGTTCGTCGCTCCCATATAAAATAGTTTTCAGCGCCTCTGGCGGAAGCTTATCTATCGGGGTGGAAATATTGGCTTTAAGGCCTTTCAGAATAATTTCTATCTGTTTGAAAATCCATAAATCACGGTATTCGCCTAAAGGAGCAATCCCCCCGCGACTAATACTTAGTGATTTATCAGGAATGATCGAGTCTTCAGTTATTTCTTCAATGGTGCCTAAACCGTTGCAGGTAGGGCAGGCGCCGTAGGGGGAATTAAATGAAAAGCTGTTGGGTGAAGGATCTTCATAAGAAATACCCGATTTCGGATCGGTCAGATTCTGTGAAAAATACTGAGCTTTATCCTGTACATCTACCAACATCATAGAGCCTTTGCCTTGTTTTAAGGCAGTACTTACCGATTGGTTCAGGCGATACCTGTCGTCCGACTTCGGAATAATCCGGTCTACCACTACTTCAATGTCATGAATTTTGTAGCGGTCGAGTTGCATCTTCGGAGTTATCTCCATTATCTCTCCATCCACACGCACTTTATTATAACCCAGCTTAGCTATCTGAACGAACAGCTCACGGTAATGCCCTTTTCTCCCTTTGACAAGAGGTGCAAGCAGAGTGATTTTCTGATTTTCGAATTGCTGCAAAATCTGGTCGATAATCTGATCCTGCGTTTGCTTCACCATTTTATCGCCAGATACATAGCTGAATGCCTCGCTGGCACGCGCAAAGAGCAGACGAAGGAAATCATATATTTCTGTGGTAGTACCAACAGTAGAGCGCGGGTTTTTGGAAGTGGTTTTCTGCTCAATTGAGATTACCGGCGACAACCCGTTGATTTTATCAACATCGGGCCGTTCCATATCACCTATAAAACTACGGGCGTAGGCAGAGAAACTTTCCATATAGCGCCTTTGTCCTTCGGCATAGATGGTGTCGAAAGCCAGGGAAGATTTACCGCTACCCGAAATACCCGTGATAACCACGAGCTTATTGCGGGGAATGTTGACGTCAATATTTTTAAGATTGTGTTCTCGGGCACCTAAAACCTCTATTTGGTCAAAGCCAGTCAGGTCGATGTCATTCAGTTGTTTTTCGCTCACAATTATAAAGCAGATTATTTAGATTTAACGAAAAATAGGGGCTTGTGGTTCCTGTTTAAAACGAATTAAGCGGCTATAGCCGCTTAATTTCAATATTTAAATAATCAGAATCTTAATACACCAGAACCTTATTGCTTATCATTTCTCTGGCGGCTTCGGCAATGCCTTCAGGGTCAAAGCCACACTCACGGTGTAGCTCAATCTGTTCGCCGTGTTCTACTATCCGGTCAGGTATGCCCAGGCGTTTTACTTTAGAAGTGTATTCGTGATCGGCCATAAATTCAAGCACGGCGCTCCCCATACCACCTTTCACGCAGCCATCTTCTACCGTAATTACTTTATCGAATTGTTGGAATACCTCATGTAAGAGGGCTTCGTCTAATGGCTTTATGAATCTGAGGTCGTAATGTGCTGCACTGATGCCCTCTCTCTTCAGCATTTCGCAGGCTTCTATGGCATAGTTGCCTATGTGCCCGATAGTCAGAATGGCAACATCGTTTCCGTCTTTTATCTTCCGGCCCTGGCCGATAGTTATTTTTCTTAGTGATCGCCTCCAGTCGGGCAAAACGCCTTCACCGCGCGGGTAGCGAATCGTAAAAGCGGTTTTCAGCTTTTGTGATTCATCCAACTGGAAGGTATACATCATATTGCGCAGTTCCTCTTCATTCATCGGCGAAGCTATCACCATATTCGGTATGCACCGCATATAAGCAATGTCATAAGCGCCATGATGCGTAGGCCCGTCGGCACCTGCAAATCCGGCCCGGTCAAGGCAGAAGATAACCGGTAGTTCCTGAATACACACATCATGAATCACCTGGTCGTACGCACGTTGCATAAATGTAGAATAGATATTGCAATAAACCACCATGCCCTGTGTGGCCATTCCGGCTGAAAAAGTTACGGCGTGTTGCTCAGCAATACCCACATCAAAGGCCCTCTCCGGCATGGCTTTCATCATGATATTTAATGATGAACCCGACGGCATGGCAGGAGTAACCCCTACAATTTTAGAATTGACTTCGGCCAACTCAACTATGGTATGCCCGAATACATCCTGATACTTAGGAGGCATGGGTCTGTCATAAACTTTTTTCTTTATTTCACCGGTTACTTTATCAAAAAGACCGGGGGCGTGCCATTTGGTCTGATCTTTTTCGGCAGGGCCGTATCCTTTGCCTTTTACTGTAAGGCAGTGCAGGATTTTAGGGCCAGGAATATTCTTTAAATCTTCCATTACACTCACCATGTGGTCAAGGTCATGACCATCAATGGGGCCGAAATAACGGAGATTCAGTGCTTCAAATAAATTACTCTGGCTCAGTAAAGCGCCCTTCATGGCGTTCTCTACCTTTTGCACAATTTCTCTTGCACTTTTGCCAAAGGTGCTCATTTTGCCTAACAGGTTCCAGATATCGTCTTTGGCTCTGTTATAGGTCTGCGAAGTGGTAATATCGGTCAGATACTGCTTCAGCGCCCCAACATTGGGATCAATGGCCATGCAGTTGTCGTTCAGGATTATCAAAAGATTAGCATCTTTTAAATCCCCGGCGTGATTCATCGCTTCAAAAGCCATTCCGGCTGTCATGGAGCCGTCACCGATTACTGCAATATGCTGGCGTTTTTTATTACCGTTTTGCAAAGAGCCAACAGCCATGCCCAAAGCAGCAGAAATAGAAGTAGAAGAATGCCCAACGCCAAAAGTATCGTAGATACTCTCTTTGCGTTTAGGGAAACCAGATATACCGCCATAAAAGCGGTTAGTATGAAATTGTTTTCTTCGTCCGGTAAGAATCTTATGGCCGTAGGCCTGATGCCCCACATCCCAAACCAGCTGGTCGTCGGGGGTATTGAATACATAATGAAGTGCTACCGTTAGTTCAACAACACCAAGACTTGCCCCGAAATGTCCACCGTAGACCGAGACAATGTCTATAATAAACTGTCGTAGTTCGTCGGCAAGTTGTGGAAGTTTTGATCGGTCAAGTTTCCTTAGATCGGAGGGGTCGTCGATGTGTTCCAGAAGTTCGCCGGATGTGATGAGCATATCTTTATAACAAATTACAAGTCGATTGTCCTGTTTAAACCAAACATACTATAAAATGTTTAATCCTGATGTAAAAATCTATGTTTTTACACTCAAACAGATTGTCAATCATACTTATTTGTGAAGTATGAAGTCAATGAAGCCGACAAAGGTACAAAAAATATCAGAAATTGACTGAACTAATCTTTCTTTTGGCTGGCTCTGTAGAGTTTTTGTTTTTCTTCTTTTGTCAGGCTTTCGTAACCTGATTTACCAATTTTATCTAAAATGGCATCAACTTCATCCTGATCCGGAAAATAATTCGGGTCGAGGCCGGAGCTGCTCATGCCTTTACTCGCAACCGTAGACTCGCTGTATTTTCTTTGCGGAATTTTCATTTTGGGTTTTGGCATCCAAAGACCACCCCACCAATCGGCTACCGCTTCAATGGGGCTACCCAAATCTATGCCTTTGCGTAATAAATAAATATAGGAGTAACCAACCATTGCACCGCCTAAGTGAGAAATGCCACTGCTTGGAACTATAAAAGACAGGAGAAGAAAAAACCAGGCTATGTATTTTATTTTAATAAGGAAAAGACCGAAGAAATAAAACTCGTATTCGGGCAAAAGGGTAACAGCCGCAAACATTACCGCACAAACAGCAGCTGAGGCTCCTAATACAGTAGAGTTAATGTTGTTTACCTGAGGTGCTAACGAAAGCAGGTTATAAATACCGATGTAAATCAGGCCACTGAAAATACCCCCCAAAAGATAGATATTCAATAGCTTTCTGCTACCGATAAATTCCTGTACCAATGTGCCGAACCAGAAAAGCGTAAGCATGTTGAAGAGCAAATGCCAGAAGCTGTAATGTGCAAAGCAATAGGTAAGGAGTGTCCAGGGTTTCCAGATGAATTCCCTGACAGGAGCCACCAGCAGAATGTTGTCGTTGATGGTTTTGTCGATAATATTACCGCTGGGAAAAAACGACAGAATAAATCCGGTCAGAATTAAAGACAGAAAAACTATTGCATTGATGAGCATCAGCTGCACCAATGTATTCCCACGGCGAAAAGGCCTTTTTATGTCATCTAAAAAATTTGCCACCCGCTCTCTTTTTCCTTAAACAAATTTAATATAATAAATCAATAACGCATTTTCCCGAACCCGAAAAATCTTAACAGAATAAAGCCTACCAACAACCCACCTATATGTGCAAAATGGGCGACGCCCATAGATGTACCCTGAATACCTGCATATAACTCATAAATGCCATAAAAAGTTACAAGATATTTAGCCTTAACAGGTATTGGAAACGGGAAAATGATTAACTCATTATTCGGAAACAAATAGGCATATGCTATCAGAATTCCGAATATAGCTCCCGATGCCCCAACCATCGGCGTTGCGGCCAATATCCAGTATGCTTCAGAGTCTGGTGAGAACTGACGCATATCATAAATATTTACAAAAGTGTAAATAAAACTGGCTCCGATTCCTGTAATCAAATAGTATATTAAAAAACGTCTGGAACCCAAAAATGTTTCGATACCCGAACCAAAAATTAATAAAGCAAACATATTGCTTATTAAGTGCCCTAGCCCACCATGCATGAACATATAGGTGAACGGCTGCCATATCTTGAAATTCGGATTCAGTAAATCGGGGCTTCCCGGCAGAATAGGGTTAAAAAATGCAAATTGCTGTGTAATGTAATCATCATTCAGAAAACTCGACAGAAAAAATACTACAACATTTATTATCAATAAATTACGGGCAACAGGACTTAAATAAAACATAGCTTTTCTTTTATTTTTTATTAATTAGGTCGGCCAAACGTTCCAGCGACAATATGGTCATAATCGGTTCTCCGTTAGGAGTATAACCGGGAACAGCCGTTTCAAAAAGTTGATGAATCAGTAAATTTATCTCAATTTTTGAAAGTTCACCAATATATTTGGCAGAAGATTTTTTTGAGAATGAGCGTGCCACATTCTCAATCACATCCAGATGTAAGTCACTTTGATTGGTCTTGAATTGTTGAAGCAACCCTTCAAAAATTTCTTTTTCGTTTTCTTCCTGCACCTCAGGTGGCACACCACTTATTTTAATGGTATTTTGCCCGAACTCCTCAAACGAAAATCCTAAAGCCTTGATCTCATTTTGTATTTCAAGTACCAGTTGAAAATCGGCGGGAGACAGATCCAGGGTTTTCGGAAAAAGCAATTGTTGCGTAAACGAATTTTTGTTTTTCAGGTTGTTATGATACTTTTCGTACAGTATCCGTTCGTAGGCCGCACGTTGGTCTATAAGCATCAGGCCGTTTTTGGCCTGGGCTACAATGAATCTGTTCGGAATCTGAATAGCGCTGATGTCCTTGATTTCTGCCAATAACCTGCTCTCATCAACAATATCATTGGCTTTGCTTCCCAGCGTTATAGGTAGGTCTTTAGGCGTGTCAACGGCAAAGTCAAGATTAGCTTGATTATTGGGTTTAAAACTTTCGAGTCCTTCAAAAAGCTTACGCCAGTTTTCGTGGTTTGACTGTTCCCTCGGTGAGAAATCGTCATTTAAAGGGGGCAAAGCCTCTGATGACCTGCGGGGTTTTTCAAAATCAGAAATGGCAGAGTTGATCGGTGCAGGTATATTGTTGAACCTGCTGGTTGAGGTAATATTCCCGAAATTGATATCAGACTCAAAATCAATGGTAGGTGTTAAATTATAAACACCTATGGCCCGTCTTACGGCCGACCTTATGATGGCATACACTGCTCTTTCATCGTCAAACTTTATTTCAGTCTTGGTCGGGTGAATGTTGATGTCAATATGTGAGGGGTCAATCTCCAGGAACAAAACATAAAACGGACTGCTGCCTTCAGGGATGGTGGCCTCAAAAGCGCTCAGAACCGCATGGTGCAGGTAGTTATGTTTAATGAAACGTTTATTGACAAAGAAAAACTGTTCTCCACGACCCTTCTTGGCCGACTCGGGCTTACCCACAAACCCATCCACATTTACAAACGGAGTTTCTTCTTCACAGTTAGCCAGTTGTTCGCGATAGGTCTTACCAAAAATATCGATGATTCGCCGGCTCAACTTTCCGGTCGGCAGGTTATACACTTCCACATCGTTGTGGTATAGCGTGAAATAGATTTCAGGATGCGCCAAAGCAACCCGTTGAAACTCATCTAAAACATGCTTCATTTCAACCGGGTTCGACTTCAGGAAATTCCTTCTGGCGGGCACGTTGAAGAATAGGTTTTTTACCTGAAAATTGGTGCCTTTCGTGCACGAGACCGATTCCTGGCTTTTAAATTCCGAGCCCTCAATTCTGATCATCGTACCTACTTCGTCTGTCTGTCTGCGTGTACGCAGCTCAACCTGAGCTACCGCCGCAATAGAAGCCAGCGCTTCCCCTCTGAAACCCATGGTGCGGATGGCAAACAGATCGTCGGCGGTTTTTATTTTTGACGTCGCATGTCTTTCAAAGCTCATGCGGGCATCCGTTGCCGACATGCCTATGCCGTCGTCAATTACCTGTATAAGTGTTCTGCCCGCGTCTTTTACAATCAGTTGTATGGTATTGGCCTGGGCGTCAATCGAATTCTCCAATAATTCTTTTACTACTGAAGCCGGCCTCTGCACAACTTCTCCCGCCGCAATCTGATTGGCAATTGAATCAGGTAGTAAATGAATGATATCTAGCATTATATTATTTTTTTGCCCTCTTAACTCTCAAATTTATTTAAATAACCTTAATTTTAAAGAAAATTGTTCCTTAGGTACAAATAAATTCAGCCATATTTGTTTAAATGAGCAACCCTTTAAAGACATTATTTAAACGGTAGATAGTATAAAAAATGTATAAAGTATCTGCCCCGCAAAATTGCCGTTTTCTGAAATGAAAACAGAAGAAAACTTTATTTAATTTTTCAGAAGACAAAAACTGATAAAACCCTTTACATTGGCCTTATACCAATCCTAAACTTTTCGTTGGTACTACAATCAATATTTTAATCATAAAACTTAGAAATAATGAATAAAAGCATTAAAGTTATTCTTTTCGCGGTGGTTATTCTAGTAATAGCCTTTTTTGGTTATATGGCTTATACTAAAAGTAAAAGCCCAGCCGATACTGCCCGATTCGACCAGAACGGCTTGACAGTTCAGGTTGACTACTGCCAACCTTATAGGAAAGACCGGGTTATTTTCGGCCAGTTAGTGCCTTATGGTAAAGTATGGAGAACGGGCGCCAATGAAGCGACACTTTTCGAGGTAAAACAGGATGTAAAAATTGCAGACAAACCTTTAAAAGCAGGTACTTATACCCTATGGACGATTCCGGGTACTGACACCTGGACAATCGTGCTGAACGGGCAAACCGGACAGTGGGGTACGCAATATGACGAAACCAAAGATGTGCTGCGGGTAGATGTACCTGCGGGCAAAACAACAGAGACAGTTGAACAGTTGAAAATTGTCTTTGCACCGGCTGCAGGCGGTAGTGATATGGTTTTGCAATGGGAAAACACAGAAGTAAGAGTACCTGTGAGACTTTGACATAAATGCTTTGTTAGTCAGAAGAATTTCCGAACTTTACGGCATGGATTACATAGAATTAACACTGCAAATAGAGGCCGATTTTGTTGAAATTCTGATGGCAGAATTGGCGGAATTAGGTTTTGAATCGTTTGTTGAAACCGACGACGGGCTGGAAGCATATGTTCAGGAAGAGATTTTTGATGACATGGCTGTGAAGCAAATGCTTGAGAATTATGCCGGACGTGCGGCCATTTCTTATGAATTCAGAAAGATAGTCAGACAAAACTGGAACGAAGAGTGGGAGAAGAATTTTCAGCCCATTCAGATAGGCGAACAGATTTTTGTGAGGGCCGATTTCCACGACCCCAAACCGGATTTTCCTTACGAAATCATCATTACTCCGAAGATGTCGTTTGGTACCGGCCATCATGAAACTACCTCTATGGTGATGGAACATCAGCTTACTATTGCTCATACCGGCAAAAAAGTGCTGGATGTAGGCACCGGAACCGGTATTCTGTCAGTACTGGCATCTAAACTCGGCGCCAGCGATATCAGTGCCTTTGATATTGACGAATGGTCGGTAGAAAATACCCTTGAAAATATCAGATTGAATCACGTGGCCAATGTAAGTGTAAGACAAGGAACGATAGAAGATGAACCCCGGGATACTTACCAGATTATACTGGCCAATATCAATCGGAATATTCTGCTTAATCAGATACCGGCATATGTTAATTTTCTGGCTCCGGGAGGAGAACTGATTGTAAGCGGCTTTTATGAAAAAGATATAGCTGATATTCAAACAGTTGCCGAATCTGTCGGGCTAAAAAAAATAGCACAACTGAGCAAGAATAACTGGGCGGCCGTCGTTTTTAAATAGTAAATTTAAAAGGCGAAAATACTTCGCAGTTCTTTCTCCTATGCGGCATCTTTCTATTATCTTCTGTTGTGGTATTCTTTTGTCGTTTTCTGCAAAAGCACAATCAATCAGGTTGTCGGATAACCCACAAACCTTTATCAGCGAAATCAAGGCAGTGATGGGGGCAGATAAAAACGCCATTGCCATCGCCATGGGCGATAAATTCGAGTCGTACTGGACAAGCCGCTTCACTGACAAACAGAAGGCGGTATTGATGGGTACGACAAAGAAAATGGGACAGAAAGGCCATAAGATGGCGCAGTTTTATTATCTGTTCCTGATCATAGACAAAGTGATTGAACAGGAAAAATTTGATAATACCCGGCTTGATAATCTGCTTATTGTAGCGCAAAAGACAGTTGAACAATATGACCTGAAAACCGCCACCCGGATTTTTGAGTCTTTTAAGGACTTTCTTGAGAAACGAAGAATTTACGCATCAGGGTTTAATCGTTTGTATGCCCTGGGTGGTACTTTCGACTTTAAGTTTTTAGAGAAAAATCAGGAAAGCACAACCGCCTCACCAACTACTACCCCAGCAGAAGACCCGAAAGAAAAAGAAGATGATGGCTGGGGTGCATCAAATCTTGCAGAAACAACGGCCGCTGCCGGTAAGATCTGGGAAAACTTCGATAAAAAAACAATGCCGGTTTTAGGGGGAGTGGCTCTGGAACTCAATAATACAGACCTAATAATAGCTACTGCCAGCGATTCAGTTACGGTATCGAAGACTTCGGGTACAATCGCTTTAAAAGAAGGTACCTTTGTGGGTAAAGGAGGGAGCATCACATGGGAGAACCTCGGTATGCCACAAATAGTTGCAGTACTCGCCGACTATACCTTCGACATACGAAATCCGCGGTTTACGGCAGGAGAAGCAACACTTACATATACCGAGCGCCTTACTGCACCTATTAAAGGTGTACTTGAATTTAAGGGAGAAAAACGTGCCAAAAATATCCAGTCTACTTATCCGCGTTTCATGTCATATCAGAATGATGCCTTTATCAAGAATATTGATAAGAGCGTTGAGTACAAAGGCGGGTTTTCAATGATAGGCAAAAGGATTTTCTCCTCTTCGGTACAAAACAGCTATTCTTATATAACCGTAAAACAGGATGGAAAAGTAGCTTTCAAAACCAGCAGTACCCGTTTTGAAATCAATGATTCGTTCATCAATGCCCAGGTAGCCAGTTTCGTAACCTATATCGGACAAGACTCCATCTATCATCCGGCTATACGGCTTAATTATGTACCTGCGGACGGCCTCTTAAAGTTGAACAAAATAGAATCAGGCAGCTATAAGGATGCCTTGTTTCTCAATTCATACCATCAGTTGGGTATCAGATGTGATGCCATGCGGTGGAGTCTCGCCGAAGGAAAAATGGATTTCTACATTGTATCCGGCAGAACCCAGGTTCCGGCATTTTTTGAATCGCTCGATTTCTTTGACTCTCAGCGGTTAATAGGGCTTAGTGGAGGTGGCTCGTTTAATCCTTTGCTGGTAGCGTCTAATTTCGCGCAGAAAAACAATAAACCGACCTTCAGTGCGCATGAGGTTGCAGCTTACAATAATAACAGAGTATCTGCTCAGACCCTGAAGTCGGGTTTTGCATTGGCCGAGCAACATGGGTTTTTATTTTATAATCCTACCACCGACTTATATAATATCACTACTAAAGGGCAGCATTATGTGGCTGCCAATTTGGGCAAAAAGGATTTTGACGATTTCCTGATACCGTCTCTCTATGGCAGCAGCAAAGACTCTACTGCTAATGCTTCGCTCAATTTAACCGATAAAACTTTGGTAATCAGAGGGGTGAGACGTTTTAATCTGAGTGACTCATTGGGAGCCTTCGTGTTACCTTATGACGGCATTGTGAAAGTAAGCAAAAACAGAACGTTTTCCTTTAATGGTCAGCTGAAAGCTAAAAACTATCGTTTTTCGGGTAAAGACCTGGTTTTCGATTACGAAAAATACATGCTCACTTTGCCCAAAATAGATTCTATAACCTTTACACCACCGGATGTGTACGCTAAAGGTGGGCGGAAAGAAATAGGCGGTATGTTTAAATATGATAACCAGGGGGTGGTGTATCTAAATAAACCGGATAATAAATCAGGTAGGGTTTATTTGCCGCAGTATCCGATTCTTAAAATAGATAAAGGTGTTATTGTTTATTTTGATGAGGCTTCCCGGGGTAAAAAAGCGTATAACAGAGAGGTTCGCTTTGAGGTTCCGAAAATTGACTTTGATAGCCTGAATGTAAAATCGATGGAATTCAATGGTACTTTCTATTCGGGCAACATATTTAAGCCTTTTAAAGAAAAGTTATCGATTATGCCTGACACCACCATCGGTTTCTCCCACAAAGTGCCCGGCGGCAAATATCAGATATACGGCAACGAAACCTCGGTTAAGTTTGCTTCTGAGCTCGTAATGGATGGTAAGGGTTTACGTACCGTTGGAGACATCAACCATTTGGCAGCTACACTCACCTCTAATGAAATAAGCTTCTTTACTGATTCCTTAACCGCTAAAGGTAAACAGGGTAAGATAGTTGAAACCGCAAAACCCGGATCCTATTTCCCTAAAGTAGATGTTAACGATTACACATTGAAATGGATACCTAAAGCCGATTCAATGGTGATTGCCTCAAACATAGGCTTCGATTTTTATGAGGGTTCGTCCTCTTTAAAAGGTAAATTGCTGCTAAGAAAACCCGGCCTTTATGGTTTAGGCAAACTGATTCGTGCTGATTCTGAAACAGAATCAGAGCAGTTTAAATTTAATAAAGAAGGCTTTATTGCTGATAACTCACAATTTAAAATCAAGCCGACTGCGCCATCTTTAAAAGCAGTTTTATTGGCTAAAAATGTAGATGTTAATTTCAATATCAACACTAGCCTGGTAAACATTGTAAGTAATGAGGGCAGTAGCTTCAACGATACCACAAGACAGTCGTCGTTAGACTTCCCTTATGCGGCATACAAAACCAATATAAGCAGAGCTGACTGGAACATCAAGAAAAAGCAGATAAGCATGAAAGGCGATGTAGCCACGGCTGTGTTTGCCTCTACTAATCCGGCTCAGGAGGGTCTTGCTTTTAACGGAAGTTCGGCCGTATATGATATTGAGCAAATGACATTCAATATCGGTGGAGTGCCGTTTATTAAGTCGGCAGATGCAAGGATTATGCCTGATAAAGGCCAGGTGGCTATTCGCAGAGAAGCCGAAATGTTACCTTTCAAGAATGCCCGCTTGACTATTGATACATTGAATGGTTATCATAACCTGAGCAACGGTAATATCCAGATTCTATCTAAAAGCAAGTTTATTGGCGACGCTTCCTATCAGTTTGTGAATGTAAAAAAAGACACATTCAATATAAAAATGGGTGATTTTGAATCACGTGAAGTACGCTTAGCGGCAGGGCCTGATGGAAAGAAAACCAAAGAAAAGGGGTATTCAACATTTGCACATGCTACCGTGAAGGAGCGCGACAGTGTCTATTTATCGCCTAAAATTATTTATCAGGGCGAAATTTCCATGTCGGCTCCGGTCAAGAACCTCACAATGGATGGTTTCGTGTTGCCTGTATTGAAAAAATACCCCAAACTGGGCGGCTATTGGATTCCATATAAAGGCGATAAGTCAGAAGAAGTAACCATTACCGTTGATAAAAACCTGAAGAGCAACGAAGAACTGCTTTTTGCGGGTTTGCATTTCAGAACTACTACCTCAACAAACGGACTGTATCCAACTTTCTTGTCACCTAAAGAAACCGAAGAAGATCAGGATGTTTTTGTTAGTACCGGGGTATTACGGCGCGACGAACCCAATAAGTTATTCAGCATAAAACCTGATGACGAAAAAGCAAAGGCTATCAATAGATATGAACTGTTAGAAGATAAGGGCATAGTAAATCTGGAAGGTAAATTCAATCTGCTGAGTAAAGACCTGTCGCAATATATGCAGACATCGGGTTTTGGCAAATTACGACTCGATTCCGCCAGGCATTTGTTCAATACCATGATGCTGGTCAATTTCCCGGTTGCTCAGCCAGTATTAGCCAACATGTCAGGCAAAATTGTGAAAACTAATCTTGATTTAGGTGTTAACGAAGCAGCCATTGAGCTCAATTCGCCCGAGTTGATTTCTAAGATTACATATATTGTTGGCGACAAGGATATTGAGGATTATAAATTACGCTCAGCGAAAGAGTACGTGCCTTTATTTAAGTTTTCACCTAAGTTTATCAACACTGTTGTTTTCAGTGATTTACAACTGGCCTGGGAGCCTAAGCAAAATGCCTTCAGAAGTGTAGGGAAATTAGGTATTTCGAATATCGGAGAGACGGATATCAATGCCAAAGTTGATGGATACGTTGAGATCCGCAAAAACCCGGTTACTGGCGATGAGGTTTATATTTTCATAGAATTGTCTCCTGAGAGCTGGTATTACATGGGCTATAAAGAAAGTGAGATGGGAATTGTTTCTTCTGACGACTCTTTCAATGCGTTGGTAACTAAGGGCGAAAAGAAAAAAGACAAGGGGTATCAGGTTATTGGGGTTGATGTTTCTGAAGCGGTGCTGTTCAGAAAGTTATTTCTGGAAACCTACAGAGGTATAAAAGAACAACCTAAATTAAACAAGACCGACCCTAAAAAACTGGCAGAAGCACCTAAAGAGGCAACACAGAAAAAAGACGACAAGAAAAAAGAGGCAGAAAAAGAAGGATTTTAATAGGACAGGGGCTGGCAGCGAATAAATGTCGCCCCTTTTTGTATGGTTGAATAATTGAAAATAGGGGTGATTGTAACTCTTGTAGAAATCTGAAATAATCTCCGGTATTGAACTAAAACAATTGCAATCATGTTGCATATTTGTTCTATATTTGTATCAGGGTTTCGGTGATACAATTTCACACGGAGTATGCGAAAAATTTTCACTCATTATCATAATCTCAATAAAGTAGGTCTGTGGCTGTCTATACTATGCATGGTGCATTGTCTGGCTATGCCTTTTATACTTACATCCTTGCCATATCTGAGTAAAAATGCCATCAGCGAAAAATCAGAGTTTTTCTTGATTGGAATAAGCGCCGGCCTTGCCGTTTACTTATTAAAGAAAGATTATAAGAATCATCGGAATCTCCTGCCGCTTACCTTATTATGCTTTGCTTTGTTCTTCAATATTTCAGGAATCTTCTTTGTCTCTAATACCTACGAAACAGTTTTTAATGTAACAGGCGGTTTATTAATGGCCCTTGCTTATGGTTTGAACTGGTACTTTCACAAACGGGCCTGCCATAGCCACCAGCATTGATTGATAGTTTCTTCCCCGTCTCGTCATTTATACTTTTGTTTTAGCTATTATATCAATTGAATGATATTGCGTAGCTTCTGTTGCTATTTCAGAAAATGATACCAATGCGCATAAAAAAAGCCCTCACACAAGTGAGAGCCTTCTTATGATTATAAATCTTACTCTTTCCAGCGCCAGTCTTTACCGATAATCAGCTCATTTTTAAGATTCTGTTTAATCAGAAACTCTTTGGTTTCGTCGTCATTCATTTTCTTAACAGGCAGAGTTTCGGCATTGGCCAAAGCATACAGCATCATAGCTGTAAAGCGCACATTATTGTTAATTTGTTTTTTGTCGATCAGGTCGAAACTATCGCAATTGGCATGATAACAATTATAGGCTTTTATAGGAAAACTTCCTGATGGCGAACAAACCGGCACCCCTTGAATCATAAACGGCTGGTGATCAGAATGCAGACCAGCGGCATTCGGATTAGTATTGGTAAAGCTGGAATCAACTTTTCTGATTTTCTTACCTACTTCATCAAAGAATGCTCTTAGTTCCGGGCGCCCCATGGCGTTGAATCCACGGGCATTGTTAACCATATCCAGATTCATCATCAGTTGAATCTTATCCAGTTTTCCTTCGTCCTTATATTTCTTCACCAATGCCTTTGAGCCTAGCAAGCCTTGTTCTTCACCCATAAAAAGCACAAATTCTATAGTTCTTTTCGGTTTTAATTTCAAAGCCTGAAAAACCCTTGCTACATCCATAACAGTAAACGAGCCAATGCCGTTATCCATTGCTCCGGTAGCCAGATCCCACGAGTCCAGATGCCCTCCGATTACAATCTTATCATCTCTATGTTTTTTAGAACTCCCCGGTAGTGTAGCTACCACATTGCGGGCTTTGATAGGCCGGCTGAAATTCTGCATGTCAATCACTGCCAGCAGGTTGGGTTCCTCGCTAATCCATTTACGAATCGCTTTTCCGCTTTCTACTGAAATACAAACAGCCGGAATAGGAATCAGCGCTCCAGTAACAGAAGCCGTTCCGGTAAGCAATACGCCTCCCTCAACTGCATTGGCAATAATTACTCCCGCAGCGCCGTATTTAATAGCCAGTGCTGTTTTTTCTGAACGGTGCAGGTTTTTCTTGCCTTTGTTTTCCGGCAATTGAAGATTGATATTGAATAAGGCAATTTTACCTTTTACCTGGTCTTTCACTTTTTCAAAGTCAGACTCCACACCGTCGCCACAGTCTACAATTGGTCCTTTTAGGTGCGACGAAACCGGAGAGTGCGCCAACGCTACTACTTCTACGTCACGGAAGTTATCACTACCTTTAGGCACTATTGATAGGCTCACCGTATCTCTTGCCCATGATTCTACCTCAAACGGCATATACTTTACATCGGCAAATCCGTACTCTTTCAATAATTTGTAAGAAAAATCTTCAGCCTGTTTTCCATTAGGGCTTCCTGTAAGCCGGTGGCCAATGGAAGAGGTGGCCTCACCCAATGTTTCATAAGCACGACCCTTGGTCAGAACATCTTCGTTGATTCTGGTAAAAATTTCTTCCAACTCGTCTTTCGGTAAAGTAAAAGCTGAAAACAACGAGATGCTTATAATAACTGTCAGAAATAAAATTCTTTTGCTCATTTACCTGTAATTTTTTTTTAATTCATTTAGTTTAGACGCGTAATATTAGGTATAAAAATCGTATTTTTTTATTTGTCGAATAAAAAACCATTTTTTTACGTGTTATTAAAATGTACGCCGAAATCAAACCAGCGAATGATTAAATGTACAAACGAACACCTGCATTAAAAGACAAAATCGTATTAATTAATAGTAATCAATAAGTGAAACAATTACTTGTTTAACCGTATTTATTATAAAAACTGACATTAATAAAATGAGTAAAAGACAACAGATGGTACATGCCGGCATACCTACTCCGGTAGCGAAAACGAAACCTAAAGAACTATCCGTCCATGGACACACCCGTATAGATGATTATTATTGGCTTAATGAAAGAGAGAATCCGGAAGTAATTGACTACCTGAATGCTGAAAATGCCTATCTGGATCAGGTAATGGCTCCCGTTAAGGACTTTGAAGAAAAGCTTTTTCATGAAATGAAGGGCCGCATTCAGGAGCGTGATGAGTCTGTGCCCGTGAAAGACGGAAGTTATTTCTATTATGCACGTTATATAGAAGGAGGAGAATATCCGATTTATTGTCGGAAAAAAGAAAGCCTGGATGCACCGGAAGAAATTTTACTGGATGGAAATAAGCTGGGCAAAAACAAGAAGTATTTCAGCATAGGTGGCTACGAAATTACCGATAACGATGAGGTAATGGCCTACGGTGTTGATACCGTGAGCAGGCGTAATTATACGGTCAGGTTTAAAAATCTGAAAACAGGAAAATTGTATAAAGAGCAGATAAAGAATACCGAAGGAGGCAGCTATGCATGGGCAGCCGATAATAAAACATTCTTTTATATTCTGCGCGACCAGCAAACGTTGTTGGGGTATCAGGTATGGCGACATGAATTAGGGACTGACGTAAAAAAAGATGTCCTGGTATATGAAGAAACCGACGACCAGTTTTATATGGGGTTGTATAGAATGAAATCAAAAAAATACATTGCCATTAACTGTGATCATAACGGGGTTTCTACAGAGTATCGATTATTGGATGCTTCAAAACCAATGGAAGGTTTTAAAGTGTTTGCTGAGCGACAACACGGGCATGAATATGGTATTGAGCATTTCCATGATAAATTCTTTATCAAAACGAATCAGGAAAAGGCCCTCAATTTTAAATTGATGGAAGTAAAAGAAAATGAAGTAGCCGATAAAACAAAATGGGAAGAAGTAATACCACATAGAAAAGATGTTTTTCTGGAATCTATCGAAGTCTTTACAACATATTTGGTTCTTCAGGAAAGAAAAGAGGGTTTAATTCAATTACGGGTTATTAACCAGGTAACGCTTGGAGAACATTATATTGAATTTAGTGAACCCACCTATGATGCCTACATAGGTGCGAATCCGGACTTCAATACCAATATTCTACGTTATATATATACATCGCTCACTACTCCGGGTTCGACCTTCGACTATAACCTCGACACCAAAACCGGAGACCTGAAAAAGCAACAAGCGGTTTTAGGTGATTTTTCTAAAAACAATTATGCATCCGAGCGAGTTTATGTAACAGCAAGAGACGGAGCAAGGATACCACTCTCTATTGTATACAGAAAAGATACAAGATTAGACGGTACAGCTCCCTTGCTGCAATACTCGTACGGGTCTTATGGATACTCAACTGATGCCACTTTCAGTTCGGTGCGCCTAAGCCTGCTCGACAGGGGTTTTGTATACGCCATTGCACATATAAGAGGCGGACAGGAAATGGGGAGGGAATGGTATGACGAAGGTAAAATGTTTAAGAAAAAAAATACTTTCTTTGATTTTATCGATTGCTCTGAATACCTGATAGCCAATAAGTATGCCAGCCCAGATAAACTGTTTGCTATGGGTGGAAGTGCCGGAGGTTTATTGATGGGTGCCATCATTAATATTAAACCGGAATTATATAAAGGCATAGTTGCGGCGGTACCGTTTGTAGATGTTGTAACTACTATGCTTGATGAGAGCATACCATTAACCACCGGAGAATTTGAAGAGTGGGGGAACCCTAAGAACAGAAGTTCTTATGAGTACATGCTCTCGTATTCACCATACGATAACATTGAGAAAAAGGATTACCCTAACATGCTTGTAACAACGGGGCTACACGATTCGCAGGTGCAATATTTTGAGCCTGCCAAGTGGGTGGCAAGGTTACGTACACTCAAAACAGACAGCAATATACTGCTGTTGTATATTGACATGGAAGCAGGGCATGGAGGAGCGTCCGGTCGTTTTGCTTCAATAAGGTTAATTGCTAAAGAATATGCGTTTCTGATAGATATGGCAGGTATTTTATCTTAAAACATTTATATACTTTTTTAGTTTGTATTTTAACAATATAAAATAAGGTAATGAATAGGCGATTTTACCAATTAATCACATTTTCGAAAAAAAGG
Organism: Emticicia sp. GW821-FHT11C11; assembly: GCF_058808615.1. Lineage (NCBI taxonomy): Bacteria > Pseudomonadati > Bacteroidota > Cytophagia > Cytophagales > Leadbetterellaceae > Emticicia > Emticicia sp. GW821-FHT11C11. The sequence continues at coordinate 130,425 of NZ_JBXARV010000001.1, forward strand.
AGCTTATTTTTTAGAAATTTCTAACATTTTGTTTTTTATTTGCCAGCATATTCCGAACAGATTGTGACCTGATATATTATTTAGTCCAATTTTTTATAACAGTTTTATTTAGATTAAACAAAAAAAATTCCCCAACATGAAGAAGGCAATACTATTATTTGCGGCGTTATTCGTCTTTACACTGACAACGCAAGCCCAAGACACCTGTAAAGTTTGCAAACCATATAAATGGGAAGCTGGTCTCCTGGTCGGAGTTAACCAAAGCTACGGCGATTTGCAATATGATGCATCTTATCTTTCACAAAACCGCCCGATGGTTGGTGCATTTGTACGCAGACACCTCGGTAACTATTTTGCTCTGAGAGGTCAGGTATTTTTTGGTGGTTTAGCCGGAAACGATTTGGACCAACCAGACGGCAGATGGGATTACCGCCGTTTGAAATCTACTTCTCCATTAACAGAAGCCGCTTTACTTGCTGAAATTTATCCTTTCGGAGAGCGTAAATACTTCTGCGATGGTGTTTTTAAGAAAAACTTCACACCTTATATCTTCGGTGGAATCGGTGGAGCTTTTACTAATCCTACAGTAACAGTTCAACCTGGTGCTACTGCGCCTCCGCTTCAGGCATGGATGGACGAAGACAAAGCCAATCTTAAAAAGGCGGCGTTTACAATTCCATTCGGTATTGGTGCAAAATATAATGTTGCTGAAAGATGGACACTTGGTCTTGAAATCGGATACCGTTATGCATTCTCTGATTATCTGGACGGAACGAGCCGGGCAACAACCAGCCTTGTGACCAACAAACCATATAATGACGGATATGCCGTAGGAAATATATTGGTTTCGTATCGCTTCGGTGATAAAGATACTGACAAGGATGGTGTAGTAGACCGTTGCGACGCCTGTGTGAATGAAAAAGGTTTGCGTAAATTCCAGGGATGTCCTGATACTGACGGTGACGGTATTCCTGATAAAGATGATGCTTGTCCTACTCAGGCCGGCCCAATCGCACTACAAGGTTGCCCTGATACAGATGGTGATGGTATAGCTGACAAAGATGACGCATGTCCTACTATAGCGGGTCTTGCATCTTTGCAAGGTTGTCCTGACAGAGATAAAGATGGTGTAGCTGATAAAGACGATGCTTGTCCGGATGTTCCTGGCTTGAAAGCATTAAGAGGCTGTCCTGATACAGATGGTGACGGTATAACCGATAAAGATGATGCTTGTCCTAACGAAGCTGGACCTGCTTCTTTGAACGGATGTCCTGACTCAGACGGTGATGGTATACCTGATAAAGATGATGCTTGTCCAAGAGTAGCTGGTGTTGCTTCTGCCAACGGATGCCCTGACCGCGATGGTGACGGTGTAGCTGACGACAAAGACAAATGCCCTGATTTGGCTGGTTTGAAATCTAACGATGGTTGCCCTGAAGGTTACGTAAACGGCCTGGCTCCGGGTTACAGAACATTGAGCGGTTGTACAATTTCTAAAGAAGAGTTGGATGAACTTAGCTTAGCAGCTCAGGGAATCGAATTCTACAGCGGTACAAATAAACTGAAACCGACATCATACAAAAAACTGGATCGCGTTTGTACTTTACTACAAAGATGTCCTGATAGCATGCTGGCCGTAGTAGCATACAACGATGGTCCTAGCACTGCAGCTAATCTTCGTGCAGCTAAATTACGTGCCTGTGCAGTATATGCTTACTTCTTGAGAAAGAAATGTATCAGCAAAGCCCGTATGACTTACGAAGGTAGAGGTGATGAAGATCCGTCTACTCCATATACGAATGCAGATGGTAAGAAAACCAACACTCGTATTGAGTTCCAGTTGAGATAATACCGAAGTAATTCTTAAATAAATAAACCCCGGATACGCACAATGTGTATCCGGGGTTTTGTTTTTACTCCTGATAAGATAGAAGACTGTAAATAAACTTAAATATCGACGAAACGCCAGAAGGTATTTGGTTATCTGTAACAATCCCAACTATTGATGATTGTCTTTTTACTTCAATAGTTCAAATCCAATGGGAGCCACTTCTTCTGCAGTATTAGATAATACTACTATACCCGTTTTATTGGTTTTATCAAAAGCAACGAACGTTCTGAATCCCCCTGTTCCTCCTGAATGCTGAAAGATAGTTTTATTTTTGATTTTACTTATGTGCCAGCCTAAACCAATCCTATTCTGACCTTTCTCAAAAGTTATCTGATGGGTCAAATCTATGGCTTTTTGCAGGTTGTCAGGGGCTTTGTCTATATTTGCATTGAGATATTTAATCAGGTCATTAACCGTAGAGCGTATACCTCCTGCCCCTGCAAGGGTGTTTAAATCCCAGGCAGAAGTAGCCTCTCCTTTTTCGTTATAGCCCTGTGCAAAATTGGCGGCGTATTCGGCAGGAATGGTAACAAAAGTATGCTTCATTTTCAAAGGAGTGGTTATGCATGTAGCAAGCAGTTGTTCATATGACCTACCATTCTGTAGGGTTATTACAGTCCCCAACAAGCCAACCGCAAAATTGGAATACTCATAGTTGATACCTACTTCACGATACGGCCTGAAATTTTTCAGATAAGCAAGCATGCGTGGCATATCGTAATTTTTATATGGATTGTCGGCCGGGTCACCTTTTTTATAAAGGTTGATTGGCAGACGGGGAAACCCCGAACTATGATTAGACAAGGTTTTAAGTGTAATAGGAACATCTTTATAAGCCATATTTGGAATAGAGTCGGGCAGGTATTTGCTGATAGGGTCATTAAGAGACATGCTGCCTTTGATTACTTCATCGGCCAGTAGAACCGCAGTAAAAGTTTTGCTGATTGAGCCGATTTCAAATAGAGTTTTATCAGGGTCAGGCAATTGATGCTTGCCTTTCTCGGTTTCGCCGTAGTTATAGAAGTATACTTTTCTGTCTTTAATGATTGCCACAGCTATGCCGGCAGTATGTTTTAACTGAATGTATGGCCTTATGAGACTATCAACGCGCAAGTCAAGAACAGATTTCATGGGGTTGTCGGTTGCCACCTGATAATCCTTTTTGGGTTTGTCGCCCGTATATGGTTGGAAAAGGAGCGTAGTGATTTTGTCGGATTGGTCTAATCCTATATAAATATTCTGATTAGCTTTTTCAAAAACGCCTTTATAATAGGCAACCCCATCGACATTTTTCTGAAATACCGACGATTGCCATAAACCCAATTCGTTATTCAGCTGAGTAATTACTCTTTTTATTTCGGTTTCAGGTACCTGTTTCCGGAATGACTCACCGGTGTACTCGTAAATTTTAGTAGAATTTTTTTCATTGAAAGCTTTCTGAAGCAACAACCGTACAGAGTCAATTTTACTTTGATTAGATTGTGCAAAAGCTGTATAAGACAGCATAATAAGGAAGAGTGTTTTTTTCATAGAGTATGTGTTTATACCTTAAATTTCGGATAGTATCAGTACATCTCAAAGTAAAACTTTACATTAGGCTATTGTATTTTAATGTGAAATCCGGTTTTTTTGTTGTAAGAAACTAAAACCACAAATTTTATCGTTATTCTTGTATAAAATTTCAAATCAATTTCTACAAATGAATAAAAAGTTATTGTTGGCTACCCTTGGGCTATTCTTTAGTTTATCAACCTTCGCCCAACACGCTTCTTCTGCTACCGGGATTAAATTTGAAGAGAAAGCTTCGTGGAAAGAAATAATTAAAAAAGCTAAAGCAGAGAAAAAACTTATTTTTATGGATGCCTACACAACCTGGTGTGGTCCGTGTAAGGCGCTTCAGGTGAAAGTGTTTCCTGATAAGGAATTGGGAGAATTCTTCAATCAGAACTTTGTGAATGTAGCGGTTGATATGGAAGAAGGTGAGGGTGTGAGGCTATCAAGCATTTATGAAGTACAGGGGTATCCGACCTTATTCTTTATTGACCCTAATAACGGGAAAGTAGTACAATCAGTTTTAGGATATACCGAAGCAAATCAGTTGCTTAACACTGCAAAACGTACCACTGCAAAAAAGAAAGTATAATAGAATTGCCAGCCATTGGCGAAGCATATAATTGTAATCAAAAAAGAGTAGCACGAGTGAGTGCTACTCTTTTTTGATTGATGCCCAATCTGATATTATTTTCTCTCTAGCAAGGCCATATAGAAGCCATCGTAGCCGTCTTTGGCAGGAGACGTGCGTTGTTCGTTTATAAGCACAAAATCTGTATTGGAAGTGAGAAACTTCTTTACCTGCTCTTCACTTTCAGAGGGTAAAATGCTACAGGTAGCATAGACCATCTTTCCGCCATGTTTCAGCATTTTTGAATAATTACTGATGATTTCGTTTTGGGTTTTTCTGATATTTTCCAGAAACTCAGGTTTCAGCTTCCACTTGGCATCAGGATTTCTTCTTAAAACTCCGAGTCCTGAACATGGCACATCGAGTAGAAGTCTGTCCGCACTTTCTTTCAGTCTTTTAATGGTCTTTGTTTCTATCAGTTTTGTCTCCACATTGCCAATGCCGTTGCGACGGGCGCGTCTTTGCAATTCCTGCAGTTTGTAGTCTTCCACGTCCATAGCAATAATGCGGCCTTTATTTCCCATTAGTGTTGCCAGGTGTAGTGTTTTACCTCCGGCGCCTGCGCAGGCGTCTATTACCCGCATGCCCGGTTTTACGTCAAGAAAAGGTGCTATCAGCTGGCTTCCGGCATCCTGCACTTCAAAAAGCCCGTTTTTAAAAGCCTCAGTCGAAAAAACATTGGCTCGTTTTTTCAAGACCAATGCCGCATCAGCATCTGGAAGCGTTTCGGTTTCAATGCCGGCTTCGTTGAGCTTTTTTCGTAACCCGGCTACGTCGGTTTTAAGCGTATTGGTACGCAATACCACCGGTGCCTGATGATTCATGGCTTGCAGTTCGGCATTCCATTGGGCACCTAATTCTTTTTCTCCGATTTCGTCAATCCAGTCCGGTACCGATTCTTTTATCTTTCTGGTTTGTTGCGCTTCTTCATAGCGTGCCGTAATTGTTTTCGGATTCAGCCCGGCCAATTCCTGCCAGTCGGGTAGTTTATCTCCCTGCAATATACGCCAGGCACCGAATATCTGCCAGAACCGGGCAGTTTCAGTAACCTGTGTGCCGGAGAGTTGCGTTACAAATTCCAGCAACCGCCACCACCGCACAATTTCATAAGTATTCTCTGCAATGAAAGCTCTGTCTCGGCTACCCCATTTTTTATTCGATTTCAGTACGTATTCAATTACTTTGTCGGCTTGACGGTTTTCTATAAAAATCTGTTGCAGCGCATACACAATGGCTTCGACCAATACTCTATGGTATTTCATTTGTTCAATATCTATGATAAGAAAAAGTACAAAGGTCAGGCTTTTTTATCGGATGAGGAAATAGGAAAGTGGTTTTTTCGTAGACATTCATTCCCCGGATAAATTCGAGGTCTAATTAAACAAAGGAATACTTCTCATAAGAATACCGACTTAAGGCAGCGTTCATAAACTAAAAACGTTTGTTTACATAGCCAGTGAATTTATTCACTGAAATGTAGATAATGGGGAATAGCTGAAAATCAGGCGGATAAATAAAATTTATAAATAATACAAACATTTCTACAATAAGAATTTGTTATTTCAGTTTATATTATATAACTTCGCACCCTATTTAGCGATACTCTCTTTAAAAACGCTTATCATTCATGAGGTTTTTGTCCGATACACAACTTGTTTCACGTAGGGCAGTTGCACAGGGGCAATTATTTTCTTCACTACGAAATATATATTTTCAGCTGGTTTTATAGGCGTAAGTACCTTACTCTCAGGAGTCTGTCATAGCTTGTTGCTCGTATGAAACAGTATGTAGTTAAAAAAATTATAAACTTAAAACTTTCAAAGCCTTGAGTCTTACTGTAACCGGTAGAAAAAGTTTTGCAACTGTTTTCCCTGCCATAGATTATCCTGATTTTCTGGATGTGCAGGTAAGATCGTTTCAGGATTTCTTCCAGATTGACACACCAGCCGAAAGCCGCAAAAAAGAAGGGCTTTACAATGTGTTTGCTGAAAACTTCCCAATCGCCGATTCACGCGAGAACTACGTATTGGAGTTTGTTGATTATACCATCGACCCACCGAAGTATTCGGTAGATGAGTGTATCGACAGAGGTCTTACTTACGCAGTACCTTTAAAAGCGAAATTACGTTTGATTTGTAATGACGCCGACAACGAGGATTTCGAGACAATCGAGCAGGAAGTATTCCTGGGCAATATTCCTTATATGAACGAAAGAGGCTCTTTCGTTATCAATGGTGCCGAGCGCGTAATCGTATCTCAGTTGCACCGTTCTCCGGGTGTATTCTTCTCTATGAGCAAGCATACCAACGGAACCAAGCTATACTCTGCCCGTGTGATTCCGATGAAGGGTTCATGGATAGAGTTCTCTACTGACGTGAACAACGTCATGTATGCGTACATTGACCGTAAGAAAAAATTCCCTGTAACTACACTTCTTCGCGCCATTGGTTTTGGCTCTGACAAAGAGATCCTGAACCTGTTTGGTCTTTCAGAAGAGATTCCTGGTACAAAAGAAGCCTTAACCAAAGCTATCGGCCGCCGCCTTGCTGCGCGCGTGTTGAGAACCTGGACAGAAGACTTCGTAGACGAGGATACAGGTGAGGTAGTTTCAATCGACCGTAACGAGGTGATCTTAGAGCGTGACTCTATTATTTCTGAAGGTGATATTGACATCATCTTAAGTACTGAGCAAAAGTCGGTTATCTTGCACCGCGAAGACGCCAACGTTTCAGAATTTAACATTATCTATAATACGTTACAACGTGATAGCTCAAACTCTGAAAAAGAGGCCGTTGAGCAAATCTATCGCCAGTTGCGTAACACCGAAGCGCCTGATGAGGCAACTGCCCGTGAGATTATCCAGGGCTTGTTCTTCTCTGACAAACGTTATGATTTAGGAGAAGTAGGTCGCTACCGTGTAAACACTAAATTGAACTTGACTACTCCTTTGGAGACAGGTGTATTAACAACTGAAGACATTGTTGAGATTGTTAAGTTCCTGATCAGCCTTATTAACTCTAAGGCGGTAGTCGATGATATAGATCACTTATCGAATCGTCGTGTGCGTACAGTAGGCGAGCAGCTTTATGCCCAGTTTGGTGTAGGTTTGGCTCGTATGGCACGTACCATCAAAGAACGTATGAACGTTCGTGATAACGAAGATTTCAAACCGGTTGATCTGATTAATGCCCGTACACTTTCGTCGGTTATTAACTCATTCTTCGGTACCAACCAGCTTTCACAATTCATGGACCAGACCAACCCATTGGCCGAGATTACGCACAAACGTCGTATGTCTGCCTTAGGACCAGGAGGTTTGAGCCGTGAGCGTGCCGGTTTCGAGGTTCGTGACGTACACTATACCCACTATGGCCGTTTGTGTACCATTGAAACACCCGAGGGTCCGAACATCGGTCTGATTTCGTCGCTTTGTACCTATGCCAAAATCAACAGTATGGGCTTCATTGAAACCCCTTACCTGAAAATTGAAAATGGTAAACTAACCAGCGAACTGATTTATCTGACAGCCGAGGAAGAAGATGGTAAAAACATTGCCATGGCAACGGCCGATGTAGACAAAGGTGGTAACTTCCTGGTAGATACTTTGAAATGTCGTTACGAAGGGGACTTCCCGATGAAAACGCCGGATTCAATCGACTACATGGATATTGCCTCTAATCAGATTGTATCGGTAGCTGCATCGTTGATTCCTTTCATTGAGCATGATGACGCCAACCGTGCCCTGATGGGTTCAAACATGCAACGTCAGGCCGTACCATTGTTACGTCCTGAAGCTCCGATTGTAGGTACAGGTCTGGAAGGCCGTCTGGCTCGTGACTCACGTACTTTAGTAGTGGCAGAAGAAGATGGGGTGATTGAATTTGTTGATGCCAACTTAATTAAAGTTCGTTATAACTGGACCAAAGAACAGAATCTGGTTAGCTTCGATACAAACCTTACTACATACGATCTGATTAAGCATCGTCGTACCAACCAGGATACCTGTATCAACATCCGTCCGATTGTATTGAAAGGTCAGGAAGTGAAAAAAGGACAGATTCTGGTTGAAGGATATGCTACTCAGGGCGGTGAACTTGCACTGGGACGTAACCTGTTGGTTGCTTTCATGCCTTGGCAAGGGTATAACTTTGAGGATGCCATCGTAATCTCTGAAAGAGTGGTACGTGAAGATATTTTCACTTCTATCCATATTGAAGAATATGAACTTGAAGTGCGCGATACCAAACGTGGAGAAGAAGAGTTAACGGCTGAGATTCCGAACGTTTCGGAAGAAACCGTTAAAAACCTTGACGAAAACGGTATTGTGCGTATCGGTACCAGAGTAAAGGAAGGAGATATTCTGATTGGTAAGATTACACCAAAAGGTGAGTCAGACCCAACACCGGAAGAAAAACTATTGCGCGCTATCTTTGGTGACAAAGCCGGTGACGTGAAAGATGCTTCGAAAAAAGCGCCGCCATCAATGGACGGTGTGATTATCGATACAAAATTATTCTCGCGCCCAAGTAAAGAAGAGCGTTCGAAACACAAAGAAGAATTGAAAGCCTTGATGAAAAAACATAGCAAGGCATTGCTTGAACTGCGTGAAAGAATGTTGGATAAAATCGTAGAATTGCTTGATGGCAAAACTACGGCGGGTGTAAAACATAAATTCGGTGATGAGCTGATATCGAAGGGTGTGAAATTCAATCGTTCGAATATTGCCAATAACTTGTTCCCGGATAAAAATAACTACGTGGATGAAAGCCAGTACAACGTACCTGAAGAAGTAAACCTTTTGGGTGATGTGATTCTGGATGGTTGGACAGAAGACCTTGATATGAACAGACTGATAGTTGCGCTTTGCAAAAACTACCTGGCACGTCGTAGTGAGGTAATCGGCCGATTCAAACGTGAAAGATTCGTATTAGAAGTAGGAGACGAGCTACCTGCAGGTATCGTGAAACTTGCCAAAGTTTATATTGCCAAGAAGCGTAAGCTGAAAGTGGGTGATAAAATGGCTGGTCGCCACGGAAACAAAGGGGTTGTTGCCAGAATTGTACGTGACGAAGATATGCCATTCCTTGCTGACGGAACAACGATGGACATCGTGTTGAATCCACTGGGGGTACCTTCTCGTATGAACATCGGTCAGCTGTATGAAGTTGTATTGGGTCTGGCGGGTCGTAAGTTAGGTCGTAAATATGCTACGCCAATCTTTGACGGTGCCACCGAACAACAGGTATCAGCAGAGTTGGCAGAAGCAGAATTACCACCATTCGGACGTTCTCAGTTGTATAACGGATTGTCAGGTGAGCCATTTGACCAGAAAGTTACGGTGGGTATCATGTATATGATGAAACTGGGTCACTTGGTTGATGATAAAATGCACGCCCGTTCTATCGGACCATACTCTCTTATTACACAACAACCATTGGGTGGTAAAGCACAATTCGGTGGTCAGCGTTTCGGAGAGATGGAGGTGTGGGCACTAGAGGCCTTCGGTGCATCTCATATTCTGCAAGAGATATTGACTGTTAAGTCTGACGACGTGGTGGGCCGTGCGAAAGCGTACGAGGCTATCGTAAAAGGTGAAAACCTTCCGAAAGCTAACATCCCTGAGTCATTCAACGTATTAGTACACGAGTTGAGAGGCTTGGCACTAGAGATTACCTTGCAATAAGCAATATTACCTGCGTGTTTCTTTCGGGAAACACGCATCAGATTTTAAAAAATCATTTTCACATCAATCATAAGGAAAATGTCTTTAAAGAAGAATAAAAAACTTAATAGCGACTTCAACAGCATCACCATTAGTCTTGCCTCGCCTGAGTCAATTCTGGAAAGCTCGTTTGGAGAAGTAACACAGCCGGAAACGATCAACTACCGTACATACAAACCTGAAATGGGTGGTTTGTTTTGCGAGCGTATTTTCGGACCTGTAAAAGACTGGGAGTGCCATTGTGGTAAATATAAACGTATTCGTTACAAAGGTATCATCTGCGACCGTTGCGGTGTAGAGGTAACCGAAAAGAAGGTGCGTCGTGAGCGTATGGGACACATCGAACTGGTAGTTCCTGTGGCGCATATCTGGTACTTCCGCAGCTTACCTAACAAAATCGGGTATTTGTTAGGAATGTCGTCGAAAAAACTTGACCAAATTATTTATTACGAACGCTACGTGGTTGTTCAGCCGGGTGTTAAAGCAGAAGATGGTATCTCTGCCAATGATTTCCTGACAGAAGAAGAATATCTTGACATTGTTGATAAACTGCCAAGAGAAAACCAGATGCTTGACGATAAAGACCCGAATAAATTTATCGCCAAAATGGGTGCAGAAGCATTAGAAATGATGCTTTCTCGTATCAAGCTAGATGAATTATCTTATGATTTACGCCACGCGGCGGCTACTGATACTTCTCAGCAACGTAAAGCAGAAGCTTTGAAACGTCTGAAAGTTGTAGAAGCATTGCGTGATGCCAATACGCGTATTGAAAACAAACCAGAGTGGATGGTTATCCGCATGGTTCCGGTTATTCCACCAGAGTTGCGTCCGCTTGTACCTTTAGATGGTGGTCGTTTTGCAACTTCTGACTTGAATGACCTTTACCGTCGTGTGATTATCCGTAACAACCGTTTGAAACGCTTGTTGGAAATCAAAGCTCCTGAGGTAATCCTGCGTAACGAAAAACGTATGTTGCAAGAAGCTGTCGATTCACTTTTCGACAACTCTCGTAAAGTAAACGCCGTTCGTTCAGAAGGTAACCGTGCTTTGAAATCACTTTCAGATATGTTGAAAGGTAAACAAGGTCGTTTCCGTCAAAACCTTTTGGGTAAACGTGTTGACTACTCGGGTCGTTCGGTAATCGTGGTAGGTCCTGAATTGAAACTACACGAGTGTGGTTTACCTAAAGATATGGCAGCTGAGTTGTTTAAACCGTTTATCATCAGAAAACTGATTGAACGTGGAATCGTGAAAACGGTGAAATCAGCCAAGAAAATCGTTGACAGAAAAGACGCCGTAGTGTGGGATATTCTTGAAAACGTATTAAAAGGACATCCTGTTCTTCTGAACCGTGCCCCTACGCTTCACCGTTTGGGTATCCAGGCATTCCAGCCTAAACTGGTAGAAGGTAAAGCCATCCAATTGCACCCGTTAGTTTGTACGGCCTTCAACGCCGACTTTGACGGTGACCAGATGGCGGTACACGTACCACTTGGTCAGGAGGCAATCATGGAAGCATCTATCCTGATGCTGGCGTCGCACAACATCCTGAACCCTGCCAACGGTGCGCCAATCACGGTACCATCGCAAGACATGGTGCTGGGTCTTTATTACGTAACAAAGGGACGTGTATCGTCCGACGATGATCCGGTTCCGGGTAATGGTATGACTTTCTATTCTCCTGAAGAAGTAATCATTGCTTTGAACGAGGGCAGAATTTCGAAACATGCGCACATTAAATGCCGTGTGAAAGTAAAAGACGAGAACGGTGAGATAGTATTGAAAGTAGTAGATACAGTAGCTGGCCGTATTCTCTTTAACCAGTTTGTGCCGGAAGAAGTAGGTTATCTTGACGAATTGTTGACCAAGAAAAAACTTCAACAGTTGATTGGTCGCGTTTTCAAAGAAGCCGGTTATGCCCGTACAGCCAAATTCCTGGATGATATTAAAGAACTAGGATACCAGACGGCCTTCAAGGGTGGTTTGTCTATCGGTTTGGATAATATCATTATACCTGAAGAAAAAACCAAATTGATTCAGGATGCTAAAGCAGAGGTAGAAGAGGTACAAAGCAACTATATGTTTGGTATCATCACCGAGCGTGAGCGTTACAACCAGATCATTGATATCTGGGGTCGTGTAAACACACGTATCCGCGAGGTATTGCTGAGACAATTGGAAGCAGATCAGAAAGGTTTCAACCCGATTTACATGATGATGCACTCAGGTGCACGTGGTTCGCAAGAGCAGGTGCGTCAGTTGGGTGGTATGCGTGGATTGATGGCGAAACCACAGAAAAATATTCAGGGTTCAGTAGGAGAAATCATCGAGAACCCGATTTTGTCAAACTTCAAAGAAGGTCTTGACGTACTGGAGTACTTTATCTCTACCCACGGTGCTCGTAAAGGTTTGGCCGATACCGCCCTGAAAACTGCCGATGCCGGTTATCTGACTCGTCGTTTGCATGACGTGGCGCAGGACGTGGTAGTGAACGAAGAAGACTGTGGTACTTTACGTGGTATTCAGATATCTGCTTTGAAAGACAACGAAGATATAGTAGAGCCATTGTCAGAACGTATCCTGGGTCGTACATCAGTTTATGATATCATTGACCCGATCACCAAAAAATTGATTATTAAATCAGGTGAGGAAATTACTGAAGAAATTGCTGCTCAGATTGATGAAACAGCCATTGAAACAGTAGAAATTCGTTCGGCACTGACTTGCGAAACACAAACGGGTGTTTGTTCGAAATGTTACGGACGTAACCTGGCAAACGGTCGTATGGCCGACAATGGTGAAGCTGTGGGTGTAATTGCCTCGCAGTCAATCGGTGAGCCTGGTACACAGTTAACGCTTCGTACGTTCCACACAGGGGGGACTGCCCAAAACGTAGCTTCAGATGCCAACATCAAAGCCAAATTTGGTGGGGTTATTCAACTGGAAGAAATGCGTACCGTACAATCGGTTGACCGTGAAGGTAACGCAATTACTATCGTGTTGGGTCGTCGTGGTGAGATTCGTATTGTTGAAGAAGGAACTAACAATATCCTGATTACCAACAACGTACCTTACGGTGCTACTTTAGAAGTAAAAGACGGAGATGTAGTGAAGAAAGGAGATGCGCTTTGCCACTGGGATCAGTTCAACGCCGTTATTCTTTCAGAATTGGATGGTACTATCGAATACGAAGCCATTGAAGAAAACATCACTTTCAAGGAAGAGGCTGATGAGCAGACCGGTTTCCGTGATAAGGTAATTATCGAGTCGAAAGACCGTTCTAAGAACCCGGCAATCATCATCAGAACTGGTAACACGGAAGATGAAAAAGCCTATAACTTACCTGTAATGGCTCGTTTGACTGTAGAAAATGGTCAGGCTATCAAAGCGGGTCAGATTCTGGCAAAAATCCCTCGTGCTATCAACATGAACCGTGACATCACCGGTGGTTTACCTCGTGTAACCGAGCTATTTGAGGCACGTAACCCATCGAATCCTGCGGTTGTTTCGGAGATTGACGGTATCGTACAATACGGTTCTGTAAAACGTGGTAACCGCGAGATTTTCGTAGAAGCAAAAGACGGTGTTAAATTGAAATACATGGTACCGCTATCGAAACTGATTCTGGTACAGGATGGTGACTTCGTTTTAGCGGGTGATCCTCTTTCAGATGGTGCCATTACACCGGCCGATATTCTACGTATCAAAGGGCCTACCGCCGTGCAGGAATATCTTGTAAACGAAGTACAGGCCGTTTATCGCCAGCAAGGGGTGAAGATTTCAGACAAACACATCGAGGTAATTGTACGTCAGATGATGCAGAAAGTTGAAATCGTCGATTCAGGTGATACCTTATTCCTTGAATACCAGATGGTTGATAAGTGGGTGGTTCGTTTAGCGAATGACAAGATCATGGACAAAAAAGTGGTTATGGATGCCGGTGCTTCTGATAAATTCAAGCCTGGTCAGATTATCACCTCTCGTGAAATGCGTGATGAAAACAGCCGTTTGAAACGTGCCGATTTAGCGCAGATTCAGGTACGTGATGCCATGCCTGCCGTTTCTCGTCCTACTCTTCAAGGTATTACTACCGCATCGTTAGGTACAGAATCATTCATTTCTGCGGCATCGTTCCAGGAAACCACCAAAGTGTTGTCAGAAGCTGCTGTAAGAGGTAAGCGTGATATGTTGGAAGGTTTGAAAGAAAACGTTATCGTAGGACACCTGATTCCTGCCGGAACAGGTAACCGTAGATATCAGAACATACTTGTTGGTAGCAAAGCTGAACTGGAAGCCGCCGCTGAAAAGCGTCGCTCTCAGGAAGCCGCGAAGCAACGCAGAGAATACGTTTAATAAGGGTTAGCTCTTATTAAGGAACGAATCCTCCTTGCCGAAAGGTGAGGAGGATTCGTTTTTTAAGAGCATATAGTCAGGGAAAAAAGTCTACAAACAATGAGGTTATTGTGCCATCTAGCGCAGTAAAAAAGCCATAACTGCTATTGGAATACTTTCTTTAACCTTATCGTTAATAAAAAAGTAACGGTATAGTTTATGTAATTGATAATGTTCTGATGTTTTAAGATGGCAAAAGAACAGTAAGTATGCAATAATTTCGTCAATAACGGGTTGATTTATAGTGAGCAGCAGAGGCGCATTAGTCGCCTTTTGCTGCTTTTTTAAAATAAGTGTAGCTGTTCCTGATTAGGCAGACTTCCTTCATGTTTCAGAAGCCATTCTTTGCGCCATAAATCACCTCCGTAGCCTACCAGTGTCTTATCTGATCCGATTACCCTATGGCAAGGTAAAATGATTGTCAGAGGATTGTTCCCGTTGGCAACACCTACGGCTCTGATGGCCTTTTCGTTGCCCAGGCGGCGGGATAGTTCGAGGTATGACACTGTTTTGCCATAGGGGATGCTTTTGAGCGTTTCCCAAACCAGTTTCTGGAAGTCAGTCCCTGCCGGCAGTAAGGGTAGGTCGAAATCTTTGAGCAGACCACCAAAATAGGCATCGAATTGCCTGATACATTCATCAATAATAAGAGAGTCTTCCGGTGTTTCTTCCAGTTGCCTGCTGGGCTTTTTTTGAGCTTCCCGAAACAGCACATGGGTAAGGTGTGTATCGGTCGCCATGATTTCCAATGCACCCAGCGGCGACTGATAATGTTTGATATGAATCATTCAAATGAATTTTGTTTGAATATATCAACAATAAACAAAAAAGTCGCTAAAGCTTAGCGACTTTTTCAAAGGTATTGGTGGACAAGATTTAATCAATCAATACGGCTTTCCCGCTGATTACATCTTCTTCCACATGTTTATATTTTACTTCGCGTTTAATGGTGCCATCTTTGTATTGAACACTCACGCGTTGGTTTCTGTCGGCAATTTTCTGCTGGCGTGCCGGTGTGGCACGTATTGAAGAATCAGTACCGCTACCACCTTCTTCATTGGCCTTGTTGGTTTGCAACTTCGGCTTGTCTTCTTTCGGAGGAGCCTGTTGCTGGAAGCGAAGCTCAACCACATTGGCTTTCATCAGGAAGCTGACCGTATCAGTATTTACCTTATTCAGGAAGTTCTTGAATAGCTCTACCGCCTCAAATTTGTAAATCAACAAGGGGTCTTTTTGTTCATAAGAGGCGTTTTGTACCGATTGTTTCAGGTCGTCCATATCACGCAGATGCTCTTTCCATTCCTGGTCAATAACAGTCAGCGAAATGCTTTTTTCAATTTCTTTAATCAGCTCACGGCCATCGCTTTCTACGGCATTTTTCAGGTTGCAGTATAAGCCGATGTTCTGAGTTCCATCTCCAATAATCGCAATAAACGGTTCATCTACCAGCGCACGGCGGTCTTTCAGTACATCTGCCAGTACAGGTACCATATTTTTACGGATGGCATCGTTTTTGGCTTTGTATGTTTTTTCTGCCTGCTGATACAGTCTGTCTATCAGTTTGCTATTTCCTTTCGTAAACTCATGGCGTTCAATTTCAGGTTTAATGCTTAGTTTCTGAATACAACGAAGTTCAAACTCATCATAATTGCCTTCGGCGTTCATCACAATATCGCTACAAGTATCGTAAAGAATATTGGCGATGTCTAATGAAAGACGATCTCCGAACAAGGCATTCTTACGGCGTTTGTAGATGGTATCACGCTGAATATTCATTACGTCGTCATACTCAATCAGACGCTTACGGGTACCAAAGTTATTTTCTTCTACTTTCTTCTGTGCTCTTTCAATAGAATTGGTAATCATAGAGTGTTGAATCACTTCGCCCTCTTCCATACCCATCCGGTCCATTACTTTTGCAATGCGGTCAGACCCGAACAAACGCATCAACTGGTCTTCTAATGACACAAAGAACTGAGATGTTCCAGGATCTCCCTGACGACCTGCACGACCTCTCAACTGGCGGTCAACGCGGCGTGAATCATGGCGCTCTGTACCGATAATAGCCAGACCACCGGCATTTTTACTTTCCGGCGTCAGTTTAATGTCAGTACCACGACCGGCCATGTTGGTGGCAATGGTAACGGTGCCCGGTTTTCCGGCTTCTGCTACAATATCTGCCTCGCGTGCGTGCTGCTTGGCATTTAATACCTGATGCGAAATTTTACGCAGGGTAAGCATACGGCTCAATATCTCTGAGTTTTCTATCGAAGTAGTACCCACAAGTATCGGGCGTCCGATTTCTACCAGTTGTACAATTTCTTCAACTACCGCGTTATATTTTTCACGTACAGTTTTGTAGACCTTGTCTTCTTCATCTTTACGGACAACAGACCTGTTGGTAGGAATACTTACTACATCTAGCTTATATATTTTCCAGAACTCCGCAGCTTCTGTTTCGGCAGTACCGGTCATACCTGCCAGTTTATGATACATACGGAAGTAGTTCTGAAGCGTAATGGTGGCGTATGTCTGGGTTGAATCCTCAACTTTTACGTTTTCTTTTGCTTCAACCGCCTGGTGCAGACCGTCTGACCAACGACGGCCGTCCATAATACGGCCCGTCTGCTCGTCAACGATCATAACCTTGTTATCCAATACCACGTATTCAACGTCTTTTTCGAACAAAGTATAGGCCTTCAGCAATTGATTAACGGCGTGAATGCGCTCTGCTTTGGTAGAGTAATCACGAATCAGTTCATCTTTTTTAACGATTTTATCCTGCTCATTTAAATCAGACTTTTCAATGGCATTCAGGTCAACACCCAGATCAGGCATCAGGAAGAAATTCTGTTCTTCTCCTTCTACCGAAATGAAATCAAGACCTTTATCAGTTAATTCTATAGAGTTATTTTTCTCTTCAATCGTAAAGTAAAGCGGAGCATCGGCTTCAGGCATCAACTTCTGGTTTTCTGCCAGATAAGTGGCTTCTGTTTCCTGTAAAATCTGTCTCATGCCCTGTTCCGACAAAAACTTAATCAGGGGTTTGCTTTTAGGTAAACCTCTGAAAGCGCGGAATAAAGCCAGCCCACCTTCTTTTTTGTTTCCGGCAGTTATCAGCTTTTTAGCTTCGTTCAGATAGCTGTTGGTGAGTGTTTTCTGCGCTTCAACAATACGTTGGATACGAGGTTTCAGCGACAGGAACAATTCTTCATCACCAGTACGAGACATCGGGCCGCTGATAATGAGGGGTGTACGCGCATCATCAACTAAAACGGAGTCAACCTCATCGACCATTGCATAATGATGTTCGCGTTGTACCAACTCTTCAGGGTCATTAACCATGTTGTCGCGCAGGTAATCAAAACCGAACTCATTGTTGGTACCGTAGACAATACCTGCCTGATAGGCAGCTCTGCGCGCGGTTGAGTTGGCCGGATATTTATCGATACAATCGCAGAGAATACCGTTAAACTCAAAAATAGGCGCCATCCACTCAGAGTCACGACGTGCCAGATAATCGTTAACGGTTACGATGTGTACCCCTTTTCCTGCCAGTGCATTCAAGAAGGCAGGGAAAGTAGCCACCAGGGTTTTACCTTCTCCGGTTGCCATTTCGGCAATTTTACCTTTATGAAGCGCCGCACCCCCTATAATCTGTACATCATAGTGTACCATGTTCCAGGTAATCATGTTTCCGGCTGCCAGCCATTGATTCTGCCAGATGGCCTTATCACCTTCTATTCTGATATGGCCTTTTTTCATAGCCATTTCACGATCCAGATGCGTGGCAGTAACGGTGATTTCAGCGTTTTCCGTAAAACGACGTGCCGTTTCTTTTATTATGGCGAAAGCCTTGGGCAATATTTCAAGAAGAACTTCTTCCAGTTCTTTATTGCGGTCAAGTTTAAGTGAATCAATTTTTTTGAAAACAACTTCCTTTTCGTCAACTTCCATATCAGGATTCTCATCAATGCTTGCTCTCAGTTGATTGATCTGGTTGTCGATGTGCGAAAGTTTCTCAGCAATATAATCCTGTAGTTCTATTGTTTTCTTACGAAACTCATCATGGGAAAGATTCTGTAACTTGGCGAACTCTTCGTTTGTCAGTCCTACATAAGGTTGTAATTCCTTATTGTCTCTGTCAGACTTTGTTCCAAAAATCTGGGTGATTCCCTTGGTTAAAAAATTAAGCATTTGTATATCTTGTTCGTTAATTTCTAATGAATATGAAACACAACCTGTCAAATACCTTTCCAAACCCGCCTAACCTGCCATTTTGTCAAACATTAAAAGACTGATAGCGAACTATTTCTGTTTTTGGGGCTGCAAATGTAAGATTTTATGACAGTTTATTAACCACAAAAATAACGGAATATTGTTAATATATGACCATGAAATGGAGTGAACGGTAAATTTTAAACTTTATTTAATACTTTTTCTATTTCAGTGCATAGCAAATCTGCTTTTTCTTGCTCAAATTTGAACTCAAAAAATAACACCTGATGTTTGAATCATTGCTGAAAGATTTTGAGGGGGAATTGTACTTCAGAGATACCATTGTTGATGATGCCATAAGAACCGTTTATGCTACCGATGCCTCAGTGTATCAGGAAAAACCTGTGGCGGTTGCTTTACCTAAGCGCGTGGACGATATCCGTCATTTAATACATTTAGCTAATCGAAACCAACTTACCCTGATACCCCGTGCTGCCGGAACCTCGCTGGCCGGGCAGGTAGTAGGCAAAGGGTTGGTGGTTGATATCTCCAAAAATTTTACGGGTATTCTGGAAGTAAACAAAGAGGAAAAATGGGTGCGCGTGCAACCTGGAGTAATCAGAGATGATTTAAATGCTTACTTAAAACCTTATGGCCTGATGTTTGGCCCTGAAACCTCTACTTCAAGCAGGGCGATGATAGGGGGCATGATAGGTAATAATTCCTGCGGGTTGCATTCTATCATCTGGGGTGCTACCAGAGACAATCTGCTGGAAGTAAAAGTGTTGCTGTCGGATGGGAACGAGGCTGTTTTTTGCGCATTAAACGCAGAAGAACTTGAAGAAAAGTGCCGTCTGCAAAATACGGAAGGAAATATTTACAGAGAGTTAATAACCTTGGTTAATAATCCGGAGAATCAAGGTGCTATCAGAGAGGGATTTCCGAAGAAGTCCATTAAGCGTAGAAATACAGGTTATGCGCTTGATGTAATAGAGGAGATGGCGGCATTTGAAGGCGATAAACTGTTTAACCTGAGCAGCCTGATTGCCGGATCAGAAGGTACGCTATGCTTTGTGACCGAAGCAAAATTAAAATTGATAGACCTACCCCCGGCAGTGGCCGGAATGGTGGCAGTACATACCTCTACTTTGCATGAGGCGCTGCTGACCAATCTAATCGCTCTGAAACACGAATGCTCGGCGTCTGAATTAGTAGATGATTTTATTCTGGAATTCACCAAAACCAATATTGAGCAGTCTAAGAACCGCTTTTTTATAGAAGGTGGGCCTAAGGCGATTCTGATGGTTGAGTTTTTTGCTGATACTCAGGCAGATGTCATTGAAAAAGCCGAAAAACTGATTGAAGAGCTCAAAGAAAATTCATTGGGATACGCCTACCCGATTCTGTTGAATGAAGATGCTAAAAAAGCCTGGGATGTGCGCAAGGGAGGATTAGGACTGTTACGGAACTTACCCGGGGATACTCAACCGGTAAACCTGATAGAAGATTGTGCAGTGGATGTAGAAGACCTACCCGCTTATATTGATGAACTGGAAGCATTGCTGAAAAAACATGGGGTGACGTATTCGATGTATGCCCATGCAGGGGCAGGAGAATTGCACGTAGAGCCTATGGTGAATCTGAAAACCGCCGAAGGCCGAACACTTTTCCGTACGATTCTGGCAGAAACTGCGGCATTGGTTAAAAAATACGGAGGCTCACTTTCAGGAGAGCATGGCGACGGCCGGTTAAGGGGTGAGTTTATACCTTTTATGATGGGTGACAAAAACTATGAACTTTTCAAAAAGGTAAAACAGATTTTCGATCCAAGTGGGGTTTTCAATAAAGGTAAAATTGTGGACACGCCACCCATGAATGAGTTTCTTCGCTATGAGGCCGACACACCTGCACCACAGCTAAAAACTGTGTATGATTTTTCCGGACAGGAGAGCATGCTCCGGCTGGCTGAAAAATGCAGTGGCTCAGGAGATTGCCGGAAGACAGAAATAACAGGCGGAACCATGTGCCCCAGCTACATGGCCACCCGGAGTGAAAGAGACACTACTCGGGCAAGGGCCAATATATTAAGACAATATCTGACAGATACCTCTGTAACCAGAACGGTGCAGGATAATGAAACCAAAGAGATTTTAGACCTGTGTTTATCTTGCAAAGCGTGTAAGTCAGAGTGCCCGTCGAGTGTAGACATTGCCAAAATGAAAGGTGAGTTTATGCAACAGTATTATGACAGACACGGAATACCTTTTCGTTCTAAACTGATAGGAAATTTCGCCAGACAGATGCGGCTGGCAGGAGTAGCCCCCTGGGCTTATAACTTTATTTTCAAAACAGATTTTACACGTCGCATAGCCAATCGGATTGTCGGTTTCCATCCCGACCGCTCCATGCCTTTGCTACACAACCAGACCTTGCGAAGCTGGTTTAAGCAAAATAAGGAAGTAAGCGGTTTCACATCCGACAAAAAAGTATTTCTGTTCTGTGATGAGTTTACCGATTTTAATGATGTAGAGGTGGGCAAAAAACTGATTTTGCTTTTACAGAGATTGGGATATCAGGTATTAATACCAAACCATGTAGAAAGTGGCAGAACGTATCTGTCGAAAGGAATGATACGGGAAGCACAAAAGATTGCTATCCGGAATGTGAACCTACTGACAGACGTGGTGACAGCAGAAATACCGATTATAGGTATAGAGCCTTCGGCTATTCTGACACTGAAAGACGAATATCTGGAACTGGTACCGGAGAACCTCAGCGAAGCAGCTCAAAAGATTGCGGCAAACACTTATATTTTTGATGAGTGGTTTGCTCTGGAAATAGACAGAGGCAACATCAGCAAGGAAGCTTTTACCGATGAGAAACGCCTCATTAAACTGCACGGACATTGCCATCAAAAGGCTTTGTCGTCACTTACACCCAGTAAAAAAAGTTTATCGTTACCGATCAATTATGAGGTGCATCTGATCCCTTCTGGTTGTTGCGGTATGGCTGGTTCATTCGGATACGAAGCTGAACATTATGAAGTTTCTATGAAAATAGGGGAGTTGGTGCTTTTCCCGACGGTAAGAAAACAACCGGAGGAAGTGATGATTGCTGCTCCTGGTACCAGTTGCCGGCATCAGATTAAAGACGGAACCGGGCGCATAGCCTGGCATCCGGCCGAGATTTTGTATGAGGCGCTGAGATAGTTAGTTTGAATAGCTAAGGGTGGCACGGCTATACTCGTTCGAGTATAGCCGTGCCACCCTTAGTTCACTGAGATTTAATAAGACTCTTTCTCGTTCGGGAAATCAGATGATTTTACATCTTTTGTGTAATTAATAACAGCTTCGGTCATGATCGAGTGCAGATCGGCATACCGGCGAAGAAAACGAGGCGAAAATTCTTTATTAATGCCCAGCATATCGTGTACTACCAGTATCTGCCCGTCGCAGTGAGGGCCTGCTCCGATACCGATGGTCGGAATATTGACACTTTCTGTAACTCGTTTAGCCAACTGTGCCGGAATCTTCTCCAATACCACTCCGAAACATCCTACCTCATCGAGCATTTTCGCGTTTTCTATCAATTGTTCGGCCTCTTCGTCTTCTTTGGCTCTTACCGCATAGGTGCCGAATTTGTAAATAGACTGAGGGGTGAGGCCTAAATGGCCCATTACCGGGATACCGGCACTCAGAATACGCACAATCGATTCTTTTACTTCAATGCCGCCTTCCAGTTTTACGGCATGCCCGCCCGATTCTTTCATGATTCTGATAGCTGAGCGAAGCGCTTCTGATGAATTACCCTGATAAGAGCCAAAAGGTAAATCGACCACCACCAAAGCTCTTGTAACAGCTTTTACTACCGCCTGTGCATGATAAATCATGTTGTCGACGGTAATAGGCAAAGTGGTTTCATGTCCTGCCATCACATTAGAGGCCGAATCGCCCACCAGAATTACTTCTACACCACCACCGTCAATTATTTTGGCCATTGAGTAGTCGTAAGAAGTAAGACAGGCTATTTTGTTGCCTTTGCGCTTCATTTCCTGCAGGGTATGAGTCGTAATGCGTTTTATTTCAGAATGAGTAGACATAAATCAATTAGTGATTGGGCGGCCGCCGCTGCGGTGAATTAGCGAATGAGCGGCCGCCGTTGCGGTGATTAACTCGTACGCGTGTCAGATTTTTTATAAGCACATTTTACTATAACGTTTCTGTATATTTTTAGTTCTGGTACTGTTGTGGATATGAGTAACTATTTGCGAGCCAGCCAGTTTTCGGGGTTCAGCCTTTCGGTATTATGCCATATCTGGAAGTTGATTTCGGTAGTCCCGCCCGATTCCCCGGCTGTACCAATCGTTTCTTTCGTATTGATTTTTTGTCCTACCGAAGCAAAAACCTCATTGAGATTAGCATAAACTGTGAAATAATCGCCATGCTGAATAGCTACAACTTTTCCTAAGCCGGGTATGGTTGTGATGTCTTTTACCACGCCCGTATAAACAGCCCTTACAGTGGCATTTGAAGGCGTTTGAATATCTATGCCGTTATTGTTGATTAAAACGCCGTGGAGCACCGGATGTTCTTTAACGCCGAAGCGGTCAGAAATAAAACCTCTTTGAACAGGCCAGGGTAAACGTGCACGGGAAGCGCCAAAGGAACGCCCCAAAATAGTTTCGGCTTCATCCAGTTCAATAATTTTCTTGTTGCTTTTCTTGGCCGGAGCCGTACTTTTCAGTTTAACTTCTTTATCCTGCTTTAGTTCTGCTTCTTTATTTTTTCGTTCAATCTCTCTCGAAACAATACCGGCAATGAGGTTATCCAGCTTAGTAACCGATTGCTTGGTAGCTTCAATTTCTTTTCTTAACTCTTTCTCTTTTTTTGATAACTCACCCACCATCTGGGTTTGTTTGGTTTTCAGTACTTCCAGATTTTTGGTTTCTGTTACTTTGGCCGTAATCAACCTCTTTTTATCGGTTCGTTTCCCTTCCAGATTCGTTTGTCGCTCGCGAAGCAACGCCGTAACTTTATTCATCTGCAATACCTGAGCTTTCCGGTTTTCGGTATATTGTTGCAGGTACTTATAGCGCATCAGAAGCTCATTGAAAGAAGAAGAGGAGAATAAAAAACTGAGTTTGTTGAGTTGCCCGCTATGTTTGGAAGCCGAGTAGAGCATGGCGGCATATTCCTGTTGTAATTTCAGCAGTCTGTCTTCCAGCGTTCCTTTTGCGTTGATGATATCCTGCATTTCCATGTCAATCAGGTCGATATCCTGCTCCATCAAACCTATTTGCTCTTCCTGCGATGAAATCTGCTCTTTTAAAGCTTTAATATTACCGACTGTAATTTCTTTGGTAGTTCTGGCATTTTCCAGCGCTTTTCTGGTTTCAGTAATTTTTTCCATATTCCTTCTTTTTTCTTCCTCCAGTTGCGCACGGGTTTTGCGTGTCCGTTGAGCAAGCGTCTGTTGGCTTATCAATAGGAAGGAAAGAAAGCAGGTTAGGAAAAAATATGTTCTATGCTTCAAAAACATCAGGTCTTAAAGGTGGCTTAACCAGACTAATTAGATGAATATCCCTTAGGTATACTGAACGAAAACCCGGGGCTTTCCTCTAAAAATTCAATTCTATTATGCTGCAAATTTATAAAAGTCTGAGTTGTTTTATCACTTTTAGTGGCATCAATCTTTGCTGCAATCTCCTGCGGTATCAGAAAATTGTTAATCGACAGAAAATTACCATAGTCAATCTGCATTCTACTGCTACCGGTTGAATCTGCTGCTGTGAGTTTCTGAAGCTTCAGATTGGCTTCGGCAATAAAGTTTTCAATAAATAAATCTTTTTCCTGCTGCCTGATCACATAGCTGCCATCCTGTTTGGTAATGTCGTCCGTTTCGCGTTTTTGCAAGGGCATATTTCCAATTAAGATTGACTGCACCAAACCGTAGTTAAGATTAAACCTGAACCGACGGCTCAGTGTTGCAAAATCGTATTTATAATAGGTGCGGTGTATTCTGTCCAGAAAAATAATAGAATCCTGCGTGATAATACCTCTGGCTACTTCAAGCCCAACGGCGATGGACAACCAGATTTTATTGTCTTTTTCGATGTGCACGGTTACCGGAAACGATTGAGAATCACTACCGGAAGAATAGTTGATTTTAGACCTTATTTTCAGAAACCTGAAATCTACCTCAGCCGGGGCTACATCTACTTTGGCAAGATTGATAGAAGGAGCCACACTGTCGCTTTTTGCGGGGATATCCGCATGGCCTATTTCAACATTTGTTGAATCCGTTGCTACTGTTCTATGAATTTTCTGTCGTTTACAAGCCGAAGTAAATAAAATGATAAGGCAGGAAAGAAACAGAACGATATGACGACTTGACATATTTGTGCGTGTTTAAATGACTGATACAGGTTTTCCCAATTGATGATTGGGGTAAAAATCTTATCAGGGCAAATGTATCAAAGGTTTTGTATGGTGAGAGTCTATTCAATCAGCTGGCCTGATTGAATCTTTTTTTCGATATTAATACTGTTTTCGCCCATTTGGTGTGCTTTTCTCCATTGTTCAATGGCTCTGGTTTTTTCGCCTAACTGATAAAGCACATCTCCGTAGTGTTCTATAATTGTGCCGCTAACACCCGCATTTTGTTTAATGGCCCGCTCAAGAATTTCACGCGACTTCCGGAAGTCTTTCATAACATATAGCACCCAGGCGTGGGTATCAAGATACGTAGCATTATTCCCTGACTTTTCGGTTAGCCGGGTCGACAGCTCCAACGCGCGGTTCAGCTTGTCTTTCCGTAGAGAAAGGTAATACGCATAATTATTTAAAACATGCTCGTCGTTCGGGTCAATTTTCAGTACGGCTTCATAGGCATCGTCTGACTTGGCATATTGTTTTGCCTCGTTGTAGGCATCTCCCAGCAGACCATTGACGTATTTTGTCAGTTCTTTATTATCCAGTGCCAGATTGCGGGCTTCTTCCAGAGAAGAAATGGCCTTTTCGTAATCTTTTTTAGCAAAATTGGCTATTCCGTTATGATACCAGAATAAAGCCTGGTTAGGGAAATACTCTATGGCTTCTTCTGAATGTTTGGCCAGATTGTCAACCTGATTGAGCTTGGAGTCAATTTCAACAATGGCCATCCATACTTCAAAAACAGATTTATCAGACTCCGTCGATTTCACATAGCTATCGCGCGCGCCATCGAAATCTCCTTTTTTCATCAACAAATCTCCCAATACCACATGGGCTTTTGCTTCCGACGGAGACTGCTTGATTAACTCTTTGGTAAGGTTGATGAGGTTATCGGTGTTTTTTTCACTCTTATCATCCTGCATCATCAGCATATAGCTCGATAAAATCTTGAACTTCACATCTGATGAAAGATTCTTATTACTAAAAGCCACTTGTAGTTCCTGGCTACATTTATCTAAATCTCCTTTTTTTCTGTAGATTTCTGCCAGAAGAATATGGGCCTCAGCAAAATCAGGATTCCGTTTCAGAGATGTTTCGAGCATCTTAAGGGCCTGATCGTAACGCTGGTTCGAAATCAGTATCTGGGCCTGCTGCATCACATATTCGGGCTCAGTAGGCTCAGATGCAATCAATTTGTTGCCCTCTTCAATGGCTTTTTCAAGCTTGTTTTGTTTCAGGTAAATTAACTGCTTCTGATGCGTAATTTCTTCGCTCATGCCGATGGTCTTCTCAATCTTATTGTATACCTCTATGGCATCGCTATATTTCTCCTGAATAATATAGGCATTTGAGAGATCAAGATAATTGTCGATGTCTCTCGGATATTTATCCGCCAGTTTCTCATACACCTGAGCGGCTTCTTTGTAGCGTTTCTGTTTAATGTAGATTTCACCTAAAAACTTGCGGTAGAACTTATTATCTTCATCTAATTTTGAGGCTTTTTCACTATAGAGCGCAGCACTGTTGATGTCGTTTGTGGCGAGGTAGCATTTAGCAATCATGAAATTGGCACCGGGGCTGGCCGGGTTCATTTCAGCCGCTTTTTTGAAATGAGTAAGTGCTTTATCGTAGGTTTCGGCAATGAAATATTTCATGCCGTCGGTAAAAATGGCTTCTGCCTGCAACTCTTTTTCGGAGATGGTTCCGTCGTTGATTTTCTTATTTTTCTGCGCTATACCAATGGCCGGAAGCGAGAGAAATGCCCATAATATGATTTTTGATAGTTTCATTCACCAAAGATTGTAGGTATTTTAACGCCCCGATATTCTAATTATTGCTCATCAATTCTGCCTCGAGCCTGCCAAACAATATTCAAAGTTCTCTAAATTATCGGATAATACAAAATAATGAAATTCCGTATATTCTCCAATGTCGGCTTATCAGGCAATCTAATAATTTCGACTTGAATTCACAAGCTGTATAGACACAAACGGATAAAAACAGTGCGACCTGTTCATCGGGGGTAATCTGTTAAATTAACATGCAGCTTTATATAATGTTTGAAATAGCAAAGTATTAAGATGCCGCGCTGTCAGGAAGCTGATAGAAATAGTCCAGGGGGTTTTTGAAAATAAAATGATAACCGGAATGCTTTAACCATTTATCAGGGCTAATGATTTTATAGGACTGCGGTGCCGGCGGTTCTGTAAATTCGGGTATATCGAAACCAAACTCTTCACAATTTCTTATATAAATCTCCCGGCGTATGGGGTGTATCGGAGATACAATATTGAAGGTATCCCCCCATATTTCCTGTGTTATTACGGTTTCAATAATCCGGATAACATCATCCCTGTGGATATAATTCACGGGGATATCACCTGTAGTAAGACCTTTCCAACCTGAGAAATACCTGGCCGGGATACGGTCATAGCCCATCAGCCCGGCTGAGCGCAGAATGGTTACATCAGGCATGAAATCTTTCAGCAGGTTCTCGGCTTTTACCATAGTTGGGCTGGCAGATTCCTCAGGTGCCTGCACTTCTTCTTCTTTTACTTCACGATTGAGTTCAGGATACACTGAAGTTGAGCTGATATAAATAATCTTTTCGATTGATGATCGCTGAACGGCTTGCAGCAGATTACGAATCTGCTCTACATGTGTATCTGTTTTTTGCTTGCTGATTTTTGGAGGAATATTGATGATTAGAACGCGGCTATTGAGCAGGCCATCTACATTCTCACACTCCAACTGTGGTGTAAGTTTTAGCAAAAAGGGCTCTATTCCATTTTGCTGCAATTCTTCCAGTTTTTCGGTTCGGGTAGTACTGCCTTTTACCTGATAACCTTTTTCGGAGAGGTATCTGCCCAAAGACAAGCCCAGCCAACCGCATCCAATGATACTTATACTATTCCGGTTTTCGGTCATAACTATTTATTTCAAAAAGGAGAAGTATTTGCCCAGCCCCAAGCTCTTGCGTTCAATGAAGAGCACAGCCAGCAAGAACAAAAGGCTTAATAGCATATGAACCGGAATAGAGTAATAAAGGTTTGCTATTTTTATTTGCCAGGAAGCAATAATCAGAATACCTGCACTGACTAGGTAAGCCGTAACTTTACCTAATTCGTAAGGAACCGGATAATATTTCTGTCCGAACCAATAGCATAGTACCATCATGACAAATGAGGAAATGGCAAAAGTAATGGCACAACCTACATAGCCCATTTTGGGAATCAGAAAAAGATTCAGGATAACCGTAATGAACATGCCGATAAAGGTAAGTATGGTGCCGAAGTGGGTTTGGTCGCTGAGTTTAAACCAGATGGACATATTCTGATAGACCCCAATAAAGAGATTAGCCAGAAGCAGAATAGGCACAACCACTATACCTGAACGATAATTTTTACCCAGAATCAGGCTTATTAAGTCTATGTTGAGGCTTACCCCCACCCAGATAAGAATGCAGGCAATAGTAAACCATTTGGTAGCCAGAGCTATCATAGATGGCGAATTTTTATCTTCGGCTTTGGAGAAAAAAAACGGGTCGGCGGCGTAGCGGTAGGCCTGCACTACCAAAAGCATAAAGATGGAGAGTTTATAAACATTGGCATAGATACTGAAGGCGTCGTCAGTTGTGAGTCCTTCATAGAAGCCTTCCGGTAAAATCTCCCGGAACATGACACGGTCTGCCACTTGATTGACTGCCCCCGCCAGACCCATAATTAAGAGCGGGTAGGCATAAACAAAAACAGGTTTGAACTTCTTGAAGTCGAAAGCGAACCGGAAACCTACAAACTCTTTCCACAATAATAGTACCGTTGCCAGACTGGCAATAAAATTAGCCCAAACTATATAATCAGGACCAATTTTGGGATTATAGAAGAAATCGGCAAAGGGCTTCCATTCTGTCAGAAATACACCCTCGTGGATGTACTTACAAAACATGAGGTAAAATATATTTAGCCCGATGTTGATGAAAATATTAACCAGACGAATAGCGACAAATTTCTTCGCACGGTTTTCGGCACGTAGTTTCACAAAAGCAATGGCAGCAATGGCATCGGTAGCGAGTATAATTGAAAACCATACAATGAGCCTTTCTTTACCCGGAAAACCCATCGCATTGATGATGGGGGTTGCTGCAAAGAAAATAATACCCGAAAAAACAGCACTGGTAAGAATAATGTAAGACAGAATGAGATTATAGTATTCCTGACGGTTTTCTTTCTTACTGGCATATCTGAAAAACGCCGTTTCCATACCGTAGGTATAGATAATGTTCAGCAGAATAACATAGATATATAACTGGTTATTATCGGCAAGTAATCGTTGTTGATGAAAGACCCGGGTGTGCACAGCTACTAAAAGCCAGTTAAGGAATCTTCCGACAATACTGCTGATACCATACAGGGCAGTATCACTTGCTAATTTTTTTACTACGCTCATGTTTTATTGCAGAGGGGAGAGGCCCTCTCAGAATCCGATTACTTGAACTTTGTCGTTATTTTTTGCCAAAATTAGCATATTTTTCTTTGCAACTTTTACTATTTTCATCTGGCGCACCTGTCCTGTACTGAACAATCCGGTGTCTTTTGATTTCAGCAATTCAAATTTGCCTTGCCCTTTTCCGTGCAGTACCTGCCCATGGTTACTGTCATAGCGCCCAATTTCAGGTAGTACATCAAAGAAATTACCAGTAAGGATGATATCCAGTCGACCGTCGTGGTCATAATCGCAGGTTTCTATACCAAATACCGGAGAAAACTGAACTTCTATTGGCAGAGGCACTATATTGAAATTCCCTTTGCCATCATTGATAAAAAATGATGTCTGCGGATTTACAACCGATTTCTCGACCATTCCTTCTTTTTGCGAACTGGTAAATATTTCATCTACCGATTTGTTAGCGTAATCTTTATGATAGACAAACCGGGACTTTGTTGAAGGAACCGCATTCTGCAAATCAGGTTTTTGCATTAAAGGTACCGGCTTGCCATTGTTATAAACACAAATGAGTTGCTCGACTTGGCCGTTTTTATCAAAATCGTTTACATAGAGCATGGCAGGTTGTTCCTTACTGGCAGTTAATTTAGAATTGAGCCCCAGATTACCGACAATTAAATCCGGATCGCCGTCTTTATCGATATCAGCTACTTTTATCGTGTTCCACCAGCCGGAAGAATCGGGGATAGGAGTAGGCGAAAGTTTTCCTTTCTGATTTTTAAAAATAGTGACCGGCATCCAGTCCCCGGCCAGTATTAGATCCGGCCAGCCATCGTTATTGATATCAGTCCACGAAGCATCAGTTATCATGCCCAGCGCACCCAGGTCTTCGGCTGTGAACTGTCCTTTGCCGTTATTTCTTAAAATATAGCTTTTCGGGCTTTTGCCATATTGTGCGCTTATCATTCTTGAACCCACAAATAAGTCTTCGTCACCATCTTTATCAAAATCAGCTGCTACTACGCAAGAAGTGTTTTCGTAAATTGCCGGTAAATTACCCAGGGTAAAGTTCCCCCTGCCGTCGTTGATGTAGAGGTAGTCTTTAAGCATAGTGCTTCCGTGCAGAAATTCGTTGCCACCGGTAGCAATGTATAAGTCCAGATCTTTGTCACCATCTGCATCAAAAAAAGTGGCCGCCACTTCATCGGCGTGAGAAGCCGGGGCTGTAAATAACTGTGCAGATGCCTTGAAAACTCCAGCCGGTGTCTGTAAAAACAGTTGACCGGCAGCATTGGTGGCTGCCCCGACGTATGCATCTTCCCGCCCGTCGCCGTTCACATCTCCCACAGCCAATGCAGGGCCTTCTCTTGAAAACATCTGTTTCAGGGTAGCATCTCTGTTATAATCAACAAATTCATTTTCTGTGTGCAGATAGTTCAAGCCAGACCGCTCAGTTATGTCAGTAAAGTATTGGGTTTTTAAAGCCGGCTTATAGTTGAATGTCTGAGTTGCATTTTTTTGTTCCAATACCAAATCCGAATCGGCTTTCGGGTTTTTGATGGTTTGTTTTTTATCATTTTGCCAGATAACAGTCAGAGAGTCGATCGCCGGATTGTCGTCCAGACCAAAAACCATGATATGGTCGCTTGACGACTGAAATCCATGATTCGGCATTGCCTGCAGAAACTGTGTTTTACTCTGCTGGTATACATAAACCTTGGCACCTATACCCAGTGTATTTTTGTCCAGACCTTTCAGATTTACCCTCAGAAAATGCTTCTTGTGTTTTTCAACTGTGTGGTTTCTGTAAATAGAAACAGGCATGTTATTATTATTAATAACCAGATCAAGGTCTCCGTCATTGTCTAAATCGCCATACGCTGCACCGTTTGAAAAACCCGGCTCACCTAGCCCCCATGCGTTAGCTTTATTCTCGAATTTCAGATTACCGAGATTCTGAAAAGCATAATTGGAGATAGGTTGAGAGGGCATTTTCTCTACCATTTTGTTGATATTGAGCTGGCCGTTCTGATCGACCATCTGCGGAACCGTGTTTTTGTCAGCAAGAAAACTGATAAAGTCCTGATCGGTGAGGTCATGAATAATGCCATTTGCCACAAAAATATCTTTATGGCCGTCGTTATCCATATCAAAAATCAAGGCCCCCCAGCTCCAGTCGGTGGCATGTACGCCTGACAAAGCAGCTATTTCACTAAAAACCGGAATACCATCACGACTTTCGCCATTGTTTAGTTGCAGCGTGTTCCGGGTATATTGATGATAGAAATCGCGGTTTAGTTTGATTTGTTCTAATTCGTATGTTTCAAAGCTTGCCGTAGTTTTCAGCCGGTAATCGTCATGAGGAAGCATGTCGGTAACAAAAATATCCGGTTGACCATCATTGTTAATGTCACCGATATCGGCACCCATAGAATTGAGACTGGTGTGCCCCATTGACTCTTCCACCGCTTCTTTAAAAGTGCCGTTTTTCTGGTTGATGTACAGGTAATCGCGTTCGTAGAAATCGTTAGAAATGTAGATGTCCAGCCAGTTATCATTATTAACGTCACCGACGGTTATTCCGAGGCCAAACCCAATCAGGCTTCCGTAAATACCAGCTTCAGCGCTGACATTGGTAAATTTGTTGCCATCGTTTCTGAACAACTTATGCCCGCCAAAAGGATCGCGTTGGCCACGAAGGTTCTGATATTGCAATTTATTGACCTGTATAAAGCTGTTGTTGAGCAGGTACATGTCTAGGTCGCCATCGCGGTCGTAATCAAAAAAAGCAGCGTGCGTAGAATATCCCCCGTCAAAAAGGCCATATTCCACGGCCATTTCTTTGAATGACGGCACACCGTTCCGTCCTATACCCTGATTGATGAACAGTTCATTCCCACGTGTATCATTCCGCAATTCACCCGAGTTGCACACATAAATATCCATGAGGCCGTCACCATTTATGTCAGCAAAAGTAACACCCGTGCTCCAGGCTTTTGTACCTGTCACACCCGCCTGACTGGTTACATCTTCAAACCGGAAAGAGCCATCCTTTTGTGTACCTTTATTGAGATACAGCTTGTTATCTCCCTGATTAGCCGTCAGATAAATGTCGGCAAAGCCATCGTTATTCACATCGCCAATCGCTACCCCTGCTCCGTTATAGAAGTTGCGGTAGTTAATGATATTCATTTCAGGGGTATCTGCAATTCTGTTCGTGAAGTCAATGCCGGTTTGAGAAGCATCAAGGGCTTCGAACAGATAATCCTGCGAACTCTCTTTACATGAGAGCAGGGATATCAGAACTAAACAATAAAGCAGCGATTTGGTCATCATGAAAATATAAGCATGTAAAATTAACAATAGAAATTGAATATTATTGCTATTGCGGAGATTTGAAAGATTATAAATCGGAATCAGGCGTTTGCAGCTATTTTAGAAATTTGGAGAAAACAACAAAAGACAGAAACCTTCCGGGTCACCCTATAAGAGATTATAAATTGAAGACCTTATACATCGAAGATAAAAATAAGAAGAAACCTGCGAAAAGATGGATAGATGAAGCGTTTCTAATATGCTTTTTTGAGAAAAACAGTTTAGGAGAAGCGTTTCTTTTAAAGAGGAGACACCAACGCTGAGCCCAAATAATTCTTTTGTACTTTTTAAATATTTACCCTCTTATTAAGTAATTTTGAGGTCTTGAAAAAAGTGTACAGGAAAGATAACGACAATTGACAGAATGCTTGATACTCAACTTAACCAGCTTGCCCGAACATTAGAAGGAGAACTCCATTATGACAAAGTGATGCGGACACTCTATGCTACCGATGCCTCAGCTTACAGAGAGATGCCGTTAGCCGTTGCTATTCCTAAGAATGAATCAGATTTAAAAAAGTTAATATCCTTTGCTAAAGAGAATAATACGTCCTTAATACCCCGTACTGCCGGCACTTCACTAGCCGGACAGGTAGTAGGGAGCGGCATTGTAGTTGATGTTTCAAGAACATTCACTCAAATATTAGAACTGAACAAGGAAGAAAGCTGGGTGAGAGTGCAGCCGGGCGTAGTGCGCGACGAACTGAATATGTTTCTGAAAACGCATGGTTTATTTTTTGGCCCGGAGACCTCAACCGCCAACAGAGCTATGATTGGGGGAATGGTAGGCAATAACTCCTGTGGCTCCAACTCAGTAGTTTATGGCTCAACCCGTAATCACCTGATGGAGGTAAAAGGGTACCTGAGCGATGGCAGTTATGTAGTGTTTAAGAATTTGAGCTTGGATGAGTTTCAGAGTAAAAGCAATTCGACAGATGAGAGCCTTGAAACAAGAATCTACAGGCACATCAACGAGATATTGAGTAATCAGCAAAATCAGCAGGAAATAAGAAATGAGTTTCCAAAACGAACCATTGAGCGCCGGAACACAGGCTACGCCATTGATGAACTGCTGGAAACGGAAGTGTTTACCCCCGCTTCAGAAGAGTCTTTCAATTTTTGTAAGCTGATAGCAGGATCAGAAGGAACATTGATATTTCTGACTGAAATCAAGCTGCATGTCAATCCATTACCTCCCAGATTCTCCGGATTGGTATGTGTGCACTTCAATTCAATTGATGAGTCGCTTCGTGCCAACCTTATCGCGCTTAAATACAAGCCGTCGGCAGTTGAGTTGATAGACCATTATATTTTAGAGTGCACAAAAGAGAATAAAGAACAACGCCAGAACCGCTTTTTTGTGCAGGGCGACCCGGGTGCTATTCTGGTAGTAGAGCTATCGAGAGATAATATAGAAGAAATTCAGCAACTGGCTGTTGCAATGGAAGCCGAAATGCGGACAGCCGGGCTGGGCTATCATTTCCCGATACTGTTTGGAGAAGATACCAAGAAAATATGGACTTTAAGAAAAGCAGGGTTGGGTTTATTATCGAACCTACCGGGTGATGCAAAGGCCGTGGCTGTTATTGAAGATACAGCAGTAGACGTAAACGACCTGCCCGAGTTTATCATAGACTTTAATAAAATACTGGCACAAAATGGTATGTCGTCAGTGCATTATGCCCACGCAGGTTCGGGGGAGATTCACCTCCGCCCGATTATCAACCTGAAAACGAAAGAAGGACATCAGCAATTCAGATTGATTGCCGAAGAGATTTCAACCCTCGTGAAAAAATACAAAGGATCGCTTTCAGGTGAACATGGCGATGGGCGCTTGAGAGGCGAGTTTATCCGTCAGCAGATAGGCAATAAAAACTACGATTTAATAAAAGAGCTCAAGCAAGTCTGGGATCCTCAGCACATCTTTAATCCCAACAAGATTGTTGATACCCCGCCCATGGATAAGTTCTTGCGCTATGAGGCAGGCCAGCAAACGCCCGAATCTAAGACGGTGTTCAGGTTCAATAACCAGGATATCCTGCAACATGCCGAGCAATGTAATGGCTCAGGCGACTGCCGTAAAACAGAGCTGAGTGGTGGTACCATGTGCCCCAGCTATATGGCTACCCGCAACGAAAAAGATACTACCCGTGCCAGAGCCAATATATTGAGAGAAACCCTGACCCGCTCGGACAAACTGAACCGTTTCGACAGCAAGGAGGTGAAAGAAGTGATGGATTTATGCCTGGTATGCAAAGGGTGCAAATCAGAATGTCCGTCGAACGTGGATGTAGCCAAGTTGAAAATGGAGTTTCTCCAGCATTATCATGACGAACACGGGGTGCCGGTACGCTCGTGGTTGGTGGGCAATTACTCAAAAATGAGTAAGATTGCCTCTTATGTACCCTGGGCCTACAATTTTGTTTTTGATAACGCACCCCTTCGTAAAATAGCTAACAGAGTAGTAGGTTTCCATCCGGAACGCACCATGCCACTTTTGCAGAAAGATACCCTGAAAAGCTGGTACAATAAAAATATAGCCGGAACAACCGATAAAAGCGCTGACAAGAAAGTTTATCTGTTCTGTGACGAGTTTACTAATTTTAATGAT
The DNA here is from genome assembly GCF_058808615.1 of Emticicia sp. GW821-FHT11C11. Classification (NCBI taxonomy): domain Bacteria; kingdom Pseudomonadati; phylum Bacteroidota; class Cytophagia; order Cytophagales; family Leadbetterellaceae; genus Emticicia; species Emticicia sp. GW821-FHT11C11. Next base: position 165,693 of record NZ_JBXARV010000001.1, read on the forward strand.
GTTGAAATTGGTAAAAAGACCGTGTTTTTGTTGCAAAAACTGGGTTATCAGGTCATCATTCCTGAGCACGCAGATGCGGGCAGGGCGTTTTTGTCGAAAGGCATGCTGAAAGACGCGCAGAAACTGGCCAACCGAAACGTAAGTCTGTTGAAAGACATTATCAATGAAAATACTCCACTGATTGGAATTGAGCCATCAGCTATTTTAACTTTCAGAGATGAATATCCTGATCTGGTAGAGGCAGAGTTGATAGATGCTGCCAGAGAACTGGCTAAAAATGCGCTGATGGTTGATGAGTTTATCGCCCGTGAAATAGACAAAGGGAATATCAGTAAAAATAGCTTCACCGATGAGAAAAAGCTGATTAAACTGCATGGGCACTGCCAACAGAAAGCAGTGGCCTCATTGACGCCTACCAAAAAGATACTGTCGTTCCCGGCTAATTACGAAGTGCATCTGATTCCGTCAGGTTGTTGCGGTATGGCCGGCTCCTTCGGATACGAGCAGGAGCATTACGATATATCGATGAAAATAGGTGAGCTGGTGCTTTTTCCGACTGTAAGAAAACAACCGGAAGAAGTAATTATTGCCGCACCGGGCACGAGTTGCCGACACCAGATTCATGACGGCACAGGCCGAAAAGCCCTGCATCCGGTAGAAATTTTGTGGGAGGCGCTGGTTTGATGAAGTTGTGTTTTCTTTAGAAATCAGCCTGAAAATATGAATTTTCAAAGAAATGCAACACTTTCGTATAGATACAAGACGTTGATTTTCAGTAGGTTGCCTGATAAAAAAAGAATAGTTATTTTGAACTCAAACTTAGAGATGACAGTTTAGTTACGTAAGTTTGACGGTTATTTTGAATACAAAGAGTGAAGAATGAGCAATCGCACGCTGTTAAGTTTAGAGTTAACGACACCCACTGACGACGAAAGACCTGTGTACCTGGCCGGGAATTTTTGTAACTGGTATCCGGATATTACTGCATTTGAAATGCAGAAAACCGGAAAAGGTAAGTATAAATTTAATTTTCCTCCGGAAGAAACACTTCCCGAAAAAATAGAATATAAATATACACGAGGCGGATGGGATTATGTAGAGCTGGATTCCTATGGGAATGCGCCGGCTAATCGTGTTATTGCCAAAAAGCAGGGTAGTGTAAAAGACTTTGTGCCTTTCTGGCGGAAAGCCGGAGCCACGGCCTCTATTACCAAATTAATGCCGGGAGTAGAGTTGCTTGCAGATGATTTCTCTATTCCGCAATTGGGTAAAACCCGTTCTATTCATGTGCTTCTGCCGCATGATTACATGGAGAATCCTGAGAAGAAGTATCCGGTTTTGTATATGCAGGATGCGCAGAACCTTTTCGGAGAGGGCTCAATCCACGGTAATTGGGAAATAGACAAGCGATTATCATTACTGGCCAAGCAAAATAAAGCAGATGTAATTATTGTAGCCATTGACCACGGTGATAAAGACCGCTTTAAGGAATATTCACCCTATACGGTAGAGGCGAAAGGCAAAGGCATGGGTATGAAATATGCCAATTTTATTGTTCGTACTTTAAAGCCCTACATTGATGCCCGTTACCGCACCAAACCAGACGCTGAATTTACCGGTATAGGGGGCAGCTCAATGGGCGGGCTGATTAGCCTGTATGCCGGGCTGATGTATCCTGAAACCATCGGACGCCTGATGGTATTCTCTCCATCTTTGTGGGTGTCAAACAAGATTTATTTCGATATAACCGAATTCTTCAGTCCTGTAAATAGCAAAATATATTTGTATGGTGGGGGCAAGGAAAGCGCGGGGATGATTGCAGGAGTAAAGAAAATAAAGGAAACAATTGAAAGCCAGCATTGGAGCGCTGATAAAGTGGCTGTAAAGATATCCTTGGATTCTAAAGGCGAGCACACCGAAAAACGCTGGGGAGAAGAATTTTCCAAAGCACTTGAATGGCTGTTTTATTAAGGGAAGGTATTTGTACAATTTTCCTTGTTTACTCAGAATGAATTCGGTGGCTTAAAAACAAAGGAACATTTCTGATACAGAAGCCGACTTAAGTCGACGTTACAAATAAATATACCTTTGTTATAATAGTCGGTGAATTGATTCACTGATATTTACAATAAGATTAAGCTGTAACTTCTTTGACCACAACAGCTATATTATTTAATCGGTTTTGTTACGGAATTGAACACTTATGAAAATCAATATATCTTCTCAGCTTAATAGTGCTCAGGCTATTATTTATCCGTTGCTAGACGACGAAAAGCTTTCAGAGAATCTTGCTAAGATTGCGCGTCAGGCAGGGCTTAATGCAGAAACCTTACAGAAGGATTTTAAGGCGGGGTTGAAAGAGATTATCCCGCTTTATACGGCAAAAAAAGAATTAGAGAAGATATATCTGTTAGGGCTTGGTAAAGCGCCCAAACAATCAGACTTCATCAAGGTGTTTCGTTCGCTGTTTTATCAGCAGAAAAGAAAACTGCCGCTTTCAGTGGGTATAGATTTGAAAACCGGCAAGTTGGAAGCTAACGTTGAGTACATAACTAACGGTATTGCACTGGCTGAATACGAAATAGGCGTTTTCAAAACCGATAAAAAAGAAGAGACGGATTTCTTCTCGGCCGATTCGGAGCTGACAATCTGTGTATCTGAAAAAATAGTAGAAAAGGCACAGACACTGGCTAAAACAGGTGAAGAAACCGCGAAAACGCAAATCAGGATTATGACATTGGTAGATGCACCCGCCAATATCAAATATCCGCAGAAAATGGCTGAATATGCCCTGCAGGCCGGTGAGTTGTATGGTTTTGATGTAAAAGTGTTTGATGAAAAAGAATGTGAAGGACTCGGGCTGGGAGCATTGCTGGCAGTAGGAAAAGGCAGTACCGAAAACCCGCCGAGATTCATTGTGCTGGAATATAACCTTTCAGCATTGGCTGATAAACCATTGAAGAAAATCGGTCTGGTAGGCAAAGGGGTAACTTTTGATACAGGCGGGGTTTCTATTAAAGGCTCTGGTAGCATGAGTTACATGAAGTCTGACATGGGTGGAGCTGGAGCAGTGTTGGGCACTATTGAGTTGGCTGCTAAATTGCAACTGCCGGTACATCTGATAGGGGTGATTCCTGTCACCGAAAATTGCGTAGATGGTAACTCACTAAAACCCAGCGATGTAATCAATACCTATTCAGGCAAAACCATTGAAGTAATAGATACCGACGCTGAGGGCCGTATTATTCTGGCAGATGGTTTGTCTTACATTAAAAAAGTATACGAGCCGGAAATTATCATAGATTTAGCTACCTTGACAGGCAACTGTATTTCGGCATTGGGTTATAATGCAGCGGGTTTGCTATCTAATAATGATGTGCTCGCTGAACAATTATTGGCAACCGGGCAATTGAGTGGCGAGAAGTTGTGGCGTTTACCACTGTGGGATGATTACAAAGACATGATGAAGTCTGACATTGCCGATGTGAAAAACCTTTCTTCCCTGCCTATTGCCGGGGCTATTACCGCAGCTAAATTTCTGGAAATATTCATAGACGGCCACAGCAACTGGGCTCATCTCGACATCGCCGGTATGGCTTTCGCAGACTCAGAATACGGTTCTATGAAATCAGCTACTTCATTTGGTGTCCGGTTATTAACAACGTGGTTGAGAGGACTGTAATTTCTGTTTATTCCTATCTTAATTTCTTGTTTTTCACCTTCCTTTTCATCAGATTTTGTTTAAATTTGAACAAAACCTAAACTGAATCTGATGAAAAATATTTACTGGCTTCTTCTCCTTTTTGTTCTCTCCCCGGCAATCGCTCAAAAGAAAAAAACAAAAGCGCCTATTCCGGTCGATACGCTGCAACAGCTGGATATATTCGTTAATAAAATGCTCACAGAATGGACTGTGCCCGGTGCTGCTTTGTGTATAGTAAAAGACGGGAAACTACTGTATGCCAAAGGATATGGTGTTAAAGATGTGAAGACGAAAACACCGGTAACTGCCCAAACACTTTTTGGCATTGCTTCCTGCTCTAAATCCTTTACTTCTGCCTGTTTGTCTATTCTGGCCGATGAAGGAAAACTGGACTGGAATAAGCCTGTAAAAGAGTACATGCCTGATTTTCAACTCAATGATGAATACGCTACACGTACCATCACGGCAAGAGATCTGGTTTCGCACCGGTCAGGCTTGCCCCGGCACGATTATTTGTGGGTATCGGCTCCGCTTAACAGAAAAGAAATGTTCGACCGACTGAAATATCTGCCATTGAACAAACCCATTTACTCCCAATATCAATACAATAACCTGATGTACATGGCTGCCGGGGTACTGATTGAGCGCCTGTCGGGCAAAACATGGGAAGCATTTATGCGTGAGAAAATACTTGATCCTATCGGCATGAAAACTACAGTATTGACCTACCCTGAAATGCTGAAAAGCATAGATTATGCGCTTTCGTATGACGATGAAAAAAATCCTGAGAAAGAAGCCGGCTTTGATAGCAATGTAGACGGCATCGGCCCTGCCGGAGCAGTAAAAGCAAATGTAACCGAAATGGCTAACTGGCTTATGCTGCAACTCAGCAAAGGAAAAGCCGGGGACAAAGTAATAGTATCAGAGAAAAGCCTTAACGAAAACCATACACCCTGGGCTGTTGTGCAACCTGCAGAGGCCAAGTATCCTGAACTCGGCTTTGGCACATACGGTATGGGCTGGACGATCAATACTTATCGTGGGCATCTTCGCCGTCAGCATGGAGGTTCTATTGAAGGCTATCGTTCTTTAATGACAGTTTTCCCGAACGATAACGTGGCCGTTTTCATCACAACCAATACCGGGGCTGTAGGTTATAATTTTGTGAATACAATCACCAATTATATTGTAGATACTTATCTGGAGAAAAATACAATAGACTGGAATAGCCGTTTACGGAAAGATTTCACCGAGGCAAAAGAGAAATCGGCAAAAGCAAAAGTTGATAACGAATCTCAGCGCCAGAAAGACACCAAACCTACCCATAGCGTTAGTAGCTATGCGGGCATTTATGGGCATCCAGCTTATGGTGCGCTTACGTTGAGCCAGGAAGGTGAAACGTTGAAAGCTGATTTCCATACAGAGAAAATAGCCTTGCGTCATTACCATTATGATATTTTTGAAGGCATGGGTGATTGGGAAGGCATTAAATTTAAATTTCTGATGAATGCCAAAGGAGACATAGACCGTGTGTCGCTCGAAATGCCCGCCGCTGCGATGGATATTGAATTGAAAAAGAAATAAATATAACTCCGTTCTTACCCTCCCTACGTGGGTTGCCCCAACGATAGGGAGGGTGCAAAAATAGTGCTCTTCTCTCTTCATTTTTTATAATCTGCTTATATGTAGGCTTTTAAACTGCCTTTTCTGTTAAAATATCTTAATTCAAACCTATCTACGAAAATTTTCGTAATAAAATTTGGAAGTATAAATACTTTTCTGCTACATTTGTTACGAAATAATTCGTAGATGATTTCATCGGTCCGGACCGATGGATATAAAGGAAGGAAAATAGATAATTATGGAAAAGCAAACCAACATTAAACCCACAGAGTCGGAACTGGAAATCCTGCAGATACTCTGGGCTTTAGGCAAAGCAACCGTTCGACAGGTAAACGATGAACTCTCTAAAGTGAAAGAGGTAGGTTATACCACTACGCTCAAACTCATGCAGATTATGTTTGAGAAACAACTGGTAAGCCGTACCGATGAGGGCAGATACCATGTCTACAAAGCAGCGGTAGGCGAAGAACCAACCCAGCACATGCTTCTGGATAAATTCATTGATACGGCTTTTCGTGGTTCGGCTACCCGCATGGTTATGCAGGCTTTGGGTAATCAGCAGGTAAGTAAAGAAGAGCTGGATGAAATCAGAAAACTGATTGATTCTATTGAAAAAGAAAAGTAACCTATTACTAAACGAACAATACAAATACTTAATTAAATTATGAAAAAGCTTTTTGATTTTACTGCGGGTATTCCCGAAAACATCAGTTCAGCATTGGGCTGGACACTCTTTCACTCACTCTGGCAAGGTATTGTCATTGTTGTAGCTTTCAGTATTCTACGCCAGGTTTTCAGAACCTCAAATGCGCGCTACTGGCAGGGCATAGGTGCTTTAAGTTTACAATTCATTAGTGCCATTGCAACCTTTTTTGTGGTTTACGAACCTGCCGCAAATTTGCTTAATGCAGAGGGTAAAAAAAGATTTACGGCATTTTTTATTCAGAATGCCGCCAACAACCTTGACGGCGTGTCGGTTTTTGCACCTGCTGCCCGGTTGTCTTTCATTCAGCAGGCAGAATTATTTGTACGGACAAACCTGGATACCTTCGTTTTATTCTGGTTCATCGGGGCTAATCTGCTTCTGCTACGTTTAATTATAGGTTTTATATATGTTCAACAACTGAAAGTGCAAAGCATCAATCCGGTAAAAGACGAAATACTGGGCATGATGGAAGACCTACAAGCCAAAATGCAGTTGCACATACCTATCCGGTTGTTTGAGTCGGCCAAGGCGGTTGTACCTATGACAATCGGTTGGATAAAACCTATCATACTTCTACCGGCCGGTATTATGTCTGGTCTTACGGTTTCACAACTAGAGGCTGTTCTGGCTCATGAACTGGCGCACATCAAACGTTATGACTACCTGATTAATATCTTTCAGAGTTGTGTTGAAATCCTGTTCTTCTATCATCCGGCAACGTGGTTCATTTCAGCGCAGGTACGTGACGAAAGAGAAAACTGCTGTGATGATTTTGCGGTGAAAATCTGCGGTGACAGGCTGGCTCTTGCTAAAGCGTTGACACAGGTAGCTACTTTTCAGCAACAACCGCGCCTGGCTATGGCATTTGGTGCCAAGAGACAGACATTCATGGATAGGATCAGACGCATTGTGGGTATCAACGATGCCAAACCGATGAGTTACGGAAACTGGGCTGTGTTTGTGGGCATGGTTATGATTATTGCCGCAGGGGTGGCCTATGGACAGGAAAGAATTGCCAAAAAAGACCCGATAGCCAGAAACAACGCTAAATTAGATAGACCCAAAGAAAAATACGACTTCTACTTTTTTGAAAAAGATAAAAAGAATGTAGGTGTGTATAAAAACAAGAACGGTGAAATCGTAAAAATTGTAGAGGGCGGCAAAGTATTGACAGGCAAAGAATTTGATTTCATGAAAGGTTTTGCTTTTGATTTCCTGAAGGCCAAAGATGCAAATTTTGCCATAGTGCCTGGTATTCAGGAATCTGAAATGGACGAAGTAAGAGAACAGTTTTTTGACAATGGAGGATACCCGGCTGATACATCAAGATTGCAACAAGTAGAAAACGAAATGGAATTGCTGAGCAAAGAAATGGAGAAATACAGCAGGGAAATGGAAAAGTACAGCAGGCAAATAGAGGATAAATATAGTAAGCAGATGGAAAAGCATAGCAAAGATATGGAGCAGGTTTCATTTAAAATGCGTGCACCGCAAAGAAAAATTGAGAGTATCTCCATTGAAATGCAGGAGGTAAGCCTGGCCATGAGAAAACTGGAAAACCAGTATCGTGATACCCGGATGCCTGCCGAAGCTGAACAGAAATTGCGGACATTTGAGAAAAAAGAACGTGATCTGGAAAACCAGATGCGTTTAATAGAACAGGAAATGGAAAAAGTAGAGCAGGAAATGGCGCCGATACACCAAAAAATGGAGCGTCTGAATAGCCCAATGGATAGCCTGCATAGACTGATGGAACGTTATAACAGGCCAATGGACAGCCTGAGCCGTTTGATGGATGAGAAAAGCAAGGTAATAGAAAAGCTGGCCAGAGAAGAAGAAGTACGTTTTAAGAAAGAATTTGCTGATTTTACCGAGGCATTATACAAAGACGGCTTGATTAAAGATAAGAAAGATTTTGAAATACGCCTGAAAGGAGAGAAGCTATTGATTAATCTGGAGCCACAGTCTCCTGCGGTGTATGAAAAAGTATGGAACCTGATTAACAAAACGTGGGGAAGCCGTATGAGGGGCCTGAAAGATAAAGATTTCAGAATGGAAGTGAGAGGAGATAATATCAATTTTAGTACTTATGGCAATGGTAATCACATAAATCATCGCTTCGGAGCCATTCCACCTATGCCTCCGGTACCTGCGTTGGCACCTATGCCTCGTGTAGGCAGAATCAGTACTCCTGATGCTTTGCCACCAATGCCACCGGTTCATAGCTCTTATGCGGTAACGCCATTAAGAACACCAATTGCTCCGGCATCACCTTTGAAAAGTATTCCAAGACCCGACCCTACGCCAATGCCCAGACCGCCGGCAGTGCCCAGAAGTTATAATTAATTGCTTTAAATACCGTGTTATCTCAAAAGAGGTAACACGGTATTTAATAGAACCACCCGGTGCAACAGCCTATAAGCTAAAGTTTCATTTATATATATGATAGCGTTAGCTATCAGTTTGTCTACTTATATATTATAACCTATTAAATTCCCCAATAAATTGCTGTTTCTACTGCTATTGATTGATGGCTGAATAGCCTGTTCAGCTACTATTGACTAATGAAATTATGAAAAACGCTAGTTAAAATCTCATAAGAACCGATGAAACCAATAGCCCGATTAATATTCTTATTTTCTCTTATTAGTCATCAATTATTCTCTCAAACGGTTGATAAACAAGCTATTGAAAGTGCAGTTACTAAAATAGCTTCATTTATTAAAGAAAAATATGTTTTTGAAAAGAAGGGGAATGCGATTTCTCAATCATTATTAAAAGAGCTGGAGCAAGGTAAGTTTGCTCAAAACAAAGATTGGCAAAGTCTGGCTACTAATCTTACTACAACCATACAAAATATCAGTAATGATGGACATATGTATGTAAGAAATGAACCAAATACAGTTGAGGAACTCATTGCAGCCGAGAAAAATGTAAAAAAAGAGAACGACACCAGCTATGACCCATTTTTTTATGGAGATGATGCTGTCAAGAAGAATTTCGGGTTCAGAGAGGTAAAGGTCTTAGAACCTAACGTTGGTTATATAAAACTCTCAGAAATAAATATATCTGAAAAAAGCCTGCCTACTTTGTATGCAGCCATGAAATTTGTTAGTAATACTAAAGGCTTAATAGTTGATTTAAGAGATAACGGAGGTGGAGGTAGTGATGTAGGAGCTGTTTTTCCCTCTTATTTTTTGCCTAAGGATGTAGTCTTACTTGAATTTAGAAGCAGAACCAATCAAACATATACTGACAAAACTGTGTCTTGGTTAACAGAAAAGAAATACGATAATCCTCTCTATATTATTGTCAACAAGGGTACGGGGTCTGCGGCAGAGGCTTTTGCCTTTGCTATGCAAAAACAAGGTCGGGCAAAAATTGTAGGTCAGACCTCAGCTGGGGCTGCTCATATGAATAGTTGGTACGTAGTAAATGATAAATTATTTGTTTCTGTTTCTACAGCTGCTCCAACATTACCCAATACGGAGACATCGTGGGAAAGAACAGGAGTAAAGCCAGATTTTGAGATTGAAGCAGGAAAAGAAATAGACTTTATAATTGATTCGCTCAAATAGTTATAAGGGGTTCAACCCGTGTTTACCCCTTATACTAAATTGATGCTCATCCGTTTAAAAATTGCATACTGGCAGCCGGATACCGGTCACCCACAGCAATGTTCTTTGGGGCAATGGCATCAATTTCTGTCAGGTCTTCTGCCGTCAGTTGAATTTCGGCAGCAGCTATGTTTTCTTCCAGATATTTAATGCGTCTGGTACCCGGAATCGGGAAAATATCGTCTCCCTGAGCCATTACCCATGCCAAAGCCAGTTGAGACGCCGTACAGCCTTTTTGTGCAGCCAGTTGTTTAATTTTATCAACCAATAACAGATTCCGGTTGAAATTCTCTCCCTGAAACCGTGGCGAAAATCTGCGGAAATCGTCCGGTGCCAGGTCTTCAAAGCTTTTTATCTCCCCGGTAAGGAATCCCCTTCCCAATGGGCTGTAAGGCACAAAACCAATACCCAGTTCACGGCAGGTAGAAATAATCTCATCTTCTGGCTCGCGTGACCACAAGGAGTATTCTGTTTGTAAAGCGGTAATAGGATGTACATCATATGCTCGTCTGAGCGTGGCAGGAGCGGCCTCTGATAAACCAATGTAACGCACCTTGCCTTCTTTCACTAAATCGGCCATAGCGCCTACTGTTTCTTCAATAGGCACGTTTGGATCTACCCTGTGCAGATAATATAGGTCTATGGTATCAATGCCCAATCGTTGTAGACTGTCTTCACACGCTTTTTTACAATATTCCGGTGAGCCGTTGAACCCTCTTACGGTTGGATCGGTTGCGCTTCTCACAATGCCAAACTTCGTGGCTAGTACCACTTCGTTGCGCCTTTCTTTTAAAATTCTGCTCAGTAATATTTCATTTTTAAATGGTCCGTAGATGTCTGCAGTGTCTAGTAGATTTATGCCTGAATCAATAGCCCGGTTGATGGTTCCTAAAGATTCTGTATCGTCACTACTACCATAAAACTCTGACATGCCCATGCAGCCCAGGCCCATTTGCGAGACCACCAGTCCCTGATTCCCAAGTTTGCTTTGTTTCATAAGTGATTTTTTGAAGTGTAAGATAATAGTAATTAATAGTAGAAATAGCCTCAATATAAACAAGCTTATATATAATTGAACAGCATGTAATAAAGTTTGGTTTATGTGGAGATTGGCATTAAAGAAATTTAATTTTTCCATTTTGGCGAATTGAAAATTCGCCCCACAAAAGAAAAATGCCGCTTCTGTTACGAAACGGCATTTTTTATGAGTAGGTCAGATAACAGGCAGCATTACAGCTTTCTGATCCAGATATTTTTGAATTGAGTTTTGTTACCGTGATCTTGTAAGTGAATCACGTCATCACCATGAGCTTCAGGATACGAATGTAAGCCTATATACAGGGTTAGGCCCAGTATGGTAGTATTATTCTGAACTACTACTCCATTATGCAATACGGTAATACGGGCAGGATAATCTAAGCGGCCATCGGCTTTGAAACGAGGCGCTGTGTAGATTACATCATAAGTATTCCATTCTAATGGGCTACGGGTTACGTTTACCAAAGGTCCCTGGTCTTTATAAATACTTCCGGCTTGTCCGTTGCGGTAGGTACGGTTCTGGTATGAGTCCAATATCTGTAGTTCGTAGCGATCCTGGAAGAAAACTCCACTATTGCCGCGTCCCTGGCTTACGCCTTTTACTTCATCCGGCGCGCTCCATTCAATGTGCAACTGACAATCTCCGAACTTCATTTTAGTTTTGATGTCACCTGTGCCCGGAGCAACTTCCATTATACCATTTACAATATTCCACTTAGGAGCACTGCCGTCTTTGGCGCTTACCCATTGTGATAAATCTTTTCCGTCAAAAAGTACAATAGCATCAGAAGGAGCATCTGAATTATTTTTTCCTGGAGTTACCACTACTACTTCCGGATTCCAGATTTCTGTCATATCCGGTTTCATGGGTGCTGGCGAAACTTCCGGTACTGTAGATTTGGTTTGAGCATTAGCATTACAGTTTACCAAGACTGCAACGGCAAAAGAAGCGGCTAAAATCTGTATTTTTTTCATCTTGAGTGAATAAGGTTGAATGTTTTATATCTATCCTTAACCGGCATAGATTTATTTGCAAGCTACAAGTTTTTTAAAAAAAATGTGTCAAAAATAACAGAAAATTTATCGGATTCATTCGCTCAAAAAAGCTTTTTATAGGATTGAAATGTCAGGTAATGCGTGCCAGAAACTTAAAAAATAAAAGCGTACGTGTACGAAAACGGAATGAAAATGTACGGAATCGGACAAATTTCTGTTTCTGATATTTTTTTTTGGCATGGTTGTAGTGATATAAATCATTGATTATAAGGAATTTAGATATATTTTAACAAATTTTAAAGTTTTTTGGCACGAGTTTGTCATATATATAAATTGTACGGATGAGGGGAAAGGCAAGAAAATGAGTTTTTACAAAATATTATTTCGTTTGTAACCTTTTTTTAAAAGTAAAGTATACACAGATAGAATATAATTTTGTAAAGTACCCGAATCGAACCAATGACCCCCGCGCTTTAGCCGTTCATAAATTGAGGTTGACCGTTTATAAATTACGCGTTAGTTAAATAGAAAATACCTCATAAGTTTGAATCGTTAAAGCAACAACGAAAACAGAAAAACGAAGATTAACAGAATATTAAGTTTTAAATAGAATTTAAGGTTTCTCAAAATATTGTTTGGTTTGTCTCGTTGAAAAAGTAAATAAATTAAAATTAACAAAATAAAATTTCGAAGAACATGAATTGCGAGGCTATCAAATCTAATTACCGTTTATCCTTTTAAAATAACCATTCGAGTAGTTTGTATAGCATAGTACCAAGTAAAACATATATCTTTGATTCATCAAAACAAAAACAAAGCCGGTTGAGGCAAAAGCAGAAGACAAAATAAAATGAAGATTGGTAACATAAAATCAAGCATTCATCACAAAAGTCAAACTGAAAATAAAAGCCCGACTAACTTTAAATCATCAAAACAATTAAATAAAATTTTAAAAAATAAAATTATGAAAAAGCTAACATCAACTATCGCCATCGCTTTATTAGCAACTACATTAGCATTCAACGCAAATGCTGACGACAAAAAAATTGAATACAAAAGCAGTAACCTTAACGTAGGAATGTACGAAGCCGGTTACACTAATTCAATGAAACTGAACATGAATCTTACTAAAGATAAGGGAGTTCCTGCTACTATCAAATTGATGGATGCTGACGGAAGCCTGCTACATGAAGAGGTTCTTGGTAAAAAAGTTACTGCCTACAAATTGTGTTACGATATGAGTAACGTAAAACCAGGCAAGTATTATGTAGAGGTAAAAAATGGTGACCGTATCATCACTAAAGAAATATTGAAAGGTACTCAATCTTTAAGTTACTAAGCAGTTAACCGCTCATCATGGTTTAATGCCGATTAACGTAAAATTTGAAACATAAGGTTTTTAAGTGCATCTATTAAATTGAAAAAGCTAATAATTAACATCTTTAAAATTACAATTATGAAAAAGTCTGTAAAAAATTTCGCCTTGGCCCTTGTTGCCGGTTTATTATCAATCTCAGCTGTATCAGCTACTGAATTAGCAGAAGGTAAGACCTTCGATGTGGGCGTGTATCGTGTGATGAATACCATGAAAGTCAATATGATGATTGCCAAAGAACAAGGCAACTGGGTAGAAATCCGCTTGAAAAATGCTAAAAATGAAACAATCTATGTGGAGGTTGTAAACAGAAAAGCGACTCAATTTGCTAAAAAATTCAACCTTGAAGGATTGGAAGATGGCGCTTACCGTTTTGAAATTACAAATGGTAAAGAAACCGTGGTGAAGGAAGTAAACTTGCAAACTAACTCTCCGAAACCAACAGATTATAGAACTGTAGAAGTAAAATAATAGATCATTAGTATTTAGTTTAGGGTAATCAGACAGCGTTGTGGTCACTTTCCGCAACGCTGTTTTTATTTGCGTTTAGGCAGTGCAGTTAGCCAAAACAAAAGCCCCGCTCTGCAGGCAGGCGAGGCTTCTATATAAAACTTCTTTATGTAATTACTGTACGTTTTGCGATGCACGTCTCAGTTCTTCCAGAATGACTTCTTTCATTAACAACTTGCGTCGTTGGGTCTGAATATTCGAGGTCATGATTTTATCCATATCCGGATTCCGCGCCACACCGTCGTAACTTTCAATTAATTGTTTTAGTTCGCCGCGTGCACGGGTTACGATATTCTCCATTTCACGATATTTGGTTAAGACCTGTTGTCTTTCGCTCAAATAATTGTAATTAGGTAATTTCCGGGTGATTACTTTCATCAGGTAGCTCAACTCGAAAATTTTATCGCAGGCAGCTCTGAAGCGCTCAGCCACATTACGTACTGCCAGATGTGACGGAACTTTGATATTCTTCCAGTCGTTCAGCAATACTTTTGCCCTTTCGGTTGATGCAAAAATGTCTTTAGCGTCTGCCAGTCTTTCGGCTTCTTCCATCATTTTTTGCTGTGCTTCTACACGAGGGTCAACACGTACTTTAATCTGAATACCCTTAGCCGCGCAGTATTTTTCATAATACGTTGTGGTGAGTTTCTTAAAGCGACGGAACTCGAATTTCAAACGCTTAGGAGGAACATCCCCTACGTTTTTCCATTCGGTTTGCAGTCTTTTTAACTCTGCAAAAGACAACTCCCAGTTACCCATACGGAATAACATTTCAGCGCCTTTCACCAACTCGTTATATTTTTCCATTCTTTCGGCAATGATTCTGTTCTGCTCTTCGTAGAAAGCTTTTCTACGTTGATAGAAATCATCGAGTACTTCACGGAATTCAGTTTCAATGTCATCCTGATAAGGTTTGTCGACAGGGCCGGTTCTGATCCAGCGGGTTTTAATGTCTTGCAGCTTTTCAGCTACAATACCCCAGTCAACATCTTCTTTGGCTTCTTTGGCTTCAGCAATCAGCGCTTGTTTAATCGTAAGATTATTTGCCTGGTTGCCTACAATGAGCCCGCGTAGGTACTCTTCCTGCTCTTCTAATTTTTTGAGCAAAGGAATAAAGTCGCCGATACCGTCGAAGTTCAGCAGTCTTTTGCGGAGTTGCGTGAGTTTCGTTAAGAAGGAACCCTTATTTTGGGCCTCCCCGATTTCTGTTTCAAGTTGATTAACCTTATTTACCGCAATCTGGTAACGGTTAATAAAATACTGGAAAGCTTCTTCTTCTGTGCGTTTTACTTCGCCGATTTGTCGGTCGGGCATATGTAAGTAGCCCTTCAAGAATACCTTACTGTCTTTGATGTAAGCGTATTCGTTATCTAATGTTGCGCCGTCCATAATAAAAAATCACATGGCTAGTGAGTCGAGGGTTGTGGTTTGAAAAGGTAAAATTCGCAGTTTTTTTGTATAATGCAAACTTGAATGACGATATTTGACACAAAATTTTATTTTAGGAAGAAAAAAAACCTGAAATACGATATGTTTTTTCAAAAATTTAACATAGAAATTTAAAACTCCCATAGAAACCACTACAAACGATGAGTGAACAAATTATTTTTTCTATGGAGCGGGTGAGTAAAATCATTCCTCCGAACCGCCAGATTCTTAAGAATATTTATCTTTCATTTTTTTACGGAGCAAAAATCGGAGTACTTGGGCTTAACGGAGCAGGTAAGTCTACTTTGCTGAGAGTAATTGCCGGTATCGACAAGAATATTAACGGAGAAGTGGTGTTTTCACCCGGCTACACCGTAGGTATGCTTGAGCAGGAACCCCAGCTGGATGCGTCGAAAACAGTGAGAGAGGTGGTGGAAGAAGGTGTGCAGGAAGTTGTGGATTTGCTGAAAGAGTTTGAAGATATTAATAATGCTTTTGCCGAACCTGATGCCGATTTTGATAAACTGCTTGAAAGGCAGGGTGAGGTACAGGAGAAGCTCGACCAACTGGATGCGTGGGAACTGGATACCCGGCTGGAACGTGCAATGGATGCCCTGCGCTGCCCACCGGAAGATGCAAAAATTGAGACGCTGTCTGGTGGTGAAAAACGTCGTGTAGCACTTTGCCGGCTATTGCTGAAACAACCAGACGTATTATTGTTGGATGAGCCTACCAACCATTTGGACGCCGAGTCGGTGTTGTGGTTGGAAGAACACCTGCGCCAGTATAAGGGAACAGTAATTGCCGTAACTCACGACCGTTACTTTCTTGATAACGTGGCAGGGTGGATTCTGGAACTGGACAGAGGAGAGGGGATTCCATGGAAGGGTAATTACTCATCATGGTTAGAACAAAAACAGAACCGTCTGGAAAAAGAAGAGAAATCGGAGTCGAAACGTCAGAAGACCTTACAACGAGAGTTGGAGTGGGTACGTATGGCACCTAAGGCTCGCCAGGCGAAATCGAAAGCACGTCTGGCTGCTTACGACCGCATGGTGAATGAAGACAGCAAAGAAAGAGAAGATAAACTGGAACTGTTTATTCCTCCGGGGCCACGTTTGGGTAACAAAGTAATAGAAGCCAAAGGTGTAAAAATGGGCTTTGGCGACAGGATGTTGTATGAAGACCTGAATTTTAGTCTGCCACAAAACGGCATAGTGGGTATCATCGGGCCAAACGGTGCCGGTAAAACCACTTTGTTTAAGCTGATTACAGGCCAGCTTCAACCAATTGCAGGAACCTTTGAAGTAGGGGATACCGTAAAATTATCTTACGTAGATCAGGAACATAACCAACTGGAAGGAAGCAAATCTGTTTATGAAATGGTTTCTGGCGGTAATGATTGGGTGATGCTCGGTAACAAACAGGTAAATGCCCGGGGTTATGTGAGCCGCTTTAACTTCCAGGGGGCAGATCAGGAAAAGAAAATTGCTAATCTATCAGGTGGTGAAAGAAACCGTGTGCACCTGGCAATGATGCTGAAAGAAGGTGGAAACTTATTGCTGTTAGATGAACCTACCAACGATTTGGACGTAAACACATTGCGTGCATTGGAAGAAGGTCTCGAAAACTTCGCAGGTTGTGCGGTGGTTATCTCCCATGACCGTTGGTTCCTGGATAGAATTGCTACGCATATACTGGCATTTGAGGGTGACTCTCAGGTCTATTGGTTTGAAGGTAACTTCTCTGAATACGAAGAAAACAGACGCAAACGATTGGGAACAGATATAACCCCGAAACGGATAAAGTACAGGAAATTATAGTAAAGCTAAAAACAGAGAAGCCTCACCCGACGGGTGAGGCTTCTCTGTTTTTATAAGCATTTTATTTATTTCTGAAAAATACCGTGATAGGCACTCCGTCGAAACCGAAATGCTCTCGTATCTTGTTTTGTAAGAATCGCTCATATGCTTCTTTTATGTACTGCGGCAGATTACAGAAAAACACAAAAGTAGGCGAAGGCGTAGGCAACTGGATACAATATTTAATCTTGATTTGCTTACCTTTCAACATAGGTGGCGGTGTGTTCTCAATAATTGGCAGCATTACCTCATTTAATTTTGAAGTAGTAATTTTGTTAGTTTTGTTTTCATAAACCTCCATTGCTTTTTCAATTACCTGAAAAATACGTTGTTTCTCTAAAACCGATGCAAATATTACCGGCATGTAATTCATGGGCGCAATGCGTTCCAGAATCTCCTTTTTCATGTTATCGGCAGTTTTAGAGTCTTTTTCTACCAGATCCCATTTATTAATCATCAGCACAATGCCTTTTTTAGAATTATGAGCATTGGCAATAATGCTGATATCCTGTGCTTCCAGACCTTTACTGGCATCGAGTAGAATAATACATACGTCAGAGTCCTCCAGCGCTTTAATGGAGCGTAAAACAGAATAGAACTCAATGTTTTCATGCACTTTCGCTTTTTTGCGGATACCGGCCGTATCGGTCAGTATAAAATCCTTGCCATAAAGCTTGTAATGAGTATCGATGGCATCACGCGTGGTACCTGCTATATCAGTTACAATACTTCTGTCTTTACCGGTCAGGGCATTCAGAAAAGACGATTTACCTACATTCGGCCGACCCAGAATCGCAATTCTCGGGATACCCTCATTAGGGTTTTCGATACCATCTTCTTCAAATTCTTTGACTACGGCATCCAGTAAATCTCCGGTACCACCGCCGTCTGCTGCAGAAATAGCAAAGACTTCACCACCTAAACCCATTTCATAAAATTCTGATGCCGTTTGTTGGCGCTCAAAAGTTTCGGCTTTGTTGGCTACTACAAAAACAGGTTTTTTTGAACGCCTGAGAACATTGGCAAAGTCTTTATCCAAACCGGTTAGTCCGGTCATGGTGTCTACCACAAATAGAATAAGGCTGGCCTCTTCAAGAGCAATTTCTACCTGTTCACGAATGGCTTCTTCAAAGGTATCTTCCGAGCCTACTACGTAGCCTCCGGTATCAATAACCGTAAAATATTTTTCTGTCCAAACCGCGTGCCCATAGTGGCGGTCACGTGTAACACCCGGCATATTATCAGTGATCGCCACACGGCTCTCAATAAGACGATTAAAAAGTGTAGATTTACCGACATTCGGTCGGCCTACAATTGCAACAATATTTGCCATAAACCCCTAACCCTGAAAAGGGTATTAATTATATATGAAGACCTCTGAACTAAAAAAAACAATTCTTTCAAATACCGGTAAAGAGAGAGGTCTGTGAGTCTCTTTAAGTATTTGGTATAAATGGGGGTACAAAGATAGGGAAAACAGAGGGAATTCTGTGGACTATCAACACAGTACTAGTGCTTTGGGTTCACAGATACCTAAAAAATTCCCTGAATATCCTGCCACGAAATCAAGGCAATAGCTACAATAGCCAATAGAAGCCCGATCTTGTTGAGCCCCGAAAGCTTCTCTTTAAAAAACAACCAGGCAATGGTAGCCGAGACCAGTATCACACCGATGTTGTATATGGGATACACAAATGCCCCGCTGTTGCCATAGGCTGTAAGGGTTAATATCAGAAAATAAAATGACAGAAAATTCGGAACTCCCAGTGTGATACTTGCCAGAAGGTTTTTTCCTGCAATTTTTTCTTTACCTCTTATGAGTTGAATGGTCAACGCCACCGCTCCGGCTATCACTGCCCCCAGTACCATCACAAGGGTAACAGGCACAGTCCGGTCGGCTGAGGTAATGTATTTCATGTTCAGATAATTGATAGCGGTATTGGTGATGCCATACAGTAAAAACACCGCTAGTGGTAGCAGAAAATCTAAACCTTTACCTGAAATTTTTTCCTTATTGGGTTTATAAGTACTTAATCCAACAGCAACTACAGCCAGAAAAAGACCCAGATAATTGAGCCAGTCGAAAGTGCGTCCATTTGTTTCTAACACGAAAAGGCTGAAAATAACAGGGATAACCAGTGAAATATTATTGGCCAGAGAAGTAACCGTAATACCCATTTTCTGTGTTGAAATACCTGACAGAATAAATGTAATGATAAAACCAACTCCTAATAACAAAGCATAGAGTGGCCATTCTTCCGAAAAATTCAACTCAAAATGTTGGCCTTTAGGCATTAAAGACAGCCCTGTTAAAAAACAAACCGGATAGTTGAAAGCAATAGCCTGGAAAGTACTGATCTGGTATTTCGGATAAATACGAAAATTAATCAGTAACAAAACCGAAAAAACGATACTTAAAACGAGGTAAATCATACTAGCAGGGTTTTAAATACAAAATGGCACCTGTAATGCTTATTCATAGCCGAATTTTTCTAACTTATTCCGTTTGTTTCTCCAGTCAGGCTCAACTTTTATGTATTGCTCTAAGAAAATCTTCTTGCCAAAGAATTTTTCCATTTCCTGCCGGGCTTCAATACCTACCTTTTTGATTCTCTCACCCTTATGCCCTAACAGAATTGCGCGCTGTGTGGTGCGCTCCACATATATCTCTGCGCTTATTACAATCACATCTTCTTTCTCTTTGAAACTCGTAATGACCGCCTCGCAACTGTATGGCACCTCTTTGGTATAGTTGGTGAAAATTTTCTCACGGATAATTTCAGCAGCAAAAAAGCGCTCTGGCTTGTCTGTCAATTCATCCTTAGGGAAAAAAGGAGGGTGATTCGGCAGGAAATCGATGATTTTATCAAGCAGCCCTTCCACATTTTGCTGGTGCAGGGCAGAAATGGCAATTACATCGGTAGCCTTGAAGTTTTCTTTCCAATAGTTGAGTTTTTCTTCTATCTGCTCAGGCTTTGCCAGATCTATTTTATTGACAATCAGTAAAATAGGGGTTTCTGTATTTTGCAGTTTCTGAATAACATCGTTTTCATCATGTTTTTCAAAAATATCTGTCACAAACAAAATCACATCGGCATCGTCCAGAGAACCATGTACAAAATGCATCATCGATTTATGAAGCTCATACACCGGTTTAATGATACCGGGGGTATCAGAATAAACCAACTGAAAGTCAGTACCCTTATGCACACCATTCACTATGCCCATGATCCGGTGCCGGGTGGTTTGTGCTTTAGAGGTAATGATTGAAAGGCGCTCACCCACCAGTATGTTCATCAGAGTAGATTTACCCACATTGGGCTTACCGACAATACTGATGAAACCAGCCTTATGATTTGGAGAAATTGTGCTCACAATAAAAATATTTAATTTTTTGCAAAGATAGTTTTTTTATTTCAGAATAAACCGTACCTTTGCAGTCCGATTTCGGAACAACATCGCGGGATGGAGCAGTTGGTAGCTCGTTGGGCTCATAACCCAAAGGTCACAGGTTCGAGTCCTGTTCCCGCTACTCTGATAATCAGGCAGTTACACGTAAAAACGTAACTGCCTTTTTTGTTTGGTACAACATAGGTACAACAAACCTTATGTAAATATATTTACTTCTTATATTTGATTACATTTCTTATTATATTGTAATAGAATTATTAAACTTGTTAGATTATGTTTGCGTCATAATCTAAATGGATGTTAAATTTTTAACATTAGCATATTATTATAGGATGAAAGATTAATATGTATCATCATTCTTTAATTTTAAAAAACACAAAAGAAAATGATTGAAATATCAGGTAAACCGCTAGCCGAGTCTATTAAACAGCACATTATTGCGGATATTAAGAAACTAGAAAATGAAGGTGTCAAACCAACTATTTCTTTTATTATTTCATCCTCAGACCTTTCTGCTCGTAGCTATGCAATGAGTAAAAAAAAGATGGCTGAAAAGCTTGGTATTGAGTCAAGAATTATAGATTTAGGTTTTGATCCTTCACATGAAGAGGCAATGATTGTAATAGAAGAGCTTAATCGTGATTCTTCAGTACATGGGATTTTAGTGGAATTCCCTGTTGGAAAAAGAATTGATGGGAATATTCTTCTTGAAGCCATTTTACCCCATAAAGATATTGATGGATTAAACTCCAAAAATCTAGGTTTATTAGTTTCAGGTAAGCAAAACGAAGCTTTATTACCTGCAACACCTCAAGCCTGTATAGAATTATTAGAAACATATTGCTCAATCGAAGGGAAAAATGTGGCTATAATCGGAAGAGGAAAAACGGTAGGAAAACCATTGGCAAATATTCTACTTAATAGGAATGTTACGTTAACGGTATGCAATTCAAAAACGAGAAATATTAAAGATTCAATCAGAAATTGTGAAATAATATTTATAGCAATTGGTAAGGGCCTTTTTATAGATAGTACTCACGTGAGTGAAAATCAAATAATTATTGATGCTGGGATAGATTTTGTTGATGAGAAAATAGTGGGAGACTTTAATCCTTTCGCAAAAAACTTAGTAAAAGCATACTCTCCTGTTCCTGGTGGTGTAGGGGTTGTTACAACAGCGATTATATTTAGAAACTTAATTAAAGCAATTTATCTTCAAAAGGAAAGTAATTTATAAAATGAATAATATTTGGAATTTATCATTAAGTGAGTTTACAGATGCTACTTTGAGCAGTTCGCCAACGCCTGGAGGGGGGTCTGTTGCCGCAGTATCTGCAACCTTTGGCATGGGATTGGTTATTATGGCCATGAACATAAGTCAAAATAAAAGTAGTCTAATAATAGATCAGGATATAGAAAAATCAAAGTCTCTCTTGGGCAAAATCTCTTCCTTTGCAGAAAAAGATATAAAAGCATTTGAAAGCTATATGAAAGCTTTAAAGTTGCCGAAAACAAACGAAACAGAAATCAACGAAAAGAAAAATGCTCTAAAAGAGGCTAACTTATTTGCAACTAATGTTCCGATTGAGGCTGCAAAAACTATTATTGAAGCACTCGAAAACGTTATTGAGGTTATAGAGAAAATTGAGAAAAATGTTATTAGTGATATTGGAGCTGGGACTTACCTTTTAAATGGCTCACTCAATGCTATCCTCTTAAATGTCGATATTAATACTAAAAGTCTAAAGGATCAGAACTCAGTAAACTATTTTATAAGTCAAAAAGAAAATTTATTAAATTATAGTTCGGTACTGTCAGAAAAAATTCTAAAATTTGTAAAAGACAAATTGAATGAATAAATGGAATTGCTGTTTGGCTATACAACTTTAAATAGCACACTTGAGAAGTTTTCTAAAAGTCTAATAAAACAAGCGACTATAGCAATAATCCGCTTCTCTAATATACCAGGAGGAGTAAATTTTGAGTTTGCTTCACAAGTATCAACTAGAAATAAAATAAAATCTTTTAGAAAGTTGAATATAAATGTCGTTGAGGATATATTAGAATACGATATATCTTTATTCGAATTTAGTAAGATTATTGATAGATATAACCAAGACCCATCTATAAATGGGATCATTATTCAACACCCTATACGTCAAGAATTAAAACCGATACTTGAATTAATTGCATATGAGAAAGATATAGATGGTTTAAGTAAGGGTAGTAAATTTCAAATTTGTGCCGTTGCAGAGGCCGCTTTCAGAATATTAAGCGAATTGGATTTCAAAGGGAAACAAATTCTTATCGTGGGAGGCAAAGGCTTTGTCGGATCTGATGTTAGCTCAATATTAAATTCAAATGGAATTCATCATAGAATTGTTGACATCGATGATGATATTGAGAAGAAAATTAAGGAGTCAGATATTATAATCAGCTGTGTTGGGAAAGCAAATTTAATTCCTCATCATATTTTAAAACAACATCAAGTAGGTATTGATATAGGATTTAATATTGATGATAATCTAAATATTGTAGGTGATTTTTCAAAAGAAAGCTATCCTATATTGAATAAAGTCACTCCAGTTCCCGGAGGAATGGGGCCACTTAATATCTCTGTTTTAATTGAAAGATTTTTCTTCTTAAATAAGCTATCTTAATTTAATCCAGATGCAGTTTGGTACTCAATTGATAACAATATTTAATTGGTATGGAGTATACAAATCAAATTATTTCAAATTTTCTATTATGCAAGTAATCTGCCTTGAAGATAGTGCATTCTACGAACTTGTTGACCAGGTAGTTCAAAGACTAAGGGAGAAAAACGAAATTAAAAATGATAAATGGGTAACGGACGAAGTGGCAATGAGGAGATTAAATATCAAATCAAAAAGCACTCTTCAGAAACTTAGGGATGAAGGTAGGATACGGTTTTCCCAACCTCAACCAAGAATAATACTCTATGATATGGATTCCATTGATTTGTATCTTGAAAGGAACGCCAAAAATCCATTTAGAATATGAATGACAACGGATATACCGACCCAAAATTAGTCCAGGGCTTCAACGATGGCTATATCATAGCCAAATTTGAACCTGGCCTTGCGGAGAAACTTTCAAAGATTGATGCGGTAAGTTCTTATCTGATAGGAATTCAGAATGGACGTGAACAATACCTCAAGGATCAACTGAAAACAAAACTGCCTGACTGGCTAAAAGATCAACCATCTACTGATAAGAACCTGTCTCCCTCAAAAGACAAAGACAAGGGACTGGATAGGGAATTGTGAGTTATTCCATTTCTGGGGTTCTAATATTTTTCTTAGGTAGCTTGGCCTTCTCGACTCTTTGAATTCCGGATTGTGCTATTTTTATTGATAATCTTAAGATAAAAACTTTGTGTAATAATCGCTTTTTCAATATCTACTTTCTTGCCCTCTGACTCAGTATATTTCAACGAGTCATATAGTTTTAAGACCTGTAATTATTTCCGCGTAAGCTATGTGATGTACGGAATGAATTTTGCTGATATGGCTTATCTAGAAAAAGCAGTATATTAGATATCGTCGCCGAAAAACAGCAAAATTGTATGACATCAAGATAGCGCCATCGCTCGAAAAAAACTAACCTACCACATTGAACAAAATGCAGATTCTAAATTTGTATTTCCGATTTTGAAAAGAGAGCAAGTTGCGCTTCGTGACAAGGAAATTCAATGGGCCAGAAAAAAGTACAACAAGAAATTAAAGGGGCTAGCAACGTTATGCGGAATTGTCTCAAATCTAACAAGTAATGTAAGCCGTCATTCATTTGCAACCCAAGCAGTACTCCTTGATATTCCTCTGCCAGCTATCAGTTCAATGCTCGGTCATTCAAGTATAAAAACTATAGAAATTTATTTGAAAGGGTTGCCAGCTAATATATTGGATGATTATAATGAAAGGCTTATGCGGTAAGTGTGTAGAAAGCTAGTAATATTTTTTTGTTCTAAAATCTCTAAATTTTAGTTCTATTTCTCCCATAGTTTTAATCAGGGGGTTACAAATAAGAATATGAGCACTTATTTTCTACTACAACATAAGATAAACATTTTTATATTGGATGCGTTTTTTTCTTCGGTATATTTTGAGGTGTATTTTTAAATAAATATATTCGAAAAAATTCTTACATAGTTTCTAAGTATTAGCATGTTCAGCTACATGCTTTTTTCTTTACTTTTCTGATGATTAAATAATCTTTAAATCAGTAATGTAATTGAATTTTTTTAAAATATAAAGTGTGAATTTCTAAAAGGGGCAAGAAGACACATTAGAAAAACTGTGTTGCGTATAGAAATATTGGATTAAACAAATTCTGATGGAAGAACTAAAATTTATAGATTTATTTGCGGGGCTTGGAGGCTTTCATCTCGCCCTAACAGGTTTGGGACATAAATGTGTTTTTGCAAGTGAACTAAATGAAGAGCTAAGAGAACTTTACCAAAAAAATCACAAAACAATAATAGAAGGTGATATAAATAAAATAGATATAAACACTATACCTTCTCACGATATTTTGTGTGCTGGATTTCCTTGCCAGCCATTTTCCAAAGCTGGCGCTCAGTTAGGGCTTGCTGATCCGAATAATGGGAATTTATTTTACAGGATAATGGAGATTTTAGAGAAACATAAACCTGAATACGTGTTTTTAGAAAATGTTTCAAACCTTAAAGGGCACGATGATGGCAATACTTGGATGGTTATCCATAGAGAATTATCCAAACTTTATGATATTAAAGAAGAGATATTATCGCCTCACCACTTCGGAATACCTCAACACCGTTCAAGAATATATATCGTAGGGCGACTTAAAACAAAAGGAGGGTTAGACAATTTTGAGTTTCCAAAAAGAGAAGAGCACGAAAACATCAGCATTCACAATATTATTATCCAAGATGACCCAGACTTTATGACTTTGCGTGAAAATACGAAGAAACACTTAGAAGTTTGGCAAGAATTTTTAGACTATTTAAAGCCTGAAGAGGTTCCTCGTTTTCCGATATGGGCCATGGAGTTTGGGGCAGACTATCCATTTGAAGATAAGGCTCCAATATACTTAAATGAAGCGGATTTAGAAGGCAAAAAAGGAGCGTTTGGAGAAATTATAAATGGCAATTCGCTTGATGATATGCTCCTCTGCTTACCTATTTATGCTCAAAATGGCGTAAAGGGGGAAGAGAAAGAATTCCCAGATTGGAAGAAACAATATATACGAGCTAATAGGCAATTTTATAATAAGCATAAAAATTGGATAGAAGATTGGATTTTTAAAATCAAAGATTTTGAAAATAGTCATCAAAAATTTGAATGGAATTGTGGAAATAAAGAGCCTTTAGTCATTAATGATAAAATTGTACAATTTCGCCCCTCGGGAATACGTATAAAGATGCCCACATATTCTCCTGCATTAGTTTTGACAACAACTCAAATACCAATTTTTCCGTGGCTTAACAGATATATGACTCGAAAGGAAGCTGCAAAACTTCAATGTATGGAAGGCTTAACTGAATTACCGTCAACTATAGCTAAAGCATTTAAAGCATTAGGTAACGCTGTTAATGTTGGTGTTGTTAAAAAAATCGCTGAAAACCTAATCAATAGAAATGAGTGAAATTAATACAGTCTCTATAAAAATTCAAACTGGCGTCTATGGGCAGTTTCGTAACCTCAACAATAAGGTGTGGTTTGCATTGGGTGAGTATGTTGATAATGCGGTTCAGAGTTTTGTGACAAATAAAGATCTTCTCAAAGAAGTACATAATGGCGAATATCAGTTTGAGGTAAGAATTAATATTGATTGGGAAAACAACTTTATCAAAATATACGACAATGCGGCAGGCATTGATGCAATAAACTTTCAAAGAGCGTTTGAACCAGCAAATATTCCGATTGATAACACAGGATTGCACGAATTTGGTATGGGGATGAAAACAGCATCAATATGGCTTTCGGATTTTTGGAGTGTTAGAACAGCGGCATTAAATGAAACAGAAGAGCGGATTGTAGAATTTGATTTAGGAAAAGTTCTAAAAGAAGAAAAAGAGGTTTTAGAAGTTAAAAAAACAGATAAGCCTAAATCAATACATTTTACAGAACTTACTTTATCTCTATTATCAAAGAATGCTCCCTCTGCTTTTCAAATGGATAAAATCAAAAAACATTTAGGAAGCATTTATCGGAAGTTTATACGCAAAGGAGATTTGAAGCTATATATAAACGATGTAGAACTTATTTATGAGGAACCTGAAATATTAAATGCACCTTATTATACCAATCCCAAAGGAAAATCGATTGAGTGGAAAAAAGAAATTATTTTTTCATCAGGGAAATACAAGGTTACTGGGTTTATTGCTATTTTAAATACAATGAGTACGAATGAAGTGAATGGTCTTTCGCTTTTTAGAAGAGGTAGAGTAATTGAAGGAAGCCATGATGAAAAATATAGACCAAAGTCTATTTGTGGTCAAAATGGTTCTCCTAGATATAAAAGAATATTTGGGGAATTGGAATTAGAAGGATTTGCTGTAAGTTTTAATAAAGGAAGTTTTCAGGAACGAGAAGATTTAGAAGCCTTAATGGATGCTATTCAAGTAGAAATTTCTGCAAAAGACTTTGACTTATACACGCAAGCAGAGAAATACATTAAGACGAAAACACTAGATAATAATATAAAGGTTGCAAAAAATATTGTTAGCAATATGAAGAAAACAACCAAAATCTCTAATCTGAAAGAAAAGGTTGAAACTTCATTAAAAGAAATTAATAATAAAAGTCTTGCGACAAAAAATGAGCAGTTATCAAAAGAAGCTAAAGCAATTGACACTCACGAAGATTTCATCGAAATAAAAGATGAAAAATATAAACTAAAAGTGGAATTAATAACAGAGTCTTCTATTACAGATTTATATTCAGTGCATCTTGAAGATGATGAACTTTTTGCCAAAAAAATTATCTATAAAATAAATCTTGCGCACCCTTTTTTTACAAGATTTGAGAAATTAAAAACGGAAGAAGACTATCAGCCTATAATTTCAATAATACGCTCTTTGGTTTTAGCAGAAGTCATTGCTCCATCACAAGGAACAAAAAATGCAGGAAATATTCGGCTGAACTTCAATAATTTTTTAAGAAATATTTGATCTATGGGAGAGTCAATAAAAATAATTCCATCAACTTCTTCAAATTTTTCAATCGCTGAAGGAGAAAGAACAAGAGATTTGGTTAGTCGATTTACAAAGTTAGATAATGAAGAAAGAGAAAATTTGTTAAATGAAACAACTTCAATTCTTTCCAAATGTGTAAATCCTGTTGAGTCAATGGGAAGCACAACTGGCATTACCATTGGGTATGTTCAAAGTGGTAAGACAATGTCATTCACAACTTTGACAGCATTAGCGATAGATAATGGGTTTAGAATAGTAATTTACTTTGCAGGGATTAAAAACAATCTTTTAGAGCAAACAACTAAACGCTTAAAAAAGGACCTATTAACAGATTACGACAACGCAAGATATTTTAAAGTTTATCAAAGTCCTACAGTCTCTGAGGATGCACATACGAAAATCCAGAGTGCGTTAAAGCTAAATCATAGGCCTGCAATTTTAATTACAGTACTAAAACATTATAAGCATATAAGTGAACTAACAAAAATATTCACAAAACCAGAATTACGAGATGCTTTAGGCAACAACGGTGTGTTGATTATAGATGATGAAGCAGATCAAGCAAGTTTAAATACTTATGCAAGAAAAAATAGCAAATCAGAGGATTGGGAGGAGAATGAATTTAGCTCTACATATTCTAGCATTTTAGAGCTAAGGGCCTCTCTAAGCAATCATTCATATATTCAATATACTGCAACGCCACAAGCTCCATTGCTTATAAATATTATGGATTTGCTTTCGCCAAAATTTCATATTGTGCTTACACCAGGAAAATCTTATACGGGGGGGGAGACTTTTTTTGAACAAAATCCAGATCTTATTTTTACAATTCCCGATACAGAAGTTTATCATCACAAGCATAATCAACTGACAGACTGTCCACAAAGTTTGATAGATGCTTTACAATTGTTTTTAATGGGAGTTGCTATAACTGTAAATATTGAGCAGAAAGAAAACTTTCTTTCTATGATGATACATGCTGATAGAGAGCAAGATGCAAGCAAAAAATTTTACGATTGGGTTAAAAGGCTTATCGAAATTTGGTCTGAGAGACTAAATTTACACGATAACGACCCGAGTAAAATAGAATTAGTGGCAGAGTTTTTCAAAAACTATGATGAAGCAATTAGGCGAATCGATAGTCCACCAAACTTTAACGAAGTAATACATCAAGTATTACAAGTAATACTTGATACAAATATAGAATTGGTCATTAGCAAAGACCCTTCAGGTAAACCAAAAAAGACTAATGAAATAAACTGGGCGAATTATTCATCTCACATTTTAGTTGGTGCTGAAATGCTGAATAGAGGCTATACTGTTGAAGGACTGGCAGTTTCTTATATGCCTCGTTATAGCATAGGGAGATCAAATGCAGACACTATTCAACAGCGATGTAGATTTTTCGGATATAAACTTAATTATCTTGATTCTTGTCGTGTTTTTCTTCCAACCGACTCCATTTTAGAATATCGGGACTATGTAGAACACGAAGAAATTATGCGAAGAATGCTGAAAGAAAATACTTTGGAAAGAGTTGAGCAACTGATGATCCTGAACAGCACAATGAATCCAACAAGAAACAATGTTCTTTCTGCTGACATGATTAAACATAAACTTAATGGTTGGCGGCAAATGAACGCGTTACAGCATATTGACGAAAATACAATGTTTGTTTCCAATTTTCTTTCTGCGCAGAATTTTAAGAATTTTAAGGATTATGGAACACCAGATAGAAACCATCGTTATGTGAAGTTAGAGATTAAAAAGGTTATCGAATTTTTGAAAGATTTTAAAATAATGAATATGCCTGATGCTTTGCGAAAATCATCAACAATTCAATATTTACGATACTTAGCAGACAAGAAAGACATTAATTATGCCTATATTTTTGAGATGAGCTATGCAGTACAAAAGGGTCGTGAAAGAAGTTTAAGTACAGAAGACGGAAATATAAAAATCAGCAACATTTTTTCTGGGCGTTCTATTACAGGCTCTCAAACATATCCTGGTGATAAAGGTATATATTTTGACGATTCTCTTTGTATTCAGATTCACAAAATCAAATTAAAGCATAATTCAATGCAATGGGCTAATAAGATTGTTTACACGTTGGGGGTTTACTATCCCGAAAATTTTGCCCATTCCTTTATCGGTATAGAAAGATAAAATGCAATCGATTTTTAAAATATTTCAAGAACTTAAAATCCAGTCTCCTACAAATGGAGATAGCTTTGCCGTTGCATCATTGCCGTCAATTAAAAATCATAAAATTGGAATCTCACAGAATGAGCAACCTGTTTTTTTTATCAAATGTGATAATAGTATAAAAGTAAAATCTTTAGACAGTAATCTTGAATATATTTCCGTTCAATATAACCGTCAATGTCTGCTAATAAATAAGAATAAAAAAACGGAGGAAGGAGTTTATACCATTATTTCGCTTAAAGCAGACTCAGAAGATTTGCAAGAGTATTTTTTAAAGATTGTATTTTTTCTGATTAAAAATATTTCCGAACAACCTTTGATCAAAGAGTTGAAGATTGAAGTCGAAAAATTGATGAATTTATTCAATCGATTCTCAAAGCCAGCATTAAATACAGTACAAGGATTATGGGCAGAATTATTAGTTATCGAACAATCTAAAAATCCTGATTATTTAATTCAATCTTGGCACAATTCAACATCAGACAAATTTGATTTTAATAATGGTATTGATAAAATTGAGGTAAAGAGCACAACAAAAAGCAGACGGATTCACAGTTTTTCTTTAGAGCAACTCACACCAAATCCAAATTCAAAGCTAATGATTGTGTCTATTCTAACTACTGAAATAGGAACTGGGACAACTGTTTTTGATTTGGTTGAAAAAATAGAAAAGAAAATTCAGGATAAAAATTTAAGTTTTCGAATTAATGAAATAGTTGCTATTACACTTGGTAAAGATTTTGAAAAATCAATAGACATGTTTTATGACTACCAACTTGCAATAGATTCTATAAAGTTTTATAACGGATTTGATATTCCTGCTATTAGCGAAAATAATATTCCGTCAAATATTTTGAATGTAAGGTTTGATTGTGATTTAACTGACATAGAAACAGTTGGTATGAAAACAATTAAATCAATTCTTCACGATTCATTGTTTTAAAAAGTTTAAATGAGAAATTTAATAGCTAAAGATTTAAAAATAAAATTCATCGAAACATTAAATGAAGTAGATGATTTTACATATGAAGAAGGAAATCCCTTTTTAATCAAAATTGGGTCTAAGCAGTATTTTATATTCTTAAAAAATTTATCTCCTGCATATTTTAAAAACTCTCCTGACATTACAAGAGTTCAATTGCCGTATAGCGACCATTTTCTAAAAATTTTCAATGCAGAAATTCCTTTTATCATTCTTGGCTATGATGTTGATAATGATACTGTAGTTTGTTGGAATCCTCAAAAGGCAAAAGAGCGATTAAATGTAAAAAGCAATGTTTCTTTATATTCTCGTTCCTCTTTGCAAAGTCAGGTAAAAGATGATGAATTTCGTTTAGGATACCTGTCAAATGGCGAAAAATTCGTTTTGTTCAAAAGAGAAAACCTGATAAGTTTTTTTGAGGATGCATTTAGTCTATTCAAGAGAGATTCTTCAACAGATTCTGTTCTTGTAAGTACAGTAACTAAAAAAAATGAACCTCTTTCGGATAAGCAGAGATTTGTAATATGGTTGCAAGAAGGGTGGTCTGAAAATACAGTTAAGGCATACATCTACTGTATCAATAAAATCACAGAAGATTTAAACGAAATATCAGAACTAAAGGACAAATCACTATTTGATATAAAGAAACCAGCTATACTAAAAGAACTGTACGAAAAATGGATTTTAGTACCAGAATTTAAAAACAAGGATATTGTCGCTAAATACCAATACTCTAATTCTTTCAAAATATTTATTGACTTTCGAGAATATGAACAAAGACTTGGTGGAAGTCAGATAAACATGAAGTCAAAAAATCAAACAACAAACGAGCCAAAGAATATAGATATTTTGACAGAAATTGCAGATAAAGCATTACTTCAAGCAATAAACCCCTTATTAAAGAAAAACCAGGTTTTACAGGCTGTCGAATTATCGATAAAACACTATCAAGGACAATATAAAAGTATGGGTTTTAAAGATTGGTATAAACTTGTGAATCTATTGTATCAAAAATTAAACACATAATTTGCGTGAACAATAAAATGAAGAAAATAGAGATGTGATACGATGATTAATTTAAATAAGTATATGACTTTCTGAATTTACCAATCTTTTTCTCTTCAAAACTTTTAGCTGACTTTTTCCCTTAAGTTAATTGAAAAAATAAATATTTTCGCAAAATTAGATTTCTTATGCAAGTTATCTGTCTCGAAGAATCAGCCTTCTATGAATTAATAGAAAAAGTTGTTGCCAGGCTAGAAGGAAAACTAGATGCCAAAAAGGATAATTGGGTGTGTGATAAAGTTGCCATGCAAATGTTGAATATCAAATCAAAAACAACATTGCAAAAGCTCCGAAACGAAGGGAAAATCCGTTTCAGCCAACCACAGAAAAAAGTCATTCTGTATGATACTGATTCAATAAATATTTATCTCGAAAGAAATGCTAGAAATACTCTTGAGTAATAGAGCAAAACAATATTACTGACCCCAAAGCCTGTGTAAGGTTTCAATGATGGTTATATTATAGCAACGTTTGAGCCTGGCCTGGCTGAAAAATTATCAAGGATTGATGCAGTAAGTTCATACATAGTAGGTATTCAGCAAGGCCAGGAACAATACCTTAGAGATCAATTGATAGATAAATTACCCAACTGGCTCAAAGACAATCCGTCATTGAACCAAAATAAAGAATAGTCGATCATTCTTTGCCTTTTGATTTATCATCTTTCTTTTTGTCTCTTGTGCTTTGAACTTTATTCGGCTCAATAAATACCGATTTGTGATTTTTTATTTGGTAATTCAGATAACCCTTATGAGGGATGGCTTCTATTTCAGTTTTCTTACTCTCTAATTCAGCTTTTTGTTCTGACTTTTCCCTCAACTTTCTTTCATGCAAAGCAACGACAAGCGGATCTCTTTTTGGGTAAATTCTATCAGATGGGGTAATTACCTTTTTGTTCTCAGAAAACTGTTTAACCAATTCTTGCGTATTTCTCTTTGATTCATTTGGAGCATTATTCTGTTCAATTTCTTTGCTCTTGTCTTTGTCGATGAACTTCCCGGGGTAAATTTTTCTATCTAAGACTTCTATAGCTTGATTTGTCAATTCAGGTTCAACATTACTTTCTTTACTAATGCGTTCAATATAGCCATACGTTTTTTTTGTATGATGATCAATCCTTACCTTTAACTCAGATAATTTGTCTCTATAGTATCTCTCATTCATCGCTTTATTTTGATAATTAAGATGGTCTGGTGAAACATTTTTGATTTTCTGGTTAGACTTGTTCCAATCAGCCTCGTAAATTTCGTATGCCCTGACATCATGGTGAAGTTCTTTCAGGTCTTTAGCTATATACATGCTTAAACTATCATACGGAAAAGGTAAATCCAGTTCAAATTCTTTTTTATCATCCTCTTTCATGTAAAAATCAGTTGACTTATTTTAATTATGCTAATATAATAAAAGAGAATTGTTATTCGGAGCAAAATAATGGATGACACGTCGAAAATTTATTTACCGGCACTAAATCTGCCTGAATTTGATTCAGAACTGGAATATCGGATTGAAGATTCTTTAGTAAAAGAAGAAACAGATTTTAAAAATAGAATGCTACCTGAAATGGCATATTCCACACTTTCATTGATTGAAAAAAGACTTGGATACATACCAAGACGTTCAATAGCTGTGATATATGAACCAACTTTAAGGTTTTATTATGATGGATATAACAAGCGGGAAATTGATGAAGACAGATTCTATTTTCTGGTTGATGAAATACTCAAAGTTATGCGAAAATGGGATTTAATGCCGGATAACAGGCTTTGGGGAAACCCGGAACTTATACAAAAGTATTCTCTAGCATACAGACCATATATACAAAATGCTCAAACCCGGATTTACAAACATCTGGGGTATGAACCGGAGCGGAAATTTTCACAAGTGGCTGAAATCTGGTTGAGTCAGTTAATGGCAAAAGACACCTTTTATTTACCTGATAATCTGACACCCTTTGATTACAGAGCAATAGTGAATATAAAATATCGGGAGATATGGCTTACAGAAGGTGAAGTAGCAGCCAATGAGTCACCTTTATTAGCAATGCATCCCATTGACTAAAAAGTGCCGTAAAATAATTTTTTCAAAAGATACTTTTTGTCCCATATAATAATTAGTATTTTAGGGTTCAATCTTTTGTGAGACTAAAATACTGCACGCTTTATGAGTGAATTTGATTTAGACAATCCACTTATTGAAATTTCCACAAATACTTCTACCGGATATTGGACTATCCGAAACGCCATTGAGGGCGTGCAAATATTCGGAGGTATTGGCTCTGGAAAGACCTCCGGTTCGGGAAGGATGCTGGCTCTGAAATACCTTAATGCCGGATTTGGTGGATTAGTTTTAACAGTCAAACCAGATGAAAAGGAAACCTGGCAAGAGTATTGCCGATTAACAAACCGGGAAAAAGACCTTCTTATAATCGAACCCAAAGGTCAATATCATTTCAATTTTCTACAATATGAAGCCGAGCAATCAAAGGAATCAATAACTGAAAATGTAGTTGAAGTTTTAAAGACTGTTATCCGCGCGAGTGAAGAAAAGTCTGGTAAAAGTGATGACCCGTTCTGGGAAACCGCTTTGGATATGCTTCTTTTTAATGTCATAGATTTGTGTTTATTGGCACATGGAAAATTATCCATTCAGTTGCTCTATGATATAGTGCAAACCATACCTAAACCTGAACAGGAAGATAGCTCATTCATTGAAGGTAAAAATGCCTATCTGGAAGCATTTACAAAAGCCCAACAGAATGTCAATTCCAAAGTAGAAGACTGGTATATGCGACTTTCCGATGAGGAAAAAGATTATATGGATGCAGAAGGCACTTTGGAGGCAAAGGTAGAAAACGCTATACCTGAAGCCCGACAATATAATTTCGTCCGGCAGTTTTTTAAGGAGAGCTATCATTCGCTAAATGAGAAAACAAGGTCCATCATTGACTTTACCTTTTCAGGATTTCTCTTTCGGTTGCTGCGCGAACCCGTTTATTCTTTATTCTGCCGCCATGACTCAAATATAAGACCAGAAGATTGTCTGAATGGGAAAATCATTCTTATTAATCTACCTGTCAAAATCTACAACAAGGTAGGCCGGGATTGCCAGATATTATTTAAATATGTCTGGCAGCGAGCAATGGAAAAGCGATCCATCAAAGAAAATGACCGACCCTTGGTTTTATGGGCGGATGAAGCCCAGGAAATCTTGCATCAGCACGATTCAAGTTATCAGGCAACGGCCAGAAGCAGCCGGATTTCTACAGTATATATTTCCCAGAATCTACCCAATTATTACGCCTCCATGAGTGGGGAAAAAACGGAATTCCGTGTCAAAAGCTTTTTAGGAACTTTAGGAACCAAAATATTCCACGCTAATGCTGATATAGAAACCAACAGGTATGCCTCTGAATTAATAGGTGATGTCTATGTCATAGATGAATCAACCAATGTAACGATGGCGGGGGAGTTCTCACAAAGCCGTGGAAAATCCATCAAACTCGAAAGGGCTGTGAAACCGGAAGACTTTAACAGGCTCAGAACAGGTGGAAAGAAAAACAATGCGCAGGTAGATGGCTATCTCCATCAACAGGGAGACAGTATTTTCAAAGGGAAAAACCACATCAAAATGAGTTTTGATCAGAACTATAAACCTTAATTTCCAAACTTAAATCTTCACGTTTATGAAACAGAATTTATATTTCAAAGGTGTTTTGCAACCCGGAGGCCAAAAGCCATTGGTTACCGCAATTATACTACTACTACTATTACCCACGTCATTTCTGGAAACTTTCATAAGAAAGAATATGGGTGTCCGTCATTACGAAAGATTTGTTGTAATATTCAACTCTTTAATCCTTACTTATTTGGGGTACAGGACGTTTACAATTACCGGTGGCATCATGTTTTTTGCGATTGAACAAGGTGTATTTCCCTGGCAATTAAGACCATATGATTGGGAAGCTATTTTCAGGTCAGTTCCTCTCAAAGAATTTGTTGATTATGTGATAACCTTCTGGAGGTTTAGCTTTTTTCAAATGGCCTCATGGTTTGTTATTATCATCTGGTATCTGATTGAGGGTCGCAAAAGAAGAATGGAAATCAAACGGCTGCCTTCTGTTTTTGATATGGCACGTACCAGCGTGTATGCGGGAGATATACATCCGTTCTTTTTGAAATGGAGTGGGAAAAATAAAGAACCGAATGAAAGAGAGATTGAAACAAAACTGGAACCCCGGTTCTTTTTCCTGCTGGGTTTGGCTCTGTTTATATTGTTGCAACCAATCGGCCTGGTTTTAATTTTCTGTAGTTTCGCTTATGGATTACATTATCGCATTCTATACAGGCTTGGAGATACATTCATTATGAATATGATTGATAACAAGCTTTTCAATGAAGCAAAAGAGGAAGCATTTGTCAGTGTAAGCATCAACAATGCAAAAGGGGTAAGATATTATGGTCGCAAACCAGCTGACCCTGATCTGCGTCGAGAGTTGGCAGAAGAGTTCACAGACGATGAAATTGCGGTGGCAAAATGACACCTAAGCTGTGCTTAGGGAAGATGTCTGATGAAAAAAATATACTGCTCCATACAGAAATCAAAGCACAGCTCAAGAGCCGATAATTCAGGCTACAAATTATACCAGACTTAACGAACCGACTGATTATCAAATTAACCAATCCGGCAAGCTATAAATTCAATGGCTCATGATACGGATGATACAAAGCACGTCTGCTGCCCATGCCAAAGCCTACTTCAAGGATGAACTCTCAAGGTCAGATTACTATGTGACCGATCAGGAGTTACAAGGGGTCATACATGGCAAATTGGCGGAACGTATGGGGATTAACGGACAGGTCACCAAAAACCTGTTCGATAAGCTGTGCGACAACATCCACCCGGTAACCGGCCAGCCCCTGACCCCCCGGACGAAAGGCGAACGGACGGTCGGCTATGACATCAACTTCCATTGTCCGAAGTCCGTCTCCATCCTGCACGTCCTGTCCAAGGATGGTCATATCCTGACC
This sequence comes from Emticicia sp. GW821-FHT11C11, assembly GCF_058808615.1. Lineage (NCBI taxonomy): Bacteria > Pseudomonadati > Bacteroidota > Cytophagia > Cytophagales > Leadbetterellaceae > Emticicia > Emticicia sp. GW821-FHT11C11. The sequence continues at coordinate 202,445 of NZ_JBXARV010000001.1, forward strand.
GCTTTTGAAAAAAGCGTCAGGGCGACCATGCAGGACATGGAGAAGGATGCCATGACAAGAGTGCGCATAGATAGGCGGGATTACGACAGGCCAACAGAGGAGCTTCTGTGGGTCGATTTCACCCATCAGACGGCGAGACCCGTGGACGGGTCAATGCCGGACCCGCATCTGCATGCCCATTGCTTTGTTTTCAATGCAACCTGGGATGCGGAAGAAGGCCGTATCAAGGCAGGACAGTTCCGCGACATCAAGCGGGACATGCCCTATTACCAAGCCCGTTTCCATAAACGTCTGGCCGATGAACTGATTAAGCTGGGCTACGAGGTACGCCTGACCAAGAACTCGTTCGAGGTCAAAGGCGTTCCGAGACATGTGATTGAACTGTTCTCCAAGCGCACCGATGAAATCGGCCGCGCGGCCTTTGAGAAAGGCATTACCAATGCCAAGGAACTGGACGAACTCGGCGCGAGAACGCGCAGCGCAAAGCAGAAAGGTCATTCGATGATTGACATGAATGTGGAATGGGTCAGACAAATTCACGATCAGTCAGCCCGGGAAGGCCGGACTGAAAACCCGGTTATCCGCTTCGCGAAACAAACATACGTGCCAATCATGACCCCAGAAAATTGTATAGATTATGCAGTAAAGCATAGTTTTGAAAGAGCCTCCGTCCTTCAGGACAGGAGGCTGCTTGCATCAGCCTATCGTTATGCCACAGGCTTTGCAAAGGTAACGCTGGACAATATCACCCAAAGTTTTGAACAGGATGCCCGCCTCATACAAGTAGAGGAAGGAAGCAAGTTCATGACCACCACGAAAGAAGTGCTGGCAGAGGAACAAAGAATGGTCAGGCTGGCACGACAGGGACTGGGAAAACTCAGGCCATTATATAACCAATTGCCGGAGATCAAACTTAAAGGAGAACAGAGAAATGCTATCGAGCATGTTTTAAGCACTACCGACCGGGTTTCCATTGTGACCGGCAAAGCCGGCACAGGAAAAACCACCACCTTGCAGGAATTGGTTCCTCTGATTGAAAAGACAGGCAAGATAGTTACCATCGTCGCCCCCTCGGCGGAGGCATCTCGAGGGATGCTCCGACAGGAGGGCTTTGCGCAAGCCAACACGGTGGCTAAATTGCAGCAGGACAAAGAGATGCAGGCCAACCTATTAGGCCAGGTTTTGATTGTCGAGGAGGCGGGCATGCTGGGAACCACCAAAATGACCAGCCTGCTTGAACTGGCCACTTATCAGAATGCGCGTCTGATACTGGTGGGCGACACCCGGCAACACGCAAGTGTGGACCGGGGGGACGCCCTACGGATATTGAATACAGTTGCCGGTATCAAGACGGCAGAAATCAGTAAAGTTTATCGTCAGAAAAACGCCATTTATAAAGAAGCGGTTGAGGATTTATCAGTTGGAGATGTGGAAAGTGCCTTTGAAAAACTTTTCGATTTGGGTGCCATCAAAAAAATTGACCTGATGAAACCATATGAGGGATTGGCACAGGATTATATAGAAACCGTCAGGAATAAAAAATCCGTGCTGGTGATTTCACCAACGCACAAGCAGAGTGATGAAGCAACTGACGCCATCAGAAAGAAAATGAGAGCTTCAGGGATGCTTGGCAGAAAAGAACTGGAAATTTCACGCCTGCAAAACCTGAACCTTACCGAAGCACAGAAAGCCGACTGGCGCAATCTGCATGAGGGCATGGTCATTCAATTCAACCAGAACCGGCCGAGCATCAAAAGAGGGAGCCAATGGACAATTAGAAGCAGTTCTGAAAAAGGTGTTGTAATCCAGAATGAAGAAAAAACAATTGCGCAGTTACCATTTGATAGAAGTAGAGATTATGAAGTATATGAGAAAAGCATGATACAACTCGCTAAAAGTGATATTGTCCGTATCACCAGGAATGGTTTTGATGGACAGAAGAACAGGCTCAATAACCAACAAATAATGGAAGTGTTAAAGGTTAAGAAAAACGGTAAAATTCAGTTGAGAAATGTTGTCAGCAAAGTTAAATATGAATTGGACAAAGATTACGGTCACCTGAACCATGCCTATTGCATGACTTCCCATGCTTCACAAGGAAAAACAGTCGATGAAGTGCTGCTTGTGCAGCCTACATCGACATTCCCGGCCACCAGTTCCAAACAGTTATATGTATCAGTCAGCAGAGGACGTGAGCGCGTCAGAATCTATACTGACGATGTGAAAGAATTGATGGAATATGCGTCAAAGATTGGTGACCGACAATCAGCAATCGAACTGATAAGTAACAAGAATAAGCGGAAATCAATGATACAGCAGCATATCCGAGATAAAATGAATAAGGACATGCCAAAGGATATGCAGAAAAACACGATAAAACAGGTAAAAAAACAATCACCGGATAAAGATAAAACATATGAGCCACGACTTTAAGCTGCGCATTGGCCAGATGAAAGAAAACATTCCGGCGCCATCAGAGACAGAGCCGCAAGGCGATGACGCGGAACAGTATCAGAGCAAAGGTTCAATCAGAACCTTTGCTCTGGTCTGGAAAGACGGCAGAATGCACGGATTTCCGTATGCCTATGTCTCTGGCTTTAAGTTTAGTATGGAGAACGAAAAGAATGTCATTACCATTGAACTGTCATCTGAAAAAATCAAGTTATATGGCTACGGACTGGCGACCTTATATTGGCAATTCTTTGACCAGTTACCCCGAATTATCAGAGAAGAAGATGAGCGGTATGCAAAACAGAAAGCATGTGTAGTAACTCGGATTGAGATTGAAGAAAAAAAGTAAGTCCCGGCAGAGGTTAATCTGCCGGGACTTGAAGATTATTGCATATAAGGTTCACGCTTGCGGATTGTGAAGTAATGACCATTGATATTGCTTACAATGTCATTGGAATTTTCCTGAAGCCAACCAGAGCCAATGTTAAACCATTGGGGGTCATTATTGTTTATGCCGGAACTAATAATATTAACACTATGTGTTGGCCTATTCGGATGTTCTTCATCTGGCTGGGTCTTATTTTCACGAATGTTATACATGGTTCCATTGATGCGAAAGTTGACGCCTTTTCCATCCTTGTTCTCCCATCCAGAACCGATTTTGTGCTTTCTGGGTTCGGAATAACCTTTGGTGAAGATATGAGCAAAGACATCATGGGTAGGAAGTTTTTTGGTAGTGGTTTCAGTTTGGTTTGTCATCATCAAATCTCCTTTGTTTGTGTTGATGATGGCAGCATAAAAGGCCCAAAAAGCGGGGATATGCCTCCCCGAGCGAAAAAAAATTGATCCGTAGCGCAGCGAAGGCATCCATTTATTTTCGGGAGTCGCTTGCGAGCTTTACGAAGTAAAGAGGGGTTAGCATATCAACGCGTTTGGGCCATGCTGACAGCAACATAAACGACAAACAAAGGAGCTGTTTTCATGATACAAATAATTGAAATCATCTATTAAACTTAAATCTGCCATTAGGTAGTCAATGCTGGTCTCTGGAAGCTGTGAAGAAACTCAGTGGCTCTCTGCGCATGGGAAGCTATGAAAAATATCAGGCGTTTATCATCATTGAGTGCTTTCAGCCAATGTTGTATGTATGCCGCATGATGAATTTCCGGTATAGGTGAAAATCCAAGGTCAGCAGCCAGAAAACAGGCTCCCAATTCGGCGACCAGTTCCTCTTTGGCGTAACCGGCATCACCCCATTGTTTACGGCCAAAGTCACGGTTCAAGCGCGTTTGATGCTTTGTCCAATGGGTAATTTCATGTGCCAGGACAGAATAATAGTCTTTCGCTGCTTGGAAACTTTCAATTGGTGGCATGGTCACGTAATCATGCACTGAATAGTAGGCTGCCTTGTTTCCTGAACGGATATCCGCTTTAGTCTGTGCAAAGAATGTTTCCAGCTTTTCAATGCGTTGTGGTGCATCATCTGTAATTTGCGAAGCAGTTTCATAGAAATGCTTTGGCAATCCCTCAATCTGGCAGGCATTAAAAACGGTGTAAGTCTTTAGAAAAGGAATCGGCACGATTTCCTTTTCGCCGTCTTTGTTTTCTTCTTCCTTCAAAAATTTGTCCGCATAAATGACCTGTGAACCTTTTTCACCTTTACGGACTGCCGCTTTCATAGTAATGGCTTGGTTAAAAGTCATCCAATGTGGTAGGTGATATCCTTTCTCTGAACCATATGCCCAAAGGGCAATGGTGTTGATGCCTGTGTAAGGGATGCCATTTGAGCGCAAAGGTCTTTGGACGTTTTGGGATAGATAATCTGCATTCCAGGGCTTGCGCCAGGTCAGTTCTCCTTTTTCAAGATCGGCAATGATTTTGTTAGTGATGCGGGAATAGATATCATCGGATTGGGTCATTTTAATATCTCCTGTAGCTAGAAGTAAAACCCTTATTCGGGCATGATGTTGTGGTTTCTAAACGAAAAAAATCCATGTTTGGAAAGGATAAGATGGTCAACGATTTTGATGCCCATTACCGTGGCAATCAATACCAAAGCTTTAGTATGTGAAATATCATCACCGCTTGGTATAGTGTTACCACCTGGATGATTGTGTGCCAGAATAATAGCAGTAGCATTTGCCTTGATTGCAGCAGTTAAAACCAAGCGTATATTAAAAGAAGGGTGAATGACTGGGCTCGATGCCAGATGGATAACTCCGAGGCAATGACCTGTGTTATTTAGTAGGAGAACTTTGCACTCTTCGACTAGTTCAATCTTGTTTCTGTCCCAAGAACAATTGAAGATATCATAAGCTGTAGAAGTATTGGGAACCTTAATTCTATCCTCAAAGGGGATGTTATTTTGATCGCTGATTTCAATATCTGGTACCTGAAACAATTCTGGGAAAAGCGGCTTGTTCATTATCAGTTCTCCTTTGTGGGTGGTGGATGATGGCAGCAAAAATGGCTCAAAGCGCGGCGATAGCTCCCCGAGTGCCGCACTATAGGCGCGAGTCGCCCCGGCGAGCCTTTTTTACGCAGTAAAAAAGGAGGGATAAGCGTCATCGCCGCGATTTGAGACATGCTGACAGCATACAACCACCACCCACATGGAGAATATGAATGTCAGCTTGTCTGAATGGATTGGTAGCAGAAATCTTGCTTATCAGGTCAGAAATGCATAGATTTGATTTTTAGTCACAGCAAAAGTTGTTTTGGGTTCAAGGGGAGAAACCTCGTCTCCCCCTGACTTTTACAGGATTAACAGGCACATTCAGCAAATTATTTTCACCAAATGAAAAGTAACTTTCTTTGGTAAGGATTAGATGATCCATAACAGGTATATCAAATAATCTTCCGACTTCCTGTAATTTTCTCGTAGTCAATCTATCAACCTCACTAGGTATCAGATTTCCACTTGGATGATTATGAGCCAGAATAATTCCACTCGCATTGGATAAAAGGGCTATGGAATAAATAATTCTTGGGTCCATACTACAGCCATTTGGACTACCTGTAGCTATATCAGAAACTCCAAGACAGTAATTACCCCTGTCAAGCAAGAGAATTTTTACTTGCTCAATCAATTCTATTTTGTTCTTGTCCCAAGCATTTCTGAAAATGTGATAGGCATCTTCAGAGTGAGTTATTCTAACCCTTTCGTTACACGGAGTAGGGTTTTGGTAGGAAGTCTCAATTTTAGACGCTTGAAAGTTTTGTAAGGCAAAATCATTCATAGTATACTCCTGAGTTATTAAAGGTTGGCCTGTGCTTTATACCAATCATTCACATTATCGAATGGTTGGTAGAAGGCATTCATTGTGATGTGAATGAGGCTTGCTTCCTGTCTGACAAGAGAGGAAATGTGCCGAATGGCGCGTCGGCCATCAGGGTTGCTAGGGAGCCAGGAATAGACTTTTTTATAGGCAGATTGGTAAATATATCCCTTTACTTGAGTTGTCAATTCGAGAGAGTTAAGGATGATAGTATCTGTTTCCAATCTATCAACTTTCAAATGAGAGAGCACAGAAAGATAATCCCAACAAGTATGAAAGATATGGAGAGCATCAGTTTTTGGGTTCTTTCCTCTAATAAAAGATACGGTTGGCTCACCAACCCAACCTTCCATCAATGGATTGGAGATAAAGAAACCTTCATTTTCATTCTGAAAGCCCAGAGCAAAGTAATGCTTCTTATGAACAGGCGAATAAATCTTCAATTCGACCAAATATTGTCGGGCAGTATTGAAAGGAATATGGAAGTCATTCAGATAAACCAATAAAGCCGGATTTCTGATTGTACTATTCTTTTTGATAAGCCGTGCCTGATTTCCATCTGGCACTTCTTTTTCTTGGGTGGAACCCATAACGGAAATCCAACGCCTAGCATCGAAAGGTGTGTAGTCTTGTTTATGTGTTTTCAGGTATTCACAAACAAGGTCTATTATTGCCTTATCTTCTGCTGGACAAGGGGATGTTTTGATTTTATCCAGGATTTTGGACATAGAAAGGCCATTCGCTGAATCAACATTCATAGCGATCTCCGTTGAACGATTAGAAATTAGTAGTAGTAGCTTTAGAACGACAATCTTTGTTCAAGAAACAGCAGAAGATCTGACCTTCTATATCGAACCAATCTGCCGACCCTGACAAAATTCAAATTGTATCGTCCGGTTGATGCCCAGACAGCCAGAGTATTCGGTGAAATACCAAGAAATGCTGCTGCTTCCCTGCGGGAAAATAACAGTTTCTCTTTCTCTTTTTCATGCATTGTAAAGTCCTTCTGATTGTACTTGTCGTTGCATCATTTCGATGGCTGACATGAGGACTATTTTTAAAATGATTCTCCGTTGTGTTGAATTTTAACCGATACATATAACGTCATAAAGAATGGATAAAAAAATAAACACACATTTGCATGAAGGGGATATTGATTAAGTCTCATACAGATTGCTTTTGCAATGGCAGATTGCATTTCATGTAGAAAAGAAACATCATTCAATGAGCCATCTAAAATGAAAGTTGATTTTCTTTCACAAAACAGAGGTATTCAAAATGCTAGAAAATTCTGATAAAATTGAAAAGCTAGATGGATTTATGCGCCTGAATCAGGTATTGAAAGTTATCCCTGTTTCAAGGGCAACGTGGTGGAATGGATGTAAAACGGGACGGTTCCCGAAACCGTATAAGATTTGTCCACGTGTGACGGCATGGAAAATGAGTGATATACAGAAATGCCTTGATGGCTTTTCATCGACATAGAGCAAGATATATTTTTTGCACTTAACGAATCAATGTAATTCGCCCAATCCTGCATCATTTTTACTCTTTCTGAAATAAAAGTGGCACGGTCATAAGCCTTATCAACTGCACTTTTGGGGACATGTGCCAATTGTCTATCTACCACTTCGTGTCGATATCCCATTTTCTCTTTAATCGTACTCATGGCTAACGATCTGAAACCATGACCGGTCATTCGGTTTTTATAACCTAATCGCCCAAGTGCCTTAAGTATGGTATTATTGCTGATTGATTTCTTATTATTAATTGTACTTGGCAAAATATAACCATCAACCCCAAAGGCCTGACCCAATTCTTTCAAAACTTCTATAGCCTGTTTTGACAATGGCACAAAATGAGGTCGTCTCATTTTCATTCGTTCTGCGGGAATATTCCAGATGGCTTTCTCTAAATCGAATTCATGCCATTGTGCATTTATTAATTCATTTGTACGAACAAATGTTAGTAGAATAAGTTTAATGGCCAGAATAGTTTGCCGGAATAATCGAGCATCATTCTTATTAATTGCATTAATTAAATCCGGAAGACTATCTGCATCAATAGAAGCGAAATGGCCTTTCTTATATTTTTTTAATGCGCCCTTTAAGTCAACGGTAATATCTCTTTCAACTCTTCCTGTGACAACAGCATATCGCATGATCTGGCCAATTATACGCAAAAGCCGGTGGGCTAAATCGTTTGCCCCTCTTTCTTCTATTTTCTGAATACACACCAATATGTCATGTATGCTGATTTCATTAATTGGTAACTTCCCCAGGCTTGAAAAAATATTTTTCTCCAATCGACGAAGCAATTCGTCAGCATAGTTTTTTGACCAAGTAGAAAGATTTCGGTGACGCCATTCCCTGGCAACTAACTCAAATGTCTGTAATTGTTTGAATCGGTATAGCCTTTTTTCTTCCTGTTTGAGTTTGGAAGGGTCAATACCAGCATCTAAATTCTTTCTTGCTTTGACCTGTATAGTTCTGGCATCAAATAATGAAACACTCGGGTATTTCCCTATAGTTAAAAGTTTTTCCCTGCCATTAAACTTAAACTTGAACCGCCAAACCTTAGTTCCCGTAGGCATGACCTCCAAATAAAGTCCGCCACCATCGAACATTCGATAATGCGTATTTTCAGGTGTGGCTTTACGGCACTCCAGATCAGTTAAAGGCATCTGAACCTCTCGGTGGGGTATTTTTTTTGAGGCATGAAAAAGTACCCCAGAAAATACCCCTAAAATGGGCTGGATTTGCCAAACTTACTATGCGGCTAATGTGGTATAAGACCATAAAAAGCCAGCAATTATATTGGCTTATTAGACTGTATTGGATGAGATTTGACATGGTGATGGCGGACAGGATGGGATTGGAGTTGAGAGGATAAGTGGTTGTTTTAGTAAGTATTTTATCAAAGTTTGTTAAAAGTACCCCATAAAACACCCTTCAAACAATAGACTGTGTTAGACAATTGTATAATATCTATCATAAAATCTTTATGGAAGCAAATCTTTTGTTTTATTAGAAGCCCCATTTAGTTTACAAGACAAATAATCAGTTTCCTCAAAAATATACCTATGCTAAACATAGAACTTTTTTAACTATTCGTGTTTTGACAATATCTGTGATGGGAAAGCCGATTTGCTTAGAATGAAAGGTATCAATGTAACCAAATTTACAAATTAATTTGACTGATTTTGTGTTATTATATTAGAAAGTCAATAAATTTGTTTTATTTAGATAAGAAATGATATGATACGTAAAATAGATAAAAACCTTTATTGAACAATGTGAAACGGATTCTTGAGTTACTATTAAAAAATACAAATAGTAGGTACTTAGCAAATAATAAGCTTTTCAATGCTCACACTAACGACTTGCTTTCTTCAACTAATAACAACAACCGATAATGGAAGAAAGAAATTGCCTAATATTATCACAGTATAGACAAGGTGGTGACTACAATGATTTCATTGGAAAGTACTACCATTTTCCCGCAACAAATAAAAAAAGTTATTTAAACCAATTTAATTCTCTCCCGATAGAATTTGTTTATTATGAGCCAACAAGGGAAGATGGTAAAGGTGAATTTTTTGGATACGGTAAAATAGTCAATCCTCCATTTCCGGATAAGAGGGAGCCAAATTACTATTTCGTTGAAATATCAGATTATAAGAAGTTTTCTACACCAGTAAGTCGAATAAATGTTAATGGAGAAATTTTAGAGGAAATAAATAATAAAGAATTTTATAACGCTCAGAATGCAGTAAGAAAAATAAAACCTCAATTCTTAGACGAATTATGCCTTGATGGAGGGATACAACTAAACTTCAAAGCTGATGCTCATCTTGTTCAAGTTTTAGGTGAGCAATTGATAGCATCTGAAAGAGTTGGAATTTTGGAATTGATAAAAAACTCCTTTGATGCAGGGGCTTCTCTTTGTAAAGTTAGAATTGAGAAAATTCCAGGAATACCGAAAGTTGAGCAATTAGAAAAGTCAGAATTTGAAAATTTAGCTGGTCCTGTAATTGTAATTGAAGATGATGGTAAAGGCATGAGTAGAGATGTAATCGAAAACGGTTGGCTTAGACCTGCTTCAAGATTGAAAACAAATGTAAAAGACGAAATTAGAAGACAAAGAGAGGATGCTTTAGAAAAAGGTAATATTGGTGCATTCAATAGTTGGTTAAAAACATATAGAGCAGCTAATAAAGGAAGACTACCTCTTGGTGAAAAAGGAGTAGGAAGATTTGCTACACATCGTTTAGGTAAACATTTAATTTTAAAAACAAAAATCAAAGAGAATCCTTATGAGTTTGTTCTTAAAATAAATTGGGACGACTTTAATGCAAACCAAAATGGTTTTTTAAATCTTGAATCCGTAGGTGTAACATTGACTAAATCTGTTCCAACAAGAGATTATGGTGTAGATGATTCAGGTACTCAACTTATCATATTTGGAGGTCGAGAGGGGTTTGATATTTCAAAGAGGGATGTTCAAGATATTTATGATTCGATTCAAAGTTTAAATTCTCCTTTTACAAATCCTTTTACCAAAAAAGCAGAAAATAGAGATATTACAAAATTTAATGTTTTGTTTGAATGCCCACAATTACAATCAGAGCTAAAAACTGAGAATATCTATGATATTGCACCACCAGTTTTCATTTTTGATGCAATAGTTAATGATGAAGGACAAATGGAATATGAACTAAAATTTAGGCCCACAAGTCCTGAAATTCCATATAGTTCTCAAGAATTGAAAGGACATTTTGACTTAAGAATGCTAAAAAAAGACGAGTTTAAAATCAATAACAATGAATATCGGAAACCTGCTTCTGGTGGATTCTTTATTCACGTCGATGTTTGGTATAGAACATCACCATGGATTCCAACAATAAGTATTAAAAGAGCGTCTGATTGGCTTGATAATTATGGAGGTATTGCTCTTTATCGAGATTTTGTTTCCCTTTTCCCAGCAGACTGGGGTGCTAATTATGATTGGTTAGATTTAAGCAAACGCCATATAAAAAAAGGAAGTAATATTTCGTATTATAATATGTATGGATATGTTGAAGTGTTTCAAGATTCTAATATTGATATAATAGATAAAACTGATAGGCAAGGACTATTAGAAAATCAAGCGTTTCAAGAACTTTCACTCTTAGTAAAAATTATTGTTGAAAATTTCATTGAAAAAGAATTTATTGGAAGACGACAGGATTTTACTGAATTAAAGCAAAGTATTATTCATGAGCCAAAAGAAAATATTGAGAAAGTTGGGCGAGAATCTTCGAAGTTAGTTGGCAATATTTTGAACAAGTATGATATAATCCGTGATCCAATGCAATTGCTTTTAGATTTCGGCAATGACATAGATAGGAAAGAAAAATTAGTTGATCTTCAATCATCATTACAAAACCTTGAAAAAAGTGTAAAACAAATTCTAATGATTGAGGAGAGATTGGTTGAGAACGCTGGATTTGGACTGTCAGCAGCTGTTGCAATTCATGAATTAGCAAAAATTACGGGTAATTTCTATAATGGAATTACAAGATTATTAAAAGCAGATAAATTGGATAAGTCGAAACTCGAAGATTTGAAAGATGCTGCTTCATCTCTGAAGTCGGAACTTAAAAATCTTAGTCCATTAAGAAGTATAAAAAATGAGCCAGTTAGAGCATTCAATATTTCAAGGGCAATCGAATTTGCAGCAGATTTTTATAAGCGGACTTTTGAAAAATATAATATCGAGTTTTATTACAATCAGGAAGAGGACTTCTCAATTATTGAAAGATTTGGAACTATTTGTCAAATATTTACAAACCTTTTTGATAATAGTTCCTATTGGTTAGATACAGATGTTTACACTAAGGATAGAAGAATAGAATTACGATTGAATAAGGAGCGTAGAACTATCATAGTTGCAGATAATGGTCCTGGGATAGATAATTCAATCCTTCCATATTTATATCAACCTGGTGCAAGTATGAAAAGTCCCCCAAGTGGTTTGGGACTCTATATTTGCCAGTATTACATGAATAGAATGAGAGGTCAAATAGGACTAACAAATCAGAAAGACAGAATTCAAAATTTAAAAGGAGCTCAATTTACGCTTGATTTTTCAAGAGTTGATGAATCATAAATAAAATACAATGGCTACTGTAACAGTTGGAATTATTGATGATGGATATCCAGTAATGGGTGAAAAAAAATTGTCCATCGAAAGAATTGAACAGCTTACTTCTTCAGAAGAGGACTGGGGACAAGAAGAAAGCTTGAGAGAATTAAGTATACAGCTTTCTTCTAAATCTAGGATTTGGAAGCGAAAAATTCAATTTCAAGCATTTAACCATCCTCAAACTTTTAAAGAAGAGCCAATAATTAATACAGATTTTCTAATTTATGATTGGGAATATAAACCTGTAGCAGCATCGACAGAAGATTTCTATGAAATTCTAAATCTTACTACCTCAAAAATATTCATTTTTTCTGCCTATGATAAAATTGATAAAATTCCCTCATTGCTTGATGGAAGTAAATTCCAAGAATTTAAAAGGCAAAATCGATATGAGATAAAAAGTAAAGGAGATGATAATGATACGGATGCTATTATAAGCAATATTATGGCAAAATTTGAAGAGGGCGAAGAGGTTATGTGGGAAAATCAAGCAATTAAAATTATTCCATCAAGATATTTAATTGATCAAGAAGATTTTTGGAAAATAAAATCGATAGTAGGAACAAGTTCTATATTACAATATCTTGAAAATTCTAGTAACATTTTCAATGAAGAAACAATTGAAAATCTATTCTCTAGTTTATCAAGTCCATTTTTTATTGATTCTAGAAAAAATATACTCTCTTCTTTTGAAAGCGAAATTTTAAAATCAGGATTTGGTAGCCTTCAAAAAATATCAGCTATAGAAGCACTTCAAGCTTTTGGCATAGACAAAATAGAAGAGGCAAAAGAACAAGGCTTTACTGAGATTAAATAATAAATTATGAATGATTATTTAGATATTTTGCTTGAAAGATTAGGACCGGAAGTTTTACCCTTTGAAAGAATAGAATCTACTCGACAACCTGCAGAAGAGGAAATTATTGATTTCTCTCATAACGCATATGATGCAATTAGAGACGGTCCTCCAACCCCTGTTACTCATCATGTAATTATGACTGAGGTTATTATTAATAGTGAGAACAATAGTATAAGCGAAATTACCTCTGACAATATAACAATACCATCTAGTAAAATGTATATATGGTTAATATATAGAAAGAACGAGGAAATACACTTTAAAATAATTCCTGATAATACTCCGAATATTGAAGGGAGAAAAAAAATTGGAGGCAGGCCAAATGTATGCCACTCAAATTTATCAGCGGGTGGTAAAGCTTTACAAGGTGGTGAATGTTGGTGGTGTAATGAGACAGAGACAATGTACGTAAATTACAAGTCTGGTAGATATGGAGCAATGACTTTAGATCAACGGGATGCAGTAATTGAATTTTTCAAATTTGTCGGTTATAGAAATGTTGTTAAAATAAACCCCAAAGGATGGATACTTCAAAATTAGAACTATATAGTATTGATTTATTTAGTGGTTGTGGGGGATTAACAGAAGGTATGCATCAAGCCGATTTCAAAACAAAACTAGCTTTTGAGATTGATGAAATGGCATCAAAAGCATTTAGAATGAACCATCCTAATACAACAGTAATTACAAGAGATATCCGTAGAGTTTCTATTACAGAAATCAAGGAAAAACTAAATGGTAAAGAAATTCACTTGCTTGCTGGTTGCCCACCTTGTCAAGGATTCAGTTCAATAAGAAGATTGAACAGAGCAAAACCAGTAGAAGATGATAGAAATAATTTGATAATGGAATATGTTAGATTAGTAAAAGAACTAATGCCTTATACTATTATGATGGAAAATGTGCCAGGACTTATAAATTACGATTTGTTTAAGGAAGCTATTGGGGTTTTAAAAGAGTATGGTTATAAATGGATTGACTATAAGGTAGTGAATGTAAAAGATTACGGAGTACCACAGAGTAGAAAAAGATTAGTTTTAGTTGGTTCAAGATTAGGCGAAATAAAAGTTGCAAAGGCTACTTATGAAAGCAAAACAGTAAGGCAGACAATTGGTAATTTGCCATTACCTGAAAAGTCAAATGACCCAATCCATAAAATATTCCCAATTCATAAACCAGACGTTCAAAGAAGAATTGACATGACACCAAAAAATGGTGGTAGTAGAAAGGATTTGCCGCAAGAATATACATTAAAATGTCATCAAGTGGAGAATATCGGCTTTAATGATGTTTATGGTAGGCTACGCTGGGATGATTATTCTACGACAATCACGGGAGGGTGTTTAAATCCTTCTAAGGGTAGATTTTTGCACCCAGAACAAAATCGTTGTATATCTGCAAGGGAAGCGGCATTACTTCAATCTTTTCCATCGAATTATAAATTTCCGTCTGATATAACAAGGACAAATTTGGCTTTATTAATTGGAAATGCTTTACCTCCAACTTTCAGTTATATTCAATCTAAAAACATTAAAAATCATATTGTTTCACATCTATACTGATTTTCATTTAGGCTATTAATTTCAATATTCCTTAATTAAAAGTACTTTATCTTTTGAGGTAAAGTACTTTTTGAGAATGATTTCTCTCCTATTGAATAATTCAAGGAAAGTCAGACAAATCAAGATAATAACTCTACAATAGCTTATGGTTCTCTTTGACTTTCTGGGTATCAGATATAAGTTCCAATAAATAACCATTCTCGTTAAATTCTTGCTTTATTCGTGCTGCCTCCGCATAGGCGCTAAGGGGGAATTTCGCTTCAAAGAATGTGTCACGTTCTATCGGCAGATGAGAAAGATCGCGGACCTCTTTTAATTCGTCAATAGACATATATCCAAGTTTAGGTAATCCAAGACCTAGATCACAAAGTCCAAAAGCAATAGATGTGTCGTTATAAACTAACGCTGTTAAAAGCCATGCAGCCCCTACATTGTGGGTAAACAACTTAACAACAGGAAAATGATCTTTGCTACGGTTTTTAGTTAAGTCGTTTTCGGTAAGTTTTTCCATCTGTTCTTTGGTTAAAAGCTGCATATCTGCTCCTGTTGGAATTGTCAGAAGCAATAATAAGGCAAGACAATAAGATGCTTGAAAATGAAGGGCTAATTAATCATTGTATAATACAGTAAACTTTCGAATTTATGGATCGTAATCCATCTTGAGAATCATTTGTCCGTTACTCTTTGTTTTCTAAAATACTCTGGACTTTGCTATTTATATCACTCTTGAATTTGCTACTTGACTGAATTTGAAGAATCAATGGTAATGTGCAAACAGAAAATACTAAAAAGCCACCAAGAAAACTATTATTTAAAGCCACGACAATAACAGATATAAATATACCTGCGACAAATAATATGCCTATTGCCGCCCCGGCTCCGATTTCTTCGCCTGTACTTGCAAACCTTAATCCAGATCGTACTTTAGTATTGGTTGTGTTATAAGCAGTTTTTAAATTATTATTCATCACATGAAGAACATACCAGCTATTTTTATCCTTACGGGAAGAAGTAATCATGGTCAAATTATGACCCACACTAATTGGGATTATTTCGTGGATTCTATAGAAAAATTCACCATGTTCGTTTTTTATAAAGATGTCTAACCATCTTTGAGTATCAGAAGATACACTACCTTTATAAGATGAGATTTGGACATCTACACACTCTTTTACATCAGTAACCACTCCTTGTATTTTGCGGAACTCTAAATTTTCTAACATAATCTGTTCGTTTAGTTTTTTTTGTGCAAGATAGTATCTCAAGATTTTCATTCGCCGGTATTGATCTATACAAATTGACAAGTCTCGATTTACATTTTGTTGTTGTAGTTTATTCAATACGGGAAAAATGAAGATGGGGAAGGATAAAATGGAATAGATATAACAGCTAGTAAAGTATGAACTAGTACGTGAACCAACAAAACATTGGTAAATTACATTTTCAGGTGCAAGATGTAAAAATAGTAGTGCGTATAATCAGTAGATATTTGTATACTAGTTTAGTTTCATATCCTTATTGAAAGAAGATAATCTTATATACTATAGATTAGTAAATCTAAATCATTATTGTAAGTATTACCTAATTTAGTGAAGTCAAATTTGAAAAGAATGTGTGCCATCGCTGGATTTCTTGTTGTTGCAAAAATATTCTGCTTATCAACTTCTGGCATAAATCTTTGCAAAAGTTGGTTACAATACCCTTGACTTTCGTAATTGGGATTTGTTGCTATATAACCTATTTCTTTTGTGTAGTTATATTTTTTATCCTCAGCATCTGCTAATCTAAAAACTTTGTCCCTATATGAGATTATTGGCTTCTTTAATGTGGCTGTAGTAACGATCTTGTGATCGTCAAACATAATGGCAATTAATTCAGCACGTTGAACACCTTCAATTACTTTTTGTTTTGAGATTTGCCCTCCATTACTAACTAAACTTGTAAGTTCAGATAGTACTTCTTTTTGGATATTAGTTGGTTTGTCAATGATTATCTTCATAAAACAGTCAACAAAAGTTTAGACTCGATAATAGTGAAACAATTGAAAAATGCCAGTATATTTCTTTTATTTATGGTACCCTTATTGAAAAATAGAGAAAATAAACACAGGCATAATATCCGAAAATAGCTTTTCGGATATTATGCCTTTAATTTTATAAGTTTTTTTCCCTCCAATATTTTGCTTCCAACTCAGCCTTTTCTTTTTGCAATTTTAGATTCTCGTTTTCTAACCGTAGTCTTTCTACTTCATGCACCAACTCTCTTTGATCGTAATTATTGGTTTGATGATTTGTATTATTTATTCCTGCAATTACTTGTGGAGAGTTGCATTGGTCAAAAAAATTATTGACTTTCTCCCCGAAACTCAAAATATCAGATGGTGATACACCTAAGACGTCCGCAATCTGTTGCAGACGAGAGTCTGAAACGTCCGTCTTGCCTCTCTCAATTTCACCATAGGCCACGCGCGAAAGGTTCAGCATGTCGGCCATATTTTCCTGTGAGTATCCTTTTAGAAATCGGATCCCTCTGATTTTATCTCCTGTGTGCATGTTCATGACAAAATGTATTGATTGAGTTGTCTAAATGTAAAGTTCAAAGCAAAAGTAGTGAAAATAAATCCACCTAACTTGCGGAGGTGTGATTTATAGAAACGTCGATCTGTTTGCGGGTTTGAAAATACAAAAATTTTGACATTAGATTCGTGGCCAGGTCATTTTTTGCCTAAAAATATCAAAATGTGATTCGCCCAAAATACGGTTCAGTAAAACTGATAACGAAAAGCAAGCATTTAAAACGGCTTAATTTAACCATTCTTAAATGATTGAAAAACAAATACTTATATAACGAAAACGACTTGTTGTTTAACCAATATAAAACCTTTGAAAACAATGGATTTCCTGTGCTATAATAGACCCGTCAACATCAGGAGGGTCGTGATGACAAACCAGTTTATGCGATATGCGCGTGCCGCCGTTCTGCCAGTTCTGGCATTAGGTGCTTCCAGCCTGTTTTCATCCTGTGGCAGCAAGCAAGATGATCCGAATCCCATTGATCCGAACCCAACCCCGCAAAAATACACGCGCGTTGATACATATGTCGGTATGAAGATAATTATTGACCCTGCAAATTCATTTTTTCAAGGGTCGTCAATTCTCAAAAATGACAATTCAATTGCCAATGGACTAAATTCTGCGGTAAATGGTGTGGATGCGTCGCGCGTAGCAACAGGGACTTCGGCAGGCGATAATACCAAGTTTTCTATGGCGATTAATGTGCCGAATATTGAACCCAGCTATACGTCTGCTGATGGTGGTATGTATTATGTGTCATCTAAAAACGCGGATATAGAAATTATTACCTATCGCCCTGCGACATCTGGCGGTGATCTCAAAGAAATTGTTGAGATTGATCCGGTTAGAAAAACAGAAACTCACAAACATGTAACCGAAATCAAGTTATTTGCACCAGATGCGAAAAGCGGTGGTGTTAAGTTCCGCACATTTGCTTCTAAGAAGGCATTTTCTGATTATATACAGAACAGTGCAGATAATACGGATACTTTCACACAGATGAACGTGATGGATGTTAAAACCACATCCTCTGCGTCGTTTTATTCGATAAACCCAAACTAATTCACAAGCGTACATGGATTGGGTGATATAATCGGACTTATCAGCCAATTTGCTATGGTTGTCGTAACCAATCCAGTGTTCAAGAAATCATTCGTATTCAGGTTATGATGAACGGGTTTCCCCTCGTTCCCTAACGTCAGGTGGTTGGAAAATATAAGCAAGTCGCCACCACGATTACGATAGGCATTGACTGCATCTTCCTGCAAGTCGCGTATATGTATGTAACTACGACCTGGCAAGGCAGCGCATTCAACAGGCTTGTCGAGAGCAGCACTTTCATTAAAATCGCCAAACATAATAAGTCGCGGTGCCATCGTTGACGCCAGTTCGCACAATACATTCGGGTCGTTGAACATTGGTAGAGACGCGCTTTTAGTATAGATGG
Source organism: Emticicia sp. GW821-FHT11C11 (assembly GCF_058808615.1). Classification (NCBI taxonomy): domain Bacteria; kingdom Pseudomonadati; phylum Bacteroidota; class Cytophagia; order Cytophagales; family Leadbetterellaceae; genus Emticicia; species Emticicia sp. GW821-FHT11C11. Next base: position 220,801 of record NZ_JBXARV010000001.1, read on the forward strand.
TAATGGTATTTTCTGGTGGCAAAGGACTGCCAACCTTTTCAAAGTAGTCGTTTGTCAGTTGTGTGAAATTGCTGCCTGAAATCCAGATAGTAGAAGGCATACCGTCAGGATTGTTTGGAAGTGGCTGAACACATTATCCACCCCCGCCGCATATAGAAGGCTGGTCATCCCCTAATATCAAATTGCAAGGTTCCTTTGTAGTTGAACAAATCAGGTTCGGGACTTCAAAAATTGCACCTGAATATTGCTCCAAGGGATAGGTATCCATCCATATTTCAATATTATTGTTTGGTACGCCTATACCACACGGATCACCCGCATTATTACACGATACAATCGGAGCCTCGATCGACGTCGGATCAGAAGTGCGCATAGCATCCATCAGCCTTTCAGACCATATACGACTGTCCGTCAGAGAGTCCAGTTCTGCCCTTGTTATCGTCGGGATCACAGCTACGGGTTTACCCGGTGCAGACATTCCAGCCGTCAATAATATCTCTGCCCGACTGTCTGTCGTCGCGATCTTGCTGTTATCCCATGCCGCCGGACCTGGCTTGTTCTCGCTCCAATCCAACGCCACCGGTTTCAGCATACGCGCATGGCGCACTACCGGCAAACGCCGGTTCGGGTCTGATCCGCTGATGGTCGGACATGCCACCGTCGTCTCTATATCCCGCTCGCATTGTGCCTGGGCATAGCCGATACGGTATATTGTCTGCGCTGAGGATAATGTCGTAGTTGACCCGTCGCTTTCAGTGCGCATCAATTGGCAACGGCGGGCTAGGTAACGTGCGGTCATTTTGCCGTGCCATCCCCGGCCACAATCGCGCACCTCTGCTTCATTGCCGATCATTTCTCCATTATCATTCAGACGCAGGGGATTTTCAGGGTTTAATACATACCGGGGTGGGGGCAAATCCTTATCGCATTTCAAAAATGTCTTTGGTTCCGGTGTGTATGGCTTGGCATCACAGGTATTTGCGCTGTCATTTCCTTTCCTACAATAAAACGTGTAGTAACCAGGGCCGTTGTTTTCCAGTTGCTCTTTCAGGTTGGTTATCTGTAACGGAATGGCGTTATCATTCTGTTTGGAAATGTTATTGGCGGGATCGCGACAATAGATAGCTACTTCCTCCTGTGTCGGCGGGGGCATATTCGAGTTTGTATCGGGTATGCATTCCCAATATTTTGTTTTTCTTTGAAAGTCATTGTCGGCATTGTTGATGACTATGGTTCCCTGTTCTTGCTCCGTTTCATTATCACGTGCTTTCAATTGACAAGTCTGCTCGCGTTTTATTACGCCATCTGTACCGTTTGGGCATGGGATTGTTATATCTCGAATAATGGTTGGTTCAGTTGTTTTATTTGGGTCTGGTAATCCTACCATTTCATCAGGTGCGCGGAATCCTGCAACGAAAATCGGTGAGCCGTCCTGAATATCACTTCCAACCGTGCATCCCAATTCAATACCTTTCTTGGGTATTTGAATACTATTGCCCATTTTTATTCCTACGCTATCTACTCCAAATTTTTGTGTCAAAGTGGCCGCCATTGAATTGCCATGTCGCAACAGATCAGATATTCCAGCCGGCGTTATTGTGATATAGGCAATCGCACCAAAGTCACCACAACGACTTACAATTATGCCTGTCGGCGCGGTGGGGATGGGATTGTTTTGTACGGTAAGATCATTGGGATTGTCCGAAAGGATTTGACCTTTATCCGATAAAGGCGTTTTACGCCGCATTTGAGAGGCTGCCAAATAGGAGGAAAAGTTTTGTGCAGAAGTTGCCAGGCTTCCAGCCACGTTCTCAATATGTGCTTTTTGGTTGATGGCATTGTACCGCGCCGAAACATCACCTTCGTCTGGGAGGCAACCTGAAATCAGAATTGCAATCAGGAGAATGCCGATTTTACGCATGGGATCACCGCGAAAGTGTTTTTTGTGCATGCGTATAGTTTATGACCAAAGTATTAATATTTGTTAATAAGGACTTGATTTTGGGGATTTAAACTGTATGATTGCCTGGAAGCCTCATTTTTAGGCTTTTGGGTGTGGAAATCCAACAACTAGCGGTTTGTGACCGATAAAAAACTCCTCGATTTGTCGGGGAGGCCTGAGTGTATGTTCAGCCCGAAAGGGTAAAGATTCAGGCAGTCTTCCTAGTTGTGGGCTTTCCACCTCCCTGACACCAATCGCGGGGGTTTTATGATTGAGCAGAAAATAATCTATAATCCTGATACATTTGCTGAAGACCTAGAAAAGCGGATTGGAAGTGCAAATTATGATGCTCTTTATGAAGGACAATTATTGATTCAAGTACGATGTTTAAAAAGAGGGTTTTATACTTATAAAGAAATTGCAGAGATATTGAATAGATCAAAAGTTCCAGGTTCCTATCAAAATAAAAACAAAAGATGGACAGATAAAAGAGTTGGAATGGTATTGCGCAGGTATATGAAACTAATGAACTTGGAGAATAGCGATATTGTAAATAAGTTTCCGGATATATTCCGACTATATGAGGATTATATCGACAAGCATTTTAGCTTTGGATGAACATTATTTCTGTCAAATCTTGATTTTTCTGGAAACTGGAATTTCGAGAATCCTTGAAAATTTAATATTGAATGTTAAATTTTCAAGGATTTTAAAGAAGTCTCTAATGGTTAGGTGAATTACAAAACAATCTTGAATTTCAAATGAAAATTTAAAAATGACTCCTTGTGCATATAAAAAGCATTTAAAAGGATTATCTTAGAAATGCTTGATTATCACATAATCGATTGGTGCAAAACTCGCAATAATTAATTGAGAATTTTAAATTGTTGGCGGGAATGAGATTAAAGAAGACTAATATTTGGTATGTGAGTATTCATTATTTTGCTATAGTAATTAGAATTGATTTGTCATCAAGGTTATAGTAAGTGAAAAAGCGAATGCTTTGAGTAGGCGTTTGCTCTACACTTTTAATTATTCTCGCAGATAATAACAACGAGAATTGGCAAGCCCCTTTATTTTATAATATTCATGTTAAGCCATGTCATTGAAATCTGCGATTACGTCGTATCTCACAAAGAATTCTTTGGTTGCCCCAGAATTTATTGCAAAATATGAATTAAGTTCTTTTATAATTGGTATAAAAATCCTGTTTTCAGTTATAACTGTAGTAGTCGGTATGGCTTTCCCTCCGGTTGAGTCATCTCCGAGGCGCTCTTTCAACTCAATTTCGTAATAGAGAGACAACTGATTTGAAGCATGTGTAAAGATATAGACAATTTTGTGCATGCTCCAAATCACCTTAGTAGTATGTGGCTCCAGAAAAAAATCACGGTTGCTTTTAACGACTTTTTCGGAAAGGCCAAGAAACAAATTGAATGAATTCAAACTGGGATATTCGTTTTCTGTCTTTAATATCTTTTTGTCAGTATTGACATCCAACCGTAAAATAGGAGGAACGGAATCGAATTCATCGAATGTATAGTCCTCAGAGAAGTTTTCATTGATTATGCTTGGTATCTCTTCTTCGACCGAACCAATTTGGCTTGATCTCACATATTGTCGATGGGTCCTTGTTATTGTATTCGATTTCTTTATTACATCAGCCAATGGAATTTCCCCTGACGAAAGATCCAACAATAATGATTCAACTTTACCCATATCACTCGACTCATACTTGTAAAGTTCTTTATTCTTCATGAGAATTTGGTGTAATGCATCTGCCCCGTCCCTAGTTGAAGAGGGTACATACTGAGAAAACTTTTGGTAGAGGTGATTACGCACGAAATCTTTTACGAAACTGGCAAATAACGACCATTCAGATTTGTGAATTTGAAGTACCTGTCTAACAGTAGGAGAGGTGCGAGAAATAAAAATATTCACTGTTTTATCTGTTTGGGTTACCAAGCTTGGAACCGCATGGCTGATATCAGCTATTATCACTTTGACGTCAGCTATTAAGTAATCTTCAGTCAAAACATTGGTAACCCTTAATATGAGAGATAACTCTTCCATAGAGAGATTTTTTAGCTCATATTCTTTTAATACCTTTGCCCGATCTGGCACTTCCTCGACTTTTTTGTTTTTTATATACTCTAATTGAATCTTCCTTCTTGGATTTTCTTGACTGATAAGTAACAAGTATGTGTTTTCATTACCAAATTGAAGTATCGTGGATTGGTCGCGTCCAGAATAGTAATACACTTTTCTCCCATCAACATTTTGCTGAATTTTTTCCAAATTCCATCGTTCATTGTTTGGCTGTACAACGATTTTAAGTTTTTTTGCTAATTCATATTTCTTGTTTACGGAGATATAATTTAGAAAACCGGAATTTAAGTCGGACAGTTCGAGGTCAGCAAGTTCTTGAGCAATCGTGTATTCTGCAGCAAATACTATTTTTGAAACGAACTCTATACTTTCTCTGCTGAGCGCTTCCCTGCCAGCAGTCGGATGAAGATTCGACAGATTAACAACACCACCAAAATTAAAACTACCACCAACTGGAACCGGTGCTAATCCAAAGAAATTCCGTAAACCATAGATTCCGCCTCCTCCTTGGGAGAGTACAATATTTCCCACTATCAAAATCCCATCTTTAGTTATACTATCACAAAGTATTTTCACAATGTTCTGATTAGTAAGATTTATGGTTAAATTAAACCTCAGAGCTTTGTCATAGGTAATAACGCTCATTTTTTTTGTGAAGCTTTGATTTTCGGGTTCAACTTTAAATGAATCGTAATATTGACTTTGGCTAATATTTGTTCCATTTATCAAAACCGGAATCTGCAAAAAACGAATATAAGGGCTCAGATAATTTATAGCCCCAGAAACTGTTAGATTTAAAGAGTTATCTAATGTTGCAATTATTGTAGTACCAGGCTCTCTGATTTCTTCAAAACTCATTACATCAATACACTCATCGGTAATAGACAGAGTATCTTTATTTGCAAAACTCCTTATTGTAAGGTTACCAATGGCATAGTGTGTTATTACCTCAATTGAAGTACATACCCCAAAATTTGCCATTGCCCCAATTCCAAATGTTCCGACAACTCCCGCCTTACGGGCTATCTCATTATTTTTACCACTTGATCCAGCCTTCCAAAAGTTGTTTTGTATTACATCTTCATTCATGCCTATTCCATTGTCGATAATAACAATTTTTGATGATGTAATTTCAACTTTGATGATGGGTTCAAAGCTATCTTCTTCGAGTTGTTTTCTCATCAAAATGGCATCATAACCATTCTGAATGTTCTCTCTAAGCAGCGCATAAGGAGAATCATAAATATCATTGGATAATATTTCTAAAATTCTCTTGACTTCAATCTGAAATGAAAGCTTGCTTGAATTACTCATCGTAATATTGCTTTGGCATTATTATATAAATACTTGACAGTCGGGTCTTCCTTAATTGTTTCGTCTAAATCTGCCATAACTTTGTTTATCAAATCCATTCGCTTTAACCGCTTGGCCGCATCAAAAACTACAACTGTCTCTTTTACGGATTGGGGTTCTGAGAATTTTTCAATAGCTAAGTTATTATCTTCAGTTTCGGTAATACATTGTATTAAGAACCCCCTAACAAAGCCATCGTTTATGTCCATTTTGATCAATCTGGATTTTGCGTCTTCAAACTCTCTATTACTTATGAGTTTTTCTATATCCAGCATTTGAGTTGTCGAATCCACTCTGCGAGGATCCTTTATTTTAAAAGAATAAAAACTTGCGTTTCTTGATGCAATTCTTCCAGGTACCCAAATAGGGTTGGTAAAGGAAGAAGACTCCGATTTTTCCCTTACATGGAGCGTAGCTTCAAGCTTATCTTCAGATATTACCCTTTCTAATTCAAGTATATTATACTGCCGATTAGTACCAGTTGGCAACTCGTCACGACCGCCGCATAGCGTACCAGCACTGATTACTATTATGCTCTTTTGTTCGATTATATTATTATATTCATGTATAGCTTCCATTCTGTGCTGATGCCCATGAAATCCAATTGATATTTTTGTATCAATAAAATTTTTGAGAACACTGCCGTCCATGTAATTGGATTCGAAAGGCCCTCCTTTAGTATTATGATGCCAGGTTCCTAGTATAAGTCTGCCACGTTTGACAAGCTCGCGAATAGCCATGCTTGATTTTGAAATGCAATCAGGATGTATATCTCCCACAAATCGGAGGTGATCGTTATTATAACAACTACTATAAGCAACGATTGATAAATCTAATTCTGGATAATCAAACACATCGTACTGATCCGCTGGATTTAAACTGTATGTCCGGTGTCGATCATAAAATTTATGGTAGAATGTTGAAAAAGCTTCAAGGCGTTTATTATAGATATCAGCATTATTAATTTTGAAGAAGGACAAATCTTTCCACGACCATCTTGTCACTGATTGTGGGGTGAATGCGTCTTTTAATATCGCCCAGTTGATATTGTTTTTAGTGTCAAATACAGCGACGTTATCAATCTTCTCCATGCTATCTTTAGAATAATTCCAGTCAATATCATGGTTACCTGGTATAATTACTAGCCTGTTTTTTTCACCACCAAGGAAGTTATCGGAAAGGCTCGTGAGCAACTCCTCTGCCTCATTATATTGATCCTCTATTTCTTTAATAGATTGCAAAGCATCAGGGTTCGATGAGCCACGAACGATATCCCCACTAACGATAATTAAATCGGGACTACAAATTTTAGGTGTTTCGTCATTGACATATTTATCCCGATCAGAAATTAAAGAAGAAATTAAGGCACTGTTTGAAATAGGTGACTCTTTACTTCTATGCAAGTCGGAGATATGTAAAATCGAAATTTTATCAGGCATTAGTTAGCAGATTGATATTATTATGATTATTATACGCCTCTAAACTCATAATTACTATACTGCAAACCTAATCATTATAAATAATTATTATCCGATTTTCATAACAACTTTTGTTCTTTTCATGCCTCAACTCTAAGGGACAGTTGGCATTCGCGAACCAAGAACACTTTTATTGGTATATCCAGCCAAGCCAAAAGCCATCGAAAGTCATTCTATGAACATCAAATCTTTGGTATTTTCAATCGAACAATATATTAAAACTTGATATTTTATATGAACAAGGGCCATACCACAACTGAGAGATAACTAGTTCGATGCTCTTTGAAATTGACTGTTGACGGATTTCAATATCGAACCAATTGGGTTAAGAGTCATTTAGGCTTATGTTGCTGTTAATAAGACTTTATAGGGTGAAAAATGGGATAAAGTAGATATTTTCTGACTTATCCCAAAATGTAACTACTTGGAGATACTCAAACTCTCGACTAACTGATTAAAAGTGATTAGTTTATAGTAGATTGATAACTCAAACTCCAATTACAGCTTCTAAGGCATCATCTTCATTTTGGTGGATAAAGTTTGCCTGATACCCGATTGTGGTTCTTAAATCAGTATGGCGATACAACTTTTGAAGAATTTTTATATCTATTTTACCACCCGAAATATTGCCGAAAGTATGACGAGAGATATGCATAGTTAAAGGCTTTGTCAATCCAATTTCTTTTGCGATCTTTTCTAAAGCCTCATTAATATTCTTATCTGCATATGATGTTTTCCTTTGAACATTATAGCTGTCATTTAGGTCATCCAATACTTTCAACTCTGGAAAGATTAAATCGTTTTTGCGTTCATGATTACGGTATTGGTCTAGAATTTTGAAAACTTTTTCTGGAACTTTTAATGATCCAGGCTTTAAGTTTTTATCCATTGCGTAAAAAAGACGGTCATTTTGGAAGTCTGACCATTTTATTTGCAGTAAATCTCCAAGACGTATGCCCGCAAAATAGAAAGAAAATAACCATAAATTTCTGGCATGATTTAGGTTTGGCTTACTACTTAAATCTAAGTTTTCTATCAGCTTCACTTCATCAGAAGTAAGTCCAATTTTTAAGGAGTCTGGTATTTTAATTTGTATTTTATTTTTACCGAATGGATAATTCGTTTTATCAATAATTCCACTTGCAATAGCCTGATTAAAGATGGTGCGTATAATCATCAGGTTGTTTACTATTGACCTTTCTTTTAGCTTAGACTCGCCTTTTAAATAGGCTCTGTATCTTTTTAGAAGTGGAACTGTAATTTCATCAAAAGTAATATCTTTATCTTTCAGGAATTTCTTAAAGCTGTTTATTCTGGATTGTTCAGGCATTTCACGATTGTATTTGCCCGCTTTCTTCATGTTGGCAATAAATTCATTCGCCTGGTCAAAGAAAGATTTCCCTCCTGATGGTTTTAAATTTTGCTTTATATCATTTAGAGTGACTGTTTCTGACTTGTTTTGCAGGTCTAAAAGAACATCACTTGCTTCGGCTTTTTTCTGTTGAATCAAATTGTTCAAACGTGCCGAATTGGGATGCGATTTCCGTACCTTCTGCCCGACTATATCCCAATCTTTTTCGAGTACATTATATCCTAAGTAAATAAAAGTTGTCTTGCGATCTGTTGTTATTCGAATCGTAAGAGGATAGGTGTCATCATTGTTTTTCTTTTTGCGAAGAACAGCTTTTACAGACGATGCCATAGAGAAAATTATTGTCTTTATTTTTGTGTTGAAACAAAGATAATAAAAACTTGGTACAACATAGGTACAACATTTTGTATTTTTCCTTAAATTCTATAAGATTTTAATTTTTGTAAATCGCTCATTATTAGGAATTTATAATATAATAGAAACCAATAAAGACCGATTGTTTTTGGGCTCATAACCCAAAGGTCACAGGTTCGAGTCCTGTTCCCGCTACGAAAAAAAGCGTAATGCATTGATTCTCAATGTGTTGCGCTTTTTTTGTTTACTTATTTTTTAAGTGTTTGGTTAAGCAGTAGATATATTTTATTCGCTTATATAATGGTTTATAACAACGAAAAGAAGTTAGTATGGCTCCTTTTATTACATACTTATTCATTCCCCTCATCTGTCTCAAAATTAATTCTAGGGTAATATGTTTTATAATTCAACTCAAATAAATGATATCCTGGTAAATTTTTTATTAATGCGTAGAAAGTAATAAGATTAATTTTTTCAACTTTCTTTTTTTTGTTTTTTACATCTACTTCTGGAATATACTCCCATTTCATTCCCAGGCTTGAAAGGCTATTTACAAAGATTAAAGCTTGCTCATAGCTAGAAATTTGTGCCCTCAGTATCTTACCGTAGGAGTATTTTTCCTCATCTGTTAAAAAAGAGGTATAGTGAAGGTATTTATAGCTCTGAAAAAGATGCCTAAAATAATGTCCAAGCCTATGTTGATGTCCTCCATAATATTTGCTAAAATGTTTGTTTAAAGTATAACTAGATTGACTTTCGGTAATTGAATGAATCTGTTCTTCTATTTTATTAAGTCTTTTCCACTTATTCCAAGCAATGTTATTTTCTTTTTTTGGCTTATGTTGAATATATATTATGAGTTTTGAAAAATAGGATTCTGTATATCTATTTTTGAATCTATCTCGTAATATTAGTTTACCTTCTTTTCCGCTTCCATAGAAAACTATATTGTATGCAATATCAATAAAAGCTAATTCTATTAAATCAGCTTTAACATTATTATGTTGAATAATTTTTTTTAATTTTTGCTGATAATTTGATAATAAAACATCGTCTACAGTTAATAACTTTGAAATTTTTTTTACTTCATCAAAACAGTCTAAAAAATCTTCAAATATGACTCTAAATACTTTTCTATTTTCAGCAGTAACAAAATCCTTCCTATTTAAGTCATAGTATGTAAATCTTTGAGCACTTACATTTTCTCTATGCAAACGTATCATTTCAAAAAATTTTGATTCAAAAGATTCTCTCCGGTTTTGCTTTGCTTGTTCCTGAAAAGTAAGCACTATTAGAAATGTTCCAGCAAGCGCAAAAATAGTTCCAACTGCACCGCCTACAAAGTCTCCAAATTGTCCGGTTATAGTAAAATCTATTTTATTTTGGCCCCAAATCTTATAACCATCGCAAAACGTGCTGATAATAAAATATCCTAACACTATTATGCCAATTCCTATCAGAACCCAAGAAAGAGAAAGGAGCTTATTTTTTTTCATTTAGAGCATTGATTGAATTATTTTAAAGTTACAAGAAGATTAATGCATAGTTATAAATTGAATAAAATTGCAATTTATAACATCCCTTCAACAAAACAATTCAATATTTATTATTCGTGCTCTCATGTCTCATAAATATTGAGGTTCTTATTAAAAGAATCTGATGCCCCTTGAGAATATTACTTATTATAAAATACTAGTTGACAATATTTGTCTCTAATTCGTATTATTGCATTCCTCTAAAGCCCTAACTCCCCTATGTCAGATACAGTTCATTTAAAGGGTCTTAACGGAATACGGGCAATTGCAGCACTATGTGTTGTGATTCATCATATTTTTACCAATTTAGGATTATTCGGACTAGACCCCTACATCATCTGGGGTAAATTAGAAGGTGGTAAACCATATAGTTTCAGAGTAGGGTCTTTTGCTGTAACCATATTTTTTACTTTAAGTGGTTTTCTGATTACTTATCTGCTTCTGAAAGAAAGGCAGGTGAAGAAAATAAACATCAGAAATTTTTATCTTAGACGGATTCTGAGAATATGGCCTCTTTACTTTCTGATTCTTATTGCTACACTCACGATTTTCGAATGGGTTGGTGTAGAATATTCAAAGAATTCAATACCGTATTACTTACTTTTTATAGTAAATATAGCCCTGGTTATCAAGCAAGCGCTTCCTTTTCTGGACTTCTATTGGTCACTCTGTGTCGAAGAGCAATTTTATTTGTTCTGGCCTGTCTTCATTAAATTTTCAGGGAGTAAGTATCTGAGAAACTCAATAATGCTGCTAGTAGTTTTAATTATTTTAAGAGGGGCTTTCGGTATTCTGAAAACACATAACCCGGTTTTCGAAAACTATAGTAATTTCTTGGGGCAAAGCCGGTTTCATACAATGATAATAGGAGGGATAGCCGCCATGCTATTCTTCGAGGGTAATAAACTTTTTGCGAAAGCTTTTACTAATAAATTTGTTGTTTTAGCGGCATGGATACTTATTTTTTTGCCGATTGTTAAGGGTTTCATAATTAACGGATATCATGAAATTGTATCAGTGTGTACAGTAGTCATTATTATTTCACAAATAAGTGAGAGAAACAGATGGATAAATCTTGAAAATAAAGTCATGGATTTTTTAGGTAGAATTTCTTATGGAATATACATGTGCCATGTTATAGTAATATTTATGGTTAGTAAATATCTTATCCGATTCGAAACTCAAAACTTCATGAACTATATCTTGGTATTTGTTCTGGTGGTGTCTATAACTATTCTGGTAAGTACTTTGCTATATCATTATTTCGAGAAAATATTCTTAAATCTAAAAAAACGATACTCGTATATCGAAGATAGTGGGTTCAGCAAATCCTGATCAGGTCGTTTGAGATTAACTCTTTCAATGTTTCATGAATCATACCTTTGGTCTTCTGATTATTTTCTTCAGGATATTGTGAACCCCAGGCCAGGTATAAATTTTCTATAGACATTTTCTCTTCAAATAACTCCATAATCCGGCATTCCGTTTCAGATAACAGGAACTCCTGAAAGCAGATTTTCTGAGAGTCAATAATTAAATTATACCAGTAATTTTGTGTTTGATAGCTCAAATCATTAAACCAGTTGTACTTACTTTTAAGAATTTTAGACGGATTCAATTCAAAAGTCAGGTCTATAATTTCAGCGTAGCTTTTTGAACAAAAATCCAGATGTATTTCAAAGTTGCTATACAGAACCGCTCCATTTGTGGTATTCAATAATTGTGAAAGAATAGCGCATCTGGCATTTTCAAAAGCAAGACAGTCTGAAAGTTTTTCTGTTTCCGGGTGGTTCCGGATTTCATCCTCAGAAATTTCAGCGGGATTAACGCCAAAAATACTTTCAGTTCTAATAAAAGGATGGTTTAAAATATCTACGGGTTTATCGAATAGCCATTTTGTATGTGGAAGTCTTTTTTCATTTTTCGGATTCAGAAAGTTACTGAAACCCGCTGCTGAATCTTCTGTTGATGTATATAACCCATTAATTTTTGCCAATTGCTCAGGCCATAGGCGGTTCAACCAGAATTCCATTAAATTGCAATAGTGCAATCGATATCGATTGGAACCTAACAAATGAATGAACCCGGGGGTCTTTGAAACAGGCGAAATCTGGTTAAAATTTAAAACCTCATGAAAATTAGTTCGGAATACAGGCTTCTTTAAAAATTTGATTTTGATTTGCAGATAATTGATCAGACATATAAAAAACGACTGTTCAATGTAAATACTCAGAAATTTGAATTCATCTTTGTGGGCTTCTATAATTATCTGGTTTGTCTCAAGAAAATTTACTGCTTCCTGAAAGAAATCTTTAAAGACCCCGGGGTTTTGTCCACCAATTATACCTGCATTGGCTGCTAAAGCTGCCTTGTTGAAAGAGTCTAGAAATTCAGGGAATACAGCTCCATGTTTTTTGAAACTCAACCATATATCCCGGTAGGCAGGTTCATCCATTTCAAGACTTTGTGCAAAAATATCCGCCTCAAAGAAACCTTTCTGGGGTAAGTCAAACCAGAAAACATCCCCGTCTACATGTACAAAGGGTACATCTTGTGCTGCGTAGGTGTACATTTTTGCCAGACCCCACGATTTTTTTATCAACGCTTCTTTACCTTCTAAATCTTGATGAATTTCATCATATTGCAAACCTGTTTGCTGAACCAGAAATTCGAATCCCGCCGAGTTACAGTACAGATGTACATTCCCGAAGTTTTTTTTCAACAAAAAATAGCTTAACGACCAGCTTATGCGTTCAAAACGCTCATTTATCCATCCTCCATGCTTTACTGAGTCTTCTGTAATCCAATAACTTTGAACTGCATTCATCGATTAGCTTTTGCCGGTATAGTTTAGGTTTATTATCAGTTTAATACATTGCTAGGGCACATAAAATTAGGTATTTAATCATTGTCTCATTGATTTTAATTCTTATTTTTATCAGTAAAGTAGGCTGAAGTTAAAACAAAGCAAATAAGTGTGTAATTTTGCGAGATGCTTCGCCAGAGTGGAGGAATTAAGTAAGGATATTTTTTCTGGGATAGAAAAACAATTGCACTAATATTGTTCAGAATAGGGGATTTTCACTTCGGTAAGTAACTGCTCTTTAGAAAAATCAAACAATTGAGATAATATATATAAGAATCAATGAAAGCGTATCAGTTAGACGGGACGAATATCGCGCAAGAGGTATTCGATAAAGAGGCGGTTTTAATAAATATACCGCAAGGAAAGTACTACAGTGTAAGGGGATACACCGGTATCAGAATCCTCGAAATTCTACAGGAACCAGCCAGTTTGGAAAGCATCTGGAACATTATCGAAAATGAGTTTCAGTTAAATGAGACTGATGCAAAAACAGAAATAGAACAGTTCTTTAATCAGTTGAAAGATGAAGAAATAATTGATATCAGTACGGAAAGTGTTTCGGTAAAAGTAATAGAGGTCAATTCAAAATTACCTTATGAAAAAGTAGAGCTTGAAATATTTGATGATATGCAGGAGCTTATTATGCTTGACCCGATACATGATGTAGAATCGTTTAAAGGATGGCCTCAAAAAAAGGATGAATCTGGCAATGGTTAATCAGGAGATAGAAGGATTTCTTAAAGCTGAAAGCCACTTCAGTATAGGAGGGTACGTTTTCAAAGTTTTATCTTACGGTGATTTTGATTCCCATGCTTATCTCAAGGCAATGGGACATTTAAAGCTTGATAGCTTAAATAAAGCTGAGGTAACCATTCATCTGATAGAATCGAAAGGTACCGGACTGAGGCCACCACAGGAATGGCTTGATTGGCCTGATATTGACCTTTATAATGGAGAGTTACTTAATTTTGGCACCAACAGAGCCATCTTTAACTCAACCGAATTATGGTTTATTTTTGTTGATTACGACTCAAAGTCGATTTACTATTGGGTAGATGATTTTTCAAGGCTTCCGACACGAGAATCGGCTATTCCGCTAATTTTGGTTTTTCATTTATGGTTCGATGCCAGCCCGCTTTTTTTATGTCACTCAGCAGCACTTGGTATTGTTGATAAAGGAGTTTTACTGACAGGAAGGGGGGGCTCCGGGAAATCGACAAGTACATTGTCGTGTCTGAATACTGAAATTAAATGTGCAGGCGATGATTTCGTATTGGTTGATTCAGAAAAAAGCATAGCTTATAGCTTATATGGAGTAGCCAAATTGAATATAGACCAATTCGAAAACCTGCCACATTTGAAACCATTGATTTCGAACAGCAACCAGATTCCTGAGGAGAAAGGGCAGGTTTACATCAACGAGTTTTTTCCTGATTCGATGATCAATCAGTTTAAAATTAAGGCTATACTGCTTCCGACAATTACGGGGTTGGACGATACCTTTATTGAGAAATGTTCAAAAATTGAAGCCATCAAGGCACTAGTGCCCTCATCAATCTGGATTTTAAAATCAAATAAAAAGGCAGTCGAAAAAATGAAAGTACTTATTTCGAAAACGCCTACTTTCAGATTAATGGCCGGAACAGAATTAAACCAGATTGCCCCTACCATAACCTCGTTTATTTATGAAAGTTAGTTTAATCATAACAGCTTATAATGTGGGGATGTATCTTGTTGAAGCCATAGAATCTGCGTTTAATCAAACCTACCCACACATTGAAATTATTGCAGTAAATGATGGGTCAACCGATAATACGGCTGATATCCTGGAATTGTATAAAGACAAGATCAGGATTGTTCATCAGGAAAACAAGGGGCTTTCCGGAGCGCTTAATAGCGGGCTAAAAGAGGCAACGGGCGAAATGGTTGCATTTCTGGACGGGGACGATATTCTGGTAAATGATAAAACTGAAAAGCAATTGAGGGAATTTGAAGAAAATCCGAAACTCGAAGCTACATTTGGTAAGATGGAGCAGTTTCTTAGTCCTGAGATTACGACTCAGTCAGATAAATTTCAATTTCATAGAGGAGAGCTATCGTTTCAATCGAAAATGACACTTTTAATTAAACGGGAGGCTTTTATAAAGTATGGAATGTTTCCTGAGGTTGATGTGCTGGATTTTGTAAAATGGTTTGATTCGGCTAAGGCAAAGGGTATTGTTTTTAATCAGACAAATGACCTCGTTGTGAACAGGCGAATAAGGGAAAACTCTCTCTCGCAGAGCGAAGATTATTATCCGCAATTATTACGATATCTAAAAGAGCGAATCAAACAGAGAAGAGCTACAGTTAATTAATTTCAGATGGGTGGGCATTTTCCGGATACACAGCAGACACTACTCTTGAAATCGGCTTTAAACGACCGGTTGAAGGCAATCAGGTACTTTGCAGATTGGTTGGAAACGAATAAACTGGACAAACTTAATCCTGCATCTGAAACCTTCCTGTCTGATTTCATGGATAGCATTGACTTGGGTAGCCAGCGATTACTGCCTATGGTAATCCATAATCTGAGTGACGATGCACATCCTTATTTTAAATTTCTGATCGGAACTCGGAAAAACTACTGGGTAAGAAATAAACAAATAGAACATAGAGCTCAGCAGGTAGAGCAGATTCTGGAAAAGAATGGTATCTCTTTTATGAGAATAAAAGGGCTGGATTTGGCTTCAGGATTTTATAAGAACCCGGGTCTCCGACCCATGTACAACGGAGACCTATTGATTCAGTACGAACATAAAAGTATGGTCTTTGATTTAGCCGGAAAAGGGCTTTTCGAAAACAAGGCCAATACCTACAGACCAAAAGCAAAACATATTGCACCAACCATACACCTCGAATACGAAGGCGACATAGCTATTGATATACACTGGAGCATTTTCAGAGAATATGCGCACGTTTCTAATGTATCTGATTTTATCTGGCAGAAAGCTGCAAAAGAAATGAAGGCAGGGGTGGAGCATTACAAAATTTCGGCCACACATGCGCTATTTGTCAGCCTTGTTCAGGGCAGTAGATTTGAAACGGTACCTCCGATCAGATGGGTGCTTGATGCCGGAATGATTATTAGTAACTCGGATATCGATTGGGATGAGATTCTGGAATTAACAAAACAGTTTCATTATAAGCCTTTCCTTAAAAGAGCATTGCCCTATCTCGTCGATCAATATCAATTTGAGTTACCAGCCGGGTTTTTAGAAAAACTGAAGAAATTAGAGATAAGTGAAGCAGAAGAAAAATATTATCGTTCTGTATCAGTAAATAACAGGAAATACGGACTACTGAGTTTAATATGGTTTGATGTACAGAAGAAAATATACTTTCATAACTTATTTCTTAAAGGCAATAGCCTTTCAGCGTTTAGCTATCTTTTTACCTGGTATTTTAATCGCATTAAAGCAGAGTTATTCAGGCAATAAAATGCACTTTCTCTTTTTTAGATTTAGCTACTGCCTTTTAGCGCCGCCGTCAATAATCACCAATAAAAATGCTGTCTCAGGCAACTTCTCTTCCGGTTTGTGCATATATAGCTAAAAAGCTATTACCTATTTAATCATTTTCTTCAATGAAGTATTCCTATTGTATTCTGTTTATTATGGTCTTTGGGCTGACTGCCTGTCATAAATCAGTTGAAAACGAAACCAAAACGTATAAAGCGACCTTTAAAACAATTCATATTACAGATAAAACCAGAAAATACAAACCCGGAGTTGACTCGACGCATCGTTTATATAACCGCCCGATAGATATTGATATCTGGTATCCTGTAAGCAATTCTCCGACCGACTCAACATTAGTTTTCGGCGATTATCTGAAGCTGTTTGAACAAAGGATAAATTGGTATACAGATTCAGATATGGGAAAGGGTTTTTCAGGGAAATTTGCGCAAATGCTCTCGGAGGGTTTTCAATGTGCTGATTCAACAAAACTGCTGAGATTGCCAACAGAAAGTCATAAGCACAATGGTGCTATTGAAGGCGGTTTTCCTGTGATAATCTATATGGCCAGTTACAATGGCATGGGACAGGAAAACTACCTGATGTTTGAGGCTTTAGCTCGGAAAGGGTTTGTTGTGGTTTCTGTTAACTCTATCGGAAGGTTTCCGGGTGATATGACCATGAAAAAAGAAGATGCCATGGAACAAGTAAATGATGCCATAGCTTCTGTCAGATATTTATCTGCACATACCAACCTGAAATTTGATAAAGTAGCTGTAATGGGCTATAGCTGGGGAGGATTAACAGGGGCTTTAGTAGCCGATAAGCTTCCTGAGGTGAAATGTGTTATTTCACTGGATGGCTCCGAGTTCCATCATTACGGATTGAATAAAGAAGAAGATGCTGGCTTCGAAGGTATTCTGGACAGTCCGGCTTTTCAACAAATGGCATTGAAAAGTCCATATCTACGATTGGAAAGCTCACCGGTTAGCCAGGCATCAGCCAAAGATTCTGTCAATAATTTCCTGCAGAAGGTTTCCAAAGACTATCTGATCCTAAAAGTTGATTCTGCCGAACATGGCGATTTCTCAGCCTATCCTTTCATTGTAAAATCTTCCGGTAACTGTAAACCATCAGGTACATATCAGACTATTATCAAACTGACAAGCGCTTATTTAGAAGAACATTTGCAGGGTAAAAATTCTTTCAATAAAGTGTTGCAGGAAGAATTGAATAAAAGTGTGAGAAAAAGATAATAGGCGAACTGAAAGTTCGCCCCACAATCCTAGTATTTCTTCATGATCTTTATCAGCGGCTTGGCTATCAGCTCGTAACCTTTATCTGAAGGATGCAGACCGTCATAAGTCATATCTATAGATTCTACCGGATATGGGTATTCATCTGTTTCCGGATTGAACGGTATATTGATAAAATCAGGGAAACTGTAATTGGTATAATTGCCCGTCTGTGGATTTTTAAGGCGTTTGAATTTTACCAGATGCTCCATTTCCAATCCTTTGGTATGATACAAATCAACTACCGGAAACTTCTCATACTTCCCTATGGAATCAATAGCCATGGCAAAAGATTCAAGAGTTTGTTCTTTCTTGGGCTTATAAGAACCATGGGCATTGTTCTTGAAATTGAAAAGATAGACAAAGTCTACACGCTGCATGGGTGTAATCAAAATAATCGGCGCTTTTGGATTGAGGCTGCGTAGTTTATCGACAATGATTCTGAACGAACCATATACTGTGTTATTGCCGGTATTATTTTTATAATCAGTCAGTTGCCCCAATGGCCTGCCTTGCCACCAGTCGTTCGTACCCAGAAAAACAGAATAAACATCTGCTTTAGTCAGATTCAATTTCTCAATTGAATTGGCAATTCCGCCGGATGTCCACCCATTATGCCCCTGGTTGATATATTTAATGTGAGGTAGTTTTTCAACTACCATCGTCATGTAACCTTTCGTAATGCGGTTATCGGTTTCTTTCTGATGATCGTTCAGGTAAGTAATAGAGTCACCGATGGCAAACCATGAAAGTTCTTTAAAGGTAAACGAACTGAAAAAAGCCAGGAGGACGATAGTAAAGGCTAGTTTTTTCATATGCTGAATATTTTAGGTAAGTAAAGTTAAGAATTTTGAAAATGTTTTCGGTGTTTCAACAATCATTTTATGTTGGCAAGATAACGAACTTGCTATGCGTATTCCAATCTTCTTCAAAAGCGCTAAAAACTGTTCAATATTTTCGTTTAATTTGAAATAGAATTAAATCCTCTGTTCAACCAGATAAAACCTGAAATACCTACGAATGAAAAATCTGTTTCTGTGGACATGTTGTTTGTTCACCAACTTTTCTTTAGCCCAGGATGTAAGCCTTGCCCTTCAAAAAAAGCCCGATGTCAGTTCTGCACAAATAATGACCCAATGGGGCAAAATAAATAAGAATGTAAACGTAAGCTTTGCTTCAAGCAGTAAACGCTTTGCACAAGAGTTACCACCAGCCATAGAAGAAAGCCGGACATGGACAACCAGCGCCTGGAAAGGGGAAAAAGTACATACACAGGTTTTGCTATGGGCAAAAACGGATGTAAATAATGTAACGATAAGCGCAAGTGATTTAAAAAGTAAGAATGGTGACCTGATAAAAAAGGCAAGTATATCAACCGGATTTTTGCAGTATGTAATGACTGACGAGTTCAGAAATGGTTGCGGATACCGGAAACCTTATGACTTTGACTCTTCAAAAGTAGCAGATATTATTAATGTTGATCTCAAAAGTATTCAGGTGCAAAAGAATACGACCCAGCCTGTGTGGCTCAGCGTAAAAGTTCCGGCAGATTGTCAACCGGGGGTATATGCCGGTGTTGTCACTGTATCAGCAGATAAAAAATATACGCTCAATGTTACACTGAATGTAGTAGATAAGACACTCCCGCCACCTGCTGAATGGAGCTACCGGCTTGATTTCTGGCAACATCCTTTTGCCATTGCCCGGGTGCATAAACTGGAACCCTGGAGCGATGCTCACTTTGCCATGATGCGGAAGTATTACACCATGCTTGCTGATGCCGGACAGAAAATCATTACCACCAGTATTGTGAATGAACCCTGGGGACACCAGACTTATGATGATTTTCCGAGCCTGATCAAATGGACTAAGAAAAAGAACGGAGAGTGGGTGTATGATTACTCTCTCTTTGATAAATACGTAACCTTTGTAATGAGTTGTGGTATTAAAAGCCAGATTAACTGCTATAGCATGGTGCCGTGGAAAATTGCCTTTACCTATTTTGACGAAGCCGAGGGGAAAGAAGCGGTATTTACACAGGCCATCGGTACGCCCGCTTATAATGAGTTCTGGAGAACGATGCTGACGGATTTTACTGCGCACCTGAAAGCAAAAGGCTGGTTTGGCATAACTACCATTGCCATGGACGAGCGCCCCATGCCAGCCATGCAGTCGGTTATTAAATTATTGAAAAGTATTGATACAGGCTGGAAAGTCTCTTTAGCAGGAGACTATCACCCGGAAATTGAAAAGGATATTTTTGATTATTGCGTGGCATCAAGATGGAAATACCCTGACGAGGTTTTGCAACAAAGAAAACAACAAAGCAAGATAAGCACCTGGTACACCTGCTGTGCCGAAAAATACCCGAATGCCTTTACATTTTCTCCACCGGACGAAATGGTCTGGATGGGGTGGTATACAGCCGCTACCGGTATGGATGGATATTTACGTTGGGCGTTTAACAGCTGGCCTAAAACTCCGCTGACCGACAGTCGTTTTACGGCATGGCCTGCCGGAGATACTTTTCAGGTTTATCCGGGTGCGTTGTCATCTATCCGTTTCGAGAAGATTATAGAGGGTATCCAGGACTTTGAGAAGATTCAGTTACTGCGGAAAGAATACCAAAATAAACAGCAGACAGAGAAACTTAATAAGCTGGAAGCAGCACTCAAAGCCTTTGATATTAAGCAATTAGAAACCGTAAGTGCAGAGGTGACAATCGCTCGAGCAAAGCATCTCTTAAATGATTTTTAAGTAATTATTCATCAAGAACCGAATCAGACCTTGTTATGAAATATACTCTTTGCCTTTGTTTCATTCTCATTACTTTTTCATCATGGGCACAAAAGATAAAATGGTGGGATCCGGCGCAGGCTACTTATCCTGTTATTGAGGGTAGAGCCTGGCATACCAACCTGGTAAGACCCTACGACCGGCTGCCTGCCAAAGCGGAAAAAACGGTGAGAGATGCCGTGTGGTCGTTGGGACAAAATACGGCAGGAGAGTATATCAGGTTCACGACCGATGCCACTGAAATTACGGTTCGTTACCAGATTACCAAAAACAAAAGCATGGACCACATGCCAGCCACCGGTGTAAGCGGGGTTGATTTGTATGGACTGGATGCCAGCAATAACTGGCACTGGATACGGGGCGCCTATAGCTTTGGTGATACGGTTCAATATAAGTTTATGAACGTAATAAATGCAGTCCCCTTCAAAGAGTTTCGCCTGTATTTACCCTTATACAATATCCCTAAATGGATGCAGGTAGGTGTGCCTGATAACAAGGCTTTTACACCCTTGCAAGTAAACAATGAACCGGCTTTGGTGTTATATGGCACCTCTATCATGCAGGGAGCCTGTGCCAGCAGACCAGGCCTGGCATGGACAAACATATTGGGGCGCAAACTAAACCTGCCAATTATTAATCTGGGTTTCTCGGGCAATGGCCGATTGGAGCAGCCCGTCATCGACTTAATGAATGAAACCAATGCCCGGCTGTTTGTGCTCGATTGCCAGCCTAATCTGGTAGATAAGAAAGTGTATTCAGGAGCCGATATAAAAAACCGGATTCGTAGTTCTGTCAAAAGCCTGCAAACCCACCACCCGGAGGTACCGATATTATTAGTAGAGCATTGTTGTGGTGTGCCCGAAGTGGGAGTAGACACGACTTTCTTTAACCGGTACAAATGGAGCAGCGAGGTAATGAACAAGACCTTCACAGCCATGAAAAAAGAAGGCGTGAAGAATATTTACCTGCTTACAGTTAAAGAAATAGGTTTCGACTCCGCCTCAACGGTAGACGGCACTCACCCAACCGATATAGGCATGATGAAATATGCAGATGCTTATGAGAAGGTGATTAAGAAGATTTTGGGGCGGAGGAGGAAGTAACTCAATCCTCCAGAATATTCCCAACAAAAGTATTTTTAAAGAAAAAGGCGGTGAGTAGAAATACTACTGCCCAGTTGAGGTAGATGTAGTAGAAATCTTCCACGTCGCGGTAGATGCTGTCTTTAATTTTTACTTTTTCAAAGCGGTTAATTTGAGCAAATATGCTCTGCAGTGTCTGGTTATCAGTGGCAGTAAAGAACTGGCCGTTGCCTTGTTGGGCAATTTTCTTTAGGGTGCTTTCGTCTACTTTTACATTCTGGCTGTCTTTCCCTACCAGAATGGTGTACACCTTTATGCCGAACGATTTCGCTAAGTCAGCTGCCGTAAGTGGGTCGAGTGTACCGGCTGTATTGTCGCCGTCACTCAGAATAATAGCCACTTTACTATTGCCGGGTACTTCACGCAGGCGATTGATACAGGTAGCCAGTGCACTGCCAATAGCAGTGCCTGAGGTTTTTATCATATTGCTGTTGATCTCATCCAGATACTCATTCAGCATATCATAGTCGGTCGTAAGCGGACAGATGGAGTAAGAATCGGCCGCAAAAATAACCAGCCCGATACGATCCTGAAAACGGCCTTTCACGAACTCGCGTGCTACATTTTTGGCGGCGTCCAGGCGGTTGGGGTTCAGGTCTTTTTCAAGCATCGACTCTGAGATATCCATCGCCAGCATGATGTCGATACCCTCTGAAAACTGTTCTTTGCTTTCTCGTACCCGTTGTGGTCTTGCCAATGAAAGTAAAATAAAGGCAATGCCCAAAACAAAAAACAGCGGTGGGAGAAATCGCAGATAACTTATCCAACTGGTTTTTAACTGAGGATTGCTCAACGACAAACCCAGCTTCTGTTGTCCCCGGTTGTAAAACAGCCAGCGCAGCAGAAACAGAAAAGGAATACCGGCAATGCAATAGAGATACACCCGCTCAGCCCAAACGAACGAACGCAGGGTTTCCCATTTAAGCCAATCTATTGAAAACCAATCCCACATAGTTAATTAGTGAATGAGTGATTTAGCGAATTAGTGAATAATTATTGAGAGAATGAGCGATTTAGTGAATGAGTGATTATTGGGGTTGCTTGTAATTATCTACTGCGTTTCTTACGCTGCCGTGTTTCAGCACAAGCACGTGCGCCTCTTCATGCGGAATCTTTAATTCGTTCATTACCATTCTGGTGGCACGTTCAATCAGTTTCAGGTTGGTTAGTTGCATGTCTACCATTTTGTTGCCACGCACGCGTCCCAACTGAATCATAACCGATGTTGAAATCATGTTCAGCACAAGCTTTTGTGCCGTGCCTGCTTTCATGCGTGTGCTGCCTGTCACAAATTCGGGTCCCACTACGGCCTCAACCGGATATTCCGCCTCGGCTGCTACGGCACTTCCGGCATTACAAACCACACAACCGGTGAGAATACCATGCTGACGGGCGGTTTTTAAACCACCTATTACATATGGCGTTCTTCCTGAGGCAGCAATGCCAATGAGGGTGTCCTTATCGTTGATTGTATATTTGGCAAGGTCTATCCATGCCTGTTCAATGTCATCTTCTGCGTTTTCAACGGCTTTTCTGATGGCCTTGTCGCCACCTGCCATAATGCCTACTACCATGCCATGAGGCACCCCAAAAGTTGGGGGACATTCAGAAGCATCCACAATACCTAAACGACCGCTCGTTCCGGCACCAATGTAGAAAATCCTGCCACCGGCTTTCATGCGAGGTACTATCTGGCTGACCAATGCTTCCATTTGCGGGATACATTTTTCTACAGCATCGGGCACTGTTTTATCTTCGTTGTTAATATTTACCAGCAGTTCATGCACCGACATCTTTTCAAGATTATCGTAATGTGAACTCGATTCTGTTGCCAGTTTTTCTAAGCCAAGAGACATATTTTGTTATTCGTAGTGTTTTAAATGTTTTATTATGATGCTAGACGATTTAAAAATTGTTCTACGCCTATTTATTCCAATAAATTATCAGATTCTTACTCGCCCTGCCCGCAGCAATGATTTCCGGTCGGCCGTCACCATCCAGGTCAGCGCTTTGCATATCTTCGCAAGCCATGGTGTTGTCGTCAATTACATGTTCAGTCCATTGAGTTAACGAGGCATCCGGAATATAAAACCTGATTCCAACTTTTTTGTCTTTGTTGGGTTCACGCCAGCCAACGGCAATCTGCGGCCTGCCCAGTTTCAAAAAATCGGCTAAAGCCAACGCATGTCCCTGATTCAGATTTTCGTTCAGCACTACTGGTTCACGGGTATCACTCACCCAAACCAGCTTAGTGCCATGCATTGGCTGTACGGTTGCAAAATAGCCATTTTTGTTTACTTCTGCATATTTCACTTCACCTATCATCATGTTATTGTGCTCTTTGCCCATTTTCTCCCATTTATCGGTGTACTGGTAAGTGCGTAAACCCTCTTTTCCTCCGACGGTAAGATAGGTAGTGTTTTTCTCTTCTTTTATTTCAAAATTATGGGTCAGGTGCATGGTCGAATCAATCAATGTTCGCTTCCATTCTGTTTTAACATTCTTGGGTATATCATAAGCCCATATTTTTACACCAGCCCCTTCACCATTGCGATTGCCCAGGCCATGTAAGGGTACCACCACCAGTTGATATTTGTTTTTAGTCTTTACCCATTTCATGCGGTGGATGGTTACTTCATGATGCAGCTCAACGGCTTCCCATTTCTGGGTAGGGTCGGCAGGGCGAATCAGATAATGTACAGAACCCGATTTACTGAGGTCGTTGGTTTCAGCCGGATTCCAGTTAGCGCCTACGGCTACTTCTACCTTGCCATCGCCGTCTATGTCGCGTGCAGCTATGCACACATTGTCGCGGGCTGTCAGGTTCTCAATCATCACAAAGCGTTTCCAGTCGCCGTTTCTATACCATACAAACTGTTTCTGGTCTGCCATCAGTATATCCGGTTTTTTATCCCCGTCTACATCGCCAATAGCCAGTCCGTAACCGATACTTACCTGATTGTCGATGGTTTGGGCCACAAAATTAGGGGTTTGGGCAAAACAAAGCTGTGCAGAGAGCAGCGTACATAGTAAAGTTTTCATAGGTTTGAGGGGAGTCAGTAAAACATACTGCAAAGTTTACAATAAAATTCATTTATTGCGATTTGAGCAGCGATAAACTTTACTGTATCTGATTGAGAGGATGATTGATTACTCAACACTGGGCAGCAACTTGCCGGGATTCATGATATTGAATGGGTCAAGGGCTTTTTTGATAGCCCACATCATATTTATGGCTTCCCCATGTTCCATAGCCATATAGGGTAGCTTACCTATACCTATGCCATGTTCTCCGGTACAGGAGCCTTCCATAGCTAAGGCTCTTTTTACCAGTCGCTTGTTCAGGGCTTTGGCTTTTTCAAATTCTTCCGGCTTGTCGGGATTGATGACGATGGTAAGATGGAAATTTCCATCACCTACATGGCCTAGAATTGGGGCTAAAATACCTGTTTCCTGAATGTCTTTCTGAGTTTCAGTAATACACTTCGCTAGCCTTGAGATAGGAACACAAACATCGGTCGACATCAATTGTCCGTTTTCAACCAATGCCACAGAAGCAGGGGCTGCATCTGTTCTTGCTCTCCACAATCTAGTGCGACCGGCTTCGTCTTTCTCCCAGATAAACTCTTTGGCTCCAAAACTATCGGCTATTGTCTATACACGGTTGATTTGCTCTTTCAGCTCTACTGCAGAACCATGAAACTCCAGAAAAAGTGTAGGGGATTCTTCGTAATTAAGGGATGAATACTTGTTGATAGCCATCATCATGTGTGCATCGAGCAGTTCGATTTTTGCGATGGGGATACCTGTCTGAATGGTTTGGATGGCAGTATTTACGGCGGCCTCTACAGTGGGGAAAGAGCAAACCGCAGCATGAATGGCTTGCGGATAGCTATGCAATTTAATAGTGAGTTCGGTAATAATACCCAGTGTACCCTCCGCTCCGATGAAAAGCCTGGTGAGGTCATAACCTGCCGAAGATTTTCTGGCTTTGCTTCCGGTTCTGATAATCTGACCGTCAGCCATTACCACCCGTAGCGTAAGCACATTTTCTTTCATGGTGCCGTATTTCACTGCGTTGGTTCCTGAAGCCCTTGTGCTGGCCATGCCTCCGATGGTAGCATTAACCCCAGGACCAATCGGGAAAAAGAAACCACTTCCCAACAGGGCTTCATCGAGTTGATTGCGCGTTACCCCCGGTTGAATGGTGACATACATATCAGCCTGATTGATTTCGATGATATGGTTCATCAGGCGCAGATCTATGCAAACGCCTCCCTGCAAAGCCAATATATGGCCTTCTACAGATGTACCTGCACCGAAGGGAATAATGGGTATGCCGTTAGCAGCACAAATTTTGACTATCCCGGATATTTCTTCTGTAGAAACAGGATAAACAACCCAGTCGGGTGGGGCGCAGGTGTGGTAACTGAAACCTGCCCCATGTTCGTTTCGGATAGTTGCATTGTCCGTTACACGGTCTTGTAACAGATTTTGTAATTGCTCGAAAACCGGTTGTTTATCCATTAATTTTATTTCATTAATTCCGCATAATGCTTATAAAACAGAGGAATGGTTTCGATGCCCTTATAGAAATTGACTAAGCCATAATGCTCGTTAGGAGAGTGCAGCGCGTCAGAATCAAGCCCAAAACCGAATAAGATAGATTTCAGGCCCAGTTCTTTTTCGAAAAGCGCAACAATCGGGATACTGCCTCCCCCGCGGGTAGGTACAGGTTTTTTACCAAAGGCTTCTTCCATAGCCAGCATAGCAGCCTTATAGCCGGCTGAATCGGTTGGTGTAACATAGGGCTGGCCTCCGTGGTGGCGAGTGACAGTTACCTTTACGGTCGGTGGCGCAATGGCTCTGAAATGGGCATCAAACAATCCGGCTATTTCTTCCCAATCCTGATCAGGCACCAGACGCATGGATATTTTAGCGAATGCTTTAGACGGTAAAACAGTTTTTGAACCTTCGCCGGTATAGCCTCCCCAGATACCGTTTACATCCAGTGTAGGGCGGATAGATGCACGTTCACGGGTTGTATAGCCTTTTTCTCCTGCTACTTCCGCAATGTCAAGGTCGGCTTTATATTCTTCCAGGCTGAATGGTGCTGCTTCGAGGGCCTCTCTTTCTTCGGGTGTTAAATCAACTACCTTATCATAAAAGCCCTTTACGGTTATTTTACCGTCGGCGTCGTGCATAGAGGCAATCATCTGACACAGAACATTGACAGGATTAGCCACCGCGCCGCCGTAAACGCCCGAGTGCAAATCACGATTCGGGCCGGTAACGGATACTTCCATGTAAGTTAGTCCACGTAGACCGGTTTCTACTGAGGGTATATCATTGGCAATGATTGAAGTATCTGAAATCAAAATGACATCAGCCTTCAGTTTTTCTTTATTTTCTTTTACAAAAGTTCCTAAGTTTTCAGACCCAACTTCTTCTTCACCCTCAAACATAATCTTCACATTACACGGCAGCTGTCCTTCGGCCAGCATCATTTCAATGGCTTTCACGTGCATGTATATCTGTCCTTTGTCGTCACATGAACCACGGGCGAAAATCGCTCCTTCGGGATGTATCTTCGTTTTTTTGATGGTAGGTTCAAACGGAGGAGAATCCCATAACTCATAAGGGTCGGCAGGCTGCACATCGTAGTGCCCGTAAACCAGAATGGTGGGTAAAGAAGTATCCGTTATTTTTTCGGCATATACTACCGGCTGGCCTGCTGTTGGGCATATCTCAACTTTGTCGAGCCCTGCTTCCAGTAATCGTTCTTTAATGTATTCAGCGGCACGAATCATATCAGGCTGAAATTTAGAGTCGGCACTGACAGACGGAATCCTCAGGAAATCAAACAACTCGTTTAAAAAGCGGTCTTTGTTCTGGTTGATGTAAGTACTCATATGTTTATGTTGAAGAACCCCGCAAAACGGGGCAGATGTTTTGTTTGTCAGGAATTAAAAAGCAAAAAATTCCCTGTTCTTTTACACAAAGTAAAAGAATTGCCGGACAGAATACAAGGGATTTAAGTACCCGCTTTTATTTCTTCGCCCCGACTTTATTTTCGGTTCCTGTCATTAAACGCTGAATATTGTGGCGATGCGTGTAGACCAGAATCAGGAATAAAATGACGGCAAAAGCAAGGTAATAGGGGTTCTGGTCAGGGTTAATTCCCCAGACATTGAACACGATTTGCAGCGGGAAAAACAAGGCGCTTAGCATAGCACCGAGAGATACATATTTGGTAGTGAAGACAATAATCAGAAAAACAGCCACACAGATAATAACTGTGTATGGAAATGAGGCCGCTATAACTCCTAAAGCAGTTGCCACTCCCTTGCCACCTCTGAACTGCGCAAACACCGGAAACAAATGACCGATTACTGCAGCTATACCCATTAACAGGAAAAGGTATTCGTTGGTGTCAGCAAATAGTAATGGAGCCGCTTTAACGGCTAAAAAACCTTTGAAAAAGTCTATAATGAGAACGATAATGCCTGCTTTGCGGCCGAAGGTACGTAAGGAATTGGTTGCCCCGGCATTGCCACTGCCATGTTGACGGATGTCTACTCCATGAAAAATTCTACCATACCAAACAGCAGTGGGTATTGATCCCAGCAAATAGGCTAAAATGACGCCCATCAATATCATACAATTTCTTTAGTTTAAAGGATGAAGGTACAAAGCTATGAAATATTGTGAGATTTGAAGATTTAAAAAATCATTAAAAAGTATAAAACACTTATAATGAGTTATTTATGTCGTAAAATTCTCCAAAACAAATTGTATATTTCACTTAAACAGTATTCGTGCATACTATCTTTTTAATTAAGCATTCAATCCAATGAAACAGAATCCGAACGACTTAATGACAGACAAACAAAGGTTTTATTTTTTTCAACAAATCATAAATCTTTTTTGGCAGGATGCTGTTGTCTGCAAGGCTGTGTGCTATATTGCGTAGCAGATCCTTTTTGTATTTCTGCCATAGTATTAACATCAGATGAACATAAATGTATTGCCTCCCGCTTTTCGGGAGGAGGCAAAAAAAACGATATTTCTCGCTGTGCCCATTATTGTGGCGCAACTGGGGTCTATATTAATGGGGGTAACCGATAATATTATGGTCGGGCACTACCTCGGTAAAATCGGCTTGGGAGTAGCTGGTATAGCTAATTCTATTGCCTATGTGATTTCTTCTATCGGAGTCGGTGGGCTGGCGGTTGTTGCGCCGCTTATTTCGAAGGCAAAAGCAGAACGGAACACATCTGAAGTGAACCGGCTGTTTCGTGCGGCCCTGTGGGCGGCAGGCTGGTTTGGCCTTTTTATGTGTATAATCGGGTTTCTCTGTATTTCATTCTTTGAGGTTTTCCAGCAATCGGCCGAAATCAATGCGAAATCTCCTGCGTTTATGGGCATCGTTCTGATTTCCAATGTATTTACATTCCTGTTTATAGCCTCTAAACAATTATCTGACGGCCTTTCAAAAACCAAGGTTGCCATGATGATTACCATCATAGGGCTGGTAGTCAATTTTGTGCTGAATGTGCTTTTAATCAATGGCTATCTGGGTTTTCCGAAATTAGGGCTCAATGGCTCGGCGGTTTCTACGCTCATTACTAAGGCGCTTATGTTTTTAGTGATGCTTTTGTATCTTTATAAGGCAAGCGCTTTCAGCGAATACCTCAAGAGGAAATATAATCCATTGCCGGTCGGAGATCTGGTAAAGTTGATTTTTAAGATAGGAGTGCCCAGTGGCCTGCAGTTTTTCTTTGAGATTGCTGCTTTTTCATTGGCAGTAATAATGATGGGTTGGTTAGGAGAAACCCAACTGGCAGCACATCAGATAGCCATTAATATAGCGGCAACCACTTATATGATGGCATCAGGATTGGGTGTGGCTGGAGCCATCAGGGTAGGCGAAGGCAGAGGTTTGAAGAGTATCCGGAGAATAAAA
The DNA here is from genome assembly GCF_058808615.1 of Emticicia sp. GW821-FHT11C11. Lineage (NCBI taxonomy): Bacteria > Pseudomonadati > Bacteroidota > Cytophagia > Cytophagales > Leadbetterellaceae > Emticicia > Emticicia sp. GW821-FHT11C11. The sequence continues at coordinate 250,506 of NZ_JBXARV010000001.1, forward strand.
ACATCAGGCAATGTGGCACTGGTGTTAGTTGTCACCTTTATGACACTCATGATGATACTCATTATTGTGTTGAATCGTTTTCTGGTGGGGCTATATATATCAGATGCCGATGTAATAGCACTGGCTGTTCAATTGATGCTGATAGCGGCAGTATTTCAATTATCTGACGGCATTCAGGTTGTGGCACTGGGTATTCTGAGAGGCATTGCCGATGTGAATATTCCGACCTGGATTACCATGTTTGCCTATTGGGTTGTAGCTTTGCCTTTGGGTTATTTTTTAGGGTTTACATTAAAGCAGGATGCCGTTGGTATCTGGATTGGCCTTTGGGCTGGTTTAACGATGTCAGCCATACTCCTGACCATAAGATTTTACTACATGGTTGGTAAGCTGAAAAAGACAGAACTTTACAGATTAAAAACGCAAAATGCTTAAAAGCTACGAGCCACTCAGATCATATTATAATGAAAATCTTATAGAGGCCGGTCTTGACGAGGCCGGCAGAGGCTGCCTGGCTGGGCCGGTGGTAGCTGCTGCCGTGATTTTGCCTCAGGATTATAAGCACAGCTGGCTTAATGATTCCAAACAGCTAAGCAAAAGCCAGCGGAACGGTCTGAGAGAAGAAATCATGAAAGATGCTATCGCCTATCATGTAGCCGAAGCGTCAGAAGCAGAGATTGATAAAATTAATATTTTAAAAGCCAGTTTTCTGGCTATGCACAGGGCAGTGGAAGCGCTGACAATACGGCCCGAACATCTGCTGATTGATGGCAACCGCTTTGTGCCTTATCCGCTGATTCCGCATACCTGTATTGTAAAGGGCGACTCTAAATTTTTGTCGATAGCTGCTGCATCTATACTTGCAAAAACCTATCGTGATGATTTGATGGAAAAACTGAGTGCAGAGTACCCGCACTATAACTGGCACGTAAACGCCGGGTATCCGACCATACATCATCGCAATGCCATTCTGGAACATGGGCTTACGCCCTATCACAGGCTTACATTCAGAGGTGTTAAACAATAAAACCCTTGCAACATTTAAGTCTGCAAGGGTTTTTTATATAAAAAGGCGATTCTTAGAATGACAGATTTTTAAGATAAGCCGCATCATTTTTCATACTTTCAATCGGGCTTACCGGATACTGCTCCTGCTCAACCAGATAATATTTGATACCGGCATCTTTAGCTGCACGAATCAATTGTTTGTAGTCAATGATACCTTTCTCCAAATCAGTTTGTTTCGGTTTAGGGTCTTTGGTTTCCAATTGCTTGATGTGGCAAAGTTCGTAGCGTTTGCCATATTCTTTCAAGTGAGCCAATGTGTCTTCGCCAGAGGCCTCAATCCAGCACATATCTAACTCGAAACATACAATAGATGGGTCGGTGTTTTCTAATAAAATACGTTGGCCTTTCACACCGTTGGCATTCTGGAACGAATACGAGTGGTTATGGTAACCGTAACGCAAACCGTATTTTTTGCAGGTTTCACCATGTTGGTTAAATGCCTCAGCTTTCTTTTTCCAGGCATCTGCTGATGGCTGCATACCAATAGCAGGACAGATCACATAGCTCAAACCGGCTTCAGCGCATTTGGCAATCATTTCTTCGTTGGTATCAGGCAAGCCCAGGTGAGTACTTACCATTTTCACGCCGATATCAGACAAATAAGCTTTGGCTTCTTTGGGTGTCATACCCCATAGCGGGTCTTTCGAATAGCTTTCAAAATATTTATAGCCCATGTCGGCCAGTTGTTTCATATAGCCTCTAGGATCTTTAGGCAACACATCACGGATACTGTAAAGCTGACAACCAAATTGTTTTAAGGTAGCTTTGGCGTCTACTCTGTTAGCTACAAGCGCCAGAGCTGCCAAAGAAGCAGATTGTTGCAGGAATTTTCTGCGGTTAATATTCATAGTTTTGAAAGAAGGTTTGATTGTTTAAAAGACACGGCAAGTTAGCAGATTTTATAGAACCAGCAGAAGTATAATTGTGATTTTTTTGTGAAAAAATTGCAGAAATTTTTTTTCCATGAAAAAAGGCACAAGCTTTATCTGCCCGTGCCTTTGGATAGGATGCCCCTGAAACCTTAGCTCTCAAATATATTACCTATTCCACCAAGAATAGAGCCGCTTTCTTTGCTGCTGTTACCACCATGAGGCGACAAACGCTGAATCAATTTAGAAATTGGTAAAGACTGTATCCACACTTTTCCTGTACCACGCAGTGTAGCCAAGAATAGCCCTTCCCCTCCAAAAATCATTGATTTCAGATTACCGGCACGCTCAATGTCAAATTGAAGCTGCGGCTCAAAACCCACCACACATCCGGTGTCAATACGTAGAGTTTCATTGTTCAACTGGCGCTCAATTACTACCCCGCCGGAGTGTATAAATGCCATGCCGTCGCCTTGTATTTTCTCCAGAATAAAGCCTTCACCGCCAAAGAAGCCCGAACCCAAACGCTGATTGAAATGAATAGAAATGCTTGTACCCATGGCGGCACATAAGAATGCATCTTTTTGCACAATCAGTGTATTACCCATTATCTTGGCCAGATCAACCGCTTTGATTGTACCCGGATACGGTGCCGCAAAAGCTACTTTGCGCTTAATGGTTGGCACACGATTAGTAAAGTGAGTCATGAAGATAGACTCGCCCATCAGAGCACGTGAGCCGGCCTGTAACAATTTACCGAAAAGACCTTGCTGCGGCTGCGAACCATCACCCATTTTGGTTTCGAACTGTATACCGTCTTCCATATAAAGCATGGAACCGGCTTCGGCAATTACGGTTTCATAAGGGTCCAGTTCGATTTCGACAATCTGAATGTCTTCGCCAAATATTTTGTAATCAATTTCGTGAGAACGCATGTCAGTATAATTGGGTTAATAATTTTGTGACGAATATATAAGTTTGCCTGCATAAGTTTCAAAAAAAACTACATAAAAGGGCATGTTTGCTGAAGGAGTGGTCATTTTTTGAATATTTTAATGGTGTTCCAACCATTTAACTTTATTGCGTATCCTTCTAATGGATGCAAAGTTTTTACAGCAAAGCCAGGTATAATGGTTTTGAACCAAACGCAGAATCTGATAATTTTAAAATTTAAGAAGCTTTATGAAAAAGTTAATGGTAATTATGATGGTTGCAATGGCAACTGCTTGCTCAAAAGATGTAACAACAGAACCCAGAGCAAATTTAGGTGGTGTAATTGAAACGTCTTACTCGAAAGCGGTAGTTCTGCAGGAAGGAGTTTCGGTAACTGTAACTAAAATAGAAGACAGCCGTTGTCCTAAAAATGTGGTGTGCGTTTGGGCAGGTATGGTAAAAATCTATTTTAATGTAACCGAAAACAACGTTACAAAAGAAGCTTCGGTTGAATTGTATACCGATAAAACCAAAGAGCCTAAAACCACGGTTGAATTGAATGGTACTACCTACTCAATTGAAGTAACAGAAGTATCGCCGTATCCGTCAACTACTGACCCGATCAGTCTTGAAGATTACAGAATTAGTTTTACTATCAAAAAGGTGTAAAAATAAAGGAAAGCCGGTATCAAGACCGGCTTTCCTTGCTTCATCATGCCTGTGGTTCGTCTGATGGCGAAGTAGGGTTCTGAGTGGTCTTACCGAATAAGTCCTGTAAGAATTTCTCAATACCCGGAAAATACTCTTTCAGTGTCTCCGAGCCCTCGGTTTTCAGTTTCTCAAAATACTCCGGTGCTTTATCAATGACTCCTTCGGCCTCGTCTTTAAACTGACCGGCCTTTTGTTTCAGGCTTTCCAATGCTTTTTCTCCTTCTTCGGTCTGTAAATATTTGTGCAATGCTACACCTGCGGCTGCTCCGAGTACAAAGGTAGCTAAGTGTTTTGCGTTGATCATAATTCTCCTGGATTTAAATGTTAATATCAGAACTAGCCTTTTAAAATGTTTTCTGATAACTAACCACCCTGCTGTATTGTTTACTTATTGGCTTAGTATTTTGTTATCATTATAATAATTGCATTTAACGCTTCTTTAGAACCGTCAGGCTGTTAGAAAAATTAACATTTGAAGAGAATGTGTTTCAAAACTATTGCAAAAAATCACTCTTTTATAAATCTCTTAGAATAGTCGCCCATACTGGTTCTCAATCTTATAATATACTCTCCTGCAGGTAAACTTTCAGTCTTAATGGTACCTGTTATTTCTTTATTTGTATAATCAATCGCTTGATTGTAAAGTTTATGACCCTTTATGTTATAAATCTCAACAACGGTTTTTCCTGAAGACGCTATATTCGTAATCAATCTGTAAGTAATGTTGTTTTCTACTTTATTAGGATAGATTAATAAAGAAGATTGAGAGTTGTCTACAATGAAGAAATTGTCATTAATAGTAAAGCTACTGGTTCCAGAGCAATTAATAGCGGTTGAAGAGCCGGAAGCTGGGCAGGAAACAGTAAAAGGAACGGTTACTATACAACCTGTTGTGTTATTTTTAATAAATAGAGTATGATTTCCAACAGATAGGTGCTGCCACCAGAAGAGGTAAGGGACAAACTTGAGGTTATCACCGGTTGAACCAAAAGTGAAAGCTATACTGTTTTCGCAGCCATCTACATTATAAGAGAAGTTATTATTTCCACCTGAAATAAGTACGCCTTCAATAATATAACTACTACAGTTATAATCTACATTAGAAGCTGTGAAATTACAATTTCCACCGGTTTCACAACTGGAAATGGTTACAGAACTGGTAACACTATTACATCCGGTTTTATTAACAGTTACAGTATATGTACCTGCACTGCTTACATTAATGCTGCTTCCGGTTGCCCCGTTATTCCAGGTGTAACTGAGCCCGGTCAGGTTAGCGGGAGCAACGTTGGCTGTCAGCGTTACAGATTGCCCATTGCATACCTGATTGCCCGAAGTTGAGATACTTACCGAATTGGCACAACTGATAGGAGAGCAATTAATAGCAGTCGAAGAGCCGGAAGCCGAGCAGGAAACAGTAAAAGGAACGGTTATTATACAACCTGTGGTGTTATTTTTAATAAATAGAGTATGATTTCCAACGGCTAGGCGCTGCCACCAGAAGAGGTAAGGGACAAACTTGAGGTTATCACCGGTTGAACCAACGCTGGAAGCTATACTGTTTTCGCAGCCATCTACATTATAAGAGAAGTTATTATCTCCACCTGAAATACTTACGCCCTCAATAATATAACTATTACAGTTATAATCTACATTAGAAGCTGTGAAATTACAATTTCCACCGGTTTCACAACTGGAAATGGTTACAGAGCTTGTAACACTATTACTACATCCGGTTTTATTAACAGTTACAGTGTATGTACCTGCACTGCTTACATTAATGCTGCTTCCGGTTGCCCCGTTATTCCAGGTGTAACTGAGCCCGGTCAGATTAGCGGGAGCAACGTTGGCTGTCAGCGTTACAGATTGCCCATTACATACCTGATTGCCCGAAGCTGAGATACTTACCGAATTGGCACAACTGATAGGAGAGCAATTAATAGCGGTTGAAGAGCCGGAAGCTGAGCAGGAAACAGTAAAAGGAACTGTTACAATACAACCTGTTGTGTTATTTTTAATAAATAGAGTATGATTTCCAACGGCTAGGCGCTGCCACCAGAAGAGGTAAGGGACAAACTTGAGGTTATCACCGGTTGAACCAACGCTGGAAGCTATACTGTTTTCGCAGCCATCTACATTATAAGAGAAGTTATTATCTCCACCTGAAATACTTACGCCTTCAATAATATAACTATTACAGTTATAATCTACATTAGAAGCTGTGAAATTACAATTTCCACCGGTTTCACAACTGGAAATAGTTACAGAGCTTGTAACACTATTACTACATCCGGTTTTATTAATAGTTACAGTGTATGTACCTGCACTGCTTACATTAATGCTGCTTCCGGTTGCCCCGTTATTCCAGGTGTAACTGAGCCCGGTCAGGTTAGCGGGAGCAACGTTGGCTGTCAGCGTTACAGATTGCCCATTGCATACCTGATTGCCCGAAGTTGAGATACTTACCGAATTGGCACAATTATTTTCGATTAAGTAATCTTCTATTAATGTAAAGTTTGCCGGATTTGCTACCTGAACATAACTATCATATCCATTATTTATAACATCAGATAAGTTAATAGAATAGGATGCAACCGGAGTTATGGTAGGTACCGGACTGCTCAATTTAGAAAGCACTTCTGCATCTATTGTGTTTAGATTATTATTATTATTAAAATCAAAATTCATTAATGATACTAAGATTGCGCCACTATCAAACGATTGCATAATCTGTGCTTTCTGATTCGTCGCTCCAGGCTCATACGCTACTTCGTTCATTATCCATTTATTATTTCCCACATTAGATCGTAATAAATCCATTGAAAATCTGGAATTGTAGGTAGGAGCATCATTTACTTTTATGCCATCAATATTGGGTCCTATAAGACTTTTGAAAGCATAGGTTCCTCTTCTCAAACTCATGTCGTCAAAAACTGAACCATGGGAGTTAATAATTTTTACATTCGAAACATTAAGAATATTAGATAATCCGTTACGAATGCTTGCAGCAATTTCATTCGAATAGTTTTTTAAAACATAGGTTCTGAATTGGAACCAGTCTTTTCCGTCTTGTCCATTTAAAAAGGCTGTTTTAAGAGTACCATTTTGCGGAAGTTTTGGATTAGCTGTCGATAAAGTAACAGAGGGATTATTCCATGCGGTTCTTAAATTAGCATCGTTCTGATACTTTGTTGTCAGCCAGTTTCTGTATTTGCTTATCATTAATGCTGAATAATCATATAGGGCGTCAACTTCTGAATTCAAGCACTTTGAGGTGCTAAAAAAATACTCAAACTCTTGTGTGGGAGTATTTGCATGAGTAATAAATAAAACATTGCCAGACGAGAATGCATTCTTTATTGCAGTAGTAGCGTTAAAATGTTCCAGTAGGGCTTGAACGAAATTCTTTCTGCTCTGGATTATTTCATCGTCAGACAGGCTTCGTTCTCTATAGAACTCTCCACCAGTATACGTATGGTGCAGTTTTATTGTATTATCAGAGGGAGTAAAACCTTTCATCCAGTTTTGGTCCGAAGCATAATTTGAATTACATTCCTCAGCAGTTGGAACATATGTCTCCAGAAAATAGATTCTGAATGCAACCTTCATATTTTTGCTTAAACAACTCATAATAATTTGATCAAGCATACTCCAGTTGTTATTATCTGTCTTTTGATTTACAGTAATCTCAACAGTATTTATTCCTATCTGGCTCGCACTATTAATTCGGCTTAAAATAGTATTAATATCACCCTCATGTCGGAGTATGGTTAGTGATAAGTATCTTTCGGGGTTTGTGAGGCTATATTCTCGTTTTGGTTCAAGGAGTCTGTCGTTCAACTTATTCATAAGTTGAGGTTCACTAGCATGATTGAAAAATAAAGAGGAAGTAGGCCGGCTAATAAATTTTGGTTTTTTAACGGAATTTGCAATGTCTAAGATATCTGTAGAAGAAGTTTCAATTTTACCAGGTATGCTTCTGGAATTGCTCAAATAACGGCCGATCTTTGTCGGCTTTAATCCCATCAAGATATTGGGAGAATTAGATGAAATAAGGGTGCTGTTGTCGGATAAATGATTTTCAGTTGTTTGTACTGAAAAGGAGCTTGAAAAAAACAAAAAAAGAAGACAAATAAGGTTAGTCACGATTTTCATAATAAATGGATTTGTTTAAAAGTTAGCAAAATGTATAAAACAGCTTAAAAGATATTTTACTTTACAAGTTTAAAAACAAACAGATTTTTTATTATATCAATTTATCAGATGTGTTTCGAAATATACTAATTAATTGAGAGATTACTCATTTTAAAATGGATAATAATTCTTGCATTATCTGAAGCGTTTTTATATCAATAATGATGTTCTGATAACCCAATGCCCTCCATCCATTGAATTTTGCAGGCGTCAGATTAATGAATGCTTAAAACAGATTTTACATTGCATTTAGCTGGTTTGAAAATATCGGAGGAATGCCTCATAAGATGAAAGTCTGTCAATGGCTTTCATCAATTTCTGACGAAATTATGGAGTAAAAGTATCAATAATTTAGTGTGGTAATGTATAATTTTGCCCATAGATAAATAATACAGATAAATGGCTGAAAACTTAATTGACGATTACGCACGAATACTTTTTGATTATCATTTTCTGAAGCAGCCGTTAAAAAAGGCAGATTGTATTTTTGTATTGGGTAGCCACGACCCCAGCGTGGCCGATTACGCTGCTCAGTTGTATCACGAGGGGTATGCACCTTACATTATTTTTTCAGGCGGAGTGGTGAGACCAGCAGGAGAGTTGAGAAATACAGTGCCCAAAACGGAAGCAGAAGCATTTTTTGATATAGCTGTTAAGTATGGAGTACCTGCCGAAGCCATCCTGTTGGAAAACGAAGCTACCAATACCGGTGAGAATTTCATATTCACAAAAAAACTGTTATCGGCAAAGAATCTGACTTTCAAGAGTTTTATTCTCGTACAAAAACCGTATATGATTCGCCGGAGCTATGCCACAGCTATGGTTCAGTTCAGAGAATTTGATTTTCTGGTTTCGGCTTTACCAGATACTTACGATTCATATCTGACCCGTTGTTTGGCAGGCGGTATCAGTAAAGAACGGGTAATCAGTAATATGACCGGTGATTTGCAAAGGCTGAAAATTTATCCTGACAAGGGTTTCCTGATAGCCATGGATATACCTGCTGAAGTATGGATGGCTTATGAAAAACTTATTGAAGCCGGATTTGAAGGGCGTATGGCCACCTGAGTTTTCCGTCTGATAAAATAATCAGCTAAAAAAGGGTCGGTTCTATTTGAAAATAAAATTTGAGAATTAATATTGTCCTGTTGAAAGCATAACAAGTGTACAGGCCTCCAGCGGTTCAATATTGTTTTTAGTGAGTAAATTCTCGAATTCAGGGTTTTCTGTACCCGGATTAAAGATTACTCTTTTGGGTTTTAAACCTACAATGTAATCATAGTACTCAGGTTGGCGTTTCGGACTGATATACATGGTTACTGTGTCGATACCTTCAAGGTTTTGTTTATTGATAAGTATTTCTTTGTTTCCGATTTTTCCTGTGTCTCTGCCTATCAATTCAATTTCGTGGCCATGATTCAATAATCTGTTGGCAGCTAAAAAAGCATAACGTGTGGGGTCAGTAGATGCTCCTATAATTAAAGTTTTTTTGGACATAGTTTTGCTGTATTATATAATTAAAACATCTGTGGAACAGTCTTTCGTTCCTTAAGATTAGACTAAAGCGGTATATCTGAAACAATTTTTTACCAAAAATGTTGTTATTATGCCAAGATAATCCTAACTCTTGATTTTAGTAAACCACTTTTTTGCTGGCATACTTTTTTATACTCATTAGATAGTTAAGATTAAATATTTTTAGTGATGAACAGAGGACTGAATAGTGAAAAAAATGCCCTTTGGGCAGAACGATGGACACCAGTTGTCATTGATGTAGAGGGAGTTGAGAACCCACCCCGTTATGAAGTCTCAAATTTTGGCCGACTCCGTAGTTTGCAGGGAGATGTGAAAGGTACAATCATTAAAGGATCGGTTATTCAGGGGTACAGATCTCTGAACGTAAGATTACCCAAAGGAAAAACGTTTAATCGCTATATCCATAAGCTGGTGGCAGAAACCTTTGTCAAAAGAGATAGTCCTGACCACAAATTTGTTATTCATTTGGATTACGACAAAGTGAATAATCATTTTGAAAACCTGAAATGGGTAACTAAAGATGAAATGGTAGAGCATAACCGCGAGAATCCGGCAGTAAAGAATAAGCCGATTCCGAGAAATACCAAAAACTATAAGCTCACCGAAACCAAAGTGCGCATGATAAAAAAGATGCTGCAAAACGAAAATACCCGCCTGAAAATGATAGCCAAACAATTTGGTATTACACATACGCAACTGAATCGCATACGTTCAGGTGAGAACTGGGGACATTTAAAAATTGATGAATAAGCATATATTTCTACGAGTTGCTATTACTGGTCTTCTACAAAAAAAGAACAACGGCAACGTTGTTCTTTAGTATATTCCATAACTTAAGTATCATGTTGAACTTCTCAGCAGGTATGCGGCAGGCATTTAAAGAATGTTCAGCTTTTTTAGTATCTTGTTGGTAATCTCAATTCTGTCAGCTCCGAAAGAAGCCATCTTTTTGTCCACAGGTTTGTATACTCTGGTAGCAAAAAAATAGGTATTACTTTTTGTTTCTATATACCCTACATACCAGCCTATATCGTTTGGTGGTGTGTCAGACCACCCTGTTTTACCTCTCAATATGTAGTCAGGGGTTTCTTCTCGAATCATTATTTTCTTTACAATAGCAAAATTTCTTTTAGAAAAAGGCAGTTTCTCTTCATGAAGTTTTACTAAAAATTCGAGTTGATTTTTAGGAGAAATAAGCAGACTCGAACCAAGCCAGTAGGTGGTTAGCCCGCCACTCATATCGCGGTTGCCGTAATCACAGGCTTTCAGGTAGTTCCGGTAGTTTTCTTCGCCTATTCTCCTGGCCATTTCCTGATAGAACCATACAGTAGAGTTTTTGAATGCATTCTTCAGATCATGGTCGGCATTCCAGGCATTCTGCGAGCGTTTCTGCCCGTCCCATTTAAGCACTTCGTTTTCGTCTTTAATGGCTCCTGTTTCAAGAGCAATCAGGGAGTTCGGAATTTTATGTGTAGAGGCCGGCGAAGTAGGTTTCAGGAATTCAGCCTTGTCGCTGACAATATATTCTTTCTTTTTATAGTCATAAAGAAAGAATCCGCCTTCAAGGTCTTTTTCTTTAAAATACTGGCTGAAATCCTGCACTTTCTGTGAGAAAACATCAAACAGACAACCAAGGATAAAAATAAAAGTGAGTAGTTTTTTCATTCTAGCAAAGCACGAATTAAATTTGGATAGATTTCTAACAAAAATACAATACCTGCCCGGAAGTATTGGCAGAAGCAATTAGATTTTTGAAGATATTTATACTTCAGAAAACAGAGTAAAAATTCATAATGTTAAGATAGAAGTCAGGTATGAAATCCGGAGAATGAATTGTTAAAAAGAGATTGAAATATGAACCTGAAAGTATTGTGTTTCGGAATTACCCGTGATATTATAGGGCAGTTTGAATATAAAATGGCGCTTCCCGCCGAAGCAACTGTGGCAGACCTGAAAGCGCAACTTTCGAGTCAGTTTCCTGACTTTGCAAAACTGAAATCTTTACGCATTGCACTGAATGAAGCATATGCCGAAGATGCCATGCCATTGAAAGAAAACGACGAAATAGTGCTGATTCCACCGGTGAGCGGAGGGTAAAACTTGTAACAAATGATAGACATCCAATTATTGCGTACGCCTCTCTCTGAACAGGAATGCTTCGACTTCGTAAAAACAGACGACACAGGCGGAATAGTAACTTTTGTGGGAACTGTAAGGAATCAGACGAAAGGCAAAGCCGTTATAAGGCTGGAATTTGAGGCGTATGAACCTATGGCTATTTCTGAAATGAAGAAAATAGCGATTGAAGCCGTAGAGAAGTTTTCTCTTAAAAAAATTGCCGTGCATCACAGAACAGGCACATTGGCAATAGGAGAGGTGCCGGTAGTAATAGCCGTATCTGCTGCACATAGAAAAGCAGCCTTTGATGCCTGCGAGTTTGTAATAGATACCTTGAAAGAAACGGTGCCTATCTGGAAAAAGGAAATCTTTGAAGATGGTGAAGTATGGGTGTCTGCCACACCTTGACCAACCTTTGCGTTTTACAAATTGCTGCTGTTCTTTTAGCTCACGCAAACTCTAACTTAAAGTCGCGCTTACCTCCGGTTTTTTCAACCAATCGTGTTTCTTTGATGACAATATTGTGTGAGAAAGCCTTGCACATATCATAAATTGTCAATGCGGCTATGCTGGCACCGGTAAGGGCTTCCATCTCAACGCCAGTTTTTCCGGTAAGAGACGCCGTGCACTCAATTACAATTTCCTTTTGCTCATTCAGAAATATCGTTACCTGACAGTTCTCAAGCCCAAGCGGATGGCAAAGGGGAATCAGTTCGCCTGTCCGTTTAGCGGCCATTACGCCCGCAATAATAGCGGTCTGAAATACCGGCCCTTTTTTAGTGTGTATTTCATCGCTCTGAAGTCTTTCCAGAATTTCTTCATCCAGCACTACAATGCTGCGTGCTCTGGCCAGGCGTCTGGTGATTTTCTTCTCTCCGACATCAACCATTGACGGATTCCCGCTTGTATCAATATGTGTAAATTCAGACATGTTTTTTTCTTATTTAATACTGTATCTTATAGGAACCCAGCTAAATGCTATCTCTTTTGTAAAATACCCAGTTCACTATACCAGACTTCTTCATTTTCTATCATTTTTCTGATAACCTCGGCAACAAAATCCTTATTGTCAAAAAAATGATAATCCATTACCTGAGTGATATTTGCCGGTAGTATCTCCATGATTTTCTGTCGGTATTGGGAGTAAACGTCGAAAGGTACGTCACGTTTTTTACGTTTCAGACAATTATCACAAATACCGCAGGTGGCTTCGGTAAACTCGTCGAAATACTCCTGCAGAAATTGCATGCGGCATCGGCGTTCTTCCCGGGCAAACTGTATGGCGGCTTCCACTTTTTCTATTTCTTTCTTTTTGCGTCTCTCAAATTCTACCCGGTTAATAGAAAGATAATTGGCATCTTGCCTTGCCGTAAGAAAAGTAAGTTGGGGGGTGCTTTTCTGTTTCTGGTAGGTAGCTATCCCTGCCTGGTGCAGATAAACGAGCATTTTCTCTACTTCGCCTGGCTGGGCAAAGAAATTCTTGCCAATGGCACTTTCAGAAATGGTTGTGTAGTCGGTAAATAACTGGCCACCATACATGCGCAACAAGACCTTCGTAAATTTATCGTAATTCTCGTTTTTGAGCTGAAAATTATAGAGTTCGTGGTTATCAACCTTAAAATGCAGTTTTGAAGGACTAAAGTATGAATCGCTCAATTGAATAAGTCCCTCGTCTTCCAGTTTTTTCAAGGCGTGGTGGGTATCATTAGGCACTAACCCAAAAGTGCTTATAAACTCCTGAAAATCAAAGTCGTAGCTTTCATAGTTTTCTGCCCCTGCTGCCAGACCGAAATAGTTAGCCAGTGCCTGATACGTTCTTCTGAGCGTTTCAATGGGTGGATATTTTTGCTCAACCTGTTTGTAGGCATCGTTTAAATCTGCCTTGAAATACAAAAGAATGGCATAAGCTTTCAGTCCGTCGCGACCAGCTCTTCCGGACTCCTGATAATACGCTTCCAGATTCTCGGGTAGATCCAGATGGATGACAACCCGTACATCGGGCTTGTCGATACCCATACCGAAAGCATTAGTGGCCACAATTACCCTCACCTGATTTTTTATCCAGGCTTCCTGTTTCTTAAACCTGTCGGGCATTGAAAGCCCCGCATGGTAATACTCTGAACGAATCCGGTTGCTATTCAGCCAGTCTGAAATCTCTTTGGTTCTTCTGCGGTTTCTTACGTAAATAATAGCAGTGCCTTCCACCCGTTGAAGGATTTCGAAGAGCTTACGCTCCTTGCTTTCTTCAAGAAATGCAGAGTATGAAATATTAGGCCGTGCAAAACTCTGCTGGAAAACCTTAGTATTTTGAAAGCCCAGTTTTTGTATAATATCCTGTTTAACATCCTTGGTGGCAGTTGCTGTAAGTGCTATCATCGGAGCTTTAGGCGCAAATTTCCTGAATTCCGGAATTTTAAGATAAGGAGGCCGAAAATCATACCCCCACTGAGAAACACAGTGTGCCTCATCAACTACAAGCAAGCAAACGTTCATGAGTTTGGTTCGCTCCTGCATAATTTCTGTCAGCAGGCGTTCCGGCGAAACATATAAAAATTTGTAATCACCGTATACAAAATTGTCGAGTGTATAATCAATTTCTGTTCGATGCATGCCCGAGTAGATAGCAGCGGCCTTTATACCCCTTCGTTTCAACTGCTCTACCTGGTCTTTCATGAGGGCAATCAATGGTGTGATAACAATACACACACCGGGCATTTGCATGGCAGGCACCTGAAAGCAAATCGACTTTCCACCACCGGTAGGCATAATGGTCAGTGTGTCGCTTCCTTCCAATACCGAAGAGATGATATCTTCCTGTAAAGGACGGAACGAGCCATACTTCCAATATTTCATTAATATTTCTTTGGGTGCTTGCATCGTTCAAAACGTGGTTTCCGTCTATAGTACAAAGATAGAGAGTTCGGTTGTTAATCCGATAGTATTGGCTTTGGGCATAAAATAATTCATACTAACGTATATTCATATTCTGAAATAAAAATGGCTGTTGCACCGATTTGTGTTGGAAATGCAGAAAATCTAATGAATAATTCTAATTTTCGGCCGCTCAAAATTAGTATTATATCCGTCAGAATTTATACCTTGTATAGGAATTCGGCAGCAACCTAAGCGTGATGAATTACGTAATTGAAAAAGACTCTGAAAAACAGGAATTGATTTAGAAAATATGAGAAAAATTTACCTTTCCGGCTTACTATCTCTTATGTTGATGTCAGCATTTGCCCAGAAGCCAATTAAACCACGCAATAGTGACCTGGCCAAATCTAACCCGAATAAAATTGAATTTATGAAGGGTAAGATGATTGTGTGTCCGGGCGACTTTGTGGATGCCAATACGTATGTACCCCCTGCTAAAGAAGTAGAAAAGGCACTGAAAGGGAAAAATCTACGTACAACGGCCAGTTCAACCTTTATTGTTACTTATGAAGGCTTCACTCCGGCTGCTCAACAATCATTTCAGTCAGCGGTAGATATCTGGGCTTCTATTATCAGTTCTCCTGTGCCCATCCGTATTCATGCCATCTGGCACTTTATAGATAGTGGCAATACCAATGGAACTATCTTAGGCCAGGCCAGTCCTTCAGATTATACGCGTAATTTCCCGGGTCAGCAAAAAGCAGGCACATGGTATCCTATTGCTTTGGCAGAGAAAATAGCCGGTCAGGAACTTAACTCGGTAAATGACCCCGATTTAGTAGCAGAATTTAACAGTTCGGCTAACTGGTATCTGGGTACCGGCGCACCCGCCAGAGGCCAGTTTGATTTTGCTGCGGTAGTATTGCACGAGCTTTGCCACGGTTTAGGCTTTACTTCTTCGTTACGCTCAACTACTACGTCATCTTCTGCATCATGGGGATATGACACAGGGTCACCGATTATCTTTGACCAGTTTATAGAAAATGGTACTAACCAACAATTAATTAATACCAGCCTTTTCCCCAATCCTTCGGCGGCATTGCGCCAGCAAATGGTAAGTAATAATCTGTTTTTCCATAGCCCTACTTCTGAAATGAAAGGTGAAGAAAAACCAAAGCTATATGCACCTACTACCTATCAGTCGGGCTCAAGTGTTTCACACCTTGACGACAATACCTATACCTCGGGTAATCTTAACTCTTTGATGACCTCAGTAGCGAGCCCAAGAGAGGTAATCAGAGATCCGGGACCATTGGTGAGAAACATGTTTGCAGATATGGGCTGGAAAGGTACTTCGTTAATTCATGTACCTTTAAAAAGTATAGAAAATTATGTTTCGACTGTAACAGTCTCTACAACCATTGTAAGCGATACCAGCCTGATTGAAGGCAGTGCCAAACTTTATTATTCAGAAAACGATACCATCAGTAATGCAAAGGTTTTAGAATTGAAACGTGTAGGCTCAACAAACGAGTATACGGCGGTCATTCCTATTACCAGACCAGGCTCTATCATCAGGTATTATCTGACGGTAGATGATAACTACAAGCGTAAAAATATTTCTCCGGCAGAAGCACCTGCGAAAGGATTTTATGGGTTTCAGGTTGGAGAAGCAGATGTTTCGGCACCTTTTGTAAGTGCCAGCCCCCTTACTTTTGTGCCTTCAGCTTCAAAACCTGATGTTTTTGCTAATGTAGAAGACGATTTCTCGCATGGTATAGATACAGTCTATGTAGAGTATCAGGTAAATGGGCAGATGAAACCGGCAGTTGGTTTGAAAAAATACAATCCTGCCACAGACGACAAAGCGTATTCTCAGGGTAGAAACGATGCCTATGCCTATTTGGGCAAAGAATTGTTTGGCACATTACAAAAAGGAGACCGTGTATTGTACAGGATTGTGGCCATTGATAAGTCAAAGAATAAAAATAAAGCCATTATCCCTTCTTATCTGAATACTCCCGGTAAGAATGTAACTTATACACCCGACTATTTTGAGTTTGTTGTAACTGATTTGAACACACAGGAGCCAATCACTACATATAATACCGATTTCAATACGCCAAATTCAGATTTTATAGGAATCGGCGGATGGGATATACGCCAGCCAGCAGGATTTACTGACGGTGCGTTGCATTCGGCGCATCCTTATAAAAACGGCGGTGATGAAAATCTTGAATCTAACACCATGGCTTTATTTTTAAAGCCCATAGAATTAAAGTCTCATAAAGATTCTGCAAATATTACTTTTGATGAGATAGTTTTGGTAGAACCGGGTGCACCTGGCACAGTATTTGGAGACATCAGATTCTTTGATTACGCAGTAGTAGAGGGTTCTTACGACGGTGGGGCCTCGTGGGTGCCGTTTGAAGACGGGTACGATGCCAGCAAGTATAGCGAATGGAAAAATGTTTTTGTTGATTATGAGAAAGGTACCTACATAGGGCCGGATGGACAAGTCGAAGATTCAGAGGATTCCAAAGGTGTAGGAACTCCTGGATTATACAGAACCCGAACCATTAAAATGCTGAACAGCGGAGATTTTCTTGCTGGTGAAGTCATCCTGCTGCGGTTCAGGTTGTTTAGTGACCAGTTAACTCATGGCTGGGGTTGGGCTATTGACAATCTGAAAATCCAGCAAGCGCCTCCGCCGCCTATACTGGCAGTTGAGCCGGGTCTGCAAAAAACAATCACTTTAGCGCCTAATCCATCACCGGATGAAATACAGCTGACAGCCTCTTTACCAAAGCCGGGTCGTGTTAGAATGGAGGTTTTGGGAGCTAATGGCAAAAGAATAATGGAACGGGAGTACCTGACAGACATCAGTATGTTTTACGAGAAAATTGATGTGCGTGACCTGAACGCAGGAACGTATCTGGTTCGTTTACATACAGAAACCGGAACTATCGTGAAAAGATTTGTAGTGAATCGCTAATAAGATTCTGTTTAATAAAAGTAAGGGGTCCGTTTCCGGCTAAGGAGCGGACTCCTTACTTTTATATGAAATAGAGACGTCTATGCTTCTCATTTTATCAATAAAAATGTAAATTGACTCAAAAATCACTTATGCAGAAAATCATCTTTTGGGCGTTTCTGGCCTTTGTAAGTATTTCTTGTACTACGTCGCGCAAATTATCTCATAAACAACCTTATGCCAGGTTGATAGATACTTCAGAAGTATTTGCGCACAACTTTACAGGAATGGCAATTTACGATCCTGCCCAAAAGAAAACACTTTTCGAAAGAAATGCCGATCGGTATTTTACTCCTGCTTCCAATACCAAGCTTTTTACCTTTTATGCCTGCCTGAAAACACTGGGCGATTCGATTCCTGCTTTAAGATATACTATCAATAAAGATTCGCTGGTTTTCTGGGGAACGGGTGACCCTTCCTTTTTTCATCACGATTTAAAAAATACACGGGCCTTTGATTTCCTGAAAAGCCAGAGGGCTGGTAAAGCATTCTTCTATTCTGATGGCAACTTTACGAATCAAGCGATGGGAGATGGCTGGGCATGGGACGATTACAATGATTATTACTCGGCCGAAATTTATGGATTACCCATGTATGGCAATGTGGTGAGAGTGAGTATAGACAAAGGAATCTTTGCCCCACAACCGGTTATTTTCAAAAATAGTTTTTACAAGAAAGAAGAAGGTACAGCCATTCAACGTATTCAGACTGACAATTTGTTTGTATTGCCCAAGTCTGTGCTGCAAAAAACTCAGTATAAGATCGATATTCCTTTTAAAACCTCTACTGCGCTTACCCAGCAATTACTGATGGATACGCTCAGGAAAAACGTAAACTTATTGCACATACCAGTACCGAAAAATGCCAGAACAATCTATAGTATGGCTTCGGAAGATGTATACCGTATGATGATGCAGGAGAGCGACAACATGTTGGCCGAGCATCTTTTATTGCTTTGCGGAGCGGTTTTGAAAGATTCGTTAAACGCTGGCTTTGTAATAAAGACTATTACTGAAAAATACCTGCAGGATTTACCCGATGCACCCAAGTGGGTAGACGGCTCGGGCTTGTCAAGATACAATCTTTTCACGCCGCGATCAATCGTAAAACTTCTTGAAAAGATAAGTGCTGAGATGCCGCAGGAAAAACTATACACCATTTTACCAGCCGGCGGGCAGACAGGAACACTGAAAAATGGCTACAAAACTACCGAGAAACCTTTTATTTTTGCCAAAACCGGGTCATTGGGTGGTGTATATAACTTGAGTGGATATCTGGTTACTAAAAAAGGAAAAACCTTAATTGTGAGCCTGATGAATAATAACTTCAATCAGTCGACAACTAAGGTTCGGAAAGAGGCAGAGAAAGTAATGACCTGGATTTACGAGCATTATTAATTATTTTACCTCTGCGTAATATTCCTTGTCGAAAATTCTATAGTATATCCACGAAGGTATCTTATCAAAATACGGCTGCATATCGTTAAATGTTGGTCTTTGAGAAACATGTAATAGCATAGCCTGCTTTTTGGATTCACCAACCGGAGTGATTTTAACTGCTATGGTGGGTGTTGGCAGAGTAGCATTTTGGCTGAAATTCCTTTTGAAACTTGCTGAAATCTTTTTTGCCGTTTCAATCATAGGTGCAGGCAAGGTAACCTGATAAAGTCTTTTTGGTGAGAATCCGCTCGTTCCTCTTTCTTTCTGGAATATCTCTCGGGTATACTGCGCTATTAACCGATGGTCAGGGTGGCCGTATAAACCAATCACATCATCATAAGTAAATAAAATCGCTGGCTGATAATGCGCTATTTTCTCACGGATTATTTTTTTGAGAGAATCAGCCGGAAGATTTTTAATGCCACTGTCGGGGAAATCCAGAATTTCCTGATTATCAACACCCAATAGTTGCCCTACTGCCCGAAGTTCTTTTTCTCTGATCTTGGCTAATGCCACTTTCTTTTTTACAGGATCTGTTTCATCTACCATCCCATTGCTTCCTCCTGCTTCGCCATGTGTAAAAGTAATCAGGCTTGTTTCTATGCCTTGTTCGTCCAGTAGTTTCAAGGTTCCTGCACTGGTAATTTCGTCGTCAGGATGTGGGAAAATAAACATGACCTTTTCGCCGCTAAAACCATCAGCTAATGGGATGGAATCGTCTTGCAACTGGCTGCGTAAATAAAAGAAAACCCCGGCCAGAATAAGGACAGTAACAATAAGACTATAGAGAATTACTTTTTTCATAGATATGCAGGGTAATGGTTGTAAAAGACAGCTACTAAGCTAAGAAGATAACGCTGTTTTTTCAATCTTAAAGAGTATTTTTGTGAATAACGAGGTAGAAGGAAACATAAGCAAACTCCATGAATCAGAATATTGAAGAGCTTTATCGCAAGGCAGGCAAGAAAGAGAGAACAATTATCGGCCTGATGTCGGGGACATCAATGGATGGTCTTGATATTGCCCTGTGTAAATTCAGAAACAGCGGAGGCGACACAGAGGTGGAACTGCTGGATTTTGATACCATCAGTTTCCCGGAAGATATAAAAGACGAAATACGAAAGGTATTTGCCAGAAAAGAAATAAACTTTCAACAATTGTGTGTGCTGAACCCCTGGATTGGGAATCTTCACGGGCAATTGGTTAATGATTTTCTGAGCAAACGAAATATTAAACCGAAGGAAGTAGATGTAATAGCCAGTCATGGGCAGACGGTATTTCATGCGCCTAAAATTCTACACGGACTTGAGAAATTTCCGAATGCCACGCTTCAGATTGGTGACGGCGACCATCTGGCTGTAAAGACAGGTATCATTACCTTATCCGATTTCCGCCAGAAGCATTGTGCGGCAGGCGGTGAAGGCGCTCCGCTCGCAGTTTATGGCGATTACCTTATTTTCTCGAAACGCGGAGAGAACCGCATTCTACTCAACATGGGCGGTATAGCCAACTTCACTTACTTAGCCGGTAATCTTGATGCCAATGAGGTATTTGCTACCGATACGGGCCCGGGTAATACCTTGATTGATGCCTATGTGAAGAAGCATTTTAACCTGCCTTATGACAAAGATGCTGCAATTGCAGGCACAGGGAACGTAAACAAAACTTTATTACAGACCTTAAAAGAAGATGATTTTTTCGGTAAACCCTTTCCTAAAACTACCGGGCCTGAGTTGTTTAACCTTAATTATTTGGAAAGTGCGCAACGAAGAGTTGCTACAGAACATTTAACGCATGAAGACATACTGGCTACCTTGTGTCGTTTTTCGGCTGAGACCATAGCAGAGGCTATACAAAAACTTACGGCTCAATTGCCGGAATACAAGGCTAGTCCGGCCTCGTTTAAAATTTACGGTAGCGGGGGTGGGGTACATAATCCTTTGATCATGCAATCATTAAAAGAGTTATTGCCTGATTTTGAATTTTATAGAACGGATGATTTGGGGATATCCGGCGATGCGAAAGAAGCCGTATTATTTGCCACCCTTGCTAACGAGGCATTAGCAGGAGGAAAAACCGATTTTGGTTCAAGAAAAGGTGTACCTAGTGTATCGATGGGTAAGGTTTCATTTCCAAAATAAAAAATACACCACCGGAAATAAAACAGCCCCTGCAAAATCTTTAGATTCGCAGGGGCTGTTTCTTAAGTATCAGACAAAACAGTTTACCTTACGCCGAGTTTCTACTGGCATTGATATTGCCAAACAGAGAGCGGGTAACCATTTTTTCGTAAACCAGCCTTAGCTGTTCATCAGTGGTATCTTCAATTTTTTGCAGGGCATACTGCTGAATGGTCAACAATGGCAGTACGATATGCTCCCGGTAATCAATAGAAAGCTTGCTTAACCTTTCATTGGCCATCAAGCTCTCTTCTCCCGACACTAATAGCATATTATTCACACTAAGCTTATATTCGTCATAAAGAACCTGCCAGAAATCACCGTATTCAGGGTCTTTTCTCATGTAATAAGTTAACTGAAAATTGGTTTTGGTCAATGCCATCATGCTGTTTTCTATCAGGGTCTTGAAATAAAGGGAGGTCTGATACAAAACCTTTAAATCTTCCAGACGGCCTTCATCAATCACCTTTTGCAATGCCGTTCCAAAACCGAAATACCCCGGCACATTCTGTTTTAACTGGCTCCACGAACCTACAAACGGGATAGCCCGTAAATCAGATAAAGTCAGTTTTTTACCTGAGCTTCTTTTGCTTGGGCGGCTGCCAATATTGGTAAGGCCGTAATACTTTAAAGGGCTTCTGTTTTCCAGATAGGGTACAAACAAAGGGTGCTCCTTTAGTTCGAAATATTTTTTTACGCCTTCTTCTGCCAATTCGTCAATCAGGTTGCGCTCATGTTTATTAATAACAGACGCATCATCCTGAAATACATCATTAATGATACCCGCTGAAAGCAATTGCTCAAAATTATACATGGCCTGCGAACGAGACCCATACATGGAGGTAATGGTTTGCCCCTGAATGGTTATCTGAATTTCGTTATTGGCAATGGTCGGGCCTTGTGAGGCATAGAACTGATGGGTTTTGCCACCTCCCCGTGCCGGCGGGCCGCCGCGACCATCGAAGAAAATAACCTCAACCTGATTCTTTTTCGATACCCTCGTAAGTTTTTCTTTTGCCTGGTAAATCTCCCAGTTGGCCTTTACATAACCGCCGTCTTTAGTGCCGTCAGAAAAACCCAGCATAATAGACTGCTGATTACTGCGGTGCTCGAGGTGCTTTTTGTAAAAAGGTAACTGGTAAAGGTTCGACATCGTGGTTTGTGCGCTGTCAAGCCCTTCAATGGTTTCAAACAAGGGTAAAATATCAACATTAATGTCTTCTTCTTTATATCCGCAGAAACGGAACAACGCCAGTACTTCCAATACTGAGAAAATAGAGGTTGAATTACTGATAATGTATCGATGGCAGGCTTTTTGACCATTCTGTGTTTGAATTTCCTTAATAATCCGAACGGTTCTGAACGTATCTTTGGTTAGTGCATCTTCAAAATCATCTTCATTGATATCCAACTCATGCTCGGTTAAAAATCTAAGTTTCTCACTGTGGCTCCATTCAGCATAAGGTTTGTCAGAAATACTGTATTTCTGGTTAATCTGCTCCATTACACTTTCATGAATGCTGCTGTCTTGTCTGATATCCAGACTTGCAAAATGCAATCCGAATAGTTTTACCTGCTGAATGAACCGGTCGAGTACATCCAGAAGCAGACCATTATGCTTGATGATAAGTATTTGTCTTACTTCATCCAGCGAACTCAGTAATTCCTGTAGTGTCAGGTCATTTTTCAGACCATTCATGTTGGTGTAAATCCGGTTACTGATGGCTGTCAGTAAGGGCATCACACCTTTGAAAGTAAGCCTGCGACAAATGATTTTAAAATCATTATAATAGCATTTCAGAATACTGGTACGCAGTTCTGTAGAAACCTTTTTAGAGATTTCGGCCGTTACGAAAGGGTTGCCGTCGCGGTCGCCACCCGGCCAGAATCCGAGCTCCAGCACAGGATTAAACCCATGACTGTTGTTCTGAAAATACGTATTCAGTTTTTCGTGTATTTCACCGATTACCTGATAATACACATGGCGCAGGTAAAATATAATACTTTGAGCTTCTTCAAGAGGAGTCGGCTTTTGCTCGTTGATAAATGGGGTTTTCCCTAATTGCTGAAGCAACGAGTCTATGCCGTTAATATCATTTTTAGGAATAAGTTGCTCTAAATCCTGAATAATACGCAACACACTGCTGGGATAAAACTGGGTAGGATGAGCCGTAAAAACAATACGAACTTTGAAATTCTGTAGTTTTTTCTGTACCTCTGCCAGTTTATTTTGTTGTTTGGCCAGTTCCAACGTGCTTGACAACGTGCCTTTACTGTTTAAAGGATACAGTTTTTCAAAAGCAGAGTCTTCAACGCTGTCAAATAATACTACCTGCCGCTCTATGTAAGTAATGAAACGGAACAAAAGATCTATTTTTTCCTTTTCTTCCTTGATAGAAGTATATTGCTTGAAAAAACTATCGATGATCTCCCTCGGTTCTTTGCCTTCTTCGAAACCCGTCTCTGATATATCATGCAAAAAAGGCATTAATTGACCAATCTTAGTCATTTTATCATAAGGCAACCTTGAAAAAAGAGTATTGAATACAAGGTATTTGTTATGAATTTCTTGGGTGAAAATCGAATCGGTAGAATTTCCCAGCATTTTATTACAGGCATTAATGTTTTGAAGAAGCAAACTACGCGAAAATGTACTGCATTTAGATTGTTTAGCCGAATAAAGTTTGGGTTTTCTTGAAAAAATTAAAACATTTCAAAAGAAAAACCAATTCTTTTGAAAGCCTGTTCTTTTTAGATAATAATAATCTGTAAATTCAGTATTTTTACTTTTCAAAAATAGAAATAAACACAATATAACCAGCAACCGGGTTGTCTTTTAATTGATGGAGTATCCGATTTATATGGACTATAATGCCACCACACCCGTTGACTCCAGGGTGCTGGAAGCGATGTTGCCTTATCTGACAAACCATTTTGGAAATGCCGCCAGCCGTTTTCATGCGTATGGTTGGAAAGCGGCAGAGGCAGTGAGTGTGGCTCGACGGCAAGTGGCCGGCTTAATAAATGCTACAGAAAAAGAAATTGTATTTACGAGCGGGGCAACAGAGTCTGTTAATCTGGCTATTAAAGGAGTATATGAGGCATTCAGCTACAAGGGGAAGCACATCATAACTGTTCAGACCGAACACAAAGCAGTGCTGGATACCTGCCTTCATTTAGAAAAACTTGGGGCCGAAATTACCTACCTGCCTGTAGATAATGAAGGAAAACTCGATCTTAAATTGCTTGGGGAGGCTATTCGACCGGATACAATTCTGATTTCCATAATGGCAGCCAATAATGAAACCGGGGTTTTGCATCCACTAAAAGCTATCGCTCAGATAGCGCATGCACATCAGGTTTTGTTTCATACCGATGCTACACAGGCAATAGGTAAATTGCCTGTTGACGTAACGGCCGATGAAGTAGATTTACTAAGTTTGTCGGCACATAAGATATATGGCCCAATGGGAGTAGGAGTGTTATATGTCAGAAAAAAACTGAACATTACAGCACAGCAGGACGGAGGTAAACATGAGCGGGGCTTACGCTCCGGCACGTTGAATGTGGCTGGTATTGTAGGTTTGGGCAAGGCCTGTGAGATTTGCCAACATGATTTGATTGAAGAAAGTAAACATCTTGCCCAACTAAGAGACAGATTAGAGACAGGTATTTTAGAACGATTGCCAGGGGTGAAAATAAATGGAGATACTGAAAATCGCCTGCCCAATACCACAAATATCAGTTTTGGCAGAATTGACGGCGAGCAATTGCTCATGAGCCTGAGTGAAATAGCGGTTTCTAACGGATCGGCCTGTAATTCGGCATCAACAGAGCCATCTTATGTGCTGAAAGCCATGGGATTGAACGACGATCTGGCATATGGCTCAATTCGCTTCAGCCTGGGGCGTATGACAACTGCCGAAGAGGTGGACGCCGCCATTAATCATATTAGCGAGGTTGCAGGCAGAATGATGAACGTGACTGTTTATGGCTGAAAATGGTCTTGAAATTTTAGCGATGTAGGATGATTTAAATGAAAAAAGAATTCACATAAAATGACTTGAAGAAAGCTATGGAAGATAAAAAGCAGGAATTTATGCAGAAAGCTATTGCACTGTCGATAATCGGAAGTCAGGTAGGGGTAGGACAAGGGCCATTTGGAGCAGTAATAGTAAAAGATGGTAAAATAGTAGGGCAAGGGCATAATCAGGTAGTGGCTACAAACGACCCCACCGCTCATGCAGAAGTAGTGGCTATAAGAGATGCCTGTAAAAATTTAGGAACTTTTGAATTGGTCGATTGCGAAATTTATACCTCATGCGAGCCTTGCCCCATGTGCCTGAGCGCCATCTACTGGACACGGCTAAAGAAAATATACTATGGCAATACCCGGGACGATGCCGCAGAGATTGGTTTCGATGATGCTTTTCTGTATCATGAAATACCATTGCCGCTTACAGACAGAAAGATTCCTATCGAGGCGTTAGGACGAAACGAAGCGCACGTAGCATTTGAACTCTGGATAAAGAAAGAGGATAAAATAGATTATTAAATTGCTGCTATGGCTTTTATCAGGATATATATGAAAGAGATTAAGCAAATTGTTGAAGCTTATCAGAAAATAGATTTTAATCAGAGTAAGGCAGCTCTGGCAACGGTAGTGCGGGTTGAAGGTTCTTCTTACCGCAGAACCGGAGCAAGAATGCTTGTTATGGAAACCGGAGAATGGATTGGGGGAATCAGTGGTGGATGTCTGGAAGGAGATGCCCTCAAAAAAGCCAGACTTGCGATGCTGCAGAATAAAGCAACACTGATTACTTATGATACCACCGATGACGACCCCTATCAGATAGGGGTGGGGCTAGGCTGTAACGGTATCATTGATGTGCTAATTACTCCACTCGATCCTCAGAATTCTCAGAATGCGGTTTTGCAGGTAAGCAACTGTCTGGAACAACGCACACCCAATGTAATCATTACGGTAACAGATGTTAAGAATGCCAACGGAGAGTATCAGGAGATTGAGTTGGGGCAAGTATTCAGATATGATAACGCGGTTCATTTCAGTGAAGTTTTTCCTTTAGAAATTATTAAGGATACGGTAAGCGACGAAATAGAGACGGCACTTGCCAATACCCAATCAGTATCACAAACTTATACTTTGCCTGCTGGCGTAACTATTGGTCTGTTTATAGAGGTTATTCCTCCACCTATACAGTTATACGTTTTCGGAAGTAACTATGACGTATATCCAATGGTACGTATGGCAAAAGAATTGGGGTGGAAAGTAATAGTCATTTGTAATCCCGGCAAAATGCATCCGTCTCTTTTTACTTTGGCCGATGCCGTAATGCCCAAAAATCACATACCTGTAATAGATAAGTACACCGCGGCGATTTCGATGTGCCACGATTACGAAACAGACTATAGCAACCTTCAAACGCTTTTACAGACAGATATTCCTTACATTGGTCTGCTCGGCCCAAAGAAGCGCACAATAAAGATGTATGCCCGGATGGAAGAAGAGGGTAGAAGTATCAATGAGGCAGACGAAGACCGCATATTTAGTCCGGTTGGTCTGGATATCGGCGCTTCCACACCTGAAGAAATAGCCCTGGCGGTGTGCGCAGAAATACGAACAAGCTTTTCTGGCAGAGACGCTAATAAGCTGAAGTTCAGAGATAAACCGATTTATGAAAGTTAAAGTTTGGTTTTTACTAAAAAGAGAAATATTATTGTTGCCTTATTCAATCCCTGCCTGGTTATCCTTAACCGAAAATGATTTGCTATTGAGTTAAAATAAGCTACTGCTGATTAATCAGACGCTTTGGCTTTTGAAAAAAACTGCATTCATGTCACCCAAGTTTGTTTCACTCTATGGGATGGTCGTGCTATTGACCACCCTGTTTTTTTATTTTTTACCCGTGCCGGAAATGCTCTCATGGGAAGAGCTATTGCTGGCCAAGCTGTTGAACCAGGCACCTGTGCTGCTTTGTCTGGGGTATCTTTGGTTCTATAAAAAGAGAATCAGAGAATATAAGCGCTTTTATCTATTAAATGCATTTCTGATTTTAAACGTAATTTCAGAAATACATTATTATCTCGTCGCACCGGGCGTTCGCATAACTTTTGATATTCTCAATAATACGGCTGCTTATGCAGTGCTTTTTGTGCTGTATAATAATCAGCGTCTATCTATCGTAAATTCAAGGATTAATCCTAAAAACCTCAGTTACGTTTTATTGGTTTGCGTTTTGCTGTTAACCGGATCTGGCTTTGTATTAACAACGGTGTACCGAAGCGGCTCTGTTGATAAACCATTGTTCATATCTATTTTCATAAGCATTCTGACCCTGAATATGAGTTTTTTTGCTGATAAAGCCTTTAGCCGGAACTGGTATAAATTAGTAGTAGGCACAGTGGCCATTGTGACAATAGATGGTTACCGCTATCTGAGTCTTTTTGTATTTGATTCGTATCCGATGTATATTCATACAATCGGTAAACTGATTTTCTCAATGGGCATTTTGTTAATTGTTAATGTTATAATGAAAAAATGTCTGATCAGAAAGAACAATCTGTCGTATAGCGTAGGCAGAGATTTCTAAATATCTGCAAGGGCAATGAGTTGCCGGATAATAGTTTCAAATATCAATTAGCCGGAAGTTATAATTGCCTGTCTATTATAGTATACTTTCCATTTATTTTCTTAACTTAAAGTCTTTAGGATATAATCCAACCAACATAATAAATAATAGAGCGTAGGACGATGATAACCGTTGAACAAGCCGAAGCAATTGTATTGAATAATACTATGACATTGGCCGTAGAGAAAGTAGCCATAGAAAAGGCGTTGAATAGAATTCTGGCCGAAGATTTTTATGCAGACCGCGACTTACCGCCGTTCAACAGGGTTTCTATGGATGGTATTGCGGTTGCTTTTGAGCAGATCGAAAAGGGGCAGAGAAGTTTCCCGATTGCAAGGACAGTGGCCGCGGGTGAGCCTCAGGTAACTTTAGCAGATTCAGACCAATGCATTGAGGTAATGACGGGTGCCATCTTACCGACAGGTACAGATACGGTAATCAGATACGAAGATGTAAACATTAAGGATAGAATAGCTGTAGTACAGGTAGTACCGGCTGGTGCCGGTGTAAGTGTTCATAAGCAAGGAGCAGACCGTAAGCAGAATGAAATAATAGTAAGTAAAGGTACTGAAATAACCCCGGCTGAAATAGGCGTAGCGGCTACAATAGGTAAAAGTGAGATACAGGTGCTGAAACAAGTACGCGCCATTATAATTGCTACTGGTGAAGAGATTATTCCAATCACTGAAACCCCTTTACCGCATCAGATACGAACCTCTAACAGCTATGCCTTGCAAGCTTGCTTAAAAAACTGGGGAGTAAATGCTGATACCGTGTTATTGCCCGATAATCAGTCGATAATAGAGCAAAAGATAAGCGAATACCTTGAAGCTTACGATGTACTGGTATTAAGCGGAGGTGTGTCGGCCGGTAAATTTGATTTTGTACCAACAGCGTTGGAGAATCAGGGTGTTCAGAAGTTGTTTCACAAGGTTTCACAACGACCCGGTAAACCATTCTGGTTTGGTAAAAGAGGTAATCAGACCGTATTCGCCTTGCCGGGTAATCCGGTGTCAACTTTTATGTGTTTACATCGGTATTTTAAGCCCTGGCTTGAGGCTTCGGAGGGCATACTTTCAGAACCTGAAACAGCTGAGCTGGCACAGGATTTTGAAATACAATTTGAGCTGACGTTTTTTCTGCAGGTGAGCCTTAAAAAAACAAATACGGGCGTTTTAAGAGCTACACCTATTACAGGAAACGGCTCAGGCGACCTAGCCAGCCTGGTAGATGCCGATGCGTTTATGGAATTACCTTTAGGAAAAAAGAATTTCAAAAGTGGTGAGCAATATCGTATATGGCGGTACAGGTAGCAGACTAATTGTGGGTAGTTTACCGTTTAAGAGATTTATATCAAATAAAAATTAAATGTAGAAACCTTTCGCAAGCTACTAAAGTTTAGTACATACCGGTAGAATATAAATATGATTTCATAGAAAACCGGTTGATGTTTGTATGATTAATTTCTGAAAGCTTTAATTGCTATAAACCAGCTTTAACCTTTCTTTTTTTAGCATTTTTCAATAATTTTGAACAAAAATCAGTGGGAAAGTGAAAAATCTAAGAGAAACCATAACAAGAGTACCGGTTGTGCCGCCTAAGACAAATCGTGATGATCGCAAGGAACAACTACAGGAATCGATAGACAAATACCTGGGTGCAATTGAAACCCAGATAGGAGACTTGAAAAAAGTTGGCAAGAATGCCCTGGTCATTGGAGGAATCATTGTTGCGGTATATGCAATAACAGAGCTTATTTTACCGGAAGGAGAGAAAGCAAAGCAGGGAAGTGAGCCTTTACCGGTACCGGCAGAGCCAGAAAAAGAAGGAGACTCTTTGTTATGGTCTGCCATGAAAGGTGCTGCCACTTCAGTTCTATTAGCTATTGCAAAAGAAAAATTATTGGAATTGATAGACCACCTTACAACTAAAGATGCCGAAGCAACTTCTTGAAAAAATAGTAGCACTTAAACAACTAAAGAAAAAAGCTTTAGCCGTTTTGCTTGATCCTGATAAGATTGAGATTTCTACTTTTAATCAATTTTTATACAACTGTGTAGAAAACCGCGTTGATTTCTTTTTTGTTGGTGGCAGCCTGATTACCAATCATATTCTTGCTGAGATGGTTGATATTATTCACCGGCAGACAAACATTCCGGTGGTGATTTTTCCGGGCAATAGCTTGCACATTGAGCCTTCAGCAGATGGTATCCTGCTGCTTTCACTGATTTCAGGCCGCAACCCCGACTACCTTATCGGACAACATGTAATTGCAGCCCCTATTCTGAAACAGAGCGGGCTGGAAATACTGCCAACCGGATATATATTAATTGATAGTGGCCGCCAGACTACCGTTTCATACATCAGCAATACAACACCCATACCGCACGACAAACCGGATATTGCGGCTTGTACGGCCATAGCAGGCGAGTTGCTGGGTCTTCGATTGATATATCTGGACGGAGGAAGCGGTGCATTGAACGCAATATCTCCTAAAATGATCCGTAAGGTAAAAGAAAATATTAATGTACCACTGATTGTGGGAGGGGGTATTAATTCATCAGAAAAAGCCCACGATGCTCTCGCTGCCGGGGCTGATATTATCGTAATAGGTAATGCCTTTGAGAGGAACCCTGCGTTGCTTCCGGAAATAGCAGAGGTGGTGCAATCCTTCAATTTAACTACTGCCTAGTGAAAGTCAATCAGGTGTATCTTGGCTTGGGGTCTAACCTTGGTAATCGACAAGAGAACTTAGATCGTGCCCGTATACTCATCGCCGAAAACATCGGTATTATCCTCTTGCAATCAGGTATTTATGAAACAGCAGCCTGGGGCCTGAAAGAACAGAATGATTTTCTGAATCAGGTAGTTTGTATTTCTACATCATTTGAACCGCATGAAGTGCTGGCAAAGGTATTGGCTGTAGAGCAATCTATGGGGCGGATACGCGAAGTAAAATGGGGAGCCAGAGTAATAGATATAGATATTTTGTACTATAATGATGCAATTGTAAATCTTCAGCATCTCTCAATCCCGCATCCTTACATACAGGAACGTCGTTTCGTATTGGTTCCGTTGGCAGAAATAGCAGGTGATTTTGTACATCCTCAATTGAAGCTGACCAACGAAGAATTATTGGAAAATTGTACGGATACAAGTGAGGTAATAAAAAAACAATAGCTACGATTCAATCGTAGCCATGTTTCATAAATGTATTCCTTTACTAGTTAATTTTCCATTCACCGTCTTTGTAGAAATCCAGAATCTTTTGCTGAAGCAATACTTCATATTTGGCTTGTACCAGATTGCTTCTGGCCCGGTCGTAATTTACTTTTGCAAGCACATATTCTACCGAATTCACCGTTCCCGCACTGATTCTGCTTTCGGCTGCTTTCACATTCTGCTCGTTGATACTCACCTGCTCAGTAGCTACTCTGAATCTTTCAGAAGCGGCATCAAAAGATTGGAATGATTGCTCAATAGCCTGGCGTAATTGCATCTTGGCTGTGTTAAGCGCATTTTCTGTTAATTGTTGTTGTACTTTCACAGCGGCTACCCGTGGCTTGTTCTGTAAGCCTCCCAGAATAGGTATACTGACGTTTAAAGACAAAGAACCGTTACGTGTACCGTTGATCTGTGTTACATAACTTTCTGTCTTGTTTGAAGTCGAATAGAATGCTCCGTAATTGGCAGAAAGTGAAACGTTGGGCATCACATTGGCTTTTGTAGCTTTTATCAGATTATTAAAGCTTCTCAATTGTAATTCGGCTCTTTTTACTGAAGGGAAGTTAGCAATTGATTGCTCATATAACTGATTAACGAAACTGTCATCAACTTTATAGATGTTTACTTCGTCAACAATCGGCTGGAAAACAACGTTGTTCGTTGGTGTCAGGTTCATCAGCTGAAACAAAGCCAGACGATTAGTCTTCAAGGCATTCTGCGTTGTTACAAGCGAAAACTCATCGTTAGCCAGTTGAGATCTGATCTGGAAATACTCGGTTTGTCCTACTACACCGGCATTAACCAGTTTATTGATTCTGTCAAGCTGAGCTCTCGAAGTCTCTACCTGCTGTTTGGCTACTTCCACTAATTCCTGTGATGCAAGCACCTGCAGATAAGCCTGCAACAAATTAATGGTAATCAGATTACGGCTGGCCTCTATGCCCTTAGTACCGGCTTCTTTCAAAAGTAGATTCTGTTGAATCTGGTTCTTTATCTGAAAACCATTGAAGAGTGTAACGGTGGCGTCAACACCAAAGCCGTTGGTACTGTATAACTCTTCAATGTAGCTGTTGGTAAAGCGGTCGATACTTCTACCAAGACGCACATCCTGCCCCACACCAAAGCCTATTCTTGGGTATTGCAATGACCTTACCCGCGACAGCTCCACATTAGCAGCTTCAGATTGTATCTGGCTTTCGCGGTAGGTCAGGTTATTTTTAATGGCAATGTCCAGGCTCTCTTTCAAGGTCATTTTGTTCTGTGCCATTGCACTCGAAAGACCTATCGGAAATAATAAAAAAAGTAAGTATTTGCGTAAATTATTCATTGTATTTTATATCACTAATTTCAAAACATGAGTTGTTAGTCTATCCAGCCATCTTTCAGTCTGATGACCCTGTTGCCATACGTGGCGTTTTCTTCCGAGTGGGTTACCTGTACAATCGTTACACCGTCTTTTTCATTTAATTCTTTAAATAGCTCCATAATTTGTTTCGCTTGTTCAGAATGCAGGTTCCCGGTAGGTTCATCGGCAAAGATTATTTTGGGCTCTGCCACAATAGCTCTTGCAATACCTACCAGTTGTTGTTGCCCTCCTGAAAGTTGCGTTGGGAAAAGGTCTTTTTTAGCCACCATATTGAACCGATCCAGTACATCAGCTACTCTGCTTTTACGTTCAGAGCCAGACTGCCCTTTGTATAAAAGCGGGGTCTCAATGTTTTCATAAACGGTAAGCTCGTCAATCAGGTGATACGCCTGAAACACAAAGCCTATGCTGGTTCTATGTAATTCGGTACGTTTTTTTTCTGACAGTTTTTGTACAGGCACATCTTCAAATAAATATTCTCCTTCAGAGGCTTCTTCCAATAAACCCAGAATATGCAGCAAAGTTGATTTACCGGAACCTGACGGCCCCATGATTGACACAAATTCACCCTGGTTGATGGTAAGGTTGAGGTTTCTTAATACATAAGTTTTTCCGAAGCCCGCCGGGTAATATTTAGATATGTTTTTTAATTGAATCATTTTGATTGAATTGATTTGTTCGGGTCGTTAAGATACTGGTTCTTAGCTGATTTTCCGGTTTGTATGTTGTATAACTATTTGCCAAAGTTTATGCCATTAAATTTAATTGACTTATAGTCAGTATGTTATGTTGTTTTTGTAAAATAAAAATGTCCGAAAACGGACAAACTTTGTACGCCTTCGGACATAGGGTAGAGGTTGTAAAAAAGGAGCGGTCAGTTGATATATTTCTTACCGTTTGAATACTTCATGTCAACGCCTGATCTGAACCGGGTGTTATCGAAATTACCTAAATCTTTAAACTCTGCGTATTTAAAATCTGCATGATTACTAAAGGTAGAGCTCTTAAATGTAACACGCTCATCAAAATTGGCATATTTGAAATCGGCGTAATTTTTGAAAGCTGTACTGAAGAAATCGGCATCATATTTAAACTTCGAATATTTGAAATTGGCATATTCGCTGAAAGTGCTACTGGCGAAGTTAGATTCTTTTTTAAACCCGGCATATTTAAAGTTGGCTTCTCTTTCAAACTTTGTTCCTGCAAAAGAAGCTTTTTCAGCAAAATCTGAATACTTAAATTCAGTTAAGCCTTCAAACGTACAATTTTCAAAAACTACACTACGTTCAAAATCAGTGGTATAGGTTACCCCTTCACCAAAACTCCACGAACCATTTTTCTCACCAAGGCTCCATTTTCCGCTTCTGTCGTTCTCAGAGTTTTTGTAAGCAATAAAATCTCCTTTGAAAATACAGTTTTTAAAAACCAAAGGCACTTCCACGCTGCTTTTATATTCTTCATAACCTTTACTTTTTTTAACACGAGTTTTGTTCGAAAGCTCGGTCAGGTCCAGCTTACCTGTAATGGTTGCGCCATCGTAGCTCACACTTTTACCCTGATCTATGGCATCAAAAATGGTTTTTGCCGAAACTTCTTTTTGCGCGGTTGCAGTACCTGCAATGCTTGCACACAAAAGAATAATGAATAGTTTTTTCATGATTTATCGGTATTGATAGTTTGTAATTTTTATTATTGACTTCGCTTAGTCATTAATGCTAATACTTCCTGAGTTGGCATCCATCGTTATCGGAATACCACCGCCATTAACCGAACCTCTTACTCGGTCTTTTTCAATACGGCCGCTGAAGTTTTTGATTTCAGGTACACGCACGCGGTTAGCGTCCAGATCAAGATCTAAACCTTTGTCCATCGGCATTCTTACGCTGATATTACCTGCACTGGTTGATAGTGAAAGGTATTTGCCAAGAGATCTGATGTCGGCATGAATACCACCACCACTGGTTGAGGCCCTTACGCTGGCTCTTATGTCTTCCAGATGAATAGAACCGCCTGAAGTTGAAGTGATGAATTCGCCGCTGATTTCCTCAGCTCTGATACCGCCACCGCTGGTTGTAGCTTTTATCATTCCGTCAAGTTGTTTTAAGCGTAAACCTCCGCCAGAAGTACCTAATCTGATTTCGCCTTTACAGTTAGCTGCTTCTATGCCACCACCACTGGTAGTTACGTCGATTATATCACGGCAATCAGAAATGTCAATACCACCGCCCGAAGTTCTTCCTTTAATGTTACCTCCTAAACCTGCGAGTTTTAAACCACCACCACTGGTAGAGAATTCAAGATTTCCTTTTAAGTTTTTAAGATTGATACCACCACCGCTGGTTTGTAAATCGGTAGATACTTTTTCTGGCGAGTAGATTTTGAAGGAGATATTCAATGATTTTTTCCAGTCGTTCCAACCGCCGCTGCTTTTTCTTTTAGCTACGCAATAGATAGTGCTGCCTTCTTTTTTGACACTAAGATCATAATCTCTTAAACGTTCTTCAATTTCTGCCTTGCTTATAGAGCTGCCATTCCAGTTATTAGGTCTGACGTATACTTCTACACGGGTTTCGTTACCTGCCTGGCCGGCTACGGTAATGCCACCGCCTGATGTACGTACATGAAGAGTCTGAACCTCAGACGACTGATAAGACTTTACAAAGTAAGGGGTATCTTTATCCTGTGCAAATGAGATGCTTACGGCTGATAGTCCGAGAATAAATAATGAGAGTAGCTTTTTCATAAATTAAGTATAGTTTGAAATCGATAATTGATACAGTTTTTAATAAGATGCAAAATAACATAGGGGCGTTGCACAAATAAGACAATTATTTTTTGGAATACCCCTAAAAGTATAACGAGGTTTTTTTCGCAGAAGAAAAAAACCTCGTTATGCAGTGAATGTTCTAAGTACAATTATGCTTTAATTGATTTGCGTTGGAGCATGATTCCGGTGATAATCAGCCAGATCAGCCACAAAGTACTGCCGATGAATCCGGCCATATCCCAAACCGGGAAATCGGGCATTACTGTAGCAAACAATTCTGCTTGCGCCAGCAGATAAATTCCTGATGAAATATATCCTAAACCAATAATCCATCTAGGAAATAGTTTGAGTTTTTGAAAGGCAAGTGTAATCATGACAGTCCAGATGATTGTGAACAGTTGTCCCAGGTGTTCGCCAAGAATTACACCGCCATATTGGTGTATAACCTCAAAAATGACTTTACTCGCTTCTTTTGTGGCAGTATTGCCGTGCACAAAATGATTGGCCAGCACAGGCACTACGAATGTCCAGCGTAATAAGCCAATCATTTGCACTATCAAGCCAATTACTCCTATGGCAGTAGCCCAACGGATAGATGAGAATTTGTTTTCCAGTTTCTGGCCTAGCAATATGTAGGCAGGCAAGAAAGGTAAACCTACTATGGCAAACGTAAACCATGTCCAGATAAGCTGTGTGCCTCCCTCATGAAATTTAGTAAGAATGAATCCCGTGTCTTGCCTTAAAATAGCCGGATAGTCGAAGATAATACCCAGTATTGTATAAGGAATAAATAATAAGATACCCCCTGTAATTAATAATCTGCCGATTGTTTTTTCTGTGTTGAAATTTTCCATGATAGCCTGTATTTTAATAAGTTTTAAATCAATTTGCTGATGCAAAATTGGCAGGCTAAAAAGCAAAAATGACAGACAAATGTCCAAAAGGGAAGATTACAACAAAAAAAACAGAGCTGAGAAAACAGCTCTGTTTAAAGACTTGACTTTATTATCTATTATTTATTTGAGCCTAATAAATCATAAAACTGATTCAGTTTTGGCATCAGAATAATTCTGGTTCTGCGGTTAGTTGACCGTCCTTCGGCTGTATCATTACTTGTCAGCATATTATATTCTCCACGGCCGGCGGCAATCAGCTTATTAGGGTCTACCTTAAACTGACCCTGTAGTGTACGAACCACTGAAGTAGCACGTTTCACACTTAGATCCCAGTTGTCGGATACACATTCGTTTTTAATGGCCACATTATCAGTGTAACCTTCAATCATTACTTCTAATTCAGGTCTCGACTGGATAATCTGAGCAATTTTTCCTAACACTTCATTAGCTCTCGGAGAAATTTTAAAGCTACCGCTGCTGAATAACATCTTATCTGAAATATTAATCATCACAACCGTTTTATCAACTTTCACTTCAATATCTTTATCTTCAATGCCATCTTTCAGTACACGGGTCAGATTCACCGCCAGGGCTAGATTAATGGAGTCTGTCTTGGTTCTTGCAGCATGAAGCCGATTAATGTATTGATCTTTTTGTTGCATTTGTGACAACGTATTATCAATATTGGCATTGGCGGCTTTTGATAATACCGTCAGATCTCCGACTTGTTCCAACTGTTTGTCACGCAATTTTTTCAGGTCTTCCAATTGATCTTTATAGTAGGTCAACTGTTGGTCACGTTGCTGAATGGCGTTCTGCGAAGCCAGAGTTTGATTTTCAGATGTTCTTTGGGCTGCTGCCAGACGGTCCTTATAGTCCTGTACCTGATCTCCACATTTTACTAAATCGGTTTGGGAGCGATCATATTCATTTTTTAGTGCTACATATTTCTTTTTTGTGACGCATGACGCCAAAGAAGTAACGGCAAAAAAGATAACGAGTGATTTAACAAGAACTTTCATGAGATTGTGTGTTTTAATATTACATAAGTTAGTTTCTGCCTGAGAGAATATAAGATTTGCGTTGTTTTTCCCTTTTCGGCCATATTTTTACTGTAAAGACATAAAAAAGTATGCCAATGGAACACTAAGCGTATAAGTGTGGATATTAAAATCGGGCATAAACGTATGCCTGCAAGCAATTAGGCATGCGCCGGTGTTTTGCAAACAGGCATACACCTACTGGTAACATAGGGGAGAAAAATACTCACTAATGTAGAAAAAATGATTGCCGGTCTTATTCTATTATTAAGTTCTAATGCTATGAAGCACCTAAAACTTAAATAGTATAAGATAGCGGAGACTTTCTTTGACAGAAATCTGGCAGTAAAATACTACCTACTCACATTTACCTTCTTCACCATAATATTTCCATTTTCTTCTTCCAGAACGATAAAGTAATTACCTGAATTGAACCCAGAGAAGTCAATAGTATGGGCATTCTGTTTAACAGCTGTATAACCCACTAATCGCCCGGTAACATCTACAAGTTTATAGGTAAACAGCTTTGCAGACCTAAGATATACTTTATCAGCAGTAGGGTTGGGGTAAAGTTGCAGATAGAATTTTTCTTCTTCGTTAGCTAATAACGAAGGCTGAAAAACAGCAGAAATCAGGCTTTCGCAACCTTTATCAAACACTTTTACCTGATAGCTACCCAGTTCGGTAAATTTAATTTTTTGACTTGTAAATGACATCTCATTGCTATTAAAATACCACTTATTACCGCTGGCAGCACTTGATATCAAACTATCGTTAGATTGCTTGATGGTTGGTTGTGGAATAACGATTTCACTGATGGTAACTGAATTAGTGGATGTAGTCGAGCAACCTTTAGAGTTGGTTACCTTCAACTCATATTTGCCGGGTATTTTTGCCGTATATGATTGGAAGATGGCATTTGTTATTTCTGTTCCATTTAGATACCACTGATAGGATTTTTCTTTTAAACTTGTAGTTATATTTACATTATTGCCATTGCAAATAAATGTACTTGGAGAAGACTCTATAAGTGGTGCAATTGGGCCAGATATCTTTTTAATTAACAGAGTATCAGACTTTACGGTGCATCCAACTTTATCAAATACGTGTAAAACATATTTGCCGTCTTCATTAACCATTATATTAGAGTTTTCCGAAAAATTTGTTCTGTTTTTTATCCAATTATATGTTAGCGGAGGTGTGCCACCGCTGATACTTGCTGTCAATAATGTTGAAGTGTTTTCACAAAATTCTTTATTTCCTGATATATTGTTTATTTTTAAAGATGAAGTTTTTATAACAGTTACTTTAAATGCAGTACTTACAGGGCTTAAGCAAGGTTGATTATTAAATGTACTTTCGCAAAAAGCTGTATATGATGTCGTCGTTTGAGGAGTGACTTTTATTTTTTGACCTCTTTCCCCATTTGACCAAACTACAATACCATTGCAACCATCTGCAGTTAAATTCACAGGAAAATTTGCGCAAACCTCAATGTTATCCGCTGAGATTTTAGGTGCAGTAGCATTAACGAATGCTAATTCAACTTTATGAGAAGAATACGTGCAGCCTTCTTGTGTTAGAGTTAAGCTATAACTTCCGGCAAGTTTAGCGGTATAGGAATGAGTGTTATAAGTATTTTCTAACTTTATTGCAGTGTTATTTCTATACCACTGGAAAGTGAAATTTTCAACTGGAAGAATATCTTTTAATAATGTGTTTCCTATTTTGGATGTTAGTAGCAAATCACCTTCTTTACAAAAAGTGCTAGATTCACCTGTAATGTTGAAGTTAGATTTACAAGAATTACCGGGGGGAGACAATTTGATAATAATATATTCTGGACTACCAGTTGCCGCACTTGATTTTTTTTTGGTAGTGACATAAAGGCCCTCATCAGATGAATTATGTATATTAAGAAAACTATAATCGTATGTAAAGTATTTGGACCATAACGTGACACCTTTCGCGCTGAACTTTGTTATGAAATTGCTTTTAATTGCAAACACTTCACCATTTTTTGAACTGATTATTCTTGCATTATTGAAATTACTATTTGACCATTGTATTTTACCGCGTGAAGAATATTTATATAATGCATTACTTGATGTAATTATGCACCCATTATCAGAGGTTTTTTCGAAATTAGAAATAATGTTACTTGACCCTGAAAATCCCCATATTGTTTTACCTGTTAAGGTGTTTATTCTTTGAACTCCAGATGATAGGCCATTAATAGCCTCTAATACATATATAGATGAAGAATCTGCCTCAATAAGGTTATAAATACCTTGAATATTATTTTTTGACCAAATTTGCTTACCTTCTGCAGAGTATTTTATCAATCCGGACGTAGTTGCTATCACAAGTCCATTATCATCCGCAATTTGTATGGCAGTTACTGTATTCGCTATTATGTTGATATCAACTTCCCATTCGATACTCCCATTGTCTTTTATTTTTTTTAAATAGGCCATGGGTTTATCATTTACTAAATTTGTACATAAAAAATAGAAGCCATTATCAAAGGTTCCTACAACTTTTTCAATGGTATAAGGTATTTGTTTTTCCCATGTAAGATCTAAATCAGAGTTGTATTTTTTAAGGACTCCTATGGATGCCACATAAATTAATATTCCACCATCTTTAGAAGAGTAATTTTGTATTGTAGGAGAAATGAAAGAGCCTTCTGTAGAGAAAATAGACTGGTTCTTCACCAAACCATCTACGTTAAATTTACGTATGCTAATATCACTACTATTTGATTTTTGTATTTTTGCAAGCGAATAAAAAAAGTTAGAGTTTCCAAATGTAGAGATAGTTAAATCATCTATTCCTTTTTTAAACGGTTCAGCCCATTCAACAGCCGGGACCTGTTCTTGTGAATAACCAAAGTATAAAGGAAACAGCAGTATAATTGTAAAAAATAGAGATCTTTTCATGTAGTTGTTTAGTGATTCCGAAAAATAATTAATTCTTAGAATCAAAACAACGCTTATTATGATATAAATAACAATTCGGGCATAATCTGGATATTATTGTACCAAATATTGGTTCTTTATATAAGAAAGGAATCTAAAATTTATAACATAAGTAAAAGTAAACAGAAGGAATTTAAATGCCTCTTGAAAGCCGTAGAATATGAAATTTTAAATAGGATTGACACTTATACACTACTACCTACTCACATTTACCTTCTTCACCATAATATTTCCATTTTCTTCTTCCAGAACGATAAAGTAATTACCTGAATTGAAACCGGAGAAATCAATAGTATGGGCATTCTGTTTAACAGCGGTGTAACCCACTAATCGCCCGGTGATATCTACGAGTTTATAGGTAAATAGTTTAACAGACTTTAGATATACCTTATCAGCAGTAGGGTTGGGGTAAAGTTGCAGATAGAATTTTTCTTCTTCGTTAGCTAATAACGAAGGCTGAAAAACAGCAGAGATCAGGCTTTCGCAACCTTTATCAAACACTTTTACCTGATAGCTGCCCAGTTCTGTAAATTTAATTTTTTGACTGGTAGATGACATCTCAATGCTATTAAAATACCACTTATTACCGCTGGCAGCACTAGATATGAGACTATCGTTAGATTGCTTGATGGTTGGTTGAGGAATAACGATTTCACTAATGGTAATGGAATTGGTAGATGAAGTGGAGCAACCATTCGCGTTAGTAATTTTTAATCTGTAATCTCCGGCGCTGGTAGCGGTATAAGACTGTCCTGTTGCAGCATTTATTTCAGTATTATTCATGAGCCATTGATAAGCGCTTTCTTTCGATAAGGTGGTTATAATGGTACTGCCTCCAACACAGATTTGAGTACCTGAAGAAGATGCTATCACCGGTGCTTCAGGGTTGGCTACCCTTTTAACGGCTAGTGTATCTGATTTTACAGTACACCCGATATTATCAGAAACTGATAATACATATTTCCCTTCATCACTAATCAGTATTGTTGCCTCGTTTGAAATCTTAGCAGAGTTTTTTGTCCATTGAAAAACCAAAGGAGTGGTGCCCCCGCTTATAATGCCATTTAATTGAGTAGAGGTGCCTTCGCATAATTCACTTTTACCTGATATCCCGGTAACTTTTAAGCTCGATAAATTGATAACTACAGGAGTCTCAGACATGCTCGAACAATTAGAGGCATTGGTTACTTTTAATTGATATGCGCCGGGAGTTGAAGTAGTATAAGATGCATTGACGGCGCCGTTTATTTCATTATTATTCAAAAACCATTGGTAGCCGGTTACCTGGGCGTTGGTGGTGAGCACTACGCTTTCCCCATTACAAATAACGGGGCGCACCGGTTGGTTGATAGAAGGAATTGCGGGAAGCGCATTTTTTTTGACCGTAACAGAGTCTGATTTAGAAGAGCAGCCGATGTTATCAAAAACATATAAAACATACTTGCCTTCCTGATTGACAGATAGTTTAGATGTATTGGCAATATTTGTTGAATTCTTAACCCAACTGTAGGTGAAAGGAGCGTGGCCGCCTGCAACCACAGGCTCAAGCTCTGTAGAACTTTGTTCACAGAACTCTTTTTTACCTGAAATTTCAGTAATTCTCAGGTTGGATGCACTGACAACCAGCGGAATTGCAGAAGTAGTTGAGCAATTATAAGCATTGGTTACTTTTAATTGATAGCTTCCGGCAGAAGTGGCAGCATAAGATTGATTGATTGCACCGGCAATTTCATGGTTATTCAAGAACCATTGATAACTGCTCTCTTTTGCAGAGGTTGTAAGTAACAGATTTTCTCCGTAACATATAATTGTATTCGCGGGCTGGCTGATAACTGGAACCAAGGGATTTGCTCTTTTTTTAACCGGGATAGAGTCTGTCCTGAAATAGCAGCCGATACTATCAAAGACATGTAAAACATAGTTGCCTTCCTGATTTACAGGCAGCTTTGGCTCGTTGGAAAGATTTGTTGAATTTCTGGCCCAGATGTATGAAAACGGAGGTATTCCTCCTGTAATGACCGGCTCGAGTTTTGTAGAATCGTTTTCGCAGAATTCCTTTTTACCTGTAACTTCCGCGATTCTCAAATTGGAAGAACCAAGAACAGTAATAGTAATACTGTTGCTTGCAAAACTTTGACAGGTCTCACTATTCATCATTTTTTCACAGACGGCAGTATAGGTAGTGGTTACCAATGGATTAACCAAAACATTCAGGCCTCGGGCTCCTGTTGACCACACCACCGTGCCACCATCACAACCTTTGGCATGTAAAGAAACTGAATTACCAAGGCATAACTGAGTACCCTCGGATTCAATTACCGGCTGAGTTTCGTTGACTATATTCAGTTCAACGGTTCTGGAAGTGCTTGGACAACCCTGCTGTGTAACTACCAGGCGATACTTACCACTTTGGGTGGCAGTATATGAATAACTATTTGCCGATGCTATCGGGGTGTTATTTTTATACCATTGAAAAGAGAAATCAGTCAGATAGCTCATGTATTCCATAGATACCTTACCGAAATTTGATGTCATTGCTATATTACCCACTTTACAGGAAATGGTGTTTTGTCCGGTAATCTCAAATGATGTCTTGCATGGGTTGGTAGGAGGCGCCAGCTTAAAAAGAACAAAATCGGGAGCATTAGTGATGCTACTTCCACTTTTTGCTGCGGTTACATACAGACCAAAATCTGAAGCGTCAATAATGTCGTTAATAATGTAATAACTACTATTAAAACTTTTGCTCCATACCAACTCATTAGCAAAAGTGAGTTTGAAAATCGAATTATTCTGGATTACAAAGATTTTGTCATTTCCGGTAATTGCAATCTTGCAGGAAGTATAACTAGTGTTTTTCCATTGAAGTATTCCTGCTGAATTATATCTATAAA
This sequence comes from Emticicia sp. GW821-FHT11C11, assembly GCF_058808615.1. Lineage (NCBI taxonomy): Bacteria > Pseudomonadati > Bacteroidota > Cytophagia > Cytophagales > Leadbetterellaceae > Emticicia > Emticicia sp. GW821-FHT11C11. The sequence goes on from NZ_JBXARV010000001.1 coordinate 293,281, forward strand.
GACCTGTATTTGTACTAAAGACACAACCATTATCAGATGTTCTTTCAAAATCAGTGATACTTTCTCCGACTAACGATTTTGTCCAGTTGGCAGTCCCGTTTGCAGTATTAACCTGAATAACATTGCGCGTGTTTGTTAGATTATTGTAGGTCAGAAGGTATAAGGTAGAATTATCAGAGCGTGCCAATTGATATCCCCCCAGAATTGTGGTATTAGACCAGACCAATGCTCCGACGGAAGAGTATTTCCGTAATCCATTTTTGGTTGCTATTATTACACCATCGTCACTGCTTGTCTCTATGTCATTGATATCATCTGCAAATCCTGTTAAAGCAACTGTCCACTCCTCGGTTCCATCATTTTTTATTCGTTTAATTTCTGAAACCGTACTATCGCTTACCGTTCTTTTAATTAATAAATAAAAGCCGTTTGCCGAAGTGGCAGTAGCATTTTGAACAGTATAACTGACTGTTTTTTGCCAACTCAAATTGAGGGTGTCATTATATTTCCTGAGAATTGAGCCCAAAAAAATATAGACGAGCACTCCGCCATCTTGCGAAGCATATTGAGAAATAACCGGAGCATTTGAAGACCCTCCCTCAGAATGAATAAATTGATCCTTTATCAATCCACCTGTATTGAATTTACTTATACTAGCGGTACCACTTATCGTATTTTGTCCTTTAATTAAAGCAAATAAGTCATTAGAGCCTTGAAAAGCCGTAATACTTCCGCCATTAGTTCCTCCAGAATATGGTTCAGCCCATTCAACAACCGGTATCGGCTCCTGAGCGTAGCATTGATAATAAGAAAGCAACAGTAAAATTGCAGAGAGTAAATTCTTTTTCATTGTGATTGTGAATGGATTCCGAAAAATACTTGATTTTTAACTTTAAAACAATACCGTAAGGTCAAATAGAATGTGTTTAATGATGAGAATCATAAATTTTATCCATGAAAATAATTAAAGAAATTTTGTATATTGTTTGTTGAAACAGGGGTTGAAAATGTTCATTTACAGATAGATAATTATCTATTCCTATTATACCTATAAAGGTTATTCAATATCCTATACTCTAATGGAAATATCAATAAAAAAACTAATAGATAGCAAAGATCTGGAAGGATTAAGGCAGGCCCTTTCTGAAAATCCGAGCCTTGCGAATGAAGGCTTACCCTATGACGAAACAAACACAACAAAGGCGCATCCACTGCACCGGATTTGCGATGGTGTTTATAGCAATACTTATACCGACGAAGAGGGTGTAGAAATGGCAAAAGTATTCCTGGAGTTTGGAGCAGATATTAATGGCGGCAATATGATAGAAAAAAAAGATACTCCGCTTGTGGCTGCCTCAAGCCTGCATGCCGACCAGGTAGCAATTTTATACATCGAACACGGAGCAATAATAAGCCATCCGGGATGCCATGGCGGAACGGCTTTACATTGGGCTGCCTGGTGTGGCCGACCCGTAGTTGTAGAAAGATTGATACAAGCGAATGCAGAAATTAACAGAAAATGTATCGACTTCATATCAACACCACTTTTTTGGGCTGTGCATGGTTTATATAGCAGTAATAAGAAAGAAATGTCAAGCTATCTGGAATGTGTCCGACTTTTGCTTCAGACCGGAGCAGACAAAAATATTCCAAATCGGGAAGGAAAAACTATTTTTAATTTGATTGATGATGAAGATGTAGTGCTGAAAGAATTATTAAGTTGATATTATTCCTATAATACATATTTGTTAAAGAGTAAGCTATTTACAAAGACAAAAAATGACTATTGAAAAACTTTCCATTAACAATATCAAACCACTGATTGAACTTGTTTTGGAATTATGGACTGATTGCTCATTTGATGAGGAATTTGAAGACTATAAAAGTATCGTAGATGCTGAAAATGAAATTTGTTATATCGTAAAAGATAAAGAACAATATGTCGCATTTATTCATATAAGTATCCGGAATGATTATGTGGAAGGTGCAACAGAATTGCCCGTTGCATATATTGAAGGAATTTATGTGAAACCCGCATATCAACAGAAGGGTATTGGGAAAGAATTAATGAGCGTTGCAGAAAATTGGGCTATTGAAAAAGGCTTGAAGCAAATAGCATCAGATTCTGTCATTACTAATCTACAAAGTATAGCTTTCCATACTAAGGTTGGATTTACGGAAGCAGAACGAATTGTTTGTTTCATTAAAGACTTATCCTTAAAATAAACATGGTTTATTAGGCCTTGACATTTTCCGGATATGTTCAAGTCAAACATATCCGGAAATGCGTTTTAACGTGTTAAATTAATTGGCAGAGGATTTCAAAAGAATCTTACCTTTTCTACCCGACTTTTCAGAGTGATCAATTGCCGATTTGAAGTCTTCAAAAGGGTAGATCGCTTCAACCGGAGGTACAATTTTCTGTTGCGCCAATAGACTCAACACGGACGAAATTACTTCATATTGCTTTTCAGGCGTACTCTGCTTGAACCAGTAAAGGCTCGTATAACCCATTATAGTGAGCATTTTACCAATAATAATGCTGGAGTCAACGGATAGGTTCTGCTGACTTAGTTTAGCAAACAAAATGGCCTCGCCACCAAATTTCAGCGTATTTATTGCCATTGCACCATTTTCTCCGCCAAGAGATTCAAGGACAAAATCAACACCCGCGGCATTGAATCCCGAGACAGCAGTAGCTAAGTTATCCTGTTCAAGATTAATGATATTTTTAGCACCCAGTTGTGCCAACTCTTCCGCCTGATTCGCGTTTCTTACCACAGAAATCAGGTTGAAACCTAAAACAGCTGAATACTGAATCAGTAACCGGCCTATATGGGTGGTAGAAGCGGTATCTAATAACCAGTCGCCTTGCTTAATTTTGAAAATTTCTTTTAGAATAATGTAGCAGGTGAGCGGGTTGGCAATCAAAGCAGCAGATTCGTCTGAAATGTTTTCAGGAAGTGGTAAAAAACTACCTGCTTTACCAACCACTATTTCCTGCCAGGTACCGGCCAACGCCATTGTTAGTACTTTTTGCCCAACCCGGATGTTTTGAACGGCACTTCCTATTTTCTGAACAACGCCTATCCCTTCAAAGCCCGGTGTGTCTGGCAAATCAGGTTTGAAACTATATTTCCCTCTGACAATCAGTAATTCATAGGGATTGATAGGGCGTAAGAGCATTTTAACGGCAATCTCATCGGCTTGAGGTTCAGGAATAGCTTTTTCGACAATTTCCAATACGGTCGTTGGTTCGCCGAAACTTTTAAATTGAATTGCTTTCATAAATATTTTATTTCTTTTAGAGAATGGTCACGATTGACTTTGCAAAAGTAAAGTTATTCTATATATTTGTTATGTACATTCTGAATTGTATTATACTATCTAAAAAGAAAGTAATGAGAAAAGAGAACTCAACGGCCACTATAAACGATAAAAAATTATTGAGCAATTGCCCTTTGCAATTTGCCATGAGCATGATTGAAGGAAAATGGAAAATATTAATTATTGCTTATATTAGTCAGAAAGACAACCGGTTCAGTTTGTTGAAAAAACGACTGCCATCTATTACCGATAAAATGCTCTCGCAGCAATTGAGGGAGCTAGAAGACGATGGCTTAATTAGCCGGCATATTTTTCCTGAAATACCTCCACGTGTTGAGTATACTTTAACCAAAGCATGCGAAAGCCTGGTGCCCGCATTAGAAAAAATTAATGAGTGGGGTATTATTCAAAAAGAACAACAGCAGATGGCGTTATCTGCTTAAACAGTGGTGGGATTCTTTATTAATTTCAGCACCAATAAAAAAGCACTTATAAGAAATATCTCATAAGTGCTTGATTATCAGGTGACCCCGGAGAGGCTCGCACCTTTACTGCCATTGTTTTTGTTCTGGATGGGATATATAGAACGAATACTGCGAAGTAAAGCGATTAAAGCGGCAAAAATTTATAGTCGACTGCTAGCAGTTATCATTGGCCTCAATGGTCTTATCGTAGCGTTTGTCCACATAAAATGGGAGACGGTTTCTTCCATCACCTTACGTACCCAGTTGGAAAATCTCAGCAACAGGAAACGCCCTGTCGAAGTAGATTATGGCAGGTTTAAACGTTCAATAGATGAGAAGCTGGATCATTGGGACATTAAATTTACTGCTGTCCCGCTAAACAAGCGCGTAAGTTGATGAGTGTGGTGAAGGGTTATCCTAATCAGGTATTGTATCGTCAGAAATAGAGGAAATTATTCCCTGACACAGACCCGTCCAATAAGGTAGAATCAAAAAGCAATACGCGGCGTAACTTAAGGGAATGAGGAAACGGCACGTGTTCTTAATCCGGGATCAGGCCGGAATGCGTTAGTGTTGCAATCGATGCATAACGTACCCTGTTTGCTGAGCGAACACGGCTTTCCAGGGCTGGCCGGTAGTTTATTAAATCTCAACGACAGGCATTTCTTTTATTAAATGATATTTGGATGCGTGCTGAGTTAAAGCATAATGCGAACTAAGACACGTTAATACATTTACTTCAGGAAAAATGTCAAGTCCTACATCGTTTCTCATAAAAAACGCATTTGTATTCGGACTGTTAGCGCCGATAAGGCGATAACCTTTTTCTTTAGCAAGTTTCGTGAATGCCATCAGGCTGGCTCCAAAATAACCCTCTCCCTCTACGGTAACTTCGGTTCCAACAAAATCTTTTTTGTACGGGACAGTTACGGATCGATCAGCCGCCCAGCGATTATTATATTCAAGTACGACAACACGTGGACTAATTTCCGTAACAGCCTTCCAAATCCAGAAATCTACTCCGTCGATATCAAGGCTCAACAAATCTATATCGCCTGAAAACCCATTGGATGTGATCAAATCATTAACGCCCTCTGCCGTTACCCATGCATGTACTATTTTCGGGGGTGTTCTGTTAAATTGCCAGGAATCAGTAATTCTATGTTGATAAAATGCTCTGCCCCTTTCTACATTGCTTTTATCGCCATCTATCAACAAAGCATGCCAGCCATGATTTATTATCAAATTAGCCGCATTGCACTCTATACCATCGCCTGACCCAATTTCGACCACTTTCTTAGAGATAGATCCGATGATTGAAAAAATGAAAAGCAATATTCCGTCTTCTCCATTTTGAGAGTAGGAGGAGAATTCGACTATATCAAAGGAAGGCAGATGTTTAGAAGAATTAAGCATCTGTGAATAATTTACCTGGAGATTTACCTGTAAAAGCCTCTCAAGCTTGGTGGTTTTATCAACTTTGAATTTGAATAAAATCCTATGTAAAAGAATCCTTAATTTGTTGAAGGATAGTTTCATTCCGAGATATGTTTTATACTAAGATGGGGCCATTTTTTTAATGATGCAAATCATTGATGATGCGTTGCCGGTAAAACCGTACCTGACAGGTCGGATAAAACTTTCAATCTTCCCGGCTCCCGTAGAGTTCGGGCTGATCCATCAAATGCCCTGGACCGATAAAAATTCATAGAGCATAAAAAGCCCTTTTCGTATATAAAAGGGCTTTTAGCTTGTGACCCCGGAGAGGCTCGAACTCTCGACCCACTGATTAAGAGTCAGTTGCTCTACCAACTGAGCTACGGAGTCTGGTAGTGTGCAAATTTAATTTTTTTTAAACTACTCGTGATATTTAACGTAAAATTATTTTCAGAGCCGGAACAATCTTCTCCGGAACTGCTATATTGCCCGGGACACCAGAGGAATAAGAAAGATTATTCAGTTTTATATAAATTGGTTTCTTTATATTTGTGTATACCTTTCAACTAATTTAACCTGGCAATGATTACCGCACTTTCAAACCTGGCTCATCGATATGCCACGGGTCGTAATATTCTGATTTTCTTTGTATCTCAAATGATAATCTCTGCAGGGGTGTTGCCCTACATGGAAACTATTTTTGATCCACAGAAAGTACTAGGCGTTTTAGATTTAAAATTCGGATTCACTCCCGAGGAAGCCTACAACTTATTATCGGCTTACGGAGAAGAAGGTAGAAAGGCTTACTTCCTTGTGGAAACCTTTATTGATATCATTTACCCGGTTGTTTATACGATTACCAATATATTACTATTAAGTTTTGTATTCAAAAGAGCATTTCCGGCAGATAGTTTCATCCAGAAATTCAATGTTTTTCCGCTTTTAGTCATCATCGGCGATTTAGCTGAAAATGCAGGGATTATTACCATGCTCAATGCTTTCCCGGCAAGGGCAGACCAGGCTGCAAACTTTGCGTCATCGGCAGGGATGTTCAAATGGATTACCTTTGGTATTACCATCGCGTTGTTTTTAACAGGTCTCATAGCATGGATTATCACCTCGCGAAAGAAAAGAAAATCCTGAATTGGCGTTTATTCAAGCATTAATAACCATATAAAATTATCAATTAATACTTATTTTATGGAGTATAGAAGATTCGGACGTACTGGCTGGAATGTCAGTGAAATAGGATACGGTATGTGGGGTCTGGCTGGTTGGACAGGCTCTGATCAGGACGAAGTAGGACAATCGCTTGACCGCTCAGTTGAACTAGGTTGTAATTTTTTCGATACGGCCTGGGGTTATGCTGAGGGCAAAAGTGAAGAGATTTTAGGAAGAGTATTAAAAAAATATGCTGACAGACGTTTGTATGCAGCCACTAAAATTCCACCCAAGAATTTCACGTGGCCGTCAAAATCCCACTTTCTTCTGGAGGATTGTTTCCCTGCCGAGCATATCATTGAATATACCGAGAAAAGTCTGAAAAATATGGCAGTTGATTGCATTGATCTGCAGCAATTTCATGTGTGGGAAGATGCCTGGGCAGGTAACGATGAATGGAAAGAAGCAGTGACCAAATTGAAGCAGGCGGGTAAGGTAAAGCACTTCGGTGTGAGTGTGAATCGCTGGGAGCCAGATAATGTTTTAGAAACTCTTAAAACTGGCCTGATAGACTCAGTGCAGGTGATTTATAACATCTTCGATCAGAATCCGGAAGATAAGCTGTTTCCACTTTGCCGCGAACTCGACATCGCTGTAATTGCCCGGGTACCTTTTGATGAAGGCACGCTTACAGGCTTATTGACCAAAGATACTGTATTCCCTGCCGACGACTGGCGCTCTACTTATTTCGTGCCTGAAAACCTGATTCCGAGTGTCGAACATGCCGATGCACTGAAACCATTGGTACCTGAAGGCCTGACCATGCCTGAAATGGCTCTCCGGTTTATTCTGGGTAATGATGATGTACACACCATTATACCGGGTATGAGAAAGATTCGCCATGTTGATGCCAATATCGGCACCAGTGACGGCAAAAAATTAGATGAAAACCTTCGGCTAAAACTCAAAAGCCATCGTTGGGACAGAACCCCGACTGAGTGGTCGCAATAGTTGGAGAAAGATAATAGGAGAAAGGAGAATGGAGTTCTGCTATGTACTGAATTTCGATGTTTCCCTTTCTCCCTGTTCCTTTTTCCATTCTCCATAAATCCAATGTTCGAAACAACAGTCATTGCCTGTATAGCTGCATTTTTTGCAGGTTTTATAGATTCCATTGTAGGCGGGGGCGGCTTAGTGCAGGTCCCCGCTTTGTTTATATTGTTCCCGCATTATTCCGTTCCTCAGGTGATAGGCACCAATCGCTTTTCGTCTTTCATGGGTACTGCCGTGGCAGGTTATCAGTATGCCAAAAAAGTAAAGATTCCCTGGAAAACCGTAACGTATGCGGGAATAGGTGCAGCTATTATGTCTTACTCAGGCGCTTTGCTGTCAAGCTTAATGAGTGCTAGTATCTTGAAACCAACTATTCTGGTTTTAATGAGTGTAATTGCTATTTATACCTATAGGAAGAAGAACTTGGGTCATGAAGAAAAGCTTCGATTCACTTTGTCGATTGTTCCTTTTTATGGCTTGCTGATAGGTATGGTAACCGGTTTCTATAATGGATTTGTGGGGCCGGGCACAGGAAGCCTGTTAGTGTTTGGCTTTGTAAGTATCATTGGTTACAGTTTCTTGTCGGCTTCGGCCATTTCGAAAGTGATAAATGTAATAGCCGATGTAGCCTCTCTGATTTTCTTTGTCAGCAAAGGTTTTGTGGTGTTTCAGATAGCTCTCCCGATGATGATTTGCAACATGGCAGGAGCTTATGTGGGTAGTAAGATAGCTATTCTGCGAGGGAACTCCTTTGTGCGCATAATATTCCTGATTGTGGTTTTTGGATTGATACTTAGGTTTGGGTATGATGTGGTGAAGCTCTATTATTAATTTAAGGAGCTTGAATCAATCTGAATTCGTTTTTATCAATGCTGTGAGCAGTTAAAATGTCATTAAAAATTTGCGCTCCTACATTTAATTATTCCAATAATTTTTATGCTTTTATAATTGTAATTTATTGATAATCAATAAATTATTGTAAAGCAATATATTGCATTTATCAGAAATCAACAGAGAGTGGTTGATACAACAGTATCAATATTCAAAAATGGTTTAGTAGATTTGTGATAGATATGAAAACCTCGAACAGAAATATTAAAATAAGCCGGGCATTCCAATTATTAGGAATGTTTTGTGGTCTATTCTTAATTACTTCTGTTTTAGTTAAAGGCAGTAGCTTTACTTCTGAAACTGAAAGAATAAATAGTTCTTTCTCTGAGGCAAATCAAGAGAGCTCTCATAATATAGTTTTTCAAGAACCAAGATCCACTCTTCCTTACGATTTTTTATCGGTATTCAGTTCTATAGAAGAATCAGAGCCCACTGACGAAAGTGGGGAGGACGAAACCGTTGAAAGCAATTTCCCGTTACATATACCCTCTTTTAATCATAATTTCTTAAAAAGTTCGTTTGTAAGTTTCAATTTATCTTTTCAGAAACGAATTACGATTCCCTTTTTCTTACTCCACCATTCCTGGAAGATTCCGTTTAATTAATCGGTTTCTTAACGTACTTCTAAGTAAAAATCTATCTTTTTCAAAGGTTTTTAAGGCATTATTTAGTTTGAAAACTTTTTTCAATCAATAGGCTTACATTCTTATTTTTTAAAATATTCATGAAATATTCAATCATTTTTTTAGCAATTGCTGCATTTTATATAGCAGGTTGTAATCATGCTGAGCATACAAAAGAAGAGGAATCAGAGTTTTTAGTAAGTAGCCCGATCAAGGTTGATACTTCTATTAATAAAGAATATGTCTGTCAAATCCGGGCCAGCAATCACATCGAATTACGCTCTTTAGAAAGAGGGTATTTACAAAAAATATTTGTTGATGAAGGTCAGCATATCAGACAAGGCCAACCCATGTTTCAGATTATGCCTCTGGTGTATCAGGCAGAAATGGAAAAGTCGAAGGCTGATGTGGAATACGCTGAAATTGAGTATCAAAATACCAAAATTCTATCCGACCAAAAGATTGTTTCACCTCAAGAACTGGCCTTAGCCAAAGCAAAACTTGACCGTGAAAAAGCTGACTTGAAATTGTCAAGTACTCATCTGGGGCTAACATCTATTAATGCTCCTTTTAGTGGCATAATGGATAAATTCCACATGCGATTAGGAAGTTTGGTAGATGAGGGAGAGCTGCTCACTACACTCTCGGACAACAGTAAACTTTGGGTTTATTTTAATGTTCCGGAAGCTGAATATCTGGACTACGCTGCGCGCATCAAGAAGGAAGGTCCTCAAAAAGTAAAATTAGTCATGGCAAACAATGAAGTTTTTAATCATGACGGTATGTTTGAAACGATTGAGGCAGATTTCAACAATGAAACCGGAAACATCGCTTTTCGTGCCACATTCCCAAACCCAGAAGGCATTTTACGACATGGAGAAACAGGTACAATTCTGATGCCCACATATCTTAAAAATGTTCTTTTGATTCCACAGGGAGCTACTTTTGATATCCTTGATAAAAAATTCGTATTCGTTGTAGATGAAAAAGGCACTGTTCAGACCAGACAAATAACAACTGGTTTAGAAATGCCTCATATTTACGCGGTTACGAGTGGCTTGTCTCCGAACGATAAAATTATAGTTGAAGGTTTACGTAAAGTTAAAAACGGCGACCATATCAAAACTAAATTTAAACCTTATAAGGCAGTTATTGAAGACTTAAAGAACCTTCATGCAGAGTAATTTTTAAATCATCGAAAGCCTTATTGGTTTTAGACGGTGCGATGATTCGCAACCTGTAAGGTATTGACAAAATTCAGAAAAAATGTTTAGCAAATTCATAAAAAGACCAGTCCTGGCTATTGCCATGTCTCTGGCAATCGTCTTTTTGGGGATATTGGCTATTTTTACTCGCCCCATATCTCAATTTCCTGAAATAGCTCCCCCCCGGGTAAATATTTTCATTGAGTTCCCCGGCTCAAATGCTGACGTGCTGGTAAAATCTACCTTGACCATCATGGAGCGTGCCATTAATGGTGTACCCGGCATGCAATACATGATGTCGGACGCCACAAGTGCCAGTGAAGCCACGTTACAGATCGTTTTTGAACCTGGTATTGACCCGACTATTGCCGCTGCTCGTGTAAAAACCCGTGTAGATCAGGTTTGGGCAAACTTACCTGTTCTGGTTCAGCGGGAAGGGGTTATTATTACGCCTGTACAGCCGAGTATGCTTATGTATGTCAACTTCTTTAGTACAGATAAAGAGTATGACCAAAAGTTTTTGTTCAATTATGCCGACAACCTGGTTGTTCCCGAATTACAACGTATAAGCGGTGTAGGTCGTTCTGAGATTGTTGGTAGCAGAGCGTTTGCCATTCGGGTCTGGCTTAATCCGGACAGAATGAGAGCTTACAATATTTCTGCTGATGACGTGCTTAAAGCCATTGATGAACAAAGTGTGTTGGGGCGCCCGGGGCGTGTGGGTTTAAGTTCTGGTAAGGTAGCGCAATCGCTCGAATACGTTTTTACCTATCAGGGTTGGTTTAATAAACCCGAGCAATATAAAGACATCATCATCAGGGCAAATCCGGAAGGTGAAATTTTAAAATTGAAAGATATAGCCAAGGTAGATGTAGGTAGTGAGTTTGTGGATATTTACACCAATAAAGATGGCTATCCTTCTGCTTCATTAGTGTTAAAACAAAATCCCGGAAGTAACTCCAATCAGATTATTGCTGATGTTAAAGCAAAATTGGAAGAATTGAGAAAGAATTTTCCACCGGGGGTTGATTATGAAATCAATTATGATGTTTCGAGCTTTGTAAATGCGTCAATTGACCAGGTTTTACATACGCTTGTAGAAGCTTTTATACTGGTTTCATTAGTGGTATTTCTTTTTCTTGGTGATTTCCGTTCTACCCTCATTCCAACTCTGGCAGTGCCTGTTTCGCTTATCGGAGCATTCGTTTTCATGCAGTTTTTTGGTATTGGTATTAACCTCATTACACTCTTTGCCTTGGTATTGGCAATTGGGGTTGTAGTTGATGATGCCATTGTGGTAGTAGAGGCAGTTCACGTAAAAATGGCAGAAGAGCATTTAACACCCTTCAAAGCTGTACAGAAAGTATTGAGCGAAATCAGTGGGGCAATTATAGCCATTACCTTAATCATGACAGCGGTATTTGTACCGGTAGCATTTATGACAGGTCCGGTGGGTGTGTTGTACAGACAATTCGCCATCACAATGGCTTCTTCTATTGTGCTTTCAGGGGTGGTGGCGCTTACGCTTACACCTGTTTTATGTGCCATGATTCTGAAGAATACGCACGGACAAGCCCGGAAAAAGACACCTATTAATCGGTTTATTGATTGGTTCAATAAGAATTTTGAATGGTTATTAGGCAAATACACCAAATTACTAACCGTAATTGTCAATCGTAGAGTCGTAACCTTTGGGGTATTAATAGTTTTTGCATTGGGTATTATAGGAATTAATACTGTTTTGCCGGCCGGTTTCATACCGGGGGAAGACCAGGGACAAATTTATGCAATTATTCAAACGCCTCCGGGTACTACCCTCGAACGCACGAATAGTGTCTCACTGGAATTACAAAAAATAGCTAAAAACGTTGAAGGGGTAAAATCAGTAACAGCCATGGCAGGCTATGAAATTTTGACCGAAGGCCGAGGTTCTAATGCAGGTACTTGCTTAATTAACCTCAAAGACTGGTCTGAGAGAAAGCAATCTGTAAAAGAGATTATGGAAGAATTGGAAGAACAAACGAAAAATATCGGGGCTGTAGTTGAGTATTTCGAGCCACCAGCTGTACCGGGTTATGGTGCTTCATCAGGTTTTGCAGTTCGATTGTTAGATAAAGGTAGTGAAGTAGATTACCAGAGATTCGATGAGGTAAATAAAGATTTTGTTGCGGCGTTGAGAAAACGAAAAGAACTCACCGGATTATTCAGTTTTTACTCTGCCAACTATCCGCAATACGAATTAATAGTAAATAATGTATTGGCAATGCAAAAAGGGGTTTCGGTGGGTGCTGCCATGGAAAACCTGAACATTATGATTGGTAGTACCTATGAGCAAGGCTTTGTACGTTTCAATAACTATTACAAGGTTTATACTCAGGCTGACCCTTCTTTCAGAAAAGACCCTACAGATATTTTGAACATGTTTGTAAAAAATGACCATGGCGAAATGGTGCCGTATTCATCTTTTATGACCATCAAAAAAACACAGGGACCCAACGAGATTTCCAGATATAACTTATATACATCGGCTCTTATCAATGGTGTACCGGCTCAGGGCTATACATCAGGCGATGCAATTAAGGCGATTCGTGAAGTAGCTGAAAGTACCTTACCCAAAGGCTACGACATAGCCTGGGAAGGGTTGTCATACGATGAGGCCCGTCGCGGAAATGAAGCAATCATTATTTTCCTTGTAGTGGTGTTTTTTGTTTATCTGGTTCTGGCAGCACAGTATGAAAGTTTCATCATGCCTTTGGCTGTTATCCTATCCTTACCACCGGGTATATTCGGCTCTTTTCTGTTATTAAAAGGAATGGGGTTGAGCAATGACGTATTTGCCCAAATCGGTTTGATTATGCTTACAGGTCTTTTGGGTAAAAATGCCGTGTTGATTGTAGAGTTTGCCATACAAAAACGCAATGAAGGTATGACAGTGCTCGAAGCCGCCATTGAAGGGGCAAAGGCACGTTTCAGACCTATCCTGATGACATCCTTTGCATTTATTGCAGGCTTGATACCGCTGGTAAGAGCGCATGGTGCAGGGGCTGTGGGTAACAAAACCATTGGCTCATCTGCTTTGGGTGGGATGTTGTTCGGAACAATTTTCGGGGTCTTAATAGTGCCGGGGCTATACTACATTTTTGGCAAATTGATTGATGGAAGAAAACTTATCAACGATGAAGCCGTAGTAACGCTAAGTGAAGATTTAGTAGAAGGACAAACGGAACTCGGAGAACAAAGTAGACTTAGAAGGTTAATTTCAAAAATATTGAATCAAAATGAAGAACAAAAAAATAAAAAGATATAGTGTCTTTTTGGCTCTGATTGTTGGCTTGGGTAGCTGTAAGGTAGAAAATCTGCCGACTAAAGCAGTTACTAACACACTGCCGGGCAAATACCAACTCAATGCGGATTCGACTAAAGCTGAAAATATTCTCTGGAGAAATTATTTTAGTGATAGTAACCTTGCCGACCTGATTGATGAAGCCCTTAAAAACAACCAGGAGCTGAATATAATGCTTCATGAGATAGAAATCAGCAGAAACGAAATCATGGCAAGAAAAGGAGAATACATGCCATTTGGTTTTGTGACGGCCGGTTTGGGTGCTGAGAAATCAGGACATTATACATGGAACGGGGTTTCGGAAGAAGATGCAAAAACAAGAACGGATAAATTACCGAAGTATATAGGTGAACAATCAGTTTTAGGTACATTTTCGTGGGAACTAGACGTTTGGAAAAAACTGCATAATGCCAAGGATGCTGCCGTAAAAAGGTATTTGTCTGGCATAGAAGGTAGAAATTTTGTAGTTACAAACCTCATTGCCGAAATAGCCAACTCTTATTATGAATTGATAGTGTTGGATAACCAGCTGGAAACGGTACGGCAGAATATTGCTATTCAGAAAGGCGCCCTCCAGATGGTAAAAGTGCAGAAGGATGCCGCAAAATTAAATCAGTTGGCAGTGAATCGGTTTATGGCCCAGGTTTTGAATACTGAAAATCTTCAATTTGAGATTCAGCAGCAAATTGTAGAAACCGAAAACCGGATTAATTTCCTTACGGCAAGAAACCCTCAGCCTGTCAAACGTAATTCTGCTAATCTCAACGATATTCAATTTTTGAAGATTTCTGCCGGAATACCGTCGCAATTATTGAGTAATCGCCCTGATATCCGTCAGGCGGAACAGGAATTAGAGGCCGCAAAATTGGATATTGCTGTGGCAAGAGCCGCTTTCTATCCGAACATCACCCTTCGTGCAGGTATTGGTTTGCAGGCATTTAACCCTGTTTATTTAGTTAATCCTAAATCGCTTGCCTTTAATGTTTTAGGCGATCTGATTGCTCCCATCATCAACAAAAATGCGATTAAGGCAAACTACTATAATGCCAATGAAAAGCAAATTCAGGCAGTATATAAATATGAGCAGACGATCTTAAATGCCTATCTGGAGGTAATGAATCAATTATCAGGTAATAAAAATTACTCTGAAAGTTATGTAACAAAAGCCAATCAGGTAGAAATTCTAAGTAGCTCTGTCGAAATCTCCAATAGCCTTTTCAAATCGGCACGGGCCGATTATACAGAGGTTTTGTTAACGCAACGCGAGGCTCTTGAGGCAAAAATGGAATTGCTCGAGATTAAGAAAAAACAACTCAATGCCGAAGTAAATATCTATAAAGCATTAGGTGGAGGTTGGAAGTAATTGATGGGTATAACAAGACCGTATAAGAAGGGATTGTCTCAAAAAGGACAGTCCCTTCGTTTTTTACGCCCACTTGGGCGAGAAGTTTATCCTAAGCGTGTGATGGGGATATGAAGGGGCAGTAGAAGGAAGCCCAGGTAAGCGTACGATAGAAGCATTTGTTGCCTATTGTCAGTCTTGTCACCATACAATACAAATGCGGTAATGGTGCGGTATAGTGACAATACTAACCGCAAGATGAATATACTTGAAAATTTATTTTGAGATTAAATGTCGCAGATGGGTCTACGGTGACTATAGAAATAATTATCTATCTTTGCTAAATGAATGAATCTAAGGCGATTACAAATTAGTGTGCGAATCATGGTTTGGAATTCTGACGTATGGCTGCAAGTTACATCTATGATACTCGTATTTGTCTCATTGCTCCTCGCGATTTTTCTGACTACGGTTGAATCAAAAAATAAAAAAGGGAATATATGCCTTGCCATTTACCTGCTTATAAATGCTTTAGATTACTCATCCTTTTTTTATCACTCTTTTACCAAATTATCTCCCATACTTGAAATGATCCGGATTGATCTGGGATCATTCTTAAAATACCCTTTTCTTTTCTTCTTTGTGCTGAGTGTTCTCTATTCAGATTTTAAGCTGCGGCTACGACATTTGCTGCACTCGATTCCTTTCCTTATAAATACACTAATTTTGTTGCCCCGATTTTATCTGGTAAACAGTGCAAGTAAAGTTCGGTTTTTTAATGATCATATGCATTCCTTTGAGGGTACCTTTACGATTGCTCTCTCTACAATCCAGTTTTTATTCTACATCGTTTATATATTTGTACTATTAGCCCGCTACAAAACAATCCTTCTCGAAAATTATTCGCAATTCGTCAGAGTCAATTATTCTTGGTTACTGCGAATGAATTTGTTTTTGCTCGTGTTATTTACTTCGTCCTTAACTCACAATATCTACAGATGGGGCTTTGACAGAGGTGCAGTTACCGAATACCGCCTGATTATGGTTGTCGTTCATCTGGGATTTATATGCTGGCTGATATTAAAGGCCATGTATGGTCCGGCTTATTTTTCAGGCATCGAGTCTAAATTAACCCCCGTTTCAAGTTATCTGCCTGTATCGGATGTGACTACCGGAAATTCATCTGATAAAGAAATTCCTGAAGAATTAATGTCGCAGATTACCATGCTTCGTAATCATATGCTAGACAAGCAGCCTTTTTTAGATCCTGACCTAACCATAAAAGAGTTGGCCCGACAAATGGGATCCGACACCAAAGCAACCTCACTTTTAATAAATCACACGCTGAATCAGAATTTTTATGATTTTATCAATCACTATAGGATTCAGAAAGCCGTTGAAATGCTGAGAGATCCTGTTAACAGAAAAATGACAGTCCTTGAAATCCTTTATCACGTAGGGTTCAATTCGAAGTCCTCATTCAACACATCCTTTAAAAAGCATACCGGATATACCCCAACCGAATTTAGAAAGCAGCATCAGGATGCTTGAGTCGACTGAATATTATTCGAACCATTTTTCATTGGAAAAAAGCGTTCGACTAATTTATCCGGACGTTTGCAGATTATTTTCTTGCCAGTTTTGCATAGAACTAAAATTATTGATATGAAAAACAAATGGACAAAGAAGAATACTCTGCTTTCTATGGCTGCTTTGATAGTCTGTAGCATTTCTGTTGCAAACGCCCAAAAGGCTTCACTAGACAAGCCCTTGACCCGACGACTAGAAATGATCATTGACAGTACAATGAAGCAAAACAACATTCCCGCTATCTCTGTCGGAATCGTTAAACATGGCAGACTGGTTTATGCCGGCGGCTTTGGTGTGGCGGACAGGGAGAAAAACACTCCCGTAAATGAACATTCGCTATACCAGATAGGGTCGGATACCAAAAAATTCACAGCTATCATTGTAAAGAACTTAATAGCCCAAGGCAAACTTTCATTAGAGATGCCGGTTACGTCATACCTGGGAAATGTACTTACCCATGAAAGCTCGGACAAGCTGTCAACGATCACATTACAGATGCTGCTCACACATACGTCAGGAGTGCCAAACCGCGAACCAAGCAACCGAAGAGTAGATGGAGATCCGATGACTATCGAATTTACCGAACAAGATCTGATCGCAGATTTGAATAGTATGAAACTGGACTTTCAACCCGGTACCAAATTTAACTACTCCAACTTTGGCTACGCGATTATAGGGTACATCTGCGAAATAGTGACCGGACAGACATACGCGGACCTGGTAAAAACCTATGTTACAAACAAATACCATATGCTCAATACCACGATCTCACCTACAATCAGGCAATCAAAACGAATCGCATGGCCTTACAGAAAAGATAATAGAGGGATAAAATCGAGACCCTGGACGATGGGTAAAATGGCTCCTGCAGGTGGTATTTATTCAAATGTAGTTGATATTTCACAATTGATGATTAAGCAGATGAACGCTTATCAGGAGTTTCAGGAAAGCAAAAGAGGGGATAGTCTGCTTATACTTACGAAGAATATAGCAGAGGGACATTACGGATTTGGCTTTGTAAAGACTGTAGATAGTATTGGCATCCGCTATGGACACGGGGGCGACTTAGATGGATATGCAAGCGGGTATGTCTTTTTGCCCCAAAAAACTGTCGGTCTTATACTACTAACTTCCAGTGGCGGACGATGGCTGGCAAGACTTGAAAAACAGATTGTAACCGAGTTGGCGAATGCGAAAAAGCAGTAACATCAAATCGCAGCCTGCATTTAGCGTATAAAGCAGCTAAATTCTTCAAATCATCTAAAAAGTGGTGAGTGAGAAAACTTAAGAAATAGGCCGCCTCAAACTATTTTGAGACGGCCTATTTATTTTATAAATCGCTGAAATCGAAGCTTTCTAAGAATTTGGTAGTAAACATACCCGACTTGAATTGTTCGTCGTCCATCAACTTGATATGGAACGGAATAGTGGTTTTTATTCCTTCAATCACAAACTCCTGCAAAGCACGTTTCATACGTGTTATTACCTCTTCTCTCGACTGCCCCGTTACAATCAGTTTGGCAATCATAGAGTCGTAGTTCGAAGGGATTGTATAACCTGCATACACGTGGCTGTCAATCCTTACACCGTGTCCACCCGGCAAATGAAGATTGGTTATTTTACCAGGAGACGGACGGAAACCATTTCTTGGATCTTCGGCATTGATACGGCATTCCATAGCATATAGCTTAGGGAAATAGTTCTTACCTGAAATAGGAACTCCCGCAGCCACTTTTATCTGCTCTTTAATCAGATCGAAATCGGTTACTTCTTCTGTAATAGGGTGTTCTACCTGTATACGGGTATTCATTTCCATAAAGTAAAACTTACCGTATTTATCTACCAGAAATTCGATAGTTCCGGCGCCTTCATAACCAATGGCTGCCGCACCCTTAATGGCTGCTTCACCCATTTGTTCACGTAATTCCTGAGATACGATAGGAGAAGGTGTTTCCTCTACCAGTTTCTGGTGTCTGCGTTGAATTGAACAGTCACGCTCCGAAAGGTGGCATACTTTGCCGTATTGATCACCCACAACCTGAATTTCGATGTGGCGGGGTTCTTCTACAAATTTCTCCAGATATAAACCATCGTTGCCGAAAGCTGCGCCTGATTCCATTTTGGCATCATCCCATGCTTTCTCAAATTCGCTTTCTTCTTTAATGATACGCATACCACGGCCACCACCTCCGGCAGTTGCTTTAACAATAACCGGATAGCCGATTTCGGCAGCTATTTTCTTGCCTTGTTCTACCGACTCTAACAAGCCCTCAGAGCCCGGAATAACCGGTACGCCCGAATCTCTCATGGTTGCTTTGGCCGTGGCTTTGTCACCCATGTAGTTGATTTGTTCGGCAGTAGCGCCTATAAACTTAATACCGTATTCGGCACAGATTCTTGAAAATTCAGCATTTTCAGATAAGAAACCATAACCCGGATGTATGGCGTCTGCATTGGTGATTTCTGCCGCAGAAATAATATTCGGAATATTCAGATAAGACTGCTTGCTTACTGCAGGCCCGATACAAACGGCCTCATCAGCGAAGCGCACATGTAAACTGTCGCGATCGGCAGTTGAGTAAACAGCCACCGTTTTTATGCCCATCTCCCGACACGTTCTGATGATTCTCAGGGCTATTTCGCCACGGTTGGCTATAAGTATTTTCTTGAACATATAGTTTCAATTAGGTGTTGTAAGCGTTTTGGCTACTGAACCAATTAACAATCTTTACAAAAAAATGTTAAAATGCCATTTGCTGGGAAACTCATTAAGGCTCAACCAAAAATAATGGTTGGTCAAACTCAACAGGAGTGGCGTTGTCAACCAATATTTTTACAATTTTTCCTGATATTTCAGATTCAATTTCATTAAACAGCTTCATTGCTTCAATAATGCAAACAACTTTTCCGCTAGAGATCTCATCGCCTACTTCTACAAACGATGGCTTATCCGGACCGGCAGAGCGATAGAATGTACCTATCATCGGAGATTTGATTGTTATCAGATTGCTTGCAGGGGCAGCTGGCTGTGCGGCCGGCGTAGCCGGTTGAGCGGCTGTGGCAGCAGAAGCAGGTGCCGGAGCAGAAACAGGAGCCTGTGCTACAGGTGCAGCAGCTTGTTGAACAGCTACCGGCGCTACATTTGAATAGCGTTTAATAGCCAGTTTTAACTCCGATGTTTCGATATTTACTTCATCTAGCCCTGATTGCGCAATAAAATCAATCAGTTTCTGAATGTCTTTTGTTTCCATGAAGGGTAAAGATTTGTCGTTTTAAATGAGTATAGTTTGTTTGGTTACAGAAGTATTTTAAAAACTGTCACTCTCCATGCGGCTGTTCCGGTACTTTCCGGAAAACAGACCTCGTGTTTTAATTATACTCCTTCCGTTCTAAAAGAGAAAAACGCATGGTTATTCTTCTGCAAAAGTAAACATAAAGACGACACACACAAAGAAATCCGGAATGTATGGGCTTGATTTAAGGATTAAAAAACTCTTAGAATCAGATTCATTTCACTTCCTGTTTCTATAAAATGCGATGTCGTCTTTTATAAAATATCTTATTTCTCTTTTACTCTGGAGTCATATTCGTAACTGGTAGTATTTACGCGAATCAACTCATCATTTTCAATAAACAGAGGTACCTTTATAGTTGCTCCGGTTTCTACAGTAGCCGGTTTCGATGGGCTGTTGGCGGTATCGCCTCTTACACCCGGTTCGGTATAAGTAACGCGTAGCTCTACATAGGCCGGTAACTCAACACTAAGAATAGTTTCAGTTTCGGCATGAACCAGAATATCTACCTGCTGGCCTTCTTTCATCAGGTCGGCTTGTGGCACCAGTTTTTCTTCTATATTTATTTGTTCGAATGTTTCAATTTCCATGAAATTGAAACCTGTTTCGTCCTTATAAAGAAACTGGTATTGTCTTTTTTCTATTCTTGCTGTAGTTATACTAACGCCCGAGTTAAAAGTATTGTCAATTACTCTTCCTGTACGAAGATTCCTGAGTTTAGTTCTAACAAAAGCTGGTCCTTTGCCGGGTTTTACGTGCTGGAATTCTACAATTGTGTAGAGGTCATTATTCCATTCCATACAAAGGCCATTTCTAAAGTCTGCTGTTGTTGCCATTACTGATCAGTAAGCTTAATTATCAAATAGTTATTATCGTTCAAAATTAAAGACTACGCTTATAAAAGGCATGAGCGGGGTTTCATATCTGAAACGTCCGAAGTCAACATCCTTTCTGTTTTTGCGGTAGCGGGCACTATATTCACTAAATAGAAGACTTACTCCTACTTTGATGGTCAGTTCTTCCTGAGGCCTGAAACCAATATAAACTTCATTATTCGTAGTGCCTTTTTGTCCTAAACCCAGGTTATAAAATGTAGGGCTGGCATTTAATGAGTCCAGCTTTAAACCGGATTTATTGTTAACAATGAGCGAATCTCTCCTTTTACCAAATGCGATACCCACAATGTCAAAATTAGCACCTATCAGTATTTTTCTTGTTCTCAGCTCTAAAATAAGCGGAATATTAAGTGCATTGGTATTTGCTCTGGGATAGGGCCTGAAACTCACTGCTTCATTTTTTGTTTCAAAACCTTCATAGGCTCTTCCGGTGGCAAAAAAGGTAGTTAATCTTAAACCTGTTCCAACAGCAAAATTAACTTTTTTGCCCATTACCAGGGTTTGGTTATACATGATCGATGGGGCTGCCATTTTTTTGTCATAGCCATAACCTACTGATAAATTTTCAATAACTCTTAATCGTTGAGAAAAAGAGTCTTTAAGCCCTAAAAGCATTAAAGCTAAAATGAGTATTTTCTTCATGTCTTACCTTTTAGAGAAAATTCATTAGTGTTAATATGCCCACTTAACGTAAGCAGAGCCCCAAGTGAAACCTCCGCCAAAAGCTGCCAGAATCAAATTATCTCCTTTATTGATTTGTTTTTCATAATCAAAAAGGCAAAGAGGAATTGTACCTGCGGTGGTGTTACCGTAATTCTGGATATTAAGCATCACCTTTTCGTCACCGATCCCCATGCGGCGGGCGGTGGCATCGATGATACGTTTATTTGCCTGATGCGGAACCAACCATGCCACATCATCGCCGGTAAGGTTGTTACGCTCCATAATTTCGGCCGAGATATCTGCCATATTCGTTACTGCAAATTTGAATACGGATGGCCCTTCCTGATGAATGTAATGCAATCTCTGGTCTACTGTTTCATGGCTGGCGGGGAAGCGGCTTCCACCTCCTTTCATAATCAGATGATTCTCACCCGTTCCGTCAGAACGCAGTTGAAAATCCATTAAACCGTGCTCTTCAGTGGTAGGTTCCAGCATTACAGCACCTGCACCATCGCCAAACAATACACAGGTTGTACGGTCAGTATAATCTACAATAGCAGACATCTTGTCGGCACCTATTACAATTACTTTTTTATATTTTCCCGATTCAATAAACTGAGAACCGATTGATAACGCATATAAAAATCCTGAACATGCTGCCAGAATATCAAAGCTGCCAATGGTAGGAATACCGCATTGAGTACATACCAGATTGGCTGTTGAAGGAAACATGTAGTCGGGGGTTACCGTCGCACATATTACCAGTTCTACTTCTTCAGGTTTAGTGTTTGTTTTCTGGAGGAGGCCTCTAACGGCTTCAGATGCCATGTGAGAGGTAGCAAGACCGTCTCCACGTTGAATATGGCGTTGTTTGATACCTGTCCGGGTAGTTATCCACTCGTCACTGGTTTCCACAATCTTAGATAAGTCTTCGTTTGTCAAAACATCTTCTGGCACATAGCCATGAACACCCGTGATAGCTGCTCTAAGTTTCATTGTACAATTTTTTCCAACTCCGTAGAATCTAAGGTTCAGTTCCCTCAACGGAGTCAGTTTATCAGTGGGAAAAGTATCTTTAAATATCAATAGACAAACCTTAGAGTCGAAACGCTCCGGCTTGTCAGTCTTCGTATGCTGCTACAATATGCTCAGTCACCTTTGATTCGACCTGACGCTTTGCCAGTAAAATCATATTTTTGATGGCCTCCGGGCTTGAAATACCATGAGCTACAATTACGTTGCCCTTGATACCGATAATCGGACTGCCACCGCCTACTTCATAATTCATGCGGTCTATCAAAGGATCTTTAATGCCTCTTCCGGCAGAGTAGTCATACAACGACTCACCCATTTTAAAAATCACATTGCCGGTAAAGCCTTCGGTAACAATTACGTCAGCCTTGCCGTCAAACAGGTCACGTCCTTCCACGTTACCTATAAAATTTATCTTTTTGTTGATTTTTAATAACTGATAAGCCGCCTGAACAACTGTAGAACCTTTTTGTTCTTCTTCGCCAATATTAAGTAAGGCTACTTTGGGGCGTTCTATACCAAAAGAGAATCGGGCATATAATGAACCCAGTTCTGCAAATTCGGCCAGTACTTCCGGTTTGCAGTCGGCATTAGCGCCTATATCGAGCATAAGGCTGTATCCACCATTTTTAAGCGGAAAAAAACCGGCGATCGGCGGGCGTTGAATGTTGCCTACGGTTTTGAGCGTAAACAACGAGCCCACCATCATAGCACCTGTGTTTCCGGCGCTACAAAAGGCATCTACCTGCTTTTCTTTTAAAAGTTTAAACCCAACTCCAATACTGGAATTGGGTTTCTGAGAAAATGCCCTGGTGGGATGCTCACTCATCTCGATAATGTCGTCGGCATTAACCATTTCAATAGCATGAGCAGGATATTCTAATGTTCTTAAAATATCTAACATAACGCTCTGTTTTCCTACCAATACTATTTTAGTACCTTCGGGCAAATGATTAGCAGCTAATACGGCACCTTCGACAATGGCTTTGGGAGCGTAATCTCCTCCCATAGCATCAACGGCAATTTTCATAAAGGGTTTTCTTTAGTGAATAAATAGGAGCTTGCTTCTGAATGGTTGTCAAGAACTTATCCTTTTCAATAAATCAAAATCAAGTAGTTACGAAAAATTACGCTTTTTCGTAGCTTTCAACCACTAATTTGCCTTTATAATACAAGTTTCCTTCGAATACGTGCGCACGGTGACGCAGGTGGATTTCACCTGTTGTTGCATCTACCGCCAATGCTTTGGTCGACAAAGCGTCATGCGTTCTACGTTTATCTCTTCTGGTTGTCGAATGTCTTCGTTTTGGATGTGCCATTTTTCAAATTAATTTAATTAATAAGCCCTTTTGTAAGAGTCCTATTAATATTTCTGTACTTTATATTTATCTTAATTTTGTCCGTCTTTATTGTTTCCGTCTTTCGCACTTTTCAGCGCAAACAGCGCTGCCCAGCGTGGGTCAATTTCTTCCTCTGCGGCTTCTCCTTCTACCTCTTCGTCTGTTGAATAGATAAACGTGTCATCATCATCTTCTTCATTCCTGAACCTGGGGTGAAGTTTCTTCATAGGAAGCGAAACCCCGATAAAGTCATAAATATGCTGAGCCAGATTAATAGTTGCAGTGTTCAGAGGAATCATCTCCAGTTCGTCGGTGATTTCTTCGTGTCGGTCACCAAACTTAAAGATGTACTTTTCTTTAATATGAACAGGCTCATTAAAAGGCTCAAGACTTCTGTCGCATGTCAGCCCTATTTCGCCGTCAATATCTAAAAACAACTGTATAAATGTTGAGTTCTTATCAAGAATCACATGGGCTTTAAAATGGCCGCTAGTGATAATATCTTGCTCGAAAAACTCAAAAAACTCATTGCCTCCTTCAAATTCGTATATATAACGTTTATTTTCGAGGCCCTGAATGTGAATGTCATATTTTGATAATACCTTGCTCACGTTTTCACAGAAAGGTTGCAAATTTACTGCTAATTTTGGAATTAAGAAAGTTTTTATACAAAATGCTTAAAATTCTTAGAGATCATCGTTTGTTTTTTACTCTGTTTTTTCTGTGGCTCATTGTTCTGGGCTGTTTGCAGATAGCTTATTCACCTACCGAGATGATGTTTTGGGTCAACCGACACCATAACTCTTTTCTTGACACGCTCTTTAGCCTTATTACCCTGTTAGGGGAAGACGGCTTCTGGCTGGCACCTCTGGCGGTCTATCTGTATCAGTATTTTAAAGAGAAAAAAGACGTAAAAAACAAAGCAATAATGCTTATAATTATTTGGATTACCAAAGGAATTGTATCGGTTGCTCTGAAAAATCTTTTTAATCTGCCAAGGCCTATGGAGGTCTATGAGCATGGCGGACGAGCCATTCATGTTATTGAAGGTCTGCCAATACACCATTGGCAGAGTTTCCCGTCAGGGCATACCTTTACTGCGTTTGCGTTTGCATTTTATTTCATGCTGGTGGACAAAAATAATACACTTGGTTTTTTGTGGCTGGGGCTGGCTGCGCTGGTAGGATACTCAAGAGTATACTTATTTCAGCATTTTCCGAGAGATGTTTTTGCGGGGAGTATATTGGGAGTGGCATTGGTGTTAGGGATTGTGATTCTCTTTAAAGCAAACAAATGGCTTGGCAATGAAACCTCCGGATAAGCGCTGTTACTTCCGGTTATCTTCGCCCATTACCATGCTCAGGTAGCTGCTGTACCGGCTTTCGGCAATGGTGCCTTCTACAACGGCATCTTTTACGGCGCATTTGGGCTCATCAATATGCAGGCAGTTATGAAAGCGGCATTGACCCAGCAGTTCACGCATTTCGGGGAAGTAATGACTTATTTCCTCTTTCTCCATATCAGCCAGACCTAATTCTTTGATACCCGGCGAATCAATGATGAAAGTTTCCGGGTCTATTTCAAACATCTCAGCAAAAGTGGTAGTATGCACTCCTTTATTGGCAAAGGTTGAGATTTCAGAGGTACGTAAATCTAAATCTGGAGCAATGGCATTGATTAAGGTAGATTTACCTACCCCAGAATGCCCCGATAATAAAGAGACCTTCCCCGTGAGCAATTCCCGGAACGCCTCAACACCTGTCTTATTAATAGCTGAGGTGAACAAACAAGCATACCCGAGGTTTTCGTATAGCTCGGTAAGTTCTTCCTGATAAGCTACTGCTTCATCGTTCATAATATCCAGTTTATTAAATACCAGCGCAGTAGGGATACGGAATGACTCGGCAGTGACCAGAAAGCGGTCAATAAAACCAAGCGATGTTCTCGGAAATGTAAGTGTAACGATTAGAATAGCCTGGTCAAGATTAGTAGCAATCAGGTGCCCATGAGCTGTTTTATGTACAGATTGCCTGATAATATAGTTTTCTCTTGGCAGGATGTCGTAAATAATACCCGTATTTTCTGTTTCACTTTCTATTTCATACGCCACCTTGTCGCCCACTGCTATCGGATTGGTCACTTTTAAATCTTTGATTTTAAATTTTCCTTTCAGGCGACACTGCAAAATGTTTCCCTGCGTGGTACGGACTTCGTACCAGGAACCGGTAGAACGCATGACTAGACCTATTTTCTGACTCAAAATTTCTGGATTTTAACAGATAAACACCTGGTTAAGATAATACTATGAACCTTAAATTAATCTTAAAAAATTCTTGGCTTTTATTTTCAGAAGTAATCGAACCGATACAAGCCAAATCAATTGATATCGGGTGATTCAGGCATTCAGATAGAGTTTCTCTATGAATGCGTGCAATACATCCGGGCTGAAAAGGGTGTATTTTACCTTAAAATAAGTTTTTAAGAAATTTTTAAGTGTTTTAGCAACGTTTTGTCCTACTTTTTCGTTTATAGATTATAGAACACTATTATTTTAATAACAAATCTTATACAACCAATGAAAAAGGGCGTTTTATTCGGATTAGCCGCTGTAGCTGTAGGAGTTGTCGTTTATTCTTTAGCCAAGAAAACCAAACCAACATTACCGTATTACAGACCTAACGTAAGATAATTTTGTGCATGCATTATAGCCAAAAGCATTTTACCGATATTTCAGATTCTCAGTGACTGACCGCACTAACACCCGGGCACCGCTGAGAATCTTTTCGTTTCAGCACCTATGAAGGCTTTTCTTATGAGTGATTCTTTAAGTACTCCTTTCTCAGCTTCTCTTTTTCAATCGGCACTACGCCTACGTATTCGCAGACCAGCCCACCTCCCAGATTCGATATTTCGGCGATAGTCTTAGGTGCTAATTTCAACCCCAGACAAATAGCTGCAATACTTACTACGGTGTCGCCTGCTCCCGAAACATCGGTGATACTTCTTAAATGTGCCGCTATGTGATGTGCTTCATTCTGAAAATCGATAAACACACCTCTTTCCGAAAGTGTCAGAAAAACACCATTTACACCCAGCGCCTTTTTGGCTTCAGCTACCACCGTCTTAACTTCATCCATATTATCGGCATTGAAATCAATTTTCAAGCCTTCTTTCAGTTCTTTCAGATTAGGTTTGAAAAGGTCTGCTCCCTGATAACTCTTAAAGTTACGCTTTTTTGGGTCAACTATGGTTGGAATCTGCTGTTCTTTCGCAAACGCTACAATTTCCTGAATACTCTGTTCGTCGAGTACGCCCTTATCGTAATCTTCAAAAATAACTACGTGGCACGACGGAATCAATGCTTTTGCTTTTTCAACCAGCAGACTCCTTTCTTCTGCGTTGATGACCGAGTCCATCTCAGAATCTATTCTTACTACGTGCTGCGAACCAGCCAGAATTCTTTGTTTGATTGTGGTTATTCTGTTGGCACTTTGTATAATTCCCTCTGTGGGTAAATGATTGAAATTAAGCAGATCTATTAAATCGCGAGCTTCAGTATCCTGCCCAACAACAGAACACAAAACAGGTGTAGCACCGAGAGATTTTATATTCATGGCCACATTGCCGGCACCCCCCAGACGTATTTCTTTCCGTTTTACGTTGACTACCGGTATAGGTGCTTCGGGTGAAATTCTTTCAACTTTCCCGAAAATATAAGAGTCAATCATCACATCGCCTACGATAAGAACCCGGAGGCTATCAAAAGAATCAAAAATCTGATTTACATTCATTCAAAAAAAATTTGTTGTGTCCAATGGCTTGTTTATCAGTCAGTTTATTTTTTGGAGACACAAAACTAAGGATTTTAACATGATTTTTAAAAAAATCATACATTTTGACCCGGAGATTGCGTTATTTGTAAGTGATAATTGGCAGGCTTAAGGTACCAATATACCAGACCTCAGATACAAACACATACATTTAAAATACCGACTACCATCATAATTATGCGTTCTTTAATCTTTTTATTAGCTGTTTCTTCTTTTTTTACGGCAAAAGCACAAACACTTGAACCCCTCGGAACAGCTATTAATACAGAATATAATGAGTTGAATCCGGTTATCTCGCCCGACGATAAAACGCTGTATTTTGCGCGGGTGAGCCATCCGTCGAATAGTTTCGGAACCAAAGGCAGCCAGGATGTATGGTATTCTGAAAAAAGAGACGACGGCAAATGGACAATAGCCCGCAGAATGCCGAATGCAATTAATAAAGACCAATACAACGATTTGTTCAGTATTACACCTGATGGCAACAAAATTTTGGTTTCGGGGGTATACCACAATGGGCGGCGAGATAATGTGGTGGGAATATCAATGTGCAAAAGAACAAAAACGGGGTGGTCAGAACCGGAAGAAATAGTTATACCTAAGCTGAGTGATATCTGTAAAGGCCAATACCTGACGGCCTGCCTGTCTAACGACGGTAAAACGCTGATACTGGCTTTTAGTGAAAAGAAGAACTCGAAAGAAGATAATCTGTATGTTTCTTTTCTTTCAAAAGACGGCAAGTGGTCAAAACCGGAGAGCCTGGGTTCAGACATCAATACAGGCAGTGTAGAGACTACGCCCTTTCTGGCATCAGATAATTATACGCTTTATTTTGCTACCGACCGCAAAGACGGATTCGGCGGGACAGACATCTGGGTATCGAAACGATTAGACAGAAGCTGGAAAAAATGGTCGAAACCGGTGAACATGGGAGAAAGAGTAAACACCGATGCCAATGAGTACTCGTTTTCGGTAGCTGCATCGGGCGAATATGCCTATGTGAGTACCAAGAAAAATTCCTTGGGCAAGGGAGATATTGTGAGATTCAAACTGAAAGAAGAGAAGAAAGAAACCCCTGTGGTAACCTCGGCATTGCAGACATCGGGCCGCACTGAAGAACAACGAAATCTGGACAACGGCGGAACCCCCGTTGATGCCAAAAGCCTGGCACCCACTCCGGTGGTGATTATCAGCGGCAGGGTGGTTGACAATAAAACTGGTAAGCCCATTCCGGACGCCAAGATTGTTTATCAGTCACTGCCTGATGGAGAAGGCGGCGAAGCCTATACAAACCCGGCTACAGGCGAATACAAGATAGTGTTACCCTATGGAGCCAAATACAGTTACCGGGCCGAGGCTAAAGATTTTATAAGTATAGAAAAAGGGATTGACCTTACCGAAATAAAGGAGTTTAAAGAATTTAAGAACGAAGTATTGCGAATAGCAGCTATTGAGGTGGGGGTTGATATTCCACTAAACAATATATTCTTTGAATATGCCAAGGCAACACTACGTCCGGATTCTTATCCGGAACTGGACAGAATGGTTGAAACCTTGCAGCGAAATCCGAATCTGGTAATTGAGATTCAGGGGCATACAGATAATGTGGGTTCGAACGAAAGCAACATGAAGCTGTCACAGGATAGGGCAGAAGCCGTTAGAAAATACCTGCTTTCAAAGAAGATTCAGGCAGATAGAGTAACCAGCATAGGGTATGGTGAAACCCGCCCGATTGAGACCAACGATACCGAAGAAGGCAAAGCACAAAACCGCAGAGTGCAAATGGCAATTGTGAGGAAATAGGTTACAATATCACCGTCCTGTTGCCATAAATAAATACTCTGTCGTTAAATGCCAGCTTCAAAGCCTGAGTGAGTACTGATTTTTCTACTTCTTTGCCCTCTCGTGCCATATCCAGATACGTATAGCGGTGGTCGACCTCTTTGATGTTCTGGGCAATGATGGGTCCTTCGTCCAGATTGTTATTCACAAAGTGAGCTGTGGCACCTATGATTTTCACGCCACGCTCATAAGCCTGCCGGTAAGGATTGGCTCCTATAAAGGCTGGTAAGAACGAATGATGTATGTTGACAATCTTATTCGGATAATGAGCTACAAACTCCGGTGACAGAATACGCATGTATTTGGCCAGTACCACAAATTCGGGCTGGTAAATTTCAAGGGTTCTTAAAATGGCTTCTTCGTGCTCTTCGCGGGTTTTATGCTCGTGGCTCACATAATGAAACGGAATACCAAACTTGCTCGCCAATGGTTGCAGAATATTATAGTTACTCACTACTGCCAGAATGTTGGCGTCGAGCTCATCAAAATTATAGCGAATCAATAAATCGGAAAGACAGTGATGCTCTTTTGTGCAAAGCACAACTATATCTTTCTTTTTTTTCGGGCTGATTCTAAGATTAATAGCCGTTGAAAGAATATTCTCTCTTAAGTCTTTCAGTACCTTTTCAGGGTCAAGCTCGTCGGGGGCCTCAAATTCAGTCCGCATAAAAAACTGCCTGTCGGGGCTCACATATTCGTCTTGTGAAAGAATATTGCACTCATTTTTATATAAGACACTGGTTACATGAAAAATAAGTCCTTTGGCATCGGGGCCGTCCATTAAGAGAATATGCTTTACCATTACTATTGTGGTTGCTGAAAATATCTGAAAACTAAAATTAAAAAGGAGCTGTTAAATACCCATAAAACTCTGCAATATAATCACGGCGCTTATTTTGTCAATGTTGCCTTTTACCTGCCTGTCCTTTTTTTTCATTCCTCCGGCAATCATGGTTTGAACAGCCATTTTTGAAGTGAATCGCTCGTCCTCTAAATGAATGGGAATAGCCGGAAAATGAATTTTCAATGTTTCAATCAGCTTATTTACGTAAACAGTGCCGTGTGTATCAGTACCGTCCAGACTTTTCGGCATGCCTACCACAAACGCCTCCACTTCTTCTGAAGCTGTATACTTTTTCAGGTACTCAATCAGCGTTTGGCTGGGCACTGTTTCTAAAGCTGAAGCGATAATCTTCAGCGGGTCGCTTACTGCAAGGCCGGTGCGTTTGGCTCCGTAATCGATGGCGAGAATTCTTGGCAATTGAATTAATTTTTAGTGAACTACAATTTTTTGGCTTCTTCCCAGAACACATCCATTTCGGCCAGTGTCATATCTTTCAGATTTTTGTTGGCATCTTTGGCCTTTTGTTCAAGGTATTGAAAACGCTTGATGAATTTTTTATTGGTGCGTTCCAGTGCTGTTTCAGGATTCAGATTAATAAACCTGGCATAGTTTACGAGTGAAAACAGCAGATCGCCGAATTCTCCCTCTGCTTTTTCGGCATCAATCAGCTCTTCTTTTTCAGCGTTAAATAATTCTTTGAACTCCTGCATTTCTTCTTCTACTTTTCCCCATACCTGGCTTTTCTCTTCCCAGTCGAAGCCGACGCCCCTGGCTTTTTCCTGTATCCGCATGGCTTTTACCAAAGCCGGTAAGGACTGAGGCACTCCTGCCAATACAGATTTATTACCTTCCTTCAGTTTTAATTGCTCCCAGTTTTGTTTTACCTGTTCTTCGTTCTCTACTTTTACATCGCCATAAATATGCGGGTGGCGGGAAATCAGTTTATCGCAGATACCGTTTAATACGTCTGCTATGTCAAAATCACCGGTTTCCGACCCTATTCTGGCATAAAAGACCAGATGTAGCATTAAATCGCCCAGTTCTTTCCTGACCTCTGGAAGGTCCTTTTCCAGAATGGCATCAGATAACTCGTAAGTCTCCTCAATAGTCAGGTGGCGCAGGGTGTCCATGGTTTGTTTTTTATCCCAGGGACATTGCTCTCTCAGCTCATCCATAATAGTCAGCAGCCGGTCAAAAGCCATGAGTTTCTCCATACGTTCGGGAGGAAATACTAAAGGGAGTTTATTGCTCATATCGGAATGATTGGAAATTTCTGTAAAGGTCGGGAATAAAAAATAAAAAAGCCACCCGAATTAAACAGATGGCACAATAGCTTGTTCAATTGATTAGCCAATCAGGATTTCCACTTAATAGCACAGCCAATAGCTTTGGTTGTTGGGGTTACTACCGGCTTACCCAGCAGCAGATTATTGACTGCATCCGTTACATAATGCTTGGTTACATTGGCGGGGTCTTGGGCGTTGTCGTCTATTGCACCTATGTATTGTACGGTAATCTGACCGTTCTCTTTCTTCAGCACAAAGGCTTGAGGGGTACGCATCGCTCCAAAGAGTTTGGTTACTGCCTGCGTGTTGTCTGTCAGATAAGGATACGTATAGCCCTTTTCACGTGCTCTTCCCTGCATATTTACAAATGAATCTTCTTCATACGCCTCAGGATCATTCGGGTTAATGGCTATTACCGGATACCCTTGCGAAGCATATTTTCTGTCGATGCCTATTACGCGGTCTTCGTATGCTTTTGAAAAAGGACAGTGATTAGAAATGAAAACTACAATAAAGCCCCGGGCTGATTCGAAGTCTTTCAGGGAAACCATTTTACCGTCTACATTTTTAAGTCTGAAATCGGCAACCACCTCGCCGATACCATAACCTATGCCATTATTTTTTGCCAACTCCGGAAGTTCTTCACCCATTGCCAATGCCGGGGCCGTATTTAACAACAAATACAATCCTGCAAGTACGGCCAGCGTAAGACCCGGTATTTTTTTCATAGTGTAGTTCTTTTTTAGAAGAAACGGTCAGCGAGCTACGTATATTGTAACCGTTTATTTTAATGGGTAATGGTTAAAATTAATCAGCAAACAAATATAATCAGGATTTGGCAGATATTCACTGATTGTAATCATTTACCCATAGGTAGCATTTCTGAATACTGAGTCCTTTCTACTCTAAATATTGATACCTTTTCGGATTGCTTTTTGGTGATGCCTGATGTGATAATGCATGAAGTAATAAATTTCGCGGATGGTGAGCAGTTTTAAAACCGGATGCTTTAT
This sequence comes from Emticicia sp. GW821-FHT11C11, assembly GCF_058808615.1. NCBI lineage: Bacteria > Pseudomonadati > Bacteroidota > Cytophagia > Cytophagales > Leadbetterellaceae > Emticicia > Emticicia sp. GW821-FHT11C11. The sequence goes on from NZ_JBXARV010000001.1 coordinate 325,756, forward strand.
GCATAATTCATCCAGTTCGGTTTCAGAAAAATTGTCCAGAAAACCGGCAAGTGCCTCATGATGTTTTATGAAACTATTCAGAAGGATAGTTTTTGAGGGGTCTTCGGGCAATTGAGGTACAAATGCACCTCTTGCTTTCAGACCTGTGCTCAGAATATTGAGATAATTGGTTACGACCTCCTCATAGTTCATATTGGGGCGGTCAATTTTACCAAACTGGGCAACCAGTACTTCTTTGGGTAAAGCCAAACCGAGATTTAAGCTTTTGGCTGATTGGGTAAGGTGCAGGATATTTTCAGCAATAGACCATTTTTCGCCTATCGCGGCAAAAAAGATGTTTTCATCTGCACTTTCTGTTTCTTGAGCAACGCTATAAAAACTTGTTTTTAATGCTTCTTTTAATGCCGGCTTTGTCATGATTCTGATATTTGATGTGAAAGATGAAATCATGGGAACGCATAAGATACGTTCCCTGACCTATAACCTGTTAACGCACTATTAAAATCTTTGGACTGATATATTTACCAATTACTTCAGCTTATTCATTGTTCGTAAAAAGGCATCGTACAAATACTGTTTGTTGCCATATAGTTTTGAAAACATCACGGCACCTTCAAACTCCATGATGGTTTGCTGCGCCAATCTGAACGAAGTGTCAGCATCAATTCGGGTCATGAAAATCTGCTGCAGCGCGAGTGTCCAATCATCCATGATACTTTTTAATACCTCATGAAACTCAGGTATTACCCCTACGGTTTCCAGTGTTGTATTGCCTATCAGGCATCCTCCTTCTTTTTCCAATAGCAGCCTGCCCATTTTTTTCAGAAGTTTCTCCATCCGTTCTTCAGGAGTAAGGGTGGTATCGGCTGCAATAGGGAAAACCTTTTCTTTCAGATAGTTATGTACCCAGATTAACAAATCTTTCATCAGCATTTCTTTGCTGGGGAAATAATGATACAAGCTGCCTTTTAATAGCCCGCAATTCTGTGCAAGGTCCTGCATAGAAGTATTATGATACCCCTTTGTACGGAAAATGTCTGACGACTTGAGTAGTATCTCTTCCTTTGTAACTTTCTGAACCGGCATATAAGTATTGGCACTTGGCAAGCTGCCTCACAAAAGTATACATATTTTCTATTTTACCAAACGGTTGGTAGGTAAAATTTTATAATCGATTTTACCAGATAGATAATACTACAAACGATGGGCATAAACACAAGCACTTGCCTATTATTACAGCAAATACGCCTTTCATCACATAGATGGATTAAAAATAAGCCAATTGAAACCAACTTTTATTGAAAACCGTTTTTTGTTCATTGGTTTTACAAACACTATCATTACATATATGAATAGAATTTCCGGACAAGCCATGATGGCTGTCGTTTTCGTGTTGATTGACTTGTATGTGTGGCAGGCAATTAAATTGTTAATGCGCTCAACAAGTGAACTGACCCAACGGTTAATTGGTATTGGTTACTGGGGGCTTACCATCTTTTCAATTGTGGGGCTGATTTTTGTCTTTAATTACACCCCTGCCACGGCTCCGGTAAAGGCAAGTTTCCGAACCTTTTTGATGGCAGGTATTTTCATCTTTTATATATCTAAAGTATTTTCGGTACTGGTGCTGTTTATTGATGACATTATTCGCTTTTTTAAATGGATTGCTTCGTTTTTTCAAAGCGCTGCTCCACAATCGGCAGTTACTGAAAATTTACAGCCGGTATCAACGGGTATCAATCGGTCAGAATTTTTGGCTAAATCGGCATTAGCTTTGGGTGGCTTGCATATAGGTGGCATGACCTGGGGTATTTTATCGGGTGCGCATGATTACCATCTAAGAAATGTAACCCTGAAGTTAAAGAATTTGCCCAAGCAGTTTGATGGTATGAGAATAGCTCAGTTGTCAGATATCCACTCGGGTAGTTTTTTTAATAAAACTGCCGTGAAAGGGGGTATTGAGATGCTGATAAAAGAAAAACCGGATGTATTTTTCTTTACCGGTGACCTTGTGAACAACGTAGCGCCTGAGGTAAAGGACTACATAGAGATTTTTTCAAAAATAAAGGCCCCACTAGGCACATTCTCTACTTTAGGTAACCATGACTACGGAGACTACACCGAATGGATATCGGCTGAGAAAAAACGTCAGAACTTAGTTGACCTGATGGGCGCTCATAAAACTATCGGCTGGGATTTACTATTGGATGAGCACAGAGAAATAAAAGTAGATGGTGAAAAACTGGCTATTCTGGGTATTCAGAACTGGGGTGCCGGTGGATTCTCTAAATATGGTAATTTAGAGAAAGCACATGCTAACACGCAAGATTACCCGGTTAAACTATTGTTGTCTCACGATCCAAGCCATTGGAGAGGACAGGTATTACCGAACTATAAGGATATTGATGTGGCATTTGCCGGGCACACGCATGGTATGCAGTATGGTGTAGAGCTGGGAAGTTTCAGATGGTCGCCGGTGCAGCTGCGTTATAAAGAATGGGCAGGCCTTTACGAACAGGATGACCAGAAATTATATGTGAACCGTGGTTTTGGTTACATTGGGTATCCGGGGCGTTTAGGTATTTATCCTGAGATTACGATTTTTGAGTTGAAATCAGCATAATAATAAAAGGGCGAATATCTGTTTCGATATTCGCCCTTTTAGTAAAGTGTGTATATTTCTATACGAGTAAATCCCACTTATAGAGGCCGGTTTTACTCAATAAATAGAGAGCCGACACACGTAACACGCCTAAACCGTATTTGGAGCTTCGAACAAAATTGATTGATGATGCTTCTTCAAAATACTTGGTCGGGCAGGTAACTTCTGCTATTTCAAAATCTTTCCAGAATATCTGTGCTATCATTTCATTGTCGAAAATAAAATCATCGTCGCATTTTCTGAAAGGTACAGTTTCAAGCACTTGTCTTGAAAAAGCCCGATAACCTGTATGGTATTCCGATAGTTTTTGATTCATCAACAGGTTTTGCGTAAATGTCAGGAATCGGTTGGCAATGTATTTATATAGAGGCATACCTCCTTTCAATGCACCCTTACCGAGGATTCTTGAACCAAAGACAACCGGATAGAGGTCTTCGCCAATAATGCTTACCATCGCTCTGATCAATTTTGGGGTGTATTGGTAGTCCGGGTGAACCATCACTACAATATCAGCACCTATTTCAAGTGCTTTGGTATAACAGGTTTTCTGGTTACCGCCATAGCCTTTATTTACATCGTGGCGTATTACATGATTGATTCCTAATTTCCTGGCAACGTCAGAAGTATCATCGGGACTATAGTCGTCAACTAAAATTACTTCATCAACAATATCGAAGGGAATTTCTTTGTACGTGCGCTCCAGTGTTTGAGAAGCCCGGTAGGCGGGCATGACAATCACTACTTTTTTATCATTATACATATTAATTATTCGAGTTTTCGGTGCAAATTTACATCCGATTTTAGGCAAACTGCCGAAACATTACAATTTGGTGCAAAATAGGGCATGATTCTTTTGATTTCCAAGAATAAATGATTGAACCCTCTTTTGCAAAGGGGCCGCCAAATGCCATATACTATTGATTAACACACGAAAGAAAATTTCAAACTAGCATTTTTGACATGACATTATCAAGTGAGACTATATTTTTTATCGGCTTTGCTATTTTTGTGGCGTTTGTGATGGCACTTGACCTGGGAGCATTCAGCAGGTCGAAGAGTCATATTATAAGTTTTAAAGAGGCGGGTATCTGGAGCGCCGTATGGGTATCTCTGGCCATCGCTTTTTTCTTTTTTATCCGTCAGTATGGCTACCTGATTCATGATATAAGCGATGCCGCTCATCTGCAGCATATAAAGTCGCTCTATTATGAGTCTTTGAAACTGCCACCTAATTTTGAGGCTGCCCTGCAGACTTTTCAGAATAGCATGGCTATTGATTACCTGACGGGTTATCTGACAGAATATTCATTGTCAGTAGATAATATCTTCGTATTCATTCTTATTTTCAACTCTTTTGGTGTTCATAAGAAATTCTATAAGAAAGTATTGGTTTGGGGTATTTTAGGCTCTATTGTTTTACGTTTCATTTTCATTTTTATAGGAGCTGCCCTTATTCAGGAGTTCGAATGGATTCTTTTCATCTTCGGTGCTTTTTTGATTTACACAGGGATTAACATATTACGCAATAAGGATGAGGAAGAAGAAATGGATCCGGCGCATCACCCAATTGTGAAGTTCGCGTCTAAATATTTCAATGTTTATAAACGTAATGTAATTGACCATTTTGTGGTGTATCATCGCCGATACAAAAAATGGTATATCACACCGTTGTTTCTGGTAATGCTCGTTATTGCCGGTACTGACGTAGTTTTTGCTGTAGACTCTATCCCTGCTATTTTCTCTATTACCAAAGACCCCTACATTGTGTTCTTTTCAAATGTATTTGCCATCATGGGGCTGCGCTCTATGTTTTTCTTTCTGGCAAGTATTATGGGTCTTTTCCGTTTCCTGAAATATGGGCTTGGTATACTATTGACTTTTATCGGTGTAAAAATGCTTTTGCATCATCAGTTAACTGCCATAGGATTTACCAATGTTCATTCATTGCTCGTGATTGTAGGTATTCTGGTGGTGAGTATCGGAGCGAGCGTGGTGTTTCCAGAGAGGAAAGACGGTATCGCGGAGTGATGCTCCGCGCTTGAGTTCCACGGAATGATATTCCGTGTTTTGCTGTACTATGAAGACTCATTATAGAAGAAATCTACCGCATATTCTTCCTCCGGATGAAAGGCTGTTTATTACCTTTCGTCTGGCTAATTCTTTGCCTAAAGAGGTAATAATAAAACTGATGACGGAAAGAAACCGGGAAGAAGCACTGGTTAGAAAAACTATTGCTGACGAGACAGCCCGGAAAGTAGAACTTTATAAAATTCAGAAACGATACTTTGCTAAATTTGACAGCTATCTGCATCAATGTCTGAATGGGGTGAGGTGGCTGGGGATTGATTCTATTGCGGAAGTCCTGACTGAAGCCTTACATTATCGGAATAACAGATACTATCAACTGCATGCCTTTTGTATCATGCCGAATCATGTGCACGTATTATTGACCTCTATCATTCATCAGGAAGGGTTTTTCAGAGTTTTGCAATCACTGAAAAGTCATACAGCGAGGAAATCTAACGAATTGCTTGATCTGACAGGCAATGCTTTCTGGGGAGAAGAAAGTTATGACCACGTAATGCGTAATGACGAGGAGTTCGTTAGAATCATTGACTATATCGTTCAGAATCCTGTGAAAGCGGGATTGACCGATAAATGGCAGGCATGGAAGTATACTTCCTTTCTGACGACGTGAAAAACTGGTACTTGTGAGTAGTTCGGAGTACCACTCCGGGGAACGGTTTCACGGAGTATCACTCCGCGTTACGGTTGCGGCTCCAAACTCTCTCAAATTTCCATCCTTTGGCTCTCAGGCTTATCGGCAGATAGGCATGGGCATCTTTCGGCGAAATACTCTCATAATACAAGTCATCGTCAGTAAGAATCAATGATTCATACTGGCCGGCCTCTTTTACAGTAATGTCGGCAAAAGGTAATTCCAGGTAAAATCCATGATTTTCCTGAACCAGCCGATTCTTCAATAACCAGCGGGTATTCAGCTTTTCAGTTGTAAAAGGTTCAGGCGAATAATTGCCTTGCGATACCTCCACGGCATATTCCAGGTATTTCTTCAACAATTTTGGCCCGGAATTAGCCGCTTGTTCTACCTGTAGTTGATGCGGCAGAATGCTGCTTACAATATAAATATATTCACGGGCACGGGTTACGGCAACATTCAGTCGGTTTTCACCACCTTGCTGGTTCAGACTACCGAAATTCATCAGAAGTTTTCCTTTCAGAGTAGGGGCATATCCGATAGAGAAAATCACAATATCGAACTCGTCTCCCTGAATATTCTCAATATTTTTAATTACGCCCCAGTCTTCTCCCAGTTCAGGGGTAATAGTCTGGTAAATCAGATCGGCTTGTTTGAAATTGAAAGTAACCACCCCAATGGTTTTGGTTGGGGCATTTTTCTTTAGGTCAGCCACAATTTCCAATACCTTTTGAGCCTCTGTCGGGTTGGTGTTGTTCTCCCAGAAACCATCCAGTTTAATAAAGCTGATAGCAGGTTTATTTTTACTGATTTCGGTATAATGGGGCAACAATTGAAGCGAGTTTTTATAGAAATATTGATTCGAGAAATCAATCAGATCTAAAGAATGGCTACGGTAATGACCCCTTAACCAGGCCTGTGGCAGATATTGGGCTGCCAGATCTAGCAACGAATCTATTTCCAGCACCGGTTCATCTTCGGCATCCTCGTCATATCTGATTTGATAAAGGTCGGTAGGTTGCAGTTGTTTCGAATCTCCGGCAATTACTACCTGTTTGCCCCTGTAAATAGCTGGAATACCGTTTTCTGCAAAACACTGAGAGGCTTCATCAAAAATTACAAGGTCAAAAAGGGCATCCTCCGGACTTTGACCTGCCAAAGGAAAAATGGCAGACACAGATTCGGGCGAGGCCATCCAGCAGGGAATTAACTTAAATATTTCATCTGAATGATTTTCGAGCAGTTTCCGTACCGACCAGAGTTTCCTTTTTTTTGTCGTCTGATGCATCAGTTCGCGATAAGTAACTACATTTTGCAGGCGATTAACCTCCAGTTCCTGATATGTCTGCTCGCGCAATTTCAGCAGGAGTATTTCCTGGCTTAGCTCCTGTTTTTTTAATACGCTTTCCTGGATTTCTGCTTCCAGTTGCTCTATTTTTAAGGAACTTACTCCCCGCAGAATCGGATACAGGCTTTCAATGTGTTGTGTCCAGGCCAGGCGTAAAGAGTTCTGAAACACAGCACTTAAATCTACCGTATCAACTTGTTGGCTTTTGTAATTTAGCAGTCGGTTTACAACTTCCGACTCTGCTGAAAGAAATGCTTCCTTCAATTCGTCGGCCTCAACCATTAAGTCGAAATGCTGTTTCAAATATCCCAGCCGACCCTTTTTTAAATCAGGTACATCCACCAATTTTTCGATTTGTGACAAAGAAAGATGCTCTCGCCATTGCGCAAAAAGCCGCTGGGTATCTGCAATCAATTGTTCAAGAGCCGTAAAAGCCCGAAGGAAACCTGTTTTTGGATTATGAAGTATGTTCGAAGTTTGTCTTTGTAAAAACTCTTCCTGCTGGTATTGGGCATAAGCCTTATTGGCCAGAATATAGTTTTGAAGTTGTGCTTTCAGGGTTTCCCAACTGTCGTTTTCATCGATCCGGATTTCTTTTTTATCCAATTTCTCTTTAATCTCTTCAAAAGTTAATCGCTGATGAATTTTCTTTCTCAGACTGCTCATGCCTTCTTCATTAACAGGGAGTCTGTTATAAGCCAGTAGCGCTTCGATGTCTTTCTTGTCTTTAGAAAAGATTTTCCAGATAATCCAATTTAATGCCGAATGGCTTGCAGCGTAAGCTTTTTCAATTTGTGTTCTTCTGAATGATAAATCGCCTGAAGGGATGCTTTGTTCGATACCATCATTTGTGAACAGTTTCTCAAGAGTCTGATAAATTCTTTCTATGTCGAACTGGCGATTACTGATAAATTTCTGGTGTTGTACAATAGATCTGAAAATTTCCTCAACCTCTTTATTCTCAAAATATTGAATAAATCTTTTGAGCATCCTTTCATCAAAACGGTTTAATTCAGTAATCGAAAACAATTGGCCATACTTTTGTTGAAAATCAATTATATCTTCAATTGTTTCTGATATTCGGGGCAACTCAATGAAATTTTTCCGGCGGAAGGAATTCCGCAATTGCCAGAAATCATATCCGGGTGAAGATTGCAATTTGGCTTCGTATTGTAAATAACGGTTAAGTCGCCCTTCGAAATCCGATAGTTCATGAAACGGAAAAGAGCGATAGAGATCCTGAACGTCAATCGCGGGGTTACTCAAGCTGCTGCTGAGGTAGAGCTCCTTTACAGAAAGACCGCATACAGACTCATCAAAAAGAGCGTCTTTCAGCGTCTGTAATTCTTCAGAAATACGGTCAATCCGTCGACTGATTTGAGTGAAGTTCCGCTCGAGAAAAATGGCATCCAGCCCTTTATTCTTTTTCTGAAATTCTTCTATCTGAGCAATTTGTCCGGCAATTTTTTCAAAGAGTGCTTTTCTGTCATTCTTGAAATCATGAATCAGCGCCACAAAGTCGGTCATCTGCACTTTTTGAAGACGCTGATAAACGGTATCGAGCGCTACGCGTTTCTGGCATACTACCAGCACCCTTTTACCCCGGGCCGTAAAATCGGCAATAAGATTGGCGATCAGCTGAGATTTTCCCGTACCCGGAGGCCCCTGCACTACAATAGAAACACCCTCTTTTACTTGCTTGATAGCTTCTTCCTGAGATGCATCAATAGCAAAGGGCAAAAAAGCATTTTCTTCTTTATAAGCCGGCTGAGGAACAGGAGGAGCCGCATGCTGAAACAGTTCTTCGAAAGTGTCTAATTCGTAGTGTCCTTCTTCGGCATTTCTGATAAGTTCTTCATAATCAGGTACCAGATAAGACCCCGCCTGCGGGAAAATGCCGAGAACAGCCTGCGGATACAGTTTTAGTTCGCCGTTTCGTTCTGTCTTGTCTAAATCTGCCTTAGTCAGTTTTTCAAAATCAATCAGATTATCATTGAAAAGATCCTGATTAAAATTTATCTCAACCGGGCTGTCTTTCAACAGTTCATACAATTGTGTACGAAAAGCCAGGCTGTCTTTGTCAAAATCTTCAAACGATTTCTCCAGCCATTCTTCCGGTAATTTTATCTGATTAAAATGAGAATAGGCCAACAGAAAACTTCTGTTCAGACTCACAGGCTCATCGCGTTGTTCCAACAGCCATTTTTTGCCATTATTTTTAAGTGTAACCGGAAAAAACAAAAGCGGGCACCTGACAACCGTGCCATCAGACAGCTTGCCTTTCGCGAACGGATACCCTACATATAAATCCCTGGCACCTCGTTCTTCTTCTATAAAACCTTCGGTGCGCGCCAGTTTGCGCAGGCGCTGGCTTGCTTCATTTACTTTGTCGAAACGGCTATCTTGTAAATCGCACAGAGGTATCTGAGATTTCTGTGCTATTAACTGATGAATATATTCAAACGAGGGTTTGTTGTCCAGAAAATTCAGGCTATGCAAATCTACAAATTGCTCCTGTGGTAAATTCAATAATAAAAGCGACCGGTTACGAGAAGTCAGATTGGTCAGTCTCCGGAGGTATGTTTTAAGTAATTTTTGCACTGTTCTTAATTTTGAACGCTCAAAAGAGATTCGTTTTCTGGCTGTGAATTAAATAATGTTAACCATTCATCAATGTTTAACACGTCTTAACATTTTTTGTTTGCTTTAAATTACTTAACGAATTAAATTCGTTAATGTTAAAATTAAAGCGGCAATTTAAGTGTAAGTTAAAGACTTATACTTATTTTGTCATTTCTTTGTATGTAAATATTTACTAATTACTCCCCAAAATTATGTTAAAAAATTACCGGCAACTCCCATTCAGGCATATAGCTATTACTTTGCTTGTGGGCATTTTCTTGCTGAGTGGAGACCTATTCGCTCAGAAGAAAGGAAAGAAAAAAGGCGATGTTAAGGCTGCGACTGAAAAACCTGTGATTCCCGATCCTGTTAAAGTTACATCGGTGGAAGGCATTACAGAATACCTTTTAGGAAATGGTCTCAGAGTATTAATGTTTCCGGATCTCTCAAAACAAACCATTACTGTTAACATTACCTATCTGGTGGGTTCGCGCCATGAAGGTTACGGTGAAACAGGTATGGCTCACTTGTTAGAACACATGGTGTTCAAGGGTTCAACCAAGCACACCAACATTCCACAAGAACTGACAGACCACGGTGCACGCCCGAATGGTACAACCTGGCTTGATCGCACCAACTATTTCGAGACTTTTTCAGCCACAGACGAAAATCTGAAATGGGCGCTGGATCTGGAGTCTGACAGAATGATAAACTCGTTTATCAAAAAAGAAGATCTGGAAAAAGAATTTTCTGTGGTAAGAAATGAGTTTGAAATGGGTGAAAATGACCCTGAAAGTGTATTAAGCGAAAGAGTAATTTCTACAGCCTATTTATGGCATAACTACGGTAACTCTACCATTGGCTCACGCGAAGATATTGAGCGAGTACCCATAGAAAACCTGCAGGCTTTTTATAAAAAGTATTATCAGCCCGACAACGCAGTATTATTGGTTGCCGGAAAAATGGATGAGGCTAAAACCCTTAAACTGGTAAACGAATATTTTGGCGCTATTCCTCGCCCGACACGTGTATTACAGCCAACTTATACAGTTGAGCCGGTACAAGACGGCGAACGCTCGGTGGTGTTGCGTCGTGTTGGCGATGTGCAGGCTGTAGGTGTAGCCTACCACATTTGCGGTAATGCTCACCCTGACTACCCGGCTTTAGATGTGTTGCAAGGTATTCTGACCAGCGAACCGGCAGGTAAAATATATAAATCATTGGTTGAAACCAAAAAGGCCTCTAACCAATACGCCTATTCGTTCACCAATAAAGACCCGACGTTCCTGTACTTTGGAGCAGCTGTTCTGAAAGATAAAGACCTGGAAGACGCTAAAAAAACCATGCTGGCTACTTTAGACGCGGTTCCGACGATGCAAATCACGAAAGAAGATGTTGACCGTGCTAAGAACGAAATCCTGAAAACGCTTGAGTTGACGCTCCGTAATACTGAAAGAGCCGGCTTGCAAATGAGTGAATACATCGGTGCGGGCGACTGGAGACTGGCGTTTATTTACCGTGATGCCGTTGAAAAAGTAAAACCGGAAGATGTGGCACGAGTAGCTAAATTCTACTTTAAGCCTTCGAACCGTACCATCGGTTTGTTTATTCCGGAAGAAAACTCAGAACGTGTAAAAGTACCGGAGTCTCCGAATGTGGATGACTTGGTGAAAAACTACAAAGGCCGTGCAGTGGTAGCGCAAGGTGAAGCATTTGACCCGTCACCGGCTAATATCGAAAGCCGTACGAAACGTGGTCAGGAGCCAAACGGACTAGAGTATGCCTTATTGCCAAAATCAACTCGTGGCAATACTGTAAGGGCCAATATCGTATTAAGAATGGGTGACGAGCAAAGCCTGCAAAACAAACAGACTATTGCCTCGTTTACTGCCTCGATGTTGAATAAAGGTACCAAAACCCTGACACGTCAGCAGATTAAAGATACACTGGATAAACTGAAGGCGCAGGTATTTTTTGGTGGCGGTGGTAACAATGTATCAGTAAATATTGAATCGAGCAAAGATAATCTGCCTAAGGCCTTAGCTATCGTAAACGATATTCTGAAAAACCCGGTGTTTGATGCCAACGAGTTTGATAAACTAAGACAAGAAAACATTGCTCAGATAGAAGCACAGAAAAGCGACCCGCAGGGTCTGGCGTTCACGGCGTTTCAACGAACCATGAATCCATATCCGAAAAGCGATGTCCGTTATGTGGGAACACTGGATGAACAACTGGAAAATGTAAAAAATGTAAAACTGGAAGACCTGAAGAAATTCTATGCTGATTTCTACGGTGCATCGGCGGCTACTATTTCTGTAGTGGGCGACTTTGATGAAGCAGCTGTCAGAAAAATCATCAGCACATCGTTTGGCACCTGGAAAAGCCCGACTCCGTTTAAACGTATTCAGGCGGTTTATCAGGATATCGCTCCGACCAACAACGCTATCAAGACCCCTGACAAAGCCAATGCGCTCTTCCTGGCAGGTCTGAATATGCCTTTGCAAGACACCGATGTTGACTACCCGGCACTTATTCTGGGTAACTATATGCTGGGGGGTGGCTTCCTGAGCTCTCGTCTTGCTGTCAGAATCCGTCAGAAAGAAGGAATCAGTTACGGTGTTGGTTCGCAATTAACAGGTGCACCATTCGATAAATCGGGTAATTTCATGACTTACGCTATTTATGCACCGGAGAACGCAGAAAAACTGGAAAAAGCATTCTATGAAGAGATGAACAAAGTGGTTTCTGAAGGCTTCACAGAAGAAGAACTGAAAGCGGCTAAGTCTGGCTGGTTACAAAGCCGTAGCGTATCTCGTTCTCAGGACAATGAGTTGTCGAGTCGTTTAAACAACTATCTGTATTATGACAGAACCCTTGCTTTTGACGCCGACTTTGAGAAAAAAGTAGAAGCTTTAACGGCAGAGCAGGTAAATGCTGCCATGAAGAAATTCATTGATCCGAAGAAAATCTCTATCGTAAAAGCCGGTGATTTTGATAAAAAGGCAACAACTGGCACGCCAGCTCCGGCTCCGGGAGTATCTGGTAGTAAAAATTGATATGGACGACATGAACTGAAAGTTCATCTGAATAAAATTACGCAGGCGGAGGCTCTACAACAGAGCTTCCGTTTGTTTTTGCAGCTCCCGGTATTCGTCCAGACCTTTCTCTGTCAGATAAGGCACAATCAGCGTAAAGGCAATATTCAGATACGTTGATAATTTGTCTTCTTCTGTGCCCTCATACAAAATTTCGGCGCTGACCAACCAGAAATCGCTGATAATAAAAAGTTGGTTGAAGAAGTTTTCATACTGACCTTCAATCATTTCCGGCTTTAAGAATCCGGCTTGTATTCCGGCGTTTATTCCTTCCTGAAAAAAAACTCTCCGGTTTCTAATCAATTCTCTGTGTTTCTGTTTCAGATTTGGGTTTCGCCTGATAAGATGGATGAAGTCCTGCATTAAAAACCTATATTTATATAGTTTCTCAAACACAAAAGCTGATAGTCTATTAAGTGTTTGAAGGCTCACAGTCTTTAATAAAGCGGGTTCATCCAGAACGTTATTCAGTTCATTAATCAGTTGTTCATACAGTGTTTCAGCAATGGCATCAGTATTCGGAAAATGATAACACAGATTTCCATGACTCATACCCAATTCTTTAGCAATGTGCCTGACAGTAACGGCGTCTATACCGTGTTCATTAAATAGTTGCAGGGAAGTCTGAAGAATCCGTTGTTTGGTAGTCATGAAAAAGAATTTTTCACGAAGATACAAAAACTACCGGTTTTTAGAACGTATGTACTAAATTGAAAGACTCGATTAACAGCTTAGAATAAATGCAGAAGTTTGAAAAGACAATTGATCAGATTGATAAGTAGATTAAGCTGGATTCAGGAGGCCTTCGGATTTTAATCCGAAGGCCTCCTAAGTATTATTTCAAATATATTCTGTATAGCCGGCCCTCGTCTGTTACGGCATATAAGGTACCGTCAGTACCCTGGGCGATATCGCGGAAACGTTGTTTTTCAGATTCCAACAGTCGTTCTTCACCGGTCACTTTGTTATTTACAATCACCAGCCTGGCAATGTGTGTGCTGCTCAGGCAGGCCAGAAATAGATTATTTTTCCATTCAGGTATGGCATCGCTGCTATAGAAAGTCATACCACTGGCCGATACCACGGGGTCCCAATAGTATATCGGTTGTTCCAGCCCTTCCTTCTGCTGGATACCTTCTCCGATTTTACCGCCTTTATACTCAATACCATAAGTAATGATTGGCCAACCATAGTTTTTTCCGGCTTTAATGAGGTTTACCTCATCCCCACCTTTGGGGCCGAACTCATTTTCCCATAAATCGCCTGTTGTAGGATGAAAAGCAAGCCCTTGTATATTTCTATGTCCATAAGAGTAAATTTCAGGTTTGTTGTTGGGATCTCCCGCAAAAGGGTTACCGCTGGCAGGTTTTCCGTCCTTGGTGATTTTTACTATTTTACCTAAAGCCGAATTTAAGGATTGCGCCTGCGGACGGGTTTCGAGATCAGAGCGCTCACCGGTACTTATAAATAAATTCCCGCTTTTGTCAAAAACGATGCGTCCGCCGTAATGTTTGTCACCATCGTAAGCCGGAGTAGCTCTGTAAATAACAGTGGCACCTTCAATTCTTTTTTCATCTGCTGAAAGTTTCCCTTTCGCCACTGCGGTCAGATTCCCATCCTGACGTTTCTCTGAAAATACCCAATAAACCATACGGTTTTTATTAAAATCAGGGTCAATGGTCAAGCCTAATAAGCCACCTTGTCCGTCAGGGTTTACCTTCGGAACTCCCGTTATAGGCGCACTTAACGTACTTGCTCCGGCTGCTATTCTCATGGTTCCCTCTTTTTCTGTAATAAGTAGACGCCCATCTGGCAATACAGCAATACCCCAGGGTTTTTTCAGGTCGCTTGTTACGACGGTTGCTTTGAAAGGAGTTTGAGTGATTGCCGCTGCAATTCTTGTCTGTCCTTCAAAGGCAGGTTCGTAATTGGTATTGGGTTCTTTGGTTTCGACTGAAGCTACCGTTGAGATACTGTCTCCATTGGCAGTAGTGCTTTGCGAATCAGAAGAGTTGTTCTTGCAGGAAGACAAACCCAGCAGGGCAACTGCAAAGCATGTCAGCATTTCTTTTTTCATTGTTGTGCTATTTTTGTGTGATAAATCTGATAATTGTATTAAAAATTGAATGCCAGTAGTATATAGGCACACTGAGGGGTGAGGTTACAATAATTGTATAAATACAATTATTGTATAAAACAGTATCTGACAGACAATTGTTTGAAGAGATAAGAAGATATCCCGCTATAAACAATGAGAGATAATTTAAATCGATGTATTCAGATTTTTAGTAGTCAATTAATGAGGTGTTTTTATTATTAGAAGTCTTTTCATCAGTTCTGTACTTTTAGCTTCAGAAATAGAAATGGGTTTCTGCTGGCTATGCATCCATAGTTGACCGCGTTCCACCCGGTCGATATAATCCATATTAATGAGTAACGATCTTGATAGCCGGTAGAAGCCGGTATCGCTGAAGTGCTCAGCGATGTATCCTAAATTCATGGAAAAAAGCTTTGGCTGTTGTTCATTCAGTATATAGGCATTTACGTAGGCACCATTGGCTTGAAGATATACTACATCAGTCTTAGATAATTTTTCGTAGCCTTTATTAAACGGGAGGTAAAGAAAATCTGAATTATTGGTTGAGTGCTGCTTTTTAGCCTTCACACTGTTGGCATAGGCCAATTCAAGCTGAATAGCTAATTCATGGGTGCGAAAAGGCTTAAGTAAGTAGGCCGCGGGATTCGTTTCCCGCGCTCTCAGCACTGTGTCAGGTTCAGAAAATCCTGTGAGGTAAATTATCGGCATTGAGTGATAAGTCAGAAGTTCTCTGACTGTTGAGATGCCGTCATGTGTTGAGTCGTCTAAATTGACATCGACCAATGCGATATCAGGCAACTGCTTTTCTATGGCATTGATGGCTTCATTATAATTGCGGGCAATAGCAATTACCTCATATCCGACACTCAGAAGTTTTTCTTCTATGTCGGTTGCAATCATTAACTCGTCTTCGATAATTAATACTTTGAGCGGCTTAGGCATAGATGGGTTTATTAACTGAATTAAATTGCATTTGAAACACAGTTCCATTTTCATTTCTGAACTCGCAGGTTCCGTACAATTGCGCAACCTGCATCAGAATAAGTTTAAGCCCGAACGATTTGTTGTTCTTATACTTTTCAAAATCGAATCCGGGTCCGTTGTCAGTGAACATAATATTTATTTTGTTGTTGCCTGCTTTGCAACTGATAGAAATCGAGGGGTCATCGTTTTCAGTAAATGCATATTTACATGCGTTAGTACTCAGTTCATTAACAATCAGACCTACAGATAAGGCATGGCTGGGTTTTAATTCCAGATCATCAACTTCAAAAGTTGTTTCTACTTTGGCAAAGCCATAGGTCAGGAGTACGCCATTTACAACTTCCTGAAGAAAATCTCTCATATTTACTACAATTAGCTTATCGCCGTCATACAATTTGCGATGCAGAATAGCCATAGTTTCTACCCTTAGCTGGCTTTCGCTAACTGCCTGACGCGCCTGCTCGTCTGTTAATCGGTTTGAGTGTAAACTGAGCAGACTTGACACTACCTGCAAATTGTTTTTGACACGATGGTTTTGCTCTTGTACCAATTGTGCATTTCGCTCGCTGATGCGTTGGTTTTTACGGGAAAGGCGAAAGAATGCAACTCCTGTGCCCACTGAAATAAGCAATAATACGAATATGACCGCAATGAAGCGGCGTTGAATCAAAAGGTTTGCAGTATTGGTTGCCAGTTCTTTTTGTTGGGCTTCTAGTTGGATGTCTTTCTTTTCCATTTCATGCTCAAAACTCAATCGACTAAGTGCCCCTTCTCTGTCGGCAAGGTATTTGTTCTTCTCCAATTCGAACCACTTCTCCGAGTGTTCCAGCGCTTTTTTCCAGTTTTTTTTTGCCTTGTAATATTGAGCATAAATACTTTCTAGCTCGTTATTATTCTTAAATACATCCTGATGTGCAGGTAAGGTCTTTCGGAGTTTTTTAGCTTCATTAAGAATTTGATAGCCCTTATCAGGTGAGCCAAGTTTGATGTAAGCACTACCTAAGAGAATTAAGCAGTCATATTCTGCACGAGGTTTCCTGTTCTTTTTCGATAGCTCTACTGCCTTTATAAGATGGCTTAAAGCTTTAGGGTCATTTCTTCTTAGGAATTCACCCCCTAATCCTGCATTTATAGCCACTACTTCCATTTCATCACCACTTTTTTGTGCTATTTTCTGTGTTTTTTTTAAAGTATAAAACAAACTGTCATAATTAGGCTTGGGGGCTTTACTATTCTTTTGACCCAAAGTCCAGTCCATAGAATACATACTAATTAAAGTACCATACGCACGTAAAAGAGTCTTATGTGTACCAACTCTTTTAGCTGCGTTTACAGCAAGGTCAGAATACCGTTTAGCATTGGAATAGTTATAAGTAAGAGCAGAGATGCCATATAAGTAAGAATACAACCTGACCAATTCAAATGAATCGCCTCTTTTCTCCTGAATTCTGAGTGATTTTAGAAAAAAATCTGTAGCAGTTTTAAAATCCGCTGCAGCCTCATAGGTTTTCCCAAAAAGGAAGTACGCCTCTGCCAATAGCAGAGAATCTTTCTTCTGGATGGCCTCTTTCATTACCTGTTGCGCCCATTGAACTTTATGGGGTTGAAGTTTGAGATAAGTGCGTTGTTGCGCCACACTTTCAGGCGCAGAAATAACACAGAATGCGGTAATAAGTAAACAAACAAGCAAGAGAGAAGAGTACCTCATACATAAAGCTTTAGGCTTCAAATGTAGTGAATTTTTGAGAGGGAAATGCGCCAGAAATGGTGTTTAAAAATCAAAAAAATTTCAGAAAGAATTGTTTGAATCCCAGAAAGCAAATGACCGGATTCAGAAAGCAGCGCAAGTTTGATTTTATATATAATGATATATTCGAACAAGGAAATAAGTAAACGTAGATGGATAAAATATTTATATGCAATGAAAAAACTATTCGCAATTATTCTCATTCAGTTAGTTTGTTCATGTTCGGTTAAGAATATCGACAAAGACAATACATCAACTAACAATGGCAATACCGATGGCAATAATAATACCAATGGCTCTTCGGGTAATAGCGATAACGAATCAGAATCAAGTATCAGATTGAGAGCAGGTGGAGCCACTAGTATGGTTTTGAAAACCGATAAAACATTATGGGTTACTGGTAGCAATTTCTATGGCGGTATAGGTGACGGAACAACTGAGAATAAGAAATCCTTTGTCAGGATTGCTACAAACGTTAAAAATGCTGCTACTTCAGGCGATAATGGGTTTATTTTAAAGGACGATAACACCTTATGGGCTGCCGGACAGAATCGATATGGACAAATAGGAGATGGTACGCTTACTGATAGATTATTCCCAGTCAAAGTTATGACAGATGTCAAAACGATATCAATGGGATATGGACATAATCTTATTTTAAAAACAGATAATACGCTATGGGTAGTGGGAAGAAATGATGAGGGGCAATTGGGAGATGGAACGAAGACGCATAAATCAAATCCCGTCAAAATCATGTCAGATGTAAAAGTTATTTCTGCTGGTGGCCTCCATAATCTTGTCCTAAAAAGTGATAACAGTCTTTGGGTATTTGGATATAATTATTTCGGAGAACTAGGCGACGGTACAACAATTACAAGAATAGCCCCTGTAAAAATTATGACTGATATCAAAGCGATATCGGCAGGAGCAGGGCATAGTCTTATTTTAAAGAATGACAACAGTTTATGGGCTACAGGAAGAAATGAGCAAGGACAACTTGGAGATGGTACAAAAATTAACAGGCAAACCCCGGTTAAAATCATGTCTGATGTAAAATCAATGTCAGCAGGTGGATATCATTCCCTGATAGTAAAGATGGACAACAGCCTTTGGGCTTGGGGCCGAAACGATTACGGACAATTAGGTGATGGTTCAAAAATTGAGAGGACTAGCCCTATCAGAGTTATGTCAGACGTGAAAATAATTGCCGGAGGTAGTGTACATAGCCTTATGCTGAAAAACGATGATAGCTTATGGGGAATGGGAAGAAACGAGTATGGCGAATTAGGCGATGGAACGAAAATCGACAAGCTTACTCCTGTAAAGCTGAATATGCTATAGAGGGGCAATTATGATTAATAAACTTCTCAATCTATACGGTATGCTCAAAACAATTTAACGTGACCAAATCATATAAACGTAATTATCCTATGAATAAATATACATACAATATCTGGTAGTGCTTAATATGCTTATACTATCCTCATGTGGCAAGCCTGATGAGATGAATGACCCATCGCCGGGAACCAATAATCCAACCGATTAACCACCGAACATCACCAATATTTCCCCTATGTCAGCAAGGGTAGGTAAGCAGGTTATCTATACCAGTAAAATGTATAAAAACATTTTGTTAGAAAAACTTCCCATTATTAAATCGAAAATATAACTGGTTAAAGCCAATGTGGGCTTTATTAGAAATATTGCCATATCTGTTAGAAACCATTCTCTTGATGAACTAATTGTAGATAATTTCCTAAATAAAAATCAAACCTCTTTAGAAATATGAAATACCTTTTACTGTTTTTTTCATTACTTATCTCTGTCTCATACGCATTTGCGCAGGGTGGTAGCAAACCCACTATCGCTATTCTTCCCTTTCAGAATGGCTCAAATGTGCGAATAGCTGACGCAAGCGCATTGGCACAGAAAGTGGAAAGTGCTTTTATTAACTCCAAACGATTTACAGTAATTGAGAGAACCAATTTTGAGCAGATTTTCAAAGAACTAGAGGCGCAAAAAGCTGAGGTTTATCTGAATAGTTCCAATCTGGCCAAGCAGGGTGAGCTGATAGGCGCCTCTCAACTGGTGGTTGGAAATGTAACATCGGTAAGTGCTGAGGGTACATCCTTTAATATCAAGATTATTGATATTTCAACCGGTGAGACAGTGGGGAGTAAAACTATTTCAGACTTTAACAAAAGAAATACTGCCAACAAATTTGGCGTAGTAGCAAAATACCTTGGTAAGGAAAAAAATAACGGAATTGTAGACCAGGTAGCAAACTCAGTAGGTGGTGCTTTATTGAATATTGATAAAGAAATACAGGATTTTATTAATGAAACCTTTGCACTCACTTATGAGATAGTGCAGATTACTAAATCGAAGGGAGATGAAGCCACAGAGTTAATGATTGTAGGTGGTACATTGAATGGGCTGTCGTCCGGTGATCCATTAGAAATAGTCAGAGAACACATGCTTACTGCCGGAGGCAAGCAATTAAAACAAAAGACTACTATCGGCAAAATAAAGGTCGACAAAGTGCAGGGGGATGTTACACTTTGTAAGGTATCCTCGGGCGGAAAGGAAATTAAGGAAATGTTCTCGCCTTCAAATAATATTTATGCTACAACTATTACCAAAAAATAATCATGAAAAAACTCTTTTTGATTTTATTCGCTGCAATTTTTTTTGTGGGGTGTAGCCGGAATGTCGGTAGTGGGCCTCAAACAGCTTTTGAAGGCGAAGACCCTAAAACGGGCCTTGTAACCATTCTTGTGTCGGGTACAGGTGAAGAAGAAAAAACATTGGCAGCCGGGAAAAGTATTCTTGAAAACATTGCCGCGCGCCGGGCATTTGAGCAGCTACTATTTATCGGCCTGCCCAATAGTGTAAACTATCGTCTGCCACTTTCACCGGATATGAACCGTAGTACCAACGACAATCCGTTTCTTAAGAATTTCTTCGAGTCACGCGAGTACAGAAGATTCATAGTTGATATGCATGCTGTATCTAAAGACCGGAGCTATAATAACCGGAACAGCATCAGATTCAGCGTTACGATTAATGGCGATGCTTTCCGCAAGTATCTGGAGCAAAACAAACAAATAAGAGCATTTGGTTACTAATTACTAAACCCGGCCATACTAATGAAAAAAATACTACTCCTTATACTTACTCTTGCAACTGCCATAAACCTGAAAGGACAGATTAAGACCAACGAAACCCTTGCACAAAAAAATGAAGTAGTTACTAAACCCACCATTATGGTATTTCCTTTCTTCAAGGAAAATGAAGATATAAGAACCATTCTTGAGTCTGATATAAACCGCCGGATTGTTATTACCAAGGTCAAGGAAGCCTTTGATAACCGAGGGTACTCGACAGTAGACTTCATTGCAAAAGCAAGAAGCCTACAGGTAAACAGAGCGCTTGATGATGGCCAGATTGATGTGAAAACCCAGATTGTTCAGGCTTCCGGAGCTGATATTGCAGTAGAAGTAGAGTATGATATCCAGAGAGGGGCATCAGGGAACAGCGTTAAAGTGATTTTAACGGCCTATGAGTCATCTACTTCGGCTTCATTGTCTAATAAGATGGGTCAGAGCCCCAATTTCAGAACGGAAGATGTAGGTGCGCTAGCGGCAAAAGCTACTGAATCAATTGTTGTTGATTTTCTGAATGTAATGCAGGAGAAATTCACAGACATTGTCATTAATGGGAAATATATGGCCATAGAATTTGGACTTAAAGAAGATTCAGAAATAAAAATGAGTACAGAAGTAGGTGCAGATGCGTTGCCGTTGTCAGACACCATTGAAGAGTGGATCAGCAATAATTCAAAAGGCTATCATATTCAGGGTGTTACAGAATTGAAAGTAATGTTTGATCAGGTGAGGATTCCGAGAACAGATGTTACCGGGAAAAACCTGACCCCAACCCGATATGCCTTAGAAATATATAAATTCTGTAATAGCTTGAAATTACCGGGCGACCCTGCCAAGAAGGTTAAAATTGAGCGGCTTATTAAGGGAAATACCATTTTTATAAATTTTAAATAACACCATGAAAATACAATTCATCCTCTTGCTGTTGTGGCTAACCGGCAATAGTACCTATGCGCAAACCGACACCCCTGATGATGAATTTGGGAAACTGAATATTGCGATTGTCATGCCCGGTGAAATAGAAGGATTTAACAATGGTCAGTTAAAAAAGATAGAGACCAAAATGCTTTCGCTGCTTAGCCAGAGTGGTATAGCATCCAGAGCAACAAACAATGGCGTGGTTATGTATCCGGTTATCAGTATTTTCAATGAACAGACAATTAACCCGGGTTTGGAGAAAATCACTGTAATTGATGGAGAGCTAAGCCTGTTTATTAAGCAAATTGATGATAAACTTGTTTTTTCTACTTTTACCAAACGCATAAAAGGTAGCGGGCGTACAAGAGATCAGGCAATTAATAATCTGATATCACTTATCCCAAGCAGAAGTGACGAGTATAATGATTTTGTCTCGAAAGCTAAAACCAAAATTATTGATTATTATAACAAAAGATGTGACATGCTCATTGCAAAGGCCGAGCAGTTATCTAAAACAAATGAACACGCACAGGCTATAAGTATGTTGTTTAATATTCCTGCCGAAACCAGCTGCTTTAAAAAAGCGCAGGAAAAATCTCTGGAAATCTACAGAAACTATCAGAATTATACCTGTGCAACATTTGTCTCGCAGGCGAAAGCAAAGCTGGAAGGTAATAAGTACGAGGAGGGATTTGCCATACTAAGCAAGGTAGACCCATCATCCAGCTGTGCGAAAGATGTGGAAGCGCTTTATAAAAAACATGGCACGGAAGTGGATGCCAATGTAAAACGCTATTGGGATTTGCGTGAGAAAGTACTTCTGAAATCTATTGAGGCAGATAAATACCGATGGAAAGCGATGTCAGAATTAGCCGTTATGTACATAGCCAGCAATAGCAGAAACTATGATTATATCAAAATAAAATAATCTTCAAACCCATTGAAATCATACAAATGCAGATGATGATAGGATTAGTATAATTTAAAGTCAATCGAATTTTTGGGAGTAGAATTAAAGCTTAGTACATTTGTTCTAAATTTCAAATTCTACTCAAATGACAGCAAATGCCAATAAATCATATCTGATTTTAGTTAGAAATATTCTCATTGCCGTTTGTACGGGATCATTGATAGCTTACACCAATTTTCATGTAGAAACAGGCTATTATGCCATGAGCGCCATTGCGCTTTCCAGCTTTCTGATTGGCTTTTTAGAACCACGCAGAGGGTGGATTCTGGCACTGATACAAGGCGCAATAGTGATCAGCTTTTATTATCTAAAACCTATTAAACCTGTCAGCGAAGACCTCGCCATGTTCACGTCCCACATAGCTGTGGGCATGTCGCTGGTGTTTAGTTTTGTAGCCGGGGGACTAGGGCGTTTATTTAAGAAGAAATGAGGTGCATTAATTTAATAATGTTGAAAGGGCTATTGATAGCCCTTTTTTTATGCCCGGCAGTATATACAGAATGATGATATTCAAACAGCAGACTGGTATATCTTACGGAGTTATTGCCCCATCGCGGGATTTTTAGTGCTTAGTAACTATTACCATCTGTTTTTTTATTAATTTACCAATCAGAGTCATTATCCTGTAAATTCTCACCTATGCGCTACCTTTCCGTCATCTTACTATTGTTGCTTTTTTCCTGTGAGCAAAAACCGCAACAGGTACTTTCTCCTGAGCATCAGAAAGCACTGGCTTCGTTGACCGTCATGGACGGATTTAAAGTGGAGCTGGTAGCTGCTGAGCCTTTAGTGGCAGATCCTGTGGCTATGGAGATAGATGAAGACGGAAATATGTATGTAGTTGAAATGCACGGGTACCCCTTAGACCTCAGCAATTCAGGCAAAGTAAAGCTACTGAAAGATACGGACAACGACGGCCTGCCTGACACAAGTATTGTTTTTGCCGATAGCCTGCGGTTGCCTACCGGAATCATGCGCTGGAAAAACGGGATAATTGTGACCGATACACCCGATATAATTTATCTGGAAGATACCAATAACGATGGCAAGGCCGATATACGGAAAGTAATATTGACAGGATTTGCGCTTTCTAACCCTCAGCATAACCTGAACACCCCCCGATACGAGCTCGATAACTGGATTTATCTGGGTCATGAAGCCATAGTTACGCCATTTGTATACAAAAAGGAATTTGGCGATGAAGGACATAATATATTTTTCCCGGATAAGCCTGACGGACAAACATTAGGAAAAAACGCCAATGGTCGTGCGGTGAGGTTTAAGCTGGATAGTTATCAGGTAGAAGAGCAGTCGGGCGAAACGCAGTTCGGACATACGATAGACGCCTGGGGGCATCGCTTATACACCAGCAATGCCGATCATCTGTTTCATGAAGTGCTTGCCGGGCCTTATATGAAAAACAATCCTAATCTACTTATTCCGACTGCTACTCAGGATATTTCTGACCATGGCAATGCAGCTGAGATTTACCCGATTACTGAAAATCCGAACCACCAGTTATTGACAGATGTAGGGGTCATTACTTCGTCTTGTGGTGTTACGTGGTATCTGGGTGGGGCGTTTGGCGACAAATTCAAAGATGTAACTTTTGTGGGTGAGCCAGTGCATAATATGGTACACGCCGATGTTATCAAGCAATCGGGAGCCAGTTTTACTGCGAGTCGCTTGAATGAGAAATCAGAATTTCTGGCCTCAAAAGATGATTGGTTCCGGCCGGTGAATTTCTATGTAGGGCCCGACGGCGCATTGTATGTAATTGATTACTATCGCCAGATTATTGAACACCCTGAGTGGATGTCGGATGAGATTAATAAATCCGGCGCATTGTATAATGGTACAGATAAAGGCCGCATCTATAGGGTAGTACCGGAAAAAGGCCTGCCTATGGATTGGCTGGGTAAATTGAATCTGTCGAAAAAATCAGACGCGGATCTGGTAAAACTGCTGGAAAACGAAAACATCTGGTACCGCCGCACCGCACAAAGATTGTTGTTGCATCGGCAGGCAAAAGGCATAACCGGCGGCCTGAGAGATATTATAGGCAAAAGCGCCTTGCCTGAAGCAAAAGTACATGCCCTGTGGCTGTTGGATGGACTAAAAAGTATTGAAACACAAGATCTTGTTCGGGCTTTTCAGGATGAAGAAGCCGGGGTACGAGAAAACGGTATCAGAGTAGCTGAAAACTACATCAATCAGAATCCGGCAGGAGCAGACATAGAAAAACTAAAAAAGGAATTGATTGCCCTGCAGAATGACGGCAACAATAAAGTCAGATTTCAACTCTTGAATACACTGGGTTTTGTAAAAACTGAGGCTTCGGAACAAGCGCGTTTGAATATTCTGAAACGCGATTTCCATGATAAATGGGTGGGCGTTGCCTGTATAGCCTCCTTTGCAGGGAAAGAAAACCAGATATTTGATTTTGCAGTAAAAGAACTGGCCGGAGAAAAATCTGAAGAGACCGCCGAGTTTTTCTCTAATCTGGGAGCTACTATTGCCAACAGTGGTAATAAAGATGTTTTTGCCGCAGTGTTTGCTAAAGTAAGCGCAGCCGATGGAAATACCGATACTGATTGGTGGAAAGCCGCCACTATCAGCGGTATTTCTAAACTCTGGCATTATAAGGGCATTACCGTACCATTGGCCGACACAGATAAAGAACAGCTACTGATGGCTTTTTCAGCAAAGAGCACGGCGGGATACCGGAAAGCCTGTCTTGATTTGCTGGAAGTAACGGGCCTGCCCAAATCTGCCAATGTAACAGCTAAAATAAAAGAAGCAACAGAGATACTGAATGATAAAAAGCAGGATGAAAAACTGCGTGCCGATGCAGTAGAACTGTTATCAATAGCCAATGCTAAAGCACATAAACAAGGGTTTTTACAATTATTATCTCATAAAGAATCTGAACTGGTGCAGGTTTCTGTGCTAAAAACGCTCAGCAAAATAGGAGATAAGCCAACCTTTGATTTCCTTTTGAAGGAGTTCAAAACTTTTTCGGCGCCCATTCAACAGAAAGTAGTTGAGCTACTCATGGCTAAACCTGAGCGGATTCCTTTATTGCTGACTGCGTTGGAAGAAAAAAGAATTGATAAGTCGGCCATAGGCTGGCGGCAAATGGTTGACCTGATGAATTATGAAGAAACCAATATACGGGCCTTTGCCCGCAAAGTACTGGCTGTTAATGAAGACCGCAAAGCTGTATTGCAGAGCTATATGACTGCCCTGGAAATGAAAGGAGTGCAGGCAAACGGAAAGAAAGTATTTGAGAAAAACTGTGCCACCTGCCACCAGATTGAGGGTGTAAACGGGGTGAATTTCGGGCCGAACCTTTCAACACTGAGAAGCCGCAATTCTAATTCGATTCTGACAGAGATTATTAATCCGAACAATTCGATTGCGGATAAATATGATTTCTGGACATTGACCTTCAAGAATAATAATACCATGGGTGGGGTGATTATGCAGGAAAACGCCAATGTGTTGACATTACGGGAAGTAGGAGGAAAAGAAAGCGTGATTCAGAAAAAAGATATTGCCAAAATGGTGAAGTCAGAATCTTCGATTATGCCCAACGGCTTCGAAAATTCGATTAGTGTCAAAGAAATGGCTGATCTGATAGCATTTATCCAAAATAAATAAGAGAGGCTTCAGACCTCTCTTATGCTTACTGTTCATATTGATATTTTATCAGGCGTAAGGATTGCTTATATTCTGGCTTTGGCCTGTTTCTTTCTGATGGAACTTCTTAATTGTATCCACTGCTCCCTGTTTCAGCAAAGTGGTATCGTTGGCGGCTGTTACAAATCTGAATCCCATTTCCGACATCCGGACAGCCACTTCTGGTGAAGGGCACTGGATTCCGGCAACGAGATTATTTTTGGCACAGGCGTTTAGTACTTTCTCAAAGGCCTTCAATAACTCGATATCATCAAAATCTCCCTGTTTGGGGCGTCTCATGGCAATGCTTAAATCCCAGGGGCCAATGTAGAGCCCGGTCATGGTCGGGGTTTTTGCAATATCTTCTACATTCTTCAGGCCTTCAGCCGTTTCAATCATACTCATGGTTACGATCTCTTCTGTCGATTGCTCAAAGTAATTTTCACCTCCGTAAACACTTGCTCTCACTGGCCCGAAACTCCTGTATCCATTCGGAATATACCGGCAGGCGCCTACAAAACTTTCAGATTCTTCACGCGTGTTAATCATGGGGCAGATAACCCCATAAGCACCCATGTCGAGCATTTTCATGTGTGTGGCGGGGTCGTTCCACGGCACTCTCACTAAAGGAACAGTATGCGTAGTTGAAATAGCCTGCAACATGGTTAGTATGGTCATGTGGTCGCTTGCCAGCCCATGCTGGGCGTCAATGGTCATGGCGTCGAATCCGGAATGCGCCACCACTTCGGCTGTCCACGACGAAGGTATGGTAACCCAGGCGTTCACCACAGTTTTATTATCTTTCCAGAGTTGTTTTAGTCGGTTAGGTCTCATAGGTTTGGTGGGTTTTTCAGGTGAATGGTTCAGTAGGTTTATTCTTCACGCATGCGCTCGCGTGACACGTCTCTTTCCTTAATGGTATCGCGTTTGTCGTACAGCTTCTTACCCTTGGCCAATGCAATTTCCAGCTTGGCAAGGCCGCCGTCATTAATAAACAGGCGCGTTGGTATAATCGTCAATCCCTTGTCAGTCAGTTTATTATCTAAACGTTTCAGCTCTTTTCTTTTCAGTAAGAGTTTCCTGTCACGCAGCGGCTCATGATTATAATGTGTACCCTGCTCGTATTTCGATATATTCAGATTTTTGACAAACAACTCACCATTTATAAAAAAACAATAAGCATCTGTCATGTTGAATTTATTCTGGCGTATCGACTTGATTTCTGTACCTGTCAGAACCATCCCGGCATCATATTTTTCTAAGAAGAAGTATTCAAACCCTGCTTTCTTATTAAATACGTCAATCTTTTTTGCAATTTTCTCTTTCATAACACTACCCTATTGAATCAGACAGATAATCTATCGTATAATTGACACCTGTCAATACACTTAAAACGGAAGCAACATCGTTAGGATGTTTAATACAAAGTTACAAATAAAAAATCCCTGCCTCAAAATAGTGACAGGGATTCCGACTTACGTGCTTTCCTAATAATCCATGTATAAGCTCTATCTGGATTCGATTCCAATGTGAGAAGTTTCGTAAAAAACTTTAAGAAACCTCCCGAAGCATAGCTGAATAAGACAACGATATACAAAAAATCATCCTCACTTTCTCCGACTCCCCCTGTGTATATCTGTATTCAGACGATGCAGATTTTAGTACTAAATAGTGCAATTTATGATATAAAACATCAATACGCAATTAAAATACTAAATTTCTTATTATAAGGTCAGATAAAAATGGCAGGTCAATTTTAGTTTTTTGCACCTGACCAATCCGGAAAATACTAATCTAAAACTGTGCCAAAGTTATCAATCCGAGCAATAAGTATATTTATAATTTTGTAAAATATTGGTAATCAGTAAAATACTTTTTTCTCTCTTACCCAATTGTATTTATTTAATGGGGGTGTAAATTTATTCAAAAAAAAGTATAATCTTTTCATTTTTTTTTGCTATATTTAATTAGACCCGATGGTCGACCGAAAGTTTTTTGTGTAGTAACCTAAAGTATCAGGAAAAAACAATAGTCTTTTTCTTTTCTCCATACTTGGCTGTCTATCGCACTTTTGGTATATTTCGATGAAAGACAATCTGCATGGGAATGGTGATTTGCCGCAGAAACTTTTCATAGGGTTAAATAGTTATCATTAAATAATCAAACAACAGTAAAATTGCTTAATTCACCCATTTTTTCAACTGCGAGACATCAGGAAACGGCCGTTTTGGTTGGTCTGATTACGCAGAAACAAAACGCTGAGCGTACGTATGATTACCTCAACGAATTAGATTTTTTAGCTACTACAGCCGGAGTTGTTACCAAAAAAACATTTGTACAGAGACTGGATAGAGCCGACCAGAAAACTTTTGTAGGGAAAGGAAAACTGGAAGAGATAGAAACATGGATTACGGATAATCCGGTTGACACTATTATTTTTGATGATGATCTGACGCCCTCCCAGGTACGTAACCTTGAGGCCGCATTTAAGGATATAAAAATTCTCGACAGAAGCCTGTTGATTCTGAATATTTTCTCTCAACGTGCCCGAACCGACCAGGCCAAACGTCAGGTTGAGTTAGCTCAATATCAATATCTGTTGCCTCGTCTTACCCGTATGTGGACTCACTTGAGCCGCCAGAAAGGGGGTATCGGTATGCGTGGCCCCGGTGAAAAGGAGTTAGAAACCGATAAGCGGATTGTACAAGACAGAATTGCTTTTTTGAAAGATAAGCTCGAAAAGATAGATAAGCAGAGTATAACCCGCCGCAAAGAGCGAAGCAGGTTGGTGCGTGTGGCGCTGGTTGGGTATACCAACGTAGGTAAGTCTACTTTGATGAGGCGTCTGGCAAAAGCTGATGTATTTGCAGAAAACAAGCTCTTTGCTACGATCGATTCTACTGTCAGAAAAGTAGTGTTGGGGAATATCCCATTCTTGCTGACAGATACCGTAGGGTTTATCAGAAAATTACCCACTACGCTTATTGAGTCATTTAAATCGACATTGGATGAGATTCGGGACGCCGATGTGTTGATGCATGTAGTAGATATTTCTCATCCGGCATTTGAGGAGCAGATTGAAGTAGTAAATGCAACACTGGCAGATATTGGCGCTACAGAAAAACCGACGGTGCTGGTATTTAATAAACTTGATTTGTTCAAGCCAGAAACGGAGGAAAACCTGGACGAGCACCTTGAAACAGTAACCGAAGAAGATTTGCAACGGAATCTTGAAAAACTGAAAAGAAGTTATCTGACCAAAAACACTGAAAATGTAGTGTTTATATCGGCCGAGCAAAAAGAGAATATCGGCGAGTTGCGCGATATTCTGTTAGATAAAGTGCAGGAAAAACATTTCAAGATTTATCCGAACTGGGATCCGACATTGAATCCATTATATGAATGGCAGTAAAAATTTGTTTATCTACACATCAATTAAAACTCGGCCATAACCTAATAATAAATATACAATCAGGCAGATAGATATATCTGCCAGCAATAAAATGGCAAAAAACAAACATCAATCATATTACGATCAGCAAAAGGCAGAAATTCTGGCCTTTTTGTCGGTCAACACCACACGACCTTATACACTTCAGGACCTTTATCAACATTATGACGTACACAACAAGCAGGAAAAGAAACTGTTTGGAATGATTATAGATGATTTGCTGGAAGAAGGCAGGATAAATCAGACAGAAAAAGGCAAGTATACAGTTGATGAAGAGACTAACGCTGTGGTAGGTCGCCTCGACCACGTGAACCCGCGTTTCGGGTTTGTAAGACACGAAGACGGCAAACCGGATATCTGGATAAATGCCGACGATCTGAATGGCGCCATAGACGGCGACCTGGTAAAGGTAGTTACGTTCGGTGATTTTTATCGCAAAGGAGAAAATCCGGAAGGTAGGGTAGTGGAGGTTCTGGAAAGAGGCAGAAGTGAAATTGTCGGAAAGGTACAGGTATTTGGCAATTATGCCCTTGTAAGACCCGACCACAAGAGTCTGCATGAAGATATTTTTATTCCGAAAGAAAAAATAAACGGAGCCACCAAAAATGACCTCGTTATTGTAAAGATCCACACGTATCCTACCAATGCTCAGCAGGCAGTAGGAGAGATTATCGAGATTTTAGGAAAAGCCGGAGAGAATAATGCCGAAATGCACGCCATTCTGGCTGAATTTGGTTTGCCTATCCGGTTCCCGAAAGAAATTGAAGAAGAGGCAGAGCATATTTCCGAAGTGATTGAGGCCGGTGAGATTAAGAAAAGAAAAGACTTCAGGGATATTCTCACATTTACAATTGATCCGCACGACGCCAAGGATTTTGACGATGCCCTGA
This sequence comes from Emticicia sp. GW821-FHT11C11, assembly GCF_058808615.1. NCBI lineage: Bacteria > Pseudomonadati > Bacteroidota > Cytophagia > Cytophagales > Leadbetterellaceae > Emticicia > Emticicia sp. GW821-FHT11C11. The sequence goes on from NZ_JBXARV010000001.1 coordinate 356,111, forward strand.
GTTTCCGGATTCTGGAAAACGGCAACTATGAGATAGGTGTACATATAGCCGATGTAACTCATTACGTGAAACCCGGCACAAGGCTGGAGGAAGAAGCACTGAACAGGGCGACTTCGGTATATCTGGTAGACAGGACGATCCCGATGCTGCCGGAAAAACTTTCGAACAACTTGTGCTCACTGCGTCCGAATGAAGATAAACTTACCTTTTCTGCAGTTTTCGAAATGACTCACGACGGTAGTATTGCCAAAGAGTGGTTTGGGCGTACCATTATTCATTCAGATAAAAGGTTTAGCTACGAAGAAGCACAGGAAATTCTGGAAATAGAAGATGAACAGGTCTGGACGGATGAGATTACCAGACAGTTCGGCAAGCCTTTGCATACGTTGAATCACCTGGCAAAGATTCTTAAAAAAGAACGTTTCAGCAAGGGAGCGATTAACTTTGAAACCAATGAAGTGAAGTTCAGACTGGATGAGAAAGGGAAACCCTTGGGAGTTGTTTTGAAAATAAGAAAAGATGCGCACAAACTCATTGAAGAGTTCATGTTGCTGGCTAACAAGAAAGTAGCCGAATTTGTGTTTAATCTGGGTAAGAAAAAGACGAAAAAATCTGAGGAAGACGCAGAAATACAAACAGGCAACACGATGGTGTATCGGGTGCATGAGCCGCCTAATCCTGAAAAACTTATGAATTTTGCCAATTTTGCTGCTCGTTTTGGTTTTACTATTAAAACTGATTCTGAAAAGGGGTTGTCGAATACCATGAATAAAATGATGGAAGAAGTAGAAGGCACTCCCGTGCAGAATGTACTGGAACAACTGGCCGTAAGAACCATGTCGAAGGCAAGGTATACTACCGAACCAATGGGGCACTTCGGGCTGGCTTTTGAACATTACAGTCACTTTACTTCTCCTATACGTCGTTATCCAGACATGATGGCACACCGCTTATTACAGAATTATCTGGATAAGAAAGGCGCCCCGAGCATCGAAGAATACGAAAAGAAATCGAAGCATTCGTCAGACCGGGAGAAACTGGCTGCCGAAGCTGAAAGAGCCTCTATCAAATACAAACAGGTAGAGTTTATGAGTATGCAAGACCACCAGACCATTTTTGATGGGGTAGTAACGGGTGTGACAGACTTCGGTATTTTTGTAGAAATTACTTCAACCAGTTGTGAGGGCATGGTGCGTCTGGCCGATTTGAATGATGATTTCTATGAACTCGACAAAGAGAATTACAGAGTGGTTGGCAAACGAACCGGCAGAATTATCTCTTTTGGTGAAGCGGTGAAAGTGCGTGTGAAAGCCACCGATCTTGAACGCCGAAGCATGGATCTGGAACTGGTAAGTATAGCCGGTAAGGCTTTCAGGTCATCGTCAGGAACAGCAAACAGTGGCAGAAGAGGTGCTTCGCGTGACAGAGATGGTCGGGGCGGTTCAAGAGGAAGTTCCGGCAGAAAGTCGACAGGCAATAGTTCTACTAAAGATAAAGGTAAAAGAAGAAGAAGATAACCCATGTTTTTTTCAAAGCGAGACATTCAGTTTAATCTCTACGAAGTACTCAATACAGAGACACTTACCCAACATGCTTATTTTGAGGACCATAACCGGGAGTCGTTTGATATGGTGCTCGATGCTGCCCAACAGATAGCCGAAAAGATGCTGTATCCGCTCCTGACAGAAATGGACAGGAAAGAACCACAACTGGTGGAAGGGCAGATACTTGTACACCCGGGCATGAAACCTATTGTGAAGCAGTTCGGGCAAGACGGCTGGATAAACGCTGGGTTTTCTTATGATGAGGGTGGGCAACAATTACCGGCCACCGTGCTTAATGCCGCAGGTTTTATTTTTCAGACAGCCAATTATTCGGCCAGTGTATTCCCGTTTCTTACCACCGGTGCAGCCAATCTGATTCGCAGCTTTGGGTCGAAAGACCTGATTGATATATTTACTCCGCGCATGTATTCGGGCGAATGGCAGGGTACTATGGCCTTAACCGAACCTAATGCCGGAAGTTCGTTGTCTGATATCACTACTTCCGCCGAACCAACGGAGCAAAAGGGCATATATAAAATCAAAGGGCAGAAAATATTTATTTCCTGTGGTGATCACGATGCCTGCAGCAATGTGGTGCATCTGATGCTGGCCAAAATAAAAGGCGGACCTATGGGCGCCAAAGGTATTTCTTTATTTGTAGTGCCCCGTCAGCGGCTAACGGCTGATGGAAATTTGGTTTCAAACGATGTGGCAACGGCCGGAGTATATCATAAAATGGGATACAAAGGTGCGCCGATTGCACACCTGATGGTTGGCTCGAACGACGATTGCGAGGGCTATCTGGTCGGTGAACCGCATAAGGGGCTAAGCTATATGTTTCAGATGATGAACGAGGCGCGCATCGGCGTGGGTATTAATGCTACTGCTATTGGTACGGCTGCCTATTATGCTTCTCTGGCTTATGCAAAAGAAAGACCACAGGGCAGAAAGATTTCAGAGAAAGACCCTGCCCAACCACAGACACCTATCATTAACCATACCGATGTAAAGCGTATGCTGCTTTTTCAGAAAGCCGTTACTGAAGGAGCATTTTCTTTATTGATGTATTGCAGCAAACTGGCCGATCTAGTGCATGTTGAAGAAGGCGAGGCGAAAGAAAAAGCTCAATTGCTTTTAGATTTACTTACACCTATTGCCAAGTCTTACCCTTCCGAAATGTGTTGTTTATCTACCAGTGCGGCAGTTCAGATTCTGGGCGGGGCGGGGTATACGACCGATTTTCCGGTGGAGCAATATTATCGGGAAGCCCGTATTCATCCGATTCACGAGGGGACAACCGGTATTCATGGGCTTGACTTACTGGGTCGTAAAATCACTATTCAACAGGGTAAAGCCGCGCAAATTTTCTTTGAGGAAGTAACCGGAACACTCAACGCGGCCTTGCATATTGATGAACTGAAACCCCTGGCTGAGCAATTGCAAAGAGTATTGGGCAAAGCACAACAGGCAACAGGACATTTAGTGAGTCTGGCGCAGAGAGGAGAAACTGAAAAATATTTATCTGATGCGACGCTCTATTTAGAGCTTTTCGGTATCATAACTATTGGTTGGCAATGGCTCAGTCAGGCAATCATTGCACAACAAAGTTTGCCGGAAGCGCATGATTCCGACAAAGATTTTTATCAGGGGAAACTCATGACTGCCCGCTATTTTTATGAATATGAACTCATAAAGGCAGATTCACTGATGAAGCGCTTACTGAGTCCTGATAAAGTAACTATCGATATGAAAAGCGAGTGGTTCTGATTGTGTGGCACGATTTTTCAAATCGTGAGTAAAGCCTAACCGTGTAAGGAAAACAGATAAATGCCAAAAACCATCAATAAGAAATAGCTAACCAGTGAGGCCGCTCCGGCGTAGTCTTTCGCAATTCTTTGTCCTGTAAACAGACATAGAATGGCAAGTGTAGCCAGTTCCAATCCAAGTATTGCAAAATCGGCCTGACCTTCAACGTAGTAGTATATCCCGCCTAAAAAGCTGAGTATTCCGGCCGATACTTCCAGAATCAAAATAACAATAAACAGAAGGGTAGAAACACTGCTGAGAGGTGTCTTGGCAAATACACTCTGTATATAAGATTTATTGCCGCTGAAATCAATCACCTTGTCAAGACCAGACTGAAGAAAAAGTACTCCGGCAAAAAGTGATATAGCAACCTGAATGAGTTGAAGCAGAGTGAAGTCGAAGATAGAGCCCATAGTGTTTCAGTTTTTCTGACAAATATATCGAAAATCCTTGATTGAAAAATATGGCCAAATATTATTTTGAATTGTGGTTGAATGTTTATTTTTTTGTCAACAGTTCAGAATAAAATTTTGCATTCATGGCTCATTTTATCCCTTCTTCCCAAAAGGAGTTCGATTACATTGTAAAAAACTTTCTTAGTAAAACGCTTCCGTCGGCAGATTGGACACACGAAGCTCACCTGATTACAGGTTTGTGGTATGTGGCCGAACTGGGCTACGAAAAGGCTTTAGCTGAAATGCGCTTACACATTCCGGTTTATAATGAGTCAACAGGAGGCAAGAATACTGATTCAAGTGGGTATCATGATACCATCACGGTTTTCTGGGTGTGGCTGCTGAATGAGTTCTGGATAAGGCATTTAATTGATAATCAATCGTTTGAGCAAGTTTGCAATCAATTTCTGCAAAGCAAATATGCTGACAGAAACAACGCTTTCATTTTTTATTCCAGAGAGCACCTGTTTTCAAAAAAAGCCCGACTGGGTTACGTCGAGCCTGATATACAAAGTTTTGATTTTGAGAAAATCTGATAGCAAGCAACCTAAATTAACGGTGCCACGCCTATACTCGTTGGAGTATAGGCGTGGCACCGTTAGAGAATGTTCGTTCTTACAACCGTATTCCAAACATAATACTGTTGCCGTTCACAGGGTTGTTATCTTTAAAGACAGGTGTCATCTGATAGCGGGCAAAGAGTGTAAAGTTTTTATGTCCTAACTCTGCTGCCAATCCATAGTGAAACTTGTTCATATTGAAAGCACCGTGGTCGCGTTTGGTCCCGTTGTCTCCTTTGGTTTTGGTGTAGCTGTCAATTCTGGCACCACCATAAGCACCTAAGCCTAATATCCATTTGCTTTCTTTAAAACCAAATTGTAGCATCAAAGGCACATTGAAATTGGTAACCACCACTTTCGATTTATCCAATTGATCTTTTACCTCTACAAAATCGGCTCCTCCAACCTGATTCGACAATGTGATATTGTCTTTCAACATGTAGTTATTCCAGGCAAATTCAAACCCGGTTCCCATGGCTACGTCTACTTTGTTGCCGGTTATCAGGCGGTGATTTTTCTTCCAGCTAAGGGCCACATAGCGTGAGTTCCAGTTGTCTAATTCAGGCATAGTCTGGGTATCGAAGGTATTCAAACCTAAATATAAACCAAAGTCTCTGCGTGAAAACATGTTGCGACTTTTGCTGCTATAGCGGTATTCTTTATAGCTTTTATTATAGTTTTTCTTCGAAGTTTCGAAGTGATCTTCTTCATCCTGCGCCATAGCACCTATGTGGGCTGTCATGACAATAGTTAAAGCGGCGATAGTTTTTATAAGCGTTTTCATAATAGTAATAATTAATAATGGTGTAATCTGATATATTAAAAAAACTGCCGCGGAGTTTTTAAAAAGACTTTTTGTTGCTTTTCATAAACAAGATGCAGAAAGCAAACACAGAGGTTGCGTAGAAATAAAAAAAATTTTGCAGGAATGATAAATGGCCGGAACCTCCGGATCAGCGGTTCTGTAAACAGATAAATAGAGAGAGAAAACGTTGGCTTAAATAAAGTTTACTTCGGCATGGAGTTGAATACCGAATTTTTCAAGAATCGAATTCTGAATTTTTTGAGAGAGGTCTCTGATATCGCTGCCTTTTCCACCGCCATAATTGACCAACACCAGTGCTTGTTTGGCATGTACACCGATATCGCCGAATCGTTGGCCTTTCCATCCGGCCTGTTCAATCAGCCAGCCCGCCGGTACTTTCACGGTTTTTTCATTGACAGGATAGGATGGCATATCCGGAAACTGTTCTTTCAGTAAATCGAATTGCGCTTTGGGTATCTCGGGATTTTTAAAGAAACTACCGGCATTACCTATCTCGGCAGGATTAGGTAGTTTACTTTGACGGATACTGATAACGGCATCGCTGATTGCTTTTATGCTTAATGTCTCAGTTCCCATCGATGCCAGAGTTTCCTGTATAGCACCATAGGTTACACGGAAAACAGGTGTTTTGCTGAGCTTGAAATTTACATTTACTATTACATATTGCCCTTTGGCTTCGTGCTTAAAAATACTTTCTCTATACCCGAACCGGCATTCGTCTTTGGTAAAGGTTCTTATTTGCCCGGTTTTAATTTCAACAGCTTCCAGGCTTTCAAATACTTCCTTAATCTCTACACCATAGGCGCCGATGTTCTGCATAGGGGCCGCACCAACCGTGCCGGGTATCAGTGACAGGTTCTCAATACCTGCATAATTATGGTTTACACAATACATCACCAGATCATGCCACACTTCGCCCGCTCCGGCTTTTAGCCAGATATTCTCCCCGGTTTCTTTTATTTTTTCAATACCTTTTATCGCAATTTTTATCACAATGCCATTAAAATCCTGCGTGAGCAGCAGATTGCTTCCTCCTCCGAGCATCAATCTTTCCATCGCCAGATACGCAGGGTCACTCAGAATAGCACGTAATTGTTCAATGTCCGAAACTTCAACAAAATATTTAGCAGTAGCTTCTATACCGAAAGTATTATAAGGCTTGAGCGAAACGTTGGTTTGAACCGTCATTGAGAAGAAATAAAAGAATAATTGATTCGAGATTTTGCAAATGTAGTGCTTTTAGAGAAATCAGAAACAGGCAGTGGCTGAAAATATCTTCCGGCATCATTACCTCATAAAAATAAGTGCTGACTTAACCGGTTGATTTAAAGAAAGTTAACAACGGAAACGAATATTTTTAGGGGCGATTGAGCAGAATTGTTTCGATTTTCCATCATTGATTATATTTTTTATAGAAAATATTCTATATTTGCATCATCTATTCAAGCTTACTCTTAATGTGTTTGTTTTATATAAACCATTATTCAACCCTTCCTATCAAATTACTTGCTCTGCTTCTTAGTTGTGTTGGTTATAAAACCTTCCCATTAAATAATTGTAAAAAACCAAAGGGATTTAATTTTTAACCTGTAGGTTCTTTTGTGTAATCAATTGACTATCAATCGGTTGTATTTTGTTGTTGATGCCATAGGGTTTTTGCTTTAAAAAAACTTTTGCACTTTTCTCATTTCAGGCTACTTTTACATAAAAATGAGAGAACCAGTAGTTGGTATGCCAGCAGTGCTCTTATTTTGAAAAAAATCTACTAATCATCTAATCAATGATATAATGAGCGTTTTAGTCAATAAAAATTCAAAAATAATTGTACAGGGATTTACCGGCTCTGAAGGCACTTTCCATGCCGGACAAATGATAGAATATGGTACGAACGTAGTGGGTGGTGTAACCCCCGGAAAAGGCGGTCAGTTGCACTTGGATAAACCGGTATTCAATACGGTTGAACAAGCCGTAGTATCAACAGGAGCTGATGTTTCAATTATTTTTGTGCCACCGGCCTTTGCAGCTGATGCAATTATGGAAGCAGCTGATGCGGGTATCAAAGTAATTGTTTGTATTACTGAAGGTATCCCAACCAAAGACATGGTTGTGGCTAAATCTTATATACAAGGTAAAAACGTTCGTTTGATCGGGCCTAACTGCCCGGGTATTATCACTGCCGAAGAATGTAAAGTGGGTATCATGCCGGGATTTATCTTTAAAAAAGGAACTATCGGTGTAGTGTCTAAATCTGGTACGCTTACTTATGAAGCAGTAGACCAGCTAACCAAAGCAGGTTTAGGCCAGACAACAGCTATCGGTATCGGTGGTGACCCAATTATCGGAACTACTACCAAAGAGGCGGTAGAATTGCTGATGAATGATCCTGAGACAGAGGGTATCATAATGATTGGTGAAATTGGCGGAGGCATGGAAGCCGAAGCGGCTCATTGGATTAAAGAGCACGGTACTAAGCCTGTAGTAGGTTTTATTGCTGGCCAGACCGCCCCTAAGGGTCGTCGTATGGGTCATGCAGGAGCTATTATCGGTGGCGCAGATGATACTGCAGCTGCAAAAATGAAAATTATGGCCGAATGCGGTATTCATGTAGTGGCTTCTCCGGCTGATATCGGAGCAACTATGTTGAAAGCACTAGGCAGAGCATAAATTAAAAATTTTATCGTATGGTAAAGGTCAGATTTAGAAATCTGACCTTTTTTTGTTATTTTTGCGAGAAATTTCTCCATAACAGTTTGAAAAAAGCCCTCTATATACTTTTTCTGTTGCTTTCCTTTAACTTGTTCGCCGGAACCGTGGGGCCAAACGGAGAGTATTACTTAGTGCATGATTACCATGACGATTGGCGCGTATACAGCGATCGGGCAAAAGCGTATGTCCCTTATATTTCCGAGCAACACATCAATTATCCCGCGCACACAGTATTCTGTGATATTGAAAGTAATAGAGGATACAATTTGTTGATTCATGTGCAGAAAGAGGATAATTTTTTGTTTATCAATGGTTCATTAAGACAAAAAATACCTGTTAATAAATGGATTGTGTTAAGTATTGACAGTCTGTATAAGGTCTATAATCAACAGCAGATTTACATTACTTTATATGGGTCGTCTGATATTGCTCATAAAAATGTTTACCTGGGGTATAAACGCCAGTTGAACCAGAAGCCCATAGTTTTGGCGGAGTCTGGCATTAAAGCACAGCCGCGCATGCCCACGCCTTATAAGAACTATTTCGTACTGGTTTCTGTATTTATACTTGTCATATTCACATATTTGTCCAATTCTTATGTAAGAGCCTTTGACAGATATTATAATCTGCAGGATCTTTTCAAGACTTTGGTGAGAGACCAGTCCTTTTTAATCAACCGGCCGTTGAGTCGTATGAATATTCTGTTCATCGCTATGCTGGCCATGATTATAAGTTTCTTTTATATGTTGTTGCAAAGCAAGGGTATATATGTTTTTGGCGGAAGAACTTTCTTGCAAGAAGGTGAAACCTTTGGTGTATTGGCGTCGAATTATTTCAGAATATGTCTGGCTGTGTTTATTGCGCTTATCTTTAAGTACTTTTTTATCAGTCTGATCGGTCAGTTGTTTAATCTTGAAAAAGTGGTAGACATACATTATTTTAAAATTATTCAATCGTCCATTATTTTCTACAGTATTCTCGTTCTGGTCTTACTGGTTTTGTTTCTGGCGTATTTCCCGACCAATTTTAACTGGTCTGCTTATTTGTATGCTCCGGTCATTTTATTTTACCTAATACGGTTCTTTATTGTGTATTTTACTATAAATAGAAGTGTAAGCATTCCAAGTCTTTATTTAATTTCGTACCTTTGCATTGTCGAATTGTTGCCTATTATGCTTGGAATCAGATTTGCGATTTAGTTAGAAAGTCTATTTTAGACACCATTTGTTGACTTTTTTTGTTGAAAAATTAATATAAGAATTCTGTAATTGAAACCCGCAATTTGGATGAGTGTAATGACAGATAAACTTTTTCAAGAGCGCCTCCGTAAAGTCGAGAGCATTTTAGTAACCCAAGCGAGACCTACTGACGAAAAGTCTCCCTATTTTGAATTAGCCAAAAAATACAATCTTAACGTAGATTTTCGACCCTTTATAGAGGTCAAAGGCTTAGATCATCGTGATTTCCGTCGTCAGAAAATAGACATTTTAGCGCATACAGCTATTATTCTGACAAGCCGTAATGCGGTAGATAATTTTTTCAGAATTGCTAAAGAATTGCGCATAGAGATACCTATTGATATGAAGTATTTCTGCATTTCTGAGCAGACGGCCAATTATTTGCAGAAATACATAGTTATCAGAAAACGTAAGATTTTTGTAGGCCAGAAAACAGCCGCTGATTTAGAGGCGTTGATTCTGAAACATAAAAACGAGAAATTTTTATTTCCTTGTTCAAACATCAGAAGCAACGATATACCCAATATCATGAACCGGAACGACCTTCATCTGACAGAGGCCATTATGTATGAAACAGTACCGGCCGATTTATCAGACTTAACTGAGGTTTTTTACGATATCATTTGCTTCTTTAGCCCATCGGGTATTACATCATTAGATCATAATTTCCCGAACTGGCAGCAGAATAATACACGCCTGGCGGCTTTCGGACCCACCACCGCCAAGGCCATTAGAGATGCAGGTTATATTCTTGACATTGAGGCGCCACTTCCTAATGCGCCCTCGATGACCGGTGCCTTAGAGCTTTACATAAAGAAGGCAAATCATATATGATAGAATTAATTAGGCTAAACTACAAGTTTAGCCTAATTTTTAACGTTATACTTTTGCAAATAGTATTTTTGCTTATATTGCTTTAGTAAAACAGAAATAGCCCCGGGCCGATTATGAGAAAAATTTACATTTTAATATTGTCTTTGGCATTTTTTACAGCTTCAGCTCAACAAGACACGCAATTCAGCCATTATTACTTTAATCAATTGTTTATCAATCCGGCTACTGCCGGTTCAGAGAATGTTACGCGGTTTCAGGCTATTTACAGAACACAATATACCGGCTACCAAAGTACTTTCGATGATGGCGGGGCTCCTGTTTCTCAGGTGATTTCAGCCAATGTTCCCTTAAAAATGATAAAAAGTGGGCTAGGGCTTACTTTTGTGAACGATAAAATTGGGGCGAGTATCCAGCGTGACCTAAAACTGGCTTATGCTTACCATATTCCTGTAGGAGAGAGCCAGTTAGCAATAGGAGTAAACGGAGGGCTTTATACAAGAGGGATAGATTACGGTCGGTTACGACCAAGAGATGACAATGACCCTGTGTTAGGAACCGGCATAGTAAGCCAATCAGAATTTGATTTTGGAGCCGGGGCATATTTTTATAATCCAGGGTATTCATTAGGTTTATCAGTTAATCATATAAATGAACCCAAGTTTGGCTTCGCTACCAATACTGCTACTAATGCACTACAGCGAAGTGCTTACCTGACGGGTAGCATGCTGTTTGGAGTTTCTTATATGATAGATGTGAGCCCCATGTTTATTGTAAGCTCTAATCTGAGTAACATGAGTCTAACGACTTTTTCTGCCGGAGCCATAGCTACTTATGATAATACCTACTGGGTTGGCGGAAGTTATCGGGTAGGAGATGCCATAACGACGCTTTTAGGAGCCAATATTTTAAATGGCAGCTTAAGGGTTGGATATGCCATAGACATAGTAATGAGTGGTACGCAAGCTAAAAGCGCCACTACTCATGAGGTAATGTTAAGCTATTCATTATCGGCGCTTCGTGCAGGTAAAAAGTCTATTATACGCACACCAAGATATAGATATTAAGCGTTGATACCCTGTTTGATAAAAAAAAATTAACGGTTTTCGGCCAATACCTGTAACTTAGGTGCGATTTTAGGAATATAGTATCTGTGGAGATTTTAAAAGCGAATCAGGAAAAAACGCTATTGATTCATAAGGGTGCTTTCAACTTCTTATTTCTGAATTTTCAGATTATTATTTAGGTGCAACTGTGTCTCCTAATAATAGAATCAGGCGCGTCTTCTATTTTCCTGAATAGCCGGTTGAACCTCGGTTGATTCATTGATTGATTGACTAACTTCCACAAAACAAAGAATTGAGATTTTAATATAGTAATTGCTCTAAAGGTTGATGATTACCCGCAAAATCCAATTTTTTTCATAACTTTGTAAGCAAATACAATAATGATTTCATAAGCCTCGTTTTTACAACGAGTAGAGTTAAGTACCCCAAAATATTAGATTATTAACTTGTTTTACACGTATGAACAAGCAAACGCTTAAGACCTTATTTAGAAGTCTGTTAATTGTTGCCCCAATTATTATAATGCAAGGTTGTGGTTCTTCAGGCAAGAATCCACTTAGTGGGTTATTTGGTGGAAAGAAAGGGAAAAGTGGTGATTCTGGAAGGGATGGTATCCGTAATGGGCAAATCAACGCGTATGCTCGGAAAGGATACAAACAAGTTACCCCTGACGGCATGGTTTTAATACCATCCGGATCTTTATTGATGGGTCAGGCAGATGAAGACGTAATGTCGGCGCGTGTTTCGATGAACAAAAGGGTAACCATTGTGCCTTTTTATATGGACGACACAGAAATTACTAACCATGAGTATCGTCAGTTTGTTAACCGGATGATTGAAGATTCGGCCTCTGTACTCGGTGAAGAATTTATTATGTCTGAATTATATCCTGACACACTGGTCTGGACAAAAGATTTTACCTATCATAACGGCGACCAGATGACCGAAAACTATTATGGGTCTCCGGCATTTGATATGTACCCGGTAGTAGGTATAAGTTGGGATGCCGCACAGTTTTTTTGTAAATGGCGCACAAAGCTATATAATACTTACTTAGCCGAGCACAAAGCATACCGTTCACCAAGCTTCCGTCTACCTTCTGAGGCAGAATGGGAGTGGGCTGCCCGTGGTGGAAAAGAAGGCGCAAAATACCCTTGGGGTAATCCATATATTGCCAATGGTAAAGGATGTTTTATGGCTAACTTTAAGCCGTATCGCGGTAACTACCGTGCAGACGGGTATCCTTATACTGCTCCGTCAAATGCCTTTAATCCGAACGATTACGGTTTATTCAACATGGCCGGAAACGTGGCCGAATGGTGTCAGGATGCATATGCAGACTCTTATATGCCTATCACATGGGACCTGAACCCGGTTTATAATGATGACAACGAGCCAAGAAAAGTTATTAAGGGTGGTTCGTGGAAAGATGTGGCATATTTCCTTGAAACAGGTACCAACACATTTGAAGATCGTAAGGCGCGACGTTCATACATCGGTTTCCGTTGTGTGATGGATCGCCTGGGCAGTCTTCCTGGCAGAGAATAATATGATTGAGCGATTGCGAAGTATAAAGAATCAGTATTCATAATGAATGCTATCTTTATATTTCGCAATTGTGTTAAATAGATAGAAATAGGCCTTAAAATAAAATTACGGCTTTAATTTTTTAATTAGAACACCATTTTCTTTATTTCGTAACCGAATAACCTTATTTATAGTAAAGTATAAAAGAACTCTTAATTTATTTAAACAGATGGCAGCAAAGAATAATACGAATTTCTTTTGGGACAAACTAGTACCTACCATTTATGCATTAGGTGCAGCAGTTGTGATTCTGGGTGCAATGGGTAAAATCATGCACTATGAGTCATTAGCATTTATGCTTCCCATTGGATTAGCAACAGAGGCATTCATTTTCGTTTTATATGCAATTCAATCATTTTTATTTCCACCGGTTGACTACCAATGGGAAAAAGCGTATCCGGAATTAGCGGATGATTATCAGGGTGAGCCTGTCAGAAGAAGTGCAGTATCAGCTCAAGGTAGTGGTTTGACAGCGAAGTTTGACGATATGCTGGCTAATGCAAAAATTACTCCTGATATTTTTGATAATCTTAAATCGGGTATTCAAAACCTGACAGGCCAGGTAGCTAAAATGAGCGATATCAGCGATGCCACTGTAGCCACCAGCGAATACGCTAAGAATGTGAAAGCGGCATCAACTCAGATTACAGCCATGAACAGCGCCTATGGCACAGCTGTAACAGCTATGAATAGCATGGCAGATGCCACAAAAGATGCGCAGGAATACAGAGCCCAGTTTGGTAAAATCACTCAGAATATGGGTGCTCTTAATGCCGTATACGAATTAGAACTTCAGGATACCAACAAACACCTGAAAGCAATGAACGCTTTTTACGGCAACCTGACCATAGCGATGCAGGATATGGCCGAGGCCTCTAAGGAAACGCAGCAATTTAAGTCAGAAATGTCTAAATTGACCAATAACCTTAGCTCATTGAATAATGTTTACGGCAGTATGCTGTCGGCAATGAGAGGTAATTAATCTGATTGTGTATACTGAATTTTATCGGCCACTATTGACCGATATGTGAAATTCAAAATTAAAATTTTTACTAACCGTATAATACTCTAATATATATGGCAGGCGGAAAAGAGTCACCACGTCAGAAGATGATCAATATGATGTATCTCGTTCTGACGGCAATGTTGGCACTCCAGATAAGTAACGCTATTTTACAGAAATTTCAGCTATTGAATAATAGTCTGGAAAGAGCAAATGTATCGGCTAATGAAACAAACGAGAAATCTGTTGGCGCAATTAAGAAAGAAATCGAAAAACCGGGTGGTGAAAAATATGCCGATGTTTTGCGTAAAGCTAATGAAGTAAGAAAAATAACTTCTGAAATTGATAGTTATATAGGAAGCCTGAAGCAGGAAGTGGTTAATGCCGGTGGTGGTTTTGACGCTGAAACCGGCGGAGTGAAAAACCCATCGGAAGAAGAGAAAGTGGCTATACTGATGGTTGGAGCAAACAAAAACGGCAAGGGATATGAGTTGAAGAAAAAACTGAATGATTACGCAGTTACTTTGCAAAAACTTGGTGACCCGAATGTGAAGCTATCTGAATTGGCAATTGATGCCTCTGAAGACCCAGCACTCGCCAAAACCGATGTAACAACCAGAAAGAAAGATTTTTCGGAATTGTACTTTGCACAAACACCTGTACCGGCAGCTTTGGCCGTATTGAGCCAGAAACAGTCGGAGGTTCGTCGTTTAGAAGCTCAGGCGTTGGAGTATCTGGCTAAGCAGGTAGGTATTCAGGAGATTAAATTTGATGAAATCTTTGCGGTAGTTATTCCTGATGCACGTGCAGTTGTAGCCGGACAAAAATATCATGCAGAGGTAGCGATCGGAGCCTATTCTAAATCAATTACACCTCGTATCAGTATTAATGGTGCCGCATTACCTGTAAAAGACGGTAAGGGTGTTTATGAATTGACGGCCCAAGGTGGTGAGTATGATAAAAACGGACGATTGACCCGTTCTTACAAGGCCAGCGTATCGTATCCTGCGCCTGATGGAAGCATGAAAACCGTTGATAAAGAAGAGTCTTACACAGTATTGCAACCTTCAGTACAGATTGAATCGGCGTCGATGCCTCCATTATATTTCAAATGTGCCAATGAACTACAGACTTCGTCACCTGGTTTAGGAAGTTTGTATGCACCTACTTTTGGTGGAACAGGAGCAGAGTTTATTCCGGGCAATGGTGGGCTAGTAACCGTTGTGCCTAATTCGGCGCAGGTTACCATGACTGTTACCAATGGTGGTTATGTGTTAAAAAGTTTCCCTTTCAGAGTGCGCCGTGTACCGAAGCCTGATATATATTTCACCAATCAGTCGGGAGCCAGACTTAACGAAAAAGGCGGTGAAACGGCGGCAGCTTTGCGTGTAATAAATGCAGTAGCAGCAGCTGATGAGAACTTTAAAACAACTAATCCTAAAGATGCTGCTTTCCGTGTAGCCGAATACCAGGTCTACCTTGCTCGTGGCAGTAAACCTTTGGGTAATATAGTGGTTAATGGTGGTCCTGCAAATATTTCCGGCCTTGCGCAACAAGCACAAGCGGGCGACCGTTATGTAATTGAAGTGAAAAGAGTAGAGCGTAGAAACTTTAAAGGAGAAATTGAGTCGGTTGAAATAGGAAGTGCAGCGATTACAACAATCAACTTGAAATAAAAATAATAAATAAATTTCGGCTAATGAGAAAATTACAAGGCTTGGCTTTAGGTATTGCATTGATAACCAGCCAGTTTGCAGTAGCTCAGGAAAAAACAAATAATCAGTTGAATCCTCTTTCGTTGCGCCCTGTGCATGATACAAACATCATGTACAAAGTAACACTTTGGAGAAAAATAGACTTAAGAGAGAAGATAAATCAACCACTGTTTGCGAAAGGAAGCGAGATAACCAAACATTTGATGGATGCAGTAAAGGCAGGATTGCTTGATGCATACACCAATGATTCATTGACTACCAAATTAACTCTGGAACAATTCAGTGAACGCCTGCAGATTAAAGAAACAGGAGGGGGATTATCTCAGGAAGAGAAGGATGCCGGATTTACTAATACTCCTACCAATGATGATGGCTGGGGTGGTAATAAAGCAGCTGGTGACAGTACGGGTGTTTCAAACTCTACTGGAGTTCTCGGTGGTGCTACTGAGTATTTCCCACATCAGTTGACTATTCTCGAGTTAAAGGAAGACTGGATTTTTGACAAACAACGGTCACGCCAGTATTATGATATCCAGTCATTAGGTGTTATTGTTCCTGCTTCGCAAACGGGCGCCTTAGGTTTCGACCGTCCTGTGGCATATTTCAAATATAAGGACTTAGACCGTTATTTCCGTTCAAATCCAAAATGTATATGGTATAATGCCGCTAATATTGCTCAGCATAAAAATCTTGCCGATGCTTTCGAACTTCGTTTGTTCCGTGGTAGAATTACCAAAAGATCAAATGCTGCTGACAGAGATTTGGAAGATATTTATAAATCGGCTCGAGAAGGACTACTTAAATCGGAGCAAGTGGAGAATGAATTGATGGAATTGGAGCATAACTTGTGGGAATATTAAGATAAGGTCTTATTGACCGGAAAAGGGAGAAGCCTCTAAGCTTCTCCCTTTTTTTGTTGGGCATGTGTCACGTTCTGAAATGGTAATATTCCAACATGCCGACTGGGTTGTAAATAAACAATTAACAATTTTGGTACTATTATTTGGGAATACTTTATATTTATGTGCAATTACCCTTATTTATATTGTACTGTGACCTCCTACCATAGTGAAATTAACATTGACCTTTTTTATTTCCTTCATTGCCTTTAACACCTTTTCGCAAAATTTATCAGATAAATTCAGAGCTATGGCCGAGAATTACTTTGATACGGATGTGCAATTGGCTCTTGGTTATTATGAAAAAGCATTTGCTGAGGCAAAAAAAACGAATGATTTCACAAGAATGAGTAACCTATGTGTAGATATCAGCACAGTTTATCATTATAATACAGATTATCAAAAAGCTTTAGATAAGTGTAAAGAAGGAATATATTATCAGGCCAAAAGTAAGGTAAAGGCAGATACTATTGCTTTTAAATTGTATGCCAGTACGGCTACCATGTTTAAAGGCTTAAGTTTTGCCGACTCAGCCAAGTATTATTTTGAACAGGCTAATATACTGTTATCAAAAAGCCCTTATGTTGAGGCTAAAATACCAGATTATGTGTCTAATTATTACAACAACTACGGACGATTCTTAAACAATTACAGTGACTATCCAGAAGGAATCATATTTATTGAGAAAGCACTTCTGGTGGCTCAGAAGTTTAATTTGAAAGAAGATGAGGGATACATTCTGACAAATTTATGTGATTTCTATGAGATGTTAGGAGAGAATGCGAAAGCATTAAGATGCATTGAAAAGGTAAATCAGGATCAAAAAGAGCAGAATCAGCTTAAGTGTTTTATATTAGGACAATTAGGATGGTGTCTGATGCTTAACGGGAGATATACTGAGGGGATTAATAATTTGAAGAAAGCTTTTAAACTGACCAAGATGCTTGAAGCAAGCAAGAAAATGGGTGAAAATATTGATCTGAAAGCGATTATTTTGTATAACATTGGTATTGGGTATCAAAGAACGGATAAAAAAAAAGAAGCTGAAATGTACTTTTTACAAAGTATAGCAATGCTTATAAATAGTAAAAAACATAAGCATCGGACACTAACTAAGGCTTACCTCAGACTAAGTGAATTGTATGAAGCAAATTCTTCTAAAATCAGTTTATCCTTTGTTCAGAAATCATTGAGTGCCAATTTTATTGACTTTGATAGTCAAGATATATTTGAGAATCCAAGCGGTAAAAGGTTGCTAAATCAATCATTAGGAGTACAAGCACTTACTAAGAAGAGTGAAATGCTTTTCGGTCTCTATCTGCAATTTCATGATACAAAATATTTGTATTTATCATTAGAAGTAATTCAAAATTGTTTGAATCTGATTTCAGACACACGAAACAATTATGATAAGTCTGAATCTAAATTGATTTTTAATAATTCAATACATTCTTCATATCAGTTAGCTGTAAAAATAGCATATGAAAAATTCCGATTGTTAGGCAATGTTAACGATAAAAAGTATGTGCTCTATCTGATTGAAAATAGTAAATCTACTGAGTTGAATGAGTCTCTACGTATTTCAAGTATCAAACCTGATTTTGTTCCAAGAAACCTTCTTAAAAAAGAAGACAGCCTAAATGCCTTAATTTTGAAGGCAAAAAAACAAATTGAGCCAAGTAGAAATGAATATCTTCATAACCTGGAAATTGAAAGAATTAACCTGTTGAGATTGATAGAAAAAAAATCTCCGGATTATTACAGGCTTAAGTTCGAGGTTGAGAAAACTGAACTTGAAGATATTCAGAAAAATCTTGCAATAAATGAGGCTTTTCTGTCATATTTTAGCACGCAGGAAGAAATGTTTATTGTGATTGTTACTAAACAGTTGTTTGAAGTTAAAAAAATAGTAATTACAGAAGCATTTGTTAATAGTCTTAACGCATATAAAAATATACTTTATCAGAATCCGGGATTTGGTAATTATGAAGGAGCGAAACTGTCATCTTTTTTGTACAGCTACCTGATATATCCGATTAAGGAGTATATTCCCGGGCATACCCGATTAATTATTGAAAAAGACTGGTTAATTAACTTTTTACCTTTTGAAGTGTTGGAGTCGGGGCAATCAGCAAATGATTTTTTAATTAAGAAGTATAGTATCAGATATATTTATTCGGCCAAGCAAATAACCCATGATGCCGGAAAACTGACTTCGGTTAAAACGCTTGGAATAGCTCCGTTCAACGACAAATAC
Organism: Emticicia sp. GW821-FHT11C11; assembly: GCF_058808615.1. Classification (NCBI taxonomy): domain Bacteria; kingdom Pseudomonadati; phylum Bacteroidota; class Cytophagia; order Cytophagales; family Leadbetterellaceae; genus Emticicia; species Emticicia sp. GW821-FHT11C11. The sequence continues at coordinate 374,605 of NZ_JBXARV010000001.1, forward strand.
CTTAAATCTTCATTGAAGTACTTGCCTAATTCAGAAAAACAGATAGCTACCATCGCCAACGAGATTCTTTTAGGTAAAGAAGCCACTAAAAGCAATTTTCTGAAATACTATCAGGATTTTAATGTGATTTATTTTGCCACACATTCGCAGATCAACTACCAGTTCCCTAATAAGTCTACTATCTACTTTTATCCGGAAGGGGACTCTCAACTTACCATGGAAGAGATATATAATCTTAAATTGCTTAATACAAAAATGGTAGTGCTGAGTGCTTGCGATGCAGGTATTGGCAAACTTCATCAGTCAGAAGGGATGTTATCAATTGCCCGGGCTTTTAGTTTTGCCGGGTGCCCGGCTACTGTATCAACGTTGTGGATTACCAATGATGAAAGTGCTACATTGCTGACGGAAAGAATGCATGATTATCTGGAAAAAGGACTACCAAAAGATATTGCCTTACAAAAAACGAAACTTGATTTTATAAATTCAAAGTTTGCCAATAAATTCAATCATCCGCATTTCTGGGCTAATATGATTCTGACTGGCGATGAGGAGGCAATTTTTCAACCAATCAGCAATCAAAAGTATGTCCTATTGGTATTAGTCTTCCTCTTATCGGGAGGTATCTTATTTATTACTTTCAAAAGAGGTGTAATATTTAGAAAACAAAACTAATGTGTATTTTATTCCTGGCTTTTCTTTGACAAGCCAAAGCTGACTATCATATAACAATTGAATGGAGCAAATATGCACATAACAATTTTATAGAATTTTCGCCCACAGAATTTGCCACCAGAGTTTCCAGCGATTGAATTTATCAATAGGGTACTCACAACTGTTACATGATTTGAACTTCTGATAAACGGCTTCGGCTTTATAAGGCTGATTACTTTTAATATACGCTAATAGCAAGTGCCATTCTGCAGCTTCTCTGAAATAGGGTCTTATATTTTTCACTTCCAGTGACTTTTGAAAATCTTTTACCGCCAGCCAGTATCTACCCTCTACAAGATGTGCCTGCCCGTCAAAAAAATTACTGAAAGCGGCTCTTTGTTCTGGAGTAAACTGAGTGCTATCAATACCTCTGGTAATATTGAAGTCATTTTCTGTATCTGGAAAATGAACCGGAGCAATTGATAAGTAAATCATCAGAATGACTGATGCAGCTAAAGATGTATTTAAACCATTACGTAGAATTATTCTGATCGGAAATTTAGTTGTGCGCTGAGACATTTCCCTAAGCTTTCGTTCTTCAGTCTGTAAATCCTTTAATGTATCGACCACCGTATTTTCTATGATGGACTCTTTCACCAGATTAATCGATTTTCTGATTTTCTCCACTTTATCTGAAAATTCTTTATCAGTTTTTAGTTTTTGGTCAAAAGAAGCCCTTGTTTCGCTGTCAATTTTACCTATCAGATAGGACTCAATTTGTTCAAACTCTTCTTGTCCTTTTGTTGTTTTCATATTCATATTAAGGTGCTTAATTTTTGCATGCATCTGAACTTACGCACTTTGGCAGTGGCTGCGTTGGAGAATTTAAACTGTTGTGCAATCTCTTCCATTGATTTCTCATCCAAATAGTACGCTTTCAAAATTTCTTGACAGAGTTTACCAAGTTTCTGAAAAACTGATTCTGCAATGATGGTTTCCTCCTTTTCAATTATTTTATCAATAGCCGATGATTCGAATTTCAGAAACTTTGAGGCAAATCCTAATATATGCTCATTTTTTGTTTTGTCCCTGTTCAACTTTTTCAGCCATTTATTCTGAGCTACAGAATATAAATAAGTACTGATTTTAGCTGTGTCCTGAAGTTCAAATTTTTCATCCCATACCTGATGAAAAAAAGTAAGCAGGACGTCCTGAAACAAATCTTCTGCGTCTTCCACTGATCCCTGATTTCTAATCACAAGGCTAGTTATTATTTTACTATTTTGCTCATATAGCTGCTTGGTTATTTCATTGCATAAATTTCTGTCCCGGCTCGATAATCCTTTTACAATTTCTCTATCAGTAAATTTTTGTAGCATAATTGGGTCGGTGTTTTTTCTATTTAATTCTGGCAGACTAAAAAAGGTAACAGACATTCAATGATTTTAACTCAGGATAAACAATAAAGGGTTGATTTTTACACAAAAAAAAAGTGTAAAAAAAAGTGTAAAAAAAAGTGTAAAAAAAAGTGTAATAAATCTACCCTGTCTTTTATATATAACCAAGAAAGAGCAATTCAAGTAACCGGTGAAAGACTCGCTCATTTCGGAAATTTTTATAAACTAAAAATATCTAGAAATGATGGTAAATCTAAACAATTTCGCGAATGACAAGGTTCGGGGAATAAAAGCACTCTGTGTGCTTGCCGGAATGCTTGCTTTTACGCTCACATCGTGTAATGATGACGCGGTGGCTCCTCAGAAAAAAGAACAGGGCAGCCAGCTCCACGACAAAAAGGATTTTTTTGCAACTGACGACGATGATGATCCATATAAACCTCCCCGTGAAGGCTCAGCTGGTGGTGGAAGTGGCGGTTCAGGTGGTTGATTAAATTTAACCGATAGGCCATTTATTGTAAATGGTCTATCGGTACTTTAACAGGCTAATAATTGAACCGATTAAAACCATTGATTTTTATTAGAAAAATGGGTATTGGGCTTTGGGTTGAATCATAATTATTACCGGAATTTTAAATTTTGAGTCAAATTCTTGTATCTGTCGAACATTTATGATTAATTCAGAAAATTTTTTGCTAACTAAAAAATATCTACAAATGAAGACAAATCTAAGCAATTTGACGAACCGCAAAGTTCGTGGAATAAAAGTATTCTATGTACTTGCCGGAATGCTTGCTTTTACGCTCACATCGTGTAATGATGACGCGGTGGCTCCTCAGAAAAAAGAACAGGGCAGCCAGCTCCATGACAAAAAAGATTTTTTTGCAACTGACGACGATGATGATCCATATAAACCTCCCCGTGAAGGCAATGGCGGTGGCGGTGCCGGCGGTTCAGGTGGTTGATTAAATTTAACCGATAGGCCATTCACAAGTGAAGGGTCTATCGGTTTTTAAATATGACAATAATGGAACAGAAATAAAAGAAAACAATAGAGATACCGATAATCTTTGAGAACAAAATTAGTATTTCACTTATTGTTTTGGCTGAATTGTAATTTTCACTAGAAATTGATTTTTGAACAAATTCCCAGAATGTATTTAAAGGTCACAGCAAAAGTTGAATCTTAATAGTAGAAAATTACTTAAAAATATATTCTTAAGAATATATTTTCTTATGGGTACGGTAATCTTTCTAACGAAACAAAACCAGGCTTATATTTTGGATTTAATAATAGGGAGTTTCTCCAGCAGATTGTTTCTGTACATTTTGCCGGTTGAGATAATCTGCTTGCCTACAATTACCGAGTCGCTTAGTACTTCCTGAATATGGATAAGATTAACGGCATGTTTTCGGGATACCTGAATGAACGACTGGTCGTCGATCTGGCTAAGAAAGCTTTTCAAGTGCGTTGAAAGATTCTTTTTCCCGCCTACAGCAAAGATGTCTACATAAGCTCCTTGAGCTTCAATGTATAGAATGTCTCTTTTATGAAGTCTCTCATATCGGTTTTTGTTCGAAATGTAGATGACTTCATGCAGATTATTACATGGTATTTCAGATTCTTTCATAGGATCTACAGGTTAATTTCAAGTAGATTCCATCACCATGCAGAAGGTAACAAGAATTGCAATTATTTATTTATAATTTATTTCAACGTTAAATGCTCCTGTGTTCTCGGAGGTGTCATTGTCGTTTATCTGAAGAGTAAGGGTTATGTATTCATTACCGGCGGTAGTGAACTCACAATTGCTTTTACACAAGCGCCATTTTTGTTCGTTGTTGATTTTATACATTACAGCACCGTGAGGAAAAGTAGGCTCAATATTGTAGGCATAAGTATCCACATCAAATGGTATTCCCAGATAAGTGAACTGAAATTTACCATCCGCAGTACAATCGCCGATAAATGTTCCAACAGTAATTGTTCCTGTTGAACGTATGAAAATAGTGCCGGGCTTTTCAAGTTTTACGTCGCCTGATAATGAGCCTGAGAGTCTCAGCGATAGTGGCAGAAAGCTCATATCCAGATCTTTACATGGAAGAGGATAAAGCTGATTATACAGAATAGAGTCTTCTTTGGATAAAACAGAACTTGCCAAAGAAGATATAGAATTCATGATAGAGGCGGCGTCAGAAGAAGATGGGAAACCCAGATAACTACCAATCTGATATCCAATTACTTTTGTTATTGAGCTTTCATCCCAATTGTAAGAGTTATCAAGTAAAATTTCGTATCGAACACCTCTGAATTGTTTCAATTGAGAAAGTGGCTGCATGTTCGTTTGTAATACTCCGAAATCTCCTACTTCGCTATCAATTTTAAGTAAACCGGGATTTACGAATTTTATAGTGATTTCTGTACGGGTCGTATCAGAAAAGTTAGTGTAGAGCATGTTTGGATTTGCATTTTGCCACATACTAAATGCGTTGTCAACAGCCCTTTTCTGAACCGATTCACTTAACCGATTATAATATCCTTTCAGATTATACCTTATCAGGCATCCATTGAAGTTTCTGGATGGTAGTTTTTTGAGGTTGTTGGCTATCAGGTTTATTTTTTCGATTGGGCCATATTCTTCACAACCCAAGATTATAAACAATAATATAAAAGGAATATATAAGTTTCTCATAGTATTAATCACTACCATTGGCGATAAGAAACACTTAAGGTTAGCTGGTGCAATGTGCCATTGAAATTTCCGCGGACCGGTTCAGTTGTCCCCAGCTTAAAATTCTCATAAGAATAGTTTGCCATTATTCTGAAATTGCCGAGAACTTTATTGCTTTTTCTGCTTATCTTCTCAAGTCCCAAACCAACAGTAGCACCAATAGATGGCTGCACACTAAGATTCCTTTGGTTTTCCGGTATTACATAGTTGGTGTATTGATTGGCGAAATAATAATTGTAAGTGGGAGCGATTGTACCTACGAATCCGGTTTTCCAGTTTTGGCTGGGTTTTTCACTGTTTGCCAGGCTGGAAAAAGTATAATGCAAACCTGCTGTGAGAGAGTTCATGGTAAAAAGCTCTACGGCATTCTTGGTATTTTTATTGACAACCAATGTGTTGAATTCCTTTTTAGTATAAATGACACTCATTTCATACCACGATTTTCGCTTCCAGCTATACAAACCCATGCGAACGCCTGCCAAAAAGCTTGGCCTTGCGGCGGCATCAATTGGTTGCCTGCCAGGCCGTAGATTGGAAATGGTACTCAAATCAGGTATAATGTATTGCACTCCGACAATAGGATAAACCGCGAAAAAATTCTTTTTAGCTACTATTCTTCTGCTGGCTTCCAAAGGTTCAACAATATTCTTTTTTTCTTCGTCAGTATAAAACTCTGAAAGCTCCAGTTCTTTCAGGGCTTCATCATAGTATTTAATGACTTTCCCATAATCGCCGGCTGCGTTGAATACCTTTGCCGAATCAACCAGTTTTATCGCTCGTCTGTGATGAAAGATCTGATTTTTTAATTCCTTTTCTTTTTCAGTGATTTTCGACTCCTCTGCTGCGATTAAAACACTGTCTATTTCATCTACAACAAATTTTCTTGTTTTGTCAGTAGGTAATGTAGCATTGATGAAAATTTTCTGCCAATTATCAAGCATCTTACCTGCCATTAGGTTGCGTACTTCGAAACTCGGGTGGTCTATTGTGGCTTCATCGGGGGCCTGATTCACAAGTTTGCTTATCCCTTTTATCATATTCAATATCTGAGATTTATCAATTTTCGGGTTATTCAGCCTCAAAAACCAGATGGCCAGCGCATCTGCTTCGAGTTCCTGTATATGCTTTATCTTTTCAATACCGAAATTCTTGCTTTTATAAGCCTCTTCTATTTGTTTTTCAGCTTCTTTGTTGATTTTATCAAAATGAAGATGGTTGTGCGTGTGATGGCCTACTTCATGCGCAAGTACAAATTGATCAGCGCCATTTTTCAGGTTTAAGATGTCATCCATGCGCTTGTTGTTATAAAGAATGTACCGTCCTTTTGGAGCGGTGGTACCATCACATATTGTGGCCACGGCGATGTCGCTTGGTAAGCATGTACCAGATACAACTGTAATACGTTCAACAAAAGGTATAGGCTGATGCCTGTTCAGTAAACTTATCAGTGTTCCAACAAATTTCTGAGCCTCATTATTAGTATAGAATGCCAGACTTTGTGGGTTTGCACCTGTAACCAGCTTGACCGCCCTGCAATTACACTCGTTATTTGGAAACTGTGAATAGGCGGTCTTGTAGTTAGAGATTATGATAATTAGCAGGCAACTATATACAATCGGATATTTCATTTCTTGTATTTGTGAAGTTTTTCAACTTTCAGACTTTTCCGGATTTCAAAAGTGTCTTTATTGATTAACAGCAGCGATGTCTTAAGCTTATAATCATATAAACTGGAGATGTTTGATTGCTTAAGCTCATTTGTAATTTTAGGCAACGTAATCTTTAACGAATCTGTATTGGTAATCTGGTAAGTAGTATCAATTTGCTGTTTGTTAGCTATAAACCGGATGTTTATTTTCCGGATAAACACAGGTTTGTTTTTATCCGGATTACCTGAAAAACCGGTGCCTCCTTCGTAGTTGACTTCATAATAACCTACGTTTGTGGTAAACGCGCTGGTAGAGGCGGTTTTAATAAAATAGAATAACCCCACAATGATAATTAATGAAGCAGCCATACCTACAACCACCCTAACTATACGTGTTCTTTTTGCAGCATGCCGATTCAGTAGGTTATTTAGCTTTTTACTGTAATGAAATTCATCTTCAAGGTCAGATGCTGCATGCAATGCTTTTTTTAATTCAAACCTTTTGCGGAACGCTTCATTTTCTATAATTAAGCTGTTAATAAGCACCAGGTCGTCGCCAGTAGCTGTGCCGTTTACATATCTGTCGATTAATGCCTTATATTCTTGCTTCATTATTGGTTTAAGTTTCTTAGCATTTTACGCAATTTCAGTCCGAATCTGTGAACGATTGTTCCAACGTTATTATCCGTTTCATTTAAAACACGCCCTATTGTTGCGTAATCAGCACCCCTAACACGCATCATTATAGTATCTTGCGTTCGCTCTGTGGCCTTTCTGCATTCTTTCAGCACCAACTGTGTGTATATTTCTGCACTTTCAATAAAGTTACGTTCTTCCTCAGAAAAGTACTCAATTTCTTCTTTTTTGGTGATTTCGTCTATCGGAACATGTGGACGTGCCCCTTTTTGTTTCAGGAAGTTTATCACACCGTTTTTTACAAGCGAATAGAAATAGGTGCTTAGTGTAGATGTAAGTTTAAAGTCGGGCTCATGGATTTCTTTTAAGAAATACATTATTTTTTCTGAAATAATATCTTTGAAATCATCTTCACTTAGATTATCTGCAAGGCGCCATCTTAAAGCATTGTTCATTAATTGTTCGAAATATTTACTGTACTCTAAAAAACGTAATCGATCATGGACCCGATCGGCTTTCTTTAATGCAAGAATGGTCATTTGACTCATTAAATAGTCCTGAAAAAGAGTTTGTTTCAGGCAGAGTTTTCCATTATAGATACAAAAGAGTCTGGAAGATGAATTTTTGCGAAGTTTTTTGAGAAACGATTGCCATACAAGGCTTTTAATTTCTGTGTCATCAGTATCCGGAAAATGTAACTTCGGCCATATTCTGAGCCAGATTATATCATTATACAGCTGGTATAATTTATCATGGCTAATAGCTTTAATATCATCAGCAGTGTTTAAATCAAATTTCAGAACAATTGCTGATACAATCAATTCAATCAGATCTCCACACGTGAGGTGAGTTGAAACTTTATATTGTTTCGATACCAACGCACGTTGTTCTAATAAAAACTCTACGGCAACATAATCACTTTGTCTCTTTGACAGAAACGGGTATTTTTTACGGACATTATTTAATAATAGGTGTATATCGTCTTCTGTAATTTGACCAATAGGATAAGAAAACATTATATTGAGTGTCAGGTTTGTTTACGTATTTCCAATGTAAATCAAGCGTATTTTGTAGAAAAATGCATTTAGAATGACTTGCTTTCTGGTAAATGGCTATTTTAGGCAAATAGAGCAGGTGTTTTTTCAAATAAGATTTTATCATATAAACATCATTTGAATCCCTATACACCAGAAAGCACCTCAACAATAAAATTAATAGTGGTTTTAATGTCTTCGCAAATTGGATATCATCAATCCAATCGGGCTCTGTTTTAAATAAACTTTGTTGTCAGTATTGTAAGCATCCTTCATCAGGTCTTCTATGGTTTTTCTTTGAAACTCATGAATACCAATAGTTTGATACGTATTACTTTCTGCAGTCAGTAAAACCACTGTCTTATCACGGAGTTTACCTTCTTGTTTTATTGATTCAATTCGTCTCAATATTTTAAGCTATAATCAATTATTCCTTAAAATAAATGCCTGTGCCATTTATAAATGGTATTGAAATAGTCTTTGGAGGTTATCAATGGAAAGCCAATACTATTCTGAGCTGGAAGGAGAAGGTTATGAGTCTATTCGTAATGGTCTGAATATAAGCGCATTAATAAGTAAATCTATGTTGCCAATACAAGGTCTTTCCGGTGCTGATTCTTCAAAAAGTATACTACGAAAAATCTCCTTATAAAAACCTAATATTAAATTATGGTAATATTTTAATATATAATATGATTTTTTTCGCCAAATACAGAAGTGTACAGGATGCTCTACGAATAGGAAATAAATAATTTTATAAAAAAACCTAAATTATTTATGTCTTTATAAGAATATCTACTTTTATTCATCCTAAATCAAGCGTATCTATGAAATCTAAATTTACTATTCATTTGAGTAGGATTTGTGTAATGGGATCAACCTTTTTGCTAATTCTATTCTGCTCATCTTTTGCGTTCTCACAAATAAAGGGTACTGTTAAAGGTTCTGACGGCACAGCATTGGTAGGAGTAAACGTTTCAATAAAAGGAACAACGAAAGGAACTCAGACCGGGGGTGATGGTACTTATAAAATTGAAGCAGCAAAAGGTTCTGTATTGGTTTACAGCTTTGTTGGTTTCGAAGTCAAAGAGGTAACAGTAAGCGATCAAACTGAGGTAAACATAACCCTGGAACTCGACGAAAAGCTATTAGGGGAAATCGTTGTTGTGGGTTATGGTAGTCAATTAAAAAAGAATGTAACCGGTGCAGTACAAACCATTGGAGCAAAAGAGATAAAAGATATTCCGGTATCTCAAATCGGGCAAAAGCTTCAAGGGCAACTAGCGGGTGTACAAATAAATCAGACAACAGGAAAGCCCGGCCAGGGAATGAGCATCAGGATTCGCGGACAACTATCGGTTTCGGCCGGTAGTGACCCACTGTATGTAATTGATGGGTTTCCGATTACGGGCGATATAGGAGCCATGAATCCGGATGAAATTGAAGATATTTCTATTCTGAAAGATGCTTCGTCTACTTCATTGTACGGGTCAAGAGCCGCCAATGGTGTGGTATTGGTTACGACTAAAAAAGGCAGATCGGCAGGCACAAATGTATCTTTCAATACTTTTGCCGGCATACAACATGTGCCAGACCGAGGATTGATTAAAATGCTTAATGCTGAAGAATTTGCTCAGTTTAAGAAAGAATCGTATGAAGATGCAGGCCAGGCTGTTCCTGCTGAATTTCAGAATCCTTCACAATACAGAGGTAAAAATAATGACTGGTACCGGGCTTTGTTAAGAACGGCTCCTGTGCAAAGTTATAATCTGACGGTTACTTCGAACAGAGAGAAATCAAGAACATCATTTGTTGGGGGAGTTTTCAATCAACAAGGGGTTGTAATTAATAATGAATACAAGAGGTATTCATTAAGAATGAACTCAGAATATGATATTTCTGACAAAGTAACTGTTGGTTTTAATATTGCTCCTCAGTATGTATATGACAATACGCCAAGAACCGATGGTGACAGAGGAACAGGTATTTTGTTCAATGCCTTGCATACCTGGCCTATAATGCCCATTTATGAGCAGGATGGCAAAACTTTAACCTTGTTTAACCGCTTCCCTCCCAGCACCGGAAACATCTTTGCATATCCGAACTGGGTAAGAGCTGCAGACGAACTGGTGAATGAGACCTCAACTACCAATTTAATAACCAATGCGTACATCCAGTATCAGCCAATCAAAGGGTTGACCCTGAAATCGACTTTCAATGTTGAAATGTTACGTACTAAGTTTTTCTTCTTTAACCCATCTACTGCCACAAGTGCAATCAACGTTGCCATTCCGACTACGGCAGTTTCGATACGCCAGAATTTTGAAAACCTTACATGGCTGAACGAAAACCTGGCTACTTATAGTAAAACTATAAATGACCATAGCTTTGAGATTCTGGCAGGGTTTTCACAACAACGTTTCCAACAGGAAAGCACGCGCATCCAGGCTGACACTTATGCCGATGACCGCCTGCCAACTATTCAGGGCGCTATCAACATCAACCGTGGCGGTACCAACAGTGGTGTTCAGGAATGGGCGTTGACGTCTGTGCTCTCAAGACTTACGTATAATTACAAGGGTAAGTATCTGTTAACTGCTTCCGTTCGTCGTGATGGTTCTTCGCGTTTTGGTTCCGACAATCGCTGGGGTACTTTCCCATCGGTTTCGTTGGGATGGGTTCTTTCGGATGAAGGATTCATCAAATCAATGCCGAAGATATCGTTTGCAAAATTAAGAGCAAGTTATGGAGTAATTGGTAACAATAATATAGGTAACTACACGCCTTATGCTTTGATAAACAATACAGTAAATGCTGTTTTTGGCAATACCGTGGCACCTGGGGCTGTTGTATCGTCTTTAGCCAATAGCAACCTGGGCTGGGAAACAACCAAACAATTAGATCTTGGCTTAGACTTAGGTTTCTTCAATGACCGCATCACTTTTGTATATGATTATTATACAAAACGTACTACCAATTTGCTTTATAGCGTGCAAATCGCGCAGGAAGCCGGGTTCGGTAACTTTAACGATAATATCGGAGAAATTAAATTCTGGGGACATGAGTTTGCACTGAATACGAAGAATACAACCGGGAAATTCAAATGGAGCACCAATGCAAACCTTTCAATTAACCGTAATAAAGTAATTGCTTTGGCAGAAGGTATTGACCGCGTATACGGAACTTTCCACATCACCAAAGTGGGTTATCCTTTCGGCCAATTCTACGGACATATTTCACAAGGCATGTATAAAAATGCCGAAGACCTGAAAAACTCTCCGCAAGTACCCGGTCGTTCTGTGGTAGGTAGTATCAAGTTGACTGATCAGAATGGTGATGGTATCATTACTAACGGTGGTGATTTTGATGACAGAGTGATCATGGGTAATCCTTTTCCTAAATTTACTTATGGTATCATCAACAACTTTGCTTATGGTAATTTTGATGCAAGCATCGTTGGGTCGGGTTCGCAGGGCAATCAATTATTAGTTCGCCACATTTATAGTACTGCCAATCTTGATGGTGTATTTAATATGGTGGAAGGAGTGAAATACCGTTTCCGTTCTGAATCAAATCCGGGAAGAGGCATGTATGGAACTACCGTAGGTGGGGGTAACATAACAGGTATTGAAAGAGACTGGATGAACAGCCGTTTTATTGCGGATGCTTCATTCTTTGCAATTAAAAACGTGACGGTGGGCTATACTATTCCACGGAGTAATAAAGTTTTCAAATCTGCTCGCATTTACGCTTCAGTTCAACAATTATATGTATTTACAAAATACTGGGGTGGGCCAAATCCTGAAACATCTGCACAAGGTGACGGAAATGGTAATGGAGGAAACCTTAGCCAGGGTATTGACTTTTCGAACTATCCGGTTCCAAGAACTTATACACTTGGCATAAACTTGAACTTTTAATTAACGTAAACATTCTTAAGAAAATGAAAAAAATAATTATAACAGCACTGTTTATGTTTTTGGGGTTAACGGGTTGCAAAGACTTTTTGACGGTTGTCCCTGAAACCAACCTCAGTACCGCCATATTCTTTACCAAAGAAGCTGATTTCCAGCAGGCAGTTAATGCCACCTATGTGCCTTTACGCGCTATTGTCAACGATCGTGCCTGGCTTTTAAGCGAAATGCACTCCGATAATGCCTACTATTATAGAAATATCCTTTTTGGTGCAACCGAGCAACAGGAAGACATAGCAGACTTTGCCGTGCCGACCGCTAATGGTGTTACTTCAAACACCCATGTTTTAAATCAGTACCGTCTTGACTATCAGATAATTGCCCGTGCCAATCAGATTCTGACTTCAATAGATAAAGTTGAATTTGGTGCAGAGTCTAAAAATAACCTGAAAGGTCAGGCTCAGTTTTTAAGGGCGTATGCATATTTTGAATTAGTACAATATTTTGGTAAAGTACCTTTGCACCTTACACCGGTGACGAATCGTCAGGAAGCAGCGCTGCCATTAGCAAGTGTTGATGAGGTCTATGCGCAAATTATCAAAGATGCGTCTGCCGCTATCACGGGGCTTTTACCAAAATCAAAACAAGAAGCAGGACGAGTTACTTCGGGCACTGCCAGAATGTTACTGGCCAATGTGTATATCGTAAAAAAGAACTGGGCAGAAGCTGAAAAATTACTGAAAGAAATTGTAGCAAGTGGCGAATACAAATTGATGCCTGATTTCAAGGATGCGTTCTCAACCAACACCGGTAACAAAAATAACATAGAATCTATTTTTGAAGTACAGTTTCAGGAAGGAGCATCCGGCTATAATGGCGCTATTATTTATAACTACCTGCCTCGTCCGATGAGTCCGGAAGAATTAAAGCCTATTACGGAAACGTCGAATCCACAACCATTAACCGGCGAAGGAAACGGAGCGCCAACGCCTGATCTGATTAATTCTTTTGAAGCAGGCGATAAGCGGAAAAATGAAACCATCGCTTATGTTACCATCAACGGAAGCCTGAGAGCCAACAAAGTTTTCCCTTATATCAAAAAATTTGCAAAACCACATTCTTTACATGGTAATACAGGCAATAACTTCCCGATTTATCGTTATTCAGAAGCGCTTCTGTTTTTAGCCGAAGCATTGACCGAGCAGGGAAAAACGGCAGAAGCACTGCCATACCTTAATCAGGTGCGTACACGTGCAGGATTACCGGATGCCACAACGACTGCTCAGGCAGATCTGAGAAGACAGGTGCATCAGGATCGCAGAAGTGAACTGGCATTTGAAAACAAGCGTTGGTTTGATTTAGTGCGCACAGGTACAGCCGTTGAAGTTATTACCGCTTATGGTAATAGAATTAAAGCCAATCCGGTAGCATATTATTATCCTGAAGGCGCAACAGTGCGTGGTAATGCCTTTACCAACATTGCCGTACTCTATGGGTTACCGGCTGATGAAGCGGCACTGTCACCTCATTTTTGATTTAGTTAAAAAGATAATTCATACGCTTCATAAGTAAAAAAATGAATGTAATTTAGAAACAAATAGGGGTGTTAATGCTTCGCTTAAATTTCGTTTAAGCATCATTAATACCTCATATTTCATCATTAATGAGTTCATTTTTATATTTGTGTATTGGTTATAAAAACCTCAATTATTTCGCCTTAACATATAAAAATCATGTTATCCAATCAACGAACCATTCAATTTTTTGTCGGATTAACAGCCGTCGTATTAGCCGCGTCTTTTACGTTGCTGAAAAATCCGCCACCGCCCGCATCGAATAATGATGATCCGAAAATTAAGAAGCTGAAGCTCTCGGAAGGTTTTTCGGCTCAACATCTCTACAGCCCTTCAGAGAGCAATCAGGGCTCATGGGTATCTATGACTTTCGACGACAAAGGTCGGATTATTGCCTCTGACCAATACGGAAAATTATTCCGTGTAAAAATTCCTGCCATTGGTACGACCAACGGAAAAGTTGAAGTCGAAAAACTTCAGATTGGCATCAGCCCGAATATTGATACCACAGGTATGGGTTATGCGCATGGTCTGTTATATGCCTTTAACAGCCTGTATGTAATGATTAATAACACTAAATCTAACAGGATTTTCCCAAGAAAAAGTGGCCTTTACCGCTTACAAGACACCAACAACGACGACCAGTTTGATAAGATTACGCTCCTGAAAGAAATGAATGGTGATGGCGAACACGGCCCCCACAGTGTCATTTATTCTCCTGATAAACAATCGTTATATGTCATTTCAGGAAACCACACCGATGTACCTCCGATGGATTCGTATCGCTTGCCATCAAACTGGAAAGAAGATAATTTATTTCCGCTAATCAAAGACCCCCGTGGACACGCCAACGACCGTATGGCACCCGGCGGATGGATTGCACATACCGACCCGGAAGGCAAAAACTGGGAGCTGATAAGCGCCGGTTACAGAAATGCCTTTGATATGGCTTTTAATGAAAACGGAGACTTGTTTGTGTATGATGCCGACATGGAATGGGACTTTGGCTTGCCATGGTATCGCCCAACGCGTATTACGCACGCAACCAGTGCCAGCGAGTTTGGTTGGAGAACCGGCAACAGTAAATGGTCGCCGACTTTTGCAGACAATTTACCTCCGATTATCAATATCGGTCAGGGTTCACCCACCAATTTGCTCCATTTAAAAGATGCTAAGTTTCCGGCTAAATACAAGAATACGCTATTGGCTTTCGACTGGAGCTTTGGAATTGTCCATGCCATTCACCTCAAACCTTCGGGTTCGTCTTATACTGCCACCAGAGATGAGTTTTTGTCAGGGTTACCATTACCATTGACTGATGGTGTGATTGGCCCGGACGGTGCCCTATATTTCCTTACAGGTGGCCGCAGGCTAGAGTCAGATTTGTATCGGGTGTACTACACCGGCACCGAAAGCACCGCTCCGGTTGCCGCTGCTCCTATTAATGCCGCCAATGCTTTAAGAAGAAATCTGGAAAAGTTTCATACAGGAGGGCCAAATAAAGAGGCCGTTGCAACAGCCTGGCCGCAATTGAAAAATCCGGACAGATTCATCCGCTATGCAGCCCGTTTAGCTATTGAGCATCAACCCGTAGCTGAATGGCAGGACTTAGCGCTGAAAGAAAAAGACCCGGTTGCTTCCACACAAATACTTATTTCATTGATACGTATGGGTAAGGGCGACAAGCAAAGCGAAATTCTGAATGCCCTGATGGGAATCAATATAAAAGCCTTGAACGAAGCACAACAACTGGATGTGTATCGTGCTTTTGAATTGGCATTCTTAAGAATGGGACAACCCGATGCCACAAACAGAGCAAAGGTAACAGCTTATCTGAATCCCCTTTATCCGGCAAATTCAGCACAATTAAATCGTTCGCTAAGCAAGCTTTTACATTATCTTGACGAGCCGAGTGCTATCAAGAAAACATTGGCTTTGATGACCATTAAAGAAGAGCCGGGCACCAATGCACTCATGCAGGAAACAGCAACTGCTTCAAGCGATTTGATTCTGAGAAGCTCACAATATGGTGGCGATATTGCTGCCATGCTGGCCAATATTCCTCCGGCACAGCACACCTATTATGCTAACGTTCTGACCATGGCAAAAACCGGATGGACTCCGGAAGAGCAGGAAATTTACTTTAAATGGTTCAACGATGCTTTCAAATATAAAGGTGGCCGCAGCTACGTTGGCTTCATCGATAGATCTCGTAAATTAGCCCTCAAAAACGTTACAGATTCCAAAAAAGATTATTTTGATAAGCTTTCGGGTGCAGAAATGTTAAGTAAATCGGGTAATGATTTAGTTTCGTCGGCTTATCCGAAAGGCCCCGGTCGCTTCTGGAACTTAAGGACCGGACTTCCGATAATAGAACAAGGACTAACCGGACGCAATTTTGAGCAGGGGAAAGCCATGTTTGCAGCTACTACGTGCAAAGCCTGCCACACCATGAGAGGCGAAGGTGGCGCAACCGGCCCTGATTTGACACAATTAGGTACACGCTTCTCGGCGAAAGATATGCTGGAAGCAATTGTTGACCCTAACAAAGCAGTATCAGACCAGTATGCGGCCACTCAATTCAGTCTGAAAAATGGCAATTCGATTATGGGTCGTCTGGTTAATGAGGATAACGTTGCCTATTATATTTCTCAGAATCCATACTCTCCGGAAACCCTTGAGAAAGTATTGAAAAAGAATGTTGTTTCTAAAAAGACATCCAATGTTTCAATCATGTTCCAGGGATTAATCAACAGTCTGAATGAAGAAGAGTTTAAAGACCTGATGGCTTATCTGATGGCCGGTGGTAATGAGAACAATCCTATGTTTACGCCGAAAGCTGAAGCAAAAAAATGAATAGTATAGAGTTAAAGCGTGGCACACAGATAAACAAGTGTGTCACGCTTAAGCATTTTTGAAAAACAAAAATAATACAATGAAAACAAAAAATATTTCAAAACCTAGCCAAGTAATTTTACTTTTCATTATCTTGCTAACAGGTTGTAAGGCATCAAATTCTAGTCAGAGCGAAAAAGGTTTTAAGTCTATTTTCGATGGAAAAACGCTGAATGGCTGGGAAGGAGACACAAAATACTGGCGGGTAGAAAATGGTAATCTGGTAGGAGAAATTACTCCGGAAACCTTACTCAAAACCAATTCATTTATTGTATGGAAAGGAGGAGAACCGGCCGATTTTGAGCTGAAAGGTGAATTTAATATCACTGAAAAAGGGAATTCAGGTATCAACTATCGGAGTGAAAGACTATCCGATGTACCTTATGCATTGAGAGGGTATCAGGCCGATATAGACGGAGCCAATCGCTACACCGGGCAGAATTATGAAGAGCGCGGACGCACAACCTTAGCCTATCGCGGACAAATTACAAGCATCAATCCACAAAGCGGCACCTGGAAACCGGAAGATGTGAGAGCAAAAGTGCAAAGAAATGCCTGGACTGAACTGAAGGTTACCGGAAGTTTAGGAGAAAACGAAGCCCTGAAAACAAAAATTAAAAGTGAAGATTGGAATACCTTCCATCTGGTTATAAAAGGCAATCGGTTACAACACTACATCAATGGCGTTTTGATGAGCGACGTAACAGACAACGATTTAGTAAATGGCAAATCAAAAGGGATTCTGGGCGTACAGGTACACGTAGGGCCACCCATGAAAGTACAATACCGTAATTTAAGATTGAAACAATTGTAAAATGATATAAGATAGGTTTCCGGGCTTTGGCATAAATTAGTAAACGTTTATTCGGTTTGGGATTTATCAAACTTTATCATTTTGCAACACACCCTGCCTTAAAAAGCGTATGAAAGAACCATTAAATAATTTGTATCTGGCAGGTAAACACATTAACAATCAAATAGTACAAAACTAAATCCAAATGTTTGATTGATGCTTGACAAACATCAAAGAAAAGTATCAGAGTATGAATTTTGAAAGAAAAGCAGAATCCTCTACATTCGGTGAGGCAGGATGGAGAGATAAAATCTCGAATCCGGCTCAGCTGGGTGGTATCGAAACTTCTATTTTAGATAACGGGCTGGGGCGTGGAAATAGAATCGCCTGGATAAATACCGGCACGGGTTTAAGGTACAAAGTTGTTTTTGACAGAGGAATGGACATTGCCGATGCTTTCTATAATGAGCATAGCTTGGCTTGGTTGAGTCATGGAGGCTTCACTTCTCCGCAACCACAATCAGACAAAGGAATCGACTGGCTTAAAACCTTTGGAGGTGGGTTGCTCACTACCTGCGGACTTTCGCACGTGGGCGGGCCTGAAAAAGATGCATTCGGCGAAAGAGGTATTCACGGGCAAATATCCAATATACCTGCTGAAATTGAGTCAATTATTCAGCCAGACCCCGTGGCAGGCAAAATGGAAATGAGTATTACTGGCATTATCAAAGAAACAAAGGTGTTTGGACCCAATTTAGAGTTGCGACGGACGATTTCCGGGAAACTGGGTGAGGCCACTATCCGGATTCATGACGAAGTAATCAATCGTGGCAATACCCCCGCGCCATTCATGCTTCTATACCATTTCAATTTCGGGTATCCAATGGTTGATGAAGGAACAGAAATTTTGTGGGAAGGCCAATGGCAACCACGGTTTGGTCATGAAAATGCCAGTATCTTCAAAGAGGGTAATGATTTTAAAAAATGCCCGGCTCCTTTAGATGCCCATCTGGGTACCGGTGAAGAAGTAGTATTTATTGACCCTACAGCCAATGCAAGCGGCCAATGTACCTGTGGACTTCAAAATGCTGCAATAGGGCTAAAGGTAGAAATAAACTTTAATAAAAATGAATTGCCTCATTTGATAAACTGGCAGCATTGGGGCAAAGGCGAATACGTAACAGGCCTGGAGCCCGCTACGAATCCCCCCATAGGCCAGGCACATGCAAGAGCCAATAACGAGCTGATTTTTCTGAATCCATACGAAACCCGCACATTTGATTTAGAAATAAAAGCATCAGAGATATAAAACTACAAAATACATTCAACCCCAAACATTACATTATGTCAAATTTAAGTATCGCACAAAAAGCATTAGAACAAGGAAAAGGTATTTTACGATTAGCTCCGACCTGGGTTCCCCGTTCATTTTGTGTTCCCGGACGAAGAATAAAATTACACCCTGATGATTATTACGTATTAGGTGGGGTACGAGGCGGTATTGATGAGCGTTGGCTATCTTCAACCACACCTGCAAAAAACGGCCCCCTAACAGGAGAGAATGAGGGATTGAGCTTTGTTGTTTTAAACGAAGGCGAGCAAGTATTACTCAAAGACGCTATTGATGAACTGGGCGCTGAAATAATCGGAAACCGCCTTTGGGATGAATACAAAAGCTGGCCGATGTATTCGAAATTCTTTGATAACATGGGGCCATTACCGCACCATATACACCATAATGACGAAGAAGCTGCCAAAATTGGCCAATTAGGAAAGCCGGAGGCCTACTATTTTCCTCCGCAGTTAAATAATCATGGCGGCGATTTCCCCTATACATTTTTTGGTATTGCACCGGGCACCACCAAAGAGCAAATCAAAGAATGTTTAATGAACTTCACGAAGGGAGATAATAAAATAACGATGTTTTCTCAGGCATTCCCTTTGATTCCCGGTACGGGTTGGGATGTGCCTCCCGGCATGTTGCACGCACCGGGAAGTATGTGTACCTACGAACCGCAAAAAGCATCTGATGTATTTGCCATGTATCAATCTCTGGTAAATGAAGCCATCATTCCTGAAGAACTATTGTGGAATGGTACTCCACCAGATCAGATTGGTAATTATGACCAGCTGATGGGTGTCATTGACTGGGAATTGAATACCAATCCGAATATCTTAGAAACACGTTTCATGGCTCCAAAACCTGTTAAACCTGTAGCGGAGATGGAAGCCGAAGGATACATAGAAAATTGGATTTGCTATCGTTCTGAGGCGTTTTCTGCTAAAGAATTAACCATTTTGCCAGGGCAGACCGTCACCATTAAAGATAGTGCTGCTTATGGTATCATTATGATGCAAGGACATGGAAAAATGGGCGTTTGGGACATCGAAACACCTTCATTAATCCGTTACGGACAATTGACAAACGATGAGTTTTTCATCACAGAAAAAGCGGCTGTTGAAGGCGTAACCATCAGCAACCATTCATCTTGCGACCCGATTGTAATGTTGAAGCACTTTGGCCCTAACAACCCCGATTTAGTAATATAGTATAGCGCACACCCACCTGAAGCGAGTGCCTGAAATTAAAACAGTAACAATACAACCTCAAAATCTATTAAACAATGGAAAATAATTATCCCAAACTTCACAACGCTACCTGGCCGGGTATTGTAGGAAAAGGGCCGGATTCAGAACCACCCATTTCGTTGGACACCATGCTCGAAATGACAGCCGCGGCTGAGGTAGATGGTGTGAAATTCGATGGTGTTGATTTAGGTCTTTTCGACCCTCATTATGATTTGGACACATCAGATGATGGCGTAAAAAGATTGGCCGATAAAGTTGCTAAGCATAATCTTGAAATAGGCAGTCTGGTTGCTCCGATCTGGGGTGGCCCTGCGATGGGCTCTGCCGATGAACGCAAGCAGTTTGTAGAAATGGTGCGTAAATCTTGCGAAATTGCTCAGAAACTTCGTAAAATAGGTATTCGCCCGCATGGCATTGTCAGAATCGACTCAGCAAGTAGTGTAGAAAGCTGGGCAGCCGATCCGGTTGGTAATTCAAAACTGATTGCGCAGACATTCAGAGAAGCCTGTGATGTGGCAGCCGATTATGGCGAAAGATTGGCCACTGAAGGTGAAATTTGCTGGGGCGGTATGCACTCGTGGAAAGCCATGCTCGAAACTCTGGAAGCAGTTGACCGCCCGAATATCGGTTTTCAGGCTGATATGTCGCATACCACTTTATATTTACTGGGTTATAATGCACCCGAAGCCCGTATTCTACCGGAAGACTTTCAATGGGGCGACAGAGCCACATTTCTTGAAGGATTAAAAAAACTGACTGATGCGCTTCGTCCATGGACGATTGACTTCCATGTAGCTCAGAATGATGGTACGGTTCATGGAACAGGCTCACATGATAAAACAGGTCGCCATTGTCTGGCAACAGATCCAAATGGTAAGCTTGACATTACGAATGATGCGGGCTATTGGCTCCGCAATGAAGCAGGTGTACTTACTAAAGCCTTTAAACACATTTGTTGGGATGGATGTATGTTTGCCAATGATGTAATGACCCAGCAAAAAACATGGAACGATATTCTGGCGGCAATGATAAAAGTTCGTCAGCAACATGGATGGGTAGAATAAAACGAAAATCAAATAGACAATGTCAACAAAGAAACAACTCAGAATAGGATTAATAGGAACGGGTTTTATGGGACGAACCCACTCCAATGGCTATAACCGTGTGCCGAACTTTTTTCCGGAATTAGAATATACCCCTGTTTTAAAGGCAGTTTGTTCAAGAAATGCCGAAAAAGTGCAGGCTTTTGCCGATCAGTGGGGTTATGAATCGATAGAAACCGATTGGAAAGCGCTTATTGCGCGTGACGATATTGATGCCGTCGATATCTGTACGCCAAACGATAGCCATGCCGAAATTGCGATTGCTGCCGCAAAAGCAGGGAAAATGATTTTGTGTGAAAAACCACTCTCCCGGAATCTGGCAGAGGGTGAGGCAATGGTCGCCGCGATCGAGGAAGCTGGTGTAGAAAGTACAGTCTGGTATAATTACCGGCGACTACCAGCTGTAACTTTAGCCAAGCAAATTATTGATTCGGGTAAACTAGGCAAAATATACCATTACAGAGCTAATTTCTTACAAGACTGGACCATCAGCGCCGACCTTCCGCAAGGGGGGACGGGTTTGTGGAGAATGGACTCAGAAGCCGCAGGCTCAGGCGTGACCGGCGATCTATTGGCGCACTGTATTGACACAGCCATGTGGTTGAATGGTGCCATTACTGATGTTTCAGCAGTGACCGAAACATTTGTAAAAGAACGGATGCACCAGCTGACTGGCAAAGTTCAGCCTGTAGGTATTGATGACGCCTGTATTTTTCACTGTCACTTTGCCAATGGTTCTTTAGGGCTTTTTGAGTCGACACGCTATGCACGCGGCCATAAAGCGCTCTATACTTTTGAAATCAACGGTGCCGATGCTTCTATTCGTTGGGATCTGCACGACCTGAATCGCCTCGAATATTTCGACCACCGTGACGATTCGATTGTTCGTGGCTGGCGTTCAATCATTGTAACCGATGGTGACCAGCCCTATATGAATAAATGGTGGGTTGGTGGTTTGGGAATTGGCTACGAGCATAGCTTTATTCATCAGGTTGCCGACTTTCTGAAAAGTCTGGAGGCAGGAACTCCCTGCTCGCCAACTTTTAAAGAGGCACTTCAAACCCAGAAAGTATGCGAAGCTGTCATTGATTCGGCTAATACGAGAAGTTGGAAAGATACCAACGTGGATGGTGATTTTGTTTAAATCAGAGTAATAACATGATAATGCTGGCAAGGTTCAAAACTTGCCAGCATTTTTGAATTTATGAGTCAGAGAAAAATCCTTGAGGTACAGCATCTTTGTAAATCTTTTTCGGGAATAAAAGTTTTAGATAATATCACTTTCAATCTTGAAAAGGGAGAGGTGCATGCGCTGATGGGTGAAAACGGCGCGGGGAAATCGACATTCATGAAAATTCTGATGGGATTACTTACGCCCGATTCGGGTGAAATAATTCTGGATGGCGAAAAAGTACAGCACAGCAATGTGCATGACATGTTAAAAAAAGGAATCTCGATGATTCATCAGGAAATACTGATGGTGCCTGAATTAACAGTTGCCCAGAACATTTTTCTCGGAAAAGAAGTCCACCGTTTCAATTGGCTGGACGAAAATAGTAGTTACAAAAAAACCACGGATTTACTCAAAACCCTGCATGTAAATATTGGTGCCAACAAAAAAATGAAACATTTGAGCATTGCTGACAGGCAAATGGTAGAGATTGCCAAAGCCATTTCAAACAATGCCCGGATTATTATCATGGACGAGCCCACGTCGGCACTGTCTGATAAAGAGGTTTCTACACTTTTCAATATTATCAAAGACCTGAAAAGCAAAGGCGTGGCCATTATTTACATTTCTCATAAAATGGATGAAATCTATCAGATTTCAGACAGAATTACTGTTTTGCGGGATGGACAATATATTGCCACAAAATCTGCTCAGGAATTAGTCGTTAAAGACCTGATCTCAATGATGGTAGGTAGAGAAATTGAAGACGTTTTTCCAAAAACTGAACTTAATGCCGGCAAAACAATCATCAAAGTGGTTAATTTAGGCAAGAAAGGGAAGTTTGAAAACATCAGCTTTGAAGTAAAGGCAGGTGAAATTTTAGGGATAGCCGGTTTGGTAGGCGCAGGCCGTACTGAAGTGGCCCGGGCAATAGCCGGCTTGGACGATTTTGAAGAAGGAGAGGTTTTTATTGATGAAGAAAAGGTCAATATTCAGTCGCCGAGGGATGCTATGAAATGGGGTATAGGCTATGTGAGCGAAGACCGCAAAGCATTGGGATTTATTCCCCATTTATCCGTCAGGCAAAACATAAGTTTAGCGGCTTTACCCGGGGTGTCAAACAAGTGGTTTATTTCTGCTGAAAAAGAAGAAGCACTGGCCAATCGGATGCAAAGTAATCTGAAAATTAAAGCTTCGGGCATCAGTCAGAAATTAATATATTTGAGTGGAGGCAATCAGCAAAAAGTGGTCATTGCCAAAGTTTTGTCTGCTTCACCCCGAATTATTATTTTAGACGAACCTACCCGCGGAATAGACATAGGAGCAAAAATTGAAATTTATAAATTAATCAATGAATTGAAGAATAAGGGTTTAGCGGTTATTCTGATTTCGTCTGAATTGCCTGAAATCACAGGCATGAGCGACCGGATACTCGTGCTTTCAAAAGGTAAGCAAACAGCTTTATTAGCCAAACACGAAGCTACCCAGGAAAAAATCATGCAGTATGCAATACATTAAAAACCTAAGACAATACGGTATTCTTATTGCTTTTTTAGCGATTTGCCTTACCCTAACCTACATCAGTCCTCAATTTTTGACACTCTCTAACTGGTCAATTATTTTTACTCAGGTTTCTATCAATGCCTTACTGGCTTTTGGGGTTACTTTCGTCATTATTACAGGTGGTATAGACCTCTCTATTGGTTCAATAGTGGCCGTTTCGGGCGTTGTAGCTGCCTTACTGGCCCGGCAAGATAATTATCCTGTCATTGTTCCAATCTTTGGCGGACTCCTCGCAGGACTACTATTCGGGGCATTAAACGGACTGTTAATCACCAGAAGCAAAATTGCTCCCTTTATTGTCACACTAGGAGTCATGACCATCGGTCGGGGTTTAGCACTCATTATCAGCAAAGGCCGCCCTATCTCTAATCTTTCCGATTCTTTTAATTTTATAGGGGGCGGCGATATTCTGGGTATCCCTTTTCCGATAATCATCTTATTTATAGTATTCATTATTTGTTCGGTTGTTTTAAAAAAGACAATCTTCGGGCGTTATGTGTATGCAGTAGGTGGCAACGAACAGGCTTCCTGGGCATCCGGAATCAATGTAAATCAAGTAAAAATGGCAGTTTACGCCCTTTGCGGTTTGCTGGCAGGTTTAGCTGGTATCTTATTGACCTCCAGAATTACTACAGGTCAGCCAAATGCAGGGGCAAGTTTTGAATTAGACGCCATTGCAGCGGCCGTAATCGGAGGTTCAAGTACTTCGGGAGGGGTGGGGAGTATACGCGGAACGCTATTTGGTGTTATTTTAATAGGTGTTTTAAATAATGGACTGGACTTACTCAATGTAAGTTCGTATTATCAACAGGTGGTGATGGGTGTCATCATCATCGGCGCTGTATTATTAGATAGTTGGAATCAGAAAACTAAAGACTAACATGAAAAAACTCATATTTTTTGCCGCAGTTTCGTTGCTGCTTTCTTGTAACTCTGCAAAAAAAGAAGAAAAAACCAGAATTAAAGTAGGCGCTACGATGCTCAGTATGCAGAATGAATTCATTGTCAACATCAGTGATGAAATGCAAAAAAAGGCCGATGAACTAGGTATTGAATTGATTCTGGTTGATGCAGAACATTCGCCACTGAAACAAATCGAACAGGTGGAAAGCTTTATCTCTCAAAAAGTGGATGTAATCATTATGAATCCTTGCGAAGTAGAGGCCAGTTCTCCTGCTGTAAGCAAGGCTTTAGCGGCAAAGATTCCAATCATTAATGTTAATTCGGCCACGAGCACGGCTCCGACGGCTTTTGTGGGTTCAGACGATGCAGAATCGGCTAGAATTGCCATGAAATTTATTGCTGAAAAACTGGGAGGGAAAGGTAACGTAGTGATGATCCATGGTTTCATGGGGCAGGCAGCACAGATTCAGAGAGAAGAAGGGGCTAAAGAAATTCTGAAGCAATACCCCGACCTGAAGTTAATAGCCAGCCAGACTGCCGAATGGGATAGAGCCAAGGGGATGGATTTAATGCAAAACTGGATTCAATCTTATGGTACAAAAATAAATGCGGTATTTGCACACAATGACGAAATGGGCTTGGGAGCCGTAAAAGCTCTGCAAGCCGCAGGAATGAAAGACAAAGTAGTGGTTGTAAGCATTGATGCTATTCAGGATGGACTGCAAGCGGTTAAAAACGGTTCATTAGATGCCACAGTTTTTCAAAATGCCAAGCAGCAAGGAGCCGGTGCGATTGAAACAGCGCTTAAGCTGGCCAGAAAAGAAACCTATGAAAAAGAAGTAATGATTCCGTTTCAACTGGTGACGAAAAGCAATATTAATGAGTTTTTGAAGTGATTAGTTTATATCCAACAAGAAAGGCTTTATGAAGAAATTCATAAAGCCTTTCTTGTGCATTTTGACACATGCTATTTAACCACCAAATGCTTTAGGGAAAATTACAATACGAAATGAAAGTTGTTACCGGGTGGAGGTCATTCAGTACGCAATGATTTGACCGGATTAGCCATTGCCGCCCTCATTGCCTGAAAACCTACAGTAAGCAGCGCTAATCCAATGGCTGCTGCTCCTGCTACAACAAACATCCATCCGCTAAGCGCTGTCCGGTAGGCAAAGCCCTGCAGCCAGCCATGCATGAAGTACCAGGCCAGTGGGCTGGCAATCAGTAAGGCAATCAGAATCAACAAGACAATCTCCTTACAAAGCATAACCATAATGCCCGACACGGTAGCGCCTAATACCTTTCGGATACCGATTTCTCTGGCTCTTCTTTCCGTAGAAAAAATGGCCAGACCAAGCAGACCTAAGCAAGAGATAAAAACGGTGATTCCCATCGCCACATTAGTCAACCGCTCGGTTCGCAGATCGTCCGCATACATTTTGGCAATGCTATCATCCAGAAAAGAATAAGCAAACGTTTTATCGGGAAAGACGGCCTTCCATTCCTTTTCTATTTTACCGATGAGCGTCTTTAGTTCACTGGCAGCCATGCCCTTTGTAGAGATTTTGATCGCAATGACATTCTCCCTCGTGGTATCGTGTCTGATGACAATCGGCCAGCTCGCCTGATGAAAAGAGTTCTCATAAAAATCGGCTACCACTCCAGCTATAGGATAAACATCGACAGGGCTGGCTACCAACTCCCGGCCGATAGCTTTGCTCACATCGGCAAAACCTAGGGCATGGGCGCAAGTCTCACTAATCAACACTTCCCTACCATTGTTATTTGGGAGTAAATTTCTCCCTGCGACCACCTTCATCCCATAAAAAGGAACGTAGTTTTCGTTGCCGAAATGAAAGGATATATCGATTGGTTTCTCATTGCTGTTTTTTAGGCCACCACCACCGAATCCACTATGCATCTGGTCCATCGGCGACTTCCACTGTCTGATTACCTGCTCTATGCCAGCCAGTTGCTGTATCTTGCCAGCCAGTATGGCTACCTTACCCGCTTCTGCGTTTGCCTGTTGCCGGCCTCTACTTGCATCTGACCGAATAGCTGAATTACTCATACCGGTATTACGGGGACCGCCGAGCGTGATGATCGCATCCGTCTTGAAACCCAGGTCGGCATGCAGCACGTACCGCAACTGCGAACCAATAACGAAGGATGCGATGATAAACACAAGGGATATGGTAAATTGGAAGACAATAAGTCCTCTGCGCAGCGTCCCTTTTCCACTGCCTGATGCTACATTCATCCCTTTCAGAGTCACTATGGGCTGATAGCTTCCCAGTACCTTAGCCGGATAAAACCCGGCAAGAAGAGTAGTCACCGCGGTTACCAATAATAAAAATAAAAGCGTAGCACTATCCATCCGAAAATGAACGCCCCTTGGTATCAAATCGGAAAATACGTTCATCACTGGCTTTACCATCAACGCCGCAAGACCCACTGCAGCTACCGTCAATAATAGGGTCTCGGTAAAAAATTGCACGGCTATGCCCGGCCTGTTACCACCCAGTACCTTTCGGACACCAATCTCTCTCGCTCTTTGCATGGATTGCGCGGTTGACAAATTGACAAAATTGACAATGGCAAGAACAAGGATGAAGCCTGCCACCGCCATGAGCGTGTACAAGACTGGTAAGCTGGCCTTTCTACCTGTGGTACCACCATATTCCTGATTAAAATGGACGCTAGACAACGGTTTCAAATGGGCAGAGAACCCCGGTTTCGGGCCATAATGCCGTTTGACAAAGGGGATAAATTGCGCATCAATCTGTGAAGGCGCTACATCTTTCGCCAGTTTAATCATGACCTGGCTGGAACGATTTAAATTGTCCCAACTGTCCAACGTTATGTCGCGCTTAAGAAAACTGGCAGGTATGGTAGCATAAGAAATCCATTGGCTAAAATTATAATCACTGTTGCCTGTCCAATCAGCGACGATCCCTGTTACCCTGACAATCAACGAATCCTGATAATAGATAGTCCGGCCGATGATCTTGTCCGGGTCGAAATCACCAAAGTATTTTCTGGCTCTTCCGGCAGTAAGTACAACCGAGTTGGGCATGGTCAGGGAAGTTGCTGCATTTCCACTTAACCACTGGTAGCGAAAGATATCGAAGTATTGCGGCTCCACGATAGCTATGCTACCGTCATCATCGAAGCGCTTCGGTTTTTCATTTTCGTCAGCTGGTATTGTCACGCTGGCTCCGTAGGTCTGATAAGCGGCCACTGTCTGAATGCCGGTCATTTCCTGGCGCATGGCGGCAGGCATAGGACCGGGCACACAATTCCAACGACCACCAAACACTACAGCATCTACAGAATAGATGCGGTCACGATCCTGATGAAAATTATCAAAACTGAATTCGTACTGGGTAATCAAATAAATGACCAGACAGGTACAAATGCCCAACGCTAAGCCCAATACGTTGATGAAAGAATAAATCTTGTTGCGAATTAGTTTGCGAAAGGCAATTTTGAGATAGTTAGGTAACATAGCGGGTTGAAATATAAATGTGGTTCGGTATTCCGGGTGATTATAATTATTTTTCTGACGAGCCTTAGACCAGATAAAAGGACGAATCAACTGCAGAACTGCCAGTGTATACCGCCATCGGGCTTTTGATATGCCGACGGTCTTCAGCCAGTAAACATACATCTCCAGCAAATCGCCTTGCAGTTCATCTTCCGAGCCATCCGGACAGAAGTGACTCAGTAGCCAAACAGCCCAGCGGGGCGGTTTGGGGAAACGGCCATCATCGGTAATTAAGCTCCCCATAGCTGTATGATTGAAATTGGAATCTGATCCCATAATTGGGCACGAACTAACCGACACTCCACCAAAGCCCGCTGGCCAGCCACCGTGACGGTAAACAGACGTTTTTGACGGCCTCCTCGTTCAGCGGTGGCTCCTCCCATCATAGAGGCAACAAAGCCTTTTTCTTCTAACCGCTGCAAGGTACTATGCACAGTAGGAAAGCTGATACTGCGACCCATTTGCTGGTCAATGGTTTGAGTAATGGAAGCACAGTATGCCGATTCCTGCAGAGCAGCTACAGTCAGTAGTACAACTTCCTCCAACTCACCTAAAAATGCTCGTTTCATATATAATAGCGTACGTGATTTGTATAGATTTTGTCGAACAAATACTTTGCCAAATTTTCAATAAGCGTTTATTTGGTTAAAAAAGACAATTTTATAATTCAGTGAGTAGACATCTGTACAGAAATGGACAAATTTGAGTCCGAAAACGGACAGTAGTGGCTCAAGCGAAAAAGTTGGGGAAGTAGATAAAAAAAGCAGCTATGAATTTCTTCATAGCTGCCTTAATTTTCTCTGGTGGTAATGGACGGAATCGAACCGCCGACACAAGGATTTTCAGTCCTTTGCTCTACCAACTGAGCTACATTACCTTATTACCACCATTCCCCGTGATTTGGGAATGCAAAATTAGACAAAAACTTTTTAACTGCAAATTTCCTCAAAAAAAAATCTCAAAAATTTTCGTTGCTCTTGCATTGTCTTAAATTTGACTATATTTGTAATGGTATGCACGCATACCGTCATACCTGTTACCTTATTTGATATTCTCAAATCCGGATATTATGCAAATCCTGTCACAAATTTTATTCATTGCCGCTTTGGGTGTTGCTGCCTATTTCATCAGCCGCCGGGTGCTACTCATCAAAAAGACTATACAACTCGGGCATAGTGAAGACCGTACTGACAGACCGGCCGAACGCCTGAAAACCATGCTTCTGATTGCATTCGGACAGAAGAAGATGTTCAATCGTCCTTTGATAGGGCTTATGCACTTTATTGTTTATGCGGGTTTTCTTATTATTAATATTGAGGTTCTGGAAATTATATTAGATGGCATTTTGGGCACCCATCGGTTATTTCTACCCTTTTTGAGTGGATTTTATGATCTCCTTATCAATTTTTTTGAGATACTGGCTTTGGGAGTACTGACCGTCTGTGCAATCTTTTTGTTCCGTCGCAATGTTCTTAAAGTCCAACGTTTTCAGGAAAGCCGTCATCGGGAAATGAAAACATGGCCTCGCAGCGATGCCAACATCATTCTGATTACTGAGATTCTGCTCATGTGGGCTTTTTTAAGTATGAATGCCGCAGATACTATTTTACAGCAAAGAGGGGTAGGGCACTACGCCGAGGCATTAACCGGTAATTTTGCCATAAGCCAGTGGTTACATCCTGTTTTCGGTAATTGGAGCGATGCCTCTCTGGTTGCCTATGAGCGTATTGCGTGGTGGTTTCATATACTGGGTATCATGAGTTTTGCCTTATATGTTACTTATTCAAAACACTTACATATATTCCTGGCGTTTCCGAATACTTACTTTTCGAATCTTCAACCCAAAGGCGAAATGCCTAATATGCCTGCCGTTACGAAAGAGGTAAAAATCATGCTGGGTATCGAACAAGCAGATGTTACTCCGGCTGAAGTTGGTCGTTTTGGCGCAAAGGATGTGAAAGATTTAAGCTGGAAAAACCTGATGGATGCTTACAGCTGTACCGAATGCGGCCGTTGTACTTCGGCGTGTCCGGCCAATATTACCGGGAAAAAACTTTCGCCAAGAAAAATTATGATGGATACGCGCGACAGACTGGAGGATATTCAAAAGGGATGGCTTAAAAACGGTAAAGAATATGAGGATGAAAAAACACTTTTAGGCGATTATATTCTGGAAGAAGAAATTCTGGCGTGTACTACCTGCAATGCCTGCGTACAGGAGTGCCCGGTAAATATTTCACCACTGGATATAATCCTTCAGCTCCGCCGGTATAAAGTGATGGAAGAATCTTCTGCACCGGGCTCATGGAACGCCATGTTTTCAAACCTTGAAAATAATATGGCGCCGTGGAAGTTCTCACCGGGCGATCGCTTCAATTGGGCAGATAACATAAATAACCAATAAGCAGAGGAAGTGGAGGTACCGATAAATAGTTTTTCTTTTTATCGGTTTTTTTATGTAAAAAAAACTTTGCACTTAGGAAATATTTTTTTTAATTTTACATAGGTGTACCTGATATTTTTTTCAGATTTGCATCCGGTTGCTAAGGTAATTTTCGTTTTTTATCCTAATTGTGCATTTTGCCTCTACCACTTATGAAAAAATTCAATTCATCCATGTTTTTACAATGGATAATATTTATGCCCCTCTTATTGCCATTGGCTATTGTGAGTGGCGCATTTGAAGGTATCAAGCGTGTTTTTGAGCAGGCAGCGTCTGATATTATTGAGAAAGAAATAATATCTTAAGCTTCTCGTTTTTTTCATGAAAACGGATAATTGATTTGCTCTGAGAGTAATTCTTACGATTTTTTGTTATTGCTAATCAGCTAAATTTCTCCACTACACTTTTTAATTGCGGTAACGATAATACTCCGGATTGTCGCCACTTCAGTTCACTCTTTTTGAATATCATTAAAGTAGGAACACCCGAAATTTTGTATTTCGTTGCCAGCTTGGGATTTTTATCCACATCAATCTTTACAATTTTGAGGTCATCGCCCGCTTCCTGAGCCAATCGGTTCAATGTGGGAGACAGCGTTTTGCATGGGCCACACCATTCGGCAAAGAAATCAATCAGAATGGGTGTTTCAGAGGCTATTAATTCTTCAAAAGTTCCGTTCATAGTTCTACATTTTTTTACTAAACAAATTATCGGCTGCTGAGGTTTCAGAATTTTAACAATTACTTCGTGGCCTATATTAATTAAGCTCTGTACTTTTGGTGTTGTTATGAATCTGTGATCGTGGTACCACAGGAGGATCAAAAGCTTTTTATCTGCTATCTTTGTGCACAAAGGCAGCCATTCCGGCTTTGGTATCGTCTATACAACCAGAAAACGCTATCCCGTTTAATTATGATTAACCAACTACTTGTTCAAAAAATCAAAGCACTGCTGCTACCTCTTTTTTTCTTAAGTTTTACTCCGGCATTTCCACAAAGCCTGCCTAAAAACCAGGACTTGCTCAAAACCATGAATCTGGCAAACGAGTATTTTATGTTAAAATGGCCTGATGTTGGTAAGCCCATTGAGCGGCCGGATAAAACACGGCCAAGTAATATCTGGACCCGGGGTGTTTATTACGAAGGTCTTATGGCACTTTATAAGGTTGATCCGCAGAAGAGATACTATGACTATGCCGTTGCCTGGGGCGAAGCTCATAAATGGGGGCTCCGCAATGGCATTACGACACGTAATGCCGATGACCAAGGCTGTGGACAAACCTACATAGACTTATATCTTTTAGATCCTAAGCCCGAACGGATTCATGACATAAAGGCTTCTATCGACAGCCTCATCAGTAGTACTAAAAAGGATGACTGGTGGTGGGTGGATGCGCTTCAGATGGCAATGCCCGTATTTGCACAATTGGGTGTTATATATGAAGACAACCGGTATTTCGAGAAAATGTATGAGATGTATATGCACACCAAAACATTGCATGGAGACAAAGGCTTGTATAATCAGACCGAAGGTTTATGGTGGCGGGACAAAGATTTTGACCCGCCTTACAAAACCCCGGAAGGCAAAAGTTGTTATTGGTCTCGTGGTAATGGCTGGGTTGTAGCGGCCTTGGCAAGGGTGTTGGATATTATGCCCAAAGATGCACCACACCGGGACGAGTATGAAAAAACGTATCTGGAAATGATGAATGCCCTTGTGCCTTTACAAAGGAATGACGGGTTCTGGAATGTGAATCTTGCAGATGCCAATGATTTCGGAGGCAAAGAGCTTACAGGTACCTCGTTATTTGTCTATGGTATGGCCTGGGGTATCAACAAGGGGATTTTAGACCGCAGGAAATTTTACCCTCCTGTAGCCAAGGCAATGTATGCTATTATGAATAACTGTATTCATCCGAATGGCTTTTTAGGGTATGTGCAAGGGACCGGTAAAGAACCGAAAGACGGGCAGCCGGTTACTTATGACAAAGTGCCCGACTTCGAAGACTTCGGTCTTGGTTGTTTCTTATTGGCCGCTACGGAAGTTTACAAGATGAAACGCTGATATTAGTTTTTGACGGTTCTTGAAATTTCATCAAAACGCAGCTAAGTTTATGAATTTAGCTGCGTTTTCGGTTTAATTTCCTAATTTTGATAATCTAAAGCCACCTGATATGAAAATTTTAGTAATTGAAGATGAGGTACGAACCATTCAGCTAATCAAACAAGGGCTTGAAGAACAACAATGGGAAGTTGATATAGCATATGATGGTGCCATGGGTTTTCAGCTGGCTACAAGGCAGGTATATGCACTCATTATTTCCGATATTATTCTTCCCGGAATGAATGGGTTAGAGCTTTGCAAGAAGCTCCGTGAGGTAGGGGTTTCGTCCCCGATTCTTCTTCTGACGGCTTTGGGTACTACCGACGACAAAATAGAAGGCCTGGATGCCGGAGCAGACGATTACCTGGCAAAACCATTTGAGTTCAGAGAATTAATGGCAAGGGTAAGAGCTCTTACCCGTAGAAACATCGGCATCATTCACACAAGCAATATGCTGAAAGTGGCCGACCTCGAAATGGATCTTGATACTAAAACCGTAACCCGCGCAGGGCAGGAAATCACCCTTACTGCCAAAGAGTTCGGCTTACTGGAGTATTTCATCCGCAACCAGGGAAGGGTTATTTCAAAGGCTGAACTGGCCGAGAAAATATGGGATGTCACTTTTGATACCGGTACAAACGTAATAGAGGTTTATGTAAACTTTTTACGAAAAAAAATAGACAAGGACTTTGAACCGAAACTTCTTCATACCCAGATTGGCATGGGATATGTTCTCAAAGTAATTTCCTGATGAAAAATATACGTTCGCGGTTAACTTACCAGTTTGTGGTTTTAGTAACTGCCATTCTCTTGTTCTTTTCTTTTGGGGTCTATTTTTTCAGTAAATTATACCTCGAAAAGCGCTTTTATAAACGCCTGCAAGACCGCGCCATCACTACCACCACTTTATTATTTGATATTCAGGCTGCTGATACCACTGTTCTGAAATTAGTGAATGTATCTGACAAAGAATTGCTGACAAACGAGAGCATCTCAGTCTACAATGAATCTATTCAGCAATTTATTTTTTTTACACATCCTTCTGACACCAGTTTTCATAAAAAATTGCTTCCGTTGGTTTTATCAGCTAACCCTACTACTTATACAAAATTCGGTGAGTATCAGGTATTAGGTATCCATTTTGCCAATAAGAATAAGGGTAACTGGATAATGGTGAGCGCCATTGATACTGCCGGACAAGAAGCTTTGAGAGATTTGAGGAAGATTCTGATCGTAATGGTGGGTGCCGGCATATTACTACTGGGTATTTCGGGATGGATCTTTGCCAATCGGGCTTTAGCCCCCGTATCGGGGGTTATCAGGCAGGTTAATCAGATTTTTCCCCGGAATGTTAAAAAGAGAGTGGAATATCCTAATCCTGATGATGAAATAGGCGCGCTGGTTGCCACTTTCAATCATCTGCTCGACCGCATAGAAGAAGCGCTGGTTACCCAAAAGATGTTTATTGCCAATGTGTCGCATGAATTGAAGAATCCTCTTACCAAAATATATTCCCAGATTGAAGTAACTCTTTTGCAGAAACGTACACCCGACGCGTATGAAAAGAGCCTGAAATCGCTTCAGGAAGATACCCGTACGCTTACACAGCTCACCAATACTTTGCTGAATCTGGCCAACGTAGTGGCCAATGCCGAAAATGTTAAATATGTACCCATCAGGCTTGACGAACTACTTTGGGAAGCCAAAAGTCAGGTGCAGAAATGGCATGAAGATTACCAGATTCAGTTAACTTTTGCCGATTTTCCGGACGATGAAAATGCTTTGATAATTCAGGGGAATGAAGCTGCTATGAAAGTGGTATTCATGAACCTGATGGATAACGCCTGCAAATTTTCAGACAACAAAACAGCTGTTGTCAACTTTTTTTGTTTCCCTGCCGAAACCTCCATTTCGTTTTTCAACAGTGGCCCGGCCATTCCTGCAAGAGATCTTCCTTATATTTTCCAACCTTTTTACAGGAGCAACGCCTCGGCGCAGGCTGTTCAGGGGCATGGAGTTGGCCTTGCCATTGTATCGCAGATTGTGCGCCTGCACAATGGCGAAGTAAATGTCAACTCTGATGCAGAAGGGACTACTTTTACACTCAGCTTTGCCCGCCAATCTTAACAGCCTCATATTTTAAGGTAAATTTAAAGTCAATTTAACGGCTGTTTAAGTTGGGTAGTTTTAGTTTGTATCATGAACACAAACGGTACTACTATGAGCGCATCTGCAACCCAGGGCATATTCAAGATTTCTTTCGGAGTGCTGACAGGTATTCTGGCTCTGCTCGGATACCTGTTCATGGGTGCCCGCAACGAAACCTTTGAGCTGCAGCAATCATTAACAGAGAAAGTAGAACAGCTTTCTGCGACCCAGCTAAAACTGGATTCTATTTCAAAGGCACTGGACGAAAAAATAGAGAAAATCCACAAACTTGGCGGCAATATTGCTGAGTTGAAGCAGATCAAAGCACAGCTTGAAAACGACAAGAAACTACTTAAATCTGATCTGAATTTTTCTTTGCAGAAATACAATACGAAAATAAAAGATTACGAGAATTTCCTTACGGCTAAAGACAAGGAGTTTAATCTGCTTAGAGAAGAAAACAACCAGCTAAAAGCCCGTACCGAATTACTTGAACAGGAAAAACAAGTAGTATTGACTGAAAACGCAAGTCTGAAAGACGATAAGGAGTCGCTGTCTCAGACTGTGGCTGAATACTCGGTTGAAAACTCCAATTTGCAGCGTCAGGTAACCCTAGCCTCATCAATGAAGGCTATTAATGTGCAGGCTGCGGCGTTGTCGTCAAGCGGAAAAGTAAGAGAAGGAAATTCATTCAGAGCTTCTCGTGTGCATCGCCTTAAAATTTCATTTATTATGCCGTCAAATTCAGTGGCGGTTAAAAACAAGAAAGAGATATATGTGCGTATTCTTGATGCCAACGGCGGCGTGGTGAGTGATAACTCAACCAGTGGAGTATTTGATTTTGAAGGTGACGAGCTTGGTTACAGTACCAGACAAAGTGTATTGTTCGAGAATAATGACCAGAAAGTAGAGATTATTTATACACACGATGTTCCTTATCGCGCAGGTAAATATGTAATTGAACTTTACTCAGAAGGCTTTAAGATTGGTAAGGGTGGGTTTGAGGTAAAGTAGGTTTCTCATGAAGAGACGCCTTAACATAAACAGTTGATTTATGATAGCACTACACGGCTTTAAAATATTTGTCTGGGCTATGATTCAGACTTTCGGAGAGATAGCCATGACAGGCTTGCGAAACATCGTGACGGCGTTCAGAAAGTTTCCGCGTTCATATACTGCCCTGTTTTATATGTTTATAGCGATGGCTTTCTGTTATTATCCGATTTTCAACCATTGGCTGACAGGATTCATAATGATGAGCCTTCCTGTTGCTGTATTGGGCGGTCTGATAGCCAGTTGTTATCTGTTATATAAAAATCAGAAACTGATCGCTTCGGCAGGTTTAATATGGGTGTTGATGACTTTTCCTATCATCAAACGTTTTGTAGGTATTGGAAATTCGAAACCTGAGTTTACCGGTATACCGGCATTAAAAGTATTGAGTTTCAACAGTGAAAGTTTCGGCACTCAGAATGGCTCGGAGGTCAACTGGAAATCGCTCAAAGCAGACATCGCCTGTTTTCAGGAG
This sequence comes from Emticicia sp. GW821-FHT11C11, assembly GCF_058808615.1. Taxonomy (NCBI): domain Bacteria; kingdom Pseudomonadati; phylum Bacteroidota; class Cytophagia; order Cytophagales; family Leadbetterellaceae; genus Emticicia; species Emticicia sp. GW821-FHT11C11. The sequence goes on from NZ_JBXARV010000001.1 coordinate 410,980, forward strand.
TATACTCCCAATGGAAACATTGAGACACAGTATAACGACAAGTTTGTGAAGCTGGCTTCGCTCGACGAAAATTCAAGAATAGGCCTGGCGGTGTTTTCGCAGTACCCTATTGTGAAGCAATACAGCAAGATATGGGACAGAAACGGGCAGCCTAATATCAATGGATTTATTTGTGCCGATATTGCCTATAATCAGGATACCGTACGCGTGGTGAATGTGCATTTGTGGTCGATGGGTGTGCGTATTAATCAGGCTACTGATGCATTAAAACAAGGAGATATCAAGACATTTGCTTGGGAAATTTTCGATACCTTCCGCCGTATGAAAGAAGGATTTGAAGCAAGAGATGAGCAAATAAAAGAAGTGGAGTCTTATGTATCAGGCAGTAAATATCCTGTTATTATTTGTGGGGATTTCAACGAAATTCCGTTTGGATACGCCTATGGCAAATTGCGCCTGAGTTTCAATAATGCTTTTGAAGATGCAGGGCAGGGTCTGGGTTTTACTTTAAACCGTCGCCCGTATTGGGTGCGGATTGACCAACAGTTTTTTAGCTCCGACTGGCAAGTGCAATCGTGTCAGACCATGAAAGGTATCACCTTCTCTGACCACTTTCCTGTCGTAGCCCAATACGTACTCAAGAAATCACTGGATAGACCAACTAATCTGGTGGCAGATCGTTAATTACAGTTTGAACAATTTTGCCAGAACCGTGTGATAGGTGTTCGGAAAAATCCGGGCAATTATATCCATTGTTCTGGCATCATTACCTATCAGAATCCGGGGTTTATCTTTTTCAATTCCGGCTAGTATAATGGCAGCGGCTTTGTCTGGCGATAGCTTCAGAACCACCTTCTCAAAGTGCCTGATGGCTTTCTTCCCGTCTTCATTATCTTTTGAATGTCCCAGACGCGAATTACGGGCAATACCGGTTTTGATGCCCCCCGGGTGCACCGACGAAACTTTTACATTGGTTCGCAGCAATTCAAATTTCAGTACATCAGAAAAACCTTTCACGCCAAATTTGGCTGTAGAATAGGCCGAATTATTGGGCATGCTTGTAATACCGAAAATGCTGGATACATTGACTATGTGTCCCTGGTTCTGCTTCACCATGTGCCTTAAAAATGCTTTCGTCATTCTTACCACTCCCCATAGATTTATGTTCAGCAGCCACTCAAAATCTTCCAGAGAGGTTTCCAGAAAACTACCCGAAAACAGAGCCACTCCGGCGTTATTTACCAGAATAATACGTTCATGAAAGTGTTTCTTAATGGTTTCAGTAGCAAAGGTTTTAATTTGTTCAGGGTCAGATACATCGAGCAGGTGTTTTTCGATAGAACCCGATGCCATATTGAATGTTTCGTTCAATCCGTTTTCATTCACATCTGTAGCTATCACTTTTGCCCCGGCAGCGGCTGCTTGTATAGCCAAAAACCGGCCGATACCCGAGGCAGCCCCTGTTACAATAAAAACACTGTCTTTTATCTGGCTCATGTGTTTAGATGGTTTACACAAAAATAAAAAACAACGTAGTATTATCCGCTTGCAAACCCGTAATTGTTTTACAAACTTTTACGCTTCAGAATCATCAAAAAAAACAGGGCAGGTGTTCAACACCTGCCCTGTCAAGTTTTCAGAACAATAATTTATTGCAATTTTACACTGCTGAAATTAGTGCTTATGGTAATCCTACAATCAGACGAGCCTTTACCTAACTTGCCGGAATAATGCTTGGTCGGATTAAAGCTGTAATTGTTTTTCTTTTCGGTCTCTGAGTTTCTTGTAAAAGATATCCCACGGTCTTTTGGATAGTCGAATTCTCCGTAATGAGCTTTGATATCAAAATCATAAGTTACGTTATCATCGAGTACCAGTGCCACGGGTGAGTAATTAGCTTTAATATCCAGCTCTTTTACGTTCTTCCCGATACTACCCAGTTTAAAGTCCCCGGAGAAGTCCAGTTTCAGAACACCCGAATCTTTCAGTAAATCGATTCTACCCTTTGAATAGCTGATTTTGGCATCAATTTTACCTACTTCTTTGATGTTGATGTCACCAAAGCTGTTATTGAAATCAAAATTGTCAGCTTTTTCCATCTTAATTCCGGAATATGATGCCTTTAAGCGTCCGCCTGTCATAGACTTAATATAAGAGTTAGGGCAAAACGCAAGGTTAATATCCGACTCCGGATTCAGAATATCCTCTGCAATCAGTTTTCCGTAACTCTGGTCAACTTTCAGGACAGCGGTAAATGTAGGCAGGTAAATATTACCGAACGAATTCTTCAATTGCAACGGATTCGTTTTCGGCATATAAACCATGTAATCAATCTTCAATGAATGTTTATCGCCTTTGTTACTCCAGTTTCTGTTGTCGCTGCGATTCATAATAGTCTTGATGCTCACTTGTCCTTCATCTTTCTTGCCTACAATATCAATTGTATTCAGAAAATCAGCAGCTCTTTCTTCCGACGAAGCATTGGCAACAATAATTATCTCTACGCGCACTTCTTTTTTGTCCCAGAAGCCCACTTTTACATCACCGAACTGATTGTGAAGATAGACCTTATCTGACGCCGAAACCGGATACGACAGGTTTACGTTTTTCTTCTTTTCAATCCATTCTTTTTCTAAAGGAGCGGCAGAAGCCCGGGCGGCAGTCAAAAAGAACAATATCCAAAATACCCCTCGAATCTGGCCTGAGAGGCTACACCATCGTTTTAATTTTTCCATTTTTAACTTCTTTAATTTTTTGAATTATTTGTAACTGTTGGTTTAACAGATCGATCTGCATATTTAAGTTTTGTACCATGGCCTTCAGCAACTCTTCCGGATTCGGATTTTGCGGCAACTCATTCTTCAGGCTTTGGTAATTATTGTCTAATGCCTGTAATTCGGCATCAAACTGGTGGTAGAGCTTAGGGTCTTCCTTTTCAAGCATTTTCAGCTCCTCTCTTTTTTGCTCTACCAGCGAGGTAAACTGTACCAGCTCTTTTCCATAAGCACCTCTATAGGCAGGAGGGAGGCTCAGGCCGGTTATTTCATTGGGCATCTGCATGTAAGTCATTATACCATACCCTACAGTCAGAATCAACGCTATACTTGCTGCAATGCTCATGCTCCATTGCATTCTGCCAAATCTTACTACTTTTCCATTCAGGCGTTTGCCTTTCGGTTGTTGTTTGGCTGCTTCCGCCTCAATTTTTTTCCATAAGGCTTTAGATGGCTCGTAGCTATCAAAGTCTTCGCGGTTATCTCTCACAAATCTTTCCAAACGATCTTTCATATCTATTACCCTTTGCCGGGATTTTTTAATTAATCAATGTCATAAAATCTAAAACAACTGTCTGCCAACTATCTCCAGAAGCCTTTTTTTAGCTCGCATATATTGTGTGCGGGAGGTTGTCTCGCTTATACCCAATATATTTCCTATTTCTTCGTGGTCGTAGCCCTCAAACAGATACAATGAAAGCACTACTCTGAAACCTTCAGGCAATTGTTCCATTGCCCTTTTGACACGCTCAACTTCGTATCTGGTATTATCTTCATTATAGGTGTCGGTCTCAGCATAATCGGCTATATCATATTCATCGCCTCCCAGCTCATACTCATCAATATTCACCAGTTCTACTTTTCTTGTTCTGAGATGATTGATAGCCTTGTTCACTACAATCTGTTTTAACCATACTCCGAACGTTGCCTGCTGGCGGAAATCACCTATTTTGGCAAAAGCATCAATGAACGAGTCCTGCAACACATCTTCAGCTTCGCCTACATGGTTCAGTATCCGCATACAGACGTTGAACATAGCCTTAGAGTAATGCTTGTACAGTTCGTACTGTGCTTTACTTTCGCCACGCTTACATTGCTCGACCAGGTCGGCATGTTTGTTAATGAATACTGCGTTTGCCAGAGGGGTACACTGTTTTATGGTTTCAAACAAAAGACGCCTTAAAAAACAGAATGTTGCACGCTTGCCGCAAGATTTCGGGAAACATTGCACAAACGACTGATAATGAGTAGATTAATATATTAAAAAAAATAAGACACGGATAACAAACTCAGAAAAACGCCTAGTGCCAGGCCTGCCCAGACTTGCTTTGGAGTGTGCGCATTAAGCTGCAGGCGAGCGCCCAACAAATAGCCGGCCAGAATCATTAAAAATAATAGAGGCATGAAAAGCGTGCTTTCTCCGAATTTGATCATGATACCTGCCAGCGCACCTATTACCCCGCCAATACCGGCGGCGTGTGCGCTGATCTGCCAACGGAAGCTGATAACAGCCACGCACAGAATGACAAGTGTGATACTCCAGAGTATATAAGCACAAATAAACAGGCTTGAGTTTTTAGTATATAAAAAATACCCAAGAATAGCATATATAAGGGCTGTCAGCAAATAAGGCAACCTGCGTTCGCGGAGATTATCTAAATGAAGACTGCTGATAATACCCCAGCGTTTAAGCAGGTAGATAAGATAAGCAGGTATGGCAAAAGTATACATGAATACAAAACCGATTACAATCCATTTGAAGGTCAGGTCTAGACTCTCCAACCCCAGCGAAACCGGCGCTGTAAAAAAGAGAATCATAAACAACAAAGTAGGCATTAACAAAGGATGCAATGCAACCGATAAAAAAGTAGCCAGGCGAGTATTCAAAGGTTGTTGAGTTTTTTCTTCAAAGTTATCAGATTTTTTCTAATCCACGAACTAAAACACCGGGCGCATCGTTATTCAAGCGCAAACAAAAATATTAGGTGTTTATTTTGGATATAAATTCTAAACCAGACATCTTTGCATCTGTTTTTTAAGAAATGAACATTCGTCTTCCCATAACACCAGTTCGATATGTCAGGTCCGAAAGGACTCGACTATAACCGTTTTGCCTGCGCGGTAAAACATCCCCTCGCTCAATTTTTCTATTTCTTTCATTTTAACAATTTTAGGATACAGCGTCTCCGTTTGTGGGAAAGCCCAATAAATGACGATGAATAACACAGAAATAACTTCCGACGACCAATATATTGTACAAATAGCTAATGAAAACCATTTTGCTTTAGCAGAAACTATTTGTGAAGAGATGGCAGAGAGTGCTAAAGCCCGTGGTACAGGGATTGCCAAACGTTCTCCTGATTATTTGCGTGACAAAATGCGCGAAGGTAAGGCTATCATTGCGCTTACCACCACAGGCAACTGGGTTGGTTTTTGTTACATTGAAACCTGGGAACACGGTAAGTTTGTGGCCAATTCAGGTCTGATTGTAAGCCCCGACTACCGCAAAAGTGGTATTGCTACGCGTATTAAACAAAAAGCGTTTGAGTTGTCGCGTTCTAAATATCCGGATGCCAAGATTATTGGTCTGACCACCAGTCTGGCGGTGATGAAAATCAACTCTGATTTGGGGTATGAGCCAACGACTTTCAGTGAGTTACCTGCTGACGATTCATTCTGGAAAGGGTGTTCGAGTTGTATCAACTATGATATCCTGACACGTACCAATCGCAAGCATTGTCTTTGCACAGGTATGCTTTTTGATCCCGTAGAAGCCAAGAAAAAAGAGGAGGGGGAAAAGAAAGACGAAAACTGGGATTTTCTGAAAGAGTTGCCACTCTATGAACGTTGGATGCGTTTCAAGCAAAGAATTTTATTAAGACGTGAAGAACGTAGAAAAAAAAAATTGGCAACAGCAAGGGAATTAGTGGAATTATAGACACAATCAGTGGAATAATAGAATAAATGAAGGCCTCGTTTCTGAAACGAGGCCTTTTTATTGGTACCAAACCTGTGGTTTCAGAAATAGGAAAGAGATATTATCTGACAAACCTGTAGATTAATGACAAATGTTATGGAATAAAACAGGAATATCGTAATTTTCAGCGATTTAGAAAGAATTCCCTAAGCACCAACATATGAAACTTTTTACTATTCCTAATCTCATGACCCTCGGCAACCTGCTTTGCGGGTGTTTTGGGATTATCTTTGTTTTTCAGGGTGACCTCACCTATGCTTCTTATCTTATATTTCTGGCAGGTATTCTTGATTTTCTTGATGGTTTTGTGGCTCGCCTGCTTAAACAACACTCAGCTATAGGTAAAGAACTCGACTCGCTTGCAGATATGGTTACATTTGGCATTTTACCTGCCTTTATAGTGGCATGGCTTATCAGTTATACGGCCTCCTCTACCGGTTCTCAGGGCATTTTTCATCCTTTGGCGTATCTGGCCTTTATTCTGGCTCTTTTTTCAGCATTGCGGCTTGCAAAGTTTAATATTGATACTCGTCAGTCTGATTCATTTATCGGAGTGCCTACTCCGGCCAATGCGTTGGTAGTAGCGGCATTTCCGCTCATTATTGCATTTAACCCATCCTATGCGTTTGTTATCTACAACAATATATTTCTGATTGGTTATATTATTATTATGAGCTATCTGATGGTTTCAGAAATACCCCTGTTTGCCATGAAGTTTAAAAATTTTTCGTGGGTAGATAATAAAATCAAGTACATATTTATAATTCTTTCTGTAATTTTGCTTGTGGTTTTACAATTTCTGGGCATCCCCTTAGTGGTTTTCCTTTATATTGTATTATCGCTTTTTAATAAATCTGCCCCTGTTCCCAAAGGGGAGTAAATTTTTAAACAAAATCCCCCTCATCGGGAATGGGGGTTAATACTTATGAAATTCCTCGCTTCGATTGACGTAATGCCTATTAAAGAGATCCTTGACCCTCAGGGAAAAGCAGTGTTATTGGGTCTTAAAAACCTTGACATACAGGGTTTTAGTGACTGCCGTATCGGTAAACACATTAACATGGAAATAGAAGCTGCCGACAAAGCAACTGCTGAGAGCATTGTTGAAGATGCCTGCAAAAAACTGTTGGCTAACCTCATTATGGAAGAATACAGCTTTGAGTTAACTGCCATTTAAACCAATCTATTATAAATATTTTTTTTATGCAGAATCCATTTGAAGAAAATACTGTGCCTGTACGGCCGACGCTTCTTACCATTTTGTGTGTACTTACGTTTTTGTGGAACGCCTATAAGTTTTATGGGGCTATCCCGAATGTGTTTACTCCCGAAAAGGTAGTAGCAAGCAAAGAACAGGCAAATGAAATGATGATGGATATGATGTCGAAATATTTATCGGAAAAAGATTTAGAACAGGTAGAAGAAAATCAGAAAGAAACCAATAAACTTTTTGAAGAGAAAACCCTGATAATTACTGGCATTGTAAGTATCATTTCGAGCGTATTATTGATTTTGGGAGGTATCTGGATGTGGGGATTACGCAAAAAAGGATTCTATGTTTACATAGCTGGCAACGCTTTGGGTGTGCTGGCGCCTATACTACTTCTGGGTGGGCAGGTTGGCTGGGCAGTAGGTATTCTCTCGCTCATCAACGCCGCTCTTTTCACCGGTTTATATGCTATGAATTTAAAGTACTTTTCATGATATTGTTAAGCATTTGTTAAAGTAATTAAAAAACCAGTTCAAATCAGAACTGGTTTTTTAATTTTAGCTGTATTTTACAGCCGTTGCCTATTCTTCTCTTTATGGAAAAACTACTTTTACAACTTCTGTTATACAGTTCCGTCGGCTTTGCCCAGACAGATTTCACCCGGGTTTATCATCCTATCATCAATGAAGCCGAACTGGCTATTGTTGATACCAATTACTATGAAGCCCTCCGATTTTATAATGAAGCCTTTGCCAACGTAGAAAAACCTTTTGCCAAAGATTATTACAATGCTGCTATCTGCGCCACAATGTTGGGCAAAATGCCCCTCGCATTTGACTACCTGGAGAAGATTATTGAGAAAGGGTATGTAGTAAGCAATTTCAGAAAAGATGCCTTTTTCAAAAACGTGGCAGACACCTGCAAGAAATGGACTGATTTTGAGAAACGCGCACAGCTCATAAAGCCTTTATTCAATATTCAGTTGAGAGATTCCCTGCAAAATATACACCGTCAAAGATTCTTGTATACTTATGCGCCCATTACTGCCGACCTCAGGAATTTTTATAAACCCCGGCTAAAAGATATGAAATGGGTACCTGTAGACAGTCTGATTTATATACCCGATATGCCCAAAAATCTGGTATCACAGCAAGACAGCCTCCAGAAAATCAATAAAGCTAAGGACATGACAAAGGTTCAGGAAAGACTCCGGAAAGTGCTGGGCATTATTGATTTGAATGGATACCCTGACGAGAATATAATAGGTCTGAACGCTCCGGTAGCCGTTGAGAATACCAATATCTACAATTCTTCGAGCTCTTACTTCTTGGAAAACACTATTGTAAGCAATATCTTTTATGATAAAGCCGATAAGACTGACCTTATGCCTTTGTTAAAACAGGCTATAAGAGATGGCAAAGCGCATCCTTATGTGATGAGAGTACTACTCAATTATTCTGCTGATGAACCTTATACCATGGGCAAGGTACTGGTTGTTCAGCTGCGGCTGGAAAACAACATCAATTGCCCTAATGAAAACTGGGAAGAAAAGAAAGATAAATTCTTCTGGAAAAAAGAGAGGCCAACCAGCATGAGTGAAATAGAGATTAACGAAAAAAGACTGAACCTCGGACTAGAAAAACTGGATGATGCCTACAAAAAAGCTTTCTTCAAAGCCCGTAGCACTCCGTTTCTTATTTATGGAGGCAACTACCAGGCCGAGCTGGCGTATATACCTAATTGCGAGTTGATTAACAAAACCATAAGTGGAGCAATCGTGCTCAGATGAAATAGTATTTTTTCAAGAAACTGCGGTTTTATTTATCGACAGACGAAAGATTATTTGGTGCAAAATTCTTGTTCTTACAACATTCCATTAAATTTGTACTCATTTTTATCAATCGTACTTCTTAACTCGTACATCAATAATCAATATGTCTGTCCAAACATCGCTCTATCGTGATACCGAAATCTTCGATTTAATCGCGAAAGAAAACAATCGCCAATTACATGGTATTGAACTGATAGCTTCTGAAAACTTCGTTTCACCACAAGTAATGGAAGCTGCGGGAAGTGTGCTCACCAATAAGTATGCCGAGGGGCTTCCAGGCAAGCGTTATTACGGAGGTTGTGAGGTAGTAGATCAGGTAGAACAAATAGCAATTGACCGCCTGAAAGCTTTGTTCAATCTTACCTGGGCGAACGTTCAACCGCATTCGGGTGCACAGGCTAATATGGCCGTTTTCTTGGCGTGTTTACAACCGGGCGACAAAATTTTAGGATTTAACTTATCACATGGCGGCCACCTTTCGCATGGTTCGCCTGTTAATATTTCCGGTAAATACTTTCAACCGTTTTTCTATGGTGTAGAGCAGGAAACCGGACTAATCGACTGGAACAAAGTAGAAGAAACGGCGCACAGAGAAAAACCGAAACTGATTATCTGCGGTGCCTCTGCTTACTCACGTGACTGGGACTACGTACGTCTTCGTCAGATTGCCGATTCGGTAGGAGCCATTCTATTGGCTGATATCTCTCACCCTGCCGGATTAATCGCTAAAGGCTTATTAAATGATCCGTTCGATCATTGCCATATCGTTACAACCACTACGCATAAAACGCTACGTGGTACACGCGGCGGAGTGATTATGATGCGGAATGATTTTCCGAATCCTTTTGGAATCACTACGCAGAAAGGAGAGGTAAGAATGATGTCGTCATTGCTGGATTCAGGCGTGTTCCCAGGTACTCAGGGTGGGCCACTAGAGCATATTATTGCTGCTAAGGCCATTGCTTTTGGTGAAGCCCTGACCGAGAATTTTTATAACTACGCCGTACAGGTTCAAAAGAATGCCCGCGTGATGGCTGCAGAGTTTGTGAGCCGTGGCTACAAAATCATTTCGGATGGTACAGATAACCACCTGATGCTGATTGATTTGCGTCCGAAAGGCCTGACCGGTAAAATTGCAGAAAACTCTCTGATACAAGCCGATATCACTGTGAATAAAAACATGGTGCCATTTGATGATAAAACGGCTATGACTACCTCAGGAATGCGTGTTGGAACTGCCGCGATGACCTCTCGTGGACTGGGTGAGAAAGATATGGTAAAAATTGTAGATTTGATTGACACCGTATTGATGAACCATGAGAAAGCAACTACCATTGCTGCAGTGAAAAAAGAGATCAATACCTGGATGCAGGATTATCCTTTGTTCCAATTCTGATAGAATGCTTCATAAGATGCTCAAATAAGAAAAGCGTGGCTCAAAGAGCCGCGCTTTTTATCTAAACCTTAACTAAACCGTATGAAAATAAGAGTCTTTATGATTAACCAATAAATTGGTATTCAAAATCTTGTTTGATTGCGAAACACTCTGCTTCCTCTTTCTCAAAAGTATTCACAACTGTTTCATTTTTACTTTGGAATATCCGCTCTGTGAATAACCTTACAATATAGTTTGCAAACATTTCTACAAACGATTGATGGTTGGTTTCTTCTTCTATATTTACAGATGCGGTTTTCATCAATGAAGCTTTTAACGACAGGGTCTCAGATAAAGTTGCTGTTTTGCCTGTAACTTTATTTAAGATACGTTGTTGCCCGTAAGCGCTGCGGGGGAAACTCAAAGCCATAGAATTGAGGCTTATCAGTAATGTTGCGAATAGTAATAATAGCTTTTTCATAATTTTATTTTCAGAGCGCGTATATCTTTCCTAATTGACAATACAAAGATATATGCTTTATTTGGTATTATGTCATACATAGTACTAATTTTTCTACAAGTTGTGGATGAGCGGTTCTAAAAGCTGATAAGCGGTTTCTTTCGATTTCCGTTTTCTATATCACTTATCGGCTTACATCAATAAGATGCAGAACCATGATGCAAAGTTGCACCTATTAAAACTTTTTTAAGGCTAAAAAACGTTAAAGAGTGTTAAAATATCGTTGAACCGGCATTTTCTTTATGTGAAAAGGTGCTTTGCAATTAGCCTAAAAGCTGGAAATAGTAAGTTTTTGCTTTTTATGCTGGTCAATGTCTTATTCTGTATTGAAATTTCAGGAAAATGTTGAAGCAGGACTGAACGATGGTGTGGTATTAACCTCAGGTAATATGACAGAACATAAAATATAAGAAGAAGAAATTAAGATTAATCAGGCGATATTGTGCTTTACAACTATCTTATGAGTAAAATAAAAGAGTACCATTATAAAATGACTCCTTCATTCGTATCTAGGTATTCTTACTTAGTTATTCTATTTATCTTGGTTTTTAATACTTTTGCCTACACATTGTCAACTTGTAAGTGATTATTGTAAAAATAGTTTTTTATTTGTATCGCTAAGGTTTATATAACCCTAATGCAAAGTCAGAATGGATTCCCAGGGATTAAATACAAATGCGTCACTCGACTCCCAACTTTGGCAACAGCTGAAGAGCGGTAGTGAATTGGCATTGGGTAAACTGATCAAGAAATACTTTAATCTTCTGCAAAACTATGGTTATAAGTTCATCCGGAACGAAGACTTTGTAAAAGATTGTGTGCAAGAAGTTTTTGTTGAAATCTGGAGCCGTCGAAATACCATTACGCAACCAGAGAGCGTCAGGGCTTACCTCTTAAGCTCTGTTCGGAAGAGAATACTCCGCGAAAGCGTTCGTCAGAAAATGAATCATGAATATGAAGTGGTTAATCTGGAAAATGACTCAAATTTTGTTGATTTTTCTCCTGAATTACAAATTATAAAAGATGAAAGCGAACAGGAAACCGTTAAAAAAGTATCCGGCGTCCTTAATGCATTACCAAAAAGACAACGGGAAGTGGTCTATCTGAAATATTATCAAAATATGGAACGTGACGAGATTGCCCAGATAATGGGTATCAATTCTCAGTCTGTTTCTAATCTTTTGCAAGTGGCATTCAATACAATCCGAGAAAATTGGGTAGGGCTTATCATAAGCTATTTGTTTCTATTGAATTTAATCCTGTAAAAAAAAATTAATAAAAACAGTATTTTATAACTGCCGTTGGCATCCTACTTAATATACCTTATTACAGATGAAATTAAACTATCATTACTATAACCTAGAAGACTTCTGTCAGGATGAATCATTCCGGCAATGGGTTCTTGATCCGGACCCACCGAGTGAATCATTCTGGAATAATTGGATTGAACAAAATCCTGAATCTGCTGAAAAAATTAATTCTGCCCGGGCTTTTTTATTGGCTCTCCATGAAAAGAGCATAGCCTTGTCTGATGACGAACTGACTGCTATCACTAATAAGATTACCAAAGAAAATGTGGTTAAAATGCCAATCTGGCAAAGCCAGATTTTCAGAATTGCGGCGTCTATCGCCGTTATTTTAGCAATTAGTCTTGTTGGCTTTAAGTTTTATTCAGATAAAAGCAAAATGGCTTTTTTTGAAAGGATTTCTCCTAACCTGAGTTCCAATTTTATTGAGACCGAGAACTACGACACGCAAATCAAAACAATAACGCTGGAAGACAGCAGTATTATCACACTTTATCCGAAAAGTAAAATCAGGTATCCGAAACAATTTTCGACCGAAACCAGAGAAGTATATCTGGAAGGGCAGGCGTTTTTCAACATAGCCAAAAATCCCAAACGGCCGTTCTGGGTTTATACCAATTATATATCTACGCAGGTTTTAGGAACCAGCTTTATGGTTAAAGCATTTGACGACGAAAAGAATATTAAAGTAGAAGTTCATTCTGGAAAAGTCTCTGTGTATCGTCATGAAGACCTTGAAAAAGCCAAACTGCAGAAAAAGAATGAACTGGCCGGAATTATCCTAACGCCTAATCAGTCGATAGAATATTCTATTTCAGACGCCCGCTTACTCAAATCAATCAGTAAGCAGCCGGAGATACTCGTTAATGCCCCCCTTGAAAATTTTGTATTTGAGGAAGCGCCCATTTCAAAAGTTTTTGCTCAACTTGAAAAAGCCTACGGTATCCATATTATCTATGATGAAAAAAACATGGAGAACTGTTACCTGACTGCCTCTTTTGCTGACGAATCTCTTTATGAGAAATTGAATCTGATTTGCAAGGTTACTCATTCTACTTATGAAATAGTTGATGCTCAAATAGTTATACACAGCAGTGGTTGTTAAAACGCATCTTTTTTGCACTATTTCAAATTTTTTTTTAATAAAAACAAGTATCTGCAATATTTCTCTGCCATCCATAGGTAAAACCACAATTATCTATGGATGGAACCTTAACCCTCACTACCTGCCCACCCGCAGTTTTTGAATTTTCATTAAACTATGTCATGTCTGTACCGCTATTAATCCATAGCGGATAAAAGCTTATTGGTCTATTACTAAATAAAATATTCCAATATATTCTTTGATAAAAAACATATTAACCCTAAATTTTATCTCATTCTGATGAAAGAGTATTTCTCCCCCCTATTTTTAAAGAAACTTATGAGGGTTTCATTTATACAAGTACTATTGAGCCTGATTGGACTAGGCATTTCTTACGCTCACAAGGTTGAGGGGCAAGAAGTTCTTGAAAAAAGGATAAGCATCAAGTCCACTAACGACAACTTGAAATCTATGCTCAATTCTATTGAGCATAATGCCAGTGTGAAGTTCGTTTACAATCCGAGAGAGATAAATATCTCGCAAAAAATTTCTTTTGAAGCACAAAACGAAACCCTGAAGTCAGTTTTAGGGAAAATTTGTAAGCCGCTGCAAATTTCGTATGAAGTGAAAGGCAAGCAGATATTGCTTTACAGAGAAATGGTGGGCCTGATAAAAGAACCTGTGCAGGTTGTACCCGGGAGCAGTGATGTGGAAGAAGAAAAACCATTGCAGATTATTACCGGAAAAGTTACAGACGAAAAAGGTGAGGGTATCCCCGGAGTAAGTGTGGTCGTTAAAGGAACCAATAAAGGGGTTACTACTGATATACAGGGAGTTTTCCGCCTTGATGTCCCAAACGAATCAGCTATTCTGGTTTTCAGCTATGTAGGCTATATTACCCAGGAAACAGCGGTAGGCAACAAAACGATAATAGACATAAAGCTTGCACCTGATGATAAATCGCTTGATGAAGTAGTAGTGATAGGTTATGGTGAGCAGAAAAAGAGTGACTTAACAGGAGCTGTTGCTTCTATGCAAAGCAAAGATATTATACGTGGAAACCCTGTTCTGGCGTCAAAAGCACTGCAAGGCCAGGTTGCTGGGGCTACTGTTACAAAAGCAGATAACAGACCGGGTAGCTCTTACAATATTACCATCAGAGGTGAAAATACCATCAACAACTCAACCGCACCGCTGGTTGTAATTGATGGATTAATGGGTGGTGATATCAACAACCTGAACCCGAACGACATCCAATCGATGGACGTATTGAAAGACGCCTCATCTACAGCTATTTATGGTGCTAGAGGAGCAAACGGAGTTGTTATTATCACTACCAAAAAGGGTTTATCAGGCAAGCCGCGGGTTAGTTACGACAGCTACGTGGGTGTAAAAATACCTGCCCATTTGCCTGAATTGATGAATAGCGAACAGTTTTACAAAGCAACCTATACCGACCGTATTCTGGAAGGTGCTGCCGAAGCTAAATTTACCACTATTGAGTTAGATAATATAAAAAACGGCCGCTCAACCGACTGGGTTGACTTAGTTACTAAACCGGGTGTTCAGACCAACCAAAGTTTAAGTGTGTCTGGTGGTAATGAAAAAACTACTTACCGTTTTTCGGGCGGATTTCTTAATGAAGACGGTAACGTACTTAGCACCAATTTCAAAAGATATAACCTGAATGCCGGTCTTGACAGCAAATTAGGCGATCACTTTAAAGTTGGGTTTACTTCTTATGCTACTTATTCAATCCAGAATCTGGGTTCTCAGGAGTCATTAAGAGGAGCGTATCGTGCCAGACCTACCGGTGTTGCCTATTACAAAGATTTACCCAACCCATCTGAAAACCAGGACGTTGATGTGAATGGTTTAGCATTCTGGATGGGTATTAACGATAAACAAGTACCTAATCCGTTGAGCGATGTTGACCCTAACCAGTCGAAACTACAGACAAAGGTTTCAAATATCATGGCTAATGGGTATGTGGAGTACTCGCCGATTAAAGGGCTGAGCATTCGCTCGTCACTGTCTTCTACTTATAGTACAACCCAACTCGGAGACTACAGAGGGGCCTGGTCTAAGTCGCAGATTGGTGCCAAACCAAGAACCCAATTAGATACCCGTACCTTGGGAAGCTACACCCTCGACAACATCATTAACTATAATCTGGAGTTAGGTCGACACAAAATCAATTTAACAGGTCTTCAAAGTGCGTTCTATCAACGTAACGAAACCTCATCAATTGCTGTAAAAGATTTGCCTTTTGAGTCTGAATGGTATGCTATCAATACCGGAACCATTACGGCGTTCAGCAGTTCTTTAATTGAGCGTACGTTATCATCTTATATGGGACGCATCAACTATACGTTCAGAGATAAATACCTCTTGACGGTTACAGGGCGTTCAGATGGTGCTTCTCAATTAGCTGCGGGTAACAAATGGGCGTTTTTCCCTTCTGTAGCCGTAGCCTGGAGATTAATTGACGAATCATTCGTTCAGAATGTAAAAGCACTTTCAAACCTGAAATTAAGAGTAAGCTATGGCGAAGTAGGTAACTCAACCGTAAACCCATATAGCACACAGGCAGGGCTTTTAAATACAGGCTATGATTTTGACGGTACGGCTGCTTATGGCTTTGCACCCGCAAACCTTGGCAATAAGGATTTACGTTGGGAAAGAAGTAAAGAGCTTAACTTCGGTTTAGACTTTGGCTTGTTCAGAAACCGTATTTCAGGAACTGTGGAAGTATATGACAGAAAAACGGAGGATTTGATTCTGAGCCAGAAAATACCAACTACTTCAGGATTCTCACAGGTAGTGTCAAACGTAGGTAAGATTCAGAACAAAGGTGTTGAAATACTACTAAACACAGTAAATGTTGCTACTCCTGACTTCAGCTGGAACACTACTCTGACTTTCACCAAAAATAATAACAAGCTTCTTGAATTGTATGGCAACGGGCAATTGGCCGATAAAGGAAACAACCTTTTTGTGGGTTACCCTATCAGAGCCAATTTCGACTATAAGTTTGATGGCATCTGGCAATTGGCAGATAAAGACCTGGCGGCAAAATATGGCCAGGTACCGGGCTCAGTACGTGTGGTTGACCAGAACAACGACGGTATCATTTCGTCAACCGAAGGGAAAGACGACCGGGTATATCTGGGCTCTGAATTACCCAATTTCATTATGGGTATGACCAACCGTTTCAAGTACAAAAACTTCGATTTATCATTCTTTGCCTATTACCGCAACGGAACATTGTATAACAACAAAACGCTTTCAGGTACATTCGGAGAGATAGGAGCGCAGCGTTATAATAAACTGGCCAATCTTGATTACTGGACGAGCGAGAACCCATCTAATACCTACTTTGGAGTTGCTGCGGCAAACCCTTATCGTAGCGCTATCAATTATCAGGATGCCAGCTTCTTAAGAATCTCGGACATTACTTTAGGATATAACATACCTAAAAACCTGATGGAGAAATGGAGATTCTACAATGCAAGAGTATATACACAGATAATTAACCCGATTATCGTTTCAAAATTTGTTGGATTTGACCCTGAATTCAATTCAGCAATTTATCAGGATGACGTTCCGTCAATGACAATCAGCCTGGGGGTTAATCTTAGTTTCTAATTTATTTTAATTGAAAGACAATGAAATCTATATATTCTAAAACAAAATTTTTACTCGTTACAGGTCTGTTACTTGTTTCGATGAGTTGTAAAGATTCTTTTCTTGATGAAAATCCTAAAACTACCCTTACCACCGATGTATACTATAAAACCGAAGCTGGTTTTGAAGATCTGGTAAGGGCGTGTTATCCGCTTTTGAGAAACATTCATCAGAGCAGAGTATTGGTTCTGAACGGTACAGACATCTTTTCTGCTCAGGGTGGTTGGAATCCCTCAGCAGTAAACGGCAAAGAAAATCCGCCTAGTTTATATGATGTATACGATGCCCGTTTTAATGCTACTTTGCCTGAACTCCAATCTCTTTGGCAAATATTGTATGCAGAAATTGCTCGTACCAATACTGCCATTACCCGTTCTGAAGGTATAACTATGGTTCAGGCGCTGAAAGACACCAGAGTAGCTGAAGCGAAGTTCCTGAGAGCCTTGTGTTTCTTTTATGCTGTTCAGCAATGGGGTGATATCCCGATGCCTTTGAGTGAAATCAAAACTCCGCAAAAAGATTTTCCAAGAGTGGCGTCGGCCGAGGTTTACAAACAGATTATTTCAGATTTGCTTGATTGTGAAGCAAAATTACCCGTAACAGCATCAAATTATGGCCGTATAACCAAAGGAACGGTGCAGTTCTTGTTGGCAAGGGTGTATCTTACCAGAGGCTGGAACTTCAATAATTCGTTGGGTGGCTCAAATGCAGATTTTGATTCGGCGCTACAATATGCCGACAAAATAATTGATGCGTATCCTTTAGCGGCCAATTATAAAGATTTGTTCCCGAAAAGATCAGACAACCCGTTGACTCAGTATACAGGCGCTCAGAATGATAAAAATGCAGAGATTATTTTTGCGGTTCAATACAATTCAGATGTTTTAACCAACAAAACAGATCCTGCTTTTACACAGGATGTAGCCGGTGGGAACGATTTACACTCGAA
Organism: Emticicia sp. GW821-FHT11C11; assembly: GCF_058808615.1. Lineage (NCBI taxonomy): Bacteria > Pseudomonadati > Bacteroidota > Cytophagia > Cytophagales > Leadbetterellaceae > Emticicia > Emticicia sp. GW821-FHT11C11. Next base: position 428,694 of record NZ_JBXARV010000001.1, read on the forward strand.
ATTCGGGCCAAGTGGTGAAGGATTCATAGGCAGTAAAGGACGTACAAGTGATTATAACCGTTCGCAGGGTATTCATCAAATCAACACGGCCACTTATCGCCTTTTTGATCCTGAAAATGATACGCGTTATGCACATAACTTTGTAAGTGTAGGCTACGCGCTTTCTGCCGTAAAAGATTACAAACCGCTTCCATTAAGTAACGCAAATTTAAAAATTAACTATGCCGTAGGAGATACAGTGTTAGTTAACCGGCCATGGAACAATCCAACTAAAACGACGGCTGAAAGAGGTGTTGACTTAGGTGGAACCAAAAATTACGCCGTTGTGAATACTGATGAATATGGTGGGGGGTATCCGATAGATAACTCGGGGCTTAACATCCAGGCGCCACTTATGTGGAAATTCTGGCAGCCGGGTATTCCTTATGGAGATGCATTCGGTACTTTCAATGAGTGTATTTTCAGAGCAGCAGAAGCCTATCTGATTGCAGCTGAGGCCATTGTAAAAGGTGCCAAAGGCGGAAAACTGGGTACAGCAGATGTTTACTACAATAAGGTTCTTGACCGTGCGCTGGGCACTAAAAAAGGAACTGACCCTAAATGTGCTGCAGCACCTGAAAACCAGAAATCGCTGGAAGTTGTTTCATACCGCGCCACTGCTTCAAATGTCACCATCGACCTGATTCTGGATGAAAGAGCCCGCGAACTGATGGGTGAATATAACCGCTGGTTTGATTTGAAAAGAACCGGCAAACTGGTTGAGCGTGTAAAAAAATACAACCCTTGGGTAAAAGGTCAGTCAATCACCGACAAGCATAATTTAAGACCGATTCCTCAATCTGAAATAGACCTTTCTTTCCCTAAAATACCACAAAACGCGGGTTATTAATAATCCCGGAGTTGCTTGAGAGAGAAGAGAGTATTGTTCTCTTCTCTCTTAAAAGCAGCCATCTATTCAACCTAACCACTATGAAGAATATATTTAAACCGGCGTTTCTGGGAATGCTCCTGCTGAGTTTTGTTTCAAATGCGCAGTGGAAAGACCTTTTCAACGGAACAGATCTGAAAGGCTGGGTGAAGCGTAATGGAAATGCCGAATACAGAATTGAAAATAAAACCATCATCGGGATATCCCGCCTGAACACCCCTAACACTTTTCTTTGCACAGAAGCCTTATACGGAGATTTTGTGCTGGAACTAGACGTAAAAGTAGATATTGGCCTCAATTCAGGCATTCAGATTCGAAGCATCAGTGATCCTAGCATCATGAATGGACGCGTGCATGGCTATCAGGTTGAAATTGATCCTGCTCCTCGTGCCTGGAGCGGCGGCATTTATGACGAAGCAAGAAATGGCTGGTTATACCCGCTTTCAATTAACCCGCAGGGGCAGAAAGCTTTCAGAAACGGGCAATGGAACAAATACCATATTGAAGCCATCGGCTCAAGTATCAAAACCTGGATAAACGGTATTCCTTGTGCCAATGTGCTTGACTCACAAACAGCCAGAGGTTTAATAGCGCTGCAGGTGCATCAGATTAAAAAACCGGAGCAGGAAGGCCTGACCGTGCAATGGAAGAATATCAGAATTGCAACCGAAAACCTGAAGGATATAGTTTGGAAAGGCGGCGAAGAAGCACCCGAAGTAAATTATATACCTAATCGACTTTCGGATAATGAGACCAGAAAAGGCTGGCGATTGCTATGGGATGGTAAAACAACGGCAGGTTGGAAACTGGCCAACGGTAGTTCTTTTCCTAAAGAGGGCTGGCGCATACAGGATGGCGCGCTAATAGTATCAGGCTCTAAAAAAGACAGTGTACGCAAAGGCGGAGACATAGAAACCGAGAAAGAGTTTTCGGATTTTGAATTAGAATTAGAGTTTATGCTCTCGAAAGGAGCCAATAGTGGATTAAAGTATTTTGTAGTAAATGACCCAAAAAGAAAAGAAGGTACAGGCTTGGGGCCGGAGTTCCAGATTCTAGACGATAACGTGCATCCTGATGCAAAAGCAGGGGTGAACGGGAACAGAACGACGGCCTCACTGTATGACCTTATAACAGCCGAAAACCTTTCGGAAGGAACTAAAGAAAAGCGTATGAACCCACCTGGCAAATGGAACAAACTAAAAATTGTATCCAGAGACGGGCACGTGGAGCACTGGCTGAATAATATTAAAGTGGTTGAGTATGACCGATATTCGCAAATATTCCGCAATCTGGTTGCCAAGAGTAAGTACAACACGTATACAAATTTTGCCCAGGCTTATGCCGGACATATTTTACTACAGGATCACGGAGATGAGGTGCATTTCAGAAGTATAAAAATCAGAGAATTCTGAGTGGATTAAACACCTCTCTTAAAAATGAAACTCAACCATGAATAGAAGAACATTTGTCAATACAGGTATCCTTTCAGTCTGTTCAATGCCTTTTCTGAAAATCAACACTTATCACACAGGTTTGGGTCAAAAGCCCGATTGGATTCTAGAATGGATAAAAATACATGACCGACAATTGCCGGGATTTAAAGCATTGAAAGTAGCCGATACCAGAAACAAATACTACGGCGGATATACTGATGATGTGGAGATACCTAATCCGCATACAACAAGTAGTTTTATTGTGAAAGCCTGTATGCTTATGTCTTGCCAGGAATCGGCATACTATCAGTCAAGAGAGGTTTTGCGGGAAGTAGAAGCCGCTGCTGCTGCTATGTTGAAGTTTCAGCACAGCGACGGAACGATCGATTTACTGGCAACTAATTTTCACTCAACACCGGATACGGCTTTTATATTGGAGAATATAGTTCCTGCCTATAAGTTTCTGAAACAATTGCAAACCAAAGGTGCTGAGAAGTCGCTGACTTTGTTGCAGACTTTTCTGAAAAATGCCGGTGAGGGTCTCATTGTTGGAGGTATTCATACACCTAATCACCGTTGGGTAGTTTCGGCAGCCCTAACAAAACTAAATGAACTTTTCCCTGATAAACGCTATACAAACCGGATTGACCAATGGCTGGCTGAACATATAGATATTGACCCTGACGGGCAGTATACTGAAAAAAGTACTAACAGTTATTCACCAATCGTAAACCGCTCGTTGATAATCATGGCGAGGGGTCTCGGCAAGCCAGAATTATTAGACTCCGTTCTGAAAAACCTGGAAATGACTCTCTATTATGTTCATCCAAATGGAGAAGTTGTTACTGAGGCCTCTAATCGCCAGGATAAAGGCACCGTGGGTAATATGTCTAAATATTACTACTGCTATCGCTTCATGGCCCTGCAAAAAAATAATGGCCAGATGGCAGCTATGTGCCGGCAAATTGAAAAGACCAGTACCAAAGAGCAACTGGCAATCTATCTGGATTATTTTCTGGAAGATCCTGCTCTATGGCAGACATTACCCGCCGATAAACCTTTGCCGGTAAGCTACGCCAAAGCGTTTCCGTATTCGGGAGTGGTGAGAATCAGACGAGGCAATTGGGATACTACCATTTTATCCAATAATCCCGGCTGGCTCACCTTTCATAAAGGCAATGCCGTTTTGCAAGCCATGCGGGTAGCTGCTTCCTTTTTTGGGAAAGGTCAGTTTCAGTCTGAAAAGATTGAACAGGAAGGTAATACCTGGGTATTGAAAAAACATCTTGAGGGGCCTTACTATCAACCGCTTGATAAAGACAAAATATCGCCCGATGGCGATCTGGATAAAATGCCCCGGACACTCCGCAAGCAAAGCGAAGTTCAGGAGCTAAACACAACCGTAAAAATTCACGAAACTGACAATGGTATTGAGATAGAAATAAACATGGCCGGTACGGAAGGCGTACCGGTCTCATGTGAATTGATTTTCAGACCGGGAGGCACATTCGCCGGTGTAACCAATCATCCAACCAACGCGAAAGCATTCCTTTTCTCAGGCCAAAGCGGTTCTTATACTGCAGGCGGTGATACACTACATTTTTCTTCGGGTAGAATAGAGCATAAGGGTATTCAGTTGCGAGGCGCACTGCCTGCATCAGATTCTCCGACGGTGTACCTGACAGGTTTCACCCCTTTTAAACATACCATCCGGTTATCGTAAAGTCCGGCTTCAAGATTTAACTCATGATAAACAAAACAGTAGCTTTGCTATGTGTGTTTGCTTTGCTGAACACCGGTGTTGTTGCACAAAATATAAAATCAGTCTGGCTGGACAACCTACCCATCAAATCTTATTCTGAGGGGATTCCGGCGGTATTGCCTAAAACCAATGCCGCAGGTGACTCTATGAAAATCAAAGGGGTTTTCTTCACGCATGGTGTAGGAGTCAATTCGACCAGCGTACTTGCGTTTCATCTGGCCGGTCACGCCACCGAGTTTTCTGCACTAGTTGGAGTAGACGACCGTGGAGTGAAAAAACTACCCCACAGATTTTATGTAATCGGTGATAAAAAAATTCTATTTGATAGTGGCGACATGCAATGGGGAGAGACTCCCAAAGCGATAAAAGTGAACGTAAGCGGTATTCAACAACTGGGGTTGTTGGTGCAGGTTGATATGGAAATCAACAGAACTTATGCTAACTGGGCTGATGCACAATTGTTGATGAAAGACGGTTTCTTGCCGCAAACCATTCCTAATAACCAGGAGAAATATATTTTGACCCCGCAGCCGGATAAAAAGCCGAGAATCAATTCTGCCGGATTATTTGGTGCCAGACCCGGGAATCCGTTTCTGTATACCATAGTCGCTACTGGTGAACGTGCTATCCATTTTTCGGCTCAGAACCTGCCGAAAGGGCTTTCGATAGATACCAAAACCGGAATTATATCAGGGAAAATCACCCGGAAAGGCAACTATAAAACTACACTAAAAGCCAGAAATGCACGGGGCGAAGCTCAGAAAGAACTCAGAATTGTGATTGGAGATACCATAGCTTTAACCCCACCCATCGGTTGGAATGGATGGAACTCATGGGCTAAAAACATTGATCAAGAGAAGGTAATAGCTTCTGCCGATGCGATGGTTAAAATGGGATTGAACCAACATGGATGGACGTATATCAATATTGATGATGCCTGGCAAGGGCAACGTGGGGGTACATTAAATGCCATTCAACCCAATGAGAAATTCCCTCAGTTTAAAAAAATGGTAGATTATATACATGATTTGGGTTTAAAAGCCGGTGTTTATTCTACGCCTATGATCACCAGTTATGCGGGCTACATAGGCGGGTCTTCTGACTATGAAAATGGCCGGATAACCGATTCAATCAAAGATAATAAGCGAGCATTCCGCTATATCGGTAAACATCGGTTCGAACAGAACGATGCTAAGCAAATGGCAGCCTGGGGTATTGATTATCTGAAATATGACTGGAGGATTGATGTTAATTCTGCCGAAAGGATGTCGGTTGCGTTAAAAAATTCGGGCAGAGATATTGTTTACAGTATCTCAAACTCGGCGCCTTTTGCGTATGCCAAAGACTGGGCGAGACTGACCAATACTTTCAGAACAGGGCCTGATATCCGCGATAGCTGGCTGAGCCTTTATCATTCAGCCTTTACTCTAGACAAATGGGCACCATTTGGCGGACGTGGGCATTGGCTCGACCCTGACATGATGATTCTGGGGAATGTTACTACCGGTTCTGCTTTGCACCCTACCAGGCTCACGCCAGATGAGCAGTACAGTCATGTCAGCCTTTTTAGTCTGTTATCAGCTCCTTTGCTTATCGGCTGTCCGATTGAACAACTGGATGCCTTCACTCTCAATTTATTGACTAATGATGAGGTAATAGAAGTCAATCAGGATCCACTGGGCAAACCCGCACGATTGGTAAAAGAGGAAAACGGGGTACAAATCTGGTTGAAACCGCTGGAAGACGGCTCTTATGCGGTCGGACTCTTCAATGTTGCACATTTTGGAGAAACCCCGCAATCGTACTTCCGGTGGGGAGACGAACAGAGTTTTCAATATCAATTTAATTTCAATGCGATAGGGCTGCAAGGCAAGTTCAGATTAAGAGATGTATGGCGTCAAAAAGATATAGGCTTGTTTGCTCAGTCTTTTCAAACAGAAATAAAACACCATGGGGTTGTGCTGTTAAGAATGTTCCCCCTAAACAAATAAAGACACCCTGATCATGAATTCAGTAAATAAGTACCTGACCATTGTTTTAATACTGTTGTCACTAGCCGCTTCTGCTCAAAACACAAAGGTAGTATGGTTTGATGATTTACTGATTCAAACGTACTCAGAGGGGATCCGACCCGTTGCGGCCAAGAAAAACTACACGGGCGATACCTTGCGTATCAATGGTAAAAAGTATGAGCGCGGGCTTGGGGCTCAATCTCCTTGTGTATTGGTATTTTCACTCAACGGGCAGGCCACGCGTTTTTCGGCTCTGGTAGGTGCAGATGATCTGGGCAATAAAGACATTCCCCTGACTTTTTATGTATTGGGCGATGGGAAAGTGCTTTTTGAAAGCAAACCTATGAGTATCGGGGATGCTGCTGTTAATGTGGATGTAAACCTGACAGGCATTAAACAATTAGGATTGCTGGTGATAGATAAAGTGGGCGGAATCAATAATAAAAGAACCTATTGCAATTGGATAAATGCCAGAATAGAAATGGCAGGCAATAATGTGCCGGAGCATGTAAATACCACCGACGAAAAGTATATATTAACGCCGCAACCATCAGCCAAACCCAGAATCAATTCTGCAAAATTGTTTGGTGCTACACCCGGGAATCCGTTTTTATATACCATTGCCGCTACCGGACAGAAACCCATCAGGTTCTCAGCCGTCAATTTACCTAAAGGGTTGACTCTTGATACCCGGACAGGCATTATTTCGGGACGGATAAACGAAAGAGGGACGTATAAAACAACACTGAAAGCCAGGAATGCATTAGGCGAAACCACCAAAGAACTGACCATCAAAATAGGTGATACCATTGCCTTAACACCACCTATCGGCTGGAATGGATGGAATGCGTGGGAAGCGCACATTGACAGAGAAAAGGTAATTGCGTCGGCTGAAGCTATGGTTAAAACCGGCCTGAAAGACCATGGCTGGTCTTATATCAACATTGACGACGCCTGGCAGGGAGAACGTGGCGGTTCTGAATATGCACTGCAGCCAAATAAGAAATTCCCTGATATCAAGGGGATGTTTGATTACATTCATTCACTGGGGCTGAAAGTGGGTTTGTATTCTACCCCCTATATTTCCAGCTACGGCGGTTATGTAGGGGCTTCTTCTGACTTTGAAAAAGGAGGCGAAACGCATGAGTCTATCATGGTTAACCGAAGGGCTTTCAACCGGATTGCAAAATACAGGTTTGAAGAGGTTGATGCCCGGCAAATGGCAGCATGGGGCGTTGATTTCCTAAAATACGACTGGCGGATTGATGTCAATTCAACAGAACGAATGGGCAATGCTCTGAAGAAATCAGGGCGTGACGTGGTGTTTAGTTTATCCAACAATGCGCCGTTCGAGAAAGTGACCGACTGGGTTCGTACATCTCATATGTATCGTACCGGCCCTGATATAAAAGATAGCTGGACCAGCCTGTACCTCACCTCTTTTTCACTTGATAAATGGTCGCCCTATACAGGGCATGGTCACTGGGCTGACCCGGACATGATGATTGTTGGCAAGGTTTCCATTGGGCCGGTGTTGCACGACACCCGCCTGACGCCCGATGAGCAATACAGCCACGTGAGCATGTTTAGTCTGCTGGCTGCTCCCTTATTGATAGGTTGCCCCATTGAGCAATTAGACGCATTCACACTGAATTTATTATCTAACGATGAAGTGATAGAAATCAATCAGGACCCTCTGGGGAAAGCTGCCCGATTGATTTTCAATGAAGACGGAATTGAGGTCTGGCAAAAGCCTCTGGAAGACGGCTCTTATGCCATTGGCTTGTTCAATACTGCCTATTTTGGTAAAACTCCGGCTTCCTATTTCCATTGGGGCAATGAAAAAGCCAAAGCGTTTACGCTTGATTTCAAAAAAATCGGATTACAGGGAAAATACCGGTTCCGTGATGTATGGCGACAAAAAGATTTAGGACAATTTACCGAATCTTTCGGAACCGAAATCCGCCATCATGGAGTGGTTCTGCTTCGGGCATATCCGGCAAAAAAATAAGGTGCGCCATTTTTAACCCTAACGTAAGACACTATGAGAAAAGAATTCATTATACTTATGCTGGTCGGGATACTGGGCTGTTGGCAAACAAAGGCTCAGAAGAATGGCAGTGTTTATACACATGCCTATGCTTATCCGACTTTATCGCCTTATACCAAAAAACTATTCGATACCTTTCTTGACAGCGAAATACCACAGGGAGTAAGTGTAGAATCGGTACTGACAGATAACACCAGTCTGCGCTCTAAAACCCGGACAGCCCAGGCACTATTATTCAGAAACGCAGCGGGCGATAAAGAGAAAGCCGCGGTGATTTTGCAGTGGATTCTCCGGAATCAGTATCAGGATGAAAACTCAAATCTTTATGGTATCTGGAAAACGGCTGTCTTAAACGACAGATTTGACCAGAACTGGCGGGAGTTCATCGGCTGTGACTTAATCATTATCCGTCAGAAATTCCAACATTTACTACCGGAGAAAGTCCTGAAAGACATTGATTCAGGGTTGATACACGCAGCCAAAGGCGCCTATAAAAGAAACGTAGGGGCAGACTACACCAATATTTCTATCATGAGTGCTTTTTTGATGGAATATGTAGGAACTGCTTTCGGGATAGAACACCTTAAAAAAGCTGGCATAACCAAAGCACATGCTATTTACAACTTGTACCAGCGTAACAAGACTTTCAGCGAATATAATTCTCCTACCTACTACGGTGTAACGCTCATCGGGATTGCCCTATGGCGGGAGTTGTCGTTTTCGGACGAGATGCGTTCAATGGCGCAAACCCTTGAAAGAGAGTTCTGGCAGGAAGTGGCTACTTTCTATAATCCCTATCTTAAGAATATGCCCGGGCCGCATTTCAGAGGCTATGGCATGGATATGACCAGATACTTTGCCATCACAGGAATCTGGATTGCTTTGGCTCTGGACAATGAAGCTCTTGCGCCCATACCTGTCACAATTGGCCCCAAGTATGGCGAAATGAGTAACCTCATACCTATTATGAGTATGGGTCTGGCTATTCCGAAAGAAGTATTAAAGTCGCTGAAAGCTGCGCCTAAAAACAGATTTATCACCCGCAATGTGCCAAATAATTACAAAGGAGACAGTATCAAAAGGGTAAGTACTGCCATCTATAAAGAGTGGATGATGGGCGGCTTATGGGGTAATAAAAGAGTATGGGAGCAGATAAAAGCAGGTACTATACACTGGAAAACCGGAAACGGTGACATCGGTTGGCTGGCTATTCTGGGAGACGGGCATACGAATGTAAAAACCACACAGACAGCTATGCTTGTTTATGCCAATACAATGAGCCCATATCAATTGGAAGTTTTAGTTTATGCACCCAATATGGAAAGGGAGAACTTCTCTCAACAAGTCTGGAATTTGTCAGGCATGCGGCTGAATATTAAAACCTTGCTTAACGTAACCCAAATTGAAAAAGTCGACAGTAAGGATACAGAGAAAAAATATGCTATTGCCGACGATGTTCCCTATTTCTACAAACTGGTGTATGAGGTTCCTGCAAGTCAGGACCTCAGCCAGCCTGTATTGGAAATAATACCCGAAAAATAATTCAATCCATTCTTTAATTGACAAAAAATGAGTTCTCGCAGAAATTTTATCAGAAACACTGCTACGGCAATCGGGGGTTTAGGATTAATGGAATTACTACCCTTAGAAGCGCTTGCATCGATTAGAAAAAAGGTTGCTCCAAGCGACAGAATCAATGTTGGTTTGATTGGTGTAAAAAATCAGGGATTCAATAATATCAGAGCTTTTCTGAAAATAAACGAAGTAAATCTTACCGCCATTTGTGATGTTGACGACGACCAACTGGCTAAACGTAAAGCTGATTTAAGCAAGGCGGGGTTTCCGAATCTTACCGTTTACAAAGATTACCGCAAAATGCTTGAAGACAAAAATCTGGATGCAGTCATTGTTGCAACTCCCGATCATTGGCATTGCCTGCAACTGGTTGACAGCCTTTCTGCCGGCAAGCATGTGTATGTCGAAAAACCGGTGGCCAATTCTATTGGTGAAGCCAAAGCTATGGTGCGCGCAGTAGAAGCGTCAGGCAAGGTGGTACAGGTAAATCAATGGCAAAGAAGCCAGAAACACTTTAAAGATGCCGTCGCCTTTGTGAAATCGGGTAAACTGGGCACCATTATTAATACCAAAACATGGATGTATCGAGGCACTCAACCGCTTCCCGTAGTAGCGAATAGCTCTGTACCTGCCGGAGTGGATTATGATATGTGGTTAGGGCCTGCAGCCAAACGCCCATTCAATGCCAATCGTTTTCATTACGAATTCCGTTGGTTCTGGGATTATGCCGGCGGGTTGATGTGCGACTGGGGTGTGCATCTGATTGACATTGTACTCTGGGGTATGGGTGTCAATGAGCCGCTTTCTGTGTCATCTGTCGGAGGAAAAAGACTTTTTCCCAATGATGCCCGTGAAACACCGGACTATATACATGTAACTTATGATTTCGGCAGTTTCTCAAATACCTGGGAACATTACATGGGCACCGGCGCAGGACAGTATGGCAGAGGACACGGCATTGCCTTTATAGGCACTAAAGGAACATTGGTAGTAACACGCACCGGCTGGGAAGTAATACCTGAAAGAGAAGGAAATGGATTCAGAATGGAAGGGGTGCCACTCATAGAAAAATCAGATAATGGTCTGGAACTTCATGCGCAGAACTTTATCGATGTAATTAAAAATGACAAACTCGACCAGTTGGCTTGTCCTATTCATGCCGGAGCAACAGTAGCCATCAATGCGCACATGGGCAATGTTTCGCTGCGAAGTGGAGACAGAATCCATTGGGACGCTGCCAAGGGGAAATTTGACAACAAAAAGGCAAATGCATTAATTAAACCGACCTACCATAATGGTTTTGTTTTTCCAAAAGTATAATTTCGGGCGTTAGAGGCCTGACTATGTTGTTCAAATTCAATTGTGCTGATTCATGAAAAAGTTTCTTTTGGTAGCGTTTTGTACTTTATTGTTTTTAGAATCAAAAAGCCAGAAGCCTTTCAGGTTGCGGTGTGATTTATTGCTGAATACTGATATGGTTTACCAAAGCGGCATTCAGACCAATGAATCACTGGCATCTGCAATCAACCAGAAGCAACGGTTTCAGTGGGCTTATATAAGTAACACAAAACCTCATTTTAATTGGGAAACAGACCTTTCAACGGGTCGGGTTGGGGCTTATAGAATACTGGTGGCGTCAGACGCACAAATGCTAAAGAACAACAAGGCTGACTTATGGGATTCTCAAAGGGTTAGTTCCTCTAAAAATAAGGCTGTATATACTGGTAAAGCTTTAGAGCCAGACAGAATTTATTATTGGAAAGTGCAGGTATGGGATACACAAGGCAGGGCTTCGGGCTTTTCGGAAACCTCGTCATTCTATCTTGATACACCCAATACCAAAGAGCCTTTTGCACATCAGCCTTTGACGGCTGAAATACAGCAACCGGTTCAAATAACAAAAACCGGTTCAGAATCTTTTTTTCTGGATTTTGGGAAAGATGCACTTGCACAGTTGACGTTACATCTGACAAGCCCCACAAGTGATTCTGTCTGGATTGAAGTGGGCGAAGCCATAGAGCGTCCTGCTGTTATTCATAAAAATCCCGGCAGAAATATACGTTATCTGAAAATTCCTCTTTTCGTTCAATCAGGTGCGCATACGTATACCATCCAATGGGAAACCAATGAAAAGCGAAATAGTCGTAACCCTGTGTTGATGCCCGATTACATGGGAGAAGTCTATCCTTTCAGATATGTAAGTATTCATAACTTTAAGGGCAGCCTCAACAAGGAATCCGTCAAAAGAAAGATCGTGTTTTATCCGTTTGATGAAAACGCTTCTCATTTTGTATCCAGCGATTCCGTACTGAATCAGGTATGGGATTTGTGCAAGTATTCTATGAAAGCCACCAGCTTTACCGGATATTATGTGGACGGCGACCGCGAGCGGATTCCCTATGAAGCCGATGCACTCATCAATCAGTTGTCTCATTATGCAGTAGATGCCGAATACAGTATCGGCCGTCGCTCTTTGAATTACCTGATTTATCACCCTACATGGCCCACCGAGTGGAGTTTGCAGAATGTGCTCATTGCATGGAATGACTATGAGTATACCGGAAATGTTGAATTATTAAAGAAGTACTATGGTGACTTACAAAACAAAATACTGATGCCACTGGCCGGTAAAGGAGGGCTGATAAGCACCAGAACCAATAAGCAAACGGATGAGTTTCTGAAAACCATTTATATTACCAAGACTTTTGATAACCGGCGTGGCCTGCACGACAATGTAGACTGGCCCCAAACCGGCGATTACATAGGTAATGAAAAAGAGTATAAGGGAGAAACAGACGGCTTTGTTTATAACACTTACAACTCGGTTATTAATGCTTATTATTACCGAAACCTGGTCTTGATGCAAAAAATAGCACGTGTTTTAGGTAAAGCAGAAGATGAGAAAATGTACGCAGTTAAAGGCAGAGAAGTGTATGAATCTTTTCTTCAGACCTTTCAGGATCCAAAAACAGGTTTGATTAAAGACGGAGATAGCACCAACCATACATCCTTACATGCCAATATGTTTGCATTGGCCTTTGGGTTAATACCCGAGAAAGATGTCAGCAGGGTAATTCAGTTTATCAAAAGCAGAAAAATGGCCTGTAGTGTGTATGGGTCTCAGTTTCTGATGGATGCGTTATATGAAGCGGGCGAAGCAGAATATGGGCTTGAATTGCTTTCATCCACCGCCCAAAGAAGCTGGTATAATATGATCAGGGTCGGTTCAACCATAACCTTGGAGGCATGGGACAAAGTATATAAAAACAACCTCGATTGGAACCATGCATGGGGCGCGGTACCTGCCAATATCATCGTCAGGAAACTGATGGGCGTTGAACCGGTAAGTCCGGGCTTTGAAATTTTTCAGATTAAACCCCAATTAGGTAGTCTGGCTTCTGCTAATCTCAAAACGCCAACCATCAAAGGCCCTGTATCAGTGTCGTTTAATAGAACCAATAATGTCACAACCATGCAAGTGATAGTGCCGGGAGGCACTCAGGCTAATATATATGTTCCTGCTGATACAAAAAGAACGCGTTTAACTATCAATGGACAGCACAGCAATATTAAACCACAAAACGGCTATTATTATCTGCCCGATACCAAGCCGGGTAATTACACATTTGAATTAAAGTAGCAACCTGAATATAAACTGATTCTATTATGAAGAAAAAATACATTTTGAGTATACTCATCTGTTGGAATATCCTGTCAACAGGTTTTGCTCAAAAACCAAACATTGTGTATATACTGGCCGATGACTTAGGTATCGGTGACGTATCTTCTTATAATCCAAACGGAAAGATACAGACAGAAAATATTGACAAACTGGCCCAGGGCGGTGTCCGTTTTACCGATGCACATACAACCTCTGCCGTTTGTACACCTACCCGATACAGCATCATGACAGGCCGGTATAACTGGCGGACTCCACTTAAGAAAGGAGTACTGCATGGCTACGACACGCCCTTGATTGACCCTAAAAGAGAAACGGTGGCTTCATTCCTGCAAAAGCAGGGTTACAAAACGGGCATTGTAGGTAAATGGCATCTGGGAATGACCTGGGGCAATATTGAGGCTGGAGAAAAGAAGGTAGATTTTACGAAACAAGTAAGGAACAATCCGAACAGCAATGGATTTGATTACTCTTTCTGTATTCCGGCATCGTTAGATATGCCACCTTATGCTTACGTAGAAAACGGTTTTTGCACTACCATTCCGAAAGATACCTGCGTTGGCAGAACGGGCATAGAGTTGTTCAGGGCAGGTATCAGCGCGCCTGACTTTAAGCCGGAAGAAGTAATTGGTAAGTTCACAGAAAAAGCGCTGAACTTCATCAACCGGAATGCCAATAAAGACAAACCGTTCTTCCTGTATTTCCCGCTGGCTGCACCGCACACGCCTGTTTTACCATTAGGTGAGTTTGTGGGTAAAAGTAAAGTTTCCCCCTACGGAGACTTTGTACTGATGGTTGACGACGTAGTAAAGCAGGTAGTAGCCACACTGAAAAAAAACGGAGTCTATGACAATACCATTATCGTATTTACATCAGACAATGGCTTTGCCAATTCTGCCAATCTGCAGGCTCAATTGACCAAGGGACATAATCCGTCGATTGATTATCGTGGACTGAAAACCGATATTTTTGAAGGCGGGCATCGAGTACCGTTTATTGTGAGTTGGGGTAAAGCTGTTAAACAGGGTAAAGTATCCGATAAACTACTTTGCAGTACCGATTTATTCAGAACCGTTGCCGAATTAAACAATGCTCAGTTGGGCGATGGTGTGGCTGAAGACAGCTATAGTTTCTTAAGCGAAGTAACCGGTAAAAAATCTACTTTTGAGCAGCGCGCTTCGGTGATACATCACTCCTCTAATGGTTTCTTTGCTATCAGAAAAGGTAAATGGAAGCTGATTATGTGTTCGCACTCAGGTGGAAACGGCAAGCCTAAAGAAACCAGTGAAGAAGCACAGGCTCTTCCACCCATTCAGCTCTATGATCTTTCAACCGATATAGCTGAAACCAGAAATGTTTATGCCGAACATCCGGAAATTGTAAAAGAACTGACCGATTTGCTGACAAAATATGTAAAAGAAGGCCGAAGCACCAAAGGCAAAACACAGACAAATGATGGCCCGACTCATTGGAGCCAGTTGACATGGCTGGGCAAGTAATACTTTATACAAATACATTTGAGCATGAAATATATTCTTAGTTTTCTGATTAGTTTTTTTGCAGTCAATACAGTTTTTTCTCAAAAACCGAGACCTGTCGATATGGTAAACCCCTGGGTTGACTCAGCCAATTCAAGGTGGTTCTTTTTCAATTCGGCCACTCATCCGTTCGGTATGGTCAACCTGAGTCCTGACACCGGTGTCAATTCCGATTGGGGTTCCGGTTATCGTTATCACTCCGATAGTATCAAGTGTTTCAGTCATGTGCACGACTGGCAGTTGTCCGGCATTCCGGTAATGCCCACTGTAGGAGAATTCAAAGGGCATCTGGGTAACCAAAAATATGGTTCGCTGTTCTCACACAACAAAGAAGTAGTAAAGCCGGGGTATCACAAGGTTGTTTTAGATGCCTACAACATTACGGCAGAACTGACCTCAACCACAAGGGTGGGGTTCCATAGGTATACGTTTCCGAAATCAGACCAGAGCCATATTCTTTTTGATTTTTCAACTTTTCTGGGGCCATCAGATACGCAGAAAGGATATGTAAAAAAAATCAGTGCCCGCGAAATAGAAGGATACGCCATTATGGCACCAACCATTCGCAGGCCAAAAACATTAACTGTATTTTTTGTAGCTGTTTTTGATAAACCCTTCGACACTTTTAAAGGATGGAGAAAAGGGCAGCTGGAAGAAATAAAAGAGGCCATTGAAGGAGAGAGAACAGGGGTATATGTGGGTTTTAAAACGAAGCGGGGCGAAGTTCGGCAAATGAAAGTGGCTATTTCGTATGTGAGTGAAGAGCAAGCCAGATTAAATCTGAAAACCGAATTACCTCATTGGGATTTTGGCAAGGTTGTGAACGACAGCCAGATTGACTGGAACAACTGGTTGAGCCGTATTGAGGTTCAGGGAGGAACGCAATTGGAGCAAAGTCGTTTTTATACCGATTTATGGCATGCTTTGCTGGGCCGACGAATCATTTCGGATGTAAACGGTAAGTATTCAGACATGACAGGCGCGGAGCGCTTGATCAAGCAAATTCCATTAGATGCCAATGGGAAACCGAAATTTAATCATCATAATTTTGATGCTTTGTGGGGAGCACAATGGTCGCTGAATACCCTCTGGCATCTGGTATATCCGGAAGTAACAGAGTCTTTTATTAATTCGATGCTGTTGATGTACAACGACGGTGGGCTGATACCACGCGGCCCTGCTGGGGGTAATTATACTTTTGTGATGACCGGTGCACCGGCTACTCCATTTATTGTGAGTGCATATCTGAAAGGCATCAGAGGTTTTGATATCACAAAGGCCTATGAGGGCATGCGGAAAAATCATTTTCCGGGCGGGCTAATGAGTAAAGCAGGATATGAGCACAATACCCTGAAAGGCGGGGGCATTGAATACTATATTGAAAGAGGCTATGTGCCTCATCCTTTAACCAATATCAAGTATGGTTTCCATCAGGATGGTTCTACCCAAACGCTTGAATATGCCTATCAGGATTATACACTGGCGCAAATGGCCAGAGATTTAGGGAAAACCGACGACTATAACCTATTTATGAAACGTGCCGGAAACTACAGGAACATCTGGAATCAGGAGATAGGCTGGATGTGGAACCGGACACTGGATGGTAAATGGGCAACACCCGTGGATATTTTGCGATACGATAATGGCTGGGAAGAAGGTAATGCTGCGCAATACACATGGTTTGTGCCGCATGATATTCAAGGCTTGATTAACCTGATGGGTGGCCGTGAGGCTTTCACTAATAAATTGAACGAGTCTTTTGAAAAAGCCAGAGAGCATGATTTTGTATCGGGGAAATCGCACGATAAAGAATTACTGGAACACTACCGCAGAGTATATATCAACTATGGTAATCAACCGAGTATGCAAACGCCTTTTCTGTTTAATTTTTCGGGGTCACCGTGGCTTACGCAATATTGGACACGCCAGATTATTGATAAGGTGTACAGCGGTATTTCACCTGATTCCGGATACAGCGGAGACGAAGACCAGGGGCTAATGGGCAGTCTGGCTGTATTATTAAAAACAGGAATTTTTTCTACCAGTGGTGGTACAACACCTAAACCTTATTACGAAATCAGTAGTCCAGTTTTCAATAAGATTACATTTCACCTAAACCCTAAATATTATAAAGGCAAACAATTTGTGATTGAAACCAGCAATAATTCAGCACAGAATCTGTATATCCAGTCGGCGCAGTTGAATGGCAAAGCCCTTAACAGTCCCTGGGTAATGCATGAAACCGTTGTGAACGGAGGAAAACTGGTTTTAAACATGGGGCAAAACCCAAACAAGAGTTGGGGAAGTCGGCCGGAAAATGCGCCTGTTTCGATGTCAACAAAACCATAATTGTTATTCATAGTTCGGGTAAGTAAAATTACCCGAACTAATTTTTTTATTTATTGCGGATAAACTCTGCACCAGATAATGTTCGGATTCATAGCATAACCTTTGTGCTTTGATTACATTATTAACTTCTCAACGCTTCGCTTCTTTTTTATTCTGTCAAGTAAGATTTTAATACTTAAAACAGGTATCTGATATCTATTGAATTATCTCTTTCACAGCACTTTATAGTCATTGTTCAATAAAATATTCAAAAATTACAACACAACAATAAAAGTCTGAATATTGCTTGTTTGGTAGTCGATTTGTTATTTGTTTTGCCTTTATTTATAATTAGTCTAAATAAAAATAAACAATGAAATACACTTACCTTACTTTAATATGTTTTATAATTTCTTTGAATGTAATCGCTCAGAAAGGGGCGGTTGCAGGAAAAGTTTTGTCGAATAAAGGGGAGCCTGTCCCCTTTATTTCGGTCTTGCTGAAGAATACCAGAGCTGGTAATGTCACTGACGAATCAGGTAAATTCATGATAAGCACCAAACCCGGCAAGTATACGCTCGTGATCAGAGGAAGCGCTTATAATCAGGTAGAGAAAAGTATTGAGCTGATTGCTAACGAGACACTGGATTTGGGTGATATTACGGTCGAAGAAAACAATAAGCTATTAAATGAAGTGGCTGTTACCGCTGAACGCAGTGATAAGTATGTAGTTGATAGGCCTTCTGAGTCACTGCGGGTGAAAGCAGAACTGAGAGAGATTCCGCAAAGCATCAACATTGCCACCAAGCAGACTTTGCTCGACATGGGCATGCTGTCGAAGGGAGAAATTGCGAGAATATCGAGCGGTGTTACCAAGAGCTATGGAGGTACATTAGATATGACACTCCAGATAAGAGGTACCAATGCCACTTATGGAACCTACAGAAACGGTGTGGGTGGACCTATCTGGTGGAATGCACAGGAAGATGCTGCCATGATAGAAAAAATAGAATTTGTAAAAGGCCCTGCCGGATTCATGCTAGCCAACTCTGAACCGGGTGGGCTGGTGAATACTGTTACCAAGCAGGCTACACATGAACGCACGGCGCAGATTGGCTTTGGTGTAGGCAGCTATAACCTGATGCGCACACATATTGATTTAGGCGGTAACCTTTCGCATGATGGTAAACTGAGTTTCAGATTAAATGCCGGAGCCCAGCAGAACAATGAGTTTTTCCAGTTTGGAGCATTTAACCGCACTTTTGTTGCTCCTGTACTGAAATATGAGTTTAATGACAAAACGAGCATCACACTCGAACACAACTATGTAAAAGCACAGACACAGGAAAATACACATACTTCTATTTCAATTAACGGCGATTTCTGGGCTTTGCCGGTCAATCTGGCCATTAATGACCCTAATCATAAGAAATTTTGGGGAGAAGATATTTATAATCGCATGCATCTGGTGCATAAAATAGCACCTAAATGGACGCTCAACGCGCAGGCAGCTTATATGACTACCAATTGGGATGGTTCATCCCTGAGTCTGCAGGGTATTTCACCGACTAAGGACACACTTTACAGAGCCAATTCGATGAGTGACTGGTGGGGACAATTAACGAATATGCAGTTGTTTGTAGACGGAAAATTCAATACCGGGTCACGTGCAGAACATAGTATATTGGCCGGCCTTGACTTTGGTGATGGAAGTGAGGGAAGCACTTCAGCCGGTACCTGGGGAGACTATACTAAATTTCCGTTGCTTATAAAAACACCGGCGTATTATCTGAATAAAGACAGCCTGAAACTGGATAAAGATTTTTATACCTGGAGTTCGACAAACCGCTGGATGGCCATTTATGTGCAGGATCACCTGAAACTATACGACAAACTGATTTTAACCTTAGCGGGTAGATATACCCACCTGACCACCGGACAAGACTGGAGCAGCACTGAGAATGACCCCGCTTATGAAGTTATTGATAAGAAATTTACTCCGCGTTTAGGTATCACCTATCTGCTCAATAAAAATGTTTCGTTCTACGCACTCCACGACGAAAGTTTTGTAAGCCAACGCGGAGCCATTTTCGGAGGAGGCCGTTTGCCGGCACTTACAGGGTCCAATGATGAGATAGGAGCGAAGATTTCTTTGTTCGATAACCAGCTTTTAATCAATGCGTCGCGGTATGATATCAAGAAAAATGACGTAGGCACGGCCGACTTGTTGCATGATGGTTTTTATGTTAAAACGGGCCAGATTCGCAGCCGGGGTTTTGATTTTGATGTGATGGGGAAAATCAATAATAATATAAGTATTACTGCCAACTATTCTTATTGCGATGCCCGTATTACCAAAGATGAAGACTCAACAGTGGTTGGTCTGTTTAATGGGGGTACTGCCAAAAATCTGGCCAATGTGTGGTTAAAATACCAGTTCACTACCGGTATTCTGAAAGGCTTGTCGTTTGGTGGAGGCATGCAATACACAGGTGAACGCAGCGGTGTGCAACCCGGCTGGAATGCCATGGAAGGTAACAAATATCTGCCCGCCTATACACTCTATGATGCAACCATTGCATATCAGACCGAAAAATTCAGTGTCGGGCTGAATGTCTATAACCTGGCCAATATTAATTATGCCACCAATGGCTGGTGGTATCCTGAATTTAAAGAATGGATGTTTGATATCGGAACTCCGCGTAATTTCAGAATCCAGACATTAATTAAGTTCTGATTTGTTTTTAACACAATTATTGCCATCCACACACTTCTTGTTACTCCTGTAAATATTTGCAGGAGTAACATTTTTTCGACCATTTATTTGGGCAAAGCCGCTAAGGAAAACTGTAAATTATTTATAGTTGAATATAGACTATTCATCCCGACTCTTTCAATTAACGCATTGGTATGAAAGTACCTTTCCCATTTACTAAAGCCCTCTGACCTGCTCAATTACAGCTTCCAGCATTTCCTGTTGACCTGATGCTTCGCCTAATTGCTTATATCTGACACGTCCTTGCAAAAAACATTGGCAATTATTAAATTTAGCCCTTCCACATCGGGACAACGATGAATCGATTAGCAGCACTCGTTTTTCAACCGCTGCAATGGCTGAAGTAGAACTTTTAGGAAAAGGGGTTTTACCTGCAAATGTTGTTTATAGTGATTTTATCAATAGAGAAATTAGGTTTAAACACAGGAACAGGAGTTTATTCAGCTGAGCAAGAAGTAGTAGCGGATACCAGCAAACTGCCAAGATTTGAATTGAGAGACCGCTTTACCTACAACGGCAAAGAATTACAAGGTACTTTGAATTACTTAGACTACAGTGCCTGCATGTATGATGCTACAATTGGTAGATAGCAAGGGATCCGTTGGCGGAAGACGAAGATCTGAAAGAGCAAAGTGATGGATCCAATCTTTTGTATGATGCAGTTATTGAAGATAAGCGTTCAGTTTCGAGTACAAATTATTCGATGCCTTTTAGCCCTATTGGGCAAGATAACGCATTTGGTGTTCTTGATAGTTTTGGAGACGGAGCTGCATCAAGCGCGAAAGTAATATATTCAAAAATTTCAAAATGGACAGAAGAAAGCACAAATTCTAAAATAGATGAAAAATTTGGAGAAAAAGAAAAATAGCCTTTATTTCTATGAAAAAAACTGCAAACATTATAATTCCGCCCATAATTATTTTTTCGGTTATTTTACTTGTACTATTAGCTGTATTTATTCAAGACAGTTATATAGAAAGAAAAATTAACGAATGCCCAATAATTACAATCGCCTACCCAACAAAATTTTCGGGAAGGTCTACGATTTATTATAAATTTACAATTAGAGGGGAAACCTTTGAACATGAATATACGATACCACATCCTACTATGGGTAGGTTTGAAAGAGGAAGGCACTTGTTAAAAGAAAGGTTTTGGCTTAGAGTAAATTGCTATGATGATGATTATAATTTTATTTACTGGGATGTAAAAGTGCCCGATACTCTTAATTATGTTCCTTTCGGGGGCTGGGACAAAATTCCATATGGATTAGATACATTAAAGGAATAGCATAGTTTAGAACATTGAAAAGCTCAATTTTAAAATTAGTATGAAAAAAAGTTGCCTTCTTTTATTCCTCCGATTGGCTAAATGTTCTACATTTTGTTGGAGTGTTTAGCGTTCTTTGAACGCGCTTTTGAAACATGTAAGAGCCAGTTACCGATGCGTGGGAAAGCCAAATGCCACCGAAAGCAACCAGGCATACCCGACACTGGTAACACAGGAAAAACCACTATGATCCATGGGGTGTAACCATTGAGCAAGAAGTAGTAGCCGCAGGTATAAGAAGATATTAGCACAGGAGACGAACGTGCTAATGTAAACATTGCTTCATTAGATCCTAGGGTTCAAAATCAAATGAAAGCTGTAGTTTTAGAGTTGAAGCTGAGATACGGAACTGATCTAAGGATAGGTTATCAAGGAGGCTTTAGGACATATTCTGAGCAAGATGAAATTTATGGGAAAGGAGCGTCTAAAGCAAAAGGAGGACAAAGCAACCACAATTTTGCGATCGCTATAGATGTTGCTATTTTTGAAGATGGGAAATATTTATCCAAAGGGTTAGAATGGCAATACAAAACTTATGGTAATGTAGCAAAAAAGCAAGGTTTAATGTGGGGCGGAGATTGGAAATCTTTTTTTGATCCAATACATGTAGAATATAAATATAATTCGACAATGAGGCAGTTGAGAGCACTTGCCAAAAATAAAAGAGGATTTTTTATTAATTTACCGTAAAAATTAGTTTGTATGAAAATATATCATTTTCTAATCTGTCTCTTTTTTTTGTTTTGCTTTTCTTGTAACCATACTGTAGAAACTAATAAACGCACTATTGCATATGATACGGCTTTAACGAATAAAGAATCTATAAAACAAAAGCAGATAGATCATATGGATTTAGACTCAATAAAAGATGTAATTTCTAATTCAAAAATATCGTCTGATACTATCAAATACAGATTTTCACTGGAAGATATTGGCACCGAAGGAAATGAAGGCACTGCATATTATTTCAACAGTAAACTGCAGAAAGTGGAAATGGATATTTATACGAGTATGTGGGAAATAAACCTACTTTATATTTTTAATGATACAAGTATAGATGTTATAGAAACAACCTATAACATCTATGAAAAAAAAGAATTAGTTAAAAATCTTTTTTATAAGATTGATTTCAATGGTATTCCGTTAAAAAAAATAAAATCTGAAAGGATAGATATTTTCCAAGAATTGAAAACTACAATTCCTTTTAATTTAAACAACTCGAGAGGATTTCATAGAAAAAAATGAGATTATAGAGTTCCATAAACATAACCCGTTCGGCTAAATGTTCTACATTTAGTCGGTGTGTTTAGCGTTCTTGGAAAACTCATTAGAAATTTGAATTATTAAAACAAAAGACTGAATGACTAAAAAACAATATAAGAGTTTCGATGCATAATGGGAAACCTTATTCCTCTGGACAAAGGATTTCACTGAAATCATTCTGCATATAATGAATATGGTGCAAAAGAACTTGCAGACAAAAAAATTGACAATTCAGAGTATCAATCAAGTTGTTCAAAAAATGGAGGGCATTATTCAAAACGCCCAAAATAGCTCTTTACATTTGAATGATTATATTAAAGCTCTTAAATAAATGGAAGTAGAATATTATATTTTCACAACAAATGGAGGTGAGCCTAAGGTAACAGGTATTAGAACTGGTACTGGACAAGCCTGGTTTGATGATAGTTTTTGGGCTAGAAATCGGCAAATAAAGGATTTTATGTGGCCCAATGATAGAAACGATGATAGATTTCGTACTGGTATTCAACCAAACTTTAGCTTAGATTTAATAGAACTGCCTATGCACAAAAACGCTAAACATACTGATTTAATCTATCTAAGTTCTTTACTTCATGGATATATTGTTTCTTCAAAGTTTAAAGAGTTGTTAGAGCAATTCAAATTGCCTTCTCATCATTTTTATCAAGTTACCTTCCAACAACTAAATAAGAAAACGAACGAAATTAATGAAGTAAGCGAGTATTGGTATTTTTATTTTCAAAGAGATACAGGAGAACACACAGTAGATTTTGCTCGTTCAGAGTTTGATAGGAGTTTTCATACGAAATATCTAAATTTAAAAGAAGATGAATTACGAGTGAGTACATATAAAGAGTATATGGATATTTTCTATAATACAGGTACTGCTCTATCCGCAACCAAATTATTTCTTAACAAGAATTTCAATAAAGAATTGGATTTTTGGAGATGTCGTTTTTTAACAAGAGATGATTACATTTCAGAAAGATTATTAAAGGCAATTAAAGAAAAGGGAATTTCTGGTGGTAGCGCTATTAGTCAAACAAGAGCAAGAGAAATTGCCAAAGTTATTGGTGAATCACCTCGCGAGTTAATATTTGAATCAGAAATGCTTTGATTAGATTTAGAATTAATATTCAAATAATGCTGACTATTATATATCAAACTCTTCCGTTAGGCTTGATTTATATATTAAAGCAAAACACATGAAACTCTTTAAATTTTCGTTTGTATTATTGCTTTTACTGGCAGGTAGAAATACAATTGCTCAACAAGAGTCATCTTTCATACTCCGCTATGGAAAATGAAATAGAATTATTTCCAATGAAAGGCTTTGACAACTTTCAAGAGTTTGATAAATTCTGTGCGTACCTGAAATGGTTAGAAAAAGAAAACGTAATAACTGAGATTGAAAAAGGCACTTTACCAGTGATAGATTTCTATCCTGCGGATAAGGAAAAATGGTATCGTGATAACAACAATATATTATGGGTATTAGTTACTCCTGATTACCCATCTAAAGGCTTTTTCCTACCATTCTCTGACATTCGATAGAAGCTAAGTGGCTTTTTGCCAAAAAAAATTGATGCTTAGATTTTTAGTTTTGGAGCCTTTACTCAATTGATAGATTAAAACGATTTGTTTGACAACCTTTCTTATTTATTGGTAGATGGAAAGTGTAAATTTCCTCTTGGCTAAATGTTCTATATTTTATCGAGGTGTTTAACATTCTCTAAATACTTATTCTAGAAACATTAATTTCTGTATTTAGATTATTGTTAATTTTAAACAGTTCGAATTGATGATATTTATCTAAATGTATTTTACCCTTACCTCTATATGATTTTGAAATATATGAAGCATATTCACTCAGCGAGGGGAAATTGCAGGTGCCAATACTACTCAATTATAACGCATCAGGTATAAAAGTAGTAGATTAGGATCAAACCTAATAGTTATGGGCAAGCTGTGGAAAATAGAATCCAAAATCAAGCAAATGGATTTAGAAAAAAATATCTACAAGGAGGTAATATTACAGGTTTAAGTCGGTAAAAACCATTAAGATATGGAAGTGACAAATTTTTTAATTGAAAAGAATGATTTACCAAAGTGGTTTGAATATCCTGTCTCTTTTTTAAAAGTAGTCGAGCAAAATCTCTTGGATTTAAGCCCTTGGCATATTCTTTCTGGAGAACTATTAAAATCTAAATTTCAAGGGTTAAAAGAAAGATATCCAAAAAGTGACCTTATACCTTTTGCTCGTAGATATGATAATGATGACGTAGCTTGTTGGGAAAAATTGGAACCAAAGAAAGTTGTAATTATTCATGATTTTGCGTCTGAAGGGTGGGAGAAAAGGCAGTCGTATGAGGATTTTTGGGGATGGTTCAGGTCCGCAATAGATGAAATGATAGAAACGCCATAATTGTAAAGCCAAATAAAAAAAGAGTATAAGTTGCGGTAAGCTTCTTATACTCTTTTTGTTTTTATTATGCTGTTTTTTGCATAACTGGTACCGGGGACGGGAATCGAACCCGTACGAGCGTTTCGGCTCACAGGATTTTAAGTCCTGCGTGTCTACCAGTTCCACCACCCCGGCGGATGGTCATTTTTGGATGGTGACGAATCCTAAGAAAAAAAAAGCACCTTTTGATGGGTGCTGAACTTTTCGAGCGGAAGACGAGTCTCGAACTCGCGACCTTAACCTTGGCAAGGTTACGCTCTACCAACTGAGCTACTTCCGCTTGTCATTCGTTGGTGTCGAATGGGACTGCAAATATAAGGGGTCTTTTAATATATGTCAAGCCCGCAATGAAAAAAAATGTAGTTTTTTCTGAGTATAACCTGTAAATGACTGATTATAAGAGTATTTGTGGGGAATATTTTTTTGAAATTTTTCGGAGCATTTTAGTGCTCTGCAGAATGTCTATAAATTTTCAGACTTTTATAGGTATTAGTTTTTTCAACATCTGTACTTTTGTGGAAAATTATTGAAGGAATGAATACCAAAATAGATTTTGAAAAATCTCCCGAGGGTCTTGTGCCGGTCATTATACAAGATTACCAAACGGGCAAAGTACTGATGCTGGGCTATATGAATGCCGAAGCCTATGAAAAAACCTTACGGGAAAACATCGTGACTTTTTTCAGCAGAAGCAAACAAAGGCTTTGGACGAAAGGAGAGACCTCCAATAATTTTTTGCATGTAAAAAACATTCTGATTGACTGTGATGGTGACACCATTCTGATTCATGCGTCGCCAGACGGCCCGACCTGTCACACCGGAGCCGATACCTGTTTCAATGAAGTAAATAGCGCTGCCGATAAAAAGGTTTTGTTTGTGAACCACCTGAGAGAGGTTATTAAAGGCCGCAAGGAGAATCCTACGGACGAGTCATATACCAGTCATCTTTTCAGAAAAGGAATCAATAAAGTAGCACAGAAAGTAGGAGAGGAGGCCGTAGAGTTGGTGATTGAAGCCAAAGATGATAATAAGGAATTATTTTTGGGCGAGGCGGCTGATTTATTTTACCATTATTTAGTACTTTTAGAACAGAAAAACTACGAGTTTGATGAAGTGCTCGATGTTTTGATAAAAAGGCATACTCCACGTCCGTAAGGGCAACCCAGATGGAGCATGTCAGTACTAACTATAAAAACCTAGCTCCTTTGGGGAAGGAGGACTTTTTGCTATGCTTAACTACATTATTCGTTTAATATGCTGTGGAGCCGCAGTATATTACATGCCTGCTATTCTGAGCAAAATTTACGTTGAGGATTTCACTACAGCAATAATAGTGGCTTTTGTGATGAGTATTCTCAATACCTTTGTAAAACCAATTCTTCAGATTCTTTCTTTGCCTATTACCATTCTTACACTCGGTATTTTTTATCTGGTTGTTAATGTATTTGTGGTATATATCTGTGCTTCGCTTGTTTCAGGTTTCAGAGTAGATGGTTTCTTGCAACCGCTTATTTTCGGTTTTATTCTTTCAATTGTTAATAGTATTGTAGGAGGCTTTCAGGATTGATAAAAAATCAGCCCTCTTTGGCAAACACCAAAGAGGGCTGATTCAATATTTGTAGTCAGATTACAGACTCTCTACCGTATTTTTAATAGCTGTAAAATCAGGCACATCGCTGGCTTTTTCTAATACTTCAGCATAACGAATAACACCGTCTTTATCTACTACAAAGGCCGAGCGTTTAGCTACACCACGCATGCCAAATGCGAAGGTATCATAATAGGCATCAAACGCCTGCGACACTTCTTTATTAAAATCAGACAAAAGCGGGAAAGGTAGTTTCTGCTCTTCTTTAAACTTTCCTAAAGTAAAAATTGAGTCTACCGAAATAGCCAGTACATCAGTATTTAATCTCGAATAAGTGGCTATGTCGTCTCTCATCTGGCAAAGCTCGGCAGTACAAACACTTGTAAACGCCATTGGGAAGAACAGTATAACAACGTTTTTGCCACGATAATCAGCAAGGCTTACTTCCTGTTTGTCGCTGCTATATAATTTAAAATCCGGGGCTTGGTCTCCTGTGTTTAAAGACATAATAAATAATGTTTAAATAAGTATTAATTTCAGAACAGATAACGCATTGAAAGAGTTTGCTTCTTTATTGGCTACAGAAGTTCAAATTTATAATCTTTCTTTTGTAGAATCTTAATTAATTTGTCTGGTTGTTTATAAATTTTTTCTTTCGGTTAAGTATATACCCAAATGAAATACTACGTCCGGATTTAATCTGTTTATCAAGGTTTCCGGAAAATCACCGAATAGGTATAGTTTGATGAGAGCACTTGCCGAGTGAAAATGAATGCAGCCGATCAGAGCTTTGGCAAATTTAATCTCTTGTATGGAATAGGATTTGTTGAAAAATTGTACTTTGCGCAAATAAGCAGATAGCTATTTTTTGTGTAAAGATGTATTCAGAAAGCCAAACACTAAAAATAAATAAGTAACACATGCAGGTACCATACCCAAAAGTATACCTTTACCGCAGAATAGTACAGGCCAAACTATTTATTGACAGATGCTATCAGGATAGTATTGATTTAAATGCTATTGCAGATGAAGCGTTCTTCTCGAAATTCCATTTCATCAGATTGTTTAAAAATACTTACGGCAAAACGCCTCATCAATACCTTACCAGCGTAAGAATCGAAAACGCAAAATTATTACTAAAAACACCTGTGTCAATTGCCGAAGCTTGTAATGAGGTAGGATTCGAAAGTATAAGTTCTTTTACCGGTTTATTTAAAAAATATGTAGGCAAAACACCTTCAGTGTATCAGCAGGAACAATTACAACGACAGGCTGAAATACTGACAAAACCGCTTAGGTATATACCAGGCTGTTTTGCTGAGGCAAGAGGCTGGAAACAAAAAAGCAATTTTGAAGAAGTAACTCCCTGAAATATTACTGAGGTTTGTGCCAGTATTCATTTAAATTAAACGACAATGATATCTAGAATTTCTCATGTAAGTATTTATGTTCTTGATCAGAACAGCGCTTATGATTTCTACGTAAACAAATTGGGTTTTCAGGTAGCAACTGATGCCCCAATGGGACCGGGGATGAGGTGGCTCACAGTAACACCTCCCGAACAGCCTGATGTAGAGATTACCCTGATGTCGATTACTCCCGGAATGATGTTTGATGAGGAATCGGCCGAACAAATGCGTAACCTCGTAAAGAAAGGTACTTTTGGTTTTGCGGTGTTTCAATGTAACGATATTTATGCTACCTATGAAGAGCTGAAAGCAAAAGGGGTAGAGTTTACTAAAACGCCTACTGAGGAATTTTACGGTATAGAGGCCTTATTTAAAGATGATTCCGGTAATTGGTTCAGTCTCGGACAGAAATAATAATAACATGGACGCAAACGCTATTTTTAAAAAACTGAGATTAAATGCGCAAGGGACTTTACTGATAGTAAACGCCCCCGAAGAATACCTGATAATATTGGAGGGTCTTTCGTTCGACACCCGACCGGAAGCAGATAAAAAGTATGATTTTGTACAGGTTTTTTCTACCAAACAGGCTGAATTGGAGGAGCTTTGTACTTCGGTAAAAGATGCCGGTAAGTACGATTGCCTGTTCTGGGCTTGTTACCCTAAAGGAACAGGAAAGATAAAAAGTGACATTAAGAGAGAAACAGTCTGGACAGCTCTGGAGTTAGCCGGAGTGCAGGCGGTTACACAAATAGCTATTGATGAGACCTGGAGTGCCTTGCGTGGCCGGCCATCTGAAATGGTGGGTAAGTAAGCGAGATTGCTGAAAGTTTGGTGTTTTGTCTGAAATGGTATTAATTCGTGACAGAATTTACTTCATCTTCAAAGACATGCTAAAAGAGGCAATTACGACTTCTATATTCGACTTATTTAAAATTGGCCCGGGACCATCGAGTTCGCACACAATCGGGCCAATGAAAGCAGCTTATGACTTTCTTCAGCGAACATTGGCTTTGCCTGACTCATTGTTATCAAGAGAACTTCAGATTAAAATTCATTTGTATGGTTCGTTGAGTGCTACCGGTAAAGGCCATGGAACCGACCGGGCAGTAATTGCCGGTTTGTTAGGTTGGTTGCCTGATACCTGTGAGCCTACCGCCTTTACGGCTCTTCTGAAAAACCCGGACGATTTTTATACCATTAATATTAATGGAAGACCAGTTATACTTACTGCTAAAAGCGTAATTTTTCAGAAAGGGCGTTATGATTCACCGCATCCGAATACACTGGTTTTTCAGTTGCTGCATGATGGAGGAGTATTACTGGAAGAAGAGTATTACTCTGTCGGTGGGGGATTCATTCAAAGGAAAGGAGAAAATCTGCAGGCTTCTTCTGATAAGACACCCGCGTTCCCGTTTTCAAGCATGAAAGAACTGAAAGAGCATCTGGCAAAAGACAATCTTTCTCTTACAGACTTAATGATAGCCAATGAGATGGCTCTGACGGGGGTATCGCGCAAGGAGATATATCAGAAAATTGATAATATTCTGGAAACCATGCATAAAGCTGTAAAAAGAGGCTTACGGCACAAAGGGCTTTTGCCCGGGAGCATCAAGCTCAGACGGAAAGCCCCTGTGTTATACGAACAGGCCAAAAGCCATGCTTCAGCAACCGATAGTTTCATGGTTTTTCTGAATGCCTATTGTATGGCTGCATCAGAAGAAAATGCAGCCGGAAATATAGTAGTTACGGCACCGACCTCCGGGGCTTCGGGGGTAATCCCTGGTATTACGTATTTGTTAAGGCACCATTATCATTATGACAAACAGAAATTGCGCGAAGGAATGCTTGCCGCTGCGGCCGTAGGCTTTCTGATAAAGCACAATGCCAGTATATCAGGTGCAGAAATGGGTTGTATGGGTGAAATAGGCTCTGCCTCTGCTATGGCTGCTGCTATGTTGGCCTATTGCGCAGGCCGCACTGTTGAAACAGTTGAAGCGGCAGCAGAAATAGCCATTGAACACCACTTAGGTATGACCTGCGACCCGATTGGTGGATACGTACAGATACCTTGTATAGAACGCAATGCTATGGGGGCTATCAAGGCATATAATGCCTATCTGCTGGCATCGTCAGGTAATACCGGATATCAGAAGATATCGCTCGACAGTGTCATAAAAGTGATGCGGGCAACAGGAAAAGATATGTCAAAAAAATACAAGGAGACCTCGCAGGCGGGGTTGGCGCTTAGTGCAACCGAGTGCTAGTACCACATGACAGGAATTTGTGTATACTCTCCGGATTGTGAATTGAAATTAATTCGTAAATTGTTGAGTATATTTAACCAAACAACATTTCGGTGTTGTATACCTTTAATGATAATCAGATAAACTATGAAAAGATTTTTTTATTTAGCATTTGCCATGCTTATGCTTACCAATGCGGGCTTTGCTCAGAAAGCGAAAAAAGGATGGTATTCTCTCTTCGACGGCAAGTCGTTTAATGGCTGGAAAGTAGGAGATAACGCAAGTACTTTCAGCATTGAAAACGGTACTATTGCGGTCAACGGGCCGGTGGCGCATTTATTTTATGTAGGCTCTGTTAATAACCATGATTTCAAGAACTTTGAGTTTAAGACTCAGGTAATGACCACTCCGGGCTCAAATTCAGGTATTTATTTTCATACGCAGTACCAGCAGGGTAGCTGGCCCGACAAAGGCTATGAGGTACAGGTAAACAACTCTCATACCGATTGGCGCCGCACCGGAAGTTTATATGGGATTCAGGATGTAAAAGATACCTTGGTAAAGGATAATGTATGGTATACCGAGCATATCATTGTAAAAGATAAACACGTTACCATTAAAATAAATGATAAAACAGTAGTAGAATATGATGAACCTGCTGATTTACCCAAAGGAAGAGAAGGAAGGAGAATCAGCAGTGGCACTTTTGCCCTTCAGGGTCATGACCCCAAAAGCAAGGTGTATTTTAAAGACATAATGGTTAAGCCTCTGCCATAACAGTATAAAAACTGAAAGCCTCTTAGCACAAGTTAAGAGGCTTTTTATTATAGTGTACCGATTTATGTGGGTATAAAAAATCAGGCACACCATTAAATGGAGGCTGATCTTTATAATATCAGATACTTAATTCAAGAATATTAGTAGCGACGACCACCACCGCCACCGCGGTTATAGTCACCACCGCCACGGTTGAAACCACCGCCGCCGCCGCTTGGTCTTTCTCTTCTTTCTTCAGCTTGATTTACAACGGCTGTACGGCCGCCAATGTCAGAACCGTTCAATTGGCTGATAGCCTTTAGAGCAGCTGCATCGTCTGGCATTTCTACAAACGCAAAACCTTTACTTCTTCCGGTTGCTTTGTCAATAATGATTTTTACTGAGCTAACTTCACCATACTCTTCAAAATATTGCTTTAATTCACTTTCTTCGATTCTAAAAGGAAGACTTCCAACAAAAATGTTCATGATAACTAGATGATTTTGATTGATAAATTTTTATAAATTATATGTATTTTTTGAAAAAATCGACTGGTTTTGGCATGATATAAAAATCTATCGGATTAAAATATCAGTATCATTTACTCTTTAATATTACTAAAATAAAAAAGTGTGAAGCACGTTGTTGTCCCTTTCACACTTTTCATGATTTTGTTGTATTATGGTTAACAATGGCTACGTCTTTTTCTCGCACCAAATATAAAGAATTAATTTGCCATTTCCGACAAGAATTTAATCCTCATTAATCTTAATTCTTCTTCGGTAATGTCATCACCTTCAAAAGTCTTGAGTGCAGCGCGTATATTATCGGTTTCTGCGGCCATAAAATACTCGTAAATTTCGTCCTGATGTTCATCATCAATTACCTGATTAATGTAATAATCAAGGTTTAAACGAGTACCTGAGTAGCAAATGTGCTCAATCTCTTCTATCAGCTCAGCCATTGTGAGATCTTTCGACTCTGCAATTTCATCCAGATCAATCTTGCGGTCAATTTGCTGAATGATATAAATCTTGATTTTAGATTTATTAATTGCTGATTTTACGACCAGGTCCTGAGTGGTTTCTATTTCATTATCTTCAACGTATTTCGAAATCAATTCCAGGAATGGCTTACCGAATTTCTGTACTTTACCCAGACCAACGCCGTTAATCTGAGCCAGATCCTGAGCGACAGTAGGATAAGTAGTAGCCATTTCTTCCAAAGACGGATCCTGAAAGACTACGTACGGAGGTACATTTTTTTCTTTCGCTATTTTTTTACGTAAGGCCTTCAGCAACTCGAATAGGGCTGAGTCGAATGCACCACCACCACCTGCAGGGCCACCATTCATTGGTACATCGTCGTCATCGCTGCTTTCGGTGTTTTCATAGTTATGGTCTTCTGCAATCGTAATGGGATACGAATCAAGAATAAAGTTTTTACCTTTTTCAGATAACTTTACTACACCATAGGCATTTTCTATATCTTTTTCAAGATAGCCTAATACCATCATCTGGCGTAGAATAGAAACCCAGTAGTCGTTCGGAGTTTTTTTATTATCAGATTTCTTCGCAGATTTTTCAGCTTTTTTGGGTGAATGTGAAGGACTCTTGGTAACAACAGGTGTATCTTCATCTTCTTCCAGTTCCTCATCGTTGGCTGATTCCAATTCTTCTTCTTCATCCTCTTCATCATCATCGTCTTCAGCATCAACAAACATGTTTTTACCCTTGCCGTATACTTCGAGTTTATCGTGTTCGTAACTGCGTATATAGGCATTGGCGGTGTTGGCTGTCAGTACATCGGCAATGTGTTGAGTATCAAATCGTTCACCTATTTGTTGTATAGCCTTTAAAGCCAATACGGCCTCATCTTCTATTTTAAACCTTTTGGTTGGTTTCAGACAGTTATCGCAAAAGCCGCAGTCTTTTTCGCTATACTCACCAAAATAACTTAGTAATTGGCGCCTGCGACAGATACCGAGATTAGAATAAGCCACCATTTCCATCAACAGAGCTTTGGCGTTGTCTCTTTCGGTAACAGTCTTGTCTTTGTTGAATTTTTCCAGTTTCAGAATATCATCAAAGCTGTAGAACATCAGACAGTTTCCTTCCAGTCCGTCACGACCAGCCCTACCGGTTTCCTGATAATAGCCTTCTAACGATTTAGGTGCATCATAGTGAATCACGAAGCGTACATCAGGCTTGTCGATACCCATGCCGAATGCTATGGTTGCTACAATTACATCGGCCTCTTCATTCAGAAACGCATCCTGGTTTCTCATCCGGGTATCAGAATCCAGACCTGCATGGTAATGCAGCGCCTTGACACCGTTTACACTCAAAAGATTGGCTATTTCTTCAACTTTTTTCCGGCTCAGGCAATAGACAATACCAGATTTACCTTTGTTATTTAAGATATAACGGATTAACTGCTTTTTAGAATCTATTTTCGGACGAATCTCGTAATACAGATTTTTACGGTTGAACGACGATTTAAAAATCATCGCTTCATCCATATTAAGATTCTTCTTTATATCCTGTTGTACTTTTGGTGTAGCAGTGGCCGTAAGAGCAATGATTGGCAAATCAGGGCTGATATCATCAATGATTCCTCTGATTCTACGGTACTCCGGACGGAAATCGTGCCCCCATTCTGAAATACAGTGGGCTTCATCAACGGCAACAAAAGAGAGCTTCGCTTTTTGTAAGAACGATAAATTATCTTCTTTGGTAAGTGACTCCGGAGCAATATAAAGTAACCGGCACTCTCCGCTCAATACATCATTTTTCACTTTGGTCATCTCAGCTTTGTTCAACGTAGAGTTCAAAAACTGAGCGTTGATGCCAAAAGCGGTCATCTGATCTACCTGATTTTTCATCAGGGCAATAAGTGGGGAAATAACAACAGCTGTGCCTTCAAGTACCATAGCAGGTAATTGATAACAAAGCGATTTTCCCGCACCCGTGGGCATAATAACAAAAGTATTCTTTCCTGCTACAATGTTATTAATAATAACTTCCTGTTCGCCACGAAAAGCATCAAAACCGAAAATTTCTTTGAGTTTTTCCTTTAATGATTGTTTAATTATTGATTCTACCATAAACGCAAAATTGCTGTACGGGAAATTTACAATGGTTTAAAATATAGGTCAGTATCTGAGCAATTTTATGTTGGGTGTTCTGATGAACCGGTCAACAGAAATGACTTAATTAATAGTGATTTGCCGTAGTAATATTTGCTGTAGTTTTAGACTATTTATGACCTGCAGAATAATCGTGTAAACAACAGCGGTATAATTCTTATGCTTACAAAACAGTTTATCTAAGGGTTGCATGCCTTAGCTATAGGTACTATATAAAGTTTGAATTAATCCAGAATAATTACTTTAGCCTTTGCTAAGATACTATTTTTTTGATTGAGTTTTACAAATTTTTGATACGGTTTTTTTTGCCGGATCCATTTAATGGTTAAAAATTGGTTTTGTTGTAATCAGATTCTTCGAATATAATTCGAATATAAATGGTTATTACACTATTCTTTTGATGCCAACCCAACAAGCATTAATTTTGCTGTTAAAATACCCCCTCAGAAAAGTGAAGACGAAGTTAGAAAAAAATTTACAAAGCGTTGCGAAAAAAGTTTTGCAACATGAAGCGGAAGCAATACTTTCTTTGAAAAGTTATATTAACGAACAATTCGAATTGTGCGTAGAGGCTATTTTGGCTTCTAAAGGCCGGCTTGTGGTGACCGGAATAGGAAAAAGTGCAATTATAGGTCAGAAAATTGTTGCTACAATGAACTCTACGGGTACACCTGCGCTCTTTATGCATGCTGCTGATGCCATACACGGTGATCTGGGCATGATACAAAAAGAAGATATGGTACTATGCATATCGAAAAGTGGTGATACCCCTGAAATAAAAGTACTGGTGCCATTGTTGAAAATGCACGGAAACCAGATGATAGCTCTGGTAAGCAATGAGAAAAGTTATCTGGCTACTCATGCCGACTATGTACTGAATGCCCATGTAGAGCGGGAGGCCTGCCCTTTAAATCTGGCGCCAACTACCTCAACCACTGCGGCTTTAGCATTAGGAGATGCCCTCGCCATCTGTTTATTGGAAATGCGGGGTTTTACGAGCAACGACTTTGCCAGGTATCATCCCGGAGGGAGTTTGGGCAAGAAAATGTATCTGAAAGTAAGAGATGTGTATCCGAATAATGCCGTGCCGACAGTAGGCCCGGATGCCGGGCTTCATGCCGTGATACTAGAAATGACTTCAAAATTGCTTGGTGCCACCGCCGTGACCACTGCCGACAATAAGCTTTTGGGAATTATTACTGATGGAGATTTACGTAGAATGCTAAATAAACAACAGGATTTTAATCAACTGAAAGCGAGTGATATCATGACGGTATCACCCAAAACTACATCTCCCGACGAATATGCGGTAAATGCGCTGGCATTGATGCAGGAGAAAAGTATTACTCAGTTGGTGGTGGTTGAGGACGACTTATTGCTAGGGTTTGTCCATTTGCACGATTTACTTAAAGAAGGGCTATTATAAATATGTATAACCAGGAATAGACGCAAGTAATGAATCAGGCACAACACACCGCTATATATTATAATGGACAGACCAGCGAACCTCATGAAGCGCAGATAGAAGTTTTCGGAAATTCGCTGCGAATTTTTTATAGCGATACCATAGTTATATGGGCCATTTCCGAAATTGAGTATAGCTCGTTTTCCGGCAGAGGTAAAACCATGTTGCAGTATGGTACTTTTCCGCATCAGTATCTGGAGTTTCAGGACGACTCAGCACTGGCACAAACTTTAAAAGGGTATCTGCCAGAGCGTGAAGGTAAGCTGGGGGTTACGACCAGTGCATACAGTGCTATTATAAAAGGCGCTTTGATTATACTGGCAATTGTTTCGTTTATTTTTGCAGTACTGTATTTTGCTTTGCTGCCGCTACTTGCTTCCTTTATTGCCGGTAAAGTACCGGTATCGACCGAAATAGCAATTGGTGATAAACTCTATCAGAACTTTATCAAGGGCACGAAGATTGATTTACCTGCAACGAAAATTCTCAACGAATTTGCCGGGAATATCAATTTTGAAACCAATTATCCCTTACAATTTACGGTGGTTGAAAACAAGGTAGTCAATGCATTTGCTTTGCCGGGCGGTCATGTAGTGGTTTTCAGTGAAATGCTGAAACGGATAAAATCATCGGAAGAACTGACAGCCTTGCTTGCCCACGAAGTAACGCATATAAAGGAAAGACATTCTTTAAAAGGATTAACGCGGAATCTCACCGGCTCTTTGCTTATTTCGTTGGTGTTTGGTGATTCAGGCACAGTGGGGAATCTACTAGTCAATCAGGCAGATGGCATCTACCAATTGGGGTTTTCAAGAAATATGGAAAAGGAAGCCGATCTGGAAGGCTTGCAAATCATGGCGCATAACGGTGTTAATACACAAGGGATGCTTCGCCTGATGCAACATTTGCAGGAAGAAGAGAAAAAACACAACGTGAGTAAAATAACATCCTATCTTAACTCTCATCCGCTGACATCCGAGCGGATTGCCTACATTCAGAAAAACAGTCGTAATAATAATGAATTGCCTGACAAGACTCTGGAAGAAATATGGAACCGGATGCAGACGGGCTCCTCACGACCTTAAATAGAAAGCCCTGATCAGCAAAGTACATAGATTATATTTAGAACAATTTCATATTACCTAAGTTTTAAAAAATTAATGATGGTGATTTGAAATTTTATTCTATTTTTGCTTAGAGACAAATTAATCATCACTTTAAACCCCTCTATTAGTATTCCGGAGCCGATTTGTAAATAAAGACAAATACAACCGGGCCAGTTAGAATCAGAGAAACAACAGAACTGCGTTTTGAAATCAATCGCAATTATAAAAAAACCCAAAAATTAGAAAATAAGTAATTATTGTATTTAGGCTTACTATGTATGGAAGTTTTTGGCTTTCGTATGTATTGAGTGAACGGTGCATCAAAAGATTTTTATTTATTAATATTTATTGGTTTGAAATGAGGGTTCTTTTGTTGCTATTTGAAGTGAAGATTAAAGCACATCTTAAAATAACCCTTCCGTTATTTGTTGTTTTTGCTTGGTTAAGCACGCACACCAGTGCCCAGGAAAAAATAATTTTTGGTAAGGGGAATATTAAAAATGTAACCGTTTCTTCTTCTTCTGAAGCCGGTAACCAAACAGGTATTACCACGCTATTGAGTTCGGGCTATTTGCCCAATAAAACCGCTGCAGCCAGGCTGCTTTCTCAGGCTACCTTAGGAGCCAACTACGAAGAAATTGAAAACGTAGTTGCTATGGGTGTGGAGCCATGGGTTAGCCGGCAATTAGATATGTCTAATTCGTTTAAAATTGAAGCATATCTACAGAATTTGCACCAGTCTATTGTTGATTCGATAAGACGAACCGACCCCTCAAAGAATTTATCTAATACCTCTTTATCTGACAAGCATTTTGATATCTCGTGGTTTCAGGGTTTTATGACTGCGCCTGATTTGCTGCGCTGGAGAATTTCCCTGGGTTTAAGCGAAGTATTCGTAACCTCAAGAGTTTCAGCTTTTGATAGCAATCCTTATGCATTGGCAAGTTATTATGACCTGCTGCTTGATAATGCCTTCTCCAATTACAGAACATTGATTGAAAAAATTACATTCCACCCGGCAATGGCAGTGTATCTGACCTACATGAACAATCATGCTACGGATGTCAACAAGGGTAAACAGATATATCCTGACGAGAATTATGCCAGAGAAATAATGCAATTATTTTCTATAGGGCTATTCCAGTTGAATCTTAACGGAACAGAAAAAAAAGACGAAAACGGGAGGTCGATTCCTACCTATGATAATAATGATATATCGAATCTGGCAAAAGTATTTACGGGATTATCGTGGGGCGACAGCCGCTATCTGGGTGAGAAAAGTAAAGACTACTGGAGCTATACCAAAAAGCTGAAGTTTTATGCTGTAGACTCAAGCGATGCTTATTTAAGAAGCTGGTCAACCACACCCAGAATTGTAAACGGCCATGAGGCCGGGCCTAAAACTTTTCTGGGACAAACCATACCGGCAAGGCCTGTTGAACAGGGTGAAGAAGACATAAAAGACGCACTGGATATTATATTCAATCATCCTAATGTCGGCCCTTTTGTTTCAAGACGTCTGATCCAGCGCCTGGTTACATCTAACCCTACTCCCGGATACATTGAAAGAGTAGCCCGGGTGTTTAATGATAATGGAAGTGGTATAAGAGGAGATTTGAAGGCAGTAATCAAAGCGATATTACTTGATAACGAAGCACGGGATTGCTGCAACAACGGGAATACCGAATTTGCCGGAATGCTGAAAGAGCCTTTTATCAGATATACTAATTTAATAAAAGGGCTGAATCTGAAAAGTCCGGGGGGTACCTATAGAAATACCATGCGCAGAGCCTATGACAAGATGGGGCAGCTGCCACTTTTTTCACCAAGCATATTTAATTTTTTTGCACCTGACTACATGCCCGACGGTGCGCTGAAAGGTACTGAAAAATACGGGCCGGAGTTTCAGACACTCAATGCGCAAAGCCTGACAGGCTATCTGAATGCCCTCAACAGCTGGGTAATTACCGACGAGCCTGTTGAATACATGACCTATTTTTCCGGAGAAACCAATAAGCCAGAACAAAAACCAAAATTTGATTTAACAGCCGACTACCCTTTAACCAAAGACGACCGGCTTACTCAATTGCTTGATAAGTACAACCTTGTTCTGGCACATGGAAGATTGTCAGAAAGGAGTCTGAATATTATAAAAAAAGCTGTAATGGGTATGCCGCTCAGACTTGCCAATGGTGTACCTAATACTGACGATGCCTTTAAAAGAGTAAGAATTGCTATATATTTAATTATGGCTTCCCCCGAGTATATTATAAACAACTAATGAAAAGATGAATAGACGCGATTTCATAAAGCAGTCGGGTTGTGCGGCTATGGGGGCAACCACATTATTAAGTACACTCACGAGCCTTGGTTCTGTAAACGGAGCTATAGGGCATAAAAAATTTGTGCAAAAAGAAAACGCTGAAGACTACAAGGCACTGGTTTGTGTATTATTGGCAGGAGGGCTTGATTCTTATAATCTGTTGGTTCCTCGCGGCAATAGCGGAGGAGACACCGGCTATAATGAGTATGCGGCAACCCGGTCAGATCTGTCTATACCTTATTCATCACTTCTGGGCTTAAATAACCCGCAATGCACCGGATTTAGAGATTTTGCATGTGGCTATGATTCTTTTGGCCTGCACCCTTCCATGACTGGCGTGAGAGATTTGTTCAATAGTGGCAAACTGGCGTTCATGTCTAACATTGGTACTTTGGTGCAACCGGTTAGAAACGCGGCAGAATTTCAAAGCGGACAGAAAAAACTTCCGGACGGGATATATTCACATTCTGACCAGATTATGCAATGGCAGACATCCGTACCCCAAAGCAGAAAGGCTCTTGGAGTAGGTGGCAGAATAGCCGACCTGCTGAACAGCGGGAACAGCAATAGCCAGATCTCGATGAATATTTCTTTAAGTGGTAAAAATATTTTTCAGACAGGCGAAAGCCTTGCAGAGTATTCTATCAGCAACAATGTTAATCCTAATACCGTAGGGCTTGACATGGTGCCGTCGTCGTGGTGGAATAACACAGGCATCATTAATGACTTGAGAAACGCTGCCATTGACAGTATGGTAGGCCAGACATACGCGAATCTCCTGCAGCAAAGCTATGGTAATTCGGCTAAGAGTACAGTTGCTTCTTTTGAGGTTTTCAGAAATGCATTGAAAAAAATTCCTGCAATGGCTACCCAGTTTCCGAACTCATCCTTAGGAAATGACCTGGCGGCCATAGCCAAGGTAATGAGTGTAAGGAGCAGCCTTGGCGCCAAAAGACAGATATTTTTTGTGAACCTTGGCGGATGGGATATGCACGATAGCCTGATTACAGGGCTCAATCAAAAATTACCCATAGTAAATAATGCATTGAAAGCCTTTTATGATGCTACGGTTGAATTGGGTATTGCCGAAAATGTAACCACATTTACGATTTCTGACTTTGCGCGCACAGTTACCTCAAATGGTCTGGGATCTGACCACGCCTGGGGAGGTAATTCAATTGTAATGGGCGGAAGCGTGAATGGAGGTAAAATATATGGGGCGTATCCGAGCATGAATCTGGCAAGTAATACGCAGAATGTTTCATTCAGAGGAAATTTCATACCGGCGGTTTCGACCGATGAATTGTATGCAGAAATGGCGCTCTGGTATGGTGTAAGCCCGGCCGATTTATGTTATGTTTTACCAAATCTCGGCAATTTCTATAGCTACGCCTCAGGCAATTATCCTATTGGCTTCATGAATATGAATGGTACGGCCATTTCAACAGATGATAAGCCGCAAACGTGTTTAACTTATTGAGTGAATAAATGAAAATACTGCTGAAAATATTATTTTTTGGTTTGCTCAGCTCGGCTGTTCCTGTCTATGCACAAAACTGTATAGGCCCGGCAGGACAAGTAAGGTGGTCGTACTGGACAAATTTTGCGATACAGGGCGTTAGTGATTTAACCGATTTATCGGCACTTGAGAGTTTTCCTGACAAACCGGATGGTTCGCAGATATTGTTTTCGACACGAGCGCCGATAAACTATACCGAGTATTATGCAGGTATGATCCGCGGATTCATTAAAGTGCCTCAAACAGATACCTATCTGTTTAATATTACCAGCGACGATAAAGGAGTTTTCTTTCTGAGTACCGATCAATCTCCGGCAAATAAAATAAAAAGGGCAGAAGTAACCACTTTTTCAGGCCTGGATGAACGGGAGAAAGAGGCCGGGCAGACTTCCGTGCCTATTCAATTGACTGGTGGGCAGTATTATTATTTTGAAGCCTACAATTTTGAAACAACCAGTGCAGATCACCTGACTATATCATGGAAAAAAGCTTCAAATTCTGGCAGCACCTGGAGTATCATAGATTTTAATTCAATTTATGAATACACTTGCGGACAGGTTTGCCCTGAACGCGGAACTCCGTGCAACGATGGAAATGCGCTTACAATTAACGACCAGCAGGACGGTTTTTGTAATTGTGTGGGAGTTGCTCCCACGGCCAATCCGTGCGTGGGTGAAAGAGGCGTTGTTGAAGCCTATTATTATGACAATGTAAAGGGCAGCTACGTAGAAAACGACCTGATAAATTCGCCGAAATTCCCGCTGGCACCTGATAGGAAAGAAAGACTGAAAGGAGCATACGGCCCATTACCTACCACGCCCATTTATGCAGGTGATAACTACGGAACCCTTGTGCAGGGTTTTTTGACAGTGCCGGTATCGGGCACTTATGAGTTTAATATTACCGGCGATAATCAGACCATTTTTTATCTCAGTAAGAATGACTCTGTGGAAGACAAACTGACTAATAAGGCATCTGTGGCGCAGGGAGTTGACGAAACAGATCATAATAATGCAGCTTCGCAAACAATCGGACCTTTGCTTTTGGAAAAGGGCAAGTATTATTATTATGAAATCAGGCATAAAGAAAATAACAGCCGTGACCATTTTAATTTGTACTGGAAAACCCCTTTTCACAAGGAGAAAGTATGGAAACGGATACCCGCTTTTTATTTGTTTGATTACAAGTGTGAACTGGCCTGTATACCTCAGGGTACTCCCTGCGACGATGGTAACCCGTTTACAAACGACGATAAAATTAATGGTAACTGTGAATGCGTAGGCACGCCATGTACTGGCCCTGATTGTAAGGACGAGTCGGCCAGATACAAAGTATATGATGCTTGCGAGCCGACCGACAATCTCACTACCCTGGCAGAATCGTCGTGGTTGTCTTGTGGCCCGCTGAAATCCAACCCAAACCCTGCAAGAACCAGCAACAGATACTGGATAATGTATGATTTTACTGATAATTATTTATTTCAGGATTCGCGGGTATGGAACTATAACGTAATAGGTGAGACCGCCAAGGGCTTTAAAACGGTAAACGTAGATTACTCATTAGATGGTACTAACTGGCAACCATTAGGCGAACTTTATAACTGGCCGCAGGCACCCGGCAGTGCAGATTATGCCGGGTTTGCGGGCCCGAACTTCAATGATGTAAAGGCTCGTTTCATTCTCATTTCGGCAAAAGACAACTGGGGCGATGCCAGCTGCTCAGGTTTTAGTAAGATAACCTTTAATGCGTCATTATGCGCACCTGAAGGCACTGCCTGCGATGATGGAGATCCGCTAACAGAAAACGATAAATTTGATAATAATTGTAATTGCAAGGGGGTAAGCATCAATTGTGCTACCGATTCACTGGCACTACAAAAGAACTCAATTGTCGCGGGTGACTACAAGGCGGCCAGAACTATTACGGCACAGAACACGGTATCTGCCACTACTAAAGATATCTCTTTTACAGCGGGCAACAGTATAGTATTACTGCCGGGCTTTGAAGTAGACAAGAATTCGGTATTCAAGGCTGATATAGCAGGTTGTGTACAACAGGCCTTTGTAAACAATCAAAAAGCAAGAACGGCAATTGATGATAAATCGGTGTCAGACTTTAAGACAGATACCACAGAGATAGACAAACAAAGGAAAATCGTTTTTAGAATTAACCGACCCGGTAAGGTAAAATTGACACTGAAGGATAAGAACGAAAAACCAATAACGACTCTGATTGATGGTTATTTCGAGAATCTCGGCACACAAACCAAGTTGCTGCCTATAAACAAACTTCCGAAAGGAGAATATTGGATTGAACTGGTGGTTTCCGGCAAAGTATTAAGAGAAAAACTGGATTTAACCCAGGAGCCATCAAACGCTAAAAAATAAGACTTTTAAAGCGAGGTTCAGGCCTCGCTTTAAATCATTTCAACTGCTTTATTACTTCCGGTTTACCGATAAACCCTTCGTTGGCCCACTGCAATTTCCCGTTTTTGTAAACTTGTAAAACAGGCAGCGCCTCAATTTTCAGCTCTTTGCATAAATTGGTGTTATTGTCGGCATTGATACGTACTACCAGAACTCTGTCTTTCATTTCTGAGGCAATTTCGCTCAGGTATGGCTCCATTCTTTTGCAGGGTTCGCACCAGTCGGCATAGAAATCGACCAGCACCAGCTTGTCAGAAGTAAGCAACTGATTAAATTGCTGTCTGCTCATTCCTGCAGAGTTATTACCGGCATCAGTTGATTCAGGTAAATTTGCTGCTCTCCATTTAATGATTCCTCCTTCAAGTTCGTAAACCTCTTTAAAGCCCATTTCTCTCATTTTTGAGGCTGCCGAAGCACTACGGCCACCTACAAGGCAGTATACAAAAACAGGTTTTGACTTATTTATCTGTGCTACCTGATCCGCAAAATTATTGTCTCGCCAGTTAACATTCCGGGCATCTTTTAAATGCCCTTTTGAAAA
The DNA here is from genome assembly GCF_058808615.1 of Emticicia sp. GW821-FHT11C11. Lineage (NCBI taxonomy): Bacteria > Pseudomonadati > Bacteroidota > Cytophagia > Cytophagales > Leadbetterellaceae > Emticicia > Emticicia sp. GW821-FHT11C11. Next base: position 472,358 of record NZ_JBXARV010000001.1, read on the forward strand.
TTCCTCCGGAGTTCTCACGTCAAGCACTAAAGCGCCGGGCGTTTGTTTTATTTTGTCAGAAAACCTTTCAGCCGGTAAGTTATTAGATTGGCTCAGGCTTTCAGAACAGACAAGACCTGTTATCATCAGGGCAGCAAGACAGGTATAAAAAAATCTTTTCATAGGGTTAATCTATTGTATGCAGCAAATATAAACCATTCAATTGGTTTATACGCGCGGCATCAGTTACAATACCTGTAAAATTGAATGATTTTAATCCTGGTTCTTATTGAAAAAAAATGTTGGAAGATTTGTTTTACGGAAACCCAAACATAATTAAGACATAATATTGACTTAACATTTGCTTAATATTGGCAGAGTAGTTTTGCACCGTGAAAATAAGACACGAAACCAATATGAACAAGAGAAAAATTTCTACTACTCTATTTTTGTTATTTGCTACTGTTATAACCTTTGCCCAGACGGGTACTATTCGCGGAACAATCAAAGATGCCAAAACCAATGAAGATTTAATTGGTGCTACTATTAAAGTCGAAGGTACTACCCTTGGGACTGTTACAGATATCAACGGTTTCTTTTCGATAGCCAAAGTTCCGGCAGGAAAAGTTAAAGTGGTTATCACGTATGTCTCTTATCAGGACAAAGCTATTACTGATGTTTCAGTGGTAGATGGTAGCGTAACCGAGATTAATACGAGTCTGGAAGAAGAAAAGACTATTCTACAGGAAGTAAAAGTTACTGCGAGCCGATTGACCAACACTGAAGTATCGGTGATTTCAGAAATAAAAGCAGCACAAATGGTTGTGAACGGGATCTCCGCACAACAAATTGCCAAGACCCTTGACCGCGACGCAGCACAGGTGATAAAGCGTGTACCGGGTATTACAATTGTAGGCGACAGATTTATCAATATCAGAGGTCTGAACCAACGTTACAATAACGTAATGCTCCATAATGCATTTACACCAAGTATGGAAACGGACGTAAAATCGTTTTCATTTGATATTATCCCAAGCTCACAAATCGACAGAATGTTGATTTTCAAAAGCCCTTCAGCAGAATTACCCGGTGAATTTGCAGGCGGTCTTGTGAAAATCTTCACTAAGAATATTCCAGACAGAAACTCACTGGTAATTGACTACAGTACTTCTTACCGCAGCAATACAACTTTTGATGATTTCTATCAGCCTAATCAAGGGAAAAACTACTGGACAGGCTTTAACAATGGTTATTATGACCTGCCTAAGTATTTCCCGGCTAATATCAGTCAGATTTCAAACAATCCTGCTTTGTTAGAAACAGCGGGTAGATCTTTGAAAAACGAATGGATTGCCAATAATTCAACAGCTACTCCAGACCAAAGAATAGGTATTACAGGAAACTACAGATTCTCAATCGGTAATGTAAAAGCAGGTAATGTAACAGCAGTAAACTACTCAGATGCACGTACCAATTTTGTAATTGATCGTAACGATTTCAACGCGAATATCAATAATACGCAGTCGCCGATTTATAATTTCAATGATCAGCAATACAGCCGTAATATCCGTGTGGGTATCATGCACAACTGGGCTTTCCGTTTGAACGATAATCACTCTATTGAATTCAAGAACCTTTTCAATCAGTTAAGCAATTCAAATTATACACGCCGTACAGGACGTGCCATAGAGGCCAACTATAATCCAGACAACCACTCATTCAATCAGGTATATCGTGGTATCTACACCGGCCAATTGACCGGAAAGCATACACTTGCCAAAGGCAAAACTACTATTGATTGGGTAATTGGTTACAATAACTCTTATCGTGACCAACCGGATTATCGCAGATACCGCTCTGATGTGGATGCTGTAAGTGGTGTTAAGTCGGTGTATATTCCGGTCGGTACTGCACAGGCATTCTTCCTGGGTAGATGGTATTCTAAAATGATTGAAAACGGATATACAGGTGCATTGAATATCAGCCAGAAGATAACGCTTTCGAAAGAGAAGGATACCGAAATGGAATTGAAAGCGGGAGTATTCTATGAGAAAAAAGACCGTAGTTTCAATGGTAGAAACCTTGGTTATGTACGTGGCTCGAATTTCAACGGTGAGCTGTTCACAGCGCCGATTGATGTCATCTTCAATAATATTAACAATACCAACGGTATCAGAATTGACGAGCAGACTAACCCGAATGACTCATACACGGCCGGTAACAAATTATTAGCTTACTATGCCAATGCGAACATACCACTTACTAAAAAATTGAATATTATTGGTGGGGTAAGAGCAGAAGACAATACACAGAATCTGGAAAGTGCTTTTATAGGTGGAGCTAAAGTAGCAGTGAAAAACCCGGTGTTAAGTATTCTTCCATCAGCCAATCTTTCTTACAACTTCTCTGAAAAAATGCTGGTAAGAGCAGCTTACGGACAAACAGTTAACCGTCCGGAGTTCAGAGAGTTAGCGCCGTTTTCATTCTATGACTTCGACTTCAACGTTGTTTATGAAGGGTACACCGGTCTGAAAATATCTACAGTTAACAATTTCGATGCCCGTTGGGAGTTTTATCCGACTCCGGCAGAGGTGGTAAGTTTCGCCGTTTTCCACAAAGATTTCAAAAATCCGATTGAGATTGAAGTAGAGCCGGGCAGTGGTTCTTTGGGTGCTAAAACATTCATTTACAAAAATGCTCAGAGTGCCAGAAGCACAGGTATTGAGATAGAGGTTAAAAAAGGTCTGGCGAGCATTGCCTCTTCAAAATTCCTTGATAGAGTAAGTGTGTTGTTCAACGCAACCATATTGGTAAGTAAAGTGAAATTAAGAGAAGGTTCGGTAGGTCAGTCAGATAACCGTCCGTTGCAAGGCCAATCTCCATATATTGTTAACACGGGTATTAACTACAACGACCAGGACAGAGACTTCCAGGTAAATGTGCTCTACAACGTAATTGGCAAAAGAATATTCGCCGTAGGCTTCCAGGGGTATCCTGACCTTTACGAAATGCCGAGAAATGTGCTTGACCTTACTTTCTCGAAAGGCATAGGCAGCAGATTTGTAATTAAAGGCGGTGTAAACGACATCTTCAATCAGGCAGCTTTAATTCTTCAGGATGGTAATCAGGACGGTAAGTTTGATCGTAAAAACGATGAAATCGTACAGCAGTACAAGCCGGGTAGATTATTCTCACTTGGTGTGAGCTACACCATAAGTGGTAAATAAACAGCAAATCGAATACAAATTATATTAAGTAAACATTTTAGGATTTAAATTTAAAACCCCAAAAATTATGCAATTTTCTAAATTATCTCGATTGTTTGCAGCAAGTGCAATGGCAGTTTCGGCTGTATTTGTACTTAATGCATGTAAAGAAGATGGAGAGGTTTTCCCGGCGCCAACTGCATCGGCAGGTGCTGAGGCATCAGGTGTACCAGGTGCTAAGGTAAACGTTACAGCGTCTATCAGCGCACCTGCTGGTTTGAAAACGCTTACTGTTTTGAAAAACGGAGCAGCATTTGATACAAAAACGTATACTGACGGTGCAACGTCAGATAATTATTCAAAAGAATATACTATCGATAATCTGGCTTCTGGCACTACTGTAAACTTTACTGTGATTGCTACAGATACTAAAAATCAGGCTTCGGCCCCTGTTACTTTCACTGTAAAAGTTACGGCTGTTCCTCCAAAAGAAGTGGTAATTGTTAAAGGCTTGTTGACGGGTAATATTACTTGGACAAAAAGCAAAATCTATAAAATATCTGGTTTTGTTCGCGTAGGTGGTGATACTACTGAAACCGCTGGTGCTGGTGTAGCAACTGGTACTTTAACTATCGAACCAGGTACGGTTATTATCGGTGAGCGTTCAACTAAAGGTACTTTGATTATCCAACGCGGTAGCAAAATCATCGCTAACGGTACTGCTTCTGAGCCTATCGTGTTCACTTCTGAGCGTGGTGTAGGTGAGCGTGAAGCGGGTGACTGGGGTGGTTTGGTAATTTGCGGTAAAGCGAAAAACAACCTACCTGGCGGTTCTGCTCAATTGGAAGGTAGCTATAAAGGCTGGCATGGTGGAAGCGATGACGCTGATAACTCTGGTAGCTTGAAATATGTACGCGTTGAATACGCCGGTGTACCTATCAACCCTAACCAGGAGATCAACTCATTCACTTTTGGTTCAGTAGGTAGTGGTACTACTCTTGAGTACTTGCAGGCATCTTTTGGTGGTGATGATGCTTACGAATGGTTTGGTGGTACAGTAAACGCTAAATATTTGGTGTCGTACAGAACGCTTGATGATGATTTCGATATGGATAATGGTTACAGAGGATTAATTCAGTTCGCTGTAGGTCTTCGTGGTGCAACCAATGCTGACCAATCGGGTTCGAATGGTTTCGAGGTTGACAACGACGGACAAGGAACAGCTTCTGAGCCTTTCACTTCGCCAACTTTGGTTAACGTTTCATTGATAGGTGCAAAACAAAGCCAGGAGACATTCATCAGTACTTTGTTCCAAAATGGTATGCACTTACGTCGTAACAACAAAATCAAAGTATACAATACATTTGTAACTGGTTTCCCTAATGGTATTTTTGTTGACGGTTCTACTACAGCTGCTAACGCAAACGCCGGTTCATTGGTATTGAACAACGTGGTATTGGCCGGTGTAACAGGTTGGGGAACTAACGGTTACGGACAAGGTGCCGCTACACAACCACAAGGGTTTGCGGTGCGTGATATCAACACTGCAACTCCTGCAGCTGATTTGATAATTGGTACAGTAAAGCCATCAGCATGGTTTGCAAGCTTGCCTGGTAACAAAACTGTTACTGCATGGTCAACTACAGGTATCAGCAACACAGTGTTTGGTACAGGTCGTCCTACCTTTACTATCACAACTACTGCAGCAGATGCTTTAACTAAAGGTACTACAGCTAATACATTACCTGCATTCTTTACTGCAACTGATTACGTAGGTGCATTTAAAGATACAGACTGGACAGCTACGTGGGCTGAATTTAACCCGAGCTCGATAGTATATATTAAGTAATGGTTCTCTGAAAGAACAAGGGGTAAGGAATACCTTCTCCTTGTTCTTTTCATTTTTATCTCAACACCAATATAATATGAAAAGGAGTTTTTTGATAGTTGTTTGTCTGACTGTCATATCATGCCAACCAGACAAATACAACGTGAATACCTATTTTGATAAAGCACAACAAGATACTTTACTGACAAATATCATAACTTATATTTATAGTAAGGCCCCTCAATCAAGCAATCAAACAAGATTCCAGCCACGATTCAGGAATTTCTATGTTGCTGTTCTACCAAAATTCAGTATTGAAAATTATTACATAAGTCAGGATAGCACTCATTATTTTTTTGTGATACGCCCCGCAGGAAATTTGCCTTACAAACGTGGCGTGATTGGCCGTTACAAGTTGAATAAAAACCTGATGCCGACCGATTTCGAAGAGGTGGTAAACACGCCCCATTTAGATGAAAAGCTGGTAAAAGAGCGCGGAAAGTTTTTGTTTAAGGAGCTTGTGAAAAACGGGAATCTGGATAAATATCTACCTATGAAACATTATGTAGAATGGCCTGATGCCACTCTGGTTTACGATAAAAAGCAAAACGAATGGGTTGCTCCCACTTCTAAATCTATACAATAAAAAGACATTAGTTTAACAACTAAAAGACTATCAGCCTTTGGTTGAGAATTGAATCAGCAGATTCATATTGGTGTTAAATCAGAAAAGTCAGAGGCGTTGCTTCTGACTTTTTCTTTTGTATAAGTAATAGATTTGTTATTAGAATATTAATGAAGTTAACGGAATAACATTTGTTTAAAACATTAGGCCGGCACTATAACTGAAATACTGAAAACCAGCTTGCTTAGCTAAGATTGGTGAGAAATTAGCTTGCAGCATAAGATTTACTTTGCGTATAGGTACAAGGCCACCAAATTCAAAAAGCATGGGGAACCCATCTTCAACTTTGAGGCTATTGGCTTTTTGCGAAGTGTATGTCATTGCCCAACCCATATATGGTCGAAAATATCCTTTTAATCCGGCATATCTGAGCCCGAGCGCGATAGATGTTAATTGCCGGCTTACAGGATATGAAACCTTGCCATTGCTTCCGGTAAAGTCGTAATTAGCCTGATGTAGTCCTACTTTGTAAAAAAGATTGCGGTTTTTTCCATAAGTAGGAATCAGCGCAAAAATATTATAAGTCAGTGTTTTTGAGGCATTTATTTTTCGTCCCTCAATATTATAGTAATCTTTCAATGGCATTACATCTCCAATAGTTATGCCTATATATATCTTACCTAGCTTATTCTTTTTGTAGGTAACTTCCGATTCTTCCGGATAGTCTTCATTGTATTTTGCCAATAATTTAATGAGATCATCTGCTTCATATTTTATTTCTTGCAGGGCTTTCCTGTCTTGCAAAGATCTCCTTAAGGAGTTTTTTGTATAAAACTCTTCAGTTGTCATTACATACATCAGCGTATCAACATAACTTTTTCTTTCCATGTATGTACCTCTGAAAAGCGGAACTTTATTATAGACACCATTTTGTACAAAATAACCATAGTTAAAAGTGCTATCAGCTATAAATTCGTGGTAAATAGGAGGGAGTTCGTGTATTTTTCCGGCTCTTTCTACATAGAATTTGTCTATTTCATCAAATGAAATCAGCTTATAAAGATTAATCTTTCCTCTTACCAGTAATTGCAAATAAAGACTATCATTACGGGGTTTGGCGTTTTTATCCTTTTCAAGGAAATGGCGATTAATCATAAATGAGAAATCTGTAAGCGTTTTATTGATCTTAAAGGCAGAAATATTGACGTGCCTTGATAAATAAGTGTTGTTGTTCACAATGTACCCTTTAATTTTATCCGGGGTGACTACAACTGCTTTTTCTCCCTGATTCTTTTTGTAAGATATTTCTTTGTTCGATGTGAAGTTAGACAGCAATACTTGTAAAGTATCACCTTGCAGGTTTATAATTTGTGCAGGGGTGTAAATTTCCTGAGCAAAAAGTTGAATCGTTAAAATACAGGCAATTGAGGTTAGTATAAGTGTTCTCATTATGATAGCGTAGCACAGCTTTTAGGTTTTTACTGCACAAATATAAAGATATTCGTATATAGGTGTTAATTGTACGAGTATCTTATTTTGCCAGGTACTGAAAAGCGGCGCTTGTGGCCTCACTCACTTATCTTTCGTCTTTGTCTTCTTTTCCAGCCCCTTAAAATTGAAAACTACTTTACCTACCCGTGGTTGGTTATCGCCTATCAGGAAGCCGAACGGTTTCAGGTCGTCTATTCTATCGAAAATCACTTTCAGAATGGCTGTCAATGGTATAGAGAGAAACATGCCTGCTACACCCCATAAAGCCCCACCGATAAGTACAACCATAATAGAAATAAGCGCATTTATTTTTACTTTGCTGGCTACAACTCGGGGTACAATCAGGTTATTGTCTATAAACTGCACAACCGAAAACAACAGAATGACCCATAGTATATAAGACGGCTCTTTGTTCGTAAGCGCCATAGTAATAGGAAAAACCATGGCTATCATGTTGCCAATGTAAGGTATCAGGTTTAGCAGTGCAGCGATGATTCCCATCAGAACGGCATACTGTATACCCAGAATTAATAAGCCTACCGAGATAAGAGTAGACACTATAACGGCTTCTATCAACAGGCCTATCAGATAACTCTGAATCAGCGCTTTGGTTTCAAAAAGCACTTCTTCAACGATTCGTTTCTTAGCATTCTGAAAAAGCATGGCAATGAATTCGAGCAGTAACGGCTTATAGAAAAGAATCAGAAAAATATAAACGGGTAACAACACAAACAATGCAAGTACATTGCCCATAGCACCCAATGTTTTGGTCACAACCACTGTGCCGTTTTTCAATCCTTCGTTTTTTAAATTCCCCCACAACTCCTGAATTCGGGTTTTGCTCAGACCAAATGTTTGCGAAATCCAGTTGACAGCATCTTGTGTAAATCCGTCGAATTTCTCTTTAAACTGTGGAAAGGAATCACTGAACATAACCAGCTGTGAACCTATGAAGAACATAACCCCGGCTATGAGAATAAAACCGGCCAGAATAGCAAGACTGATGGATACTATTCTGTTAATGTTTTTGCCGCATAAAAAATTAACAATCGGGTTAAGCACAATAGCTGTAACAATAGCTAGTATGAAAGGGATTATAATATTTTGCCCCACATACAGTATAAAAAAGAAGGCTAGTATACCCATAACGATTTGGGCCAGCTTAAGGTAAACAGGTAATTTTATAGAGCTGATATCCATTTTTGTAATTGTTAATGTGTATTGAAGTTAGTTAGTACTTATACTTAAAGGTAAAAACTTCAGCCAGTTGATTTAGCGTGTTGATAGATGAGAATATAGGGCAAGATAACTGGTTGTGGGGATTGCTACGTATAGGGTATGAGGAATTAATTCTACAGTGGTGTTATTTAATATTGACGTAACGCTGAGTTTACATTGGGTATCGAACTTACAGGTTCATTTAAGAGAGGTAACCTGTGAAGAAAATCCTGGAAAAATCTGAATTGTTGCTCATAGTCTGGTGTATCATTGCTGCCTTTGGTACCTATTTTTGCATGTACGCCTTCCGTAAGCCTTTTACAACCGGACTTTATGAAAATTATGAGCTGTGGGGTATGGGCTATAAAAGTATTCTGATTATAGCGCAGGTATTTGGCTATATGCTGTCTAAGATTATCGGAATAAAGGTAATTGCCGAACTGAAAGCAAAAAGCCGCATAGGGTTGATTATCGGCCTGATAGCCTTTGCAGAAATAGCCCTACTGGCATTTGGATTTGTGGCTTTCCCTTATAATTTTCTTTTCCTGTTTCTGAACGGCTTGCCGTTGGGAATGGTTTGGGGAGTGATTTTCAGTTATCTGGAAGGCCGGAAACTGACGGAGTTTCTGGCGCTGGGGTTAAGCCTGAATCTGGTGATGACATCCGGTGTATTGAAGACCATATATCTTTATCTGCAGGAAACCTTCAGTCTTGACGAGTTTCAGTTACCTTATATAATCGGGCTTGTTTTTCTGCCGTTTTTCTTGTTTTTTGTCTGGATGCTGGCACAGATACCACCGCCTAATGAAGAAGATCTGAAGCTTCGCAACAAGCGCGTTGCCATGACAAACGATGATAAAAACAGAATTGTAAAAGAATTTGGAATAGGGTTATTCTGCTTTGTAGGTATGTATCTGCTGATGGCTACGATGCGCGATTTCCGGGATAATTTTGCCGTAGAAGTATGGCGGGAGATTGAACCTGGATTTAGCAAGATTATCTTCTCGCAAATAGAAACCACCATAGGGTTAGTGGTAGTGAGCCTGATAGCGTTGATAGCCTTTATACGCAATAACTTTCGCTCTTACCTGACTTTTACATTAATGATGATGATAGCCGTGATTGCCTGCGGAGGTAGTACGTGGGCGTTTCAGCAACAGTTAATTTCGGCAAAATTGTGGATGCTGAGTTTAGGAATCGGATTGTTTCTGCCCTATCTGCTCATACAGACCGTTGTTTTCGAGCGTCTGATAGCCTTGTTCAAAGCACGGGGCAATGTAGGCTTTCTTGTATATATCTGCGATGCCATCGGCTATCTGGGTAGTGTGTCACTTTTGCTCTATCGCGAGTTTTTCCTGAAACAGATTTCGTTCGTAAATGTGCTCATCACTTTCAGCTATATTATTTCATTCGTATCGTTTGTTTTACTAGTTATACAACTCATTTATTTTACGAACAAGCATTTAAACGGTAGGCTCTGGTGGAAGTTATCTCCTGAATCAGAAATGGTGTAAGACTAAGAGCCGGTAATAAAAATGGTCCTTTCAGTTAGCAGAAAGGACCATTTTACTTTATGCAAGAATCAGAATCAATTGACTGATAGCTCTGCCACCGGTTTGAAATTGCCGTTTTTAAGCTTTTCATCAACTTCATCATAAGGTATTACCTCCAGAATGTTGGTCAGGTTGATATCGGTAATCTGGTAATCTTCCACACTACCGAGCCTTTCAGAAATCAGATTGTAGGCATCTGAGGGATTGGCCGCGTTGATAAGCATATTAAACGGTGTACGTTTTTCCTTTTGTGTTTTTTCATCAAAACTCATAAAGTTTACTTTTACCTTAAACCAGGTTTCGGCACCGTCTTCCACGAAGAAAACCTCCTGGAATTTCCGGCGGGCAAGCCCTGACAAATGGAATTCGGGTACATTGGCTGCTACAGAGGCGTAGATTCTGGCTTCGGCATCGGTATAAGACACGGCATCTACTAAATATACTTCGGTCACTTTCACAGTTTTGTCTTTTTCGTCTACAATCTGATAACGAATCTTTCCTTGATACCAAGCTGACATATTCTAAATGGATTATTAATGAATGGAAATTTTTGAGCTGCAAAATTAAGAGGGGCGTTCAAAAGAAAGGTATAAACCGGAGAATTAAATTATAAACTTTAGCAGGAGGAGTTTTAAACGTGGCACATAAATACATGCCACGCCGGATTATAGAAGCGACGCAATTGTATTTTCGGCGTAGCCGGCACTGGTAGTCATACCTTTACCACCGATACCGGTGCGGATATGGATATTGGGGCTTACCTCATATTCAAAAATATCGTTGGGGTGTTGGGCGTAAAACCCGGCCCAGGCACGAGCGATTTTCCGTACCGGAAAACTCATAATACGCTCGGCTTCTTTCAGCATAAGCTCGTTGATATGGTTTTTGGTATCAAAGCCGAGTTCATCGGTGCGGCCAACGGGCGCATATTCATGCGAGTCACCGATGATAATGGAACCGTCAACGGCTTGTTTGAACAAAATATGGATACCCCATTTTTTCAGTTCAGCATAATGCTCAGGAGTGGTTATGTTGCTGAATGAAGGGCATTGCTCAAAAGACTCATAGCGGCGGATAGACAGACCTGTAAGGATATTGCCTTTGATTGAAACGTTGGTCATGGGTACGGTCTGCAGCATTTGTAATTTACTGACGATCATGCCGCTTTGCGCGTATATCTCCGGAAAAAGCAGATTAAATACATATCCACTACAGATAATGGCTTTATCGACCATGTATTGTTTGTTTCCGCTTGTAGTTAGGGTCACACTGCCCGATTGTTCCGTACAATCAATCACACTGGTGTTGGTAAGATACGTAACCTGTAGTTGCTCCTGTAAGTATTGCAGAACTTTATAAATAAGAAGATTTGGCTCTACGCTTACTTCGTTGGGATAATAGATAGCTCCGCGTACGTAGTCCTGCTTAAGCTCCGGATATAAATCCAGACATTGTCTTTTCGATAGTAGCGTACATTCATACCCCCAGCCTTGATGAATAGCATACAACTCATTGGCCAATTGCCATTCGGTGTCGTCTGAAGCAATGTAGATGGTTCCGTTTTTTCTGACAGATATATCGAACTGGCTTTGGATATCCTTATATATCTCAAGGCTCCTGCGGCCATAATCAAACCATTTGCCGGCAGAACCTGATGGTACCGCCTGCCCGAAATTACGGACAGTAGAGCTGACCGGAAAGTTATCTTTTTCTATGATAAGTACCTTTTTGCCTTTTTTAGCGGCGTGGTAAGCATGAAATGCTCCCATAATGCCCCCGCCTACAATTGCTATATCGAAATTTTTCATTTATGCTTCATTGAGAACACCCAGATTGATAATGATGTCTTTTAGATCTTTCAGAGAATCCAGCAGGCCGTCGTTGCGTAAAAAGGTTAATTGTTCCCGGGTATGTGTGCCATTTACTACGCCCAAAGATAAACGGCAGCCCGCCCGCACACCAGACTTCAGGTCGGAAGGCGTATCGCCAATATTGATAACATCATAAGAATCGACTACGCCCGTAAGTTTCATAGCCTTTTGTATCATATAAGGCTCAGGGCGTCCTTTCGGTACTTCATCGCTGGCAATGGATACATCAATTACAGATTTACCTGATGTATTCACATAATTATATTCCAGCCCGTCAAGCCAGCCTAATTTATCAAGAATAATATTGGTAACTACTCGATAGAAACCAGTAGTGAGTGCTATTTTTATATTGTTCTTACGTAAGAAATCAAATATTTCCAGACAACCCTCGGTAGGAAGAACCTCGTGCTTGCGATAGTGTTCTTCCAGAATCATCCGGAAGTAGTCATAGGAATAAATTACGTTTTCGTCATATTCGGGGTGGTCTTTACCTGTTTTTTCTTCCCAAAGCATTTTGAAAACCTCAATTTTTGAGTAGCCCTGCAAGGCCAGGATTCGTTCAGCCGAAACATTCAGTCCAACGTATTCACATGCTTTGGCAAAGCAGGTTTCCACTTCTTTTTTGTCCTGAACCGTTGTGCCGGCCATATCGAAAACGACTAGTTTGATTGGATACATAAGCTATTGTTTTTTGACAAAAGTAAACGACTGTTTTTGATTAAACATATTATGTTTTTGTTAAGGCCATCCACTTTATAGCTGGTGTTAATCAATCAAAAATACACCTTTTTACATCTACTTAGTAAGTGGTTATGTCTTCTGAATATTCTCTTTTGGAAATGTATCTGAAAAAGGTAATGGATATAAAAGGGATTTTCCGGGGAATATTTTCCTCATAAATAACCTGCTGTTACACAACAGTCCTCATGAATTTTGGGATTTAAATAGTGTAAAAAATAGTTTAATTTGCTTATTATCAGCATTTTACTATCGTTTTTCTTTGTTTTAAGCAAATCAGAAGTTTATTCAGGTCTTACATTTTTCTATTAAATGTATGAAATGGTAACTTGACAGGGGCATATATTAAGCCTTCACTCAGTAGTATTGTCAAAAGTACCACTACTAAACATAACAATTATGAAAAATGTATTAATCGGTATCTCACTCGTATGCATTACGATGAGTTGTAATAACAGTGCAGACACTAAGGAAAAAGTAGAGGCGGCCAGACAGGCAGCCATTGATTCGGTAAACCGGGTAGTAGAGTTGGAGCGTGTAAAACAAGCAGCTATTGATTCGATGAATCTGGTTCGGGAAGAAGAATTAAAAGCCGAGGCTGAAAGAGTTGCCAGAACAAAGAATAAAAGAGTATACAGTTATGCTTCAGATGCCAGCCAATCGGGAGAGTATGTTCCGGTTTCACAAACTCCGGCCAAGAAGAAAATGAGTAACGCGGCTAAAGGCGCCTTAATTGGAGCCGGTGTTGGTGCCCTTACAGGCGTAGCGATTGCTAAAGATAAAAAAGGTAAAGGAGCACTGATTGGTGCTGGAGTAGGCGCTGGCGCCGGAGCTTTGACAGGTGTTATAGTAGATAAACAGAAAAAGAAAAAACAACCGCAATAAAGAAGAGAGATTATATATGGATAGGGCATGGGTGATTACCCATGCCCTATTTTTTTGTCAGGTAAGGTCATTTATTAGTCCCGACCACTTTTCTACATTATCTTCAAAAACGCCACGATAATAGTTAATCAGATCATGGTGTTTTTCCTGAAACTCAGGAGTCATTCTTTTATTAAAACTCTTGTCTCTGAACACACATTCGAAATTGTTGATGCTGCCAATCAGATATTTGTAATCGGTAATAAGTTTTGCATCTGCTTTATTTTCGATCGCCCTTTTAATAACTTCCTCATACATGAGCAGGGCGGTTTCGTTAGCCGCCAGTCCTTTTTCGAACCACTTGTTTTCTAAACAAACCCCTTCTAAAGGGTAAAAATCACCATTGAACAGATTTTTGTAGGGATTTTTGGGTGAAGGGCTTGAGTAAAACAAAAATTTATCGGCCTCTTCAATAACACACTGGTATTGGGTTGTGTTCAGATGCGACAACCACTCGGTTCTGCTTAAGGGAGTGCTCTCCGAAAAGTTAAAATCAAAAATCAACTCCTGATTCTCCCATTCTACCAAAGGAGCTACATGATACCCCCAACGTATATACTCCTGAGGTGCTATGCGGTTGGGGTCGGGAATAAGAAATGCTGCATTCGAATTTTCTGAGTAACGGCATGAAGCAAAAACCCATATTTTTTTGTGTTTGATCTGGTGTCTTTTAAGTATTAATGATCCTAAATGCGCATTGCTATGACAATTGCCCTGAAGATATCGGTAAGATGGGTACAGATAATGCTTTATTTCATTAAATACGGTAAGTATTTCGGACTGAATAAATTGTTTTGTCTGAATTGCAGTCAACATTTTCGTGAGTTGATTAGAATTCAAAACTACGAGTATGCAGATAATTAAAGCAGATTGCCATGTTATGTTTTGGTAAAGGATTTGTAAGCCAGAAGTTAAAGAACCACTGTACATATAACGTATATATTAAAGCAGTAATGCGGCATTAGTTTCATGACCTGGAAGAAGAATAAGATGTACCCTAAGAGCCCTATTGCACCACAGAGTTGTGATATTTTCTGATACCCCGGGCATGAGTAAAAATGACTACTTCTTAAAAAGCTGCATTTTTTTCATGTTTTTCTACAAAAAACTATCTGGAAACGGTAGTTTTTTCTTTCGACTTAACAATAGCTTAATTGGCGCGTAATATTCACGGAATTTTATAAATGTACTTTTGCACCCTGAAAACCTGCTGGAATTTTAAATACAAAATCTAAACGATTAACACTTTTTTCACGTCAAAAACAAAAGTATATGAAAAAAAATCTCCTATTATGCATGGTGGTTCTTGTGGCTAGCCTGTTTATGAGTAGGGCAACTTATGCGCAAACTACAGTAAGTGGGAAAGTATCTTCAGCCAATGGCGAGGGTATTCCCGGCGTAAGTGTTTTAGTAAAAGGATCTAATCAGGGTACTAATTCTGATGCAGCCGGAAATTTCAGATTAGGCAATGTAAAAACGAACGCCGTACTGGTGTTTTCAGCAATCGGTTATTTAACGGAAGAGCGTACCGTTGGTAATCAGACAGTGTTAAACGTAACACTAAACGAGGATACTAAAGCCTTGAACGAGGTAGTAGTAACAGCCTTAGGTATTAAAAAAGACATCCGTCGTATCGGGGTGGCCATTCAGTCTCTTGATGGAGCCGCTACAGTAAAAGCCCGCGAGCCTAATGCCATCAATGCGTTAGCAGGTAAAGTGGCCGGTTTGACAATCGGTGCACAACCAGAATTATTGCGCAAACCGAACATCTCGTTGCGTGGTAACACCGAAATCCTGTTTGTAGTAGACGGTGTACCTATTAACTCAGACACCTGGAACATCAGCCCTGACGACATTGAAACTTATTCGGTTCTGAAAGGAGCTTCTGCTTCGGCACTATATGGTTTCCGTGGTAAAAATGGCGCTATCCTGATTACTACCAAACGTGGTTCGAAAGACAAACGTGGTTTCTCGGTTGAAGTAAACTCTTCGACTATGCTTGATAAAGGTTTCTATGCTATTCCTGAAACACAAGACTTGTATGGCCCTGGTGACCACGGTCGTTATGCTTTTGGTGATGGTAAAGGTGGTGGATTGAATGACGGTGACTATGATGGTGGTTGGGGACCTAAATTTGAAGGGCAATCGATTCCTCAATATGATAGCCCGGTTGACCCGGTAACAGGTGTAAGACAAGGAACTCCGTGGGTTGCCCGTGGTAAAGATAACTTAAAACGTTTCTTACAAACAGGTATTCTTTCTACTAATAACGTTTCAGTTTCGGCGACCGGAGAAAAATATAACTTACGTTTCTCAGCTTCACAAATTTCACAACGTGGTATTGTACCTAACACGAAATTGAATATCTCCAATTTCAATATAGCGGCTGACTACAAATTCTCTGACAAACTTTCGTTCACATCGAACCTACAGTATAACAGACAGTATACGCCGAATATCCCTGATATTAACTATGGCCCTAACTCAATCATCTATAACATGACTCTTTGGGCAGGTGCTGACTGGGATGTTGACGATATGCGTAACTACTGGCAACCGGGTAAGGAAGGTATTCAACAGATTTATGCTGAGTATCAACGTTACAACAACCCTTATTTCATGAGCTATGAGTGGTTGAGAGGTCACCAAAAATCTGATATCATCGGTCAGGCGGCTTTGACTTATAAATTCACTGATTATTTGGAAGCAACACTTCGCTCACAAATAACTACCTGGAATTTATTACGTACCGAAAAAATGCCTTATTCTGCCGGTTCATATGGCCGTGAAGAACGTCGTGGTGACTACCGTGAAGACCGCAGAAACTTGTTTGAAAATAACACAGACGTCTTGATTAAATTTGATAAAGATATTGTACGTGGCTTAAATGCAAAAGTCTGGGCAGGTGGTAATATCCGTACTTTTGAATACAGTTCACAATTCGGTTCTACCGATTATCTGAACGTACCGGGCTTGTATAACTTCAGCAACTCGGCTAATCCGGTTCGTACCTCTAACTTTAACTCGGCCATGCGTGTAAATTCAGCTTACTATTCAGCTGACTTTACTATCAAAAATTTTGTAACTATCGGAACTACAGGCCGTGTTGATAAATTGTCAACTTTACCGGCAGGTAACAATACTTTCTTCTATCCGTCGGTATCGGCTTCAACAGTTTTGTCTGACTATATCACGCTTCCGTCAGTTATCTCGTTCTTCAAGTTGAGAGGTTCGTATGCTAACGTGAAAGACGGTTTGACCCGCTCAACTATCGGTACTACTCCAAGTTTAGGAGACGGCAACCCGTTAGGTTACGGTGATCAGTATTATTCTCCTTATGATGGTCCGGCTTATAGCAACTCGGCGGTTTATTCTACACCATTTGCTTATAACAACCAACCATCAGCCTATTTCACAGGAACACTAAATAACCCTGGTTTGAACCCAAGCTCGACTTCACAATCAGAGGTTGGTCTTGATTTCAGAATATTGAAAAACCGTATCGGTCTTGATGTAACCTACTTTGTTTCAGACGAAGGTCCAAGAATTTTCTCTTTACCTATCTCTTCAACCACAGGTTATACTGCAGCGTTGGTGAACGGTATCAAAACACAGAAAAAAGGATGGGAAGTTGCCTTGACAGGTTCTCCGCTTAAAAACCCGGATGGCTTGAACTGGGACGTGGTTGCAAACTACTCTACTTACCAGGAGAGACTAACAGAAATTTATCCGGGTGTTGAGAGCCTGAATACTTTCTTCAAAGTTGGTGACCGTTTAGATAAATTCTATGGTTCGGCATTTGTCAGAACTCCGGAAGGACAAATCATCAACGATGCTTCAGGTCGTCCGATTACTTCTCCTGTTGCACAGTTCTTAGGTTATATCAATCCTAAATTTGTGTTTGGTATCAACAACAAATTCAGCTATAAAAACATCAACCTGAGCTTCCAGTTCGATGGTCGTATCGGTGGAGTAATCTCTAACTACATCCAACGTCAGACCTACCGTGGTGGTCGTCATATTGGTATCGTAGAAGGTGCTATGGGTATTGCCCGTGAGCAGGATTACCTGGGTGTGAAAGCGTATCTTGGTGAAGGTGTGGTTGTATCGAACAATGTACCTATTCAGTTTAATGCAGATGGTAAAGTTACCAACTATGCAGAATTGCAATATAAAGCGAACGATACCAAACAGTTTGTGCAAGACTACGTAAGCCGTTTCTACAATACAGATGAAGGTAACCTGATGAGCCGCTCATTTGGTATGCTACGCGAGGTTGTGATTGGCTATACACTACCTGAAAGATGGTTCGGTAAAGCTATCAAAAATGCTTCGGTGTCATTAGTGGGTAGAAACCTATTGTATTTTGCTGAAAAGAAAGACATCGATTTGAACCAGTATATCAACGACGGTGGCTCAGGTTTGCAAACACCATCTACCAGAAGATACGGTATCAACCTGAACTTTACTTTCTAATTCAATTTGTTGCTCAACTGTTTGAGCCTTGTTTCAACATCATTCAGATAAAAATATTTAAAAATGAAAATACATCAATTATTCGCGGGAGTTTTCGCTGCATTGGCTATTACGCTTAGCGGTTGCGAAAAATCGTTTGAAGAGCTTGAAAAAGATCCGAACCGTCCGGTAAATGTACCTGCTTCATTGGTATTACAAGGAGTTGAAGCTGATATCCTTAATGCAATTGGTACGCCATTCAGTGACGAAATGCGTTGGAGCCAGTTCTACTGCTCTAACTACAACTACTACGCTACTAACGAGTATAACTGGACAGCGACACCTAATAACTACAATACTTTGAAAAACGTAGTTAAAATGGAAGAAGAAGCTAAACGTGCCGGTTTGGCAGAGGTAAACGGTTATACCGCACTGGGTAAGTTTTTCCGTGCATTTTACTTTGATGAAATGGCAAAACGCGTAGGTGATTTACCTATGGCAGAAGCATTGAAAGGTATAGGTAATACTACGCCTAAGTATGACACGCAAAAAGCAGCGTACGTTCAGATATTGAAATGGCTGGACGAAGCTAATGATAACATGGCCACTTTAATTGCACAAGGCCAGACAGTACCAGGTGATTTCTACTTTGGTGGTGACCTTCGTAAATGGCAGAAAACAGTAAATGTTTTCAAATTGAGAGTATTGATTCTGTTGAGCAAAAAAGACACAGACGCTGAATTGAACGTAAAAGCTCGTTTTGCTGAAGTGTTGGGTAACCCTACAAAGTATCCTTTGTTTGCAGGTATGGAAGATAACCTGGAGTTTAAATACAACCAGTTCAACAAATATCCGTCGAATCCTGATAACTTTGGTTTTGATGCTACTCGTCAGAACATGGCAAAAACTTATGTAGGTTTGCTATCAGGTATGAATGACCCACGTGTAATGGTTACCTGTGAACCGGCCGGTGCAGAATTGAAAGCAGGTAAATTGCCTTCAGATTACACGGCATTCGTGGGTGCAAGTTCAGCAGAAGACCTGGCAGACATGAGTGATAAAGCCGGAAGAAACAACGGTGCTGGTTTTGCTCCTGGTTTGTATTCGTTCCAGAACCGCTACCGTTACTACCGCAATTACACGGCAGAAAATACGTTCATCGTAGGGTATCCTGAAATGTGTTTCAACATTGCTGAAGCTATTCACAGAGGCTGGGCAACAGGTGACGGTGAAGGCTGGTATAAAAAAGGTATTCAGGCATCAATGAACTTCTACGGAATTGTGAATGGTGCTAATACCATGACTTACTCAAAAACAGGCGGTAGAGAAGCAGCCGATTTAGCTAACTACACAGTTAACTTTAACTTTGATACTTATTATAGCCAGGACAAAGTGAAATATGATGGTAAAACTGCCAAAGGTCTGGAGCAGATTATAGATCAGAAATACGCTGCGTTCTTCATGAACTCAGGTATGGAGGCTTATTTTAACTGGAGACGTACAGGCTTCCCTAAATTTGAAACCGGTGTGGGTAATGGTAACTCAAACCGTATTGCGATTCGCTGGCAATATCCGGTATCGGAGCGTAATACCAATACCAAAAATTACACTGATGCCATCAACAGCCAGTATGGCGGCAAGGATGATATCAACGATGCCGTTTGGATTATGAAGTAATCTTAAATAAGATAGCTTAGTTAAAAAGTAGCGGAACTACCATGTTCCGCTACTTTTTATTGAACCCTAAACATCAATTTGAATGAAAGATATTAGCAAAGTAATTGATGAGATCCGGGAAATATTCCTGTCGCAGGGAGATGAAGAATATTATGGCGAACCCGTAAGCCAGTTTGAACACGCAGCTCAGGCGGCTATACTGGCCGAAAAATCGGGCTTTGATGATGAAGTACAGATTGCCGCTTTTCTGCATGATATAGGGCATCTGTTGCCTGCGGAATCGGAAGCTGAACTGATGGCTGTTTATGGCAGGAAAGATCATGAAGGCGTAGCGGCAGACTGGCTGAGAGAACGTGGCTTCTCAGAAAAAATAGCCGTTCTGGTCGAAAACCACGTAAATGCCAAGCGATATTTGTGCTACGCGATTCCGGCGTATTATAACAATCTTTCTGATGCCAGCAGGCAGACGCTTGAGTTTCAGGGAGGAAAAATGGAGAAAGACGAAGCTGAGGCTTTTGAGAAAAATCCGCATTTTGAGGTAATCATACGCATGAGAAGATGGGACGAGGCGGCTAAGGTAGAAAATCAGCCCTTGCCAACCCTTGAACATTTTCTGAAAATCTGTGAAAACTATCTGAATAGTAATTAAACAACCAAAACAAGTATACAAAAGGTCTGGTTGTTATATTGTTCAGTATATCTGTCCACTTAATATTATAAAAACATCTATCTACTATGAAGAAAATACTCTTGTTTCTTTTATTGGCCGTGGAGACGTTTGCTCAGAACAAAACGGAGAATGTATTTATTATTACTACCGACGGGTTTCGCTGGCAGGAGCTTTTCGGTGGCATGGACTCATCTTTGTTAAATAAAAAGGAGTTCACAAGAAACCGCGACCGGCTAAAAAGTACTTTCGGCTCTGATACGCTCGAAGAAAGAAGAAAGAAATTATTGCCTTTTTTCTGGAATACCATTGCTAAAGAAGGCCAGTTATATGGCAACCGCTGGCATAACAGCAAAGTAAACGTAATGAATCCTTACTGGTTTTCGTATCCGGGTTATAACGAAATTCTGACCGGATATGCCGACGATAAGGTGAATTCGAACAACAAGAAACTCAACGAAAATGTTACGGTGCTTGAATTCCTGAACCAGCAAAAAGGCTTTAATGGAAAAGTGGCCGCTTATTCTACCTGGGATGTGTTTCCGTATATTATCAACGAACCGAGAAGTGGTATTCCGGTGAATTCAGGTAAAGAGCAGGTTAGAGGTGAAATCAACGAGAAAGAACAGTTACTGAATGAGATACTGTCGAACTACGAAAGCCTGGCCAGCGACCGCCACGATTTTATTACGTATTTTATGGCAAAAGAATATATCAAAAAGAATAGCCCGAAGGTCTTCTTTTTGTCGTTTGATGAAACCGATGAGTTTGCACACGAAGCCAAGTATGACGAATATCTTTTTGCCGCGAATACGGTCGATAAATTTATAGGAGACTTGTGGAAGTATTGCCAGAGTACCCCTCAGTATAAAGATAAAACGACTTTTATTATTACAACTGACCACGGCAGAGGCGACAAAAACAAATCGCAATGGACCAGCCACGGTCAACGTGTTTCTGACTGCTACCAGATATGGTTTGCTGTAATAGGGCCAGATACCCCAGCCCTGGGCGAGATTAAAGCAGAAGGACAATATTTTCAGAACCAGATAGCCAAAACGGCTGCTCGTTTCTTAGGTTTCGATTTCCAGAACGGAAAGGAGATAGGTAAGGAAATAAAACCAGTGATGAAGTAATACAAAACTATCCGCAGGTAAATCATACATGAAAAGACGAGCAATCGCTCGTCTTTTCTTTTAAGTATGTGATATGGAGTTTTGGCAAAAGGTGTTTTTAATTTCTTGTAAGCGGTGCAACCACAGCTAAGGCAAAGCGCTTGATAAACTGAGGTACCACTTCCCAGCGGCGTGTGTTTCGCCATTGAATGGCAGGTTTGTGTGTAAGGCTTTCTACTTCACGCAGGAAAGTGAAAGAACCCCGGCTATGCCATGCCTGAAATTCGGTGCTTATATCTTTGTGTGTTGGCAGATAATCAACAAATGCACTTAAGTTGAAGCTAGTGCCTGTAATACCGGCACCGGCTCTTTGGGCATCGGCAGCATTGCAGGCTTGTTCATAGTGTTTAGGTACGGGAATCATGAATGTAGGTTTTCCTAAATACATGGCTTCGCATACCGATTCAAATCCTGCCGTAGTAACCAGACCACGGCAATGTTGCATCATGTCAAGGAATTTCCTGCCGTTAATTTTATGAAAATGCAGGTTGGGTGAATAGTGGAAAGTGTCGTTATAGTTAGGATTATCCCAGAAACAATGGATGGCAGTATCAGGGTTTTTATCATGCCATTCCATTAATTGTTCTGCCAGCGAATATTGGGTTACGTAAGCCAGCAGAAAATTATGGTTTTCGGTTTTAAGACCTGAAATTTCTGTACGCAATAACGGAGGAATAATGGCGATTTTCTGCGCTTCGTGGTTCGCAAAGCTGGTAAACGAAAGCGCCAGCTTTTTAGAGGCTCCAAGGGCTGTAATGCGCGTATTGGTGTTAACCAATAGCTTATCTAACCAATGATTTGCAGGATGTTTAAAATCCGGATGAAGCAGCAAGTATTGGTGTGCAATACAAACCATGGGTATTCTGGAGCGGAACAGCAACTGGTGGATTCCGCCCAGAACATCATAAAAATTAATGATTATATCGGGATTCAGATCTTCTACAAGCGAATGAATTTTTCTAAGACTGCTTAAATAAGCAGGTAGTTTCAAAAAGGCATTGCTGATGGTCTTTGGAATATCCAGCGCCTTGGTTTTAGTATTATACGCTAAATAGGGGCTTGAGAAAGGGAAAATCCGGTTTTTGAAGTTTTCAGTAAAGAAAGTGGGGATCTCGTTACCCGTAGCAGTGCCGACCAATGCGCCCGCAACAGTGTGGCCATTGTTTTCAAGTATTTCTGTCAGCGAAATGGCTTGTGTCAGATGCCCGCGGCCTTCTCCCTGTACTATTAGCAAAAACCTCATAATGCAGCTGCGATTCGTGGTAAAACAAATCTTTCGTCTTTGGTTACTTCAATATCTTCATTAGGCTCTTCTTTCGACTGGCAGTCGCTTACAGAATAGTATACAAGGCTCCAGTTACCGTCAAAATCTTCTACCAGCGCCGACATGGTTTCTACCCAGTCGCCCGAATTAAGATACATGATACCATCTATTTCTCTGATAGCAGGTTGGTGTATATGGCCGCAGATGATTCCGTCACAATTTTTGGCTCTGGCTAGTTCGGCCAGTTTTTCTTCAAAGTCGGTCACATAATTGACAGCCAGTTTAACCGCCTGTTTAACCTGCTGAGATAGCGAATAATAGGGCAGTCCTCTCCACTCGCGGTATTTGTTGTAATTTTTATTAAGCCAGAGCAGGAAAGTATAGCCCAGGTCTCCCAGATGTGCCAACCATTTCATGTTGGTAGTGATGCTGTCAAAAACATCGCCATGGGTTACATAAAACTTTTTGTCGCCCGATTTCAGAATATAGTCTCTCCGTATCTGAAATTGCCGGCCAACTACCAATGGGAGAATCTGATCCAGAAAGTCATCATGATTACCGCGCAGATAAATTACTTTGGTATCATGTTTATCCATCTTTTTTAGCACAACTCTAAAAAAAGCAGTATGTTTTTTCTTCCAGTTACCGTATTTTTTCAACTGCCAGCCGTCAATAATATCGCCATTAAGAATCAGGCGTTCGCAGCGGTATTGTTTTAAAAACTCGGTTACCTCTTTAGCTTTACAACCACTTGTTCCTAAGTGGAGGTCAGAAAGCACGATTGTACGAAAATGTTTACCCTTGTTCATGTTCACAAATTTCTGAAACAATTGTAAACTCTTGATTAAGAGGATGTTACCATAATGTAAAGAAAAAAATAAAGCAGAAGAAAAATTCCTCTGCTAATCTTCAATCAATTAACCTAAACAAACTATATTACCGTATGTACAAAAATCTTAAGCGGCTGCCCATTTCATCTCTTTAATTGAGTACTCTTCTTCATATTCGTCAAACTCATCGCCCTCAAAAGCCTCTTCAAAGACTTCCTCGTCCGAATCTTCATAAATGCGCTCCTCACTGAAGCCATCAGTAATTCTGACGCTGTATTTCCAATGGAATTGATTTAATTGATAAGGTATTTTCTTCATTTTCTCATTCATTTTAATGCCACAAAGGTCATACTAACATTTAAACTTAATATTGCCTCAATATTAAGAAACTGCTAACAAGGGCCTGTCGTAAAAGTTTTTCTCGCCTGATAATTTGCCGTATAAAATGGTGTATTGTCTTTTTGAGACATATCCATGAATGAAGGAGTGCCCTGCAGGCTGCATGAAACTTCACTTTTTCTTAATATTAAGATAAACTCTATTTAATCTTAAAGAGAGAATTTTGTAAATCTAAAAGTACCGTTTTACTACCATGGTTATCACACGTCAGACCTACGTTCAGAATTTCTTATCATTGGCAGGTTTCATGCTTATTGTTTGTTATTACGCATTTAACGGCATACCTGAAGAAAGTTTCAGAGCCCCAAGCCGTGCAGTAGAAAAAGCAGCAGAATATGAGAACAGCGTTGAGTTCGAAAAGAATGCAAGCCAGCTAAGAGCTGCTATTCTGATGGATGCAGATATGGTGCAGATAAATGGTTTGTTGTATCAGTTTGAGATAGCTGTAGCTAATTTAAGCACAGAACAAGAAGCCAAAGCCCAGGTACAATCTATCTATAATTTGTTACAGAACAACAGCAAGAAGGCTGCTGTTAAAAGCATCAATCAGCTTAGAACATATCTGGTTCAGAAAACAAAAACTCTACAGTAAAAATATTCCGGCGCAAGACTATTAATCTTTTCTACGGCACTTCTGCTTACTCCGTTTAATAGTCAGATTCAATTATTTCTTATCTTTGCTCCACATCCAATAGCAACGCTATACAATAGCGCTACCTTTGCTATACAACAATTTATGAAAAAAATACTTCTGATTGAAGATGAAATCAGTGTGGTCAGCTTCATTAAAAGTGGGTTGTCTGAAGAAAACTACGAAGTTTCTGTAGCGCTTGACGGCAACTCCGGTATTAATATGGCTTTGGGCAGTGAGTTCGATCTGATTATTCTGGACATCATGCTACCTGACAAGAATGGTCTGGAAGTTTGCAAGGAGCTTCGTACAAGCGGGCTGCAGATACCCATTCTTTTTCTGACTGCCCTTGGTACATCTGAAAATATAGTACTGGGGCTCAACACCGGTGCCGACGACTACCTTGTGAAACCCTTCAAGTTTATTGAATTAAGCGCCCGGATAAAGGCATTGCTGCGCAGGTCAGTAATTAAGAATGAAGTAATGGGTGACTCCGCGCCTAGTATTTATACAATTGCCGACCTGAAAATCAATGATGACGCAAAAACAGTAGAAAGAGGGGGGAGTGTTATTTCTCTTACTGCCACTGAATACCGGTTGTTGTTGACACTCATGAAAAACAGAGGTAAGGTATTATCAAGATTGGATTTACTGGAAAGCGCCTGGGATATCAATTTCGATTTAGGTACTAATGTGGTGGATGTATACATTAATTATCTGCGCAAAAAACTCGACTCAGACTATAAGCAAAAGCTGATCCATACGGTAATAGGTATGGGTTACGTGTTGAAAGAATCATGAAAACACAAACCAAAATTGCTTTATCGTTAGTATTATTTAATAGCGTCATATTGTTGTCGTTCGGAATAGGTATTTATTTTTTCCTGAATGAATATTCCTACGTTGATTTTTACAAAAGGTTAGAAACGCGGGCAACTATCGGGGTCAGATACAACCTGAAGATAGATACGGCCAATGCCCAGACTTTTAAGAAAATAAGAGAACAGCATCTGGAAAAGCTGGAGTCGGAGCAGGAATATATTATGAAAGTGACTTCATCGGCAGACTTAGAAAAGCTGGCTGAAACACACCTGGTGCCTTTATCTTTATTGAGAAGCATCATGAAAGATGGGCGGGGCAGGTATCAGGAGGGAAATGTTTTCTATAGTGGTATTAAGCTGCAGCACGATAACGCCACTTATCTGAGCATTGTGTCGGCCAACAACCGGTTTGTATCAAACCACCTGCAGTTTCTGAGAAATATTTTACTTTGGGGAGTACTGCTTACTGTAGTAATTACAATATACCTGTCGGTTTATTTTTCTAAACATTTCTTTGATCCGATCAGAGAAATGATTGATAAAGTAAAGCAAATCAGTACCGAAAACATACACCTGAGATTGAAGGAACCGGAAAATAACAATGAAATAAGTGAATTGGCGAGTACCTTCAACGACCTGCTGAACAGAATTGAAACGGCCTTTGAAACCCAGAAGAATTTTATAAGTAATGCATCTCATGAACTGGCCACGCCTTTGACGGCGATTATAGGCGAGGCAGATGTTGCTTTGATCAAAGAACGAAAGCCTGAGGATTATCAACAGGCGCTACAAAGTGTTTTACAACAGGCCGAGCGTTTGAATCAGATTACCAAGTCTTTGCTGTTTCTGGCTCAGACAGGCTACAAAGGCAAGAAGATAGTTTTTGAAATTATAAGGATTGACGAGGTACTATGGGAAGTGAAAGGTTTGATAGACCGGCTGAATCCTGATAATAAAATCATGCTTGATTTAAGCCTGCTGCCGGAAGATCCCAAAAAGCTTAAAATCAGCGGCAACAAGCAATTGCTGCACCTCGCATTGGCCAATATTTTAAATAATGCCTGCAAGTATTCACACAATAAGCCGGTTTCGGTGCACATAGGCGCCAGCGATGACCAGGTTCTGCTCTTTATAAAAGATCAGGGTATAGGTATACCCGAAAGCGAGCTGCCATTCATATATGACCCTTTTTTCAGAGCCTCAAATACCCGCCTTTTCGAGGGCTATGGTATCGGGTTACCCTTGTCGCGTAACATCATTAAACTTCATAACGGTACTTTGCTTGTTACCTCAAAGGCTGGCAGCGGTACAAGCGTTCAAATCAATTTCCCTCTGGCCAAACTCTCTAAGTAGTTTTCTAACCCGAATCTAATCTCTCTAATAGTATTCTAATGTGGTTCTTAAACCACACTAATACCGGCTATAGACTTTTGTACCTCAATTATCAAATTAATTTAGGTATGCAAAAAACTATATTAATTCCTATCGACTTCCGGGTGGCTTCACTCAATACCCTCAAGTATGCATTGGAAAGAAGTTCCGGTGGCCCTAATCGCGTAATCCTTATCTATGCCGAGTATCTCGACGATTCAATTACCGAATTGTTGTTTTACAGACCGGCGAGTAAAATTGCCAGCAAGATAACGCCCGAATTCAGAGATGCGCTGGAAGTACTGCGTAACAGATTTGAGTTTCAGATTGTAGATCTTGATATCAAGCTTTTTCATAACCGTAGCAGAAGAGGTTTGAGAAGATTTGTTGAGAACCATGGGGTTGAGGAAATCTATATTCCGCAAACTTACAAGCTGAGAATGCCTAAAAAGGCCTTCGACTTAGTAAGTATTATCAGACAGGCAAACTTTGAATACACGGAAATAGATTGGCCGCAAGACAACAGTTTCTCTTCAGAAAAAGATCACTTAGAGTATTTATTTAACAACTAACACATGATGAACAAGAACTCTTTCCCCACCACTCCGGCGGGTAGAATAAAGCTTTTCTTTACCTTTTTCGATTCAAGGTGGGAAGACATCAACAAAAACAACTGGGCTAAGATTGCCTATAAAGATTTTAGTGCCGG
Organism: Emticicia sp. GW821-FHT11C11; assembly: GCF_058808615.1. Classification (NCBI taxonomy): domain Bacteria; kingdom Pseudomonadati; phylum Bacteroidota; class Cytophagia; order Cytophagales; family Leadbetterellaceae; genus Emticicia; species Emticicia sp. GW821-FHT11C11. The sequence continues at coordinate 499,790 of NZ_JBXARV010000001.1, forward strand.
TCTCATAGTTGCCATGACAGCCATACCGATGGCCATGGGTTTTGCTATGGCCATGGGCATGAGACCCGAAAACGGTATTATTGCAGGCGCACTGGCCTGTGTTATCGGTCGTACTTTCGGCGGCTCGAAGTATCAGGTTTATGGCCCGACGGCTGCGTTTATCCCGGTTATTGCGGCTCTATTTACCAAATACGGCCCTGCCGGCGGAGGTACTTTTGAAGCCGCTCATGGTTTTCTGGTGCTGGTGTCAATTATAGCAGGTATTATCCTGATTATTATGGGCACTTTTGGTTTTGGCCGGTTTGCCAAGCTGGTTCCTAATTCTATTATTGTGGGTTTTACGGTTGGTATAGCTGTGGCTATTGCACTTACTAACCTGGAAGACGTGCTGGGCATTGAGTCGTTCTCCGATTTATTAGGGCAAGACGAACAGATCAAGGGTGGACTGTGGCATAATCTGCAAAGTGCATTTCAGAATGTTGATAAAATTAACCTCTGGTCTATTTTTCTTGGGTTGCTGACTTTCGCGCTTGCCAAAGGCTTGTTGCGTGTTTCTGTTTTTATACCGGGGCCAATTATTGCCATGGGCACTGCAACCCTGCTTTCGGCAACAGTATTGTCTGATAAGGGCATTATATTGGTAAAAGATATCTATGGCTCTATCCCCAACAATTTCTTTGTTTTTACGGCACCTACATTACCGGGTTTCGATGCAGCAATATTGATTGATATTTTATATTTCGTCGGAGCTATTGTATTCGTATCGGGCGTTGAAAGTATTCTTTGCTCTTCAATGGCGGATAAACTGGCTAACAACCAGAAAACTCCGTTCAATCCGGATAAGGAGTTTTTCGGGCAGGGACTTGTGCAGATATTCACACCGTTGATTCAGGGTTTCCCTTGCACCGGTGCTTTGGCAAGAACCGCCACCAGCATCAAGGCAGGGGCAACCACTCCTCTGGCAGGCTATTTCAAGGCCATATTGAAACTGGTAATGGCGTTTTATCTGGCGCAGTATCTGGAGCTGATACCAATGGCCTGCATTGGCGGTATCTTAATCTGGGTGGCGAGTAACATGATAAAACCTGCCGAAATAAAAGAAGTAAGACACCTGGGTAAGTTTGAATTTGCCATGATGATTTATACAGCAGTCATGGTACCTGTTACCGATTTCCTAACAGGGGTTTTATCAGCTTTGATTCTCTATTTTGTAATTAAAGCTGTTTTTAAAAGAAAGGTGAAGAGTGTCTTATAACTCATGAAGCACAAAAAGAGAGCCATCGGAAAAATCTGATGGCTCTCTTTTATTAATTGGTACCTAGCTGCCTGATTTCTGCTGATTGCGCAGCACCTTTACAGTAACAAGCAATTGGCCAAGGTGCCTTGTGGTATGTTCAGCGGCATGAGTCAATAATCCGACGACTGTTGACGGAAGTTTGGCTCTGCCCACTTCTCTGGCATCAGTCAGTGTTTTCTCTTCTGTTTGTTCCAGTGCATCCAGTGATTTTTTAATCTGATTGTCGAAGGCTGCCAGCAGGTCATTAACAGAAATGCTTTCATCTGCTATCCCTTCTACCGATAAAGCGCTTAGCTGTGTGGCAGTGAGAGATTCTCCCCGCGCATACGTAAACAGGCGATCCAGAACTCCGGTTAGATGTTGTAAGTGAAAAGCCGGAGACGCCACACCAAACGGGCGTTGCCATAATAAATCTTCGGAAAAATCAGTCATCAGGTCATGCACTTCCTCCTGTGCCTGTAGTAGCGCATGGGCAATCGGTTGTAACAAGACGGGGATTGTAAGCAGTGATCCACGAAGCCATACTTCTAATTTAGGTGATCCGGGCATAGCATTATCTGTTTATGCTTTTATTCTGTAATAGTAATATAAAATTGAAACGCTGAAATATCTTCTGGTACACACGTGCCGGAGAATAATTGATTATCACCATAACAAAATCGCAGCGGATTTAATTTAAGGCTACAGATAAATTTCTTATAATTCGGACTTGTATTTTATTGAAATATTCCTACATTGCACAGGTTTAAAACTGCTGTGAAGTACGAGAGAATATCATTTTGTTTTTGCTACACGCTCACGCTCTCCATAAGGTTTTAAAGCCAACAGCGCTGACTAAAGAAGGTTCTTCTGAAATTTTCATGCTTTTGATTTTATGTTTTGCTGACTGAAAGATACTCCGAACGATTCATGGAACAGTAAAGGCACATTCAACCCGTTTTACGATTACAACGCCATTTATCTGCTCTTATGAAAATTGTTGTTTCCCGGCCGGATGATGAATATGGTTCAATCGAAGTGCATACCATTTGTATGGTTAAACAGCATTTAAATATGGCTTGTATTTAGATGTTAACTATACAGACGCAAATCCTGATTAGTGGCTTTTCTTAAATTGAATAGCCAGCTGATACCTTTTGCTAGTGACCTATCACTACATTTTTCATGAAAAAATCTTAGCTAATGACCCATAGCATTGTGGGTCGGGCTTGTCCTTTTAAATCAATTCTTTTGCAAACAAACAACTCAAACACTTTTGTAAACTATGAAGAAAAACATCGGATTATTTGATATGGCTCTGGCCCTGTCAGTAAACAAGATTGGATCTCAATTTGACGAGTTGATGTCGGTTGAAAAAATTCCTTCCACATGGGGTTTCCTGACAGATAAAAATGGAGATAAAATTCTGAATGATGCCCAGTCGTTTGAAACAAATTTAAAAAACTGGAAAAATGCTTTTGACACTGAAATTGCTGCGGAGATTCAGAAAATTAAGGCTGAGGTTAAGGCCGAAAAAGCCAAGGCAAAGCCTGACAAAGACAAATTGAATGAACTGAGAGATACCCTCGAAACACTTGAAGAGTCGGAAGAAGCACAGGAAGAGTTCAAAAAATACGATTGTGCGCTGGAGGCCAAAATAAAATCTTATGATATTGAGGTAATAGCTACTGAAAGTAACCGCCTCATCTTTATTATTACTATTGGTGCAGGTACATTGTATTTAAGAGAATATGATTCGAGTCTTAAAGCTGAAAAAATAGTAGAGAACAAATTTTCAGCCTGTACATATGCCTTTTTAGTTTCTATTGGTAATAGAGTTATTAAAACCCATGAAATGGAGCTAAGCGAAGAAGACCGTAAGATGTTGGTAACCGAAGGTATTACAGATGACGTATTTAAGATAGAAGCGTTGTTTATGGATTTCCAGAATTCTAATATCAGCGCTTATGATGAACGTAAAAGTTCTTTTCCGGCAAATCTGAATACTACCTGGTTTCAGGTTATCATGAATAATTACTTTATCAATTTAAAGAAACAGGAGAACCCTTTTATTCTGGGCTACAGGATCGTTCCTAAAAACCCTATAGGCGACTCACTGTTTAAACCTACTGCCATTGCTTACTCTACGACCGCGAGTTCTGAGTTACGGTCTCAATCATTCAACTTTTTGATGCAGGTAGATAACCATGCCCTGCCAAAAGAGCAGAATAGAGGATTAATGCCCAAAAGTTTAATTGAAAGCACTGTAGATAAAACAAACACGGTTAATGGCGTTTTTGCAATTGATTATAAAACTTTTGTTGAAAAATATATCAATGAAACACTTAAGCCAGCAATACTTGAACAATTGAAAGCCAGCATGATGAAAGCCCTGCAGGGGTATACTATATCTCTCATATCAAATCAGGGTATCCGTTGTGTAAATGGTTGGCTTTGGTTTGATTTAAAACTGGAGGCAATGTCGGTTCAGGGCATTCCGCGTAGAGAACAGGAGGCTCAGGGTATAAGAATCAGCTGGGACATTGTCATCAATGGTAATCAGCACGTAGAAAAACCGAATAAGTATCTTGGTTTTATAGACTCTGGAACTACCCTGGGGTTAGACATGCCATTTTCTACACAAGGCGAATTTCCTATCAATGGTAAAAAAGGAAAGAAAGGCAAACTTTCAATTGTATTGACGGCCGGAGCCGATGGCAAATTAGACCTGATTTCTAAGTATGACAAACCGGAGATTGGTACTGACTATGAAAAACCCTTATATAAAGACGGATGGGACAAATTCTTTGATACCATTATAGATTTTATAAATCCGCTTGGTTTGTTGGGGGCATTGATTATCAAAATTTTCAAAGATGACTCTATTCATCTTGACCTTGACAACGATAAATTCTCTTACCTTGATCTGGGTACTATGACATCATTCAGCAGCCGTGTGGTGCTTCCGGGTAGCAATACCTATACTTTCAAAACGGTTCGCCTGCTTACTGAAGCAAAAGATGATGACGATGCCGTTATTTTCGATATTGCCTATGCTCCCAAAAGCTGATGCTACTGTTTAAATGACCTTCTGTTTTACTATTTTTTAAGAACAAATTCAATGGAACATAAAGAAAGTTTACCACAAAAATCAGGCATCAATGTAAATTATCATTGCGAATTGATGCAGAATTATGTTGCCGAAAGCATTATTGATTTTGGCAAAGGGCTACGTTGCGTTAAAACCAATGAAGACGAGGCCTTTTTGTTTTTTATAGATAAAAAAGCGGTGCTTCAGGTGTTGGTGCACTCTCAAACTTCGGGTTCAGGTTGGCGTATGTATGGCATTTCTTCTGATACGTATGAAGTAACAGCTTTTGGCATTAATGAGAATCAGGATAAAGGACATTTCAGGTTGAGCTATGCCCGGCGTAAGAACGGCATCTCTGAACTCCTGGTTTCTGAGAACATCAGAATTGATACAATTGACAATGAAGAATGGAAACCGAATTACCAATGGCTGCAGAAAAATATAGAACGCAAGGAACGTATCATTGACCACATAACAATGGACGACCAGGGGGTTCTTTTCAGTACAAACTATACTAAAACGGATGCCAATTTCTATTATTTTAAGTATACCAGTGAGCCAAGCCCTTATTCTTTACCTGAAAACGCTACCACAGTGCAGCAAATCAGCTTAGGGAAAGCTAATAATAAATTTGGGGTATTCCTGTTGTACTATGTTCAGAATAACAAAACGCTGTTGTTCAGGGCTTTGGAAGCAGACAGATTTGGTGAGACATCGCAATACAGGTTTGACACCGGGGCACATATCGAGAGTTTTGATCTTCTGCCTGATGCCAAAGGTAATAGTGTTGTTTATACTTCAGGTAAAGGTATTTATCGGTTTCAGAGCCCTCAAAGCGAGAAGGAGGAAATTGTGGCACCAAGCCTTGAGTTACAATTCCATAAAATAGACGCCTCACAATTCAAAAAAGATGTGGCTATCTGGGTTATAGGTAAATCGGGTGCTAAAAGCGGATTATTTTATATAAATAACCGCATTTATGACAGTAGCTCTGAGGACTCAACCGTTGGAAAAGGATGGACCAAACCCCTGCAGATGCAAACGAATACCGAAGAATTTGAGAGTGTGAAAGGCAGGAACCTGATTAACCAGTTGTATTTGCTGGGGCAAACCAAAGACAGCGCTAAGGAAGGTCTGATTCATTTCTGGCAGGACAAGGTCAGCACGCAGTGGCATGAGCAGTTTCTGAATATCGATAACATGAATTTCACCCGCCAGATAGAATCTTACACTATAGAGCTGAGCTTCACTGCTGAAAAAATATCGGCTCTATTTGATAGAACAATAGAAATCAAGTCGGACGAAAACATTTCCATTTATATCAATAACAAACGATACTTCCTGATTGATGAACAGCCTGTAGTTCTTGAGTTGGCTGAGAATCAGTTGTTAAATTTGGTGTATCCGGTAAAAACACTACAGGCCGGAAAAATCATTCTTTCGGGTAATTTTCTGGATGATCCGATTGAGATAAGTCCGGCGTCAGGTATCATGAAAAAAATAAAGGCACAACTTTCGTCGCCCGAGGCTCTAAAGAATGCCAAAACTCAAACAGGTAATCCGCTGATTGCAAGTGGGCTTTCTGAAAAAGAAATAGCAAATGTAGCAAAGGCGATATCTCAAATGGGCGATGCCAATGAGAGACTCTCCGGCAATCAGCCTGTTGCTGCCTTGAGTAGCATTGGTACGGCTGCATCTTTGTCTGCTACTTCCAGCTGGTTGGGTAATGCCATCGGCGACTTGTATCATGCAGTAGAAAGAGGCTTCGAAACAGTTACCAGATTTGTGGTGGAAACTGCCGGAAAAGTCTATAAGGTTGTTATTGAAATTGCTGGCCGGGTCATTGATTTTATTGTAGACACGGCGAAAAAAGTAGTAGCCTTTGTAGAAAAGGTCTTTAATTCTGTAAAGGCATTTTTCAAAGACTTATTCGAATACCTGGCGTTTCTATTTAATTGGGACGACATCATTGCTACGAAGAAAGCAATAAAAGGGTATACGCTCAATCTTATCGATGGCTTTGAATCGGGCATAGCTAAGTTTCAGGCTGTGGTTGTATCCTATATTGAAACCATACAAAAGGATATCCGGCATGATTTGGGTCTTGACAACCTGGAAGATCCCAGAAAATCGAGTTCAAATTCAGCTAACGATAGCCGAACTAACTGGGTGGGGTCAAAAAAAAGCTATCTTAATAAAGGTAAGTCAGAGGGGCTGGAATCAGTACCCGGGCAGATTAAAGATGCAATTGTGGAGGCTTTTGATGGAATAGCGGATTATCTTATTAAATATAAGGATTTACTGGTTGAATCATTAAGCGGAGTAGCTGAAAAGTTTTATGCGTTCTTCATGGGAGAATTACCGATTCTGGACTTGCTCAAATACATTGCTTTATCACTAGCTAACATTGGCCTGGAGCTTGCTAAAGACATGGTTAAACTCTTGTTCGGTGCACTTAGGGCGGCTATTAGAGCTATCAAGGCAACTTTGGAGCTAGCAATAGAAATTCCATTTTTTTCAGCCTTATACAAATCTGTTTCAGACGATGACCTCAGTATTATTGACTTGGTTTGCCTGTTGATTGCCATTCCGACAACTGCCGCTTATAAGCTTGGCGTAGGCGAGGCTCCGTTTAAAAAGCTGAACTCACAGCAATTTATAGAATCAGGTAAAACAGCTTTTAATTTTGATTTTTCACTTTAAAATTATTAATCTCATGAGCGATTTCAAAGTACTTAAAAACTATATAGGAAGCAGTGCCGGAATTGTCAGTAGTGTTATAGAACTGTTTATGACTCCAAAAGAATTTATTGACGAAGCAACGCAGGTTACAGATGAACTTGAATTTCTGGAGAGTTTAAAGATTCCGGAGTACATCGTCTATGGTTGCACTGCCGTTAAGTTGGGCATGAATGCAGCTTACTATTACGATGAATATTTTGAACCAACTACCAAGGTGAAAAATAAACCTGTACAATGGCTCATATTTGGTTTGGTGGCTATTCATGCCATTGCGCTTGGTGTAACCTTTTATTACCTGCTTAAACAGAACCCCGCTGCAAAAAAGAAGCTTACATTGGTGTTTTCGGGCTTTGTATCACCAGTATTGGGTTTAGGAATGGGCATAACCAGTATTATTCTGGCCTATAAGTCAGACAAAACCAACTGGCGGCATAAAACCCAGGCTATTCTGGATATGGTTAGTTATCTGCTGGCATTCTGGAAATTTTACCCGATCAAAAAGTTTGTGATTGCTAATCCTTACGGTTTCCCGATTGTGATGGGGATCAATGGTACAAAAGTATTATTAGGTGTGGCTAAACTCCAGATAATGCCTGAAGATTGATTACGCTTCAAGAGTTATGTAATTTTTAGCGTTTACCCGGTATTTCTGGACTCAGAATACCGGGTTTTTTGAAATACAAAGATCGGATTCGCATCATTCGTAAAACTGTATTAATTTGCAGATTAATCAGGATGCAAGATAAGAGATGCATCTCAGTGGTCAGGTTCGGTTATAGTACCCGAAGTTGTAAGTAGAGAAGTTAAAAGTATCCAATCTATTAAAGTATGGTGTCTAAAAAAGCAGCAGTGATATGGTTAACAGGCCTGAGTGGAGCAGGTAAAACTACTATAGCTGAAAAACTGGTTGAGGTATTCCAAAACAGAAATATATTTCCGGTTTTGCTGGATGGAGATGAAATAAGATCAGCTATAGAACAAACAGGCTTTGATGAAGCGTCACGGAAAGTCCATAACCTGCGGATAGGGAGGTTGGCCTCCTTATTTGAGCAGCAAGGGCATCCGGTTATAGTCTCTATGATTTCGCCATACGATGATATCCGGCAAAGTGTAAGGGCATTATGTGGCAGATTTGTGGAAGTATACGTAAATACTCCTCTGGCTACTTGTATTGCGCGTGACCCTAAGGGCTTGTATCAGAAAGCACTCAATAAACAGATTGATAACTTCACCGGGATATCAGCCCCTTACGATGTGCCAGTCAATCATGAAATTGAAATAGATACAACTGCCATGACCATTGAAGAATGTGCAGAGGTTATCTGGAGATTTTATGAAACCGATGAAATCTAAAGTATTCTAATCGTCATTATTGTTTCCTCCGTAAGCAGCACTTTTATTTTCGTTTTCATTAGAATAATAAAAAGCATGCACCCGGGCTACATCGCGCAAAAAATCTACATTCAGAATTTCAACTCTGTGAATCGGCAGGCCAATTCGTTTTCTTAAATCGTCAATCATTTCCTGGTGTCGTTCGGGTACAACCAACTCTATTTTTTCATAGCGTATTTCTCTGAAATTCTCATGCTTTATATTCAGGCCATGTTCCAAACCGAAAATAATGCCTATCAGCAGAATATCGGCCATGATTAACTCATAATTACTGAAACTCAACGGAGTGAGGGCATTGATAATGCCTATAGCTACACAAATAAAAAAATAGCCCATTTCGCGTACAGGCACTGTAACCGTACGATAGCGGATAATAGAGAAAATAGCAAATAACCCGAATGCAAAACCCATTTTCAGTTTAGTGGTGCTTAATAAAAAACATATCAGGAAATTGACTATGTTAAACAAGAAGAAGGTAAAAACAAAGTCTTTGTTTTTGTAACGATTGTAATAAATACCCCGGACCAGTATAAGAATGACCAGCATATTGAGTAGAAACCGGATGCCGAATTCAAAAACTACGCTATTGCCCAAAAATTGATTAATGGTTCGGGAGGTGCCGTCGAATTCTTCCATAAATAGTGAATGAGTGAGTAATTGTTAACTTCAATTATGTTTCTACTGACTTATACGTTAAAGGTCAATACTTAATATCTTGTTTAGTTTTAATAATACCGGTTTAAAGGAATTGCTTCTGACATTTTCGAGGGTAGCGATTCCGACAGAATATTTACTGAAACCTGAGGTACTGATATGTCTCTTTCTGAAACTTTGCACAACAGGGCTGGCAATTGAACTTTTGTCGTACTTTATTTCAGCTACTACCAGATTCTGGTAGGCTCTTTTATATTCCGCTTTCTGAAAAACAAGGTTCAGGTCAAGGGTGAGGCGCTCTGCAAAATCTTTTCTGACCAATGTGATGCGGTCAAAGTAAATCCAGAGTTGATCGTGTAAGTACTCAGATTCAAACAGTAAATTATTAAAGAGTTGATAATCAGTATTTTGCAATTTATTATTAAGATTGCTACGTTCTTCCCTGAATTTAATAGTGCGACTATTGTGCGTTTTCTTTTTTACTTCAAAGAATACCAGACCTGTGTCTGAATACCGTCTGTATCGCACTTTCAGCCGGTTTGGTTTTCCGTTGTGATGTTGATAGTAGAGTTGGTAGTCGGCTGTATCAAAATAGAGAGACTCGTAGCAGTGTTGCCGTTTATTATTGATTTCGAGTATATAATAATAGGGTTCTATTTCTTTTAAAATATCGGCCAGAGTGTTTCTATGAAAGATATACTTACTATCTATCCGGTTAAGGAGTTTTACAGACTCCATTTCAGATAAAGAGATACCGGTAAATGCCTGTAGATCAATCATATGGGTGGGTATATAGGCCTTAAAAGTATTGATAACGTACGCATTGTATTCTTGTTAGCAAATACTACCGATGCAGTTGCGGCCTATGTGTACAGTTATTTTTATCAATAGATGCAAAAAAGTGTAGCTGAGTTGCATTTCCCGTTTGTGTGGTTACCGTGCTGCATAATACCCATGGTATTGTTTTCTCATCTGGTAACGATACGAAGATTGATGATAGAGTAAAAAAATAGCCGCTTCTAAAAAAGAAACGGCTACAGTATGTGTTCCCGAAGGGATTCGAACCCCCATCATCAGAACCGGAATCTGACATTCTATCCATTGAACTACGGGAACAGGCGATACTCGCAAGGGAAGTGCAAAACTACGAAAATCTTTTTTTAATTACTATCTAAGGATTTAAATGATAACAACGGCGGCAGCGGGCTTCGTAGCTATCAGATTCTCCCAATAGCACTTGTTGGGCATCAGGTACTTTACGATAAGAATAGTGAGCTATATCGCCGCATACCACGCAAATAGCATGTACTTTGGTTACGTATTCTGCAATGGCCATCAGGCTAGGCATAGGGCCGAACGGGACACCTTTCGAATCCATATCTAACCCTGCCACAATTACTCGTTTGCCTTGTTCGGCCAGTTTGTTTACTATATCTACAATGCTTACATCAAAAAATTGTGCTTCATCGAGGCCAACTACCTCGCAATCGCTGGTCATTAACAGAATTTCTTCTGAAGTATTGACCGGTGTAGAGCGGATTGTTGTCTGATTGTGTGATACAATGTCAGAGTCATGATAGCGGATATCAATAGCCGGCTTGAAAATTTCTACCTTTTGCTTGGCAATTTTGGCACGGTTTAGCCGGCGGATTAACTCTTCCGTTTTACCCGAAAACATAGAGCCGCAAATTACCTCTACCCACCCTGCTTTCTGGCCTTGTCCTTTGCCTCTTTTTGGTTCAATAAACATTATTTTATTAAATTTTTCGTTCTAAGTAAAACTGGCAAAAAAGTTGCAGTGATTTTACTGCCAGTATGCAGATAATGAATTTCCCGCATGGCACGCTAACATCAGCTTTCTGTGACAACATTAGCTATTTTATTACAAAACAAACAAATTTCAGAATGTCGAACAAATTGAATTTGTCCGCTGTCGAACGATACAGTAAGGCTTATGCCGCCCGTGTGTGTGATGATTTCTTTTCCCAGAACAATTCAATTTCTGGCAAGCAAATTCTTTCGTTGTGCAGTATTCAGCAGGTAAATCTACTTACAATAAGGGCTTTATATGAAAAATGGCAGGGGGATACCCAGCGATTGCGCAGCCCGTATTTTGATTTCGGTGTTCAGGAAGTACAGCAAGCGCTCAAGAATTTTATGAATACAGTTTCGCAGTTTATTTCTGTGAAACGAGAGCATTTTGAACCATTGTTGATCGATTCGGTAGCAGAAACACTGGTTCTTATTCTGGAACCGCAGACTTTCTATAAAGAATTGATGAGAGACCTGCCCGATTTCAGATTTACTCAGGAAAATGCAGCACCTTTGGCAAGGTATATTCAGATAAATAAAGAAGTTTTACCCAACCTGATTGAGAAACTGAACGGAAAGGAATTTGTATTTGCCAATCAGGCAATGAGCTGGATTGATGAAATGCCGATCACGGCAGAAAATCCGGACAAATACCTCTCATTGTTTGCAGAAAAAGTTCAGGTTCCGGACGATCTGTTTTTGTCTAAAACAGAGGCCGGTCAGGAAATGCGGGAGAGTACTGTATCAGCGTCATTTTTTGATTCTGAACTGAGTAAGCCTGTTGCAGAACAAAAGGTTGAGGTTGCTGTAGCAGTGCCTGCACAGCAGGAAGCAGTAGCTTATGTTGCGCCACCTAAACCGGAACCGACCAGAAATATAATGGCAGAGACGCCATCCACACAGATATTTGAGCAAAAACTGGGAGCCGTTATCTCAAGAATGAATGATTCGTACGAGAAAACAGCAGCAAAAGACCTGGATGAGATAAGATTAAATGAGAAGCTGGCTACAGAAAACAGAAGCCTTAATGACCAGGCCAGAGCTAACAGGACTATCTTAGACCATCATCAGAATAACAGTATTGACGGTATTAATGCTGCTATTTCGCTCAATCAGCGGTTTTTATTTACCAATCATCTTTTTGGCGGTAATATTCAGATGTTTTCAAATGCACTTGATGAAATTGAACTATGTAAAGATTTCGGCGAAGCCAAAGAACTGATTCTGAAAAAGTATGTGCCGCGTTATCTGTGGGATATCAAAAGTGCCGAGGCCGAAGAATTTATAGACATTGTTAAACGTAGATTTAACTAACGTTTTGAATTGTCTTCGTAACCCCGTATTTTGCTTCAAAATTTAAATGCTTTGGCTAAAAATGAAGAGAAGTACGGGGTTTTACTTTTCCTGAAAGAAAACCTGATTCTCATTTGTATCTTCACTTTCTGGAGAACTTTCGATTGCTGTGCATCCGGTGACCCTTTCCCGATTGGAGCAAGGAGCTGGGGTATAGGCAATGCTACTGTAGCTGTTGTTGACAAGCAATCCATTTTCAATAATCCGGCAGGCGTAGGTTTTCTGACCGACCACTTTATCAGCACGTCATACCACAGTCGCTACAGTATAGCCGGGCTACAGACTTTCTCTTTGGGAGGCAATTTTTCTACCAGACTAGCCAACGTAGGTCTTGATGCAGAGCGGTTTGGCGATAAACTTTATAATGAACAGAAATTAGGGTTGACATTGGCCAAAAGTACAAACAGGGTTTCGTTAGGAGTAAAAGTATCGTATCTGCAAGCAGCAATTGAAAACTTTGCCGTAAAGCAAACGCTTTTAACACAGTTTGGTGTAATGGCCAGGCTGAGTTCTACTGTCAATATGGGCTTCCATGCGTATAATCTTACCGGAGCGAAATTGTTTCTTTCACAACGTGTTCCTACTGTTCTTCGTTTAGGGCTTTCCTATCAGCCGGGTAAACAATTGTTGCTGGTGAGCGAAGCAGAAAAAGATATACTTCTGCCAATTGTATACAAATTTGGACTGGAGTATCAGATTATTAAAAATTTCTATCTTCGTTCAGGTATTACATCCCGGATAAGTAATCTGCATTTGGGTATTGGATTTCAATCAAAACAATTTATTTTTGATTATGCAGCCAGCAGCCACTCAATGCTGGGATTTTCCCACCATCTGTCGTTGGCATATCAGTTAGGAGGCCGCAGACAAAAATCAGCAGAATGAAAATAGCATTTTTCAGTACCAAGCCTTACGATAAAGAGTACTTTGAACGATACAACGGCACCCATCAGATTGATTTCTTTGATGCAGCCCTAAACGAGCAATCGGTGCGCCTGGCAGAAGGGGCCGGTGCGGTTTGTGTATTTGTCAACGACCAACTGAATGCCCGGGTTATAGGTACACTTCAAAAACTAGGCATACAGTTAATAGCACTGAGATGTGCAGGCTTTAATAATGTAGATTTATCTGCTGCCAACAAGGCGGGTATAAAGGTTGTGCGAGTGCCTGCCTATTCGCCTTATGCGGTTGCAGAACATGCACTGGCCTTGATTATGACCCTGAACCGGAAAACGCATAAGGCCTATAACAGGGTTCGTGAGGGCAACTTTTCTTTAGAAAAACTGACCGGTTTTGATTTGTATCATAAAACCGTGGGCGTGGTAGGCACCGGAAAAATAGGAGGGGTGTTTGCCCGCATTATGCTGGGTTTAGGTTGCAGGGTACTGGCTTATGATAAGTATACAGATAAGGAATTGGTAAAAGCCGGAGTGGAGTATCTGGATTTTGAAAAACTACTGGTTGAGGCCGACATACTGTCGTTGCATTGCCCTTTGATGGATACTACCCGTCATCTGATTAACGAGCAGTCGTTAGCTAAAATGAAAAAGGGTATGATGCTGATTAATACCAGTAGAGGAGGCCTGATTGATACTCAGGCTGTGGTAGAAGCCTTGAAGAGCAAGACAGTCGGATACCTGGGTATTGATGTATATGAACAGGAAGAAAACATATTTTTTAACGATTTATCGGAACAGATTCTTCAGGATGACACACTAGCCCGCCTGATGATATTCCCGAATGTGCTTATTACCTCGCATCAGGGATTTTTGACGGAAGAAGCCCTAACCCAGATTGCAATGGTTACACTCCGCAATGTTGACGATTTTGAACAGGGAAACCTACTGATAAATGAAGTGAAATAGACGGGAACTTTTGCGCTGCGTATAATGATTCTATAGCTATAATCAATACTAATCAGACATGATCCAAGCACAGACTATTCAGTTTTTAGAAGAATTAAAAGCGAATAATAATAAACCCTGGTTTGATGCCAACCGTAAAACGTATGAAACGGCCAGAGAAAACTTTATTGATTTGGTAGAACAACTCATAAAGGGCATAGGTAAATTTGACAGAAGTATTGAGGAGTCCGGCCTGAAAGCAAAAGATTGTATTTTCAGAATTAATCGTGATGTGCGTTTTTCGAAAGATAAGTCTCCCTATAAAACTAATTTTGGAGCGTGGTTTACAGCCGGTGGCAAAAAAGCTGCGGGTGCTGGTTATTATGTGCACATTGATGCCAACGAGTGTTTTTTTGCAGGTGGAGTATGGATGCCCGAAAACAATGACCTGAAGAAAATAAGAGATGAAATTGACTATAATTTTGAAGAATTAAAGAGCATTACCGATGCCCCTGAATTCAAAAAGTACTTCCCGGCGGGACTTGACAGAGAAGCGGCCACTATCCGCCCCCCGAAAGGATATGATGAATCTAACCCTGCCATAGAGTTTTTAAAGCTGAAAAGTTTTACGGTTTCAGACACTTTCGAGGCGTCCGAAGCTCTCAAAAGTGATTTTGTTCCGGCTATTCTTAAAGGCTTTGAGGCCATCCATCCATTTATTGTATTTCTGAACCGGGCTATCAAAGGGTGATTACCCCGGGCATTTAATCGTATTTATACATTTGAACTTTTTCTTGTTTATATATGTATATACATTAAATGTAATAGTATTAAAACATGAAAACGATATATTATAAAGCAGAAGAAAGAGGCCATGCCAATCATGGATGGTTAGACGCCTACCATTCTTTCAGCTTTGCAGGATTCCACGAGCCTTCAAAAGTGCATTTTGGAGCCTTGCGAGTATTGAACGATGACAAAATTATTGGTGGTCGTGGCTTTGGCATGCATCCGCACGACAACATGGAGATTGTAACCATTCCGCTTTCAGGGGATCTGGAGCATGCCGATAGCATGGGCAATGTAGGTAGTATCAGTAAGGGAGAGGTGCAGGTGATGTCGGCCGGCACAGGAATTTATCATTCAGAGAGAAACAAGAATATTGATAAAGCCCTCACGCTATTACAAATCTGGGTATTTCCGAAGTTGAGAGATGTTGAACCCCGATATGATCAGAGAGCGTTTCCTGCGAAAGATAGAAAGAACAAATTTCAGACACTGGTTTCTCCTTTGGAAGCTAATGATGGGGGAATGGGTATCAATCAGGATGCGTGGTTTTCGTTAATCAACCTTGAGGAAAACAAACAGGCTGATTATACAATCAAGCTTGATAATAACGGTGTATATGCCTTTGTGATTGAGGGCGAGGCCGAAATAAACGGACAAGCCCTGGGGCGCAGAGACGCACTGGGTGTGAGTGAAACCAAAGAGTTAAGTATAAAAGCGAAAACAAACGCAGAGATTCTTCTGATTGATGTTCCGATGTCATTCTGATAATCTCCATTCATAAACCAAAGAAAAATGAAAATAGAAATCATTTCAGGAAGCCCAAGAAAAGAAAGTGTTACGGTGCGCGTGGCGCAATATCTACAGAAGTATCTAAGCGAAATAACAGATGCCTCGGTGAGTATTATTGATATGAAAGAGTATGAACTCCCGTTTGTTCAAAAGGTGTGGACATCCATCGATGCTGTTCCGGAAGAATGGAAAGAACTGGGAGAGCGTATGTTTTCGGCTGATGCGTTTATTCTGGTAACACCCGAATACAATGGGGGGTATTCGCCTGCAATGAAAAATCTGTTAGATCATTTTCCGAAGCAGTTACACAAACCGTTCGGTATCGTAACGGCATCTCCCGGAGCAATGGGCGGTATGCGAGCCAGCCAGCAAATGATTAATCTCGTGGCGGCTTTATTTGGCATTGTTTCACCGCATATGCTGATTGTTCCGGCTGTAGACAAGAAATTTGACGCAGACGCTAATCTGATTGACCCGACTTTCTTTAAGGCTATAGAGTTATTTACCAATGAATATCTTTGGTTGGTAAACAAGATAGTACCGCCTAAGTCTGTGGAGCCACGTGCTTAGCTGTAAGCGTAAACTACCTAAATGTTACAACAATGAAAGCGCGTAATGTTCAACATATCAGTTTTGGGCATGAAGTTCCGGTAGGACCCATGCTTGTAAAACAACCTTTACCAACCAGGGATGTCCGGCAGGTGAGTCCTTTTATATTATTGCACCATGCGGGGCCGACTTACCATAGCCCTGATAAAAGTAAACCGCGTTTGAGTCCGCATCCGCACAGAGGTTTTGAACCGGTTACCTTTTTGTTTCAGGGCAAAATTCATCATAAAGACTCACTCGGAAATGAGGGATTCCTCAATGCCGGAGATGTACAATGGATGACTTCGGGCAAGGGAATCATTCACTCAGAAGGACCTTCGGCAGAGTTTATGCAGGAGGGAGGTAACTTTGAATTGGTACAACTGTGGGTGAATCTGCCACGTGCACATAAGATGACAGCGCCTAAATACCAGCATCTGACCAAAGACACCATGCCACTGTTGAAAGAAGAAGGGATAGAGATGCAGTTGGTAGCCGGTAATTACAAAGGCAAGACCGGGGCGGCCTCTACTTTTTCGCCCATACTAGCCATGATGGTCAATTTTGAAGCGGGTGCTAAAACTTTCTTTGAAATACCTGCTGCTTACAATGCACTGATTTATGTGCTTGACGGAGAGATAAAAGCCAATGAAACCACCATTGAAAAATTGAATATGGTCACTTTTGACCACGAAGGCGAAGGAATCGACTTTGAAGCAATTAGTAAAGGTAAGTTATTGTTTCTGGCCGGTGAGCCTATTCAGGAACCACTCTCTACTTACGGGCCTTTTGTGATGAATTATCCGGCCGAGTTGAAACAGGCTATAGAAGATTATGAATTAGGTTTAATGGGTGTACTGGAAGACTGATTATTCTTTTACCCGGCGTGGTATTTTCATGCCGGGTATTTTTATTCAATGTCTTTAAAGCTGATATTTTTTTCCAAAGCCGGCAAAATAATCGAGTAACAATAACAGTACAGTAGCAAACAAACTGGCCAGAAATACAACCGGAAGCGAGTTTATTTGTGCAATGACCTGTCCGGTGAAGTGTGTTAAATCGTTGGTCGAAGGCCTGCCTGTTGTTTGTGAAGACTTTCCGAAAACACTGGCTAGTGTCAAAATAAAAGTGGCCGCAATACCAATGCTATACCAGGCCTTTTTGCTGATAATAGGTTCATAAACTATTTTTCGGTCAAGACGCGTAATGCCACTCATTACCCTTTCAGTAAAATCAACTGATGGGCTTTCTATTGTATTTTGGTTCAACAACGTTTGCAAAGCAGTGTTAATCACAAGCGAATCCTGCGTTTCAATCTGTTTCATCAAATTTTCTGTAAAACCGGCCGTTGGCTGGTCTGATTCAATCTGCTGAATCAATCTCTTTAGCTTGTCGTCTTTATGTGGTTTCATTTTGCTGAATATTTATATCAAAAAATGTAACTCCTGTTCCAGTTTCTTTCTGGCCCTGAATAACTTAATCTTGATGTTGCTCATGGTTAATCCGGTTATCTCCTCAATTTCTTTCAGTGTATTTTCATTCATGTAATAGAGGGTTATCAGTAACGCCTCAATTTGAGGTAGCCTTTGTATGGCCGCTTTTACATACTGCTGTGTATCTTTTGTTTCAAGTGCTATGGCCGGAGTGTCAGCAAAATCAACGGCGTAGCTTTCATGCGCCTCGGGATCAATACTAAAAAACGCTGTTTTGTTTCTGGGAAGTTTAGAAAGTGCGGTGCGGTATACGATGGTATAAAACCAGGTCGAAAACTTCGATTTGTTTTCAAATGTATGTATCTGTTGATAGGCCTTTAAAAAACTTTCCTGTAGTACGTCTTCCGCATCTTCTGTTCTGGGTAAGATTTTCAAAGCTACCGTAAACGCCATGTTCTTAGATTTATTCACAAGAAATGCATAAGAAGCCGAATCTCCCTTTTTTACTCTTTCAATATAGGCTTGTTCTTCTGTATGCATTACGCTGAAAGGCTATTCTTTTGTTTTATAGTAAGACAACATTCGTGCAATACCGGTTACATCAAAGATAATCTTTTTTTGTAGGCATTTATTTTTGCATAAATCTGTAACCGAATGATGAGGGCCGTGGTCTTATGGGTATAATCATCTAAAAATAACAAAAAAATGGACGAAATACTAAGAGACATGATTGTGTCGGTGGCTGCTTTTGCAGGAATCTTCGGAATTGTTTACGTTTTTTTTATGACCCGCAACCGGGAACGGATGATGATAATTGAGCGTGGATTGGATACCAAAATGTTTCATTCAAGAAGTATTGCCCGCTCGCAGACCCTCAAATTCGGAATGCTGTTTGTAGGCATTGCCCTGGGCATTTTAATAGGTAACCTGCTCTATCAGAGATTTGACCTCGATAAAAATGTGGCGTATTTCTCTATGGTGTTTCTTTTTGGCGGTTTAAGCCTGATTATTCACACACTTATCGACAAAGTAAACAAAGATTAAATTTTAATATATGAAAAAGCAATTTATGATTATCGCGGCCATGTGGCTGCTACTGCCCCTTTTGCCTTTGTCCAAAGCAAATGCACAGATTAACCTGCATTCTAAAGCTATTTTTAATGAATTAGCCCGAAAAGACAGTCTTTTATTCAAAGCCATATATGACTGTTCGTTAGACAAAATAGATAACCTGTTGAGTAAGGATTTTGTATTTTACCATGACAACGGCCTTAACGCTGCTACTACCAGCCAGTCACTGGCTGAATTCAAATCAGGCATTCAAAAGAATTTTTGTGACAAAGGTATCAAGCTCAAAAGAAAGATTGTAGCGGGCAGCTTGCAGGTAATTATGGTTAATGAAGCGAAAGCCATGCAAACAGGTGTGCAACGCTTCTTTATGGAAGGGAAACTTATGGAGGAGTCGAAGTTCTCCAGAGTATGGCAAAAGGAAAAAGGTGAATGGAAAATGACTCAGGAGTTAGATTATCTGGTTAGCACGAAAGCGCCTTCAAAAGAAAGCGTTGATAAGACGCTTTATAATGAAATTGCTCACATGGATAGCGTATTATTCAATGCCTTTAATGCCCGTGATGCTGAAACCATAAAAACTATTTTTGACGAAGACCTTGAATTTTATCACGATAAGGGAGGGCTTTCCAATTATGCTCAGAATGTAGTGGCAACCCGGAATCTATTTGCCAGTAACAATGGTCTGAATAGAAAATTAGTGGAGGGCAGCATGGAGGTGTACCCTGTAAATGGTTACGGAGCCATACAGACCGGCATACATACTTTTTGTCATAAAGAAAACGGAAGAGACGATTGCGGTACTTTCAAGTTTATGCATATCTGGCAAAAGAAAGAGGGTGTATGGAAAATCACAAGAGTAGCCAGTTACGATCATTGATATGAGTCAGATGAAAGGCGGCGAAAAGCCGCCTTTTCTATGCATTATAAACATTCTGAAACTTACTTGCCAAACCGGCATCAGGCAGGATAACCCTTAGGTGATGTTTGAGATGCTCTACGTAATCTTCCATAATAAAAGCCAAGGTAAATGGCTCGCTACCTTCAATACTTACGGTATTCTGTAAGTAAGACGGGTTCACTGATTCTATGATATGCGCAATATGCAGGTTGTAAGTATACCAGAAGGTTACAATCTCCTGCCAAGGTTTGCTGTTGTATGCTTGCTGTGCTACCCAGAAATCCTGTGCATAACCTACAAAGTTCAGATGCGGTTGTGCCATTGTTCTTACAAATTTATGCTGATTATTGCTGGCAGAATCTATCAGATGTCCTAGAATCTCTTTTTTCGACCATTTGTTTGGCTGCGGTTTAATTCCGGCGTCTTCGTCTGAAATGGACTGAAGTGCAGGTAAAACCGGTGCGAGGGTTTGGCGCAGGTAATCGGCAACTGATTTCATTTTATTGGTATATTTGTGTTTTCGTTAAACAGAACCGGCTGGTTTCAATGGCTAACATCTCTGTCACGAATCAGGTTCATAATCTAATAAAATTGAAAGTAAATGCTGAATGACGCATACTGGAGCCAACGCTATGTGAATGGACAAACCGGTTGGGATATCGGCTATGTTTCTACTCCGCTGAAAGCGTATTTTGACCAACTGACAGATAAGTCTACAGCCATTCTGATTCCTGGCTGCGGCAACTCCTATGAGGCTGAATATCTGCTCGGTCAGGGCTTTACGAATATCACGCTGATTGATATTTCGGTGGTTTTAGTAGAACGTTTGCAGAGAAATTTACAATTTTACATCGAAAATGGCAGCTGCCGGGTAATCCATCAGGATTTTTTCACTCATCAGGATCAATACGACCTGATTATTGAGCAAACCTTTCTGTCTGCTTTAGACCCCTCTTTGCGGACAACATATGCCGGGCAGATGTATGCCCTGCTAAAGCCGGGAGGTAAGCTTGTGGGGGTGATTTTTGATTTTCCTTTCGAGGGAGGCCCGCCATTTGGTGGTTCAAAAGAAGAATACCTGACCCTGTTCAGGCCGCATTTTCAACCTGTTATTTTTGAGAGATGCTACAACTCCATTCCACCGCGTGCTGGAAACGAATTGTTCATTCGTCTTGATAAGAAAATAATCTGACCATAACCGGAATATAATCAACAAACCATATTTTGAAAAAACAGTTTATGCAAAAAGTACGTAAAGCACAAGACTCGCTTACAGTAATGACCGAGATGGTTTTTCCGAACGACACCAATACGTTAGGGAACCTGATGGGGGGTAATTTAATGAGAATGATGGATATTGCAGGAGCCATTGCTGCACAAAAACATTGCAACAGAATTGTAGTGACAGCCTCGGTTGATAATGTTTCTTTTAAAGAGGCCATTCCGCTGGGTTCGGTGGTTACCTTGCAGGCCAAAGTAACAAGAGCCTTTAACTCATCATTAGAAGTTGGCATTGACGTATGGGCAGAGAATATTCCGGCAGGAACAAGAATATATACCAATAAGGCTTTTATGACTTTTGTGGCCGTAGACCAGACGGGTCGCCCGATAGAGGTACCGCCCGTAGAACCTGAAACCGCCGAAGAGAAAGAATTATATGCAGGGGCACTGCGCCGACGACAGCTAAGGCTCGTATTGGCAGGCAGAATGAAACCCGAAGAGGCTCACGAACTGAAAGAAATATTTAAATTAAACGCATAGGCCATAACCTATGCGTTTTTTAATGCCGAGTCCGGAAATAAATAAGGCTGTTCTACCAGCCATGAGGTTGTTTTGAAAGCAAAACCTTCTTTCTGCAAAAAAGCCATCAGCTGATTAAATCTCTTCTGCATTTTCAGGCCGTTATTTCTGCGTAGATAGAACGGATATTTTGCTCCATCAGGCAGATTGGTATAATCGGTAAACTCCCAGGGATGGAAATACAAATGCACATACCCATTTGCTTCTGCTACTTTTTTACATAGGTATAAAAAGTAAGATAATGGATAATTATGAAAGGCTATCCAGAATAAGGGCAGCCGCCATTTGGGTGAAACCGATGCCGGTACGTGTATTAGCCCGTTATCCTGATAGATAGTTCTGGGAATATGCCGGTAATCGTATCGACCCGGCAGGTAGGTAGGGTTATAAGAAGCATTGTAATTATAACCGGCTGAAAGCAGGTCGGCGTCTGACACAGGGGCCATGCGCGGCATGCGGAATCCCTTTACTTCTTTCTGAATGATATTCTCTAAAACCAGCTTAGAATTGAGCAGGTCTTCGGTTTTATGGCTTGAATGGTAATAATTATGAGAAGCTACCTCATGTGCCTGGCTTAGTCCTCTGATACTTTCCGGTTCAGCAAGGGCATATACGCCTGTACAATAGAAGGTAGCACTCGCTTTATATCTGTTCAGAATAGTTAAGACACGCTGCAAACCTGCGCTCGATGTAGCAATCTGTTCTTCCAGACCTGACTGCCCGCCAAACTCAAAGGGCATGTCGAACTCCTCTACATCAAAACTGAGAATAGCTGTTTTCATAAATATTATGTTCCTGAATTATATATAGCGGCCGCTCTTTATTCTGAATCAGTATTTTGCCTATATATAACCCTATAATTCCTAAAATAAACAGGTTTAACCCACCAAAAAAAGCGATCGTCATTAGTACAGAACTCCATCCGTCAACTGCATTGCCGCTAAAGAAGCTATAAAGCACATAAGGCAGATACAACATTGAACCGAAAGCTATAATGAATCCCAGATAAATAGCACTGTGGAGTGGTTTTACACTAAAAGACGTTATACCCGCCAATGCCAGTTTTATCATTTTACTCAGTGTATATTTGCTTTCTCCGGCAAAACGTTTCTGTGGTTTGTAAGGTATGTTTATTTGTTTATATCCTATCCAGTGTATCATGCCTCGCAGAAAAACATCCTGTTCTTTCGAGTTTTTCAGTGTCTGCACCACCTGGCGGTCTATCAATCGGTAATCTGCCTGACCCGGTTGCAGAGAAAGGTTGCTTATATTGTTCAGTACCTTATAGAACCCCTGGCTTGTTTTCTTTTTAAACCATGACAGATCCCGGTCTTCTTCTCTGATCGTATTTACTACGTTTACCCGTGACTGTTCCCAGGTGTCAATCAATACAGGTATCAATGAAGGCGGGTGCTGCAAATCGCTGTCCATCATAATAATGGCATCAGCATCGATAGTATCGATTCCTGCTTTTAATGCCACCTGTTGACCGAAATTTCGGGAAAACGACAGATATTTTACGGAATGGTCTTCCCGTGCCAGGTTTCTGATAATCCTCAGCGTATTATCAGAACTTCCATCGTTTACAAAGCAAAACTCGAACGTATAAGGCAATGTGTCTATTACGCTCTTGACCGCATCATAAAAGACGAGAATGTTTTCGCCTTCGTTGTATGCAGCTGTTAGAATGCAGATTTTCAGCCTTGAAATATCCATTTTCTTTCAATTGGGTAATGTTTGTCGGTTAGTAATTGGTAAATACACTCAACCCAAACCAGGCAACAAGGAAATGCCTTTATTGAGTAAATAATAAATAGTTGCCGGATATGATAAGGGAAAATGTCAGTTGCTGTTAAAGAAGTAAATATTGCAACAATGATAAGTAATACCCATACCGGACGACTGATGGGGTATTCTTGTGTCATAAACCAGATAGCAACGCCTGAAACCGCAATGATGTAGGTTGATGATTCGGAAGAGGATGAGAAAATCACAACGAATATCAATATAGATGCCAGATAGCGAAGCTGGAAAATAACATTACTATAAAGTTTTATACGTGCTAACGGTGCCAGTTGTAGCAATAAGCCCGGAATAATAAAAGCCAGATTTGATACGTTCACCCCACCTACGCGTCTGAACAGACCCATAAGTGAAACATCCTGCATGCTGCCAATACCCTCACTGCCTGTCTGATTAGAGAGATTTTTTTCGACCAGACTATGATACCAGTCGACGTACGACTGTGCAACAAATGCCGGTGAACTGATGAGCATCGGAAGCGCAAATAAAACAGCAGCCCAGAAGAAAGCAGAATAAATATATTTGATTTTATGCTTTGAGAAAAGCCAGAAAACAAGCCCTACAATGCCGTATAGTTTCACAAAGGCACCAATCATGACAAACAGCACCGCCCAGAAGTCTTTTTCTTCCTTTACAAAATACCATGATAAAATTATGAGTGCTGCAATACTGGGATTCACCTGCACATTGTGCGAAGATGTATTTAAATCTACCAGGCAAATCAATAATACGATCCAGAGGCTTCCATCTTTGAGGGGTAGAGTGGTCAATGCTTTGTACAAGACAAAACCATGAAAAGCTGTCCAGAGTGTTAAGCCGATATAGTCAGGTAAGATAGAAAAAGGAGCTACAATCAGTCCAAAAAAGGGTCCGTAGTGGTTGCTGTCAAAATATTCATTCGGATAGAGACCATAAAGGTTTGTCTGATGAATAAGATGATAAAAAACCCCCTTATAAATTGAGTAGTTGTTGTACGAGTCTCTAAAAAAATGAATTAAGCCCACAACAGCGGGCAAGATAAACCACAAGATACGTGGTATCTCTTTTTTTCTTCTCATAAATAATAGTAATAAGCAAAAAACTTATGCAAGATAATGAAATGATTTTGAACTAATGCTGTTCGCAAAAAGAAATTGTAGTGTTTTAATTTATTATTAATAGATGAATTGATTTATTAACTGAATGCGGGCATTACTTGCATTTGTTGGTACCGCATAGTAAATGATTGCTGAATTTTTTGGGAAAGAATTAAACGAATGCTATATTCATAGAAGAATGTCTTACTCCGGTCAACAAAGTAGATGTTTGATTAAAGCGCGTGTTTTTTGTGAAGTCTGCAAAAATTAAAACTTAAAAAAATGACAAGACTAAATAAAATAACCCAATCGCCACTGGTGGCTATTCCGTTTGTCATTTTGTTGTTAATGATTGATATATTGAGCACCGATGCACATGAGAGGTATTCCTTCAAAATGGCATTGTTTGCATTGATTTTTATTGTAGGTATTTTTAATTTGATTCACGCTTATCGGTTTGACAGAGCGTCATTTGTTAAGAAATTATTGGCTTGTTGTTTAGGTGTTGCCGGTCTTGTTGTATATGCTGTATATTTCAGGGCATAAAAAAAGAGGACAGGTTCCTGTCCTCTTCTATATTAATCAAGTATTCAATTAAAATTCATCTTCAATTACTTCTTCCGCTACCACATCCAGTTCTGGTTTTTTATGTTCAACGGTGTTTTTCTTATCTTTAAATTTTTTAATTTTCGATTTTAAGGTTTCTAATATGATGTCGGTGGCCTCTTCAAAAGTGTCGCCCTTTTCTTCTACATAAATGGTTTGGCCGGGGACATTCAATTTCACTTCTACAAACTTTTTATGAACTTTACTTTTTTCTCCTTTACCCAGTTTTAAAAATACTTCGCCGCTTACAACACGGTCATAAAAGGTATCTAATTTACTTAACTTGTTTTGAATGAAACTAACCAAGCTAGGGTCAGCATCAAAATGAACTGCTTGCACATGAATCTTCATAACTCACAAATTTAAAGTTAAAAATAGATAAATTGGTTAAAGCCAGAAATCAGGCTCTATAGCGAAAATTTCGCTACGAGCTGTTTCACTGTCTTTCATTTTTCAAAGAACTTCCTAGAACTAACTTATGGAAAAAAACAATACAAGTCAAGAATATTTTGAAGAATATTATCTGACGGTTCGCATAAATAACGGAGCCGGTCATTAATAATTTATTAAGTGGAAATATTGATATATTGAATATTTGGAATGGTATGGAAACCTACGTAGTTTTGAAAGAAATGCAACTTTGGGTCTGAATTCGATATGCTGTCAGAGATGGAAACGGAGATGTTTTCATGACTAAAGCCTCAACTTTTTTCTTACAATGAAAAAAAACATTTTACTTTCTGCTGCTGCCTTTTTGCTGTTTGCTTTCACTATTAATGATGATTTAAGTGCCGATATTGTTGAGAAATTCAATAGATATATATCGTCATATCCGCAGGAAAAAGCCTATCTGCACCTGGACAAACCATATTATACTGCCGGAGAAACCGTCTGGCTGAAAGCATACCTCGTTGAAGCGGGGTCGAACTTGCCGGATACCATAAGTGTTCCGCTATATCTGGAATTGATTGACAATCAAATAGGCAGGGTGCTGGACAAGAAAATATTGAAACTTGAAGACGGGGTAGCCGCCGGTGCGTTTGAACTGGCAGATAGCTTGCATTCCGGATACTATAGCATAAGAGCCTATACTAACTGGATGAGGAATTTTGATGAAAATCTTATGTTTATTAAGGAGTTTAAGGTGCATCGGGTTGGAGAAGAGGTAAATCCTGTGAAATTTGATTCCCGTGAAATTGATTTCAGATTTTTTCCTGAAGGCGGGCAGATAATTGAAGGAATGGATAACAAAATTGCCTTTAAAGCCACAGATAGGATAGGTAATGGTGTAGATGTGAGTGGAATTATTCTTTCGCAGTCGGGCGATACCGTCATGCAGTTCGAAAGCGAGCATTTGGGTATGGGTGCATTTAACTTCAAGGCCGAACCGGGTGAGTTATACACGGCCAAGATTAAGTACCGGAAAATATTTGAAAAGGAAGTGCCACTGCCACTTGTTGAGCAAAAAGGCTTTATGATGGGGATTGAAGCGGTTGCTGATAAAAACTTTATGCGCTTGTATGTGGGGCATAACTATGACAAACCCAAAGAAAGTGGCAATATGGTGGTAATAGGGCAGTCGCAGGGCAACATTTGTTATATTGCCCGAACACCCGTCAGCAATAAATCGATGTTTCTTAAAATACCCAAAGACAAGTTTCCTGAGGGGGTAACACAATTTACCGTTTTTGACGAAACCGGTAAGCCCAGATGTGAACGCCTGGTGTATATTTATCATGAAGATTATGTCAATGTAAGTATTAAGCCCGATAAGCAAAACTACCAGCCTAAGGATGAAATTAAGCTGGAAATCAACGCCACGAATGTAGACGGAGAACCGGTAGCGGGTAACTTTTCGGTAGTGGTATCTGATGGGAAACAGGTGCTTAGGCTGCCCAATGAAGAAAACATCCTGACCTATCTGCTGCTAAGCTCTGATGTAAGAGGTAAAATAGAGCAACCCGATTACTATTTTGAACAGAACAAGCCCGAAGTGCGCCGGCATCTTGACATTCTGTTGATGACACAGGGCTGGCGGCGCTTCAAATGGGAGGATATTCTGAAGCCAACTTTACCTGAACCCCGTTTTGCGGCCGAGAAAGGATTAGTTATATCAGGTGAAGTAACAAGACAGAACGGTAAATTATTTGAAAAGCCTTTGAATCTGACGTACATGATATGGGCGGAAGACCAAAGCCGCCAGTTTGGCATGGGTCAGGCTGCTACAGATGGTACTTTTTCCATAACTGAGCTTGATTACACAGGTTCGGCCAAGATACTGATTCAATCCATAGCGGGTAAGTTAAACCGTAATACCCGAACTTTTATAAATAAAAGCCCATCGCCTAAACTGCAGGTAGTGGCTATTCCACTTAATCCGGTTACTTTTGACGAGAAAGATCTGGCCGATTACCTGAAGAGAACCGGCGAGGCACTGGAGATAGAGAGAATTTTAAAAGAAAGGAAAGAAAGACTGTTGCAGGAAGTAATCGTTAAAGCCAAAAAACAATTGGAACGGGAAGACAGGGTATTGTACAGCAACCCAACGAACACATTGAAGATAACCCGGGACATGAACTCATATGGAAATGTAATAGATTTGCTGCGAGGAAGAGTGCCGGGTGTGAATGTATCGGGGAGCCCGATGAATCCGACAGTAATGATAAGAGGAATAAGTTCAATAAACGGGTCTTCAGAACCTGCATTTTTGCTGGACGGCATGATGGTAGATAAACAGACTGTGTTGTCAATACCGGTTTTTGACGTGGATAGAATTGATGTATTGAAAGGAGCAGATGCGGCTATTTATGGCTCAAGGGGAGGTAACGGGGTCATATCTGTACTTACTAGGCGCGGTGGTTCTGAGGAGAGCGGGCCGACAATGGGGATCGAAGTAGCAGAGGTAAACGGATATTCGGTAGCTAAGGAATTTTATTCCCCCAATTATGGCGAAGCCCGGGCTGAGGATTTTCAACAAAATGCCAGACCTGATTACCGTTCGACCATATTCTGGGCACCATTGGTAAAAACAGATAATAACGGCAAAGCAACGCTTTCGTTTTTTAACACCAATGCAAGCACAACGGTAGACATACGGCTTGAGGGTATATCGACAACTGGCGTGCCTGTAAGGGCAAAAACTAGTTATTTCGTAAAAAAATAGCTAACTTAGCATAATTATGAATCGCAAATGTGTTTAACAGTTGTGGGATAATACATTTATTGCAAAACCAGGAAAAAATTTTACTTTTGCTTGGCTCATATAAAGCAACCAAAATCTAATACACGTCAGCATTCTAATAGATGATTTCTAAAAAAGCAAAATACGCGCTGAAAGCCTTGAAACTCCTTTCAGAAAGGTTTGTATCAAGGCAGCCTGTTCTTATTGCTGAAATAGCCGAAAAAGAGAATATTCCCAAGAAATTTCTGGAAGCGATATTACTCGAACTGCGTAATAACGGAATACTGCATAGCCAGAAGGGTAAAGGAGGGGGGTATCAACTCAGACTGTCTCCGGAACAGGTGACTATAGCAAAAATTGTAAGGATTATAGACGGGCCTATTGCTCCTATGCTATGTGTTTCTCTACATTTCTACGGAAAGTGCGACGACTGTGATAATGAAGTGACTTGCCGTATCAGACCTATTATGGAAAAAGTGAGAGATGCCAATCTGGCTGTTTATGAACACACAACACTAAAAGATCTGATGGAAGAGACACCGTTGCTGGCAGCGCATACGGATGTTTAATAAAAATTTCGTACAGTTTAGTGAGTTTTGCTGAGAAACGTTTTAACTAATGTTCTTTACTGAATAGAGGTGTCAAGGTCAATACCAATATGCCTTATGATTTGCCCGCTGCAATTAAGGACATAGTAACCCTTGCATGAAAATCCGGCATATACTACAGAAATATAGATAATGATTGATTATAGCCGAATATATAATCTTTTCAATAGAAAATTATTGGACGTAGGTATTATCAGTTTCGTGAGCGTCTTCTTTTCTTTTTACGGCTATCATTCGTAAATTTTCTTGAGCGGATAACAGGAGCAGACAGTTTTTTAGGACTTACATTCAGGGGCTTAGGTTCTGCATAATAGGAGAAAGGCTTTAGGTCAACTGCAATGCGGGGGTCGAGCAGTGTAGCAGCATTTTGCAGCCAGCCGTATGTATTAACCGGGAAAGGATTCCCTCCCTCATCAATGTGCAGATAGGTAAGATGCAAATGGGTATCAGAGCGTTTCATGTAGGCATTATAGCCCGTTCGTCCGATAATGGAGATTTTCTGCCCGGCTTTTACTACATCGCCGGTCTTTACATAAATTTCTTTCTGGTGTGCATAATACCATAACCCGCCGGTGGTAGTGTCATAAATCCAGATATAATTTCCTCCTCTGTAATCACTGCCGGGCTGCCAGTCTGTTTCTGTACCAATCACTACTCCGTCGCTCACTGACACAATGCTTACATAGTCACCTGTTCTATCGTCTTTGCAATCCTGGTTTTTATCTTTAATAAAAATATCATGAGCCGGGTGGCTGCCTTTGGCGTTCTGGTCGAACAAATCATATCCTTTTACCTTGTATCCATTGCCTCGCCTGCCACCTACAGCCCGGTAGTCGAAGCCCAGCAAAGGAAAGAAAATACTTACCTCAGAAGAATCGTAAGCCACCGTGGGATGGGCTTTTTTCAGCGTATGCATAATGTTCTGAAATCTTTCACGGGCTTCTTCAGGAGTAAGTTTGTATTCCCTGATGTCGGCCAGAAGAGGCTTGTAATCGTAGATGGCACTCTGGTAGCTTTCATAGGTAATGCCGGAAGTGTCTTTCTGAAAAATCAGAAGATTCAGACAAAAGGCAAAAATTTTAATCATACTTTTCAATGAATGTGGTGATAGTGCCTGTGGAATTCGCAAACGAAAATCAAAATCACCCTACAAATTACGCTATTTTCAATGAATTATTATAAGGAATTTATCAGTAGATGCTCTGGAGCCTGGTTATCGGTGTTCCGCTCATGCTCAATTCAACAAAAAAGCCGGATAGGAGAGCTATCCGGCTTAAAAAAATGAGGGCATTGGTTATTCTAAATCCCTCAATGTATGTACATTATGCCGGTAGAAAAACCGGTAAATAATCGGGAAAATCAGCAGAGTAAGCACAGTGGCAGAAATCAACCCGCCGATCACTACTATGGCGAGTGGTTTCTGGGTTTCAGATCCGATTCCTGTTGATATGGCTGCAGGCAACAGTCCTATGGCTGCCATGAGGGCGGTCATTACTACCGGGCGTATTCTTGATTTTACGCCATCTTTAATGGCATCGTCCAGTGGCATCCTTGCAG
Organism: Emticicia sp. GW821-FHT11C11; assembly: GCF_058808615.1. Lineage (NCBI taxonomy): Bacteria > Pseudomonadati > Bacteroidota > Cytophagia > Cytophagales > Leadbetterellaceae > Emticicia > Emticicia sp. GW821-FHT11C11. The sequence continues at coordinate 530,153 of NZ_JBXARV010000001.1, forward strand.
CTAGATTTTTATTGAAAACCGAAATGAGGATTACCCCGTTCTGCACACAGATACCAAACAGGGCGATAAACCCGACCCCTGCCGAAATACCGAAAATAGTACCTGTGGTATGCAATGCCAGTATACCGCCAATCAGGGCAAAAGGCACATTAACCAACACCAGACCCGCATCTTTGGCATTACCAAACATAATGAACAGAATCACAAAAATGGCCAGTAAACAAAGCGGAACCACCTGGCCTAAGCGCTCGCTGGCACGCACCTGATTCTCAAACTCTCCGGTCCATTCAATGCTGGTATCACGATCCAGTTTTACTTTTTCAGCAACTTTTGCCTGTGCTTCGGCAATGGTGCTGCCCAGGTCGCGTTCACGTACAGAGAATTTTACACCAATGAAACGCTTGTTTTTATCACGATACACAAAGGCCGGGCCTGTTACGGTTTCTATGGTGGCTATTTCTTTCAGTGGTACCTTGGTGCCCCGGGCCGTAGGAACCAGCAGGCTGCTCAAGTCGTTTTCATCTTTGCGGTATTCCTGCAGATAACGTATGCGAATATCAAATTTCCTTTCGCCTTCATACATAATAGAGGCGGTTTTTCCTCCAATCGCCATTTCAATCACTGCTTGGGCGTCACTGGTTTGTACCCCGTAGAAAGCCATTCGGCGCAGATTCAGATTTACACGCATTTCGGGTTGGCCGACATTCCTCAGAATACCTATATCTTTAATACCCGGTACATCTTTAATGGCGTTGAGTACTTCATCGGCATATTTATTGAGGTCGTCCAGATTATTACCGAAAATCTTAACGGCATTGGATGCGTTCATCCCCGCTACAGCCTCGGCTACGTTATCAATAATGGGTTGCGAATAGTTATAATTTACGCCCTGAAATTGTTTCAGGTCTTTATCCATTTCTTCAATCAGCTCATCAGTATTGATTTTCCTTGTCCACTCTTTTTTGGGTTTCAGGTTTACCTGCATCTGCACATAATAAAACCCTGAAGGGTCGGTACCGTCATTAGAGCGCCCGGTTTGTGAAAGCACCCCGTTTACTTCCGGATATTTATTCAGTTTATCTCTCAGTGTACTTACCATTTTTACGGTTTCGTTAAGCGACATACTCATAGGCATTTTGGCTTCTACCCAAAGTGCTCCTTCGTTTAACTGAGGTAGAAACTCTGTGCCCAGCAAAGCAGTAGAAGCAAAACTCACGCCCATAATTATGAAGGCAATCAGCACACTCAGGCGCTTGTGTGCGTATGTCCATCCAAACCATGAAGTAATGCCTTTATCGAAGAAGCGCACAACCGGATTGTTCTTTTCGCGCACATTTTTCCGTAATAAAATAGAACATAGTACAGGCACCAGTGTCAATGTAAATATAAGCGCACCCAGTAATGCAAAACCGAGTGTCCACGCCAGCGGACTGAACATTTTACCCTCTACTTTCTGAAAACTGAAAATCGGTATTAAAGCAGTGATGATAATCAGCTTGGAGAAGAAGACGGCCTTACCCATCTCAGCACCGGTCTTTTTAATTAATCCCAGTTTAGATAGTTTGTTGAATTTCTCCATGCCCACTTTATGCGAGAGATGGTCGAGCGCCACAAATATCCCTTCTACCATCACTACGGCTCCGTCAATGATAATTCCGAAATCGACGGCCCCCATGGAAAGGAGATTGGCCGACATACCTTTAAGCCTAAGACAGAAAAAGGCAAAAAGCAGAGACAAAGGAATGATGATAGAAACGATGACGGTGGTTCGCCAGTCAGCCATGAACAGTAAAACAATTACCGTAACGAGCACAATCCCTTCGGCCAGATTGTGCAAAACTGTTTCGGTACAGAATTTCATCAGATTGTCGCGGTCATAGAAAGTAACCATTTTTACATCTGACGGCAGAATCTTATTGTTCAGCTCATCAATTTTGGCTTTTACTCTTTCCAGCACTTCGCTGGGGTTTTCTCCTTTACGCATCACTACTATCCCTTCTACTACGTCGTCATCTTTATCTAAGCCGACCTGCCCTACGCGAGGGAAATTAGATTCGTTGACTTCCGCTACGTTTTTAACATAAATAGGAGTGCCGTTGATGTTTTCTACAATGATATTCTCAATGTCTTCAATTTTGGTCAATAGCCCCAGGCCCCGTACCACATATGCCTGCCCGTTTTTCTCGATTACATCGCCACCTACGTTTACATTGCTTTTTTCTACGGCATTGTACACTTCCAGTGGCGTAATGTCATACTTATGCAATAGGAGCGGATTCACCATGATTTCGTAAATTTTCTCACGGCCACCAAAGGCAACCAGATCGGCAACGCCCGGTACTGCCCGCAGCTGGCGGTCAATTACCCAGTTCTGAATAGTCAATAAATCTCTGGAGTCGCGGTTCGGGCTTTTCAGTGTATATCTGAAAATCTCACCGGTGGGACCATAGGGAGGCTGTACATCGGGTTCCACACCTTCGGGCAGGCTTATGGTGCGCAACTGGTTGTTTACCTGTTGCCGGGCAAAGAAATCGTCTACTTCATCTTCAAAGATGATTTTCATGACCGAAAGCCCAAACATGGTAATGCTCCGCACATTAGTTTTACGTTGTACGGAGTTCATGGCTACCTCAATGGGAATCGTAACAAAGCGTTCAATTTCTTCGGCGCTTCGACCATTCCATTCGGTTACGATAATAATTTGTGTGTTAGTTACATCGGGAAAGGCTTCAATGGGAGTGTTGAGGTAGCTTACTACTCCGGCAATGGAGAGCACACCCACAAAGAAGAATGTGAAAAAGCGATTCTTGAGTGAAAACGCCAGGATATTTTTAATGAATTTGTTCATGAGATTGTTGCTTAGTGAGCTTACTCAATAATGAATGACTGGAATTACCAAAAGTTTTTTCAATTTTTAGGTGATGCGAAAGTGCCTTACCAGAATCTTTGTCCATTGTTGTTCCGTTTGCTCTAAAGGTATCTGAGCATAACAGACAGTCAATAACGGGCGCATAATGCCTTGTGTATATCCTATTACGTTAGCGGTATAATCGCAGGTTTTGCCTGTCTTCTACCGGTTCTGTTTCATTGCTTAAAAGAATGTATTGTCTAATAGGATAATGATACATAAAACCTTTTCATGTTTGTCTTTTGATAATGTTTACCGATTTCTGATTAATCGTTCAGCGCATCGTATACCAGCAATTGCTGATTAGATATAATTTTTTCGCCGGCAGCCAGCCCCGACTCAACGTAGGCATAGTCTCCTACCGTTTTGAAAATCTTTACAAGACGGGTTTCTACATGCCGGCGGTCTTTGAATACCATTACCCATTGCTTGCTTCTGTCGAAAATCACAGCCTTGGCAGGAATAGCAAGCATGAATTGAGGCTCTTCATGGTATACCCGCACAATGGCAAACATCTGTGGTTTTAGGGTATAGCCGGGGTTAGGGAGACGTATGCGCACTTTCATGACGCGACTTTCAGGATCAAGCACGTTGAATATTTTGTCTATTTTACCTTTGATTTTCCTGTCGGGGTCTGCCAATGTAGTAATGTCGCACTCATAGCCTACTTTCACTTTGTTGATGTCGGTTTCGTATACATCGGCAAGTACCCATATATCTGACAAGTCAGAGATAGTAAAGAAATTGTCAATATTTTCGATGTTGAAGTCCATACCGGCTACGGCATTTTTCTCAATCAAAAAGCCCGAAATCGGTGATTTTATCTGATACGTAGCTTCTTTGCCTATATCATATATCTTCATAGTTTCTTGTACGCGTTTCAGCTCTGATTCTGCTTTATGTACCTCCTGGCGGGCGTTTACCAGATTTCTTTCAGGTTCAAGCCCTGCTTTGAACAGTTCTTCTTCAACTCCCAGGTTCTTTTTGGCAATTTGCAGGTTCGATAAGGCCATGCTTAGCTGATTGTCCATTTCTGCTACCTGACGGCTACGTATAATGGCTAATATCTGACCTTTTTGGACGTAATCACCCAGTTGAACATTCAGTTTTTCTATGTTGCCATCTACCCGCGGAAACACTTTGGCCATTTTGTCTTCATTTGCGGTTACTTTTCCGCTCAGTTTTACTTCCGACAGCAGCACTTTTGAGGTAACTTCGTCAAATCCGAGTTTTGACATCATCGTGTCGGTGAGCATAAAGCTTTCTTTGGCCGGTTCTTCCTGCTTCGTTTCACTTTTACAGCTCTGAAATACCAGAGCCGAAGCGAACAATAAGCCGGGTAAAAAGATAATTTTTGATATATTTTTCATTGTATTGAAGTTTGTCTGATATTCAGTGGTTTCTTATGGCAGGCTGATTATTTCCTTACCGGCCATAAAATTGATTTCTTCTAAGGCATTCATCCGGTCGTTTTGCAGGCGGTTCATCTGCACGGCGCTGCTTTTGTATGACTCGTAAAAATCGATGAACTCAAGCATGGAGATAATCTGTTTTTCGAAATTCAGCTTTACGTTGTCGAAAAGCTTGTCGAAGTCAATCATAAAGGCTTTGTCGTAGCCCTTATACAATTTATCGGTTTCCATAGCTTTCCGGTAGGCCAACTGGATATCGCCGATTACCTTGTCTTCCTGACTTGCCAGCTGCTTTTGCACTGACTGGATTCTATATTCTGCTGCTTTGATATTCCCCTGATTTTTGTTGAAAAAAGGCAGATTCATCTGAAGAGTAGCCGCGAAATAGTTGGGTACACTGCTACCGGCGCGGTCATAGCTGAGCCCGGCCTGCAAATCAGGCACTTTCAAGGCTTTCTGATATACCAGATTCTGTTGTTCCAGTTTTAATGCCGATTGTTGTAATTTTAAATCGGGTCTCGTATCCAGAGCAGCTGTCATCAGGTTGTCAAGCGTAAGCAATTGAGGGTTTACTGTATCAATAGCGTTTTTGTCTACCTGGGGAATAAAAAAGACCTCGTTTCGGGTACCGGTGATGATGCGCAGGTTCACTTGTCGTTCGAGCATCTCTATCCGTAGGTCTTTTCGCTCGGTTTCTAATGTAAACAGCAAAGCCCTGACACGCGTTATATCTTTAATAGGAATGATTCCTTTCTGAAGCAGGGTATTCATGCCTGCCAGTGTTTTCTCCAGAGAGGCAATTTCTTCGTCGTAAATCCCCATGATATTTTGTAGATAAAAGAGGTCATAGAAATTGCTCCGCAGTTCAAATTTCAAGCCTCGCAATACATCATAATAGCTATCCTCAGCCATTTGCGTACTCGTTTCAGCCAGCGCAGTGCGTTTGGTACGTTTACCTGCCAGATAAAAAAGCTGCTGCAATTGTACAGTCTGTTGCGTAGTGGGCTGGCCTTTTACGTCGTTCTGACCCAATATGGGCAGAATGCTTTGTGTCTGATTATTATAGAGCATTTGCTCAACCGTCAACGTCGGGTTCTCCCATAGTTTGGCTTGTATAATAGTTGCCCGATTGGCTTCAATGTCGAATTTATGAGCCATGAGCAGGGCGTTTTTCTGCAGGAAAATGCCTTCTAATTCCCGTAGATTTATTTTAAGAGAATCTGTTGAGGCAAAAACCGGGACACAGAAAAGCCATAGAAAAACAATGTTTTGTAGTCTTTTCACGGTAATGTGGGTATTTTAATGAATTTTAAACGCAGTATTCAACCCTTCATTTGGTAAATCAAATGACAGGCTGCCTGACAAATGCAGTTTTGTTTTGGGTCAGGAAATACGGATCGAAGGAATCAGATTAGCCAGATACAATTAAGAAGATGGATGGATATGCTCTTGAAAAAATTAAGCTTTTTTTGAACGAATAAACCCTTTAAAACATTTTCTTTAAAGAAGATATAAGATAGCGGGCTGTGGTGAGTATAACTGTCTTGCTTGTCGTTAGCACAACGGACAAAATAGTGATTGGTATGAAAGTCGACGGTAAGGAAATCGTCTGCGCTCGGTGGTAAGCCGGTTGTATTGCGGATACATTTTTTACCGGGAAGCGAAAGCGAAGCCGTATGCCGTTCATTGGCAAACAATAGCCCACTCAGGCTTAAGAACAGTATAATATATGTAATTCGCTTAAACATTTTTTACAGGTTCTAATAATAGGAAGTACTTTTCTGCAACAGCCGCGGGATAATGTTTTTATCGATACAAACCAAAGGGCTTTCAGATTAGTTTATTACCAAATGCATGTATGGTTCATTTCAGGTTCAAATTTAGGGCTTTACCCGAATTTAATCTGACAAATAGCCCTTAAAAATTTATTAAAAAGTCATTTTTGCTATAAAATCTTATATTTGTCTTGATATTTATTTTATATTCAGGTTACTTATTCTTATTGTTCATACTTGGAAAAGTACAAATATAGGGCTACCTTTGTAAAGAAGAATAAGGCATGTGAGGAGTGAATAATACAGGTAAAAAAGCATCAACAATGGAAACCATCTATGAGAAAAACCTGGGTACCAAGCAAAAGGCGTTGCGCATAAACCTGAATAAACAGATTTACGGGTGCTTTGCTGAAATTGGTGCAGGACAGGACGTAGCGGCAAATTTTTTTAAGGCAGGTGGAGCATCGAAAACGATTGCAAAAACCATGTCGGCGTATGATATGACTTTCTCTGACGCGATTTATGGAGCAATGGAGAACGGGCGGTATGTATGTGAACCGCGTTTGATGAGCATGCTTGACCATGAGTATGGTCTTTTGATTGAACGATTGAACGAAAAGAGAGGAGAAACAACCACATTTTTTGCGTTTTCGGATACAGTAGCAGCGTTGAATTATCATAGAAATAATGAAGCGCATGGCTGGATGGGTGTAAGGTTTCAGCTGACACCGGGGGGAGAGTATAATGACATAATTATTCACGTAAAAATGCTGGACAACGACAACGTGTTGCAGCATCAGGCACTTGGTATACTGGGTGTTAATCTGGTATATGGAAGCTTTTATTACCATCAGGATCCCGAGTCTTTGTTGTTATCTTTAATGGACGACCTGTCTAAGGACAGAATCCAGATTGACATGATTAGGTTTGAAGGGCCTGATTTTCAGCATGTTGATAATCGTGTGATGAGTTTACGTCTGGTTATGCATGGTTTTTCTGATATTGCCCTTTTTGGCTCAGATGGTGAGAACCTGCAGCCGTCGGAAGTGTTATTCAGAAAACATGCGCTGGTATTGAGGGGGCGGTTCCGGCCATTGGTAAATGTGCACCTGGATATGCTGGATAACGGCACGAAACAGTTTATGAGAGAGCCTGATGTAGACAAGGAGAAGGTGGTGGTGATGTGTGAAATTACCTTGCAGGGTCTGAAACAAAACGATGCTGAAATAGACGAGAAGGATTTCCTTGACCGCGTGGATATTCTGTGTTCAACGGGTCACATGGTCATGATTTCGAATTACCAGGAATACTATAAACTGGCGTCGTATGTTTCGAAGATCACCAAACTGAAAATGGGGTTAATTATAGGTTATCCGAATCTGGAATACATTTTTGAAGAAAAACACTATACTGATTTATCAGGTGGTATTCTGGAGTCGTTCGCTACCTTATTCAGCCGTAATCTGAAAGTTTTTGTATATCCGACTTACCAGAACAACAATATTATGAGTGGCATGCGGTTTACACCGCCGATCCACCTTATTGACTTGTATCGTTATCTGATTGCCAATAATAAAATAGAAGATATTCATCATTACAACGAAAAAAACCTGGCCATCAACACCGACAGAACGCTGCAGCTTATTAAACAGGGTGAAGACGGGTGGGAAGAAAACGTTCCGGACGAGGTAATAAAAATGATAAAGGACCGTTGTTTGTTTGGTTTTCCGTGTGTGGTTATACCCGGTCTGAACAAGCAGGATATGGCCGCCGAAGAAAAGTAACAGGTGAATACTAATGGGTAATTACAACCCGATTTACCAATTTTGTATTATAATTTACCGTATGATTAAAATGAGAACTAACCTACTGATTTTTAGTTTTTTAGTACTTTTTCAGCATTTGTTCGCACAAGATTCTCCAAAGATTGTTTTGCCTTCCGGCACGGAATGGACCCAGCTGAAAGAAGGTGTGCCGGTTTCGTTTCAGTTGAAGATTGAAGGAAAAGACTGCGACAGATTCAGGTTTTCTATCCCCCAGGGCAAAATTGAAGGAATGGAACTGGATTCGTTGGGTAAATTTTCCTGGACACCTTCTTATGACCTGATTGACCGTTTGACCGGATTTAAATTTCAGCAGGTAATATTTGAAGCCAGATGTGACTCAACTAAAGATGTGATTTCGTCTAAGGTCGAATTCAGGATTCAGCATACGAACCGCCCACCGATTGTAAAAGATCAGAATCCGTTTTACGTACAGTACAATACGACGAATATTTATAAGCTAGACCGTTACTTTGTGTATGACGAAGACAACGACCCGATTGTGGTAGTGCCGGCACCGGAAACATTACCGGAAGGCATGAAGATGTCGTCGCAGGGAGAAGTGTCATGGACACCTTCGCTTACGCAATTTAAACAGTTAAAGAGCCAGCCGATTTATATTGAGTTTTACGTGGAAGACCAGCCGTCTAAGGTACAGGTAAAAGGAAGGCTGAAAGTTGAAGCAACACAGATTGATTTACCACCTGAAATAGTGGTTGTGCCAAGAGAAAACAACTTTTTACTGAAAGAAAACCAGACGGTAAGTATTCGGTTTTATTTGTCAGATCCCAACGGCGATGACGATATTCAGGAGTTTGATTTTTTGACTGGTAACCCGGCTATTACCAAAAGTATGCTGGTGAAAAATTCACAGAATCAATACGAGTTTATATTCAAACCCGATTATGATTTCGTGAGAGACCCGTACGATACGTTGTCTTTTACGGTAGATTTCTTCGTAATTGATAAAACAAGAAAAAGAGCGGTAAAGACCATCAAATTTGTTGTGAAAAACGCTGTTAACGAAGCTGAGGCAGATTTGAAGCTGTATAACATCTACAGAGGTACATTGTTGAGAGGGTGGGAGTTGATGGAACAATTGAGAGAAAAAGAGTCTGAATTGAAAAGACTGTATACCAGAGCTAAAAAAGGCAAGAAGAACCGTTCGATAGTAACGGCCTCGTTAGGCGCTACTACAAGCTTATCGTCCTTCCTGATTCCTAAAGAACAACCGGAGCAACAAAGATTGGCTTCGACTCTGGGTGGTACTACAGTTTTAACAATCGGTACGTTGGAAGCAACTGAGGTAATCGGAAAGTCGATGAAGGATTTGTTGGATAGGCTTAACTACGTGATAGAAAAGAAAAACGAGATACAAACCAAAGGAGATATTTTTGCCAGAGACTTTTCTTTAAAGTCATCGCGTCGTGGGCCTGATTTCATCAGAAAAGTAGACGATTTCATGAATGCCATGAACCTGAAAGGTCTGGTAGTGCTTGACCTTGATGCCGCCTGGGAGCCTAAAACTAAACCTACTGATACCATTATAAAGAAAACATTTAAGGATTTTAGTCCTGAACAGGCCGATTCGTTTTGATATTTGAGCAGGCGTAGTTATTTTAAATCGCGTACTTTTTGAGGTGAATGGAAGACCTTAAAAAAGTATGCGATTTGTTTTAAGAGGTTACAGTAGTGAATCGGTTTCTTACAACCCGATACCTTTGTAATCAGATTTTTTTTAATAGGCTGTAGTAATATTGGCAAGGTTACTGGTATTACTAGTAATAGTAAAAATAGTGTTTCAATAGATGCGCAATAGTAGTTTACTTTGCGGACAGAAAAAATAAAACCACATAAAGTACTATTCTAAGAATATCTTGAACAATTAAGAGTTTTTCTCGTAATTTCGTGTCAGGATTCAAAAAACAACAAATATGGTAAATTCGAAAATAGCAGGTATAGGGTTTTACGTACCTGAGCAGGTTGTTACCAATCAGGACCTGATGAAAGTAATGGATACTTCTGATGAATGGATACAGGAGCGTTCGGGTATTAAGGAAAGAAGATACGGTAAAAAACATGAAGAAACTCCTACTACCATGGCCGCTAATGCAGCCAGAATAGCCTGTGAGAGAGCGGGTATAAAACCGGAAGAAATTGATTTTATAGTATTTGCCACACTGAGTCCTGATTATTATTTTCCGGGCTGCGGTGTATTATTACAGCGGGAGTTAGGCATTGCGCATAAAGAAGCCGGAGCAATTGATATCCGTAATCAATGCTCTGGCTTTATTTACTCCTTATCGGTAGCTGACCAGTTCATCAAAACAGGTATGTATAAAAACATACTGGTTGTTGGGGCTGAGATGCATTCTATGGGGCTTGATTTCACTACACGTGGGCGTAATGTTGCCGTTTTGTTTGGCGACGGAGCAGGCGCGGTTGTATTGCAGCCTAATACCGAAGAAGGAAAAGGTATTCTGACAACCCACTTGCATTCAGACGGTACTTATGCCGAAGAACTGGCGCTGATAAGCCCGGGTAGTCATGGTGGATACCATTTGGGTAAAGAAAATTTCGGTTTTCCTGAGGCATTATACGGGGAAATTTTCGTGTATGAAAACCTGATTGAAAATAAAACCTATTACCCTAATATGAACGGGCAGCTGGTGTTTAAAACAGCAGTTACGAAGTTTCCGGAGGTAATTATGGAGGCATTGAATAAGGTAGGACTAACCCCCGGTGATATAGATATGCTGGTGCCACATCAGGCCAATCTGCGCATTGCGCAGTTTGTTCAGAAAACGTTGAAACTGCCTGATGAGAAAGTCTATAATAATATTATGAAATATGGCAATACCACAGCGGCGTCTATTCCGATAGCGCTGTGTGAAGCATGGGAAGCAGGAAAAGTAAAAGAAGGAGATTTGGTGTGTCTGGCTGCTTTTGGTAGCGGCTTTACCTGGGGTTCAGCCCTGATTCGCTGGTAAATCTTACATGATGATAATAACAAAACACCGCGGAGAGATTCTCTCCGCGGTGTTTTGTTTAAAGCAGATATGTACGTTATTCAATTTCAATAATCTTGAACTCGGTGCGGCGATTGGTCTGATGTTCTTCTTCGGTTTTGGCGTTCCTGATGATGAGTTCACTCTCGCCATAACCTTTGGCTGTGATACGCACCCGGTCAATACCTTTAGAAACAATGTAATTCACTGCAGACTCGGCACGTCTTTGAGACAACCGCTGGTTATATATTTCAGTAGCCCGTGAGTCGGTATGCGAGCCCAACTCAATTTTGATAGTCGGGTTATCAACCAGTACCTGTACCAGTTTGTTCAGCTCAATGGCTGCATCCGGTCTGATGTCCCACTTATCCAGATCATAGTAAATATTCTCAACCCTGAATGTTTTATCCAGAGTAATTTCTTCCAGATTCAGAGAAGTATAAAAAGTAGTATCAGTTACAGCTTTGGTCAATAAAGCCTGTGGGATAGCCCGGCCATACATTGAGAAATCCTCACGTTTGGCCAGATAATTTTTCTTACTGCCCAGAATCACATAATCATTATCTTCTATTACCGCTATGGGGCCAAACTTACCGTCTTTTTGCGTAATGATTTCTTTCAGTGGCTCATCCTGGCCTGTGGTAATAATCTTTACAGTCACAGAATCCAACGGTACATTTTCATTGTTAGCATTTTTGGTATAGATTGTACCTGCCAGGAAGTACCTTACCGTTTTGATTTCCAGCGGTTTGCTCAGACTATCAGGCGTTGAAACCGGAATCAAAGGAGTGGTTGTAGCCAATTCAGTTTGTTTCGGTGCTTCATAATAGTAAATATCGTCGTCACCGGCACCTCCGGCTCTGTTTGAAGAAAAGAACATATCACCTTTTGGGCTCATCACCAATCCGAAATCGTCCATGTTCGAATTATACGGTATCCCCAAGTTTTCTACGGTTATTTTACCGCCAGAGCGTATCGCAACAAAAAGGTCAAGTTTCCCAAGACCGGGGTGGCCGTCAGAAGCAAAATAGAGTTTGCCGTCTTCTGATACATAAGGAAACATTTCATCTCCGGCAGTATTGATTTCTTTTCCTAAATTCACAGGATTCCCGAATCGTCCTGAGGCATCCATATTAACTCTGTATAGGTCTATTCCGCCCAGTCCACCGGGGCGGTTAGAAGCAAAATAAACGGTTTTACCGTCACGAGAGAAAGCCGGAGAACCATCCCAACTGGCCGAGTCAGAAGCACTTACATAGCTGGGTTCTGTCCATCCGCTGCCGTTTACATAACGAGAGATGTACAAGTCCATGTCAGGTGAAAAGTCTTTTCTTTTACCTGTATTGCCTCTGGCATAAATCATGGTTTTGCCGTCCGGCGAAAAAGCAGGAGTGCCTTCGTTGCGTTCTTCATCAAAAATGGCATTGCTGAATTTCTCTGGTTTGCTTATCTCTGCCATCGAACGTGCCAGTCTTGATTTATACAAGCCTACGTAAGGTAAGCCGTTCGAGTAAGTTTTGCTTTTGCGCGAGGCCGTAAAAACGATTTCGTCACCAAGAATAACCGGAGAAAACTCTGCCCCTGATGTATTGAGTTGGGAAAGATTTTTGAAAGTAATATCCGTCTGCTTCTTTTTGATCTCACCTATAAGTCTTAAAGTGTTTACCTCGCGGTAAGCTTTTTCGTTATAAGCTTTAACAGTGCTTTTTGCATCAATAAACTGTTGCAATTCACGTAGTGCCAGGTCATACTTTTCGGCGGCTTTCAGTGCAAATGCATAATGGAAGTGGGCCTCAGGCACCAGTAATTTTGCTTCAAAAGCTTTTTCATAATACGGAATGGCCTCTACCCAACGGTTCGATAACCGGTATGCTTCGGCTATTTTGTAATTCAGATTAGCTTTTTCACTTTCGGCAATATTGGTTACCTTTGCCAGGTCTTTGATGGCTAAGTCGTACTGACCTTTATCAAAACTGGCCAGACCTTTTTTGTACAGCTGAAGCTGCGCAAAAACATTGTTCGAAAGGAGCAGGATTGTAATGATATAAAGTATTTTTTTCATCATATAAGCGGTTCGGGTCAATCTATATGCCCACAATTTTTCCGGGTTGTAGCTATAAGTTTATTGCTTCGATCAAAGGTACAAACAAATACGGGCTGTAGTGCTTTAAAATTTCCTCCAATTTATATGTTTGACCTAATAACACAAACGATTTTGAACGAGAAATGTTGTGCCAGAAAAAATATAAGTAAAGATGTCAATGATTATAAGCGAAATAAATATTTACCCCATTAAATCGTTGGGGGGAATCTCACTTCAGGAGGCGCTGGTAGAAGACCGTGGCTTACAATTTGACCGCCGGTGGGTATTAGCGGATGATGAAAATGTGTTCAGAACCCAACGGGAAAATGAGCAGATGGCATTGATTGATGTGGCTATTGAAACCGACGGACTGGTGGTAAGCCATCGCATGAAAGCAATAGCACCATTGAAAGTACCATTTGTACCCCAGACAGATGATGAGCGGATGATAACCATATGGGATGATACCGTAAGGGCTATCAGAGTGAGTGATGAAGCCGATGCCTGGTTTACCGAAGTGCTGGACAAAGAAACGCATCTGTATTATCAACCGGATGATTCAATACGCCCGACAGACCCTAAATATTCGATTACCCATGCAGAACATACCAGTTTTGCTGATGCCTATCCGCTTCTGATAATCGGGCAGGCCAGTCTGGACTTTCTGAATGAGAAACTGGATGAAAAAATGGTTATGAAACGTTTTCGGCCAAATCTGGTTTTCAATGGAGGAGAGCCGCACGATGAAGATAATTTCAGATACTTTAGTGCAGGTACCACAAAACTGGCAGGTGTAAAACTCTGCGCCCGTTGTGTGTTGACTACCATCAATCCTGATACAGCAGAAAAAGGGAAGGAACCCCTGAAAACCCTGAATCAATACAGGCGCAACGGCAACAAAATTCTTTTCGGACAGAACCTGCTTGTGGTTGAAAAAGGTAAAATCAATATCGGAGATGAGATAATACTTGCACAGTGAGAAAGCGGCTTATTTCTTTCTAAGTCGTTTCTCAATACTTGTGGGCTTTTCTTCTTTCTTTTTTGTTTCGGCTTCCTGTTTTTCTTTCATTTTTCTCAGGCCTCTTCGGTAGGTATAATATAAGAAACCCGCTACTGAAAACATCAGGAAGAAGTAACTGTCTTTCAAGGCTACTTTTTTGTAAAGTGCCTGGTCTACAAACATGACTAAAAAAGCAAGACTCGCAAAAAGTATGATTGATTCGATGAGTTTCATATTGTTATTAATGAGTGATTTTGTGAATGAGCGATTGAGTGATTACTTACTATTGCTACGTAATCAGGGGACGAGTTTTCCTACAGCCTTAAACTTCAGAAAAACACTTTCGGTATGGGGGGCGTCCTTCAATTCGTCAGTCAGGTCTTGTCCTGCCCAGTGTTCGTAGTGTTTGCCTTTCCGCCAAAGCCTTGATCCGGTTACATCATAAATGACAGACCGGTAGGCTACCCATATTTCTTCTTTATCCTGACCGTTTCGAAGTGCCAACTGGCTTCTGGTATACTCTTTCAAGGTTTGTTGAAATATTTTTGGTAAAGGTCGTAAAGATTTATGAATGCAGGCAATGAAAATCTGATTAATTAAGCCGGTATGTGTCATTAGTACCTTATTACATACAACTAATTCTTTAAAAATTACGTCTATATGATTAAGAAGATTTTTTTTTAGCTTATATTTAAGCCGTATTTGCTATAACGTCTTTTGGGCAAATGACGCTGATTAAAAAAGATTGAAAGAACATATTCAAAAATAATACTCTATGAAAAAGATTGCCATTCTTTTATTCGCTTGTAGTTTTTTCATGTTTTCATGTGGTGATAAAAAAGTAGTGCCTGTATCGGAGAAGGTTAAGAAAAACTGGTCGGCTAATACAGTAAAAGAAGGTAGCGCTATAGTATATAGCAAGGGAGCCGCTAATAATACAAAACCAGGTTATTCAGGTTTTCAGTTAAGATTATTGACTTCCCCTGCAGTTACCTATATTGAATTTGACGGCAATGCGTTTTCAGGACAATATGAATTAGTAGGCGATACTAAATTGATTTTGAAAAATCTGAATCCGGTACCAACAGGTACGAACGGAACAATAGAGTTTACTATTGATTCAATTACCGATACACAGCTGATCATTACACGGACTTCGGCAAGTGCAAAAACCGGAGGAACGATTAATACTTATACCCTTGTGACTCAATAAGAGAACCGGGTCTTTAAAAAAAGGTGGGCTGGGAAGTCCACCTTTTTTTATCTTTGTAAAAAAACAATGAAACCGGCTGTACAAAAACAGCAGATAGTATGGAAAGAACAGAGTTGAACACATTAGGAGAGTTTGGTTTGATTGACCGCATAAAAACGAAATTCAGTTTGCAGAACGCCGAATCAGTAAAGGGAATAGGTGATGATGCGGCTGTAATAGATATGGGCGACAAGTACATGCTGATTTCAACAGATATGCTGCTTGAGGGAGTCCATTTTGACCTGGCATATACGCCGCTTCGCCATCTGGGCTATAAATCGGTAGCGGTAAATGTTTCAGATATTGCCGCTATGAATGGCATCGCTAAAAATATTACAGTTAGCATAGGATTGAGTAACCGTATTTCGGTTGAAGCCGTAGACGAGATATATGAAGGTATAAAATTTGCCTGCGAAGATTACAAAGTAGATTTAATTGGTGGTGACACTACGTCTTCACGTGCAGGTCTGGTTATTTCAGTAACTGTTACAGGCCTGGTTGATAAAGATAAGGTGTCATACAGAAATGGTGCACAAGCAAATGATATTCTGTGTGTAACCGGTGACCTGGGCGCTGCTTATTTTGGCCTTCAGATTTTGGAACGCGAAAAACAGGTATTTCTCGCGAATCCGGGCATGCAGCCGGATCTGGAAGAAAAATCGTATCTGGTCGGCAGGCAGCTAAAACCTGAGGCAAGAACAGACATTGTTCATGAATTGGCAGAGGCGGGCGTAGTGCCTACATCAATGATTGATATTTCAGACGGACTTGCTTCTGAAATTATACATCTGAGCAGCCAGTCAGGTGTGGGAGCGCTTATTTTTGAAGATAAGTTGCCAATTGAAGATATTACCATGCTGACCGCCTCTGAATTTAACCTGAGCCCTATTACTGCTGCTTTGAACGGAGGTGAAGACTATCAATTGTTGTTTACCATCAAACAGTCAGATTTCGATAAAATCAAGAATCTGTCGGATATTACACCTATCGGATATATGACGGAGGATAAAGCAGTGGAGCTGGTACTGAATAGTGGCTCGAAAGTTGGTATTAAAGCCCAGGGATGGGATCACTTACAATAGCTATAAATCATGTACTATTACCTGAACACTCGTAGCAAACTTGCCTTATTACTGTTTTTGTTGGGCTTGAGTCCTGTTCTTTTTGCTCAGGTAACTCAGGAAAACCACCATTCTGTAGCTGCTATTATAGAGCAGGTAAAGAAAAAATATGCGCCTGACAAGCGCGTGGCTGTTTTTCAGATTGCACTCGACAGCAATAAGCTGAAAGGCAAAACGAACCTGCCCTTGGCCAGGAAAGAATTACTAAGCCACCTGAAAGATGCCGGTTATACACCGGTTGATGAAATAAAGGTTTTGCCAGACGCAGTAGAACTGGAAGGGAAAATCTTTGCTTTGGTGAATGTTTCCGTGGCCAACATACGCACCCAGCCCAGAGAAGCAGCAGAACTGGCTACACAGGCATTGATGGGTACAAGGCTTAAAGTGTTAGATAAAGACCGTTACTGGTACATGGTTCAGACACCCGACCACTACATTGGTTGGGTAGAAGGCACAACCATCAAGCGATTAGCAAGCACAGATATTGAGAGTTATGAGAGCCAACAGAAACTGATGTTTGCCAGACCTTTTGGCTTTGCTTATGCCGAAGCAGACGAAAACGCCCAGACGGTTTCTGATCTTACCTGGGGCGACTTGCTTGTGGTAAAAGCGTCACTGCCGGATTTCTATGAAGTTGTATACCCCGATACCCGAAAGGGATATGTATTGAAACGAGAAGTAATATCGTATCAGGAATGGAAGAAAATAACAAACCCTTCACCTGAAGCACTTACTAAAACTGCTTACAGAATGATGGGACTGCCTTATTTGTGGGGCGGCACTTCGTGGAAAGGCGTAGATTGCAGTGGCTATATGCGGATGGTTTTCCAGACGAATGGTATTTTACTGCCCCGTGACGCTTCTCAACAGGCTTTTGTGGGTGAAGACGTTGCCTTTGAGAACCTGAAAACAGGAGACCTGCTGTTTTTTGGTGAAAAAGCTACAACCGAAAAAGCCGAGAGAGTAGTGCACGTAGGGATGTGGATAGGAAACAACGAATTCATTCACTCGTCGGGCATGGTAAGAATCAGCAGTTTCGATAAAGAAAGCGACCATTACGATGCAAGCAACGTGGCAAGATATCTGAGAGCCAAACGCATCTTAGGTATCGGAGCAGATAAGGGTATCGTTTCCCTCAGAAATTAGTCCGCTTCTTTTATTTGTCAGATTGACACCAATTCTTTACTTTTAAAGTATCTATTCAAAGCCTATAACTATTTAACTATCTGCAATGAAAAAATCTATCATTTTTTCTATCACTATTCTATTGTTCTCAACGGCTTTCAGACAAGACTCCGGGCCACTTACCGACGAAGAATACGCAAAACTGACAGAAGAAGACAAACGGAAAGTGCAATATGCACTGGATGGTGTTAAACTGGCCGACCCTGAGCTGGAAGTAACGCTTTTTGCATCGGAGCCCATGATGATGAACCCCACCAATATGGATATTGACGCCAAAGGCAGGGTCTGGATTTGCGAAGGATATAATTACCGGAATCAACTTAATCCGCAGAATCCTTACAACACCAAGGGAGACAGAATATTGATTCTGGAAGATACAGATAAAGACGGCAAAGCCGATAAAACCACGGTGTTTTATCAGGGAGAAGAGATTAATTCGGCTTTGGGTATATCAGTATTGGGCAATAAGGTGATTGTATCCTGCAGCCCGAATGTCTTTTTATTTACTGATGAAAACGGAGACGATAAGGCCGACAAAAAAGAAGTAATTTTTACAAACCTAAAAGGGGTTCAGCATGACCATGCCATTCATGCCTTTACTTTTGGCCCTGACGGAAAATTGTATTTCAACGGTGGTAACGAAGTAGAGACCCTAAGCGATAAAAACGGGGTAGAGTTAAAGGATGATTTAGGAAGGCCTTTTTCAAGCTACAAACAAGGGAAAATATTCAGATGTAATGTTGATGGCTCTAATGTTGAGATTCTGGCGCATAATTTCAGAAACAACTATGAGGTAGCGATAGACTCTTACGGAAGAATGTGGCAGTCGGATAATGATGATGACGGCAATAAGGGCGTGCGCATCAACTATGTGATGGATCATGGTAACTATGGCTTCAAAGATGAAATGACCGGAGCCAGCTGGCAGGAACGCCGCACTAACTGGGAGAATGAAATTCCGCTACGCCACTGGCACCTGAACGATCCGGGTGTAGTGCCTAATCTGCTTCAGACAGGCGCAGGTTCACCAACCGGTATGATTGTGTACGAAGGCGATTTGCTACCTCAGAAGTACCGGAATCAGATGATTCATTGTGATGCCGGGCCAAACATTGTGCGTTCTTATGCAGTAGAAAAAAGTGGGGCTGGTTTTAAAGCTACCATCAACAATATTCTTGACGGTTCGAAAAGAGACCAGTGGTTCCGGCCATCGGATGTCACAACAGCACCCGACGGTTCCATTTTCATAGCCGACTGGTATGATCCGGGCGTAGGAGGGCATGCGATGGGCGATAGTCTTCGTGGGCGTATCTATCGTGTGGCGCCTAAAGGAAACAAATACTCAATACCTGCTTTTGATTTAGAAACACCTGAGGGTTGTGTGAAAGCCATACAAAATTCGAACCTGGCCGTGAGATACCTGGCATGGACGAAATTGAACGGATGGCAAAAGAAAGCCGAACCGGCTTTGCTGCATTTGTGGGCGTCTGAAAATCCTCGCATGAGAGCCAGAGCTTTGTGGTTGCTGGGCAATATTAAAGGCGAAGAAAAGAAATATATCAATGCTGCTTTAGCAGATAAAGACGAAGACGTACGGATAATGGGTATCCGATTGGCGCAGGAATTGAAAATGACAGATTTCGCTGTGCTCAGCAAATTGGCTCAAGATCCGTCGTCTCAAATTCGCAGGGAAGTGGCTTTAGCCATTCGTCATCATAAAAATCCGGAAGCTGCTGATATATGGACTGCATTGGCCACTCAATATGATGGCAGCGACCGTTGGTATCTGGAAGCATTAGGTATTGCTGCCGATAACCAATGGGATAGCTTTTTTGCCAAATATATAGAGAAAACTGGTGAGCAATGGAAAACCGACCCTAAAGCCAGGGATATAGTCTGGAGAAGCCGCTCAACTGATAATATTTCACGATTGGCTGAACTGGCCAAAACTACTCAGGGTGATGCAAAATTGCGGTATTTCCGGGCCTTTGATTTTCAGACGAATCCTGAAAAAACAAAGATTTTGTTAGGCATGCTTGATGGAGGTAAAGCACCTGCTGATATAATGACGCTGGTTTTCAAGCATCTGGATGTGGAGAATGCCAAGAAAGACCCACGTTATGCTGCGCTTTTGCCTAAAGTGCTTGCCGGTATTCAATCACCTTCTGATTACATCGATATCGTAAAACGCTATCAGTTAAAGAACCAGTCGGCCCGGTTGGTGAGTATGGTGATGCAGGACAAGACCTTTGGAGGTGAAGCAGCCAGACTACAGATACGATTAAATGGTACAGATGAGTTTAAAAAACTAACCAGAAGCAAGGATGAAAAAACGGTATTGAAAGCCATTGATATGTTTGGCAGTGTTGACGAGAAGCCCGTTACAGATTATCTGATAGTTTTGTACAATAACAAATTGCTGAGCAAGGCAGTGCGTGAAAGAGCTATGTGGGCCATGAGCGGCTGGAACAGTGAAGAGGTGTTGTGGAATCTGGTAAAAGCCAATCAGGTGCCGGACGATGTAATGCCAATTGCTCAGAAAATACTATTAAAAACCTGGCATGGTGATATCCGTTCGGAAGCCATGAAAATGTTCGGAGCAAGTGTAGATAAATCTGTCGGTAATATCAATGATCTGGTTAAACTGACAGGTAATGCATCAAAAGGGCATGAGGCATTTAAAATGTATTGTACTTCGTGCCATGTAGGTAAAGGCGAAGGGGTAAATTTTGGCCCTGCGTTGACTGAGATAGGTAGTAAATTGTCGAAAGACGCCTTGTACTCGGCTATCCTCAATCCAAGTCAGGGTATTAGTTTCGGATTTGAAGGCTTTACAGTGAAGTTGAAAAATGGCTCGGAAGTAGATGGGATGATTCTGACCAGAACCGAAAACGAGGTAACAATGAAAACGCTCGGAAGCGCCAACCCTACTACTTACAAACGCTCTGAGATTGTCTCTATCAAAGAGCATAAAGAGTCATTAATGCCTCAGTTCCCGTTGCCAAAACAGGAACTAGTAGATCTGGTAGAATATTTATCGACCTTGAAAAAATAATCCCCAGCCGTGCCACGCTTCAAAAGCGTGGCACGGCTAAATGTAAATTGACTGCCCATGAAACCGAAAATTACGCTCGAATACTGCCCCAAATGCCATTGGCTTTTGCGTTCGGCCTGGATAGCCCAGGAGTTGCTGACCACTTTTGAAGAAGAACTGGGTGAGGTAAGCCTACGCCCAAGCGAAGTGGCCGGGAGCTTCAAGGTATTGCTTAATGAAGAAGTGATATTTGACCGCAAGAGAGAAGGGCATTTTCCGGAAATAAAAGAATTGAAACAACTGGTGAGAGACCTGGTGGCTCCGGGTAAATCTCTGGGTCATAGTGACAGAAAATAGGGCGTGCTTACTGATAAGCCGGAATATTCTTGCCCAGTATAATATCTCTTTTCCCAACCCATACGCCCTTGCTATTCTTTTTTAGGTCAATCACACCACTTCCGCCACGGTTTTCATCTTTGGCAATTTCTTCTTTTGTCAGGAATTTATCATCCCGGAAACGATATTCGTCAATGTAATATTCGTTCTTATGAGGTTCTTTAATTATGGGATGAATATGTGCCGGAATAGTAGCATCTGGGTAGGAGGCAGGTCTGATACTGGTAAACTTGTATCGCCCCAGGCTATCGGTTTTCATCCATCCGCGTAATTTACCGTGTCGTTTGGTACATGCATCACCGGTACCTCTGGAATAGAGACCTTTCGCGTCGGTATGATACACATAGAGAATGACATTGGCAGCAGGTGTTTTACCATCTTTCTGATAAATAATGCCTGTTATCTCCATAGGTTCTCCTGCTTCGCTTCTATCCGAAATCTGAGTTTCCCAGGATAACACTTTAGGCATATTCTGATAAATACTTTCGCAACATTCGCAGGGGCCGCCCACTTTTTTTTGAGCAAACACTGCTGCCACTGGCAGGCAAAGTAATAGCATTAACTTTTTCATAGCTTGGAGTAATTAATTGAGTGATTGTGTGAATGAGTGATTGAGCGAATAGCTTCTTTATCTTATTTTTATCCTAATGAATGTTCATTTGAAAGAATCAATAGCGGCCTAGTGGAGCAGGTTTTCTTTGTAATTTCTGCTCATGCGCAAAACCTTGGTGTTTTTTAGCAGCACTGAGTAGTCACCATTGAAATGTGACTGGATTTCTTTAATAAAATTGATATTGACAATCGTAGAGCGGTGTATTCTTACAAACGACCTGGGATTTAGCTTTTGTTCGAAACTCGTAAGCGTTTCATACAACAGATGTTTCGATTTCTCGGTATGAAGCGCTATATAATTGCCCTCTGCTTCAATATACATCAGGTCAGCTGTTTTGAGCAGTTGTATTCTGCCTCCATCTTTTACAGTAACTATCTCCGGGTAATTAGGTTGTGCAAACTGTTGAAACAGCCTGCTATATTTATCAAAAGCCAGAGACAAATCATCTTTGTCTGATAGTTGCAATTGCTTCAGCGCTTTCTGAAAAGTTCTGTCGAAACGTTCGTTGTCAAAGGGTTTCAACAGGTAATCAATGGCATTGGCTTCAAAAGCCTGCAAGGCATAATTATCAAATGCTGTAACGAATATAATGAGTGGTAGCTTTTCAATAGTTATGCTTTTAGCCAGTTCAATCCCGTTCAGTTCCGGCATTTGAATATCAAGAAAAACCAGATCCGGCTGGTGTTTTTCTATGGCTGTTTGTGCCTCTTTCCCGTTAGAACAAACGGCTAAAACCGCCACCTGAGGATAGTCCTGCAGTTGTTTTTGCAGTATTTCTCTGGCAATAGGTTCATCGTCAGCTATGACAACTGTATAGGTCATTTGATAAGAGGTAAAGTGATGGTAACAGTTACACCACGATCAGATGGATTACTGGTAATATCAAGGCTTGCGTCTTCTCCGAATAAGTTCTTTAAGCGTTCTTGTGTGTTCATCAATCCTATTCCGAAATTGAATGATTCAAACGTTTCAATGCCATTGTCTTTTACCAGCAATTTCAGTTTATCCTGCCCGTTTTGCGCCAGTATCTCAATAATACCCGGTTTGGCAAAAGGTTCAATGCCATACTTAACAGCGTTTTCCACAAGTGGCTGTAAAAGCATAGGAGGTACAAAAGCCTTTTGCAGGTCATTGCTTATGGAAATCCGGTAGTCGAGCCGCTCTTCAAAGCGGACTTTCAGTATGTCGAGATAAAGCTGCAATAAATGCACTTCGTTTTTCAGCGGAACCAGATCATCATTGTTTTCTTTCAGACTCAAACGTAATAAATCGCTCAGTTTCATCAACATCCGGGTAGCTTTTTCGGTGTCTCCCTTTTGCATGAGCCCGATAATATTGTGGTGCGTATTAAAGAGAAAATGAGGTTGTAACTGCATTTTCAGAAAACTAAGCTTGGCATCAGTCAACTGTTTTTCAAGATTGGCTTTATCGACCTGTGCCTGCTGAAACTGTCGGAAAATGATATAGGCCTTGTGCGCAGCCAGGATGATCCAGTAATTGACGAATTCGTTAAATAGTGAAACCGACAGATTACGTTTAAAGATGGTGATGAATACGGTTTGTCCGATAAACCAGTTCCAAAGCCAGGTTACCAATACAGAATATACCACTACTGCAAGCAAACTTACGGTTAAAGAAACCAGTAAGTTTATAAACAGATTTCTATAGATATACGGTGTTTGCAGGGGTAATTTTTCTCCCAGCCAAAACACAAAAAATGTAATCGGGATATAGAGTAACCACTTGATTTTAAAAATCAGAATATCTGACCATACTACAGGATTCCCTCTCAAGGTACTGAACAGCAGGTCTTGTCCAATCATCAGAATCGTTACGATGATCCAGAAAGCGGGAATCAGGTAGTATTTCAGTTGCTTAATTTTCATTCTGCCGGTTTCTTCTGTACTCGGTTAAGCGTATAGTTAAAATGTTCGTTGCCTGTCAATATATTTTTATCCTTGTCTAAGAAAAACAATACGTTATCATCCCCTTTCAGCAGAAAAATAGTTTGCTGATTGTCTGCCGCTAATTCAAAGATAAGCGCGTCAGGGTCAGTTTTTGTGCCTTTTGTAATGCTCCATGTCCCTTTGCGAATGGCTTGTCTGAAAAACGAGCCTTCTAATACATAAGTGGTCGGAGCCTTTGTTTCCGGGTGCTGATAAAGGTCAAGCCCCCACTTGGTTTTAAAACAGTCGGGTGAAACTTCTTTATTCAGTACTTTAGCTAATTCCTGACAGGCACCTCTTCCTTCAAAGATGCCATAGACATCTTTACCCGATGGAATAGGTTTGGAAGACGTGGTAACATACGGTTCGTTTTCTATGCCTTTTCTTTGAGAATAAACTTCATGAAAAAAGAAAGCGAATATAAATATCAGCATAATATTTTTCATAATGCATCAGGGTTTGGCTTTACTGAATGTATAACTATAACCGGCGTTGCCTATCATCAGGTTCCGCTGGCTATCGAGCATGTGAATGGCGTTGTCACTTAATTTGACAAAAAGCAGATTCTTATCGGCATGATGGAGCGTTATCTGATAAACAATAGCATTTGGCTTGGTCTTAGTGCCTTTCTGAATAGTCCAGTGCCCTTCAAATTCTACTCTTTTTTCTTCCATAAAACCGCTGGTGTTAGGCTTACTTATGCCAAAGCGGTATACCAGTTTTACAGGTGCCGGGTCATTAACCTTTTGCGGGTAAAGGGTCAGCGTCCATTTTGTGAAATCGCATTCGTTGTCATCGTTAACTCCTAAGAGGGGTTTGATGATATTTCCGCATGGACTCGTGCCCACATAAACCGCAAATGGAGTTGTTTTTTGCGCCTGGAGTATACCTGTACTCAACAAGAAAAAGATGAAACCGGCAAACGGATATTTGAAGTGCTTTTTCATGATTAAAACTCTCTTTTTTTGCCGTTTTTATCAACTAATACAAGTTTGGTGCCTTCTTTTTTGACTAGCGCGTGCAGACCTACTTCTGTGTCGCTGTTCAATAACACTAAGCCCGAACCGTTTTCATCTGCACCTAGTTTCACTCTGATGGTTCCGGTTTTATCAATCAGACGCATAATTACTGACCCATCGCTCTCGGTTTTTAATGAGGCACGTTTCACGCCTGCTTTATCAACCATTTCGAACTCTTTTACAACGATTTTTTCGAAGTTCTCCTGATTAGGTCTGGCGGCAATGAATAACAGAAAAACCAGATTGAATAGGGTAAGCAGGATCGGAAGCTTTTGATTTTTCATAGTAATAAATGTTAGAGGTTTATTAATGTACTAAAACTTTCAGTGTTGACATTAAAATCGATTGTTTTTTTTGAGATTACTCTCTTTTTGTATTCAAAAATGGTGTTTTTAACCACGGGATTAATCTGGTATACTCCGGCTGTTTCTGCATCGGTCGGTGAAGAAATAAATGTAAGTGCGACGTTCTTCAGATTCAGTTTCTCAGCGTAATTACTTAATTTTTGTTTAAGTACCTCCGGTTTTTCACGTTTGGGATTCATATAGATTACGAAGGTTTTCCATTGACTGGCATTTTTGATCATGTATTGTGCTTCAAGAAATAAAAGCAGAGGTTCATAATTTTTCATGTCATCGTTTATCCATATCATCAAACCATCGGTTCGGGTACCGTATTTACAGATAGGGCATGTTTTTGTGCCTTTGTCTTTACCGGATACATGATAGGGGTCAAAAGCAGGCGCATCGGCTCCGACAGCAATGCCTGATTGTTGGACAAAAGCCCCGGATGAAGCAAAGCAGATGAAAAACAGGGTTTGAGTAATAAGCCGGAGAGATTTCATAACAGGAAATTTTCTGACAAGAAAAGCGATAAAACCAAGTGTAAGTAAAAGGCTAATAATATTGAAAATAAACGATTCAATACCGGATTTATCAGCAGATACTTTACCTAAGTCGGACTGATTTATCTTCACAACCCTGACCTGATTTAGTGCATTGTTTTCGAGTACCCAAAGATTCCCTTCTTTATCGAAAAGCCCGCCTGTAGGGCCCCAGCCCGGCTCACTGGTATAGGTCACAGTTACTTTGCCACTTTTGCCAATCTTTCGTATCTCTTTTTTGTCATACACCGCCACATAAATATCGTTGGCGTTACCAGCCCAGATACCGAAAATATGATGATTGGGCTTACCGGTCAGATTATAACCCTTTACATCGTCCAGATTCAAAGCAAGTGCTGATACCTTGCCGTCTTTTACTTTGAATAAATCATTATCATCTACATAGTAAAAAGTGCCATCTTTGCTGCAGTGCTGCCAACGCGCATCAACGGTTTTCAGGGTTTGTGCGATAGATATGGTTCCGTCAATGGCGCGTTTCATTAGCAGGCTCTCTTTTTTACCTCTTTCAATCCAATACATATTCCCCGCTGTATCGCGATTGAAACTGTAATTGCTCAAAAAGCCTTCCTTATTGGGTATTACTTTTGTGAAACTCCCATGGGCATCATATTTCCATACAAAATGACCCCATTTGTTGGTGGCTTCGCCTTCATACCACAGGTGCTCGCCGTACAAGTTATCCTGTGCATCCATGTGTAGCTCATGGGTATGTACATTGGGTATAACCACATTTTTAGATTTACCATCGGCTGAAACTTTCCAGACTCTGGCTAAATCGCTGTAGAAAATTTCTCCTTTTGAATTACAGGCAATGCCAATACCCGGGTGGGCTTGGACGCTTGTTAATGCAAGCAGACAAATGATAAAAAGAAATAGCTTTTTCATAAAGCATGGTTGTTTTTGCTGAACAAATCTATGCGGGATAAAAAAGCCGGTGAACGGGAATATGACCAAACGATGGAATAGAATGGCGAGGGGAGGGAAGAAGTGTATTAATGAAAAAGTCTTAAGCGCAATGCTTAAGACTTTTTCATTTGTTTAATCCATTCTTTAATCAGGTCAATGCCTTCTTTGTGGTTGGTTTTTCTGCCTAACTCCGGCATCATTTCGCCCGGGTCTGTCGATTCAATTCGGTAGAGTAAAATAGATTCGTCGGGCTTGCCGGGTACAATATCAAACTTCCGGTTTCCTGAACCCCGCCCGGCAGCTACGGGGGTTTTTAGCATACCAAAGGCAAGCGGATCGGTCTCATGTATGCTCAGATTGAGCCCGGAGGTTTGGGCAGGCCCACCTAAGCGGTGGCAATGCGCACAATTGATATCAAGCCAGATACGGGCTCTTTCGTCAATGGTTCCGGTTTCAGGTTTATTCCATATAGGTGCCTTGGGTACTTGTTCTATAGCAGGCAGGTCTGGCAGGAGTCCGGCTTTTTGCCAGGTAATAAGTTGATTTTCGGTATCTTCTTGCAATCCCCAGGCTCTGTAACTGCCATTGAGCTGTCGTGCCGACGGACCAATGGGCGACATCACCTCGTTTCTGTTGTGGCATCCCTTACACTGATTCAGATTCGGTACACTGTATTCGTGTTTTTTCTTTTTGCCGTTCAGGTCAACATAAATAACTTCTTTGGTATCGCCGGCTACTTCCAGATAAGCCTCAGTCTGTTCATCGTTCCAGACATAGGCCAGTGCTTTCCAGCCATCGGTTTCATGTATCAGCAGGCGTGTTTCCATGATTCTCCGACCTTTATTGGTATTACGGAAATCGTTAGGATAATAAAAGGTTTTGATGAGTGTAGTACCCACAGGGAACTCCAATACCTCCGTGGCATTGTAAGCCACTTTGGCACCTTCAGGTAATTTTATAAACCGCAATTTTTCTGCATAATCGCTGAAAAGGGGTGTGTTCAATGAAAACGGGACAACACCCGTTGCCGGTTTTTGCCCGGTTATGTTACCTTCAAAAAACTTGTAATCAGATAATTTTTCCTTAGGCGGACTTGCCTTTACTTTCGTGATTTCATCTTGTTGATTGAAAGAAGTAAAAGCAAAAATGCCAAGGGCTATGAATAAAAAAACAATTTTCTGCATGAAATTTGAGGCTCCTGCCCGGTCAATTAATCAATGGTGGCCACTTTCAGACTTTCCAGTGTGCAGTCGTGAGTTGAGGCGTCGCGTGAAACATTCTTGAAATTATGCTCCACATCCAGGTTAGCAAAGGAGGTATTCTTATTGTTTTTAATACAAAGAACTTTCTCCGGATTTTTTGAGTCAACAATACCATCCCATTGAATGTGCGGTACATTCTTACCGAATCTCAGCTTAAACCGGTACATCTGTCCGAAACGACCTTTGCCTGTTGTTTTCACGTGTTCGCGCTCATAGACGTTATCGTGAATATTAATAGAGACAGGGTAGGGGTAGTATGTAGGGTCTTTGATTGGATTTTCTGTAGTAAAATAACTGATGATACCGGTACTAACAGATTTGTTATTGATAATCTGGTTATTGAATATCTCTACATTATTGGCTGCCAGAATCAATACGCCTGTACCATCCGGAACCTTGCCTACAATATTACCCTTCGGGGCAAAATTGGGTAGGTTGTTATGATGAATATTGTTATTAAAAACGCGGGTGTATCCACCTTTTTTAAGGATTAAGTCAGGCAGATCGAATACAAGAATACCCCCGGTATTTTCGGTGGCTTCGTTTTCATAGACATCGGCATTGAGCGAGTTTTCTATTTCAATACCTGCCACATTATGATAGGCACGAGATTTACGAACTATAATGTCTTTCGACTGCCCCACGTAAATACCTGCATCAGAAGCGCCGATGGCTTCACAGCCTTCAATCAGTACCTTTTCACATTGCACCGGATACAAACCATATGAGCCGTTTTCTTTTTTAGGGGCGCCTGTCCACTCGGTTTTTACGTTTCTGAACGTAATACCTTTCACATTCATGGTTTTTACGGCATCGCCTTTGCTATCCTGCACTGTCAGATCCTGAATAATGATATTTTCAGCATTTGAGACACGTATCCCTTCGGCTCCTTCGGTTTGACCTTTGAACGACAAAATGGTTTTATCTTTTCCTTTCCCTTTAATGATTATGTTCTTTTTTCCTTCCATTGAAAGGCTGGCTGAGAAAGTAAAAGAGCCTTCGTCCAACTCAATAGTTGAACCGTTTTCAGCCATGATAAACTGAGTCTGGTAGCGTTTCTGTACGTCTTTTTGTGCATAGGTCAGAGACGAACATAGCGTTAGAAAGCTAAGGTAAAAGGCGATTTTTTTCATGTGTAAGATAGAATTGAATGAACAGATTTCAAATTAGGCAGTTTTTTGTGAGATAACTGTTTGATATATGTCAAATAATTTGATTAATGACCGGATTCGATTGTCAAACCGTAATAATACGATTTATTTCTGCCCTCTTACACGGCTTAGTGTTTCCAGTTTTATACCTAAGAATGAGGCCAGGTATTTAAGCGGTACTCGTTTAATGAATTCGGGCTTGTGTTGCAGCAGATATTCGTAGCGTTGCTTCGCCGTAAGTGTTTGCAGAATAATCTTGATTTCTTCTATCTGCACAAGGTATTGTTCGGCCAGTAGACGCCCTGACCTTTCTATTTCATGAAACCGGTCGAAAAGTTGCTGAATGTCTTCATGTTTCAATACAATTGTATCGGTATCTTCTAATGCCTGAATGTTGGTCAGGCTAGGTTTCTGTGAAAAAAAACTGTAGGTTGATACAGCAATGGCGTTTTCAAACCCGAACCATGTATTGATTTCATTGGCCTTGGCGTCTTCAAAATACTCTCTTACAGAACCAGAAATAATAAAATGCATTTCATTGGATATATTTCCCTGCCGAACCAGAAAGTCTTTCCGGGCGAATGTTCTCTGAGATAAAAATGGCACAAGCGCATCAATGCTTTCCTGCGAAAGGGGGGATAATTCTTGAACAAACCGGAGGTATTTTTCGTATACAGGAAGCATATTAAAGATATAGCTCTACAATATTAGCAGAAATGTGCCAGAAACAATATTTTTTTCCAACTTTGTAAAATAACCGTCTATTATACAACCTATCAAAAATTATTCAATGAAAAAATTGTTTCTAATACTATTCACCGCGACTCTCATGTCAGATCTTTATGCTCAAAACGAAACTATTTTGCTTTATACTGATGCCACCCCCGGCTTAAAAAAGCAGGTGCCTGAGGATTCCAAAACTTCCGACGGCGTTACACGTGTGAAAGATGTAACCCAACCTGCTCTGATAGTGTATCCGGCCAAAAAGAAAACCTCTGACGCAACCGTTATTATTTGTCCCGGTGGAGGATATGGCATTCTGGCGATTGACCATGAAGGTTATGATATTGCTAAATGGTTTAATGCAAGAGGTATGACAGCCTTTGTATTGAAATATCGTTTACCACAAGATGATTTATTTGATAATGATGAGATCAGACCTCTGCAGGATGCACAGCAGGCTATCAGGCTTATACGTAAAAATGCAGCCAAGTATGGTATAGCACCTGATAAAATAGGTATTATGGGTTTCTCGGCCGGAGGACACCTGGCTTCAACAGCCTCTACGCATTTCACAACACAGGTAGGAGAGGTAACTGACCCATCAGTGAGTGTTCGTCCGGATTTTTCTTTACTGATTTATCCGGTAATCTCATTTGGAGACAGACATGGGCATCTGGGTTCAAGAGATAATTTGATTGGGAAGAACCCTTCGGTAGATAAAATAGAATTGTATTCGAACGACAAACAGGTAACTAAAGATACCCCTCCGACTTTTCTGGTAAGTACTACAGACGATTGGGTTCAGCCTGAAAACAGCATTGCATATTTTCTGGCATGTAAGAAAAACAAAGTACCTGTTGAAATGCATATTTACGAAAAGGGTGGGCATGGCTACGGCTTGAAGAAACAAGGCAGAGGGCCTGTAGAAACCTGGGCTAACCGCATGGAGGACTGGCTGAAAGACAGGAAATTGATGAAGTAGAAATAACGAGGGGTGGAATGTTGTTCCACCCCTTATTTTATATTACGTCAGCCTCCTCATAATCACCCCCTTTACCACATCATAAAACTGGTGTGGTTTTAAGGTTCGCCAGTTGCCAACCTGAAGTGTGCCTCCGAAATTGATGTAAGAATCGAGGCGGTATCGTCTGAACTCTTCCTGAATAAAACCCGGGAAATTGATAGCAGCTATCCACCCATCTTCTACGTCTTCAAACCATTCTTCGTAGTAATCTTCCTCACCGCCATGAAACTGAAAAAGGTTTTCACCAATCAATAGGTATTGATTAATCCCTTGCTTATTGAGTTTATCAATGACAGTTCTTTTCAGAAACATAATATCATTGTGCAGGGTGTCATTCCATTCGCCAAAAAGCTCAATAACCGCATAACGCAGGTCGTAATCGACCATCAATATCTTGCAGTACAGTGTTTCGGAACCTATGTGGTCCCAGTTGGGGTCAATATAATAACCATAGATAGTATCCTCATATTCTATACCATAGGTACGGCCATAGAAAGGAGATTTTTCGTCTTCTTCCGACAGATAATACCGTTGCCAGTTATAAAAAGGTTCAATTTCATGCATGTGGAATTAGAATTTATCTCTTTGATTTAACAGTAATTATTCCAACTATTTCTAAATTGCTATTGTGGTCATTTTAAACTTAAAAACCGCATAATTGATTTTTAACTGTGTTAATTTACTCCAGATATTATTACAATATTATTGTCAAAATAGTTTTTTAATTCTTTATATTGGGGGACTTTAACAAGCCATTTTAATATAAAATTAACTAAACTTACTCTTCTGAAACTTTAAACTTTAAATGTGAAATGAAAAAGAACCTAATTATTATCTTTTTGATGTGTATATGCACATCAGCGTTTGCTCAAACCAAAGAAGAAACTAAAGTAAAAGATGATCCTTTAGATATCTCTAGACAATTGGAACAGATAGAAAAATATGGAGTTCCTACAATTGCTTCTGTTGATGAAATGAAAATGAAGGCAGATGCTTTATATGAGGCAAAATCTTGGAAAGAGGCCGCTGCCGCTTATGAATCCTATTCAAAAAATGTGAATTGGCTCGCAAATTTGTTAGCTCAATGTGTTGAACCATACTATTCAGCTAGTTATGAAGCTAGAAAGAATTTTTCAATTTTTAAAATAAGGCCTATTATACAATTTGAAAAAAAGGCAAATGAATGTAAGTCTAACAGAAATATAGCTTATGTTAAAATGGGATTGTGTTATAAAAATTTAGGAGATGTAAAAAATGCTGTGGTTTATCTTCATAAAGGACTTGATTTATTAAGTGTAGATGAAACAGAATATTGGACATTAGCAAGAAATGCAATGGCGGAAATACTTCAGTTTAATTCCGAAAAGTAACGTTCTTATCTTAAGGAAAAAACAAGGATTTCTATAGCAATTAATAATAGATATATCATTTTCAAGCCGAAAATGATATATCTATTTCCTTTCTAAAACTTTCTTCATTCTCTCAACGGCTTCTACCAATCGGCTCATTTGTGTGCCGAAATTGAGACGAATAAAACCCTTGCCGTCAAAAAAGAACTCACCATCCGAAATGCCTACGCCTGCTTCTTCCAATTTTTGCGCCAGATTTTCTATTCCGGTCTCCTGTACATCTATCCAGGCTAAATATGTGGCTTCCAGCGGCAGCATTTTAAAACCTTTAAACGAGTTCATTTCTTTCAGAATGTACTCGTGGTTTTTCCGTAAATAAGCCAGCAATTGCTGGTGCCAATCATCGCTGTCGCGGTAAGCGGCTAATGCAGCTTCGTACCCGTAAGCCGATACCATAGGCTCGAGAATGTATCGAAGGCTGGCATATTTAGTTCTCAATTCAGCATCTGGAATCACAGCAAACGAGCAACCCAGCCCGGCAATATTAAATGTTTTGCTTGGTGCCAGCAATGTAACCGAATTTTTCTCAATTTCCGGGTTCAGCGTTGCGATTGAAATATGCTTTTTAGTTTCGTCCAATATCAAATCACAATGAATCTCGTCGGCACAAATCACTATATTGTTAGCTGTACAAATGTCAGACAGCGTTTGTAATTCTTCTTTTGAAAAAACCGTACCGCCCGGATTATAAGGATTACACAACATGAATATTCGTGTACGAGGGGTTATAGCGGCCTTAATTGCTTCAAAATCCAGCGTCCAACGATTATTCTCTTCTTTCATAGGTACTTTCACCAGCTTCTTGCGGGCAGCTATGGGAGCTTTCATAAAAGGCCCATAAACAGGTACGGTTGTTATCACTTCGTCGTCATCATTGCCTACGCACATGCAGGTGAGTGTTATACCGGGCACCATTCCAGGCAGCCACACCAGCCATTCTTTGGGTACTTTCCAGTTATGTCGTTCTTCCAGCCGCTTAAGCGTCACTTCCACTAGTTCGTCCGGTATCTGCCAGTAGCCAATTACCCCTTCTTTCGTTACTTTATCGAGCGCTTTCAATATAGCCGGTGATGATTTGAAATCCATGTCGGCTACCCATAGGGGTATAATATCCTTTCCTGCGTATTTTTTCCATTTGGCACTGTCAGTATGTGTGCGGTCAATTAGTTCGTCAAAATCGTAAGTCATTTACTAATTATAGTTTTTTGAGTATCTCTTTAACCAGCATAGCTGAATTGTCAGAGGCAATTTTCTTAAAAGTTAAAAAATCTACAGAAGCTTTTTCATTGGCTTTATCGCTGATGCTTCTGATCACCAGAAATGGTACATTCAGCTGAAAACATACCTGAGCTACCGCGGCACCTTCCATTTCTGTTGCATTGGCCTGTAAGGTTGTATGGAAATGGCTCACCGCCGTGCTTGAAGTAACAAATGTATCTCCCGTCACAATAGTTCCCACCGAGATTGTCGGTTGTGGGCTTTCGGCTGAAATTTTCTGTAGATGAATTTCTTTTGATGCCTGCACAGCCAGTGCAACCAATAGAGAGTCAGATGCAAAATAGACAGGGTTTAGTTGTTTAGTCAGGGGATTCCGGGTCGCATTGGTGCTTAGCCCTTCATTGGTTAATCTGCCGTAATCATGATAGGTCAGACGGCTGCCGATTACGATATCACCCTGATTCAGGTTCTCGCTGATACCTCCTGCTATACCGGTGAAAATGACTGATTCAGGATGGAACTCCTTAATTATCAACGTAGTGACAACGGCAGCATTTACCTTGCCTATACCGGTTTCGGTAAGAATCACCTTTTTTCCGTTCAGTTTCCCGGTCTTGAACTGAAAGCCCAGTATGTTTTTAGTGCGAACGTGCTTTAACTGAGATTCCAGCAGTTGAATTTCTTCCGGCATAGCGCCGAGAATGGCAATTTTCTGTGCCACTGAAATCAACGGGGTAGTTACGTTTAAAAAAACGAAGGTCAATAATAAATAGACGGAATTCTTTTTCATCAGAAGTGTAATTAATGCCCTAAATACAGAGCCCAGAGTGCAAAAATATCAATGATTATCAGTGCCGGAGAAACCTCTTTCGATTGGCCGGTAACCAGCTTAATGATGGTCCATGCCAGAAAACCCCAGATGATGCCCTGCGTGATGGAATAAGTGAAAGGAATCAGCACCATAGCCAGAAAGGCCGGAATGGCGTCGTCGAGTTTGTCCCATTTAATCTTCGTAACGGGCTTTATCATGAGTACACCTACTATTATCAGTGCAGGTGCAGTGGCAATGGCAGGAATGATGCTGAGTAAGGGCGACAAAAACATGAATGGTAAAAAGAGTATCCCTGCCGTGATAGCGGTGATACCTGTGCGCCCGCCCTGGCTGATGCCCACGGCCGATTCAATATAGGCAGTGCCCGGACTGGTGCCTAGTAAGCCTCCCAGCGTAGTAGCTACTGCGTCAGTCAGCAACGATTGTTTGATATTTCGTGGCTCACCATCTGCATCATATAAATCTGCCGCTTCGGCTACTCCTACAAACGTGGACAGGCTGTCGAACAAATCGGTGAAAACAAAGGCGAATATGACGGGTATCAGGCTTATTTTTAATGAATTGATGATGTCGAGCTGAAACAACAGGCTGAAATCAGGTGCCGAAAAAACTCCCTGCCATGTCACGAGCGTTGCCTGACCAAAATTAACAGCTGAAGCATCGCCCCACCAACGGCCTATCGGAATAGCCAACAGCGTAGTAGTCAGAATACCGACAATGATACCGCCCTGTATACGTTTCACGAGTAAAATCATGGTGATGGCCAGCCCTATCAGAAAAGTAATGATGACAGGGTCGTGCAGGTTGGTAATACCTATAATAGTAGCCGGATTAGGTACAATAAATTTGGCGTTGGCAAAGCCGATCAGCGTGATAAAAAGTCCTATCCCTGCTGAAATAGCATAACGCAGCGGTTTTGGAATAGCCTTTAGAATCTGAGACCTGATATTGAATACCGACAACAACAAAAATAACACGCCGGCCCAGAAAACGGCCCCCAATGCAACCTGATAGGATATGCCCATGCCTTTTACAGCCGTGAAGGTAAAAAAGGCATTCATGCCCATTCCGGGAGCTACAACAATGGGGTTTTTGGCATAAATACCCATCATCAGACTGCAGAAGAATGAAAGCAAAACTGTAGCAGTAAGCACACCGTTAAAAGACATTCCTGACTGGCTTAAAATGGCCGGATTGACCACAATAATGTACATGGTTGCCAGAAAAGTAGAAACGCCTGCAAGAATTTCAGTTTTAAGTAGAGGTTTTTGCAGCATAGAGTAAACTTTTGCAAATTGTTTTGCAAGATAATCGGATAAAACTTAATTTTCTGAAATTCTATTCAAAACACTTAATTAAATCATGAATCGTAAAGACTTTATTCGCACTTCTGCACTTGCCACGGGGGCGCTTGTTTCCCGCCCGTTTATAACTTACGCCTCGCAGTCAAAATATAAAACCGCTCTGATTGGCACGGGCTGGTGGGGAACCAACATTGTGAGAGAAGCCATCAAGTCAGGTGAATGCCAGATTGTAGCCGTTTGTGATGTAGACGACAGGCAAATCAAGCAATGTCTGGGTGAAATAGCGAAGTTGACCAACGACCAGCCAAAGATTTATAAAAACTATCAGGAGTTATTACAGAAAGAGAGACCTGAGATTGTAATAAATGCCACACCAGACCATTGGCATGCACTGATAGCTATTGACGCCATGAAAGCCGGAGCGCACGTGTATCTGGAAAAACCAATCGGGCACACTATTAATGAAGGAAAGGCTATTGTAAAAACGGCCCGCGATACCCAGAAAATATGTATTACAGGATTTCACCGCCGGTATTCACCGCATAATGTAAGTGGACAGGAGTTTTTGAAATCTGGTAAAGTAGGAAAAATAAAAGAAGTTCGCGCCTTTGTAACCTACGGTTTCGGACAAGGAAAGGTAACACCTGATGAACCTGCACCGGCAGGAATCGACTGGAACATGTGGTGTGGGCCGGGGCCGTTAGTGCCTTATAACCCAGCGATACATCCAAGAAACTGGCGTAATCAGGTAGATTTTGCCAATGGAACGGTAGGTGACTGGGGCCCGCACTGGTTTGATCAGATTTTGTGGTGGACAGAAGAAATAGGACCTAAGAAAGTATTTTCAATAGCTACCGATAAATTCAATACCAATAACAACAATGCCCCTGAAAGCCAGATAGTAGTCTATGACTTTGAAGACTTTACCTGTACCTGGGAACACAGCACGCTGAACGGAAGACCGACTTCGAAAAGCGAAAATGTAGGTGTGTATTTTCATGGCACCGAAGGGACATTCCACATGGGGTGGATAAACGGCTGGACGTTTTACCCGCGCGATTCGAAAAAAGAAATTATTCATCAGGATCCGGTATTAAACCTGCCAGACCAGCAGAACATCGATCTTGTTTTTGCCGATTTACTGAGGTCTATCAAAAGCAAACAATTACCATTTGCCGATATTCTGAAAGGGCACCGAGCTACCAATATGAGCTTACTGGGCATGGCTGCACTGAAATCAGGTAAAAGCCTTGAATGGGATACGCAAAAGGAGATATTCACGAACGATCCGGCTGCCAATAAATACCTCAGTCGTCAATACAGAAATGGTTGGGTGTATCCTAAAGCCTGATTATTCATAGAGAATATTTACCCGTCAGGAAGAGGTAAGTCTGCAGATAGACTTACCTCTTCCTTGTTTAAGCGGTGCCGCATTCATCAGACAAAACTCAGGCCTGTTCCTGTGTTTCAGGCTGTTCATCATTTATCAGGTTGTTTTAAAGAAAATAATAGATTTAATTTAGACTGACAAATTACCTGAATCAAATGCCGACCTACGGACAAATCAAACGACAAATAGATTTAAATCCTTTCGCATTGCTGATGCTCCGCAATGAATTCAAGGCTTTGCCGAGTATTGTTCGCGAAGATGAATACATTGATGCTTCAGTGCATGGATACTGGAACTCCCGCCATGTTTTACTGTTGGCTACTACGCAAAGAATTCTGTTGGTAGATAGTGACCAGTATGGCGATGTGGAAGTAATAGAATTTCCGTACGACAACACGGTTACGGTAAGATGCCCAACCCCCGATTCGGTGGTGTTCGGTACAGCCGAAAGAAAAGTGAGAGTAGATAATACTATTGAAGAATACATAGCGGCATTCTATAAAGTAGTGAAAGACAGGCAGGAAGGCAAAGAACCACAGATTTACCGCGAGAAAGATATTTATTCAAAACCTGCAGAAGAGCAGCAGGATTATTCTGCACAGCCACAGCAGGAGCAGGGTGGCAATCCTTTTCATGTGATTTTACGAGGGCTTGACGGCCTTACGAAAATGATTAATCCTGAAGTAAGGGTAAATCAATCTGGAAAAACAACTCAGAATGCCCCAACTGCCACCCCACCTGTAGAGCCCGAAAAAACGTTGGATGAATTGCTGGCCGAACTGAATGCCTTAGTAGGGCTACAGAATGTAAAAGACGAAGTAAGCAGCCTGGTTAATGTGCTGAAGATTGAGAAAATAAGGAAAGAACAGGGTATTAAAGTACCGGAGCGTTCGCTGCATATGGTTTTTCATGGCAACCCCGGTACCGGTAAAACTACAATAGCGCGTTTACTGGCCAGGATTTTTAAAGCGCTTGGTGTGCTGAGTAAAGGTCATCTGTATGAAACCGACCGCAGCGGATTAGTGGCAGGATATACCGGACAGACCTCATTGAAAACTATGGAGGTATGTCAGAAATCTACAGGTGGTATTTTGTTTATTGACGAAGCTTATGCTTTGAATACCGATGATACGTATGGCCCCGAGGCTGTGAACACGATCGTGAAGTATATGGAAGATCACCGCAACGATTTTGTGGTGATTGTGGCCGGATACGAAGAAAAAATGACTGAGTTTATCAATTCAAATCCGGGCTTGCATTCAAGGTTTAATAAATACATTGGGTTTAAAGATTATACACCCGAAGAAATACTGGAGATATTTCTGATACAGACGCAGAAAGTGCAATTGACAGTAGAGGAAGCGGCTAAAAAGAAAGTCTATAAACTTTTTAAGAAGCTCTATGAAGACCGTGACTCATCGTTTGGTAATGGTCGCCTGGCGCGGAATGTCTTCGAAAAAACGTATGAGAAGCAGGCAAACAGATTAGTAAAGGAGGGTATTGAGAATACAGATATAAGCCTGATTAAAGAGGCTGATATACCCGTGATGGAAGACTGACAATATCCTTAAAAAAGACCTGTTATCCATACGGTAGCCCGTCTCTATAAATTTGAAAGTATTTGTCAGATTAACCCTTATTTTTACTTTATAAACTGAAAATAAGATGAGAAACACGTTCAACTATTTTAAAAAAGCACTCCACAACAAAATAGAAATACTTGAGAGAGATGCAGAGGTAGGTTATGTACAATTCGGTAATTTCAAAACCGATGTCGCGGGGGTTTTCAAGCATACAAAATACTGGTTCAAAAAGAAGAGTTTCTGGAATTCAAATTATGAAATTTACCGGGACGATAACCAGCAATTGATTGGCGAGGTGGTGTTTTCGAGCTGGAAACAAAAGGCAGAGATTAGCTTGATAAATGGAGAAAAGTTTGTGATGAGAACTAAAAACTTCTGGAATACGAAGTGGAGTTTGGATGATACAAACAGAGATGTAGTAGATTTTGAACAAACCAGACATTTCTGGACAGATGAGGGAACGATTACAGCCAATGTGGATGACAATGAAAAAATGGGGCTGTTGGTACTGCTAAGCACCTTTGTTAATTTCGTTTATCGCAGAAGGGCTGCTGCGGCAGCCAGTTAATTATAGTATTCTAATTTAGGGGATATTAAAACAGCCAGTAATAACCATACTGGGTACACCTTGTACGGTCGTCAGACGTATGTGTTTTAAAGTCGAAGCCTCTTGCAAAAACATATCCGACGGAAATCTCAAAGGATCCGCTGGATCTTAAAGCGGTTATGGGGATGTCATATGCTAAAGTAACTCTTAGTTTGTCAGACTGCAGCCCAATCATTGGGTAAATGGCATCACTTTGTATTATTCCGTTATTCTTTAAAAACGGCATCCCCCTATACCATACTCCATACATAAAGCTTCCATTAATTCTGTTAATGCCGACATCTATCTGTTGATTCCCTGACATTCTTCTATAGTATGTTGTAAAAACAAGGGAATTCTCATCAGTTCCTGTTTCATTAGTTAAAGGTATGGTTTTGCTGAGATGGAATGTCATTTTAGTGTTTTTGAAGCCACTTTGCCCCATGTGTTGCATAGAAAAGCCGGCAATAAAAGCCGGTTCATTTATATTATGCGTGCTCCGGGTGGCGTAAACGATACCACTTCCAAAGTCAATAAGTGAACTCCTGAAAAGGCTTGAGTTTAAAGCAGGAGAAGGTATTGAACCGTCAAACCCATTCGAATTGTATTGATAGACGAATGTCATGTCTTCGTCACTGATCCAGCGCCGCTTATAATTGGCTTCAGCACCAAGCCATACTTGGTGCAGTCTTCCATTTTTTTCTGCATTGATTAAATTAAACGAATAGGCAAAAGAACCACTAAAAGAATGAAAACCGGCTCCCTGAGTATCGTTTATAATACTTGCTCCAAAGCCGGAGTGCAGTTTGTCAATGTACGTATCAAATGAGGCCATTTGCGTGTTATAAGCCGCAAAATTGCCCAGTGAAATCCATTGGCTTCTATGGCTCATAGAAAATCGAGAAAATGCGGTACTACCCGCAAATGCCGGATTATGATAAAGTGGAGTAGCATTAAACAGTGACGATTGAGGGTCTTGTGCAAAGCTCTCAATACAAATGTTTATAGAAGTAATCAGCAAAAGTAATTTTTTTACCATAATGGTTTACAAATTCATTATTCAAATATATTTGTTTGTTGGTTCTTTTGCTAGTGTTTATAAGAATGGGGCTAAAAAAGTTAATGGAAGTGCATATTTTTCTATTATAAAGAACTATTTTTATAATAGAAAAACATTTAAGTAAATGCTAAATTACGAGTTGCAACAATGCTGTGTGCACTTATCTGAATTATAATGAAAAACTTTTGCTTACTACTTTTATCACTATTGCTTTCTTTAGAATTATTTGGGCAAACTGAATCTAAAACTGTGACGCTTGCATTGTGCAATGACCAGAATATCTGTGTTAGAGGACAAAAAAAAGTAACGGTTTGTTTTAAAGGGCAAATTCCTAAAAATCACTGTGGAATAACCGGATTTGACGTTATCTGGGATATTAACAAACCGTCTGATGTGTATAAGGAAAAGAGGGTTATTGCTGCAACAAAAGATGAACCGGTCTTTTTTGATATCCCGCCACATGAATATGATGTAGAG
This sequence comes from Emticicia sp. GW821-FHT11C11, assembly GCF_058808615.1. Lineage (NCBI taxonomy): Bacteria > Pseudomonadati > Bacteroidota > Cytophagia > Cytophagales > Leadbetterellaceae > Emticicia > Emticicia sp. GW821-FHT11C11. The sequence continues at coordinate 570,557 of NZ_JBXARV010000001.1, forward strand.
TCTTTTGCGAATTCATCGGACTATGAAAAAATAATAGTCGTAAGAATTATAGCGTATAATGATGTTTCTTGTAATCCTGATCCGGACAGAGGCTTAAATGAGTTTACCTTTATTAATTCACCAATAGCAAGATTCTCACTAACCTCAAACAAAATTTGTTTGGGGAATAACACAAACGTAACATTTAACAATGAGTCTACACCTGGAGAAGGCTCAACTTATGAATGGGATTACGGTGATGGCTCACCGAAAGGGACCTCTGCTTCACACGCCTATAATAAAAAAGGTAGTTATACCATAACATTAACTGCAAGAAATAAGTGTGACGTAAGCACTTATAGCCAGACTTTAGTAGTCTTGGATCCGCCCCAGCCAGTGGTTAAAGATTCCGCTGTTGTAGTTTTTGGAGGTGAAAATTTAATTTGTCTGTCCGGAGGAGGGATCGTAAGATTCGATGGAAGGTCATCTTCAAATGACCCTAATGAATATCAATGGGATATTAGTGGACCTAATGTTCAATACATTGAGACGACTGACCGGAATTCTCCGAACCCTAAATTACAATTCATTTCCGAAGGTACCTATAGCATTAGATTAAGGGTCAAAAATGCCTGTAATGTCTGGAGTGACTGGAAAACCATGACTTACAAAGTAGTAAAGGATAAGGTCATAACATTAAAAGATTTCAGCAGTTGCAAGCCGGTTACGGTAAAAATTGACAACCCGGAGCCGGGTGTAACGTATTATCTGGACGGTAAGGTTTTACCTGCTGAAGGGATACATCTAGACCTCTCGGACGAAGAGCATACTATCTCTGCAAATTCGGCAAGTGGTTGTGGAACTGCAGGCAGTAGAAAATTTTATGTGAAAGGCATTAAGCCCGTGTCAATCACTCCATTGCCCCAAAATACCTTATGCCTCAATTCTTCAAAGGTTGAAATCGTGGTAAGTGACCCATCAGGTGGTGGCAAATGGGAAGATGACAGACTGGTTAAGAAAGAAGGCGACAAGTACTTTTTCTATCCTAATAAGGTGGGAGCATTTAAACTTACTTTCAAAAACGGAGGGGCAGACTGCCCTGTAAGTGCCAGTATTGATGTGACTGTTGTTCAGGAACCGACATTAAAAATACCTGTCCGGGCAGATACCTGTAAGGCGTTTACTTATAAAATAGATAATCCTGTACCGGGTGCAGTTTACACAATTAATGATGCGCCGCTTCCGCCTGAAGGTAAATTGTTAGAAATAGCCCCAACTCCATATGTTGTTAAAGCTACATTGGTTACAGCCTGCGGTAGTACATTGAAAGATGAAATCTCATTTAAGATAAGAGAGTTTAAACCTGTCAAAATAACTACTGATATTCCGGCGGTTGTTTGTCTGAATTCACCAGATATTCTTTTAAGTGTGTCAGACCCGGATGGAGTTGGAACCTGGCAGCCAAGCCAGTGGATTAAAAAAACAGGGAATGATACTTATTTTACTCCTACAGCCACAGGAAAATACACAATAGTTTATTCAGGCGGAAAAGGAGTTTGTGAAGTGAAAGATCAAAAAACAATCAATGTGGAAGGTGTTTCAGGCTTTGCAAAAGATATTTCCGTTTGTCAGGGAGTTCCATCTGTAGTTTTAGAAGCAGAGCCAGCGGGCGGTATCTGGAAAATTGCCGGGAATAGCGTAGAATGTGCTTCATCGTCATGTATTAACGGAAATACCATCGATCTGACTAAAATATTAACTGAAAATACCTTAAAGTTTACCTATGAGTCAAAAGCAGTTAACGGTTGTCCTGCCAGCTACAGCGCCACTCTAACGATTGGCAATCCGCAATCTGTTTTTACGATTGATAACAGTATTTGCATGGGTCAGAAGCCTGTTATAAAAAACGACTCAAAGAATGCCAGTGTATTTGAATGGCATGTGAATGGGATTCTGAAATCAACAGAGGCACAGCCACAGTTTGATTTGAGCGCAGGTAATTCTGTTATTCAATTAACTGCCGGAGCAGGACTTTGTAAAAATACTTCCGAAAAGACAGTTACTGTAAATACACCGGCAGACCCGATAGATTTTAGCTTAACACAAAACAGAGATTGTTCACCTGTTGAAGTAGTATTTAATGTTACGGGCAATAATAGAAATGATGTCAGTTATGCCTGGGATTTGGGAGATGGAACTACATTCAGTGGATTTCAACCACCTGATAAGTCATATATTAATCAGGGAGTAGATACTAAAAAAATCACCATAACGGTTAAAGCAAATACGGGTTGTGGGAGTCCACAAAGCAAAACGCTTGATTTGAATGTAAAACCTGAGCCCAAAGCCGCTATCGGCGCTGATTCAACCATTGCCCGCTGTAGTCCGGCTAATATTTTATTTACTAATCGTTCAACTGGTGCTGATGGAATTTCCGAATGGGATTTTGGAGATGGTACCCCCAAACGAACCACATCCGGCAGAGAAAATACAATCAAACATGAATTTGTAGTTGATGGAACAGAAGAAAAAACCTTCTATGTGAAAATTAAAGTACAAAATACATGTGACACTAATACCGATTCTATTAAAGTTGTGGTGAGCCCGAGAAGCATCGATGCCTTTTTTACGATTTCACCCACTGAAAATGTCTGCGTAGGCAGTGTTGTAACTTTTAAAGATGCGTCTACGCCTATACCTTACCAAGTGTTATGGGCATTTAAAGACGGAAATACCCTGCTTGATTCTGCATCGGGTGAACTGGTTACACATAAATTTTATGGGCCTAACAAAGTTTATGATGTAATAATGACCTCAAAAACATATTGTAACAGTTATGATACAAGAAGGTCACAGATAAGAACTTATCAGTCGATAAACGCAAAAATGGGCATTAGCAGCAAGGTGATTTGTGAAGGGGAGGAGGTGAAAATTCAGAATCTGACAGGCTTCAGTAATGTTAAATCATTCTATTGGGATTTCGGAGACGGTACACCAGTTGACTCAACTAATTTTAACACTGCACATAAATTTGAAAAGGCAGGAACAATAAAAATATCTCTGGCAATACGGGATTTAAACGGATGCTTGGCTACGAAAGATACCTCCATTTTTGTTCGGTCGAAACCGAAAGCGCAAATGGTAAACGATTCGAATTTAATATGTTCAGCCAATTCGTTTGTTTTAAGAAGCGCTACCGAAAACATGCTGCTATGGACTTGGTATGTTGACGGAAAGAGATATGCCGATGGCTCGCCTAATTCTCCTGCAATTACCTTGACAAGAAAAGAGGGGATTCTGGACGTAATTCTGGTAGTCAATGATGGTACTTGTCAAGATTCAACTTTGTTTCCGGCGGCAATAAATGCACAACCTTGTGAGGTCTTTTATCCGGATGCTTTTACTCCCGACGGAACCCAGGGAAAATACTGGACGATTTTTGGAAAGGGCATTGAAAACGTCGAATTAAGCATTTTTAGCAGATGGGGTGAAGTTATCTATTACAACAATGAGACAATTCAGAACGACCACGAAAAAGGCTGGGATGGCACTTACAAAGGTGAAAAAATGCCAACGGGATCGTACCCATATCAGGCAAAAATCGTTTTGATAGACGGCAGGGAAGATAAAAAAAGAGGATTTATCAAGCTGATCCGTGATAATTAAGAATCACGTAGAGTCGGTTTTCAGACTATCCAATCTATCTTCAATTAGTACCTGATTGCATTTGATTTAAATAAGAAGTAACAAAGTAACAACCTAGGCTTCCAGCACCTCTACACCCGAAAGATACTTTTTCTTGAAGTTGGAGGGGCTTTCACCAGTTTTTTGTAAGAATTGCCGACTGAAATAGGCGGGGTCTTCGTAGCCGAGCTGATAGGCAATTTCTTTGGCGGTCATAGAGGTGTGAATCAATAGTCGCTTGGCTTCTAATACAATGCGGTCTTTGATGACCTCATTGGGCTGAGGCAGGTTGAGACGTTTGAACTTGTTGGTGATGGTTTTTGCGGCTATGCATAACAAATCGGCATAATCGGCAACACTGTGTTTTTCTTTATAATAAGCATCGACCAGAATACTAAAGCGGCGAAAAAAGTCCAGTTCATTGTTATTCTGCAGTAGTTCCTGTCCCAGGTGTTGTCTCTTCCATAGCCGGGTTGATTTGATGAGTAACTGTTTCAGATAGGTACGTATCATTTCTTCCTGCGATGTGTCATTGAGGCTGAATTCCTCATCGATGCATTGAAAAAGAGAATTGATGGAAACGTTTTCTTCTTCCTCGACCTTCACCATCGGCATCCGATTGATGTTGTTGAACAACAGACCGTCGCAAGCTACTTCTGCATCATGTATCTGTATGCAATAGAAATCACGGTTGTAAAAGATAAGACGTCCTTCTTCCGGCCCCGCGGTTTCAATGTGCAGAAACTGATTGGGCCCTACAAAGAAAAGCGTATGCTGCGTGGTTGTGTATACGTTAAAGTCTACCGTAAGCTGATAACCTGCCGGGAGATATAGAATCTTGATATAGGCTTTGTAAGCACCGCTGTTGATTATCTTACTGCTCTCGTTATTTACGTATAACAGTCCGAGTTTTTTGAGGCTGGCTTCAAATAGACTTTGTTTTAACATATATTCTCCGATTTAAAAAGAAACCCTTTGTCTGAAAACTTATAATGTGTGACATGCCCAATTGGCCGCTTGCTGATGAAATCATGAAACATTAAATTTAGACAATATTACAAATTTAAATATGCAGAGGTGCTTAAAACCTCCGCATATTTAAGGTATGCCTTATTGTCTGGCAAATTTCTCTAGTTCTGTGTTAAGTTGTCTGGCTATTTTATGGATAGCTATTTAAACTTGAAATGTTGTCAATTAAGATAAGCCTCCAGCGTAATTTCCAAGTTATAAGCCTTGCTCACGGGACAGGTTTCTTTTGATGCAAAGGCAATCTCAATAAATTGTTCTTGTGTGATACCAGGCACTATGGCGTGAACCGTAAGAGCTGATTTGGTAATGATGCCATTGTGTAGAGAAACCACTGCTTCGGTGCTTAATTCTTCAGGAGTAAAACCTGCTGTTGTCAGGTCGGCACTTAGTTTCATGGTAAAGCATCCGGCATGGGCGGCTGCCATTAGTTCTTCCGGATTGGTTCCCGCCTGGTTTTCGAATCTCGATACGAAAGAATAAGGAGTTTTATTCAAAATCTGACTTTGTGAAGTAAGGTGACCTTTGCCTTCTTTGATAGTGCCATTCCAGATGGCTTTTGCTGAACGATTCATTTTGTTTTTATTTTAGATGATTTACTGTTTTAATTTGATAGCACAAAGTTGGCCGTAATTTACAGTCCAGCCAATGCACAGTTTTCTATAGATATTGTACTTTTTTCCTTTTGAAGGAGTTTTCGAATATTTTTGGATGAAAATTTTACTGGTTGTTGGTGATGGGAGGGAGAGGATGAGTTATGTCTGTCACATTAACCCCAAGGAGAAGTTATGGCCTTGAACCAATTCAGGGGTTTGTATTTGAGCGTAAATTTGATAACTTTAAATCCTATAGTACGGCCGATATGAGTATCAATTAAAGATTACCTCAGTAGCCTTCATGCTACCTATTGATACGTAGAAAAAGAGAATGCCACCCAGGCTTGCCTTGCTTTGGTAAAACAACAGAAACAGAAATATTTTAAGCGACAGGTGGAAGTATCATAATAGTTACTATTTATGGGATGATTATGACAAAACAAACTCAGCAGATCTTATAGAAAAAGATGAGAATCGTTAATAGATATTTAAATGGGCTTTATCAGCTATTCCATAATATTGGAAATCCCGATCCTGATTTGGCTGTAATGTTTTGTGTAATCTTAATGCAAATAACTCTTGTATTGGATGTATCCTTCATTTTTAACTATAGACTACCATTAACCGAAGAATTGGGAAATAAATGGGTAGTGAGGTTAGTTATAGGGTCAATTCTATGGCTTATTAACAAGTATTTTTTTGGTATTCGAGAGAGTATATATAGTGAGTATCCTCCATTATCGAAGCGTTCAACATTTTTGATTACATCGATATATTTTGCAGTTACAATTGGTTTTTGGTTTTTCCATTAAAAAAATCGCTTACGCAAATACAGGTTTGACACTTTCGTGATGCATATGTTAACCCAAGCTCGGCCAAATATCCTGCATTTAGTCGTTGTATCAGGCGTTCTTGGAAAGTATTTAAAATAACACTAAACAGAGTATTCTGGAAGAATGATTGCGGAGGGATGAAGTGATGCCTACGGTGGTAGGAAAAATGTGAAAAATAATTAGTAAACAACTATTCATCACTTTTTAACAAAATAGAGTATTTTAATTATAAATTGGTAATTGTATGAAATCGAGAATTACTCTTATTGTTTTAATTGCAGTCTCATCAATCTTATTTTATTTTACTTTTTTAAAAGAAGATGTAATAGAAGGGCCTGACCCTTATGACGATTTTAAAATCATACCTGTATACGTCCAGAATAGTTTGATATTTATAAAATATGCATATGGGGGAATAACGGAAGATAAAGAGATAATCGTTATTTCAAAAGACAGTTCTCAAACTATTGATAAGAATAATGACATTATTTATGAGGGGAGTAGGAATTCATATCTTTATTATATAAAACAAGACACGCTTAATGTATTATTATTAGGAATGAAACAAAATAGAGAAAACCAAGCTCTTAAAAATATCGTTAAAATAAACAATTCTGAGAGTGCAAGAAAATATTATGAGTTACATGACAACGGGCATATGGTTGATGATTCTATCAGATTAAGAGAATTTTAAAAACTATTAGTTATTTTTTCTAAAATTGTGGCGCTAATACATAAGAGTATACTCGTTTTCTTATTCCCCTCGTTCGGCTAAATGTTCTGCATTTAGTTGATAAACGCTCATTTGAAACTGCATCAATCTCTGACTTTAAATCATTAAAAAGCTCAAAGCCAAACTAGTCCTACACCAACCCATCCGGATTAGGTACAAAATTGAGGAAAGAGTCTGAATGTGAGAGATACTTTTCGGTGTCCAGTTTATAAAGGAATGCGCCTTTTTTCGAAAAGCCTTTTTGCTTCTCTTTCAGTTTAATAAGTAGCCCGGTCGAAAGTATTTTTCTGCTGAAATTCCGTTTGTCGAAGTTACTGCCATAAATGGCTTCATACAGATTCTGTATCTGCGGGATAGTGAAGGTCTCGGGCATCAGTTCAAAACCAATGGGATGAAAAGCAGCCTTATAGCGCAGGCGTTCAATAGCCATTTTTATCATACCGGCATGGTCAAACAATAGTTCGGGCAAGTCGTGCATTGAAAACCACTTGGCATGATACGAATCAGAGATTCTCGTCTCATAGTCTTTTACATTCACCAAAGCATAATAGGCTATGGCAACTGTTCTTTCTACCGGGTCACGGTTTGGGTCACCGAAAGCCCCCAGTTGCTCCAGGAATACCCCCGTTAAGGCAGTTAACTCAAATAAAATTCTGTTGGCCGCTTCATCCAGACTTTCAGAAGGTTTCAGCCACCCGCCCATCAATGACCAGGTATCTTTGTCGGTCTGAACGCCCCGTTTTACCAATAATAATTTTAATTCTTCTCCGTCGAATCCGAAAATAATCGAATCGAGAGCTACCAGACATTTGGTTTGCTGTTTGTAAAGTTCTAACATCTCGACGGTTGAGCTTGCGGTGTTTTTCTTTTGGTTAGTAATTTATCAACAATATTAGGAAAGTGAACGCCGATGCACAACAAAAAAGAGAAAAAAGACATAGTTTTACAATAAAAAACAAATGCCCTTGCTTAAAATACAGAATCTGTCCAAATCTTTCGAAGACAAAAAGGCTGTCAATCAGATTTCTTTTACAATGGAAAAAAGAGAGATTCTGGCGATTCTGGGCGAAAGCGGTTCCGGCAAAACAACCTTGCTGCACCTGATCGGAGCGTTGCAGGAACCCGATGAAGGAACATTACTGCTGGAAGACAAACGCATAACGCCCCCTTCGCAAAAACTCATTGCCGGGCACCCCGATATTAAACTTGTGCGGCAGGATTACGGCCTTTTCCCGAATGTATCCATCAGAGAAAACATTGCGTATGAGCTACGTTATTATGAGGAAAACTATCGGAATAAACGGGTAGACAAATTACTGAAACTGAGTGGACTGGATAAAGTGCAGGCACATCTGCCGCGTGAGGTATCAGGTGGTGAGCAACAAAGAGCGGTGATTGTTAAAGCGATTGCCGAGCAACCGAAGTTATTACTACTCGACGAACCTTTCAGCCATTTGGATACTGTCAATAAACGCAGACTGAAAACAGAGATTTTGCGCCTGATTAAAGCCGAAGAAGTGAGTTGTATTTTTGTAACGCATGATGTGAGTGACGCCTACGGCATGGCTGACCGCCTGGCTGTAATGCGAAAGGGAAAGATTCTGCAATCAGATAATCCGCATAAGGTGTATCAGTTTCCCGTGAACCGCTATGTGGCTGAGATAACCGGCGAAGTAAATGTAGTGAGCGAGGAATGGCTCATTAAAGCAGGTATTGAAAACCACAAAAGCTTGTTTATCCGTCCGGACCAAATCAGGGTTATGCCCGCTTCATTACTTAAAGCAACTATTTTATCGGTTAAGTTTTTAGGCAATTATTATGAAGTGATTCTGAAATGCCTTGAACAGGAATTGAAGATGTTTAGTTTTGAACCCTTGGAAACAGGTGCAGAAACGGGCATCGGACTACGACAGTAAATGCTAATGTATAGTTTCCCAATCAATAAGCTATATTTTCCAAAAAACCTCCCTAACTTTACCGGAAAAACTATTTGATTCAAAAGCATGCAGAAAATTCTTTTTATCGATCGCGACGGTACTATTATTGATGAGCCCAAGACAGATTTTCAGATAGATTCTCTCGAAAAATTATTTTTCCTTCCTAAAACTCTTTCTAATCTTAGAAAAATAGCCGAGGAGACCGATTACAAATTAGTAATGGTAACCAATCAGGACGGATTGGGAACGGCTTCTTTTCCGGAGGATACCTTCTGGCCTGCGCACAACAAAATGCTACAGGCTTTAGAAAATGAAAATGTGTATTTTGAAGCTATCCATATAGATCGTAGTTTTCCGGAAGAGAATCTGCCCACCCGTAAACCGGGCACAGGCCTGCTTACTGAATATATAACCGGTGATTATGATTTGGCCAATTCTTATGTAATTGGCGACAGAGCGACGGATGTGCAATTGGCTGTTAATCTGGGTGCTAAGGCCATTTTTATAGGAGAGAATCCAACCCTGACACCCGAGCAGGAAAGTGTCACAACCCTTGTCACCAATGAGTGGGACGCAATCTATGAGTTTCTGAAGCTGCCGCCAAGAACAGCGGCTATTGAACGCAACACGAAGGAAACCCGCATTAAGATTGAACTGAACCTTGACGGCAAGGGTAAATCGGACATACATACGGGCCTTGGCTTTTATGATCACATGCTCGACCAACTGGCCAAGCACTCGGGTGCCGATTTGTCAATTTTCGTAGAGGGCGACTTGCACATAGACGAGCACCACACCATTGAAGACACTGCCCTGGCTTTAGGTGAAGCGTATCTGAAGGCGTTGGGTGATAAAAAAGGGATTTCACGTTACGGATTCCTTTTACCGATGGATGATGCGCTGGCACAGGTTGCCATCGATTTCTCGGGCAGACCCTGGTTGGTTTGGGATGCGGAATTCAAACGAGAGAAAGTAGGGGAGATGCCTACCGAAATGTTTTATCATTTCTTTAAGTCGTTTTCAGATACCTCAAAGTGTAACCTGAATGTAAAGTGTGAAGGGCAGAACGAGCATCATAAGATAGAAGCGATTTTCAAGGCTTTTGCCAAATCGATAAAAATGGCGGTTAAGAGAGATTTAAAAGAACTCGACAGCCTACCAAGTACCAAAGGAGTACTTTAAATATTAAGGGTTTGCAGTATTTGCAAACCCTTAATATTTAAAATATAGTAGCCGATAATTCAATCATTAGCTTAATCACTAACTCACTCATTTAACCCTATCCGGGTTCTCGCTTGCAAAGGCAGCCCAACCTTTCTTCTTTGAAGAATTGCCCGTCAGCGCTTTGGTTTTGCCGTGCATATAATGGCACACTGCTACACCTACGGCGTCGGTGGCATCATAAAATTCGGTTTCCAGTTTTATTTTCAGCGTTTGTTCAAGCATATAAGCTACCTGTTCTTTACTTGCGTTCCCGTTTCCGGTTACAGATTGCTTTACTTTTTTAGGCAGATACTCTACAATAGGTACATCCCGGTTCAGAGCAGCAGCAATGGCTACGCCCTGTGCTCTTCCCAATTTTAACATCGATTGAACATTAACCCCATAAAACGGCGCCTCAATTGCCATTTCATCAGGCAGAAATTCTTCAATCAGTTGCGTCATTCTTTCGTAAATCTTCTTTAACTTCAGTTCGTGTGTACTATATTTGTCGAGCTTTAAAACTCCGTATTGAATCAGGGTTATGGTACTGCCTTGCACGGCAATAATACCGTATCCCATAATTCTTGTACCGGGGTCCACACCCAAAATAATTTTTTCGTTGTTCATACATGCAAAATAACTCAAAAATCTTAGACTTTAAGCCTGGTTTCTGGTTATGGATATTAAAAAATATCCTTTTTGCAGTGGTGTTGTATGCGGTTTATCTGCTGCTGGTGGAAAAAGGAGAGAATATAGCCGGGATGGTAGGATACTTCAGACAGATTCCTTTCAATGTCATGTTCCTAACTGTTCTATTGTTAATTCCGGTCAATTGGGCCTTTGAAGCCTGGAAATGGCAAAGACTGGCCATGAAAATTGAAAAGATTAGTTTCTGGGAAGCGTATCGTGGAGTATTGGCCGGACTGGCACTGGGTAATTTCACACCATTGATGATGGGAGATTATGCCGGAAAAATTGCCATGCTTAAAACACAAAAGCGCACGGAAAGCGTAGGTGCCATTTTGCTTGGTAACGGTATACAATTATATGTGTCTCTTTTATTCGGAGGCATCAGCTATCTGTATTTTGTTGTTGTGGCAAAACCAGGTCCTTTTTTATTACATATATGTATAGTAGTATTATTGTGTATGCTGTTGTTACTCGGTGTATGGATAGCCTTCAATCTGCAAGGGCTTAATTTTGCAGGCACAAAAAACCGGGTCATTGAATACATCTGGAAATACCTTATTATATTAAAGGAATATGAGCTTAAGGAAACCAGAGATATTTTTCTGATTGCCACCGGCCGATACGCTATCTTTACCATTCAGTTTTTATTAGTATTGCAGTTGTTTCAAATTCAATTACCTGTATTGGTATTGCTGGCAGGCGTCGGGATTATTTTTCTGACAAAAACTTTGGGAGCGGCTTTCAATTTTCTGGGCGACCTGAGTGTACGTGCCATTACTTCGGTCTATTATTTCGGGTATTTCGGAGTAAAACTTTCGTTGATTACCACAGCTACTTTTACTATATGGTTTATTAATGTGTTGGTGCCGCTTATTGTCGGAAGCCTGTTCATCTTGTCACTAAGATTTTCAGTCAAACCTTCAGACGCATCTGCCAGGTGAGTTCATTGTTAATTTTCTATTATTAGTATTGGCAACTTTTCTACTCATAATTATATCTGCGTATTTCCTGATGAATATCGGGCTTATAGGGGTATGGCTTTGGAACAAACCCTATCATTTGCAGGCAGGTAACAAGCAGTTGTTGCAGATATCAGTTATTATACCGGTGCGAAACGAGGCAGCCAACATCATCAGCTTATTGGAAGATCTGGAAAAACAGACTTATGCAACTGAGGCATTTGAAGTGATTGTAGCTGATGATGATTCAACAGATGATACGCTGATTCTTTTAAAGAACTTTCAAAAGCAAACCTCGTTACGGTTATTGATTAATCAATTGCCTCCTAAGGAAAACAACGCCTCACCTAAAAAGCGCGCGATTGATTCGTCCATTCAATTAGCCAAAGGAGACCTGATTGTTACAACCGATGGCGATTGCCGGGTAAGCGATAATTGGCTCGAGGTAATTGCAAACTTTCAGGCAGAGACAGGTGCGTACCTGATTAGCTCACCGGTTACATTTATTAATGATAAGCAAGGGTTTTTCAGCAGAATATGGCAGCAACTGCAAACCATTGAGTTCAGCAGTCTGATAGGTTCCGGAGCCTGTGCCATGTTTATCGGCAAACCCAATATGTGCAACGGAGCAAATCTGGCCTATCTGAAATCAGTTTTTACTGAAGTCGGCGGTTTTTCGGGTAATGAGAATCTGGCTTCGGGCGATGATGAATTCCTGATGCATAAAATAGCCGCTCGTTATCCGGCTCGGGTTCGTTTTCTTAAGCATCAGGGGGCTATTGTAGAAACACAGGCACATGAGTCGCTAAAATCTTTTTATTATCAGCGCAAGCGTTGGGCGAGTAAGTGGAAGCATTATAATAGCGTTGTCACCACCGCTTTAGCTGTCTTTATTTTTTTAGCCAATTTCTCAGTCATTCTTACGGCAGGCTTATATCTGTTTCATGCAATTACGTGTGAGAAAATGCTGCTTATCTTTTTTCTTAAATTTTCGGCTGAGCTTCTTTTTTTAATGCTGGTTCTTAGCTTTTTGAACAAAAAAAGATTAATTTGGTTCATCCCTTTCGTTCAGCTCGTTTATCCGTGGTATGTTACTTTCTTTGGATTAATTGCCCAGGGGGAAAACGAGTATATCTGGAAAGGCAGAAAACTTCAATAAACACTCGCATCACCAAACGTATCTGATGAAACACTTATTCCTAATCCTCTTCTTACCTGTAGTAGTTTTCGCACAGAGCAAAAAAGAACAACGTCTTCTTAAAAAAGCCGATAAAATTCATGCCCGTGCCTATACAGTCGATACTCACGCCGATGTGCCCATCAACATGATGGAAATGGAAGGTTTTGATATCGGAGTGAAACATGATTACGAGCAGGACGGTACGCAAATTGATTTCCCGCGTATGAAAGAGGGTGGGATGGACGCCATGTTTTTTGCAGTATATATGGCACAGGGCAAGCGAACACCGGAAGGAAACGCTGAGGCCAAAGAAAAAGCGCTGAAAATTTTCAGCGCAATTCATGACGCCGTAAAGAAATATCCGGATATGGCTGAACTGGTCACCAGCTCCAAAGAAGGATATGCCGCGCATAAAAAAGGTAAACTGGGGGTATTCATAGGAATGGAAAACGGATGGCCAGTAGGCCATGACTTGTCGAACCTTAAATTATATTATGATTTAGGTCTGCGCTATATTACGCTTTCTCATTCGTTTAATAATGATTTAAGTGACTCTTCGGGCGACCCAGAGGGAGCAGAGCACGAAGGCGTTAGCAAATTTGGTGAAGAATGTATTGCTGAAATGAACAAGCTGGGTATAGTAGTTGATGTGTCTCATATTTCAGATTCGGCTTTTTATGATGTAATGCGCCTGAGCACGGCGCCTGTCTTTGCTTCGCACTCTTCTTGCAGGGCGTTGAGCGATGTGAAAAGAAACATGACTGATGACATGATAAAGTTGATGGCATCGAAGGGGGGCGTAATTCATATTAATTTTGTTGCAGATTTTCTGAAGAGACCTTCGGAAGAAGTAATGATATCTATCAGAACCCTCAGAATGCAGGCCATGAAAGCAGATGCCACTCCTGAAGATAAAAAGAGAATCAACAATGAGTTACGTCAGTTGAAATACAAGTATCCCGGCGATGTACCCAATGTGAAAACGGTAGTTGACCATATTGACCATGTAGTCAGAATTGCCGGAATCGACCATGTGGGTATCGGCATGGATATGGATGGCGGCAGCGACGTGGTGGGATGTGAAGATGTAAGTAAAATTAAAAATGTAACTATTGAATTATTGCGCCGTGGCTATTCAGAAAAAGACATACGTAAGATCTGGGGTGGAAACACCATGCGTGTGTTAGCGGCTGCCGAGAAAGTAGCTAAGCAATGAAACACTGCACCTTAAGTAATACCGGATTATGCTTTGTGACTATTTGACATAAATTTTTCATAGCTATACAATTTTATCTCAAACTGATACAATCTGATATTTTTTTGCCGAAAATAAATGATAAATTGGCTTTTATCAGGCAACTTCATATATTTGTCCAGTTATAATTTTTTAAGCATTTTCTATAACAAATTGAATCGCAAAGATTTTTTTATATTAAAATACTTAGAAAAATTTGGAAGAATTGTCCAAACTGTTTAATATTGTAACATATTGATACAATAATACTTGATTGCTTATTAAAACAATCTCTTATTAACGATTTTTACTTTAATACTTTCGTTTTAACCTAACTTTAGCTTTTGTAATAAAATACTTCGTTTAGATTAAGTAGTACAATTACTACGATCCTCACATACACAAAACGTAAAATCAATTTTCAGCCTTTAGTAGGCACTATTATTTTAGTAACCGCAGAATTAAGATTCGATTGACTTTTGTAGGTCTTGATTTTGTTGTATGATTTCCACCACTTCCTTTAAAAAGTAGATTTTTCACAAGAAAAATAAGTGCAAGCATTTTTATTTATCGCAAATAAGTCCGGATGTTTTACGTTTTTTTGAATATATAAGAAAAACGAGAAAAACTATGGAAATTTTAAGCGCGTTTTTATAATTGTGTAAAACACACTTATCAGGAGTTATCCATACACTCCTGATATCGTGAGAGAATAAAAGACTTTAATTACAATTTATTTTTTACTTTTTTTTTAACTAAAACAAAACTATGAAACAAAACTACTTTGTGCCTATAAGGGGTGCTCTGTTTTGTGGACTACTCTGGATTATGTCCTTAGTAGCATTTGCACAAAAATCTGTCAGTGGTAAAGTAAGTGATTCAAAAGGAGAGGGTGTTCCGGGTGCCAGTGTTTCTGTAAAAGGAACTACAACCGGTACAATCTCAGATGCTGAGGGGAACTACAAGATTAGCGTTCCGAACGCGGGTGGTACATTAGTAATCAGTTCAATTGGTTACAAAACGGTAGAAATCAAATTAGGAAACGAAAGCAATCTGAATGTTACTCTTGAAGATGATGCTTCAAGTCTTGATGAGGTTGTTGTAACGGGATATTCTGTTGATAAAAGACGTGAGTCGACCGGTGCGATTTCAACTGTAAAAACCAAAGACCTTACCACAGTTCCTTCTGCAAGTGTTGAACAACAATTACAAGGTAGAGTAGCCGGTTTAACAGTTGTAACAACCAGTCAGCCAGGTTCAGGAAGTCAGATTCGTGTTCGTGGTTTTGGTGCATTTGATCGTAACGAACCTTTAACTATCGTGGATGGTTTGCCGAGTGATGCAGGTTTCTTGAATCCGGAAGATATTGAGTCTACTACGGTATTGAAAGATGCTTCTGCGGCTTCTATTTATGGAGCAAGAGCTGCCAACGGTGTAATTATTTATACTACTAAGAAAGGAAAGAAAAACGCCAGAAAATTGAATGTTACGTATGATGGCGTGTTTGGTTTTACAGATCCGGGCAAAGGTCAGAAAATGATGAACCCGCAAGACCAGGCAGATTGGACCTGGACTGCTCTTAGAAACTCAGGAGCACCATTATCTCACCCACAATATGGTTCTGGCCCGACTCCTGTGCTTCCTGACTACCTTAAAGTAGGAAACCAAAGTGGCGTAATCGGTACGGTTGATTTAGCTGCAGAAAAATTAAAATACAACATTACAGGTCCAACAATTGGTGATTTCTATCAGGTAATAAAAGCCAATAAACAAGGTACAGACTGGTACAAAGAATTGACTCAGACCGGTACAATCCAAAGACATTCATTAGGTTTTGAAGGTGGTGGCGATGCTTCGCGCTACTATGTTGGTTTGTCTTTACAAGATCAACAGGGTATTTTGGCAAGTCAGAGAGCCAAGCGTATTGCCATGCGTGTAAATACGGAATTTGATGTTTTCAAAAATGTAAGAATTGGTGAAAATATCCAGCTTACATTCCTGCAAATCCTGGGTCGTCAGGGAGGAAATAATGGTTTACAATCATCACAAGATGAAAACGATATCCTTGGCGCCTTCAGATCTCCAACTATTCTTCCTGTTTATGATGAATTTGGTGGATATGCTGGTACAACTGCACTTGGTTTTGGTCAAGGTTCAAACCCTGTTGCTAACCAACAAGCAGGAAAACTAAACAGAAACTATAATGCAATAGGTTCGGGTAACTTCTATATTGAGGTTGACCCAATCAAAGATTTAACATTGCGCTCTTCAATTGGAGGTGTTTTTAACAACGCCTACGGTTGGGGATATGGTCGTCCGATTTATGAAACCCTTGAAAACAAAGGTGTAGTATGGTCTTATAATGAAAGCGGTGGTTTCAGATTAGGCTGGACTCTTACCAATACTGCTACTTATAAGAAGAAATTTGGTATTCATAACATAGAGTTATTGGCCGGACAAGAAGCCCTTAATACCGGATTTGGTAAAGATGTTAGAGCTGACGGTCGCGCTCCATTCTCTGGTGACCCTAACTACATAACCATTTCTACTCTGGATATCAGAAATCCTGCCACCAGTGTTAAGGATAATGGTGTGAACTTTAACTCATACTTTGGTAGAGCGATATATAGCTTTAAAGATAAGTACATCATTACCGGGGTTATCAGACGTGATGGTTCATCCCGCTTTGGTTCAAACAACAGATATGGTGTTTTCCCTGCAGTGTCTGCTGCATGGAGAGTCTCAGATGAGTCATTTATGAAGAGCCTTCCTTGGGTATCTGATTTGAAAATCAGAGGGGGATATGGTACAATGGGTAACTCAAATAACGTATCACCTGTAAACCAATTTAATCTTTATGAGCAAAATGTAGGAACTTCAGGCTATGACATTAATGGTACAAACGGTGGAATAGTAGGTGGATTCAGACAATCAAGAATTGGTAACCCTAATGCTAAGTGGGAAACCAGTATTACCAAAAATATTGGTATAGATGGTTCATTTCTTAAAGGCAAACTAGATGTTATCTTGGACGTTTGGCAGAAAGATACCAAAGACTTATTATACACGCTGCCAATTACACAAACAGTTGGTGGAGCTACTGCTCCTTCAGTAAACGTGGGTACAATGGTCAACAAGGGTATTGATATTCAAGTGATAACAAGAGGGAAATTTGGTAGCGAAGTAGGATACGAATTCGATGTTACCGGTAGTTTCCTTGATAATAAAATCACTAAAATCGGTGGTGATCTTACCTACCTATTGGATGTTAACCCGGGTTTCAGAGGTGTAAACCCTATTCGTAACCAATTAGGACATTCATTATCTTCTTTCTTTGGTTATAAAGTAACAGGTTTGTTCCAGACTCAGGAAGAAGTTGATCAGGCTTTGAAAGCAACATCAACACCTGGTGCTTCAATTCCGACTCAAACTGGTGCAGGTCTTGGTCGTTTCCGCTATGCTGACTTAAATGGAGATGGTGCCATTACTGCAGATGACCGTACCTATTTAGGTAGCCCGGTTGCTAAATTTACAGGTGGATTGAATTTCAAACTTACTTATAAGAATTTTGAAGTACTTTCTTACTTCTATACTTCAATCGGCAACAAAATCTTTAATCTTTCGAAAAGATTTACAGATTTTTATCCATTATTTGCTGGTGCTGCTATTTCTGAGCGTGTTAAAGATTCTTGGTCTCCGGAAAACAGAGACACTAAAATTCCACGTTTTGAACAAAATGATGGTTTCAGTACAGGCTCTCAGGCAAGTGATTTTTATGTGGAGGATGGTTCATATCTAAGATTCCAGAACCTTTCAGTTGCTTACAATCTCCCAACGTCACTTGCAAACAAATTGAAATTAGGTAGAATTCGTGTTAACGCTTCGGTTAATAACTTATTCACAATCACTGGATATGGTGGTCTTGACCCGCAAGTAGCAGGAGCTGCTGATACTAACTTTGGTATAGATTTGGGTAATTTCCCAATGACCCGCCAAGTAACTTTCGGTTTAAATGTTGGATTCTAATCTAAGTTAAATTACAATTAAGATAATGAAAAAAATCAAAATATTAATATCCAGCTGTGTCCTCTTTGCAGGGATGTATGCTTGTAAAGATAGCTTCTTGGAAGTGCCCGCAACCGGTACACTTTCTAAAGATCAATTAACCAGTACTGCCGGTTTGGAAGGATCTTTAATAGCAGCTTATGCTCAGTTAAGTGCCTTAAGTCAAACTCACTCTGGCCCGTCGAACTGGCTTATTGGTAGTATCAGAGGAGGCGATGCCAATAAAGGAACTGACCCTGGTGATGGTACCGAAATGATTCCTATTCAAAGATATGAGTATGTTTCTACCGATGCGGTGGCCGGGAATGTTTACCAAAGCTACTTTGATGGAGTAGCAAGAGCAAACGCAGTGTTAAGTCTATTAAAGGACGCCCAACCGAATGTTAAAGAGGCAGATAAAGTAAGAATTGCAGCTGAAGCTCATTTCATAAGAGGACACTTTTATTTTCAGTTGAAGAGAAACTTCAATATGGTGCCTTATGTTGATGAAAACATAGGTGTAGGCAACGGAATTGAGAAAGTAAAAAATGATGCAGACTTATGGCCAAAAATTGAGGCTGACTTTAAAGCAGCTTATGATGCCTTACCGGAAACCTCTTCTTCGGTTGGCCGTGCGAATAAATGGGCAGCAGCATCATACTTAGCAAAAACATATTTGTATCAAAAGAAATATGCAGAAGCGAAAGCACTTTTTGATCAAGTAATTGCTAATGGTAAAACTACTAACGGGAAAAAATATGCGCTACTGCCTAAGTATTCTGACCTGTACAGAGTTGCAAATGATAATAATTCAGAATCAATATTTGCTGTTCAGGCAACTGTAAAATCAGGTAGTGGAAATAATGCCAATGGTGATTTGCAACTTAACTTTATTCAAGGAGTTGACCCGGGTACTTGTTGCGGATTTTTCCAACCGGCATTTGAGTTTGTAAATTCATTCCGTACTACTGCTAACGGATTACCATTATTGGATAATTCGTATAACAGTCCTGCAAATGCAGTTAAGACTGATATGGGTATTAAATCTGATGAACCTTTCCAATTAGATAATGGCCCGTTAGACCCAAGATTAGACCATTCAGTAGGTCGTAGAGGTATTCCTTTCTTAGATTGGGGTCTACATACAGGTTTCAGCATGATTCGTAACCAACCAAATGGCGGTCCTTACTCTCCTAAGAAATATTTGTTTACTAAGGCAGAAAAAGAAGCCGGACTGACAGAAACAGGCGGTTGGGGACACCAAACATACAATGCTTATAACATAACAGTTATAAGATTTGCAGATGTTTTATTAATGGCTGCTGAAGCTGAAATTGAGGTTGGTTCATTAGCAAAAGCGCTTGAGTATACAAATATGGTAAGAGGTAGAGCTGCCAATGCCGCTGACTTTGTAAAGATTAATGGTGAGCCTGCTGCTAACTACAAAATTGGATTGTATGATTCTTTCCCTACGAAAGAATATGCAAAATCAGCAGTTCGTTTTGAAAGAAGAATAGAATTGGGAATGGAAGGGTACCGTTTCTATGATTTAGTTCGTTGGGGTGAAGATGTTGAAGCGATTAACCGCTATCTTAAGTACGACCAAGTGTTACTACCAGGTGCTTTGGGTAGTGCTGTTTATCAAGCAAAGTATGCTTTATTCCCATTACCACAATCTCAAATCGACCTTGTAGGTGCCGATGTATTAAAACAGAATCCTGGGTATTAATATCCGGATTGTCTAATATTTTATCAAAAAGAGATGGCAAACCTGCCATCTCTTCTGATTTATAACCTCTACCCTGAATTCATCATGAAAAAGGTATTGTACTTTATTGTTATCTGTGTTTTGCTTTTCTCCTGCAAAAAAGAACAAAAACTCTTCACATCAATATCCGCTGATAAATCTAATATTACATTTTCTAATCGAATTGCCGAAAATGATACTTTAAATATTTTTACTTTTGAATACGTCTATAATGGCGGAGGAGTAGCCTTAGGTGATTTTAATAACGACGGCCTCACTGATGCTTATTTTACAGGGAATACCACTGCCAATCAACTGTATCTCAACAAAGGAGATATGAAATTTGAAAATGTTACCAAGCAGGCAGGAGTAGATGGAGCAGGCCGTTGGTCGTCAGGAGTAGCATTGGTAGACATCAACAATGATGGCCTGCTTGATATGTATGTCTGTGCTACTGCGCGAAAAATAGCCGACCAGAGAGCAAATATGCTATACGTGAATCAGGGAATAGG
This sequence comes from Emticicia sp. GW821-FHT11C11, assembly GCF_058808615.1. Classification (NCBI taxonomy): domain Bacteria; kingdom Pseudomonadati; phylum Bacteroidota; class Cytophagia; order Cytophagales; family Leadbetterellaceae; genus Emticicia; species Emticicia sp. GW821-FHT11C11. The sequence continues at coordinate 590,914 of NZ_JBXARV010000001.1, forward strand.
AAAGGATGGTATCCCGTCGTTCAAAGAAATGGCCAAAGACTATGGTATTGCCGATACTACCCATACCACGAATGCCGCTTTTTTTGATTATGACAATGACGGTGATCTGGATCTGTATGTGTTGGTAAATGAGATGGATGATACCCGTTTCCCGAACCAATTTCATGAAAAAGTAACGGATGGTTCCTCAAAGCGAAACGATAGGTTGTATAGGAATGATTTTGACCCGATAAGAAAGCACCCTGTTTTCACCGATGTAACCACACAAGCTAAGATTTTTGACGAGGGCTTTGGCCTGGGGATTAATATTACCGATATCAATCAGGACGGCTGGAAAGATATTTACATTACTAATGACTTTCTGACCAATGACTTATTATATATAAATAATCAGGACGGAACGTTTTCAGAGCAGGCGGCCAGTTATTTCAAGCATACTTCGTATTCAGCCATGGGGAATGATGTGACCGACATCAATAATGATGGATTGGTAGATGTAATAGCTCTGGATATGATGCCGGCCACTAACGACCGGAAAAAAATGATGACTCCGGCCAATAGTTATGTTACCTATCAGAATAATGACAAATTCAATTATATTTATCAGTATGCGCGTAATACACTGCAGGTAAACCAGGGAAAAGACCCGGCCACAGGCCAACCGATGTTCAGTGAGATCGGGCTTTTGGCGGGGATAGCACAAACAGACTGGAGCTGGGCTCCACTGGTAACCGATTTTGATAATGACGGACTACGGGATATTATTGTTACCAACGGTTTTCCGAGAGATATTAACGACCACGATTTTTTGGCTTATAGAGAACAGGTAATAGGTTTGATGTCTAAAGCTATGCTTGTAGATTATGTGCCTGTCATAAAGCTGAAAAATTATGCCTATCATAATAAAGGAAACTTTCAATTTGAAGATGTAACGGATAAATGGGGTATTACTGAGCCTACTTCCGCGAATGGAGCCGCTTATGCGGATTTAGATAATGACGGTGATCTTGACTATATCGTCAACAATATCAACGATTCGGCCTCTGTGTATCGGAATAATTCGATTCAGCTGAAACCTCAGGAAAGCAATTATTTACGCGTGCAAATGAAAGGGGCTGCCAATAACCTGATGGGGCTAGGGGCCTGGATTGAAATTCTTTATGATAATGGGCAAAAACAGGTATATGAGCATACCCCTTACAGAGGCTATCTTTCGTCAATAGAGCCTATTGCTCATTTTGGCTTAGGAAAAACGCAAAAGGTTGACCAGCTGAAAATTACCTGGCCAAGCGGTAAGTCACAGGTGTTGAAAAATATTAAATCTAATCAGGTAATTAATCTGAAAGAAAGTGATGCTTTTGTGCAGCCCGCTGAGACGAGTCAGGGAGCACCGCTATTGTTTACAGACATAACCAATCAATTAAATGTGCCCTATAAACACGAAGAAATTGATTATATTGATTTCAATGTACAGAAACTCCTGCCGCATAAGCTTTCACAATTCGGGCCTGCCCTTGCCGTAGGAGATGTAAACGGCGACGGCCTGGAAGACGTGTTTGTTGGTGGAGCGAACCAACATAAGGGTAAATTTCTGATACAGACTAAAGAAGGGAAATTTAGTGTTGAAGATTTATTAGCAGGTGAAGACGGGCCGGCGAAAGCCTTTGAAGATATGGGCGTGCTATTGTTTGATGCAGATAATGACTCTGATCTTGATTTGTATATTGTAAGCGGCAGTTATGAGTTCCAGTCTGGCTCTCCGTCTCTGCAGGACCGGTTTTATCTCAATGATGGTAAAGGGCATTTCACACTGAACGAGCAGGCCGTACCTAAGTTTCTGAAAAGCGGGTCTTGTATAAAGGCAGCTGACTATGACCATGATGGTGATCTGGATTTATTCGTAGGGGGAAGAGTCGAACCCGGTAAGTATCCGATGCCGGTGTCAAGCTATATTCTTCGGAATGACAGCCAGAAAGGACAAGTTAAATTTACGGATATTACTGCACAGGTAGCTCCGAAATTGCAGAATATCGGCTTGATATGTGATGCATTATGGAGCGATTACGATAATGATGGCTGGCAGGACTTGGTTCTTATTGGAGAGTGGATGCCTATAACAATACTGAAGAACAACAAAGGTAAACTGGAGCCGTTGTCACAAAATGGTGATTTGGCAACAAAGACAGGATGGTGGACAAGCATTGCATCGGGCGATTTTGATAATGATGGTGACATAGACTACGTTGTAGGGAACCTCGGGCTAAATACACTGATGCAGGCGTCTGAAGGCAAACCGGTGAGTGTATATGCCAAAGATTTTAATAATGACGGCTTTTATGATGCTATTCCGACGGTGTATTTTCCTGATAAGGAGGGTAATCTGAAAGAGTTTCCGTACAATACCCGTGACGATCTGGCCAAACAGTTTATCCAGACACGGCAGAGATTCCAGAATTACGCCAAGTTTTCAGAAGCAACTATTAACGAGATTCTGAAACCCGAAGAAATGAAAGATGCTTTGATTCTGAAAGCCAACTGGATGAAAAGCAGCTACATAGAAAACAGAGGGAACGGAATCTTTACCGTAAAAGAATTACCTGTGCAGGCGCAATTCGCACCAATTTTTGGTATGGTGACTGAAGATTTTGACCAGGATGGAAATCTGGATGTGCTCGTAGCCGGCAATGATTACGGAACTGAACTGGCAGTAGGTCGGCACGATGCATTAAACGGGTTATTACTGAAAGGAGACGGTAAGGGTAATTTTACTCCGGTACTGCATGCCAATAGTGGTTATTGTGTAGCCGGTGATGCTAAAAGTTTAGTTAGACTTTCTAATGCAAAGGGTGAGATGTTGCTGGTGACATCGCAGAACAAAAATAGCCTGAAATTCTTTTCAAACGTTAAGCCGGTTAGAAAAGTAACCGTGTTACCGGACGAGGTTTCTGCATTGTTAAAATTAAAAGGAGGGAAGACCAGAAAAGAAGAGTTACTTTATGGTTCTTCATTTTTGTCGCAATCATCCAGAAATCTGATTGTTCCTGCTAATGTAGAAAGCATTGAAATCATTAATGTTTCAGGTAAGAAAAGGCAGGTAAAGCCTTAATAGTAAAACGTATATAGATTAGTAACAAGAGGAGATATTATTCAATATCTCCTCTTGTGTTTTTATATAGATAAAGACAAAAGGAGGTTTTTAATTTTTTTTAGAAACGATGACATTTATTTTAAAAAAATAGCTAAAAATTAAAATTTATAAAATAAATGGAAAAATTTGGAAAAATTAAAGAATTCATCTAATTTGTACCCGTTATTCACAAGAAGACGGGAAATACGAATTTTTAGAAAAAATACTTTACCTATAAATTATTCTTCAATCGAGGCTTTTTATTTTGCCCGAATGCCGTAGATTTATTGTAATTATAAATAGACCTAATTTTAAACTAATACTAAAAAAGCCTATGATGAAGTTTCCATATTTCTGCCGCACATTACATTAAAAAATTCTGATAACTAGCATTTTTAAGAGTATTGACAAATACCTGATTCAATCGGGTAACTTAAAGCGTATGAAAGATAATTTCTTGTTGTTACCGCACAAGTAATCCGGATTATTATCTTATAATGAAATTTTTTGTAATGCATGATTCAATACAAATGCGTGAGAGGTAATCTCTTTACGCCTTAGGAATCTGTGTATATTAAAACTCCACACTGATAGAAAACATTATCTAGTATTTTGTCTGATTTTTTTTAAAGCGTATGAAAGATTAATTTCTTCCATTCAGTTATGCTCTATGTATTTGCAAAGGGAATACTGATTTTTTACTGTTAATTTTTAATTTTTAAACAAACAAAACAAGCGTATGAAAGAAAACTACTTTGTACCCATTAGGGGTACTCTGATTTGTGGCATACTTTGGTTAATGTCCATTGTAGCTTTTGCACAAAAATCTGTTAGTGGTAAAATAAGTGATCCAAAAGGGGAGGCTATTCCGGGCGCCAGTGTTTCTGTAAAAGGAACTACGACCGGAACGATCTCAGATGCATCGGGAAATTATAAGATTAATGTTCCTAACTCCGGAGGTGTATTGGTTGTGAGCTCTATTGGTTTCAGAAGCCAGGAAATAGCTATTGGCAATCAAACTACGTTAAATGTTGTTTTAGAATCAGACGAAGCCGCTCTTGATGAAGTGGTAGTTACCGGTTACGGTACACAATCAAAAAGAGATATTACAGGTGCCGTAACAACGGTAAACGCTAAAGAATTACAGTCAGTGCCTGCAACAACGTTTGCGCAACAATTACAGGGCCGTGCTTCTGGTTTGAGCATCGTAAACGACGCTACACCCGGTGGTAATGCAACTGTTCGTATACGCGGTTTTGGTACTATCGGTAATAACGACCCTCTGTTTATCATAGATGGTGTACCAACTGAAAACCAGGGTAACCTGAACCCGAATGACATTGAGACCATACAAATTCTGAAAGATGCCTCGGCTTCTTCTATTTATGGTTCTCGTGCAGCCAACGGGGTTGTTATCATCACCACAAGAAAAGGGAAAATAGGCCCGGCTAAGATTAACTTCTCGGCATATTACGGCTCTCAGAAAGTTTCAGAAGATGTGCAGTCACTTAACGCAAAAGAATTAGGTGAGTACCTGTATCTGGCTGATAAATATGCCGGGAAAACCCCGTCTCATGGCCAGTATACCTATGGTCCTAATGGTGAGGTAACCATTCCTGACTATGTGTTTCCAAGTGCAGGTAAACAAGGAGCAGCCAATACGAATCCTGCTTTATATTCATTAACGCCTGATAACATCTATGCCATCACCAAATCTGCAGATACTTATTGGTGGGGAGAGCTAACACAGACAGCTCCTATCCAGAACTATCAGTTAACAGCCAGCGGTGGTTCAGAAAACAGCCGTTATGCGCTTTCTGTAGGTTATTTCTCGCAAGATGGGGTAGTGAAATTTATTGGTTATGACCGTTATACGCTTCGTTCAAATACGGAGTTTTCAGCAATCAACAAAAAGCTGAGAGTAGGTGAAAACTTCACGGTATCGTTAGACAACCGTAAGGGAGGCTTTACTAATAATGAAGAGCAAAATGCGGTTTCGGGTTCTTACAAACACCACCCATTGCTTCCGATATATGATATTAACGGATTCTTTGCCGGATCTCGCGGAGCCAACCTGGGTAACAACTCAAACCCTTATGCAACGCTTGCCCGCCAGGCTGATAACAGAAGATATAGACTGAGAGGTTTTGGTAATGTTTATGCAGAATATGAAATTCTGCCATTCCTGACCTTCAAAACCAGTTTAGGTATCGATGTTACCGGTGAAAACGGTAAATACATAGGTCGTGCGAACCCTGAATATATTGAAGGAAGCTTCAACAACAGTTCGGAGTCAAACACCAGCTACGATTACCAATGGGTATGGCAAAATACCTTGTCGTTCAGCAAAGTATTTAATAATGTACATAAAGTAGATGCGTATATTGGTACTGAGGCCATCAAGCAGTTTGGTGAGTATTTTGGTGCAACCCGTAATGGATATGCTTTCGAAACATTACCGATCATCAGCTACCTTGATCTGGGAGATCCAACCAAAGTAGGTAACTATGGTAGAGTAGGTAATGACTACACCCTGTCTTCTCAGTTCGGTAAGTTCAACTATGCTTACAACGACAAATACCTTGTACAGGCCATTATCAGAAATGATGCCTCTTCTCGCTTCCTGTCTGCATCACGTAATGCGCTTTTCCCAGCATTTAGTTTAGGCTGGCGTTTGTCTGAAGAGAAATTCATTGCAGGTAATCTGAATTTCATCTCTGATTTGAAACTTCGTTTCGGTTGGGGTAAAACAGGTAACCAGAAAATTGGTAACTACAATGCCTATACTACTTATCGTTCAGATATATGGCATGCGGGTTATCCGATTGATGGTAACCAGACAACTCCGACTATCGGTTATGATACCCAGGCATTTGGTAATCCTAAAGCTAAATGGGAGTCTACTACGTCAACCAACATTGGTTTAGATGCGTCGTTTTTCAAAGGTAAACTGAACTTTGAAATCGATTTGTGGAAACGTGTAACCTCTGATATGTTATTTACTACTCCATTGACCTTCACTGTAGGTGATGCGAATGCTCCGGCATTCAACGTTGGTCAGATGACCAACAAAGGTCTTGATCTGGGTGTTAACTATAAGAGCAACATCAACAATTTCCGCTATAGCATTTCAGCTAACTTGTCTACTTACAAAAACATCGTAGATAAACTGGATGCCAGCCCAAATACACGTTATTTCGGTTATGGTTCACGTGTGCCAGCTATTACACTAACCCAGGCAGGTTTACCAATATCTTCGTTCTATGGATATAAGACTGTTGGTATTTTCCAGACTCAGGCTGAAGCCGACGCATGGCCTAAGTATGAAGATTACAACAAACCTGGTAAGTTTAAAGTGGAGGATATTAACGGTGACGGAAAAATCACAGATGCAGACCGTACTATTATCGGAAATCCTCACCCTGATTTTGTATACGGTTTGAGTTTGAACCTTGGATACAAAGCATTTGACCTGACCATTTTTGCGAATGGTAGTCAAGGAAACGATGTATTCAACTATACTCGCTATTTCTCTGATTTCAACACTTTCCAGGGTAACCGTTCAAAACGCGCCTTGTATGATGCATGGCAACCTAACCATACTTCAGGTACTGTACCTATTATGGATGCTAATGACCAGGTTAGTAGCCGCCCATCAAGTTACTTCATTGAAGATGGCTCGTATTTCCGTATCAAAAATGTGCAGTTAACTTATAATCTGCCTTCAAAATTTGCTAAAAGAACAGCATTGGATAATGCTCAGATTTATGTGCAAGTGCAGAACTTAGCTACGTTTACTAAGTATACAGGTCTTAACCCTGAGATTCAGACAGGAACTGATAATACTTTAGGTTTCGATGGTGGATATATGCCAGTATCAAGAACATTTATTGTAGGCGTTAACTTTGGTTTCTAATCCTGAATAAGGTTTGATAACCAACACATTTATTACTATTAAACAAATACTATTCAAATATGAAAAGTAACAAAATTGTTAAAATATTTCTAGCAGCAGGACTTACGGGTGGATTCGCGATCGGATGTAGCGACGGCTTCCTTACCCGTGAACCACAGGCCCAATACAGCCCTACCTCGCTCAAAACGGCAAAGGGTGTAGAAGGTATTTTATTAGGAGCCTATGCCATGATTGATGGAACAGGACTGGAAGGACAAGACCCCTGGATGAATGATATTCATAACTGGGTTTTTGGTGGAATTCCTTCAGACGATGCCTATAAAGGAACTGACGCCGGTGACCAACCTGAAGAATCGTTCCTTGAAAAATGGGATTTTCAACCAACCAATAACCATATTAAAAATAAATGGAGAGGTTTGTTTAAAGGTGTAGCACGTACGAACGATGTTATCAATACGCTGAAAGATGTGAAAGATATAACCGATGCCAGAAAAGCACAGGTTTTAGCTGAAGCAAAATTTCTGAGAGGGTTATTCCACTTTGAGGCAAAAAAAATGTGGAAGAATATTCCGTACATTGATGAGACTACGTTTAATCTGGACGACCTTGAAAGTACCAAGGTACCTGTAGATGCCAATGCATGGGCAAAAATTGAGAAAGATTTTGCAGATGCAGCAGCAGTATTACCGGTTACGCAAGCACAGGTAGGTCGCCCAACCAAATGGGCTGCTAAAGCTTTCCAGGCTAAAGCATTGATGTTCCAGGGCTTTAATGTAAGCACAGGAGCTGCAAATACTGCTAAATTAACAGCGGCTAAAGCAATTCTGGAAGAAATTATCAATAGCGGTAAATACAGATTGGTTGATCTTTACAGAGATAATTTTGATGCCAGTACCCGTAACAATGCTGAATCAATCTTTGAAGTTCAATTTGCTTCTTCAAGTGCTACCGGCGATGCCGCTAACCAAGGTGTGGCTTTGGCACACCCTTATGCTTCTCCTTGGGGATGTTGTGGATTCTATCAGCCATCGCAAAACCTGGTAAATGCTTTCAAAACAAGCGCAGACGGTTTGCCATTGATAGATACTTTCAACGATTCGGATGTGAAAAACGACCAGGGTTTAAAATTGGAAGATTCTTTCACACCGTATGATGGAAGATTAGACCCACGCTTAGATCAGACAGTAGGTCGTCGTGGTATCTTGTTTATTGACTACAAAATTCATAATGTAGACTTTATCCGTGACCAGACGTATGCAGGGCCGTATTCACCTAGAAAACACATCCCTTCTAAAGCATTTACCGGTATAAACGGTTGGGGTAACTTGACCAGCAACAACTACCGTATCATTCGCTACGACATGATCCTGCTTTGGTTGGCTGAGTGTGAAGTAGAAATAGGAAGCCTGGAAAGAGCCAGAGAACTGGTAAATATGATCAGAACCCGTGCTGCCAATCCTGCAGGTTTCGTGCAAAAGGCTACGCAAGGTTCAACTCGTGACGCCTATACTTTGGAATTTGACTCGCAGGGGGCTCCGGTACCGGCAGCGAATTACGTAATTAAAAACTATACCACACCTTGGGCAAGCAAAGACGCAGCACGTAATGCGGTTCGTTTTGAAACACGTCTGGAGTTTGGTATGGAAGGACACCGTTTCTTTGATCTGCAAAGATGGGGTATAGCTGCTGAAGTATTGAACAAATACAACGATGTGGAGTCTAATAAGCGTGTATATAAGAAGGGTGCAAAATTCACAAAAGGTAAAAATGAATTCTACCCTATTCCTCAGGAGGCTATTGACCGCTCAGAAAAAGATGGCAAAGCTACATTGGAGCAGGATCCTGCTTACAAATAATTTTAATGTGATTGTTTTAGAAAAAAAAGTTTATTTTTACAGAGATGGTAGCTTTGCCATCTCTGTTTTTTTCTGAATACTACCTAATTTTATAATGAAACTACACATTTCTGGCTCTCTTCCGAGAAAGCTTCTATTCCTATTATTAATACCGATACTTTTTTCTTGTAGCGAAAAGTCTGAAACCGTTTTTAGTAAGTTAACTACAGAAGAAACCGGGATTCAGTTCTCAAACCGCATTACAGAAAATGATACGATGAATATAATATCGTTTGAATATATCTATAATGGAGGAGGAGTGGCCATAGGCGACTTCAATAATGACAACAAACCGGATGTTTATTTTACCGGAAATCAGGTATCCAACAAACTGTATCTTAATCAGGGAGTTGATGAAAGTAACGAGCTGAAATTCAAGGATATAACCGCAGAAGCTAATGTAGGAGGGGAAGGCAGATGGTGCAATGGGGTTGCAGTGGTTGATATCAATAATGATAATCTGCCTGATATTTATATTTCAACTTCGGTCAAAAAAGTAGTCGGACAAAGAACAAACTTATTGTACGTCAATCAGGGCGTAGGAAAGAATGGTATTCCGTCATTCAAAGAAATGGCTGCCGATTATGGTATTGCCGATACAACTTATTCTATCCATTCCTCATTTTTTGACTATGACAATGACGGAGATCTCGATTTATACATATTGGTAAATCAGATGGAAGACATTAATATTCCGAATAAGTATCGTGAAGTATTGAAAGACGGCAGCTCTAAGCGCACACACCGACTTTACAGAAATGACTGGGACGAATCTAAAAAGCATGCGTTTTTTACCAATGTGTCTAAGGAAGAAGGTATTCTGGTAGAGGGTTTTGGCCTGGGACTGAATATTACAGATATAAACCGGGATGGCTGGAAAGATATTTATGTAACGAACGACTACCTGACCAACGATTTACTGTATATAAATCAGCATAAGGATGGTAAGCATACAGGTTTTACTGAGGAGGCCGGTAGTTATTTTAAGCATACATCCTATTATGCCATGGGTAATGATGTGACCGACCTCAATAATGACGGACTAGTAGACATTGTAGCCCTGGACATGATGCCGTTTAGCAATAAGCGGAAAAAGATGATGACTATGGCCAACAACTACCAGATGTTCCAGAACAATGACCAGTTTCATTATACTTATCAGTATGTTCGGAACACTTTGCAGGCAAATCAGGGGAAAGACCCGGTAACAGGGCGCCCGATGTTCAGTGAAATCGGGTTACTGTCAGGTATTGCACAAACCGACTGGAGCTGGACCCCGATGGTGGTAGATTTTGATAATGATGGTCTGCGTGACATCATTGTTACAAACGGATTCCCTAAAGATATTACCGATCTGGACTTTATGGCCTATAGGCAAACGGTGTCGCAGCTTGCAGCACCCGAACACCTGCTTGGATACATACCTTCGGTTAAAATACAGAATTTTGCGTTCCGGAATAAGGGTGATTTCCAGTTTGAAGAAGTGACCCAAAAATGGGGGATGAGCGAGCCTTCTTTCTCTAACGGAGCGGCCTATGCAGACCTGGATAATGACGGTGACCTTGATTATATTATCAATAACGTTAATGACTCTGCATCGGTTTACAGAAACAATTCTATCCAGCTGAAACCGCAGGAGAGTAATTATCTGCGGGTGCAGTTCAAGGGTAACAGCCCGAATCTGATGGGTTTGGGGGCATGGGTAGAAATTGAGTATGACAACGGTAAAAAGCAGGTATATGAGCATACTCCATATAGAGGATATTTGTCGTCGGTTGAGCCGGTAGCACATTTTGGTTTAGGAAAAATACAGAAGATTAGCCAGCTGAAAATAACCTGGCAGGGAGGTAAAACACAGATACTGAAGGACATAAAGACAAATCAGGTACTGAATTTAAAAGAAAGTGATGCTACTTTACTTCCGGCAGAGGCACAAGCAAATCCTGTGCAGTTATTTACTGATATAAGTACGCAACTGCAGGTGCCTTATAAACACGAGGAAGACGATTATATCGATTTCAACGTACAAAAACTGTTGCCACATAAGCTTTCACAATATGGCCCGGCTGTTGCAGTTGGTGATGTGAATGGCGACGGTCTGGAAGATATATTTGTAGGAGGATCTAAATACCGAAAGGGTAAATTTTTGATTCAGAATAAAGAGAGCAGGTTTAGTGTACAGGATTGGTTACCCGGTGAAGATGGCTTTAAAAAACCAGAAGAAGATGCGGGCGTACTGCTTTTTGATGCAGATAACGATAAGGACCTCGACCTTTATATTGTAAGTGGCAGCTATGAGTTCAAGGCTGATTCTCCGGCTTTACAAGACAGGCTGTACATTAACGATGGCAAAGGACACTATACTTTGAATACGCAAGCTATTCCGGCATTTCTGAAAAGCGGCTCTTGTATAAAAGCAGCAGATTATGATCATGATGGAGACCTTGATTTGTTCGTAGGCGGGCGGGTTGAGCCGAATGCTTATCCGAAGCCTGTTTCAAGCTACATTTTAAGAAATGACAGCGTGAATGGTCAGGTTAAATTTACAGATGTAACACCTCAGGTGGCAGCTAAATTGCAGAATATAGGCCTGATATGTGATGCACTATGGAGCGACTACGACAACGACGGCTGGCAGGATTTAATTCTGGTAGGTGAATGGATGCCGGTTACCATCCTGAAAAACAATAAAGGCAAACTGGAACCAATGGCGCAAAGCGGAGCGCTTGCCACGAAAACCGGCTGGTGGACAAGCATTACCTCGGGTGATTTCGATAACGATGGTGATGTGGACTATATAGCAGGGAACCTGGGCTTAAATACGCTAATGCAAGCCAGCGACGAGCAGCCTGTAAGAATGTATGCCAAAGATTTTAATAATGATGGCTTCTTTGATGCTATTCCGACGGTGTATTTTCCGGATGAAGCCGGTAAACCGAAAGAGTTCCCCTATAATACCCGTGACGACCTGGCGAAACAGTTTATTCAGACAAGGCAGCGATTCCAGAATTATGCCAAGTTCTCAGAAGCTACCATTGATAAAATCCTGAAACCGGAAGAAATGAAGGATGCGCTTGTTTTACAAGCCAACTGGATGAAGAGCAGCTATATTGAGAACAAAGGCAACGGCCAGTTTGAAATAAGAGAACTCCCGGTTCAGGTGCAATTTGCTCCGATAAACGGTATGGTGACAGGAGATTTCGATCAGGACGGTAATCTGGATGTGCTGATAGCGGGCAACGACTATGGAACAGAAGTAGCTGTAGGCAGGCATGATGCCCTCAACGGTTTATTGTTGAAAGGAGACGGCAAAGGTAATTTTACACCGGTGCTGGCTGAAGCAAGCGGTTATTGTGTGAAAGGAGATGCGAAAAGCCTGGTGCGTTTGAAAAATGCCAAGGGTGAGTTGCTGCTGGTAGCGTCGCAGAACCGGGATAATCTGAAGTTTTTCGCTTATAAAAACCCTGTTAGAAGCATTGACTTGCAGCCGAACGAGACTTCAGTCTTGCTGACCCTCAAGGGAGGAAAAATAAGAAAAGAAGAACCGGGTTATGGCTCTTCGTTCTTATCGCAATCGTCTCGAAGTGTTATATTACCAGCAGGCGTGACGAATGTGGAAATTGTAGATAATGCTGGCAAAAAACGAATAGTTAAGCCATAATTTGAAAGTATAAAGAGCCGGTAATTCAACATTTACCGGCTCTTTTGGTTTATTGTATCTTCCTTAGTATTTCGCTTCTTCGCTGAGTTACTCATGTAATAGAGTTCTCCCGGTTAAAACTGCACCGAGTTCAGATAGCTGCATCAATACATACAATCATTAAGAGAATCTGCAAGATTAGTTTTGGTTAAATTTTATTGTTACAATATGGTACAATAACTATATTTGTTCTAATGTAATATTGAAAAAATTATAAATCTGGCTTTTTCTTTGTGCCAAATCGTTATAAAAAAGCGATTTATACACGGATTCTTACCGTAAGTCGATTCTTACCCATGCACACTTTTTAGTATTGTAAATTTAAGAATCATTCAGAGTAGAGCATTCCATCCTTCAACCGCTTAAATTTATTTTTATGAAATCAGACAGACGAAACTTTATTCAGAAACTTGGTTTGGGAACAGCCGGCCTGGGTATAGGTGGCGCGATACCTTTAACGACCCAGGCGCAATCGTTCGGATATAAAGAAAAGGAAGATGAGCAGATACTGTTTGTAGGAGATAATATTGCTGTAGTTGATACAAGCTACGGGAAAATAAGGGGGCATATACTAAGAGGTATTCATACATTCTTGGGTATACCTTATGGGGCTGATACCGGCGGAGAGAATCGTTTCATGCCCCCGCAGAAACCCAAGCCCTGGACGGACGTAAAACCGACGGTCTGGTGGGGCAATAGTGCGCCGCAGATTATGGAAAAACGCTATGCGGATCAGTATTCCTCGTTTGTTGATCATTGGAACTACGATGATGTAAGTGAAGATTGTCTAAGAATAAACGTGTGGACACCTGCGACGGACACTAAAAAAAGACCGGTGATTGTATGGCTGCATGGTGGTGGTTTTGTGAATGGAAACGGCATCGAACAGGATGGATACAATGGCGAGAACATCAGCCGTTTGGGTGATGTGGCTTTTTGTTCGTTGAACCACAGGCTAGGCTCCTTAGGCTTTACTAATCTGGCCGGTGCGGGCGGAAGCAAATTTGCTGCATCAGGCAATGTAGGTATGCTCGACATTGTGGCTGCGCTGGAATGGGTAAAAGAAAACATAGCGAATTTTGGCGGTGATGCCAACAATGTAACCATTATAGGGCAGTCGGGAGGGGGAGCTAAGGTTTGTACTTTAATGGCTATGCCTTCAGCGAAGGGACTGTTCCATAAAGCAGTAGCTTTAAGTGGCTCAACTTTAAGTGGTGTACAGAAAGATTATTCTGAAAAGCTGGGTGCCGCTGTGCTGAAAGAGGCAGGACTAGGAGCAAATGAGATTGAAAAACTGCAGCAGATTCCGTGGAGACAATACATTGACATTGCGAATAGAGCCGTAACCTCATTGGCAGAGGAAGCCAGAAAACTGAATTTGCAAAGAGGTGGTTATGCCCCGGCTGCAGATGGGCATTTTCTGAGCGATAAACCATTTTTTACAGATACCAATCATTTTTCAGCCGATATCCCGCTTATTATCAGCACAACTTTCAATGAGTCTTCACCAAGCAGAACCGATGCTACGCTTGAAAAAGTATCTTTAACTGATGTAAAAGATAAACTAAAACCGAGATTCGGAGAGAAGTCGGGCGAAATAGCAGATGCCTATGCAAAGGTTTTTCCGAATAAAAAGCCGATTGAAATCTGGTCGATGATTCTCAGTAATCGCAAAAATGCTATTATGGCAGCAGATGCCAAAACTAAGCAAAAAGCGCCTGTATATCTGGCCTGGTTTGGCTGGCAGCCACCCTTGTTTGATGGCCGGATGCGGGCATTTCATTGCGATGACATCTGTTTCTGGTTTTATAATACCGACCTGATGCTGACACACACAGGCGGAGGGGCAAGGCCAAGACGTTTATCGGAGAAAATGGCAAAATCATTCCTCAATTTCGTTCGGACTGGTAATCCGAATGGAGGCGGGCTGCCAACATGGGCACCATACACTGCTGCCAATGGCGAAACCATGATTCTGGATGATGTGTGCGCCATAAAAAATGATCCTGACCGGGAAGCAAGAAAAGCCCTTGCCTGAATCGTGTCATAGATTTGACATGATGAAAACAAACTTGTAGATAGGTGTTTCGGAAAATGGATAGAGGTAGAGGTACAGGAATTATTAAAAAATAACCGATAGTGCTAGCAGAATTTATTGAGAAATAATCTTTTCAAAAAACAGTATACACCTGACCCTGGACAGGCGGCAGTCGTCTTTCCTCGAAAGAGGAAAGCGGCTGAAGCCGTTTTTGTACTAAACAAGTTTGAAGTTGTTTTAAATTTGGATTTAAACATATTATCATAGTATATTTACTACTTATTCATCTTATAACCTTGACCTATGCAATGAAACGCATTTTTAATGTGTTGTTTTTATTTTTGTCTTTTACTGCGCTGGCGCAGAAAGGAACTGTAAAAGAAAGTCTAACCATTAAAAGTTCTCTTTTAGGTAAGGACGTAAAGTATAATATCTATCTTCCTGCCGACTACGAAAAGTCCAGCCGTTCTTACCCTATTCTTTACTTACTACATGGTTTTGGTGATGATGAAACGGGTTGGGTGCAATTTGGCGAAGCCAATGGCATTACTGACAGACTCATTGAAAACGGAGAAGTAGCGCCGATGATTATTGCCATGCCTGATGGCGGAGTAAGCGGATATGTAAACAGTTTCGACGGTAAAGTGCCTTACGAAGACTTCTTCATTAAAGAATTTATCCCCTATATTGAGTCTAACTACAGAGTTCGTACCCAGAAACGCTACAGAGCTATTGCCGGGCTTTCGATGGGTGGCTATGGTACGTTGGTCATGTCTACCAAGCATCCTGATTTATTTGCCGCAGCTGCTCCGTTAAGTGCCGGGGTTCGTACTGACGAAGAGGTAATTGCTATGCCAGATGCGCAGTGGGCTAACTCTTATGCCCAACGCTATGGCAGTAATCTGGTTGGTACGGCGCGTATCAACGAGCATTATAAGAAGAACTCCATCCTGAAAATTATTGAGACAACCAATCCTGACGAAATCAAAAAAGTACGTTACTACATTGATTGCGGCGACGATGATTTTCTGATTAAGGGTAATATGGTCTTGCATGCCCTGATGATTGACAAGAAGATACCGCATGAGTTTCGTGTTAGGCAGGGAGGCCATACCTGGACCTACTGGCGTACGGCATTGCCGGAAGTGCTGAAATTTGTAAGTGAAAGTTTCCATCAAAAATAATCTGTTCAGATCATGAAGAAGATAAGTCTGTTTCTGTTATTACTCATTTCAACCCTCAGCTTTGCCCAGCAAGGTATTATCAAAGAAAGTTTGAAGGTGAAGAGTAGTACCTTAGGTAAGGAAGTGAAGTATAACATTTATTTACCTGCCGACTATGAAAAAAATAACCGCTTGTATCCGGTGTTATATCTGTTGCACGGTTATACTGACGATGAAACAGGCTGGACACAGTTTGGACAAACCCCGGAGATTGCTGATAAAGCCATTAATAGCGGAGAAGCGCCGCCTATGATAATTGTAATGCCTGATGCCGGTGTGAGTTGGTATATGAATTCTTTTGACGGAAAGACCAAATATGAAGATTTTTTCATCAAGGAGTTTATTCCATATATCGAAACTACTTATAGAATTCGTTCTAAGAAAGAATTCAGAGCCCTTGCCGGGCTTTCGATGGGTGGTTTGGGTACACTTTTGTTTTCAACCAAGCATCCGGAAATGTTTGCCGCAGCGGCTCCGTTAAGTGCAGCTGTATGGACAGATGAAGAGGTGGTATCAGGAAATCAGAATCAGGATCAATGGAACTACGTTTTTGGTGACTTATACGGTAAAAATCTGAAAGGCAAAGAGCGCCTGACAGAGCATTACTATAAAAATGCACCCATTAAAATTGTAGAAACAGCCAATGCCGAAGACCTTAAGAAAGTGAAGTTTTATATTGATTGTGGTGACGACGATTTCCTTATCAAAGGTAATATGGCCTTGCATGCCATGATGATAGACAAGAAGATTCCGCATGAGTTCAGAGTAAGAGACGGAGGACATACCTGGACTTACTGGCGTACGGCATTGCCCGAAGTGCTGAAATTTGTGGGAGAGAGTTTTCATAGGTGAGAATTGAGTGAATTAGTGATTGTGTGAATGAGTGATTAATTAATTAGGAGTGGTGAATTCGTGAATAAAGTGGTGCATAGTGTATAAAACGAAGTAACACGATTATTCATCATAGTATAGACAGTTAATTCAGAATTTAGAGATTAAAGCAAAATATTCACTAATTCACAATTAGTTTAATCACAAAATCACTAACTCACTCAATCACTAAATAGTTTTAACAACGTATATTTTTAAACATTATCCATATTATTTAATCTAATCAAGAATGAATCGTAGAGAAGCTGTTCAGAGACTTACCCTGTTAGTTGGTGGGGTATTATCTCCACCGGTAATAGCTGGTGTAATGGGACAAGTACTTAATACAGGCGCAAGTGTTGCTACAACTGCCGAACAGGAGGCACTGATTGTAGAATTGGCCGACGTTATTATTCCAACAACCGATACACCGGGTGCCAAAGCTGCAGGTGCAGAAAAGTTTATCATCAGAGTAATGCGCGATTGCTTCGTGAAAGAAGATCAGGATAAATTCTATGCAGGTCTGGCTAAGCTGGATGCTGACAGCAAAACCAAATACGGAAAAGGTTTCGTGAGTTTGAGCGCTGCAGAAAAGAATGAAATGGTGAAGCAAACCATCACTACCGATAAGGCTTTCTTCTTAAGAATGAAAGAACTAACAACCGTAGGTTATTTTACTTCTGAAATAGGCGCTACCCAGGCTTTGGAATACTTACCGATTCCGGGTAGATTCGATGGAAGTGCACCTTACAAACCCGGACAAAAAACCTGGGCTATTTAATTATCAACCTGATCACAGCTAAACGTACAGACAAAAAATGAACTTAAATATAGATGCAATTAAAGCCCAGACCTACGATGCCATTGTGATTGGCTCTGGTGTAACAGGTGGTTGGGCTGCAAAAGAATTGACAGAAAAAGGATTACGTGTTATAATGCTCGAAAAAGGCAAACAGCTGGAGCACGTAACAGGTTATGAAAACGCCATGAAAGACCCATGGCAAATGCAATATAACGGACGTTTGACTACTGCACAGAAAGAGTCACATCCAAAATTATCACGCGATTATCCGTATAATGAAATGACAGAGAAATACTGGATGAACGATTCAGATTCGATGTACAAAGAAGATAAAAGATTTGACTGGTTCCGTCCGGGTATTGTAGGTGGTAAATCGATTATGTGGGGCCGTCAGTCGTATCGTTTAAGTGATATTGATTTTGAAGCTAATTTAAAAGACGGAATAGCTGTTGACTGGCCTATCCGGTATAAAGATATAGCGCCGTGGTATTCTTACGTAGAGAAATTCGTAGGTATATCAGGAGAAAAACTGAACTTGCCTCAATTACCTGACAGTGAGTTTTTACCTCCGATGGAAATGTATATAGTAGAGAAAGAAGTACGTAAACGCATCGAGAAAAACTTCCCGGGTCGCCACATGACTATTGGCCGTGTAGCCAACCTGTCAGAAGCAGCTAAAGCACAATTGGGTGTTGGCCGTGCCTCGTGTCAGTATCGTAACAAATGTTCGTTGGGTTGTCCGTTTGGTGCTTATTTCAGTACACAATCTTGTACACTACCTCCGGCTGCCAAAACAGGCCGTTTGACTTTACGTCCTGATTCGGTAGTAACTGAAATCATTTATGACGAAAACAAAAAAAGCGCAACAGGTGTAAGAGTAACAGATGCCGTAACTTTACAAACTACAGAATATTTTGCTAAAGTTGTTTTTGTTTGCGGTAGTGCTCTGGGTTCTACAGCCCTTTTACTTAACTCGAAATCAAACCGTTTCCCTAATGGCTTAGGCAATGACTCTCAGCAATTGGGGCATAACCTGATGGACCACCACTTCCGTACAGGTGCATCAGGCGTTTGGGATGGTGATCTGGATAAATATTCTTATGGCCGTCGTGCGAATGGTATCTATGTACCTCGCTATCGCAACATAGGTAACGACAAACGCGATTATCTGCGCGGTTTTGGTTATCAGGGTGGAGCCGGTGCAGGCCGTCAGGGCTGGCAACGTAACGTGGCCGAATTGAGCTTTGGCGCTGACTATAAAAACGAAGTAACTACACCGGGTTTGTGGACCATGGGCTTGGGCGGCTTTGGTGAAACGCTTCCATACTACGAAAACAGAATGTATTTACACGCTACAGAGAAAGACAAATGGGGTATGCCATTGGTTGTTTTCGATGCAGAATTGAAAGAAAACGAGAAGAAGATGCGTGTAGATATGCTGAACGACGCCAAGGAAATGTTGGAAAGCGCAGGTGTGAAAAACGTGAGAGGCTATGACAACGGCTCTTATTTAGGTATGGCGATTCACGAAATGGGAACAGCCCGTATGGGTCGTGATCCGAAAACTTCGATATTGAATGCGAACAACCAGGTGCATGATGTCAAAAACGTATTCCTAACAGACGGTGCGTGTATGACCTCTGCCTCATGTGTGAACCCATCTTTGACTTATATGGCACTGACAGCCCGCGCTGCTAACTTTGCAGTTGATCAGTTGAAGAAGAAAAATATATAATCAGTAAAATGATTCTATAAATAATTAACCTCTCGGGCAATCTGCCGGGGAGGTTAATTTTATCAATAAACTTACCGGATACAATGAAATTCCTTCGGATAATAAGCTGCATTTCTGTCCTGAGTTTATTATTCATTATGAGTTGTCAGCAAAAAAAAGAAACTGCTCAACAAAGTGGCGAACAACTCGCCAAAACGCATTGTGCATCCTGCCATTTATTTCCTGAGCCCGAATTATTGGATAAACAGACCTGGAAAAAAGGTGTTTTGCCCGTAATGGCCCTGCAGTTAGGTTTTCAAATTAACGGCGATGAGGTGTATCCTGATATACAACAGGAGATCAGAGGCGATTCAAGCTATATAGTTAGTAAGTCGGCCATGAGCATTGATGAATGGGAACGACTGGTTAGCTATTACATTGAAAAAGCGCCTGAAAAAATAGCCAAACAGAACCGCCCACCTATAAAAGATATTACTGATTTATTTGAAGTAAGCGTGCGGCCTGTTCAGAAAAACGGTTTTCCTTCAACTACTTATTTGAAAATTGATGAAGGTAATCAACTGATTTATCAGGCAAGCCTTTTTGACAGCTCATTGAATGTATTCTGTAAAAATCTGAAAGCCGTTTCTTCAAGGAAACTTAATGCCACCATTGTAGACATAGACTTTAGTAATGATCTGAAACAATCGGGCAAGCGCAGTGGATTTATGACCAGCATTGGTATTGTACACCCGAATGACTTACGCAAAGGCAGGTTATTGGATTTCGACGCTACCGCTAAAAGTAAAGCACTGATTGACAGTCTGCAAAGACCGGTTCAGAGCATTGCTGTTGACTTGGACAATGATGGATTGAAAGACCAGTTGATTTGTAGTTTTGGTAATACAAACGGAGTATTAGCATGGTATAAAAATCTGAACGGTAAAGGCTATGAAAAGCGTGTAATAAGAGAGCTGCCCGGAGCTATTAAAGCCTATATTACAGATGAAAATAATGATGGCTTACTTGATGTGTGGGTGTTGTTTGCACAGGCGCAGGAAGGCATATTTTTGTTTATGAACAAAGGGGGCGGTAAATTCGAAACCAAAGAGATTATGCGTTTTCCGTCGGTTTATGGCTCTTCTTATTTTGAGCTCACCGATTTGAATAAAGATGGCCACAAAGACATTGTGTATGTAAGTGGTGATAACGCCGATTTTTCAAGCAATCTGCTGAAAAACTATCATGGGGTGTATGGATACCTGAATAACGGTAAGAATGAGTTTAAACAGGCGTTTTTCTTTCCCATCAATGGTTGTTTTAAGGCAATTGCTTATGATTTTGACAATGACGGAGACATCGACATTGCTACAATTTCCTATTTCCCGGATAGGAAAAACCAACCCGAAGAAGGCTTTGTATATCTTGAAAATCAGGGTAAGCTGAATTTTAAACCGTATTCTATTAAAGAGGCAAACGCAGGAAACTGGTTAATGATTGATGCCGGAGACATAGATGGTGACGGCGACAAAGACCTGGTAATAGGGAGTCTGGATCTGAACAAACGAAACAAGAAGGATACTATGCAAAAAGATATTGCATTCTTATTGTTGAAGAATAAGCTAATTAAACGATAAAGGCAGGGTTTTCAGCCCTGCCTTTTCGCTTCTTTATGCGTTTGATTTTATTTGCACGCCGTAGTATACGCATGCAGGTGTTCATCAAATTTTGTCCAGCGATGATTGTCTCTTAGTTTTTCAACCAATTGAGGGCAGTCTTTATATAAGACGGCATAAGCATCGTCATAATCCTTCTTTTTAAGCTTTATGGCTGTTGCATCACCTATTTTTACAAAGTAAGATTTGTTAACTTCATCTTCAATCGCAAAGCCCTTTTTGAATTCCATGCTTCTGGTTGATACACCCAGTGGATTATGATACACTTTTATTTTTTCGCTGAAAGTAGGGTTCAGCAATTGCACCAGTAATTCGTCTATTTTTGCGTTATTGGTTACTTTTGTTTTTTCAAAATACGCGTAACCTTGTTGAAGAACTTCATTGCTGACGCCTTTATCTCTCCACTTGCGCGGATCGAAGGTCAGGTTAATGGCATTATTTACCTTGCTGAAATCACTGATAGGCAAATACATGGCCGTGATATCCTGCGCCTTCACTTTCATCTTTTTTGTTTCACCCTTAGGCGTAAGCATAAGACTCTGTATCAGCCCGTTTTTTTGATTGACAGAACTGACAATCCCTTCTAAAGTATTGCCGTCTTCCAGATAAATATAGGCAATCTCTTTGTTAGAAAAAAGGTCATAAGCCGGTGTGAACAATTGGCCAAAAGCTGTTGTGCAGCTCAATAAACTTAAAAGCAATGCTATTTTTTTCATAATTTTAATTGTTTTAACATTAATAAAAGGCTTTCCTACAAATCCAGCGCAAAGCTGTATGTTTCTTACAGACAATCGTGGTTAATACTGCCCCTATCTGAACTGTAAAATTTTTTGAGATGGAGATGAGATGATGCAGACAATATTGAAGCAATGAGTGCCTCGGGCATTTCTATCGGAAATGCGTCAATATTCATAATGATGCTTTTTCATCAAGACAACCCTCTGTTTTAAGAGTAATTTCTCCATTTGCCTATGCAAGTTAGGATAGCAACATTGTCTCAGTTAAGCAAACATTTATTAACGGCATGATTGCCGCCACGAGCGGTTATTTAAGTTTATTGTACTTCCGGCTGAGTTCCAGTACTTTGTCGACAGGTAATGCCCGGATAGTGCCGTTAGCGCCTTTAACGGTTTGGGCGGCAAATAAAGAATTAATAATGGCTTCTTCAGTGGCTTCAATTGCTGCCAGAAATAGAGGAGAGACATCGTCGTTCCGGAGTTCAGTGGCTTCGTAGAATCTGCCGGAGGCGCTGTGTGTTACCCGTAATTGCTTGGCAGTTGAAAAGGCAATTACATAGTCACCACTGCCGTTTGAAGCAATACCCCCCGTTTTAGCCAGTCCGAAAATAGCTCTTTTAGCCAGCCGCTCCAAATTACGCGAGGTAAGCGGAGCATCGGTAGCGACTACTATCATGCAAGACCCATCGGCCGGATCATTGAGTTGATTGTTCAAAAAATACTGGTTTAGTTCTTCTCCCACAGGTACACCGTTCACCTGCAATACTCCACCGAAATTGGTCTGTACAATTACCCCCACTGTATAGCCACCGGATTTGGCAGGCAATACTCTTGAGGCTGTTCCTATGCCGCCTTTCCATGCAAAACAAATGGTGCCGGTGCCTGCACCTACATTACCTTCTTCTACCTTACCGGCGGCGGCGGTTTCAATGGCTTTCAGAACGTGCTCTTTTTTTACATGCCTGCCTGTAATGTCGTTAAGGTAACTATCGTTGGTTTCTCCTATTATCGGATTAACCGATCGTACGTTGTCATTCCCTTTTTGTGCCAGTGTATAGTCTATCACTGCATCGGCTGCTGTGGGTACCGAAAGCGTGTTGGTTAACACGATTGGGGTTTCTATATTACCCAGTTCCTGTACCTGGCTTATGCCCGTCAGTTTCCCAAAGCCATTGGCGACAAAAATAGCAGCCGGTATTTTATCCTGAAAAAGATTTCCATCATGTGGAACAATGGCTGTAGCTCCTGTACGAACCTTCTCTCCTTCAATTAAGGTTGTGTGCCCTACTTTTACACCTGCCACATCAGTAATGGCA
This sequence comes from Emticicia sp. GW821-FHT11C11, assembly GCF_058808615.1. Taxonomy (NCBI): domain Bacteria; kingdom Pseudomonadati; phylum Bacteroidota; class Cytophagia; order Cytophagales; family Leadbetterellaceae; genus Emticicia; species Emticicia sp. GW821-FHT11C11. Next base: position 613,928 of record NZ_JBXARV010000001.1, read on the forward strand.
TTATTTAGGCCGGGTTTCATCACGCCAATTTTAATGCCCAGTTCACGTGGACGTTTCTGTTGAGCGTGTGCTACAATACTTAATAAAGACAGAGAAAGAAGAAGTGATTTCATGTGTATAATGTATTGCTGAGTGAGCGGGCTTATCTATCAAAAGTATCCTCATAAACAACCTTGCCGTCACCTTGTGAAAGTTTCGCTTCGTCTACCAGCCCGGTGCCCTGAAAGCGATAGGAAAGTCCCACGATTTTGCTTCCGGCACCTTTGTAAGGAAACTGATAGGCCAGCTTGTTATTGACAAATATTTTTACCTGACCCTTTACCGACTCACAACGAACTTTTGCAAAGTCTTTGAAATCAACACCGAAGCCTGATAAGTCGTTTTCTTTGCCGGATATGTTTTTGTCGATAAAAAATAGGTTATTTTCTGAAATGCACCCTTTGGCAGACAAGCGAATCATGATGGCAGAGCCTTCACATAGTAAGCCGATTTCAGAATACTGGCACACAGCAGAACCTTCTTTATAAGTATTTTTTATGGAAGTCTCATATACAAAGTTGTCAGTTTTTGTATCACCGAAATCTCTGAAATTAACGTATTTCACAGCCGGTGCAGCCGGTTTCAGATTGATATTCTGCGCTTTGATTTTTTCGGGTGACAAACCAAGTTTTCCGTCGTTGATAGCCTCTTCGGCTTTCAGATATACCGGAATCGGCTCCTGATCTATCATAGGTAACCAACCGTCGGTTTTGATAAACAGATGATGCTCTTTTACTACCTGATGCCCAATCACCAGTTTGGCCTGAAAGAAACCGGGATAATAGTAAATGGAAGTATGTTGATGTTGATTGCGTGAAACCCTTACTCTTTTAGAAGGATCCCAGCTTTGTTGAATATAGACAGAATCTTCCGGCGCTTTGGAGGCGTCGTAATCAAAAACAACCGAATTAGGTATACCTGACGCCACCACCTTTTTGCTGCTGAACTGGTAATCGTCCGGATTAAGCTGTACTGAAGTGTTTACATCTTTTCTGGAAACCAACACCCAGCCGATAATCCCTAAGGCCAGTAGAATCGGCAGTATGAAAGAGAACAGATAGGGGCGTTTCCGGATTTCAGGCTTTTTAACCGGCGAATTGACAATTGAAGGTGCGGGTTCTTCCTGAATCTTATTATCAGTCTGATTCTGACGGAAATCTCTCCAGTTTTCAAATCCCAGGTATTGGGCTAATGTGTTCAGCGTAGTGTTGGTAGGAGCTGACTCATACTTTACCTTTCCCCATATTCGCTTCAACGTAGTGGGGCTCAGGTTGACTGAGGTTATTTCAAAAATCCGTTGAGATAATTCTTCAAAATCCCGGTTGCTCCACTGGGTGCTGTTGCCCCAGCCCAGTTTGTTTTCAATCAGATTTCTGCAATGCATCAATAATATGTCGTCAGTTTCTGAGCTCAACGGTTTTTAATGTTTAATGGTTTGAATGAACTTGAATAGACTTGGAAAGGTCTTGAATAGGCGCATGTGTAGTGTCTTCATAGCTTTGTCAGGTCGATTCGATAAACCAATTTTCAAATTCTAAAACTACTAACAAAGCTATGCAAAAGAACACAGAAAAATCGGTGCTTATGGCAGTTTTTTTCGCTCTCTCGTTTCTTTCATTTACTCTTTCAGCGCAGGAAGACAAGACCAAGCGTCCGTCACCACCAGCTACTGCCAGCGGACAAATTAACGGCAAGAGTGTAACTGTCAATTACGGTCAACCGTCAGTAAAAGGCCGTGAGATTTGGGGTAAACTGGTTCCTTATAATGAAGTGTGGCGGGCAGGTGCCAATGAGGCCACCACCATTGAGTTTTCGAAAGACGTAAGTATTGAAGGGAAGAGCCTTCCTGCCGGTAAATACGGCTTCTTTACGATTCCCGGTACGAATGAATGGACTATCATTTTCAACAAAGTGCCAAACCAATGGGGTGCATTTAAGTATGACGCCACGCAAGATGCTTTACGAGTGACAGTAAAACCAAAGAAAGCCAAGGCATTTAACGAAAAACTGTGGTATGCAGTTAACAAAAATTCAGTGAGCCTGGCATGGGAAAACACCGAAGTAGCATTTGGTGTAAAATAGAATCCTGTACCAATTACATAACTGGAATCATACCTGTGTAGGCATACAACAAATATGTATTAGTATTATTTATCAATAGGTCAGATAAATACCTGTCTTTGGCGGGTATTTATTTTAAAATTTCCGCAAGTCTTTCAGAAATGCAGGCCCACCCAAAGCCCGCATCTGCCGGACAATTCCTGCTGTTCTACGGGTTACGTAAGGCCCCGGTTTTTGGATAGACCATTTTCTTGGGCTGGGTAATACGGCCGCTATACGAGCGGCTTGTTCGCGGGTAAGATTTTTGGCTGATTTATTAAAGTAACGGCTGGATGCCGCCTCTACGCCGAACGTCATATCGCCCGTTTCGGCTACATTCAGGTACACCTCCAGAATACGTTGTTTACCCCATATAAGCTCTATCAGCACCGTGAAATAGACCTCAATGGCTTTGCGGATATAACTACGGGTTTGCCATAGAAAAACGTTTTTGGCTACCTGCTGAGAAATGGTACTGGCGCCTCTTATTTTCCGGCCTTTCAGATTCCTGTTAAAGGCAGTCTTCATAGATCCGAAATCAAACCCTTTGTGTACCGTAAAAAGCTGGTCTTCAGCTGCCACCACAGCCAGAGGCATTTCTTTTGATATCTTATCGTAAGAAACCCATTGGTAATGAATCTCGCTGTCTTTACTCTCGGCAATGGCTTCTATTTTTCTTGAAAACATGGTTACCGTAAAAGGAACAGGCACAAATTTGAAAAAGACAACCGCACTGATGGTAGAAACAAAGAAAAAAATCACGAACCTGATGAGGACACGCTTCAATCTGACCCAAACAGAGGCTAATCGGGGTCTTGACGAGGTTTTAGATTTCTTAGGGGCAGGTGTTTTACTTCTGAATGTATTCTTAGCCATGAGGTAGGTTAGATATTTAGCTTATTTGTACAAAAATCGTAAAATTTTGGTTCTACACAAACCATTTACCTTGTGCAACCAATTGGGCTTTACCGCCTACCTGTAATTTGTATTTTCCGTCATCGCTTAGCTCACCTTTAATACTGATTAATGAAGGGCGGTTGATCTCATAACCCTGCTCTACAAATTTGTGAATAACAGGCAATTCGTATTTGAGTAAAAAAGCTAATAAACAGCTATTGGCGCTTCCTGTTGCGGCGTCTTCCACAATTTTATTGTTTTCAAGGCAAAGCATTCGTGCATGCAGGTGATTCACTTCTGCGTGAGTTTCTGAGGTATACACAAAGAAAGCGGCAGTGAGCCCATCAGGCGAATTACTTTTATGCAATTGGTTATCTGCCAGCCATTGGGTTATGGTCGGTGCGTTTATCTGCACTTCCTGAACAGCCCTGAGTGTTTTAAGCGGGAAAATCAGATAAGGCAAGCCGGTTGAAACCAGTTGTATAGGCAGGGTTTCGTCGATATCAGTTGGAGAAATACCCAGCAAAGGAGCAATATCAGTTTGGAAAGTAGCTCCGAAGATAGGGTTGTTCAGTTCAAACCATAAAAAACCATTGTCTGGTTTGACAGGCACCTTTCCTATTTTCAGGTTCAGAGTTATATCAGATTCTGATTCGCCCATCAGTACAAACGCAGTACCTAATGTGGGATGACCGGCAAACGGCACTTCGTATTCAGGAGTAAAAATCCGCACATCATAACCGCAGTCAACGGTTTCGTCTGAAAGAATGAAGGTGGTTTCCTGAAAATTGATTTCCCGGGCAATTTTCAGCATTTGCTCGTCCGTCAGCCCTTGTGCATTTCTGAATACAGCCAACTGATTACCCTGGTATTTTTGCTGAGCAAACACATCGACAATTGAAAAGTCTAATTCCATATTTCTTCAATTTAAGATTTACAGGATGTTTCCTTCAGGAATCTATTGGAATAATTTACAAAATTACCATTCCAACGCTTTGCTAAAGAACGAAATATCCCCGAAAATGGGTGATAGCCTGCTCATTTTTTTTTACTTATTTGCCGCGCATCTTACAAGCCTGTTATTTGATTAGCAATCTTTGAACCAACAGAAAAGAAGATTTTACCGGTTATTGCTTATTCGGTATGTTTTGTGGTGTCATACGAATTGGTAACTTTGTGCGTTTACAGTCCATATTCCATGTGAGTTTTATTAACAAACGATAATCAATTATTTATGAAAAGAATAGCATATTTGCTTCTGACGATGGCCGTCATGACTGCCTGTACGAGAAGCGCTTCGGTGAGTACATCATCCACACAAAAAGATAACCTGTATCAGTTTTCTGTTGACCTGACAAAAGTAGAACGCGATAAACTGGAGGTTTCTTTGGTTGCTCCCAAAATCAATACCGACGAGATAACGTATTTCCTGCCTAAGATTGTACCGGGTACTTATGCTAACTACGATTTTGGCCGTTATGTTTCCAATTTCAAAGCTTATACTGCCAAAGGCGATACGCTTCCGGTTGTAAGAGCAGATGTAAACAGTTGGTCTGTTAAGAATGCGAAGAGTCTTTACAAGATCACCTATAAAATTGATGATACGTGGGATTCGCCGGAAATAAAAGGTGAGAAGATATTTGAACCTGCCGGTAGTGATATTGACCCTAACAAGAAGTTTGCCGTGAACACTTTTTGTTTTTTCGGTTATTTTGATGGCATGACGAAAGTGCCTTACAGAGTGTCTTTCACCAAGCCTGAAGGGTTTTATGGCGCCACTTCCATGAATTTTGCTTCTACTTCTGCAACCCGCGATGTTTTTGAAGCGGATAACTACATGGATTTATCTGATGCGCCGATTCTTTATACCCGCCCGGATACTACCGTGTTGAAAATCGGTGGGGCCGACATTCTGGTATCAGTTTTCTCGCCTAACAAAAAAGCTAACTCTAAAGAGATTGCAGCTAATATCAATTCGCTGCTCAATGCACAAAAAGATTATCTGGGTGGTAAACTGCCGATTCAGAAATACGCCTTTTTGATTGTGTTGTCAGATAACCCGAATCTGATGAGCTATGGTGCATTGGAGCACTCGTATTCATCGTTCTATTACCTGCCCGAGGGCACTTCAAAGGAGCTTGCTCAGACCGTAAAAGATGTGGCATCGCACGAGTTTTTCCATATCATTACACCTTTGAGCATTCACTCGGAAGAAATCGGTGATTTTGATTATAATTCACCGAAGATGTCGAAACACCTGTGGATGTATGAAGGAGCTACGGAATATGCCGCAGGACACATGCAGGCTAAATATGGATTGGTTGGCACAGAGCAATATCTGGGTATGTTGCAGGAGAAAATCGGAACCATGTATAGGCTGAACGATAAGCTGCCGTTTACTGAAATGAGCAAAGATGTACTGGACAAATACAAAAACCAGTATATGAATGTGTATAACAAAGGGGCATTGATTGGTCTGGTACTTGATATTAAACTTCGCCAGTTGTCAGGCGGGAAATATGGTACTCAGAACCTGATGCGTGACCTGGCAAAAACTTACGGTAAAACGAAATCGTTTAAGGATGATGAATTGTTTGATAAAATCACGGCATTGACTTACCCTGAAATACGCGAGTTCTTTACCAAATATGTAGAAGGCCCTGAACCTTTGCCACTGGTTGAGACTTTTCAAAGTGTAGGCATTGATTTCTTACCTGAAGCAACCGTGAAAAAAGTTAGCCTTGGCGGTATTAACCTCGGTTATAATGCGCAAACCAAACGAATTAAGGTGGCCAATGTGAGCAAAATAAATGAGTTTGGAAAGAAAATGGGATATCAGCTAAATGATGAGATTGTATCTTTAAACGGCCAACCGTTTGAAATGATGAAAGCACAGCATATACTGGATGAGTATGCCAGCACTACCAAGGAAGGTGATATAGTTGTGATGGAAGTAGCCCGTAAAAACAGTGAAGGCAAGGAGGAAATAGTGAAGTTGTCGTCACCGGCAATAATGGTGGAGGTAGTAGAAAAGAATGTATTGAAACTGGCTGCAAACCCGACAGCAGCACAATTGAAGTTAAGAAAGGACTGGTTGAGTACTGAAAATAACTAACTAACGGGTTTCCCGATGAGTTTGATAAAATAAGAGCGGCCCGAAAATTTTTTGGGCCGCTCTTATTTTATAGAATTAATAGGCTTTCAATGCTTCTATTAAAGTGACATTTTCAGTATCTGTACCGATTGAAATACGGATACAACCTTCGCACAATTGCACGTTTGAGCGGTCTCTGGTAATAATCTTCTGGTCAATCAGATACTTAAAAACAGCCTTGGCATCCTCAAACTTAACCAGTAACTGGTTAGAGTCAGACGGGTAGATATGCTTGACCAAAGGCAATTCACTTAACAGGTCTGCCAGATGCTGGCGCGCCTTTAAAATCTCTTTCACGTACTTGTTTTTGGTCTCTTCATTATCCAACGCCTCCAGAATCAACGATTGCGTTACGGCATTAAGATTATAAGGATATTTGATTTTATTCAGAATCCTGATCAGTTCTTCTGAAGCGAAGGCCATTCCGAAGCGCAAGGCTGCCAAGCCCCATGCTTTAGAGAAGGTTTGCAATACTACCAGATTCGGGTAGGTATCCAGTAGCCTGGTAAAAGACCCGGCATCGGCAAAATCAATGTAGGCTTCATCTACTATCACCAGTCCGGTTCTAAAATTATCCAGAATCTCTAAGACGGCCTGTCTGCTAACCAGATTCCCGGATGGGTTATTAGGCGAGCAAACCCATATCAATTTGGTATTTGGCGTAACCGCTGCTAATACGGCTTCCGTATTTATCTGAAAATCAGGTGTCAGCGGTACCTGTATCACCGGTGTATTCTGCACATCGGCACATACTTTGTACATACCGTAGGTCGGTGGCATAATCAGAATATTATCTTCTTTGGGCTCGCACGTTGCCCGAATCAATAAGTCAATGGCTTCGTCAGAGCCGTTGCCCAGAAAAATCTGTCCCGGGCGCACTTCTTTTATCTTTGCCAGTTTTTCTTTAATGTCCGTTTGATAGGGGTCGGGGTAACGATTATAATTCCCCTCTATCACAGAGCCGAAAGGGTTTTCGTTGGCATCCAGAAAAATACCTTCTTTGCCCGTATATTCATCGCGGGCAGATGAGTAAGGGGCAAGTGTAAGAATATGTTGGCGTATTATATTATTAAGAGAAAACATAAGGGCGTATCAGGTTTATTTTTTCAATGGTGTTTTGTTGTACTAATTGAACTGTCATTTCGGTGCCATTCTGATTGCGCCATCCAGCCGTATTACTTCTCCGTTCAGCATGGTGTTTTCTACAATATGCTGGGCGAGTTGTGCGTATTCGTCCGGCTGACCCAAACGAGAAGGGAAGGGCACCTGTTGACCCAATGATAACTGTGCTTCTTCGGGTAGAGAAGCCATTAATGGGGTTTTAAAAATACCCGGCGCGATGGTCATTACCCTGATTCCGTTTCTGGATAAATCTCTGGCAATGGGTAAGGTCATAGATACAATACCACCCTTTGAAGCAGCATACGCTGCCTGCCCGATTTGTCCGTCATAGGCAGCTACTGAAGCTGTATTGATAATCACGCCTCTTTCGCCTCCATCATTAGCTTCATTGTTGGTCATTTCAAATGCCGCCAGACGAATCATATTGAATGAACCTATCAGGTTGATATTGATGATTTTCTGAAAATGAGTCAAGGAATGCGGGCCTTCTTTACCTACAGTGCGGGCAGGTGGGGCAATACCGGCGCAATTGACCAGAATATGTATGGCTTTGAAACGAGCTATGGCCTGATTCATCACTTTCTGCGCATCTTTCTCTGACGAAACATCGCATTTTACAAATTTTGCTTTTCGCCCCAGTTCTCCGGCCAGTGCTTTGCCTTTCTCTTCATTCAGGTCTGCTATCACGGCATTGGCGCCTGCTTTTACAAATCTTCTGACAACGGCTTCGCCTAATCCTGATGCTCCTCCGGTAACTACGGCTGTTATTCCTTTTAGCTGCATAAATCGATAAAAAAGAAAAATTGTTATTGGTAGCTCTATAAGTGTCGCTAAATTGCCACAAAATTTGAAAAGAATCTTATGTTATCCAAAGAAAATATTGCTGAATACTTCAGGAACCTGCAAGATGATATATGTGCTGCCATAGAAAATACGGATGGCAAAGGGAAGTTTCATGAAGACCAATGGCAACATCAGAGCGGCGGAGGCGGACGCACCAGAGTAATAGTAGATGGTAATATTATAGCAAAAGGAGGCGTAAACTTTTCGGCGGTTTCGGGCGAAGTGTCTGATGCCCTGCAAAAACAACTGAATCTGCCTGAAAAGTCAGACTATTTTGCTACCGGCGTATCTATTGTGCAGCATCCGGTTAACCCGGGGGTACCTATTATACACATGAACGTGCGCTATTTTGAACTGGCCAATGGTACGTGCTGGTTTGGTGGCGGGATTGACCTGACCCCGCATTATGTAGTAGAAGATGATGCCCGCTGGTTTCATGAACAACTGAAAGCGGCCTGCGATAAACATGCCCCTGAGTATTACACAAAATATAAGGAATGGGCAGATAATTACTTTTTTCTTCCACATAGAAACGAGACCCGTGGCGTAGGGGGAATATTCTTCGATTACCTGAAACCTACAGAACAATTGCCCAAAGAAGAATTGTTTGCCTTTGTGCAGTCTGTAGGGGAGAGCTTTGCACCTGTTTATACACATCTGATGGCAAAAAACAGTCAACTGCCTTATGGTGAACGTGAAACAAACTGGCAGATGTTTCGCAGAGGACGTTATGTAGAATTTAATCTGGTGTGGGACAGAGGTACGAAGTTCGGGCTCGAAACCAATGGCCGCACGGAATCTATCCTGATGAGTTTACCGCCTGTAGCGAACTGGGTATATGACTACAAACCTGAGCCTGATAGTGAAGAAGAGAAAACACTTAAATTGCTGAGAAAAGGGATTGACTGGGTGTAGATTTAATCGTGCCACGGTTTCGAACCGTGGCACGATAGTTTTTATTTCTCAGTCTTCTTTTTAAGTTCTTCGGCAATGTACTTGTCAACCATTTTTTCGAGTATTGCCATGGTTACAGTTCCCTGCGACAGAACCATATCATGAAATGTACGCACATCAAATTTATCTTTAAGTGCTTCCTCCGCTTTTTTGCGCTGATTCTTAATGGTTATTTCTCCGATTTTGTAAGCCAGGGCTTGTCCCGGCCATGAGATATAACGGTTGATTTCAGTATTGACTTCATGCAATGAAAGAGCTGTGTTATCGGCTAGAAAACTTACAGCCTGTTCACGCGTCCAGTCTTTATCGTGGATGCCTACATCAATTACCAGGCGGCAGGCGCGCCACATTTCATAGGTCAACCTTCCAAACAGACTATAAGGATCTTTATAAAGGCCTAATTCATAACCCAGATACTCACCGTATAAACCCCAGCCTTCACCATACGCATTTACGTACAGGTTTCGTCTGAAATCCGGCAGATAGTCCAACTCTTGTGTCAGTGATATCTGCAGGTGATGCCCTGGCACGGCTTCATGCAATGTAAGCGCTTCCAGTGTGTATAAAGTACGGCTGGGCAGGTTATAGGTGTTTACCCAGTAATTACCCGCATTTTTTGAGTGGATAGAGGCACCACTGTACCTGCCAGCTGTATAAGTGGGTGCCAGATAATCGGGCACAGGCACCACGCCATAAGGCTGGCGGGGTAGTTTGCCGAATAGCAATGGCAATTTACCGTCAATCTTTTTGGCAATGAATGATGCTTCCTTGAGCAGTTGTTCGCCGCTTGTGGGGTAAAACTTAGGCTCATTTCTGAGATAATCTATAAATTCTTTGATAGACCCATTGAATTTTACTTCATTAAGCACCTGCTGCATTTCCTTTCTGATGCGCTCTACTTCCTGCAAGCCTATTGTGTAAATTTCATCAGGAGTTTTGTTGGTAGTAGTGAAATGCTTCACTTTTTCGGCATAGAATTTTTTACCGTTCGGAAAATGAGAAGCCCCAAGAGTGGTTCTGGTTTTAGGGTGATACTCTTTCTCAAAAAACGTTCTGATTTTTGTATAGCTCGGAATCACACTTTCCTCAATCTGTTTTCTGCCTTCTGCTTGCAGCAGTGCCCAGTCTTCCTGAGAAATACCCTGTGGCTTTTCACTGAAGGGTTTCCAGAAGACTGATTTTTCGTAGTTGTCAACAATGTGTGTGTTATAGGTAGCCTCATAGCCTTTTAGCGCTACGCTGGGTTGCGAGATACCTAATGATAGTCCTTTTCTGATTAATGCCAGGTTTTCCTCAACAAAAACAGGTATTCCTCTCAGTTTGGTCAGGTAGTGTTCAGCCTGTTTTTTAGTAGTAAAACCTGCAGGCGCAATTCTTGCCAGACTGGTATGGAACCCTTCATCAGAAAGGATAGGATTCAGGTATTCTTTGTATTCATAGGAAATCAGCTCATCGTTAAGTTGGTATTTCAGTAGTGCCATGTTTATCTGATCATCAAATGTCAGTTTGACTTCATCAATGACATTCAGTTTGTCAGATTCCTTTTTAAAAAACTGATATCTGCGTAGAAAATCTTCTTCCCGGTTTCTGCCGAAAGGGTAAGCAGAATTGATAGTGTCTCCGGCATCTTCTCTTTTATAAAAAGCTTTTATTTCTTCGAGTACTTCATTAATCGCCGGGTTTATCGAAGCGGTTTGCGAGAAAGCATCAGCGCTTACAAGGCTTATCAGAATCAGAAAGAAAAGTTTTTTCATTAATCAATAAGTTAAGGTGGTTGTATGAAAGTCCGAATATAGTAAAATTTAGAGTCTCAGATAGAAGCTGTCTGAAATTGAATGATTAATGTACAAAAAGAGAGCGGGAGATGACCACCTCCCGCTCTCTTTTTGTATCAGATCAATGTGACGACTTACCACCCAGATACGGGCTTTCCAATAACTTTTGAAAGCCTTCAAATTTTACCGGAGTCTTCTGATATTGATAGGTAGTACGCAGAGACTGTGTTTTGTTGTTGTCGCCCATTGCCACGTCAACGTCATCCATCATAAACTGGCTGGGGTGTTCGTAACCGCAGGCATGGCAGATTTCCAATATCTCTTTGGTCATAGTTTTCATGTAATTGTAGAGGCGTTCACTTTTCAGTGTGGGGTCAATACCTGCCTGTAGCCATTTGTTTTGGGTAGCTACTCCGGTAGGACACGTGTTCGTGTGGCAAACCTGTGCCTGTATGCAACCGATAGACATCATGGCTTCCCGGGCTACATTGATTACATCGACACCCATGGCAAAAGCCATAATAGCCTTGTCTGGCAAACCGAGTTTCCCTGCTCCCATAAAAGTGATTTTATCGTTCAGGTCTCTTTTCTGAAATATTTTATAAACAGATGAAAACGCGTAAACAAAAGGTAAGGAAACATGGTCGGCAAAGCTGGGCGGTGCGGCTCCTGTTCCGCCTTCTCCACCGTCAATATTAATAAAATCCGGCCCTTTTCCTGTTTTCTTCATTATATCAGCCAGTTCTTCCCACATCTCCGTTTTACCAACAGCCGATTTAATGCCTACAGGTAGCCCGGTGGCATCGGCCATTTTTTCTATGAAATCGACCATTTCAGGAATGTTTGAAAACGCACTATGATTAGCCGGAGAAATAACATCTTTCCCCAAAGGCACGTGCCTGATTTCGGCCAGTTCCTGTGTTAGTTTAGAAGCGGGCAATACACCACCTTTACCGGGTTTGGCTCCCTGCGACAATTTCAGTTCAATCATTTTCACTGACGGATTATCCTTGCAGAGCTTTACGAGTTTTTCCATTACAAAGTTGCCGTCGTCATCTCTCACACCAAAATAAGCTGTACCAATGTTTATCACTACATCTGCGCCCATTTTATGATAGGCTGATACCCCGCCCTCACCGGTATTATGGTAACAGCCAAACTTGTCGGCTCCTTTGTTAAGAGACTCAATAGCTGCGGCAGACAGCGAACCAAAACTCATACCCGATACATTGATGATAGATTTAGGCAGATACGGGTGCCTACGTTGATGGTATTCACCAATTACTTTTGCCGACGGACAAATGTAAGGATTGGCAAGATTCGGATGGCCGGTGGGTAGTCTTAAAGGTAACAAGGCCGGTTTTATGAAAGTATAGCCGGAGCTATACATATCCTGATCGGTACCAAAACCCTGAAAATTATTCTCCTTTTTAGACGACGCGTAGATCCATGAACGTTGCCGACGATTAAACGGTAGTTCTTCACGGTTATTGGCTACTATGTATTGGCGAAGCTCAGGCCCGACGCTTTCTATGAAATAACGGAGATGCCCAACAACGGGGAAATTGTGCTGAATTGTATGCTTTTTTTGTGAAATATCGCGGACAGCCAGTAAAACAACAATAATTATAGGATACACCCACCAGGGAATATTACTCAGAAACTGTACTATGACTTCCATAAGCAAAAATTTGATTGATGAATTTAAAGTAATGTATGGTTAAATAAACGAGACAGAATAGACTAAATGTATAAGTTTTCTGAAGACCGATAGTAATATATCTGATTAAATTCGTATTAATCTATGATATTTGCCATTTGGTAATCCGACATTATCAATCTTTATGAATCAAAAAACAGCTTACTCAAAACTATTGTATCCTATGAAACTTCAACACCTATTTATTCTGATTTGTTTATTGACCTTCAAAAATAGTTTTTCACAAAGCCCTATCATTAAAAAAGGGAATATTTTCGAAAATCCTCCGTTTGCCGAGTGTCATGCTTCAACTATAGTTGAATTGTCGAAAGGTAAAATGATGGCCGCCTGGTTTGCCGGTACACGTGAGTCAAATCCGGATGTGTGCATCTGGACATCGAAGTATGACGGAAGTCAATGGTCGCAACCTGAAAAAGTGGCAGATGGCGTTATTAACGATAAGCTGCGCTATGCTACGTGGAATCCGGTTCTGTTTAAGACTAACGAGGGAAAGCTTTTTCTGTTTTATAAAGTTGGTAAGAATCCAAGAGAATGGTGGGGCGAGGTAAAAACATCAACCGATAATGGTGCTACATGGTCAGCGGCAGAAAAATTACCTGAAGGAATGTTGGGACCCATTAAAAACAAACCAGTACAACTGGCTAATGGCGATATCTTATACCCAACCAGCACAGAAAGTGTAAAGGGAAATATCTGGCATATTCATCTGGAGAAATCAGATAAGAATGCGAAGAACTGGGAGAGTATTGCTATAGAAAATGATACCTTCGGAGTAATTCAGCCGAGTATTCTGCAATATGCCGATGGCAGAATGCAATTGCTTTGCCGGAGTAAACAGAATTATGTAGTAGAGACGTGGTCTAGCGATAATGGCAAAACCTGGGGGCCATTAAAAGTAACAGACCTGCCGAATCCTAATTCGGGTACTGATGCCGTTACTTTAAAAAATGGTTTACAGGCAATTGTGTATAATCCATTGAAAAAGGGTAAACAGTGGTCGAACGGACGTCAGAAACTGAGTGTGGCGGTTTCAAAAGATGGTGTGAACTGGAAAGATATTTGCGTATTGGAAGATGAGCCAAAAGGGGAGTTCAGCTATCCGGCCATTATTCAGTCGAGCGATGGGCTGGTGCACGTTACTTATACGAACGATCGTAAAAACGTAAAATATGTAGTGCTTGATATTAAATAAACGTTCTGGAATAAGATTCAAAAAGCAGATATGGCCTCCATATCTGCTTTTTGTTTATATCGATATCTGAGAGTCGTATCATTTCATTATCTATTGCTTATAACATGCTGATAGCAAGTCTGTTTTTTCGATAAAATTGGAAATGATTCCGAAAAAGCATCATTTTTTGCATTTCATCGAAAAGGCCGTTTTGATCGTGAATCTGAACCTAAATTTGTATCAACAAAACGCAGCAGAAGAAGCGTTGGGTTAAAGAATGAAGAATTTGAGAGTACAATTGCTATTGAATAAAACATGCTCGACGTCAAACTGCTGCTTTTGTTAAAATAAGCCTGAATACTGCCCAAAGCAAAAGGCGTATAAAAAAAAGAAAAGTGGAATTAAAGGTTACTCCACTTTTACTGACAATTGCTATTGAGTGAATATTTCTATTACACCGATTTATTAAATCAGAATGTAATTTCTTTCAGGAAATTGTATTTTTCCAATAATGTCTCGCAGGAATATTCTACTTTTTGTAAAGAATATATTTGATAGAAAAAAATCGTATCAAGCAAAAGTACACAATCACTTCCAACACCTCCCTGCAATGAGCATCTTTACAAATCACCAGGAGAGCAAAAATGCTCATTTACGGGAGGGTTGGAGTGACCATTACGATGTCCCAACATTAACTAAGAAATAATCATACCAAAAACCATTCAGGCATAGCCTTTTGTTTTTGCAGTGATTTTGAAGAGTAAAGAAAGCAGAGCTATAATGGCGATGCTTGCTGTGGAAATTACACCGTCAAATCATTGATTTGGCCTATTGGTACCGCTTGATAGTTTTTATGAAGAAAGAATTTTATTGCTCAAATATTTTGGAAAATAAGCGTTCCAAGTGATAAAATTACCAAACGGCATCAAAATAAAGGTGAATAAAAAATGGTATGAAATTTGCTTGCAACGCCGGCTGCTTTACCAGAGGTAATTTGTACTTTTTTTATGTGTTATAAATCTAGTAAACTCGTGAAGAATGAAAAACCGTACGAAGGCTACTTTGAATACTTTTGAGGAAGTATTGACCGAAATTAACGACTTGATTGCACAGCAGGAGAAAGAAGATTACGCACGGATTTTCATAAAGCGCAATAATCTTTCGTCGACTTACCATTCAAACGAGTATCTAACAATAATGGATATACGCTCCACTCGCTTTAGTAAAAATATCTCCTGGCAGGTCAGCTTCAGTAGATAAACATACTGATTATTGACTCTCTCAATTAAGCAATCAGATCAATTAGAATTTATCGTATCAATTTCTTGTATAGCTCTGTTCTGGAAGGGTCTATTGAAGAAAGTATCTGAAAAGCCTTTTGTTTCTCATCCTTTGTCGCTTCCGAGAAAACATTTACCAGTTCCTGTCCTTTCGCATCCAAAAAACTATTCATCAGCACCGAATTGGTTCTTGACTGCTGCATGGTTTTTATAGAATTCATAAAATCAAGTATTTGTCGCCTTCCGGTTGCAGGATCGTTTATTAAGTTATCTAACGCCAGCCTGTGATAGGTATAAAGCCCTTCTCTGAAAGGAAGCAATTGCTGATTCTGCAGATTTTCAACCAGCCAGTATCTGTTTCTTACGTCTCCCGTTTGCTCCCATCCGCCTTGCCCTGCACTGGCAGCCAGATTGGCCACGTTATAGGCGCGTGTCAGGAACTGATCGCCCCCGTTCTTTGAGAAACTATCGTAGTCGACCGTCAATGCGATTAATGAATAAAAGCCTAAAATGGAAGTGAGATTATTCGAAAAGTTTTGCTCATTAAAAATCATCTGTCTGTCATCCGGAGAAAACGAAATATTGAAGTTGCGGTCTACATACGTAAGGAGTAGGGTTTCATAAGTCGTATTGTAAACTGGCCTGATTACCTGAAACTGGGCATTGCCCTGAAAGATATTCTGTTGCGGCGATTTCGTAAAAGTGATGATAAGATTGCACTTGACGCGTTCGTTCTGGGCATAAATATCATTTGTCCAGCGTTTGTTGTTCATAAAATCGCTGATAGCCATTTTCATGTCCGTAAACACCTGTTTTTCAGACGCTTGCTGTGCGTTAATCTGGTCTGATATAATGGTTACATTACAACTTAGTTCCTGTGCATAAGCGGCCATTGAAAAACAACCCGACAGCCATATAATTAGTATTTTCTTCATATCGAACACAACTCTTATCTTATTCTGTAAATTTATCCAGTACAATTTTCAGTATATCATCGGCTACTTCCTGTTTCGATTTCAGGTCGAAATCATACTGATTGCCTTCCCGGTCAATAATTTTGATTTTGTTGGTATCATAACGAAAACCTGCCCCTTTATCTTGTAACGAATTTAAGACAATCAGATCAAAGTTCTTCCTTTCTAATTTGCTTTTAGCATTTTCCAGTTCATTATCGGTTTCCAGAGCAAAGCCTACAATGAGTTGCCCTGCTCTCTTTTGTTTACCCAGTGTAGCGGCAATGTCAATAGTTCTGGTTAGCTCTATATTAAAAACAGCCTCTTTCTTTTTTATTTTTTTGTCGGCTACTTGCAGTGGGGTATAGTCAGCCACGGCTGCGGCCAGAATCACGATGTCACTTTCATGAAAATGTTTTTCAGCGGACTCGTACATTTGTTGCGCCGAAAAAACCTGTGTAGCAGTTACCCCGCTGGGTAGTGGTAAAGAAACAGGACCATGGATAAGCGTGACTTCTGCTCCGGCCATTTGGAAGGCATCAGCAATGGCAAACCCCATTTTGCCCGATGAATGATTGCTGATAAACCTCACAGGGTCTATCGATTCCTGAGTTGGCCCGGCCGTAATAAGTACTTTTTTGCCTGTAAGTGCCGGATTCTTCAAAAAATGCCGGAGCAAAGTATGCACAATATGCTCAGGCTCTGCGAAACGGCCTTCGCCTATTAATCCACTGGCGAGCTCACCATATTCAGCACTGATGATATGGTTGCCATACGAAACCAGTTTTTCAATATTATTAAGTGTACTCTGATGCTTGTACATGTCCAGATCCATGGCCGGTGCAAAAAAGACAGGGCATCTGGCTGACAGATATGTAGCTGTCAGCAGGTTATCTGCCATACCGTTGGCACATTTAGCCAGTGTGTTGGCAGAAGCAGGCGCAATGAGCATTATATCTGCCCAGAGCCCCAATTCAACATGATTGTGCCATTCACCTGTGTCATTTTTTGTGAATGAAGACAAGACAGGATTCTTGGATAATGTAGACAAAGTGAGCGGAGTAATAAACTCTTTTGCTGCATCGGTCATGATTACCTTTACCTGTGCACCGGCTTTAACCAATAAGCGTATAAGCAATGCCGACTTGTAGGCAGCGATGCTCCCGGTAACACCTAACAGTATTTTTTTATCTTTTAAACTCAATGTTTTAACGTTGGTATAATTTTTTATCTATGTATAAATATAACACAACAAAAGTAGAAAACATCAGATTAAGTCTTTGATATTTTCGTTAAAAGTATATACTTTTAGAACTCAGGTAGCCAGAATAAATTTTAATGAAAAGACTCACACGCATTTTTATTTGGTTGATAGTCGGACTATTCGTTTTGGTGGGATTAGTCTTTCTTTTTGTGCAATCACCTACAGGGCAGGACTTCATCACCATTCAGGCTGCTTCCTTTCTCCGTAAAAAGCTTGGTACTCCTGTTTCTATCGAAAAAGTACGTTTTCGTATTCCCGATTGGATTCTGTTGGAAGGAGTTTATGTGCCGGATCTTAAAAAAGACACCTTACTGGCAGGTGAACGATTGTATATTGACATTGATATGCTTGCACTGCTGAGCAACAAGGTAAGATTGAATCAGATTGAATTAGAGAATATAAGGGTGAAAGTGAACCGTACTTTACCTGATACCACTTTTAATTTTAACTATATTCTGGAAGCTTTCATGTCTGGAGAGCCTAAAGATACTACCACTTCAAATACTCCTTTTGATATCAGTCTGAAACGCGTAAAGCTGAATAATGTAAAAATAACGTATAAGGATGCTGTTATAGGCACTGATGCGGACTTATATCTGAAAGACCTGACTACTGAATTCGGTGAATTCAATATTACAAAGTCACAATACCACTTTGATAACGTGAAGGGTGATGGAGGCAATGCGAAGTTAAGATTATATAAGCCTCTGAAAACCAGTACGTCAACCGCTGAAACCCCTGCCGGTACTAACGCAGCAGATACTCTTGATTTGAATGTTGGCAAAGTAGATCTGGCTAACTTTAAATGGTTACTTGACAGTGAAGAAGACGGACTTAAAAACAGTGTAAATCTGGGGCATATAGAGGCCGAAGGCGACAAGATTTATTTAAGCGGGCAGAAGATCATTTTCAAAAAAATTACCCTGCAAAATACTGAAGCCTTTGTTGAAATGGCTAAAATGCCTAAGAAAACGCCGAAATCTGCTATACCTGACTCTGCTGCCGGTGGTTCTCCGGGTTGGTCGGCCATTATTGGAGACATCAGGCTCAGTAAAGTTGGCCTTCGGTATGATGATAATAACGCTGTGCGTATAACCAGAGGCTTGGATTATTCGCACCTGAACGTGAAAGACCTGGGTTTAATGCTGAAAAACTTTATCTACAGCCCCGATAAAATAGCAGGGCAGGTTTCAAAAGGAACATTTACAGAGCAAAGTGGGCTGGTGCTACAAAACCTGACAGCCAATTTTAATTATACTGACAATGAAATAGGATTGAGGAATTTTTTCCTCAAAACTCCCCAGACTGTGATTCGCGACGAGATAGTGATGCAGTATGATACTCTTGCCGATTTAACAAATAATTTAGGGAATGTACGCGTAAAAGCAAGTATCAAACAAAGCCAACTGGCCATGAGAGACCTGTTGATACTGTTACCCGATTTAGCCAGGAACCCGGCGATTAAAGAAAACCAGAACGACATTATCAAGGCAGATGGGTTGATAACCGGAAAGGTTAATAATCTTGCCATACCGAAACTCACCGTTACTGGTTTTGGTGCAACCAAAGTGTTGGCGAAAGGAAGTATTACCGGGTTACCTGATGTAAATAAATTAGGGTTTAATTTGAATATTGACGAGGTAAGCACAACCAGGAAAGACATAGTCAAACTCATAGGTTCTGAAACTTTACCTGAGTCAATAGAGATACCGGAAAAACTAACACTCAGAGGTAAATTGAAAGGCAAAGCAGATGATTTGCAGATAGACGCCACTCTCAATTCAGACTTTGGCGTGGCTGCTGTAACCGGTAAACTGCAGAACTTTGTGAAAGGCAGGAATCAGGCATATGACGCCAAACTTACTCTGCAGGACTTTGATGCAGGTAAGCTGATTAAGCAGCCTGAAAATGTGGGTAAACTGACACTGGAATTGAACGCCAAAGGCACAGGTATTGACCCCAAAACCATGAATGCCAACTTTTCAGGCACGGCCCAAAAGGCAGTTCTGAAAGGCTATGAATATAATAATATAGTGTTGAGAGGCGACATCCATAATCAGATAGCCAATATTCAGACTTCTCTTGACGACCCTAACGCCGATTTTAAGCTCGTTTCGACTATTGATTTATCGAAGCCGTATCCGGGTGTGAAAGGAGAAATCAATATCAATAATATTGATTTGAAAAAACTCAACCTGTATGCCGAAGATTTTAAGGTAAAGGGAGATATAAAAGTTGACATGGCCTCAACTGACCCGAAGAATCCGGAAGGAAGTGTATGGGTTAACCAGGTGGTAGTGCAGACAGGAGGCAAGACCATACCTCTGGATACCACCAGTTTAGTGATTAAAAATCTTCCGGAAGGGCACAATATAGATTTGAAGTCTCCGATTGTCAATGCTCAGGTGAATGGTGAATTTGATTACGTCCGTTTGCTTGATATTCTGCTTACCGAAATAAGCAAGTATTTTATCATACCGAACTTAGCATATACGCCGGTTACTGAAGCCTATAACGTGAAAATTGAAGCAAAGGTAAATCAGCATCCGCTTATTCAGAGCTTTGTTCCTGAACTGACTAAACTCGATACTGTCCGACTGGTGGTCAATCTGGATAGCCGTAAAGACACCACATTACATGTAGCGCTTGCCGTACCATTGGTTGAATATGATTCGTCGAGTGTAAGAAATGCTAATCTTAAAATAGATGCCGTCGGTGATAAAGCTACTTACAGCGGAACAATCGGCCGGATTAATGTTGCTGATTTCAGCATCAGACGCACAAGCCTGGGCGGTGAAATCGCCGATAACGCGATAACTACCAGAGTGGTATTAAAAGATTCAGTCAATAAAGACCGCTATATTATTCCGGCCCGTTTACAGTCAATAGACGATAAATACCGCCTGAACCTGAGCAACAGAGGTACATTAATCGATTACAAAGAATGGCGTTCTGACTCAACCGGATATATAGAGTATGGACCGCAGGGAATTTTAGCAAAGCAGTTTCTATTAGAGCAAAACGGCCAACGTTTGTTAGTAAACAGTACTACTGAAGAACCTAATTCACCGATATCGGTTGATATCGACAGTCTGGACATTAAGCCCTTTGTTACGCTGGTTACGCTCGACTCCACAATAGCAGGAGGAACGCTGAACGGCGATTTCAAGATATCTAATTATATGGCAGGCGGTACTCCTGGCTTTACAGGAGATCTGGTTATCAGAAACCTTACTGTTTCTCAAAAACCAATTGGTAACCTGACCGCAAATGCAACTAACGAAACAGCTGACAGAATTGCTGCTAAAGCCGCGATAACCAGCGACAAAAACGATATTCAGTTAAATGGGAATTACCTTCTTAATGAAAAGAATTCGCTTGATTTTAATGTTGATATCAATAAGCTGAGCGCAGAAACTGTGCAGGCATTCAGTTTCGGGCAATTAAAAAATTCAAGCGGAAACTTACAAGGAAAGTTAAGCCTGAAAGGAGAACCAACTAAGCCACTTATAACAGGAGACGTGAAGTTTGATGATGTGGCTCTGACTCTGACCCAACTTGGATCTAAATACAAACTCACAAACCAGACACTCGTTTTTGACAACAGCGATATTAAATTCAACAACTTTGTAATAGCAGATACACTGGGCCAGAAACTGCAGGTAAACGGGAACCTGAATATTCAGAATATACCTGATTTTGCCTATAACCTGGACGTAAAAGCCAACAACTTCATGGTGCTGAACGGTAGCAGGAAAGACAACGATTTCTTTTACGGAAAAGGATTTATTGATGCCAATTTAAATGTGCGAGGTGTAGGTGCGAAGCCATCCATAGAAGGAAGTGTGAAGCTGAAGGAAGGCAGCGATATTACGGTGATTTTACCCGACGACTCAATTGGCGAAACAGAAACCGAGGGAGTGGTAGAGTTTGTAAACATGAAGAATCCGGCGGCTAATCTGCCAAAAGATAGTACTGCCATTGAAACCAATTATGATTTTGCCTCAGAAATGGCGCTGAACATTGAGGTTGACGACAAGTCGCAGTTGAATATTATCATTGACGAAGTGAACGGTGATAATCTGAAAATTAAAGGTAACGCCCAATTGAATACCGGAATAACCCCGAGCGGAGAATTCTACATTTTTGGTTTATATGAATTGGCTTCGGGTCAGTATGATCTTACCTTTCAGGTTTTGAAAAGACAATTTACCATTGAGAAAGGTAGTACTTTACTATGGACCGGTGACCCTATGAAAGCGCAGATTGATATCACGGCGGCTTATCCGATTGATGTTGAGTTAACTTCCCTGAGCGACGAAGCCAAAGCCTTTGGCAAAGTGCCGGTAAAGGTATTACTGAAAATGCAGGGTAATTTGTCGAGTCCAAACATAAGTTTTGACATTGTGCTTGATGACGTGAGAGCAACGGGAGATCAGAAGAATTTCGTAGAAAATAACGCTTTGTTTTCAACGTTCAGAGACGACCCCGTTGCCATGAACAAGCAGGTTTTCTCGCTCTTGATATTGAATCGTTTCTCAGGTGAGCAATCTTCTGATTTCTTCTCGGGTATTAATGCCGAAGCCATGGCACGGCAGAGTGTTAGTAAAATTCTGACCGAACAGTTGAATGTATTGGCAGGTGACCTCATTAAAGGCGTAAAACTCGACTTCAACTTAAACTCTGATATCCTTACCGGCCAGACAGGCTCAATAGTCGGAAACAGAACGGATTTGAATGTAGGTTTAAGTAAAGCCTTTTTAAATGACCGCCTGACGGTATCGGTGGGTAGAAATTTCCAATTGGAAAACACTACCGGGATTCAGAAAAGCTCAACTGAAATTTTTGATAACATTGCCTTGAATTATGCCCTTACTAAAGACGGGCAATACATGTTCAGAGCTTTCCGTAAGAATGAGTTCTTCATACTGGACGGATACGTTCAGGAAACAGGTGTAAGTTTTCTGATTACATTAAGTTATGACCAGCTAAAAGAATTATTGAATAAGAAGAAATGAAAAGAACTACCGTATTTATATTTCTAATAGCTATAATAAGTCTGTCGGGCTGTTCGGTTACGAAGCATATTCCGGCAGGAGAGAGCCTATATACAGGAGCTGAGATAAAAGTACAGGCAGATTCCCTGGTTACTAAATCACAGGCAAAAGAAGTGCGGGGGCTGTCAGAGGAAATTATACGCCCGAAACCAAACAGCACAATTTTCGGATTCCCATATAAAGTCTGGTTTTACTATTTGTTCGGAGAACCTAAAAAACCAAAGGGATTCAAGAACTTTATAAGAAAACGTTTTGGCGAGGCACCTGTACTGGCAGATAAAAGATCTGTTTCCACCAGTTCGGCAATTATTGCCAATTTCGTAAATAATGAGGGCTATTTCCGCTCTACCGCAAGTGGTGAGCTTGTGGTAAAAGGTAAGAAGGCAAAAGGGGTTTTCACGGTGTATCTTAAACCACGATACACCATCAATGAAACACAATTTATTATCAAAGACAGTAGCGCTTTTCAGAAAAGTCTGAAAACGGCACAACGCCGGACATTGTTAAGAAAAGGAGACCCTTACCGGTTTGAAGTAGTTAAAATGGAACGTGAGCGTGTTGACCAGCTATTAAAGCGTCGTGGATTTTATTACTTCCGGCCCGATCATCTGATTGTGAAAGTAGATACCAATCAGAATAGCCATAAGGTAAATCTTTACGTTGATCTAAAGCCCAATGTAAATCAGACATCAATTAAACAATACCGCATCGGTAATATTTTTGTAAACACCGATGCTACAGACACACTGCATGCCAATTATATACAGCGCAAAGGTCTGAAAATATCAGACGTTCACAATACGTATAAGCCACGTGTTTTTAACGATGCCATAGGTTTCCGGTCGGGTATGATATACAGCAGCACAGTGCACGATGCATCGCTATCAAGATTGATAAACCTTCGTAACTTCAAATTTGTGAAGAACCGTTTCGAATTAGTACCCCGGTCAGATTCGGCATTGATAGACGTGCATTATGACATGACCCCCATGAAGAAAAAAGCCTTACGTGCAGAGGTTACTGGTTCATCTAAATCAAATGGTCTGGTTGGATTTCAGTTTGGTACGAACTGGTCGAACAGAAATATGTTCAGAGGAGCCGAAGTGCTGAATGTGGGTGTAAACGCAGGGACAGATATACAGATAAGCGGACGTAAAAATGATAACATCAATAGTTATAATAAATATGCCGTTACGCTCGATTTAACATTCCCAAGGTTTGTTTTACCATTCTATAAAGTCAATCCGGCCAGAAACCAGGCTTTACCGAAAACAAACCTTAGCTTGTCGTATAACTGGTTGCAACAGAGAGGAATGGCCTATAATGAAGATAGCACCACATTTCCTTATACTCAATACGTATTGACCTCTGCGATAGCCTCGTGGGGTTACGAGTGGCGTCCTAATCCAAGAGTGATTCATACGCTCACTCCGTTTTCGGTCAATTTCCTGAAACCGCGAAACATCAGCCAGTTGTTTGTAGAAAAAATCTTTGAAAGCAGTAATCCGGCCGATATAATAAGATATGTAAGAGTTTTAGATACACGTCTGATTTTGGGGGGGCAATATAATATTTCATACACACCACAAAAGAGGAATAGTCGTCATTATTTGAATCTGTCGGGTGGGGTAGATATAGCTGGTAATATAGGAAGTTTGTTTTCAAAGAAAGGCTCAGATGAAACTTCACCAAAACTTTTGCTTGGAGTAGCGTATGAACAGTATGTACGTTTTGATGGCGAAGTGCGATATTACTATGACCTGTCGCCCAGTCTTCGGCTTGCAAACAGATTGGTGCTCGGATATGGGCTTCCTTACGGAAACTCAAAACAACTGCCGCAGATTAAGCAGTATTTTATAGGGGGAAGCAACAGTATGAGGGCTTTCAGAGCTCGTTCGGTTGGACCGGGTCTTTATCATGCCGATTCAGTTACAGTTTCTATTTTTGGTTATCTTTCTTATGGAGACATCAAATTAGAGGGAAATACAGAGCTTCGCTATAAAGCTACTAATTACATTAATCTGGCCGCTTTTGTTGATGTAGGTAACGTCTGGATGAAGAAGGTTGACCCGATGGTTTCGGAATATGATGTCACCTCAGAGTTTTCAAAAGATTTTTATAAGCAACTGGCCATGGGTGGAGGTATAGGGCTGCGATTGGATTTCAGTTATATCAAACTCAGATTTGACCTGGCCACTCCGTTCAGGAAACCCTGGCTGCCGGAAGGAGAACGCTGGGTGCTGAAAGACATTGATTTCTCAAGAAAAGCCTGGCGACAGGAAAACCTGATTCTGAATATAGCGGTTGACTATCCGTTTTAGGATAGACGGGCAACAAACAAAGGGTGTACACCATTGGCGTACACCCTTTGTTTGTGTTGCAACACAAATATTATTCTTCGTCTTTTACACGATATTCAACTCTGTCTTCAGCGAATTCATCAAGCGCAATAGAAGTTGGCTTTGGCTGGCGCTCATAAAATCTTGAGATTTCAATCTGCTCACGGTTTTCGAAAATTTCTTCAAGGTTATCGATATTCGAAGCAAACTCTGCCAGTTTTTGTGTCAATTCTTCTTTGGTCTTAACGGCCACCTGTTTCGCACGTTGCGATACGATGAATACAGACTCATAAACATTGCCTGTTTTTGCAGCAAGTTTATCTACGTCTCTGGTTACTATTGAAGGATTTACTGCCATAATATGAAAACCCCTGCCTCCGAGGGGCGCTGATTTATGTATGATGATAGATAAGAATGTCCTTTGAGGCCCCGGACAACTCTCTTATCCTTTTTTAGCAGTATCGGCTTTTTGCGCCTCAACTGCTCGTTTTGCTTTTAATTCTTTTATTTCCTGCTCGCGTTTGGCAAGAGTTTCCAGTTCTTTGTTGGCTCCGTCATAAGCTTTCTGAGCCTGTTTAACATATTTGCTGTTCGGATACACATCTATAAACTCTTCGTAGAACTTAAGTACATCCAGAAAACGCTCTTTCTGTTTGTTCTCAAAACTTACCACGGCCAGTTCATATTGCGCCTGAACTTTCAGGAACGCCAACTCTTCGTTATATTGTGAATCAGGAAAATCTTTCTGAAAATTATCAATAGCCACTACCGCTGCCTTAAAATTGGCAATGGTCACGCCACTGGTTTTATAATACAACTTAGCCTTTTCGTAGGCTTTTTCTTCCAACCGGTGTCTCAGGTCGAGCAAGTGCTGATTACTGTTTTCAGCATATTTGCTATTCGGGAAACTATTAATAAAGGTCTGTAACGCATCAATAGCGGTCAGCGTATTGGTTTGATCCAGATTAAAATTCGGCGAATCTTTGTACATCGAAAAAGCGTACATATAAAATGCTTCTTCGGCAAGCGGGCTGTTGGCATACGTGGCATAAAAACTCTTAAACAAGTAAGAGCTCATGCTATATTGCTTTTGCTGATACTGTGAATAAGCATTATAAAACTGTGCCTGCTCCGCCAATGAATCTCCCTTCAATAACGGTATAATCTCTTCAAAAAGTAAACCTGATTTATAGTAGTCTCCCTTTTTGTAGTATTCGTTAGCCGCTTTGTATTTTTCTTCGGTTGTACCTTTTTTCTGCAATCTGGCAAATTTTGCCGAGCAAGCCGAAGATAATACAATTACGACAAATAAAAGGGCGGTATATGGTCTTTTCAAAAACATGGGTGCAAAGATAATAAAAAAATGTATGCTTTCAGAACGAAAAATTCAGCATAATTATTTTTATTGGTGCAAATTAACCTGTAAATCTTTCAGACTTGCCTCGTTTGCTTCCAGAATCACTCTTACGTGGTCGTCAGTTAGTGCTGTGGACAGGAAAAGCGCTTCGTATTGCGAAGGTGCCAGATAGATTCCGCGGTTAAGCATGGCATGAAAATATCTGCCAAAACGAGGAATATCAGAGGTTTTCGCCGATTCGAAATCAACTACCGGTTTGTCTGTAAAGAATAAGCTGTACATAGAACCAATGTGATTAACCTGATAATTTAATCCCAGCTTTTTGAGGGTTTCTCTGATACCCTCCACAATCTTGTTTCCTGTGCGCTCTAATTGCGTATAGACATCAGGGTGCTCGTTCAGGTAAGTAAGCATAGTATAACCGGCAGCCATGGCTATCGGGTTGCCTGATAAGGTTCCTGCCTGATAAACAGGCCCTTGGGGCGACACACAATCCATGATTTCCTTACGACCACCATAGGCGCCTACAGGCATGCCTCCTCCTATAATCTTACCCAGAGTAGTCAGGTCCGGCACGATATTAAAACGCTCCTGCGCACCGCCTCTGGCTAAACGGAAGCCCGTCATAACCTCATCAAAAATCAATACGATTCCTTCTTTGGTACAAAGTTCACGCAGGCTTTCGAGAAAACCATCGTTGGGCAGTACACAACCCATGTTACCTACCACAGGTTCCAGAATCAGTGCGGCAATCTGGTTTTTATTGGCATCTATTAATTGCTGCACCGCAGCCAGATTGTTGAATGGAGCTGTAAGCGTATCGCTGGCAACACCTTTGGTTACACCTGGGCTATCTGGTACACCCATTGTTACAGCACCACTACCTGCGGCAATCAGGAACGAATCTCCGTGGCCATGATAACAACCCTCAAATTTGATAATTTTGTCGCGACCTGTGAATCCTCTCGCCACCCGGATGGCCGACATAGTGGCTTCAGTACCTGAGTTAACCATTCTCACTTTTTCAATAGAAGGCACCATATCAATAATCAATTCGGCCATTTCTACCTCGCGGCGTGTCGGTGCGCCAAAAGAAAACGAGTTTTTAATGGCTTCTCTTACGGCTTCTTCTACGGGTTCATAGGCATGCCCCAGAATCATAGGCCCCCATGAGTTGATTAGTTCTATATATTGATTGTCGTCTTCGTCGAATATATAAGCGCCTTTTGCTCTTTTAATAAAAAGAGGGTTACCACCTACTGATTTAAAAGCTCTTACAGGAGAATTGACCCCGCCGGGTATAAAATTTTTAGCTCTGGCAAAAAGCGCCTCACTGGTATTGGTTGTCATTAGCCGATTTATTTTAATTCAAATTCGCTGCAAAGGTCGTGAAGAAATGGGAATGAAGAAAGTCTTTTGCAATTTTAGGCAATTGTCGGCACATCGGATTCATTCGCCGGGAAATTGTTATATCGGCAACACCGTAGTACTCTTCACTTCCGACATCACAAAAAAACTGTGTATCAACGAAACGCTGGGCAGCACCGAGAGTTTCTGCTGGTGAAACTGATGATAGCTTTCCATATCTGGTACTACAATTTTAAGCAGATAGTCGAAACTGCCTGAGACGAAATCACAACTGATGACCTCGGGTAGGTCAAGGATAGACTGGTTAAAATCTTCTGAAGTATCATGTGTTTGCTTGATAAGTGTCACCTGGCAATAGACGGTCAGGTGTTTGCCCAGCTTCTTTTTATTAAGAATAGAAACGTATTTTTCTATGATACCGTCATGCTCCATTCGCTTGATACGGTCATGTACTGGCGTGAGTGAAAGATTGATTTGCTGAGCAATCTCTTTAAAAGTGAGATGAGCGTTTCCTTGTAAAAGCCGAAGTATTTTTCGGTCGGTTTCGTCAATCATGGTATTCAAATTTTAAAGTGCTACACAAAGAATTGTATAAGTTCACAAGCACATACCGAAAATTTTTCTTTTAGCCGATACTAAACGTAACTGCTAAAAGAAATATTTTATGTAAATATATATTATTCATAAGAGTAATTTCTTATTTTTCTTGAAATAGAAAAAATATTTTCTTCATGTGCTAACTTTGTTGAACAATTACACTTCATCAATAAATTATAACAAATCAATCGCTGCAGTTTTTATCTGTATTTGTATTGAAACACTTCATCAACAAACCTTTCATAGAGAATGATTATCGGGGTACCCAAGGAAATTAAAAACAACGAAAATAGAGTAGCACTTACACCGGCAGGCGTAGCAGAATTTAAAAAACACGGACATACAGTATATATGCAGTCAACGGCCGGAGAAGGCAGTGGCTTTCCGGACGAAGAATATGCCAGGGCAGGAGCAACGTTACTGACAACTATAGAAGAGGTGTATGGAATTGCTGAGATGATTATCAAAGTTAAAGAGCCTATCGCTTCAGAGTATAATCTTATTAAAAAAGATCAACTGCTTTTCACTTATTTCCATTTTGCTTCGTCAGAAGAATTAACGCATGCCATGGTTAAACAGGATGCGGTTTGTCTGGCTTATGAGACTGTAGAAAAAACTGACAGAAGTTTGCCGTTACTGGTGCCGATGTCGGAAGTGGCAGGGCGTATGGCTATACAGGAAGGAGCAAAGTATCTGGAAAAACCACTGAAAGGCAAAGGAATTTTATTAGGGGGTGTACCTGGTGTGCCTCCGGCAAAAGTATTGATTTTAGGAGGAGGTATTGTAGGAACACAAGCCGCGAAAATGGCTGCAGGTTTGGGCGCAAGAGTAGTGATTATGGATGTGAGCCTGCCGCGTTTAAGATATTTGTCTGATACAATGCCGCAGAATGTGGTGACTATAATGTCGAATGAGTACAATATCCGTGAGGCTATTCAAGAGGCTGATTTAATTGTAGGAGCGGTATTGATACCGGGAGCAAAGGCACCTCATTTGATTACAAGAGATATGTTGAAAACAATGCGGGCGGGTACGGTAGTTGTGGATGTAGCGGTTGATCAGGGCGGTTGTATCGAAACCTGTACACCAACCACACACGAAAACCCCACATTTATTATAGATGACGTGGTACATTATTGCGTGGCAAATATGCCGGGCGCGGTGCCTTATACGTCTACATTGGCATTAACAAACGCAACCTTGCCATATGCCATTCAGTTGGCGAACAAAGGTTGGAAAAAAGCCTGTACTGAAAATGAAGAATTAAAGAAAGGGCTTAACGTTGTAAATGGAAAAGTGGTTTACAAGGGTGTTGCAGATGCATGGGGACTTGAGTTTAGCGATGTAGCAACAGTTTTGTAAGATAACGATTGTTTTGTGTCGGAAAACCTCTTCTTTTTTAGAAGAGGTTTTTTTTATGCCCTGATTTTAATTTTGTGTATAAAAAATGCAATTTGCAGCATGGAAAAGAAACAGAAATACTATACCGTGTGGGAGGGCCGGAAGAGCGGTGTTTATAGCTCTTGGGATGAGTGCAAGAAACAGGTAGAGGGTTTTCAGGGAGCAAAGTACAAATCGTTTGATAGTAGAGCAGAGGCCGAAAAAGCTTTAAAAGAAAACTATTGGAAATATACCCAGAATACCGGGCAAAAGCAGACCAAAATTCCTGCTTCTGCATTTCCGCCGCCAATTCTGGAATCAATTGTGGTAGATGCCGCCTGGAATTCGGTAAAGAAAGACATGGAGTATCAGGGATTTTATTTGAAAACCAAAGAGAGAATTTTCCATAAAGGGCCATTTCCGCAAGCCACCAATAACATTGGTGAGTTTCTGGCCATAGTCCATGCGCTGGCGTATCTGAAAAAAATGAATTCGCCATTGCCGATATATTCCGACTCACGAACGGCTATCAGTTGGGTAAGAAATAAAAAGGCGAATACCAAACTGGAAGAAGCCGGAGGTAACGAAGAGGTTTTTGATCTGCTGGACCGCGCCGAAAAATGGCTACAAGCTAATCAATACCCCAATAAAGTACTTAAATGGGAAACAGATTACTGGGGTGAAAATCCGGCAGATTTCGGTCGGAAATAATTGGTGCGCATTACAAGGGGAGTAGCTCTTATTCGGGTAATAATAATATAAATACTCTGTATGGGTATAAAAAAATCAGGCTACCCGGTATTTTATTCTGCGGATAGCCTGACTAGGGTTGTATTTTAATTTTATGCGCTTATTCTAATTCAAAACTCGCCAGTTTTTTAAATTCACCCACACGTGCTGTAATTTCTTCTTGTGTCAGATTCTGTATTCTTTCAGAACCAAATTGCTCAACACAAAATGATGCCATGGCCGAACCGTAAATAATGGCACGCTTCAGGTTTTCAAAACTCAAATCGTCTGTCTGGGCAAGATATGAAATAAACCCGCCTGCAAAAGTATCTCCTGCGCCGGTCGGGTCAAAAACTTCCTCTAAAGGCAGGGCAGGGCAGAAGAAAATGTTGTCATCCTGAAAAAGTAAAGCCCCATGCTCACCTTTTTTGATGATAAGCGTTTTTGGCCCCATTGCCATGATGGTCTTGGCCGCTCTACGAAGCGAGTAATCGCCTGACAACATACGCGCCTCTTCATCATTAATCGTCAGACAGTCTACTTGTTTCAATAAAGCTTTTAAATCAACATTCGCAATTTCTATCCATAGATTCATCGTATCAACCATCACAAATTTCGGACGGTTGTTCAGGCGTGTTAATACCCGCATCTGAATCTCAGGAGAGGTATTACCTAACATCAGGTACTTACAATCCTGATAAGCTTCCGGAATTTTCGGATCAAAATCACCCATTACATTCAGCTGGGTTTCAAGACTATCGCGTGAATTCATATCGTTGTGGTAACGACCCGACCAGAAGAAGGTTTTTCCGCCTTCTACAATTTCCAGCCCTTTGGTATTAACCCCGTGCGTTTCCAGCACTTCAATCATGCTTTGCGGGAAATCTTCACCAACCACTGCAACCAGGTTATTTTCTTTTACAAAATAAGAAGCAGTAAGCGTAATGAAAGTAGCAGCACCGCCAATGATTTTATCTGTTTTTCCGAAAGGTGTTTCAATTTTATCGAATGCCACCGAGCCAACTGTAAGTAAAGACATATATTGATGTGTCCCTTTATGTATTGGGTAAATTTTTGTTTTGGATGAAAAATATGAAGTTTAATATAATTTTGAAGCAAAAACGATGCAAAATTAACAAAAAACCTGATAAATGCCCTATACCAATTATTTGTTTAAATAATTGGGTGTCTTTTGAACTCTCGGGTGTGGTCAAACATATAACGATAGGTTATATAAGTCTTGAATTTTTTCGCCCCGAGCAATTGTGTCACTTTCAGCATTTTCGGATTAAAGTCAGCTATCCAGTTCAGTTCTAATGTAGTATACTGGTATCCGGGTCGCCAGCACGCTCTTGAAAAAGCCAGTGAAATGGCAGATTCTATTCCCCGGCCCTGATACTCAGGGATTACCCCGAAAATAACTCCCCGGGCTTTATGGTTTGTTTTCCTTAACTGGTGATAAGCCCATTTTAACTTACCGATAAAATTCAGCTTGCCATTAAGATGCTTGATGATTTGATTTAGTTCGGGTATCATAATGAAAAAAGCAATTGGTTGCTCGTCGTGATACCCGAACCACATCAGCTCTTCTACCAGAATAGGTTTCATCATTTGCATAATAGCCTCGGCACGTTCGGAGGTCATTTCTCCGGCGGCCATATTTTTTGCCCATGCCAGATTATAGATAGTTCTGAAATCCTGCGCAAATTTTGAAAGTTGCTTTTTGTCTACATGACGGAAATCGTATCCAGGGGTATTATAAACCCGGTTCGCTATTTCGAAAAGAGCCGGGCGAACCACCTTCCGGGCTTTTTTTTCTTCAAGCGGTAAAAGAAAAGTGTATTGCTGAAAGTAGTCCTGAAAACCGTAATCTTCAAAAAAAGCACGATAATAATGATGATGATAGAACATAGACCAGGTGGGTTCTGCATCGTAAGGATCAACCAGTAGTCCCCACCAGTTGTCGCGTTCGCCAAAATTAACAGGCCCATCCATGGCTTCCATCCCTCTGGCTTTTAGCCATTCTTTGCATTTGTCAAATAAAGCAAACGCTATTTTTTTATCATTGATACATTCAAAGAATCCTATACCGCCGGTCGGTTGGTCGTTGCTGTGCACGGTATTAGAATTAATAAATGCCGCTATTCGGGCAATTGTCTGTCCATTTGTATCAACAGCCAGCCACCGTATACAGTTATCGTTATTCAGAAGCGGATTTTTCGAGGGGTCAAAGACTCTGTTAATATCGTTGTCAAGTGGCCTGATCCAATAAGGATTGCCGGCATACAGCCGAACCGGAAATTCCAGAAACTCTTTCTTCAAACGATGGTTATTACCTACTTCTGCAATTGTCATTTTACGCATTTTTACTAAGCAAAGGTAATGCAATATTCACTTAAGGTTAAACAGAAACAAGCTATCGATTGCCTTTCAAAGTGGTTTTGTGTTTATTTTAGCATAAAGATATCTTGTGAATGTTGAATCAGGATAAAAATATGGCAATTATGAATCGATTATTGATGCAATAAAATACCTTTGTACTCATCTAATCAACCTCAATCTATGAAGACAATTATTAGCCTTTTCATTGCTACTTTTATTTCTATGGCTGCAATAGCCCATAAACAAGATACCCGCTATTACGAAATGCGGATTTATTATTGCGAGCCCGGCAAACTACCTGATTTACTGAACCGTTTCCGGAACCATACCACTAAGCTTTTTGAAAAGCACGGAATGACAAACGTTGGGTATTGGGTGCCCATTACAAATGATAAAAATGCGTTGTATTATGTATTATCATATCCAAGCAAAGAAGCAAGAGACGCTTCATGGAAGGCTTTCGGCGCTGATCCGGAGTGGAAAACCGTTAGAGAGGAATCTGAAAAGAACGGAAAAATTGTAGGCAAGGTGGAATCGATATTCATGAACCGGACGGACTTCTCACCTGAGGTAAAGGCGCAGAAGAAAAATCCGGAGAGAGTATTTGAACTAAGAATTTATACTGCCGACACCGGCAAACTTGAAGACCTGCTAGCGCGTTTCAGAAACTATACTTTAAAGCTTTTCAAAAAACATGGCATGCAGAATGTAGTGTACTGGACAAGTATTGAAAAAGAGGGTACACAACCCAGACTTGTGTATCTGCTGGCGCATAAGAGTGAGGCTGCAGGTAAGGCATCTTTTGATGCATTCAGAAATGATAAAAAATGGGTAAAAGCCCGTGATGAGTCAGAGAAAAATGGCAAGCTCGCCATCAAAGTGGAGTCAATATATATGACGCCAACGGACTTCTCTGAAATCAGATAAAGCTTAAAGAAATTCACGAAGTTTCTCAAATGATAAAGTGTGCAATTGTCAGCAATTGTACACTTTTTTTATGGACTTAATTGCTCCGGAAGCCTGATTGTGTTAAAATAATGAAAAACAGGGCTTTCTCAGTCAATTAAACACTAAACGTAATATTTATACGTTGAGTGTATTATATGCGCTGTTCATTGAACCATAAACACTAACAATTCAATGAAAAATATCTCTACTCAATCAATATTCCTGTTTTTGTTTAGCATTTCGTACCTTACCTGTTATTCTCAGAGTAAGACTTCGGCTTCAGATCTCCCTAAGGAAAATGGTTCGGGAAATTCAAAAAATCCGTTTAGGAAATTTATCGGTGAATGGACTTTAAAAGATGATAATTGGTCTCAGAACTGGGGAGGAAAAGATGAGCATATAAAGATTCCCAATCATCATACCGTTTGTCAGGCAATTAATACTGATAATAGCCTTCTTGCCGTGATTGATGGTGCGCCTCCTCACGGACATATTTTCTGGTCTTATAATCCCGTAAAGAAGGAGGTAGATCATTTATCAAGTTTCGGAGCCACCAGAGCAGGGGTAGGAAAGGGAACTGTAAATGAAAATGGAGATGTTTACTTAAAAATATCATTTGCTGACGAACCGGAAGGTACTTACAGGCAATACTCTTATAAATGGATTTCAGAAAATGAATATGAATTGAAATCTATTCAATATGATGCAAAAGATAAACCAACAGGGTATTTTTATGGAGGAACATTTGTGAGAATCACACATAAAAAATAAGATGCCCATAAACAGCTGTTATGGGCATCTTGCAGTAAATCGTTAAATTCTGGAATCCGGAAACTATTTTTTCCCCTGGTCTTCTCTCACCGTCGGGTACTTAATGCCCAACTGCTCCAGGTAAGTTTTGTATTTAGTGGGGTCATAATAATACTTGCTCAATTCCGGGCGGTATTTTTCCATTATCTCTTTGTTCAGATGAATAGCGGGTTTATCGTCTTTTGAAATCAGAGGCGTATATTTTATCTCCTTCGTTTGCTCTTTGTTATAATATTCCCACGCTTTCTGGATAATTTCCGGTTTGAAAAGCATATCCAACACCGTTAGTGCCTCTACCTTGGCGCCTGCTGTGCATCCTTTGTGTGCAATGGGTGTAGCCATTGTAATGGCGTTAGCCCAGTGGTGCCCCGGCATGCCGGGCATATTAGAAGGATAACGAAGAACTACTGTGGGTAAAGACCATGCGATATCGGCGATGTCGTCAGACCCCCCCTGACGTATAATGCTAGGTGTATAGACAGGCTCGGCAACGGTATCCAGTTTTACTGCCAGTCCATCAGTTTTGGGTGACTTCAGTTCTTTTTGCGATGCTTTGGCCAAAAGTTGGTCTTCTTCCGACCATTGGGGTAGCCCGACACGTTTGATGTTATAATACATGGTTTCGGCAATAGGTTTATTAAAATGCCCGGGCCATGCACTGCCAAGAATCTCGTAGGTAAATTTAGTATCGGTCATGATAGCTGCGCCCTGTGCCATTTTCAATCCGTTGTCAAACAGATTTTTGATTCTGGGGTAGGTACGCTCACGGAAATAATACCACACAGTTGCTTTTGATGGAACTACATTCGGTTGGTCACCGCCGTCTGAAATAACATAATGTGAACGCTGGGTTGTTTCCAAATGTTCACGCTTGTAATTCCAACCAATATTCATCAGTTCTACGGCATCCAATGCACTCCGGCCTCTCCACGGAGCACCGGCTGCGTGGGCTGCTTCTCCTTCAAAGTGAAATTTAACCGAAACCAAGCCTACATTGCCTACGTCTCCCCACGCTACAGACAGATTGTCGCCCACGTGCGTGAAAATACAGGCATCCACGTCTTTAAAATATCCTTCTCTTACATAAATTGCTTTTGCTCCGACCTGCTCTTCTGCAATACCCGGCCATAGAACCAATGTGCCCGAAATCTTCTCGCGTTCCATTACCTCTTTCAATGCGAGCATGGCGGTTATGTTAAGCGCCTGTCCTGAATTGTGTCCTTCGCCGTGTCCGGGGGCACCTTCTAC
This sequence comes from Emticicia sp. GW821-FHT11C11, assembly GCF_058808615.1. Taxonomy (NCBI): domain Bacteria; kingdom Pseudomonadati; phylum Bacteroidota; class Cytophagia; order Cytophagales; family Leadbetterellaceae; genus Emticicia; species Emticicia sp. GW821-FHT11C11. The sequence goes on from NZ_JBXARV010000001.1 coordinate 649,415, forward strand.
AATGGGGTCTTTATAAGCAACGCCGGGTTTCTGAGAGGCCTTCGGGATACAGTCAACATCTGAACCAATTGCGATCACAGGTTTCCCAGAGCCCCATTTGGCTATCCATGCTGTAGGCATACCGGCTACACCTCTTTCAACTGTAAATCCGTTTTTTTCCAGAAGATTAGTAAGATATTTAGAAGTTTCAACTTCCTGAAAGCCGAGTTCGGCAAAACTGAATATCTGGTCGTTTACTTCTTGTGTGAATTTCTGACGTTCATCAATCTTTCTGATTACTTCCTGTTTCAATAGCTCCAGTTTATCAGGAGCTGTTTCAGGTGCTTTCTTTTTCTTCTGAGAGAAGGCCTGTCCAGTGCTCATTAATAATACAAGAGCAAGGATGAAGTGTTTTTTCATATTGAGTTTAGCTTAAGTTTATCGTGGAAATTGGCTTTTATCAAGACCCGGAACAATTTTGAGGGCGTTTTTATAGTAAACTTTTTTCAGCACTTCGTCTGGCAATCCTAAACCATACATTTTCCAATAGGCGTGATATTTTTTATGATAGGGAAAGTATTCATCTTCTGACTCCAGCACACGGAAGTAAGTCTGGTATTCATCCGGCACCCACGAGTCTTTTCCAAAAAGGATTCTATCCTGACGTTTGATAAAGAAATTTCTGGCATTACGCGGCTGGCGGCCCAATTCGGCAATCACTGCTCCGATTTCTGCATACATATTAGGGAATGCATCCATCAGACTATCCAACTTAGCCAGATTGTTCGGATACCAACCCATATGCGCATTGATAAAGATGGTTTTAGGGTTTTTTCTGAAAACATTGTGTTGTTGTTCAATGAGTTCTTCCCAGGTAAACTCCTTTCCGCCAGAGGCATCACGTTTACGGCCGGGATGCGTTTTCAGCTCAAGCCAGCGTTCGTTTTGCGCGTTAATAGGATCCCAGAACGAAGAAGGGTCAGCCGTATGAATTAACACCGGAATACCGAGTTCTCCGGCTTTTTTCCAGATAGGGTCAATGCGAGGATCGTCAACAGCTACTATCTTGTCTTTGTCTTTTACATTGAGTCCTAAACTTTTGTAGATTTTCAAGCCTTTGGCTCCTCGTAGTTTTACGTCATCTTCCAACGTTTTTACTGCTTTGGCTGTCCAGCCAGGTTCATTGATTTTAGAAAAATCTATATTAGTAAAGACGGTAAAGCGACTCGGGTAATTAGTTTTTACGGCTTCAATCTGTTTTACCAGACCTGCTGTGCTTTTGGCTTCATCCTGGTTAAATCCGCGCCCACTCAGATTGACCATAATGCCCATATTCATTTTATCCATTTCAGTAATGAGTTTCTTCAGATCGTCTTTACTGCCCATTTCCCATTGGTGATTATGAATATCTATGAAAGGGAATTTAGCCCGGGTGATTACCTTACCGGGTACAACCAGTGTCGATTTGGGTTCGTACTCTTCAAATGTAACGGCTCCGGCGTTATCTCCGATTTTAATCTGTTGCGCAAATAAGGGGCTTGTGGCCAGTAGAGCGGTGGCAGCCAATGCAAATGTTCTCATTAATAGTTCCAGGTGGTTTTATGAATGTGTAACGCAATATAATGAAAAAGATAAAATTCTGGCAGAAGAATACGCGTTTCAAGACAAGAATACTTAAATTGGCGATAAAATTCAATAAATGTGCTTGTAGCATTGCGCTATTTAACCATCACCGTGCTGCCATTAATGAATTGATTGTCAATGGTTTAATTCCTTAGAGAGTATTGATTGTTTATAGGTACTATATGAAAAAGAAGAAGCTTGTTACCCGGTCTTTGCTTGTATTGATATTTATAGCGGCAATAGCTATATACGTAGCTGATTCTACGATTAAATCGTATGCAAAAGGGCGGCTTTACACCAACACAAAAGATATTCCGTATAGCAGAGTGGGTTTGTTGCTGGGCACTGGCAAATATACCAAAAAGCCGGGAGAGGTTAATCCTTATTATGCGCACAGAATTAAGGCGGCTACCAGCTTAATGGAAGCCGGTAAAATAAAATACCTCGTTATAAGTGGTGATAATAGCAGACCGGACTATAACGAACCCGAAATGATGCGCGAAGATTTAATAAAGGCAGGCATTGATTCTACACGCATTTATCTTGATTATGCCGGATTCAGAACCTTTGATTCGATTGTACGGCTCAAAAAAATTTTCGGGCAGGATTCCGTCACAGTTATTTCGCAATTATTTCATAATGAACGCGCCATCTATATTGCATCAAAAGAAGGCGTTGTGGCCAATGGTTTTAATGCGCAAGATGCCGTTGCAGAGGGATTTATGGTTAGAGAAAAACTGGCCAGAGTAAAAGTATTTGTAGATTATCTGGTAGCCACCAAACCGAAGTTTCTGGGAGAAAAGATAAATTTGCCTGATTAGATTTTTGTATAACGATTTTTCAAACCGTTATACATTTTTGTAAATCAAGGCTATAGCATGAGCTTCCAGCCCTTCTTTTCTGCCTACAAAACCCATTTCTTCAGAGGTGGTAGCTTTAATAGAAATGCAGTCTGCAGGTAAACCTGTTACATCAGCAATAGCTTTTATCATATCCGGAATATACTTGCCTATTTTAGGTTCCTGCAAACAAACGGTTGAATCAATGTTACCAATGCTATATCCTTCCTTTTTTAACATTTCTGTTACTATCTGAAGCAATATTTTACTATCAATACCTTTCCATTGGGGATCTGTATTTTTGAAGTGTTTGCCTATGTCGCCCATGGCAGCGGCACCTAAAAGCGCGTCGCAAATAGCATGTAAAAGCACATCGGCATCCGAGTGCCCTATTGAACCAACACTATGTGGGATTTTAACACCGCCAAGCCATAATTCGTATCCTTCACCTAACTGGTGCACGTCATAACCTTGCCCGATTCTGATATTCATATACAATTGTTTTGTGGTCAGAATTTTGAAACTGGGGTAAAGCTACTACTTTTATTGAAATTGGGGAAATAGAAGACGTTCAGAATCCGTGTGCAGGAGGCCGTAGCAAAAAAAATAAACAGTTTGTCGTTTGGTTAAATATGCTTATACGTATAGCAACGGTTTACTATTACTCTACGAGTATTTATAAAATCAGAAATTGGTATAAAGAAACAATCAGAATAGTTTTCCCCAGAAAATCTGCCAATGAATTTTGGTAATTACCCATTTAGAAAAAGGTTGGCCGGCAACTTCCCATTTCACTTCATCGAACACTTTTTCAGCCTTTTCGGCTTCTCCTGCTTGCAGATACGCCAATACAAGCATCCATTTAGATTCGTTCTGATAATTTTTACTTACGTTCTCATCAGATTTTAAACGCTCCAATATTCTGATGGCCTCAGTTGGATTTGTACCTGTTTGTACAAGGTTGGAAGCTTTCTCGTAATCATCAGCTCTCATTTGCGTTTCAGCCTTTACGATCGTTTCTTCTCCACGATAATCAAACTTTTTCGATGAAAAAGTAATAGATGTTGAAAGCAGGAAGAATATAATACCGGCAGCAGCGCTGAATGAACCTAAAACATATGCTAAACCTTTTTTGGGCTTGTTAACTACAGACCTGGCAAAGGCAACATTGTTTCTTACTCTGGCCCGCATGGCGGCTTCTCTTACGCGTTTGACGGTTTCAATTTGTTGATATAAAATCAGGTCGCTTTTTATCTGGTTCTCAAACGCTTGTTTTTCTTTCTCCGCCATTGAACCAGTTACATAATCTTCAATCTGATTTTGCAGAATATCATCCATAGTGTTAAAAAGAAATTTATTGATGATTAGAGGATATCATTTCCATTATTTTTTTAAGACATTTACTTTTGGCATTTCTGACTGTCTGATCATTTTCAAAAGTGCCGTTGGCAATCAGTCTTTGAGAAATCTCTTGCATTGACAAACCTTCTACTAAGCGCATTTCAAGTATTTGCCGACAATTTTTACCTAATTTGTTAACAAGACTTATATAATACTCCCAATTCTCACGTTCAATCAACATATCATTTACGTCGTCTTCCAGCTTATCCCATTCAGCCACATATCTATTGTGACGCTCCTCACGAGAAGCCTCCTGCGATATATACCTGAACCATAAATTTTTACAAATACTTTTGAGGTAAGTTTCTAATGTGGCATCTCTGAGTGTAAATGAGCCTTTTTTTACGTTCACAACAAAAGCCTCAATGGCTTCCCAAATAATGTCCTCCGGTTGCTTAGCATAATCCCTTCCAGTGCTTCGATGGATAATGAATCTTTCCAGCGAAACATGAAATTTTTTATACAATGCTACTAACGCCTCATGTTCTTTGCGTCCACCTGCCAGAATCCCCTCTATAATTGCTTCATCGGACGGGTGTTTAGATAAACCAAGGATCATATTTCAGTTATTAATATCAATAACCCCCTGCAATGTAACTTTTGCATGAGATTTTTTTTTAAGGCATATAGGTTAAGTAATAAATCATTCAATGTCCAATGTTTGGTGCGTTGTTTACAGTGAACTGAATTTGAACTAAATTTAGAGCTAAAATTATGTAAAACAATACACTCTACACAAGAACAAAAAAAAATTAAAAAATAAAATTTTTTAAGTTACAAAAGCGGTGTCAGTTGATATTAATAGGAAAAGTTTGTTGCGTACTAAATCTACACACTGCTTTTTATTTTTACCCGGCGTCATTTTTTTTGAAATAAAACCGATTGATGAGGTTACAAAATAGTGCCCCGCTGATATTAATACACACAATTTAACTTTTATAGCCATAAAACATCGCCCTCACCCAAAATTTTACTAGGGTTAGGGTTAATTAGTTCAAGATTCCCCTTATTTCGTTCAGAAATAGGGGGAGATTGACTTTCTTCAAAGTTATAAGTAAAAAAAATGTCAACAAAGTTTTCCTTACAACAAAAATTAAAGATATTTGTTGAAATACCTGCAATGATTGGCTATACTTTAGTTTATTCAATTTAATCAATGAAGTTGTAATGAAAAATATTCTACCTACTTTATTTTTGCTGTTTACTCTTAACATCAGCGGTTTTTCTCAGGCAACCATTATTACTGCAGGCCCTAAAGCCAATGTTCAATTACCCGTATTGACAAATAAGGATATATTATTGATGGAGACGCCGCAATCAGGAATGATGGTATTTGACCTGACTTACGGTGTGGTAAGAGTCTATGACGGTTCGAACTGGAGATGTGTGGGTTGTGGAGAGGAAGGCTACATAAGCGCACAATTGGCAACTATTGAATCATTTACACTTGCGAGCTCAAAATCGAGCCTGAGTACTTTATTTTCTGCTAGCAATTTAGGTGTTTTTAAGATTACAGATAATGGCATAGGAACCATAAAACCCGGCGGAAAACAGCCCAATGGTTTTATACTTGACAACCAGGATGTGGTTGTTTTTGAGTCACCTCTTCCTTTAAAAATTCAGCTTCTGCCTCCCAATGAATTATTGAATATTATTAACCGCACGCAGTGGGATAAGCCAAGCACTTATAACCAGCCCGTGGATATTATAACAGAAGCTGACGACGCCGCACTTACCTATAATGTGAGAGAGGCAGGCAGCTTTGAGCGCAAGGAAGGGACTATCCTGGGATTGAAAGCATATAAATTTCAGAATAAGGTTTTTATAGAGAAATATAGTGGGTTTACTGATTTTTTTGACGACTTAATTACAGCAAAGACTTCGGTTAATTTGTACACTGCAATGGGTTTGAATCCAAAGTTGTACAATGTTGTCAGTTCTTCGCCATGGTTTGCTGTCAATGATGGGATATTGACTTTCCCTCAGGGAAAGAGACCAGAGAGCAACTATGGAGTTATCTATTTTATAGCTAAGTCAAAAGATCTTCCCAACTATCGTATCAGAATTTTCACGCATCGTCCGACTAAAGCCAGTCTGGAAAAATATTTTGATACCAAAGGAAAAGTTCGTAATCGTACAAGTTATTTGAACGACTATTATTTAAAAGCCTTGAATGCTAATATTCCCTCTACACTGGACTTCTCAGTCCCAGCGGCTAGTTCAAAATTAAAAGTAGCAGATCCGGACCGCCCGAAAGTACCACCACCAACAGCAGGTACAGAAGATGGGGTTACTAATTAATGTGGGTAATAGGTTCATCGGGACAATAAGCTAATGAGTTAATATGAGAAAGTATATTCTTATATCGGTTTTTGCTGTCTGTGTGTTGAATGTATGGGCAAAGTTGAAAGACAATGCTAAAGAGATTCAGCAGCTTAGAAATGCAGTATTCAAGAACCTGAATACCGGGTTGATTACACCCCAAAAAGCTTATCAGGAATATAAGACTCTACAGAAAAAGCTACTTGCCGAAAAAGATTACGACAATTATATTGATTTATACCTGTTTGCTGCGGTTGATATCTACGTTACAAAAGATGATTATGAAGGGGCGTCGAAAGTGATTCTCGAAGGGCTCGGAGACCTGAAATATTTTAATGATAAGAAAAAGGACATTCTTTTTTTTGAATTGAATGCCGAGCTGTCGGAGTATTACAGGCGAATGCCCGCCAGCCAGAATAAGGCGGAGAAATATTTCAAAAGAGGGTACGATTTTTTTCTGCAACATAAGAGTCTTCAAAAAGATATACCTGCCTTTGTTATTACTTTTCTGAGTAATTACGGGCGCCTGATAGATGATTTGGGCGATACGGAACAAAGTTTCTATTATTTTCAACAAGCCAGGCAAATTGCCAAACAAGAAGAAATTACACTTAACCAGTATGCGGTTCTGAGTAATATGGCTAAGTATTTCCGCGAGAAGAAACAATATGGAAGTGCATTGAATCTGCTGAAAGAAGCTCTGCCGCTGGCAGAAAGCGATGACAAAACCTCTACTGTTTATTCATCAATAGGACGTTGTTATAATCAGATGAACCAGCCTGCTGATGCCCTGAAAGCATTTGCAGAAGCCGAGAGATTTTACCGGAAGTCTAAAGAGCCACAACCCCGTCTATGGGCAAATATTCAGCTTAACCGTGGCGAATCTTATTTTAAATTAAATGACCTCAATAAAGCCGAAGGAATCTACAAAAGTATATTAAAAGACTTTCAACGCAGTTTCAATCATCTTCGGGGAGTGCAAGTGGCGCGTATTGAAAATGGTCTCAGTGAAATCCATCAGAAAAAAGGCAATATTAAAGAAGCATTGATACATAGTAATAATGCGATTCTGGCGGCTGATACTTCTTATACACTGAAGACACGTTCCGGATTTGATGCCGTTAATGCACCACAAGAATTTTTCGTAGCACTCGACCAGAAGGCAGACCTGCTCGCGGTTTCTCAACCTGCCTTATCTGCCGATACTTATATTGAAGCCATTAAGTTTGCGGCGCATATTCGGAAAACCTTTGATATGCCGGAGTCCAAATTGTTTTATACTGAAAAGGTATATCCTATATATGAAAAAGCATTAGACCGCATATACGAGCAATGGCAGTCTGGCAAGTCCGCAGAATGGGCTGAGAAATTCTTTTATACACTGGAAGCCAGTAAATCTGCGGCCTTGTGGGACGCCATAAAAGGTCAAAAAATCAGACCCAAGGAAATAGGTGAAGACCTCTTGACTCAGGAAGCTACCTTGCGCCAGAAGATCGTGAAACTACAAATCAGATTGCTGGAATCGGGAAATGAAAAAACACTTTCGGATTTATCTGATACTAAAATTCAGTTGAATCATTTAACAAAGAAGATCGAGCAGACGTCGAAGAACTATTATAAGCTCAAGTATGACGATTACCTCATTTCGCTTAATGAAACGCAACAAAAAATTGATCAGAACACAGCATTTATCAGTTATTTTCTGGGTGAGTCGTCCTTATACTATCTGGTAGCCGATACGCATTCATATTCTATTATTAAGAAAGAGAATTCAGCGCAGATAAGCAATCAGGTATTTGAGTTGTATAGTAAGGTAAATTCTCCTCCAAATATTGATGCCTACAGAGGGCACGTGGTATCGAAAAAAACCTACGATATTCTGTTGGCTCCTGTCGAAGAGATGTTGAAAAAATCGAAGAAACTGATTATTGCGCGCCATGATATTTTGGGTTTTTTGCCTTTTGAAATTTTAGAGAAAAAGGGGAAGTCTGATTATCTGTTATTTGATTACACGATTTCATATGCTAATTCGGCTTCTTTGCAGTTTGATACTACAGTAACGAAGTCGCGGGCAGATATAATTGCTTACGCCCCGTTTAGTAACGGAGATCAGAAAGGTGATTTCAGAGATAAGGGCTTTAAAACGCTGTCAGCGTCTGCTGATGAAATCGGAGAGATTAGTGGTGAAATTTATAAAAACAGGAAAGCGACCAAACTCAATTTTCAGGAAACGTACAGAAATAAAGGCATTATACATTTTGCCACGCATGCACAGGTAGATGACACCGAGCCTTTAAAATCGTTTATTGCGTTGTATCCGGAAGGGAAAGATTTTAAACTTTACACAGCCGAATTGTATAACCTGTCGCTTGAAAACACACAATTGGTAGTATTAAGTGCCTGTGAAACAGGTAAAGGAAAGATCAGGAAAGGAGAGGGGATTATCAGCCTGGCAAGAGCATTTCAGTTTGCTGGTTGCCCATCAGTTATTACCACGCTTTGGAATGCCCACGACGAAAGCATTGCGAAGCTATCAAAGAAATTTTACTATTATCTTAAAAAAGGATATCCTACAGACGAGGCTATCCGTTTATCTAAAATAGATTTAATCAAGGCTGAGTCTGATCATCCTTTTTATTGGTCTAATTTTATATTAATCGGCAAATCGTCTGTGATTCAGATTGAATCAAATCAAATCTTTTACCTGTGGCTGGGGGTATTTTGTACCATAGCCATTTGCGTTTATTTGTTCAGAACCAGAATCGCTGCCTTTTTCTCAAATCTCTCCAGATAAATTCCCGGCTTGTCTTTTAGAACTGTTTTCAGAAACCTTACATTTGCGATTGTTGTTATATCAGAACATCGCTATAGATAGAACCAGACAAATCGCACCCGAATGATTAGATACGAGCATTTTACTTTAAAGAATGGTTTGGAAGTGTATGTACACGAAGACCATACGACTCCTATGGCTGCTGTAAATATTTTATACAACGTAGGGTCGAGAGATGAGGATGAGAACAAAACAGGATTTGCCCATCTTTTTGAGCATCTCATGTTCGGAGGCTCGAAGAACATACCTGCTTATGACGAACCTTTGCAGAAAGTGGGTGGAGAGAATAATGCGTTTACATCGCCCGACATAACCAATTATTATATAACGCTGCCTGCTAAGAATATTGAAACGGCCTTCTGGTTGGAATCAGACCGGATGCTGAGTTTATCGTTTGATGAAAAAGTGCTGGAGGTGCAACGGAAAGTGGTAATTGAAGAGTTTAAACAACGATATCTGAACCAGCCTTATGGTGATGTATGGTTGAAACTACGCCCGGTAGTATATGAAAATCACCCGTATAAATGGGCAACCATAGGTAAGGAAATAAGCCATATAGAAGAGGCTACGATGGAAGATGTGAAGGCTTTCTTCTTTAAGTACTATCTACCGAATAATGCTATTCTGGTAGTGGCCGGGGATGTAACAGTAGCGCAGGTAAAATATTTATGCGAGAAATGGTTCGAGCCGATTCCGCCCGGAGAAAAATACCATAGGAATCTTCCGCAGGAAGTAATACAGACAGAGCCTAAATTTATAGAAGCATCAGCTAAAGTACCTTTGAATGCTATTTATAAGGCGTATCACATGCCAGGGCGTTTTGACCCCGATTTCTACAATGCAGATTTATTGAGCGATATACTCGGCAGGGGGAAATCGTCAAGACTATACACTGAATTAGTGAAAGAAAAACAATTGTTCAATAACGTTTCGGCATATATAACGGCTTCGCTGGACCCTGGTTTAATGGTTATTCAGGGGAATCTGAATGAAGGCGTAACCATGGAAACAGCTAATGCTGCCCTTGAAGAGATTGTAAAGGAACTGATAGATAAAAAAATTGATGCAGATGAATTGCAAAAAGTGAAGAATCAGAGCGAATCTACACTGGCTTTTGCTGAGGTAGAGTTACTGAACAGAGCCATGAACCTGGCTTTTGCAGCTAATGCAGGTAATGCAGAATGGTGTAATCAGGATGCAGACAAGATAGCGGCTGTAACACCGGAATCACTGCAAACAATGGCCAGACATATTCTGAGAAAAGAAAACAGCTCTACCTTGTATTATAGAGCTAACTGATTTATAAGAGCTATAAACAATTGAGCCGTGCCTGACATACAGACACGGCTCAATCTTTTTCAAACCAGTTTAGACTGCAAAGCTTTCTCCGCAACCGCAAGTGCGCGACGCGTTCGGATTTTTGAATTGGAAACCTTTGCCGTTCAGTCCGTCAGAATAATCCAGTTCAGTACCAATCAGATATAAGAGGCTTTTTTTATCTACAAATACTTTAATACCGTTGTTTTCAAAAATATGGTCGTTTGAGCGAATCTCAAAATCAAATTTCAAATCATACATCAAGCCTGAACAACCACCACCTTCTACAGCCACTCTCACACCGTGATTATCAGTTAAGCCGTCTTTTTCTCTTAACTCAATGATTTTGTTTTTTGCTATTTCTGTTACAGTTACCATGCCCTTTAAAAGGTTTATTATTTGAATGCTGATTTAAAAACGACTTTAGCTATCGAAAAGTTTCGTAATTATTGAATTATTGGAACGGACTTTCTATTTCTGTTACCCGATGATTCCAGAATTCACTAAAACTTGTTCTGGGACTGCGACATAAATATACCTGTGTGCCATATTCGCGTGCCAATGGGTTACTGATTTTGCCCACCAATTTTATATCTGCAAACAGTTTGCTGACATCTTCACCCAGTTCATCATTTATATAAATAAAGGTGTCGGTAGTAACAGGGATTTTTCTGGGAAACCAGAAATAATAATTATCTGAAAAACTTACCGGTTCCGGCAATCCGTATTTCTTACCGAGGATATTAACCGCCGAAGCCTGCCCGTAATTTTCACAATAGATAAGTATTCTACTTTTGTCGACGGTCTCGTCATAAGCTTTGGAGGTAATTGAGGCTAATTCTTCCCAACCCAGCATATCAGCATAATCCTGAGGTAAAGAATGGATTTTCCCATCTTCATGCCTTAATAAGCCATCCATCCCGTATTTGCTGGTAAAGTTTTTAAAGTAGACAGCCAGATTTTCGGGGGTATCAGTCGGGATTCCCATAGGTACCAGAAAAATAGAGAGGCCGATTAATACAGTTGTTAAAGCCGCTCTTAAATACCATTTTTTAAGAAAGTTTTCCCACCAGAAGGCTCCAGCAGCCATACTGACCGGAAATACCCCGATAGTATAATAACCTTTACCCTTGGCTACAAGCAGAACTCCTATGACAAACAAAATGGCAATACCCAGTAAACGATACTTCTTTAATTTATCGAAGAACAACAAAGCGGCTAACCCTGCACAGGTAATTAGGAAAAAGATACCGGGCATAAGCAGTTGGTCTTTTAGAAAATTAGCCCGGCTGAGATAAACAAGTTGATGCTTGTTCAAAGCGCCCAGATGTTTAATGCCCGAAAGCCCGTGGCTCAGCTGCCAGATAATATTAGGAGAAGCAATAATGATACATAATGCAATGGCATATAGAAAACTTCTTTTACTTAAAGCTTTTCTTTCAGAACTCAGCAAAAAGGCCAGAAACAAGCTGATGAGTAATAATACTACGAGATGTTTGTTCAGTATAGCCAGCCCTGCCGTAATGCCAATCAGAATCAGGTATTTATCTTGATTTGTATTCAAGAAGCGAATGGTAAAGTAAAACAGGAGTGTCCAGAAGAACATATCAAAACAAACCGGCTGATAGAGATAAAACGGCCTGATAAAGAGAGGCGCCAGAAAGGTACCTAAAACAGTTAGTAATTGTGCAAACCATGAACCTCCCAGTTCTTTTGTTATTTGTGCTGTCAGCCAAAGCATGATGCCTCCGAGAATGGCCGGAAGAATCTTGATGGCCAGTGCAGAAAAACCAAAAGTTTTCGTCAAAAGAAATGCTAACCAGCCTACCATAGGAGGTACTGAGGCATAACCGCTTGCCGGATGAGTACCCAACGAGAAGTACAAGAGCTCGTCCCGATGGGGTTCCAGGCTATTATAAAACCATAAATGAAAACAAATTTTGAGTAGGGCAAGGGCCGGTATCAGCCATTTCAGGTAGTTTGATTGCATAACAGGCGGTTTATCTGTAGCAAGGTAAGATTTTTATACAAAAAAAGCCACCCTTTCATGAGGAGTGGCTTTCTTACGATTTAATCTTTTTATTTAATATATCTGAAATCCTGGCCTGCTTCCAGTTTCAGAAGAATTTCGTAATATAAGTCAATACAGGCTTGTACATCATCTTTATGGCACATTTCTACAGTAGTGTGCATGTATTTTTGTGGCAGTGAGATAAGCGCCGAAGCTACACCTTCTGATGAATAAGCAAATGCATCGGTATCCGTACCCGTTGAACGGCTGGCTGCAGCTCTCTGGAAAGATATTGACTTTTCGGTTGCTACATCAATAATGAAGTTTAACAGGTTGTTTTGCACGGCGGGGCCGTAAGTCAGAACAGGACCCCTGCCACAGGCTAAGTCACCATCCATTTTTTTATTATACATCGGCGACTGCGTATCATGAATTACATCGCAACAAATAGCAACATCCGGTTTCAGTCTTCTCGAAATCATTTCAGCACCACGAAGCCCGATTTCTTCCTGAACCGAATTGACTATATATAAGGTATAAGGCAACTGTATGTTGTTTTCTTTCAGCTTGCGTGCTACTTCTGCTACTATATATCCGCCAATGCGATTGTCTAATGCACGACCAACGTAGAATTTATTGTTGAGTTCCATCAGGGTGTCTTCAAAGGTAATGACACAACCTACATGGATACCCATTTCTTCTACTTCTGCTTTTTTGGCTGCGCCCACATCAATAAAAATATTTTTCAATGAGGGTCTTTCTTCCGTGGCAGAGTCACGTACATGGATAGCCGGCCAGCCGAAGATACCTTTTACAATACCTTTGCGGGTATGAATGTTTACTCTTTTTGAAGGGGCGATCTGGTGGTCAGAACCGCCGTTACGACGTACATAGATGTAGCCGTCTTCAGTTATATAGTTGACAAACCAGGAGATTTCATCCGAATGTCCTTCAATTACGACCTTATAAGGCTGACCCGGATTAATAACCCCTACAGCGGTGCCGTAAACATCAATGAGTTGTGTATCAATATATGGCTTCATGTAATCAAGCCAGATTTGTTGTCCTGATGCTTCAAAACCGGTAGGAGAAGCATTATTTAAATACTTATAAAGAAATTCGATATTGGGTTCTGCCATAATTTCTGACTCTTTGTGTAAAATTTTCACAAAGGTAGAGAATATTGCGAATTTTCGGTTAGGATAAAATTCATTTTGCAGTGTTATAAATGCTGTTTTAGGTATTAATGCGCTGCCTGTTTATAAAATGTTTGTAAAGCTTTGATATAAGTAATCAGGGCGGTATCCATATGATCAAGGTCATTGTAGAGGCTGTATTGCAGAGTCACATTTGGGGTGGATGAATCAACTATGCTTTTTGACAGATTTTTTACAGGTTCTATGTTCCATTGAGGATCTTCTTTGCCGCCTGCCGTTATGAATACACTCAAGGGTGTATTGGTCCTCCGGTTTTTTAGAGCTTCCGTCAGCTGATTGAGGTAAAAATTATTATACCATAAACTGGGGCTCGCCGAAGCAATGTTATCAAAGGTGGTCTGATTGGTTGCCAACTGATTTAGTAGCGCGTACAGTGTAAAATACCCTCCGAATGAATGCCCCAGCAATGCTCGGCTTTCGGTATTGGTATGGAATTGACTGTCGATATGAGGCACCAGTTGTTTTGTAATAAAATCATTGAAATTCTTACCGCCTCCAACTGTTTTCATTTCATCAGATGGGATAGAAGCCGGGTATAAATAATCCCGCTCCCGAAGAGAATCCATGGCCGCAAACGATTGGTAGCCTATACCCACCAGTATCATTGGTGGTAACAAACCGGCAATTTCGTACTGTTTTACTACCTCAGCCAACATCGGGAAATAGAAGTTAGCGTCAAGTACATAAACGGTAGGGTATTGAGTGTCGGGCTTTTCGTAGTATTTCTTTGGTAGTTGCACCGATATATGAAATGAATCTTTCACTGCCGCAGAATAGAGCTTGAATTGCTTCTCTAATGGCTGGATAGGCTCAGTACTTTTTTTGTCGGAAAACGAACAGGCATAAGCAAATAAAACTATTATAATTATGGAAAATATCTTTTGCATCTGATTAATTCATAAAGTACATATTGATTAAATACTGCTGCCAACCGGGCAAAGATTTGAAGCCTAATAGATAAGGGTTATAAAGTTGCTTAAATTTATCCCTGTTCTTTTCCATTTGTCCTGACTGGCAATTCGTGTATAGCAATTCTTAGAAAAAAATGTCTTTGCAACAGGAACTAAGGTGACAGGGTCTTGCTTTTTATCCATTCTGCTTTCAACCCATTGGACAGTTACGATAAAGTCTTGAGATACTTTTATGTTATATGGCGCCAGGTCAATCTTTACCCAATCTGTTTTGAACTTATCAACAGTCTTTAAAATTTGTTTGTTATAGATTAATGTATCGGGCATATTATCTTTTACAGAATAGATATTAATGCGGAATTTAATATAGTCGAAATTGTTGCCGGATATATTGAAGCTAAAGTCTTTTAAGATTGCATTCGGTTTTTTAGTCTTGTATCTCATTCCCATTTCGGAGCCAATTGTTTCTTCAACAGACTTTTTATTGTGAATAGAAATCTGAATAAATTTTCCGCTTGCTTGTCTGCCAATTGTTTCGGTATTTATTCTGCGATTCACTATTCCTACTTCTCCCAGTTCGGTAATTTTTTCTCTTAAGCTGATTCTATCTTCTTTGCTTTCGATATAGTTTTTTACCAGAATTTTCTTTGAAAAGTATCCGACCAAACTAATTTGAAGGGTATCGGCCAGATTGTCCTTACTGATTTGAAATCTAAAGTTGCCAAGACTGTCTGTAAGTGTACCAATTGATTTATTGAGCAGTCCGATACATGCATAAGATAGCGGTTGCTTGTTTTCATGTTGGATAATTACGCCTCTAACAGTAATACTTTCTTTTGTCGGATTCTGTGAAAATGCTTTTACAAAAAACAGGAAAGTAAAGTAAATGGCGATAAGTATTTTTGTTTTCATTGTATTAGAAATTTCGAGATGAGTTTAGGAAGGATAATGCCAAGCTAATAACGAAAACTCTATACGTTGGTTTATTTTACTGTTGTTAAAATAAGTTAATTTGCTAATAATCAGAAACCTATGGCTACACGCAAACCCACCGGTGGCTGCTTGCTAAAGAGATTGATTTCAGGCTGAAGTTTAAGGAATGGGGTAACCTGATACCAACTGAATAGTTTCAGCGATTTTTCTGCATAGCCGGCAAATATGCCGCCTTTCAAAGCAGTGTCGTTACTTTTTTCTTTCTGCTTGAAAAACGTCATACCTACAAAGGGCATGTATTTGGTGCTGAACTGATAGGTATTATCTGCTTTGCGTTCATGAGGGAAATAGGCCTGGGCACCAATTACGAACCCTTTTTTCAGATACCTGCCGGATACCAGACTTACACCAAGGGTAGCTGAGGGAATAATTTTATCTTGATAAGTACCTACGCCTATATCTCCATGAAATTCCAGAAAGTCTAAAAGTGCAGATCCCACCACGTCCGACTTGATTTTCTGATTTACCACATCGTTTTCAACTTTTACCATCTTCCAGGGGTAAGCGCTTTTTCGTTCGTTTTGCACTCTTTCCATAGCTTCAATGATGGTCTGATTGATATTCAGTTCCAGAATATCCCCGATGTCATCCAGACTGTTTAAAACAAAAACGAACTGCTGATGAGGATAGGTCTTGAAAACTCTGTTGTGCGATTTTACCAGCTCCGATTCAGCCTTATCCAGATAATTCACCAATATCAATGTGTCTTGTAACAGTTGAACCTGATGCACTTCTTTGTCGTGGGCAATCTGCAAAACATCCTTTTGCTGATAATAGGTTACATCAATCAGAGGCCGGCCATTTACAAATTTATTCTTGCCGAAGTAGGTGATTTTTTTAGCCGCATCTTTTCTGAAACTGTCTTTTACCAGTTGGTAGTCTTCCCAGAAATTACGCAGAAGCGAATCAGCATTCAGTTTCAGGTCAAATGTTTTTCCTTGAAAATCAATCAATAACCTGTTTTTATGACCGAAGTGAATAGTAACCTTATTATTGTTTTTGATTACATCCTCCTGCTGAAATACGTCTGAACGTTTGCCGAAATCATTGATAAGAATAGGAGGGCGAATGCCTTCCAATACGGCCATTGTGTCGTAATCTGCTTTAGTCTGGCAAACGCCTCCGGCAGCAATGCCTGTTATGAGCATTGAAATAATAATGAGTGTTCGTAACATAATGATTTATTTTAAATGAATATCTTGATTAGGGCAGATTTCTGGCTGCAAATCTTATTTTGAATTTAGGTTGTGGAATACTCTCTTCTTCAGTATTGGAAATTTCGTTAACATGAACGGTTTTAAACTTTGGTTTGGTTTCAACCATTGCAGGCGTCTGAAAATGAATGGAATCCTGTTTTACGACCTGGACGGATACAACAGGCTCGGGCAATCTGATTGCCATCATTTCAATCTCAGGTTTTGTCTCTTTTGCAGCCTCTAGGGTTTCTTTTTTTATTGTTTTATGCGCAATGGTTAGTTTCGGTTGCAGTGCAATCGTTTCTGCGGCTGGTTCAGGTTGCATTGTTGCTGGCTGTATAGCAATCGTATTTTCGGGGATACCCGCTTCCGGCCTGTCAATGAAAAATAACCCTATCGCAATACCTGCCAGACAAGCAACTGCCGCCACCCATTTCCATGTGTGCTTTGGTTGAGGTTTGTGTACGTTTTTCTGTAATTCTCCCCAGAACAGGTTTTCATCAAAACCTGAGCTTTCGGAGAGGTCGTATTCCGCAAGCTCAATTTTTTTGCGGAAGTAATCATCAAGTTTATGTTCCATAGCTGTAGCCTAATTGGGTTAGTCCGGCCTGTAAAATTGCCCGGGCTTTGTGTAATTGCGTTTTTGAAGTATTCTCGCTGATATTCAATTGATTGGCTATTTCCTTGTGACTGAAACCCTCTATGGCATACAGATTGAAAACTGTTCGGTAGCCATCGGGTAATTTCAGCACCAACTGATATATCTCTTCTTCGGCAAAATTTTCAAATGCTGAAAAGTCGGTGGCAGGTTCGTCGCTGCTTATATCTTCCATTGAAACCCAGTTCATTTTTTTCTGCCTTATAAACATCAGGCATTCGTTAACCATGAGTTTCTTCAGGTAGGGTTCAATGGTGTTTTCACTCCGATACTCTATTTTGCCAACCGCATTGAAAAATTTCAGAAAGCCATTCATCAGTAATTCCTGTGCATCGGCCTCTACAGAAACGTAGCGTACACATAGCCGGAACATTCGTTTTACGAAACGGTCATAGATGCGTTTCTGAACAAACGGGTTATGCTTTTGGAGTTCCTGTATCAGTTGAAGTTCCTGCATCAAGTATAATTAGATAATGCTTTCAATAGTATATATGCAGATATTAACAGAGAAGTTGTCTGGCGTGGAGTTTTTTTTTGAAAATAATAGAAAAAAAATTTTCGAAGCCGGGAATAAGTTGATGCTTACCGCTCAATTTCAATCTTTAGTAACGTTTGGGTAGCGGGCGTTATTTTAAACCGTTCGTCGGGTCTGTGACCCACAAGCCAGATAATATCATTGGCAGAAGTGATCACAAATGTGGTTTTTTTCTGAGGAAGCGGCACTTTTGTGTCGACCAGAAAATCGCTTACTTTTTTCTTGCCTTTCATACCCAATGGGACAAACCGGTCACCTTCCTGCCACGGGCGAATGCTCAGTGGGAAGGTTATTGTCTCTGCATCAACCCAAAGAACGTCCGGGTTCCTGTCAGTATTAAGGTAAGCCTGCCACTCTTCTACAGAAACCCGGGTTATATGTAATGGCCAGTCATAATAGTGAATGGAAGAAACATCTTCCTCAATTACTAGTTCTTCAAAATCTGTTGTTTCTTTAGGTGAGATTAGGAGGTATTCCCGGTCTTTAACCAATGTATAAGCGCCCGAGTGAAAAGTTTTACCTGATGCTTTATCAAGTGAAAGATAAATCTCTCTCGACTGAAAATAATTAAATCCGAAGTCTTTGAGTGTCTCTTCCAATAAATAGCCTGCTGATTGTTGGGCTTGGATGGCGTTTATATTGAGCAGAGTAAAAGAATCCTGTTTACTGACAACAGCGGTTTTGAATGCATCAAGGGTGGTCAGAAAAATACCTTCAAGTGCTTGCAGGCGTTCAATGTTTCGTGCAAAAGTGTGTTCCAGATTCGGATTAATTTGCTTTAAGAGTGGTACCACCTCATTGCGCAACAGATTGCGCTGATAGTCGTTCAGCGCATTACTGCTATCTTCACGCCAGTCAAGATGTTTGTCAGATAGATATTGTTCAATATCTGCTCTGGAAGCAAAAAGCAAGGGCCGGATGATATACTCTTTTTTAGATTGAATCCCCCTTAGTCCGGCAATGCCGGTACCTTTGGTGAGGTTCAGCAAAATGGTTTCAATGCTGTCGTTCAAATGGTGTGCCGTGGCAATATACCGGCAGCCGGATTGTTGCCGTATTTGTTCAAACCACTCATAGCGCAGCCGGCGGGCAGCCATTTCAATAGAAAGCCTGTTCGCTTTTGCAAAGATTCGGGTTTCAAAGGAGATTGAATAAAAAGGTATGCCGTTTTTCTCACACAATTGCTGAACAAACTGGGCATCCTGATCCGAATCTTTTTCTCTCAATTGAAAGTTACAATGGGCTACCGCAAAATTAAACTTTGCTTCAAGAAACAAGTCAAATAAAACCACAGAGTCTTTGCCTCCGCTTACGGCCAGCAAGACCTTATCGGTGGGTTTAAAGAGACTTTGTTCGTTAATATATGTTAAGATAGCATGAAGCATACACGTAATTAAGTACTTTTGCAGACAAAATTAGAATATTGCACAGAAGATGTTGACTATTGGTCAGAAAAATATAAGATTAATCAAGTTATTCAGTTCTGGTTATGCATGCATAGCACTGTTGATCAGCTTGTTTTGCCCGGTTATTTCGTATGCCCAGAAACCGCTCAACCCTCCGGCACCTGTTGCGCCCAAAACACACATTAATCTTCTGAATGCCGATAGTGTTCATGTTACCGGCCGGACGCCAGCAGAAGTACGGCAGTTTGGCGGGAATGTGTCTTTTCAGCACAAAGGAGCCATATTGTATTGCGAGACAGCCACACAATATGAACTGACTAACACGCTTGAGGCTTTTGGAAATGTAAAGATTGTGCAGGGAGATACCCTGACCATAACAGGCGACTCTCTTTATTATGATGCCAATACACGCTTTGCCAGGGTATTGGGTAGGAAAGTAGTGCTAACTGACTCCAAAGTGACGCTCACTACACGCATCATTGAATATGATTTGTCGCGCAACAGAGCGTATTATCCGGTAAGAGGCGTGATAGTACAGGACTCAAGCACTTTAAAAAGCGAAAAAGGGTATTATAATACGCGTTCGAAGGTTTTTAATTATAAGGAGAACGTAGAAATAGTGAATCCGAAGTATACGATTACTACTGATAGCCTGCAATACAATGCAAGAACGAAAATTGCGCTTTTCAAAGCTCCCACGCTTATCAAGAGTAAAGATGGAAACATAATGGCCAACAGCGGCAGTACTTATAACACCCAAACTCAGCTGTCGAACCTGAAGGGCAGGTCGAAAGTGATAAATGAAGAGTATACACTGGTAGGAGATACGCTAACATTCGACCAGAAGATGGAATCAGGTGTGGCACGGGGAAATGTAGAACTGGTTTCTAAGAAAGATAAGGTTATTCTGACCGGCAACAGAGCCACCCGAGATGGGAAAACAGGTTTTACCAAAATAATGGGAAATGCCATTATGCGGAACGGAGCAGACAGGGATACGCTTTACCTGAGAGCCGATACGCTGTATGCCTACGAAATGGTGGATAATACACCAAGAACCGGCAAAGACACAGTAAAGCGCGAGAAGAAAATGGAAAAACTGATAGCCAGCGGAAACGTACGGGTTTTCAGATTGGATATACAGAGTAAAAGCGATTCACTGCTATATGACCTGAAAGACTCGGTTATCCATTTTTTTACCAAGCCGATACTCTGGAGCCCGCAGAATCAGTCAGAGGCCGATACGATTCATGTATACATGAAAAACGGTAAAGTGAGTAAGATGTTTATGGTCAATCAGGGCTTTGTGATTGCCCAGGATACTTCACAGAATTTTAACCAGGTAAAAGGACGAAAAATCACAGCCTTTTTTAATGATGAAACGCGTATAGAACAGGTGGTAGTTGAGGGTAACGGACAAAGTATTTACTATGCTTTAGACGACCAGAATAAACTAATTGGCGTGAATCATGTCGAATGTAGTAAAATGAATATAAGGTTCAGAGAGAACCAAGTAAAGCGGATAACGTTTGTCGGTAAACCAGATGCAAAACTGGTGCCTCCTAAAGAGCTGACTAACAGTGCGAACAGACTGGACGGCTTTAACTGGAGAGAGAGTGAAAGGCCAACAAAAGAAGACGTACTTGGAGAAAAAGAGGCGATAAAACAATGAAAAAGAACACAAAAGAGGTGAAAATTACCCCTAACGATAAAATTTAAATCTTATTGCAACCATTTGATCATAAAAAGCGTCTTTCTATAAAAAAACAGTTGGAATTTTATATTGAGTTGTTTACATTTGTATAATCCCTACAAATCACATAACTAAATTAATAACAGGTTCATTTTAAAATATGGTAAAAGGTTTACGGAAATATATATTTGTGTTGATTGGATTGATTCTACTATCAAACGTGGCTCTGGCACAGGTCGAGAGGGGAAAGTCGCGCTTGGATATTGGTAAAAAGCCAACAACCAAAGTATCTGCCCAGAAACTGAGTTTTGTTGCCAAACCAATGCCAAAGGAAGTAAAGCTGGACAAACCTACTGTTGTTAATCAATTCTACAGAGATGCGCTCTTAAATGGCACTTCGAAATCTGCAAGTACTAAAGCGGTAAATACTGAAACAGTGGCGATGAATGCCGAAAGAGGTATAGGAAGCAGTGAGCACAGCGACAAGCTATTTGTAAATGATAAAATAACGGTATCGAATATTTATCCTAATCCGGCTAATGATTTCGCGGTGTTTGATTATTCAATTACCGGTAATCTGAACAATGCAAGCATGGCCTTCTATAATTTATTGGGTAATGAGATTGCCAACTTTGAATTAGACAGAAGTGACCGTAAGTTAAAAGTAAATACTGCTAATTGGGATGCAGGTGTATATTTGTATCAGTTAGTAGTAGACAATAAGAAAGTTGTTACAAAGAAATTATTGATAAGACATAATTAAGTACTACTTAAAGAAATACTCGTAGGGAAGCTTTAACGCTTCCCTATTTTTTTTGGAAAAACAATCAGAATGTGGCTTTTTTGCATTGAAATTGTTTTGCCCCAAGCCTAAATTCTAAATTTCCTGCATGTTAAAATATTCTGTTGTCACACCTGTATATAACCGTCCGGACGAAGTCAGAGAATTGCTGGAAAGCCTGACCCGTCAGACGTATAAGAACTTTGAGGTAATTATTATTGAAGACGGCTCAACACTGAAATGCGAGGAGGTTTGCCGGAGTTTTGAAAACAGGCTGGATATTCACTATTTCTATAAACCGAACTCAGGGCAGGGCTTTTCCCGTAATTATGGTTTTGAAAGAGCCTCCGGCGATTACTTCGTCCAGCTGGATTCTGATGCCATTATACCAGACGGATATTTTGAAATTGTTGATAAATCTTTAAGCGTAAATTGGCTGGATGCCTATGGCGGGCCCGATGCCGCGCACGAGAGTTTTACGGATGTACAGAAAGCCATTAATTATGCCATGACCTCGGTATTTACAACGGGGGGAATAAGGGGGAAGAAGAAGAATGCCGGGGGGCAATTCCATCCACGTAGTTTTAATTTCGGTATATCGCGCAAAGTATGGGAGGTAACCAAAGGCTATACCATGACCCGCATGGCCGAAGACATTGAGTTCAGCATCCGGATTATAGACAACGGATTTAAAGTCGGCCTCATAGAAGAGGCTTTCATTTATCATAAAAGACGTACCGATTTCGGGCAATTTTATAAACAACTGCATTTCTTCGGGCGCGGACGCATCAATCTGGCTCGTATGTTTCCGTCTGAACTAAAGGCAATTCATTTTTTTCCGGCCTTATTTACATTGGGCTGTTTAGCTATTCCGGTGCAATATATACTCAGCTTTGTGCTGCCTTTCTTCCAATATACTTTTCTGTTGTCGGCGGGTTTATTTCTTTTATATATCCTGCTGATACTGATAGATTCTACCCTGACAAACAAAAGCCTGAAAGTGGGCCTCCTGAGCATTATAGCCTGCTTTATACAGCTTTTTGCCTATGGCATGGGCTTTATACAGGAAAAACTGAAAGGTTAAACTTAAGCCAGGTGCTTTTTCAGATAAGATATACTTCCGGCAAAAGGTTTCAGTCCAGTGTAAAGCAAAAAGGATGAAATAAGGCAACCGGCAAACTGAGCAATGAATATAGAATAATGGATTTTCTGCGGATCATTAAAAACGACATCGTTGAAGAATCCTACCGATAAAGGCCCAAGACCCAGACCGATAAGGTTGACTACAAATAAGAAAAAGGCTGAAAAAATAGCCCTCATATTATTAGGAACTATCTCCTGAATAGCGGCCGTTGCCGAGCCATAAGAAAACGAAGAAGAGAAACAGAAAAGCGCTATGAATACCAGCGTTATATCCGGGTTGGCAAATAGTAAACCGGCTGTTGAAAGTACAGCACCGGACATCCCCAGCCAACTGGTTTTCATACGGGCCGTAATGATACCTTTCTTTAACAGATGGTCGGCGTATCTTCCTCCAAGAACCACTCCCAAAGTAGAGAATACGCTCACAATAATACCAAAAGTTACTCCAGCCTTGGTGTCTGTCCAGCCGTGTACGCGGTTCAGGAAGGTCGGAATCCAGTAAGTTCCTGCAAATGATGCAAAAGACATAAAAGCCATTCCGAAATTCAGCGACAGAAATGTAGATTTATTGGCTTTAAAATACGTAATAATCTCTTTGAAACTGGCCTTTTTAGCTGACTCTTTATTACTGTCCAGTTCTTTACGTTTGGGTTCCTTAATAGTTTGCACGAGTAATACTATCAGAAAACCGGGCAAGCCAATGTAAAAGAAAACAACCTGCCATGAGAAAATTTCGCCTACAAAAGGCAAATGGATATTCTCCTGCCCAACCATTGACCTGATAGCCGCACCTATCAGAATAGAAAGCCCTGAGCCCAGAAAAACCCCCATGTTGTAAATTCCGAGAGCAGTGCCCAGTTTTTTCTTAGGGAAATAATCTGAAATCATGGAATAAGCTGCCGGAGATAAGGCTGCTTCGCCAATACCAACCCCGACTCTGGCCAGAAACAGCATCGAGAAACTTCCCGCCAGTCCGCAAAGGGCAGTCATCAGGCTCCAGATGGCTATTCCCCAGCCTATTATTTTCTTGCGGCTCATTCTGTCGGCCATTACACCTATAGGAATACCCAATAATGTATAAAACAAGGCAAAACTGAGCCCCATCAGTAAGCCCATTTGGGTATCAGAAATACCGAAAGCTGCTTTAATGGGTTTTACGAGCAGTGCCAGAATTTGTCGGTCAATGAATGAAGAAATGTACGCAAGCAATAAAATGCCCAATACATACCAGGCATAGCGGAGTGATGGTTGCTCTTTCATAGAGTAGCTACGGAAACTGAATTAGGATTAAGGTGTCAGATTGGGAGGTAAGTTAATCTTTTTTTTGAAGAATTGGCATTATTCTAATAAGTAATTTTACTTTTAGAATAGTTGATTGGATGATGGTATCCGGAAAGAAGAGAAGAAAGGAAAAGCGAGGCAGATATAATGAAATTGAACAGAGAAGGAGCATAAAAAAGCTGCCCGAACGGAATCCTTTCCGGTTCAGGCAGTTTTATCTGATAATGGATTTACAAAGTTTCTGAAACTGTTTTTTTCGGAGCTATTTTGTGCTTTACAATTACGTTGACTCTATATACCAACCAGATACATAGAAGCATGATAAAGCCTGAAATATAGCCCAGTATCGGATAGTTCTCAAGCGGACTGAGCTTGTCTTTCTGAACGATAATCATGCCGGCAAATACTGAAGCAATGCCCCCTGCAATTTGCTGCAGAGATGAGTTGATACTCATAAACGCGCCTCTGTCCTGCATCTTCGGAATAGCCGTCATCAATGAAGTGGAAGGAATCATTCTGGACATGATACCGGCAAATAGTAAAATGTTCAAAACAAGAACAATCCAGAGCGGAACAGGGGGCAGATTCGTGTAAATAATTATCATGATAATTGCCCACACAGAACCAATGGTGAATATCTTAAATTTATCAAATTTATCGCTCAATCGACCCACAAGAGGCATAATAACCAGCGACGATATACCCGTTACCATAAACAGAATAGGCAGTTGGTCTTGTGAAATATGCAGGTTATTGATAGCAAAGGCACTACCAAAAGGCATCATTAAGAATCCACCCACCGAGAGCAAGGCCGTGCCCAGAAAAGCAACCTGATAGTTACCCGTTGCCAGCACATGACGAAAATGCTCAAACACATTGCGTTCGGTTTTTAATTCCAGGTGTTTGGTTACAGGTTTAAGTGTTTTCAGGATAACCAGAGTTATGATAATACTCAAAACTACGATCATCAGAAAAGGTGCATGCCAACCCCAGATATTGGCAAAGTATAGGCCAATGGGAATACCCAATACCTGGCTGGCCGCAAAGCCCATTTGTACTGTGCCCATCACGCGTCCTCTTTGTTCAATGGCAAAGATATCGGTAATAATGGCCATACCGATCGAGCCGATTACACCTCCGAATAATCCGGTGATGATACGGGCTGCTACCAGAAAATGATAGTTTGGTGCCAGACCACAAAATAATGTGCCTAGTATGAAACCAACATAAAAGAACAGAAGCAATTTTTTGCGATCGTACTTATCGGCGAATCCTGCAGCCAGTAAACCCGAAATACCGGCACTGAATGCATAACTCGATACGGCGATACCGAATTGTTTAGGGGTAATGTCAAGTGATTTCATCAGGACATCACCCAATGGCGACATCACCATGAAATCAAGAATAACAGTAAATTGCGTAATAGCTAGCAGACCAATAACTAACTTCTGATACCCTGTAAATGATGCTTTTTCCATAGTATTTTTAATCGTTTAATTCTTCACACTCAAACCCCAACTGTCTGATTATCCTCACCAGTTCTTCTGCACAAAGTCCTGTTACTGATGCACGCAGTACACCGTCGCAGTCCTGATAATCAATTGACCATTTTTCTATTTGTGGAATTCTGTTGAGTGCCGGAGCGATACCCTCTTTCATCTCGAGGCTCAGCACGTTTGTTTTGAGTATTAATATTTCCATAAATAATAGTTTTTCCACTTATATTCTAATGTTGTACTAAGTCTTTGGGCGTTTCAATGCCTTTATTACTACATCAAAAGTCTGCCACATGATTTCATCCGAAAACTGAAAGAGTTCTCCGGCCAGACTGATTCCTTCTGTATGAAAACGAATCAGATTATATAAGGGTGCATACGCAACCGACCAGAATACTTCTTTTTTCATGGGCCATATTTCCTGCCTGTCAATGGCGCTATGCAAAAATCTACCCATGGCCTCTACAAATTCGGTATCCATAGCGTGGTAGACATTGTCTCTGTAATGAGAATGCCTGATCTGTTCCAGAAACGAGGCTCTTACGGGGTCGCTCAACCAATATTCTGCTCTGTTTCGCCACTGTATTCGCATGCCTTCTTCAAAAGACATGTCTGAGCTAAAGTCTTTTAGAAGCGTGGCAGATAACCGCTGCGTTTCTTCTGCCCCCAGCTGAATCAGTAAATCTTCTTTGTCTTTATAGTAGATATACAAGGTGGCAGGCGAAACTTTGGCCACGCGAGCCAGCTTTTGCATGCTGAAGCCATCAAACCCCTCTTTCACGAGCATCTCGATGGCCTTTTCCTTTACTATCTGTTCTTTATGTTCATTGCGTGTTCTCATTTCTCTACAAATATAAATGAATGTTCGTTCACTAATACTGTAAAAAATTATTTTTTATTTTTGAAATGCCTGATCGTAGCGCCAAAGTCCATTTCTCTGACTAATCCGAATATAGCCTGGGTGATGCGTTTCGTTTTTGTTTCAACGGTTTTGGCTTCTTCAATCCATTTAGAGTAATATTTCTGATGGCTGGGAGCCATGGCATTAAACCTTTCCAGTGCTTTGGGTTCGTCTTCAAGGCATGCCAGAAAATCAGGAGATATAATAAATTCGCTTTCGTCCAGCTCAAGGGTTACGTCCAGCATGGCGCCTTCACCTTTCCTGATGCCCTTTCGTATACCTGCATTAATAGGTATGATAAAATCACCCTCGCCCATAGGCAGCAGTGCAACCTGATTAACAGGGTGCTGGTCAAGTTTTCCTTTTACTCTGAACGACGTACGTGTACGAGGCTTTAATTCATGAGCAATGTGAGCCGGTATAACAATGTACATCCAGCCGGTCTTTTCTCCCTGCTTTTCAAATTTCTGTATGGTAGTCTTAAAAGTGAGCATTGTTATCTGAACGATTATGTATCTTTATGAGTTTAAAATTAAGAAACTTTGCAAAAACAAACTTAATGAGTGAACAAAATCCTTCTGGCGAAATTTTCGATTGGTCGGTTCTGAAAAGGCTGTTTCAGTTCATACGTCCGTATCGGTTTCGTTTTTATGTACTTGTATTTGTGATTCTGGCAGGGGCGGCATTGGCGCCTGCTATTCCACTGTTGATTCGCCAGACTATCGATGGCCCTGTTTCTGCTGGCAATTATACCGGACTGGCACGAATGATGCTGCTGATGATCGGCGTACTAGTGCTACAATCCCTTATTCAGTTTGTGAACACTTATCTGGCAGGTTGGCTGGGACAGAATATCATCCGCGACATCCGAATACAGTTATATCAGAAAATAATTCATTTACGGCTGAAATTCTTTGACGATACCCCCATTGGCCGATTGGTTACCCGTACTATTTCAGATATTGAAACCTTGGCCGATGTTTTCAGTGAAGGTATTGCAGCCATAGCCGGTGATATCCTGCAACTAGTGCTGATTATTACAGTTATGTTTTATACCGACTGGAAGTTATCTCTGATAAGCCTCAGTACTATTCCACTGATGCTGATCAGTACTTATATTTTCAAAGAAAAGGTCAAGAAATCGTTTAACATTGTCCGCAATGCCGTTGCCAATCTCAATGCTTTTGTGCAGGAGCATATTACAGGCATGAGCATTGTTCAGATTTTCAACTCCGAAAAAATAGAGTATAAGAAGTTTGTAGCCATCAATAAAGAACACCGCGATGCCAACATCAAGTCTATCATGTATTACTCGGTGTATTATCCGGTAGCAGAAGTGATTGCGGCCCTGGGAACCGGGTTGGTAGTATGGTTTGGCGCCAAACAGATGCTGAGTAGTGAGGTAAGCTATGGTACAGTAACAGCCTTTATTATGTTTATCAATATTTTCTTCCGGCCCATCAGAATGCTGGCCGATAGAATGAATACCCTGCAGATGGGTATTGTGAGTACAGATCGTATTTTAAAATTGCTTGATAGCGACGAATACACTTCTAACGAAGGTACCTATACCACCCATCTGAAAGGCGATGTGTCGTTCAAAGATGTATGGTTTGCCTACAATCAGGAAAACTATGTATTGAAAAATATTTCATTTAAAGTTAACCCGGGCGAAACGGTCGCTTTTGTAGGGGCCACAGGAGCGGGCAAATCTTCAATTATCAATCTGCTGTCGAGATTCTACGAAATCAATAAAGGAGAGATACAAATAGATGGGGTGGATATCAAAGAGTATGAATTAAAACATTTGCGCGAACAGATTGGCGTTGTGTTGCAGGATGTATTTTTGTTTTCTGATACCATAGAGAAGAACATTACCTTAGGAGACACCTCGATATCGAGAGAGAATATCATAGAAGCTGCGAAACTGGTTGGCGTGCACGATTTTATTATGCAATTGCCCAACGGTTACGATTACAACGTGCAGGAGCGCGGATCCACACTTTCGGTAGGCCAACGACAATTGATTTCGTTTGTGAGAGCGATGGTGCAGGATCCGAAGATTATAGTATTGGACGAAGCCACTTCGTCGGTCGATACTGAAACCGAAGAGCTGATTCAGAACGCTATCTCGTTGCTAATGAAAGGCCGCACCGCTATTGTAATTGCGCATCGCCTGAGTACCATTCAGAAGGCTGACAAAATTATTGTACTTGATAAAGGGCAGATTATGGAAGAAGGAAATCATGAGGAACTATTAGAGAAAGACGGCTTTTATGCCAACCTCTACCGGATGCAATACAAAGAAATGCTGGTATAGGAACGATAATTACAATCCATATAAAAATGAAAAGCTCTCAATGCAGATTGAGAGCTTTTTTTGATAATTATATATTGATATAATTATGCCAATTTCACGTTCACGGCATTCAAACCTCTTTTGCCTTCTTGAATTTCGAATGTTACTTCGTCATCCTGGCGGATTTGATCCTTTAACTCTGACACATGAACAAAAACCTCTTGGTTTGTGTCATTTACTTTAATAAAACCATAACCTTTGGTTTCATTGAAAAACTTAACTGTTCCGTTAGACATTTTAAAATTTGTATTATGTACTTAAAATACAAAGATATGGATTATTTATCAACAAAACCAAGAAAATACATTTATTGTTACTGAATGGTGACATAGCCGCAGGCGTTTCCGGTGTTTTGCTTAATAAAAAACTTTCATTAACCTTAATTAACATTATTTCCATCTCTGTTAACCTATCTTCATACACGTGGTTTCTACTTTTGTTCCAGTATAAATTTTTAACCACTTATGAGAAAGCTTTTTATCCTTCTTCTTTTTTCACTACCGGGCGTTGCGCAAAAAATAACGATTAAAGGTATGGTAACCGATTCGGCGTCGGTGCCTTTGCAATATGCTACCGTATTATTGTTAAGCCCTAAAGACTCGTCGCTGATAAACTTCGCAAGGACCAACGATAAGGGCCTTTTTGAACTTAAGAATCTGAATTCAACCGACTATTTGTTCAAGATTACTTATGTGGGGCATAAAACCTTTTATAAACCGATAGTTCCCGGCGAAGCCACAGGGATAGACCTGGGCACCATCAAACTGGAACCCATCAGCAGAGAATTAGCTGAAGTAACCATTAAAGGTGAGAAAGCGCCTGTCAGTATTAAAGGAGATACGATTGAATTCAATGCCGATTCTTTCAAAGTAAAGCCCAATTCTGTAGTAGAAGATTTACTCAAAAAACTACCGGGTGTAGAAGTAGAAAAAGACGGAACCGTGAAAGCTCAGGGCGAAACCGTAAGACGTATAACAGTTGACGGCAAAGAGTTTTTTGGCAGAGATCCTAAAATGGCTACTAAAAACCTACCTGCCGATGCCATTGATAAAGTGCAGGTGTATGACAAACGTTCTGACCAGTCAGACTTTACGGGTATTGATGACGGACAAAGGCAAAAGAACATCAACCTGAAACTGAAAGAGGATCGTAAGAAAGGAGCATTTGGTAATATTACTGCCGGTGGTGGTCTGGATGAACGCTATGCAGGCAGGCTGAGTGTAAACAGATTCAACAAAGACAAGCAATTGTCGGCCCTGGCGATGGGCAATAATGTGAATCAACAGGGTTTTTCAATTGACGACTATATGAATTTCTCGGGTGATCTGATGCGCATGATGGGAGGAAGAGGTGGTGGGCAGTTCCGCCTGGAACTGAATGGTGGCGATGAAGGGGGCTTGCCGCTGAACTTCGGGAACCGCCAGAATGGATTTGTAAGAAACTGGGCCGGGGGCTTAAACTTTAATGACCCTGTAACCAAGAAAACTGAGCTGAATGGTAGTTATATGTTCAATAACATTAACCAGATAATTGACAGGATTGTGAATCGCCAGAATTTTTTACCTAATGGGGATAGCTACACTTCGTTGCAGAAAAATTCTCAGAACACACTTAATGATAATCATCGGTTGAACTTTACGCTTGATCAGAAGATTGATTCGATGAACTCACTGAAATGGTCATCTTATATTAATTATAACCGCACCAAAGCCAATACTTATAGTGCCAGCCAATCACTCAACAGTGCTAATGTTTTAGAGAACGAAGGGAACCGCAACTATGGTGGCGGTAGTGAAGGATTGAGTGTGAGCAGCAATTTATTGCTACGCCACAAGTTCAACAAAAAGGGCAGGACTCTCTCGGCAAACCTTAACTTTCAGGTTAACAACTCTGATAGCGACGGAGACCTCGCAGCCCTGAATAAATATTATACCGACGGTAATCTTACCCGCACTGAGAACATCAGACAGAACAGCGTGCGGAAATCAGACCGTACCAATTATGGATTAGTAGCTGCTTATACCGAACCACTGGGCAAAAAGAAATACCTGGAGGTAAACTATGCCCTGCAAAAGAACGATTACCTGTCTGATGCATTGGTGAATGATATCAAAGATGGGATCCCCGTTTATAATAACCAGTTGAGTAATAAATTTGAGAGCAGTTTTATCTATAACCGTCTCGGTACCAACTTCAGATTAGTTGAGAAAAAGTACAATTTCTCTACAGGTCTTAGTTTCCAGCATGCTAATCTGAGAGGAAAACTGTTATTGCTTGATGACGATATTTCGCGGAATTTCCAGAATGTATTGCCGAATATGCATTTCAGCTATGATTTTCAGCAAAGCCAGCGTCTTAGATTCGATTACGAAAC
The DNA here is from genome assembly GCF_058808615.1 of Emticicia sp. GW821-FHT11C11. Lineage (NCBI taxonomy): Bacteria > Pseudomonadati > Bacteroidota > Cytophagia > Cytophagales > Leadbetterellaceae > Emticicia > Emticicia sp. GW821-FHT11C11. Next base: position 680,684 of record NZ_JBXARV010000001.1, read on the forward strand.
AAATCTGCAGGAACCAAGTGTAACCCAACTCGCACCGATTACAGATAACCGTGACCCACTGAATATTTATGTGGGTAATCCGAACCTTAAGCCTGAATATTCGCATCGTGTGGGTCTGAACTATATGTCGTTCAATCAGCTGAGTTTTACCAATTTCTTTGTGGCAGCTAATCTGGTTTATACCACTAATAAAATCAATAATGCACAAGAAATCAGTCCATCGTTTGTGCAAACCTCGCAGCCTGTCAATGTAGATGATGATTACTTGCTGACAGGTAATATTAACTACGGGTTCCGTATCAGACCAATTAAACTGAGAGTTGATTTAAGCGAACGAGTAATGTTGAACAGAGGCATAAACTATATTAATCAACAAGAAAACCGTACCAAAGGTATGCAGTTGAATACTACCTTAAGATTGAGTTATCAACAGGATAAATTTGATATGTCGGCCGAGGCCCGGGTAGGATATAACCAGACGCATTATTCGGTTAACAGACAAATGAACCAGGATTATTTCAATAACGTGTTTTCAACCGACATGAACTGGACCATCACAAAAAATCTGATTTTTAGTACTGATTTTGACTATAACGTTTATTCAGGACTTACAGGTGGCTACAATCAGAAGATTCCGCTGTGGGCTATGTCGGTATCAACTTTTTTTCTTAAAAACAGAAGGGGAGAGTTGAAGTTGTCAGTAAATGACCTGTTGAACCGCAACACCGGTATAAGCCGTACGGCTCAATTGAACTTTGTACAGGATGAACGCATCACAACATTGGGCAGATACTTCTTGCTAAGCTTCACTTATGCTTTAAAAGGAATTAATCCGGCACAGAGAGGAGGCGTGAGGATTATATCGAGATAAATATATGTTTGAAATATTTTTAGTTTGTTGGAAGAGGCAGCCCTGTTTTGGGTTGCCTATCTTTTTAGGTCATCAAGCATTCTGAGATACAGATCTTCGACTTTTTTTCTGGCCCAGGGTGTTTTTCTCAGAAAAGTGAGGCTCGATTTAATGCTGGGATTACTCATGAAGCAATTAACACGTACATGATACGCCATCTGATCCCAACCGTAGTATTCTACCAGTTCGTTCAGTATCATTTCAAGGGTTTTGCCATGTAGCGGATTATTGGGCTGTTCCTGTGTCATTTCTTGCCTTTGCTTTTCTTTCGTTTCATTTCTTCAAATTGTTCAGCTTCTTTCAGCAAGGCCTTTAAGTCAGAGCTGCTTGTGTCTTTTGAGAAATCTATGGTAGCCTCGTAATCAAGTTTATCTATTTCCATCACTTGTATCGGTTTGTTCAGGAAAGCTTCAATTTCGTTGAGCACGGGTTTTTCTTCAGTGCTGCAAAACGAGATAGCATTGCCTTTTTGTGTACCACGGCCGGTTCGTCCTACGCGGTGTACATAATTCTCAGGCACATCGGGCAGGTCGTAATTCACTACATAATCAACGTTGGCTATGTCAATGCCTCTGGCACTTACATCTGTAGCAATCAGTAATTTGGTTTCACCGGTTCTGAACTGCCCCAGCACTTTCAGGCGGTCTTGTTGTTCTTTGTCTCCATGCAGGGTTTCTGCCTTTATGCCCACCCGTTCCATGGCTGCATTTACACGCTCTGCTCTTACCTTGGTACGCACAAATACCAGAATTTTGCTTTCCGGATACTCATTGACTAAGCGTTCGAGAAAGAAACGCTTGTCGTCCATTTCAACATATATTACGGCATGTTGAATGTTCTTCGCAACCTTATCGTTGGGCGAAATCTGTATTCTGATGGCATTATGTACCAGCGAATAGGCTAGTTTCTTAATGGTCTCGTTGATAGTAGCCGAGAAGAACAGGGTTTGCCGCTTACGAGGCAGAAACCTGATTAAATCCTGAATATCTTTAATAAAGCCCATGTCGAGCATGTGGTCGGCCTCGTCTAATATCAGAATCTCTACATGATTCAATTTCAGGTGTCCCTGGCTCACGAGGTCGAACATACGGCCCGGAGTTGCTACCAATATATCTATACCTTTTTCCAGTTTCAGAATCTGAGGGTCTTGTTCAACTCCTCCAAAGAGCGAAAACGTTTTCACTTTAGTACCCTGACCGATTTTCTGAAAAACTTCCGTAATCTGAATAGCCAGCTCACGGGTGGGCACCATCACAATACAGCGGATGGCATCAGCCCTCGAACTCTTCTTGGTATCGTTTATCAGGTGCAATACCGGAATCGCAAAGGCAGCAGTTTTACCCGTACCTGTCTGGGCAATAGCCAGTACATCTTCTCCCTTTAAAATGGGAGTAATAGATTTATACTGAATATCCGTCGGTTTTTTAAACCCCAGTTTGTCCAGATTCTGCTTTATCTCCGGTGCTATGCGGTATTCTTCAAATTTCATTTTTTGTTGCGTTTATCATAGCCTTTACCAATGCCTCTGAACGACTGGTTAGTAGTTGCTTTACCCAAATGATTTATCTTGAAGTTTTTGACGGGTTTGGGAGGTTCTTTCTTGGCCGATACGCTCACTTCAAGCTCACGACCCATCAGCTCTGTACCATTCAATTCATGAATAGCATTTCTTACGGCATCTTCGTCTGGCATATCTACAAAGCCAAAGCCTTTATTCTGGCGTGTAACTTTGTCTTTAACGATTTTGACTGATGTCACTTCGCCATATTTCTCAAATAAGGCTCTCAATTCTTTCTCTTTCAGTTTGAAAGGAATACTCCCCACGAAAATATCCATTGTCTGGTCATTATGATTGAGGCGTAAAATTACGAATTTTAAACTGAAAAGCAGAAACCGGACAGGAAAGGAGTGAAGAATAGTAAAAAACAAACGAATAGAGGGTGCAGATGAGTCTTATCTGCACCCTCTATTCGTTATTCTGCCCAAAAATCAGGGCTCGTTTGATTTTACAAAAAGTAATAGCTGATTCAAGCGTAAAGAGGAAAGATGGCTTGTGCTTCTCTCCCGTTATTTTATCAGTTACTTCTGATAATAAATCTATTACCAGATGCACCCGGCTGCATACCCATTTCTTTCATGTAATCGTCACGGATTTTCTTAAACTCTTTGTTAGTTACTTTTTTACCACCGGTTGGTGTCTTAATCTCGTTAGTCAGTTTTTTTAATTCTACTTTCTTGGCAGTAATAATGGTGTTACCCTCATTAAGGTTCACCTCCAGAATAGTGCCGGGCAATCCGTAAAAGCTTTGTGGGCCTGCTGGGCTTATTAAAGCTTCAGTATACCACGCCACTACTTCCTGCTTAACTTCTTCATTATAGAATGATGCCTTTTTGCAAGTGTAGTCTAGCACCTTTTTGGTTTCATCATGAAACTTCCACGGGTTGGTTTTCAGAGAATCTTCCACTCTGAATTTCTTGCCGGCAAAATCGGTAAGGGTAATAAACTGAGACGCTTCAAAGTCGCGATACAAGTCTAACTGCGGACGGGTGAAACGCATCTGTACATTGGCACCACCTACAGAGTTGTTGACTTCTTCCGTATCTTCATCAATATTGGTATAGAATGACCTGGTAGGGGTAAAATACAAGCGGTTTTTGCTGGTTCTGAATTCCGGAATCATTCCTTTCATGGCTTCCTGATCTTTGCCCAGGGTTTTATGAAGATTCACCTTGAATTCATAATCAATAATACCTTCCTGTAGTTGAGCCATTGCTAACTGGCTGATAAACAGTGCAATAAATAAAAATACCTTTTTCATATGATTGGTTTTGAAATGTTTTCAACAAAAGTAGATTTCATAAGGCTCTATAAAGGTTAATCTTTATTGAAATAATGTTAATTAAGGTTAATAAATAATCGTGAAACCAAAAATGTAGTTTAATTTTGATTGCACATCATGGAGTAGACAACAGGCTCTGGTAATTTGCGGTGGCAGTAATAGCTTTAGTAATTGATAAGACATTGAACACAAGGATAAAAAATAGAACGCAATTTATACTGATATGTGTGAGCCTGGCAGTGCTGACGCTGTTTAATGCTTTTTGGCTTCGGCAGAATTACAATGAGCAGAAGCGGAATCTGCAGAAAGACATTACAAATAGTTTTGAAAAGACCGTATCGGTCATGCAGGATTCTCTTATTAAACGTCAGGTTGACTCTTCCCTGAAATTGAATGCGAATAAAGAACTGGTAGCGGCTAAAAGAAAAACTACCAGCAAAAAGCCTTCAAAAAATACGACTGATTCTGCCGTTAAAGTAGTAAGTAGCGTTTTTATGAGCAAAAAAATGGAGCCCGGAGAAATACCCATCGGAGCAAATAAACGTAACGTACTTCAGGTTTATTCGAGCGGAAAAATGGGTGCTTTTGACTCTCTCGGCAAGGAAATGCTGACAAAGATGATACACTCTATCCAAATGGACTCAAATAGAAAGAGTATTAGAATACAATTTAAGTCTGATTCCTCCAACAGAAATGAAGTACACAGCAAACCTGCCGGCGAGCGGATGATACTTTTGTCTGACCTGAAATTTGATACGATCATTAAACCCAGTAGAAAATTAATTAACCGGGTATTTTTAAATTCGTCATTCAAAAAGAAAGGTAAACCGCAGAATGTTGTTATAAATTTCATGATAGATACACTTAAAACTACTGAAATTGACGAGAAATACAGAGCCAGATTATTGAAGCAACAGATAAATTTGCCATTCAGTATTTCGAGAGTAAAGAAGACTGAAGCCGATACCACTCTTGAAATAAGAGCTGCAGTACCTTTTGGCAACATGGTCTATGAGGCTAGTTTTGCAGATGCCAATTGGTATCTTGTTAAGAAGATCGTCCCACAGATGTTTTTCTCGCTATTTCTGATAACCATCACTGGCCTTTCGTTCTGGCTTATTTACAGAAATCTGCAAAAGCAGAACCGCCTGACCGCCCTGAAAAACGATTTTGTGAGCAACATAACGCATGAGCTGAAGACCCCGATTGCTACTGTAAGCGTGGCCATTGAGGCGCTGAGTAATTTTAATGTATTGCAGAACCCGACACAAACAAAAGAGTATCTCGAAATCTCAAAAAATGAACTCAACAGACTTTCTATACTGGTTGATAAGGTTTTAAAAATGAGTGTCTTTGAGCAGAAAGAGTTGGTGTTGAATACAGATAGTGTCAATTTCAAGAGTTTGGTGGAAAGCGTACTGGCTACCATGAAACTCCAGTTTGAGAAATGCCGTGCACATGTAAGCTTCGATTTGCTGGGCAAACGCTTTGATATACTGGGTGATTCGATTCACTTGACAAACGTGGTGTATAACCTGCTCGAAAACGCCCTGAAATATAGTACCGAACCACAGATAAACGTAATCCTGCAAGCGAATGATGAGCACCTGAAACTGAGCATTGAAGACAACGGCATCGGAATTTCAGAAGAGTTTCTGCCTAAGATATTCGATAAATTTTTCAGAGTGCCTACCGGCAATGTGCATAACATTAAAGGCTATGGATTGGGGCTTAGCTATGTAAAAAATGTAATAGAACATCATAATGGCACCATTGAAGTAAGCAGCAGAGTAGGGGAGGGAAGTACTTTTATTATGACATTACCGCTACCGGCCTAATTAGTTTCAGCTATGACCACAAAGATATTGTATGTAGAAGACGAGCCCTTTCTGGGTAAAATTGTGAAAGAGAGCCTTGAAAGTAGGAATTTTGAGGTGAAAATGGTAGCAGACGGTAATCTGGTACTAAAAGCTTTTGAGCAATTCAAACCGGATATTTGTGTGCTCGATGTAATGCTGCCTAATAAAGACGGTTACACATTGGGCGCTGAAATCAGGGTGATTAAACCGACCATACCTATTATATTTCTGACAGCCAAGACCCAGACTGACGATGTACTGAAGGGCTTTCAGTCGGGTGGGAACGATTATATCCGTAAGCCATTCAGCATGGAAGAGCTGATTGTCAGAATCAATAACCTGCTATCGCTTTCTCTTACCAAGGGGATAACCCAACAGGGGAGCATCCCACTGGGAAAGTATGAGTTTTCGCCGCATAAATATGAGTTGAGATTTGATGGCAATTGCCGGAAACTCTCTTACAGAGAAACCGAGTTGTTGAAGATTTTCTCAGAAAACAGGAATTATACAGTAAACAGGAAAGAAATACTATTGAAGATCTGGGGTGATGATTCTTTTTTTAACTCAAGGAATCTCGATGTCTATATCACCAAACTGCGTGATTACCTGAAAGAAGACGAAGCCATCGAACTGATGACTATTAAAGGTGTGGGGTATCATTTCACTACACCTATGGCTTAATCTTCTTTCAATACATAGCCCATACCTGTTTTGGTATGTATTAGCTTAGGCTCAAAATCTTTATCAATTTTCTTGCGCAGAAAGTTAATATAAACTTCAATTACATTCAGACTTGTTTCGGCATTGTTACCGTCCCATATTTTTTCGGCAATTTCTGCTTTCGAAATCACTTTCCCTTTGTTACGTATCAGGTATTCAAGTAAAGAAAACTCTTTCGGGGTCAGTTCAATTTTGGTATTCTGGCGCAATGCTGTTTTGCTTTCCAGGTTTATTTCCAGATCAGCAATCCTGAGTAAGTTCGATGCATTGGTTTCACTTTCGGCATGGGCTCTTTTCAGAAATACATTCACACGTGCCAGTAATTCACGGTATTCGAAGGGCTTTACAATGTAATCGTCGGCACCTTTTTCAAAGCCCAATATCTTATCGTCGGTTTCACCCAGCGCTGTCAGCATAATAATAGGTATCTGGCTGTCTTTTTCGCGTATTCTGGCACAAACTTCATAGCCATTCATTACCGGTAGATTGACATCCAGAATAATGAGGTCAAATTTACCGCTTGAAGCCAGCCGAAGCCCTATCTGTCCGTCGAAGGCTACAGAAGTATCAAAATCTTTCTCGGCCAACCCTTTGCTGATATTTTCAGCTAAGCGTTGGTCGTCTTCGACGATGAGTATTCGCTTTTTTTCCATAAGTTTTGAATCATCCACGCTATGCCAATTACCAGAAAACAGCCAATGGGGTTAAACCAAAGGTAGGCAATCCATTCTTTTTTCAATATTAATTGAGGAATTCCGATTCCTAAAATAATACCCTGGCTTATTACTGCTGCCCAGAAAGTGGCTGTACCGCCAATATTTTTGAAATAGAATGCTACCAGAAAAACACCTAATATAATACCATAGAACAATGAACCCAATACATTGACAACCTCAATCATATTGCCCAGTTCGCTGGCATATTGTGCTACAAATATACAAAAAATACCCCATAAAACAGTTGAAACCTTAGATGCCTTCAATTCTGCTTTTTCTGTTGGTGGAGTTTTGGCATATTTCCGATAAACATCTATCACAGTAGTAGCCGCCAATGAGTTGTAGGCAGAAGCGATTGATCCCATAGACGCTGCAAAAATTACGGCAATCAGCAGGCCGATAAGGCCGTGCGGCAGGTAGTCTAAAACAAAACGCAGAAATACAAAGTCGCGGTCGTTAGTTGTGGCACCCGGATTATTTTGTTTGATTAAACCCACAACTCTCGATTTGATGCCTTTGCTGAGTGAGTCTGACTCTTTCAATGAGGCTTTGTAAACCATAAGTTGCTCATTTTCAGCATCACCTATATTACTTAATAATTGTTGTTTTTTCTGCGAAATGGCAACGTGTTCTTTTTCCAGTTCCTGCAACTGGGGCGCATATTGGCTACTGCGGAGCTTATCAACCTCTATCTTGTTGAAGAAAACAGGAGAGGTATTGAATTGATAAAATACAAAAACCAGTACACCTACCAGCAGAATAGAAAACTGCATAGGCACTTTTAACAGACCGTTCATTACAAGGCCCAATCGGCTTTGGCTGGTCGATTCTCCGGTAAGATAGCGCCCAACCTGCGACTGGTCGGTGCCGAAATAAGAAAGTTGCAGAAAAAAACCACCAATCAACCCCGACCACAGATTGTAGCGGTCTTTGGGGTTAAATTCAAACGAAACCATGTTCATGTGTCCGGCTTTGCCGGCAATCTTCAGGGCTTTTACAATACCGATATTCTCAGGTAGCATTTGTAATACTATTACTCCTGCCAAAAACATAGCCACAGTAATAACCAGCATTTGCTGCACGTGAGTATACGATATGGCTTTGGTACCTCCTACAACCGAGTAGGTCAACACCAGCCCACCCATGATGACATTGGTCCAGAAAATATCCCACCCAAAAATAGTAGACAGAATAATGGCAGGAGCATAAATAGAGATACCGGTTGAAAGACTACGTTGAATCAGAAACAGAAAAGCGGTGAAGATGCGTACCTTTCCATCAAACCGGTGTTCCAGATATTCATAGGCCGTGTAAACTTTTAATCGGTGAAAAATTGGAATGAAAGTGATACAAAGCACAATCATAGCCAGTGGTAGTCCGAAATAAAACTGCACGAAACGCATGCCGTCGTCGAAGCCCTGGCCTGTAGTTGAAAGGAATGTAATGGCGCTGGCTTGTGTAGCCATCACCGAAAGACCCACATGATACCAGGGTAAAGACTGATTGCCCAGCAGATAACCGTCAATATTTTTGTCTCGGTGGCTTTTGTAGATACCGTAAAGTATAATAAAAAGTAGCGTTACAGTTAAAAGAGTCCAGTCGAGGTTTGTCATGCAAAATAGATGGTAAAAAAGTAGAAAAGGATAATGATAACCAAAAGCACACCGGCAACCAGTATATATACGTTTTGCCAGGTTTTTAGAATAGGAGCATGCGTATCATCATCCTCGACAGAGGAATTATCGGGTTGTTGTTTCATCGTGTTATTTATAGGTTATAGATGTTTTATTTTTTATTCACTACAGCCATCAGTTCTTTGGCTTTTGGCATCAGATTACTGGCCGGGTATCCCTGAACAAATTCGTTCAGGGCTTGCTGATAGATTTCTTTCTGTCCGGCTTTTGCCAGAAGCAGAATTCTCAGCATGGCAAATTTGTCTTCTATGCTTGTGCCTGTATAAGTAATTAATCCATCCTCAGCCATTTTTAGAGCCGATAAGTAACTTTCGTTACTGTATAGATTAAATGCCTGAGAATATACCAGATTGGCTTTTGATTCCATGTCGCTGGTGATGGCCACGTTTCCTCTCAGTAATTGCCTTGCATAGGTAGAGGCCGGATACTTTTCTAATAATGCACTGCGATACAGATTTGTCTCCTGATTACCGGCACTCAGGCTGAGCAGGTATAATACTTCAGCTTCGTGCGCTGTACCCGGGAATTTTTCTAGAAGCGTGTTGAATGTAGCAATGGCATTTTCAGCTTCGTTGAACTGAAACTTGTATATTTTACCTAACTGGTAGTATGCCTCTTCCTGTTTAAGCTTAGAAACACTAAGTTTTTCAGGCGTTAAAGGAATAGCCACATACAATTCTTTTTTCTTCGCTTCCATTGCTCTGGCTGCGATTTCGGTTGCCTGTTGTTGGGTATTCTGAACAGCGGCATTAGTATTAGTAGCTGACGTACTATTGCCCGCTACACCGCGCTCGGTTCCAAAGCTGATTGAACCAGCTTCTTTATCACGTCTGCGCCAGTTGTCTTCCAGGGCTCTTTGTCCCCAGATTTGTTGGAAATCGGATTTATTACGGGCAATGGCAAGAGGATCATACAGCGCCCATCGTTTAAAAGTTTCGTCTTTGTCAGACAGTCTTTCTACAGAAGCATTGGCATTTTTACGAGCTGCCTGTTCAGCAAGTTCTTTGGCTTTTCTGGTTTCCTCTTCTTTTTGAAGAATTGCTTTCTCAAGTGCTTTATCCAATAATGCCGGGCTCATAGCTGCTAAACGCTGCAGACTGTCTTCCAGTACCAATACACGCTGATAGTTAACAAAATCGCTTAACGATTGCGCCCGTTTAGAAATACGTTCGTAATCTGGTATGTTTTTAGGTAAAATCGTAAGCGTGCTGTCATAATATGAACTGGCTATATCATATTTAAGCAATTTGTTATAATGCAGTTCAGCGAGTTCAAGATAGGTATAGGCATTCTGGGCATTGTTACCTTTCGAGTTTCTGATAGAAGCATTGTAATACTCAATGGCCTTTGGGTAATTCAGTTTCTCTGCCTCCAGATTACCCATCGTAAAATAGATTTTATCTTTCAGGTCGGTGTTTTTCCGATCTATCAGCATTTTTTTGAAATTCTCCTGCACCCCTGCGGTGCTTCCCCGGCGAGCCGTAGCTTCGTCGAGTAAGGCATTCATCCCTGCGTAGAACTCCATATCATAGTTCGGGCGATTTTTGTTTACAGCTACATAATGTGGTAGCGCTTTGGCTCTTTGACCTATCATGTCATACATCTGCCCGACGGCATAATGCACCCGTGCTGTTTTCTCTTCTTTGGCCATCAGTTTTAATGCTTCTTCTGCAATAGCGGCTGAGGTAGCCAATTCTCCTCTGTATTGGTGCAGATAAGCCTTGGTAAGATAAAAACTGATGGTATTGGCATTGGTCAGATCAAGATTTCTTATGGCATCAGCTACTTTCAATGCTGTTTCGTAGTCGTGCTGCTCAATGTATGATCGCATCAGCCAGATTAAGGCCGACTGGCGACCGGTTTCATCTTTGCTGGTAGAGTTTACATACTTGAAAACCTCAATAGCATTAATGAAATCGCCCTTCATTAAACGGGCTCTGCCTAACAGTACATAGGCTTCGGCCAGGTATTTTGAGTTAGAGTGTCTTTCGGCAATCAGAGAAGTTTTTTCTATTACCTCTTTCAGATTAGTGGCAACCGCCTGGCTCTTGACAGAGTCAATAGGTAAGAGAATCGGTATCAGTGCACTATAATTTTCTTCCCGGGTATTGAACAGCGCCTTTTCGGCCTCTTTCATGTTTTCGCGGGCTATAATCAATGAGTTAAAACGTGCATTCGTGTTATGCCAAGCCTTGCTGGTAGGCGAATGGCTGAACTGCGAACACCCGGTTGCAATACCCAACAACAATATAAATATAAACAGTTTTTGCACTTTACAAGATGATTTTAGGGCGATAGGCTTGAAACTGAATGCAATAATACCCTTTTTTAAACGATTTGCTGACGAAAAAATTATCTGATTGAATGCCAAAATCATAACACCTGAGAAAGTTTCCCTTCTAATTCCTGAAGTGCACATTCATAACCGATCGTATACATTTCTTTAGCTTTAGACATATTCAGGCCATCATATCTGTAGATTTCTGCCGGTTCAATGGCTACATCGCAGCGTTTCAGTTGCTCGCCCGAATTGTTTCTGATCGCCAGAAAAATGCTTTTCATCAGAATATCCTTTACTGAGTTAATAGGCATATTGCTGCTGACGGGCATCACATTTACACCTATTACAAAGTCGCAGGCCTCCTTCAACGGGCCTACTGGCAGGTTATCGGTTATACCTCCATCAATCAGGAGTCTTCCCTGAAACCGCATTGGTTCAAAAATACCGGGCAGACAGCAGGATGCCAGAATCGGTTTGATTAATTCTCCTTCATTGAAATAAACGGGCTCGCCACTTTCAATGTCTGTGGCACAAACCGTCAATGGAATTTTGAGGCTTTCAAAAGAATTTTCAGGGAGAAACCGTTTAAATAACTCTTCGGCTTTTTCCAATTTAAATAAACCAAAACGATTAAACGCAAATTTCAAATGACTGAATATCCCGATAGAAGCCACGGCTTCAAAAACATAGTCGGGAGTATTGCCGGCAGCAATAAGTGCTCCTACAATAGATCCGGCACTGGTACCGGTAATCATTGATGGTTTCAAGCCCATCTCATCAAGCGCTTTAATTACTCCCAAATGAGCAAAACCTCTGCTTCCTCCACCTGATAATGCTAATCCTATCTTCATAATATCATGCAGGTTTTAACCGGTAAACCCATTCAATACCTTTCTTAATTTCCGGTCTTTTCGTCAAAAATAGTTATAAATTGAACAAATCAGCCACTCTGTATCCTTTCTCTGTCAGATGAATGTACGCTGCGTCATGTATAGGGTCGTGGTCAAATATAACTGTCCAATTGTTATCAACTACCTGTTTTAGTAATTGTTCTTTTTCATTCATGGTTTCAAGAGGACGTATATCATAACCCATTACATAAGGAACATGTACATGCGCATGCGACGGAATAGTGTCTGCAATGAATAAATACGTCTTTTCGCCCTGTTTTATTTTAGGCATGATCATTTTTTCGGTATGCCCGTTGGCATAGAGCAACTCTATTGAATCACCGAAAGCTCCGGTCACTTTATCAGTAAAATGCAAAGCACCTGTTTGTTGCATTGGTAAGATATTTTCTTTCAGGAACGTGGCCTTTTCTCTGGGATTAGGATTAATGGCCGACTCCCAGTGGGCAGAGTGAGTCCAGTACCGGGCATTCGGGAACGTCAGTTCCAAGCGGTCTTTGCTGTTATTCCATTTTACACTGCCGCCGCAGTGGTCAAAATGTAAATGAGTGCTCAGCACATCAGTAATCTCATCAGGCGAATATCCTGCCTTTTTTATTGATTGTATCAAGTCGCCCTCTCCGTGTCTGAAATAATAAGATTGCCATTTCGCTTCCTGTTTATCACCCATACCGCTGTCAATCAGAATCAGTTGCCGGCCAGTATTTACGAGTAAGCAACGCATCTTCCAGCTACACAAATTGTTTTCATCTGCCGGTATCTGTTTGTTCCAGAGGGTCTTGGGTACTACTCCGAACATGGCGCCACCATCTAATTTGAAATGTCCTGCATCAATTACATGAATTTGCATATTCTTTTATTAAATTTCGGTTCAGTTTTGTTGATACACCTCGTTGTAAATAGGCAAGATTTAGATTCATGGCCTAAATAAAGACCAAATATGCAAATACGTACCAAGATAGCAATACAATTCACTATAATAATCGCCTGTATTCTTATTATATTCTCATTGGCTGTGTACTATACTTCAGAGAATTTCCGTAAGCAGGAGTTCTATAACAGGTTGCACGACAGAGGTATACTGACCGCCCAATTGTTGAAAGAGCTGAAGATTACAGAAAAAGATAAAAGGAAATTACGTGATGCCAACAAAACAATACTCGGCAAGCTGAATGTAGAAAAAGTGCTGATGTTCAATGATAAAGACGAACTGGTCTATGCCAGCTATGAGGCTGATTCTATCCTGTACAGCCCGGCGTTTCTGAAACAGGTAAGACAACAAAAGTATATTGAAAAGAGCGATTGGGATAATCAGTTGACGGGTTCATTATATACTGATGAAAACAACAAGTCGTACGTAGTAATAGCCAAAGCCAACGATATATACGGAAAAGAAAAACTGCAGAATGTCCGTGATACACTGATAATCAGTTTTGTGATTGGTATCACACTCACCATTATCCTGGGGTTTATTTTTGCCGGAGAATCGTTGAAACCTATTGCTGAAATTAACGAGGAGATTTCGAATATTACGGCCTATAATCTGAAACGAAAACTGAACACCGGTAATAACAAAGACGAAATAGCTAAGTTATCAAACAACTTTAACCAGATGTTGGAGCGTTTAGAGAACTCATTTCAATTGCAGAAAAGTTTTGTGTCTAATGCCTCGCATGAGCTGCGCACACCATTGGCCGCATTAAAGTCAGAAATTCAGATTGCCCTTGAAAACGAACGCACAGGTGATGAATACAAAAGCATTCTGAAATCGTTGCTGACTGATACGCAAAGGCTCATACAACTAACTAACGGTTTGTTACAACTGGCAAAATCAGAAAACCGTGAGGACAATATGGCACTGAAACCCGCACGGATTGATGAGGTATTGTTTAAAGCACAGGAAGAGGTGCAGAGCCTGAACACCAATTACAAAATAACGGTAGATTTCGACGACATACCTGAAGACGACAAGTGGGTAACCGTTAACGGCAATGAAACGCTTCTGCTAACCGTATTTACCAATTTGCTCGATAATGCCTGCAAATATTCACCGGACCACCAGGCGGAGGTGAAAATAAGGTTTAACCAGACGCAATGCATTGCAGCTGTAAAAGACAATGGGATAGGGATTCCGGAAATTGAACTGGGCAGAATTTTTGAGCCGTTTTATCGTACACAGAATGCCTCGGTTTATCGGGGGCATGGAATCGGTCTGTCGGTGTGCCGAAGAATCGTAGATATTCATCAGGGGAAAATTAAAGTGCAGAGCGAGGTAGGGAAAGGAAGTATTTTTGAAGTAACATTGCCTCACTTATAATTGAGTTCGGGTTAGGTTAATTCAGCCTAAGTAATAATATCAGAATGAAAGAAAAAATGATAACTTTGTAAAAACATAATTCTAAAAAAGATACCCGACAGTTTTACTGACCAGAATTATTAAAACCTATGACAGACAGTTATTTAGAAAAGTTTAGCCAATTTCTAAATTTAAACATTTTGTAAAAATCAAACAAATGAAAAAACTCGTTTCAATTCTCGCAATTTTAATCACCGTCAATGTTGCATTCGGCCAGAAATACGAAAACGTGGGTGAAAAAATCACTTCTGATGGAGCTTTGTCAACAGCAGAATTAAGCAAAAAAGCAAAAGAAACGCCTGCCTTCGAAAGCAAGGTTACAGGTGTGGTAGAATCGGTATGTCAGGTAAAAGGCTGCTGGATGAAAGTGAAAATGGAAGACGGACAAAGCATGCGTGTTACTTTTAAAGACTATGGTTTTTTTGTGCCAAAAGACTTAGCCGGAAAAACGGTAGTATTTGAAGGAAATGCTAAAACCAAAACTACATCGGTAGATGAACTTCGTCACTATGCCGAAGATGCCGGTAAAAGCAAGGAAGAAGTAGCTAAGATTACTGAAGCTAAAACAGAACTGACATTTGTAGCCAATGGCGTGTTGATTCCGAAAAACTAATAGTTGAAAGCCTCTCCGAATTGACAGAGAGGCTTTTTTATTCTTCATACCTAAACTAAACATCTATGAAAAAAAACTACCTCTTAGCCCTCATACTTGGTGTTTCTTCTCCGGTTTTGGCACAACGTACTCTGATTCACTGTGGTACCCTGATTGACGGTGTTGCTAATGCACCTAAAACACAAATGACAATTGTTGTAGAAAAAAATCGCATAACAGATATTCAAAATGGTTATTCGGCTGCACAACCTACCGACAAAGTAGTGAATATGAAAAACCGCACGGTGATGCCGGGCTGGATAGATATGCACGTACACATTGAGAGCGAAACCAGTAAAGATCAATACCTGAAACGCATGAGCCAGAGCATGGCCGATATAGCTTTTGAAGCACAAAAACATGCGAACACAACCTTAATGGCAGGTTTTACGACTGTAAGAGATTTAGGCGGCAGCGGAGTGAACATCTCTATCCGTAATGCCATTAATAAAGGTCTGGTAAACGGCCCAAGAATTTTTACTTCCGGCAGAACCATTGCTACTACCGGAGGACACGGCGACCCTACCAATGGTTTCAGCAATAGTTATTCAGTACCTGATTTTGTAACTAATGGGGTAGTAAACAGCCCGGACGAAGGACGCCAGGCTGTGCGCCAACGATATAAAGACGGTGCAGATGCAATTAAGATAACAGCTACCGGTGGGGTATTGAGTATTGCTAAAAATGGCAAAGGCCCTCAGTTTACCGAAGATGAAATTTCGGCCATTGTATCTACTGCGAAAGATTATGGCTTTCATGTGGCTGCTCATGCGCATGGTGCTGAAGGAATGAAAAGAGCCATCAGAGCGGGTGTAACTACAATTGAACACGCCACTTTTATGGACGACGAAGCCATTGAACTATTTAAAAAGCATGGTGCCTATTATGTGCCGACTATTATTGCCGGAAAAACCGTTGGCGATTCGGCCAAAGTACCTGGTTATTATCATCCACTGGTAGTGCCTAAAGCTATTGAAACCTCAAAGCAAATTGCTGAAACTTTTGCCAAAGCATATAAAGCCGGCGTGAAAGTAGCTTTCGGAACGGATGCGGGAGTGTTTCTGCATGGATACAATGCCAAGGAGTTTCAGTACATGACAGAAGGGGGCATGCCGATGCTGGAAGCCATTAAAGCAGCAACCATAGTAAATGCCGAAATTTTAGGAATGAAATCTGAATTAGGATCAATAGAAAAAGGAAAATTAGCCGATATTGTTGCTGTAGAAGGCGATCCGCTTAAAGATGCCAAAGTAATGATGAACGTAGCTCTTGTGATGAAAGACGGGAAGATCTATAAAGAAAAATAAGTTGTAAAAACAAACGCAAAACTTAAATATTTACTAAGGTTCAATGCAGATGTATTGAACCTTTTTTATGGGTATTTTATAAAAAATAAGGCAGGCGTTTGATAACCCTGCCTTATAAAAATAATGTTTTTATTTCGATGGAATCGATGGGCGCACTTCAATTTTGCTGGGTAAAGTGCGAGCCGGCATTTTGATTAAGTCCGACACAATCTGGCCGATGTCTTCCGGTTGAATCTTCCAGGCATCTTTTTCGCCGGGTGTGTGGTTATTGAAATGAGTAGCTACCGAACCGGGCATGATGGTAGATACTTTAATACCTTCCTGGCGTAAATCGAGCATAAGCGCCTGAGTAAAACCTACCAGACCAAATTTGCTGGCATTGTAGGCTGTCCCTTTGTCAAAGAAATTGGCTCCTGCCAGACTGGAAATGGTTATAAAATATCCTTTCGACGATTTAAGCGCATCTAAAGTGGCTTTGGCACTATAAAATACTCCGGTAAGGTTAATATCTATGGTTTCGTGCCATTGGTCAGCCGTCAGTTGCTGAAAAGGAACTAAATGGCCTACACCTGCATTGGCAATTACGTAATCGAGCCGACCCCAGGTTTGCAAAATGGTATCAACCGCCTGTTGCTGCGAGTCGAAATCGCGAACATCTGATACAAGTGGAAGCGCATACCCTTCTTTGATTTTGTTTAATTCTGTGGCCGCTGCCTCTGCTGCTTCTTTGTTACGGCTGGTAATAGCTACTCTGATTCCTTCTTTAATGAGTACCTCTGCTACACCATAGCCAATTCCTTTCGAACCGCCGGTAACCAGCGCAGTCCGGATAGTTGTTGTGTTATCAGACATATAAAAATGATATGAGTTATATTAGGCTATAACAGCCATTGCAAGCAGATAGTTTTGCATTCAGATTTTTCTTTCCTTCAATGGTTTGAGCAGGTATTCAAGACCGTTAAGTTTGATTTCATACATGGTAGCCAATAGTGTACCCAGTTTACCATCGGGGAAGCCCTCTCTCTGAAACCATAACAGATAATGCTCGGGGAGGTCACAGATAAGCCGGTCTTTATATTTGCCAAAAGGCATCCTGAACGTAACCAGTTCTTTAATTATAGCAGAATTTGCTTCACTCATTGGGTGGGTGTTTTAGTCTTAAAGTTGCTTCGACTCTATTCAAGAGTGATTCAAAAAAATGATTTAAATATTATGTAGATGTATTAAACACTATTTAACCCTGCTCTCTAAGTCTGTCCGTCGCGCGGAGAGACTTAAAGAACCCTTCCCCACTGTTGGGGAGACTCGAGTAGGGAAGGGATTGAGATTGTTCTTATTTCTTTTTCAGTTTCATCGTAATTGGATCCCAGTAAACTATTTTGTTGTCGAAATAGCTGAGATTACAAGCCAGTGCCGGAGCAGCCGCACGGAACCCGAAAATCGGGTCTTCAATGGTTTTTTGGCTGTTGGCACGCATATTATCGAAGAAATTCTTGAAGTGCTTGGCGTGCGCATCATCTCCTTGCGGTGTATCAAATTTTATTTCTTTTACCGGTTCAGCCTTTCTGTCGGCTTCAGAGTATTTTGCATTGTATTCTTTCAAAAACTCTTGTTGAGTAGCTTCGGCAAAGGTCGGGAAGCTTTCGCCATTTCCGTAACCCGGCGCTTTCGGAAGTTTTCTTTTGGTAAGCGTCAATCCGCTGGCACTCCATTGAATTTCTCCTTCAGTACCTACTACACGCGTTACGTTTTTAATAGCACCCGCATTGGCAAAGTTTACTCGCAGCACTGCCTGAAACTTGGTATGTTTTTCTGTTTCGGGGTAGTCAAGCACGGTTACCATTACATCGGGTACATCGCGGCCATCTTTCCAGTAGCTTAATTCGCCGGATGAGAAAATACGATGTGGCCCGATGGCTCCTGTCGCATAATGCATACCGGTAATGAGGTGCACAAATAAGTCTCCGGCTACTCCGGTACCATAGTCACGGTAATTTCTCCAGCGGAAGAAACGAGTGGAATCGAAAGGTCTGCGTGGAGCATCCCCTAAAAACTTATCCCAATCAATGGTTTGCGGTGAAGCATCCGGTGGGATAGAGTAAGTCCAGGCTCCCAGTGCATTGAAACGGTCGTAAGTGGCCTCAATGAAGTTGAGCTCACCGATTTCTCCGGACTGTAACAATCGCTGTGCTTCAGCATAGGCTGCTCCGCTGATAGGCTGGCTACCTACCTGCATGGTTTTACCGGTCTTTTGCCAGGTCTCTATTACGGCACGGCCTTCATCAATATGTTGAACCATCGGTTTTTCGCAGTAAACAGCTTTGCCTGCTTTCAGGGCATCAATCGAAATGCGGTCGTGCCAATGGTCAGGCGTGGCTATGATAACCGCATCTATATCTTTGCGGGCTAGTATTTCTCTGTAGTCTCTGGTGGTAAAAAGGTCTTTGTTGTATACTTCTTTGCCTCTTACTAATCGTCCGTCATACAAATCGGCGACAGCTACCAATTCTGCTTCAGGATTTCTCAAAGCTGCTCTGGTGTCAGAGTTTCCCTGAATACCCAGACCGATAGTTGCAATGCGGATTTTGTCGTTCGGACTTATTTTTAAACTCTTGATGATATTAAAAGGCTTGGCGAATGATTCAGTAGCCATCAGCACCGAAGCCGCACCAATACCTTTAATGAACTTTCTGCGAGAAGGTGTCATAGTAAATGATTGTTGGGGTTAAATACGTGAGGGTATAAATTTAGTGTTAACTAAGATTTTATACAAGAAATTAACTGACTTATACTACTCGATAAATGTATTTTGCTGATAAATAGAATAGCGGCTCATAAACCTATTACAAAATGAGGTTTAAAGTACCAGTTGTGTATACAACCTGTGAAGTGTCTCTTGTGGGTCGGTGCAAAAACCGGGGTGTATTTTTGAGGTCTGTATAATGGTACTGCGGGTGGCGGTCAACCAGCGGAAACGAGAAGCAATAGGCAGGGTACCTATAGGGCCGCTGTTTCTGCCCCCTTTGCAAATGCGTTCCAGAGTTTGGAGGTATTCCTGTAGTTCTTCAGCCTCCAACGTGCACGAAAATGCTCTTAAACGTGCTTCGTCCAGTTTGTACAAGGCCTGCAAAAAGCCTTTAGACGAGCAATAGAGAATCACTCCCACATTCAGGAATTCTTCTCTTTCAACCCGAGGTACAATCCGGATAACGGCATATTCATATAAGTGATTCTCTTGCATGCTGGGCTTCTTTTACAAAGTTTTCGGAGTGATTCACTCTGGATTCTAAAAATTGAGCATATACTGCCCTTCTTTCTTCCGGCGATTCTGTCAGCGAGGCATCCTGCAGCCAGTCGTCTGGTACTAAGGCCACAATGGCTCTTATCAACTGAGGGGTCAGTATTTTTCTGAATTTTTCGTCAATGGCCTCCAATTCACTGGCAAACGCAAGCAACACATGGTCTTTTATCTGTACAAAAGGTCGTTCGGATTGTTCTTTCCAGTTGTCCCACGAGTGATGGAAATACAGTGAGGCTCCGTGGTCAATCAACCATAATTCTTTGTGCCACATGAGCATATTGGTATTGCGGGCGGTGCGGTCAACATTGGTAAGCAGGCAATCAAGCCACACAATTTGCGAGGCAAGTTCCGGGCTGATGGTGTTCAGTACAGGGTCGAAAGTGATAGCGCCTGACAGGTAGTGTACACCCAGGTTTAGCCCGACACTTGCCTGTAGCAGATCTTGTATTTCTTCGTCCGGCTCAGTTCTGCCAAAAGCGGCATCCAGATTGGCAAAAACCATTTCAGGCATGCGCAGACCCAGTGTACGGGCTATTTCGCCACCTATCAGTTCTGCAATCAGTGCTTTTACGCCCTGTCCGGCACCTCTGAATTTCAGAGCATATAAAAAATTGTCGTCCGCTTCCACAATAGCAGGCAACGATCCGCCCTCGCGCAATGGCGTAACATAGCGGGTTATGTTGACGGTCCTTAACTGAGCTTGTTCGTTGTTCATTGTATTGCTTCGATTGCTCTTCAGGCAAATGCCTTTTTTACTGTGCCGTAAAAGTAATCAAAATTACGATTGCTTATGGGAATCGATATTTTTATTAGGCTTTGTGAGAAGCCAAATAATTATCGAAGATTATATTTTCCAGTTCTTCAACGGAAAGATTCTTCACCTTTGCAGCTTTCTGATAGACTTCAGCAATGGAGATGTCTTTATCATCGGTTTCAAGGAAAAGCTTTTCAGCCGGAATCTCGTGCAGAATTTTCAATGCATTTGAGTCCTCATGTAATAAAGCACCACCTAACGATAAATAGAATCCTTTCTCTATCAATTGTCTGGCTATTTCAATTTTGCTGTTGAAACCATGCAATATTAAAGGTACCCTTGGGCGAACTATTTTTTTGATGGAAAACAATTCGTTATAACATCTCACACAGTGAATGACAACAGGTTTTCTGTACTCTTCTGCCAGTCTGATTTGTTTAATGAAGATTTCTTCCTGCAAAGGCAATGGCGCTCCTTTGAGCCGGTCCAGGCCGCATTCACCTACCATTTTTACAGACGGGTCGGCAACTATAGAAGCCAGTTTCTTAAGTTGTAAAGGATATAGTTTCTCGTTAATATACCAGGGGTGTATACCAACCGATAGCCAGTTATCAGAATTAGGCAAGGCAAAGGTTTCCAATGCTTCTTCTGAATCGGGTATAATTTCGTTGAAAATTATCTGCTCACCGGCTTGTTTTTTCAAAAGATGTGTATGTAAATTGAGCAGCATTTTTGTGCTTTTTTTATACTGATTATCAATACCCAATCGCAAATATATATGCCCGGTTTATCAATTACTATCAAATGTGTACCTTTCTATGAGTTGAGTCTGGAGGAACTGTATGCGATTCTGGCATTGCGGCAAGAGGTATTTATTGTAGAGCAAAACTGCCCCTTTTTAGATGCCGACAGTAAAGACCAGATTGCACTACACCTGATGATTTATGATGAGGCCGGCAAACTATCGGCATATACCCGGCTTTTCGATAAGGATATCTATTATAAGGGCTATACGTCTATCGGGCGGGTGGTTACTTCACCTCATGCACGGGGTGGAGGTTTAGGCAGGTTGCTGATGGAAAAATCGATTGACAAAGTATTGAGCGAATTTAAAAAAGCCCCCATTAAAATAGGCGCACAGAAGTATCTCGAAAAGTTTTATCAATCACTGGGTTTTGAGTTAACAGGTAATGATTACATAGAAGACGGCATTCCGCATACTTATATGATTTACGATAAACACCTCTGCTAAGACCTATTCCTTTACTATCTTCTTCACGATTTTATTTCCGGTTGTTTCCAGTTGCAGTATTCCTAAGTTACCGGGGTAAGTACCGGGTGGTATTTGTATCGTGAGCCGGTTTTCTCCGACCTGCAGTATTTCATCTTTTCTGACCAATGTTTTCCCTTGCATATCAGTCAGAAACAAGCTGGCTTTTTCTGCTTTTGGCGAATAAACCGTAATATAAATTTTATCTGAATAAGGGTTCGGATAGGTACTCATCGACAAGACATGCTCAGCACCACCGGGCTCAACAGCTGTTATCGCTTGATTAGTGAGTTGTTTGATGTTGCTATCAAGCCATTGCAGGCGATTGGCTATGAATATTTTCAGTTCTTCGACTTCTCCGGTCCAGCTATTTGATATTGGATTAGGCTGTGGCCAGACATACACCCCTAATATGGGCCATTTCTGGAAGTTTCTCTGTGCAGGTTTCTGCAAAACAACCGTCAGGCTATCGATGTATTCATTAATCTTTTCGCGCTGAAATGCGCCAGTTTTTCGTTGGTAGCTATATTCTTCACTCAATTCTCGTACAAAAGCGGAGTCTTCCATCATCCGTTCCCACCAGAATGGCACCTGAAGCCCATCGTTCGGACAAACATCGTTAAACTTGTATGAGAAACCTTTATAGCTGTCTCCTTCGCAATAATTACCGTTGCCGTAAGATATGTCGTAATCCCAGGGCGGACCGGCTTTTATTTTGCCACCCTTGCTGTCTTTATCCTTGTAGAAAAAAGTACTGATGCGGTAACCATCCACATTTTTGGAAATCTCGTTGGTCAGAAACAGCTTTATAAAAGAGGGGGTATCGAAGTATTTCCGGTAACCGTTTTCCTTGTCTCTGAAGTTATCATTTTTCAGCGCTTTTTCGGCTCCGTTAACATATTCGCTTAAATAGGTTTTTTGTTCGGAAGTAATGGTTTTAGGCGCTTCGTACAGATAATAAGTCCGGTTGTTGACAGGCAGATAATTGGTGAATTGAGATGTCCACCCGCCTATGTTGGTTCCTGTATTTTTATCTACTTTGAAAATGTATCCGCCCGTAATGTCATCGCCTTTCAGGTCTGTTTCTTTCAGTTTCGCAATATCGACTCTGCCTGTTGCTCTTTTGACTTTCTCCATAAAAACATAAACACCCATGTAAGTGTCATTAATGAAAACCTCCACATATTGGGTACGGCTGGCGTAAATTCCCATTTGTCGTGCCAGGTGCATGGTCAATACATTATGCATCAGGCTTTTTTCGTTGTAAGAAGCAAAAAGAATCCAGTCTGATTCTTCAGGCATGCCAAAAATGCTGGCATCTTTAGATTTCCCTTTGTCGTCCCATAATTCTATGCCATAACTTTTTTTAGGGAACATCTGTGAAGAAGACCCGCGGGTTTCGATACCTATCAAACCATTATAATGATTCGGAATATCTTTGAC
Source organism: Emticicia sp. GW821-FHT11C11 (assembly GCF_058808615.1). Lineage (NCBI taxonomy): Bacteria > Pseudomonadati > Bacteroidota > Cytophagia > Cytophagales > Leadbetterellaceae > Emticicia > Emticicia sp. GW821-FHT11C11. The sequence goes on from NZ_JBXARV010000001.1 coordinate 703,695, forward strand.
ACTATTGGTTTTACCGGGACCATTGTAAATGATTTTCATTTCGGCTTTAATCTTCGGATCATCTAAAATAGCATTCCCCAAGGTATTGATGTATATAATGGGTAGGTTTGATGATTCCAGGGTCTGTCCGCAGGCAAGTCCTGAATACAAAGAAATGAGTAAAAGATTAAAGTATATTTTTTTCATAGGTTAGATTTTTTCGGATAATATAGTATTCTTACTGTTTGATGGCCGATACCTGAATAGTCGGGCCATTATCAGGCTCGGCTTCTATGATTTGCTGAATTTTAACCGGCACATTCGATAAGAAATCGTAACCGGTAATTTTCTCCAGATCATCAATGCTTAAACGATACTCACCCCATTTGGTATCTGATACGGTTTGCCGGTTGGGGATATATACGGCTACAACACGTGTTTGTTCGTTTATTCTGCTTATATCGTTTTGTCCGATGGGCAGAATCACAATTACTTTCCAGAAATTCTGAGGTACAACCATTTTGCCGTTGTCGAGTGTAAAGCTTTTACCACCGTCGGTGCCCGTACCTGCTGTGCCGTGTACACCTGCAATAATGTATAGTTCATTGCCTTCGGCTGCTACTTTTCGGCAATAGGCTTCCAGGTCAGCCCAAAGGCCGCGGTTGTGATTAGGAGCCTGCGGAACAATATTAGTCATAAGAAAAGTGGCGTCGTTGTCAGTCATGCTTCCGTTTCTGTCGCCCGATGGACACAGATGACCACGGTCAAACCCGGAATGAAGATAATCAGTACTATGAACCCTGTACCAGTCTTTGGGTAGTGTTTCGTCTGCCCTGAAATTATCGGTTCTTTCGGCGGCTCCCAGCCAGGCACTGCTCAGGTGCCAGCTTACCCAGTTGGCCGAGCTTCGTTCTCTGCTATAAGAAAGGGCATACTGGGGCTTTATCATCAGATAATTATTCTCGTCGTTCACAGAAGCTTTACTGGGGTTGCCCAGTGCCAGGTTGTAATCCCTTGTGGCAATGGTTGAGTTTTCTGTGTCAGTAGTGTTTTTATTTGTGGTAGTCGCAATTTTACGAGGCACACAAGCAATAACAACAGCCGAGAAGAATAAAACAAACCAGGGCTTTCTTGAAAAAACGGACATAGAAAATGTAAGATTTTTCTCAAAAATATGAAAAAATCGGTAGTTACCGCGTCTATGTTAAGAAGATGTTAATCATTGATTGAATTAAGCAGTGTGGTTTACTTAATCAAGCGGTCACAGAACCGGGTGAATATGCAAACCCATTATGAAGAAAAATAACGTGAATCGTCAGATTGTATGTAACTTTGAGGTTTATTGAACCTAAATATTAAGAATACGCTAAAAAAATGCCTGCCTGGTTGTCGCGTTCCGAATTGTTAGTCGGAACAGAAGGAATAGAAAAATTACAAAGTGCCCACGTATTGGTGGTGGGATTAGGAGGGGTTGGCTCATTTGCAGCCGAGTTTATATGTCGTGCCGGTGTAGGAGAAATGACGATTGTAGATGGCGACGTAGTAGACCCTAGCAACAGAAACCGGCAATTACCGGCTTTGGCTACTAACCACGGGGTATCGAAAGCCGATATTATGGCCGAACGCCTGTCAGCGATTAATCCGGAACTGAAATTGAATGTGGTGAAAGAATTTCTGACGCCTGAAAAATGCCGGGAGATACTGGAAGTGAGATATGATTATGTAATGGATTGTATCGACAGCATTACACCGAAATTGACGTTGCTTTCTACAGCGTATGAGCAGAAACAAAAAATTGTAAGCTCAATGGGCGCAGGAGGGAAGATGGACCCGACCCAGTTGTTTGTGGCCGATTTGTATGATACCTACGAGTGCCTGTTTGCACAGTATGTCCGCAAGCGTATCAAGAAGCTAGGTGTTTATGCAGGTATTAAAGCAGTTTTTTCGACCGAAGCCGTCAAACGGGATTCGCTGATTCTGACAGATGGCAGTAATTTTAAAAGATCAGCCTATGGTACCATTTCGTATATTCCTGCAGCCTTTGGTGGAGTTTGTGCGTCTGTAGTGATACGCGAATTGCTAGGGTATCCGGTTGAAATGGTAAAAAGACCGAAAAGAATCCGGAAAAAGTCAAGGAAAAAAACGATTAAGAAAACTGAAGAATAGCCATGTTTGGAGCCGTAGACATCGGGAATACATTCGCTAAAGTGGGTCTTTTCGAAAAGGATGAGCTACTGGATGTAGTAACCGGACTTGAAATTGAAGCGCTGGACGATTTTCTTTCGTTAAAAAAAGTTAAAAGAGCCATTATTTCTTCCGTCACCCGAAATCAGGAAGAATTAGATGCTATCTTTGAACAGGCACCGTTTGATAAACTGATTCTCAATCCGGCTACTGTTCTGCCTATTGAGAAAGATTATGAAACGCCTGAAACGCTCGGGGCCGACCGCCTGGCTGCTGCAGTAGGAGCCAATTTCCTGTATCCTGATAGTAATTGCCTCGTTATTGACATGGGTACGGCTATTAAATATGACTACGTGTCAGCCGATGCCGGAAAAGGTACGTTTAGAGGTGGTATAATTTCTCCGGGCATGAGAATACGATTTGAATCACTCCATACGTTTACAAAAAGATTACCCCTCGTGAGCGCAGAAGAGATTCCGGAGTTGATAGGTAAAAGCACTAAAACGTGTATACAGAGCGGAGTGGTGAACGGAATCATTGCAGAAGTGAACGGAATGATTGAAAATTACACAAAACTGGGCAAATGTGAGGTAATCTTGTGCGGTGGTGATGCCTCTTTCTTTGAAAGTCGAATAAAAAAGCCGAACTTTGCGGGCTCATTGGAAAAAACTCCGATTGACAATACAAAAATTGAATTGATACCAAATTTAGTCCTGATCGGGCTAAACCGAATTTTAAGATACAATGTTGAAAAACTTACTACTCATTAATTGTTTTTTCATTTGCACTCTTGTACTTACAGATACATTCGCTCAAAGAAAAGAATCAAGATTAACCGGTAACTCTCCTTACTCGGCTTTAGGGATAGGCGATGTGGCACCAGGCGGAACTATTGCCAGTGATGCCATGGGCAATACAGGCTTAACTTTCGGCAATGGTATTTATCTCAACACCATCAATCCTGCCATGTTAGCCAAAAACCGCTTTGTGGCATTCAATACAGGTATCCGCGGGCAATACCGTACCATTTCAGACGGAACCAATTCTCAGTCTGATTTTGGAGCTAACCTGAGCCACATAATGATGGCTTTCCCGATAAAGCCGAAATGGACGATGTCGATTGGTTTAAGACCTCACTCAAGTGTAGAATATGAAGCACGTTATATTCGGCAGGTTCCTGGTACAACCAATAATGTACAATACATCTACAAAGGTCAGGGTGGTTTTTCTAAGGCCACAATGGGTACAGGGCATTTGATTGGTAAATCACTATATGTAGGAGCAGAAGGAGCTTATTATTTTGGCAGTATGAGTCGCGATACTACTTCAAGATTGTTATTGAACGATGGAGAGGATTATTACTTGCGTTATACGGACCGTATCAATGCCAATGGATTTGGTGTAAAGGGTGGGTTTGCATGGCAACAGAAACTGTCTGAAAAATGGTATTTGAATCTGGGAGGTACCTATGAATTACAAAACAAACTGAATGGGGAGCAATTGCGTAGTTTAACTACTTTGATTGAAGGTCAGAATGGCCCTCAGGTACTTAAAAAACCTGATACTCTGAGTATTGCTAAAGGTAATTTGACTCTGCCGTCTCAATATGCTATCGGTATCAGTCTGGAAAGTCCGCTAAAATGGATTTTTGCAGCTGAATACAGTAAGCAGGACTGGAAACAATACCGCAATTTCCAGGGCGTAGCTGAAAATACGCTTACCGGCAGCGAAAGAATAGCCGCCGGAATTGAATTCCTGCCTAAAGTTACTTCTACGTCCTATTTCAATCAGGTGTTTTATCGGGTAGGTTTCCAGCAGATTAAGACACCGTATCTGATTAATAATACGCAAGTGATTGACAGAAGCTTCTCATTTGGTCTTTCTACACCGTTAGGATACAGAAACCTGAGTTATATTGACTTCGGCGTATCAATAGGCAACAGAGGCGTTGTGGGCAATGGACTTATTAAAGAAAACTACATTAAGATGTCTTTAGGGTTCTCATTGATCGATACGCGCTGGTTCCTTAAATCGAAAATCGATTAATAGCGACAGCTATGAAAAGTATATCTTCATTACGTATCGGGCGCCTCATGCTCTGCTTGGTGGCAATTGTGGGAATGTTTTTCTTATCATGTGAAGATAAAAAGAAAAAGGGTGGACCTCAGAGATACAACGGGCCGTTGATGGTAACAGACAACCTGGCCATTATGATGAGTGATTCCGGCAAAACGACTGTGAAGGTCACTACTGCCCGACAGATAAAACTGCAAAACGAAGATGAGGTTTATCCTAAGCCGATATACGTTACTTTTTTTGATAAAAACGGCGTAGAGTATTCTTCATTAAGGGGAGACTCCGGGCGTTATTTCAAAAATGAAGGATTGTACAAAGTAATGGGTAATGTGTTCTTCTTTAATCGTCTTCAGAAACAAAGCCTTTCAACAGATTTATTAAACTGGAGTACCAGTAAGAAAAAGATCTTTACTGATCATCCGTTCGTAATTAAGACGATCGCAGATGAAATACATGGCATAGGTATGGAGGCTGATCAGGACTTTACCCATTATACCCTCAGAAGAAGCAAAGGAGTTTTGGCGATTGATTCTGTTGCTACAGGTGGTGGAGCAGAAGCCGAACCGGATACTACCAGCAATTAGTCAGTGTTGTTTCAGGGCTTTTTCTACTTCTTCTATGGTAGTTATTTTTTGCTCATTTCCCCATTCGTTATAGATATAGGTTACAACCTCAGCGATATCCAGATTTTGCAAGTGGCTATTAGCTGGCATGGGTTGGTTGTAAGATTTTCCGTTCACTATTATCTCGCCTGATAAACCATTCTTTATCGCTAAAATTACTCTGGTTTTGTTTTGCAGGAAATCGCTTCCTGCAATGGGCGGATATAAGTTTTGTAAACCCTTGCCGTCTTTCTGGTGACAGTTGGCACAGTTTTGTTCAAAAATTTCTTTCCCGCCAATATAATATTGTTCCAGTTTGATTTGCTCTGCCGACTGGCATGCATTCAATAAAACCAGAAAAGGGATAAATTTCAAGGGCATCCGCCTGTATTTCTGTATCATATCATTCTTCTTCCTTCAACAAGGTATTCATGTCTTTTATCAGACGGCTCACGTCTTTTTCCTGGGTACCGTCGTACATACCTCTTACTCTGCGTTTTTTATCGACAAGTATAAACGCACCGCTGTGAATGATACCACCCGCTGCGGTTGAATCTTCACCGGCAGTTACATAATACGCTTCCTGCCCTAATTCATAAATCTTACTTCTTTCACCTGTTACAAAATGCCAGAAGTTTCCTTCAACACGAAGACGCTTTGCATAGGCTTTCAATACTGCTACCGAATCATGACGGGGGTCTATGGTATGCGAAAGGATACCTACTTGCGGATTATCTTTGAATTTGTCGTAGATCCGGAGCAGTTGCGTTTTCATGATAGGGCAAATAGTAGGGCAGGTAGTAAAGAAGAAATCAGCCACATAAATTTTGTTGTTGTAGGTCTGATTGGTCACTTCGTTACTATCCTGATCAACAAATTTGAAATCAGGTATGGTATGATACACCGAGTCGCCATTGATGAATTCGCGATCTCCCAGTATGGGCAGTTTTTTTGGTTGGCAGGCTCCCAGTATACCGCTGAGAACTACCATTAATATAATCAGGTGCTTCATATAGTAAAATCTCTCTCTCTGAAAGCGTTAGGCATTCAGTAAATAATTATTTCAGAAAATCTTCAGCTTTTTTCTTGGCATCAAGGGTTTTTTGTTTGATTTTATCTCCCTCTGTTTTCAGCTCTATTAATGCACTTACTTTCTCCTGGCTGTCTTTCATGTCGGCGGCATCACCCAGTTTGGGCATCCAGGCTTCCATATCACCATAGGCTTCATCAAGTATTTTTGATATTTCAAGTGCCTGTTTTTTGCCAGTAGAGTCCATGGTCTCTGCCTTTTTTATTACTTTTTCGCGATAGGTTTCCAATTCCATGCTCACCGGCATTACATCGTCGTGCAATTTGAAAGTTTCTTCTTTCAGTTTGGCTGCTTCTTCCGCATATTTATTGGCACAAGAAAAAGTAAAAATGACTAATAGTGAATAAAGTATCGTTTTCATTTGATTCAGGTTATTGTTCATTAATTTTTTTAGATACTGAAGCCTAATATTTCTATGGCACTATGTATGGCGCTTTCTGACGGATTTTCGCCCCCGATCATTTTTGCGATTTCCACAATTCGTTCATCCGGTTTCAACTGGCGTATCCGGCTCATGGTTTTTGATGAGCTATTGTCTTTATAGACAAAGAAATGGCTGGTGCCCCGGCCTGCTATCTGATGCAAATGCGTAATGGCAATTACTTGCAGGTTCTGTGCCATTTCGAGCATCATTTTTCCTACTTTGATGGCCACTTCACCGGAAATACCCGTGTCTATTTCATCAAAAATAATAGTTGGTAAGGAACGCTTATCACTCAACACGTATTTAATAGCAAGCATCAACCGGGAAAATTCGCCACCTGAAGCTACATCTTTCAACTGCCGTGGAGTAATACCTTTATTGGCACTGAACAGGAACTGAATCTGGTCGATGCCGTCGTTGGTTAGTTTACCCGTCTGTTGTTGGATTTTCATGGCAGCATTAGGCATTCCTAATTCCACAAGCAGACTTACCACGCGTTTTTCTATATCGGGCAGTACTTTCTGGCGCGAGCCAGATAAAACTTCTGCGGCATGCATGGCCATTTCATAGGCTTTGTCTACACGCTCTTTAGCCGCAGCAAGGTTTTCGCTCAGGTTAATAACCCTGCTTACTTTTTCTTCCAGCACGGCCTGTATTTCCAGCAACTCAGCGTTTGATTTCGCCCCGTGCTTTTGCTGAAGTTTAAATAGCAAATCGAGGCGGCTCTGAATATTCTCTATCTGTTGGCTGTCAAGTTCTATATTTTCTTCTTCTGCCTCAATGTCTCGTGCCAGATCTTTCAGTTCGAGCAGGCAGGATTGAATCCTGTCTTTATATTGCTGATATTCAGGCGAGTAGCCAGCTATTGGATTAAGATTGCTAACAATACTCTGCAGACTGGAAAGTACCGATTGCTCGGTATCTGTCAGGTAAGTATGAGTTGTTCGTAGTTTTAATTTTACTTCTTCGGCATGCTCCAGAATATTCAGTTCCTGTTCCAGTTGCTCCTGCTCGTTGGCTTCCAGTTTGGCTTTTGTCAATTCATCTAACTGAAAACTGTTAAACTCAAATTCTTTTTTACTTTGCTCTGCATCAGTCTGTAGTTGTGCGTAAGCATCTTCCAGTTTTTTATAGGTGCGGTACTTCTCCTGATACTCAACCAGTTTATAATGGCATTGCGCATAAGTATCAACAATGGTTAATTGATATTCATTAGAACCCAACTGGATGGTGTCATGCTGGGAATGGATATCCATTAATTGAGAAGTTATCTTGCGAAGCGTTTCGAGTGTTACCGGAGTATCATTAATAAATGCGCGCGATTTACCACTGGGTGCAATCTCCCGGCGAATGATACACGGATTTTCAAAATCAAGCTCTTCTTCGTCGAATATATTCTTTATGTAGAAGCCATCCATTGAAAAAGTGCCCTCTATTATACACTTTTCTGCTTCATTGTATAGCGTTTTCACGTCAGCACGATTCCCCAGCAGTAAACCTATCGCACCCAGCATAATAGATTTCCCGGCACCTGTTTCGCCTGTAACAATGTTAAGATGAGCATCCGGAGAAATTTCAAGCTGCTCTATAAGTGCATAATTCTTAATCAGAAGGTTTGAAAGCATGAAAAAAGCTTTGTTTGAGTAATTAAGTTATACAAAACATTATCAGTAAAGAAGATAAACGCTCAGTATATCTTTACGTATGTTAGTCTGAACATACACTGCTCCAAATATTTCAACGACAATTGAATGTAAAAAATTCGTTGGTTCAAATGACAAATTTAGATGTAAAAAAACGAAGGCATCAATGTATGACATAATTTTTTTGTAAAACAACTGCCCTCATTGCCATGATACTGAAACCGAAGCAGGAATAGTCTTATTCAGAGCTCCGGGTTTTAGGTTTGATTACAGAAAATTAGAATAAAAATTTTTAAATTTTTAAAATTTGGCATAATTTTCTCGTTAGATTATAAAAATGCTTTCCAAACGTGCCTGACTTAAAAAAACTACTTAGATACGGATGCCTGATCGGTCTGATGTCGGGCATTTCAGCATGTAGTGTTCTGAGAACTAAAAACACTACGGTTCCAACAAGAACCCCACATGAACGACCGGCCACTGGCATGAGTACTGAGGCGGTTGTTTCAATGAATACGAAAAACCTGATAAAAGTGGCGAGATCGTATACCGGGGTGCCGTATAGAACCGGAGGTAACGATCTGAAAGGGATTGATTGTTCCGGATTGATATGCAATAGCTTTAAGGAGTTCGGTATCTTACTGCCCAGAATTTCATGGAAACAGTCAGAATATTATCCGGCCATTGATATTCCGAATATTCAGAAGGGTGACCTGGTTTTTTTTGCAACCACAAGCAATGAAATTAACCATTCCGGAATCGTTACCGAAGTAAAAAGCGAAGAAGAGATTATATTTATTCATGCGTCGTCAAGTAAAGGCGTACGCGAAGATAATATGATGAATACCTATTGGAAAGCCAGATTTGCACGTGCCTGCCGTCCCTCTTTTGTAAAATAAATTTTAAGAACGGTTTTTAAGCTATTTTCTCTTAATTTACGTTATAATGAGAAAATAACACTACGAAGAGGGTATGAAAAACTTTTTTTTGGTAACTATAGGGTTGATAATAAGTAATTTAGCGTTTTCACAGTCACAGTATTTCGGACAAAACAAACCTCGTTACAAATCCTTTGGTTTTAAAGTTTTACAAAGCCCTCATTTCGAACTCTATCATTACTTCAAAGACAACGCCATTCCTAACGATCTGATGATTAACAGTGAACACTGGTACAAAATTCATCAGGAGGTTTTCAAACTAGCTTTCATCAAACCTAATCCGGTCATTATTTATCAGAACCACCCCGATTTTCAGGAAACAACTGCAATCAGCGGACAAATAGGGGAAGGGACAGGTGGTGTAACGGAAGGGCTGCGTAACAGAGTGGTTATGCCCATGATGTATTCCAAACGCCAGACAGACCACGTATTGGGACATGAATTGGTACATGCGTTTCAGTACCAGTTGATGACTTCCGGCGATTCTACAACGCTGGGGAATATTCAAAACCTACCGTTGTTTATGGTCGAAGGCCTGGCAGAATATATGTCTTTAGGAAGAGTGGATGCCCACACCGCCATGTGGATGCGTGACGCCGTATTGAGTGACGATATCCCAACGATTAAAGACCTGGTAACAAAAGAGTATAAGTACTTTCCGTATCGCTGGGGGCAGGCTTTCTGGGCATATGTTGCCGCTACTTATGGCGATGATATGATACGCCCGTTGTTCAAAGAAACGGCCAGATACGGTATTGAAGCCGCTTTCAGAAGAAACCTGAAAATGGATATTGACAAGTTTTCGGCCCGCTGGAAAAAAGTGATGACAGATACGTATGCGCCCTTGCGAATAGGTACATCGTCTATGCCGGCAGGTAAGGAGATTGCCTCGGTTAAAAATGCAGGGGAGATGAATTTATCGCCAACCATTAGTCCCGATGGCAACTTTGTAGCCTATATTTCTTCAAAGAATGTTATTTCTTTAGATATTTTCATAGCTGATGCCCATACGGGTAAAGTTGTACGTAAAATAGAGAGTACATCTTTCGGCTCGCATGTTGATTCGTATAGTTTTTTAGAGACAGCCGGTGCGTGGTCGCCGGATAGCAGAAGTCTGGCACTGGTGATTCAGAGCAAAGGCCGCAATAAATTGTCGATAGTTGATATTGGCAATGGGAATAAACGTACTTACGAATTGAAGGGAGTAGACTCATTTACAAATCCTGCCTGGTCTCCCGACGGGAGCACGATTGTGGTTTCAGGATTGATGAATGGCGTAAGCGATTTATATACTTTCAACTTAAAGAAAGAAACGGTAAAGAATCTGACAAACGATGACCACTCGGACATACAACCTACGTGGTCACCGGATGGTAAATGGATTTATTTTGTGTCTGACCGCGACAATAATTCTGCACGGTTTGAAAAATCAGACTTTTCAGTGTCAAGGCTTGATGCCGGTACATTACAAGTAGAAACCTTTTCCTTTTTTCAGGGGGCAGATAATCTTAATCCTCTGGTAGACCCGAGCGGTCATTTTTTGTATTTTTTGTCTGATGCCGATGGTTTCAGAAATCTGTATCGCTATTCGATAGCAGAAAACAGCCTCGAAAAGTTAAGCAATTATTTTACGGGCATCAGTGGTATTACGATGTATTCTCCTGCAGTGAGTGTGGCGGCTAAAACCGGAGCCTTGGTTTATTCCTATTTTCAGGCAGGCAAGTATAATTTGTATGTGGTAAAGGAAGGCGAGTTTGTCGGTAAACCTGTCGCTGATAAAGTAGATAAATCTGCAGCAACACTGGCGCCTTTTGAGTGGAAAGAAGGTAGAAATATTGTAGAAAGTAATCTGAGCAAGCAAAGCCTTCTGGGCAGGGTACAAGAGAAAAACCTGAAAACGCTGAAATACAATCCGAAGTTTAAATTAGACTACCTGGGCAGTTCCGGATTAGGCGTGTCTACCAGCCGGTGGGGTACAGGGCTCGGCGGAGGGGTTGTAGGGCTTGCCAGTGATATGTTGAACAATAATCAGGTGTCAGGAGTGCTGGCGCTTAATGGCGAAATACAGGATTTCGGCGGGCAGTTTGCCTACCTGAATCAAAAGAGTCCTTTACAATGGGGAGCCAGTTTTTCCAGAATACCATATCGTTTTTCTGATTACCGACCTACTAATAAGTACATTACTGATCCCAATCAGAAGGCCAGTCTCGGTATTCCGGCAACAGATTCACTTATTCAATCGAGCTATAATTTATACAGGCTGTTTATTAATCAGGTAGGCCTTTTTGCCTTTTATCCGCTTAGTACCGCCAAACGGATTGAAGTGGGGGGGAGCGCTAACTGGTATAGTTACAGCGGGCGTGTTTATAGCGATTATTATGGCGTAAATCCGGTTACGGGAAGTTATTATCGGGGAAGCGAAACACCGCAGAGAATACCACAGGCAGAATTGTTGAGCCAGGGATATAAACCTTTTAACCTGCAGCAATTGTATGTGGCTTATGTGGGCGATAACACTACTTTTGGTACAACGGCTCCGTTAAACGGCTATCGTTACAGATTTGAATTTTCAAGATATTTCGGCGATATCGCCCATAATGCTATTACGGCTGACTACCGACGTTATAAATACCTGAAACCGGTTACGATTGCTGCCAGACTGTATTACTATGGCCGCCTGGGTACCAGAAATATGGAAGATTATAATAGATTGTACCCGATGTTTCTGGGGTATCCGTGGTATATGCATGGTTTCTGGGGTAAGGCTCTGGCTAACCAGACATCGACCTTGTCGTTGAGTGAAGAGCAACTGAAAGGGTCGCAGATGGGCTTAACCAACTTTGAAATAAGACTGCCCTTTACCGGACCAAAAAAACTGGCGTTGATTGATTTTATGTATGTGCCGACCGACCTGAATTTCTTTTTTGATATGGGTATGGCCTGGGACGACAAACGGGCACCCGGAAAAGAGTATGAGTATGTTTTCAGCGATGGAGAAAAACAACGTTTAAAGTTGAAGCCCATTGTTAGTACTGGGCTTAGTTTGCGTATAAATGCCCTGGGCTATTTGATTCTGGAGCCATACCTGGCGTTTCCGATTTATAACGGAAAAGTACAAAAAGGTGTAACAGGAATTAATTTTATGATTCCGGGCTGGTAATATTTGTAGATGTTGAAGAAAAGTTGCATTTTTGTGCATGGTACAAAGTAAGGGGATGTAGCTCAGTTGGCTAGAGCGTTTGACTGGCAGTCAAAAAGTCGTGGGTTCGAGTCCCATCTTCTCCACTGTAATAAAATTCATCTGTCGGTTGTATAGATGAATTTTCCCATCCAAAACTTCTTGCGCTGTCATTTCACGGTTTCCATTTAAGTTTAATCAAAAAAAGAGAGACAGACATTTATTATTGTCAAGAACTTTTTTATTATCATGACTCCAGAAGAAAAGACAAAAAAAAGTCGCGAGTATCAACGAGAATACCATAAAAAGTATCGTGAGATTCATCGTGACGTCCTCAATCAAAGATCGAGAGATTATGCGATTCAACATCGGGAAGAATTAAGGGAAAAATCCAAAGAGTACCGGCAAGTGAATAAGGAAAAGCTGGCCGCTTATGAAGCTGCCCGCTGGCCCAAAAGAAAAGAGCAGCGCAGATTGAAAAGAGAACTATTGAAGCAACAGAAGGCTTTGGCATCTCAAAACCAATCCGGAGAATCAACGAACTAATCTTTGTTCAGAATATCCGAAAGGCTTCTTTGGAAGAACTGCGCGTATGAAATTATTCTAATCAAACCGGCGAGGTTTGGTTTATCTTATGCCCCAAAGTATAAGGGTAGTAGGTTTTTGATATTACCTGCTACCCTTACGTGTTTTCAGACTTGTCAATAATGGTTTCTACTGTGATAAAACCATAGATTTAGTCTCTGTTTCCCGGTATTCTTTTATTTGTTCAAGCAAAGCCATTGCTTTTAGCATGGGCGTCCATTCATTACCGTTGAAAATAAGCTGGAACCATTTTTTATCTCTATTTTCATACCTGATATTAAAAAACAGCCAAACGGCCAGATAGATAAAGGCAGAGGTTAAGGTTATCTGAATCAGGTAAAACCATATATTGGCATTCTGCCACATGGCCACGGTCCAATAAAAAGTATTCCATACCGGTATCTGAAGAAAAAGCAGGCGTGCCACCCAAACGGTTGATGATTTCAACCGGGCTATTTTTTCCTGCGTGGCCAATACAGAATCACTGATATTAACCTGATTAATCAGAATTAACTGATATACATATACCCCGATGGCCAGTTTGGTCAGCAGAACCTGAATTATGGCCGAAATCAGAAAGAAAGTACCGCCTGCTTTGAAAGCAACAAAAATCAGTGCATCTACAAAAACTACCCATAGAATACCAACAATAATGGTAAAGTATTTTATCGGTCGCATCGAGTCCAGAAAAGAACGGACTTTTAGTTTTGTGATTTCTGCAGCGTTTGCCTTATTTAAAGTCAGATTTTCTTCCAGTTTTTTATCGTATGCTTTCCACATGTTCATGATTTCTTTATCTTCCATTGTCTTAATTTTTAATGTTAGAAAATTTTTGTTTTAACACACTTTTGATGCGCCCTATTTTAGTAGCTACGTTCGTCTCCGAAATTCCGAGAATATCGGCCATTTCTTTGTAGCTTTTTTCTTCCAGATACAGCAGCATCAGTGCTTTGTCCAGATCCTTCAATTCTGCTATGAATTTGTGCAGAATAGTAATATTTCCTTCTGTTTCATCTGCCGTATTATCAGCGTAACTCAAAATTTGCTCGTCGATAGGTACAGCCGTCTGTTGCCGTCTGCTTTCCTTTCTGTAAAATGAAATAGCCACGTTGAGAGCAATCTGATAGATCCAGGTAGAATATTTAAACTGTTCCTTATAGCTATCAAATGACCGCCATAACTGAGTCATGATTTCCTGAATCAGGTCGTTTCTGTCTTCGGTATCTTTGCAATAGGCTCTTGCTATTTTGTATACAATGCCTTTATGCGCGTTGATAACCGTCAGGAATTTATCAGATCTGTTTTCAGAACTCATGGCATGTGGTCAGGGTTAATGTCTTGGCTATAAATAAGTGGTTTTTTATGTGCAATTTTTTGAAGGAGCCCTGATAATAATTCTGAACAATACTTACCTGGCACCTCGTATTCATAAATGCTATAATCAGCATAATGATAGTGACTAATCTTAATCTTTTATTTGACATACGCTTAAACTGTGTTTTAGTCAATTATTCGCATCGATCAAGTGAAAATCACATTTAGTAAAAGTTTTTTTTACGAAAATAAATGTAACTATACCAAATGTTTTGCTAACTGCTTGATAAAAAGCCGATAAACACTAATTGTTGCCAATCAGATTCAGCTGATAAAAATAAAAGTATTAATTCTGAAAATGATTTCCAGAATTGATAACTTTGAGAAACGGAGTATTTTATAAAATTTCAAGCGTATAATTTCTGCATAAGGCCGCTAAAGTTTTAAGCGTTTCTCCGCTATTTTAAATAAACCCCGGGATGAAATCTTTTCTATTCTATTCAACACTCATCAGTTTTTTTCTGATGGGTTTTATACCTCAAACTACAACAAGACCTGTCAGGCTTTTTGACGGTAAGACCTTTAAAGGGTGGGAGGGCGACACCCTGCATACCTGGCGCATAGAGAACGGTATGCTGATTGGGGGCTCAACGCAAAAGGAAGTACCTCATAATGACTTCCTGTGTACTACTCGCCCGTATGCCAATTTTATAATGAAACTGAAGGTGAAACTGACCGGAAATAAAGGCTTTATTAATTCAGGTGTGCAGTTCCGGAGCAAGCGACTGGTGAATCCTCCTTATGAAATGGAAGGCTATCAGGCCGATTGGGGCGAAGGATTTTGGGGTGGACTGTATGACGAATCGAGGCGAAATAAAACGCTGATAAGACCTGATTCGGTTCAGGTACTAAGTTGGATAAAGAAAAACGATTGGAATGACTATGAGATAAGAGCTGAAAAGCGCCATATACGCTTGTATGTAAATGGTAAAAAAACGGTTGACTATGTTGAACCTGATACAAACATTCCACAGTCGGGTCTGATCGGTTTTCAGATTCATGGCGGAGGTGCTGCACAAGTAGCCTTTAAAGATATTACACTTGAAGAATTGCCGGATTAATATAATCGCGAATTAGCGAATGATGAATTAGTGAATGGCTGTGCTGCATTGTGTTTTGTATACATGGTGGCATAAAGATATTTACTAATTCGCCATTAAATACTCAACCTATATTACTTACTATATTCAACCTATGTATATGAAAAAAAAACATTTGCTCTTACTCTTGCTTATGCTGGTAATACCTGAAATTTATGCAAAGGTATTGCCTATTAAAGCCCAATCGCCGCAGGACACAGTAAAAATTGATTTCGACTACACATTAGAAGCAAGCATGCTTGGCTACTTTGCCAAAGACGGCACCCGGAACCCAACATTGAAAGCAACGAGGGGCAAGACTGTTCGTATTACGATTGTTAATACTGAATTGATGACCCACGATATAGCCCTTGAAAAAGCAGGCGCCAAAAGTAAGACAATAGCTGAAAAAGGCATGACCGCCAGTATTGTTTTCAAAGCTGAGAAAAGCGATACTTACTATTGTACAGTGCCGGGGCATCGGGCTGCAGGTATGGTAGGTAAATTGGAAGTAGTAGATGGCCCGATAACCGAGGCAGTTGTAGCCGGGAAACTACCATTAAAAGCGGGCCAACCGCTGAATCTGAATTTCGAGACCGGAACACTGAAAGACTGGACAGCTACCGGAAATGCGTTTACAGACCCTGTTTTCAATGAGGAACCATCGCCGGTGCATGAGAAAGAAATGCTTATTGGTTTTGAGGGCAAACATTTTTTAAGTAGTGGAGGTACTAAGAATTATCAATTGACGGGTACACTCACATCGGTACCATTTAAAGTAACCCAACCTTATGCGGCTTTTCGGGTGTCTGGTGGAGCCTTGCAGGATACACGTGTGGAAATTGTACAGGCAGATACCAAAAAGGTGATTTTTCATTCAACCGGACAGGGGAGGGCTACCCTCCAACCCGTAGTAGTTGATCTGAGGCCTTATCTAAACAAAAACATATTCATCCGGATCATAGACAATGAAACGGGAATATCTCAGATACCTTACATACCTAACGATAAATGGGCGCATATTAACTTCGATAACTTCCTTTTCTATCCCAGCCGGCCTGATTTTCCGAATGAGCTGAAGCAAAAAGATATTATCATACTGCCCCCTTTAGACCCTGTACTAAATGCAGGGTTGTCAGGCACAGATGCTGCTAAGGCCATGACAGCCCCCAAAGGGTTTAAAGTAACACTGGCTGCTGCCGAGCCTGATATCATACGCCCTATTTGTTTTACAATTGACTGGCGCGGCAGGCTCTGGGTAGTCGAAGGTCATACTTATCCGGTTCCTGCACCCGAAGGACAGGGTAGAGATCGTATTCTGATTTTTGAAGACACTAACGGTGATGGTACGCTCGACAAGAAAAAGGTATTTATAGAAGGTTTAAATCTGGTAAGTGGCATTGAATTGGGCATGGGAGGAGTATGGATAGGCGCAGCACCGAATTTTATGTTTATACCCCTTGATGCCGAAAATGATAAACCTGCCGGGCCGCCACAAATATTGCTTAATGGCTGGGGAACACAAGATACACACGAGGTACTGAACAGTTTCAGATGGGGCCCGGACGGCTGGCTGTATGGCACGCATGGGGTGTTTACGCACTCAAATGTGGGTAAACCGGGAGCACCTGATAGCGAACGTGTAAAACTTAATGCCGGTGTATGGCGGTTTCATCCTGCTACTCAGAAATTCGAAGTATTTGCTGAGGGTTCCAGTAATCCGTGGGGGCTTGATTTCAACGATTACGGGCATCCTTTCATCACAGCATGTGTTATTCCGCACATGTATCATGTTATTCAGGGAGGGCGTTATTTCCGCCAGGCTGGTAAGCATTTTAATCCTTATATCTATGACGATATCACAACCATTGCCGACCATCGCCATTGGTTGGGTGACAGAGGCCCTCATGCAGGTAATTTCAGGTCTGGTGTTGCCGGTGGCGGACATGCTCATGCAGGCGCAATGCTATATTTGGGTAACACCTGGCCTGCTGAATACCGGAATAAGATTTTTATGAATAACATCAATGGTGCCCGGTTAAATGTTGACCAACTGACACGCACGGGCTCAGGATATGTGGCTTCGCACAATAAAGATTTCATTATCATGAATGATTCGTGGTCACAATGGCTCAATTTCAAATATGACCCAAGCGGCTCTGTATTTGCCATTGATTGGTACGATAAAAACCAATGCCATAGCCCAAACCCCGATGTGCATAATAAAACCATGGGTCGTGTTTTTAAGATTACGCACGAGAATGACAAATGGGTGCAGGTTGATTTATCGAAAGCCACAGATATGGAATTGGTAAAATATCAGCTAAACCCTAATGAGTGGTATGTAAGGCAGGCGAGGGTAATTTTGCAGGAACGTGGCCCTAATCCTAAAGTTCATGAAGCACTGAAGGAAATTCTGACCAAAAACCCAGATGTAACCCGTAAGTTAAGAGCCCTGTGGGCACTTCATGTAACCAAGGGGCTTACTGAAAAAGACTTAGTTGCTTTGTTATCTAACCAGAGTGAGTATGTCAGAAGCTGGGCTATTCAGCTATTGGCTGAAGACAACAGCATTTCTTCTGAAACGCTGAAAAGATTTGTCGCAATGGCAAAAACCGACAATTCTGCTTTGGTGAGGCTGTACCTCGCTTCTGCTATGCAGAGAATTGACCCGGCACAAAGATGGGAAGTAGTAGATGCATTGGCGCAAAAGACTGTTGATAAAGCAGACCACAATATACCACTCTTGGTTTGGTATGCAGCCGAGCCATTGGCTACGCTAGATGCCAAAAGATTCATGCAACTGGCAGAGAGAGCCAAATTGCCTAAATTTTTGACTTATGCCATTCAACGCACGGGCGCTTTGAATACGTCTGAAGCTAAGGGGCTTTTGAAGGAACTGGATGACAGATTAGGAAAGGTGCGTTCGCAGGTTAATCATGAAAACCAGCTGTTAATTGCGAAAATATTGAACCCGACACAAGTGCATGAACAGCATGGAAATGAAACAGGCACCCATTAATTTTAAAGAATTTAAAACAGTATCAAGATGAAGATAAAACAAAAAACCGGTCAGTTAATGCTCTTGTTGGCCGGTGCTTTTTTCTGGAGTGATATTTCCGGACAAACCATTACCTCGCCCGATTTCAAGAAGACGAAAATCACCGGAGACTTTATTTCCGAAGGCGTAGCCGTAGCCGACCTGAACAAAGATGGAAAACTTGATATAGTTGCCGGCTATTATTGGTTTGAGGCACCAAACTGGAAACGCCATGAAATGGCTCCCTCCCGTGCATTTGACCCTCGCAAGGAATACAGCGAATCTTTTCTGAATCTGGGAATGGATGTAAATCTGGACGGCTGGGATGACGTGGTAATCATTGATTTTCCGGGCAAAGCAGGTTTCTGGTTCGAAAACCCTAAAAATAAACCGGGACAATGGAAAAAACACATCATTGCCGACTCGGTAGGTATTTCGAATGAATCACCGGGGTTTATTGATATTGATAACGACGGCAGGCTGGACATACTCTGCGGCGACAAAGAAAAGAAACAGATAGTGTGGTTACAAGCTCCGACAAAAAAAGGAGAAACCGCGTGGAAACGCCATGCCATCAGCAAAGAAAATGTACCCGGTACAGAAATGTTTTCTCACGGTATTGGCTTTGGTGATATCAATAAAGACGGTATAAAAGATGTGATAGTGCGCGAAGGCTGGTTTGAAGGTACAAAAGATAATAAAGCAGGTAACTGGGTGTTTCATCCGGCTAATCTGGGTGAGCCCTGTTCCCATATGCAGATATTAGATGTAAACGGCGATGGTAAAAATGATGTAGTGAGTGCATCGGCCCATGCTTTAGGTATCTGGTTTCATGAGCAGGTAGAAAAAGATGGCAAGATAGATTTTGTTACTCACCTGATGAGCACTACTACTGCGCAGACACACTCATCAATAATGGCTGATTTAAACGGGGATGGTCGTGAAGAATACATTACAGGGAAAAGATTTCTGGCGCACCATGGCCGCGACCCGGGCGATGCCGATTCTCCCTTTTTGCTGTGGTTTGAGTTTACACCCGCTAAAGCTCCTTATTGGGAAGAGCATGTAATTGACAACGACTCAGGCGCAGGCTTGAATATTGTTGCCCGTGATATGAATAAAGACAAAAAAATAGACCTGGTGGTTGCGAATAAAAACGGCGTGTTTTTGTTTGAGAATCGAATGAAGAAATAACAAACTGAATGAAATAGTAAAAGGCCGGAATATTCCGGCCTTTTACTATTAAGTATATGCTGAGTGGTTTTATAATTTCAAGCGAAAATCGTCTGAACTGTATATTCTTCCGGTTTGCAGATACCTGTCATAAAATAACCGTTAACCATTGTCCAGGCGTGTCCTTCAATAGCTCCCTCGGGGCTTTTCCTGAAACCTACATAAATGGTATAAGGTATTTTATAAAATTTACAAAGCAACTTTGCCTGATAAGCCTGGTGCCGGCAAACATTGGCCCACGGGCTATATTTACCAATCACCCTGATGGCCAGGCTGATATCTCTCACCAACTGCATATCGACATCTTCTCTGGTATCAGCTGTTTTATCTCTTTCTCCGAACCGAGCCTTTGACCTGAAAAAGTGAAATAAAATGAAGCTGTAAAAAGACAGTGGAACCACCGATATCAAAAGCAGTTTACGGCGTAAACTCATTCGAAAAAAAAGCCGTATGCCTCTTAAAAAACTCATCTGATTATATATTTTTTTTCCTCCAGTTCAGATAAAGCAGCGGCAACATCAACTTTGCATTCTTCTGCTGAAATAGAATATTCATTACAGAGGGCTAGCGCAATAGTGTCAGTATCGTTGCCTTGCTCTACACCTTTAAGAATTTTATAGAGCGTTTCATTCAGCGAGATATACTCGTTACTCTCTAAGTCAAATATGATACCTTCATCACCTAATTGTGTGAACAGAATTTTTTCGTTGTTGAGTTGGTAATTCATTGTTATTAAATTTTACCAGTAGCCAAATTTCCGCATCATGGGTTCATGGGCTACGCGTATTTTTTCAATTTGATGTTGTGTTAATTCTTCTTTCCACCGGCCTGCTTGTCCTTTAAAAAAGAAATTGCTTGAGAAGTTCATTTTTTCTTTAAAACCTTTTTCATCTTCAAGTTTTTTTAATTTCTCAAAGGTTGTCGCATCAATAGCCTGTCGTATTTTTTCGTCAGGTGCATCTAACCCTATCGCGTTTACGGCGCCTTTGAATGTCTCAAAAGGTTGGGCTTTCATATCTTCATATCTGATGACGTGAACAGGAAAAGTGGGGTTTGTTAACCAACTCTCTGCATGCATTGACCAGGTGCCTAGTGGTTGATGAAATTGATTTACACCTATATTCCTTTTTTTTGAAAATGCTCCGTTCTCATTATTCAGGTAGTTGTCTATGGCGTCATCTACGCTTGTATTCAGATGATTAGCTAATGACAAGGCCACATCTAACGGGTTTCTGATTAAATAGATTGCCAGTTTAGTTGGATTTTCCGGAATCAGCGGTTGTTTGTCTGTTTCTGAAAAAGTGAACGCATCATGGATTTTCAAGTAAATATTTTTCAGACTTTTCTCAGACATATAAGAGAAAGTGATTCTCTGAAATGTTTCTATTTCTCGCGGATTCAGATAGTCAGCGCTGAGATCTAACGTATTTTCTATGAATGATTTGCTGGAGAAAATTCCATCCGTTCCTATTTTATTGATATCTAGCTCTGCATCATTTAAAAGAACTGTCAGAAACGATCGAAACCAGGTATTACCTGATTTCGGATAAGAGGCCAACCACACTATGTTAGAGGGGCTGGTTACTTCTGATGTAACTTTTTTTTCTTTTGCAGCAATTAAGTTCATTTGCTTAACATCGACTCGTTGTGTTTCAAAGGCATTATAATTTCTTTTTCAATAGTATCAGCAAAATGCTTGAAGGTAGGTATTAACTTAGGTCGGATAGCTTTCCATGTAGGAACCGCACTGGCAATATTTGTAAGGTGTTTGAATAATAATACCTGTTTTTTCATGCCGTGTAACCATTGTTTCCTATATACATTTTTGTGTAATGTTTCAATAGAATCACTCATATTAAGGCTCTTGATTCTAATATGGTCTCCCTCAGCACTTAAATATACTACTCCTGCTACTTCAACCTTCTCAGTTACAAATTGATCATGAAACGAAAAGCCGAATTTATTTATGTTGATATTGTTCCGGATTAATTGTTTATCGGCATCGCTCAGAAGGCTTTGCTCCTTTATAGTATTTTGCCATAAGCGCATCATAGGGTAGGAAGCATACGCAAAGCATTGTCCGTTTTCAATACTTAGTATGGCTGTGTCGTCAGTAAAGGGAGCATACCCTTTTTGTTGCAACATTACCGAAGTGGTAGACTTGCCTGTCCGTGAGGGTGCGGCAAATAAGATAACTTTATTCTCTTCAATAAATACTCCTGAAACATGAAAAGGGATCAGATTTCTCTGGAATAATGCCGCGGCCATGCAGTTGGAGTAAAAATAAAGCAATATATCTTCCTGGCTATCACATGTCGGCTCTATAATTATGTTTTCTCCATTGCTAACATAATAGTTTGCCACACCGGGTATGGTGTATAAAAACTCAGATTCGTTAAAGGCAGAGAATGGTTTTTGTACTAGTGGCACATTTACTAATTTACCCGGCACTTTACCGACAGTCACATTAATTGGTTTATGGCCATTTAATTCAGAAAGTCTTGCAAAAGCGGGCAGATTAATTGATGAAATTACCGGGATACCGTAAGCAAGATACTTATTAGTCATTAAGCTTTTTGTATTTTATTACAAATTACGTATTTTTCAATGAAAGAAGTAAATAAAGTTTTCTTCTATTTCTAGACACTAATTTTTGCTGTATATGTCACAATTCTTTGGCTGTGTTTGTTTAAACCCTTCTATTGATATTTCTGAGGTTGCTCAAAATATGCAACAATCAATGGCTTTTTTTAAGGGGGATGCAGTAGGGATTTATCAAACCAATGACGTGTTTATCTGCAATAAATTCCTGTTCAATACTCCCGAATCTCTCAAAACTACCTGTATTGTACAGAATGAACGGTATGTGCTGGCGGCTTCCTGCAGAATAGATAACCGTGAAGAACTGGCTTCTAAAGTGAATATAAAAGATGCGCCCACCGTATCAGACCATGAATATATACTGGCTGCCTACACTCACTATCAGGAGCAATGTGTGACACATCTTTTAGGTGACTTCGCCTTTGTTGTATGGGATAAGCAACAGGAGACACTTTTTATGGCGAGAGACCATATAGGAGTAAGGCCTCACTTCTATACGTATCAGAATGGAATACTACTTTTCGCAAGCGATATGAATGCTTTCCGGAATCTTGGATTTATCAATACTCAATATAAAAAATCGTATTTAGCGGGGATGCTTCATGGAGAGTTTATTCAAAGATCAGTAGGCGTGCAGTATACTTGCTATGAGGACATTTTCAGAATAAAGCCAAGCTATTATTTAATGTTTGATAAGAATAATTTAGAGGAGGTACAATACTGGGAGTTGAAGCCGGTTTTTCCGAAAGAAGCTGTTTTGAAAGAAGATTGCTATCAGGAATTTTATCAATTGTTTTATGAGGCGGTTAAATGCAGAATGCGCGGAATCGAATGTTTTGGGGTTGGGCTGGAGCTTAGCGGAGGGCTTGATTCTTCATCAATTGCCTGTATGAGCAAAGAAGTTCTTAAGAGCAATGAAAGTTTTATTGACAATTTATTCTCGTATTCTCTGGTGCAGTCGGAAGAAGGCCGAGCTCATGCACCAGATGTAAAGGAAGAAGAAGAGCATTTACAAGATTTAGTACTGGATTTACTAAGGATTAAAAAAGAAAATATCCGTAAACTGAATAAACATCCATTCGAAAACTATTTTGATGAGATAAAGTATGGCATAAATGTACACGGTGGCCTACAGATGCCGAATTTTACCTGGCAAAAGTCGATATATGAAGCAATGAGGCTAAATAACTGCCGTGTCAAGCTCAGCGGTTTTGCCGGAGATGAAATAGTAACCGATTCGGGCAATTTGTGGATGTATGACATCTGGTACAAATTCAGGTTAAGCCGTATATTAAAAGAGTTTTTAAGGTTTGATTTAAAAATTTATAAATCGCTTTTAAGATACATTAGGGATAGAATTTTTGGCTACAGAATGGGTAAAAGAGCCATAGCTAAGGATAAGGATGCTGATTTTCTGAGCTCTGATCATTTGAAGGATTTGCCGGGAATCGACTATAAAATAGATGTGAGGTCGTACAAAAACTATCTTGTTTCTCGGATTATGCGTCCATTTATTTCTCTACGATTTGAGGCAGAAAACTTACACGCATTAAGATTCAATGCAGAATGCAGGTATCCAATGGCAGATATCAGATTGTTGGAGTTTATGTTAAAATTACCTTCAGATTTTTTCAAGCCTCAAAATATAAAAAGGCAGTTTATTAGAAAATCGCTTGAAAGAATATTGCCGGAAGAAATTTATAATCGGAATGATAAAAGTGGAGCAGTTATACCTTATTTGAGATTCAAAAATAAAGTTTTCCTGGAGAAATTACTTGAAAGCGGGTTACCGGAAAGTTTTGAAAACAGTATGGTAAACAATAAAAAAATAATTGAACGATTGGCAACCCCACAAAATTTGAAAAGGGAGACTGATGTGACCTCCCTTTTAACAGCAATTTATCTCTCAGATTTAAAAAATTAAGAGTCAGGAAGCAAGACCTGAAGCGTTTTCATCATCTCCATCGCCTGCACCGTTAATTGAGGTCTGAAGCGTTCTCATTGCCGGCTTAATCCATGTTTTCTTCGTTGTTGAATGCTTATCTGAATTTTCAGTTAGGATACCGTCTGAGTTTTCAGATAGGATATCGTTAAAATTTTCCATGATTGTAGGATATTTATATAAATTTTTAATAATTACTATGGTTTATCAGGAAACTCACCATCCACGCAGATGATGTAATTGACACATAAAAATGGAGGCATGTTATCGTGTTCTTTCCCTTCTCCTGTCGGAGAAATAACCTCGGCATTCATAGCCATTAGCGTATCAGTAGCATCTTTTCTTGCGTAAAAAGAACCTGCTGTAGCCCCTAGAAACTTATCCTTCGGGTCTTTACTTTCTCTATTACCTGATATAGCATTATAACCATGATTATGTGGGGGAATATGTTTTTTTTCAAGTTTTACTTTTTCCAATCCCCCAAATTCACCGGCACTTCTATTGGACGAACCTGTAGAAATGGCAGGGGTTGTTGGAGATAAGTCGGTTATACCTCCAACTATTGCACGACCCCTTAAATCAGGCAATTTAAAAGTAGTTCTACCATCACCACCATAAGTAGCACCTATAATGGCATATAGGGCTGCATATCGCTGAATGTTAAGCGTTTGACCTTCGCAAAGTAAGTAGCCATAGGGGGCATAATCACCTGCAAACGATTGAATCATTCCTATGTATTCTTCCATTTTATTGAGTAGTTTAAAGTAAAATTAGAGTTGTATTAAAGATATTCTTTTTATCAGGTTATGAGCGGTGAGGATATAGGCCCACATAACAGATTATGTAATTAATGACAAGGAAAGGGGGCATGTTATAGTGAGATTCAGAGCCACCTTCTGCAACAGATATTACCTCATTATTCATAAGTATATCAGTATCTACTGCATCTTTGGTGCAATAGCGATCAGTAGTAGTTACAGTTAGAAAGTGGTCTTCAGGCGTATCTGAACTGGCCGCTACATTCAGTGCATTAGAAGTGTGAGAGTGACGCGCTAAAGTCTTTAAATCAATAATCGACTTTTCAGAACCTCCTTGTTGTCCGATTGATCTTGCAGTTAACCCGGGTGATTGCCCCTGGCCAATTGGTATGTGGCTTCTTAAATCGGGTAAGGCAAAGTCATTCATTCCGTCTCCCCCGTATATTCTTCCAATAACTGCAAATAATATCTGATATTCCCGAATCGGTAGTTTTCTTCCGTCACAGGGCAGCCAACCTCTTGGTACAAAGTGCCCTACAAAGGGCTTAATAATGCCAATGTATTCCTCCATATTTCAAGCAAAAGTGTTTAGTAATTTGAAAATAAAACAGCAATATTCTGTGCTTCTCTTTCAAATTTTAACTGATTATCAGGGTTGATAAAAAACAATAACTGTTAAGGTCTTGTGGGATATATACCTCTGATGCAAATAATGTAATTGATAGTTAAAAATGGAGGCATGTTTTCGTGCCCAAATCCTTCTCCTGCCTGAGAAATAGCACCCGAAGCCATGGGCACTAATTGGTCGGTAGCCCCCTTGCTGGCATAAAACACACTTACTGTTTTCCCTAAAAAATTATTATTAGGTTCTTTGTTTTCTCTGTCGCCAGTTAAAGCATTATAAGTATGGGTATGCTTAGGTATATGCTCAGCACCGAGTACTACCTTTTCTACGCCTCCGGAATTACCTCTGCTTCTGGGAGTCAGATTATCAGAATTGGGGTTTGTTAAATCTGTTTTTCCTGTGCCGACTCCTACTATCATTTGCCCTCTTAAGTCAGGCAACTTAAATGTTTCTTTACCATCACCGCCATAAGTAAAGCCAAGGACGCCAAAAAGGGCCTGGTATTGTCTAATACTAAGTATTTTACCGTCACAAAGAAGGTAATCTTTGGGTGCATAATTACCGGCAAACATTTTAATCATTCCTATGTAATCTTCCATCTTAATTAATTAGTTTAAAATAAAGTCAGAGTTATAATAAAGTCTTACAAAGTCATTGTTGAGAAGGGAAGATGCCTATACAGCAAATTATATAATTAATGACAAGGAAAGGGGGCATGTTATAGTGAGATTCAGAGCCACCTTCTGCAACAGATATTACCTCATTATTCATAAGTATATCAGTATCTACTGCATCTTTGGTGCAATAGCGATCAGTAGTAGTTACAGTTAAAAAGTGGTCTTCAGGCGTATCTGAACTGGCCGCTACATTCAGTGCATTAGAAGTGTGAGAGTGGCGCGCTAAAGTTTTTAAATCAATAATCGATTCTTCTGAGCCTCCGTCTTCTCCAATTGCTCTTGCAGTTAACCCGGGTGATTGCCCCTGGCCAATGGGTATGCGGCTTCTTAAATCAGGCACGGCAAAGTCTTTGACACCGTCTCCTCCATAGATTGTTCCAATAATTGTGTAGAGCGCTTCATAATCACGAATCGGTAATTTTCTTCCGTCGCAAAATTGCCAGCCTCTTGGCGCAAAGGTTCCGGCAAAGGGCTTAATAATACCAATGTATTCCTCCATAGTCAAAACAAAAGTTTATAAGGTTGATAGATTTTTTACTTAAGATTATACGTTTACATCAGCTGACTCTTGTGAAATTTTGTGGCAGCTGACTTAATTTGAACGAGAGCAATGTGAGACAAAATGAAGGCCTCTTTTTTAGTCTATAGCGTTATATTTACTGTTTCAAATAAATGGTAATTCGGGTACTTTGTCAAGCATTTGTAGTTTAGTTTCAGTTATTTTTATTTAATGGTACCTAGGGCCGGAGAAACAGAGGCTTAATAAACAAGGAAGAGTGTAATAAGAATGACATCTAAAAATATGATATTAAACACAAAAAACAGAAAGGGATTGACTCTATTATGAGTACAATCCCTTTTGTTTGCTTTAATTCTGAATCTGTATTTCAGTATATTTTACTGCATTTTAGTAAGTATATCGTAGTGTAACTCCATATGTACGGGGATCACCCACAATACCTGCGTAATTACCTGCACTACCCGGCGCTGCCAGTAATTGTTCGTAATAATCTACATTGAACAGGTTTCTGCTCCACACAAAGAAAGTTATACCATTAGAAGCCCTGAACCCAACACGGCCATTGGCTAGTGTGTATCCATCAATATTCAGGTATTGTGACGGTGAAGGACTTGAAGAGAATTTAGAACGGAAGTAAGCATCAAGACCTAAGAAATAATTACCTTTTAGTCCGAGCAGACCACCTTTTGCAGTTACTTCGCCACCTATTGACCCGGCCCATTTAGAAATACCCGGTAATTCACTACCTGAAATATCTTTAAAGGCTTGTGCCCCGCCTACTTCTTCAAGAGGTACTGGCGCATTTTTGAATGTGACATACTTGCCATCTGTATAAGCAAGTGCACCATTAAGAGTGAAGTGGTTGCCCAATCTTATGTTACCGTCTAATTCTACACCAATTACTCTTACTTTCTCGGCATTGGCCAGATAACCTCTGTTTACACCCGGTTCAGGCGTTTGTACTTGAGTCTGATAATCTTTGATATCAGTATCGTGGAAAACAATGTTCAGAATTGAGTTGGCTGATGGTTTGGTTTTGATACCTATCTCTTTGTGCGACACAAATTCAGGTTTCACTTTGGCAAGATCAATCAAGACCTGGCCATTAGCAGTTGGTAAACCACCTATGTTTACACCAACCGGTTTGTAACTGATTGAATAAGTAGCAAATGCATTGAATTTATCGCTGGCTCTGTATTGCAGTGTTAACTGACCTGAAACGTTATCTTCATTTACGGTAGTGTTAAATGCCTGATTGCTGTAGATTCCATTTTTCAGAGCAATAAGAGCCGGATCAGTCGTTTGTAATCCGCCGTAGGTTTCACGTTTGTAATCAGCTATTTTTTTATCGTAGTTATATCTAAGACCCGGCAATACATGTATTTTACTGGTGATTGCCCAGTCAACCTGGCTGAAAACAGCTAAACCTGTGCTTTGGATCCGGTTGGTAGTTCTGATACCGAAGTTATCAAACAAGCCGGGTGTTTTCCATAAGTTGCTTGTTGAACTTTGCGCGAATCTCCATTGGGCAGAACCGGCTTCCTCTGTTTGTACAGGATCTGATTTCAAGTCTTGCCAAAGGCCGAATACCCCGATTACACCACTTACTTTTGAAGAGATCTGTCCCGAATATCTGATTTCCTGCGACCATTGCGTATGCACTGAGTTGCCTGATGAAATAGTAAAGATTGGCAGACCTGTGTAGTCACGGTCGTTTAGCGGAACCCATTTCCAGTAACGATAAGCAGTAGTAGAAGTAAGCGTTCCGTTACCGATTTTGATATCAGCATTGGCCGAAACACCATCAAACTTATTATCAGCTTTAGACTGTGTATCAAGGTCAACTTTTCTTTCAAAGGCGCTCGAATAAGGCAGCGTATAGTTCAAATCAGCCAGAATAGCATTAAATTGACGGTAAGCCGGGCGTTTTGTGGTTACAACTCCTGCTACAGCCCAACCATAACCATTAGGTTTTTGTTCTGTCACATCGCCAATGATTGTAATCTTCACATTATCGCTAGGTGCATAGAGCAATTGCGCTCTTAAACCCAGGTTATTGATGTCGTTGATATACTGTTGTTTGCTTACATTGAAAAGCAACCCATCGCGTTGAGTACCTGTAAACGAGATTCTGGCAGCGAGTTTTTTGCTTAACGGGCCGGTTATTGAACCTTTTGCCTGAATGTATCCATAGTTACCGTAGCTCAATTCAAAACTTGCACCTGGCGTAAAACTTGCCTGACGCGTAGTAATGTTAAAAGCACCGGCCGTAGTGTTTTTTCCAAAAAGTGTCCCTTGTGGGCCGCGCAACACCTCTACTTGCTCAATATCGATAAAGTCAAGGGCTGTGGCTGCCGGCCGGGCGTAATAAACGCCGTCAACATAGAAACCTACACCGGGGTCGATACCGTCGTTGGTTAGGCCATAGGTAGAACCCAGACCACGAATATTCAAAGTGGTATTACGGGCATTAGAAGCATATAGTTGAACAGTTGGTACCAGTTCTTTCAGACGGTTTACGTTAAATGCACCGGCGTCTTCAACCGATACACCTCTTATAATCGAAATCGGAATAGGTACTGATTGTGCCGACTCCTGACGACGACGTGAAGTAATTACCACATCAGAGAGTTGATTTTGCGCAGCATCCAATCTGATTTCAACATTTGGTTCAGAGATGACTACTTCCTTTTTCTGATAGCCAATGTAGCTCACTATAAGTGTGAAAGGGAGCTTTTGACCGGTAATAAGTCTGAACTCTCCGTTGGCATCGGTTTGTCCGCCATTGGTGGTACCTTTAATGGTTACGGTAGCACCTATAAGGGGATCATTAGTGACAGCATCTACCACTTTACCTGTTATATTGGCGTTAATGGTAGGTTTATCTTGAGCAATTATCTGAAACGAATAAATAACTCCAAAAATGAGTAATAGAATTTTCTGCATAGTGAGATTGTTTTTTTGTTATAAGCGGATGCCGTTATTAATAAGGCGATGTAAATATATACTAGTTCTATTTAATCTACCAAATTAGTAGATTAATATTATTTAAATATATTTATATTGTGCAATTTGTTATTTGAAAAATTATATTTGAATTGTTTTTTTGAGTTTTGAATTGCAGAACTAGAGAATTTTAACAGAAAAATGACACGGAAGAAGAGGAACAATCTTCTTTTTTTATATAATCTACATATTGAGGGTATGTTGCTCCAACCTCGGATTTGTGTTTAATTATTATTTTCTAAGTAATTGTATTAATTTTCACATAGTTCCTTTTTACATGTTATTTCAATCAAAATGAGAATATTTTTAGGGGTTGTTTTATTCTTTATTTATTCCGAGAGCTTATCTCAAACAATTAAAGGCAAGGTTATAGACGCTGAGACAAAACAACCTGTTCTGAATGCAACTATTTATTTAAACAACAAGAGTATTACTTTAACCAATCAGGAGGGAGAATTTAAAATTTTGGACTTATCGATATTCAGATATTCGGTAAAAGTTTCCTGTGTCGGGTATGATGATGCTGTTTTAAACGAAGTTCTGGTAAGTTCGGGCAAAGAAACAGAATTGAATATTTTATTAAGTCAGAGCTTTAATAAACTGGATGAGGTGGTAATAAGAGCCCAAAAAGCACACGGCTCACCAATTAATGATATGGCAACTGTTAGTGTCAGATCTTTTTCGGTTGAGCAAACAAAAAGATATGCTGCTGCATGGGGTGACCCGGGTCGAATGGCACTATCATTTGCCGGTACGTCAAACGTAAATGATGAAACTAATGAAATTGTGATCCGGGGAAATAGTCCTAAAGGGCTGTTATGGAAAATTGACGGAATTGAAGTACCCAGTCCTAATCATTTTTCTTCAGAAGGAGCTTCCGGTGGAGGGATTAGCGCAATAAGTACTAATGTGCTAAGTAACTCAGATTTTTATACAGGCGCATTTCCTGCTGAGTATGGCAATGCAAGTTCAGGCGTATTTGATATAAGATTAAGAAAAGGTAATAGCGAAAAAAGAGAAAATAGTATTCAATTGGGTTTTCAAGGTATTGAAGCTTCGACAGAAGGACCTCTCTCGAAAAAGAATAAATCTTCTTATTTATTTAACTATCGCTATTCGACACTGAAAATTATTGAGTCTTTCGGATTAAATGTTGTCCCAACTGCAACTCCTAATTTTCAAGATCTGGTTTTTAAGTTTTCTTTCCTATTTCGTAAAACTTCTGTTTCAATCTGGGGATTGGGCGCCTTGAGTTCCAGTGACTACAAGGCCAATCCGGACTTTTTGCAAGTGGAGAAATCCAATTTTTTCACCTCCGGTTTGAACATTGTCCACAGACTGAATGAAAAATCATACATGGAAAGTATACTGTCTTTGTCAGGAAATGAAAACATTACCAGCAATGAGAGTAAAAAAGGTACGTACTTTATCGATATCGCTCAGAATAAATACTCAACCTTAAGGTTTTCAAATCAGTATAACAATAAAATAAACAATCTGCATTCGCTTCGTTTAGGATTCATTTACAGTAATTTGAATTATAATGTATTAAACAAATTTCAGGTTCAAAGCGCTACAGCTGTAAAACAAAACGGAACAGGAAATACGAATACTTTGCAGGCGTATCTGCAATGGAAATACAGAATTGCGCCTAACGTAACCTTGAATTATGGTATTCATTCTATGTTTTTAACACTGAATAATACCTATACAATTGAGCCCAGATTGGCCGGGAAATGGCAGGTTAGTGATAAAAGCAGTATAAACTGGGGACTTGGCATACACAGTAGATTAGAGCCCATCTCGACCTATATGCTTAGTAAATATGATACAACTGCGAAAGCAATAGTTCAACCTAACAGGAATTTAGAGATACCAAGATCTTATCATTATATTATCGGATACGAATTCAGACCTGCCAATACATGGCGAATTGTGAGCGAAGTTTATTTTCAAAAACATGATAAAGTTGGAGTCGGCTACTCACTAACTAATAAGGAAATTAGCACTTACTCATCTCTGAATGAAATAGATGGCGTAAATGCGATTGAATTGGTAAGCAAAGGTACCGGGGAGAATTACGGCATAGAATTGACGATAGAAAAATCTTTAACCAAAGGTTTTTATTTTTTAGGAACTACCTCACTATTCAACGGTACCTATACAACTTTAGATAAAGTAAAAAGAACTGCCAGATTTAATAATAATTATGTGCAGAATATTCTGGCCGGTAAAGAATGGAAGGTAGGAAAAAAAGGCATGAACTTGTTAGGATTGAATTTAAGAACTACATGGGCAGGGGGTATCAGAGTCATACCTATTAACCTGGATGAATCCATAAAAAATCAACAGGAAATTTTGAATTACAGTGAAATCTATAATAAAGAGCAACTATCAGGTTTTTTCAGAACAGACCTCCGCATAAGCTTTGTCAAAAATACTTCTAAAACTACATCTACTTTTTCATTGGATTTGAACAATGTAACCAATCACAAAAATCCTAAAAGCCGGTATTTCGCTAGCCCCAATGCTTTAGTTGAAATTAATCAATTAGGGTTAATTCCGGTGTTTAACTATAAATTCGAATTTTAAATAAAATGCTTATAATCAGTATTTTCTCTTGATACGGTTTCCGTTGGTTTATAGTATTACTTCCCAATATAATATGAGTTCTTATCTAAAATATTGACAACTGAATCTAACTCTCCCCAACTAACAGGCTCATATTTACTAAAATCATCTAAATTGTTCTTCAAATAATCTTTTACAAGTGCCTTTGCTTTATCCTCAGATGAATTGCAGGAAAATATAAATAAAGATAGTGATAAGACACACATTAATTTTTTCATTGTAAAGGGTTTTATAGATTGATAACAAATAGAGATTTTACTTCAACTCACGTCATAAAAAAACTGTGTATGACTAAAATATTTTGGTATTCTACAATTTTTTTAAATAGTTAAGCATCTTTTCCACATGCTTTTTTTCTAAATAGCCAAACATATCAAGTTCTCCCGTTATTGCCAAAACTTTTATTCCAAGAATACTTTTACATACACCTGTATTTCCCGTCTCTAAACCTAAATCAAAACTATCTCCGACTTTCATCTCCGCATACTGATATATAACTTTGTCTAAAAAATCAACAATGCTTGCTTTATTTTGAAATTTAAGGTTAATAGAATCATGCAATCTTGAATATTGATGGTCTTTTAATCTAATTGTGTAGGTTGTATCTAAAATGCCAATATGGCTCCATAATTCAACATTTCCACCTATAACACTCACTACTTTCTTGTTTGAAGTGACTGATTTTTTATCAAACCCTTGTGAATACAAGTCGACGCTTATAACTGCTAAAATCATACAAATAATGCTCTTTTTCATGATGCGGTTTTATTTTAATTGTTAAATGTTAAGAGATTTAACCTTAAACCACACCATAAAAATAGGCGTGGACAAAACTTAATCGGTAAAGAGGCATCGCCAAACGCCCACACTCCAATAAGCAAGCCCACGCCAAAGCGTGAGCGTTTTACTTATTGTCCTTTGGAGTGCTTAAAATTGGCGATTTTCTTTACCCAAAAACAATAGCTAAACGCTATAATTCCTAATATTTGGAACAAATATAATGTCTCCTAATGGAATTTCTCCATATTCAATTGAACAAATTGAATAGGTTCATTAGAAATAAATTACAATATGAAGGCAATGGAAAATAATTACATTTTCTGATGTTTTTTAGGTGATTTTTTTAACCTCTTTATGTCTAATGCATGAGATTTACTTAATAAATGCTAAATGCCTGTAAGTAAGCTATTTAAGAGGTGGTTTTTAAATGGAGTACTTATAGGGTTGTTTTGTCTTTCAAAATCTGCTTAAGTCTCTCATCCTGTAGGTAATCAGCAAATTGAAACAGCAATTCTGTAGGTAAGTCTATTTTGTTGAAATCGTCGTTAGATTGTTGTGTTACAATTTCTAATTCTGTTTTCTGTTTTGGAACTATATACTGCATAAATTTTTCAAGTATTTGTAACCTTTCTTTGTGTGAAAGGGCTTTTAAATCCTTTTCAATTTGCACTCTATTCCTATCTAACAAATCAGTCATCCAATCTTTTAAAGTTCCTGTTACTTTGTTTGGTGTTCCTACTTTTCTGCCCCCGGTTTTAGGGCTTCCTTTTGTTCTGCTCATACCTATTTCTCTCTATTTTAGATTAAGGTCGGTTACTAAATTGGTAATAGAATACATCTTAATATAGAGTATTTACGAGTAACGCTTTACCGCTTCATTCACTTTTATGTCAAGTTCCTTTATCGCTTCATTTGGAACAATTAAACTTTCTTTAATTGTGCAAGCATTATTAATTGTCTGCCTTAGGTCAAATGCTTGTTTTTTTGAAAGTTCACCTCGCTTTGAAGCCTCGTTTATCTGGTTTAACATTTCTAATTGTCCTCCCGCTTGTTCTATTAAGACAAGTACCCCCATTCTATAAAGTTGTTGTTTAGTTCTCATTGCTTCAAAATTTAGCATTACATCATTTACTTTCTGTATAGCTTGATAAGTGTTTTGCCACCGATTGAGCAAATCAATATAAAAAGTCTCATCATAAAGTAAAGCCCCTGTTACTTTAGGAACACCTAATTGTAAGGCTATTCTTTTAGTGTATCGTTGCTCATACCTAAACACGTTTTTGTTTTGATAAAATAATGGGACGGGGTCACGTCTGCTTTTCTGTTCTTGTATCTTATCATAAAAACATAATCTACCACCTGTCCGGCTATAATAAAGCCCATTCGGTTCTGGCAATCGTTTGGAGTTTTTTAGTAGCCCTAAATGATTTAAGTATATTTCTGGCGGGTGATTAGTGATAATATTATGTGCTATATCCAGACGGGTAACGGTGGCTTTACTCATTGGAAGATGTAGAGTTTCACTTAACTTTTCTATTGCTCTCTGAGTATCGCCCCGCCCCATCGTTTGAAAGTTATCACCTAAGTGCCATTTGCATAGGCTTCCATCTTTCACTTTTATTTGCCATTGATTGAGAGTTACTTTTAATCCATAAAGATTACCTGATATAGTCATTTCTCCATTATAGGAGTGTTCACCTACATTCTTTAAATGACGGGGTACTTCTTTAAGGAAATTAGACCTGCCTATATCATCTTTCTTTAGAATAAAATTTACACTATCATACATAACGTTTGCTAAATTTGTAACAAATTACAACCTACAGCTAAATGACTTTTGCGTTCACTATAATTTGTTTTTCTTAATGGCCGCTTGCATTCTTAGCGTATTCATTTCGTCATTAAGTTGATTATCAGTCAGTAAATTATATAGCTGTGTCCTATTGCTCCTTTGCCCCCTGGCTATAAATATTTCAACTATTGAACTCGCTTGTACTCTACCCTCTACTATTTTAAAATTGTAGTGCATAAATAAAAATGCATCTGATGTACCAATCATATCGCCATACCAGAATGGTAAATTTATATCTGGATTGTAAATATTACTTATATGCTTATTTTTGGAAATTGCTAAATCAGCTTTTCTTTTCTCACCTGCTTTTGTATAGGTGTTATCTCCAATGTAAACAAATAAATCTCCGTGCTTATCTCTTAAAGCTTCAAGAGGGTTATAACTCCTAGTTGAAGCTATCCCGTCTATTCTTAGCTTACTTTTTTGGTCTGAGAGTTTCTCAAAGCGATAATAGTCTGTGAGTATCATCAATTTATTCTTCTTAAACCCCTCCTTTTAGTCACAATATGGTTCAAGGCTGTTTGCTCAATTTCTGTTGCAGTTGCAACTCGGTTTTGTTTCATCCAGTTTTCAACCTCCGTCCGGTCAAAATACACCTGTTTTCCATTAGGCTTATAATATGGTATTTGATGGCTACAAGTCAGTTTATACAGATGGCTTTTACTAAGCCCGGTCAAAATAGCTAAATCATTAAAGCATAATACATTCTTTGCCGATAGGATAGTAAGTTGTTCTATCTTATCTAGTTTTTCTAAGATTTTTTCTTCCATTGTCTGATTGTTTAATAGACATTGAAATAGCGCGCACCTTTCTTTGTCTGGTTTGATAATGTAAAGATTAGAAAGAAAGATAAAAGAAACTCCCTATATAGGTACCATTATAGTACCTATATAGGGAGCCTTAATTTTTTTTATTAAAACTTATTTGAAAGCTTGTTCTATAATTTTACCACCTTTAACAGTGCCTACTTTCTCTGTACTTGCATATTTTTGTTGAGCCAAATTCTTAACTCCCCAAAGAATTTCAAATGGTTTCCACATAGGTTTTGGGAGTTCTAGGCGTTCACTTATTATTTGAGCCAATAGGGCTTTTTGTGCTATTGTTTTAGTAAACTCTGTTGTACTATAATCTTTATTTAATAAACCTTTATTTATTGCTATTTGTAGTAGTTTTTTAACCTCGGAGTTATCTAAGTCTTTGGGTAAAGAAGTACGAGTTTTTTTTTGCAAAGCGGATTTTGAGTCTTTGTTATTTTTTCTAAATTTCCCTTCTAAGACCTTTTTATATTCTTTAGATAGATTATATATCATTGATATATTAGGTAAGCAATAAACGTCTAAAAGTGGGCTACATGCTTCATTTATCATTGTGTTCATATCTTCTTTGCATCTGGTTATTTCTTTTGCAATAAAATCATCAAATTCATCTGGACTATCATTCTCCTTATGTATTTCAATCTTTCTTTCCAATTCCTGAATCCGGCTCTCTATTGTGTTCTGTGATGCTATATCAAGGCTTTCAAATTTGGTTATAAATCCATCTTCCATAGGTGTTTGCATTAGATATTAATATCTGGAATAAGGTTAACGGCCTCTTGCTTCTTTTTGTCTAATACTTTAGTGTATAACTGCGTCGTTTTAATTTCCTTATGCCCCAATAGTTTGGATACCGTGTATATCTCGGCTCCTAAATCAATCATCATAACTGCAAATGTGTGCCGCGCACTATGAAAAGTAACATCTTTTGTTATTCCGGCTTTCATGCACCATTTTGATAATTCAGTTAAGGTTTGGCTATTGTACCTAAAACCAGAGAATACAAGTTTATCGGATTCCCCTCTTTCTCCCATAAATTCTACAGCTTGTTTATTTATATCTAAGTATTCCTGACCTTTCGTCTTTTTCTGCTTAAATACTATTCGAGTATATTCTCCAAAAGGTTGTATCTCTCGCCAAGTCATTTTTTCAATATCACTTTTCCTTATTCCAGTTAGGCAACTAAAGAGGAAGGCACGTTTTAATACAGGGTATCTACAAGGCGTTTTAGCTAAAGTCTTGACTTCCTCGACTGTTAAGTAAACCCTTTCTGTTTCATCCTGTTTATACCCCTCTATACCTCTCAATGGATTTATGGATAATATTCTATCGTCATAAGCTTGATTTATACACGCCCTGAGTTTGTTAAAATAGCTGACTTTTGAGTTTTGAGATAATGATTTAGTGGCTTCTTTATCATCTAACTGATTATGTCTTCTTTTATGTTGGTCTTTTGATGCATTATCAAGATATACTTTAAACCCCTCTATAAAATTAGTATCAATGTTCTTAAAGGTTATTTTTTCATCACAATACCTTTCAAGATGCTTTAAGCAGCTAAACCAGTTTCCATAATTCCCTACATTCGCTTTTCTTCCCTCGCATAGCTTTCTAAAATAATCTAAAAAAGGCGTGTCGGTTCTAAAAGTACTTGCAAAGCCATGCTCTCCGTTTTGAATTTCTATTTGGCGTTTAGCTTTTATACTTAGGGCAGTTTGTAAGGTTTGTCGATTTTGCTCTTTCTCTAATGGAGTTTTAGCATTAATTAAGTAGAGTTTTAAAAACTCATAACTTCTTTTTCCATTATAGTATATATCAAGATAAAGGCTAATGCTTCCATTAGCTAATTTCTTTTCTCTTAATCTTACAGGTTCTTTTTGCCCTTTATTTCCGGTAGGTGTTTTCGTTTTACTCATAATTACTGTTACTTTTTGTTACTCATTCTAATTTCAGTAACAAAGTAATAACAAAATAACAATAAATAAGAGTAAATCAAAAGAAAATAAATGAGTAAATCTAGATGAAAGAATTAATTTGTAAATAACTGATAATTAAAGAATTATTATCTTATTTTTGACTTTATTTTTGTTATTGTTTTCAATAGAAAAAATGGGACTCATTTGCCAATACAAAACTTACTGAAGATATTTGCCAGTAAATCATCTGTTGTGATTTGTCCGGTTATTTCACCTAAATGATAGAGAGAAAGGCGGATGTCTTGTGCCAGGAAATCGCCGGTTATACCCAGGCTCAATCCGTTTAAAACTTCGCCCAGTGCGTCATGCGCTTTTACTAGATGTTCATAGTGGCGAAGATTAGTCAGCATTGTGTCGGCCTGTTTCTTTACCTGTGCCTGCGCTGCTATTGCATTCCGCAACTCATCGACACCTATATTGTTTTTGGCTGAGATGTTGATGGTTGAGTACACCTCACCCAACCCTCTCCTTGAAGGAGAGGGCTTACGTTCACTCCCCTCTCCTCCCAGGAGAGGGGAAGGGGGTGAGGTGAAGTTCTCCGCAATCACTTCCAACACTTTTTCCGGATTATGAAGTACTTCTTCATTAGTAAACCGCAATATTTTAATTCCATAAATAGCTGCAATTTCTCGGGTTCTGAACTCATCATATCTTTTTTGAACCTTGTCTTCATGGTACCGCCCATCTAATTCTATCCCCAGTTTGCATTCATCGCAATAAAAATCCAAAATAAACCCTTCTTCCAATGGATGTTGTCTCCTGATTTTTTTATTAAGTAATTGTCTGTCTCTTAGTAACTCCCACAATATTTTTTCTGCTTCCGTGGAGTTTTTTCGTAGTTCTCTTGCCTTTTTTAGCAATTCAGTAGAAACTATAACAAAAGGAGATTTGTGAGAGTACACCTCACTCAACCCTCTCCTTGAAGGAGAGGGCTTTTCATCACTCTGTATAAGTGAAGGATTCCCCTCCAGATCAATCTTGTTTCTTACCCAGATTACAACTTTGCTGGTGAGTATGTCGGCAAATGTATTGGCCAGAAACTGCCTGTCAGGCTCGTTTTCAAATAGCATCAGTACAATTTCCGCTTTATCCATGGCCTGTTTTGAGCGTTCTATGCCAATGCTCTCCACCACATCCTTCGTCTCACGGATTCCCGCCGTATCTATGATCCGGAATTTGATGCCACCTATAAAAAGTACGTCTTCAATTACGTCGCGTGTCGTGCCGGCAATATCGGTTACAATGGCTTTATCTTCGTTCAGCAGAGCATTCAATAAGGTAGATTTACCGGCATTAGGCGGACCAATAATGGCTACAGGAATGCCTTCTTTGATTACATTACCGGAATCAAACGAATCTATTAATTTTTTCAGAAAATTCTGAATTTTCAGTATTAATTGTCTTAGATCGTCTCTACCTGCAAATTCCACGTCTTCTTCGCCAAAATCCAGTTCCAGTTCTACTAACGAAGCAAAATGCACCAGCTCTTCCCGCAGGGTTTTCAGTTGCGTAGAAAAGCCTCCGCGCATCTGGTTGAGTGCCGTCTTATGTGCTGCTTCTGAGTCGGCAGCAATCAGGTCAGCCACGGCCTCAGCCTGTACCAGATCAAATTGCCCGTTCAGAAAAGCTCTTTGAGTAAATTCACCGGGCCGGGCCATTTGGCAGCCGTTTTGTATCAGTAATTTGAGTATATATTTAATGATATAGTCGCTTCCGTGACACGATATTTCTATGACGTCTTCTTTCGTGAAGCTCCGCGGTGTTTTAAAGACAGATAGCAGCACTTCGTCTATTACTTTTCCTTCGGGGCTATCAGAATAATCTCTGATGGTTCCGAAATGAATAGTATGAGACTCCACTCTGCTCAGGTCTTTACCTTTGAAAATCTTGTTGACGATTTCAAAAGTTCTTTCACCTGATACTCTGATTACCCCTATAGCGCCTATACCCTGCGGAGTGGCTAAAGCACATATTGTGTCTAACTGAACCATATATTGTAACGAAATACCAACCATTCAACCATTTGTGATGTTCAAAATTGGTCTTATTTCAGAAAAATTTGATCAAAATTTATTTACTTTTGCAAATCTACCTGTAAACTTCAGTAATTGGAAGTAGTCCGGACAGATAACCCTGCTTATAATAGAATTTACGTTGCTTTCATATGATAAAACCTAAATACCTCTGGTATATCAATGCCTTATTGGTGTTAGTTGCCCTATTTGTGGCTTACCGCATCTGGCTTGCTCCCAGACGTGACGCCTGGAATTATATTCCGGATAACGCCTTTCTAGTGGTTGAAAGTTCGCAAATTCATCGTTCTCTCTTTAGTAACGACGGTATTGACTCTACGCAACTGGCCGATATCCCTTTTTTCTATGATGCCCTGCAACCCTTGAAACTGATAGGGGAGAATGTCGATACCTCCGAAACCGCACAGAAATTTCTGAAGAAAAAACTGATAACCTATTCTTTGCATAGGGAAACTAAAAAGAATCTCGAATACATAGTTTATATACCTGCCGGAGCTTTTGGCGATGCCGGGTTCCTGAATCAACTGACAAACCCTGACCCGACTAAAAGAAAGGTGTATGGACGTAACTACAAGGGTGTCAGAATTGAAGAGTTATATAGTGTCAATAATCGCTTACTTTTTAATTTCTTGATCCATGACGATTTCCTCATCTGCAGTGGTTCTAAAATACTGCTGGAGGAAGTGGTGAACAAGATGAAGTCGGGGGTGGCTATCGAGAATACACCGTTTAAAGAAACCCGCAGGGGAGTAGCGCATATTTATTTCAAAAGCAGGAATCTGCAGGATGTGGCAGATATTCTGCCTTCCCAGCTCTCACCAGGTCTGATAGAATTTTTTGGCAGCATCACACCGCGGAATCCTGATATCGTGTTTGAGAAACCAAATGAGCCCAATACGGTGTCTGCCTATATCTATTCAAAAGGTACCAATACCATTCCGTTTTTAGGTATTTTTGGTCAACAGAAGCCTCAACCCTTAACCTGCACCGATTTAATACCAGTTAATACGGCCATTGCGTTTAGGCTTAGTTTTCATAACAGACCGAAGCTGGAGAAAGATTTCAACAATTATTTCCGCACCAATGAGCAGTTACTGTTAGCGGAGAGAGATAGCCTCAACCGGTTACTGAATATTAATCTGAGCAGCCTGTATACCATCCTGAAAAACGAGCTGGTGCTATGCGAAATGGAAACAACAACCGATGAACCATCGAAGAAGATATTGTTGATAAAGACCGGCGACCCGGCTGAGGCACTGAATATGTTTGATGATCTGGCCGTTAATGCAGAAAGAATATCTTCTTACTTTAAACCGAAGCCGTTCAGTTATCTGAATAGCTATGTTCGTAAAATACAGGTAAGCCAACTGCCTGCACTGCTTTTCGGGTCGGTATTCAGAGGGTTTCCGGATTGTTATTATACGCAGATTGGGGATTACATGATTCTGGCCAGTGACGACGATGCCATGCGTGAGTATCTGAATAATCTGAATTTCGGACAAACCTGGGCCAAATCAACCATGTATTCAGATTTTATAAAAAAACTACGCCCGCAGGCACAGGTAACCGCAATTATCAGTCCGCAGAGAATCTGGAACAATTTTTACCATTCATTGCCGCAAAAGTGGAAAAACTCTGTTGTCAAACATGAACAACGTGCTAAATCGATGCGGTTTATAGCGGTGGAAAACTTTGTAATGAACAACAGGTTTGGAACCAAACTATTGATTGAGAAGATACCGCAGACCCAGAAAGAAGTGCTGGTTAACCGGTTTTTTCTGCAGGATAGTCTGAATATGGGCGCCGCTTTCAGAAGTAAGCCATTTGTTATTAAAAGTGCTTTCAATGCTTCTGAAGAAATTCTGGTACAGCAAGACGATAATCAGGTAGCATTGCTAAGTCATTCTGCTACAGAAATCAATAAAATTCCGCTCGGGCAGGCAATAACGAGTACCTACTTGTTACCTACCGATTATTTTCAGAATGGGGCGTTACACTACCTGGCCACCACAGCCAATCAGTTGTTGTTTTTTACCAGAGAAAACCAGAAAGGGCTGGTTGCCAATTATGCCGATATTGATTTCAAAGGGGCTATTAAAGCAGTTGCAACAAGCGAAACCAGAATTTATGTAGCAGATGAGGGCGGAAATATTTACATCATAGATGAAGAAACCCAGCGGATTAACCGGTTAAATACACAGGTGCATCTGAACGATATCGTACAGATTCATCCGCTTAAGTATAAAAATAATACGTATCTGGCAGCTATTCAGAAAGACGGCACTTTGAGTGTGTTTTATGAGCAGGGGCCGATGCTGAGTGGTTTTCCTAAAGTGCCCCTGTCATCGCGTCCCCTAGAGATGATAGCAGAAGAAGGATCGGCCAGACAGCCGGTGATCACGCTGATTTCAGAAACCGGTGAAATCAGAAAAGTAGATATGACCGGCAATTACTTAAACGGATCCGGCATACAACTGGAAAGACCTGACAAGCGAACAGTTTTTGAAGTGATTTTCGATCAGAACCGTAAAGACTGGCTTATTGCCAGAAGAACACCGACATCTTTAATGATTGCTAATAGACAGGGCAACCCTGTGCTTGAAATTGGCAGTACCAATTTTATGCAATCGCAGCTGCGGTATTTTGATCTGGGTAATGACTTGCGCTTCATAGCTGTTTTTGATGGGAAGAATAATACCTTATTCAACCTGAAAGGACAAATGCTGGGAGATATGCCACTACCAGCCAGTGCTTTGCCTGCAGTGTCCTATTCAGAGGTATATAATAAGCTATTCATTTATAATACCAATAAGACAAGATTTGAAGTCTGGACAGTTAAATTGAAGTAAAAATAACAGGGGCAGGGAAATTTCCCTGCCCCTGTTATTTTTACCTTTTCAAAGCTTCTTCAATCTGTGTATCTAAGATTTCCCGCTCTTCAAGACGCTCAACTCTCATCTTTTCTACATTCCCATATTTATCGATAATGGCATAGCTCGGATAACTGATACTTTTTATTTTTCGCATGATTTCATTGGATAAATCTTCCGAAGCAAAGACATGATACCCTTCCAGTTTATAAAAGGCTATTAATTGTTTCCATTTCACTTCATTGTCAAAATTGGTAATATACAAAAACACCAAACCCTTGTTCTTGTACTTCTTTTTCAGAGCTGCCGAATACAGGTTTATATCTTCTCTGCAAGGCCTGCACCAGCTCCCCCACATATCAAGAAATACCGTTTTCCCTTTGAACTGAGCTAGAATGTCGTTCCAATTTTTTGTGTCGTTCAAAAAGATTACTTTCGTGCTAAGGGTTCTTTCTGAGCGTGCAATAGCTTCACCAATATTTTTCTTGAAGTATTGATTAAACTTGCTGTCAGGAAATTGCTTCTTAAAACTGCCATAGATGCTTTCGATGTTACTGAAATCCTTGAGTTTAATCATTGAAGCAAATAAGAATGCATACATTTGCTCTTTTACCTTCCCATCAAAATATCTTTCGATTATCTTTTGTTTTAACTGATTGCGAATGTCATCCTGCATAATTGCTTTCCCGCTCAGGCTATCACCATCAAACCATTCGTTATAAAATTTCTGAGGTTGCTTAAAGTAATCATCGCGCGAATCGACATATTTTGTTTCCAGAAACAGCTCCAGATATTGATGATAGGAGGGGGCAACCAGGGCTTTTTCATCTGATACAGGAGCTTCGTTGGCCAATATGCTGAAGAAACTCTGCCATGCTTGTTTGTTTCTATTAAATGAGTTTGGACCAGAGGTATTCAAGTCGTCATAAGTATAATATAATGAGGCCACACGAGCATATTTCAGGTGATAATGCCAAGCCTCAATAAAAGCATCTGAAGGATTTTGAGAGGCTACTAAAGAATCTATATTCTTTTTATCTTTTTCATGAAAGCCTGTCACAACTTTATAAAGTCCGAAAGGTATGGAGTCTTGTTTGGTTTG
Source organism: Emticicia sp. GW821-FHT11C11 (assembly GCF_058808615.1). Classification (NCBI taxonomy): domain Bacteria; kingdom Pseudomonadati; phylum Bacteroidota; class Cytophagia; order Cytophagales; family Leadbetterellaceae; genus Emticicia; species Emticicia sp. GW821-FHT11C11. Next base: position 747,308 of record NZ_JBXARV010000001.1, read on the forward strand.
CCCGTAGTGATAGAATGTAGAAATACTCCTTAGCTGATTATGATTTGCCCCAATGCCTGTTATGCTAATGGTGTTATTGGCATTTTCAGCAATCAGCAGATTGTCGCCTTTGGTAATAAAAAAATACTGTTTAAATAATGTTCTGTTGCGGGTGGTGTCTTCAATGGATACGACTACGATTTCATTGTTCAGGAAATCGGCATTGAGGCTGAAATTGCCTGCCGGATTCACGAGGGTTTTAGTAACAAAGCCTTTTGGAGTTTTAATAAATTGGTTGGCCGGACGGGTAATTTGAACCACGGCCCCTTTCATGGAAGGGAGCTTTCCGCGGATGATCGTATTTTGGGCAAACGAACCGAAGAGCGCACAAAGGCACAACAAAAACGTAAAAGATGTTTTCATAAGGTAGTTAAAAGATAAGTTGAACGTATAGGAACATTTAAGATTTTTAAAAGTAGTAATTTTTTCTAAATATTATTGACACGGTATTGTTAATTTTAATGGGCGACCGGAAGCATATTATGGCTATTAATAATTAGACTTTACGGGCCGAAATCATAGCATTGATCTAATTGCCTGATAACTAGAAAAATAATTGAAAAAACTTTTGTGATATATTTTGCAGGCAAAAAAAAATCAGTACCTTTGCACCTCAATAAAAAGCGGAGTACTTCTCATTTGGTTAAACGAAGTCTCGAATCATTCGGGAAACCAGTTTAACTTTGACTGTAAGCATCAACGAACACGTTTCGTAAATACTAATTCAGAACAGTCTCCGAAAGCTATGAATTTTACAGGAATCGCTGCAAGGTAACAAGGAATCGTCCTGCACCTTTAATTTTTAGGCCTTACCGGCGCGGATTCGTCCGACGGTTTGCAGTGTAATGAACAAGTTGGATTTTCCAACCTCTGGAAATAGTAAATAATTTTTGACTGAAGTTTGGTTTAGTGCAGTTTTTTTATGAATTTTGCACCCCCGTTTGGACGCCGGATTGCGATTTGGCAGAAGAAGAATCAAATTAGGTTGTAATAGCAAAATAAAGCGTAAAATACCATGTCTGGAATTATCGGAAAGAAAGTTGGGATGACCACTATCTTCAACGCAGAAGGCCAAGCAGTACCATGCACTTTGATTGAGGCAGGTCCTTGTGTTGTAACTCAAGTTCGTACTGAAGAAAATGATGGCTACAAAGCTATTCAGTTAGGCTACGGCGAAAAGAAAGAAAAAAATACCAGCCGCCCGTTGGTAGGTCATTTCAAAAAAGCAGGCACAACGCCTAAACGTAAATTAGTTGAGTTTAAAGAGTTCGAAAAAGAATACAACCTTGGCGATACTATTCGTATTGAAGATGTTTTTGCAGAAGGCGATTTCTTAGATGCAACCGGAAACTCAAAAGGTCGTGGTTTCCAGGGGGTTGTAAAACGCCACGGATTCAGCGGGGTAGGTGGCCAGACTCACGGTCAGCACAACCGCGGACGTCACCCCGGTTCAATCGGTGCATGTTCGTTCCCATCACGTGTTTTCAAAGGCATTCGTATGGCCGGCCGTATGGGTAACACACGTATAACTGTGCAAAACCTTAAAGTATTGAAAGTGTTGTCAGACCAGAACCTGATCGTTATCAGCGGTTCGATTCCTGGTGCAAAAAACGGCTTCATTACTTTACATAAATAACCCCCAACCCCTAAAGGGGGGTAAAATAGTCCTTTAATTTTAATAGCTCCCTTTAGGGCGGGGGGCGAACATTTAGGTCGAAACCGGACGACATCGAAAAAATCGGTAAATACAATGGAATTATCAGTATTAAGCAAAGACGGAAAAGATTTAGGTCGTAAGGCAGTATTGTCAGACGATGTCTTCGGAATCGAGCCAAATACACATGTGGTTTATCTTGATGTAAAACACTATTTGGCTAATCAGCGTCAAGGTACGCACAAAGCTAAGCAAAGAGCTGAAATTGCACGTTCAACCAAGAAAATTGTTCGTCAAAAAGGTTCTGGCGGTGCTCGTCATGGTTCTACCAAAGCTCCGATTTTCGTAGGTGGTGGTCGTGTATTCGGACCTGTTCCCCGCGATTACGATTTCAAATTGAATAAGAAAGTAAAAGTATTGGCTCGTAAGTCGGTTTTCTCAGCAAGAGCCAAAGAGAATAACATCTCAGTTATCGAAGATTTCACTTTCGAGTCTCCAAAAACAAAATCATACTTAGCATTTCTTAGTGCATTGTCATTGACAGGTAGCAAGACTCTTTTCATCCTGCCTTCTTATGATAGCAATGTGTATTTATCAGCTCGTAACATTCCAAAAACTAAGGTTTTGAGTGCTGACGAAGTAAGTACTTATGACTTAATCAATGCTGATAAGTTAATCATTAGCGAAGGTGCTTTGTCGAAAATAGAATCAATATTGAACTAAAAGCTGCAAACAGCTTTGCTAATAAATTAAGAAAATGAGTGTACTTAAAAGACCAATCATCACCGAAAAAACGCAAAAAAGCACTGCTAAAGGCAAGTTTGTGTTTGAGGTGGCTAAGGATGCGAACAAAATAGAGATCGCAAAAGCCGTAGAAAAGATGTATGGTGTAACAGTTACTGATGTAAACACCATTCGCCAGATCGGCAAAAAGAAATCAAGAATGACTCGTAGCAGAGCGTCTTCTGGTGTTACTTCTACTTTCAAAAAAGCAGTAGTAACATTGAAGGATGGCGAAATGATTGATTTCTACGAAAATTTATAAGAAAGATTCTGTGTGTAAGCACAAATCATTCCATCATTAAATTTCAGGTATAGCCTATAAAAGGCTGCAAAAGATTAAGTAAAAATGGGTATCAAGAAATTAAAACCAATCACCCCGGGTCAACGTCATCGTGTAGCGCCTGATTTCTCGGAGATTACTGCAAGTAAACCTGAGAAAAGCCTGACCACTTCGATCAAAAGAACCGGTGGTCGTAATAACGAAGGACACCGTACCGCACGTTACATCGGTGGTGGCCACAAACGTAAATATCGTATCATCGATTTCAAAAGAAGCAAAGTAGATGTTTCGGCTGAAGTAAAAACTATCGAGTACGATCCAAACCGCTCGGCTCGTATTGCCCTAGTGCAATATACAGACGGCGAAAAGGCCTATATCATTTCCCCACAAGGTTTGAAAGTTGGCCAGATAATTATTTCCGGTAAAACGGTTGCTCCTGAAATCGGTAACGCTCTTCCACTGGGAAACATGCCGCTGGGTACAATTGTTCACAACATTGAGTTGCATCCTGGTAAAGGTGCCCAAATGGCACGTAGCGCAGGAACTTACGCACAGGTGTTGGCGAAAGACGGTAAATATGTAACCTTGAAGATGCCTTCAGGTGAAATGAGAATGGTATTAGCTACTTGTATTGCTACAGTAGGTACTGTTTCGAATGCCGATCACATGAACGTTACTTACGGTAAAGCCGGTCGTAAACGTTGGCTGGGTGTTCGTCCTAGAGTAAGAGGTGTAGCTATGAACCCGGTTGATCACCCGATGGGTGGTGGGGAAGGCCGTGCGTCCGGAGGTCATCCACGTTCACGTAATGGTTTACTTGCTAAAGGTAAGAAAACCCGTGACAAGACGAAGCCTTCAACCAAGCTAATCGTTTCAAGAAGAAGTAAATAATCAAAATAAAGAATATAGATAAGTATTTATGGCACGCTCACTAAAAAAAGGACCATATATTGATTACCGCCTCGATAAGAAAATTGTTGATATGAACAATTCAGGCAAGAAGTCAGTCATCAAAACATGGTCGCGTCGCTCAATGATCTCTCCGGATTTCATTGGACATACTTTCGCAGTACATAACGGGAATAAATTTATACCTGTATATGTAACTGATAACATGGTAGGGCACAAATTGGGAGAATTCTCTCCAACGCGTAACTTCCGTGGTCACATAGCAAAGAAAGATAAAGGAAAAAGATAATAATTGTACATTTGTAGAAAATGGAAGCAGTAGCAAAATTAAATGATTATCCTACCTCGCCACGTAAGGCAAGACTGGTTGCAGACCTGATCAGAGGTAAAAAGGTAAGCCAAGCGCTGGGTATTTTGAGCTTTCAACCTCAACATGCTTCACCTGTTATCAAGAAAGTCTTGTTATCAGCAGTAGCCAACTGGCAACAAAGAAACGAAGACCAGAAAATTGAAGAAGCTGAGCTTATTGTGAAGTCTATCTTCATTGATGGTGGTCGTATGATCAAACGTTTAAGACCGGCACCTCAAGGGCGTGCATACAGGGTTCGTAAACGTTCTCATCACCTTACTATTGTAGTTGATAGTGCAGTTTAATTATTAATAAGCGAACGATATACTACTCGTATCGCACAAAATGTATACGGCTATAAGCCGTAATAAGCAAATCATAACTAATGGGACAAAAAGTTAATCCTGTCGGTCTTAGACTTGGGTACATCAGAGGTTGGGAATCTAACTGGTATGGTGGCAAAACCTTTGCTGAGAAGCTTGTAGAAGACCAAGAAATCCGTAAATACGTGGCAGCACGTATTCCGAAAGGAGCGATCTCGAAAGTAGTTATCGAGCGCACCTTAAAGCGTATCACACTTACTATCCATACTGCCCGTCCGGGTGTTGTAATCGGAAAAGGTGGTAACGAAGTTGATAAGATTAAAGAAGAGTTGAAGAAACTGACCGGTAAAGACGTTCAGATCAATATCTACGAAATCAAACGCCCTGAATTGGATGCTAAATTGATCGGTGAATCAATTGCACAACAATTGGAGGCTCGTATCTCTTACCGTCGTGCCATGAAACAAGCCATTCAGGCAGCTGTTCGTGTAGGTGCACAAGGTATTAAAGTGAAATTAGGTGGTCGTTTGGCAGGAGCCGAAATGGCACGTAATGAAATGTATAAAGAAGGACGTATCCCGCTTCATACACTTCGCGCTGATATTGACTATGCTATATCAGAAGCCCTTACCGTATACGGAAAAATCGGTATTAAAGTATGGGTGTTCAAAGGCGAAGTATTTGGTAAGCGTGATTTGACTCCGGCAGGTGGTGCTGCATCACAAGGTAATGAAAGAGGTGGCGAAGGTGCATCAGCCGGCGGACGTGGCGGACGCGACGATCGTAGAGGTGGTGGACGTGATGACAGAAGAGGTGGCGGACGTGACGACAACAGAGGCGGCGGTGGCGACAGAGACCGTAACCGTAACAACAACAATCGTGGCGGCGGCGGTAACCGTAACAACAATAACAACAGAGGTAATAACAATAGAAGATAATAGTTTTGAGTTTCAGGTTTTCGGTTTCTTTATTGAAATGTGATACTTGAAACTTAGAATATTTGAAACTTGAAACTAAGCACATAGTGCTGATAATATAATAGCGTCATGTTACAACCAAGAAGAACCAAATTCCGTAAGCAGCAAAAAGGCAGAATCAAGGGTCTCGCAACCCGAGGACATGAGATTGCATTCGGAACATTCGCTATCAAATCTTTAGAGCCGGGTCGAATCACCTCTCGTCAGATTGAGGCAGCTCGTATCGGGGTTACCCGTGCAATGAAACGTGAAGGTCAGGTATGGATTCGTATCTTCCCTGATAAGCCTATCACTAAAAAGCCACTTGAGGTACGTATGGGTAAAGGTAAAGGTGCCCCAGAATATTGGGTAGCCAGCGTTAAACCAGGTACTATTCTTTTCGAAGCAACCGGTGTGCCTTTGGCAGTAGCCAGTGAAGCTCTTCGTCTGGCAGCTCAGAAATTGCCGGTACAAACCAAGTTTGTAGTACGTAGAGATTATCAGGAAGACGCAGAATAATTCGCAGTGAAAAATCTCTGTGATGATAACCGGAATGAGCTCAGTTTATACTCATTCATTCATTCAATAATCAAATGAAAAAGTCAGAAATCCAAGCATTGTCAGTTGAGCAGTTGCAGCAGAACATCGTCGTTGAGAAAGAAAGAATCAACAAGTTGAAGTTTGCTCATGCTATCACGCCTATCGAAAATCCGATGCGTATTCGTCAGTCTCGCAGACTGATTGCTCAAATGTTGACAGAATTGAATGCCCGTTAATAATTAAATACCCTGTGTATCAGGAATTAAGTAAAGAACAATGGAAAGAAATCTTAGAAAAGAGCGTATCGGAACAGTAGTTAGCAACAAGATGGATAAATCTGGTGTTGTAGCTGTAGTTCGTAAATTGAAACATCCGAAATACGGAAAATTCATGCTCAAAACCAAGAAATTCATGTTCCATGACGAGAAAAATGAGGCAGGTATCGGTGATACCGTTAAGATTCAGGAAACTCGCCCATTGAGCAAGAATAAGAATTGGAGATTAGTAGAAATCGTAGAAAAAGCGAAGTAATTTAAAGCTAATAGCTATTGGCTTATGCGCCTGTAGCCAAAAATTAAGACAATGTTACAGCAAGAATCAAGAGCAGGTGTTGCCGATAATAGTGGAGCAAAAGAGGTGCTTGTGATCCGTGTATTGGGCGGAACAGGTAAGCGTTATGCTTCTATTGGTGACAAGGTTGTCGTATCCGTAAAATCGGCCTTATCTTCATCAAACATGAAGAAAGGAACAGTATCGAAGGCTGTCGTAGTTAGAACCACGAAAGAGGTTCGTCGCAAAGATGGTTCATACATACGTTTTGAAGACAACGCAGTAGTATTATTAAACAACCAAGACGAGCCACGCGGTACTCGTATTTTCGGACCTGTTGCACGTGAATTACGTGAGAAACAATTCATGAAAATCGTTTCTTTGGCTCCTGAAGTTCTTTAATTTGAAAGCGGTTTTCTAAGTATAGCTTAGCCCGCCATTGTGGCAGAGAGCGTCAGTTCTTTGTCCGATGCTTAACTATTCAAATTTTCAAATTTAAAAGTAATGGAAAGAAAATTCAATAAGCAACAGAAACTTCATGTACGCTCGGGCGATACAGTAGAGGTGATTGCAGGTAATTCGAAAGGAAAGCGTGGTAAAATCACTGATATTAACGCTGAAAAACAACGTGTTGTGGTTGAAGGTGTAAACATTCAGAAAAAACACGTGAAACCATCGGCTCAAAATCCTCAGGGGGAAATCCGTGAGATTGAGGGTTCGGTTCATATCAGCAATGTGGCCTTGGTTGATCCGGCAACAGGTGAAACTACCCGTACTGGTCGCAAAGAAAACGATAAAGGCAAACTGCAACGTTACTCGAAGAAGACCGATAAATTTATTTAATATTTAATTGGCTGACTGAGAAGCCGGCACAATAGAAGAGGGTCGGAAATCCTCATAAAAGCAATTCAGAAAATGGCACGCTTAAAAGAAAAATATACAAATGATGTAGTACCAACTTTGAAAACAAAGTTTGGGTACAAATCTATCATGCAGGTTCCTACCTTGCAGAAAATCGTTATTAACCGTGGTGTAGGCGCTGCAACCGGCGACAAGAAATTGATCGACAGTGGTCTGGAAGAAATCTCCAACATCACCGGACAAAAAGCAGTTGCTACCCTTTCAAAGAAAGCGGTTTCTAACTTCAAACTTCGCGAAAACATGCCGATTGGTGTGAAAGTTACACTTCGCGGACAGAAAATGTACGAGTTTCTTGATCGTCTATGTGCAATTGCACTTCCACGTGTAAGAGACTTCAAAGGTATCAGCGATAAAGGTTTTGACGGACGCGGTAACTATACCTTTGGTATTAAAGAGCAGATTATTTTCCCTGAAATTTCGATTGATAAAATCTCAAAGATTCAGGGTATGGATATAACTTTCGTTACTTCAGCTCCAACAGATGCAGAAGCTTACGAACTATTAAAAGAAATGGGTCTTCCATTTACAAGCAGCAAAAAACAACAATCTTAACAGAGATTTAAGTCTTTGAAATCAGCTTAATTAAAAGTCATACAATGGCAAAAGAATCAATAAAAGCAAGAGATAGAAAGAAAGAGGCAACTGTAGCAAGATATGCAGTTAAGCGTGCCGCTTTGAAAGAAGCTAACGACTATGCCGCGTTGGATAAATTACCTCGTAATGCTTCACCGGTTAGATTACACAACCGTTGTAAGTTGACGGGTCGTCCAAGAGGGTATATGCGTAAATTTGGTATCAACCGTGTTACCTTCCGCGAGATGGCATCAAAAGGGTTGATTCCGGGTGTTACTAAAGCATCTTGGTAAGATAGGCGAATGGTTTAGTAGAATTTAGTGAATTGATATAAATTATTCAAGGAACATAAATTCTGTTAAATAATATTTCCTTATCAATATACTATTTATTAAAAATATTTTCTAATTTTGCAGCCCAATTGAGAAAGTCGCGCTTGCGATACTGCTCAATGTTGGCTTAGGTATCCAAAATTAAACAGCAAAATGATTACAACGGATCCAATAGCAGACTTCCTTACCAGAATCAGAAATGCCATCAAGGCGCGTCATAGAGTGGTAGAAATTCCTGCTTCGAACATCAAAAAAGCGATTACACAAGTACTGTACGATAAAGGGTTTATTCAAAGCTATAAATTTGAAGAAGCAGCTCCACAGGGTGTTATCAAAATTGCATTAAAGTACAATCCGGTAACGAAACAATCGGCCATCATTGAATTGAAACGTGTTTCTAAACCAGGTTTACGTAAATACTCAGGCACTACTGAAATTCCACGTGTATTAAACGGATTAGGCGTTGCTATCCTTTCAACTTCGAAAGGTGTAATGACTGACAAGGAAGCACGTTCTTTGAAAGTAGGTGGTGAAGTATTATGCTATGTATATTAATAGGCTCAGGCTTGTTAATATACTTATATCTTATGCAGGTTTCTGCAGTCTAATTAAATGAATCGTTGACCGCTCTTGATAACTCGTTTCTCAACGAAAGTGTCATGAAGCCTTAAACTCAAAGTAAAATGTCAAGAATTGGTAAAAAACCAGTTGCTATTCCGAGCGGAGTAAGTATCACAGTAGATGGTGCTAATGTGGTAACTGTAAAAGGCCCGAAAGGAACTCTCACTCAAAAAGTTGATTCTGATATCACAGTTGGTGTTGAAGACAACGAATTAAAAGTTGAAAGACCAACCGAACAAAAACGTCACAAAGCCTTACATGGTTTGTATCGTTCACTAATCAATAACATGGTTATTGGTGTAAGCACAGGATACAAAACTTCAATGGAAATTGTTGGGGTAGGTTATAAGGCATCAAACAACGGAAACGTATTAGACCTTAGCTTAGGGTTCTCACACAATGTGTATTTTGTGGTTCCTGAAGAGTTGAAAGTTACAACTGCTATGGAAAAAGGGAAAAACCCGCTTGTAACGCTTGAAGGTACCGACAAACAATTGATCGGTCTGGTAGCTTCGAAGATCAAATCTCTGCGTAAAGTTGAGCCTTACAAAGGAAAAGGTATTCGTTTTGTTGGTGAAGTTGTTCGTCGCAAAGCTGGTAAAACCTCAGGTAAGAAGAAATAATCATTAGACATACCAGACGGCGAAACGCGTTTCAAGGTCTCAAAATATTTATAACAATGTCAAGTGTTAAAACTGATAGAAGACAAAAAATTAAGTGGAGCATCCGTAGTAAGGTTTCAGGAACTTCTGAAAGACCACGTTTAACGGTGTTTCGCTCAAATACAGCCATATACGCTCAGTTAATTGACGACACTAAAGGTGTTACCTTAGCTTCAGCGTCTACTTCTGGTTTAGGATTGAAAGGTGTGAAAGTTGATAACTCTAAAGAAGTAGGTAAGAAATTAGCTGAAATCGCTACTGAAAAAGGTATCGAAGCCTGTGTGTTTGACCGTAATGGTTATTTGTATCATGGTAATATTAAAGCCTTGGCAGATGGTGCCAGAGAAGGCGGTTTGAAATTCTAATCTTGCAATTCTGAATCAATGAATAAAGCAAAAGTTAACGAGGCAGAACTCAAAGAAAGAGTAGTAGCCATCAACCGTGTAGCCAAGGTGGTGAAAGGGGGTCGTCGTTTTAGTTTCTCGGCAATCGTTGTGTTAGGCGACGGTAAAGGTGTTGTAGGACAAGGTCTGGGCAAAGCAAATGAAGTAACAGATGCTATTGCTAAGGCTATTGAAGATGCTAAGAAAAATCTGGTATCTGTGCCTGTAATCAATGACACCGTTCCTCATGAAATTCACGGCAAGTTCTCAGGTGGTTTTGTGTTTGTTAAACCTGCAGCTCCTGGTACCGGTATTATTGCCGGTGGTGCGATGCGTGCCGTTTTAGAAGCAGCCGGTATTCATAATGTATTGGCGAAATCTAAAGGTTCATCAAACCCGCACAACGTGGTTAAAGCTACTATTGATGCTTTAAGCCAAATGCGTGCACCTCATACCGTGGCGTTCCAACGCAGTGTTAAAATGACAAAAGTATTTAACGGATAATAGCGCCCAGCTTATAGCTAATAAAAAGATGGCAAAGGTAAAAATTACTCAGGTAAGAAGTACAATTGGCAGACCAGAAGTGCAAAAGCGTACAATCGCTGCTTTGGGTCTTGGCAAACTTAACCGTACTGTAGAAAAAGAACTGAACCCTGCTATGCAAGGTATGATTAACAAGGTAAAACACTTGTTAGTAATAGAAGAAGCATAATAGATTCTCCCGGCAACGGGTTTAGGGTAGGCATAGCCGAGTGATTCCGAAAGTCGGAATTGCGTATTTTTAACCGATTAAAATAATCGAATTACAATGAAATTAAGTTCATTACAACCTGCTAAAGGTTCAGTTAAAGTGAATGACAGAGTAGGTCGCGGACATGGCTCTGGTGGTGGTGGTACTGCAAAACGTGGTCATAAAGGAGCAAAATCTCGTTCAGGTTACAGCCAGAAGCGTGGTTTTGAAGGTGGTCAGATGCCATTGCAACGTCGTGTACCTAAGTTTGGTTTTAAGAATATCAACAGAGTAGAATATAAAGCTATCAATCTTGACACAATCCAGGCATTGTTTGACAAAACTGGTGTGAATAGCATTGATTTAGGTTTCTTGTATAACAATGGTTTGACTTCAAAATCAGATCTTGTGAAAATTTTAGGACGTGGTGAATTGACTGCTACAGTTAATCTGAAAGCAAATGCGTTCTCAGCATCAGCTATTGCTGCTATTGAGAAAGCAGGTGGTTCGGCAACTGTTGATGCAACATTTGATCCGGCCGCTTCTGCAGGTTTAGGAAAAGCAACAGAGCAACCGGCTGCTCAGGAAGCAGTAGCTGAAGCGAAACCGAAGAAGACGAAAAAAGCAGCTGAAGGAAACGATTTATAAATAATCTAGGGCAAAGGGAAGAAACCGGCAGATTTGCTTATTAGCGAAGTAATCATTAGCTTTGTGATTTAGCAGCAAAACCGGAAAAAGTCACAGAAATCCTTAAGTAAACAGTTCGGAATTTGCAGTAGATGACCGGCTACTTGAGCAGAACAAGCGGAAACAGCGAGTGATGATAAGTGGAATGAGTTAAGAGAATTGCAGGATGAACTTTAGACGGACGCAGCGGAGCATTTTCAACCTAAAGCCTAGTTTTTCCTAAAAAAATGAACAAATTTATAACAACACTCAAAAACATTTGGTCAATAGAGGAATTGAGGAAACGTATTCTTCAAACTCTTTTGATAATAGTTATTTTTCGTGTCGGATCCCACGTAGTTTTACCGGGTGTTGATGTAGCTAAATTAAAAGATTTAACAGCCGACAACGGTTTGTTGGGTCTTTTAAATACATTAGTCGGTGGTGCTTTTAAGAATGCTTCAATTATGGCGTTAGGTATTATGCCATACATTTCAGCTTCAATTGCTATCCAGCTATTGACATTGGCTTTACCGTATTTCAGCAAATTGCAGAAAGAAGGTGAGTCGGGCAGAAGAAAATTGAATCAGATTACCCGTTGGTTAACCATAGCAGTAGCAGCGGCACAAGGGTTTACTTATGTGCAGACTACTATTCCAACAGATGCAATCATGGTAAGCCAGGGTCTTTTCTACTTGAGTTCAGTATTGTTGATTATAGCCGGAACCATCATGTGTATGTGGTTAGGCGAAAGAATGACTGAGAAAGGTATTGGAAACGGGATATCAATGATGATTATGATTGGTATCGTTTCAAGGCTCCCTGGTGCAATTCTGGGAGAAGCCAAATCGAGAGCGGGTAGTGGTGAGGTTCTGTTCTTTGTCATAGAGATTGTAGCTTTGTTCATGGTTGTTTTGTTTGCTGTAGCCATTACTCAGGCTACACGCAGAATTCCGGTTCAATACGCGAAACAAATAGTTGGTAACAAAGTAGTAACAGGACAACGTCAGTATTTGCCTTTAAAATTGAATATTGCCGGTGTAATGCCTATCATTTTCGGACAAGCATTAATGTTTATTCCGGGTTTGATTTTGAATTACCTTGCTGAAAGTACCAAAAATGATACTTTCCAGAACTGGGCGATTATCATGAACAGCCCAACGTCATGGCAGTATTGTTTGATATACGCTATTCTTATTATTGGTTTTACTTTCTTTTACACAGCTATTTCGATTAATCCTAATCAGATTGCAGACGATATGAGACGTGGTGGTGGTTTTATTCCGGGTATTAAGCCTGGTCAACCCACTTCTGATTACATAGCCAATGTGTTAGATAGAATTACCTTACCGGGTGGTGTATTACTGGCGGTGATCGCTATTCTGCCAGCTCTAGCAGGCCTGTTAGGAATGACGCAGAATTTTGCTTCATTCTTCGGTGGAACTTCACTGTTGATTCTGGTTGGTGTTGTGTTAGATACATTGCAACAAATAGAGAGCTATCTGTTAATGAAGCGTTATGAAGGCTTGATGCAGTCAGGACGTATTCAGGGTCGTCAGGCGGTTTCGACGGTCTCTATCTGATAGAAGATAAATGCCATGAGTAAACAGGATAGAATTATATATTTGAAATCGGAAGAAGAGTTAGAGATTATCCGAAACAATGGTCAGATATTAGGTAAAGCCCATGCTGAAGTAGCGAAAGCAGTAGCACCGGGCGTAACCACCAAAGAATTAGATAAGATTGCTTACGAATACATTAAAGATCATAAAGGGCATCCATCTTTTTTAGGTTATGATGTCAGTGGTCTTAAATATCCAGCCTCACTTTGTATTTCTGTAAATGATGTGGTTGTGCATGGCATACCAAGTAACAGAACGCTGAAAGAAGGAGATATAGTTTCGATTGACTGTGGTGTTTATAAGGATGGCTATCATGCCGATAGCGCTTATACTTATCCGGTTGGAAGTATATCGAAAGAAGTGGCCGATTTGCTGAAACATACGTATGAGTCATTATACAAAGGTATTGAGCAAGCCAGAACAGGTAATAGAATCGGTGATATTAGTGCTGCAGTACAGGATTACACTGAAAAACTTGGATACGGAGTAGTACGCGAATTAGTAGGGCATGGTGTTGGTAAGTTTTTACATGAAGCACCGGAAGTACCTAACTTTGGCAAACGTGGTAACGGTCCGAAATTACAAGAGGGTATGGTACTGGCTATTGAACCAATGATTAACCTCGGTAGGAGATCGGTAGTGCAGGAAAACGACGGTTGGACGATCAGAACTGAAGACCGGAAGCAATCAGCACATTTTGAGCATACAATTGTTGTAAGAAAGGGCGCCGGAGAGATACTGACCACTTTTGAATACATTGAAGAAGTACTGGCCAAGCATAAAACACAAGTGGCGTAGATGAAATAGCGTTTAAGGAAAACCTTGGTTTTCGGCGCAATTTAAAAAATATGGCAAAACAAGCAAATATCGAAGTAGACGGCATCATTACTGAAGCACTTTCAAACGCCATGTTTCGTGTGCGTCTGGAAAACAAGCACGAACTGGTCGCCCATATTTCTGGTAAAATGAGAATGAATTACATTCGTATATTGCCAGGAGACAAGGTTAGATTGGAGATGTCGCCTTATGATTTAACAAAAGCAAGAATTACGTACCGTTATAAATAATCTCTGAAGCCGTGAAGGTGAAGGAATAGCAGTTAACGGGATGATTTATTAATAGAAACTTCATGTTTAATTTCAACCCCAAAACATGAAAACTTTCGTACAAATTTCCCTTTAAGGGTCGGGGTAAAAAACAGAATATGAAAGTTAAAGCGTCAGTAAAGAAGCGTAGTGCTGAATGTAAAGTTATCCGTCGTAAGGGTAAAATTTACGTTATTAACAAAAAAAATCCGAAGTTTAAACAAAGACAAGGTTAATTATCTATGAGGATTGCAGGTGTTGACATCCCAGACAAGAAAAGAGGCGAAATCGCCCTTACTTACATCTACGGTATTGGTCGTAGTTCATCACAAAAGATTTTAGAAAAAGCTAATGTTAGCTTCGATAAAAAAGCAGGTGAGTGGAACGACGCAGAAGCTAATGCCATTCGTGGTATCATCAGTGAAGAAGTAACTGTTGAAGGACAGTTGCGTTCTGAAGTGCAGCTGGCCATTAAACGTTTGATGGACATTGGTTGCTACCGTGGTGTGCGCCATCGTAAAGGTTTACCATTACGCGGACAACGTACCAAGAACAACTCACGTACCCGTAAAGGTAAACGTAAGACTGTAGCAAACAAGAAGAAAGCTACCAAGTAAGCCCGTCTAGGGACTCCCCGGGTATCCTGAACAGATACGAAGTAGGATTTTACTAGTAACGGGGGTAAAATCGAACAGAATACAGGTATTTCTGTATTGCCTATCATTTAACACTGTTTGTCACAATGGCACAAGCTAAAAGAAAAGATAAAGCTAAAAAAAGAGTAGTGATAGTAGAGCCGGTGGGTCAAGTACACATTAGGGCTTCATTTAATAATATTATTATCTCAATTACCAACAGTCAGGGTCAGGTTATTTCCTGGGGTTCTGCCGGTAAAATGGGATTCAGGGGTTCTAAGAAAAATACTCCTTATGCTGCCCAGATGGCTGCACAAAGTTGTGCGCAAGTGGCGTATGATGCAGGTATGCGTAAAGCAGAAGTATTTGTAAAAGGCCCTGGTTCTGGTCGTGAGTCAGCTATTCGTACGGTACAGAGTTCAGGTATTGAAGTTACTTCAATTACTGATGTTACTCCTCTGCCACACAATGGTTGTCGCCCTCCAAAACGTAGAAGAGTTTAATAGTAGGCAGAAGAGTGAAATAGTTTAGATTTATGCCTTAGAATTTATTAATTCAGGCAGCAGAATTTAAATATTTCGTTCTTCTGTTTCTTAATTTTTAATAATCAATTGCAAAAGCCTGCCCGGCAGACACCTGAAGTAAAATATAGCAATGAATTAACTATATGGATTGATAGTTTGGACATTGGGGCTAATCAATCTTTACTTCTCTTAACACAAACAAATAATGGCAAGATACACAGGTCCGAAAGTTAGAATTTCAAGAAAGTTTGGCGAACCAGTAATGGGCCCAAGCAAAGCGTTAAGCAAAAAGAATTATGCTCCTGGCCAACATGGCAAAGGACGTAAAGGTAAAAAATCAGAATATGGCCAACAGCTAATCGAAAAGCAAAAGGTAAAATATACTTATGGTATATTAGAGCGTCAGTTTGCTCGTTTCTTCCATTTAGCCTCTGTTAGACAAGGACGTACTGGCGAGAACCTCCTTAAACTTTGTGAAGGACGTCTTGATAACACCGTATATCGTTTAGGTATTGCTCCAACACGCCGTGCTGCCCGTCAGTTGGTGACACACCGTCATATCACAGTTGATGGCGAAGTGTTAAACATTCCGTCGTTGATTTTGAAACCAGGCCAATTGGTAGGTGTACGTGAAAAATCGAAAGCACTTGAAACAATCACTGAAAGTTTGAATGCTCGTAATGCTAAACGTTATAACTGGTTAGAATGGGATGGTACTGAGCTGGTAGGTAAATTTATTAACTATCCGGAGCGTGACCAGATCCCTGAAAACTTCAACGAACAGGCCATCGTCGAGTTGTATAACAAATAATATTTGAATATTAGTTGTGCCATTGCCGACAAAATCGGCGGTGGCACAGCTACGTTTTTTTATGGTGGGCATAGCTAACCACCCTTTTCGTTAACGAAAACAAACACACTGCATACGTATGTCAATATTAGCATTTCAAATGCCTGACAAGGTCGTCATGGAAAAAGCAGACGACTTCCATGGCTTTTTCGAGTTTAAACCACTTGAAAGAGGGTATGGTGTGACCATCGGGAACGCCCTACGTCGTATTTTGCTATCTTCATTGGAAGGTTATGCAATCACGGCCGTGAGGTTCCCCGGGGTACTACACGAATTTTCGAGCATAGAAGGGGTTGTAGATGATGTGACGGAAATCATCTTAAACCTTAAAATGGTTCGTTTCAAAAAAGTCTCAGATTATGTAGACAATAAATTTACCGTCAGAGTAAAAAATCAAAGTGTGTTAACTGCTGGCGACCTCGGCAAATTCACTCAGAGTTTTCAGATTTTAAATCCTGATCTGGTGATTGCCCGTTTGGACGACCAAAAAGAAATAGAAGTTGAAATTGTTGTAGATAAAGGTCGTGGTTATGTTTCTGCCGAAGAGCATAAACAAAACGATTTACCTATCGGTTTTATCTCGGTTGATTCAATCTATACTCCGATCAAAAACGTGAAGTATAGCATTGAAAATACCCGTGTGGAACAACGGACCGACTACGAAAAACTTTTGTTGGAAATTAAAACTGATGGTTCAATTCACCCTGAAAGAGCATTGCAGGAAGCTGCACATATTCTGATTCAGCACTTCTTGAAGTTCACTGACGAGAACATGGTGTTTGATACTAAGAAGGATGACGAAGACAATATTGTAGACGAAGAATTCTTACACATGCGTAAGCTGTTGAAAACTTCTCTTCAAGACCTTGACTTGTCAGTTCGTGCCTACAACTGTTTGAAATCGGCAGATATTCGTACTTTGGGCGATCTTGCAAGACTTGAAGTAGCTGACATGATGAAGTTCCGTAACTTCGGTAAGAAGTCGTTGACTGAGTTGGAACAATTAGTTGCCGACAAAGGTCTTCACTTCGGAATGGACGTAACTAAATACAAGTTAGACGAAGATTGATACTGATTTTTTCCCCTCCTGATAGTTTTAAAACGGGAGGGGAATTTTTTGTATATAATCGAAACCGCAGTATTCGAATAAAACAATTATCAATCGTAATAGGTGGAATAGCCAAGACTGCGTAGGTTATTTTGACCGTTACTTACGAAAATTATTACAATGAGACACGGTAACAAAACCAATCATTTAGGTAGAACCCATTCACACAGAGATGCGTTATTGAAAAACCTTGCCATTTCTTTAATTCAGCACAAACGTATTGAAACAACTTTGGCAAAAGCTAAAGAATTGCGTAAGTATGTTGAGCCTATTATTACAAAGGCAAAAAATGATACAACACACTCACGTCGTATGGTATTCTCTTATTTGCAAGATAAAGAGTCTATCAAAACTCTTTTTGGTGAGATTGCAGAGAAAGTAGCTAACCGTAATGGTGGATACACTCGTATCATTAAATTAGGTACTCGTTTCGGTGATAACGCCGAAGTAGCTCTGATTGAGTTGGTTGATTACAACGAAGCACTATTGACAGCCGTAGAAGAGAAATCTGCGAAAACTCGTCGTAGTCGTCGTGGTGGTAAAAAATCTACTGATGCGGTTGCTGAAGCAGCTCCTGTAGCAACTACAGATGAGTCATCAGCAGAGGTGGTTGAAGAAACCCCAGTAGCAGTAGTTGAAGCAGAACCAGCAACAGAAGTGGCTGACGCTGCACCAGCACAAGAAGAAACTCCGGCTTCAGAAGAAGATAAAAAAGAAGAAGCCTAAGATTCGGATACGAATACAGAAAGCCCCTGAAAGTTTCAGGGGCTTTTTTTGTTACGGCATAATGACTTTTATGTAGTAGAGAATAAATAGTCTGGCAAACAATGTTCATTGATATTTACTAATTTTGTAACGTTTTCTAATTGTTTCAATTCGTATTCCTTCTTCGTAATCTTTGATCATGAGCGATATTTCATTTATTATTCTGACTTACAATGAATCTGTTCATTTAAGAAGACTGTTGTCGAAAATAGCCGGAATCAATGCCCCGATATTTGTAGTAGATTCAGGAAGCACCGATGATACCGTTGCTATTGCAGAAGAATACGGAGCCGTTGTAAAAACCAATGTTTTTGAAAACCATCCGAAACAATGGGATTTTGCACTGAAAAACTGCCAGGTTACCACCCCCTGGATAGTCGGCCTGGACGCAGACCAGTACCCATCAGCAGAATTGTTGAATAAATTGGATGCCTTCTCAGATGCGGTTGTTCCTCAGGATATCAATGGTATATTCTTCAACAGGCATAATTACTTTCAAGGCGAAAGACTAAAGTATGGCGGATACAGAAATTTCTATATGCTTAAGATGTTTCGTAAAGGAAAAGGCTGGTCTGATCTGAATGAAAACATGGACCATCGGTTTGTTGTAGATGGCAAAACGGTAATCTGGAAGAATGAAATATTAATAGAGGATAACCTGAAAGAGCATGACATCGATTTCTGGCTTACTAAACAGATTCGCTATAGCAATCTGACTGCTCAGGAAGAGTTTCAACGCAAAAAAGGCCTGAGAGGACAAACGCTGGATCCTAACTTATTCGGAAACCCTGATGAGAGAACTGCGTTTCTGAAAAAAATATGGTGGAATCTGCCGCTCTATATCAGACCAATGATCTATTTTTTCTATCGGTTTGTAATCAGATTAGGTTTTTTAGAAACAACCTCGGGTAGAACATTCCATTTTCTGCAAGGATTTTGGTTCAGATTTTTGGTGGATGCAAAAATCAGAGAGCTTGAAAAGAACGAGAAACTTAAATCCTGATGCGAGTTATTCCGGAAGCGAGACTTTGATGTTCCCCTTCGAAATCTGACTGAAAAGATAGAAAAAGTATATACAAAGCCCGAGATACACTATTTGCATAATATATTCTACCACATGCAATACTGATAGGCTCCCGAAAGAATCATAGTATTTGCCACCCAGATAATACCATAAGGAAGGCTGAACAGCACCGATGATATTTAGAAGTATCATTGATACCCATTGTCTGGTTGTGAAAGACTCTCCAAAGAAATAAATGATGGGTAATAATATTGTAAATAAGTAATTAGGTAAAGAATTCTTATGTACAATAATGGTAATCATATTGGTGATTATAAAAGTAAATATCAACAGCCTGGACTCCCCATATGGTTTAAGATTTCTCAGGTAATAACAGGCACCTGATACGATGACAATAAGCCCTCCCCAGTTTAATAATTTACTTTTTGGCGCAATACCACCTATAAACGGACTTATAATGCTGACAAGGTTAGGAGCAAACGGTAAATCTCCTAATTCTAACGGAGCCAGGATTTTATCACCGGTCAGATAAAGCATTATAGCAATAGACGGGATTCCTATCATCAATAAACCGTACAGAATCATGATACGTAGTCTCGAAAAAATCAGTAAAATAGCGATAGGAATAATCAGCAATATTTTTGTACACAAGATTCCTAAGCCCAGTGTTATTCCGATGTAAAGAGGATTTTTATATTTTTTATAAACCCAGATAGCCAATGCTATAAATAGCCATAAGAAGATGTCTTCCTGTCCACCGAAAATGAGAAATATAAGCGGTGCCGGCAAAGTCAAATAAAGTAGGATATAAAAAACAGAGTTTTTACTACTATACAAGGCTTTAGTGATATAGATGGCCGTTAGTTCGTAAATCATCATTAAAAAAATGATTGATTTAGGCGAATCGATAACTGCCAGTACGAGAGCATTGAGATACGGAAAAAGAGGTGAATAAGGTTGCCAGAAATCTCGATAAACTATAAGCCCTGCCTGGGCTTGCTTGGCGGTGTCGTAAAAGAAAATGACGTCTGATTTTACCGAAAAATTCAGGACAAGATAAAACACAACAAATGGCAGTACTCGAAAGGCTATCCAGACACTCATAATAGCCCAATTACTTTTGTTCGAAATCAAAGGGTTAAGCTTCTCTTTCCAGAAAAGCAAAGCGATAGTAAAAAGACTTAAAAATATAGAGATAGCCACTTTGCCTAGAACTACAGACATCGATAATCAGGTTTTTGCTGTGTTAGTTTTCACAGGTGATATTAAATATTACATTTAAACAGACCCTGCGAATGATGCATGGAAACGTTAGAGTGCAAAGTTACAATTGAAATGTTAAATTTACCAGAACAAGCTGAATAGCCAGCCTGGAAATGACCAGCAGCATGGCGAATGCAAAGCTTATTATTTCAAAAATTTAAAAAATGATGAAAATCATTACAACCTTTTGATGACATAGGCAGTCAATGAAACAACTAATGAGAAAAATGCTTCGGAAAATTTGTATATTCTTTTTATCGGCTATAGCTATATCGTGCGATGTGGCACAGGATGATGCATTATCTCCAGGTGGGGCAGATGTTAATCCGGGTAATATTTTTTATGCATTGCCGGGAGGCAATACTACAATTGATCCTTCTGGATTTGAAAAACTTAGATCGGCTACGTCTATCTCAATAAGCAGACAGCCACAACATGGAGAAGCGAAGTTTATAGAAAATGGATTCATCTTTTATCGTCCGGCTGATGCACAGGTTACTTCGGATGCTTTTATAATAGAGGGTAAAACAGTGAGTGGCGCGAGTATAACTGAAGAGATAAAAATAGCTTTTGCCAGCAATTCTTCCGGATTACCCTGTTTTGCAGGCGCCTTGAGCGATACTGCTCAAACAGAGGCAGGAAAAGCAGTAGAAATTAATGTGTTGCTCAACGATAAAGCCTGTAGTACTATTAACCCTAATTCTTTAGCGGTTATCATTACGCCAAAGCATGGAAAAGCTGAGGTTGTTAATCAGAAAATTGTTTATACCCCGGATAAAGATTACCGGGGTGACGACATCTTCTTTTACAGAGTAGATATTAATACAATGAAGAACCCGATAACTTCAGTCGATCTGAAGATAAAGTAATCGGCAGCGTGCAGTGAAGGAATTAGGTATTGGGAGTTTTAGTCCGTATAGAAAAGTATTCTATATCGGGAAAGCAGAAATGAATCTGCAAAATTAGTATATAATATAGACTCGATTTTTACCGACTTCTGTGCAGTTAAAAACTGATCGTGAATTATTGGAGGGGTGCCTTAGAAAAGATTCTAAAGCACAAGCGGCTCTTTACCAACAGTATAAGGGACGCTTTTTTGGTATTTGCCGAAGGTATGCCCAAAGTAAAGAAGAAGCAGAAGATATGTTTCAGGATGCATTTGTGAAAGTGTTTCTTAACCTGAAAGAACTAAGAAGTGCCGACCAATTAAGTGCCTGGATCCGGAGGGTAGTAGTAAATGTATGTATTGATTATTACCATAAACGGATGGTTTTTGTAGATATCACGGAGGTGCCCGAAATGGCGCCATCAGACTGGCAGAGTGATTCAGTGATTTCGAAAATGAATAATCAGGAGCTTTTGAGTATGGTGAATGAATTACCCGACGGTGCCAGAATGATATTTAACCTGTTTGTGATAGATGGTTACAGCCATCAGGAAATAGCCCAGATGTTGAGTATTTCGGAAGGCACATCGAAGTCTCAATTATTTTTTGCGAAGAAACTACTTAAAAAAAAACTACAGACTATTGGAATAACAGTTGATTAGCCGATAAAAATGGAAAATTTTGAAGACAACATAGAGAATGAATACAGGAGGCGTTTCGAAGATTTCGAAGAAATGCCCGATGATTTGCTATGGAGTAATATTCAGGCGAGAATAGGGTCTGAAAAAGAACGCCCATGGCTGATAGTATGGAATACCCTGAAGCGCCCTGCAGGTATAGCCGCCGGACTACTGATTGGATTAATAGCCGGTGCCTATTTGCTGCTTAAAACGTACGATAGCAATTTGTCCGGATTATCGGGTGAAAATAATTCAGGTATCAAAAAAAATGAATTAAATACCATAACTGGTGAACAAACAGCCGGCAAGATTGATAGTAAAGGAATAGTGAATAAACCGGATGTTACCGGAAAAGAACGGCATGTAGCATTAGCACTTACAGGTGCAACAAACCGGGAAAAAACGTCGTTTCCCAAAAGAAATAGGATTGTAAATAATGTGGCTGAAGAATTGATAAGTGAACAATCAGTACCCGTTGCCATTGTTTCGGAAGTAATCGCTGATAGCAAATCGAGTGATATGCTGTTTAAGGATTTATATGTGATCAAAGGAAAAGAGGTAAATCTGCCTGCTGTTCAAAAATGCATACAGGTGCCTCAGGTATCAACTCAGGCAATAGTCTATTTACCACAAGAGAAGAAAAGAAGGGTATTTGTGGCACCTACCGAGATATTTGCAAACGTGACTTCTTCATTGAGTTATTACATGTTTTCTCCGAATAGAAGTGATCACATAGTTGTCAGTGATTTCAGTAACAGCTCCCAGCGATTGGGCTTTGCAGCGCAACTTGGGTTTGTGTATCCGATTGCACGGAAAATGGATCTTAGAACCGGACTGAGTTATTTTACCAAAAGATCGAGTATCAGTTATGGCGTGACCGACGATTCGAAAAAGAATGTAACAGTAATAGATGATAATTCGATAAAGATTGATCCGGGTAATTCTACGCAGAGCGAAAATAAAAACTGGCAATATATTGAATTACAAAGCGACGTTCTGTTTCATGTTAAACGAATGCAGGCCTTGTCTGTAGGCATGAAACTGGGAGTACAGGCATCAGCATTCAGGTCGCCGTTGGTTCAGGCAAGAGTAGGGTACAGATTTAGCAGACCTGTAAACGACCGGTGGGCGCTGTGGCTGGAACCGGCAGTGTCCATTTCATTATCCTCGCAAAATTCAGTTGAAAACCTGTTTATGTATCGTACTAATGGTTTCGGCCTGAATATGGGGGTGAGCTTATTGAAATAATTGGTGATTTAGTGATTGAGCGAATTAGTGAATATACAGTAATGGAACGCTTTAGGGAGGAATCTCTAAAGCGTTTTTTGCGTGATAGATTCAGATGAGTTTCTTAGTAAATTTATTTAATGCGCTTGATTGAATCCTTTTCTGAATTTATTGCTATTTTGCCAATAAAAACAAGCGTATTTAGTTAATCAACTTATTACCGTAAATTTTATTCAACCAAAAAACATCTGAAATGACTACTCCATTTAAAAAATGCATCAGCGTTTTTAGCATTATTCTTATTTTGGGCCATACTGTACTTGCTCAATTAGAGCCTATTAAGAGTATCGAAGGCCGTTGGGACCTAACTATTACACATGGAAGCAAAACCGCGCCGTCATGGTTAGAAGTAAACCACTCGGGTACGAAATTCCTGAACGGATCTTTTGTAGGCGAGGGGGGAAGCGCCAGACCGATTTCGCGCATCAACTTTACTGATAATAAAGTTTCGTTTTCTGTTCCACCACAATGGGATGCCATCGACAAAGATTATGTAGTAGAGGGAGTTTTAAAAAATGATAAGCTAAGCGGTACAATTACTACACCTAAAGGCGAAACTTTGAGTTGGGTTGGAGTAAGAGCGCCTAAATTAAATAGCACCAGAACACCCGTTTGGGGAGCGCCTATCAAACTTTTCAATGGTAAAAACCTGGATGGATGGGAAGCTACCGGTGCTACCAACCAATGGATTGTAGAAAATGGCGTATTGAAAAGCCCGAAATCAGGTTCTAATCTTCGTAGCGTACGTACTTTCAATGACTTTAAACTCCATGTGGAGTTCAGATACCCGAAAGAGAGTAACAGTGGTGTTTACTTGAGAGGCAGATATGAAATACAGGTGACCGATAGCGAGGGCAGAGAGCCTTCGAAAGACCAGTTGGGGGCTATTTACGGATTCGTTACTCCTTTAGAACTGCCATTGAAATCGGCGGGTGAATGGCAAAGTTTTGATATTACGTTGGTGGGTAGAGTAGTTACCATTGCTTTGAACGGAAAGACGATTATCTATAAAAGCGAGATACCAGGTATAACAGGTGGAGCTTTAGATAGCAATGAAGGTGAACCCGGCCCTATTTTCTTTCAGGGAGACCATGGCCCGATTGAGTATCGGAATATTGTGATTACTCCTGCGAAGTAAATGTATATAGTCCTGAAACAGCAACCTGTTTCAGGACTAACAGTCTTATTACCTACCGGTTTCTTTTTTAACTGCAGGGATAATATATTTCAGAAGCATTTCAAAAGGAAGCTTTCCTCTCCAGTTGCCGTAGTTACTGCCTGTAAATACCGCCGTTAGCTTATACTCCGGAATAAACATCATGTATTGCCCTCCGTTTCCGGATGAAAACAGGATTTCTGTGTTGATGTCTTTGTATTTCAGATTTTCCCGGTACCAGAAGAAACCATAACGTGAACTCTCATATCTGGCATTGGGGATTCTGGAGTATCGGGTAAATGAGAAGTCAGTTACTATGTGGCAGTCAGTGGATTTTTTTATCCAGTCCTTGCTTATAATTTGTTTGCCTTTCCAATTGCCTTCATTCTTAACCATATCAATGATTTTGAGCATATCTGCAGGCAGCATATAAAATGAACCGGCTGTCATGCCCTGGCCTTTTGGCGAGACAGTCCATTTGTAATCGGTGATTCCCAGAGGCAGAAAAAGGTTTTGTTTGGCAAATTCCATAACGCTCATTTTGCTGGCCCTTGCTATGATTTCTCCCATAATCATGGGTTCGTTAGAATTATAAGACCAGTTTAACCCCGGTTCCCTGATTAAGTCAACCCCCAGACAAAAGGCTACCCAGTCTTGTGTTTTAACCATTTCTACTTCGCATTCGGGGCCAATATCGTAATACTCTTCGTAATTTAATCCTGACCGCATTTCCAATAAATTCCTGACGGTGATTTTTCGTTTGCCTTCATGTTTAAGTTCCGGAAAAAAACGCCCGAGGTTGTCATCCAATGTCATTAGTTTTTTGTCGATGGCAATTCCTGCCAAAAGACTTGTGATGGATTTGAAAGACGAGCGCACATCGTGTGGCGTATCTTTTTTGAAGCCGTTAAAATATTCTTCTACAATAACCTTATCTCCCTGTTCAACTAAAATAGCATCAATTTTAGGATAAGTTTTATCAGCGACTTTGTCTTTTAATTCCTTAATGAGTGAGTTGCCTTGCTGCTGTGCTTGGCAGTTATTGAACAATAGAATAGATAGAGCGAAAAGTAGGTTTTTCATAAACTGGAGGTAGATATATGGATGGTTTATAGTGTGTTGCGATGGTTGAGTTTTTGTATCACTTATTTTCGTGTGAATATAGCCTTATTTATATAAACGTATATGTATAAAAAAATATGTAAGAGGTTTTTTATTTTTTGGCTAATTCGGTAACAAATTTGCACAAACTTGTTGCAAATGTCTTTGAGTGATTCTGAGTGGTCGCAAAACAACCATGCACTTACGCCAAAAAAACGCCCCAGAATATTTTCTGAGGCGTTTCCGCATTATATATTATCTAATCTTAATTTAATTTCCACCACCAGTACGTCTTTGTTCTGCTTCTGTAGCAGTGCTACGGTTGCGGGCATTTTTCACGTTCTGATTTCCGAATTTGTACGAGAACGAGAAACGAACAGTTCTGCTATCCCAACGGTTGTTTAAGAGCATGTTCACTCCTGCAAAGTTGGTTTTACCCGACCAGAAACTGGTTAAGAAAATGTCGTTTATGTTCAGTCTCAAAGTAGCCTTTTTGTTCCAGATGCTTTTTTGCAAACCTGCATTGACAGCATACTGAGATTTTCCCTGCATGATACCGTACACGTTAGGTGAGTTGTACCACATTGACACCTCGGCCGATAGATTCTTAGGTAATTTGATACTTTGGTTGGTATAGAAGTTATACGCCCATTGGCCTACGTTCAGGTTCTGGTCAGATACTTCTCCGGTATATTTATTATAGTATACTGATATGTTTGTCTGTGAGTTCCACCATTTTGTAATCGGAATCGGTACGCTGAAGTTAACATTTATGTTTTCAAATCTGGCGATATTCTCCTGCGTTGCAAAGGTGATTTTTTCAGGGTCAATGCCTTGTATGTTGTTATACTTTTTCAATTTCTCCAATACTTCCGGCACGTTTACTGCATTTTTAATCACCTCAGCCATGTAATCGTTTGTAATACTGTAGCCAACGCTGGTTACAAATGATTGCTTGAAGCTGTGAGTCAATTCAAACGAGTTGGTATACTGTGGCATCAGGTATTCATTTCCAAGCTGATAAGTATATGGGTCAAGGAAATAAATGAACGGATTCAGTGAGTTATATCCCGGGCGGTCGATACGACGGCTGTATGAATACGTCAACTGATTGTCTTTGTTGATGCTCTGCGTTAAAAACACACTTGGGAACAGTTTCACATAATTGCGTTCACGAGACTCGTTCAAGGTTACCGATTTGCCTTCTGAGTGTGTATGTTCCATACGCAAACCTGCCTGTAAATTGAATTTCTTGTTCAATTCTTTGTTAAAATTGGCGTAAGCCGCGTTGATGTTTTCAGTATAAATAAAGTAGTTGGTACGTCCTTTGTCTACTGCACCGTTCTGATAGAAACGGATGTCGTTATCTGATTTCACCCAGCTGCTTTTCACTCCGAATTCCAGTTTGCCTTTAATTTTTGGCAAAGGATTCACATAATCAGCTTTTACGGCAAAGATGTTGTATTTGTTCGGCGCGTTGCTGGTAATGTTAAGTGGCGTATTGTATTCGGTTTCTACCTTGTCAATATACTTATAGAATTTGGAAATCATACCTCTTTCCATTCCCTGGTTGTCATAAATTGAATAGTCTATATCGGCAGTCAATTCTTTTCCGGTCGAATCGAAAGTATGTTTCAGGTTGGCGTTAAAAGTGGTGTTGGTCCAGGTTCTCAAATTGCTTGAGGTTGTTACCAGACTTGAATCGGGAGTAGCTGCACCAATTTTTTTCATATAAGTAATGTTACGATTCGGATTTGAACTTTCCCATGAACCCACATTACCGGTTATCAGAACACCCAGTGTGGTCTTTTTAGTAGCGTAATAATCTGTACCTAATTTATAGCTGAAATTCTGGTTTAACTGATAGCGATACGCGTATTGCTCAAAGGTTTGTCCGCCAATTTCTCTCACAAAGGCATTGTTATTAAAACGCTGGTTGTCAGAAAATGTAAGATTCGTAAACGTATTGAATTTGCCCTGACGGTTGTTTAAGTTGAGGCTGGTATTGTATTTTGGCATTAAACCGGGTTTCATTTCTTCTACGGCGGTAAGTTCTTTGTTTAACCCGGTTTTTAGAAAAGGGGGCAAACTCACAGCCATACCTACTGATACGCTTCCGTTTGTACCATAGTTTTTGTTTTTCTTGGTCACAATATTGATAACGGCCTTACCTGCAGCATCGTAACGAGAAGACGGATTTGAGATAATCTCGATTTTTTCAATCTGGTCACTGTTCATGTTTTTCAACTGATTGGCCAGATCACTCTGCGACATATACGTCGGCTTGCCATCCATCATGATCAAAACACCCTGTTTCCCTTTTACGCTGATGTTATCGTTGTTATCAACCGTAACTCCCGGCGATTTTTGCAATACTTCTAAAGCTGTATTACCATTAGCCACTATACTGCCTTCTACATTTACAATCAGTTTGTCGGCTTGTTGCTCAACAAAAGGTTTTCTGGCAGACACCGTTACTTCTTTCAGATTCTGCGTATCTAGTTCTAACTGAACATTAGATAATTTCACTTCAGGGTTTTCGGCGCTGATAATGATTTTCGGAGAGAAGTATTTTTTATAACCAACCATCGAAACAGATACGATAAATTGATTTTGAGTATCGTTACTTACAAATTGCTCGAATAAGAATTTGCCTTCTACATCGCTCACACTACCTTTTACAAGGGCGGAGTCCTGTGCACGAAGTAATAGCACGCTGGCAAAGGGGAGTGCCTGTTTTTTTTCGTCAAAAAGGCTTCCGGAGATCTTTCCTTTGTTGGTTTGGGCAAAAGAAATCAAACTCGCTCCTGCGAGTAGGAGTGTTAGTAATAGCTTTTTCATTGCTTTTTTAATTGTTATTAGTAATAGCTTTGTATTGAGTGAGTATCTTTAAAGCAGACGTTACAAGTTTAGTTTCAATGTGTTTTAAAGATTCCGACCTGGTTCAAATGCTGATAATTGTAAACTGTTTATTAATTGCTTTTCATAAATTTTTTATAAAACTTCTTTTAGTATCCTGTTAGATGCAAAAGAAATGACCCGGGTTACATTCGACCTCTTAAAAAACTGCCCCTAAAGCCTGAGACAGTTTTAATCTTTAATTAACCCAAGTTAAACTAAATGTTGTTAGCTCTTTCATAATTTTCTTGTACAAATCTATAGTACTTTGTAATGCAAGGTAACTTATATTACATAAGTGGCTTTAATTTTTGATGAGTGGCAAAACCCTTGCACATGTACTCTAGATGCAGGCATTTGGGTTTCGGTTGCACTGAGTTACGATTTTTTTTCAGGAATAAATTCCAGGATATCACCCGGCTGGCAATCCAATGCTTCACAGATAGCCTCTAATGTTGAGAATCGCACAGCCTTGGCTTTACCGGTTTTCAGAATCGACAGGTTGGGCAAAGTGATGTCTACTTTTTCGGCCAGCTCAGAAAGCGGCATCTTTCTTCTGGCCAGCATCACATCCAGGTTTACAATAATGGGCATGTTTTTATCAATTTAATGGTTGAGTGGTTCTTAAACGGTTAAGTCGTTATCTTCCTGTAATTCAACGCCACGCTTGAATATCTGTGCCATTACGTACACAACTCCTGCTGAAAACAAATATTGGAAGTCTGAATTGAACAAGCCTCTGTCTATTCCGTCGATACGCTTGATAAAATGATGCGCATAACTATCGGCAGCAAAGTATAGAATGCCTAAACTAAGAATAGTATAACTCATCTTTTCAATCATTGATGCCACTTTTGTTGAGAATGGTGAATGAAGGTTTATTTCCTGCAGAATATTTCTCAGTTTTTCCCAAACCTGTATTTTCAGAATAGCAATGACTATAACTAAAGACATAAGTGCCAGATACGGAAATATATCATGATTATTTTTCAGATGGTCAAGACCTGTTCCGGTGTCGAAAGAGAACGTAATGTTTATATTGCTGAATCTCCGCAGTAAGTCAGTAACATTACTTCCGATGAAAGGAATAATAATTCTGGCGGCATGAACGATCGCTCCGATATAACCTATCAATGCAACAATTTTTATTACGGCAAGTATATTTTGTGTTCTGGTTTTCATACGAATATTTTTTATGGATTATTAAACAGTTAATTCATTTTCTTCTTGTAATTCAACACCACGTTTGAAGACTTGCGCTATTACGTAGATGATTCCGGCAGCAAGTAAAAACTGAAAAGCAGATTTGAACAGCCCCTTATCTATACCCGGAATAACATCTGTCAGCACGCTCAGGTAGAAGTCGGCGGCAATAAAAGTTAATCCCAGGCTTAGTACGATATAGCTCATCTTCTGTATCATTTTTGCCACTTTCATAGAGAATGGTGTGTTGAAGTTTATTTCATCAAGGATATTCTTCAGGTTTTCCCAAATTTGAACCTGAATGATGGCGATAACGATAACAAATGCCATAAGACTGATATAAGGGAACAGGTGAGTATCTTTCAGGTGATCGAGCCCTGTACCGGTATCTGTTATAAATTTTTCTTTGATTTTACCCATACTATAGAGTTTGTCGCTCACAAAACCTATAATGTAAGGAATGATGATTCTGGCTGCATGAATAATGGCTCCTATATAGCCTAAAAGGACAACGACTCGGATAACGTCTAGCATACTTTGTGTTCTTGTTTTCATAATTGTATTTGTTATTTGATTAGTTTGATGATGCAAATGTATAAAGTATTTATCGATAAACAATAAATATATACTAATAAAAGGAAAAATATTTATGAATAACAGTTTTTTGAGGATGAGTGGATAGCTTGTGTGGCACGCTTGGAAGCGTGTCACGCATAACTGGGTATGAACTATAGAAAGGAGGCTCTATATTTTGCCTTTCATTGATTTAGAAGTATTTTGCGGAAGTATATTTGTGAAATGGATATTTATGGAATATCAGATAAATCATATCTATCATATTTATAACAGAGGGAATAATCGACAAAAACTTTTTTTCTCCAGAGGTAATTATTTATACTTTCTGGAGAAAGTCAGAAAACATCTGCTACCACATTGTCATATTATTTCATACTGTTTAATGCCCAATCATTTTCACTTTCAGATATGGACAACTGAAAATTCAGTAAAGAGTATTAAAATAGGTAATGAAGAAAGAAATGTTTTATCTGAGGCTTTCAGAAATATGTTGAGTAGTTATACACAGGCCATTAATAAACAACAAAACCGAACCGGTTCATTGTTTACTCAAAATACGAAGGTAAAAGATTTAACGCCCACTCCGGCAGATTGGGAATATGCTGTAACTTGTTTTCATTATATTCATCAAAATCCCGTCACGGCAGCTCTCGTAACAAAGATGGAAAACTGGGAGTTTTCTTCTTTTAGGGATTATAGCAAACTAAGAAACGGAACTTTGTGTAATCAATTGTGTGCAAAAGATGTTCTAAGAATAGAT
This sequence comes from Emticicia sp. GW821-FHT11C11, assembly GCF_058808615.1. NCBI lineage: Bacteria > Pseudomonadati > Bacteroidota > Cytophagia > Cytophagales > Leadbetterellaceae > Emticicia > Emticicia sp. GW821-FHT11C11. The sequence goes on from NZ_JBXARV010000001.1 coordinate 778,001, forward strand.
TTTGACAATTTTTATGAGGAATCTTATAAAGTCATAAATCCGGATAAAATTTCAGGCATTTGGTGATTTAACTGTGCTGATTAACCGTGTCACGCCTATACTCGTCCGAGTATACGCGTGACACGGATTGGAACAAACAAACAATTAAAAAATGAAATTAGTAAAAGTGGCTGCAGGTACGCTAAACCAGACCCCTCTGGACTGGGAGCAGAACCGTAAAAATATTATCGATTGTATCAAAGAGGCTGACAAGCAGAACGTAAGCCTGTTGTGCCTGCCAGAGCTTTGTATTACCGGTTATGGTTGTGACGATGCCTTTTATTCGCCCGATGTAGTCGAGCAGGCCAAAGAAAGTCTTTTGGAGATTGTACCCCATACCTCAGGTATCATTGTATCGGTGGGCTTACCGATTCGTTTTAATAATAAAGTTTATAATACGTCTTGCTTGATAGCCAACAAGCGGATACTCGGTTTTGTATGTAAGCAGCATTTGCCTAATTACGGAGTATTTTATGAAGACCGTTGGTTTCATCGCTGGCCTGCTGGTATGCGCGATGAGATTGAGATAGATGAATTTAAGTACCCGATAGGTGATTTAGTCTTTGATTTAAGCGGCGTGCGCGTAGGTTTCGAGATATGTGAAGATGCCTGGGTAGCTAACCGACCCGGCAGAGTGTTGTTTGATAGAGGGGTAGACATTATTCTGAATCCTAGTGCGAGCCCTTTCTCGTTTTCGAAGTTCGTGACCCGGGAGCGATTTGTGATTGATGGTAGCCGTTCTTTTGCCTGTAGTTATATTTATACTAACTTATTGGGGAATGAATCCGGACGGCTGATTTTTGATGGTGATGCCATGATTGCTTCTGACGGGAACCTGTTGGTTTCTTCACCCCGCTTTGGTTATGGCGATTATTACGTAACTAGCGCTGTAGTAGATATTGAGGGGCCAAGGGTGAATCATTCGCAGGTTAAATCTACACTTGTGGCAAGTAACTGGAAAGTAGCAGCACTTTTCGATTTTCCTGATATTAAGCCCGTTGCGAACCAATATGCAGAGTTAGAGAAATTTGAAAGAGGCGGTTACTTGAAAGAAGAAGAATTTGCCCGGGCGGTTTCGCTGGCATTATTTGACTACCTGCGTAAGTCCCGTTCTCAGGGTTTCACAGTGTCATTATCCGGCGGGGCAGATTCTTGCGCCTGTGTAGCCCTATGTGGGTTAATGATTCGCCTGGCCGATGAAAGTATCGGTCTGGATGCATTTAAGAAGAAGCTCTCTTACATAAAAAAGATTCAGGCTTGCACAACGGCAGAAGAAATTACAAAAGAACTGATACACAGCATTTATCAGGGTACTGAAAATAGTTCTACAGATACTTATGAGTCGGCTGAAAGTCTGGCCAGATCAATTGGAGCTACTTTCTACAATGTTAATATCAACGGACTGGTAGAAACCTATAAAGGTCTTATCGAATCTCAGATTGGCCGCAATCTTACCTGGGAAACCGACGATTTGCCTTTACAGAATATTCAGGCACGGGTAAGAGCCCCTGGTGTATGGTTGCTTACTAATTTATACAACCATTTGTTGCTGGCAACTTCTAACCGCTCAGAAGTAGCAGTGGGCTATTGCACAATGGACGGTGATACCGCAGGCAGTATTAACCCCATTGCAGGTATTGAAAAATTCTGGCTGAGAGGTTGGCTGGTTTGGCTGGAAACTGTAGGATGCGAAGTAAAAGGCAAACACATCAGAATTGAAGGTTTGAATAAAGTGAATAATCTGCAACCAACTGCCGAACTGAGACCCCTTGATAAAAAGCAAACAGATGAAAAAGATCTGATGCCTTATGATGTGCTCAATGAAATAGAAAAAGTGGCTATCAGAGATAAAAAACCTCCGCTGGAATGCCTTTTGTTTATGGAAGCGCAATTCGCGGGTCGTTTCGATCAACAAACCCTTGCCGGGTGGGTTGAGAGGTTTTTCAGGCTCTGGAGCCGTAACCAATGGAAACGTGAGCGCTATGCGCCGAGTTTCCATCTGGACAGCCACAACCTTGACCCCAGAAGCTGGTGCCGGTTCCCGATTTTAAGTGGCGGGTTTGAAAAAGAACTGGCCGATATGCAAGAATACCTTGCCAAAGGAGAACACAGAAAGCTGAAAGGAAGAATTGGATTCTGATTAGCAAAAGCCTTGAGTAATCAAGGCTTTTGCTGTTTAAAAGCGGAATGAAATCGGTCTGTTTTATATCAATTTATACACTGAAATAGGAAAGGAACCCTTACGTACAATTATAAGTGTTTTTTTGTTGCTATAATGGTTATTGCTTGCTATTTCAGTAGTATATTTGTGTTTTCAGCCAGGATAATGACCGACTTATTCGTATGAAATTACCGGAAAGTTTAAGCATGTTTTAATGTAAATACAAACTTTTTTAGAAACGGAAGGGTTATAAAGTTAAGGAATTGTAAGTTTCGCATCCCGATATTCAGGGGTTGTATTAAATTTTAGTTGCTTTAACAAATATTTCTCTGTAAATGGTTATTTTTACGCTTTTTTTGTTATTATTGCAACTGAATTTGCGAAATAATTCATCAATAAAATTGATAACCACAAAATAATCTTAATGTTTTTATGGCTGGTACAGCAGAATTAATACTTGACGGTAAGTCATACCAATACCCTACCATAGAAGGTTCGGAAGGAGAAAAGGCAATTGACATTGCCAAGCTCCGTGACGAAACAGGATACATAACAATTGATAGCGGCTATAAAAATACTGGGGCTACTAAAAGTGCCATTACTTTTTTGGATGGTGAAGAAGGAATATTACGCTACCGCGGCTATGCCATTGAAGATCTGGCAGAAAAGGCCAACTTTTTAAGTGTAGCTTACCTGCTTATTTACGGCGAATTGCCAACAAAAGAGCAATACAATAAATTTGATAACGATATCCGCAGACACACACTGGTAAACGAAGATATGCGTCGCATTTTTGACGGATTCCCGGTGAATGCTCATCCGATGGGTGTGATGTCGTCTTTAATAAGTGCCATGAGCGGATTCTATCCTGACTCGTATGATGATAAGGCCCCGGATCATACCGATACACACATCATTCGTTTATTGGCTAAGTTCCCTACATTGGCTACGTGGTGTTATAAGAAATCAAACGGGCATCCAATCAATTATCCTAAAAACTCATTAGATTATTGCTCTAATTTTCTACATATGATGTTTTCACTGCCGGTGGAAGAGTATTCGGTTGACCCTGTGGTTTCGGCAGCATTGAATAAACTATTGATTCTTCACGCCGACCACGAGCAAAACTGTTCTACTTCAACCGTTCGCTTAGTGGGATCGTCAAAAGCTAATATTTACTCATCTATCTCGGCAGGTATTTCAGCCCTTTGGGGACCATTGCACGGCGGTGCGAATCAGGAAGTGATTGAGATGCTGGAAGACATTAAGGCTGACGGTGGAGATGTAAACAAATTTGTAAGCAAAGCTAAGGATAAAAATTCAGGCTTCCGTTTGATGGGCTTCGGACACAGAGTTTATAAAAACTTTGATCCACGTGCGAAAATCATTAAAAAAGCTGCGGATGATATTCTAGCTAAATTGGGTGTAAACGACCCGGTACTTGAAATTGCCAAAGGATTGGAAGAAGCCGCTTTGCATGATGATTATTTCATTGCAAGAAAATTGTATCCGAACGTTGATTTCTATTCGGGTATCATCTACCGTGCATTGGGTATTCCAACCAATATGTTTACCGTGATGTTTGCTTTGGGACGTCTACCGGGCTGGATTGCACAATGGAAAGAAATGAGAGCGAATAAAGAGCCGATTGGTCGTCCGCGTCAGATTTATACAGGAGAAACGCTTCGTCCGTTCCAATCATTTGAATAAGAATTGACCTATACAAATATGCTAAAAGCCTTAGGAGGAAACTTCTAAGGCTTTATTTTTTTTGCAGAATATGCTGCATGTATTTTCCTAATATATCAAATTCGAGATTCACCACACTGCCCACTGACAATTGATGGAAATTGGTGTGTTCCCATGTATAAGGTATAATGGCTACACTAAAACCATTGTCTGTTGAATGAACAACCGTGAGGCTTACCCCATTTACACAAATGGAGCCTTTCTCTACCGTTATATTATTGCTTGAAGCATCGTATTCAAATGAAATAAGCCAACTACCGTTTTGGTCTTCCAGTGCAGTGCAGATACCTGTCTGATCGACATGCCCCTGTACAATGTGTCCATCAAAGCGACCATTCGCAGGCATGCACCGTTCCAGGTTTACTTTGTCGCCAATCTTTAATTTGCCCAGATTCGTCTTTTTTAGCGTTTCATCGATAGCCGTTACCTTATACATTACCGACGTGTTTATCTGCTCCGCATTCACGCTTTGATATTCGGCATTCAGGAGTTCAACTACTGTCAGACAAACACCGCTGTGCGATAAACTCTGATCTATTTTTAGTTCATGAGCAATGTCAGATTCAAAAGTAAAAGTTAAATTTGTGCCATTAGGCTCAATGGCAACGAGTTGTCCCATTGACTCTACGATTCCGGTAAACATGTAATAATTAATAAGGTTTTCGTCTGCGAATTACGATATTTCAACTAAGAATAGCGAATAAAAGTTCTGATTTAAGTATATTAGCCGACGTTTAGCCACAATCATAAACAGACTATGCTTAAGAACAAAGTTGTACTTTTAATTATCGTCATCGCAGTGATAGGTATTCTGTTTTACTCTTTGAATGGCTCAGAAGACTATGTGGGGCGTATCAACGAAAAAAGAGAAACCTACGAACAGGATTTATCTAAGGAAAAGAATTCTCCGGTTTCCAATCTGACAAACTTTACAGGATTTAAGTATTTCGAGCCTGATGCCAGATATAGATTTGAGGCTGACTTTAAGGCAATATCTGATAGTGGCGAGAGTATGGTTCTAATGACCGACAGCACTCAAAGCGAAATGAAAAAGGCAGGGGAGGCTACTTTTGAAATAGAGGGCACTACCTATACAGTAAGCATTTTTGATGAAAAAAGCACTTACCTGTTGCCCTTCCGTGACCTGACTAACGGTAAGGAAACTTACGGGGGCGGCCGCTATATCAATATCCCGAAAGATGCGTTGGTAGGCAATAAAATTGAAATTGATTTTAATAATGCCCACAATTTTTACTGCGCTTATAACGAAAGCTTTATATGCCCCATACCACCAAAAGAGAACAAAATTAACATTGAAATAAACGCAGGAGAGAAGAATTATAAGTAGTGGGTAATGATACCGACTTAAGTCGGTATATGAAGGATAAATGTTCCTTTGTTTAAATAGCCAGCGAATTTATTCGCTGTTATCCGACGAAGAAAGAATTAACAGATTGAAAATCACCTAATGAATTGAGCGACTATCAAAACAAAGGTTATCATTTAGTGCACCGACTAGATTTAGCGTGTAATTTGATTCGCTGACATTGCCAATCGTACACCCAATAAATTGGGCGGCTATCAAAACAAAGGTTACGATTTTAGCATGCCGACTAAAGTCGGTTTGTATTTTACCAATTTAATAATTTGCTGTGAATTTTATACTTAACTATGAAAGGGAACTATATTGCTTTGAACGTCCATCTAATATGGACAACGAAGAATAAATGTCCATTTTTAGAGACAAAATTTCGCTATCCGCTTTTAGACTATATTAGAAAAATAGGTCTGGAGAAAAGTGTAAAAATTAGAATAATAAACGGAGTAGAGGATCACTTGCATTGTTTAGTGAGTTTACATCCAACACAGAGTATTTCAGATATAGTAAAAATTCTAAAAGGAGAATCTTCCTGGTGGCTTAATCAGCAAGGGTGGTTTGATAAGGATTTTGCGTGGCAGGATGGATATGGAGCTATTTCGGTAAGCCCACAACATTTTATAAGAACCAGAAATTATATTTTTAATCAGGAAACTCATCATGCCTTTAATAATTTGGAAGATGAGTTGAAAATATTTGAGAAGTTTTCGGATGAGGGGAATTAATTAACCCATTCACCCAATAAATTGGGCGACTATCGAAACAAAGGTTACCATTTTAGCATACCGACTTAAGTCGGTATATGAAGGATAAAAATTCCATTGTTTAAATAGCCAGCGAATTTATTCGCTGTTATCCGACGAAAAAAGAGTTAGCAGATTGATAATCACCCAATAAATTGGTCGACTATCAAAACAAAGATTATTATTTTTCCAGCAAGCCCATTCAACCTTTTCAAATTATCATAAACCTCTATTAACATAACCAAAAACAAAAATTACCTTCGCATGAAAAAACGCTTCATCCAAACACTTGTCTTTCTGATTTGCAGTGCTTACGCCATGGCTCAGGATTTGAAATCAATAGAAAATTTCACGACTGGCATGGAGAAAAAAGAAGGCTTTCTGAACTACTACTGGAATGCCAAAGACGGCAGAATTTACCTTGAAATCTCTCAGTTTAATACCGAATTCCTCTATTATCCATCATTAGCCCAGGGAATTGGTTCAAATGACATAGGCTTAGATCGTGGGCGTTTGGGAGAAGAACATGTAGTGAAATTTCAGAGAAATGGTAATAAAGTTTTAATGATTGAGCCTAATTATTCCTACAGGGCTATTTCTGAAGACCCGCTGGAAAAACAGGCAGTAGAGCAGTCGTTCGCCAAATCAGTACATTACGGATTCGAAATAAGAGCAGAGAATAATGGCAGAGTTCTGGTTGATTTAACTCCTTTCCTGATTCAGGATGCCGTAGGAGCAATTCGTGATATTTCGAATACCAAGCAAGGCACTTTTCGCTTAGATGCTACTCGCAGCGCCATCCATCTGCCTAATACCAGAAATTTTCCTCTGAACTCTGAATTTGAGGTGATTATTACGCTGACTGGTGATAACCCAGGTCCGTATCTCCGTGAAGTGGTTCCTACCCCTTCTATTGTTACTATGTATCAGCATCACTCTTTTATAGCATTACCCGATTTAGAAGCAGACAAAAAAAGCAAAGCATTTACTCCAAGAGAATTTGACCCTCGAATTGGATACGGAGGTATTCAGTTCTTTGATTATGCTACGCCTATCAGCGAGCCGATTGTGAAAAAATACATTTCACGCCACCGATTGCAGAAGAAAGACCCGACTTCTATTTTGAGTGAGCCCGTAAAACCTATTGTGTATTATATGGATCCGGGTGCTCCGGAGCCTATTCGTTCGGCCTTGATGGAAGGCACTGCGTGGTGGGATCAGGCATTTGAAGCCGCCGGATATAAAAACGCCTTTCAGGTAAAATTGCTTCCGGCAGATGCAGACCCTATGGATATTCGTTATAACCTGATTCAGTGGGTGCACCGCAGCACACGTGGCTGGTCGTATGGCGCAAGTGTGATTGACCCTCGCACCGGAGAAATATTAAAAGGTAAAGTAACATTGGGCTCGCTCCGGGTTCGTCAGGACTTCCTGATTGCGCAGGGTTTTCTGGGTAATTATGAAACCGATTCATCAAAGGTAAAAGAGATCAGTCAGATGTCGATCGACAGGCTGAAACAATTAGCAGCCCATGAAGTAGGCCATACTTTAGGTCTACCGCATAACTATATTTCAAGTATTAACGGCAGAGCCTCTGTGATGGATTATCCTCACCCACTTATCAGCTATGCCAATGGAAAATTTGATCTTTCAAGAGCTTATTCAATGGGCATAGGTGAATACGACAAGGCCTCTGTCATCTGGGGATATCAGGATTTCCCGGATAACGTGAATGAAAAAGCAGAACTGGAGAAAATTGTACAGAATACTTTAAGAAAAGGTCTGCGATTCTTAACCGATCAGGATGCCCGTCCGGAAGGTTCGGTAAGCCCGTACACACACTTATGGGATAATGGTGGAGACGCCGTAACCGAATTAAAAAGAGTGATGGAGCTACGCAAAATAGCGTTAAAAGATTTTACTGATAAGAAAATCAGAGCGAATGCCCCTATGGCTACTATTGAAGAAGTATTGGTGCCTATGTATATGTTTCATCGCTATCAGACTGAAGCCGCGGCTAAGGTGTTGGGAGGTGCAGACTATAATTTTGCCTTGCGTGGCGATGGACAGGTGATTTATGAACCGGTACCTGCCGCTAAACAACGGGAAGCATTTAATGCGCTGATGCAGACTCTTACGCCAGATTTTCTGGCTGTACCGGATCATATTCTAAAAATGATTCCTCCAAGACCATTCCGCTATCAGGCTAATCCGAGAGAGACATTTAAACGCCATACAGGTTTGGGTTTTGATCCGTTAGGACCTGCAGAAGCATCAGCAGGATTAACACTAAGACTGATTCTGAATCCTGAGCGCAGTGCCAGGCTTGTAAGCCAGAAAGTGCTGAAAGCCGATTTACCTACTCTGGCTGAGGTGTCATCGATTATGGTTCAGAAACTGTGGAAAAAAACGGAGATGTTCAGAAATAACAGCTACTATGCCCAGATAGACAGAATGGTGGCTATGTTGTTTTTAGACCAGTTGATGATGCTGGCCAATAACAAAAATGCATCAATGGAAGCACGTGCCAATGCTTATGGTGCTATTGATGATATACAAGGATGGCTGAAAAGTAATAATGTAGATGGTGCAGGATTCGCTCGTTTGACCTTACTGAAAATCAAGCAGTTTGAAGAAAACCCTGAAGCTACCATTTCATCAATGGCGCTTCCGGCACCGGAGGGCGCTCCGATTGAGCCAGGCTATGAGTGGCTGGATCAGGATTGTGAATGGAAGTAAAACCCATCAAAAAACCCTTTCGGACACCGAAAGGGTTTTTTGTTAAGCTATAAAGACAAAATTAATTGGCAGGGGTATCATACAATTCAACATTCGTAATCAGAGGCTTGGCTAATGTGCCCTGTACTGCTATGCGAACTTCTTTGCTGCTAACTCTCGGGAAATAAACAATTCGCTTATGGCCAATGGTGGTTGCCGTTGCAACTGTTTTCCACTCATTATTTTCTTTTATCTGCACCGCAAATTGGCTGATGCGTTGACCGTAGCGGATATCTTCCTGCACTACCAGACAGTTAAAGTTCTGTACCTGATTCAGTTTTATACCATAGCTGTTCTCTCCGGCAGTCTTGGTGAAAGTACCTTTAGTCAATAGGTTTTTCCTGAAATAGTCATCACGCAATTTCTTGAAACCCAAAAGGGCTTTTTCATCGTTTTCATGGACTAAGCCACGGTTATCAACCGGGATATTCAATAATAAATTAGCACCTCTGCCTACCGATTTATTCCAGATGTCCATCAAAGTCTGTGGGGTTTTTACCTTATCATCTTCATTTTTATGATAAAACCAACCCGGGCGAATAGATACATCGCACTCAGCCGGAATCCAGTGAGTACCATTTTCGTCACCTACATTCAGGTGTTTGGGTTTATCGTAAGCCGGGAACAACTGCGCGCCATTAATGGTGCTCCAGCAGGTTTCGCCTGCAAAACCACTTTCATTGCCAACCCAGCGGATATCCGGACCTGCATCACTAAAGATAAGCGCATGAGGCTGATAGGTTTTTACGGTTTTGTTAAACAACGGAAAATCGTACACCTGTTTTTTGCCGTTGGGGCCTTCACCATTGGCACCGTCGAACCATACTTCAAACAAATCGCCATATTGAGTAGTGATTTCTTTCAGCATATTTACATATACCTGATTGTATTCAGGAGTACCATAAGTAGGATGGTTTCTGTCCCAAGGCGAAATATAAACACCCATTTTCAGACCGTATTCCTTACAGGCAGCTGATAATTCTTTCAAAATATCTCCTTTCCCGTTTTTCCAGGGAGATTCTCTCACCGTATGCGTAGAATATTTGCTCGGATACAGCGCAAAGCCATCATGGTGTTTGGCTGTAATAATGATACCTTTCATGCCTGCGGCTTTGCAGATTCTGGCCCATTGGCGGCAATCCAGCTGAGTAGGATTGAATACATCTTCTTTCTCCTTGCCATCTCCCCATTCTTTGTCAGTAAAAGAGTTAGGTCCGAAATGTACAAAGGCATAGTATTCGAGATTGTGCCATTTAAGTTGTTCGGTCGATGGGGTAGCACCATAGGGCTTGGGAGTTTGTGCCATCGACATGCTTGCAAGCAAGCATAAAAAAAAGATTTTTTTCATGTGTGTTAGCTTTGTAGGTAATGCCGGCCAATAAATCTGACCTTTTGCCGTATGTTCAGCGGGTCAAAATTAGTAAATTTATAGAATTGGCAAGGATTAATTTTGAGTACTCAGAATCCAATCCGGAAAGTCGTTACCTTGTTTTCATTGGTTTTAAGCGAGTACTGAAAACCATGATTGATCAGAATTTCACGAATCAATGTCAAGCCAATACCCTGGCCGTTTTCTTTGGTAGTGAAGAATGGAGAGAAAATCTGTTGTTCTGCCTCTGGAGAAATTCCTATGCCGTTGTCTTCAATTAGCAGTTGCTTGGGGCGGAATGAATTGCTGATATGGATGGTTCCTTTCTGCACCCAGTCAGGATTTCTTTTTTTACGCAACTCTATTGATTCAATGGCATTTTTGATGATATTGATAAGTACCTGTTCTATCTGATGTAAATCCGCCGATAGTAAGAACGGCGTTTCGGTGAGATGGGTATCAATCAGGATGTTGAACTGAGATGCTCTGAACTCCATTAGCCGGACAGCATTTCTCAGCAACTCATTCAAATCTAATTTGTTGAGCCGGGGTTCAGGCAAACGAACCATATCAGCAAAATTACGCATGAACTGGTTCAGGTGGTCGTTGCGCTGGATGGCTATTTCAAGCGCATGTTTAATATCAGAATCATGTTCTTGTAGTTGAATGGTGGTATCAAGAATAGAATTGACCGAACCGATTGAGTTATTTACTTCGTGCGCCATCATCCGTATCACTTTGCCGTAGGCTTTCTTCTCGGCATTCAGAATTTCGAGCGTCAGCTCTTCAATCATGACAAAATAGCGTGGGAAACCCCTGTCGATAAAATGTGATTTCTGGCATTTATAGGTTTGAATGCCGTTGAGAGCGATGGTTCGTGATTCGCCGGTTTTAAGCGTGCTGATAGATTGAAGGAACAGGTCGTTGAAATCAAAAACAGATTTGCCCACCAACTCATGTGCATTCAGGTTCAGAATTTCACAAATCTTGGGGTTTATATTGGTTATTCTATCATCAAAATCAAGAATTAAAATGCCGGTAGGAGAAGTCTGAACCAATTTTTCAAGAAAATAATGCTGTTGCTCCTGTTGGGTTCGTTCATGCCTGAGCTGGTCTACCATACCATTGTACACGTCAATCAGTGCATCCATTTCATACTTGCCTATTTTTAGAAATTTTACGTTGAAATCCTTGTCGCGCATGGCATCGACACCTGTCATAAGCAGACGTATGGGCGCAATTAAATCATGATACAATTGCCAGGAAATGAAGAGGGAAACCAGAATGAAAACCTCTGAGAATATGAATAATAGCTTGTCGTCTTTAAAAATGTAGAAAGAAAGGCCAATCACGATAACGTGAATAAGCGCCATGAAAAGTAAAAACTTAGTCCGTATCTTCATCATGCGGGATATTATATTTCTCCAATCTACGATATAAAGCGCTTCTAGTCAAGCCAAGTGCTTTGGCAACTGTCATTACCTTGCCTTTGTGAAACTCCAAAGCTTTTTTTATCATTTGCACTTCCATTTCCTCTAAGGTCATACTACCCACTTCAGGAAGTGCATTTGTACCTGCTTTTTTGGCAGTAGGTTGCCATTGTGCCTGAAAGTCGACGGCCTCAAGCGTATCATGATGGCTGACCAGAATAGTGCGTTCGACTAAATTTTTCAATTGACGGATATTACCCGGTAATGGCAATTGTTTAATCCACTTCATGGCTTCCTGTGTTACTTTCAGTTGAGGCCTGTTGTAGATTTCTCGGAGATTCTGAACGAAGAAGTTGACAAGCAGAGGAATATCGCCGGGACGCTTGCGTAATGGAGGCAGATTGATAGTAATCAGGTTGATACGGTAGAGTAAATCTTCCCGGAATCCGCCTTTCTGTACACTTTCTTCCAGGTTTTTGTTGGTAGCGCAAACCACCCGTACGTCTAGCGTTTTAGTACGGCTGCTACCCAGCACTTCATAGGTGCGGTCTTGTAGTACCCGTAATAATTTAACCTGGCTGCTCAGATCCAAATCGCCGATCTCATCCAGAAAAATGGTGCCCTTATTAGCCATTTCGAACCGACCTATGCGGTCATAACGGGCATCGGTAAAAGCACCACGCACATGCCCGAACATCTCGGATTCAAACAAACTGGTTGAGATACCACCGAGATTCACTTTAACAAAGGGTTTCCGGTTTCTCTGGCTATTCTGGTGAATGGCTTCCGCAATCAATTCTTTGCCCGTGCCGCTTTCACCCATAATCAGCACCGAGGCATCAGTAGAGGCTACTCTGCCAATGGTTTCCAGTATCTTCAGAAACTCGGCATCTTCACCAATCAACTGACTGAAATTATATTGTGTGTCGAGCTTTTTACGGGTGAGCGTAAGCGTTTTTTTCTCCGATAAATCCAGAATGGTTCGGATAGACTGCATCAAATGAGAATTTTGCCAGGGTTTGTTGATGAAGTCGCTGGCACCAAGCTTCATACCGTTAACTGCCAAGTCAATAGTGGCCCAGCCGGTGATAAGAATAACCGGGATAACACTATTAATTTTCTTGATTTTTTCCAACAGGCTCAGACCGTCATTTCCGGAGGTATCGTTAGAGAAGTTCATGTCCAGAATAATCAAATCAGGAACCTCTGATTCCAGAAACGCCTGGGCTTCCTGCTGTGAGCCCACAGCCACAAAATCAAAGCCCTCTTTTTTCATCAGAAGAGAAAGTGAGGTTCGAACGGCTATGTCATCATCAATGATTAGGAGCATAGGGTAATTTTATTATCTTGAGGTCTTAGCCAATTATTCCGGGTTTTCACCGAATAAATTCGGTGGCTACGTTAACAATGGTATTTATGTATCTAATGCGGACTTAAGTCCGCATATTTTAAATAAAAATATTCCATTGTTTTATTAGCCAGCGAATTTATTCGCTGTTTTAATGCGTAATTCAGTCATATACGCAAATATAACCAATAATTACACGCTACCCATTAATCCTCCCTTAGCGCAACTGCCGGATATATTTCCGAGGCTTGTTTGCTTGGAAATATAGCACAGGCAATTACTAATACATAGATAGATAGTACTGCAAGAATAATGCCTGTTACATACACAAAAGTGTCTACATCAAATACATTCAGCAGTGGGAACTGAATAGCAAAGAAAAGCCCCAGTATCACACCGAATGTGGTAATCACGGTTGTTTCACCTACAAAATGCCATAAAATGTGGCTTTGAGTTGCGCCAATGGCTCTGCGGACACCAATTTCCTGTTTCCGACGACTGATGGTTTGGAACAACACCCCGAAAAGGCCAAGCGCCACATTGAAAATCAGGAAGCCACATACAATTACCAGAATCAGAATCGGTATCCATATCATTTGGTTTTTATTGGCTTTCATGTTTTCAAGGTGCTGTACTTCAACTGACCAGTCTTTACCCAATTGTACCAGATCTTTAGATAATTTAGCTTCTGTTTCTACAGTTGTGCCCGGTTTTACACGTATCAACATATCAGATGGCCAGGTCTCAAGTGGTTGTAACAAACAGGCAGATTCAGACTGAAAATCGTTTTCAAATTTAAAATGGCTGAGCACACCTACCACTTGTCGTCTGCCGTCATCCTTTCCGATAATTTTCCCCAAAGCGTTTTCGTTACCAAACAATTTGTCTTTCAGAAACTGAGTAATAATCACAGGTCTGATTTTATTTACTTTATCTCCCTCAGTAAACCATCGGCCTTCAGATAATTGCATTTTCAGCACATCAGGATATGCCGGGTCAACACTCATCATTTCAGTCATAGTCCTGTTTCCTTTATAATTCATTTCGTTGTTGGATGAACTGAAACTATATGGCAGATTACTTGAAGTGAACGAAAAAGCCTCTATTTCAGGATAGGTTTTGAGCTTTTGTCGAACCAAATCACGATAGATGCTTCTCAAGCTATCACTATCTGTATTGAAGTCAACAAAAACTGCCCATACATTTTCATGGTCAATACCTGATGGTTTTGAATAATTGCGGTAATTGTAGAAACTCAAACTCCAGATAGAGAACAATATCAGGAAGGAAATGAAGATTTCGAGCATCATCAGAAAATTGCTCTTTTTCTTCTTCCATATCAATTTAAAAAGATGTTTAAACATGGTTTTAATAATTTTAATGTTTTAAATAGGGTCTCATTCTCCACCACGCAGAGCTGTTACAACCTGCAACCTTGACATACGCCACGCAGGATAAACACCTGACAACAAACCGAATATAAGACTAACAGAAATAGCTACTACGAAAACTTTCCAGTTGATGGCTAAATCGGCATAGTTGATCATACCACTGGTATTGATAAAGTATATTACACCTACCGAAAGGATAATCGCAATGATACCCCCGATTAGTGTGAGAATAATGTTTTCGATAATAAACTGATAAGTGAGTACTTTGGATGATGCCCCGAATGCTTTACGGATGCCGATTTCAGAAGCACGCTCCATAATACGGCTGATGTTGACATTCACCAGATTAATGGCAGGTAATGACATGAAAAGTAAAGCTAAGCCAATTAATGCCATATATACATAGTATAGTTTTGCATCACCATCAGAACGTAAAAACTGACTTAAAAATGAACCTACATAAGTGTTGGCAGTAGAACTCGCCTTATTGGGTTTAAACCATTTATCAGTACTGATTAATGGTACTTTCTTCATGATTGACTGATACTCAGCCTTGATTTTTGGGAAATCCTCCTTACTTTTCGCGAGCAAAAATACCAAATAGCTGCCGTTAAGACTTTGCTTGGTCTGGTCTCTTTTTTGAGTGTTATAAGGCAGATAGATGTCTGACGCCACATAAATACGGGTAACCGGACAGCCACGCACTACACCGATGATACGATAATTGACGTTATCGACTTCCATCGATTTACCCACTACAGATACTCCTTTGCCAAAGTATTTATCTCGGGTGTCATCATTAATCACTATCACGTAGTCGTTATTATCAATGTTCTGTTTGGTGTAGGGTTTCCCCTCCAGGAAATCAAAATTGCTTACATTCCAGAAGTTGGCATCGGTATACTTATACATCAGCTTTATTTTATTCTGATTAGCATAAGCATTGATGGTATTCGGATAGCTCCCATAGGCTATTATTTCGGGGGTTGTCATTTTTTGTACATAATTGTGAATGAAATACAAACTGACAGGAGAACTTTGCATGCCTTGCTGGGTGGTATCCTGCTGTACCATTTTTTCGATGTACAAAGACCGGTCTCTGTTAAGTTCAGGGTATCCTGCAGAAACCAGGTGGTCGATAAAAGAGGTAATGACCACCAACACCAATAGGGTGAAACTAATGCCGAAGAGACTGATAAACGTGAAGAACTTCCGGCGTTTCAGTACGGCAAATGTTATTTTTAAATAATTCTTTAACATATGAGTTAATATTAATTTAGTGATTTAGTGAATGAGTGATTACGAATCAGCGATTTTGAAATAGTGAATAATTTAGTTTGACCGTTTTTGAAATGCTGTACGCAGGATATCCAGTATCGTTGTGGCAGCTTATTAATCATTTATTCAATCAATCGCCAAATCACTCAATTTTTACATTACCTGTGTGCCGTCGAACAGGCGCACCAGACGATTGGTCTTTTTGGCCATGTTTTCATCGTGTGTTACCATCACAATGGTAGTGCCTTCGTTCTTGTTCAGGTTAATCAGTATATCCATGATTTCATTTCCCATAGCGCTGTCGAGGTTTCCGGTAGGTTCATCGGCCAGAATAATTTCAGGGCGACCCACAATGGCACGGGCAATGGCTACACGTTGTTTTTGTCCACCTGAAAGTTGTGAAGGATAATGTTTCATGCGATTGCTCAAACCAACTTTTTGCAGGGCTTCTGAGGCTAGCCTGGTGCGTTCGCTTGCTGAGGAAGTACGATACAGGAGTGGCAGCTCTACGTTGTCAATAACAGGCAGGTCGTTAATGAGGTGATAGCTCTGAAAAATAAAGCCCAATTTCTGATTGCGAAAATGTGCCAGTTTTTTGTCTGAGAAATTGTTGATAACAGCGTTGTCAACCGTTATCTCACCTTTTGAAGGTTCGTCTAACAAACCCATAATGTTGAGTAGGGTACTTTTGCCGCATCCCGAAGGCCCCATGATGGATAGAAACTCTCCTTTGCCTACCTCAAGGTTAATCTCATTAAGGGCAAGGGTTTCAATAGTACTGGTGCGGTAGACTTTTTCGATGTTCTTTAACTTAATCATAATTTATTGAGAGTTTAATGTAATTAATGTATTAATTGAGTGATTTAGTGTTTGTGTGATTATTTTTTGATTGTGATACATAGTGTGTCTTCGAGTACATTGTGGCAATAATCTGCCTGAATTACTATGATAGTTTAATCACTAAATCACTCATTCGCACAATCACTAATTTCCTTATTCCGGTTGTATCTTTCTTTGTTTTTCAAAATCATAGAGTGTCAGGTAGCGTAATTCATAATGCGTTTTCCAATAATCTTGCAGCGCATTGATGTAGTCACGTTTTGCCTGGTCTTTTTCCTGGAAAGCAATACTCAAGTCGGTGATGCTCAGGTTCCCCAGCACATATCTATCTTGTGCTATCTGATACTTCTCTGAGGCAATGCTATCGGCCTGTGCTGTAAGCGTCAGTTGATTCTTCAACATTTCAAAAAGTGTTACCTGTGTGTAAATTTCCTGTCTGAAAGTTTGCTTGGCCTGTTCAACCGTATACTCCGTCAGCTTTTTTTGCGCTTCTGCTGTTTTAGTTCTTGATTTTGAGCGTCCCCAGTCAAGAATCGGAATATCGAGCTGCAATTGTACTGATTCCTGGCTTTGGGGTTTGTTATACAAGTCCGGAATCGTCAAGCCTCTGTTCGAAAAACCCAGACTGGCGGTCAGGGTCATATTCAGTCCGTTGTCGCCAATGGCTTTCGCTACTGCCCGGTCAGCTTCTAAAATTAAACGACGAAACGAAATAGCATCCGAACGATTTTCAAAAGCTTCTTCCAACGCCAGCTGATTAGGTATTGAAATGCTAGAAATAGTAGCCGGTATTATCAATTCCAGTTTGCTGTCTGTTTGTAAACCGATGTAGGCTTTGAGATTTAAGGTGGCAATTTCCAAATCTCTTTTGGCAGTGGCAATGGCTTTTTGTGCCTTGAGCGATTCTAATTGCAGCTGCAGAATTTCGTTTCTGGTAGTTTTGCCTATATCATATTTTTCGTTGGCTATTTTTACAATAGTCTGGGTATTGCTTAAGTTGGTTTCTGCAATCTGCAGATTTACCTGCGCCAATAATAGATTAAAAAAGTATCCAGTCGATTTTGAGGCTATTTTCTCCAGCGATTCAATATAAACCTGGCGGCTCTCATCATACTTTAGGGGCTCAATTTTTCTATCCCATTTAAAACCGTTGAATCTGAAAATCGGTTGCTCATAGCCTACCGCAAAAGGAGTGCTGTTATATAAGGTATTCTTTCGGGCAAAATCATCAAAACGCTGCAATTGCGTAGTAGCATAGATTTGCCCTCCTGTTTGCATGACCGACTGGCTTAATGACAGATTTAATGATGAATTATTATAGCGTACCGGTTGAAACTGGATGGTTCCGTCAGGTTGGATAACCTCCGTAAACGAGCGGGTAAAGGCAGGTAATCTTCCGTCGAGCACCAATTGTGGCTTATAGTTCGACTGAAATGTGCGCCACTCCCAAAACTTGGTTTCTTTGGTTGTGGCAGCCTGTCTTGAGGCAATTGACTGACTCTTGGCCATTTCCACTACTTCTGTCAGGGTCAGTTTGGTAAGGCCCTGTGCCACCGTGGGGTAGGTGTAAGTCAGTAAATATAGGCTTAATATATAAATAAGGTATTTCATAAGCTGGGGTCTGTTAGGCAAATTCCGGTTATTTAATCTCCAACTCCTTGGTGTTTTTGTATTCGCTCAAATCTGTAATAATCACGGTTTCTCCCGGTTTTATTCCTTCAGTAATTTCTACGTAATCGAAGTTCGTAAGTCCTATTTTGACTGTTCTTCTTTCGGCTTTACCGTCTTTTCTGAGCACGAATACATCCTGTATTGATGCGCCTTTAAAGGCAGGTCCATTCGCTACCCGAACCACGTTTTGTTGGGCAGCAGTAATGAGATAGGCTTCCACTTTCAGTTTCGGACGAAGCATATCGGTACTTTTACTATCAAGTGCCACATCAAAACTCAGGATGTTGTTCTGCACTGACGGCTGAATGTTGGTCAGGCTGCCCCTCAGTTGCGTGTTGTTGATGCGGATAATAACCGGCATACCTATTTTTACCTGATCGGCGTAATTGTCTGAAATAGCACCTATAATCTTGAAGCTGCCTAAATCGGCCAGCCGTGCCAGAATTTCACCTTCTGCTACCTTTGACCCCAGGTTTTTATTGACATACGTGAGTACCCCCGGACGAGAAGCGATGATATTAGCCTTTTGCAATTTGCTTTGGTATTCCATCAGTTGTTTTTCCTGAATCTGTGCCGACAACTCCGATTCCTTCAAATCAGCGCGCATGGTTTGTTGCTTAATTTTGATGTCGTTCTCCAACTGTTTTTTCTCCAGTTCGGCAATTCTGAGATTCATCTGAGCCGTTTCAATAGCCTCACGGGTACCACCACCTGCTTTTTGCAGACGTTTGGCATTTTCAACATCGGCTTTCAGGCTGGTGATTTTCATAGCCTTGATAGAGTCGGAGATTTTCAGGTCATAGAAACTTTTGTCGAGGTCAAGGCGCAGTTTTACGATGGTGTTCCGCTTTAAGTCCAGCTGGTCTTTTTCTTTATCGAAATTCAATTGTGTGGCTTCCTTGTCTAATTCCAGAATTTTTTCTCCGGCTTTCACATTGCTTCCGGCATCGAGCAATACCTGCTGAATCACGGCCGTGATAGGGCTGGTAATTACCTGCTCAAATTCAGGTTGCACTTCGCCTGAGGCCGTGAGCGTGTTCTCTACAGCACCCATTTCGGCAACGGCGGTTCTGATTTCTGATTTTTTGACCGATGACGACAGAGAATTTCTTACCCACCAGACGATCAGTATAATGGCAACCAACGCCACTATACCAATTAACCAGTTTTTACTTTTCTGTTTGCGGACCTCGTTTGCTGAGAGTTCTTTGTCCATAGCTTTTTATAATTTTGTATAAGTGTTGAGGTTTTTAATCGTGTCACGCCTATACTCGGACGATAATGAGCGTGGCACGGTTAGACTCTGTAAATGTTCATTTTTGAAACAAATACAGTATTATCCTTTCAATCAGCGTGCCAATTGGTAAGTTATTGATAATGAGTGTGTTATGTATTTTTTTAAGAATAAAAAAGTGTCCGATAATGGGACGATTGTTCGGAAGTGGGAAGGGACAAATGGATACCAATGCCGACTTTAGTCGGTATTTACTAAAAAAGTATCCTTTGTTTCGTTAGTCGCCCAATTTATTGGGTGAGGTATCGGCAATTACAGCGAATGAATTCGCCGTCTATTATAACAAAGGTATTTTTGTATTCATGACCGACTTAAGTCGGTCAATTTACTTAAATCTTATCCTTTGTTTCATTAGCCGCCCAATTTATTGGGTGAAAACTAAAAAACGAACGAAAACATCGTAAGACATCCAAATTATCTTCTATAAAATATTTGTATATTGGCAGACTTAATTTTAGAAAATCACGTGCCCCCACAAGACTTATGAATAAATTCCTGTTATTCTTAATTTCGTCGACAGTTTCTGTTCTGGCAATTTCTTATGAAAGTAATTCTCATCAACCAATTAATGCACAGCGCATAAAACCAGGAATAGACAGACCTAAAATAGCTTTTACTTTTGATGATGGGCGAACCGATGATATTGGAGGGTATAAGCTGGAAGTCTGGAATGAGTTATTGCTCAGCAAATTGAAGAAGCACCAACTTACAGCTATCTTATTTTCGTCAGGGGCTAATAAAACTACAGAAAAGGGCAGATATGTATTATCGTCATGGAATAATGCAGGACACCTGATTGCCAATCATACATTCACGCATCCCAATTTTAATAGTAACAATACAAGCCTGAAGGCTTTTGAGGCGGAGCTTGTAAAAAATGATTCCATTATCAGAAACTACAGTAATTACTATCCATATTTCAGATTCCCATACCTGAAAGAGGGTAATACCAAAGAGAAGATCGAAGGATTCAGAGAATTTATGAAGCAAAAAGGATATAAAAACGGATATGTTACGATTGATGCTTCTGACTGGTATATTAGTAATCGACTGGCGACACGATTAAAACAAAACCCTAAAGCTGATATTGCGGGCTTCAGAGAGTATTATAAAAATCATTTACTCAGCCGTGCTATCTTTTATGATTCTTTAGCTTATCAGATATCTGGCAGAAGAGTCAGTCACGTAATATTGCTCCATCATAATTTAGCCGCGGCTTTATTTATAGACGACTTGATTACGCATTTTAAAGATAATGGTTGGGAAGTGGTAAACGCCAACAAAGCCTATCAGGATAAAATTTATGAGCAAATACCCGGCAATGTACCGGCAGGAGAAAGTCTGATATGGGCTTTGGCCAAGCAATCGGGTAAGTTTGAGAAAATATTACGATACCCGGCAGAAGACGGCGAATATGAAAAACCAATGATGGATAAATTGGGTCTTTGATGGAGCGAATGCCATATCGTGCTATTAACGCATGACTATATCTGTTATCAGGATGGCAAACAAAAAAACCGGACGATAAATCATCCGGCATCCAAATTATCTTCTATAAAATAGAGGTCTATTCAAACCTCAAATGTTTTACTGATTCACCTGAGTTGGCCAGTTCTTCCAATGAATCAATACCTATCTGCAAGTGTTTTTGCACAAAGCCTGTTGTTACCTTTTTATCACTTTCTTCGGTTTTAACGCCGTCCGGTATCATAGGGTTGTCAGATACTAACAATAAGGCACCGTGTGGAATGGCGTTTACAAAGCCTGTAATAAAGATAGTGGCTGTTTCCATGTCTATGGCCATAGCGCGTATTTCGCGCAGGTATTCTTTAAACACGGTGTCATGTTCCCACACACGGCGGTTGGTCGTGTAAACGGTTCCTGTCAAGTAATCAAGCTCATGTTTTTTTATCATTGAGCTCACTGCTCTTTGTAAACGGAACGATGGTAGTGCCGGAATCTCAGGGCGGGCATAGTCATTACTTGTACCTTCGCCGCGTATGGCTGCTATCGGCAGAATCAAATCACCTAGTTGCGTTGTTTTTTTCAAACCACCGCATTTACCAAGAAACAGCACAGCATTAGGCTGAACAGCCGACAGTAAGTCCATCACAGTTGCAGCCATGGCGCTGCCCATACCAAAATTGATGATGGTGATGTGTCCGGCTGAGGCCGTCTGCATGGGTTTATCTTTCCCTTTTACTTCAACACCGAACATCTCGGCAAACATATCGACATAGTTATGAAAATTTGTAAGTAAGATATAGGGTTTAAATTCTGATAGAGGAGTGCCTGTATATCGCGGAAGCCAGTTCGCAACAATCTCTTCTTTTTTTTCCATAATAAACGTAGTTTTGTTTTAAAATTAAGTATAATTATTAAAAGCGTAAGTGCCGCCTTAATAATTTAACGGTTAGTTAATTGAATGATGATACCACTAAACCTGCCGCCTTTCGAATACAAAATTAAGGAAATTGAGGGAAAAATCTGCATTTTTGATGTTATACGTCGAAAATACATGGTTCTAACTCCCGAAGAGTGGGTAAGACAGCACTTTGTTCATTTATTGGTGAATCAATATCAGTATTCCAAAAATCTGATACGCCTGGAAGGCGGGCTGAAATATAATCAGCTGCAAAAGCGCTCAGATATCGTGATTTTTGATGAATCCGGCTTGCCATCTTTGTTGATAGAGTGCAAAGCTCCGGAGGTACCTATCAGTCAGGCAGTTATTGAGCAGGCGTCGCGCTATAACCTCACGCTCAGGTGCCGATATCTGGCCATTACCAATGGTTTGAAAACCTTTTGTTTTGAAATGGATTATACTACACAGGGCTTTAAACAGCTGCAGGATTTACCCCGACGGGTATTATAAGTAGGCAATGATAGCTATCTGCTTTATATTTAGACATTTATTTGAAAAATATTGCTGTTATCCTTTTCATTTTCTGTAATTATTTATACCTTTGCACCCTCATTTTCGAGAATAAAACTTAATTATTAATTAAACACTGTTTTAGTATGTTTCAAAATCAGTATGAGACAGTTTTCATTTTAACTCCCGTTTTATCTGAAGCCCAGATAAAGGAAGCTGTCGAAAAATTCAAAAAAACATTGACTGATAACGGTGCTGAGTTGGTTCATGAAGAGCATTGGGGTCTTCGTAAACTGGCGTATACCATTCAGCACAAAAACACGGGCTATTATCAGCTAGTTCAATTCAAAGCTACTCCAAAAATTGTAGCTACTTTGGAAATCGATTACAAACGTGACGAGCGTGTATTGCGTTATTTGACTACGAAATTAGACAAATATGCTATTGACTACAGCGAACGCCGTAGCAAAGGCTTAATTGGAAAGAAAAATGTAGAATCTGCTCCTGCTAAAGAAGAAAATGCAGAAGCATCAAACGAAGCAGCATAATGAAAAATAACACAATGTCACTTGTAAACGATCCTGTAGACAGAAAAGATACAGCTCGTAAAAAATATTGCCGCTTCAAAAAAGCAGGTATTAAATTCGTAGATTATAAAGACCCGAATTTCTTATTGAAATTTGTGAATGAGCAAGGTAAAATCCTTCCTCGTCGTCTGACGGGCAATAGCCTTAAATTCCAACGCAAAGTTTCGGTAGCTATTAAACGCGCCAGACACCTGGCCCTATTACCATTCGTAGCCGACGGATTGAAATAATTTAGTGAATTAGCGGTCCGCCGCTGCGGTGATTTAGTGAATGAGTGATTAGCAATCTTTGCGAAGTGAATTAATTAGTCTGAGTTATTATTAATTAAATAATCACTCAATCATCAATCACTCAATCACTCAATAGTAATATCACTCAATTGTAATATCTCATTCACAATTAAGAAAGATGGAAATAATATTAAAAACTGATATAGTAGGGCTAGGTTACAAAAACGACGTGGTTGCTGTAAAGCCAGGTTATGCCCGTAACTACCTTATTCCGCAGGGCTTTGCTCAATTAGCTACTGCGTCGAATCGCAAGGTTTTAGCTGAAAACCTTAAACAAGTTGCTCACAAAGCTGAGAAAATCAAAACCGAAGCTTTGGCTACTGCAGAAGCCATCGGTGACCTGGTAATCAGTATCCCAATGAAAGTTGGTGAAAGCGGTCGTATCTTCGGTCGTGTAACTAACACACAGGTTGCAGATGCTTTAAAAGAAAAAGGTTTTGACATCGACCGTAAGAAAATCTCTTTGGAAGATATCAAAAATGTTGGTGACTACACTGCCCTTGTTGACCTTCACAAAGAAGTGAAACACAAAGTAGCAGTAAAAGTTGTTGCTGAAGCATAAAACGTATCACGGATTGGTAATCCGTGGAGGATATATGAGTGCAGGAGGCTTTCCGGAAAGGGAGCCTCCTGTCTTTTTTATATCCTATCCTTATAAGTTCTGAAACCGAATTTTTTCAGCAGCTGAAACTCGTCGTTCTCTTTCCAGATACCGATCGACGGAAGCCCCACACCGTTGAATGTCGTGGTTTTTACCATGGTATAATGTATCATGTCATCAAATACTACGCGGTCGCCGATTTTTAGCGGCTGGTCAAAAGAATAATCTCCCATAAAATCACCGGCCAGACAAGTCATACCACCCATACGATACGTTGGTTTTCCTGTGACGGCATCAGTAGCTCCCCATATACGCGGTTTGTAAGGCATTTCCAATGTATCGGGCATATGAGCAGCAAAAGAAACATCGAGTATAGCTACGTCAATGCCCTGTGCATCAACAATATCCAGCACTGTTGACACCAGATAGCCCGTTTGCCAGCCGATTGCCGAGCCTGGCTCCAGGATTATTTCAATATTGTAGGTTTCTTTCAGGCGTTTAATTTGTTTAATCAGGTGCGCATGGTCATAGCCTTCGCGTGTCATTAAATGCCCACCACCTAAATTCAACCATTTGATCTGGTGCAGTAAATCACCGAATTTCTCTTCTATATGTACCAATGTGCGTTCCAGTGTATAAGAGTCATTTTCGCACAGCGTATGTGAATGCAAACCTTCTATCCCCTCGGGCAATTTTTCACCCAGCAAATCTCTGGTAATGCCTAGACGTGAGCCGGGTATACAAGGATTATACATTTCAGTGGCTACTTCGGCATACTGTGGATTTATTCTTAAACCGTAGGATATTTTCCGGCGCGATTGCTGAATCTGTGGTTTAAACTGCTCCCACTGATTCAACGAGTTGAAAGTGATATGGCTACTGTAGCGCATCATTTCTGCAAACTCATCAGGCTTATAAGCCGGTGCATAGGTGTGCGACAGGCAACCCATTTCTTCTACTATCAGCCGGGCTTCGTTTAAAGAACTGGCAGTAGCGCCCGAAAGATATTTGGCCACCATAGGAAAAGTAGCATACATAGAAAAACCTTTTAGTGCCAGAATGATCTGTGCACCGGATTCCGTTTGTACACGATTCAATAGTTCAAGATTTCGCCGTAACAGTCTTTCTTCTAAAACATAACACGGCGACGGGATTTTAGTAATATCTATAGCCATTTTCTATTGCTGAACAATGAGTAACATGAATGAATAATTTGCAAAATTACTCATTTTCTTACAGATATACCCCATGTATCAGGCTTACCAAAGGTGTTTACAGAAAATTAACAGATATATAAAAAAGCAGTCCGGATGAAAATCACTCGGACTGTCTTGCATTACCTCAAATAAAATTTTTTGACGAAATCGGAATAAATCCTCTTACGGGGGATTACGGGGCATTAGTTTTACATTCATAGTATTAATCAAGTTTAAAAAAGACCGGTATTGTATATTTTACGCGCACGTTTCTACCATTTTGTTTTCCCGGAATCCATTTTGGCATCAGTTTTACAGCCCTCATAGCTTCTTCATCACAGCCAAACCCAACGCTCTTCGCCACCTGCACATCGGTAATGCTACCGTCGCGCTCCACAATAAAACTCAGGAAAACTTTTCCTTCAACATTTGACCGCTGCGCAGCTGACGGGTACTTAAGCGTTTTGCCTAAAAACCTGTACATTTCACTATTGCCACCTACAAATGAGGGCTGCACCTCAACATGCAGAAACGGCGTATTATCTTCTATAATTTCAGCAACTTTTGTTTCAGCAGGCGGAGCATCCGCCGGTGGAGCTTCTGCAATACTTTCGCTTTCTTCACCGGGTGTTGTTTTGTTACTGATTACGGCTTTCTCCATTTCTTCCTGCGTGGGCGGCGCTTCTTCTATTTCCGGATTATTCACTATCTCAGGTGCCAGATATTTAATAGTTTGTACCGGCTCAATTGGTTTGGGTGGTTCCGGTTCCGGAATCTGTTCAATGGGTGGTTGTTCGGGTTCTTTTAAATCCTGCAGGTTAATGATTACTTCATTCTGAGCCTCTATGTCATCTTTTTGTTGGGCAAAGATGTAGGAAGTCACAAAAAGAGCGGTGAAGAGCGTGATGCCAATCCACATGGCACGGTTGACCGTTGAAGTGTAAGACTTGCGCAGCTCGTAAGCTCCGTAATCTTTGTTCCGATACTCGAATACAATCTCATCGAGTGTCGCAGGCGGCGATGCCTGAACATGTGTTTCCATTTTTGTAAAGTTTAAGTTGAACATTTAGTAGTTGAGTAAACTACAGTACAACATTAAAAAACAAAATAATCTCTTGCAAGTAAAAACGAATAAATATTTAGATAATTATCTAAATATTTATTTTTAATATATTTAAGAGAATATTGGAAACCGATAGGTAAGCAGTAAACAAGAAAAGAGTTGGTTTGATTGCAGGAAAATAGTTCTAAATAGGGTGGGAAATCATGAAAAAATCCTTTTCCCAATTACTTATTGAGAAAAGGATTTTAGCTATTTAATGCATTTACTAGAGACTATTGTAATAATCAACCACCCTGGCTAATTCATATTCCGATTTCAGGGCTAGATTCTCTTTTTTGATAAATCCATCAACCTCATCTTTCTTATCTTCAAAGGCATTCAGAACCGAGTTTTTCTTTAGTTTAACTCTCGTGAGAGAGCCATCAGCTTTCTGTACATAGTATTCTGAATTGTCAAGATAGGCATCATAACGGCGGTCGACACTGTATGCCCCCTGATAATTGGCTTTCTGCATCATTTTGCTGACGTGTTTCAGCAAGGATATTTTGTTTTTATATAAAACCAGCAAATAGCTTACAGGCATTGTGCCTCCCTCAGTTTTCAGCCCATCAACTTTTACAAATGGATAGCTGATGTTGTTTTTACTGTCATTAATGATAAACCCTGTAATCTGATTCGGATTCACAACGATGGAGTCACCTATTGAACGTTTGAATAACAATTCTTTGGTATATGTATCGTATTTTAAAGGGACAACTTTAGGAGCTTTGGTGTTTTCTTTTACAAAAACGAGTTGCCCTGTAAGCCATTCTTCTACAAAGTACTTAGAACCTTTTACTCCCTCATAACGTAAATCATAAGAACTGACTGTATTCTGATTCTTCCCCGGGGTACCAAAACCATTGGGTAAAGAATTAAAAACCACAGCATCTTGTATTTTATTATCTTGAGCAAAAGCTGATACAGCGCTTAAAACGATAGCAATAATAAAGGTGGTAGCTTTCATTTGGAATAAGGTTTATTTAGTGCAATTTACTATAGAAACGAAAAAAATCCGCTAAGTGCTTAACGGATTTTAATATTATTTACTGTTTTTATCAATATTCATGAGGCAATTCGATGTTAACTTTTTCATGCCAAGGTAAGCCCTGTGTATTGAGTAAATCCATGAAAGGGTCCGGATTCAGTTCTTCGCAATTCCAAACGCCCGGTTTTTGCCATTCAGAATTGGTAAGCATCAGCATGGCGCCTATCATGGCCGGCACACCGGTGGTATAAGAAACGGCTTGCGCTTTCACTTCTTTGTAGCATTCGGCGTGGTCGCAGTTGTTCCATACATAATAGGTTTTGTCTTCCCCGTCCTTAATACCTTTTATCTGGCAACCGATTGAGGTCTGGCCGGTATAGTTTTCACCTAAGGTGTCCGGAGCCGGTAAAACTGCTTTTAGAAATTCTAAGGGAACGATATCGATACCATTGAATTTAACGGAGTCAATACGTGTCATGCCTACATTCTGAAGCACTTCCAGGTGAGTAAGATAAGCCTGCCCGAAAGTCATCCAGAATCTGGCGCGTTTCAATGTAGGGAAGTTTTTAACCAGCGACTCTAACTCTTCATGATAAAGCACATACGATTCTTTCGGCCCGATTTCAGGATAATCAATGGGTTTGTGAATAGACATAGGTGGAATTTCTATCCATTCGCCGTTTTCCCAATAACGGCCATTCTGCGTAATTTCACGAATGTTAATTTCCGGATTGAAGTTCGTTGCAAAAGCCTTACCGTGGTTTCCGGCATTACAATCTATAATATCCAGATAATGCATCTCGTCAAAATGGTGTTTGTTTGCATAGGCAGTGAATACCTGAGTAACACCCGGGTCGAACCCACAACCCAACAGCGCCATCAAACCGGCTTCCTTGAAACGATCCTGATAAGCCCATTGCCAGCTGTATTCAAATTTAGCAACATCTTTTGGTTCATAATTGGCGGTATCAAGGTAATGCACTCCTGTTTCAAGACACGCATCCATAATGGTGAGATCCTGATAAGGCAATGCTACGTTGATAACCATTTTTGGCTGAAAACTTTTGATAAGTGCCACTAATTCGGGTACGTTATCGGCATCAACCTGAGCCGTTTGTATTTTTACACCGTGCATTTCTTCAATATCGGTTGCTATTTTATCGCATTTAGATTTTGTTCTGCTTGCCAATAAAATTTCCGTAAAAATAAGGGAGTTCATTGCACATTTATGGGCAACTACACTGCCGACTCCACCGGCACCAATAATAATTACTTTTGACATCTGTATGAATGAAGAATGAGTGAACTGTCACATCAGCAACCCATTAAGTTATGCTAATGTTTAAACAAGCCGCAAAGATAATGTATTCAAAAAAAAGAACGAGTAACTTTGTATTGTTTTTAAGTAAATAATGCCGCCGGATAAAAAAAAGTGCGGGTATATTTTTTTATTGTTCAAATCCGTTATATTAGAGTCATAAAATCCCGAAAACTCTAAAACGCCATGCAAAAGACTACGAAAACTGAATCTCCGGTGAAGTATGCCGAAATTGTTCTGGTAGGTATCCTTACACTAATTGTTGCCGTTGGTATCTATTTTACAAATATTAAATTGTGGTAAAATAGGTTTTTCCCCGCTAAAATATTGAAAAAAGCCCCTGATCTGACAGACAGGGGCTTTCATTTTTATTACTCATATACTATTATTCTAAAGCTGCTACACCCGGTAAGGTTTTACCCTCCATGTATTCAAGCAAAGCACCACCACCTGTTGAAACATACGATACACGGTCTCCGTATCCGGCATTGTTCACAGCCGCCGCCGAATCACCACCACCTATTAATGAGAACGCCCCGTTTTCTTCGGTTGCTTTTACAACAGCCTCTGCAATGGCATTAGTACCTACTGCAAAATTAGGAAACTCAAAAACACCCATCGGGCCATTCCAAAGAATCGTCTTAGATTTTTCAAGAATATCTTTAAATAACTCTATAGTTTCAGGACCAATATCAAGCCCTTGCCAGTCAGCAGGAATCTGTCCGGTTTTTATTATCTGTCTGTTTGCATCATTAGAAAAGTCATCGGCACAAACATTGTCTAAAGGCAATATCAGATTTACGCCTTTTGCTTTTGCTTTTTCTATTAATTCTAAAGCAAGCGGTTGTTTATCGGCTTCCAGCAAAGATTTACCAATTTCACCACCCTTGGCTTTAGTAAAGGTATAGGTCATACCACCGCCTACAATCAGATTATCTACTTTGTCAAGCAAACGTTCAATGATAAGGATTTTATCAGAAATCTTGGCGCCTCCCATAATGGCAGTGAATGGGCGCTCTGCATGCTCAAGTATTTTCTGGGCATTGTCAATTTCGGCCTGCATTACATACCCGCATACACGATCTGTAAAGAACTGACCGATTACTGCTGTAGAAGCATGTGCTCTATGCGCGGTACCGAAGGCATCATTTACCCATACATCACCCAGTTTCGAAAGTTTTTCAGCAAAGGCTACATCTCCTTTTTCTTCTTCTTTATAAAATCTCAGGTTCTCAAGCAGTAGTACTTCTCCGGGTTGTAAACCTGCCGCTTGCTCAGTAGCTGATTTTCCGATACAATCATCAGCAAATTTCACTTGCAGACCCAATATTACTGAAAGCGGATTCACCAGATGTTTCAATGAATACTTTTCGGTTGGTCCGTCTTTCGGACGACCCAGATGCGACATCAGAATACAAGAACCGCCATCTTTCAGAATTTTCTTAATGGTTGGTATGGTTGCTGTAATCCGGGTGTCGTCAGTGATTTCATATTTTTCGTTCAGAGGAACATTGAAGTCAACTCTAATAAGGGCTTTTTTGCCCGAGAAGTCATAAGTATCTAATGTTTTCATCATTGAGATTAGTGAGTGAGTAATAAGCCTGAGCTAGTGAGTATATTTACTCATTGTTTTTTTGCTTAGATAATTTTGCGGTCAGACGATTTTAGTTAGACAAATATAGATTTTCTTTTCGCTAACATCACGAAATTTTACCACGATTCTTTCGCTTAATACCAAAATTTCTTGAAATAACTATACTTTTTCTTTGGTTATGAAAAATATTATTTGGCCTAACAACTATTTTACAAGTTTAAGCGTCTTTCATTTCGAAATGGCGTATCTGTCACAATTATATGTATATCAAATTAAGCGTACTGAAGTTTAGTTTTTTTGTAAATTTGAATTCACTTCCACTATAATATGAAACAAGTTTTACTTTCAATGGTATTTGTCTGTGTCTCATTTCTGGTATTTAGCCAGGAAGAAGACGATTATTACAGAGCACCGGGCCAAAGAACAGATGTAAGAAACAACGTGTATCCAAACCTGGACAGGAAAACAATCAATCTATACCTGGGGGTGGAAGGAGGCATGGAATTCAGCCAGTCTACGCTTGTCAACAATCTGGATGGTCTGATAGGAAAACAAAAAGGTAATGACTTGTACTGGGGTGTAGTGTTAGGTTATAGTATGAATAATATCTGGTCGATTGAAACGGGTTATTACAAAAATCCGACGTATCTGATACAATCGGTAAGCTCGGGCAGGTCGATTCCGTATATTTATCGACTGGGTTCCGGGCTGACAACCATTCCGATCCGTTATAAAAGAAAGATTCTGACAATAGACCCTATTACGAAAAATGCGACAATCCATGTGGGTCTTGGTGTTTTACTTTCGCCCGATGCCAAAAATATGAAGATCGGTGAACGCCATTTTGCAGGTCTTTCAAATAATCCACAGCAAGTACCTGATACTCTCAGATTGAGAAGCGAAGCCTTTTTAAGTAAAAGAGCTGCGGCGCAAGCCGAGGTTCAGGTTGAATTACATGGGAGGGTATCAGAAACGCTGTCAATTGTTGTTTTTGCCAGAGGGAATATCGCCCCCAAAGGGCTGATTCGTTCAGATATAGACTACTCTATTAATAAAGTAACCATCGACAAGGCACAACAGCTTACCAATGGCTTCAGTTTTAACTTTGGCCTGGTGCTAAGGTATAATATACTGAGAGGCTATAAGTATATCGATAAGAATGACGAGGAGTAACCCGTCACTTATTTCTTTTTTGCCTTTATTGGTTACCTTTGTGATGGTATACTTGCTGCCATTATCCCATGTCTGAAATCAAATCCCCGGTTATTACCATCATCAATCGTCATTATCCGCCTAACCCCGGGATCACGGGTGAGTCTGCGTGGGACTTAGCCAGGTATTTGATAGAAAATTATCAGGCAGAAGTTCACATTGTGCACATTGACCGCACTTATGATGGTGGCGGACAGGTGCGTAAGCCCATAGGTATTCTGCATGCAGTTAAGACCTTCTATGAAGGTAAAAATGGCTTACTGAGATTAATTTCCGGTACATTGGACGGCCTTTTTCTAGTACTAAAAGCCAGAAAAATTAGAAGAGGAAAGATAATCGTGATGACCAGTCCCCCCTTGCTGCCTTTCTGGGCGTCCTTGTTTTTGAAGGACTGGGTCTTGTGGTCGATGGATTTATTCCCTGAAGGTTTCGTAGCAGCCGGTACTGTTAGTACGTCTAATTTTTTATACCGGTTGGTTCTCAGAAAAACATATCAGACACCCCCACAGCACCTGATAGCTCTTGGACCCAATCAGGCAACTTTTGTTAGAGAGAGTTATCATCACAATATCCCGACTACGATTTTGCCATGCGGAGTGTTGGTGCATCAGGAAAACGACCCGGTTGTGCCGCAATGGAAAAAAACTGACGGGAAAATCTATTTTGGTTATTGTGGAAATCTGGGGCAGGCGCATTCTGACGAATTCTTACTACGATTTATCGATAACCTTGATAGCAGCAGGCATCATTTAATACTGGCGGTTTATGGCGAGAAAGCTGATAAGGCATTAGCCTATGCACACAATCGTGAAGGAATAACCATTCTGAAAAGTGTACCGCGCAGCCAGTTGCATTTTATTGATGTGCACCTGGTAAGTTTATTACAGCAATGGACACACATAGCAGTACCCTCAAAGGCGGTGAGTTCTATCTGTGCCGGTGCAAGCATTTTGTTTTGTGGCAGCAATGAAGCAGATACATGGGCTTTGTTGCACCGTGCAGGCTGGCTGATTGAAGAAAATGAACAGATAGATGCGCAAATAAAAGCGTTTCTGGTTGCCCTGACCACAGAAGATATGCAGCATAAAAGGGGTAATGCCCAACTGTTATTCAATGAATTGCAAAATACGGTGGTTGATGCCTATGAGGATGTGAGACGATTAGGGACGAATCAGAAACCTTAACGAGGCAGAAGACTTTTATACACCTCTAAATACTTAGCTTTGACTACTTCCTGCGAATAATTCTCAAGCACTTTTTTTCTGGCGTTCGCGACAAGTGTTTGCGTATCTGCTTCAAACAAAACCCAGTTGATACCTTCTGCCAGACTTTCAGCTGATTTATACTTAGCGAGAAAACCGGTTTGTTTGTGTTCAATCATTTCGGGAATACCGCCGACTTCAAAACCTACTGCCGGAGTACCACAGGCCAGCGATTCCATAATAGTATTGGGTAGGTTTTCCTGTATCGACGGGATTGTGAAAACATCGGCAGCCGAATAGATTAAAGCAATTTTCTGAGTATCAGATATTCTTCCCAAGGCATGGGTTTTAAATGGCAGGCTTTTGTTTATTTCTTCATCACTTTCGCCCAGAATCACCAGTTCAATGGCTTCCTTATTACTAACCAATTTATATAATAAATCTAGGGCTGCCTGAAAATAACTGAAGCCTTTCCAGATAACCGTCACTTTTGCAGCAGCAAACAAAATCAGTTTTTTGTCGAGGGGTAATCCAAGTTGAGTTCGGGCCTCTGTTTTACCAGTTGGTTTAAAAACTGTGATGTCTAAAGGATTCGGGATAGATGTAACCGGCAGATGCTTAAATAAACTGCTCTTACGAGCCCTGTTTGCCAGCCATTGGCTACAGGCAACAATCTTAACCGGAGGTAGTTGTGATTGGCCGAAAACAAGATTTTTCTGTTGCCATATCTTTGCCGATAAGTCTTGGGCTGAAGGCGCCTTTAAATAAGGAACGCAATAGCCACATTGCTGCTGGTAGTTTTCGCAATCACCACTGTGATGGCATCCCCCAGTAAATGCCCACATATCATGCAGTGTCCAGATAACAGGTTTGCCCAGACTAAACAGTCTCTCGAGCGATTGAATTGACAGAAATCCGAAGTTAATCCAATGCAGATGAATGATATCGGCTTCCTGCACCAGGGAATGTTCTGATATATCAATACCTGCATTGGCAGGTGAAAAGGCAAAGCGTACTTCTTTGTTCTTTTCATGTAACCTGAAATAGAGTCGCTCCCAGACAAAGCGCGCAAAAGCTTTTTTTCTGTCCAGCCAGCTGGTGGCAACGGCGGTGACATCCTCTCTCTTACCTTTTTTCTCCTGAACCAGCAGGCCGGCTTCAATGTCTTTTTCTTCTTCCAGTACCGTCAGTATACGTAAGCAGGCAATGGCTGCACCACCCATGCTGTCGTCGGTATTTATCAGTAGAATTTTCAAGTATTATTCCGGCAATTGTGTCAATAACAGATGCGAATTAAGCGATTTTTTGGCATATCTTTAATAATCGAATTGGCAAGCGTAAAAAAATATCTCCATTCATGTAAGTTTTTCATCTGCTTTGCGACTAATTGTTTAAACAATGCATCAGTTAATGGAAAAGGAATTTATCAGTCTGATTAATATAAACAGAGGCCTCATATACAAAGTATGTAATTTGTATTGTCATGACGATGACGATAAAAAAGACCTTTTTCAGGAAATTGTTTTGCAATTGTGGACTTCTTACCCCGGTTTCAGGAACGAGTCGCGTCATACCACCTGGCTGTACAGAGTAGCTTTGAATACAGCTATTTCAAATTTCAGAAAAGAATCCGGTAGGCCCGAACGAAAGTCTCTTTCTATCAGCGAGCTGCAGATACCCGATATGGCATTTGAAGAGAATAACCACTCAGGTATATTGAAACAGGCCATTGAGCAATTGTCGGAAATTGAAAAGGCAATAATTATGCTCTATCTGGACGATAAAAGCTATGATGAAATTTCTGAAATAATCGGGATTACGAACTCAAACGTAGGGGTAAGGCTGAATAGAATCAAAATCAAATTAGAAAAAATCATTAAAACGAACAGAATATGAACTTGGATGAATTAAAATCGGCCTGGCAGACGTATGATCTTAAACTACAGGCATCACAGTTGCTTACTGAAAAACTGATTGTGAATATGATACGTGAAAAGTCACAGTCGAGAGTGGCACAAATAAGAAGAGAAAACAGGTTTTTCTTTGCATTGCTGGCTTTTGAACTCTTGTTAATGGGAGCCATTTTTGCCGGTAATCCGTTCGACTTTACCTATACTGCGCAATTTATACCATTTGTTTTTTTGACAATTGGTATTCTGATGGCACTTTGGAAAGTCTATAAAAGCCAGATGATAATAGCAACTGATATCAACAGTACAACGTTGGGGGCATTCCTAAAAAAGATGATACGAGAGTATGAGAAAAATAAAAAACTCGAGGGCTGGTTCGGAATCATTATGCTTGCATCCGGTTGTTTGACTATCCTGTCTTTTTTGCCTAATAAAATAGCAAAACAAGGCCTGTGGCCTGCCGTGATTGATACGTTTATTCCATTAGCTATTTGCCTGTTTATATATTTTCTGGCATTTCGGTTAGGTGCTTTTAAAAACCGAAAAAGTGCCGGTTTTAAAGAAGATTTAAAGGAGTTGGAGACTCTTTCGGAAGAACTGGAACAGATATACTGATGATGGTACGATTTTTTAATGTGTTTTTACAGGTTCTTAAATTATTCCGGGGGTTTTATTCGTTTATTCTAAAAATCCAGAACTTGTATGAAAAAAATAAGCATTCTAATCGTCTTGTCTGCCTTAAGTGCCTTTTGGGGTTTTAGTTGTGATTCAGACTCCGTTGATAAAACGGACGACTCAACCTCTAATCCTGTGGCCGGAGAATATCAGGCAGTTGTTGCATTTCCGAACTTAACATTTGATGATCCGGTTGAGTTTACCCACGCTTCCGATGGTACCGGCAAGGTATACGTGGTTGAGCAAAGGGGAGTTATACGTGTATTTGATAACGCATCGGGTACGTCGCAAGCACCTGTGTTTCTTGATATTGACAGCCGTGTGGACGCCGGGGGCGAAATGGGTTTATTAGGCCTTGCGTTCCATCCTGATTTTAAAACGAACGGATTCTTTTACGTCAATTATAATCGTAATTCGCCTACGCGTCAGACAGTGATAGCCAGATTCAAAGTCAGTTCGGGGTCACAGACAGCCGATGCGGGCAGTGAGAAGATACTGCTTACTTTTGACCAACCCTATACGAATCATAAAGGAGGGAAACTGGCGTTCGGGGCCGATGGGCATCTGTATATTGCTACCGGCGATGGCGGAAGTGGGGGCGACCCTCAGAATAATGCGCAGAACCGCAAAAATTTGCTTGGAAAAATATTGCGTATCAATGTGAGCACAACCGAAAGCGGTACTTATACCATACCTGCGGATAACCCCTATAAAGGCAATAGCGATGGTTTCAGAGAGGAGATTTATGCCTATGGTTTACGTAACCCCTGGCGATTCAGTTTTGATGCTGCCAATAATAACCTCTGGGTAGCAGATGTAGGCCAGAACGACGTAGAAGAGGTAGATATAGTAACGAAAGGAAGCAATTACGGCTGGAAAATAAAAGAAGGCAACCAGTGTTTCGATGCCTCGGGTAATTGTAATCAGGCTGGTTTGGCTGCACCTGTATGGAGTTATAATCAGGGTGCCGATGGCCGTTCAATAACGGGAGGATTTGTATACAGGGGTACAAAATTACCTGGTCTGGTCGGAAAGTATATTTTTGGTGATTATGTAAGTGGCAAAATATGGGCTTTGAATTACGATGGCTCGAAGGCAACCAATAGCGGTGATAAAATTGACAATGTAAGCACTGTTTCTGCTTTTGGTGAAGATGCCGCTAAGGAGTTGTATATACTTGATTATAACGCAGGGAAAATTTATTCTCTACAGAAAAAATAGGCTTGTTCCTGATATAAAAGTGAAGTAACCCTATCCTTACCGTCTCTGATTGTGGAGAAGAGAGGGATAGGGTTATTTCTTTCCAAATTTTACTATTGTTTTCCAAAGATTTTTCATGGCTCCGTTCAGTTCCGGTGAAATGTTGCTCCAGTAAATAACGGCTCCATAGATTAGTGTTATAGCTGTGGAACGATACACAATATCTATTACCGTATTGAACTTAGTGCCTTCTGAAGTAGGTATCAGGCTTACTGCAAAGCCTATTGTAACCATAATTAACAGTACTTTAGGGATATCCATCGTGAAGGGCTGCATCCCTAATTTCCACCATAAAAATGCATAGCGGACAGCATTATAGTAAATAGTAGCCAGTGCCAACGCAATGGCTGCACCATTGATTCCGTACATGGGTATCAGTAACCAGTTTAGAAATACGGTCAGGCCAATGAGGCTGATCATAATGTAGGTATCATACCTGTAGTATGGAGAAAGCGCTAGTATAGTGCCGTTTAGCCCTGTTGCTAAGTCGAATAATTTACCAACACTCAGAATAATAATAACCCATTTACCTTCTTCATAACCAGGCGGAAGAAACTCAAAAAGATTATTGATGTTCAGATAGATACCGAGGAAAATCCAGCAGCCAACAATGAGCGAGGTAGTACAGCTTTTCCGGTAAATGATAGCAATATTTTTAAGGTCGTTAGCTGCAAAGGAGTCGACAATGATAGGAGCCGAAGCTTTATTGAGCGCTATTAACGACATGCCCATAACACTACCAAAAAATGCTGCTGTGCTGTAGATACCGGTCTCCTGTAAGGTAGAAATTTCTGCCAGCATGATTTTGTCAATATACAGAATAATCATTGACGAAAACCCGGTGAGAATAGTCAGTACACTATAAGTAGCAAATTGCTTTGTGAAATAGGGTGTCATGACCGAAAAGTCGGGCCTCAACGAAAAACCATCCAGTTTGGAAGCTTTCCAGATCATGGGTATCACATAAAAAGAAAAAGCCAGCACCCAAACCCAGATGTATTGCGAGAAATCGAGCACATTGAAAACCACCAGAAACAACGAAGCCAGAATCAGGAATCGTTGAATGAATTGAGACAGAAACGTTCCGGTTACGGTTTCATACAGGTTTTTAGCGTAATTATCGAACAGGTTGAAAAGAACTGTTGCCAGTGTAATAGGTAAAAGTAAATAAAAATTAGCGGCCAGCAGATTGGTTTTGCCTTTGCTGGCAATCATCCAGTCTTTCAGAAAATAAATACCAACGCTACAAATCAGAAAGCCCGTAAGGCAGACAGAAAGGCCTAAAAACAAAAATCCGTTGTGCCCTTGCTTTGCATTTCTGAAATGTACAAAAAAACGGCTCCCCGCAGCATTAAAGCCAAGCGACGAAAGCTGAACCATTACGTACATATAAGAGAGTAATACGTTCAGTAAACCAATTTCTTCTTTCTCAAAAAAATTGGGAAAAATAAAAAACTGTGAAATGAAGCCTACCAATACCCCGGCATAAGAGAAGATGGTACTGATAAAGGCCTGTTTTTTTATAACATTCATACTTATTTAACAAATACTACATTGCTCATAGGGCTTTCGTTATTCAGCCGGTCGAGTGCAGTTACTACATATACAAAAGATTTACGGGGCTCATACGTATTGTCTACATACGCGAGCACACCTTCGTTTCTGACAATCGCCAGTATTTTTGAGGGATTATCAAGATTGATTTTTTCATTTTTATCGAACTTGTACACCACAAAAGATTTGATTGCATCGCCATCTTTAGCAGGTATTGATGGTAGATCCCAGGTAATCGACATCCCCAGATCACTTACTTTTCTGGCTTTTACTTTTTCAGGGGCATTGGGCGGAATATTGTCTTTCCAGGGCATGGCTGGGGGCAAGGCACGGTATGCATATAAATTTCTGAGCGAATCAGCCACCGACAACTCATTTTTACTTAGAGGCTTTGCACTGAAATAAATACTACCCGAAATCTGAGGCTTAGTGCGGTTATACCTTACTTGTCGTGGAATCTGACTGGCTTTTTCCCAACCGGTTTCTGTACTACCCGTTTTTACACGATACGCGGCATGTCCGATATACAGATGTCTGTCAGAGTTGTGTTGAGTCCACCAGTCAGTCAGTGTTTTGTAAGGTACTTTGTTGAATTCAAAGCTGAAATAAACCTGCGGAGCTATGTAATCAATCCAGCCTTTCTGAATCCACTTTCTGGTGTCGGCATACAGATTATCGTAAGAGGCCTGCCCGCCTGTGGTTTGTGAGCCGATCGGATCGACAGACGCGTTTCGCCACACACCAAACGGACTGATGCCAAACTTTACTTTTGGTTTCAAGGCCTGGATTCCATCACTTATCGCTTTAACAATCAAATCAACATTGTTGCGGCGCCAGTCTTCAATATTTTTGAAGTTGCCCTTGTATTTCCTGAAAGTATCCTCGTCCCGGAGTTTCTCATTAGCAACCGGATACGGATAAAAATAATCATCAAAATGAATACCGTCTACGTCATAATTTCTGACAATATCTAAAGCAATATCAGTAATATATGCCCTTACCTCAGGTATGCCCAGATTAAAAAGTTTCTGACCGCCATAAGTAAAAAACCACTCGGGTCTTGTGTTTACCAGATGCCCTTTAGCAACACTTCTGGAGGCTTTATGGGTGCCGCGGTTCATGTTCAACCAGGCATGAAACTCCATGTTTCGTTGGTGGGCCTCCTGGATCATGAATTGCATGGGGTCATAAAAAGGTACCGGAGCTTTGCCCTGGGTACCTGTCAACCATTCAGACCAGGGTTCTTTGCTTTGGGCGTAAAATGCATCGGCAGCGGCTCTTACCTGTACCAATACGGCATTTATACCGTAGCTTTGATGGCGGTCAAGCAAGGTTCTAAATTCCTGTTGCTGTACTTCAGAAGATAATCCTTTGCGGGACGGCCAGTCGATGTTATCGATAGTAGCTACCCACACCGCACGGAACTCCCGCTTGGGTGCCGGAGATCTGGAGATATATTGTTGGGTAACTTTCGGACTACAACTACTCTGGAAAGCATAGATTATCAGGAAGAGAGCAGCTTTTTTCAAATACATCTAACCACTGGTTTGAAATTTTATTCAAAAGTAGATAAAAATTTAACCCAACGGCTATTTTTTGTTACTTTTGCTTTGTTTTGCAATAATGTTAGAGGTTTAACATTATTAATAGTAAAAAAGCCCTTATTATTATCTGCTTTTTTATAGAATCGATTCTTAAAGATTCAAGTCACCCAATACAATACCAATTATTGTGAAAGAATACGGAAGTAACATTCAGAAATTAACCGAGTACATTGTCAGTTTATCCGACAAAGATCAACGTACTAAGTATGCCCATATTCTAATAGAATTAATGCGCCAGATTCACCCGAATATGCGTGAAGGCATTGATTACTCTAAGAAACTATGGGATGACCTATATATCATAGCCAATTTTGACCTTGATGTGGACAGCCCTTTTCCGCCACCACCCAAGGAAATCCTGGGGAAAAGACCAATGCTTATTCCTTATAACCAGCATCCGTTGAAGCACCGTTTCTATGGTCGCAATCTGGAGCTGCTGGTATTGAAAGCCATGATAACCGAAGACTTTGAAGACCGCAAGGCCTTTATTTCGTATATGGTAAGGTTGATGAAAGGGTTCTACCAGACCTGGAACAAAGACAGCATTGAAACAGAAGATTGCTTACAACAGATTCTGGAATTGTCTGGTTTCAGATTCCAGAGAGAAATTGATGACTTACGTCGTGACGGACTGATGGAATCATCACCGAAAGATGGTAACGGTAGCCGTCAGCGTATACCACAACCACAGCAGGCGCAGGGACAAGGACACAACCGCGATAACAGGGATAGGGATAGAGATAGCCGGGATAACCGCGACCGCAACCGTAACAAGAATTTTAACGGAGGGGGATACAAAAGTAACAGCAACAATAACAATAATAACAACAACAAAAGAAGAAGATAAAAGAAGGGGGCACCTTTCAAAACGTAAGATATTTCTATTATATGGCATCTTTCAAGATTACAGGAGGTAAAAAACTACAGGGGGAAATTATACCGCAGGGAGCGAAAAATGAAGCATTGCAGATTGTATGTGCAGTACTGATGACTAAAGAACCTGTGACTATCCATAATATTCCGGATATCAGAGATGTAAACAAACTGATGGAGTTGTTGAAAGATATGGGTGTGCGCCTTGAGAAGATAGGCGAGGGTTCGTATCGTTTTCAGGCAGATAACGTGAATTTTGAATATTTCGAAACCGCCGAATATAAAGAGAAAGCCTCTGCGTTACGTGGGTCTATCATGCTTCTCGGGCCGATGTTGGCTCGTTTCGGCAAAGGAAAGGCGCCTCGTCCGGGTGGCGATAAAATAGGTCGCAGACCACTGGATACACACTTTACGGGTTTTCAGAAATTAGGAGCAGAATTTATTTATGACCCAAACGATGCGTTTTATACCGTTGAAGGCTCAAAAATGAAAGGCGCTTATGTGTGGATGGATGAGATTTCAGTAACCGGCACAGCCAATGTACTAATGGCCGCTGTAATGACCGAAGGCACCACCACCATTTACAATGCCGCCTGTGAGCCTTATCTGCAGCAGCTAAGCAAGATGCTCAACAGCATGGGAGCGAAGATAAGCGGTGTGGGGTCTAACTTACTAACCGTTGAAGGTGTAAAAGAATTACACGGCTGCGAGCATACCATGCTGCCTGATATGATTGAAATTGGTAGCTTTATTGGTCTGGCAGCCATGACCCAATCGGAAATAACGATTAAGAACTGCCGGATACCGGAATTAGGAATTATACCTGATGTGTTCAGGAAACTGGGGATTCAGATGGAGTTCAGAGGCGATGATATTCATATTCCGGCACAGACGAATTACCAGATCAGTTCGCTGATTGACGGTTCTATTCTAACCATTTATGATGCACCGTGGCCTGGCTTTACGCCCGACCTGATTTCTATTATACTGGTAACAGCCATACAGGCAAAAGGAACGGTACTGATACACCAGAAGATGTTTGAGAGCCGCCTGTTCTTTGTAGATAAACTGATTGACATGGGAGCACAGATAATTCTCTGTGACCCGCACCGTGCCAATGTGATTGGTCTGAACCGTGACTATAAACTGAGAGGTATCCGTATGTCATCGCCGGATATACGTGCCGGTGTATCGTTACTGATTGCAGCGATGTCTGCCGAGGGAACAAGTATCATTGATAATATTGAGCAGATAGACCGCGGGTATCAGAATATAGACGGCCGCCTGAATGCGATAGGAGCAGAGATAGTGAGGATATAAGAATTTAGTGATTGAGCGATTGTGTGAATGAGTGATTGGTTTAATTGTGAATTATGAATTAGTGAATAGTCGTGATTCATGGTGTCTTAGTGTACATAGTGGCAATAGTAATAAAAATAATCACTAAATCACTCATTCACTAAACCACTCATTTTTTTTTACTTCAAACTTTGAATTATAAATCATAACTCATACCTTTGCAGTCCCAATTCGATTAATACCGTAGTACATGCCCAGATGGCGGAATCGGTAGACGCGTTGGTCTCAAACACCAATGCCTGCAAGGGCATGCCGGTTCGACTCCGGCTCTGGGTACAAAACCGGATTGATTTCTTTTATTAGATTTCAATCCGGTTTTTTTATGTCATAAAGTTCTACTAATCTGATAGATAAACAAAGTGGCCTGATTGACTTTTCCGGAGCAAAACTGCTTCTTACGGTCCTTGACACTGACTTGCATGAAGCAAAATCCCGGGTACTTCTATTTCCGAAAAATTCACTGCCCGGAATTTTTCAAAGGAGCAGGTGCTGAGACAGGTGGCAGGCTGTTATATTTATAGGTGTATAAAAGTGTAAGGATGTCTTTAAATCTCATCTCTTTATTTTTGATCCTTGCCGTTGCTTCTACATTATCAGCCATAATGACCGGCATGATTTCCTGAAAATTGTTGTCATCAAGGAGAGTAAGCTGCTGATCATCCGGTCCGAAATAGTAATCGAACTGCAATACTCTGGAACTTGGGCTTATCCTGCCATCGGGCCACCTGATGGCTTTGCTCATAACAAAAGTGATGCTTCTATAAAGTTTTATGGAGTTTCGGTAAACGAGTACTTCTATTATGGGTTTACGGTTAAATAACGGATTTTTTGACACCATAAAACTGTCAATATCGCCAAAGTTATTCCGGTTAATTACAAATCCGGTTACTCCCCGGGTAGGAATTTTAATTTCATTTGACTGCACGTCGGCCTTAAAATAAATGATACTTTCCAAGGCCTTTGTATCCTGGTCAGGTGCTATCCATGTCAGCAACCCCGTATATTTTGTGCCTTTTGTATCATAATAAGCACCGGCTGCCCAATTTGTATTTGAGAATTGAGCGACGGCGATCTTCGTGCAGCTAAAAAGAATAATGAAAATGGATACGCGGCGCATATTAATTGCAAATCAAAAATATTTAATAATAAACACTTAATCATCCTGCTGGCATGCAATAGTTGTTGCTGTGATTAAATTCACTGATGCAATTTAATCCTATTATATAAAGAACCAATGGTGTGACTCGTCCTAAATATAATCCTCCTCAACTTTGGACTTTTTTTGTAAGTGGTTACTGAAAGGCTTGTCCCACCTTTGCAGTGAACAAAAAATAGTACAAAATGAAAAAATCAATTTTAATTACTGGGGCATCTACAGGAATGGGTTTAGCTGACACTATTCTTTTCGCCCAAAACGGTTATCAGGTTTTTGCTACTTATCGCAATGATAAAGACAAGGGCAAATTGAGTGAGCTTAAAAATGTACAGCCTGTCAAAATGGATGTTACCAATGGCGACGACATTCAACAAGCGTTTCTGCAAATTTCAAACATCGTTGGCGACAATGGTTTGTATGCCATTATCAACAATGCCGGCATTATGTACACAGCCCCATTTGAATACGTCGACGAAAAACGGGCAAGACAGGTGATGGAAGTCAATTTAATGGCTCCATTCAAAATCACGCAGACTTTTATTCCACTGCTCAAAAAGCATAATGCAAGCAAAGCCATCAAAGCCAGGGTTATCAATATTGCTTCGTGGGCCGGGTATATCGGGCAACCGTTTATTCCGTTTTACAATGCCTCAAAAGCTGCTTTGATAGGGCTGTCAGAATCTATGTATTATGATTTGGGTTTGTTAGATATTCACGTAGTGCTGGCCTCTCCGGGTGTTACCAGAACGCCAATGCTCGGCAAAGCGACAGAAGATGGAGATGATAATTTACAGGCGCTTCCGAAAGCGGGTTTTGATTTCTACAAACCCTACTTAGACCATCGTAAAGCAATGGGCGAGGGCTCAGGGAATTCTAAGCTTTTACCGACGGCCGATGTTCTTGCTAAAAAGTTATACAAAATAGTGGAAGCAAGAAAACCACAACACAAATACAATTTGGCCATGGATGCTGCTTTTATGGACAAAATAATGACGAAAATCATTCCGTTAAGCTGGCGTTTTTCACTGAATAAAAGTATGTATAAGCTGAATATGAAGAATCCTGCAAAAGCCTTGTCCGAAAAGACATCCAATCAATCGGAAGACAAAAAATCTTTTGCTGTATCATAAGCCTGAACATCAAAAATATGATAAAGACCATAACAGCCATACTGATTCTGATTAGTTCTATGGCATCCATTTATTATTCGTTTGGTGGGGTAATAAAACCCGAAACTGCCCTGGTATATAATAAAGCAAACATTTCTCGTTCAGGCATACAATTACTATCGTTATTTTTGGGAATAGGCGGCTTGCTTTTGTTGTTTCCACCGACTTTCAAAGTTGGTGGAACAATGTTGATAATTCATTCGCTGATTACTATCGTTTGCTTTATTGTAATTAAAGATTGGCACGGCGGATTTTTTGAATTTATATTTCTGCAGATACCGGTTTTTATAGTTTGGTCGGGTTATCCCGCATCGGTTCTTGAAAAAATCAGAAACTTGTTTACTTAAAAGCGGAATCAGTAGACGCGTTGGTCTCAAACATCAATGGCTTCACGGGTATAGTGGCTCGACTCCGGCTGTGGGTATTAGGCCGTAATTATTTCATAAGTGATTACGAGTTTTTATGCCCTCTCGGAGTCGCTTGTGTGCACATCTTAACTTAACAAATAGACTTTTGTTATCATAAGTTTTCAGCAAAGCTAAAAGCCCCAAACCTTACACACACTAAGGTTAGACACTTTTGAGGGAAGTATACCAAAAATCGATCTTTATAATTTTATTAATCAGGCTATGTTATATTAAAGCTGTAAATTTTGTTATCTGACAAGATGGCGGAAAAGCGATGAAGTTTTGTCAGAAACATATATTGGCACGGTCTTTAGGAATAACTTAAATAGTTTTTAGAATTACTTAAGATTTTTCAAATGCACAATCTACCATTACATCCTTTTACTGATAAAATTCTCAAGTATTTAGACAAAGCTTCTCCTAATTATTCGAAAGA
Source organism: Emticicia sp. GW821-FHT11C11 (assembly GCF_058808615.1). Taxonomy (NCBI): domain Bacteria; kingdom Pseudomonadati; phylum Bacteroidota; class Cytophagia; order Cytophagales; family Leadbetterellaceae; genus Emticicia; species Emticicia sp. GW821-FHT11C11. The sequence continues at coordinate 822,838 of NZ_JBXARV010000001.1, forward strand.
GCTTACTGAAGCAATTGAATATTCAGGACTTAATAGTATTATTATATACGATAATGCCCGAGTAAAAATTCATGATATAGCAGAAATTACAACAGATAGTCAAATTACTATTTATGAGAATTATATAGCATTTGTATGGTGTGTAAGTTTTTTAGTAGTTTCTCTATTTAATAACAGAAGGGAGAGGATAGACTTTAAAACTGATTCAAATTTGTATGACGCCATTGCATTATTAAATTATGGATATTCCTTAAAGGAAAATTGGACGGAATGGCCAACTGATTTACCAAATCCGACAATGACAGAGAATAGATGTATTGATGAGGCTAATGCTATGACAGTATTTGCGATGAACTACATAATAGCACATGAAATTGGTCATCATTATCTTGGACATGATTTAAGTGGCTCAGAAGTAGGTGAAAAAGCAAAGGAGGAAGAGTTTTCCGCTGACAAGTATGCTTTTGATGTTTTAATTGGAGGACATGAAAAAGAGAATGATTTAAAAAATCATTCTCTTAATATGGGTATAATAATTGGCTTGGGTTCTATTTTATTGATTGAAAGTTCATGGAGAGGTGATGATACCCATCCAGATAGTGATGAAAGATTCTATAAAATATTACAAAATATAGAAGATAAAAATGGTAGTGACGATGCGTATTGGGAAATGGGGCTACTTATTTTAAATTTATGGAATAAGCAATATAGAAAAACTAATGAATTGTTCTATACGGAAAAAAAAACAGTTAAAGAAGATTATCTCAAATACACGAAATATTTAAAAGGAATGCAAAGTGACTCTGAGGCATAAACCCTACCTCCCTGCCTTCGCAACCAACCCATCTATCACCTCCCTAAAATACCTGCCATTGTATGGCCCGAACCAGTTCATTTCCTGGGTTTCGGCTTTGTGTTCGTTGTAATACTCATCGGGGGTGATATAGCCTACGTATCCACCGTTAAATGAAGTAATAATCAAATTTTTGCCCATTTTCTGAGCTGTCAAATCAGACTGGCTGTACATCATTCCTGAATAATCGCATGGAGTGCCTATCCATATCATATCACCGATGCGTAAGGCATTGATGCCTACTTGTTGTTCTCCCATCAGCCAATTGAATACCCATGGACGGATACGGATATGTTTCGTTAGTCGCAGCTGAGGGTCGCGCAATGCCAAGGGGAAATAAACAGTTCGTATCAAAGAGGTGGTATCTGTTTTTAGTGAGCTACTGCCGGCTTTGATCAGGTTGGCAAGATTAGAAGCAATCAGTTCAGCTTTCTGGTAGGAATCAGCACCATTATCCGCCGGACTCATGCTGCCTACTGCTCCTGCGAAAAAAGCAGCAAAATTGCATACACCAGATTTTTCCAGACTGGTAACCAACATGCCCGGGTAGTCGGCACTTATCCGGTTGTCATCCTTCGGAATATCAGTAGGGTGGGCGGCATAAGTGAGTATTAAAGCCGATTCCTTATTGGCTTTTTCTATTTTCATGATACGCAGCCAGGGGTCTTCCGCTGCTGTTTCTCCAAACAAGCGGTTGGTTACATAATCTCCGGCGTTGATTTTTTGGAAGCCAATTTTACAGTCAGCAGCAGTGGACTCGGCCTTTTTAACACTTCTGACAATGGCATCAGCAATGGTTTTAATCATCTGCTCATTCTTTGGTCCGGCCATTGCCCTGCCTCCTGGTCCGCCTGCCCAGCCGCCTGCACTGCTATGTGTATGTGTGGCGCCAAAATAAATATTCTCCCGGCCGAAACCAAGCTTACCTAGCGCCGGAATAACCTGTGCCACCACCAACGGAGGTGCAATCAGCAAATCCATGGTAATCATGGCTATCTTTTGTTTGCCGTTATCTAAAATGATTGAGCGTACATAAATACTATCGTGCACCGCCGACGCCGGATTTTCGCGAAGGCCGTATCCGGCAATATAGATTTCAGCGTTTGTCGTGATATTTTCTTTGCTCCACCCGCCTTTCAGTGCGGTTCCGTGTCCACTACTGATTTTTAGTGTTTTAAGCTTATTTTTGGTTGTTGCATAATAGTCGGTTTCCTCAAGGGGGCGGTTATCATTCAAGGTGAACAGGCTTACAACCAATACTGCCAATACAACAATAAACCAGGTGAGGATTTTAATGAGTTTTTTCAATTCAAGAGTGCTTTTTCGTTAATATGGCTTATAAGTAAGTGACGAAAGTTTGGTTTCTTGGTAATTGCTCTAAATTGTTAAAATAAGCTTGTAAATCGCTTAAAATATTTTTATCCACTTCATTTGGTACAGAAAAAGGATTATTATTTAGTCTTGCTTCTTTTAGCTTAGGAAATTGAATAATTCTTCTTACTTGGTCTAAATTTTGGATTTGATTGTCGCTTAGGTCTAATTTCTGTAAAGAAACCAATGAATCTAAGCATGATAATTCTTGGATTTGATTATCACCAAGATTTAATTCCAGTAAAGTTGTTAAAGTCTCCAAGCCGTTTAACTTTTGAATTTTATTATGGTAAAGATACAAAGATCGTAAAGCCGTTAATGAATCTAGACCTGATATTTTATGAATTTGATTGTTGCTAAGGCTTAATTTTTCTAAAGCAGGCAATGAATCTAAACCCGATATTTCTTTGATTTGATTCCCCCCGAGAAACAATGTCTTTAAAGAGGTGAGTGAGCCTAAACCTGATATTTCTTTGATTTGATTTCCGCTTAGGTCTAGTGACTGTAAAGTAGTTAAAGAGTCTATACCTGTTATTCTTTGAAGTTGGTTGTCTTCTAGATTTAATGATTGTAATGAGTTCAAGAAGTCTAAACCAGCTAAACTTTGAATTTGATTGTCACGAAGGTCTAATTCTTGCAATGCTGTTAACAAACCCAAGCCTAATGTCTCTTTGATTTGATTACGGCTAAGGAATAGTGTCTGCAAAGTGATCAGTGAGTTTAAGCCCGAAATTTCTTTAATTTGATTAGACCAAAGGTTTAGTGACTTTAAAGCGTATAATGAGTCTAAACCTGATATTTCTTTGATTTGATTAAAGCTAAGGTCTATTGCATGTAAAGAAGTAAGCCTATCTAAGCCTGATAGTTTTTGGATTTGATTTTCCCGAAGGTCTAATGATTGTAAAGCTGCTAATGAGTCTAAACCTGATATTTCTTTGATTTGATTATAATTAAGTTCTAGTGATTCTAAAGAGACTAGCGAATCTAACCCTGATAATCCTTGAATTTGATTGAAGTTAAGGCGGAATGTTTTTAAAGCCGATAATGATTCTAATCCTGACAGATGATAGATTTTATTTCCGCTAAGGTCTAATGATTTTAAGGAAGCTAATGATTCTAAACCTGATATTTCTTCAATATTATTGCCTTTAAGGTCTAATAATTGTAAGTTAGTTAATGATTCTAAGCCTGATATTTTATGAATTTGACACCTACTAAGGTATAAAGTCTGCAAGCTAACTAATGACTCTAAACCTGATATTCCCTGAATTGGATTCAGACCAATGACTAATGACTCTAAGTTAGTTAATGAGCCTAAACCTGATATTTTATTGATTCTATTCGAGACAAGATATAATATCTGTAAGTTAACCAAAGCATCTAGACCAGATAATTCTTGGATTTGGTTAAAGCTAGCCTGTAAAGTTCGTAACGCTGCTAATGATTTTAAGCCTGATAGTTTTTGGATTTGATTTCCTGTAATGTCTAATGATTTTAAAGCAGTTAATGACTCCAGACCTGAAATTTCTTTGATTTGGTTGTAACTAATATCTAATGATTCTAAATGCACCAAAGAATCTAAGCCTGATATTCTTTCTATTTCGTTAGAATTGAGATATAATGTCTTTAATGCTGTCAATGATTCTAATCCTGAAAGCTCTTTAATTTGATTGTCGCCAAGGTTTAAATCCTGTAAAGTCGTTAATGAAACTAAGCCTGATAATTCTTGAATCTGATTACAGCAAAGGTTTAAAGATTCTAATTGGTAAAGATGTTTTAGAACAATTAATTCCTTGCCCTGAAATATATTTTCCTCACCTGTATTTTCGGAACCGATCCATTTATTCTCTTCATCATCAAAATATCGGTTACCCAAAATCAAACTTTTCAACCAATTACATTCAAATAACTCTTTAGGTAATTTATATTCGAGTCCGCAATTTCCTAAATCTAAGTATGGGTTTTGGGTTCTTTTGTTTTCTTCTATTAGTCGTAAAGCAAATTCAGACATAGCAAAGGTTTTAAAATGTTTAGGTATGGAGTCTGTTTCTCAAAAATAGAAATTTAATCTCGCATATTGAATGTAGTAGTGATTAGTATATTTATAGTATCCTGAATAGTAGCTTGATTACTAACAGACCAAAGCTAACCAAACCAGTTTCAGCAACCACTAAAAACTACACTTTCACATCTTTACTTGGCTTGCCAAAACATTTTCCGTATTTTTCCATCAAAATCACCTTTATTCAACATCCTGAAATAAAACATGAAAAAACTCTTTTCTTTCTCTTTAATCTTTTTGTTCGCTTTGATTGGTGCATTATCCGCTCTGGCACAGAAAGTACACATTACTGATACTGACCCAAGTATCAAACCGGGCGACGATTTCTTTATGTATGTCAACGGCAAATGGTACAATTCCGTTGAGATTCCATCTACTCAATCGGGTGTAGGGTCTTATTCATTCCTCAATTTCCCGCAGCGTGTCCGGATGCAGGGCATTCTCGACAGTGTTTCTGCAGCGAAAAATCCCGCAGGAAGTATTGAACAGAAAGTAGGTGATTTTTACGCCTCGGGGATGGACGTCGCCACTATCAATAAAAGAGGTTATGAACCCGTAAAGCCTATTCTGAAACGCATTAATGGTATAAAGGATGTGGCTTCGCTGATGAAATTTGTAACCGACCAGCAAAAGTTTAATAACTATTCTATTATTGGGTTCCGTGTAGGGCCTGATATCAAAAATAGCGCTATTAACATTGTCAATTTAACACAAACCGGTATAGGATTACCCGAAAGAGATTATTATTTCAGAACCGATTCTTCAACCATTGCTATTCAGAAGGCCTATACAACGTACCTTACTACTTTGTTTAAACTATCGGGTACTGAGGCATCGGCTGCTACCAGAATGGCAACTGCTGTGTATGGTATTGAGAAAGAACTTGCGGCATCGCACAAAACCAATATTGAGCGCAGAAATGTACAGGCCAATTATAACAAACTGGCGGTAGCAAACATCGCTCTGAAACAACCTAATATAGGTTGGGTGACCTATTTTGACGGACTAGGAATAAAGATAGATTCACTAAATATGCAGCAACCTGCATATTATGACCGTTTGAATACACTACTGATCTCTGTTTCAATAGAAGACTGGAAAGCGTACCTAAAAGCCAGAACATTGACGGCTTATGCCGATTTCCTGAGTAAAGATTTCGCTACGGCGTCTTTTGAGTATTCTAAGAAATTGTCAGGACAGGCTACACAAAAACCACGTGGCGAAGAGATTACAGAGACCATAGACCGATCGCTTGGGCATGGACTGGCACAATTGTATGTAAAGAAGTATTTCCCTGAAGAAGCCAAGAAACGGATGCGGGTGTTGGTAGATAACCTGAAAACGGCTTTTGAAAACCGCATTACCCAACTAGACTGGATGAGCGATTCCACCAAAGCCAAGGCCAAAGAAAAGCTGTATGCATTCAGTGAGAAAATCGGTTATCCGGATAAATGGAGAGACTACTCTGCCGTGAAAATCAATCGGGGTACGTATTTTGAAAACCGTCTGGCTACCAGTCAGAACGATTTTAATTATTCGATAGCAAAAGTAGGTAAGCCGGTTGACCGCACTGAATGGGGCACTACTCCGCCAACAGTTACGGCCTACAACAACCCGCCACTGAACGAAATTGTGTTTCCGGCAGGAATTCTACAACCGCCTTATTTTGATTTGAATGCCGATGATGCGCTTAATTATGGTGGAATCGGCATGGTGATTGGCCATGAGATTACCCACTCATTCGATGACCAGGGCGCTCAATTCGACAAAGTTGGCAATGTGAAAAACTGGTGGAAGGCAGATGATTTCAAAAAGTTTAAAGCCAGAACCCAGCAGGTAATAGACCAGTATAACCAATATACTGTATTGGATTCGGTACATGTAAAAGGTGCCCTGACAGTAGGCGAAAACACCGCAGACATTGCCGGTATAGCCATTGCCTTTGATGCCTTTAAACTGACCCAGCAATACAAGAGTGGTGAAAAAATAGATGGATTCACTCCCGAGCAGCGATTCTTTATTTCTATTGCCAGAATATGGCGGGTAAAAACCAAAGATGCCTACATGAGAACATACGTGAATACCAACCCACATTCGCCTGCCAAATGGCGTGTGAACGGACCCTTGATGAACTTTACACCTTTTTATAAAGCATTTAATGTGCAACCCGGTGATAAAATGTACAAACCTGAAAGCGAACGGATTACAGTTTGGTAGGGTATAGAAAGAAGTATTTAAAGACTGTAATTGCTTTTGAGTGGTTACGGTCTTTTTATTGTTGTCCTTTTAAATACAGGAATTTGAAATCCACTTAGCTATGTAATATCAACCACGTAAAATTATTAAAGAATGGTTTTTACCAGTTGTTTAATGGCACTTCTGATATAGAAAAACTGATATAATTCTAGTGTAGAAAATAAATTGAACAGATAACCGACCAATGCAGTCAATGGAGTAAGCCTTATTTTATTTGCTTTCAGGAGAAGCAAAAGTATGAATGGCGTAATTAATGCCAGGTATCTTCCTTGAAAATAGGGAATTTTCAAAAGGATTACACACCACAAGCAGACAAATACTGCCAGAGGAGCAGAGGTTTTAAAAACTTTTCTGCAACAAACATATAAGAAAAACGCTGACGTAATCGAAAAGGCATCTACCACCAGTCCGCGTGTATAACGTATTAGTGCCACTACAGAGGGTATATTCGAATAGGCGAAAAGAATTACAGCCGCAATAATAATGATTATAAATACTGACAGTATCAGTTTTTTCTTCAATTGAGCGATGATGAACTCTTTGATGTAATAAGCATAAAATACAATGCTGATGAGTGTCAGATAAAAAAGTATATTCATGAAATCAGCATAGGCAATGCTGAGCGAGTTGTATTTGATCGATGAGCTCTTGGGGGCAATTCCGCCCCAGATCCAATAAATATAAGCTGGTAAAGAGCACATACTTAAAATGAGTATTACCTTATTACGGAAATTACTCTTATTCGTCAATAAAGAATAAACAGGAAATATCAATAGCAAAATAAATGTTTGTTTTCCTGCAATCGCCAGGGCTCCTATAAGGCCCGTTAGCAGATACCAATACCACTTTGTATTTGTACGCTCAATTTTATCGAACAGTGTATAAAAGGCAAAACCCAGAAAAAATATAGGGAATTCTCCCATCACCCGAGCGGTCATGTCAAACATGTATGGGCTTAAAATAAGTGCAAAACCTAATAGTTTATCGGAGCCACTGTCTTCAGTTTTATAACTTTTACTGAATAATAATGCTGTGAGAAATACCCAGAAAAGATTGGTGATTCTCATCTTGACAATATCTCCGTCTGTAATATTTAATATAAGAATATGAAACCACGTAGATACTATCCCTGCCGTACCCTGATAGTTTCTGATAAATTCTACAGAAAACGGCGGATAATTCGAATATAGATTCTTATAATAGATATACTCATCAAGTATGAATTTGTTAGGAGATAGTAAAATAATAAGTGCTAAGGATATCCAGGCAAGTATTACTATACACAGAACAACGTTACTTTTTTGTATCACGGTAAAACTGAATTAATGATTTTGATACATTTACAATACTCTTCCATTTTACACCGCTGGCAACTCCGAATTGCCGGGGATAGTGAGTTACAGGAACTTCTTTAATAGTATAATTTAATCGCAGAGATTTAATTATAATTTCAGCATCATAAAACCCACTATGAGATTGTAAAGGCAGAATATCCTTAAATATTTCTCTTCTGTAGATTTTCAGAGCCGAATTAGTGTCTTTCATTTTTACACCGAAAACCTGCTTCAACAGTTGATTATACACTTTTGATATAATCAATCGTTTTAAACCATCTGCCCTTATGTTCCTTTTCCCTGAAACAATATCAAATTCTTCTCTATATTGATATAGTTCTACTAAGTCGTTCAGATCGAACTGCCCATCGCCATCTGTGTAGGCTACGCTGACATATTTGGCAAGTTCTACACCTCTTTGAAAAGTATATCCAACCCCTTTATTGACAGGGTTTCTCTCATAAACCAGATTTTTATATTTCTCTTTATACGCTCCTACAAGTTGTGGTGTATTATCTGGGCTGCAATCATCAACCACTATCAATTCAAAACGATCAAAGTTCGATTCTAGAACAGAATACGCGCCCGGGATTAAATTAATCAGTGAATCTGCGTCGTTGTACGCCAGTATAATCAATGAAATTTCGCTCATCTGCATTCTTATTTAAGTGTATATACTCTATGAATGCCACTGATGGATAGTCTTGGGTGTCGTCCTCCGGACACTAAATGTAACTGATCTCCAATCCAGCCACTGATAATACCATGGCGCCCCTCCGGAATCGGGCCTTGTTTTTCCCATTTATTGGTCAGGGGGTCAAAAACTTCCAGCACGTCAAAACAGCTCCAGACGTTTTCTCCACCATAAGTATAAATTTTATTGTTATGAACAGAAGAACCAAAGCCGCCTCTTGGTGTGGGTATATCAGCCATTCTTCTCCATTTTTGTGTGGTGGGGTTATACTCTTCCATGTAAGCCAGATTGAACCTTAAATCATCTTTCCGGCCTGAGATAGCATAGATTTTCCCATTCACACTTTCTGCTCTCAGGTGATCTCTGGGGTGCGTCATCGATGGCGCCCTGAACCAGCTGTTATGCTTGATGGAATAACCGAATAAAGCATTAGAAATGTTCTTATCTGCTTTAATGCCGCCTACATACCAGATAGTATCATTGCTGATACATATACCTCCGGCTCCCCGGGGCTCAGGCATGGCAGCTAAAGTTGCCCAATTATTAGTGGCAGGGTCATATCTGTATAAAGTATTCAGAGGCTCCCAGTTGGCAAACATAAAGCCCCTAATTCGTAAAGATAAAGGCTTAAAACCTCCAACCAGATATACATATTTATTGTCTGCTACAACACCACCGTGATTGATTGGTTGAGGAGTATCTTTGATGGCCTCCCATTGTTTTTTATCTGCTGAATACCGGTAGGAACTGATAAACGTTTGCCCCCATTGATTGATACCTCCAAAAATATAGAAGAACCCATTTTGCGTAGTTCCTCCCGCTTCTGTACGTGCTTCGGGAAGCTCGCTTTCTATGGTAAAAGTGCCGTTTTGTGTGACAACTGGTGAAGCAAGAGCAAAGGGGCTCCAGGAAACAAACCACCATTTAGCAAGGAATACACCAATAATAATGACAAGGGATAAGGACAGAAGTAGATATCTCTTCACTAGGAATTAATTTAAGTTAGAATCAATGGCTATAGTAAAATTTGACGAAGGTATATGTATACGTTTAAAATTCCAATTTATAAAGACAAGGGATTGTTAAATTTAATCCGGAGATAATTGGGGAGGGGAATTTTTAATGGGAGCCTGCGGCTAGGTTTGATATGGTAATGTGGTGGATGGTTAACAGTTTGTGTTTGATTATAGATATCAAAGATCGTAATTGCTTTGGTGGTTACGGTCTTTTTGTTTTTTACGGTTCAATTGTAATTTTATTCTGCTTGATGAACCCAAATAAACTTATTTTCTTTGAAAGTAATAACTCCACCACCTTCTTCATGTTTACGAACTAATATTGATGGGTTTTTTAGTTCAACTTGTTCACCTCCTATAATTTCACCGTCTTCAACAATTACTGTGTTAGTTTCTTTATCTATCGTTGTACCCCAAAAATCTACCCAACTGAAATTTGTTCCCATTTCACCAAAGGATTTATCTAATCCAACTGTTGTAATTTTTTTACTTTGTCCGTCAATAATCATAATATTCTTTATGTTATTTTTATTGACAAAAAAAATCAGGTCTATAAAATTATCATTATTCAAGTCAATTTTAATGGTATCGTTTAACTTGTATATTTTATAATCTTTAAATTCACGTGCCAAAGAAATTTGTTCAGATTGAATATCCTCGGCTCCGTTGGCAATAGTATCTTGTAATATCTTAGCTTTAACTTCGGAAGGTTTTAAGTTACTAGTACTATCAATGGTTTTTGCGGTTTCATTTCGTTTGTTACAGGAATAAGTAACCAACAGAATCAGAATTAAAATTATAGCCTTCATAAAAAAAAGATTTTAATTATAGTTTAATTGAAGTTTCTGAGCTACCCGTTACTCAATTTTAGCGCATCCATTTCCATTTACTTATCCCCAACATATCTTGCATACAGTTGATAAATGTATATACTATTTTCATCCCAGATTTTCTGGTTGTTAACCCATTCGGGTAGTTTCTTTAAGAGAAGAGATTTTTCTTTGGTTTCATAAAGGAAACTTAATTGGTCTGTAATTGGGTATTTATAGTTTCGGAAATATTGCAGCTTAAAAGTTTTCCATTCATCTATTCGTGCTTGAGAATGGATGCAATTATCAACACCTGAGCCTAGATAATCATATATTACCTTTTTCAACGGGTGTTCGACACTCTGCAAATAATTATATGAAGCTTCAATTCCAGAAAATAGTAAGTATTCTCCATCAAAACCACACCAACTGTCAAGGTCTATATCTTTAGCTTCATAAAATGCCCAAATTACTTCGAGATTATTGAAAAGCGTTAGAATGTATGCGCAAAAGTATAAATTATCAACTTCATAGTCTGTTTCTGAGCAATCATTCTTACGCAATTTTATTTCTTCCTTGAATAAAAACTTAACAATCTCATAGTCGCTTTCTCTAAAATCATTATAAACGGCAATATTGAGCCTTAGTCGCAAAAACTGATTTGAGTTTTCATCATTTTCATCAAAACTGTAATTTGCCAATAAATCAGGATTTTTTCTGACTAAATCCAGTTCTTTTTGGTATTTATTAGTCACATCTAAAATTGTGGTATTCATAAAACTAGAGCGCAGTGGTCAATATTTTTTAATATGAAATTAAGATGTAAAACTAAGGTTTTCCTAGTTATTTGCGACCCTTAAAACAAAAAAATAGTATAGAACAAATGTCTCGTGGCGGCTTAGAACAATATTCAGTACCAAACTAATCCCTTGACCACACGTTGTAAAAGATGGTTAATAAAAACCACTGGTTATCTACCTAAATTCACCTACAAACAAAATCCAACTTTCCTTGCTTTTCTTATAATTTATTCTTTATTTAACGGAGTGTTTCAAACAAAGCATCATGAGAAAACTTCTTTTGGCAGTTGTTTATACTTTAACCGGGCTTTGCACTTGGGCACAAACCCGGGTAGTAAAGGAACCGAACGGAATGATGGTAACCGAGGTGAATTATAATCACCTGCCGGTTTTAAGGTATAAGGGGAGCCTCTTTCTGAAGGATTCAGTAGAAATGGGGACTTTTGCTGTAGCCGGTGGCGAAATATTTCAGAAACCGGTTCTTTTTGATGTTTTCAATCAGAGCTTTCTCGCTGACTTCGGAACTAAGATTGTACCTCTCCGTAATACAGATATTCAGGTGGGTAATCGTTTCTTTAAAAACATAAATCACAGCTATTTTGAGACCTTTTTTGATGCAAAAGTAAAAATACTGGTACGCTACAGTTGTGTGCTGAAAGACTTTGACAAAGGGGGAAAAGATAGGTCTTTCCCTAAAATCGACAATGATTTTATAGGAGAGGTTGTTCATAAAACAGATTATTTTCTGTTATTCCCGGATAATAAATTGCACGCAATCGGCCTCAGTAACTATTCGGTTGCAGTTGCGCTAGAGAAAGAATATGATGGATTGACCTATTATATCCGAAAATGGAACCGGAAGATTACCACCGCACAAGACCTGATTGATTTGCTCAAATATCTGGATTCGGAAACAGTTCTGTAATAAAAAACAGCCCCAAAAAAGCATTTCAGGGCTGTTCAAAAGAAGATTTAATATCACAAACTACTCCCTCGGCCAAACATTATCGGCAGTGCTGGAATCCGGGAAACGGCCGTGAGGGTCAAAAGTTATTTTTTTGATTTTACGCTTGCCAAAATTCAGCACGGCATCGTATGTACGTTTGCCATCGAACCAAACTGAGGCAGGCCAGGTAATTTCGGCGGTGGTGGCGTCAATCATTTTAGCATTCGCTAAGGTTTTAATAGCCGGACCTTCTACTTCAAACTCCACTTTCAGCACCACTGGTGATGGCATCTGCCCTGCCTGATGCACCGTTACCGTTGTTTTGCCACTGGCGGTTTTTACATCCTGTATCGAGCTTTCAACCGTTTCTGTTGTCCACAGCCAATAGTACCAGAACCAGTTCAGATCCTGTCCCAATTCATTATTCATAAAGAAGATATAATCCCACGGAGACGGGTGCTTATAAGACCACGTGGTGGTGTATTTTTTCATGGCATTCATCACGGCTGTGTCACCCACAATACCACCCAACATCGACAACATCAAAGGTGTCTTCCCATAGGTCTGGAATCTATAGCCGCTGCCTGCATCGTTGGCGCTCCACATGAGAGGCGCTTCGTTTTCATCGCCGGTTACACGGCCATAGCTTTGTCCCAGCCCATCTAACTTATAAGGTCTTCCTGCTATATCAGCATTCGACAGTATATTCATATACTGGTTAAAACCTTCATCCATCCAGCCGTAACGGGTTTCATTATTGCCTACCACCATCGGCCACCATTGGTGTCCGGTCTCGTGGTCTGCCGCACCTTGATTAGAGTTGATAACCATCGGGTATTCCATACCTGCACTCGGGCCATCCTGCAAGGTCATCTGAGGGAAAGGATACGGTGCCCAAAGTTTTGAATAGAACTCAAGCGCATGGCGTGTTAAGATACCGGCTTTTTCAAACAATTTGGCTCTTTCAGGCAGGTAAACCATGTGAATCGGAATAGGGCCTTTGCCCGGTATAGTGGCACGTGTGGCTCTCCATACAAAGTTTTCAGCGGTAGCCCAGGCAAAATCATTCACTTTGTCGGCAGCAAAATGCCAGGTGAGTTTGTCGCCCGTTGCTGTTGCTTTACCAGCTCCTTTTTCTGCCTCGCCCACAATGATTACCTCATCATTCGAGTTAAGAACCGTAGAAAGTCTTTGTCTGGCAGTTTCAGTCAATACCTCGTTCGGGTTCTGCAGTACTCCTGTACCGCTTACAACCCAGCCACCGGGCACGGTGATGTACACATCAAACTTGCCGAAATTATTATAGAACTCCGAAGGGCCCAGGTAAGGGCTGGTTTCCCAACCACGCAGGTCATCATATTTAGCCAGACGAGGGAACCACTGCGTAGGCTGAAACAGCTTGCTATCAAATCGTTGTGTCATGCGGTGTCCAAGTCCCTGTGATCCACCGGGGAGCTTGGTATGCCAGTCAATATCCAGTACAGCGGTGGCACCTGCTTTCACCGGATTAGTAAGGGTAATAGTGGCTATCGACTGTTTAAGACCATACACCTGCAATTTACCACTTGCCATATTACCACCACGACCCATGGCTGGGGGAGGTGTCAGGTCTACTGTCTGGCCGTCTACTTTCAGGCTGGTTACTATCATGCCTTCAGTTGTTTCAGCAGGTACTGATGCCCCGCGCTGAATCTCCGGACGGAAGAGGTTATGATCAAGGCGCAGTACAATTGTTTTCAGGTCGTCCTTGCTGTTATTATGTACCGTAATTTTCTCCGATCCGGTAATGGTTTGTGTGGCCGGGTCGAGGCTTGCGTGAATCGTGAAATCGGTTTCTAATTGCCAGTAATTAGGGCCGGGTTTACCGGATAAATCACGGGTACCAGCAGCAAATGTTTTGCGGATAGAGTTGGTCATCGGTACATCCAATCGCACTGAGCGCTTCGATGTTTCAAATGGTTTAGTGTTTGGGGGATTAGTCTGTTGCGCTGATGCAAACGTAGTTGCTATCAGCAGTGTGATGAGGGTAATTCTGGCAATCATGATCATTAAGCTGTTTAGAGTTTGCTTTGTAAGTTTAGATTGCTAATTTAGTAATATTTGCCGTAAAGCCAACGGTTGTGGTGTTTACCTCATAAACGAAGATTGTCTCACCATCAATTCCACCGGAAAAACGATCGTCCGGGGTTCTATCGTGGTATCAGCAGGAGCGTTGAGCATCTCAAGCAGATGATTGATGACAGAAGAAGAGATTTGTTTCACCGGTTGTTTCACCGCCGTGATGGCAGGGTTTAATACATCATACAGCAGGTGGTCGTCAAAACTCACCAACCCCATTTGTGCATATTTTCCACCCAGTTTGTTAATGGCTTTCAGCCCGCCAAAGGTAAGGAAGTTAGTACTGAAAAAGACGGAGTCCAGCTCATCATTGGCTTGTAGAAACTGTGTTATTGTATTGGTTATTTCTTCGTAATTGAGCTCATAATGCAGTTTCAACAAATGCGGTTTCAGTTGTTTCGATTCGATGAATTGCATATAGCCCTCAATTCGTTCTACCTGGCTGTATAAATCCAGTGTTACAAAACCAATATTTCTGAATCCGTTTTCATACAGGTGACTGGTAGCTTCATAAGCTCCCGTTTTGTTATCGACCAGTATATTAAAAGTGTTGATTTCAGAGAAGCAGCAATTGTAGATGATCATGGGTTTGCCCTCTTTATGCAGGTTTTCAATGACCGTTTCAATACCCGATACTGGTGAAATAATAAAACCATCCACATTACGGTCGTGCAAGAGTTTGATAACCGATTTCATCTGATTCAGTTCATTGTTTGAGCTGGCTACGATGAGTGTGTATCCGGCTTTCAGAGCAATTTTTTCTATACCACTGGCAACCTCCGAAAAGAACGGATTGTCAATATCGCCCACAATCATGCCTATGGTTCTACTTTTGCCTGTACTCAGACTGCGGCCTAAATGATTGGGTTGATAGTCAATCTCTTTAATATAGGACTCAATCTTCTGTATAACCTCTTTGCTGATTCTTTTTTCCTGACCTTTGCCATTAAGCACGAATGACAAGGTAGTAACAGAAACCTGTAGCTCTTGTGCCACATCGTAAATTGACTTTCTTTTTTTCAAGGGAGTGATGATGGGAGTTTATCTCTCAAAAATATAATAATTATTGGATATTTATATAATTTCCCGGATTTTCATAAGGTAAAGAATAGCTATTAAAGCAGAAATCAAGAGAGTCGGCCCATAAAAAAAGCCCTTATAGGGCTTCGATATGCTAAGCTAAAGTGCCTTTCCTATGCCATTGAAAGCTTATTCCTTCCGGCGCAGAATCAAGAAAGAGGAAATCGAAAGGATCGATAAACTGATTATTCTTTTTTAGTGTATAATGCAGATGAGGGCCTGTTACGGTTCCGGTAGCACCTACTTTGCCAATCAATTGTCTACGGGAAATTTTCTGACCTCTTTTTACAGATATTTTACTCAGGTGTCCGTAAACCGATTCAAAGCCATGCTGATGCCTGATGCGGACGTAATTGCCGATATCACTTTTATAGCCTGCTTCAAGTACTACGCCGTCTCCGGTTGAGTACACTTTTTCGCCAACGCCTCCTTTCAGGTCAACTCCCTGATGAAACCGGGTTACCTTATGAACGGGGTGATTACGAGAGCCAAAGAAAGAATTGATATGAATACTTCTGTCGAGAGGGGAGCCTGCGGGAATATTGTAAATATAATTTTCTTTGAAGGGGTGATTGTATATGTAACGAAGAATATCGTGTACTTCTCTGAGGTAACTTAATCCTTTCCAACTGTCTTCTTTTACTGCTTTTGATAAATTGTTAAGTGCGATATTCTGTGAGAAACCTGAGCTGATGCATCCAAAAATAATTAAAAAACTGAAAGCTAATTTTTTCATTCCCGACTTCTTTGGTTAAAGTTTTGCAAAAGTAACTTATCTCTTCTGAACGAATAAACCGGGTGTTTATTGCCGGACAGAATTCTTTTGACAAGCCGTAAGACGGATGGTTTAATTAGTATTTCACCCTATTTTATACGTATATAGCTTCATTTCTTTCAGTGAATAAGTATCTTTGGCATCCATTTCTAAAAACAGAATTGCCTCATGAATATTGAAATAACAGACCGCAACGGGGTGCCTATAGCAGAATTGATTGCTGACGGAATAGTGATTAATGAAGTGCAGGATGCATTAGATATATTGGCCAATGCGGGCTATTCAGGTGCTGATAAACTGATTATTCATGCAAAGAATATTACGCCTGATTTTTTTGATCTGAAGACCGGAATTGCCGGAGAGATTCTGCAGAAATTTTCGAACTATAATATGCCACTGGCCATTGTGGGCGACTACTCCTCATACACAAGCAAGAGCCTGAAAGATTTTATTTATGAAAGCAACAAAGGAGGCAGGGTGAATTTTGTGAGCAGTGTAGAAGAAGCGTTAGAGGCTTTGCTAAAGAAATGAAAAAGCCCGTATCGGTGTAGATACGGGCTTTCAAAGATATTAGCAGATGTCGGCTTAAATCTCTCTGATTTTGATATTTTTATACCACACTTTATTTCCGTGGTCTTGAATAGCAATTTTCC
Source organism: Emticicia sp. GW821-FHT11C11 (assembly GCF_058808615.1). Taxonomy (NCBI): domain Bacteria; kingdom Pseudomonadati; phylum Bacteroidota; class Cytophagia; order Cytophagales; family Leadbetterellaceae; genus Emticicia; species Emticicia sp. GW821-FHT11C11. Next base: position 839,605 of record NZ_JBXARV010000001.1, read on the forward strand.
CTTTTGGAAATTTTGCAAAGCCTTCCCATTTTTTGAATTTGCTGTTGGCTACAAGGTTATCCCAATTCGCGCCACTCAGGTCAAACTCAACAGTTTGTTTGCCGTTCAACCAGAAAGTACCTTTATTAGCTTTACGGTCGATTCTCATTTTGGCTGTGTTCCACTGACCTGCAGGTTTTACTATGTCAAAAGACGTCGGAGGAATCATGTCATATAATGAACCCGCTTTGTGGTTGCCGTTTTTACCAGCTTTAGCATCAGCATGGCGTTCGTCGTCAAGTACCTGCATTTCAGGACCTGTAAGGTAAGGGCAGCAATATTTTTTGTCTTCAACTACACCCCACATCACCCCACTATTACCACCTTCGGCAATTTTCCAGTCAAGTTCTAATTCAAAACTTTCATATTCTTTATCAGTAATCAGATCGCCACCGCCTTTTTCTGTTAAAACCATGGCGCCGTCTTCTATTTTCCATTTGTCTGATAGGGGCTCGGTTTTATTAAATGCATGCCAGCCGGTGAAATCCTTACCATTGAAAATTGTTACCCATTTTCCTTTTTTCTGAGCAAATGTAGTAGTTGCGCAAGTCATTAAAATAACCATTAACGCAACACCACCTAATTGAATTTTTTTCATGAAGATATAATAAGATTGAGGTTGATTTTGATTCAAAAGTACATAATAAATTAAATGCAAATCAAGAGAGATTTATATATTATTCTTTTGATTGCCATTTATAACGATCCTGCTGGTTTAATCGTATCAAAGGGGCCGTTAAAGCCCCTTTGTTTATACAGATTTAATCAAACTGTTAAAGTCCTAATGCCTTACGGTTTACCTTTTCATCAGCACCGGTAGCAGCAAAATCGTCGAAGGCACGAGTGGCTACCTGAATGATATGACTGGCAATGAACGGCGCACCTTCAGCCGCCCCTTGTTCTGACGATTTAATGCAGCATTCCCATTCCAATACAGCCCAGCTTTCGTAATTGTATTGCGACAACTTACTGAAAATGCTTGAGAAATCTACCTGTCCGTCACCCAATGAGCGGAAACGACCCGCGCGATCAGCCCAACCGGCATAACCACTATAAACACCTTGACGGCCTGATGGGTTAAACTCGGCATCTTTTACATGAAATGCCTTGATACGATCATGATACAGGTCAATAAACGCCAGATAATCTAATTGCTGTAACACGAAGTGGCTTGGGTCATAGTTGATACAAGCACGTTTGTGGCCTTTCAGGTAATCAACAAACATTTCGAAAGTAGAGCCGTCGAACAGGTCTTCTCCCGGGTGCAATTCGTAGCAGTAATCTACGCCATTTTCATCAAAAACATTCAGAATCGGTTTCCAGCGGCGGGCCAGTTCTTTAAAAGCAGTTTCAATCAATCCGGCAGGGCGTTGTGGCCATGGGTATAAAAACGGCCATGCCAGTGCCCCTGAAAAACCTACATGCGTCGTAAGTCCCAGGTTCTGAGATGCCTTAGCTGCCCAGAGCAATTGTTGTTCTGCCCATTTACGGCGTGCTTTTTCGTTGCCATGAACAGACGCAGGTGCGAAAGCATCATACATGGCATTATAAGCTGGGTGTGAAGCAATCAATTGACCCTGTAAGTGGGTTGATAATTCGGTGATTTCAAGACCTTTGTCTGCCAGTTTACCTTTCAGTTCGTCGGCATATGTTTTAGACTCTGCCGCTTTTTGCAGGTCGATGACGCGGCCATCCCAGGTAGGTAACTGAATACCTTTATAACCTAGGTCTGCCATGTAATCGGCAATGGTATCTAATGAATTAAATGGGGCTTCATCGCCCATGAACTGCGCAAGAAATATGGCTGGTCCTTTGATTGTTTTCATATGTCTGATAATTAGTATTGAGTGATTGTGTGAATTAGTGAATGAGTGATTACAATGCGATTATTGTTGTTTAGTGTTTTTTCTGGCTTTTGCTAGAATTGATAATAGTTCATATCCTTCTTTGATTAATTCCTGTAAACGTTCGAGCGTTTGAAAACCAATATCGATAGTCATTTCTAGCCAAAATATAGACTCGTCTAATTCTTCAATAACAATAGAAATCTTTGAGAAAAACTCATTGCGACTTCTGGCTCTTCGTACAGCCCTATAATTTGCTGCCGTAGATGAAGCTGACCTTACTAATTGAGTTCTAAAAACATTTGCTTCTATCTTATTTGGAAGAGACTCTGAGACTTTAATACACCTGATTGCAAAAGATTTAATTCGCTTCATCATTAATTCAGCAAATTCTTCTTTGGGCAAATAAGCAGCCTGAGCCTCTTCAAGAAAAAAACTCATAGAGCGATATGGTTAAAACGATTAATATCTAGTCTATTTAAATCACAAAGTTTCTTCGTAATCACTAAATCACTCATTCACTAACTCACTAAATTGGTAATTTCACGATTTAAATTTGACCCACTTCGAATTGCTTTTGCCTGAGGCAATAACAGTTTCAACAAACTGCATACCTCTGATACCATCTTCGATAGTCGGGAAATCCAGTTCGATATCGGTTGGGGTTTCTCCGTTCATTCTCTTGCGAACAGTACGGGCGAAATTACGGTAAATATTGGCGAATGCTTCCAGGTATCCTTCAGGATGGCCCGATGGAAGACGAATATTAGCTTTCGCTTCAGGACAAAGATTACCCACCGACGGACGGTAAATATGCTGGAATTCCTGTGTTTTATGCGTTAAGGTATTTGGCTCTTGCTGGAACCACGCAACACTACCCAACTCACCGTAAACTCTGATGTTCAGATTGTTTTCGTCTCCATTGGCAATCTGGCTGCAATGCAAAATACCTTTGGCACCGCCTTCAAAATGAAGCAATACGTTGGCGTCGTCGTCGAGTAAACGGCCTTCAACAAAAGTGCTCACATCGGCACACATTTCGGTAATCTTCAGGCCTGTAATGTATTCAGCCAGATTTTCAGCGTGGGTTCCGATATCCCCCACAGCGCCGGCTATCCCTGAACGTTTAGGGTCAGTGCGCCATTCGGCTTGTTTGTACCCGCGTTTTTCTTCCAGAAATGACAGCCAGCCTTGCGGATATTCGACTACTACCTTGCGTATTTTACCCAAAGCACCGCTTTGCACTAAATGGCGTGCCTGTTTTACCATCGGGTAGCCGGTATAATTGTGTGTAAGAGCAAAGGTAAGGCCTGTTTTTTCGACAATGTCTTTTAGTTTTCTGGCCTCAGAGAGAGTAAATGTGGCAGGTTTGTCGCAAATGACATGAAAGCCGTTTTCAAGGGCCATTTTAGCAGGTGCAAAGTGCATGTGATTCGGAGTAACAATAGAAACCGCATCCATACGATCTTTGCGTCGTTTCTCTTTTTGAATCATTTCTTTGAAATCACCATAGCAGCGTTCCGGCGCCAGCATTAAGTCTTCACCTGACGCCTTTGATTTTTCGACAGTAGAACTGAACGCCCCGCAAACTAATTCGATTTCGCCATCAATGGCAGCGGCTGTTCGGTGTACAGCACCAATAAAAGCTCCACGACCGCCACCAACCATTCCCATTCGGATTTTTCGTTGCATATTGTAGACTAAAGGGTTGAATTTTAATTAAACTATTTATTTAAAAACTGCTTTTCATCAACTGATTGTCTGCCAATGAAAAACGAGGTTACTTGAATGCCTCTGACAGACTTACTTTAACAGATACAATTACATACGCTTAAGTAGGAAACTCTCTGTTAAATTCATCTTTGAATAGCATCAGAAAGCAGTATTTTTATTGATGAAAATGCTTTACAATATCATTAAAGGCCGAAATTTGCTAATGAAAGCTAAAATTATAACTTTGTGTAAAATAAAAAGGTTTAATCTGATTTTACAATTAAGAAAACCTTTTATTTCATTAATTTTCGACCACTTTTTATGAAAACCTGCCTTAATTGTCATAAGGAATACGATACATCTTATAAGTTTTGCCCGACTTGTGGGCAAAAAGCTACGGTTCATCGCATAAATACCTCGTTTCTGGTTCATGAGGTGATTCACGCCTTCACACATGCCGACACCGGAATTTTCTATCTGGTAAAAGAACTGGCGCTGAGGCCTGGCGAGGTTATAAAAGAATATGTAGCCGGCGAAAGGAAAAAATACTACAACCCGTTCAATTTTTTTCTGATTACGGTTGCTATTTCGGCCTTTTTATCTTCCTACTTTCATCTGTTCGATGTCGATTTAAAATCCACCAATCCGGTTTCGGCCATTGTAACCAAACGCGTGAACTGGATTTTCGTTGCTTCCGTGCCCATACAAGCGTTTTTTACCTGGCTGTTTTTCAGAAAAAAGAAGTATAACTATGCCGAAAATATCCTCTTTCATTGCTTTCTGGGTGGTTTCAGATTCGTGTTTTTCGTGCTGATATTTGTTACTTTCGTAAGCCTTTTCAGAGAGCATTATAATCAGATTCTGTATATTTATTTTGGGATATATATCTTATACGTTACCTGGGCAGCCAAACAGTTTTATGAAGAAAACTTGTGGCTTACGGGAATCAAAATTTTAGCTTCATTTGTAATCAATCAGATGATTATAGCCATCGTAATCGGATTTGCCTACCATGCTTTTTTTAAGAACCAGCACTAAATAGTAATGCAATTGTAAAATATACAATTATAAATATGATTTTCTTTTGAAAGAATATAAAAAAAGTTACTTTTACGCACACAAAAATTTATTAAACCCTAAAAAACTACTAACACTATGGTAAATGATTCGCGCCTATTTAATGCAAGTTGTTTTGCGCTAATTACTACAGCATTTTCATTCAGTATTAGGGCAGGTATTTTGCCTCAGCTCCAGACAGAATTAAATCTTACGGGTGAAGAAGTAGGATACATCAATTCAATGTGGTTCTACGGATTTCCGCTTTCAATGATTATCGGCGGATTGGTTTATCATACAATCGGACCAAAAATTATTATGCAATTTGCCTTTTTTGCTCATTTCGCCGGAATTATATTAACAATTTATGGTGGAAGCTACATTGGCTTGTTGATATCTACTTTTTTAATTGGATTGGGTAATGGTTGTACCGAAGCAGCTTGTAATCCTATGATTGCAGATACTTATTCAGGAACAAAAATGAATACCATGTTGAACCGGTTTCATATGTGGTTCCCGGGAGGAATTGTTATCGGAAGCTTGTTATCAGAATTTATGACTACTCAAGGCTTTGCGTGGCAAACACAAATCTGGATAATTCTTATTCCAACTTTAATTTATGCTTTCTTATTCTTCGGACAAGCGTTCCCTAAACCAAAAGTTGAAGGTGTAACATCTGTTGGAAATAACCTGAAAGCAATGGCTACGCCTTTGTTTATCTTCATATTTATATGTATGATCATGACCGCTACTACCGAATTTGGTCCTCAACAATGGGTAGGTTTAATTTTGAAAAGCAGCGGAGCTAAACCAATGTTGATTCTGGCTCTGGTTACAGGTCTGATGGCCGTTGCCAGATTTTTCGGTGGCGCTATTATACATAGATTCGACCAAACCGGTGTTTTATTAGGTTCTGCAGTTCTTGCTACCATCGGTGTTTATTTGTTCAGTACCCAAACAGGTACTATGGCATATGTAGCGGCTATCTTTTTTGCCATGGGTGTTGCCTATTTCTGGCCGACTATGATTGGCTTTACAGCTGAGAGAGTACCTTTAAGTGGTGCGCTTGGTATGTCTGTAATCGGTGGAATCGGTATGTTATCTCAGGCATTTATGAACCCTCAAATTGGCAAATGGCTTGATACTGCAAAAGCGAATCAGGCAAGCCTGGGGCTTCAGGGTGAGCAATTAGAACTGGCAGCCGGACAAGAAGTACTGGGAATTTTAACATTGTTTCCACTGGTATTAATTGTGTTATTTGCCGGGCTTTATTTCTGGCAAAAGAATAAAAAACCTGTACACGCCTGATTTTAGTACTATTTAGTATTATATAGATATTCAAGAAAGCCTTGTTAATTCACTTAGCAAGGCTTTTTTGTTATTTTTGCTACTGAGTCAATTTTAACCATATTTCAAGGGTAATCCGGTTGAATGCCAGATGCATAGCACAGTGTCAGAACATCAACAGATTACCACTGCTTCAATCATATCTAATTAAAAATGCTAACTATTTCTACACCGGGCAGAATCTGCCTTTTTGGCGAACATCAGGACTACCTGGGCTTACCCGTCATTGCAGCAGCTATTTCGCGCAGAGTGCAAATCAAAGGTGAACACCGGAACGACAACAAAATCATTATCCATTTGCCGGATATCGGCTCGGAACTGCAAATGGAAGTTTCAGATGCCAGAATGCCTTATCTGGAGAAACGCGATTATTTCAGAAGCGGTTATAATGTACTGATAGATAAAGGCCTTACGTTTTCGAAAGGCATGGAATGTACTGTAAATGGCAATATCCCCATCAATTCCGGAACATCCAGCTCCTCTGCCTTGCTGGTAACCTGGATTCATTTTCTATCTAAAATGTCTGATAGTCCACACGAGTTTACCTCACAGGAATTGGGCGAACTGGCATTTCAAGCTGAGATTGTTGAATTCAACGAACCCGGCGGTATGATGGATCATCTTTCTACTGCCATTGGTAATGCGGTTTATCTGCAGTTTGAACCTCAAGTAATAGCAGAAGCATTGCAGCCAAAGCTGGGCACATTTGTATTGGCCGATTCTCTTGAGCCTAAAGATACTATCGGAGTGCTGAGACGCGCTAAATTTGCCCGTCTGGAATTAATCAGCAAAATCAGGGAGAGCATTCCTGCTTTTTCTCTACATGATTTTGAAACCGATAACAAAACCCAACTGGAAACCATACTGACAGCAGATGAATATGCCTTGCTGAGTGGAACCTTGCGCAATCGGGACATTCTGCGAGAGGCTCTGGTGTTATTTCAGAACAATACCATGACCGATGAAACACTAGGGAAACTATTAACAGAACACCATAATATTTTAAGAGACCTTCTTCAAATTTCCACTCCTAAAATAGAACGTATGATGTCGGCGGCACTTGAAGCCGGGGCATTGGGCGGAAAAATCAACGGCTCGGGTGGAGGTGGCTGTATGTTTGTATATGCACCCGATGAGCCGGAAAAAGTTGCAGCAGCGATAGACGCCGTTGGTGGTAAAAGCTATGTAATCAGGATTGATAACGGTACGATCTGTTTCTGAGGGTACTCCCGATTTGTAAATTCTGATGGAATTTTTTTCGACAAAAAGTGATTATATATCCGTTTAATAATTATTTTTGTTTTCAAATTTATAGCCTTAAAATGTGAAATGGCTTTGCTTTTTAGCAAAGCCTTTGAGTTTCATGTGTTTTTTTAAGAAAAAAAAGTAGTTTTTGCACGAAATTTTAGAAAAATAAGCGTCAATGAGAATAAGTCAGACAAAATTTGTCGATAACACCTGGAAAGAACTTTCAACAGAAGACAATTTTTCAAACCACAAAACCGGGTTAGTACTTGCATTCGGAGACAGGAAAATTCTGGAAGTATATAATCCTTACCCATACCTGAACCAACAGTATCCCAACGCTGAGATTATTATTAATTCTACTTCGGGAGAAATCTACGACGATAGCGTTCATGACGGCTCAATCATAGTAACAGCTATTGAGTTTGAAAAAACTACCGTAAAAACTACCAAGATTGATATTACTGACCATACAGAAAGTTTTACTGCCGGTGAAACAATAGCACAAAATCTGAAAACCGACGATTTAGCGGCTATTCTGGTAATTTCTGACGGCGGGAAAGTAAACGGCAGCAAACTGATAGAGGCGCTGAATATTGCTACCGATAATAAAATTCCGATTTCAGGTGGCTTGGCCGGTGACGCAGGTCGTTTTGAAAAAACACTGGTAGGGCTAAACGAACAGCCTACTGAAGGCCGTATAGTTGGTATAGGATTGTATGGGAAAGACCTGAAAATAGGCCATGGAACAAAAGGAGGGTGGGATGTGTTTGGGCCTGAAAGAGAAGTGACAGAATCTGAATATAATGTGTTATATAAGATAGGAGATAACGCAGCCCTTGATTTATATAAGGATTATCTGGGCAAATATGCTAAAGATTTACCGGGTGCTGCTTTGTTGTTCCCGCTTTCAATGCGATTCAAGCCTAATTCTGAACCCGTAGTAAGAACTATTCTTACCATAGACGAGGAAAAGAAAAGCATGACATTTGCCGGAGAGTTGCCTAAAGGTGCCATGGTAAGGTTTATGAAAGCCAATTTCGATCATCTTATTGATGCTTCCTCGTCTGCAGCGCAAGCCTCGGTAGAAAACCAATCGAAAGCACCGGAATTGGCACTATTAATAAGTTGTGTAGGGAGGAAACTGGTTTTGGGACAAAGAATAGATGAAGAAGTAGAGGCTGCCAGAGATATTTTTGGTGACAAAACGGTAATAACGGGCTTTTACTCTTATGGTGAAATATCACCGGTTTCATTACATTCTCATTGTGATTTGCATAATCAGACGATGACCATTACCACTTTTTCTGAAAATTAATAAAAATGGAATTCGACAATATACATAGACTACTTGCCAAGCAAATAAAGAAACATTTGTCGGAAGAATGTCTTAAGCAACCACCCTTTCAGAATTTCATAAGAGCGGTTAATGATTCTTATCATAGTTTTGATCGTGATAAAGAACTGTCAGAGCATTCGACGTATCTGAATGAGCGTGAGTTTTATGAAATAAATCAGAAACTCAAAAATGAAATAGCGCAACGTCGCCAGTCGGTTGAAAAGCTGATTGATGCAATCAATTTGCTTGAAACACCCGAAAGCGATTCTTCTAAGATAGATGATAATAATCTGGCATCATTAGTTGATTTGCTTCAAAGACAAATCCATATCAGGAAGCAGACAGAGGCTGAACTGATTAATGCAAAAGAAGTGGCAGAAAGCGCTACTCAGGCAAAATCTGAATTCCTGTCGATGATGAGTCATGAAATCAGAACGCCACTCAATGCCATCATTGGGCTTACCTACCTGATGCAACAGGAAGAGCAGACGCCTACGGTTATGGAAAACCTGAAAACCCTGCATTTTTCGGCTGAAAACCTACACCTGTTAATCAACGATATATTAGATTTCAGCAAGATAGAAGCAGGAAAGGTAGAATTGGAAGAGATGCCGTTTGATTTGAAATTGCTGGTTTCGAACATCAAAAAGGCAAATCAGGTAAAGGCTGAGGAAAAGGGTAACAAAATCAAACTTATGTTTGATGACGATATTCCTGCTACCTTAATCGGAGACTCGTTGAGAATTGGACAGGTGCTGACTAATCTGGTATCAAATGCCGTTAAGTTTACATTGAATGGCAGTGTAACTATTGAGGTATCTGTTGTGAAGAAAAATGAAGAGAAGGCAACTGTATACTTTTCTGTTACCGATACCGGTATAGGTATTCCGCTTGACAGGCAGAATCTGATTTTTGAAAGATTCTCGCAGGCAGACTCCGAAACAACCCGGAAATTTGGCGGTACAGGTCTGGGGCTGGTAATCAGTAAAAAACTGGTTCAACTTCATAATAGCGATATTTGTCTGGAAAGTGAGGTAGGCAAAGGAACAAAATTCTGGTTTACGATAGACCTGCGTATAGGAGCCACACTGAAACAACAGGTTGCGTCTTCTCTGACAGAAGATGAAAATGATGTGAGCCTAGAAGGGGTAAAGCTATTATTGGTTGACGATTATTTCGTGAATATCAGAGTGGCTTCCAAATTTCTTGAAAAATGGAAGGTAACGTTTGATACGGCTGAAAATGGCATTATTGCACTTGAAAAGTTCAGAAACAATGAATATGACCTGATTCTGATGGACATACTGATGCCCGAAATGGACGGATATACTGCCGCAGAAAAGATAAGGGAGACGGGCTCAGAGATACCTATTATTGCATTAACTGCTTCTGCAACCATGAATAATCAGGACAGAGCCTTTTCTGTAGGTATGAATGACTACGTAACGAAGCCATTTAACCCTAAAGAGCTCTACCATAAAATAGCTAAGTATAGCGGCAGGATATAATAAATTGCTTGCTGTGCATTGACTGAATACCAGGATACCAAAATCTGATGAATAGCTGAATTACGAACTATTTTGTAAATTAGTGCGGTATAAGCCATTTTGAAGGATTGATTGTGACAAAGAATATTGTTATTTCAGAGTTTGGGGTTATCAGAAAAGCGAGTGATTATGACTCGCCTGTTGATTCTTTTACCGAAGTATTTGTATCTGACAAGGTTTTTCTACAAATAAAGACATTTGTTTTTGCCTTCGCGAATGACCTGCTCTTTACTTATACTGCCCAGCGCGGCAAAGAGCAGTTGAAAGTGAAAAACTATGTAGGGCTTATTCCCGTATCTGATGCGGTTCAGATAGAAATCCTTCCTAAAACAACCGCTAACTCTACTAAAGAAGCCCGACGGATACTATTGAAGATGCTTCAGAAAATTCCGTCTTATCAGGTTTTATCTCAGGCTAATGTAGAAGCCAGCCATTTACCCTTGCTCGAAATTTATGCGGTTGTTTTCCTTGATGAACTCGAGAAACTCCTACGAACAGGGCTAGGCAGAAACTACGAGAAAACAGAAGCCAACGAAGCATTCATTAAAGGGAAAGTACTGATTGCTGAAAACATCAGACAGAACCATTTGCAGCAGCACCGTTTGTTTGTTTCTTATGATAACTTCATAGAAAATATACCTCAAAACAGAATCTTAAAAACCTGCCTGTACCGACTTAAAACTGCGGCATTCAGTAGCCACACCAGGCAACGGATCTGGCAGAATCTGTCAGTTTTTGAAGGTATTAGTCTGTCCGATAACCTTACGCTTGACTTCGTCAAAAGTCATACGGCCAACCCGCATTTCGAGAGATACGTAAACCTGCTGCAGTGGGCTAAGGTATTACTCAATCAACAATCGTTCCTGCCATTCTCCGGCGATTACGAACAATTATCTTTGTTGTTTCCGATGGAGGTTCTGTTCGAAAACTATGTGGGTAGTTTATTCCGTAAATATATACCGGGCTCTCATCAGGTCAGGCTACAAGACCGCCGCAAGCACCTGATAGTAAAACACAGGGAAAATTCAAGGTTCAGGTTAATACCCGATATCGTGGTGGAAAATGAAGCTGGGGAAGTGTTGATTTTTGATACGAAATGGAAACTCATTGATGCCTCTAAAAACAGGCAGAATTACGGAATTGAACAGACTGATTTATACCAGATGTATGCCTATGGTAAGAAATACAACGCTAAAAAGCTGTATCTGATTTATCCGGCCAACGAAAATTTCAGAGAATCGTTGGAGGTATTTGATTACGAAGAAGACCTGGTGCTGCACGTAATACCTTTCAATTTAATGAGCGAAGGAAGTGCCGAACTACAAAAGATTATGCTTTGATAAGTTATCAGTACCAGTGCTTTTAAACTAGACATTTTTACTTATCTTGCAATTGAAACCTTCAACCTGATCTTAACTATGCCTATTTTACTCACCTTACTTGCTATCATAGCGCTTGTAGTTTTAGTAGCATTTGTAAAGCTTGATACCTTCATTTCATTTATTCTGATCGCCATTTCTCTGGGTCTTGCAACAGGCATGGATGTTCCGGCTATTGGTAAAGCCATTCAGACAGGTATTGGCGGTACATTAGGAGACCTTATACTCATTATCGGGTTTGGTGCTATGCTCGGCAAACTGGTAGCAGAGAGTGGTGCAGCTCAACGCATTACAGATACGCTAATCAATATTTTCGGCAAAAAATACCTGCAATGGGGGCTTGCGCTGGCAGGTTTTATCATAGGTATTCCTTTGTTTTATAATGCAGGCTTCATTATTGTTATCCCCCTTATATTTTCTATAGCGGCATCAACCAATATGCCTATTTTGTATGTGGGTATTCCTATGCTTTCGGCCTTATCGGTAGCACATGGTTATTTACCTCCGCATCCTTCACCGGCTGCTATTGCTTCTCAGCTCAATGCTAATGTAGGGCAAACCCTTATTTACGGCATCATTGTGGCTATTCCGGCAATTGCTATTGCCGGGCCGATTTTCGGGCGTACCCTGAAAAAGTATAAACCTCAGATTGATACTACATTATTTAGCCTGAAACCAGTACCTAAAGAAAAACAACCCAGTTTATTTGAAAGCCTGCTGGTAGCTTTAATGCCTGTTTTTCTGTTGACTTTAACCTCTTTCGTTAAAGGCTATGCCCCCGATAACCAGATAGTGTTGTTGATTGCCGAGCCTTATGTAGGTATGTTGCTTTCATTACTATTGGCTATGTATTTTCTTGGCATCAAACAGGGGCATAGCATAAAGGTAGTAAGCAAGCAACTGGAAGAAGCCTTTAAGAGTTGCGCAGTAATATTACTGATTATTGCCGGAGCAGGCGCTTTGAAACAAATATTGAAAGACAGTGGCACCAGCGATTACATCGGAGCACAATTGCAAGGCTTTGATATTAATCCCCTGATACTAGGTTGGACTATTGCGGCGGTGCTACGTCTTTGTGTGGGTTCAGCTACGGTGGCCGGTTTAACTGCCGTAGGTATACTGGCACCATTGATTCAGAATCAGACAGGTGTAAAACCAGAACTGATGGTACTTTCGATAGGTGCCGGAAGTTTATTATTTTCGCACCTCAATGATGGCGGATTCTGGCTTTTTAAAGAATATTTTAACCTGTCTATCAAGGATACTATCAAAACGTGGTCGGTTATGGAAACCATTGTGTCGGTAGTGGGCTTATTAGGCGTATTAGTTTTAAATCTTTTTGTATAAAATATTATTATGACACCCGAAGAAAATCTGGCAAAACTGAATGTAGAGTTACCTCCGGCACCCGCGCCTAAAGGCGTATATAAGCCGGCATTGATAGTTGATAAATTTATTTATGTGTCAGGTCATGGACCTGTTCAAACTAATGGCACGCTCATTTTTGGCCGGATTGGCGATGATGTAGACATTGAAGCAGGTAAATTAGCAGCCCGTCAGGTTGGGCTTACCATCCTGTCTACATTGAAGACAGCATTGGGAAGCCTTGACAGGATCAAACGCGTAGTGAAAATACTGGGTATGGTTAATTGTACTGGTGATTTCGGAAGTCACCCTTATGTAATTAACGGTTGCAGCGAATTATTTGCCGATATATGGGGTACCGAAAATGGCATCGGTGTGCGTTCTGCCGTAGGAATGGGTTCTCTACCTGAAAATATTCCGGTTGAAATCGAAGTGATTTTTGAGCTAAACGAAGATTGAGAAATGCTTACAATCAATAAAGTACATCATATAGCCATCATCAGCTCCGACTACACAAAATCAAAGTATTTCTATACAGAAGTTTTGGGTTTGCAAATCGTCAGAGAAGTGTATCGTGAAGCCCGTCAGTCGTATAAACTGGATCTGGCCATAGGGGATAACTACGTGATAGAACTGTTTTCATTTCCGAACCCTCCACTTCGTCCGTCGCGTCCGGAGGCCCGTGGTTTAAGACACCTGGCTTTTGAAGTAGCCAATGTTGAAAAAGCCAAAGCGGCCATTGAGCAGAAAGGAGTAGAAGTAGAACCTGTCAGGATAGATGAATTTACCGGTAAAAAGTTCACTTTTTTTGCCGATCCCGACGATTTACCTATTGAGATTTACGAGCAGTAATAAACATTGATTGTGTTTTAAAGAATGATATTATGGATTGGTACAAAGTAAGCAATGAGCATGAACTTGATTCTCCCTCATTGTTGATTTATAAAGAACGCGTGCGAGAGAACATCCGGAAAATGATTGAGATTGCCGGAAGTGCAGAGCGCTTATTTACGCACGTGAAAACCAACAAAATGCCCGAGATTGTGAAGATGATGATCAGCGAAGGCATCAGTAAGTTTAAATGTGCTACCATTGCCGAGGCTGAAATAACAGCCATGGCCGGGGCAAAATTCATTGTGATTGCCCACCAGTTAGTAGGCCCGAAAATTGAGCGCCTGGTGCAATTATGTCGGTTGTATCCGGATGTAGTTTTTGCTTCATTGATTGATTCGATAGAGATTGCGAAACAACACAATGAGATTTTTGAAGAAGCGGGGCTTGTATCGAACGTGTTTCTGGATGTAAACAGCGGCATGGATAGGTCAGGACATCCATTGGACGATAAAATTCTTGATTTGTACACGTATCTGGCCTCACAGCCTCATTTAAAGTTGCATGGACTGCATGTTTATGACGGTCATATACGTGCCGATGATTTTGGAGAACGCAAGCATGAAATTGATAATGGGTTTGTAGATGTAAAGCACTTGTTAGAAACCATTGACGAAAAAGGTTTACCCAAACCTATGGTAATTGCAGGTGGTACACCTGCTTTCACGTCTCATGCCTTGCGCGCTGAAACCTATTGCAGCCCGGGTACCTGTGTTTTGTGGGACTGGGGCTATGGCGATAAACTAACCGAACAACCTTTTGAGTACGCCGCTTTGGTGCTTACCAGAGTCATTTCTAAGCCACAGAAGGGTATTGTAACAGTTGATATGGGTCATAAGGCGGTATCAGCTGAAAACCCGATAGATAAACGCATACGTTTTCTGAACCTGACAGATTATGAATTGATAGGACAAAGCGAAGAACATGGCGTATTGAAAGTGAAAGATTGGGAGTCAATAAAAGTGGGCGATGCATTGTATGGTGTACCGTATCATGTATGCCCTACTGTTAATTTATATGATGAAGCCTATGTGATTGAAGACCGCCAGGCAAAAGAAGTGTGGCAGGTCTTAGGCCGCCGGAGAAAAGTCAGTGTATAGAGGCAAACAGGATTGCCTCCTTTAAAATAAAAGCCGGCATTGTCATTGACAGCGCCGGCTTTGTTATTGTTCTTATCTTAAAATATCTGTCTGGCAACGGCAAGAGTAGTATCAGACTTGCTCATTGTATAAAAATGTAAAGCCGGTACTCCAAAATCCATCAGTTCACGGCATTGTTGCGTGCACCATTCTATACCTAATTGTTTTGCTTGCTTATCGTTTTCGCAGGCAGCTATGTCTTTTCTGAAAGCCTCCGGCATATCCAGAAAGAATAGTTTCGGTAGCACATCTAACTGTTTTTTAGTCGATAAAACCTTCAGTCCGGGAATAATCGGTATAGTGATGCCTTCGGCACGGCAGCGGTTTACAAAATCAAAGTATTTCTGATTATCAAAAAACATCTGCGTGACTACATAGTCGGCCCCTGCGGCAATTTTACGCTTCAGGTTTTCGATATCCAGGTCTAAAGTTTCAGCTTCAAAATGCTTTTCAGGATACGCAGCTACGCCAATGCAGAAATTACTACTGGTAAGATACTCTGAATCATCGTGCAAATATTTACCGTTATTCATATCTTTAATCTGGCTTACCAGTCCATTGGCATAAAAATGGCCGTCTTCTTTCGCTATGAATGAATTGTAAGGTTTGGCAAAATCACCCCTTAAGGCCAGCACGTTTTCAATGCCCAGATAATTGAGATCAATCAGTAAATCTTCTGTTTCTTCTTTAGTAAAACCACCACATAACACATGTGGAACGGGGTCTATCTTAAATTTGTGCATAATTGAAGCACAAATACCAACAGTACCAGGTCGCTTATGAACTTTTATTTCTTTTACCTGTCCGTCCGGCAACTGCTTGAATATATATTCTTCTCTGTGATAGGTCACATCAATAAAAGGCGGCTTCAGTTCCATCATCGGCTCAATCGACTTCATTAAATCATTGATATTGCTTCCTTTAACTGGAGGAATGATTTCGATTGAAAAAACGGGTTTATCCGTTGCATTGCTTAAGTGTTCAATTACCTTAGCCATCGTTCTTTGATTGAGAATATATCTTTTATTTTCGACAAAATTAGATATATTATTTATTTGAACAAATTTTTGTAGTTAAATTATCTTTTAATTTTCAATGAAATAGTTTTTATATCGTTACTTGTCCATAATTACGAACGAATTTCTTTTTTTAATTAAAACCTAATAGCTTTTTGTTTTTGATATTTCCTAAATTAATTATCTTGCATTTCTAATTTTATGCAATATATCGTTTTCAACATCAAATCAATTAAACAAAATGAAAAGACTATTTACGTTATTAATTATTGGCTTGTTTGCGTTTTCTTTTGAAGTTTCTGCGCAAACTACTACAACTGCTGCCTTAGATACTGTTGCCGCAAAAAGTTACGTTGGTAAGTATAAAATGAAAGATTCTCCGTTTGAAGAAATAATCGTAACATTAAAAGGCGGCAAACTGATAGGAGAGGCCGTAGGCCAGGGTGTTGCCGAGCTGGCTCCAACTAAAGAGCCGGATGTATTTGAAGTGGTAGGTTATGATGGCAAACTGGAGTTTGTTAAAAATGAAGCCAAAACAGTAATTAAACTGAAACTTACTATGCAGGGATCGACCATGGAGGGAGATAAACAGCCCTGAGTGAAATTTTAAATGCCTGACGAACGTTAAAGCCTGAGAGCCCAGAATCTGCTCTCAGGCTTTTTGATTATATACTCAAACATTTTTCTTATTTTTGCAGATAAATAAGATAATAATACTCAATGGAATTTGGACAGCAACCTTATTGCTCTTTCTGTGGTAGAGGAAAAAGCGAAGTAGAACTCTTGATCTCGGGTACAGAAGCAAATATTTGCAATTTTTGTGTTGAACAAGGGCATCAGCTTGTACAACAGGAGTTATTTGGAGTAACAAAGAAAGAAAAAAAGAAAAAATCAGACTTACCCAGATTTGACTTGAAACCCCCTGCCGAACTGAAAGGTCATCTTGATCAGTTTGTCATAGGGCAGGACGAGGCCAAGAAAGTATTGAGTGTGGCTGTTTATAATCACTATAAGCGCCTGATGCAAACCAGAAAAGATGATGACGTGACGATTGAAAAATCGAACATCATTATGGTAGGAGAGACCGGAACCGGTAAAACGTATCTGGCGCGGACTATCGCCAAAGTTTTGCAGGTGCCTTTCGCCATTGCCGATGCTACCGTTTTAACTGAAGCCGGCTATGTAGGTGAGGACGTGGAGAGTATCTTGAGCAGATTATTGCAGGCAGCTGATTATAATACCGAACTAGCCGAAAGAGGGATAGTATATATTGACGAAATTGACAAGATTTCCCGCAAAAGCGATAATCCGTCTATTACGCGTGACGTAAGTGGCGAAGGTGTGCAGCAAGGGCTATTGAAACTGTTAGAAGGGTCAATTGTTAATGTACCACCTCAGGGCGGCAGAAAACACCCGGAACAAAAACTGGTTCAGATTAATACTGAAAATATACTGTTTATTTGTGGTGGGGCTTTTGACGGTATCGACAGACACATTGCCAAACGTATTAATACCCGCCCGATTGGTTTTTCAAACGATGCCAAGCGGCTTGAACTTTGGGAAAACACCAGTCTGTTACGTTTTGTTACCCAACAGGATCTGAAGTCTTATGGATTGATTCCGGAGTTGATAGGTCGTTTACCTTTGTTGACGTATCTGAATCCGCTGGACCATGATGCATTGAGACGTATTCTTATAGAACCAAAAAATGCCTTGACTAAGCAATACAAGAAACTTTTTGCTATGGAAGGGGTAACGCTTGAGTTTTCGGACGAGGTATTAGAGTATATCGTAGAAAAGGCAATGGAATACAAATTGGGTGCACGTGGCCTGCGCTCTATTTGCGAAGCCATTATGACTGATATCATGTATGAAGTGCCTTCTAATAAAGACATTAAGACTTTCACTCTTACGCTCGACTACGCACGAAATAAATTCGAGCACTCAGCGTTCTATCAATTGAAACTGGTAGCATAATCTGCAGGCATTCTTATAGAACCCTATAAAGCTTACCAAGTGGCTTTATAGGGTTTTTTGTTGATACCTCTATCGGTTTTATACAAGATTTGTTTCTTTATAAAAGCTATTACCTCAATGCTCAAACCCTTAAAATTTATCTTTGTGCTTCTGATTGCACAAGGATGCCGACGTGAGTATGCTCACTTCCAGAACACTGCCTCCGACAATTACCCAAAACCTAAGAAGCAAGTAGAAAAACCTGTAAATACTCTTCAGGATTTGGCTCGAAATGATGAGAAGGAGATAGCGCCTTTACCAATGCCTGATTTCGAGAATATTACTGCCGGAATCGAAACGGATACGCCAATCGAAAAAAATCAGTTAAACAACAAAACAGATTTGTTTCCGAAAGGGTTATTTAAAAAGAAAACACAAGGACCTGAAAAAAAGAAACCCGGGCTTTTTCAGAAGCCTGAGAAAAAAGGTATTTTTCAAAAGAAGAAGTCAAAAAAAAGAGGTGGTTTGAGTCATCGTTCAGTTGTGAGACTGGAAATAGGATTTGTATTATTAGGAATAGCTGTAGTTTTTGCTTTGCTGCACATTACTATTCTGGCAATTATTTTCGGAATTTTATCGGCGTTTATGATTATACGAGGGCTGAGAAAACTATTTTAACGACAATAACCACATAAAAACAAGAGAAGTATGAACGTAATACTGATTCATGGTTTTGGCGAAGACCACATTGTGTGGAACAAATTTATTTCACTGCTCCCACGAGAGCATACTTATGTAACTCCGAACTATGCCACACTTACGGATTGTGAGTCTATTGACGATTATGTGAGTTGGCTAAAGGGTATATTAAACGAACGGGAGGAAAATAAAAATGTTCTGATAGGACACTCGATGGGTGGATATATCGCTTTGGCTTTTGCTGAGAAGTATCCGGACGTGGTTCAAGGGCTGGGGCTTTTTCATTCGTCGGCGTATCCGGATGATGAAGAAAGAAAGGCTACAAGATTAAAGACCATTGATTTTATTGAGAAACATGGATCGGCTGAATTTATAAAAGACTTCTATCCGAAAATGTTTACAGACGAATTCAAGAAGAATAATAAGACACTGATTGATAGCCAGATTGAACGTTACAGCGCTTTTCCGAAGGAAGCGTTGAAAAACGCACAGATGGCCATGAGAAACAGGAACGATACTATAGCAGTATTGAAAGCGGCCAAGCACCCGATTATGATTATTGCCGGAGAAGAAGATAAGTTTGTACCTGTAGAAGCATCAAAAGAACAGATGAAATTATTGAAGAAGGGGTATTCTGATATTCTAAGTGGAGTAGCTCATGCCGGAATGTTCGAGAGACCTGAAGAATGCGCAAAGATAGTAACGGCTTTCTTACAAGGTTGCCGGGACTCCTATTCTTTAGAGTAAAATATGAATGATTATATTACGCTATCATGCTATCTCATGATTTTGCAATAGGGTGGTTCTGATTTTTACTATTAATTCTTTGTCAACTTTTTCATCAATTTTTCGCGCAAATAAATAGGATGAATTAATCATATAGTCAAAATCTTGGACTCTCCATGTGTACGGACTATTCCCCTGGCGTCTCGACCAATCAATCAATCTCATATTCTCTCTGTCAGGAATTTCAGATTCCAGTTGATTTCTTTCAAAATTAGAGTTCATCAGTTCGGTTTGTACAAATACCTCATCACAGCCGATTGTATATTTATAGGTCTCAATAATTGCGTTTTTTCTATTAATGAGATACTTCGCAAAGCCTGAAGTAATAGAAAACAATGCTGAGCCATGATAATATTTAGTAAATTCTCTTTTCCTTTTTATACGCAGCATCTTTTGTGACAAAACCAGACCATTACGTAGATACTTGTAAATGCGATTACCACGATAATTAAATCCATCTACAAAAAAATGATATCTTTCAGTTTTCCAAAGGGCATCATCAAGGTAATTATCGTTGAATCCGACATATTCTTTATTTGTTCTTTCAAAAAAATCGTGGATATAATCTTGTGATTTTATAGGTAAATCCATACCTGAAAGCGAATGGAGATACGTGTAAGGATACTCATTTAATGATTTTTCAAGCATGAATATTTCTGCTAGAATGAAACTCAATCCTCCCCAATAAACTTTGATTTTCTTGTCTCTGAAAATTTTGAAATTTGACCATCTGGGAGTATATGTAATCTGGTCTTCTGTAAGGCTTGATTTGCCGTCGATAAATAGAAAAATATCGTTGCGTTTGTCGTCGATTAATTCAAGCAGTATCGAAAGCTGCCACGGGTTATTAAAAGCAAGAATCAGATAAGCATGTTTTTTTTGCATATCTCTTTTCAATTATTTATTTTTTTAAGCAAGTTAGCTAAAGAATTTGTTTGTTAAAGGTAATAGGTTTGATTTTTTATGGAGTTGCAGCTTAAATGAACATAATCAGTAAATAGATTTAAATTTTGTTGTGGATTGGTAATAATGAGTTTCTGATTTTAATTATTAATTCTTTGTCAACGTTTTCATCAATTTTTCGCGCAAATAAATAAGGTGAATCAATCATATCATTAAAATCCTGAATTCTCCATGTGTATGGACTATTGCCATCACGACGTGACCAATCAATCAATCTCATGTTCTCTCTATCCGGAATTTCAGACGTAGATGGATTTCTATCAAACGATGAGTTTACCAATTCAGTTTGTAAAAATACCTCTTCACAGCAAAGAGTATAACTATAAGATTTCCTTATTGCAGCTTTTCTATTAATAAGGTGTTTCGCAAAGCCCAATGAAATGGAAAACAGCGCAGAACCATGATAGTATTTAGTAAATTCTCTTTTCCTTTTTATGCCCAGAATCTTTTGTAATAAAACCAGACTAGTACGTAAATACTTGTAAATGCGATTACCACGATAATTAAATCCATCTACAAAAAAGTGATATCTTTCAGTTTTCCAAAGAGCACTATAAAGGTGATTATCATCAAATCCGACATATTCTTTAGTCGTTTTACCAAAAAAATCATGGATATAATCTTGTGACTTTATTGGTAAATCCGAACCGGATAGGAGATGGAAATAAGTATATTCATATTCGGCTACTGCCTGCTCAAGCAAAAATATCTCTGCCAATATTAAACTCAGCCCACCCCAGGAAACCTTCATTTTTTCGTCCCGGAAAACCTTGAATTTTGAATGTACAGGAGTATAATGAATTTGATCTTCTTTTAAGGTTGATTTACTATCAATCAATAAGAAAATGTCATTGCGCTTATCATCAATTAATTGGAGTAATACTGAAAGTTGCCACGGATTGTTATGGGCAATAATTAAATAGGCATGTTTCTTCTTCATTTTCTTCTTTCAATTACCAGAACTTTTGCGGGCTTCAGAAACTTCATGAGGAAATGTTGCACCAAAAAGTCCGGAACCCGCAATTACATAATCGTACATTCAATTCTATTTGCTCACCTAAAACTGTAATAACTTGAGATAGGCTTTTATATCTCATAGCTAAAGCTACTGATTTACAGGCAAGTTTCAGGTATTAAAATATATGATTTATTCCTTCTTAGCTATACAAACTGATAATGAATCTATAATTACAATAGCTGATAAACAGGAGAGACTAGTAGTTCTCCATAGCTCACTCTTTTGTATAGGCTTACTTCACCACTTTTAGAATACCCTGCATAACTGTGTAATGCCCGGGGTACGTACATACAAATGTGTAATCGCCCGGAGTGGCAGGTACAACGAAGTAAATAGACTCCTGTGCTTCGGGCTGCATCAATCCTGTATGAAACAGTACTTCGCCTAAATCAGGCACATAAGCTTTGCTTTCACCTTCAAGCCCCATTTTAAACGCCGCTTCACCTACTTTACCGACGGTACCGGGTTTTACAATAACCAGATTATGCAGCATGTCATCGTTATTATTGAAAACCAGACGTATTCTGGCTCCGGCTTTCACTTGCACCCGAGCAATATCAAATTTTAATCCCGGCTTAGTGCCTATGGTGATAGTCTGATCAACTTTGCCTCCCCATTCTGCAGGTATTTCCAGTACTCTTTTAGCGCTGGTCTTTAGTTCTGCCTTAGATGTGTTAGTCGTCGAATGTCCCGCATGTTCATCAGCTGGTTTCTTTTCGGCTACAGCATATTTAGCAATGTCCATTCTCGGTGCTTCGTCATTAATGTTGTTGAGGGTGTAGTATCCCACGTTGTGCAGTAAGGGTCTGTCTTCGGTGTTTTTGATTCCCTCCAGACGCAATTCATGAATATAGCCTAATCGAAGCGAATCTATGGCCAGTCGTACACTCAACCCGTCTTCTGCCACCTGAATAGCCTGTATGCTCAGCTTTTTGGCATTAATTATCGGGCTGCCATAGTTGTGGTGATACTTATAGGTAAAGCTATTAAGTTTATAAGAGTCAATATCTTTCGCCAATTCTTTACTAACCGGCTGGGTGAATTCTATCAGAAAACCATCAGGCATTGATTTCACAGTTTTTATCTCAAATGGTGTTCTGCCTGTCCATTCCATTCTTTGAAGTCCGAACTCGTCTTTTCCGGTTGAAGACCATCCACGACTGGTCATGCCCACAAACATAGAATGGTCAAGTCCCCATTGCATACGCAGAATCCCCGATTGGAATCCTTCACGGAAAGGGAAACATATTCCCTGGCTTTTACCTTTTACCTTTTCGATAAACACACGCATAATTTTGCTATGCCCCTGGTCGCCTACAAAGAGCTGACCGGCAAATGGTCCGAATTTCCCATCTGATAAATCTTCGGCGATATCTGAAGTAGAGATACCCATCAATGTATGTGGAAACCACACGGCAGGAACTTTAAGGTTGGATACACGTTTGGCTACGTCATACATAGGTTCTCCGGTATCGGGTATATCAGATGCCTTGATTTTGAGCGGTGAGCCCGTCTCTGATGTCCAGACAAGACCTTCCGGATTTCCGGCAAAATCGCCCGATTCCAATTGTGTCATGCGTCCTGAGCCTACCCAGTCTCCCTGATTTTCAGTATAATAAATATCACCGTTTTTGAGCACATTGAAACCGGCCGGAGAACGTAAACCCGTTGCCCAGGGCGTCATTTTTCCATCAGGAGTCAATCTTAACATCCATCCACGCCATTTGGATAAACTGGCACCGTGGCCAATCCAACCCAGATTAAGTGTTATCAGCAGGTCATTATTGGGCAATACTACAGGGCCGTATGAATACTCATGGTAGTTGCCCGAAAGTGGAAATTTATAAAACGAACTGTATTCGTCAGCTACTTCGTCACCATCATTGTCTTTCAGAATGGTTACTTCACCTCTTTGAGTAGCCCACAGATTCCCCTTGATGTAATTAAGACCTAATGGCTCGTGTAAACCGGATGCAAATCTTTTATAGGTAGGAGTGGTGCCGTTTTTCATATAAGGATTCGAAACGACCCATACTTCGCCACGACGGGTACAAACTCCCAGACGGCCGTCTGGCAATACTGCCAGCCCGCCTACTTCCAGTTTTACGCCTTCAGGTACGGGCAAGGTTACAATGCGGTAAAAATCTTCTTCTACCAAAGGTCGGTTTTGTGCATATACTCCCGAAATGGTGAATAATAATAGAATGAATATCTTTCTCATTTTCAGATTTGATTGAATGGGTTTTGGTTGTCGTGCAACCCTGATTTATTAGAATAGCACCTGGTTTACCACAAAACAGTGTAGGAAACGTTGCCTGTCAGTGGTACAATAATCTCCTGTCCGGCCCGGGTATTTCTGACAATGGGTTTCAGCTTGGCATCTAACCGGATGTAACTATCGTTGGCATTGCCGTTTTCTAAAAGATAGAATCCCTTACTGATTTCGGTGATGCTTTTCGCTTCTCCAAGTCTGGTATAGAGATTATTTCCTCCGTTAGCACTGATCACCGTTGTAAGTCCTCCATCGGCAGAAGGTGTTAATTTCTGTGTTATATCTGTTCCTTTATACTGGTATTTATACGTGAGTAATCCTTCCGCATCAAGTACATAGCCTTTAAAAACGAAATCGTTATAATCATCAAGGGTGTCAGGCATAGACTCATTAGTGTTGGCTAAAGCGGCTATCATTGTTTTGCCGGAGAAAATGGCCTTTACACCTTTCGGTTTTAGTAATTGCGGTTCTCCACGCTCATGAAACATCTCGGTTACATCGGCAAAGTCGCCACGCCATGCATAAAGCAGAGTGCCTTGATCCAGATCGAACGAATAATGGGTACCTGCCGGTGTGCCCACAGAAATGGCATGTGTACGTTTTTTATCATTAAACATCACAAACGAACGGATGACTTCCACCTGATTTTTGGGAGTAATACTTATTTCACCAACTGCCTGCGGAGAAGGAAGGGAGGTTTCGGCATGTAGCGGATAGGCTCTGATTTCCGGCCCTGCTGCAAAAAGACCTAACTCTGCCCGCCACCATACTTTGTTGTATCGAATCTCGATCGGATGCTTCCCTTTCTTCAAATCAAGATAAGCAGCTCTTGGTCTGCGATAAGTTTCCCCGCTTTCTAATGGTATCACATCTTTGCCATCAACCGTTACTGAGGCTTTTCCAGCATAGTCGGCTATCAATGAGTAACTGCCGTCCTTTTCTACGTCCAGATTACCTTTAAAGATCAACAGAAAACGATTGAAACCTGCACCATAATTTTTAGTAAGTGCGTTGGTTGTACCTTTATCATTAGGGGTAGTGCTTTTAGGTGCAAATTGCTGATTCCAGTCGTAGGTATCATACATTTCATAACTTAAGTCACTCAGCTTCAAAGGTTTTTCTTTATTATATTTAAGATACTGAATGTTTCTGACAGCTATAGTGCCCGATTTATTCTCAAAAGCCAGAGGCCCTTCGTTTTTACCTTCAGTTGGTATTACGTATCCCTGCTGTATCACTACATTATTGAGTGTCACTTTTTCTATGATTAAAGCCCCTCCATAAGGTGCATCAGAGAAAGTCACTTCTAATGTTTGCCACAGACCTACGGCTTTACCTGCATTCTGTCCCGGTAATTGAACAGTACCATTCGGTCGGAGTATAGCCCCTGTAGCACGGGTATTACTCAATACAATGCCATGGCGCCCCTGAATATAAAAAACACCGTCGCTGTTATTACCCAGCATAAATTCAAATCTGACTTTCGCATCGGCAGTGTTCAGTTTTGAAGTGGTTTTCCCCGGAGTATTCGAAAACAATAATTGATTGCCTGCCTTAAAACCGGCTTTCTTTTTGAATGGATTATCAAGGCTCTCAGCCGTTTTCCAGTTTCCGGTGTCCCAGTTGTCAATAGGCAACTGGTTTAATGGAAATTCTTGTGCAAGGGCTTGAAAATAGAAAAAAGACGCCATAAAAATGGCGAGGTAGCGTAGGTGCATGGTTGAATTCGTTACAGTTTTGTACAAAACTAGCCGAATAATTGTGTTTCCTACAATTAAAATCGGAAAAACTTTTTAAGTACTAATGAAACAGTTTTGTACTTTTGCTGTGAATTAATGAAACCAAAGCATTTTATGTCAAAACCAACTTTATTGATTTTGGCGGCTGGTATGGGGAGCCGCTACGGAGGAGTGAAACAACTGGATAAGTTTGGCCCCAACGGCGAAACAATTATAGATTATTCAATATATGATGCTATCAAAGCCGGATTCGGAAAGATAGTGTTTATCATCAGAGAAGAATTAAAAACTGATTTTCAGGAGATATTCGGACCTAAACTAGAGGGTAAAATTGACTATGATTTTGCCATTCAGAGTGTACAAAGTTATGTGCCTGAAGAATTAGGTACTGTTGACCGTACCAAGCCATGGGGAACAGGTCATGCTGTATTGTGTGCCTGGGAACAAACAGACACCCCTTTCGCGGTAATTAATGCCGATGATTTTTACGGATACGAAGGGTTTAAAATCATGGCTGATTTCTTATCAGATAATACAGATGAAACCTGCCATGCAATGGTAGGCTATCAGATAAAAAATACATTGTCTGAGAATGGTTCAGTGTCCAGAGGAGTATGTGAACTGGATAAAGGCGGGTTTCTGGAAGTAGTAACCGAACGCACCAAGATTTATCGTCAACCCGACGGACAGATCGTATTTGAAGAAAAAGATGCTCTGACAAATCTGGACGACAATACCATTGTTTCGATGAACTTCTGGGGTTTTATGCCTAATGTTTTTCCGGTAATTGATGCCATGTTCAAAGACTATGCGGTTAAAAATCTGCATTCGCCCAAAGCCGAATTCTATATACCAACCGTGATGACTTACCTGATTCAGAACGATTTGGGTAAATGTAAGGTGTTTTCTAACGAATCAGAGTGGTTTGGAGTAACCTATCCGGAAGATAAGCCAACTGTTACAGAAGCATTGAAGAAACTGTCTGAGCAAGGCAAATACCCGGTTGCAGATTGATAAAAGTTTAACCTGATGAACATTACCTATCGAAAAGCCACACTTGCCGATGTAAAAGAACTGGCAAGACTGAGAGTTGAATTTCTTAAAGAAGTACAAAGCAAGGAAATGCATCTGATTGATGCGGAAGGTCTCTACGATGTACTGAAAGATTATTTTCAGAAACATCTGGAAAGAGACGAAATTGTTGCCTGGCTGGCAGAGGCAGATGGCGAAATAGTTTCTACCAGTGGGCTATGCTTTTTTAAGATTTTTCCGGGCTTTTCGTTGCCGGACGGCAGAGTTGCCTACATTCTTAATATTTATACATTACCCGCCTGGCGGAAAAAAGGACTGGGCAAAAGGATTTTCGAACATATTGTTGAAGAAGCTAAAAGAAGAGACTATAAACGTATTTCTTTACATGCCTCAGAAGACGGCCGGCCGATTTATGAAAAATTCGGTTTCCGGGCTACCACCGATGAAATGGAACTGAGACTATCTTAAAACCCTTATCTGAAACCTATTATACAGAGATGATTATTATTGATGCGCATTTAGATATGGCCATGAACGCCATTGAATGGAACCGCGACTACAGACGAACGGTTGAGGAAATCCGGACAATGGAACAAGCAATGACCGATAAGATTGATAGGGGAAAAGGAGTGGTTTCACTGCCGGAGCTTCGTAAAGGTAAAATTGCCCTGATTGTAGCAACTCAATTAGCACGGTTCAGCGAAAACAATGGTAACATGCCGGGTTCTGGCTGGAATTCGCCGCATCAGGCATGGGCTATGACTCAGGCGCAACTGGCGTGGTATCAGGCAATGGTTGAGGCCGGAGAAATGGTTCAGATTACCACCCGTGCACAACTGGATAATCATATTGCCTTGTGGGAGAATGCTTCTGTTGAAGATGCCACAAAGCCCGTCGGGTTCATACTGAGTCTGGAGGGGGCAGATTCTCTCGTTAATCTTTCTTATCTTGAAAAAGCCTATAGTTATGGGTTAAGAGCCATCGGTCCGGCACATTATGGCCCAGGGCGATATGCACCCGGCACAGGAATGACGGGCGGCCTGACCAAAGAGGGTAGAGAACTGGTGAAAGAAATGGATAAGCTCGGTATGGTACTTGATGCCACTCATCTGACCGACGAAGGCTTTGACGAAGCCCTTGATTTGTTTCAGGGACAGGTATGGGCGAGCCACCATAATTGCCGCAGTCTGGTGCCACACCAAAGACAATTGAATGACGAACAAATTAAACGTTTAATAGAAAGAGATGCTGTGATAGGGGGGTGCCTTGACGTATGGATGCTGAAACCGAATCTGATTCAGAGACAGATAGACCCACGTGCAGTAGGTGCGAATCTGGAAGTGTTGATTGACCATTACGACCACATATGCCAGATAAGCGGTAATAGCTTGCATATTGCCATTGGTAGCGACCTTGACGGTACTTTCGGAACAGAACAATCTCCCTACGATTTAGATACCATTGCTGATTTGCAGAACTACCAACATCTGTTAACCAAAAGAGGCTATACAGAGACTGATATAGAGAATATTTTTCATAAAAACTGGCTGAGATTAATGCGCAAAGCGCTGGCCTGATAATCATATACAGAAATACGGTTTTAGAGAAAATACCATTATATTTGATAAATCATTAAAAGAAACTATGGCGAATTGGGTAAAGGTTTTTGAGTCTCCGAATGTGTTCAGAGCAGAAATGCTCAAGAATGAATTACTGAATCATGAAGTAGCGGCTGTAGTTTTAAATAAGAAAGACCGGAGCTACCTGTTAGGATGGTGCGAAGTGCACGTGCCTGATCACCAGGAAAGTATTGCAAAAGAGATTATTGATATATTCAACCAAAATGACGAGGAAACTGAACCAACTATCTAACCTGAACCAACGAATCATTGCTGCTGTTATAGGGGTGTCAATTATTTTGGCCTGTGTGCTTTATAATGAATGGACATTCTGGATTTTGTTCCTCATTATCAGCATCTTAACCCAACGTGAGTTTTACAAATTATTGAAATTAGATGCCAATCTTCCTTTGGCATTTTATGGTACTTTCTGCGGTGCGGTGCTCAATGTGCTTACTTTTTTTATTGAAAAAGACATCATCCCGTTTAAGTTCTATTATGCAGTTGTGCCTCTGCTGACAACTACTTTTTTTATAAAGCTATACAAAAAAAGAGATGCCAAGCCTTTTGCAAACCTTGGGTACACTTTTTTGGGTATTATTTATGTAGCAGTGCCGTTTGCACTCATTAACGAATTGGTACTCACTGTCAACGGCTATGAACCGACACTATTATTAGGTTGTCTGTTCATTTTATGGGCCAGTGATACAGGCGCTTATTTTGCGGGCAGGTTTCTGGGTAAGCGTAAATTATTTGAGCGCGTTTCTCCTAAAAAGACCTGGGAAGGTTTTTTCGGAGGGGCAATATTGGCATTGGTCGTGGCGTTTGTTTTAACAAAGTATTTCGATTGCGTGTTGCCCTGGCAATGGTATGCTGTGGCAGTAATTATTTCGGTAACCGGGACACTTGGAGATTTGGTGGAATCATTATTTAAGCGTAGTATTGCTATAAAAGATTCGGGGAGTATGATTCCCGGGCATGGAGGATTTATGGATAGATTTGACGGGCTGTTGCTCTCAATGCCTTTCATAATTACGTTCTTAAAGATTTTTGCTTAATCTTTCAGAAGCCTCGCTGGAAAAAAATGTTTTAATAGAGTGTGTTGACCGTTACCCTTACTGAAATACAATGAAAAGAAATCTTACATATTTATTTGTTTTTATTTGCCTGATTATAAGTCATTTGTCTTTTGCTCAGGGCGAAATTAAATACGTTACTTTTTCAGGAGTAGTTATTGATGGCCAGACAAAAGAACCTTTACCTGGTGCTTATATTACTATTCCGCAGGCAGGCAGAGGAACACTTTCAAATAGTAGGGGATATTTTGCTTTGTCGGTATTTCCGGGTGACACCGTCATGTTCAGTTATCTGGGTTTTAAGAAACAGTACCATGTGATTCCACGGAAGACCGATGTAGATTATTCAGTATTTGTTGAGCTGCAGGTAGACTCAAAATTGTTAAAAGAAGTTAAAGTTTATCCGTTTAATACTGAAGAAGAATTCAAGCAGGCACTGGTAGATATGAAACTACCGGATGAGCGTGAGCGACAAATACTAAGGGAAACATATAGTGCTGAAAACATAGCCAAAATGGCCGCCGTGCACGGTATGACAGCCACTGATAATTTTAAGTATGGGAATAGTCAGTTTTTGAAACAGATTGAAAACCGCGGGTCGGTAACAACCAACCCACTACTGAATCCGTTCTCATGGGCAAACTTTGTGAAATCTATTAAAAGCGGAGCATGGAAAGATAAATCGTGGAAGGCAGGAGCCGACGCAGCTCCCCGCGACAACGTAACCCGAGACCAGTATTTCAGAGATAACCTGAAGAAGAAAGACTAAAGCCGGGCAGGCTCTATTAGCCTGTTAGGTGCAATAATATAACTTTATTATAGTGTAATTGTACTATAGAAAGAAATAATACCTACTTCAGTAGATTTCTACCGCGCGTATCTGTTTTTATTATAACTTTGTTCTCCGATACTGTACTTGGATTGTTTGCCTGATGGCATTGAATCATGCAGATTTTTTTAATATTTATCGGAACAAATACATTCTTCTTTCAATGACTCATACACCTTCTGACGCCATTCTACTTCTCGAAGATGGCACTGTTTTCAAAGGTAAAGCTCTTGGTAAAATCGGTACTTCGGCTGGGGAAATCTGTTTTAATACCGGAATGACCGGCTATCAGGAAATTTATACAGATCCTTCTTATTTCGGACAAATCATTGTAAATACTACTTCGCACATTGGTAATTATGGCGTAGTGCTTGACGATGAGGAAGAGTCGAAGAGTGTAACCATAAGTGGTATGGTTTGCAATGCCTTTGCCAATCATTATTACTCGCGTACAACTGCCGATTTCTCTTTGCAGGAATATTTTGAGCGTGCCGGCATTGTTGGAATCTGCGATGTAGATACCCGCCAGATTGTAAGACATATCCGCGATGCAGGTGTGATGAACTGCATTATTTCTTCTGAAATCCTTGATCCGGAAGAACTGATGCTTGAACTGAAGAAATGTCCATCAATGGAAGGACTGGAACTATCGTCGGTAGTAAGTACACCTGAGCCCTACACCATGGGTGAAGAAGATGCCAAATACAAAGTGGCGGTACTAGACTTTGGTGTGAAGAAAAGCATTCTTAAAAACTTTACATCCAGAGATTGCTACTGTAAGGTTTTCAATGCCAAATCGAGTTTTGAAGATATTCAGGCTTTTAATCCTGACGGATTCTTCCTCTCAAATGGCCCTGGCGACCCTGCTGCCATGCCTTATGCAGTTGAAACCATTAAAGATGTAGTAGACACCGGTAAGCCGGTATTCGGCATCTGTCTGGGGCACCAGCTATTGGCCCTTGCCAGTGGAATTGAAACCTATAAAATGAAAAACGGACACCGTGGACTGAACCATC
The DNA here is from genome assembly GCF_058808615.1 of Emticicia sp. GW821-FHT11C11. Classification (NCBI taxonomy): domain Bacteria; kingdom Pseudomonadati; phylum Bacteroidota; class Cytophagia; order Cytophagales; family Leadbetterellaceae; genus Emticicia; species Emticicia sp. GW821-FHT11C11. The sequence goes on from NZ_JBXARV010000001.1 coordinate 870,530, forward strand.
CGGTTAAAAACCTGATTACGGGCTACTGTGAAGTTACGTCTCAGAACCACGGTTTTGCTGTAAAGCCCGACCAGGTGAGAAGTAATGAAAATATAGAATTAACACATGTGAATCTGAACGACGATACCATTGAAGGTATCCGCCGGAAAGATAAGCCTGCATTCTCAGTACAATATCACCCGGAAGCATCACCGGGGCCGCATGATTCAAGATATCTGTTTGATAATTTTGTGGAAATGCTGGAGAATTAATATCTGAAACGATATTAGCTACTGAAAGATAAATGGATAGGACGGTTTTTTAAATCGTCCTATATTTGTAAAAGGGAGTCTGTCATCTGAATGCTACAGCATCCCAATGTCTCCGTTCGACCTATAACCTGTTTAAATTGATTATAAGGCTTTATGCAATTATATAGTACAAAACACCAAAGCCCTGATGTAAATCTAGAAGAAGCCATTTTCAGAGGGCTACCTCCTGATAACGGCTTGTATATGCCGACCAGCATTCCGAAGCTGCCACAGACCTTCTGGAATAGTGTTGAAAATCTGAGTTTGCCCGAAATTGCTTTTGAAATAGCTCATGCACTGATTGGTAGCGATGTACCGGTGGATGATTTAAAAGTACTGATAAATAATGCTATTGATTTTCCGGCCCCTTTGGTAGAGGTTGAAGAAGATACTTATTGCCTTGAATTGTTTCATGGACCTTCTATGGCATTTAAGGATTTCGGTGCCCGGTTCATGGCTGCACTAATGTCTTATTTTCTGCAGAAATCAGAGAAACAGATTCATATTTTAGTGGCCACCTCTGGTGATACCGGTGGGGCTGTAGCGCAAGGCTTCTATCAGGTACCTAATATTGATGTGACGATCCTATATCCGAGTGGTAAAGTAAGTGACATTCAGGAAAAGCAATTAACTACATTAGGAAAGAACGTAAAAGCCCTGGAAGTAGAAGGTACCTTTGATGACTGCCAGAAACTGGTTAAACAGGCATTTCTGGATACAGAATTAACCGGCCGTTTTTCATTGGCATCAGCCAACTCCATTAACATTGCGCGACTGATTCCTCAGGCGTTTTATTATGTCAATGCTTATGCCCAACTGAAAAAGAAAGGGCTGAATAAAGAGATTGTGATAGCTGTGCCCAGTGGTAATTTTGGTAACTTAAGTGCAGGTATCATCGCCTGGCGAATGGGTATGCCTGTGAAACAATTTATAGCAGCTACCAATGTAAACAAAGTAGTACCTGATTACCTGGAAACGGGCGTTTATAAAGCCATTAACCCATCACTCTCTACCATTTCGAATGCGATGGATGTGGGTAACCCGAGCAATTTTCCGCGTATGCTGGCATTGTTTGATAATGATCTGACACAGATGCAGAAAATGCTGACAGGTAGTTTTTACTCTGATACTGAAACTAAAAATGCCATGCGACTAGTATATGAACGCAACGGCTATGTAATGTGCCCGCATACAGCAGTTGCTTATTTAGGTTTGAAAGATTATACAAATACCCTGCAGGAATCTGTTTCCGGCGTTTTCTTCTCAACAGCACATTATGCCAAGTTTCTGGATGTGGTAGAAGAAGTAATAGGCACACAGCCTATCCCTGAAAGACTATCAGCATTGCTGGATAAAGAAAAACAAGCAACTAAAATCAGTACAGACTACGAAGAGTTTAAACAAAAACTGGTAGAGTCGTTTTCTTTAAGCTGATATAGAATCGGAAAAGATTCCGGTAAAAAAGCCTTGCTTTGGGAAAATAGCAAGGCTTTTTTTATAATTTAGCCAATCAATTAAAACCTTTCTTATTAATAGATATGATTAACGTTGCCCTGGTAGGTTTCGGACTTTCGGGAAGATACCTGCAAGCCCCCTTCTTTGAAGTTAACCCTAATTTCCGCTTAAAGACAGTTGTTACCAATAGTCAGAACCCGCAAGCCATTTTCCCGTCGGTGCAGGTAGCTAAAAGCATAGATGAAGTGCTGGCTGATGATGAAATTGATCTGGTAAGTATCTGTTCACCAAGTGCTACACATCATGAGCTGGCTATCAAAAGTCTGCAAGCGAATAAGCATATTCTGGTTGAAAAACCCTTTACTTCTACAGTGGCCGAGGCAGAAGAGATTATTGAACTTGCCAGAAAACAGAACAGAGTTGTGTGTGTGTTTCAGAACAGACGCTTCGACGGCGATTTCAGAACGGTAAGAAAGGTTGTGGAAAGTGGGGTTTTAGGTGAATTAATCAGCTACGAAGCACATTACGACCGCTACAAGCCTGTATTAAATCCTAAAAGGTGGAAAGAAGTGGTAAGCCCGGCTAATGGTATTCTGTATGATTTGGGCGCACATATTATTGACCAGACTATTACGCTTTTCGGGAAACCACAAGGTGTATGGGGTGAAACTTTCGTACAGAGAGAGGGCTCTGAAATTGACGATGCGTTTGATATCAGGTTGGATTACGGCAAACTGAAAGTTACATTGAAAGCCAGCCTTTTGGTACGGGAAGAAGGCCCGAGATATGTGTTGCATGGCACCAGGGGGTCGTTTGTGAAATACGGGCTCGATGTGCAGGAAGATAATCTAAAAGCCGGACTCATGCCGGGTATGGATGGTTATGGTATTGAATCAAAACAGAATAGTGGCATTTTGAATGCTGAGATAAACGGTATATCGGTCAGAGGGCATGTAGATACCGAGGTAGGCAATTGGGGGCTATTATTCCAGAATCTCTATGAAGCTATTACCGAGGGCAAAGAACTACTCATTAAACCCGAAGAAATACTCGAGCAACTAAAAGTTATCGAAGCAGTGAAGCAGGCATAATTGAGCGAATAAATAAAGAATTAGAATTCCATTGCGTTCATTAATAAGGGCTGTAGTAATTTTTTAAAATTATTACAGCCCTTATTAATGAACAATATAGTGTTATAAATCTTCTTCCTCTGAATCAGTTAGATTGCCCTTCATTCAGATAAATAATTTTACCTGCTTTCTTCGGATATCTGAACTCCTGTTTTAATAGAAGCTATTTTGCATAAGTTAATTTACAATTGATTTACAATCTTTTACCGGATTTCTAAGGGAATTTAGAATAGAAGCATTAATCTTGATTAAGATACGTAATTTATGTATCAACAAAGGCTTGACCTCATCATCGTTTAAATGCTCATGTATGGTAAGAAATTATTTTAAAATAGCGGTACGTAATCTTGTCAAAAACAAGATTTACTCTTTGATTAATATATTTGGGCTTGCTATTGGTATAAGTTGCATGCTGCTGGCGTATTTGTTTGTCAGAGACGAGATGGACTTTGATACATTTCATCAGAATAACTCTAATATTTATCGGGTAACAACAACTATCGCAGAAGAACCCGGAGCGGAAAGGCAACTTACAGGAGGTACCGGAATGGTGCAGGCTCCTGTCTTTAAACAACAAATTGCTGAAATAGTAGCTATTACCAGAGTGATGGGAGGGAACATGCATAGTGATGTACATTCGGAACTTAAAGCAATTCGGTTAAAACCCTTATTTGTGGATAGCAGCTTTTTTGATGTATTTTCCTTTCAAATGCTCAGAGGTACGAAAGAGACTAGCCTTTCGGCATTAAATTCTGTTGTAATTACAGAAAAAACGGCACTACGTTTTTTTAACAGCATTGATGTATTAGGTAAATTACTTGAGCTTGATGCTGACCCATCAGCTAAACGATTGGGCAAGCCCTTAATAATTTCCGGCATTGTAAAAGACCCTCCTGAAAACTCGTCGCTTCAATTTGAAATGCTTATTCCATTCGGGTTTATGCAACTATCATTTGATGATAACAATTGGTTAAATAGTTATTTGGGTACATTTATGGTACTAAACCCCAAAGCCAATACAGACAATGTAATCAATAAAATGAATAAAATATATCGTGTCTATGCTAAAGATCAATTGGCAGAGAGCCTTAAAAATAAGCATGATCCTGATATAAACTACGGTTTGCAGTCAATCAAAGATATACACTTAAACCCCTTACAACTCAACGGTGAATCCGGAGTGGTTAAAACAAGCTCACCGATCTACAGCTATATGTTCGTGGGCATTGCTGCTTTTATACTGATTATGGCAAGCATTAACTTCATCAATATAAGTTTGGCAAATTCATTTTCCCGCTTTAAAGAGGTCGGTATCCGCAAAGTAACAGGAAGTACACAGCGACAAATTATATTTCAATTTCTGAACGAATCTGCCATTGTTTGTATGATGGCTTTCGTTCTGGCAATAGCAATTGTTTTTATCTGTCTACCCATGTTTAATGTTTTGTCAGAGAAATCTATCCGATTCATCAATTTATTAAGTATTCAGTCAATTTTGTGTTTGGGAGCATTGCTATTGATTAATATTTTTTTGGCGGCCTTTTATCCTTCTGTGGTGATGTCTTCTTTGAGGCCGATTGATGCGTTAAATAAAAAGCCAAAACTCTTGAATAATGGTCTCTTTGGTAATAGCCTGATTGTCTTTCAGTTTTTTCTTTCCATGGTAATGATTATTGCAACTATCATATTTTATAATCAAATGGATTTCATTCAGAATAAAGATCTGGGTTATGTTCCTGCTCAGGTTTTAAGATCTGAGATTCCGGGAGACAGGGACGTAAACAAAATTAGTTCACAGCTGAGAAATGAGCTTTTAACTAATAGTTTTATTGAAAATGTCTCATTTGGTGGTGAGTATGGGGCTTATAATACGAAATTTGAAAATCATACAATTAAAAGTACTTATAGGATTGCCGATTATAATCATATTCCAACTTTAGGCATCAAGTTAAAAGCTGGTAGAAATTTTTCCCCTGATTTCTCGGGGGACAGGCATCGTGGCCTTATTGTAAACGAAGCGTTCGTAAAAGCATTCAGAATTGAAAAACCTATAGGGGCTCAGATAGTGATTGATCCATATTTTGAGAAAGGCCCAATGGAAATAATAGGAGTTGTAAGGAATTTCCATTCGGGGTCTTTGAAAGAACGGATTGAACCGATGGCCATGTTTATGAGTGAACAATATGGAGGAGGTATATGGTTAAAAATAAACCATAAAAATCAAACGCTTGCTTTGAATTCCTGGGAAAAAACATTCAAAAGAATAATGCCCGGAGCAGTGTATCAATATAGTTTTTTAGATGAACTCAATCATAAACAGTATTATCAGGAAGAGCGCTGGCAAAAAATCATTGGTTATGCTACTGTCATTTCCTTTTTCATCTGCTGTCTTGGATTGTTTGGAATAGCAAAGCTTTCAGCACAGCGACGCACAAGAGAAATCGGCATACGCAAAGTTCTGGGTGCATCGGTCGCAAGCATTCTTGCCTTACTTTCAACCAGATTTCTTAAACTGGTAGTAATTGCTATTCTTATTTCGGTACCTGCGGGTTGGTATTTAAGTAATTTATGGCTACAGAATTTTGTATACAAAATCGAAATGCAATGGTGGTTTTTTTTAATAGCAGGTGCTGTATCATTACTTATTGCACTGTTAACAGTAGGCTTACAAAGTATCAAGGCGGCTCTTCTGAATCCGATTGAGAGTTTACAGACAGAATAACGAATTAGTAAACGATTCGTTGTAAACAAAAATGAGTGATTCAGTAAATTAATTACTGAATCACTCATTCGCTCAATCACTTAATTCATCAAGGCAATCCCAACAAGAAGCCAATAGTAAAGTTAGCATCCCAGTCGAATACGAATTGCTCGCAACCGGTAGCATCTTTAATGGCCTTGTAGATATTTATCCCTGCTTTGTCTTTGGCATCAGTCAGACCTTTATAGAATGCAGGCTCTTTCAACACTGTATAGCGTTCTTTGCCTTCTCTCACTTTTTTAGCCATTGAGAAAGGCACACCACCGATAATGAAACAGGTTTTGCGTTTCATGCTTGGTATAGCTGAGGCTTTTGTTTTTACTTCGTCATATACTTTGCCATCGTCAATATCATTCTGAAAATACTTGGCTCCGTAAGTTTCAAGTGCCGAAACACTACCGTTCGTAGACCATGAAATCTTTGTGTTACCTGAACCGATGTCGGTCACAAATGCTTCCTCTTCAAAATCTTCAGGCAATACACATTTCAAAGCCAAAGCACCTTCTTGTTCTGGGGTAACAGTATTTACAAAATAATTAAGGGCTTTCAGGTTTTTAACGATTTTCTGTGTAACATCGGCTTTCACTGCACCCGAGCTTACCACAAAGTGGATATCACGACCGCTTACACCGAAATCAAGCATGCCACCAATGTATTTTTTCAAGCCGGCTCTGATATCATCATCTGTGGCCATGTTTTCTGTTACCAGACTATTACCAAACTCGGCTTTTTCCAGTTTCCAGTTTTTGCTTTTGTCAATTCTTACAATAAATGAGTTGAAACCACTGGCGCCTAATTCAACCACGCCTTTCAGCTTACCATTGATCGGTTCACGGGCAACGTAATTAAAAGATGATGAATTGGAAGTACTTGCTTCTGAATTACTGCCCGAAGCAGCTGATGAACTCTCAGAAGCAGGGCCGCCTTCAGGCGCTTTGGTATCAGTTTCATCTATCTTGGTCTCGTTATTTTTATCTAATAAAGACTTGCCCCAACTTGTGTTATCAAGAACATATTTACCGCCAAAAAATAAACCTCCCAGAATGGCAAGCGTAAACAGAAAGCGGGCAAATGGTGTGAGTGTTGTTTTCATTGTGTTGTTATTTAAACCTACAGAGATTTTGAGTAATTGAAATAAATGGATAAATAAGATTTGTCTGTCACAGGCAATGGTTGTGCCTGTGACAGTATTTATAGATTTTATTCAAAAAGTTTGTCGTATTGGTTGCCCGACGGCTTGTTTGTAGGCACATCTTTGCCGGCAATCAGAGCCTTTTTGTCGTTGCCCAGTAGTAAAGAAACACCTTCCTGCTCCCATTTCTCAAGCATTTTCAGTCCTTCTTCTTCAAATACGCCATTTTGCAGGTCGATAGAATCCATGAAATTAGAAGACATCTCCATGAAGCGTTCCATTTCACCTACTTTCTGACTTACATCATCGGCAATTGATTCCATGGCCATATCAAACATCTGGCGCTGGTCTTTATTACCGTTCAGGATATTCATGGCCGAACGCATGGCCGAATGACTGGTACGGATGGCTTTACGCTCCTGTTCTTTTACCGCTACCTGATCTTTGATGTCTTCGAGCATTATCTCTGAATTTTCGTACATTTTATTGAGAACCCGGTAGAGAATCTCCATTTTTTTGTACAGATCTTCCAGCTTAATGTTTGACTCCTGCAAGCGGCCGGCTTTCCGGGCTTTTAGCACCATCATGGCTTGTTTATCTGTTTCTTTAGCCTTGCTTGCCAGATTAAGATCATTCTGAATCTGTTTCCTGTTGTTTTCAATGATAGTCTTCAGATTGTACATCTGCCCTTTAAGGGTAGAAATCTGTTGGTTCATTTTTCCCAGGTTATTGCGCAATTCGTCAACGTAAGTTTTCAGAATACCTATCGGGTCAAGCTGTATGAACAGTCCGGTTACCCATCGCATGATACTCTTATAAATGTAGAAAACAAGGTTTCTCATTTTTGGGTCGAGTATCATATATATAATTGCCGCCAGTGCAATAAGCAAGCCGGCCAGATAAAGCGTATTGGAGGCCAGAGTAATCAGAAAAGGCAGTGCTTTATACAATAAATAACCCCCACCTAATAATAAACCTGCGGCAAAAAGAGTACCTGTTTTGCCTTCAGGGCGTTCCCAAAACGATTTGGGTCTGGTTTCTTGCATTTCCATGTTTTATTGGGTATCCCTCCGCCCCCGGAGAAATTTGATAAGTGTATAATGATATGTTTACTTCAATCCGGCAGGAAACAAAGGGGCTGTTTCAGTCCGAATCAGGGATTTACTTATTTTAAGTATTTGCTCATGTTGTCCACATCTTTGCTGATTTGAGCCGTAAGCTCGCTGAATGTGGCATGGAAATCGCTCAAAGTTGTTTCAATTTTCACCACGGCATCAGAAATCTCCGCCTGCATTTTTTCCATGCCCGTCTGGTGTTCCTGAATTTCCTGTGTCAGTCTGGCAATTTGTTCGCCTTTCGCTTTTATGGTAGCCTCCATATCGGCAATGGCTTTTTCTTTATTGCCAATCTGTTTCTGGCGCTGCAAATTGACAGACTCCTGAAACTTTGAGTCTTCCGATTGCAGCACTTTCAGATAGAAATTGGCCGACTCTGTTAGTTTCTGAGGACTTATACCCATAGCCTGAGCTGCGGCATACGCAGAAAGATAACGGGTGGGTTCATCCATGGGCATCTTCGACAGCGTCTGCAACGACTTTTTAAACTCCAGATAGTCGAAACCTTCCTGATTGTTAGCTTCCATGGCCCCAAACAGAATGTCGTAAAACTTCTCTGTGGCTTTGCCTTCCGGCGTGGTGCTAGCCACCGGGGCGGCGCTGGCAGATTTTTCGGCCGGGTTGGCTTGGGTCGACGTATCGGTTGAGGCCTCTCCCGCAGGGGCCTCAACTACAAAAATACCCTTTAGTTTTTTAAGAAAATCGCTCATTTGTAATGCTGATGCTTTACTTTTAGTTTAAATCAGATAATTAATTGCTACTTTGATTTTAATCTTTCGATCAATTTCGATTCAAATTTTGAGGGATTACCAGAATTGTACAAATAATATCACATGACATAAGGGAAACGCGGTGTCGAATGGTTAAATTTAATGATGATTTTTGGAAACTTTTTAATCCGGACGGTTTTTGTGTAAATATTCACCCGGAATAGGAGCGTTGTATGTAGCACAGCTTCAGGCAGATGTATTGACAGTAAATGTTTTCAGGAGAGCCTGTCAAAAGTTTGTTAGCGCCGAAATTTCTGTGCTCAGGTCTGAAAATTAATTCATTTGCCAATGCATAACTTAACTCAAACAATTATAAATTTGTAAAGATTTTTTGTTGTATAAGCAATTATGAGATACACAAGGTTTTTCTTATTCACCCTGACAATCATTGCCGTTGGAGCCATTATGGCTTTCAACTTCAATCCTTTTTCGAATAAAGTAGATTTCAATACTGAAATCAAACCTATTCTGAACAAGCATTGTGTGGCGTGTCATGGAGGTGTAAAAAAAGCCGGTGATATGAGTTTCCTGTTTTCACAGGAGGCCATCAATACAAAAGGGAAGTCGGGCAAAGTTGCCATCATACCGGGTGATGCAGAACATTCGGAGTTTTATAAACGTCTGCTCACCAACGATACCGAAGAGCGGATGCCTAAAGGCAAAGACCCGCTAAAGAAAGAAGAAATTGAAATTTTAAAAAGATGGATTGAGCAGGGTGCTCCCTGGGGTGATCATTGGGCCTATCAGAAACCCGAAAAACCAGATGTGCCTTCGGTGGGTGGTTTTTTTGCCCGTTTAGGTTTGTTTGAAGACGACGAAACCCGCTTTGCCAAAAATGAGATAGATAATTTTGTAGTAGCTAAGTTAAAAGAAGAGGGGCTGTCGTTTTCAAAGCAGGCAGATAAAGGAACGCTATTACGCCGGGTTTATCTGGATTTGACCGGCCTGCCTCCAACCGAAGAAAAATTACAAGCCTTTTTGAACGATACATCTGAAAAGGCTTACGAAAGAGTAGTTGACCAGTTACTGACTTCTCCTGCCTACGGCGAGCGTTGGGCAGCCATGTGGCTCGATCTGGCCAGATACGCCGATACCAAAGGGTATGAAAGAGATGTTTACCGGAATATCTGGCGGTACCGCGACTACGTTATTAAAGCCTTTAATGAAGATAAACCCTTCGACCAGTTTACTATTGAACAGCTGGCTGGTGATTTGTTGCCGAACGCAAGCAATGAGCAACTGATAGCTACGGGTTTCCATCGGAACACCATGAACAACGATGAGGGAGGAACAGTGGATGAGGAGTTCAGAGTAGCGGCAACTATCGATAGAGTGAATACTACCTTTGATGTATGGCAGGGCACAACCATAGGCTGTGTGCAATGCCACACGCACCCGTACGACCCCTTTGTGCATGATGAATATTACAAACTGATGGCATTTTTTAACAATGCCCGTGATGAAGACGTAGTGAGTGATACCCCTTACCTCAGATTCTATAATCCGGAAGATTCGACGAAGATAGAAGAGGTGAAAAACTGGATTCTGACTAAGGGAAGAAATGAGAAAGATTTTGAGAAGTTTGTGAAGGTTCTTGAACCGAAATTCAACTCGCATGATGTGGAACCGCTTTCTGCCGGTACTTCTTCCCTGCTTGATGCCAAATATCTGGGTTTACAGCATACTGGTTATGGCCGGTTAAAAGGTGTGACCCTGACCGGAAAAAACAGATTGGTGATGAATTTCAACACCGGTACTGAAAAAGGCGTGCTGCATATCAAAGATGGGAAAGTGGACGGGAATGTGATTCTGACTATCCCGATTTCTCCGGCACGAGATACGGTAATGTTTTATCCGCTTCCTAAGCTGGAAGGTAAACATGACCTCTACTTTACTTTTACTAATCCTAAAAAACCAAAAGACTGGCTACAGATAAAATGGTTGTCGTTTCAGAATGCCTTTGGTGAAGGCAAAGAATATGAGGCCATAGAAACACGATACAAAGAACTATTAAATGCCAAGGCCGATTTTACCCCGATCATGAGTGAGGGTGAAGGTGATTTGGCCCGCAAGCAGCGTATTTTTGAACGCGGTAACTGGCTGGTGCACGGTAAGGAGGTAAAACCTGGTGTACCAAAGTATCTGTCGAAAATGCCGAAGAACTACCCGGGTAACAGACTCGGATTGGCTAAATGGCTGGTTGACGGGAACAATCCTCTCACGGCTCGTGTGGCTGTGAATCGTTTCTGGGAACAGATATTCGGCATGGGCATTGTTGAAACAGTAGAAGATTTTGGAACACAGGGTTTTAGTGCTACCCACCCCGAAATGCTGGATTACCTTGCTGTTACCTTTCAGGGTGATATGAAATGGAGTGTGAAAAAGCTACTGAAAATGATTGTGATGTCTGGTACTTATCAGCAATCGTCAGAAGTAAATAATAAATTACTGGAAAAAGACCCTTACAATCGGTATCTGGCACGCGGGCCTAGAATCCGGCTAACGGCAGAGCAGGTGAGAGATCAGGCACTGCTTGTCAGTGGACTGTTATCAAAGAAGATATATGGAAAGAGCGTAATGCCCTATCAACCGGACGGGCTGTGGCAGTCGCCCTGGAATGGAGAATCATGGAGGCTTTCGCAGGGTGAAGATAAATACCGCCGGGCTATCTATACATTCTGGAAACGTACTGCTCCATATCCGTCGATGATGTCTTTCGATGCACCAAGTAGGGAATTCTGCCAGTTAAGAAGGCTTCGCACCAATACACCTTTGCAGGCATTGGTAACCCTCAATGACCCGACTTACGTAGAAGCCGCACAGCAGCTGGCCAGAAACATGATGAAAAAAGGAAAGACTCCCGAAGAACAGATTCAGGCAGGCTTTAACCTGATTATGATGCGGAATATTGATGATAATAAACTGAAGATTCTGACGAAACTTTACAGACAAACCGAGCAGGAATATACCAGACATCCTGTAGAAGCCTATAAGTTCTTCGGCAAGTCTGATGTTACGCCCAAAATGGCTGCCTTAGCCGTTACAGCCAATGCCATGCTGAACCTGGACGAGATTGTAACCAAAGAATAACAGATAACAAAGACGGTAAACAGTAACGATTATATTAAAATCGGAAGGTTTCTGACATATAATCCAATTTTAATCGTTCTTTAATCGGTTTTGAATAGTCTGGCTGATTCAGTTTGCTGACAAAGCCGTAAATTGTGAAAATTTTACCCTGAATATAGAATGCAACGTAGAGCAGCCCTAAAAACTTTTGCCCTAAGCATTGGGAGTACCCTTGTTTTACCTTCGTGGGCAAATGCCTGGAGCAAAGAGACTCTCCATCAGTCAACTTCTACTCTGTTGGCTTCGCAAGAAGCACTTCTTGCTGAAATTGTTGACACAATAATTCCGAAAACAGATACTCCCGGCGCTAAAGACCTGAATGTAGACAAGTTCGTTGCGTTAATGGTAGCCGATTGCTATGATGCTAAGGCACAGGATGTCTTTTCTAAAGGTTTATTGAACGTAGAAGCCATTGCCGGAAAAGATTTTTCAAAATCATTTATCGAGGCTGATCCGAAACAAAGACTGGCAGTTTTGAATAAAATGGCTAATGCCGACAATGAAACTGATAAAGGCTTCATCAGATTAGTGAAAAACATAACCATACAGGGCTATCTGAACTCTGAATACGTAATGACCAACCTGAGAATCTATGAATTTATTCCGGGTCGCTATCATGGTTGTGTGCCTGTAAAATCATAATAACCCTATTTGAAATTTTCTTATCATGTCATATTTTAATATAGATGCCGTTAAGGCGCAAACTTTTGACGCCATCGTTATCGGCTCGGGTATCAGTGGCGGTTGGGCGGCTAAAGAATTAACCGGTAAAGGTTTAAGAACATTGGTGCTGGAGCGCGGCCGTGAAGTGAAACACGTAACCGATTACCCCACAACCATGATGCAACCCTGGGAGTTTGAGCATCGCGGTCAATTGAAAAAAGAAGTAAGAGATGCCAACCCCATTGTAAGCAAATGCTATGCTTTTTATGAGGCAACGCAACAGTTTTTTGTAAAAGATGCCGAGCACCCTTATGTGCAGGAAAAACCATTTGACTGGATCCGCGGATACCAGACAGGTGGAAAATCTTTACTATGGGCACGCCAGACCCAACGCTGGTCGAAATACGATTTTGAAGGCCCTGCCCGTGACGGTTTTGCAGTAGAATGGCCAATCGGTTATGATGATATTGCTCCCTGGTATAGCTATGTAGAGAAATTTGCAGGTATTTCAGGTAATAAAGATGGGGTAGCCAGCTTACCAGACGGCGAGTTTCTGCCACCACATGAAATGAACTGCGTTGAAAAGTATTTCAGCCAGCAGGTAGCTAAGAACTATAACGACCGCCACATTATCATGGGTCGTTGTGCGCATATTACAGAGCCTAAAAAAATACACCTCGATCAAGGAAGAGCCAAATGCCAACACCGCACTATCTGTGAACGTGGTTGTCCTTTCGGAGGTTATTTCAGTAGTAATGCTTCAACGCTTCCGTGGGCTGCCAAAACTGGTAAAATGACGCTACGCCCCGATTCGGTAGTGCATTCAATCATTTATGATGAGAAAAAAGGCAAAGCAACCGGTGTAAGAGTGATAGATTCGAACACAAAACAAATGACCGAGTATTATGCCCGCATTATATTTGTCAATGCTGCGGCCTTAAATTCTAACCTGATATTGTTGAACTCAGTATCCAGCCGTTTCCCGAATGGTTTGGGCAATGATAGTGGTTTGTTGGGTAAATATGTAGCTTTCCACAATTATACTGCTACCATTAACGCAGAATACGAGGGATTTTTAGATACTACCACTGATGGTCGTCGTCCGAACTCACCATATATTCCTCGTTTTCGTAACGTGTTCAAACAGGAAACAGATTTCTTACGGGGTTATGCTTCGGGTTTTCAGGCAGGCAGATACATGCGAGACGACAGAAGCGGTATGGGAGAAGACCTGAAAAAAGGTTTGCTTAATCCTTACCTGAATAACGTATGGAGTGTAGGCTCACACATGATGGGAGAGACCATACCAAAAGAAAGCAATTATGTAAGATTGGATAAATCGAAGCTTGATCCTTGGGGAATACCACAGTTGAGCATTTCGGTGGATTATGACGATAACGACCGCAAAATGGTGAAAGATTTCTTTGAGCAATTGACAGAGATGTATACCAAAGCTGGTTTCAAAAATATCCGTACCAATGATTCAAACCGTACACCGGGGCTGGATATCCACGAAATGGGTGGCGTTAGAATGGGCAAAGACACTAAAACCTCATTGTTGAATAAGTGGAATGCCCTGCACGAATGCAAAAATGTATTCGTGACTGACGGTGCATGCATGACCTCAACCTCAACACAAAACCCATCACTTACTTACATGGCTCTTACTGCCCGCGCAGCAGACTACGCCGTAAAAGAATTGAAGAAAGGGAATTTGTAAGAGTTTTCCAAAATAGAATTTGTATGATGTATTCAATCCCGTAGGGATGTTATATCAGTAGAAAATTGGTAGAAACAGATTTAAATCCCGTAGGGATAGTATATTAATGTATCGTCCCTAAAGGGACTAAAAAAAGCCTTGTACGTTTAAATGGACAAGGCTTTTTTATATATACTAATTCAGATTATCAATATCCATACCATTCCGCCCACCAGGCCTGCAATTGCCTACGTATCTCGTTTTCTCTGGCATTGTTACTGGGTTCATATAATTTAGTGCCTTTCAACTCATCGGGTAAGAAATTCAATTTGGTGAAATTACCCTCAAAATCATGCGCATATTTGTAGTTTTTGCCGTAACCAATCTGTTTCATCAGTTTGGTAGGTGCATTGCGCAAGGCTAAAGGCACAGGTAGGTGAGAGGTTTTCTCTGCCAAAGCAATGGCATTTTCAATAGCCATATAGGAGGCGTTTGATTTAGGCGAAGTAGCCAGATATATAGCCGTTTGTGAAAGGATAATCCGGCACTCAGGATACCCGACAGTCTTCACTGCCTGCATACAATTATTGGCCATAATTACTGCTGTTGGGTTAGCGTTGCCAATATCTTCCGAAGCCAGAATCAGCATGCGGCGGGCAATAAATTCAGGGTCTTCTCCGGCAACAATCATACGCGCCATCCAATATACTGCTGCATTCGGGTCTGAACCCCTCATTGACTTGATGAAGGCTGATATGATATCATAATGCTGCTCGCCTGATTTATCATAACGGGCAATGTTACGCTGCGCCACTTCCTCCACCAAATCATCGGTAATCACAATAGGTGAATCCGGTGGGAAGGAAAAACTGATGATTTCAATCAGATTCAACAATTTTCGTCCATCACCGCCTGAAATGCGCATCAGTGCATCATACGATTCCACTTTTATATCTCTTTCTTTCAGGGCGACATCCTCTTTTATGGCTCTGTCTGTCAGTTCTTTTAATTCTTTTTCACCGAATGATTCCAGAATATATACCTGACAACGCGACAACACCGCACTGTTTAACTCAAAAGAAGGGTTTTCTGTCGTAGCGCCAATCAATGTAATCTGTCCTTTTTCAACCGCCAGCAATAGAGAATCCTGCTGTGATTTATTATAGCGGTGAATCTCATCTATAAACACAATAGGGGGGAATAAGCCTGTTGCCCTACCTATCACCTCACGTAATTCTTTTACCCCTGAACTAACCGCATTCAGCTGGTGAAACTGTCTTTTAGTAGTTTCGGCAATCAGTAAGGCCAGTGTGGTTTTACCCGTGCCGGGAGGCCCCCACAGAATCATTGATGGAACCAGATTGGCTTCAATGGCTTTGCGAAGAGGTTTGTTCTTCCCTAAAATATGTTCTTGCCCGATATATTCATCCAGCTTTTTCGGACGCAGGCGTTCGGCTAATGGTGCTGTCATAAGATTACTGTTATAAGTTTTGTATATGGGATATTAGTAGCATTCTTTCTTAATTTTTCTAAAAAAGAATTTGCAAGACAAATATACTTCGCTTCTTGGAATTGTAGAACCACTCCTCTATTTTTACCCATTGGAAAACAAAACCTGATTAGCTTCAACCTATGGCAAAGAAACAGAATTCTACAGAAGTGACAGAAGAATCTAACCCGGGTACACCCAGTTTCAAAAACGTAGAACCCCTTAGTTTATTTACTGATTTTGACATTAATCTTTTCAAAGCAGGTAAGCATTATCGCTTATATGAAAAGATGGGGTCGCACGTAGTTGAAAACCAGGGTGTGGTGGGTACTTACTTTGCTGTCTGGGCACCTAATGCCCGGTATGTATCAGTGATAGGAGGTTTTAACGGTTGGGAACGTGGATCGCATCCACTAACATTACGTTGGGACAGCTCAGGGATATGGGAAGGATGGATTCCGAACATAGGTAATGGCGAGGTTTACAAATATTTTATAGCTTCTAATACAGGCGAAGATATGGAAAAGGGCGACCCTTATGCTTTGCATTGGGAGATACCGCCTAAAACTGCGTCGGTGGTGTGGGATACCTGGTATGAATGGCAGGATAAGGAGTGGATGCAAACACGCCATCGTCATAATGCACTAAATGCACCGATATCAGTTTATGAACTGCATCTGGGCTCATGGCAGCGCGATCCGTCAGATCCCGAGCGCAAACTTAGTTACAGAGAAATAGCCAATTCTCTGGTGCCTTATATAAAAGAAATGGGTTTCACACATGTGGAGTTCATGCCTGTCATGCAGCACCCGTACGAGCCATCGTGGGGTTATCAGATTACCGGCTATTTTGCAACAAGCAGCCGTTTTGGTACGCCTCAGGATTTTATGTATCTGGTAGAACAGTTACATATAAACGAAATCGGAGTTCTGCTAGACTGGGTACCTTCACATTATCCGAACGACCCGCATGGAATTTACCGGTTTGACGGCACCTCTTTATATGAACATGAAGACCCCAGACAGGGCTATCATCCCGACTGGAAGAGTTATATCTTTAATTACGGTCGCTTTGAAGTGCGCTCATTCCTCATAAGTAATGCTTTGTTCTGGCTGGATATATTCCATGCCGATGGCTTAAGGGTAGATGCCGTGGCTTCCATGTTGTATCGTGACTACTCGCGCAAAGCCGGTGAGTGGGTGCCTAATATGTATGGCGGCAGAGAGAACATGGAGGTAATATCGCTTTTAAAAGAACTCAATGAAGAAATATACAGGAGTTTCCCTGATGTGCAAACTGTAGCTGAGGAATCAACCGCTTTTCCGGGTGTTTCAAGGCCGGTTTATAATGGAGGTTTAGGTTTTGGTATGAAGTGGATGATGGGCTGGATGCACGATACCCTACGTTATTTTGCCAAAGACCCGATGTACAGAAAATGGCATCAGAACGATATAACGTTCAGCATGGTATATGCTTTTTCTGAAAATTTCATGCTGCCGCTCTCGCATGACGAAGTAGTTTATGGCAAGGGGTCATTGATTGAAAAAATGCCTGGCGACCAATGGAGGAAATTCGCTAATCTGCGCTTACTGTTTACCTTTATGTTTACCCATCCAGGGGCTAAGCTATTGTTTATGGGCGGAGAATTTGCTCAGTATGCCGAGTGGAACTTTGAGAAAAGTCTTGACTGGCATTTGCTGGAGCATCAACCTAATAAAGGAGTAAACGAACTGGTAAAAGATTTGAACCGGCTTTACAGAGGCGAGGCGGCTTTATTTGACAAGCAGTTTTCGGCCGAAGGGTTTGAATGGATTGATACCAGTGACCGCGAAAATGCAGTGATAGTATATGCCCGCAAAGGTTTCAATGAAAAAGATACGGTAATTATAGTGCTCAACTTTACTCCGGTGCCTCGTTCGCCCTATAGAGTTGGTGTTCCGGCGGCAGGTACTTATGAAGAAGTATTTAATAGTGACAACCAGAAATACTGGGGCACAGGTGTGTTGAATGGTAGTGTAAATACCGGGCCAGTGCCGTTGCATGGCAAAGAAAACTCTATTGAAATCTCATTGCCGCCATTGGGTGGAGTAGTTTTCAGACTCAAAGCATAACCCATAATTGGTTCTGAAACTTTGCACGAACCATATAAATGAAAAGAGTCCGGCTTTCCACTCAGGAAGCCGGACTCTTTTTTTATAGACTTAATTTAGTGACGGATTCTGCGGGGTTTTAGGCATAGTTGATCGCGAAGTGAAAATCAGAGTTAATATGATGGTACCCAGAACAATCAGCAGTGTTAATTCAAACTGGGTATCGGATGCCGAACCCAGCACAATTTTCTGAGATGTTTTGTTTAGTTTTTCTCCTTCAGTAATCTGTATGTTCGACAGATGATTCAGCGTATTAAGTACCCCATAAAAAGCTTCGTCCAATATATGCTTCACGTTTTCCGCATTGCTGAATTCAGCCTGATAGATGTGTTTTTGTTCCAAAGTTATTCCATGATCTATCTTCTTCTTAAAATCCTTAAACAGAACTTCTTCGGTAGGCGTCAGCCTGGTTTTTTCATAAGATACTATTAATGACTCTATGGCACGGTTATGCACCTTTATTTTGTCTTTAATATGAACGATATCTTCTTTGGTAGTACAATCATCAACCAGCAGCTTTTTTCTTGAAAGGTGGTTCGATAATTCATAGATATAACTTTCAGCCATCAACCGGTCTTCATAAACTGCTGAGAAGCTATCGCCCAGTTCATTAAAATGGCGTTTATCTGATACATTCTTGATAAATAAAAAAACGAAAATGACTGTCAGAACCATGGCAGCTTTCATTTTTTGTTCGATACTATATGCCCATTTCATATTGGATGATTTTGACGATTCCTCTGATAAATTGATTTTATACAAATATAAGTAAAAATAACTATATTTTATTTAACGTCTGGAAGTAGAATTTGGTATAAAAAAGCAAAAAGGAGCCATTTAATAGCTCCTTTTAAACTCTTCTTTGTAGAACCGACGACTCTACTTTGTATTATTATATTTCTTTACCATTTCAAGCGTATGCTGCATTGACTGTGGACTGCTCCATGACAAATGCCCGGGTATAATATACTTCGGTGCCGGATATTTTTTAATGGCGCGTGTCAGAGAATTTTCCCATTCCGGTACATTGGCATCAGATAAATTGCCAACGTCTGTACTTTCGGTACTTTTTATGAAACATCCGCCATAGAGTACTTTGCCTTTTTCAAACCAAACCATAATGTTGTCGGGACTATGCCCATGACCGGGGAAGTAAGTCTTAATCAAATATTCTCCAACATTGAATGTGGTATCTTTTGCAAAACTATATTCGGCAACCTGCTCGTCGTGTTCCAGACATAGTTCCTGTGTTAAACGACTGGAATAGGTTTTAATACCCCGTTCTTTTAATATTTCAAGGCCTGCGGTTCTGTCGGCATGAAAATGGGTAGAAATACTCATAATTACTTTTTTTCGGTGTCTTTTCTCAATGCTGTCCAGCAAGGGCACCATCTGGTTTTCATCCCAGGGGGTATCAATCATTACTACCCCGTCTTTCGTAACTACATACATGCTGTTGGCAGGGTAGAGTGTTCCTTTGTAATCGTTATAGGTGATATAGACGTAGAAGTCTCCGGTTAAATGTCTGATATCCAATCGGCTGACCTGGCTCCATGACTGAAAGCTTATAAATAAGATAATAAAAGAAAGGAACATTTTGATTGTTTTCATTAGCACGATGCACGTTTATAGATGATTGAGAATTTACTTGTTTTTAGGCTGGAAATACGTCTCGGGGGTTTCTCCAGTAAAAGCCCTGAAGTCGTGTATGAAATGCGCCTGATCGAAATAGCCTGCCTCCAAGCCCAGTTCGGTTAATGTTTTTTGGTCTGTATGGCTTTTCAGCAGAGTATTGAAGCGCACAATGCTGGCAAATTTTTTGGGTGATGCCCCCACAATTTTCCTGAATCGTTTTTCGAGCGGACTTTTGCTGGTGTATAGTTGTTGAGCCAGGTCGCTTATTTTAATGTTTCCTTTTGCTTCCTGAATATGATAAATAGCCGTCTGGATAAGTTTATCTGTATAAACAGGCTGCAAACGTGCCATCAGAAATTGTTCTATGATTGCAATGCGCTGTGCATGTGACGGCGCTTCCGACAGTCGGTCTTCTATCTCATTCAACTCAGACTGGCGCATAAAATTCTCTAAAGACACACTTTCGCCAAATAGCTCATTCATGGGTACTTTAAAGAAATAAGCTGCCCCGGTTTCATTAAAATATACCAGCACCGTTCCTATGTTCTTTGAGCTTTTAAATAGTCTGAATTTATCCTGTAAGCCGGTTATGCCGGCTGTATTCAGTCTTGTTTCTTTAGCATTCTCGATACTAACCAGATTACCACTGTATTGAAAACCCATTACCATACCTGTAACGGGAAGCACCTTATACGCCGATTCCTCCGTAGATTCTGAAATCGCCAGTAGCTTTACGTAAGGTTTCAGTGCATCACATGGTATGAAAGTGGTAAAACTCATGTTTCCAATTTATTAGTCAATTTCGTCGGCTATTCTACTGGCAAACGCTTTAAATCGGTCAATGGCCTGGTCAATGATTGCTTTTTCCTGTTTGGTTAAAGAATAAACCGGTACAACCTCAATAGTCATACTTTTGTTTTTTGTAGTTCGCTGCCATGAACCCACAATCACTCCGTCGATAACTACCATTCGGTTGAAAGCAAAAACGGCTTGTCCGGCATTCACGTCTTTAACGGGAAGTATAGCGTCACGGTTTTTATAGGCAATACCATATTCATCATAATCCGGCATCAGGAACGAATGCCCGGGATGTGTTATCTCTTTTGTACTGACAGGAGCATAGATGTATTCCTGCCCGTCTGCCTTTGTTCTGATAAAATCAGATGACAGGTTCGCTATACCAACCCGGGCATCTTTTGCTGTCAGTCCTGACCACCACACAAAATCATTTATAGTGGCCGGACCCCGGCTTGTAAAATATCTTTTAACCAATTCGGTCAATGCTTCTTCCTGCGTCAGTGGTTTGGTAGGAGCAACCCGCTCGTCAATTAAGGCATAGGTAAATTGTTTACCTTGTCTTGGGCCGCTGCAAATGATACCATCTAACTCAGCCTGCATCATCAGACAACTTAAGCCTACACCATCAACTACAATTCCGGCTTCAACAAAGGCATCATTTAATACAGGGCGCGTGAGGAACTTCCCTCCCTCCAATTGTTCAATGATAGTATCATTGCACTGAGTGAACACGGCACTATCCAGCCCGTTTTTTCTGTATTGATAAGCATTAAAGGCATGCACACGTGGGGCTGTCAACGCCAATAGCCATCTGATATCGGCCGGAGATACAAAATGCCAGGTAGGGCGCATCAGGTGAGTACGGAGTATCTTTCCGTCGTTAAAGGCCTGTTCAATGGCTGCTTCGCTTACATGAGTTGCGCGAAGGGCGATAGCCCATTTTGCCATGGCATATTCCTGTGCCTGCATGGCTACCATACACGATACCACCTCCTGAGGTTCAGTAAATTTTGGTTCACTGATTTGCTGGTTATAAAGCCGGTAAGTTATGATTTCAGCCTTTGTCATCAAGTTAAGAACCTATCCTAAATTGTTGTATTCAAACCATCTTTTAATACGTAAATTTATGAATCTTTTCAAATAAACCTCATTGATAAACGTATTTGACCAATTATTAAATCGCTGGCATTGCACACCCAGATAAAACAGATAAATACATTCGCCGAGCATAGGTAAAATGCGTCTTTCTTCGTCGCTTAGGGGTGTTACAGACTCATAACCTTTCAGAAAACTTTCAGCCTTACGTTTGTATTCGTTCTCGTCAGCTTCGGTGCTATATATTTGCATGATATAATAGCTGATGTCGTAGCAAAGCCATCCATTACCGCAGAAGTCGAAGTCGAAAATAGTTATTTCCTTTTCATCCAGAATGTTCAGGTTGTCAAACCATATATCCATATGTACTACTCCTTGCCTTAGCTGGTTGGTATTTACCTTTTTCAGTTGCTCATACAGATAGGCCTGTGTTTGTCTGATAAATGCTACTTCCGGCGACTCATCAGGTAGAAAACCAAAGAAATGCTGCAGTGAATCAAACAATAGTTTTTCAGGCGTATAAGTGACTCTTTCTAACGATAGGTTATGTGTTATCTGATGAAAACGAGCCATTATTTCTCCGATTTTATAATGCAGTTCAGAAGAGAAACTCAATACTTTTTCACCCGGGGCATAAGAGAACATAACCCCGTATCTGATGCCTTCCGGTGCGTTAAGAGACTGAATGTAATGATTCTGTGTATCTGCTACAGGATAAGAAACCGATAACTGATGTTCTTTCAGCAGATTCAGCAGTCTGATTTCTTCACTAATATCCTGAGTTGTCCGCCAGTTAAGGCTATATACCCTGAAAACATATTTCTGTTCCTGATCAGTAATCAGATATACATGGTTGATTCCGGTTTTTATGAGGCGGCAGGTAGTATCATGGCCGAGCTTATATTTTTCCTGTAAAAATAGAGCCAGGTGGTTTTCGGAAAGTGTTGAAGTGATAACAGGAAAATGATTCATTGATTGCGCTAATTATTAAAATAGGGTGGAGGTGAAATTGGTAAAATCAGGATTTGCTTTGCCGTTGCATCAATCGATTGAGCCTGATCCGGTTATATTGCTGCAAAAAGATAGGGTAAAGGTTATATACTATATTCATGATGCTTATGCAAATGCCCCATCCCGGTAGTTCTTCAACGAAGGCATAAATACTGATACACAGAAAAAAGATAAAAACCATATAATGGAATTTTTCATTGACATAAGATTTGGCCATTACCTTTCTGAAAGATTGCCTGTTTTCAACATACTTATATTGTGGATATTGACTCTTGATGAAGCAGTTTACCAGGTCGCCGTCTTGCGTATATTTTTTGATGACTCTGATACCTATTCGTCTGTATATATGTTGACGGGTACTGAGTTGAAATTTAGAAAGCAAGGCAGCAGGCACTAAAAGAACCAGACCACTTGCGCCCAGAAACCAGTATAAGAGTAGAAGGGGTACATACTGATAACAGAAATAAACAACAGGGGTAAACGACAGAATAGACCAGAAAAAATTAATCAGCTGGTTATAAAAAATAGCTTTTTGCTGAATCTGTTTGTGTTCTGTATTCATCAGATAACTATGAAGAGGCCATTAAACAAACGAAAAACCCATTCGTGTTGAACGGGTTTTTCTATATCCGTCTTCAGATGCTTGCATCTGAAGCGTATGTATCAATTAAAAATCATATCCAAGCGAAAGGTACAACTTAGGTTTACCCACTTCGCTATCTTCAACTCCCCAGGCATAATCAGCTTTTACAAAGTAACCCAAAACGGTAGTTCTGACACCTACACCATAACCCACCAGAAAAGGATTTTTGAAATTTGTTACAGTAGCTTGGAACGGGTTATCACCACCTCCGATTACTTCTGTATTCAGGCTGTTCTGACGGTTAAACGGCCCTTTACTACCATACCACGCGGTACCAATATCGCTAAAGCCCACAAACTGCATGTTGCGAAGGAAATTGGAAGTAAACGAACCTTTAGAGAAATACTGAGCCAGAGGTAAACGAAGTTCTAGATTGGTTAATAAATGGCTGGTACCAAATAACTTGGCAAAATTAAAACCTCTTAAATTGCCTGCATAGTCGTAAAACAAAACATCTCTTAAGTCACGCGGAACACCGGTACCTTGTCCATTTGATCCTTCAATACTACGGTTGATAGAGTTTTCAACCCCACCTAAAAATGTAACCTTGGGGGCATTACCTAGCGAGCGGCTATATGATACTCTGGCTGCAAAGATAAAGGTGTTCAGCACTCTCTGATAATGACGTGCATCTATTACCATGCGACTGAAATTTTCAGTACTTGAAGTAAGGCTGTATGAGCGTTCCAAACGAAGTTTTGCCCTGGTGCCGGTTAATACTTTACTGAACAGAGGAGTGGTGTTATCAAATACAATTTCTCCTTTGTAGCCAAGATAATACGAACTGAGTGTCTTACGACCTAGATCAATTAAATCAACATCGGTAGTGGTTACCAGGAATGGCGAAATACCAACCCTGAGATTTCTCGAAATAGGGTAATTGGCATAAGCGGAGAATTTATTATAAAAGAGTCGTCTGTCGATGCTACCCACAGCGCTGGAAGGCGGATTAATATTCAGCGGACGGAACAGGTACATGGTCCGGTTGTCGAGCTCGCCAAATGAAACAGAACGGCGAAAAATACCTAAACCCCAGTCAACACGGTTGGCGTTATTGTTGTACTCCAGTTGTATGTCATGATTACGAAGTATCGGTGTAATGAAAAGCCCTAGTTTGATGTTGTGGTTTTCCAGTAAGTCATTAAGTACCAATGTGTTTTTCATACCCATTCGTCTTACCGGATCCATCAGAAAATCGGTCTTTACATCGTTGGCCACCATAATGTTTTCATAAGCAAAAGGCCCTTTGATTTTTAAGGTCTCCCGGAAACGACCGAGTTTCGGAGTCGACTTATCGTTGTTCTCAATCTTGCTTTTGCCGGTCTCTGTGGCCAACGACTTCATGATGTTTTCGGCATCAAATTCGTAGTTGTCGGTATCTACTTCACCTTTTTCCAGAACCAGTTTCTCTTTAGGCTTATTAAGATCTATTTTTGGAGATACAATCGATTTCGTGGCAGGTCCATCTACTTTTTCAGGGGCATTGGCATAGGCACCACTCATATAAAACTCTTTCCATTCTTTCATGAACCGGTTGTACGAGATACCCAGCGTGCTTGTAATACTCGATTCTTCAGTACGAATAATCCTAGTCAGATTCAGAATGTTTGAAATATTATCTTTACCGTATCTCATGGCTATGTAGTTCCAGATAGACTGGCCTATCAATTCGGCATCTTTTCCTTCCAGATGCGATATCTTCTTATCTTTATTTTTCAAGACGGCAACCCGCATGCGGTCAAGAGCGGCAGGGTCTTCACTGTTTTCTGAAATATAAGCGGCAATACCTGACATATACCATTCAGGTACCGTCAATAGCAGTGAGCTTTGTAATACTTCTTTCAACGAGCCGCCGTATAGCATGTCATAGACGAACAGGCGGGCTATTTGTCTGATCAATTCTTTTCTGAATGTTTCTTCGTTGCCGGTGTATGCAATCTGTACCCTCGATTTAGCCAGATTAAGAATGCTGCCGTCGAGGTCTATGGGAGCCGTAAGGCCGATGTTACTTTGTGCTAAATCTTTCGGAGAGTTATACAGAAAAATCTTCATGGTGGTAAACGGCGTATAGCCCAGCAACTCCGTAATCCGGTCGTATTCACTTTCGGAGAATTTAGCTGCATTCTGTGCTATTTTATCACCACCTCTGTAGTAGTTAAATTCAAAGTTATTGCTCGTAATTGTAACCCATTCGAATCTTTTTTGCTGAATCCGGTTTTTACCGAACTCTTCTTGTGTAGAGGCATAATAATTCTGAGCAAAAGCTATAGGCGTTCCTATGAAAATAAGAGCATTAATGATAAATAAACGAGCAACGTTTCGACGAAAAGTATAGATTTTTTTCATAGCGCTCTGTATATAGCCCGACCTTTCGTTCGGGGCTGAAACACTGATTCCTGATTTTTGGGTTTATGCTAAATCTTGTAACGAATATAACGAATAAAATCGCCGAATGTTAGATTCAGACATTAAATCTTTCTGGTTTTCCAAAAAAAATAACATTTCCTGAGCGAAATATGGAGCCAAAGATACACCTTTGGTTCCTAACCCGTTAAAAACACAGACGTTGGCATGTGCAGGATGGTTGCCTAAGAACGGGCGACGGTCTTTTGTAGTCGGACGGATACCCGCCTGCTGGCCGATAACTTGATAGGGGACTTTGAGAAATTTGTCAATTTTATGCAGTATGGTCTCCCGGCTTTCCCGAGTAGTCACCCAGTCTAACTGATTCCAGATATACGTAGCACCAAAACGATATTGCTGGTTGCCAATAGGGATAATCCATGAGCCCTGATTCACAATTTCTTTGATGGAATAGTCAGTCATGGTTGCAATAAGAGTTTCACCCTTGGCCGGATTAAACGGCAGCCATTTGAAATAGGGGTTTTGAGAAGCATAATAGCCTTCGCAGAAAATGATTTTCGGTGCGGTGAATAGGTGGTAAGTAACGCGTTCTTCTGAAATCTGCAAGGCAGCATAGTCGAATTTTTCTGTGCGGTAAGCATTTGACCCGATAAAAACTTTTTTCAGCGCATCCAACATTATTGGCACGTCTACCCAGCCTGCTGAAGAAGTATAAAGACCACCTAAGGGATTTTCTATTTCATTGTAAACACCGGGTTTTGCCAGACTGATATAATTATCTAAATCATATTCATCGGTCAACTGCAAAAAGTGCTTTCGCTGTTGTTCATTAGCGTAAGGGCGGAAAAGATTGGTTTCGTGATAAAAACTGGTATGCGTTTCTTTTTCGATCGAATGGTAAAAATCTCTGGAAAAAGGAAAAATGGTATCTGCCAGCCAGGTCTTATCAAGATTTTTACCGGTAACAGGGTTGAAGATGCCTCCGGCTACTGCGGATGACGATGGAATAGACTCATCATTCAGGACAATGACCCTTTTGCCGGCTTTCATAAGCTGATATGCCAGCAATGAACCCGCAATGCCTTGCCCCACTATGATATAATCAAACTCCTGCATTGGCTTTATAACGAATCATTCTTGATTTTTTTACTCAACGCTTCATCTGCCAGCAAACATACCACATCTATCTGTTCGTCGAGTGTCATGTACGAGGTATCCACTTCAATGGCATCATCGGCTTTTCTGAGCGGGCTTTCTTTACGTGTAGTATCAATAAAGTCACGTTTTCTGATGTTTTCGATGATATCCTCCAGGTCTACCAGATCGCCCCTTTCAGCCAACTCTATTTGTCGGCGGTTGGCTCTGATGAGGGGTTCGGCAGTCATAAAAATTTTTAACTCCGCATCCGGAAAAACAACGGTTCCTATATCCCGGCCATCCATTACAACTCCTTTTTTCCTGCCCATGCGGCGTTGTTGTGCTACCATGGCGTGTCTTACTGCTGCCACAGCGCTTACCTCACTTACCTGATTGGCAATGTATAACTTTCTGATTTCATCTTCCACATTCAGGCCATTCAGAAAAGTTTCGTTCCGGCCGTCGTTCAGATTCCTTCTGAACTCAATATGAATATTTTCAAGGGCTTTTTCTACTTCTTTGTCGTTGGTGAGCGTGATCAGGTGCTCATGAAAATAGAGCGTTACCGAACGGTACATGGCACCGGTATCAATATAAGTATAACCCAATTTTTTGGCTACTCTTTTAGCGGTGGTGCTTTTACCACAACTGGAATAGCCATCAACGGCAATTGTAATTTTTTGCATTCAATCAGAAAGTTTTTGCAAAGAAAAATCTATTTTGCGAGAGTAACAATCTGTTGAGACAGGATTTAGGGATTTTTCATTGGATTCCAGGTATTGTACAAAATCAATCAAGTATTCAGTTGTATGAGAACAGTAGGCATTTTTATATTTGACGACGTGGAGGTTCTGGATTTTACCGGGCCTTTCGAAATTTTTGGTGTTGCAGGCAAGCAAAATGGGGCAGAGGGCTATTTTGATGTTTTCACGGTGGCAGAAAAACCGAAAATTGCAGCAAGGAATAATTTAGTAGTGATACCTACTTATACTTTTGAAGATTGCCCAACGCCTGATATTCTGCTGATACCCGGTGGTGGTGGTTTCAAACCCGACGGTACTCCTTTTGGAACCAGACGGGAAATGAATAATGAAAGACTGCTGGACTGGGTAAAAGCCATGAATGAAAAAGTAGAACTGCTTTTATCGGTTTGTACGGGATCTTTGATTCTGGCTAAAGCCGGTTTATTAGAGGGCTTGTCTGCTACTACACACTTTAAAGCAGTTGAACAAATGCGCCTGGCGGCACCCAGTACAACGTTATATCCGGAAGAGCGGTGGGTTGATAACGGCCGGATTATTCTTTCTGCCGGGGTATCGGCGGGTATTGATATGGCGCTGTATGTAGTTTCAAAATTGCATGGAAAAGATGCGGCTGATGAGACGGCAAAGTATATTCAGTATGATTATTGGAGATAATATATTAATTCTATTAAAGACTAAAAGTCTTTAATTCTTGTTTGATATACTCATAAATCCCTTCAAAATCTTCGGCATTGAACCACTGAAAATTGTCCTGATTCTTGAACCAGGTCATTTGTCTTTTGGCATATCGTCTCGAATTGCGTTTCAGCAACTCTACCATTGTTGCGTAATCACAATTCCCATCCAGATACTCAAATACTTCTTTGTAACCTACCGTTTGCAAGGCATTATGATTCCTGAATGCCGCTAAATTTTTCACTTCATCCACGAGCCCATTCGCCAGCATTATATCCATTCGTCTGTTAATTCTATCATAGAGTTCCTCTCTGGGCCGTTCGATACCGATTTTAATAAATTGGAAGTTTCGTTGAATCTTGTTTTTTTTATGGAACTCGGAAAAGGGCATACCCGTGCTTAAGCAGACTTCCAGAGCCCTGATCACCCGTTGCGAATTCTGCAAATCTGCAGTAGCACAGTATTCGGGGTCTAGTTTTTGTAATTCTTCAACCAGGGTTTCAAGGCCTTCAGTTTCCAATCGGCTCATTAATTTTTCTCGCAATTCCAAAGGCGCTTCAGGCATATCGTCGAGCCCATCAGTAATGGCTTTTACAAACAGACCGGAGCCACCTGTCATGATAGCCACATCTTTTCGCCTGAAAATGTCTGCTTCCAATAATTGGATGGTATCTCTTTCAAAATCACCGACACTATAATAGTCAGAAATACTGTGTGAATTGATGAAATGATGCGTAATTCCATCCATTTCTTCAGCAGTAGGTTTTGCCGTCCCGATACTTAATTCCTGATAAAACTGTCTTGAATCGGCTGAAATGATTTCCGTATCCAGCAGGTGTGCCAGTTTAACAGATAAGTCGGTTTTACCTACCGCAGTAGGGCCAACAAGAAGGATTAAATATTTGCCGGGTGTAATTGCCAAGTGAATGTAAAGTACGGTTTGACTATAAAATTAAATGAAATAACAATCGATGGAGGCATAATCACTCAATCGCTCATTCACTCAAGCACTAAATTATTTAAATGCAGGAATACCCGTGATGGCATTACCAAGTATAAGCAAGTGGATGTCGTGCGTACCCTCGTAAGTCACTACCGATTCGAGGTTCATCTGGTGGCGCATAATGGAATATTCGCCCGTTATACCCATTGCACCGTGTATCTGGCGGGCCTCACGTGCAATGTCCAGTGCAATGGCTACATTGTTACGCTTGGCCAGAGATATCTGTGCAGTAGTTGCTTTACCCTGATTTTTCAGGTTCCCCAAACGCCAGCATATGAGTTGTGCTTTGGTTATTTCGGTAAGCATTTCAGCCAGTTTCTTTTGAATCAGCTGAAATGAAGCAATGGGTTTATCGAACTGGATTCTTTCCAGAGCGTATCTTCTGGCCGATTCGTAGCAGTCCATTGCTGCGCCTAAAGCGCCCCATGCAATGCCGTATCGGGCATTGTCGAGACAAGCCATCGGCGCTTTCAAGCCATCGGCTTCCGGTAAAATATTAGCCTTGGGTACTCTTACATTGTCAAATACCAGTTCACCTGTAATACTTGCCCGCAACGACCACTTACCATGTATTTCAGGTGTGCTGAAACCCTCCATACCACGTTCCACAATCAGGCCTTTCACACGCCCCTGCTCGTTCTTGGCCCACACCACCGCCACATCTGCTTTCGGGGCGTTCGAAATCCACATTTTAGTGCCGTTCAGTATCACATGGTCGCCGTCTTCTACAAAATGGGTTGTCATGCCACTCGGATTTGAGCCAAAATCAGGTTCCGTCAATCCGAAACAACCCAGAAACTCCCCACTGCCTAATTTGGGAAGGTACTTACGCTTTTGCTCTTCACTACCGAATTTAAAGATGGGGAACATGACCAGAGAACCTTGTACCGAAGCAGTTGAACGCATGCCTGAGTCGCTACGTTCAATTTCCTGCATCATAAGGCCATAAGAAATATAGTCAAGCCCCTGCCCGCCATATTCCGGCGGAATAGTAGGGCCGAAGATGCCTAGTTCTCCAAATTTTTTAACCAGATGTTCGGGAAAAACGCATCGCTGAGCGGCGTCTTCAATGATAGGAGATATTTCACGCTTCACAAAATCGCGCACTGCCGAACGAATCATCAGTTGTTCTTCGGTCAGTAAGTCGTCAATTCCGTAAAAATCAGGCGATTCAAACTCGTCTTTCTTATTGGAACGATGAAAAGTTTGTTCTGAAGCGATCATATTTTAGCTATAAGTTGAGGCTTCAAATGTAAGCAAACTATATTTCAAGCACAATCTGATTCCTCAGAATATCCTCCATCGTTTCACGCTGACGAATCAACTGCGCATGGCCATTATAAATCAATACTTCTGCCGGGCGGAAACGTGAGTTATAGTTAGAGGCCATCGAGAAACCATAGGCGCCTGCATTTTTGATAACCAGTATGTCACCTTCATTTACTTTCGGAATCGTGCGGTCTTTGCCCAGGGTATCTGTTTCGCAGATGTATCCCACAACATCATAGGTTTCTTTTTCTTCACCTCCGAGGTTTGACCCATTGATTATTTCGTGATAAGCATCATACATCATCGGGCGGATAAGGTGGTTAAGGCCGGAGTCTACCCCCACGAAATTACGTCCCGGATTATGTTTAACTACGTTGGCACGTGCCAGCAGGTATCCGCACTCACTTACCAGAAATTTGCCCGGCTCAAACCATAGCTGTACTTCTCTGCCATATTTTTGGCAGAAATCGTTGAATACTTTTACTACGCTTTTACCGAGTTTTTCCATGTCGGTCACGTGGTCATCTTCTTTATAGGCTACTTTAAAACCTGAACCTAAGTCGAGAAACTCAAGATCAGGGAAATAGTTGAACGCCAGATCGAAGAGTTTTTCGGCTGCATCAATAATCACATTGGCGTTTTTGAAATCAGAACCTGTATGCTGGTGCAAACCAACCACCCGGAGGTTATACTTCTGTACTATTTCGTAGATTTCAGATGCCTGTTCAATAGAGATACCGAACTTCGAATCCTTGTGTCCGGTTGATATTTTCAAGGTGCCTCCCTCCATAATATGAGGATTGATACGCAGACAGATAGGCAGTGAGCCGCCGTAGGTTTGTCCGAATTTTTCCAGCAAAGGCAATGAGTCAAGGTTCATTCTTAAACCTAAAGTAACGGCCTCCTGCACTTCTGTAAAAGCCACACCACTTGGAGTGTATTGTATCTGATGCGGTTCATAACCAGCCAGAATTGCCAGGTGAGCTTCCTGCATGGATACCACGTCTATATCCACCCCGTTTTTTCGCATCAACTTCATGATGTTAATATTGGTAAGGGCCTTGCAGGCATATTTTATTTTGAGGTTGGCGCCTGCAAATGCTGTGCGCATTTTACCGATTTGTTCCTCAATTTTATTGCCGTCATAGACATAAAGCGGTGTTCCAAACTGATTGGCTAAAGACTCAACTGTGTAATTCTGAATTGAAAACATGGTTTTTCTGTTTAAAACAGATATTTAAATGGTTATGAATAACTCGTGTAGGGCAGTATTATTATAAAGAAACACAGAGGATACTACCGCTCTGTGTTTCTTCAATATTCAGTATTTTGAATGTATTTTTAGAAAGGTAAGTCGTCCTGACCTTCTTCTGCCGACACTAAAAACTCAGGTGCGGCTGATTTACCTGCTGCCGGAGCTGACGGAGTAGCGGCTGCATAGTAAGGCGTTTCGGCTGAAGTCTCCTCCACTTTCCAGGCGCGTACATCTGTATACCAACGTCCGTTGAATTCGCGGCTTTCCAGGTCAAATGATACAGTTACCTCTTTGCCTGCAACCAAAAGACTTTCGCTGACTTTATCGCCCCATGCCGAAATACATATTCTTTTAGGGTATTGCCCTTCGGTTTCAATTACGAAATCCTGTTTTTTCCAAACACCATTTTTCCCTTGTCCTGTTTGTAAAGGCAACAACTGTACGATTTTACCTGTAATTTCCATGCGTTTAAAATTATTTCGTGCTTAAGAGTGCAAAGATACAAAGCAATGATCAATAAATAAAACGGCACCGGCCAAATTGTAGCGCCGTCTAGAAGATGACAGTCAGCACAGATTTATTGGAAGCCGCAAAACAACCCAGACCGTTTTTTACATTGGTTGGTATGGGTACCGGCTCTACAAACGGATTGCCGTCCTGTCTGTTATTGATTCGCACAGCCCGGTGATAATTGTAATAATTCTTGTCGGTATTCAGTACTATCAATCTGATAGTGCTCTTTTTCCCTAAGAACTTCGTAAAGTAGTGCTGGTTGTTTTCATAAATGGCTTCTGCACCCAGGGTAATAATTCCGTTAGGAGTGGAAAGAACCTTTCCGTCGCGATTGGCATCGCTCTGGTATTGTTCCTGACGGTTTTCTTCATCCCAATAGCCGGTGTATTTCAATACCCCGGTTATAGTCTGTTGATTCCGGTTATCATGAGAGGGGGTTAGCAGCATTTGGGCATTAACCTCGGCTTTCATGGTATAAAAGTTTGCCTGGCCGGGGATATCGTCCCAGTCGAAATTAATACGGTAGGTGAGGCGCTGGGGTTCCAGATTCCTGTTGGTTAATGTATCAATTTTATAACTACTAATTACAGCGGTTTCTTTAGGGATAGTGCAGGAGGCTTCTACTTTTCCCATAGATGCTTCTGCCGTGAGTGTGTAAGTTTCTCCGGTCTCAATCGGAAACACTCGCGCATCCAGTCTATAAATAGCCTCGGTCGTATTGTAAGGAATCTCGACAGACTGGCCTTTTGAGTTTGATAATACCACTCTGGCATTGCTGACAGAAGAGCCTGTATAATAAATGGTATCCTGCCCCACAACAGTATAGCCTAAACCATTGTTGCGATGAACACCCAATAACGGATTTGATAGCGTCAGTTTTACCAGAATGACTGTATCTTGCGGAGATAGATAGGAGTGAAGCACTATTTTTTCTGTCACCTTCGGTAATTTACTTTCTGGAACAGTGGTAATCATACTTTCACAGGAAAACAGACTTCCGGTCAATAGTATCAATAATAGTTGAATCAGGTATTTCATAATATCAGTTAAAATTTGAAGTTGTAGGAAAAAGCAGGTACTATCGGGAACAATGAGTATTTCTTTAGTACGGTTTTTTCTTCGGTTGTACTTCCATTGGTGCTGGTTTCAGTGCTTACGTCATAGTAAAACGGATTCCTGCGGTTGTAAGCATTATATAAACTAAACTCCCAGGTACGTTCGTGGTGTTTGAGTTTTTTATGAAACTGTATACCAAAATCAAGCCGGTGATAAGCTTCTGCCCTGAAAGAGTTTTTCTCACCATATTCGTTTACGCCCTGATTGCTCCACTGTATCCGGTCAATGACAGTCTGGCCGCGTCTTGTATTATTGAAACGGTCAATGTAGGCATCATAAGTAGCAACAGGCAGAGTGAGTGCATTGCCAGTGCCATATACCCATGTGCCTGACAAGGTAATACGCGGACTCAACTCATAAATACCAACCACAGAAATATCGTGCCGGCGGTCATATCTGGGGTAAAATTTCTTTCCTGCGTTAAGTTCAGCAAATTGCCATTGGGTCCATGAAAGGGTGTAGCCTACCCAACCCGAAAAACGACCTGTTTTGCGTTGTAGTAAAAACTCTCCCCCATATGACCACCCGTTTCCCGCTGTAACATTGTTTTCCCAGTTTACTTCCTGTGCGCCAAGGCCGTCCAGATTCAAAAATGTAGAGCCTTCTTTATAAGCCAGTATGTTATGCATGTATTTATAATATCCTTCAACGGTAAGGGTGAGGTTATGAGAAGGCAGGTCTTGCGCAAGACCTGCCGCTACCTGTCTTGAATTTTGCGGTGCAACATTTTTTGTAGTAGGTACCCAGAGATCGGTAGGCAGGCCGATGCCGGTGTTTGAAAGTAAATGCACAAACTGATTCATTTCGGCATAAGAAACTTTGGCCGAAAGATTTTCTGCCAGTTTCAATGCTGCAGAGAAACGCGGCTCGGGCCGAACGTAGTTCTTTTGCCGGGCAATAAACCAGCTCAATCTTAGACCCATGTTCATTTTCAATTTGTCGGTAACTTTCCAGGTATCTTCGCCATAAATGCCTGATTCCACTACGTCGATAGGGTGCGCTTCACGCTCAAGGTTGGTCTGGCTGCTTTTTAAAACAATGGCCGACGGAATAAAACGATGGCGGGTGAGGGCTATGCCCATCCGAACCGAATGCAGATGATCAGGGAAATAATCAAAGTCACTTTTCAAGCCGATGTCATTAATACGCGAGCTGTAATCGAGTACAAAATTATCGTTGCTTTGTTGAGTATTCTGATAAAGACTACCAATACCAAACCGATAACTACTAAGAATGAATGAGGTATTGGAGAATAGCTTCTCATTAAATAGATGGTTCCAGCGGGCGGTGGTTGTAATGTTACCCCAATTCAGATTAGATTCGTTGTTGTCTGCTTCACTTTTCGAATTGGCATAAAATTTATCTCTGCCGAAATACCCGCTGATATAAACCTTATCTCTACGCCCGAAATCGTAATTCAGTTTAGCGTTGAGATCATAAAAATAATAGCCACCATCATCCTGAGAATCTCCGCCCGATTGTGCTTTGATAAACGGTCGGGCGACTACATCGAGGTAAGTCCGCCGGCCGGAAATCAGAAAGGACGACTTGCCTTTTTTAATGGGGCCTTCCAGGGTTAGCCTCGACGATATCAGGCCTATTCCTCCTTCACCATGCAGTTTTTCTTTGTTGCCTTCTTTCATGTTCAGGTCAATCACTGACGACAACCGCCCACCATACCGGGCGGGGAACCCCCCTTTCGTAAGTTCTACACTTTTCAGAGCATCGCCATTGAAAGTGGAAAAGAAACCAAAAAGGTGGCTGGCATTATAGACGATGGCATCATCAAGAATAATCAGGTTCTGGTCTGCACCACCACCTCTGACATAGATTCCAGATTGCCCCTCAGAGCCTTTCTGCACACCAGGCATGAGTTGCAGTACTTTTAAAACGTCTTTTTCTCCCAGAAAAGCCGGTATTTTCTTTACCTGTTGAATAGGCAAATCTATCCGGCTCATCTGAGGGGTCTCGCTCACTTTTTCTTCCTGTCTTTTGGCCGATACCACAATTTCCTGCAGCTGATTGGCCGGGTCTAATTCAATATTCAGTTCCAGATTTTTTTGCAGACTGATTCTTTTTTCTATCCTTTGATAACCCACCAGTGAAAATATCAATGTAAGGCTGTCGTTTGCATTTAAGGTCAGCGAATAAAAGCCATAGGTATTAGATGCCGTGGCAATAGATGTATTAGGAAGGTATACATTCACTCCTATCAGTTGTTCCTGGCTCCCTTTTTCGCGTATGTATCCACTTATGGTATGTTTGGTCTGAGCAAAGACAAGCGTTGAAACAAATAAGAGTAAGAAAGTAATTTTTAAATTCATATCGAGATAGGTTCTTAGGCATTAGCCTTGCAGATTAACGCATTTCGGGCAGAAATATTGGGTGAAATGCGGCTTTTGAGTGAGTGTGCCTGTATTGATAATAGAATCCGGTTTACACAATTACCGGTAGTTTATTACCAAGCGTTTCAACTTGTAAAGGACTATGTCCTTTAACTTCCCCGTCAATAACCAGCAACATAGGGTCGGCATCTATACTGAATTTTCTGGCTTTGCGATAAATGACTAAAGGTGAATGAATATGTTTGCCTGAGAAAATCAAGGGAAACAGGCGCAGTAAATGATAAAAGGGTACATGTCTGATTACCAGTATGTCCAGTAACCCATCATCCAGTACAGCCAGCGGAGCAATCTTCATGGCTTTGCCTGTGTGTTGGGTATTACAGGCCAGTATAAAACTGAATTGACCGGTGAATGTTTCGTCGTCTACAATTACGGTGGCCTTAAATGAGGGGTTATTGAAAATATGTACAATAGCTCCCAGCGTATAACGCAAACTCCCTAGCCAACGCAGTTTCTCGGCTGTTTTATTAATGTATGATACCAGCCCCCAACCGATTATATTGAAACCATAGCTCATTTGTTCCCCGGCTGGTGCTTTCGGAAAAGTTGCCTTGAAGATATCAATGTGTTTACTATTGTTTTGGAAGAATTTTTCCAGCGAACTCTCCCAATCCAGATTCTGCAGGTCATGATTCAATGCCTTGCCTCCACCGCAGGGAAACAATAAAAGTGGGGGAACAGATGGTTTTTCGGCGATCGCATTGCATATTTCGTGCATGGTGCCATCGCCGCCAAATACTACTATTTTTTCATAGGGCGCCAGGTCTTCATTTTGCAGAAAATCAAAAATATGACCCGGGTACTGACTTATAATGGTGTTAAATTCATAGCCGTCCAGTCTTTTTTTTAGGTAATTGCTGGCAGCCAGACTTTTACCCGAACCCGAAAACGGATTGATGAGCAAAAGAAGCCTTTTGGACATTTTACAGAAGTTTAATACAGGGTTTGTTTTGAATAGGTTAAATTTGTATTGATTCATGTTCTAATCAATACTTAATATTATGATAAAAAAATTACATCTGCTACTATTCATAGCCTTGATTAGTATCTCTACGCTTTCTGCACAGATACAGTCTGGTCCAATGCTTGGGTATTCTGAAATGAGAGAGGTATTGCTTTGGGTACAAACCAA
The DNA here is from genome assembly GCF_058808615.1 of Emticicia sp. GW821-FHT11C11. Taxonomy (NCBI): domain Bacteria; kingdom Pseudomonadati; phylum Bacteroidota; class Cytophagia; order Cytophagales; family Leadbetterellaceae; genus Emticicia; species Emticicia sp. GW821-FHT11C11. Next base: position 907,128 of record NZ_JBXARV010000001.1, read on the forward strand.
AAAGGAGGCTTCGGTAAAATTTGTATATTGGGACAAAGAAAGACCTGCAATAAAATTCGCAACTGAGGAAGTAAAAACCAGTAAAACCGATGCTTATGTTGCCAGATTGATTGCTGATGAAGTGCTGCCCGGTAAAAAGTATGCCTATGAAGTTTGGTTAGATAAAAAGAAAGCATCGGTCAATTATCCGCTTGAATTTCAGACTCAGGCACTTTGGCAATGGCGCACCGATCCGCCAGCTTTTAAATTTGCAGTTGGCAGCTGCGCTTATATTAACGAAACAGATTTTGACCGTCCCGGTACACCGTATGGCTCAGAATATGAAATTTTCACAAGCATATATAAATCAAAGCCTGATTTTATGCTATGGAGCGGCGATAATATTTACCTGAGAGAACCCGATTGGAATACTAAAACGGGAATTCTTAGACGCTATACACATACACGCTCATTGCCGGAAATGCAGCCGATGTTAGGGAGTATTCATAACTACGCTATCTGGGACGACCACGATTTTGGCCCGAATGATGCCGATAGAGGCTTTGTCAGTAAGAAACAGACGCTTGATGCCTTCAAGCTGTTCTGGGGGAATCTGAACTATACTTTTAAAGATGAAGGTGTTACAGGGTCATTTCAATGGGCAGACTCTCAGTTCTTTTTGATGGACGACCGCTGGTGGAGAACTCCGAATGACCGAATAACCGGTAATAGGGAGTATTTCGGCCAAAAGCAAATTCAGTGGTTGGTTGATGCCCTTAAGTTTTCAAATGCTCCTTTTAAGTTTGTGATAGTAGGTGGGCAGGTAGGCAACCCCGCCAGGATATTTGAGAATTTCGCTAATTATGAAGAAGAACGCAATCAGTTATTTGATCTTATCACAAAAGAGAAAATCCCGGGAGTAATTTTTATCAGTGGCGATCGCCATTGGACGGCTCTTACTAAAATAGATCGCCCCGGTGCTTATCCGCTATACGACCTCACGGTGTCTGCGCTTACATCCGGGCCATCGAAACCGGTGAAGGAAGAGGCAGGCAGCCCTTATGTAGAGGGTACGACTGTCACCAAGCATAACTATGGTTTGCTAGAAATCTCAGGTAAACGCACCGACCGTGTGTTGAAAATCAATATACTTGATAAAGACGGCAAGGAACTTTGGACAAGAGAAATAAAAGCCAGTGAGTTGAAATAAGATAGCCCGCAAGGGTTCTTTATAAAAGGCTGTGTGAATATAAATCGCACAGCCTTTTTTTGTTTAAAAAGGGTTATAAATAGGCTTAGTTTTTTTTGAATCTTTATTATGCTAATTTTATTGCGTAGAAAGATGTTGTGAATAAAGAAAAATCCTGACAAAAGATGAGTATGGCCGGTTCGAATAAAGAACTTCTAATAGAGAAATTACAGGAAATAGACCATAAGGAAGCCTCTTTATGGTTTTTCGTACTTTTAAAAGAGTTAATAGAAGTAACCAATCTGGGTATTGATGACCCCCGCATCTCCTTTTCAGTCAGAAAGGATAAAGCTATATCGGCCAATATCAATAATTATGTAGCGCTTGATTTCAAACGCAAAAAGGGTTTGTGGTATGACTTCATTTTCTGTAAACGCCACGAGGCTTTGTTTGCAAAATATGAAGCCATAGAATTGTCAGCGCTGAATAATCCTGATTATCTCTATGCGCATATACCTTTCGAGCAAAAGTACATTATTGAAGATATCAAGATAAGAAGCGCCTGGCATGAGTGCCTGGAAGAACTGAAAGCAATGGCATTGTCAAGTGCCCGTAAGGAAAGACATAATCCTTATATTTATGAAATAGCAGAAAATGAAAACCTGAGAAATGAACTTCTCTGGGAAATCGATACTTCGGAACCTGTATATAATGCCACAGATAACGAACCCGCGGAAGTAAATGAGGGTGAAGCAAGTTATGGATCTAAATTAGATATACCACTCAATGTAATTTTATATGGCCCACCGGGAACAGGAAAAACATTTGAGGCAAGGCATATTTCCGGAGATGTAGCCGTTCAGTTTATTGCTTTTCATCAATCTTACAGCTATGAAGAGTTCATAGAAGGGCTCAGACCCATTGCCAGAGGTGGGCAGGTTCATTATGAAGTGGTAAAAGGAATATTCTATAAGGCTTGTGTGGAGGCTCTGAAAAAAGCAGGCTACTCAGGTTTTGCGGATTGTCTCAATGATACCCGGGAAAACCGTGCAAAGAGGTTTGAAAATGCCGAAAGCCATGTGCTGATTATAGATGAGTTGAACCGGGCCAATATCTCCAAAGTATTCGGTGAGTTGATTACACTGATAGAAGAAGATAAGCGATTGGGTGCAACCAACGAGCTTTCTCTCGTGCTTCCATATTCGCAGGAGCGTTTCGGTGTACCGGGCAATTTGCACATTGTAGGCACCATGAACACTGCTGACCGATCCATTGCGCTTTTGGATTTAGCTTTACGACGCAGATTTGAGTTCAGAGAACTGATGCCTAAACCTTTTTTACTGAAAACAGTAGATGACATCGACTTAGAAAAACTACTCATTAAAATAAACCGGCGCATCGAGTATTTGCTGGACCGCAATCATACCATTGGGCATGCTTATTTTCTTGAGATAAAATCGGTCGAAGATCTGTATCGGATATTTTTCAACAAAGTCATACCTCTGTTGCAGGAGTACTTTTATAACGATTGGGAAAAGATACGTTTAATATTAGGACCTGAAATTATACTGAGAGAAACCATTAGAACGAAGGATATATTTGGCACCAACCTCGATAATTTTGATGATGAAACATATCGCTATCTAATTAATCCGGAACTGAGCACTGATATTCTGAAACGGATATATAGCTAAGAGCGTAGTCTTTTGAGTTAATGTCCGATAACGCTTAAATCCCAGCTTTTTTGATTGTCATATTTCAGGTTGCCGTTTTCTACAGTAAGGGGGCTATCAACATTGTTATGATATAATGCACCGGTACCTAGGCCTTGAGGTAAAATGTTTTTATATTCTGCAGTAAATTGGGCAATTGCATTCAGGCCGATGTTCGATTCCAGGGCAGAGGTAATCCACCAGCCAATCTGTAGTCGGGTGGCAATTTCAATCCATTCCCGGCAGTGTTGCAGTCCACCTAGCAACGTAGGTTTCAGAATAATATACTGTGGTTTTACTTTCTTGAGTAACTGCATTTTGTGCACATATTCACTGATGCCAATCAGCTCTTCATCTAATGCAATCGGAACAGGACTTTTTTCACTTAAAACAGCCATCAAATCAGATTGTCCTGCCTTGATAGGTTGCTCAATGCTATGCAGTTGGTAATGGCTCAATCGCTTCAGTTTTTCTTCTGCTTCTGTAGGGGCAAAAGCTCCATTGGCATCTACACGCAGACTTATCTGGTCGGCAGAGAATTTCTCTCTGATTGAGGCCAGAATACTCAGCTCGTCTTCGAAGTTAATGGCACCTATTTTGAGTTTCAGCGTATCAAATCCACTTTTAAGCTTTTCTTCTACCTGTTGCTCCATAAATTCTTTACTGCCCATCCAGATCAGGCCATTGATAGGTATTGCTTTTGCACCATCTGAAAAATCATTTTCAAAAATAATTCTTCGACCTCCGTTCATAAAATCAAGCAGAGCTGTTTCAAAACCAAACTTGACAGACGGGTATGCATTGTCAATCAGTTGAGAAAGAATAATGTTGAGATTCCAGGGGAAAACTTCCAGATCGAGGCTATCGAAAGTAACGCAGGTATTATGAATTACTTCTTCCAAATGGGGTACATGGTCAATACTCAGGCCATGCAAGGGCGCAATTTCTCCTAAACCAAAAACCGCAGGATTTTCAGAATCAAAGATTTTTAAGAAGTATGTTTCTTTTTCTGTATAAACACCGCGCGAAGTTCCAGCTTCAAACTTGAATTTCAATAAGTGTTTAGACCATTTAGCTTTCAGCCCCATTGAAAAATGCTTAATTTTGGCAAAAGTACTGAAAGTTTTATTTTTTACTCTACAGATTACCTGTTTTGTGCGGCATTCTTGTTAAGCGGTATTAAAAAACGGGTTTCTTGTAAAAACTGTGCATGAGACCTTCCATCTTACAAATATTGCTTTCCCCTTTCAGCGTTATACTGGCTTGTATAGTTGGTATAAGAAACTGGTTGTATGATAAGCACCTGTTGAAAAGCACACGACCTGACGTATTTACAATTAACGTAGGGAATCTGAATCTGGGAGGCACAGGTAAAACACCTCATGTTGAATATCTGGTTAATCTGCTTGCCGACAAATACAAGCTGAGTATTTTAAGCAGAGGCTACAAACGCGAAACGAGCGGTTTTGTCAGTGCTGATGATACAGCTACTGCAAAAACAATCGGCGATGAGCCTATGCAGTACTTTCAGAAATTCAAAAATAGAATACATGTAGTGGTTTGTGAAGACAGGGTAAGTGGCGTTAATCAACTGCAATCTCAATGGCCTGATAACAAACTGATCATTTTAGATGATGCCTTTCAGCACCGCAAAATTGCACCTCATCTGAATCTGCTGTTGTGTGACTATAACAATCCCTTTTATCGGGATTATATAGTGCCGTCCGGTCTGTTGCGTGATGTACGCCACAGCGCACGAAGAGCCAATGCCGTTATTGTTACCAAATGCCCCGAAGATATTGCTGAATCGGGAAAGGAAAATTTAATAAATGGCATAGCTGAGTATACAAGACCCGATACCCCTGTGTTTTTCTCCCGCATTCAATACAATGCTGTTACACCTTATGCAACTAGTGAAGGTTTTAATAGCAAGAATCCGGTTACGGTAGTGACGGCTATTGCTAAGCCGGAAGTATTCATTCAATATTTTACCGATCAGGGCATTAGTGTTAGAAATACCTATGAATACCCGGACCATTTTGCCTTTTCAAGAAAAGAAATAGCAAACTTCTTTGATAGTAATGACTCTTCTCTCCAGATTGTTACAACCGAAAAAGATATGGTAAAACTCAAGCCCTTGCTAAGTGAGCAAGAGCTTGAAAGATTCTTTTATCTACCGATTGAAGTAGTTATATCTGGTACTAATGATTTTAACGACTTCATTCTGACAAAGGTGTCAGAATTTATTTCAATTCATTGATTATCTCTGCCGGATTAATCCCGAAATAATTACTCTACGGTATTTATGCATGCTAAATGCTAATCTATCTGCGTTAATTAACTCTTGCAGCATGATAAGCTGTATATTTGTGTTATGTTTCAGTCTTATTCAGTTAAATACTCCGATTTTATCAAAGCCAAAGCCAGAGAACTGGGCTTTGATTTTTGTGGTATATCTAAAGCTGAATTTCTGGAGGAAGAAGCTCCACGTCTGGAAGCATGGCTCAATAAGAATTATCATGGCAAAATGGCTTACATGGCCAATCATTTCGATAAAAGACTTGACCCCCGCAAGCTGGTCGACGGTGCCAGGTCTGTTATTACTCTCATTCTGAACTATTATCCGGAGCAAGCCTTATCAAACGAACCTGATGCCTTTAAGCTGTCGAAATATGCTTATGGAAAAGACTATCATTTTGTAATGAAAGATAAGCTGAAAGATTTGGTAGAGGCAATTTCAGAAGAAATAGGAGAGGTAAACGGACGGGTTTTTGTGGATTCAGCACCCGTAATGGATAAAGCCTGGGCAAAGAAAAGCGGAGTAGGGTGGGTAGGGAAACATACGAATCTGATTAACCGTGAAATAGGGAGTTTCTTCTTTATAGGCGAGATTATCTGTGACCTGGAACTCGAACCCGACGGCCCTATAAAAGACTACTGTGGCACATGTACCCGCTGTGTGGATGCGTGTCCTACCGATGCCATTGTGGAACCATACGTGGTAGATGGAAGCAAGTGCATCAGTTATTTTACAATTGAACTAAAAGAGGCTATTCCTGCCGAAGTAAAGAATAAGTTTGAAAACTGGATTTTCGGTTGTGATATCTGTCAGGATGTGTGCCCCTGGAACTCCTTTGCCCGTCCGCATAAAACACCTGAGTTTGAGCTGAATCCGCAGTTAAAAGAATTCACAAAAAAAGACTGGGAAGAAATAACCGAAGAATTGTTTCAGGAGATTTTCCGTCGGTCGGCTGTAAAAAGAACCAAGCTGGAAGGTTTAAAAAGAAATATTACTTTTCTTAAAGACTCATAACGGCCAATTGCAGTTATCTCAATTTTAAATCCCTTATATCTATAATATTTTTGCAGAAAGTATATTCCTGTGGTTGATTTGAGCAGATAATCAACAGGCGGTTAGCTGTATGCTTTTCAACCTGGTTCAGATACCATTCAGTGGCTTGGGCGTCCAGATTTGAAGTGGGTTCGTCGAGCATGACAACGGGGCAGTCTGAATAAAACGCCAGACCCAGTTTCAGCCTTTGCTTCATACCCGAGGAGAAATTTTTTATGGGTTTGTTTTTATGAACTGCCAGTTCTATCAGCTCTAGTAACTGAATAGGAGAGATGTGATCTTTCAGGGGCTTGAATTTCTGGTGAAATTCGATCAGTTCAAGCAGGGTGAATTCTTCTACCAGCTCAAGATAGGGCGCAGCAATGGTGATTTTTCTGAATACATCCTCCATGCCGATAATCGTACCGTTTTCAGAATATGAAATCTGCCCTTCAGATTGAGGCAAAGCACCTGCTATTACTTGTAAAAGTGTGGATTTTCCGCTACCATTCGGCCCTACAAAAGTATAACTTTCATTGGTTGAAAAAGACAAATTGGTGTGACGGAAAATCCATTCGTTTCTGTATTTCTTACCTATGTTAGTGAGCTCAATTTTCACTATCCAAAGATTTTTTTAATGGGCTTTTGATGATTCCTCTTTCAGAATTAGAAATAAAGTTTAGGATTTCGTCACGCTCAGGCGTAGCCGGAAACTCTAGTTCTACCTGTGTAACGGCATCATTGTTATTCAATCCTTTCAGATAGATATAACGATAAATATCTTGTATCTCTGCTATTTTTTCGTCAGTATGGCCTCTGCGTCTAAGTCCTACCGAGTTAATACCTGCATACGAAAGAGGTTCACGCGCTGCTTTAATATAAGGAGGCACATCTTTTCTTATCTGCGAACAACCACCTATATAGGTATGCTTACCAATTTTAACAAATTGTTGCACGGCAGACATACCGCCGATGTTGGCGAAGTCTCCTATAGTAATATGGCCGGCTAACTGCACACAGTTGGCAAGAATCACGTTGTTACCTACTATACAGTCATGGGCTATGTGTGTATAGGCCATAATCAGGCAGTTAGAGCCGATTTCTGTACGGTATTTATCAACGGTACCCCGGTTTACGGTTACACATTCCCTGATTGTGGTGTTGTCACCGATGATAGTCACCGTTTGTTCGCCTTTAAATTTTAGGTCCTGAGGTACTGCCGAAATAACGGCTCCCGGAAAAATACGGCAGTTTTTGCCGATTCGTGCACCTTCCATAATAATTGCATGAGAGCCAATCCAAGTACCTTCTCCGATTTCTACATCTTTATTGATTACAGCAAATGGTTCTATAACTACATTATGTGCAATTTTTGCGTCTGGGTGTATGAATGCTAATGGTTGATTCATAATTGTTTGATTATTGCTTTTGAATGGTGTGCTTCATAAGGACGATATCAGCCTTGTTTCTTCCTTATTTAGCTTTTTTTACTAGTCTGGCTGTCATGTTTACATCGCAAACAAGTGTTTTGCCAACCCACGCTTCTCCGTGCATTTTAGCTACTCCCAATTTCATTGGATTAATCAGAGAGCATCTGATGATAAGCGTGTCGCCAGGCAACACATTTCTATAGAACCGACAGTTATCTATACTAACCAGATATGGCCAGTAAGCTTCGGGATTACCTGTAGAAGTAAGCACCAACACACCACCAGTTTGTGCAATGGCCTCAATCTGAAGCACACCCGGCATTACAGGGTTTTCGGGGAAGTGACCTGTAAATTGCGGTTCGTTCATGGTTACGTTTTTGATACCCACTACGGTTTGTCCGTCTAAATAAACAATCTTATCTACCAATGCAAACGGATAACGATGCGGCAATAGTTTCGCTATATCATTTACATTAAACACAGGTGGCGTGTTAGGGTCATATTGCGGAGCGCTTTTGGCAGAGTCAAGCATTTGCTTTTTGATTTTCTTTGCCAGTTCAACGTTCGGTGTATGTCCCGGGCGTGCAGCCAGTATATGAGTTTTTAACGGGCGGCCTACTAATGCCAGGTCTCCCATTACATCTAATAATTTGTGTCTTGCCGGTTCGTTTTGGAAACGCAACGGGGTATCATTCAGAACACCGGTTTTACCTACCTGAATTTTTGGTTTATTAAGCAACTTAGATAAATTCTCAACCTCATCCTCCGACACTTCTTTATCTACAATAACAACGGCGTTGCCGATATCACCACCTTTAATAAGCCCAGCTTTAAAAAGGGCTTCCAGTTCATGCAGAAACACAAAAGTGCGGCAAGGGGCAATTTCGTTCTTGAAAAGCTCTATATCATGCAATTGCGCGTGCTGGCTGTGCAGAATAGAAGAATTATAGTCGACCATAGCAGTAATGCGATAGTCGTTTAAAGGTAAAGCTGCCAGTTCAATGTTGCGTTCGTCGTTGCGGTAGTGAATGGCCTCTGTTACTTCATAATAATTACGCAAAGAAGGTTGTTCTTCAACACCGGCTTCTTCCAGTAACTCAACAAACTGAATGGCACTTCCATCCAGAATAGGAATCTCGGGGCCATCTAGCTGAATCAAAACGTTGTCAATCTGCAAGCCTACCAAAGCCGCCAGAACGTGTTCTGTTGTATGTACGCGCACACCATCTTTTTCAAGTACGGTACCTCTTGAGGTATCTACCACGTAGTCTACATCGGCATCAATTACAGGTTTATTGTCTAAATCAATTCTCTGGAACTTATAACCGTGGTTAATAGGAGCAGGTTGAATAGTAAGCGTTACATTTTCACCTGTATGCAAACCTACGCCTGAAATTGAAACTTTCTTTTTAACGGTTTGTTGTTTTACGTTCATTGGCAAATATCATATTTTTCGGTGTCAGCTATGTTATACCTCTGTGAAGGCTCCCTCATTGATGAGTTCTTCAAGACGTTTCTCTAATTCCCTTACTTGCTTTTCCAATTGAGGAAGTTTTCTGAAAATAACTGATGACCTCATATATTCATTGATATCAAAGGCATAGGTGCCCGTGATGGAAGTATTTTCTTTCTTAATGCTTTTATTGACTCCGGCCTGTGCGCCAATCTTGGTGCCGTTGGCAATGCTTATGTGGCCTACGAATCCGACCTGTCCGGCAATTACACAGTTTTCACCAATGATTGTTGAGCCCGCCACACCTGTTTGCGCGGCAATCACAGTATTTTTACCAATGTCAACATTGTGGGCTATCTGCACCAGGTTATCAATTTTAACTCCTTGTCTGATAATGGTAGAGCCCATTGTGGCACGATCAATAGTTGCATTGGCGCCGATACTTACGTTATCTTCAATGAGCACATTGCCAAGTTGAGGAATGGTACGATAGGTGCCGTCATCTTGTGGAGCAAATCCAAAGCCGTCACTACCAATTACTGCTCCTGCATGTATGATGCAATTGCTGCCGATAACAGAGTTGTCATATATTTTTACTCCTGCATAAATAAGCGTATTGTCACCAATGGTTACATTGTCTCCTATGTATGCCTGTGGGTAAATCTTTACGTTTTTACCTATTCTGCTATTATTACTGATGTAAGAAAAAGCACCTTGATAAACGCCTTCTCCAACCTGTGTTCCTGCACCAACAAAAGACGGTTGTTCAATGCCATTCTTAGAAAAATTCAAAATCTTTTGATATTCTTCGAGCAATTGGGTAAACGCTGTATAGGCGTTATCTACCAGAATCAGAGTTGAAGAAATACTTTTTTTAGGCTCAAACTCACGGCTAACAATTACGGCTGAAGCCTTTGTAGTATAAATAAAAGGCTCATATTTTTGATTGGCAAGAAATGAAATATCACCTGCTTTTCCTTCTTCTATTTTTGCTAAATTGCTGATGGTCAAGGTTTCATTACCTTTAATTTCACCGTTTATCAGATGTGCTATTTGCTTTACCGTAAATTGCATAGAATACTTCAGCGAGTTTAAACTTTGCGTAAGTTGAGAAATATGACACTTTAATTTATCAAGTATCGACAAAATTATTTTTGTCGAAAATATTCTTGAAATAATTCAAAAATGCACCACAACATGGCAAAATCATTGCAAATATACATTTTTGCCCCAACATACATAGTATTTTTTAACGATGTTGCTCAGCGCCTTGATGGTTGGTAAATCTGAGGCATCGGCAATGTCAACAACATCTTTGTTTTTCTTGCAGATGTAGATTGTTTCATTACCATGAACATAGCCTTTGTTGCTTACATCGCCTTCAGTAATAAAATAATGTAATTGATTTTGGGGAATGCCTTTGTCAATGAGTGCTTGTTTTAATGTACTAATGAGTGCTTCGTCAATCGGGTTATTTGATATGATTATCTTGAACAGGTTTCTGTTCAATAAGTCTCTGCAAATGGTTGATAAAGTCCTGTCTGAATGAAACTGCCAGTTTTTTATACAGGCCCAGATATCATAATCGTCTAATTGTGTAAACGATTGTAAATAGCTATCATTGCTTTTGAACTGTTCTAAACTCACATTTTCTTTTAAAAAAATCAGAAATACCGGATTCGCAAACAGCTCTTCTCCGCTACTGATTAGTTCGCGCGCCCGTCTGATAATCGAAATCAACATGTTTTCGGCACAAATGGCGGTCTTGTGTAAATATACCTGCCAATACATAAGCCGGCGTGCGTTCAGAAAATTTTCAACACTCAGTACGCCTTTTTCTTCTACTACCAGTTGGTTGTCTTTCACATTAAGCATTTTAATGATTCTATCTACACCAATGGTTCCTTCTGCCACCCCTGTAAAAAAACTGTCACGATTCAGGTAATCCATGCGATCCATATCCAACTGGCTTGAAATCAGCTGATGGAAAAAATCCCGCCCGTAATTACCCTTAAACATCTCAATGGCGAGTGAAAGTTTCCCGTTAAACTGCTGATTGAGTTTTTCCATCAGTAATGATGAAATATGCTCGTGGTGCACATCATGCAGAAAGCAATACTCTAATGCATGCGAAAATGGCCCATGGCCTATATCATGCAATAAAATGGCTATCTGAGCAGCTTCAAATTCTTCTTCGGTAATATTGTGTCCTTTCGATTGCAGTACCTGTAGTGCTTCGTGCATCAGGTGCATAGCACCCATAGCATGATGAAAACGAGTATGCAAAGCCCCTGGATATACCAGGTCGGCCATGCCCAATTGTTTAATGCGACGTAAACGCTGAAAAAAAGGATGTTCAATCAGGTCATAAATCAGGTCCGAATAAATAGTTACAAATCCATAAACCGGGTCATTGAATATCTTTCTTTTGTTGGTTGTCATCGAAACTTAAGGTATTGGCTTTATATACTGGCTACTTTGCTGTAAAGGTATGAATGAAAGTTTATTGTTTTCCATTCGAACAACATAAACAAGACGTATTTGGTTGTGAAAAGGCTTAAAATGATAATGAAATTTCTGAAATTATTTAGCCAAGGCTAAAAAGTACCAGATAAACGTACGCATTTGTTTAATAAAACATCTTTCGGGTTCAGACTTAATAGGCAGGTAAAGTGGTTAAAATGCAGAAAAATATCATGATATGTGATGTTAAAGTATGAGTAATTTAATTCGAGATTAAAATGATAAAAATCAGAGCAATCAATCAGGATTTTTTGTAGATTTGCATTTAATAATTGTGTTTTTTTTAGTTTCAGTTTTTACACTACTCATGTTTAAAAGATTCTCCCTCTTCCTGAGCGTAGCTCTATTGGGGCTGCTTTGCAATGGCTGTAAACCTAAAAGTGATTCTAAAGTTTATAATGCTAAAGCTGCTGACCCCGAACTTTATCATCAATCGGTAGAATTGTTGACAGAAGTTATCATTCATGATATTTTCAAACCGCCTGTAGCCAGTCGTATTTGTGCGTATGCTAGTCTGGCGGGCTATGAGGCGATGGTACCCGGTTTTCCGGAATATCAATCCATGGCCGGTAAGTTGAAAGGATTCAAAGAAGGGCCGCAACCGGAAAAAGGGAAAGACTATTGTTTCCCATTGGCAAGTACTAAAGCATTTCTGAAAATAGCACGTACGCTGACTTTCTCCGGTAATTTTTTTGACGATTACGAAAAAGGATTTTTTAAGAAGTATGAAGACATGGGAGTACCTGAAGACGTAATGGTGCGCTCAATGGCTTATGGCGATAGTGTGGCTGCACACGTGATGCGGTATTCAGGCGGAGATAAGTATAAACAAACCCGTGGAATCAGATTTACAGTAACTAACGTTCCGGGTACCTGGGTACCAACCCCCCCGGCATATGCTGATGCATGCGAACCGGAATGGAACAAGATACGGGCCTTTTCGCTTGACTCGGCAGGGCAATATCCACCACCACCACCGCCCCAATATAACCATGACAGAAAAAGCGCTTTCTGGAAAGAGACATTAGAAGTATATGATACCGGCAGGAACCTTACTGAAGAACAAAAACGTATTGCCTGGTTCTGGGATGATAATCCGTTTGTAATGAACGTGATGGGGCACGTGATGTTTGCCAACAAGAAAATGACTCCCGGTGGGCACTGGTTGGCCATTCACACCACGGTTTCACGCAAAACAAATGCTTCGTTCCAAAAAAGTGTGGAAGGTTACATGCTTACCTCTGTTGCTCTTCTGGACGGATTTATCAGTTGCTGGAAAGAAAAATACCGCAGTGTGAAAGTACGCCCGGAGACGGTTATTAACCAGGAGCTGGATCCGAAATGGCAACCGTTTTTGCAGACTCCGCCATTTCCGGAATACACCAGCGGGCATAGTACCATATCAGCTGCGGCAGCAGAAGTACTCAGCTTTGTACATGGCGATAATTTCTCTTTTACAGACTCTACAGAATATAAACATGGCCATGGAGTGATGTCGTTTCAGTCGTTCAGAGAAGCGGCTCGGATGGCGAGCGTGAGCCGTATGTATGGTGGTATTCACTATAGATCCGGCTGCGATGAAGGAAACAAATGTGGTATTAAAATAGGGCAGCATGTGTTGCAAATAGCCCAAACCCGAAGAAAAAATGCCGTTGCGGCTAAATAATATAACAAAATGGCCTTGCTAAAACAAGGCCATTTTTATTTAAAAACCGACGTGGAATTTACCATTCCATGCGTGGTAAAGGACTTACCTGCTGAGACGTAAATTCTCCTTTCAGATATTTGAAATGAGCCGCCATGGCTATCATACCGGCGTTATCGGTACAATACTGAAACTCAGGTATGAAAACCTTCCATTTTTCCTTTTCTCCCAATTCCTGAATAGCTTTTCTCAAGCCACTGTTAGCCGAGACTCCCCCTGCTATGGCAACTTCTTTTATGCGCAGTTCGCGGGCAGCTTTACGCAATTTTTGAAGCAGCATTTTTATCAATGTATGCTGTACACTGGCACATATATCTGCTATGTTTTCTTCTACAAAATGGCTGTTTTGAGCCTGTTTTGCCTTTAAAAAGTACAAAATAGAGGTCTTTATACCACTAAACGAAAAGTTGTATGCAGGCATTTCAGACATCGGAAACTCAAATGCCAACGGATTTCCCCCTTGGGCATATTTGTCAACCAGCGGCCCACCGGGGTACGGTAGTCCCAGTAATTTTGCTGTCTTGTCAAAGGCTTCTCCTACGGCGTCGTCCTGTGTTTCACCTATTATCTCCATGTTCAGATAATCCTTTACCAATACAATCTGCGTGTGGCCTCCGCTTACAGTAAGACACAGAAATGGAAATGCAGGGGCCGGCGTATCAATAAAATGCGCCAGCACATGCGCTTGTATGTGATTAACCTCTATCAGGGGGATGTCGAGTCCGAGTGCCATGGCCTTGGCAAAAGATGTGCCCACTAATAAAGAACCTAAAAGGCCGGGTCCGCGGGTAAATGCAATAGCATTTAGTTGTTTTTTTGTTATATTTGCTTTTCTAAGAGCGTTTTCAACCACCGGTAATATGTGCTGCTGGTGTGCGCGCGAGGCCAATTCGGGTACTACACCACCAAAACGTTCATGAATTATCTGGCCAGCCACAATGTTAGAGCAGATTTTGCCGTTAGAAATAACAGCTGCCGACGTTTCGTCGCACGAAGATTCGATTGCTAAAATATTCAAAACTAAAGATTAAAATTTTGTGTTTTAGAGGTTCAGATACTATTCATAACACAAAATTACTATACAGTAATTCACTAATTAATTTATTTGTCAATTATTTTGCGTAGGGCTTTTAAAATATTATCGAGGATACTACCTAATCTTATTCTCTACTCGTTTCTGGGGATAATGATGGTGTTCTATGCCCTGCAGCTTCCGTCAGTTCAAACCCTTACTTTGCAAAGAGCCACCGAATACCTGTCCCGGCAATTGGGTTCGAAGGTGAAAATTGAAAAAGCAAAACTTACCTGGCTCGACGAAATCACACTTGAAAACATTACCATTTATGACTACAAAGATCGTGAAATGATTTTTGTGAAAGAATTGTATGTCAATACCAAAAGCAATTTCAAGTTTGACTGGAACACTTTTCTTACTTTCGACAATAACCTTGACTACGTAATGGTTATGAGTCCGCGGGTGAAACTGATTTATGAGCAGGATGGTGATCTCAATATTGATAAATGGATTGCCAAAGTTGAAGAATTGACGTCCCCTCCGCGAGATACTACCAAGCCTTATATTGAGCGCAATACTCCGTTTACGATTGACGAAGCGTATATTCAGGGAGGAACATTTACTTTACAAGACCCTGACAAAGAGCCGTTTTCGAAAGAAGAATTCGATTACAACAACTTTACGGTTCATGAAGTACAGGGCCTGCTGAAAAACTTTTTTATTCAGGGCGATACTATTAAATTCAAACTCACCGACCTGAAAGGAATAGACCGCAGAAGTGATCTAGAAATAAAAGAAATGAATACGCAATTCTTTTATTCGAGGCAGCACATGCGATTCGACGATCTGTATGCACGGATTAATAATTCTATACTGAAAAAATCGGTTCATTTCGAGTATCTTACTCCACGTGATTTTCAGGACTTCAATGAAAAAGTAGTAATGATTGGCGACCTTCGAGACTGTGAAATTGATGCACAGGATTTGGGTCGGTTTGCAACAGATATGTATCAGTATCACGAAAATTATCTGCTTAATGGCGATTTCAAAGGTACTGTACATGATTTCAGAGTGAAAAATTTCGATCTGAAATTTGGTAGGAACAGCTATTTGAATGGTGAAATTGCATTTAAAAATATGCCGGATCTGCGAAAAGCAGTAATGGATTTAGACTGGAAACCGTCTCAGATTGATGCCATCGATGCCCGGCAATATGTTGGCGACTCTCTGTATACCAGGCAGGTATATAAGTTTGGCGTAGTAAACTTTTCAGGCATTTTCAAAGGGGTGTATGATGATTTCACCACTACTGCCCAGATTAAATCTCAGCTAGGTACAGTGTCCGGTAAAATTGCCATGAAGATTCCTGACAATAAGGCTTTAGCTACCTATGCGGGAAACCTGACAGTTGATAACCTCGAACTCGGTAAGTTGGTAGAGGAAGAAAAAACCTTGCAGAGGATATCTTTCACAGGTGAAATCAAGGGTAAAGGATTAACCATTAAAGATGCCCTTCTGAACTTCGACGGCAACGTGAAACATATCTGGTTCAACGGTTATGATTTCAGAAATATAAACGTTGACGGGGCAATGAGTAAATCGTTATTTGAGGGGAGGATAAGTGTGAAAGATACGAATCTGACTTTTGATGTAGGGGGTAGAGTTGATTTCAGCAAAACTTTAAATAAGTTTGATATTCATGGATTAGTTCAAAACGCCAATCTGAGGGCTTTGGGTTATACCGACAATGATGTGAAATTGCGCTCGGAATTGAACCTGAACTTTCAGGGTAACGAATTGGATAACTGGATTGGCGAGGCGCAACTATTGCACACTGTATTGCAATACGATAAAAGATTGCTTGGCATAGATTCTGTTTTTGTCACTTCAGCATTAGTTGATGATAACCGGCGCATAAGTCTGCTTTCAGAATTTTTCAATATTGACGTTACCGGTAAATTTACACCAAGTCAGGTTATCAGTGACGTGGCGCGTTTCTCAAAGGAATACAGCCAGTATTTTGTAGATAACGAAGCAACCCGGCTGGCCTATTATGCACAGCGGTCGTATAGAAACAATCAGCCCGGATATAACCTGGGCTATAAGGTGCTATTTAAACAATCTCAGCCATTTTTTGCCTACTTCTATCCGGAGTTGTTTGTAGCGGCCAATACAGAGCTGGAAGGACAACTGAATATCAGAAATACCGTAGAATTATCTCTTGCGGGTAAGATAGACACCCTGCGGCATGGCAGTTTTGCATTCTATAACAATGAGCTAGACTTCAATACTTCGAAAGAACTGAATTCTCCCAACATACTTACTTCGTTAATATTCAATTCTGAAAAACAGAAACTGGGTGACATGGAGCCTACCGAAAAACTGGAAGTAAGCGGCGATTGGGGTCTGGACAATGTTATTGAGTTTGATGCAAAAATCAGACAGCAGAAAAGCTCTAATCAGGCGCAGGTATTCGGGCAGTTGAAGTTTTTGCCAGAGGGTATAGATCTGGCGTTTAATCCTCGCAATACCAGACTCGACTTATTGGGGGATACCTGGCGGATAGATGAAAACAATCGAGTTAGTTTTAATGAAAGCGATATCCTATTCAGGAATGTAGCCATTTCTAATAAAAAACAGAGTATCTCACTGAGTGGAGTACTTTCTGAAGATGCCCGCAAAGAAGCATATATTGATGTGCATGACTTTGACTTGCAAACCATTAAGCCGCTTTCAAATATTGATCTGAAAGGAATTGTAAATGGTAAGCTGATGGTGAGAGATGTTTACAACGAAGCACTGGTAACCAGTAAGTTTGATGTAGCTGATCTGATATACAAAAAGAGCCTGATCGGTACAATAGCCGGAGAAGTACTGTGGGATAACCTCTCGCAAAAGCTGAACATTAACGGAAACATTGTCAGACTCAACAATGAGATTTTCCGTTTGTCAGGCACCTATGATCCGAAAAACGAGTACAATCCATTGAATCTTGAAGCCAATCTCAGCAAGGCTAATCTAGAGATATTTGACTCGTTTGTTGATGATATTTTTTCAAATCTCGGGGGCTATGGTTCTGGAAGACTGACAGTTAGAGGAACCCCGGGCGATCCGGTTATCAGAGGAAGTGTGGATATTGACCAGGGTAGTCTGATTGTTAATGAATTAAGAGCCCCTCTATATTTTGACGATAAAATCAACTTTAATGAAGAGGGCTTTGTAGTGCAAAAAGGCTTTAAAGTTCGGGATGCACGAGTAAATGGGAATGAAGCAGAACTGGCCGGAGGTATTTTTAATGGAGGTAACGGACATTTTATGCTAGGTCTGCATGCTTACATGAGAGGCCGTGATGGTTTCAGAATCATGAATACGAGCATCAGAGATAATGAAGATTTTTATGGCGTCGGAATCGCTTCCGGCGACATGCACATAACCGGCAACTTTAAGCACGTAGCCATAACGGGGAATCTGACCAGCAAATCGGGAACGAAAATTACGATACCGCTCGATGGCGCAACCAGTGTAGATACGGAGGCTGACGGAATAAGCTTTGTGAGTAAAAATACAGGTTTGTTCAAAAACAAAGCTGCGAAAAAAGATTCGTTGATAAGTGAAGAGAAAGGAAGTTTGAAGATGGCTTTCAATTTTACTTTTACCCCCGATGCCGAATGTGAAGTGATTTTTGACCGTAACAACAAAGACATGCTCACTGCGGTAGGCAATGGGCGTATAAGTATTGAGTATGACACCCGCGGTGGTTTTACCATGACAGGCCCCTATACCATTAAAAACGGAAAGTATGATTTCAGCTTACAGAATATATCGAGGGTGCGTAAATTTGATATAGCAGAAGGGAGTTGGATTCGCTGGTCGGGTGATCCTTATGATGCAGATATAAGCATCAATGCCATTGTTACGGCTAATGTGATGCTGCCGGAAGGAATAGCATCGAGTACCAATAGTGCTGAATTGAAAACGCCGTATCCCGTGAATGCCTATGTGATGCTGACTGACAAACTGATGAAACCTACCATTAAGTATGATATCAAGTTTGACCAGCGCCGCCTTCCGTTGAATCTTCAGCCTCAGGTAATTGCTTTTGAGCAGCGCCTGAGAAACGACGAACAATTACTGGCCAATAACTTTGTGGGTATAACGGCACTGAACCGTCTGTTTTCTGACAACAGCTTCAAGGATGCGGTTGACTCACAACTGTTGCTTGATAACGTCAGCAATCTGTTAACCAATCAATTGGGTACCATTGCATCAAAAATAGACCCTAATCTGGAGATTGGGGTTCAGTTGGGCGTTTTGAGTAATGTACGTCAGAGTCTGTTTAATAATATGCAGCTCAATTTCTCATACCGGTTCAGCAATAACCGCTTAAAACTAAGTGTTAACAATACTATTCTGCAGAATCAGGAACAAACTGCCAGTAACTACTTTTACGGAGGTGAAGTAGAGTGGATGTTGAATGAAGACGGCAGCTGGCGACTAAAAGCATATAGCCGTAACGTGCCGAACTATTTCTACAATTTCAATAATAACGTAACCGTAAATGGTGTAAGCTTGCAGCACACACGCAACTTTAATACGATCTTCAAACGTAAACCTGCTAAGCAGGTGTCTACCGGTATTACCACAATCAAAAAGCCTGAAGGGTCAGAAGTGACTTTTAAAGGTCTTTAAAAACGATACTGTACGCGGCAGGTAAAGTTGTTATCTTTCAAATCGTCGGTATAATCTTTAAGCGCGGTTTTCTCATTTTGAGGCATTTCATACCACAGCATTAAACGTACATTTTCGTTCAGGTGGGTAAGATAGCCAAAGCCAAAAGTATTGAAGCGCACATCTGCGGCCGAGAAACCTTGCCCGATCTCAGTGTTTTTAACCTTTTTATTCGGGTCATACCAGTCGTATTTCAATACAAGCTGATGTTTTTTACTACCCAGATGCTGCAGAAAATAGAAATACGCTCCATCAAAATTACGGATGAATAGCGGCGCTAACTTACCGTTTTCCATCGGTATAACGGCCGGGGTTTCAGTGGTACTCTGTATGGCTGTTTGTGTACCTCTGATATACTCTGCCCTGAACTCTGTTTCGCCACCTTTGCGGTTAGGAATTCTGATTTGCACATCGGCACCGAAATAATTACGCGGAGCAATTTTGCCCACATTAGCCAATGACGAATCGACAGTGAAATGCCTCTCAGTTCCTTTTATTCTATAAATCTGGTTCGTGAATTGCTCCATCCCTCCGAAGAAACCGGATAGGCTACCGCTGATAAACAATCTGGGAGAAATAGGAAGGTGTTTCACTGAGAACCTGGTGATAACATCTTTATGATTATCAAAATCGGCAACGGCATTGACGCCCTGTCCGTTAAATACCCCTACGTCAAATTTTATATATTTCATAAAATTGGCTTTGTTCCGGGGTTCAAAAGTACCCATAAAACCAAAATCGCGTTCAACTTTCATTAATATCTGAGACATCCTTCCCCGTTCGGGTGATTCCCTATCCGGCGATCCGTAGCCAACTTCAAAGCCGAAAGGACGGGCAAACATACCGGTTGTGAGATAGAATGAGTTGAATTTGTTTTCGTAGATACGTCCCCAGAAATCGCGGATAAAGATACCCCTTTCGGTGCCGTCAAACTGAAAAATAAAGTAAAGTTTCGGGTTATTGTTTTTATCGAAACGAGCGTAATCGAAACGTATACGACCTCGTCGAAGCATGTAGCGGTTACTGGCATTAGGTTGGAAATCACCTCCATTGAAATTCCTGGCGCCTTTACTTTGTATCCATTGGAATTGTGGCTGAATGTATCCGCCCACACCAATGTATTCGTATTTACGGAATGTTGAAAGTAGTTTCCGCGCAGTTGTGGTGTCAATTTCATTTAAAGAACCGTGGTCTTGTGCTAAAGACACAGAGGCGCATAAGCTTATGAGCAGACAGGTGATACCTGTTCTGACAAACAGATGTAAGCATAGTTTCATATTGGTGCGTAGACACAATCAGAACAATTGTGTAAGTATTTTAAATAAACAGATTCCGGAAAGTCAATTCCGGAACCCGGGTATAATACAATTTTGAATTTTAAACAGAAAAACCGGTTAAAACCAGTTATAACAACCAGCGGAAAAATATGAACAATGTTGCCGATAGAAGAATTGCTACAGGCAGCGTAAGTACCCAGGCCAGCACAATGTTTTTGATAGTACCCGATTGCAGGTTTTTAATACCTTTGCTGGCAACCATGGTTCCGGCAATACCTGATGATAGCGAGTGAGTAGTACTGACAGGTAGTTTAAACCATGAAGCCATACCAATGGTTGCCGCAGCAACCAACTCTGCTGAAGCACCCTGTGCATAAGTAAGGTGAGACTTCCCGATTTTTTCACCAACGGTTACTACAATCCGTTTCCAGCCTATCATTGTTCCCAGACCCAACGAAAGCGAAATCATCAGGATAACCCACATAGGAGCATGATCGGTATATTTTCTGATACCTTTTTCTTCTACAACCGCCGCTGCTTTAAGTTCAGCCTTGTTGGCGTCACTCAAAATCACATCAGGATCTTCTACCAGTTTTTTTGCATTACCACTTAAGGTCAACAGTGCCTTGCGGGCGTCTAAAGCCTTGGCTTTACTAACTTTATTACTATCGGCCAGTGCATTCAGAAAGCTGACACTTGCCTTAATTTGTTTAATTCTTTGTTTTTCAATGTCAGACGTCCGGGTAGTGTCGATTAATGCCACTTTCTCAGATATCGTTGTTAACTCCGGTTTGATTTTGTCAAAGTCGATAGTATTATTAATCGCAAAATAGGCAGGAAGAACACCAATCAGAATCAACATCACAAGACCAATCCCTTTTTGTCCGTCGTTACGACCATGAAAGAAGCTTACCAATGTACAGGTAGTTATCAAAATGGCTCTGACCCAGAACGGAGGTTCCTCGTTTTTCTTAGGTTCGTCAAATATCTGTTTTCTGATGTCTTTATTGAGAACTCTGCGAAGCGTAAACATTAAAATGACAGCCAAGCTGAAACCTACTAAAGGTGAAAGGAATAGAGCGTAGAAGATTTCTCTGGCTTTGTCCCAGTTAACAGCGGCTACTCCCTGAGTGTTTTCAGGTAAAAGAGCGTAACCAAGACCTACCCCCAAAATAGCACCTATCAGTGTATGAGAACTTGAAGCCGGAATACCAAAATACCAGGTACCGAAGTTCCATATAATGGCACTGAATAACAGCGCCAGTACCATAGCAATGCTATGATAAACGTTCTGGTCAATTAATAATTCTACAGGAAGCAGGTTTACTATGCTCATACCTACCCCTACGCCTCCGGTTACAACACCAATAAAATTGATTAAACCAGACCAGACAACCGCTTGAGTTGGTTTAAGAGAATTGGTATATATAACGGTTGCAACGGCGTTGGCAGTATCATGAAAACCGTTGATAAATTCAAATGCACAGGCTGCAAGCAGACAAAATGAGAGAAGCAGGAAAATGTCGGTTTCTAAGCCAAACATGGGGTCTTTGGGGTTTAGTTATAACAGTACGATTATATTGGTGTCTATTTAGGTCGCAAAAATCCGAAAGATTCCATGATAGCTGAAAGATTTCATGTTAAGAAATTGTAAAGACTAAGTTGTACGGTTTGAGTTTTAGGCAAATCGCATAATTTTTTCGAATAATTCTCTTTGATTGAATGGTTTGGTTATGTATTCGTTCATACCGATTTCAATACATTTTTCTTTTTCTCCAACCAGTGAGTGGGCTGTCATGGCGATAATCGGGGTATCATTTTTCAACTCATCCCGAATAGTAGTCGTTGCCTGATACCCATCCATTTCAGGCATTTGAAGATCCATAAGGATAATATTGTAACGATTGCTTTTGACTTTTTCTACTGCAATTTTTCCATTTTGTGCTAAGTCGGCATCGAACCCGAATTTTTCCAGTACACGAATGGCCAGTTTCTGATTAAGTATGTTATCTTCCACCAGCAGAATGTTTATTTTTTTATCAGTAATCAATTCGGAAGCTTTAATGGCAGATACCTTAACAGTTTTTGAACGAATCTTTTTATAGGTTATCGAAAACCCGAAGGTAGAACCCTTACCCGGATGACTTTCAACCCATATACGGCCGTTTTGCAATTCAATCAGTGATTTTGAAATACTTAAACCTAGTCCGGTACCTCCGTATTTACGGGTAGTGTCTGAATTGGCCTGAGTAAAACGGTCGAAAATCATTTCAAGTTTATCTTGGGAGATACCGATACCCGTATCAATTACCTTAAATATAATGGTAGTTTCGGTATCCGAATCACTGCTTTGCTCAGCAATAATCTTAACAGAGCCTGAGGTAGTGAACTTAACGGCATTATTGGTCAGATTCAGTAATATCTGATTGAGTCGGGTAGGGTCACCTACAACCGAATCAGGTATTGCGTCATCAGCCGAGCAGAATAATTCCAGATCCTTTTCAGCGGCTTTGCCCTGAAAAATGCTTCTAATTGTTTTTAAAATTTCTTTAATGCTGAATGGTACCTCTTCAATTGCAATGTGACCAGATTCGATTTTTGAGAGATCCAGAATATCATTGATGATGCCCAGCAGATTTTCAGTAGATATAATAATGTAAGACAGGTACTCTGATTGCTCGGTGCTTAAAGGACTATCTTTGAGCAAATTAGCAAAACCCACAATCGCATTCATCGGGGTTCTGATTTCGTGGCTCATGTTAGCGAGAAAAACATCTTTGGCGTAAGCATTTTTTTCAGCCTGAATTTTAGCCTGTACAAGTTCCTTTTCATTCTGAATGCGTTCGGTAATATCAACAGCATTACCTATCACATACTTTTCTCCGTCAAGCAATTCCGAAAGTATATTGTTGTACATCCATGTTTTGATTGAGCCGTCTCTGTGTTGAACCAGCATAAGTCCTTTAGACTGCCCCTCTTGCTGTATTTCATCCAGATACTCCTGTACTCTGTTCGAAAATTCTGATGGTACCAAATCAAACAGCGTTTTTTGCATATATTCTTCAGCCGAATAACCCAGGAGTTCGGCTCCCGCCGGATTTACCGAAGAGAACTTCCCTTTAAGGTCATGAGTGCACATCAGTCCCTGAGAGTGTTCAAAGAAACCTCTGTGGCGTTCTTCACTGAGTTGTAGCAGGCGTTCGGAGTTTCTCTTGGCTGTAATATCTTTGGCAATACCGAGGAATCCCGTAATTTGGTTGTCTACGTTTTTAAGGGCTGTCAGTGATAATTCAGCTGTAATTCTGGAGCCATCTTTGGTAATAAAAGTCCACTCATTGGTATCAGTAGTGCCCAGTCTGGCTTTAGCAATCAGAGCCTCACCAGGTGCAACTAAGTCAATATTTAATTCTTTTGATACTTTTTCGGCATAGTTCTTAATTTCTTCAGGATCATGGAAGACCGTTGCATGCTGAATACCAATCATTTCTTCAGGTTTATAGCCCAGCATTTTTTCAGCGCCTTTATTGAATGTCTTTATTTTGCCGCGTATGTCGCCGGTAATAATTAAAATGCCTGAGTCAGCGTCCATAATACCTTTTAATTCAGTATAAATTTCGTTGAACTCCAAACGAATCCGTTTTTCCCGGTCTATGTCTTGCATAGTGCCATAAATAATATGGGGTCTGCCATTTTTCAATTCCACGCCACCCATAGCCCGTGTCCATTTATAGTTTCCTTCAGCCGTTGTAATCCGAAGTTCAGTATCAAAAGGTTCTCCGGTGTGCAGTGTATGGGCAATCAGTTTTTCTATTATTTCACGGGTCTCAGGGTCTGAAAAAAGAATACTGTTTTGAAAAGTTGGTACGAAGTCAGCCTCAACCTCATAAATTTCCTTGATAAGGTCAGAAAAATGTACTTCCTGTGTTTCCAGATTAGCTTTCCAACTACCGATTTTTGCAATTTTATTAGCCGATTCCAGCATATTTTTGGTTTCGACCAATTCCTGCTCTATTAACTTTTGTTGTGTAATATCTCGTGCGATAGCATAACTATACGAAGTTGCAGGGTCTTTGGTAACTACCCAATGCAGATACCTGAAACTTCCGTTTGCTGTAGTGAATCTGTTGTTTAAAGCTACGGTTTTAGCACCGATATTAAGAAGACTTAATTGCTCGCGGGTATAGGCAATATCTTCAGGATACACAAACTCAATGGCTTGGCGTCCCATTAACTGATTGTTGGTCCAACCGAGGGTTTGTTCAAAAGATGGATTTATTTTCTTGAAATATCCGTCTGCCCCTGTCATGCAGATAAGGTCGTTCGACAGGTTGAAGAGCGTTTCATAGTGTTGAAGCTCTTGTTTTTCTTTGCGGGCAATAATCTGAGAAATAGCCTCCTGAGCCAATACTTTTAAGGCATATTCCTGATCGTTGTTTAATCTTTTGGGTTTATCATCAATTACGCATAGTGTACCCAATGCGTAGCCTTTAGGGTCAATGAGCGGATACCCCGCATAGAAACGTATGTAAGGGTCACCTGTTACCTGAGGATTATCTTTAAAACGTATATCCTGAGTTGCATCTTCAACAGATAGCATGGTATCACCCATGATGGTATATCGGCAAAAGGATATATCTCTTGTAGTTTCAGTGCCTTCCATCCCCACCTTTGACTTGAACCACTGTCGTTCTTCTGCAATCAGAGTGAGTACAGACATCGGAACACCACAAATAACAGCAGCTAGTTGGGTAAGACGGTCAAACTCTTTTTCATAGCCTGTATCAAGAATATCATAATCTCTCAGCGCTTGAAGTCTTTCTTTTTCGTTAGCAGGAACAGGTAATAAATCCGTCATAAATACTTAAATGAATTCTTGTAATCTCAAATCCGAAATTTTGCGTATCAAATCAAAAATTGTGTTTTGTAGTGTACATTAATAAAAACAAGAAAGACAATTGTCAAACTTTTCTTGAATTTTAGCAAAAGTTGTAAACATTTTTTTGATATTCACTAAAGCGGGCTTTCTTAATTACTTGTTTTTAGTCAGACAAATTGTAATTTTTGCAGTAAATTTAAACATCAAAGTTAACAAAAAATCATATCAGCCAGGGTATTTTTTGCAATTGGTCAGGTTACTTGACAATTATTGTTGGCTTTCTTATTCAATGGATACATTACTTAAATTATTTCTTAAATTCACTAGATGAAAATAACAATTGGCATTACTGATTGTGGTGATAAGCATCCGATTTATGAAAAATGGATATTGAACCAGAATGCAGATATAAAAGTAATCAAGCTTGGGTATGCGCACAACAATTTTGATGAAATCAGTCTTTGTGACGGTGTATTGCTAACAGGTGGTGAAGATGTACACCCAAGATTTTATAATAAACCCGAAAACCTGCCTTTTTGTAATCCGGATTTTATGGACGAAGATCGCGACGAATTTGAATGGCGGGTTTGTGAATACATTTTTGCCAATAAAGTGCCAGCTTTGGGTATTTGCAGAGGATTACAATTTGTCAATGTATTTTTAGGAGGTACTTTAGTAGCTGATATACCAAGCATTGGTAAGAATAACCACTCGAAATATTATGAGGGCAAAGACCGGTATCATCCTATTGAGGTCTTTCCTGATTCAACTCTGGTAGGTTTGATTGGAGCAACAAAAGGAGAGATTAATTCTGCACATCATCAATCAGTAGATATTCCGGCTTCTTCATTGGTAGTTAATTCTTTATCGGATGACGGCATTGTGGAGGGTTTGGAGTGGAAAACTCCGGGCGATCATTCATTAACGCTGGTACAATGGCATCCTGAACGTATTGAGGATGTGCATAATCCGTTTAATCGTCGCATCAGAGAAGTGTTTATTCAGGCGGCTTCAGGTAAATAAAGATTTTGTAATTGAAAATAAATATGATCTACGATTCGGTTATTATCGGTGGTGGACACAACGGATTGGTGGCAGCGTGCTATCTGGCCAAGGCCGGCAAAAAGGTATTGGTACTGGAGCAAAATGATTACATAGGAGGGGGCACCACGTCACAGAAAGTTTTTCCGGATTATGAAGCCTATCTTTCTCGATATTCTTATCTGGTTAGTTTATTCCCGAAAGAAATATTTGATGAACTGAATATTGACGTTCAACTACTGCGTAGATCCGTTGCTTCTTATACGCCTTATGTACAGAATGGTGCACATAAAGGTTTGATAATCAGTAATGAGGACGAGGCAGTATCAAGGGAGTCAATCTTAGATTTAGGATATGGACCAGAAGAGTGGGAGGGGTATCAGACCATACTCCAAAAGCAGCAGATTTTTGCTGAATTAATATGGGATTCATTCCTGCAGCCGCTTAAAAGCAAGGAAGAATGGAAAGCTTATTTTAAGGCCAATGGGCATGCTGAACTGTGGGATAGTTTTGTGGAAGAACCCATCGGCAAATTGATAGAAAGGCATGTGAAATCGGATATTCTGAGAGGTGTATTGATGACTGATGCCAAAATAGGGTCGTATACACATGCCTATGACGAAAGCCTGTTGCAGAACAGAACATTCATATACCATGTGGTGGGTAATAAAACAGGAGAATGGCGGGTACCGAAAGGCGGAATGGGTAACCTGGTTGCTCAGCTGATTGCCAAAGCAACAGAATTGGGAGTAGATTTAAAGACCGATACGACTGTGGTGCAGATAAAGGCAGGTGATGTAACCGACGTAATTTACCATCAAAACCACTTGCCCTATACTGTGCAGGCCAGAGATGTTCTGGTAAATGCTGCCCCGAAGGTGCTTGAAAAGCTATTGGGCAATACTCCCAAACCTGCCCTATCTACAGAAGAGGGGACTGCATTTAAGATGAATCTGTTGTTGAAAAAACTTCCTCAACTTAAAGATAAGGCGGTTGCACCGCAACAGGCATTTGCCGGTACATTCCATATCAATCAGTCTTATTCGCAAATGGAAGAAACTTTTCAGGAAGCAGCATCGGGTCGAATCCCTGGTTCAATCGCCTGTGAAATCTATTGTCATACTTTGACTGACCCTACTATTTTATCTGAAGAACTGCATGAACAAGGATACCATACGATGACCGTATTCGGGCTTGATTTACCGTATGAATTGTTTATAGAAGACAATGAAGCAGCCAAAGCAGAAGTGGTTGAGAAGTTTCTGAAAGGGATTAATGCCTATTTAGCTGAGCCAATAGAAGACTGTCTTGCCAGAGACAAAAACGGTAACTGGTGCATAGAAGCCAAGAGTTCGGTTGATATTGAAAATGCATTAGGTATGCCCCGGGGTAATATTTTTCATAATGGTCTGTCGTGGTTTTATGCCGAAAATCATGATGCCGTTGGCAAATGGGGTGTGGAAACACCATACGAACATATTTATGTATGTGGTTCAGGTGCGTCCAGAGGTGGCGCCGTGAGCGGAATACCAGGTAGAAATGCCGCTAAGCTGTTATTAGATTAAGAAAGAGATTCAAATTAAACCTCTTTCTTATGGTTTCCAACCTGGTCCTTTCACAAACCGGCCGGGTTTTGATCCTGTATGCGTACCGTTATTTAAAACCTGTTGTCCGTTCACAAACACATGCACCATGCCTTCAGATAATTGATGTGGTTTTTCAAAAGTGGCTTTATCCTGCATTTTAGCTAAATCAAATACCAATACATCGGCATAGTTGCCTACTTGCAGACGCCCTCTTTTCTTCACTTTCAGGTTATCGCAAGGTAAAGACGTCAGTTTCCGAATGGCTTCCTGAAGTGTAATCACTTTTTCGTCACGTACGTATTTACCAATTAAGCGCGTAAAGTTACCATAAGCCCGTGGGTGTGCACTCGATTTAAGAAATAAGCCTTCTGCTGCCATGGATGAAGCATCAGAGCCGAAACTCATGTACGGTAATTGTATCTGTTTTTTTACGTTTTCTTCGCTCATCAGGAAATAAACCACTTCCACGCGAGAATCATCATCAATCACCAGATCCATTGCTGTTTCGTACCATGTTTTATTTCTTATAGCGGCCACTTCGGTCAGTGTTTTACCGATATATTTCTTGAGGGAATCTTGTTTGAAGCCTATCAGTAAGGTTTTATCTGGTCCCGCAGCCAGACAAAGATTCTCCCAGTCTTTTTGCTTAGACTGCATTTCTACACCCACCTTATTTCTATTAGTCCCTTGTTGCAGTCTTTTTCGCCATTGAGGCAGACCGCCTTCCTGCACCCATGGTGGCATGGCGGCATCGAGCCCGGTAGCACCGGCCACATAGTTATACATATCAGTAGTAATAGTGATGCCTGCTGCGCGTGCACTATCTATTTTCGTAATTACCTTGTCCAGCTTCGCCCAGTTGTCTTTCCCTGCTGCTTTCAGATGGTATATTTCGGAGTGAATATGGGCGTCTTTAGCTATTTTTATGATTTCATCTACGGCCTCTTCCAGCTTGTTGCCTTCACTTCTGATGTGCGAAATATACATGCCACCATACTCAGATACCACCTTCGCCAGTTCGGTCAGTTCGTGTGTATTAGCATAAGTGCCCGGTACATAAATGAGCGATGAGCCCACACCCATGGCACCTTCCTGCATGGCTGTTCTTACTTGCTGCTTCATTCTTTCCAGTTCATCGGGTTTAGGTGGCCTGTTGGCATAGCCCAGTTCATTAGCCCTCACGGTAGCTGCTCCCACGAACGATGCCACATTGGTAGAAACCCCGTTCTTTTCCAGATATTGCAGGTATTCGCCCAGGGTTGTCCATTCTATTTTATACTTGATATCTCCCTGCAGTTTTTGTTCATACGCCTTAACAGAATCACTCAGTGGTCCCATCGAGTTACCCTCACCCATTACTTCCAACGTAACACCCTGCATTATTTCTCCCATTGAACGGCCGTCGTGAATCAAACTCTCGGTGCTCCAGCTTAGCATATTCACAAAACCCGGCGACACCACTAACCCCTGGGCATCAATGGTTTGTTTAGTCCCCGACTGCCCCGATAAATCACCAATAAAAGCTATGGTATCAGCATTAACGGCAATATCTGCTTTTTGGGGTTCGCCACCATTACCATCATATACCAATCCGTTTTTAATGATGATGTCATAACTGGCTTTCTGCTGGCAGGCAGTTAATAGAAGAAGCATGAACAAGCCCGATAAAAGTGACGGATAGCGCATGAGAGTAAAGGTTAAAATTATTTATGTTGTGATGTGAGGCTTCAAATTACGAATTTTAAGTTAAAGTCGATTGTACCAATTGTGTTTATTCGGCAATAAAGTTATCGGAACTGTTCCTTTCATAAGTCAGGATTGAAATATCATATGGTGTATTTTCACCTGCTTTAAATTCCTTACGTTCTGTTACATTAAACTGATTTTCGTCGAAGATCGGAAAAAAGGCATCGCCTTCAAAAACAGCATGGACTATCGTCAGGTATATCTTATCGGCTATTGGTATAGCCAATCTGAAAATCTCTTCACCACCCAGTACAAATACTTCTTGTTGGTCGCGGCATTTTTCTATGGCCTCATTCAGACTGTTTACCACTTCAAACCCTTGCTCAATCCGATAATCTGGCTGACGGGTAATTACATAATTTCCAGCTTCCGACCAGATCCTGTGAGGGTTATCATAACTCTTGCGACCCATAATCATTTTTCTGCCTTTGGTTACGCGTTTTAGATTATCCCAATCTGCGACGATTGGTTCCCAAGGTAAGGCGTTGTTAAGCCCGATAGCCCGGTTTTCGCTCATGGCTGCTATTAAAGAGATAATAGGCATGGTTAGTTTATTCGGTAGTTTAGGAAAATAAAGTTTAAAAATATCAATTTTTAGCATTTTAACAAGCAGCTATGGCTTAAATACTTAATTTTACTGCAAGCCGGGATGTTTTACCACTAATCTAAATAGCATTGTCTGACAATATTTTCATACTTATACTAGTCGTTTTATTAAGGATATGTTCTAATCCGGTAGCGAACGTTTTTCAAAAAAAACTAACGGTTAACGGACTTTCTGCTCTTGTTGTCAATTTTTTTACTTACCTCATTTTAGCAATCGTCTGCCTTGTTTTTAGTTTCAGACTTGATTGGGCATCAGTATCACCGGAATACTGGACATACTCAATCATCATGGGTTTGCTCGGTGCAATGGGTAATTTGTATTTAGTAAAAGCTCTCCATGCCGGAGACCTCTCTGTTCTTGGTCCTATCAATGCCTACAAAGCCGTGATCAGTATGATTATCGGACTTTTTATTTTGCACGAAATACCGGGTGTTATAGGACTGACGGGTGTAGCGTTGATTATTTTCGGAAGCTATTTTGTACTGAATACCACTGCTGAGGGCTTTAGTCTGGCACTGTTTAAACGCAAGGAAATACAGTTCCGGATATGGGCAATGATTTTGACAGCCACCGAGGCCATTTTTGTGAAAAAAGTGATTTTGGTTTCCTCGGTTGCGCATTCATTTTTTAGCTGGTGCTGGTTTGGAGCCTTGTTTTCATTTGTATGGTTACTTATCAATAAAACAGAATTGAAAACAGAGATAAAACAGGTAAAAGCCGGTGCTACAAGTAACTTCGTATGGTTGGTTGTTTGCATAGGAGTCTCGCAGTTCTCGACAGGTTTTATCTTCGACAGCATGCCCGTAGGTTATGCGCTTTCGTTATTTCAACTATCGGTTCTGGTAAATATTTTTCTTGGATACCGGATTTTTAAGGAAGTAGATATTGTAAAGAAACTAATCGGTGCCATGATAATGATTGCAGGCTCGGTGCTGATTATTTTGTTCTGACATCAAACAAAAATAGGCTTATCTCTGCTGAAATAAGCCTATTGAAGAATAAGTACAACTATAAAGTATCGTAATATCTGAAAAGCTGAACAAGCCCATGTTGCGTTTTCAAGTTGAGATTGTTTTTCTTTACAAATAACTCTAATTGAGGTCGTTGGGTTTTCGGGAAATTCTGCAAAGCTTTTTTACCGGTTGATACAACTTGCAGTATGTCATCCTGTATGGTAAAAAACTTGTGAGACTTTGTGAATTCTCCTTCATATTCAAAATCTCCTCCGGTAGCTTCATAACCTGTTTTCTCAACCGTCCGAGCGCTTAACGAGCATTCATAAGCTTTCAATAAATTGCTTTTTTGCATATAAAGCGTTTCCAGAAATACGTTTTCATATTTCCGAAAAGTATGCCCTGCAATGGTAAATTCCTCCGGACGCACGGCCACTGCATCTGCATTTTTGTCTTTTACAATATAAACCACGCCTTTCTGAATGTTATACGCCATCAGAAAATTCACGTTTTGTCCGTTTTGTAAACTGAGCGTGCCATTATACCACCCGTTTTTAAAGAAGGGTGTTCCCTTAAAAGTTTTAGTAAGCTCCTGATTAGTTCTGGCGACTACATCCTGTAATTTGTAATGTGCTACAAGGGTGGTATCTCCTTTACCATTAATAACGATTCTGGTATCGTTATTATCGGTTATTTTGGCATCTCTGATGAAGTAACGGTAGTCCTTGGAAGGATTATACAGTTCCTGCGCAGCAAGGCAAAGCGGCAAAGCCACAAGAGCGAAGAGAGTTAGAAGCGCTTTCATAAGTTTAAAGAATACGAGTAAATATCTATAACAAAAATAACAGATAAAAATGTATTTTTCCTAGAAAATCTTTGAATATTTCTAGTAGTGCTGTCGTATGTCTTTTAACCAATGAGTCTATACTCTCTTTATCTTACAACGCTTCCAGATACAATGCCTTAAAATCGGCTCTGCTCACAGGTTTAGGATTATTTGGGTGTGCAAAGTCAGCAATAGCCAGATCGGCTAGGGTTTCAATATGCTCATCTCTTACACCGATGTCGCTTAAACGATGTGGAATGTTCACGCGGCTATTGAGATCGAACAGATAATTTACTACGGCTTCGCCTGTTTCTTCTTTTAGGTCGAGTGTCTGTGCTATTCTGCGGAACTTCCCCTCAAAACCTGCTATGTTGAATCGCATGCCGTATGGAATGTTGACTGCGTTAGCTAATCCGTGGTGAGTATCAAGCAATGAAGAAAGCGGATGAGCCAGTGAATGCACGACACCCAATCCTTTCTGAAATGCTATGGCGCCCATCATAGAACCCAAAAGCATTTTACTGCGCGATTCGACGTCAGGATTATTAACCGCTTTTTCTAATGATTGGTGGATTAATGAAATACCTTCAAGCGCTATTCCGTCACAAATAGGGTGGTACATTTTGGCCAGAAAAGCTTCCATATTGTGCGTGAGGGCGTCCATACCCGTAGCGGCAGTAACGAAAGGAGGCAGATCCATTGTCAGAAGCGGATCGGCAAAAACTATTTTTGCCAGTAATTTAGGCGAAAAAAGTATTTTCTTCTGATGGGTTTCATCGTCTGCAATGATGGCGCTTCTTCCCACCTCACTACCTGTACCTGAAGTAGTCGGAATGGTAATAAAGTGCGGTACATCGTTGGTTACGTATATATCACCACCTATTAAATCATCATATTTGAATAAATCTTCTCTGTGATTAATGCGCAGTACAATAGCCCGGGCCACATCCATAGCCGCACCTCCTCCTATTCCTATAATGCTGTCTCTATGGGTAGCATGATAGGCTTGGTCTCCCTTGTAAACATCAGATTTAACCGGATTTTTATGGATATCGGCAAATACTTCGGGACTAATACCTTTGGTACTTAAGTTCTCAACAATCCGTTTCAGAAAAGGCAATTGAGCTACTACCGGGTCGGTTACAATGAGTGGTCTTGAAAGGTTATTGTCTTTCAGGTAGTCGGCCAGTTCTTCTACTGCACCTGCGCCGAAGCGTATTTTAGTTGGGAAGTTGTAGGTTAAAATCACAATGAAAAAACGATTAGAATGAATAATAAACAGAAAAACCATCAATCAAACAAAAGTAATTAATAAGCTTGTTTGATTGATGGTTTCGCTTTATTTTTTTGCTTCTAATGTCTAGTCGCGTCTGCCAAGAAACATGCTCAGATAATACAATAAGTTGGCTACTGCACCTGCTGCTGCTACCACGTAGGTAAGCGCCGCCCATTTTAAAGCATCTTTCGCCATGCCGTGTTCGCGGTTGGTTACAACGCCTCTTGATTCCATCCATGCCAAAGCACGGTTGCTTGCATCATATTCTACCGGAAGCGTAATCAAGGAAAATAAAGCAATAATGGCGTTAGCTACTATCAGAGCCAGCAACACCGTTTGTGCCATAGGGGTATTTCTTGAGAAAATATAAGCCATAAACATGAACCCGAACATATAGAAGAAGTTCATGGCGTTAGTGGCCACATTTACAATAGGCACCAGAGCCGAACGCATTTTAAGCGGAGCATAAGCCACTGCATGTTGCACTGCGTGCCCACATTCGTGTGCGGCTACGGCTGCAGAAGCCGCGCTGTTACCGTTGAATACATCGTAGCTCAGATTAACAGTTTTTTTGAGCGGATCGTAATGATCAGTCAGCTGACCTTCTACCTGTATTACTCGTACATCATATATCCCGTTGTCGTTGAGCATCTTGCGGGCAATTTCTGCGCCGGTCATGCCATTTGCTAAACCGAATTTAGAGTATTCGGCAAATTTGCTCTTTAGTCTTGACGATACCGCCAGACCCAGCAACATAAAAACAATACTTATTACAAAAATCATAGTTTTAACTTTTCATTATTGTGATAGTCATACGACTGATTTTGATAAAAGGTATCAGTCTAAATCCTTTATTTTTTTGATAATGGCACTGGTCGAATATCCGTCGACCAATGAGATAGTCTTTACTTCTCCTCCTTTACCGATAACAAAATCTGCTCCAACAATGTTCTGAATGGTGTAATCGTCACCTTTCACCAGAATATTCGGACAAAGTGTCTCAATCAATTCCTGTGGGGTAGGTTCATCGAACAAAATGACAGCATCTACAAATGCGAGGGCCGACATCATCCGTGCTCTTGCATATTCATTTACAACAGGTCTGCTTTCGCCTTTCAGTCTTTTGACAGAGGCATCGGTATTTAGGCCTAGTACCAGCTTGTCTCCCAGATTCCGGGCTTTTTCCAGGTAATCAATGTGTCCGAGATGAACAATATCAAAGCATCCATTAGTGAAAACGATTTTTTCACCCTCAGATTGCCATTCTTTTACTTGTTTTTGTGCTTCTTCTCTATTTAATATTTTTGATTCGGTCATGGATTTATAAAGAGTTGATTTTTCCATCAAAAGACAGAACTCTAAATGAAATTCTATTAATGATTTAATTTACTACCTTTTGATAGAAAATCTCCTTCATTTTTAAGTTTAATGTTTTGCTCTCTTTCTATGCTTGTCGACGCCCTATATCTGAATTTTAAAAAATACCTCTACTCATACACTTTCTTTTGCGCTTCTTTGAGAAGCGACTCTATTTCTTAACCTATCATAATTCAATTAATTAACTGATAGAAAATTAAAAGAAATTATCCACAAATCAAACACTTTCAGCCTTTTTCTTGGGCAATATGAAGCTCAGTAAAAAAGCAATAATGCCAAAAATAACCACGAAAATCAACCCTTGCATGGCGTGTAAGAAAGTGGCCAATGTGATGCCATCCTGCTCAGACAAACCATATAAAACCACAATGCTGCCAACCAGAAAATGATAACTGCCTATACCACCTTGTGTAGGTGCTGCCATACCGATAGACCCCATTACAAAGATGGTCAGAGCTGCCAGAGGCGACAGGTTTGCGGTTTCAGGCAATGCAAAGCAGAGCACATAAGTCATTACAAAATAGAGTGTCCAGATTAGCAGGGTATGAAACGCAAACGCCATCGGATTTTTAAGGTTGCGTACGCTTAAAAAACCACTGGCAAGCCCAGCTACAAAACCACTTATTTTCTGATATAGTGGCAACTGAGAGATTCTGTCAATATTACGCTTGAAGGTCAGATACGCCATCACTGCCAGAATAACCAGGGCTGTTAAGATACTTAGCAGCAGAATCGGGTTTTTGAACTTATCTCCAAAAAAATTAAAGAAGAAAGTACTCAACCGGTCGAATTCTAAAAATAAGTTGAGTAATATCAAAACCAGGAGTATCAGCACATCGGCTATACGTTCGGCCACAACGGCACCGAAAGATTTTTCAAAGGGGATATCTTCCAGTCTGTTTAAGGTGCCGCAACGTGCAAATTCCCCGGCACGTGGAAAAACCAGATTGGCCAGATATCCAACCAGAACAGCCAGCGTAGTTCTGAAAACAGATGGTTTATAACCCAGCGGACCGAGCATTAATGCCCATCGATAAGCTCTGCTCCAGTGAGCAGCTAAAGCCAGTACCGCAGACAAACCGACCCACCGGTAATCGGCTTCTTTAATTTTTTTCCAGAGCTCATTTAAGTCTATGTCTTTAAAAACAAACCATAATAAGCCCCCTGCTATGGCGAGTGAGATAGCATACTGCAGAATTTTTTTCATTTCACTACCCGGTTATTCTCGTCAGGAAAAACAACCAGCGGTTTATGGGTTTTGGCCTCTTCAGGCGACATCCACGCGTACGCAATGATGATTACAATATCACCAACTTCTGCTTTTCTTGCTGCTGCTCCGTTCAGACAAATGATACCAGAGCCCCTTTTGCCTTTAATGGCGTAGGTTTCCAGACGCTCGCCATTATTATTATTAACTACCTGTACCCTTTCATTTTCCACAATACCCGCGGCTTCGAGCAAGTCTTCATCAATCGTGATGCTCCCTACATAATTGAGTTCGGCCTGCGTTACTTTCACTCTATGGATTTTCGACTTAAAAATGTTAACAAGCATATTTACCTACCTTTTTGAATGTGGTGCAAAATTATAAAATTGCTTAGTAAACAAACGTTCCGGTATTGAATAAAATTCCTTATAGCCGCTTTAGATAGATTAATTCATTTACTTATCATTCAATAGTAATGATAAATCAATATCGCTGGTGGTTTGGGTCAGCTAAGTAATTGTTCCACCAAAGTAACGCATGGGTCACGCTTCATTTTATAAAAATTGTACAACGCAACATGTCTGAATCAATGCAGCCGCTTAGTACGGTAGAGAAGAGTTATAAACGCTTGATTTAGAGGAATTACGTGCTTCAATTTATTTGTTAGTTACACGGTATAATCTAGGATTAGATACTACTTTATTATTACTTTTGCATTTTTGAAAAGCTACCAATTTATGATTAGAAAATTACTTCCTTTTTTACTTTGTATTACTCATTTCTCTTTTGCTCAGGATGCTGAAGTTTTTAAACCGGATTCAATAAAAAAAACAATTGAAGCTACGCCCATTAGTTCTGCATTAAAAATAGACGGAATAATGAACGACACCGAGTGGAAATTGGCCCGGCCGGTGTCTGATTTTGTACAGATTGAACCATACCAGGGTAAAGCTCCGAGCCATAAAACCGAGATACGGGTGCTTTATAACAAGCAATATCTGTATTTTGGTATTTTTGCACGTGACTCAATCGGTAAGAAAGCGATTCGTGCTACCGATTTTAAGAGAGACTTTAATTTCAGGCAACATGATCTGGTGGCTTTGGCGTTTGATGGCTTCAACGATAAACGCAATGCGATGGCACTGGTTACTAATCCTTATGGTGTTCAGCGGGACTTGTTGTCGTTCGATGATATTTATTTCGATCTTGACTGGGATGGACTCTGGCGGGTACGTACTTCACGCACTGATTCGGGTTGGGTAGCCGAAATGGCTGTTCCCTGGCAAACATTGCGTTATCCTAAAACTGACTCGCCAATACAAAACTGGGGCTTTAACGTATTCAGGAATCGACGATTAACCAATGAGCAAACAGCATTTTCACCATATCCGCGTTCATTCAGTAATACACGTATGGATTATGCCGGGGTGCTGACCAACCTGCAGCCACCGCCACCATCCACCAACCTGCGTGTGCAACCTTATTTACTGACCTCGTTCGACCGCTACAGAAATTTCGATAACAAACCCAATGCAAACAATTATAAAGTAGGCGGCGAAATAAAATGGGCAATCAATCCGAATGCCATTCTCGACCTGACAGCCAATACCGACTTTGCTCAAGCCGATGCCGACAGGCAGGTGAATAACGTAACGAGGTTTTCGGTCTTTTTCCCTGAACGGAGACAGTTTTTTCTGGAAAACGCCTCATTGTTTGGGGTGGGTATAGGGCCAAATGATGATCTGTCAGGCGGAACCATGCGTGTACAGCCTTTTTTCAGTAGACGGATAGGTCTGGATGATAACGGAAATCCTATTCCGATTGATGTAGGAGGGAGGTTTGTTTATCGTTCTCTCAAAAGAAACTATGGAGCCATAGCCATGCGCCAGCGGGAAGTGGGAGACACACCGGGTACTAATTTTTTTGTGGGCAGGTATTCTGAAAATTTCGGCAAACAAAATCGGATAGGCGGGCTTATGACCATAAAGAATCGTCCGGATGCGACAAATATTACAAGTACAATTGATGGTTTTTTTCGTTTGGGCGAATCGCATTCGCTTAATACAATGGCGGTATATTCTACCTCTACCAATGGGGGCAAGCAGGGTTTTTCGGGTCTGGCTCAGTATTATTATACTACCAATCAGTTGAAATTCTGGTGGACACAGTCCATCGTAACGAAAGACTTCAACCCCGAAGTGGGCTTTGTGTCCAGAAATGATGTAATCGGAACAACCCCCGGCGTGTTTTTCTTTAACAGAGGGAAGTGGATACCGTTCAAAAAATTAATCCGCGCTTTTGAGCCGGGTATCATGACGGAGTTCTACCATCAGGCATCAACAGGCAAACTGATTGAGCGACAACTGAATCTGAACCCGATCTGGTTGAATTTTCAGCGAGGTGGCTTTTTCGGCTACCTGGTTAATCCTACGTTTCAGCACCTTACAGAGGCATTCGAACCATTGGGTGTGTATATTGGCCCGGGTGAATACAACTATGTACGCCACCAGATTTATGCCAGTACTAATCCTTCTCAGGTTGTCAGTATCAATACAGAATTCAACTGGGGTACTTATTTCAACGGCCGATTGAACGGTCATGATATCCGTCTGCAAATAGCGCCTATTCCGCACGTATCTATTCTGACGAGGTATAACCGCAATCACTTTAAAAATGTGGGTGAATTGAATACAACTACCAACATAGACTTATACAGTATTGAAGGTCGTTTTGCACTGAATCCCCGCGTTCAGTTGATTGGGTTTTATCAGAAAAACTCTGAAAACCGGTCACAGAACTATAATATACGGTTGTCGTGGGAATACCGACCCTTATCATATATTTATGTGGTGTATAATCATCGCGGATTCGATAATCTGCAGTTGAAACAAACACAAACTGAAGACCATGTGATTGCTAAAATAAGTTATTTAAAACAATTCTGAGCCATGAGATTTTTGTTGTTAGGAAGTATTTGCCTTTGTTTTCTGAATGCCTGCACAACTAAGGTTGAGGAGCAAAAAACGGATTCTGTTGCATTAGCCGACACTACTTTAACATTGAAAGAAGACTGGGAATGTATTATTGGCCAAAAGGTAGGGATTATTACAAACGCTACAAGCGAGCAGGAACTAATAGACAAGCTGGGCAGTGCTAATGTAAGTGCGCATGATACCATTTATGGTGCCGAAGGAATTTTTTCTATTGGTACCATTATTTATAAAGGCACGCCTAATGAGGCACATATTGTATGGAAAGACACACTTAATTTTAAAAGTCCTGAATATGTTATGGTTGGTTTCAGTGAACCTGGCGATAAATCGGAAGTGAAATGGTATACCAATACCGGAGTAAAGGTTGGAACCACATTAAAAGAATTGGAGCAGATAAACGACAGTCCATTTAAGTTTTCAGGCTTTGACTGGGACTACGGTGGAACTGTTGTTAACTGGGAGGGTGGTAAGCTGGGAGAGAAAAATCAGGGTGGTTATCTGGCGGTATTTCTGGATTATGACTATGAAGATGACAGTCTGCAAGGTGCGGCAGATAAGTTATTAGGTGATTCTTCTTTTGACTCTAAAGACCCGAATGCACAAAAACTGAACCCTTATGTGTCGCATTTTATCATCAGTTTCAGATAGTACGTTATTTTAATAATAAAAAAACGTTATAATCGCTTAAAAATCAATTGTTTACTTTTTATTTGTAGTAAAAATATCAGATTCATAATCAAATAAAAAAATATCATGGCAACTAATAAGAAAAACGAAACCGATAAGGCAGAAGAAACAATCAGCGTATCTGAGGCAGTAGCTGATGCCAAAGCTGTGGTAGCAGATAAAATTGAGGAGGGCAAAGAAAAAATAGCAGAAGTGAAAGCTGAAATATCGGCAAAAGCAGAAGAAACCAAAGAGGCAGCTGAAGAAAAAATAGAGGAAGTAAAAGAAGAAATAGCCGCCAAAGCTGAAGAAGTAAAAGCTGATGCCAAAGAGGCTGCCGTGATTGTAGAAGAAAAAGCAGCAGAAGTGAAAGCAGAAATAGAAGCTAAAGCAGAGGAAATAAAGGCAGAAGCGAGTGAAACCATCGCAGCAGGTGAAGAAAAGGCTGAGGAAGTAAAAGCATCTGTAAGTGATAAAGTGGAAGACATAAAAGAAGATGTATCTGAAGCCATAGGTACTGCCAAAGTAAAAGCACAACAAACCGCTTCTGATGCAGCAGATAAGTTTGAAGATTTTAAAGAAGAAGTAAAAGGTGCTGCCTCATCAGCAAAAACAAAAGCCAAAGAAGTAGCAGACGACGCAAAAGACAAGTTTGAAGATTTTAGAGAAGAGGCGGAAGAAGCGGTTGCAGCAGCAAAAGTGAAAGCAAAGGAATTTGTTGCGGAAGCGTCAGAAAAGTTTGAAGAATTCAAAAATAAATATGCCACAGAAGAAAAAATCAACGAACTGAAAAATCAGGCGGCTGAAAAACTGGAAGATATAAAAGAGGATGCCGCTGAAGCCTTAGAATCTGCTAAAGTAAAAGCACAGGAATTGGCTGGGGAAGCTTCAGAAGTGGCTGAAAAAGTAACCGAAAAAGCCAGAGGGTTCTGGAGCCGCTTATTTGGTAGAAAATAAATGATTGGCATAGCCTCTAAACGTCAATCGGGCAGTAGAACTCAATTCTACTGCCCGATTCATTTTATCTCTACAGGTCTGACTAGTATAAAATCTTTCCTAAAGTCTGTAATTTCAATTCGGTTTCTACCCATTCCTTTTCCGGATTCGAGTCCGCCGTTATACCACAACCGGCATAAAGCGTTGCAATACCATTCTGCAGTTTCATGGTTCGCAGGTTTACGAAAATATGAGACTCCTGCTGAATATTAACCGGGCCGAGGAATCCGCTGTAAAACTCACGGTTATATTTCTCATGAGCCAGTATAAACTGTTTGGCGGGTTCTTTAGGCATACCACAAACGGCAGAAGTCGGGTGCAGTAAATCAAGCATCACCGTTGCCAGCTGGGGGAAATTGATGGCAACGGTATCAATGGTAAAATCCATACGCAGATGCATCAGATTACCGGCAATCACTGTTTTAGGACCATCTTCTTCAAATTCACGTACCCGGATTCTTTTCAGACAGTTTACTATATACCGGCTTACAAGTGCATGCTCTTCAATTTCTTTTTGCCGCCACAATGCTTCTGACGTTTTAATCAGATTCCCTTCTGTATCGTGCGAGGGTTGTGTGCCGGCCAATGCCATTGTACGGAATTTCCCTTCTGAATCCTGGCTTACCAGTGTTTCGGGCGAGGCACCGATCCAGACTATTCCTAAGCTGGGAACAGACACCACCGAAACAAAAGCTGTCGGATAAGCTTTGCAAAGCTTATCAAAGATGGCAACTATTTCAAAATCGGTCGGAATAGCTATTTTCTTTGTTCTGGAGAGCACAACTTTCTGAAAACTCCCTGCTTCAATCTGTTTTACAGCTTCATTAACCGCCTCAATGAAATTTTCCTTTGAAGTCGAGTCTTCTGTAATTTCATCAGAATGATTAACGGATGATTTGCCGCCGACTTCTTGCGCATGAAGTAACTCTATGAAATTCGGGTCAACTGATGACGGACTTACGATTTCGTGAAAACTTTCTGGGTTTAATGCATCCGAAAAAACATAGTGCAGGTCTGCTTTCAGAAAATAAGTATCGTTGCCTTCAGGATTAATAAACGGAGAAAATGCAAAGCCCGGGCCTGATTCTTCGAAATCTATCTTGACTTGTTCGGGATTTTTGAGAAAAGAGGTAAGAAAGTGTTTGTCGTTTTGTTTAGGCAAACGCCACATCACGGTCGGTAATCCTACTTGTAACGCTGCATTCCAGCGTGTTTGCCTGAAACTGTTTGTCCTTGAAGTCGCTGTTGTCATATGCTGATACTATACCTTAAAAAAACTAAGATATGTGGTAATTATTAATCCTTATACATCTTACAACAAATATGATTTGAAAACCTCTCAAAAAAAAGCAGAAGTTTTTTAATAGGGGTTAATTCCTGCTATTTTGTTAGAAATGTGCAAAAAAACCTATAAATCGTTGGAGAAATCTCACCATAAAACAGGCCAAAAGACACCGCTTTAATGAATTATATATAGCTGAAAATAACACTCGAATTCAGGTCTTATGAACTCCGATTAACCACCGGTATTTAGTAAATCGCTGATTTGCCGTTTTAATAAGGCAATTTGTCGATTTGTTTGGTAGTATGCCTGATAAAGCATTATTTTTATTGAAGTATATTATTTTTTAAATAAAAAAATGAAAGTATCTAAGAATAGTCCTTCCGGAGTACTGAAAATTTTCCTGACAGTAGCTGTTTGTCTGTATTTCATAAGTTCTTGTAAAGTCAGTCAACCTACCCAGACGCAGGCGCCATCAACGGTTGTTCCTCAACAGGACTTAGTTAAGGATGTTGTCAATTCTTTTTCTTCCAATCTTCCTGAAAGTACATTACCTGCCGGAGCAGATCCCGAGGGTGATGATTGGAAAGGGATTGACTTAGGAGAAAAACAGCCGGTTAAGCCGCTGTATGCCTCCGAAGAGGCCAAACACTTTTTATTGCCACCCGGCTACAAAATTGAACCTATACTGACCGAACCCGCCATTCAACAACCGGGTGCTATTGCTTTTGATGGCAACGGCCGCATGTATGTGCTTGAATTAAGATCTTATATGCTCAATGCCGACTCAAAAGATGAGCTGGAACCAACAAGCCGTATTTCGAGGTGGGAAGATAAAGACAATGACGGTGTTTATGAAACAGGTACGACTTTCGTTGATAATCTGATATTTCCACGTTTTGTGCTGCCTTATGGCAAAGACTGCGTGCTAACGATGGAGTCAGACGCCGACAATGTCTATAAATATACCGATACTGACGGTGATGGTAAAGCAGATAAAAAAGAACTTTTCACTAATAAATATGGACGCTCAGGCAATGTGGAGCACCAACAGGCTTTTATGTACTGGGGGATGGACAACTGGCTGTATAGCACAGTTAATGCGTTCAGGGTACGTGAAACACCAGGCGGTGTAATTCGTGAGAAGACGGGCTTCAACCGTGCCCAGTGGGGTATTACCCATGACGATGACGGCAAACTGTGGTTTCAGGGTGGTGCCAGTGGTTTACCTTCTTATTTTCAGTTTCCGATTCATTACGGCAATTTTGAAGTACTCAACGAGTTTGCCAAAGGCTTTGATATTCCCTGGGGTGCTGCCATAAAAATATCAGATATGCAGGGTGGTATGGACGAAATTCGTCAACCTGATGGTTCATTAAAACGAGTAACAGGTTCAGCCGGAAATGACGTTTACCGTGGAGACCGCCTGCCTGAATCACTCAAAGGCCAGTATTTTTATGGAGAACCCGTGGCCCGTATTGTTCGCCAGGTTAATCCTGTGGTAAAAGAGGGCTTAACTACCCTGCACAATGTATATCAGGATCAACAATCGGAATTCCTTCGCTCAACCGATCCGCTTTTTAGACCGGTTGATATGGCTACGGCGCCTGACGGCACGATGTATATAGTAGATATGTATCATGGTATTATTCAGGAAGGACAGTGGACACAGAGAGGAACGTATCTGCGTACAAAAATTGACCAGTATCAATTAGACAAAGTAGTAGGGTTGGGGCGCATCTGGCGTATTACCTATGAGGGTAAAGAGCGCGATAAAACCAAACCTAAAATGTTTAACGAAAAAACATCGGCATTGGTAAAGCATCTGGAGCATCCTAATGGCTGGTGGAGAGACGCCGCCCAGCAATTGATTGTTTTAAGAAAAGACCTTTCGGTAGTACCTGCTTTAGAAAAAATGGCTTTGGGTAGTCCCAATGTTTTAGCAAGAATTCATGCCATCTGGGCTTTGGAAGGCTTAAATGCCCTTAAAAAGGAAACAGTTCAGAAGTTGTTTAATGACAGCAATCCACGCATACGGATACAGGCCATGAGAGCCGGGGAAACCTTACATAAAAACGGAGAGAAAGAACTGGAAGCTAATTTTAAAGCAGCATTGAACGATGCCGACGCAGATGTGGCCAT
Source organism: Emticicia sp. GW821-FHT11C11 (assembly GCF_058808615.1). Classification (NCBI taxonomy): domain Bacteria; kingdom Pseudomonadati; phylum Bacteroidota; class Cytophagia; order Cytophagales; family Leadbetterellaceae; genus Emticicia; species Emticicia sp. GW821-FHT11C11. Next base: position 951,044 of record NZ_JBXARV010000001.1, read on the forward strand.
TCAGGCCATGCTAAGTGCTAAGTTTCTGAAACTGCCTGACCTGGAAAATAATATTAAGGCTACTGTAGCTAACAACAAAGCTGCCGGAGTGAAACTGGTAGCCGGGCAAATCATTACACCAGTAAGACCCAGAAGTGGTTTAGGAGTAGCTGAACTGAACAAAAGCCAGCAGGAGTCGCTTAGTCGTGGAGCAGTTATTTACAACGAATTGTGTTCACAATGCCATGGCAACAATGGTATGGGTACCCCTGCCGGCGACGGTAAACTGTTGGCTCCGGCATTAGCCGGTTCTTCAAGAATACAGGCGCATCCTGAGTATGCGGTCAGAGTAGTGCTGCATGGCATGGATGGAGCCATTGAAGGCAAAACCTATGCCGGAGGAATGATGGCCAGCATGAAAGAACAGTCGAACGAATGGGTGGCTGATGTGATTTCATATATCAGAAACGGCTTGTCGAACGATGCTTCTTTGATTTCGCCTGATATGGTAGCCAAAATACGGCAGAAAACAGCCGGACAATCGGGCATGTATCAATACGCCGGACTGATTCAATCGGTGCCACACGAATTACAGCAACGTGAAGGATGGAAAGTAACCGCCAGCAATACAGCGTCTACCCGCATAGGTGGCAATGTTTCACCTATCAGTGCGTTTACTTATGAGGGCTGGTCTACAGGTGTAAAACAGGAGAAAGGCATGTGGTACCAGATAGAGTTTCCGGCAGAAACAGCTGTGAGTGAAATACAGTTTAACTCTGCGGCTATGGTAAAAAAAGGCTGGGTGCCCAAGCCTAATACGCCTCCAGGGCAACGGCCAATGGTGCAAACCCACCCGAGAATCTATAATGTCGAAACATCGTCAGATGGTGTCAACTGGCAGTCGACCCTTGTAGCAGGTAAAGGAAACGATGGCGACAATATCATTGCTTTGAGTCCGCGTAAAGCGAAATTTATCAGAATAAAGCTGGAGCAGGGGCTCGAAAACACTGAAGACGATATCCCGTGGACAATGAAGCAACTGAAAATATTCGAACTCAACTAAATATTCATAATCGTATTATATCAAGGAAAAAATAATTATTCAATGGAAAAATCAAACAATCTCTCAGTATCACGCCGTCAGTTTTTGGGAACTACCGCTGCCCTTGTTTCTGGTTCGGTGTTAGCCAGCAGTCCGATTTTCGGAGCTCCTGCTTACATAAAAAACCTTTTCGGTCCTAATTCATTAATCAATGGGGTTCAGATTGGTGCTATTACTTACTCGTTCAGAGAAATGCCTGATCAAAGTGCAGAAGCCGTGCTGCAATATGTATTGGAGTCTGGCATAAGCGCGATAGAATTGCTAGGAGACCACGCCGAAATTTTTGCAGGCAAGCCTAAAAGTTCTGTTGATATGCGTTCTGTTTTTCCTTTAATGAGAAAAAGAAATGAAAAACAGGAATTGACCGAAGAAGAGAAAAAGAAATTAGAAGATGCAGAAACTCAAATGAAAGCCTATAATACAGAAGTGGCTAAATGGAGAGCAGGTGCTTCTATGGCAAAATTTGAAGAATTAGGCAAAGCATACAAAAAAGCAGGTATATCTATCTACGCTTTTAAACCCAATGCTTTTGGTAGAAACAACAGTGACGCTGAAATTGAATATGGTATGAAAGCAGCTAAAGCATTAGGTGCTGGTCAGGTAACTTTAGAACACCCGTCTAATGATGAGCATACCTTGAAACTAGGTACTATTGCTCAAAAAATGGGTGTTAAGGTAGGATATCATGGACACGAACAACAAACCTTTACCCTTTGGGATACTGCTTTGGCTCAATCTCCTGCCAATGCATTGAATCTTGACCTAGGTCACTTCGTAGCAGCCGGAAATCCGAACCCTTTGGATATCATCAAGCAAAAGCATGACCGTATTGTGAGTATGCACATTAAAGATCGCCAGACACCTGCACATGGCAAAGGCAATGTAGTATGGGGACAAGGCGATACGCCAATCAGAGAAGCTTTGAATCTGATGAAAACTAATAAGTACAAATTCCCGGCTACTATTGAGCTTGAATATAAAATACCGGAAGGTTCTAATTCGATAGCTGAAGTGAAAAAATGCCTTGAGTTTTGTAAAAACTCATTGAGCTAAGTTATTTTTCTCAGTCTGAAAAAAAGAAAATCTCCCAAATTTGCAAGTCGAATGTGGGAGATTTTATATTTTTATGCCTGTTATCACTGATTATTCACTTATCTCAACAACCATTTTTTCTTTCAGCATGTTTTGCAGGTAAGTAATGGTTTCGGTTGTACAGACGGCTTCGTCGATATCGTATTTCTCCGTCAGTTTTTTGATGATGTCTCCTACAGCAATTGGTTCTGCCATAAATTCCCATATATCGGCTGCTACAGGATTAAGACCAAGGAAATCTCCGGTTGTCAGATTCATCATTACCGCCTCATCTCCAAGGCCGGAAATCGTAAATGATTCTTCGTTGCGTTTGATTTTTGTTTGCAGATTAATCATGATTCCTTTAAAAGTTGCTGGTATAGCTTTATTTAAACATATTTGTTTGCAAATATAGTCCAAAAAGTGCAATAATGTAGTGTCATAATCCGTAATATATCCTTAAACAATAATTGAAAAAGGAGTGAAAAAATGACTGAAATTGCGTATGTTTTATTTTCAAAGTCTTAATGAACATTTAATTATTGGTTAATGTTTTTAAACAGATGGAACTATAATTTTAAAACCCGACATCAAAATCATGACTAATAATATCAGCAGTAAATTCTTTGGCTTAGCAATAGCCCTGTTTACTATTTTCGGATTGGTTAGTTGTCAAAATAAATCCCAACATAAGAGTATGTCAATGCAAGTAGAACAAGAGAAAAAGGGGAATCCGTATTATTCGCTTACCAGTAAAGAACCACTGCACGTGAGCGATGCCGAATGGAAAAAAGTATTGCAACCTGATGTATACGCTATTATGCGTGAGAAAGATACCGAAAGACCTTTTACGGGTCAATACTGGAACTACACAGGTAAGGGCACCTATCATTGCGCATCCTGTGGCAATAAGTTGTTCCGCTCTGATGCCAAGTTTGCTAGTATGTGTGGCTGGCCGAGTTTCTTTGAGCAGGAAGATAAGAAGAGCATCGTTTTTAAAGATGATTTTACTCATGGCATGCAGCGTATTGAAACACTATGCGGGCGTTGTGGTGGGCATTTAGGCCATATTTTTGATGATGGCCCTGAACCTACAGGCAAACGCTATTGTATGAATTCTATCGCTTTGGATTTCATACCTGACGACAAGTCGCAATTATAATACAGTATTGTAACAGATATTTTAATTAAAGGCTTTTCGATAAAAGAGCTTTTCGTTGATCAGACAATGAAACACTTGCAGACGGGGCAATTTCATGGACAAACCAACCGGACGATTTCTCTGGATGGGATTACCCTGACTGACACCGAGTATACTTTAGATAAGGTAGACTGGCATTATCATGAAAATGCCTATTTTACTTTTATTCTACAGGGAAATGTAATAGAAGGGAACAAGAAAGAAGTGTATAACTGCGGGGCAGGAAGTCTGTTGTTTCATCACTGGCAGGAGCCGCACTATAATATTAAACCACCCGGATTTACCCGTGGTTTTCATATAGAACTGGCAGATAAATGGTTTAAAAATCTTGATTTCGATATTAAAAATCTGACGGGAAGCATTAATATCTCGAACCCCGATTTGAAAGTACTACTTTATAAGATTTTCAGGGAATCAAAATTGGCAGACAATACCACAGAAGTAGGAGTGCAGACTTTGTTGCTTGAATTACTCAGCAAAATGCATCAGGACGACCAAATTGCATTTCGCGATAAACCGCTGTGGGTAAATCGACTCAGAGAATTGTTGCATGACAACGTTGCTGATAACTTGAGTCTTAATGAATTATCAACCGAATTAGGCATTCATCCTGTACATCTTTCAAGAGACTTTCCGAGGTATTTCCATTGCACGCTGAGTGAGTATATTAGAAAACTGAAAGTAGAAAAAGCCCTCTCACTTCTCGCACAACACAATAAATCGCTTACTGAAATTACGTATGAATGTGGCTTTGCTGACCAGAGCCATTTTACCCGTTGCTTCAAAGCTGCAAATGACATCAAGCCGTTAGCGCATCGCCGCATTCTGTTCGCCTAACTCACGTTAATCCTGTTCTATTTTTGGCTTTTTTTATTGTCTACCTTTGCATTTTATAAAATTGAACAATGAAAAAGCTAACACTGATTTTATTATTACCCCTCTGTTATTTAACAGCTCGCGGGCAAGGCAATGATCTGGTAAAAACAGATGGTATTACCAATCCCCTGCATCAGGCCCATGTAGGCCGAATCACCTTCATGAATGGCAACATTCCGATTGATCAGTATAAGGAAAGTGATTTCCTGACCAGTTTTGAGTTAAAACCCGTCAGTGACCTGAACATCAGACCTTTTCTGGCTAATTCCATTACCAATTATCTGCATCAGCTGGCACCTGATTTAAGTGAAGAAGAACTGAATAAGAAAGGTAATTACCAGTTTTCCTTTTATGTAGACGGCCAGTTGATTTACAAAGAAAATCTGCATCACGGGGCCGGGCTCAGGAAGAGTACCACTACCACTTTCAGAGTTCCGTTGACTACCTCGTCAGGAGAAGACTGGTGGGCGGTTTATATGTTTAACCGATTCATGATGAACGGAGGCGACAAAGCATTGACCGACGGTACGCATAATTTCAGATTGGAAATGCGTCCATATATTAATACAGGTGAAATAAAAGTAGGTAATCTGATAGCGCAGGGAGAACTAAAGCTAATCATTAAAACACCGGTATTAACTAAAGAGCAAACGGATGTTCAGCCGATTCAACCTAATTCTGGCTGGCAGATTTCTGACGCGGCGATTGACAAACAAAAGATAGAAGAGATGAATAAGAACATTCATCTCAATAAATTGAAAGAGATTACCGGAATTGTGGTGATACAAGAAGGGAAGCTATTGTTGGAAGAGTATTTCAATAAAGAAGACAGAGCTACGCTGCACAATCCTCGCTCGGTTGGTAAGTCCTTTGCTTCTACCATGATGGGAATAGCGATTCATGACGGATATATTAAAAGTGAATCTCAAACCCTGAAAAGTTTTTATGATTTAAAACAGTTTGCCAACTACAGCCTGAGAAAAGACAGTGTGAGAATTAAGGATTTATTGAGCATGAGCTCAGCCTTTGATGCCTCAGATAATGACAGCGATTCGCCCGGCAATGAAGAAAATATGTATCCTACAGCCAATTGGGTAAAGTTTGCACTGGATTTACCGATGGATGCACGCAAAAGCAATGGCAAACAATGGGATTATTTTACGGCCGGGGTTGTAGTGCTGGGTGATATTCTGCATCAATCAGTACCGGATGGGCTACAGAAATACGCCGATAAGAAGCTGTTCAGCCCCTTAGGTATCAAAAGTTATGAGTGGCAGTTTACTCCGCAAAATGTTGCCAACACGGCAGGTGGTTTACAGATGTCGGCATTAGACTTTGCACGATATGGCGAATTGTACCGGAACAAAGGTGTTTATAATGGCAAGCAGATTATACCTAAAGAATGGGTGGCTAAAACCTTTACAAAGTATCTGCCGATTCCGGGAAGAACCAATGAGTATTACGGCTATTTGTTCTGGAACAAAACCTTTGTTATAAACGGTAAAAGTTATGAGGCATTTTATTGTACTGGTAATGGCGGTAACAAGATTTATGTTTTTCAGAACATACCGCTTACAATTGTGATTACAGCCAAAGCGTACGGCAGGCCTTATGCACACCCACAGGTAGATAAAATGATGCAGGAATATATACTTCCGGCTGTGTTGAATTGAAACTATCAGAAACAGGAAAAGTCGGGTTGATTCCCGACTTTTCTTTTATAAAATAGATAAAGGTTATCAGTCTAAATCCTCGAATCGCTCCAGCATCAGAATAGATGCCTGCGGCAGGATTACGTATTTCTCACCTTCATACATTACCTCAATGGCATGTCTTTGCAGATAAATGGCCAGGTCACCTTCCTGCGCTTGTAATGGCATATACTTTACTTTTTCTTCTGTTTCTTTCCAGGGTTCGTCTTCACTTTGTTGTGGCAGGGGGTAGCCCGGGCCAACTTTAATGATATAACCAGACTGTACCTCTTCTTTTTCGGTTACGGTTGGGGGCAGGTATAAACCTGTATTTGTTTTATCAGCCGGATTGTTAGGTTTTACCAGCACTTTGTCACCTACGACAATCAGTCTTTTCAATTTGTTATCTGCAGTTACGCCAATCATAAGTCGTTAATAAATATGGAACACAAAAATAGTGGAAAATAGTACTACTAAAGCCTATGAGTTAATCAGATTTCAGTAGGGTAGTATCGAGCAAACGTTTAAGTCAATAAAAAGGTTTACTTCAATACCTGATAAACCACTAAGGCAGCAACATAAGCCAGTACTGACATATAACCTAACTGAATAAGCGGCCATTTCCAGCCTTTGGTTTCACGATATACGGTGGCGATGGTACTCATGCACATCATGGCAAATACATAGAAAATAAGCAACGAGAATGAAGTGGCTACCGAGAAAGAAGGCTTACCTGTATTGGCGTTAATCTCATTCTTTAGTCTTTCTTTTATGGTAGATTCATCTTCAGGGTCTGCACCGATGCTGTATATAGTAGATACAGTACCTACAAATACTTCACGAGCGGCAAAAGAGGTAATCAGAGCAATACCTATTTTCCAGTCATAGCCCAGTGGTTCTATGGCTGGTTCAATAAACTTACCGAAGTGCCCTGCATAAGAGTTCTCAAGTCGTACAGAAGCGATTTTCGAGGCCAGTTCTTCTTCCGGTGTGGTTGGGTTAGCTGCTATTATCTGCTGTTCTGCCTGCTCCATTTCATTGCCGGGGCCATAAGAAGCCAGTACCCAAAGCACAATCGAAATGGCCACAATTACTTTTCCGGCTTCAAAAACAAAGGTTTTTACTTTTTCCAGAATCATGAATCCTACCTGTTTCCAACGAGGCATTTTGTAGGTGGGTAACTCCATAATGAAGTAGCTTCTTTCTTTCGATTTCAGAATCAGTTTCATTATCCAACCCGCTATCAGAGCCGATAAAAAACCCAGCAGATAAAGACCCATCAATGCGATACCCTGTATGTTAAAGATACCCAGAACTTTGGTATCAGGCACCACAAGGGCTATCAGAATAGTATAGATGGGAAGTCTAGCCGAGCAACTCATTAATGGAGTAACCATGATGGTAATGAGGCGGTCTTTCCAGCTACCGATAGTACGCGCCGACATAATGGCCGGAACCGCACAAGCCATGCTTGAAATTAACGGTACAACCGATTTTCCACTCATACCGAAGCGTCTGATGAGTTTATCCATCAATACCACAACACGAGCCATATAGCCCGATTCTTCCAGAATAGATATAAAGGCGAATAAGAAAGCAATCTGCGGAATAAAAATAACAACTCCGCCGATACCGGCAATCAGACCGTCGGTCAGTAAACTGACCAGTACGCTGTCCGGCAGAACAGCTTTAAGCCAGTCGTTCAGACCGGCAACACCCTGATCGATCAGATCCATCGGATATTCAGCAAAAGAGAAAACCGACTGGAAGATAAGAAACAGGATACTTAAGAAAATGACATAACCCCATATTTTGTGAAGTAATATTTTATCAATCTTCTCTGAAATGGTTTCCTTTTTTTCACCGGTTTCGGTTATTACCTGCGTAAGCGTACCACTGATGTCGTGATAACGATTAATGGTTTCTGTAGACTGGAATGCATCTGCATTGAAGTCGTGCCGGGCCACAAGTGCCTGTAGGTCTTTTTGAGCATCGCTGCCCAAAAACATCATTTTAGGCGACTGCGCAGCATATTGTAAGGCAAGATACTTATTAGAGATATTATATTTTTTACGAACTTCAGAAGCAACCGCTTCAGACTTCTCGTCCAGTATCGGTGGGTTTATGTGTGTTCGTCTGGCTTCCAATTGGTTTAGAATGGTATATTTCAAGCCATCTATGCCAATTCCCTGGCGGGCGTTTAACTCTACAACCGGAACACCAAGAATTTTGGATAACTTACCCGAATTAATCGAGATTCCCATTTCATCGGCCACATCGAGCATATTAAGTGCCAGAATGGTAGGTATGCCCAGGTCACTCACCTGCTCAAAGAGTAACATGTTGCGTTTCAGATTTGAGGCATCTGCTACTACAACGGCAACATCAGGGTATTCGGGGTGTTTTGGGTTTGCCAGCACTTCCAACACTACTTGTTCGTCAAGTGAGTTGGGGTAGATGCTGTAAGTACCGGGTAAATCAAGGATTTCTATATCGGTTTTGGAATCCAACCGGCAGAATCCCACTTTTTTGTCGACCGTTACACCCGGAAAGTTTCCGATTTTCTGGCGAAGCCCGGTCAATTGGTTAAAAAGAGAAGATTTCCCTGCATTAGGATTTCCTAACAGTGCTATAACTTTTTTTTCTTTCACCTTACATCCAAAAATTTAATAAATCAAGCCGGATTCTTATGCCTGATTGGGTTTTAACACAATGGTTGCCGCTTCTTTTTTTCGAAGAGAGAGATGGTAGCCAGCTACTCGGATACCCACAGGGCAACCTAGGGGAGCAATAAAATCCAGGGTAACTTCAGTTCCGGGCAGACAACCCATTTCCAATAGCTTTAAAGACATAGAAGCGTCTTTAAAATCATTGATTATTCCTTTCTCTCCAATGTTTAGGTCTGCAACGGTTTTTTCTGGAAACTTCACCATTACTTATTTAGAATTATTTTAAATAAAACGCAAGTTTAACAGTTTTTGTTCGGAAATAAAAATGATTTTTGGCAAGGTCATTGGCAGGTCACTTCCTGCCTGTAACGAAGGCTGATTATTATATGAAATTTATTTCTTTTTAATCGTGATTATGTTTAAAAAAAGAATAAAAATCATAAAATGCTAAGCGTTTGCGTAGTACCTTTGCAGCACGATAGTACGACAACGAATAAACAGACCTACGGTTACATGCAGGAAATCAAAGCATTGATAGAAAAGGAAATCCGTTTAGAATGGCGTCAGAAATACGCCCTGAATGGTATGCTTTTGTATATCATCAGCACGGTTTTTGTCTGTTATATGAGTTTTAAACTGAAAGTAGATACCATAGAGCCAATTACCTGGAATACCCTCTTCTGGATCATCCTGCTTTTTTCGGCAGTGAATTCAATTATTAAAAGCTTTACACAAGAGGGTGCAGGCCGCCAGCTGTATTATTATACACTGGCTAGTCCGCAGGGAATTATCCTGTCCAAGATAATTTATAATACCCTGTTAATGTTGTTGCTATCGTTGCTGGGTTTTCTGATTTATATCATCATGATGGGTAACCCTGTCATAAATATACCCATGTATCTGGTCTGTTTAGTACTAGGCGCAATTGGTTTTGCCAGTACACTGACCATGGTAGCCGGAATTGCCTCAAAGGCCGAAAACACCTCAACGTTGATGGCCATTCTGAGTTTTCCAATTATTTTGCCCATGTTGATGATGATAACCAAACTGTCGAAAAGTGCAATGGATGGTTTGGGTTGGGAAACCAGTTATGACGAGATTGCCATTTTACTGGCCATTGATGCCATTGTGCTGAGTATAAGTTATTTGCTTTTTCCATACTTATGGAGAAGCTGAGATGAATGAATATAAGTTTAAAGTTTTGATAGATTTATGAGAAAATCCTGGTGGAAAATCCTTTGTGTAGTGCTTTTGTTCTACACAATTATACAAGGTCTTAGCGGTACTATTCCACGCCAGCCCGTGCTGAACGAAACACTCCGCAATGTGTATTTTCATGTACCCTTATGGTTTGGCATGATGACACTCATGGTGGCCTCGGTGTGGTTTGGAATTAAATATTTAAGAGGGGGTAATATACAGGATGATGAATACTCGTCAGAATTTGCCAATACGGCCATTCTGTATGGTGCACTGGGCTTTCTGACAGGAGCTGTATGGGGCAATTATACCTGGGGAGACCCGATACCCAAAGATCCTAAAATTATAGCGGTAGAAGTAGGCTTGTTGATATACTCTGCCTATTTTGTATTAAGAAGTTCGTTTGAAGACGAGCAAAAAAGAGGACGTCTATCGGCAGTATACAATATTTTTGCCTTTGCAGCCTTTATGCCTTTGGTGTGGATATTACCCCGCATGACAGACTCGTTGCATCCGGGTAACGGTGGAAACCCTGCCTTTGGGAAATATGATATGGACAACCGCGTGAGAATGGTGTTTTACCCTGCCATTATAGGTTGGACACTTCTGGGTGTTTGGATAACAAGCCTGCGAATCAGACTCAGAATTATTAAGAGATTGAAAATGGATCAATAGTATCAGTATAATTTTTGTTAAAAATAATCGTATATGAAAAGAATATTAACACTGGTAATGATGACTTTACTGTTTTCAACCAACCTTTTTGCCCAACAGGAAGTAGAAATGGCCGATAAAATGCGTGCCGACGGGAAAATATGGGTAGTTGTAGCTGTAATGGCCGTAGTTTTTGCGGGAATCATTACATATCTGGTTTTGTTAGATAGAAAGATTAGTAAAATAGAAAAAGGTTTATGAAAAAATCACATATTATCGCACTTGGAGTAATTGCGATAGCCGTTGGAATTATTATTTCTACTGTGGGCGATGCCAGTACTTATGTTGGATTCAGTGAAGCTGAATCGTTAGCGAAGGAGGGAAACAATAAGTCAATCCACGTAGTAGGTACTTTGAAAAAAGATGGACAGGGAAATATTGTAGGTATGAGATATGACCCTGTGGCTGACCCAAACAGTTTTGAGTTTACCATGGTGGACTCTTTGAATAGGGAAGAAAGAGTAATTTACAGCCAGCCTAAACCGCAGGATTTGGATAAATCTGAAAAAGTAGTGGTTGTTGGCAGCATGGATCTGCAGAATAAGGTTTTTCGTGCCGACCAGATATTGTTAAAGTGCCCGTCGAAGTATAATAATGGTGAGCTGGAGGTTGAAGAAACCAAACCTGCGGTATCGATGACAAATCAATAAAATCATGATTATTTTATTTGATGGTGTATGTAATTTCTGCAATGCAACTATCAATTTTTTAATCGACAGAGACGAAAAAGGCATTTTTAAATTTGCCGCATTGCAGTCAGAGCCGGGAAGAGATATTCTGAAACGTTACGGAATAGAACTTACAGAATCAGACAGCGTTGTGTTAGAGAAAGATGGCAAAGTCTATCAGAAATCTGATGCCGCTTTAGAGATTGCCCGCCAGATGGATGGCCTGTGGAAATTGCTGTATGTCTTTAAAATAGTACCGAAGTTTATCCGTGATTCTGTTTACAATTTAGTGGCAAAAAACCGCTACAAATTTATGGGAAAACGAGATAGCTGCCGGATACCGACACCAGAACTCAGAGCAAGATTTTTATAAAACGAAGAAGCCCGGTCAATCAACCGGGCTTCTTTTGCTAATACGCCTATCACTTATAGTATTCTTAGTTTCGCAAAACTCAACAATAGCGTTTTTTCACCCTGACCATCAAATGAGATAGTGGCTTTTCTGTCTGAGCCATTGATATCCATTTTCTTTACTGTTCCAAAACCGAACTTCGGGTGTTCTACCTTATCACCCTCTTTCAGCTTGCTCGTATCGCTGGGTGCGAAATCTCCTGACGGCGTATGCTGAGGCGGTGGAACCGCTTTCTGCACAGGTTTCAGGTTCGAAATAATGCTTTCCTTTTTTGCAAACGACAGGCTGGAAGTCGGTCGGTCCGGCTTGGCAGGAGTTGATTCATAGGAAACCGAACGGCCTTTCGATAACTGCAGGTAGCTTTTGTCTATCTCTTCCAGAAAACGGCTGGGTTCACAATAATTCAGCCTGCCATAATTATATCTGGTTTCGGCATAGCTCAGGGTAAGTTTTTTCTCTGCCCGCGTGATAGCCACATAAAACAACCGGCGTTCTTCTTCTAAATCATTTCGGTTCTGCAACATCATTTGAGAAGGGAAGAGGTTTTCTTCCATACCGACAATGTAGACATATTTAAACTCCAGACCTTTAGCTCCGTGAATAGTCATGAGTGTTACACGCTCGCTATCACCGTCTTCATCTTCCTGATCGGCTGATGTCATGAGTGTAACCGTCTGTAGAAATGTGCTTAACGATTTTTCTTCGTTTTCAGGATTATCAACAAACTGTTTAACAGAGTTCAGTAATTCCTGTACGTTTTCGTAGCGGGAGAGCCCTTCAACGGTTTTATCTTCGTAAAGCTCACGTAATATGCCGGAAGTTTTGGCAATATAAGAAGCAACTGTATGCGCATCTTTGCCTTCTTCTATCATGAGCTTAAAGCTCTTGATCAGCGTAGCGAAGTCGTCTATGGACTGTGCCGCACGGCCTGCTACATATTGATTAATATCGCTTACTACTTCCCAAACCGAGCGGTTGTTTTCTGCAGCTGTTACTACTATTTTGGCTACGGTTGTGTCGCCAATACCCCTTTTAGGTAGATTAATAATCCGCTTAAAGGCTTCTTCATCGTTCTGATTGACGGTAAAGCGCAAATACCCCAATAAGTCTTTAATCTCCTTGCGTTGGTAGAAAGAGAGACCGCCAACAATGCGGTATTTGATATTGATTTTTCTGAGGGCTTCTTCAAATGCCCTCGATTGTGCATTAGTGCGATACAACACCGAAAACTCACTGTTTTTTAAGCCTTCGTTATTCTTTGCCTCAAAAATACTGGTAGCAACCAAACGGGCTTCTTCGTTATCAGATGCTGCTTTGATTACATCAATCTTTGTCCCTTCTTCATTATCGGTAAAAACGTTTTTCTCCAGCTGTTCTTTATTACGGGCAATTACTGAGTTAGCTGCGCTAACGATTGTTTTAGTAGAACGATAATTCTGCTCCAGTTTTACCACGTGCAATTCCGGATAGTCAGTCTTGAAGTTCAGAATGTTCTGAATATTGGCTCCGCGGAAAGCATAGATACTTTGGGCGTCATCACCCACCACGCAGATATTCTGATGTACCGCCGATAGTTTTTTGGTAATCAGATATTGAGATACGTTGGTATCCTGAAACTCATCCACCAGTACATGTTTAAACTTGTGCTGGTATTTGTTCAGAATATCGAGGTGATCACGGAAAAGTACGTTGGTATTGAACAGCAAATCATCGAAATCCATAGCATTGGCCTGAAAACAACGCAGCTGATACATTTTATATAAGCGGCCTATTTCGGGCATTCTGGCGGCCTTATCGTCTTCCATATAAATAGGATTGTCCGCGTAAGACTCCCAAGAAACCAGTGCATTTTTGGCGTTCGAGATACGATTCAGAACATAATTAGGGCGGTAGGTTTTATCATCCAGCCCCAGTTCTTTGATAATGGTTCTTATCAGAGATTTCGAATCGTCGGTATCATAAATGGTGAAGTCGGAGGTATAACCCAGCCTTTTGCCCTCAAAACGTAGAATCTTGGCAAAAATAGAGTGAAACGTGCCCATCCACAGATTTTTGGCATCGCCACCTATAACCTGTTCAATCCGATGACGCATCTCGCCTGCGGCCTTATTGGTAAAAGTTAAGGACAGAATATTGAAAGGATCAACCCCTTGCTCTATCAACCAGGCAATCCGGTAGGTTAATACACGGGTTTTGCCCGAGCCTGCACCGGCAATAATCATCAGCGGGCCTTCGCGATAGGTTACAGCTTCTCGTTGGGGTGGGTTAAGTTTGTCTAAGTAATTGTTCTGGTTCTGCACGGAATCACATTCATTAAATTTAATGCAAATATAGCTATATCATAGCTATTAATCTGTATCAAATTTATTTTCGGAATTCACTTTTATGCACTGATCTGGAGAATTCATCTGCTTTCATGCGTTTGCTATCAATTAATGTCAGTATAAACCATACTAAAATGCAGAATACAGCATTATTCTCAAAAAACAATTTATACGGGTAATTTTCATCAATAAAAACTAATTTTGCCCGGAGATTAATAAAAATATCCCTCAATATGAAAAAAATACTAGGCTATTTAAGTCTGCTCATGCTTTCCTTTACTGGCATTGCTCAAAACAAATATGCTATTATACCCAAGCCTTTAGAACTGACCCCTGTCAATGGCGCATTTGTGATTGATGCCCAAACCAAAATCGTTATTCCTAAAGGTGGAGCCGGGCAACGTCTTCTTGCCGAAATGCTGTCAGAACGTTTATCAGCAGCCGGGGGTATAACGTTGAAAATTGAAGAGGAAGATGTGCCCGGTAGTCTGGTACCCGCTAATAAAGCCATTGTATTTGCGCCGTTCAAAGAGCAGGTATACAATAAAATGCTGGGCGAAGAAGATTATATTCTGAAAACTGATGCAAGAGGAATCATATTGACAGGTGCCACGAGTCAGGGCGAATTTTATGCCTTGCAAAGCTTGTTGCAGTTGTTGCCTCCGCAAATATATAGCAGCACGCTTGCCAAGGATGTAAAGTGGTCTGTGCCGGGTTGTACTGTTTTCGATCGTCCTCGTTATAAACATCGTGGAAGTATGCTGGATGTAAGCCGTCATTTCTTTCCGGTGTCGTTTGTGAAACGGTACATAGATTTGCTGGCCTTACACAAAATGAACCGTTTTCACTGGCATCTGACAGACGATCAGGGATGGAGAATTGAGATTAAGAAGTATCCGAAACTGACAGAAATCGGCTCTAAGCGTAAAGAAAGTATGAAAGGACACTACACCGATTGGAAATTTGACGGTACCCCTCATGGCGGCTTTTATACACAGGAAGATATTAAAGAAGTAGTAAGTTATGCGCAGAAAAAGTTTATTACTGTTATCCCTGAAATAGAAATGCCGGGTCATGCACTAGCGGCTTTGGCGTCTTATCCGGAATTGGGTTGTACTGAAAAATCGTTAAAAGGAACACCATATGAAGTAACAGGTATATGGGGTGTACATGATGATGTTTTCTGCCCAAGCGAAAAGACTTTTACTTTTCTGGAAGATGTACTGACGGAAGTAATTGCGTTATTCCCAGGTGAATACGTTCATATCGGTGGTGATGAATGTCCGAAAATTGCATGGAAGCAAAGCCAGTTTTGTCAGGATTTGATGAAGAAAGAAGGCCTGAAAGACGAGCATGAATTGCAGAGTTATTTCATTAAGCATTTCGATAATTTTCTGACTTCTAAAGGAAAGAAAGCAATAGGTTGGGATGAAATTCTGGAAGGAGGTATTTCGCCTAATGCTACCATTATGTCGTGGCGTGGTGTAGAAGGGGGGATAGCTGCAGCGCAACAGAACCATGATGCCATTATGACACCGACAGGTTTTTGCTATCTGGATTATTATCAGTCTGACCCGACAACTGAGCCGTTGGCTATCGGGGGATATCTGCCATTAGATAAGGTATATTCTTATGATCCTACTCCAAAAGGACTTACACCTGAGCAGGCTAAACATATTCTGGGTGTGCAGGCTAATATCTGGACAGAATACATACAAACACCCGAACATCTGGAATATATGATTTTTCCGAGAGCATCGGCTATTGCAGAAATAGGTTGGACTTCGCTGAAACAGAAAGATTATGAAGATTTCACGACCCGCCTGAAAACGCATTTCGAACGTTTGAAGTATCTCGGTGTCAATTATGCCAAAAGCTATTATGATATTTCTGCTTCGTCGGCCTTGAATGAGAAAAAACAAGTAGTTGTGAAATTGAAGTCGGCTGATAAAAATGCGGTTATCAGATATACACTCGATAGTTCAGAACCTACCGTTAAATCTGCTCAGTATCAACCAACGGGAGTGGTTATCACCGAAGATGGCAGCATAAGCGCGGCAGCATTTTCTGAGAAAGGTGAGCGTTTGGGCAAGGTATTAACCAAGTACTTTTATATCAACAAGGCCACCGGCCACAACTATACCCTCGTAAACCAACCTAAAAACTATACAGGCGGTGAAACCTACGGACTAACCAACGGAGTAAAGGGTGAGGCAGCTAACAGTGCTACCTGGGTTGGTTTTGAAGGAAAAGATTTGGATATGACCATTGATTTGGGACAGGCAACCTCTTTGACTAAAGTATCTTTTGCATTTCTAAGGGCCAGTGCGTCCTGGATTATGCTGCCAAAAGAAGTAGAAGTGTCGATTTCTAATGATGGTAAGACATTTACCAGCGTGCAGAAAATAACGATGGGTAACACTGACGAGCAAAGCAGGGCGGTTCAGCAATTAGGTGTAGCCGTCAATGGCAAGAAGGCCAGATATGTGAGAGTATATGCAAAAAACTACGGCAAACTGCCTGAAAGTCACCCCGGGCAAGGGAATCCGGCATGGCTGTTTATAGATGAGATTTCGATAGACTAGATGTTTTTGAAGAATTTTTATGTATTGAAACAAAAAATTGTTGAAATTTGTAGTTAATTCAGAATACTATGAATTAACTCATGACCACGTAGTTCAACGGATAGAGCGAACGTCGCCCGGCGAACGTCGCGCGATATAAGTTTCCTAAACTTTAGATGCGGGCGGGGCGCGTAGTCTTCGGTTCCCGGCGAGGTCACGACACCTAACAGTTAAGATATAATTAAGAAATAAAGACCACGTAGTTCAACGGATAGAGCGAACGTCGCCCGATAGAAGTTTCCTAAACTTTAGATGCGGGCGGGACGCGTAGTCTTCGATTCCCGGCGAGGTCACGACACCTAACAGTTAAGATATAATTAAGAAATAAAGACCACGTAGTTCAACGGATAGAATAGAAGTTTCCTAAACTTTAGATCCGGGTTCGATTCCCGGCGAGGTCACTTTTCAAAAGAATAGAAGTTTCCTAAACTTTAGATGCGGGCGGGATGCGCAGTCTTCGATTCCCGGCAAGGTCACAAGAAAGGCAAAAGCCTTCAAAATCATTGATTTTGAAGGCTTTTGCGGTTTAATGGCCCAATGTATTTTTATAAGAGTATTCTAACTATATAGAAAAAGCAAAAAAAAGATTAGGATTTTGTTGTCGTGTATATTATATTTACGACAACAAAAATAAACACAATGAGAAAATTAAGTTTTGCATCTCTTCAGGTTAGAGATTTAGCAGTATCAAAAGTCTTCTACACAGAAAAGTTAGGGTTTGAGTTATCGGAAATGACGAATCCGGATGCTTGTATTTTCAGATACAACAAGGGCGATGCAAGTTTTGCCATTAGAAGGCCTATAGTAAATTTAGACGGAAAAGAACTGGGCGTTGGTGCGTCACTTTGGTTTGGTATTGATGAAAAAATTGAAGAACTTCAAAGTCGACTGGCAGAGAAAGGAGTAACACCTTTAGGAACCATAAACAATACACCTTTTGGTAAAACATTGATAGTGAAAGACCCGGACGGTTACGTTATTACGTTTTTGGAAGAAACTAAAACCACCGGCAATGACCAATAGAGAGGCAAAATATTGGGTAATAGTGGCATCGAAAGACCATGTAAAAAGAGGCATTGCCCAAGGAATTGCGCAAAGCTGCCACGGTAAATCTTCACCATTAAAAAGAATGAAGAAAAGAGATTTTGTAGTTTATTATTCAGGAAAACAAACTTTAGAAAAGCCTTATAAATGCCAGGAGTTTACAGCATTAGGAAAGGTAATAGATGATGAAATATATCAGTTTCAAGCTTCTGAAGACTTTTGTCCTGCAAGACGCAACATTGAATTCTCTGAATGCGAAGACACCTCTATTCTTCCTTTGATTAATCATTTAGATTTTATTCAGAACAAAAAAAGCTGGGGATATCCGTTCAGATTTGGTTTTTTTGAAATTAATCAACACGATTTTAATCTGATTTCATCACAAATGCTTCAACATCATCATGTCTAAAGAAATTGAATTCCATTTTAAAAGTCCGAATGATAGTCCGGGTTATTTGTTAGGGCAAGTAACTATGTTATGGCAGCGGAAACAAAAAAAGGTATTAGACCCTTTGGACTTAACACAAACCCAATTTGTGTTGTTGGCGGCATTAGGGTGGCTTTCAAAAAAAAGTAAGGCGGTAACACAAGTTGACATTGCCAATCAAAGTAATGCCGACAGAATGATGGTGTCAAAAGTATTACGAACATTAGAAGATAAACGGTTTATAACACGACAAGAACACGAAACCGACACAAGAGCAAAAACAATTCGATTGACAACTACTGGTGAACTTGTGTTGCAGAAAGCGATTATTGAGAT
Source organism: Emticicia sp. GW821-FHT11C11 (assembly GCF_058808615.1). Taxonomy (NCBI): domain Bacteria; kingdom Pseudomonadati; phylum Bacteroidota; class Cytophagia; order Cytophagales; family Leadbetterellaceae; genus Emticicia; species Emticicia sp. GW821-FHT11C11. The sequence goes on from NZ_JBXARV010000001.1 coordinate 969,382, forward strand.
AGAAAATGCCGACTTGGATTTTTTTGCTTCATTAGGCACTAAACTTTCTTCATTCAATAAAAATATGGTACAACTTATTGAGAAAAATAGTGAGTAAAAGAGGTGCCGCTAGCAAGGTATTGGCGTTATAGGGGCTGTGTACATGCAAGGCCAATACCTGCGCGCAACGTTTGCTGTTATGCTTAGTCTTCGATTCCCGGCGAGGTCACAGAACCACAAAGCCTTCAAAGTCATTGACTTTGAAGGCTTTGTGGTTTGAAATATTGATGCCAATTCCGTCGGTTACCAAAAGTCCTCGATATTGTTACATACTCCCGTATTTAGGTTACAACTTGCAGATAAAACCTGTTGACCTTTGTACTACAAAATTTAAACGATTAGAAAATGAAAAAGGTACTAATTACGGGAGCCAACAAAGGGATTGGGTTTGAGATTTCAAGACAACTGTTACAAAAAGGTTTTTTTGTTTATTTAGGTAGCCGGAATCTGGCGAATGGCCTTGAAGCCGTCAAAATACTTAATGATGAGGGGCTTATAAATGCCAAAGCCATACAATTAGACGTAACCAGTCAGGAATCGGTAAACGAAGCTCGTTCCCTGATAGGAAAACAAACAGAGGTGTTAGATATTCTTATCAACAATGCAGGGATCAATGGTATAGAGTTTAACGGCAACACACCCGTTATGCACAGTGCGATTACCACAGGTGTTGAGAAATTCAAAGAAGTATATGAAACCAATGTGTTTGGTGTCATAAGAGTTACGCAAGCGTTCGTAGATTTATTAAAAAAATCTTCTGAACCTCGTATAGTAAATGTAAGTTCGAGCCAGGGATCGCTCACTTTGCATAGCAATCCAACCTATAAATACTACAAACATAAAGGCGCAGTTTACCAGTCTTCAAAATCAGCCATGAATATGTATACCATTGCTTTGGCTTTTGAACTACGGGATACTAATTTTAAAGTAAATGCGGTAAGTCCGCCTTCTACCGCAACCGATTTTAATCGCCATCTCGGCTCAAGTACAGTGGAAGTAGGAGCACAACACATTCTTAAATACGCTTTAATAGATAATGACGGCCCGACAGGCAAATTTTTCTGTGAAGATAATAATCCTGAAACCGGAGAGATTCCTTGGTAACTACCGTCCAATTTAATAAATTCATCAGATGAAAAAAGACGAAAACATTACTTACAATTATAACTCTTTATCTGACGTGCATCGGATGCTCGGGCTTCCAAAACCCGTACATCCGCTCATAAGTTTAATAGATAACAGCAATAATACACTGGATGGCAGTCATCTGCCAGATTCGCATATTTCTGTTTTCTACAAAATTTCGTATAAAAGTAATCTGAGCGGTAAACTGAAATACGGGCAGCATTATTATGATTTTGATGAAGGCGGGTTATTTTTCGTTTCACCGAATCAGCTGACCGCCAATAGCCATAATAACGGAGACCATTCGGGCTATACTTTAATCATTCATCCTGATTTCTTGTTGTCGTATCCACTGGCAAAAAAAATCAAGCAATACGGTTTCTTTTTTTATTCGGCTAACGAAGCATTGCATCTGTCAGCTAAAGAAAAGGAGATAATTATTTCCATCTTTAAAAACATTGATGATGAATTGCAAAACAGGATTGATGATTTTAGCCAGGATATAATCATTTCTCAAATTGAGTCATTGTTGAACTATAGTAACCGTTTTTATAAGCGACAATTCATTACGCGAAAAGCCGTAAACAACAACTTGCTGCAAAAATTGGAAGAGATTCTGGACGATTATTTTAATAGCGAGCAATTGCTGATGAAGGGAGTACCAACTGTTCAATATCTTTCAGAACAATTGCACCTTTCACCAAGCTATTTAAGTGATATGTTGCGTTCGTTGATAGGGCAGAATGCACAACAACTCATACATAATAAATTGATTGAAAAGGCTAAAGAAAGATTAGCAGCCACAACGTTATCAGTTTCTGAGATAGCCTACCAATTTGGTTTTGAGCATTCACAATCTTTTAGCAGGTTGTTTAAATCAAAAACTAATCTATCACCGGTAGAATTCAGACAATCGTTCAACTAAAACAATCTTTTCAAGATATTATAATTACTCTTCAAAAATAAATTATTTCTGAATCGTTTGTTTCAGAAATAATCCGCGCCTATATTTACCAGACAAATGTTATAAGCATGGCACGTAATGTTGAATTTAACGAAGAAGAAGCCATCCAAAGAGCTATGGAAGTTTTTTGGGAGAAGGGCTATAATGGTGCTTCTCTTCGTGACTTGACCGATGCCATGAAAATTAACAGTAGTAGCCTCTACAACACAATCGGCGATAAGCAGGAGCTATTTGTAAGATGCGTTAAGCACTATACCGAAATCAGGAAAAAAGACCTCCAAAAGCGATTGGAGAGTGCCGAATCGCCACTTACTATATTGGTGAATTATATAAACGATGCGGTTACGGTAATTATCAGCGAGACAAACAGTTGTATGGCGGTTAAGACTGCTTTTGAGGTCGCCAACAACGATCAAAGCGTTAAAGACATTCTTAAGGCCGACAGTGACTACGCTTATCAGTTTTTGTATTCTCTCATTAAGGATGCGATAGCCCATGGCGAGATATCGACAGAAGAGGATGCGGAGCTATTAGCCGACTATTTTATCAGTACCTGGACAGGCTGGTATGAGTCTTACATTCTTCATAAAGACCCTATCAAGATTAAGAGAATGGCGCAATATTTTATCAGACAGATTTCAAAGTAAATTTTTTTGCCTTATTCTGAAACAAATGTTTTAGAATAGACTTGCTGTGGGTATTTGGTGGTTAATTTGAAACAATCATTTCAGAATTTTAAATAAACAAGTAAATGGAAAACAATCAGAATTACCCGGATCTTCAAGGCAAAAGGGCTTTAGTAACAGGTGGCACCAAAGGAATTGGAAAAGCCATTGCAGACAAGTTGGCGCTGGCAGGTGCTCAGGTTATTGTCTCTGCCAGAAATCATCCAGGCGAAGCCAGTTTTACGTATCATTTCATTGCGGCAGACCTGACGCTGCCTGAACAGGTCGCTGAATTAGAACGGGAAATCAACGAAAAATTCGGTGGAATTGATATTCTGATCAATAACGTTGGCGGGCTTACTACTCCAGGCGGTGGCTTCAGTACATTAACTGACGAACATTGGCTGAACGAACTGCAATTGAATTTATTAGCAGCAATCCGGTTGGACAGGATACTGCTACCCAAAATGCTTGAACAGAAAAACGGTGTAATCATCCATATATCTTCAGTTGCAGCTAAGCAACCCTTATGGAATCTCAACATGGCTTATGCTGTTGCCAAAGCTGCCTTAAATAGCTATAGCAAATCGTTGGCAACTGAACTAGCCACTAAAGGGGTGCGAGTACTGACAGTGTCACCGGGTGCAACGAAAACACCACCCATGGAAAAGTTTATCCATGATTACGCCGCCTCTGCCGGTATAGCAGTTGACGATGCGTTTCAACAATTGCTGACTCAGGTTGGTGGAATACCAATGGGCAGAATGGCTGAACCTCAGGAGGTTGCCTCACTGGTTCATTTTCTGGTTTCACCGGCCGCTTCGTACCTAACAGGAACAATCTATGCTATTGATGGGGGTTCTTTACCTATGATATAACTTATACTGTGTGTCGGGTAGCAACAGGTGCATACTTCCTGAAAAGTATGCACCTGAAATTTTTCCGATTAAACAATTTTGATACTCGGCAACACTATTCTGTTTAAATGCCGTATACTTCAAGCCAGTTTTTTCTGATTTCCTCAGTTCTATTGTTATATTCAATATCAACGCCTTTCGAATTTGGGTCAACAGGTGTTCTCAAAGGTCGCTTGCCTTTTTCCGTATTAACCAGATTCAGTGCTGCATCTGCCACAAGTTGCGGATCAGGAATTGTTCCGGTGAAGATTTTTGTAAAAACGGCCTGCAAATGCTGCTGTATGGCGGGAATCTCTGATCCGTATGATTCCAGTATGCCCTCACGGTCTGGATTCACATGTTGCTTTGTAGCAATTTCTGTATAAAAACTACCCGGTTCAATCAGAACGGATTCCACTCCCTGGCTTATCAATTCAGGATATGACCCCTCTACCAATCCTTCCAAAGCAAATTTAGTAGAGTTATAAGCAGCCTGTAATGGAAAAGAAACCCTGCCGACTATACTTGAGATAGTAATAATCAGCCCTTCGCGTGCTGCACGCATAACGGGCAGTACTGCATTGTTCATTCTGAGAACTCCCCAGACATTCACATCATATAGTTTTTGAATCTGAGATGTGGTATACCCTTCCAATAGTCCTCCACCGTATATACCCGCATTGTTGATCAACACATCTATTTTACCATGCTTTGCGTATATCTCTTCTACGGCTTTCTTTACAGAAGCATCATCGGTCACATCCAGATCTACCACCTCTGTATTTGGCAATGCCCCCAAGGTTTCGGCGAATACAGCATTTTTACTGTTTACATTGCGCATCGTGGCAATTACGGTGTGGCCTGCCTTATCAAATGTTTTTACCATTAAAGCACCGAAGCCGGTACTAGAGCCTGTAATTAAAATTACTTTTTTCATTTTTTGCTTTATATATTTTATCAATTATTACTCATTCGCAACTGCACAAGCCACATTTTTTCTCTTTCTGGACATCAAAACTGGCTTTGCATACTTGATTAAACATAGAGTTATCCATTCCTTATCAATAAAAAAAGGTGTATTTTACCCAGCTAGCACTGATTGACAAGCAAGGCAAATAGTCTTAACAGATACTTTATTATTGTTAAAAATAACGTAGGGCAAAGGTAGGCTCTACTCAGCGAGAAGAAGTTTTTATATCAAACGGAAAATTATTCGATTCAAATATTATGGATTTCCGGAAGCGAAATATTTCCGTTATTACGAAATGATTTGGGCGTTTCTTTGGTGTGCCTTTTGAAGAAAGTAATAAAGTTGGACGGATACTCGAAACCGAGCATATAGGCTATCTCTGCAATGTCGGCATTGCTATGTTTCAATAGTGCCTTTGCTTCAGTGATTACCCGGGAGGCAATAATTTCAGAAGTCTTTTTTCCTGTTAGTTCTTTTACCGAATAATTAAGGTGATTGACGTGGATGGACAATTCCTGCGCAAAATCATTCGGTGTTTTTAGTAACAGGGAATGTTCCACTGCGTCAATAGGAAACTGTTTTTCAAGCAGGTTTAAAAAATTAGAAATGATGCGTATAGAAGCAGATTTATTGGCAGATGTCCTTTCGGAAGTATTCTGGAACTTAAAAGCTTTCTGAATAAGCAATTGAAGATAGGTGGCAAGTATATCGTACTTATGGTGGTAATCGCTTTGAATTTCCCGGTACATAGACTCGAAAACAAGCCGTACATCAGCAGCCTGCTCGTCATTAAGTATAAATACGGGACTGGTACGGGGAGTGAACAAAGCAGATTGTTGAAAATAGTCTTTGTTCAATAGTTTCGATTGAAAATGATTGTCGAAATAACAATAATAGGAAGGTTTTTCTTCCGACAAAGCCTGCCAATAGTAAGGCACTGTCGGATTGAAAAAAATCAATACGTTTCCATTGATCTCAATGTATTCATCTTTTATCTGCAATATGCCGGTACCATTAATGAGCGAAATTTTGTAGAAATCGCTTCTATGCATAGGCCGGGTCCGTTCACAGATTTCAGACTGATTAAAAACATTGAAATGGGTCACTTCAGCCAATAACCGGTACTCTGCATAACACTCCTTGTTAGTAGATACCAAATCCTTTAGTCCATGTATTTCCTGCATTTTGCAAAGTTATTTAAATCAAAGCAAGGATGCAATTATTCTGTTTGCTTAAATCATTTTAAGACTGTCAGAAAAGGCTAAAGTAGGTATAAGATATTCAGCTGTGATGCTTCCCAGCGTAACTTCAACTCTTCCGGTAATTTGTTCGGGCTGTCAACGTTTGTCGGATTGTATAGGCTTCGATTCGAGGCAAAGTGCCTCTTCATTAAGGATAAATTTCTTGAGTGTTATATTATGAGTGTATAAGTTTATTGTACTACATAATCTTTAATTTTTTAATGGATTCACTTTATCACGAATAGATTGAAATTGCATTCAAGAGAAAATTCAAATTAATCGTAATACATTCACTATCTTCAAGGGTGCCGTTAAATAAGTTTTTTTGTAAAAAAATAAATAAAAACAAATATTTGAAATTATTCCTTCTGAAAGATATTCATGTGTATACACAGTTTTAACGATTGATTTGAAATTATTCTACCATTATAAGAGTATAAAATTTTAATTAATAAATAATTTTCAGTTTGTATACCAACCACTAGAACAAATTAAAGTAATGAAATACGATTTTAAAGAATTACATGAGATTAATCATTCTGAAGAATATACTCGCAGTTATGATACAAGATATATTGCAGAAATTAAACACCTTGGATTGGGCACATATAGAGTATTAAAAGATCTTGATTCTTTTTTTTTAGATAATAAAATAGAAGCGCAGTTTAAACAATGGGATGAGCAGTGGGCAAAAATTGTTAGCAAGAATAAAAGCTTGGCAGACAAAGAAGCAAGTATAAATATTGCAGATGAACGTTCGAAAGAGGCAAAGGAAATACAAAAAACACTTGAAGATATTCTAATTCATACTCTTGATATTAATGATGCTATAGATTGGGATGTTTTAAAGGATTATAAAAAGTTTAAAGTTCGTAATCCTATAAATGACCTTCCAAATGAGTTGAAAAAGATTAAATTATCAAGTGCTCCAGTTTTGAAAGAAATTCCTAAGCAGCCGGATAAAAAGAATTACTTACCGAGCTTAACTTTTTTTGACAAAGTTTTTAAATCCTTTGCGCAGAAAAAGATTGAGAAATCAGAAAATCTGTATAATGCAGCAATTGTTGTATGGCAAAAGAATATTGACGATATAAATGCTTATAATCAGAGAATTGAGGAAGAAGAAAGAAAAAGAGTGAATGAAATGCTTGAGTTGAAAGCAGAAATTACCAAAAGATATGAAGTATTAGAAAGTCAATGGAAAAATCAAGAATTAGAGTATTATCAATTGCAAACTGACTATAATAAAAAGATAGATATATTAAAGGAGAAATATCTCCAGTGCGATAATTTGGCGGTTAAAGAGTATTGTGAATTAGTATTAAATAATTCCTCATATATTGATACATTTCCTAAAGACTTTGAAATAGAATATAATTCTTTAAATAGAGTTTTAATTGTTGAATATATACTTCCTTCGCCAAAAAATATTCCAACACTACTAGAGATAAAATATATAGCAACTAAAAAAGAATTAAAGGAGTATTGTTTGTCTGAATCTCAGCTTTTAAAGATATATGATGAAACCATTTACAAAATAGTATTAAGAACTTTACATGAATTATTTGAAGCAGATATTGCGAATGCAATTGATGTAATTGTATTTAATGGCTGGGTGGAAGCAGTTAATAAAGCAACAGGCAAAGTGATTACTAATTGCATTGTTTCGATTCAAACAAAGAAAGAAGATTTTATTGAAATCGAGCTTTCAAAAGTTGACCCTAAAAGCTGCTTTAAGAGCTTAAAAGGTATAGGAAGTAGTAAACTAAGTGGACTTACTGCTATACAGCCAGTACTTCAAATTAATAGAAATGATAAAAGGTTTGTTTCGTCATATAATGTTGCAGATAATATAAATGAAGAAGATAATTTAGCTTCTATGGCATGGGAAGATTTTGAACATTTACTTCGTGAGATATTTCAAAAAGAATTTAGCCATAATGGTGGTGAAGTAAAAGTAACTCAGGCAAGCAGAGATGGAGGTGTAGATGCTATAGCTTTTGATCCCGATCCAATTAGAGGGGGTAAAATCGCTATTCAAGCAAAACGCTATACCAATACAGTAGGAGTATCCGCAGTTCGTGATTTGTATGGTACTGTATTAAATGAAGGTGCTACTAAGGGTATATTGGTTACCACATCAGATTATGGTTCAGATGCTTATGAATTTGCAAAAAATAAACCCTTAACATTAATGAATGGTGCAAATTTACTTTACTTATTAGAGAAGCATGGGCATAAAGCAAAAATTGATTTGGTTGAAGCGAAAAAGAACTACAAAGGATAAATCTAGTATTATTGCAACATTATGAATTACAAATTGCTGTTAAACTTCATAAGTTTAACAGCAATTTGTAATTCATAGCAATGTAAACATAAGATTTTCAAGTAACCTTACTGCTTTATTTGTTGTTTCATTTCGCTATATAATTTAGGAGATAGGTCATTTGGTATATTGTAATAATTAGAAATATAGGCTTTTCAATACTTAGGCGCGATATAGAGTTCTTTAATTGTAACATCATGTCTAATCCTGTTTTAATTAAATAGATGGCATCATTAGTTTTCTAATTTCCTACATATCGAGATACATCTTTATCTCACAGTAACTAAAGCCCTCAGAATAATAACTTCGTTGACTACTCTGATTAATTCTATAGACTTGATCACATACAGTGATCAAGATATAACTCCAATCACCAATTCATCTATTCCGTAACTACATGCGGAGCAGAAATTAAGCTATTATGGGCATAAGTATGCAGGTAAATACAGGCTTTGGCGTTATTCTAATTTGTTCTCTGTAATTTTGCCACGCAAATTTTTTTTCGCCAATACCGAGATATATTGCCTGAAAATGGAAATCTCACCCCTGAAATAGCCGATGACTATTCTGATTGTAGAAAAAGCAGAAGATAATTTTAAGCAGATAGCGAAAACGCTGGCAGAGTTTTATCCGATGTCTGCCATTATTCATTGCCAGAGTGTTCAGGAAACTTTGGCCTGGTTGGCTGCGAATGACGGCGTGAGTCTGGGTTTATTTGAAGTAGAATTGGCAGACGGACTGAGTTTTGAGGTTTTTCAGGAAATGAACCCCGGTTTTCCGATAGTGTTTATGTCGGCCTACGACAAATACTGGTCGCAGGCTTTGCTTTATAATGCGATTGATTATCTGAGAAAACCCATTGAAAAGGCCGAGTTGATGAGGGTGCTGGATAAGTATGAGTCGCTTCGCAAGCATTTTGTAATGCATGCACGTAGCGCCGACCAGGCACCCGGCTTTAAGGGGGGAGTAGACAAAGACAGATTGATTGTAAAAAGAGGAACAAATTATTATGTGATTAAAATTACCGATATCGCCTTTATCTACACCGAAGCGCGGGTAGTTTTTTTGATTGATAAAGTAGGTGAAAGATATACAATAGAGAAAAACCTGGGAGAGCTGGAATTAGAGTTGCCGGGTAGACAGTTTTTCAGAGTAAACCGGAAATTCATAGTTAACATAGATGCCATTAAAAATTTTAAACCATCATTTAAAGGAAAAATAGCCTTAGAACTGATGCATCTTTCAAAGGCCGAAGTGAGTATCAGCCAGGAAAATGCAACGCAATTCAGACGATGGATTGAAGGATAGGCAGCAAAACAAAACCATCATAAAACCAAGGAAAATGAAAAGAAAGCTTTACTTAATGGCTTGTCTGGCAACTAATGTGGCTTGGGCACAGAATATCCCAGCCGATAGTGCACGGGTTTTGAATGAAGTTGTGGTGTCGGCTTCACGAATTGAAGAGAGTATTTTTAAGGCACCTGTTTCGGTTACTAAAGTTTCAGCTCTGCAGCTGCAGCAATCACCGGGTATTGAGTTGATATCCTCTTTGTCAAGATACAAGGGGATTGATGTGAGCCAGTCGAGCTGGTTTGTAGCAAGCCTAAGTACCCGTGGATTTAACAGCTCTAAAGCGGAAAGAATTCTGCAATTGGCCGATTACGTAGACTTTATGTCGCCCACTTCATCGCTATACGGTGGTAACTGGATGGGTACACCCGACCTAGATATCGATAACATTGAAGTAATTTATGGAGCAAATTCAGCTCTTTATGGTTCTGGTGCATTTAATGGCGTGATTCTGATGCATTCAAAAGATCCGTTTAAGTATCAGGGGCTGGCTGCTTCTGTCAGAGGAGGGTCACGGTCTTTGATTGATGGGCAAATAAGATACGCACAAGCCTTTGCCAAGCGCTTTGCCTTTAAACTGAATGCGAATTTTACACAGGGTGAAGAATTTATGGGAGAATCTGACGCCTCCATTAAAGCCGTAACAGCCGGTGGACTGGCAGGGTCTGATGCGAGCAATAATGCCTATGGGTCACCTTTCGGATGGAACAAAGTCAATTATTTTGGCGATGTGGGTTTCACAGTAACCGACCCCAATTTAACAAAATACAATAATAATCAGCCGTACCGGATTTATATGCCCGGTTATAAAGAAGCAGATATTATTGGCGAAAATGCCGGAAACAAATTTGTAAATATCAATACTTTTCAGGCAGGTAGTATTCGGCTGAATCCTTCTTTGCATTTTAAAATTAACGAAAAAACACAGGCATCCTATGAGTATCGTTGGTCGTTAGGCAACGGGATTTTCCAGAGTACAAGCCGTTTTGTCTGGAGAGAAATGCAATACGATTTGCATAAACTGGAGGTGAAAAACAATAAATGGTTTATTCGGGCATATTCCATGTTTGATTACGGTGGAAAAGCCTATGAAGCAGGAGGAGTGGCCAATGCCTTGCAGAATGTAAGACTTACCGACCCTAAAAACGGAGCATACCCGACTGTATCTTCAAACTATTTCAATGCCTGGAATCAGATATTTGCCGCAGCAAGAGGAAATGGTTTGGGTGGTGGCAGCCTTGCAGGTGTTTATACACCTGACATGGTAAACGGCGGGGTACCCGGTAGCTTTTCAATACCGGTAATTCAGGGAGGCCAATCAATTGAAGATGCAGCACGGCTTGCTTTTAATCTTACCCAGAACCTGCAATGGAATTCAAAACCAGCTGGCGCTTCAACTTCACAATTTGACCAGATAACAAGAAAAGTGGCTGATGGAGTAGGAGACTTGCTTATCAATGGCTCAACTATTAAAGGAGCAGCCTTTTCTAATACTGCCCGTTATACCGATTTTTCAGCCCAAAGAGAGTTTAAGCTGCCTTCGACTGATATCGTGATTGGCGGTGCCTATAGAACTTATCTGTTGAAATCGAATGGTACCTTGTTGTCTGACGGAAACTTTTCACCATTAACCGGGGAAAAAAGAAACAGTATTGTGAATTGGGAATCAGGCATTTATGGACAGGTGCAACAAAAACTGCTGGATGAAAAACTGACACTGGCAGCAGCAGGAAGGGCCGATTTCTTTCAGAATTTTGATGCGAAGTTTTCACCACGAATCTCGGCTGTATACTCGGCTGGCAAGCATAATTTCAGAGCCAATTACTCAACCGCTTTCAGAGCTCCTGCTCAATTAGACCAATACATCTATCTGGACTATGGTAGCATTTTGCTGATAGGAAACGTAGAAAACGGATTTAAAGGACTTAACTCGACAGGCACGCAACCTTATGAGGTAAAGAAACTGGCTCCTGAAAAAATGAACAGCTGGGAATTGGGCTATAAAGGTTTATTGACTAAAGACTTGCAGATTGACCTGAGCTACTACCACAGCCTTTACAATGGCTTTATAGGTATTGTACGCTTTCAGGGACGGGAAGACGGAAAAATGCCGGAAGGCAATTATCAACAAAAAACCGGGGACTGGGCAAAAGCTACGCCTGACCGCACCAGAGGCAGGTTTATTCAGACCTGGGCTAATTTCGATAAGCCGGTTACTACACAAGGTGCTTTCATCAGTCTTGATTACCGGGTTAACCACAAGCTGAGTGTTTATGGCAATTATACCTGGGCAAAGATTTCAGATATTAAAGACCTCATAGCCGGGTTCAATACTCCGGAGCATAAATTTAATCTGGGAGCAAACGGATTGATAAACAAGAATTTTTCTTATTCGGTTAATTATAGATGGAATAGTACATACATGTATTTTATGCCTTTTGACGAGGGAGAAATCAAAGCTTTTGGCACAGTAGATGCACAATTGAATTATTACTTGAAAGATATCAGAAGTACTATTAAATTGGGAGGTACTAATCTGACCAATGCCAATGCCATTAGTGTTTATGGTTCAGCACCTATCAGCCGGATTATCTATGCAGGTATTGTTTGCAACCTCGACTTCAATAAAAGCAAAAATTAATCGTTTGTAAATATAAATCTGCATGGTGGTCTCTGTGCCGCCATGCAGATTTTTTGTTGGTACATATTAATAATGATTGAAGAAATTATTATTAATGGCCCTTTTTTTGCAAATTTGAGAAGATTAGAGGTGGTATATGCATAGAAATGCCAAAATATTGATACTGTTTTGTTGCTGTTGTTGGGTGCAGATAGCATCCGGACAGTATTTAATTCCGTTGAAAGACATTCCGATTGATGTGAAACCCGTGGGGTATTATATAGCGAATGTAAAAGACACCCGGTCGCAAAATCACGGAATCGGTACCATTATCACCTCTTCAAACGATAAAACCCCGATTACCATCGCAGGTGGTATTAAAAACGGTTTACAGAATTTCATTACCAGAAATCTCCCTAAAAATACTTCAACGGTACCTATCCTTTATAATCTTACCCAACTGAAAGTGCACGAAACAAAAAATGCATCGGGAGGCATTAATGGCAGGATGTCTTTAACCGCAAGTTTTGAAAGAATTGGCAGGAGCGATACCGTCTCTCTCGTCAGTTCCAATGTGTACATGGATTATAAGCGTTCGGGAGGGTCACCCAATATGAATAACTATGAGTCGGTCTTGCGTCAACTGGTTATTCAGACCCTGCAGTATTTTACTGATTGGATGAATCTGAACAACGGTAAGCATGAAGCACTGGCAAAGGGTATTCAGATAACATTCCTGCCTGATTATAAGCTTAACGACAGCGACACTATTCATTATGAAACCAGAAAAATAAACTGGGATGATTTCAGAGGCAGCCCATCAGGATTAAACAGGTATGGTGCGGCTATTTTCAGCAACTTTGCTTATACGGCTTCATTCGGGGTATCAGAGGGAATTATCCGGGCTAATATTCAGACCAGAACCTATATGGTACGGGGGATGTCGTGGGCTAATGAAAGTGCAAAGAATGCCTATGCACTGGCGCATGAGCAATTACACTTCGATATCACTAAACTGGTTGTGGAACGATTCAGAAAAAGAATACAGGTAATGCAGGCAGAAAGCATAGAAGATCTGAATAGCATGATTCAGTATGAATATCTGGAAGCATACAGAGAAATGAACCGCCTGCAGCGGGAGTATGACAATGAAACCCGCCATAGTCAGGATACTTTTAAACAAGCCGAATGGGCAGAAAAAGTAAAAGCGTGGCTAAGCGAGATTATCGGATAAAAAAACAGGCCTTCTGAAAAGAAAGGCCTGTTTTTTTATCACCAACCGTCGTCTGATGGTTTTGGTTTGGCGGCAGGTTTTTTGCCAGGCGTATTACCTGCTTTTAATGTGTTAGCCGGAGGAGCAGAAAGACCGTTTGATGCAACTGCAATGGTTTTGTCAACTTTAGAGAATACACGGCTTACAATTTTCCACTCCCCGTTTACTTTTAGCAGATTCAGGAAATCCACATATTTAAAATTATCAAATTCTTCTTCTGTTACGGCTGTTCCGGCGGTGCCTGCAAAGCTGTAACTTACAATATTACTCTTCCATTTGGCGCCTCCGGCAGGTACAGAAGCAATGAATCTTTTCACCTGAATCTCAGAGATACGTCCGTTCGACAAACTCCGTAAATTGGCTGCCGGATGAAACGCACGGTTCAATTTGGCTGAATCTCCGGTAGCTCCGCCATCCAGATAATTCAGGAGAGTTTCTTTAATGGCATCTTCATCCGATTGTGCGTTGACTTTCACCGAAAAGCCAAGTAACAATATAAATGCGAATAATAGTGTATTATATTTCATGTGTATAATTGTTTAATCGTCTGTTCAAATTAACGAAAATATTATGGGAGTATTGCAAATTTTTCCGCTCAATTAATCAGGATAAAACCTTTCGGTAGGCTTCCTGAAATCTGGCAAATTCATCTTCCAGCACTGCCATCCGCTCAGCGAAATGCGTTAAATCTCCAGTTTTTGATGGCACTTCAATATCTTTAGTAATCTCATGAATGCGCGAAAGCCCGATTGTACCCGAATTGCCTTTCAGTGTGTGTAATTCACTCTGGATGCTTTTTACGTTATCAGGATAGGCCTCTTTTGTATTTCGTATCTGTTCTTCTGCTTCCTGTTCAAAATCTTCAAATACGGTCAGCAGCATTTCATCGCCTACCATTTCTTTTAGTTGGTTTACTATTTCCATATCAAACATCGGAATTTCGGTGGCAACACCGAACGCGTGCAAGACAGGGGTGTTTTCATCCGCTACAGGAGGTGAAACATTTTTGACAGGCCTCTTTGCAGAAGTTTTTTCTACTGATGCAGATAGTTGCCTGGCCTTTTCTTCTGTTTTTACCAGTTCGTTCACTTTTTGTACCAAAACCGCTGCTCTGATAGGCTTAGGCACGTAGTCGTCCATTCCTTCACTAAGGAAGCGCTCCCGGTCGTGCTGCATAGAGTAGGCGGTCATGGCTATGATTTTTGGTAAAGACGACCCGTAAATATCCCGCATGCGATGGGTGGTTTCAATGCCATCCATTTCAGGCATCTGAATGTCCATGAATATCAGGTCGAAAGACGGGTTATCCCCAAATATCTCAATGGCTTTGGCACCGCTTTCAGCAGTGGTTACTGTACAGCCTGACTTATGCAATATTTCAGACGCCACTTTTCTGTTAACCTGGTTGTCGTCTACCAGTAGAATTTTAGGTGAGTATTGACTGAAAAAATTAGTGAGTTGGATTTCTCCTTCCTGGCTATCTGAAACGTTCGGGCTGATACTAGTAGCTCGTACTTCAATCGTAAACCAGAAAGTACTTCCTTCTCCTTCGCCGGAAACTACACCCATATCGCCTTTCATCAGGCGGCATAATTCTCTTGAAATGGCCAGGCCGAGACCCGTACCACCAAAAGACTTTTTGGTAGAGTTATCAACTTGCTGAAATGCTCCGAATAATAGTCTCTGGTCTTCTTCTGAGATACCAATACCCGAGTCTTTAATCTCACCTTTCAGAATGTGTATTTTCCCGTTTGATGATACCTTGGATAATGACACCTTCACGCTTCCGTTCTCGGTAAATTTCAGTGCATTTGAGGTAAGATTAGAGAAAATCTGAAGCAGACGCGTCTGGTCGGCTATCAGATAGGCAGGTACATCTTCGGCTATATGATAGGTAAGGGTATTATTCTTTTCAATAGCCCGCTGGCGGAACAAACCAACTAACCTTTCCAGCAATTCGCGTATGTCGAGCGGTGCATTATGCAAATCCATTTTACCTGCTTCAATTTTCGACAGGTCGAGTATGTCGTTCAGAATAGTCAACAGGGTTTCTGATGATTTCTTGATGGTCTGCACATAGTCTCTTTGCTCAGGATTCAGCGGGGTTTCATACATCAGATCGATCATACCGATTACGCCGTTCATAGGCGTACGAATCTCATGGCTCATATTCGCCAGGAAGCGCTCTTTCACTTTCAGCGATCTTTCGGCCTCGTCTTTCGCAATAATTAGGTCTTCATTGGCAAGTTTCAATTCAGAAATATCACGGGCTACCCCTTCAACCTCTATTGGAATTCCCTTGGAATCTTTAATCATCCGGATGTTAAGCATAAACTGCCTTAGTTCCCCGTCTTTACGTTTAACAATTACTTCAAAGTTGGTAATGCTACCTGATTTCAGAAGCCCTTTGATGTTTTTAGAGCTGTCAATAGCATTTTCAAAGAATTTGTCCACCTTATTGCCCATCACTTCTTCAACGGTGTATCCTGTGTGAGTTAATACGGATGGGGATATCATGCTGATATTACCGGCCAGGTCAGTACGGTAGTAAATATCAATAAATGATTCAATGGTATCGCGAAACTTCTGTTCGCTTTTCTGAAGCCGTATGGTTGAATTTTTCTTTTCAGTAATATTTTGCGCAATGCCTGATATCTCCTCGATCTGCCCGCTGGAAGACGATAAAATCGGGTTCAGATAAAACTCATACCAGTCGTCGCCGCCATCTATCTGTCCCCAGTGCATTTCAAAGTTCTGCGGTTTGCCTTTAAAGGCATCGTTGTATTTTTCCCGCAAAACCGGCCGGTCTTCCGGTGCAATGAGGCGCCAGCCTATTTTTTCAGTACTTGAGTTGATTTCCGGAGGATACCCCAGGTTTTTCCTGATTAATTCTTCATAGTTTTTGTTGAAAGAACTCAACTGGCGTTTCAGGTTCACGGTCCAGATAACGTGCGAACTGCTGTCAAATACAGCGTTCAGCCGCGACGTCTGCCTCAGCAAGTCTTCTTCTTTTTGTTTTCTTACTAAGGCTACGGCTACCTGTCCGGAAACGAATTCCAGTAGTTCGAGGTCACGGATATTGAATTTATTCCGGTCACTATACGATTGTACCCCAATTACTCCCGTGGTTTTGGTATCTACTTTCAGAGGCACACACAGCATCACTTCGGGCAGTGAAGAGCCATACAGCGTCAACCTTTCAGTTTCTGAAAGCCTTTCAATATCTTCTTTATATAGAAACAGGGGTTTGTTCTGAACCATCGAGTATTCGATGATACCATTGCCCAGCTTACGACGCAGGAAATTCCCGATGGTATCAGAATACTCATCTACTACATAAGGGTAGTAGATAGTACCTTCGTCGGGCTCAAAAAGTGCAACAAAAAAGTTATTGGCCTGTATTTGTTTCTGGAGTTCTACGTGTACCTGTGTTAAGAAATCTTTCAGGTTCAGCGTGTTCAGGTTCAGCTGGGCTATGGTATAATACAATTGCTGAGCTCTTTCTGCCCGTCGGCGCAGGGTGATGTCACGAAACAGACAACGGAAAGCGGTAGGTACACCGTTTTCAAACCGGCAGCTGATGTCTCCCAGCAGATAAACACGTTTTCCCTCTTTATTGCGCATAACAGTCTGATAGTCAACTACCTGTCTGTCTGTTTTTATCTGTTGAAGCGTAGCAAGCATGTCTTCAGCAAACTGCGGATGCAGAATATCCTGTAATGTAAGCCTTGAAAGTTCTTCACTGGTATAGCCTAAAACCTCTCTTGAAGCCTTGTTGACAAACAAAAACCGACCGTTCAATGAAAGCAGCATGATAATTTCAGATGTATTATCAACTAAATCCTGTAGCTGGTCAATGGCACTGTTATGTTCTGCTTCTTCAAGCTTGCGTTTGAGTTTTTCAATCTCATACAACAACTCTTCATTCGATTTTTCGGCCGTCATCTTTCTGGTAGCATAATAAATGTTGAGGTAAATCTACAAAGAAAGAAGAAGATTTTAAACCCTAATTTGCAGGCTAAATCTTATTCACTCACTACTACTGCCAGTTTAGTGTTGGTCTTATTAATAGCCAGACGAGAGATTTTCTTTAGCATAGGCAGATTACTACTATCTATTTCTGCCCAATCCGAACCTGAATCGGGTCTGAAAGCAAAAAGTTTTTCTCCATTACTGGTCAGAATATATCCGTTGGGTGTCCAGGTAATATCTTCCGATTTTCCTAAAGTGGCTACAATGGAATCAATTACCCCAGTAGAAGGATTGAACTGCCTGATGAACCATTGGTCAGAAGACTTATCGATAAAACTAAAGGCATTTCTGCCAGGAATTTTATGCAATGACCGCCCGGGATTAACAGCTAAAATAGTACTTTTCTTAGTATTAAGGTCGTAATAATGCAGATTATTGGTTGAGTCGGCTAGTACAAATAGCAGCAGATGCGTATTATCAACCCAGGTATGATATCCTACTGTTAAATCATCAATGATTGTGGTGGGTTGGCCACCGGTTATGGGGTACTTACCTAAGTCCTGTTTGCCGTTGTCTCTCTGTATAATGCAAGAAATATAAAGCTTATCAGGTGTTATGGTAGGAGAGTATTCTCTTTCAGGGGTGTTTGTTACCAGCTTCGTGATACGCTTTTTATAATCGTAAGATTTAAGTTCGGTGCGGCCATTCTCGTCGGCAGATGCATAATAGATAATTGACGAAGAAGGATGGAAAAAGGGTTGATTGTCATACCCTTTATGCTGTGTTATGTTAACGGGGTTCGATAAACGGAATCGATTATCTTTAAACTGAACATCGAACAGATAAATTTCGGAGCCGGTTTGTGCCAGTAAAGCAGCCGGAAGAAGTAGATATAGATAGAATAAAATTTGTTTCATAATTTCAGTTTTTAACCAAATGTAGCTAAAAATTGAATTCATGAAACAAAAAAATCGGAGTAACGGTGAGCTACTCCGACCGGGTTTTCGAGTAAGATAGTTTAATTATCTTACTCCGGTATTATTAACTACGTTTTCACGTATAAAATTATCTGCTACAATTACGAAGTCAACTCTACGGTTTTTATCTCTGCCCGTAAGGTACTTGTTAGAAGACACCGGTACTTTTTCACCAAAGCCGTCTACTAACAATCTGTTTTCTTCTACCCCTGCCGATCGAAGGTAATTGGCTACCTGAACAGCTCTTTTTCTTGATAACTTATCGTTATACGCATTTTTTCCGGTTGCATCAGCATGACCGCCAACCAAAACAAAAGTGTTCGGTATTTGTTTTAATGAGTAGGCAATTCTCAGAAGGTCTTGCTTTGCTTTTTCATTAATCATGTATGAATCAACTTTGAAAAGATTACCCTTGGTCATGGTAACCAACAAGCCTTCGTCATATGCTTCCACAGTTGCAATGCCGATTAGGTTTTCATTCAGTTGGGGAGCGTAATCAGCCATTATTTTTTTAAGTTCTTCGCCGGATGCACCACCCATTGAAACGGTAGAAATAGTTGCCTGCTCTGCATGTGCAGATACTGCAACGTCAGTTGCGGTGGATTTAGAAACTGAGCTGCTCGATTTACAGCTCATATTGGTATAGCCAACCACCATTAAAGAAGTTGCTAAAACTATCGATTTTGAAATAAGATTGCGATTCATGAGTTTTGGAGTTTTGTTGTAGTGAACAGTAAAAGAAGTATTCCAGAATACGATGTTCCGGATATTTGGCTGATATAGTGTAAAGATTTGTACAAATTGAGGAAGATCCTCAACAAAATTCAACCCTTTGAATACATTCTGCATAGAAAGAACTAATTTTGAGCATGCAAAAAGTCAAACCTAAAAAACATCTCGGACAGCACTTTCTAAAAGATCTGAATGCAGCCGAAAGAATTGTGAATCTGCTTTCGAAGCATAAAGACTATACCAATGTTTTGGAGATTGGCCCGGGTATGGGTGTGTTGACTCAGTTTTTAATGAAAAAGACTGACTATCAGACGTCAGTGGTAGAGATTGATACAGAGTCGGTGGAGTATCTGAAATTGAATTTTCCGGAATTGAGCGACAGAATTTTTTCGGAAGACTTTCTGAAAATGGATCTGGCCAATCTGAAAGGGTTTGACAGCACAGAGCCTCTGGCAGTTATTGGTAATTTTCCGTACAATATTTCGTCACAGATTTTCTTTAAGATTCTTGAGCATAAAGATATAGTGGCCGAAGTAGTTTGTATGCTGCAGAAAGAAGTAGCTAAACGGATAGCCTCGCCACCCGGCAATAAAGATTACGGCATATTAAGTGTATTTTTACAGGCGTATTACGACATTAAGTATGAATTTACAGTATTGCCCGGTGCATTTAATCCTCCTCCCAAAGTTGATTCCGGAGTGATCAGCCTTAAAAGAAACGCAGTAGAAAAACTGGATTGTGACGAGAGAAAGTTCTTTCAGGTAGTGAAGGCCGGGTTTAATCAGCGAAGGAAAACACTTCGGAATGCCTTAAAGCCCATTGGATTGAATTTTGAACATGAATTATTGAATAAAAGGGCTGAACAATTAGGTGTAGCTGAGTTTATATTTTTGACTAAGGCATTTACCGAAAACTAATCGAGTAACAATGAGTACTTTTGAGCTAACCAGAGAGTACATAGAAAAACTTGAATCGGCCATTGAGCAGGGAGATGAAAATCTGCTGAAAGCTGAAATGGAAGAACTGTATCCGGCAGATATTGCAGGTCTTTTGCTTGAGCTCGACGGGCATCAGGGGCATTATTTATTGACACTGGTTGAGGTGGAAACCGGAGCCGAAATTCTGGCACACATTGAGCCCGAAACCCGGAAAAGCTTTATAAAAGAGCAGTTTGCGGTTGAAGAAATTGCCAAGTATGTAAACCTTCTGGATTCGGATGATGCAGCTGATTTACTGAACGAGCAGTCGATAGAAGTGCGGGAAAAGGTAATTGCCTTGCTCGACGACCGTGAACAGGCAAGGTTTATCATCGACCTGATGTATTATCCGAAAGATATTGCAGGTGGGTTGATGCAAAAAGAGTTGGTGAAAGTGAACTCAAGCTGGACCGTAAGCGAGTGTGTGGAAGAAATCAGGCGGCAGGCAGAAGATGTAGAGAAGGTATTTGCAATATATGTAGTAGACGACGACCAGAAGCTGAAAGGGATAGTTTCTTTGAAGCAGATTGTACTGGCACGCAAGAATACAAGAATAGAGAATATCCTTGACGACGACATAGTATTTGTAGAAACCACAGCCGCGGCGGAAGAAGTAGCCGATTTGATGCAGAAATATGACCTGGAGGCAATTCCAGTGGTTAATACATTAGGACGGTTATTAGGTAGAATTACCATTGATGACGTAGTCGATTTTATCACCGAAAAGGCTGAAGAAGATATTCAGGTAATGGCCGGTATTACCGGTGAAGCCGAAGAAGATGACAGTGTATGGCAACTGGCAAAAGCGCGTTTGCCATGGTTAGTTGTCGGCGTAATAGGTAGTTTACTGGCCGCTACAGTTATAAAAGGCTTTGAGGCAGAATTTCAGAAGGTAGCAGCTTTGGCGGCGTTTATTCCTATTATGGGTTCTACAGGCGGCAACGTTGGGATTCAGACGTCTTCGCTCATTGTGCAAAGTCTGGCTGAAAAAACAGGTATCGTAACTAGTTTATGGAAACGTCTCTTTAAAATTATTCTGGTGGCATTGGTCAATGGGTTGGTAATTGGAGCATTGGCAGGTGCTTATATTTATATTATCGGCGAGCCTGAGCTTTTTCTTGTTGTCTGTTTTTCTTTGCTTTCAGTAGTGGTGCTGGCGTCTTTTATGGGTACTGTTACCCCTCTTTTACTTGACAGGTTCGGAGTGAATCCTGCTATTGCTTCGGGGCCTTTTATTACTACTGCCAACGATATCATCGGCATAGGCACTTATCTTTTAATTGCAGATTTATTGCTACGACTATAACACAATTATGATTGCAGTCATTCAACGGGTAACACAGGCTTCGGTAACCATCAATAATTCAGTAAAAGGACAAATCGGATTGGGTTTTCTGGTATTACTGGGTATCACACATGCGGATACACAAGAGGATATTGACTGGCTGTCGAAGAAAATTATCGGATTACGGGTATTTGGTGATGCCGAGGGTAAAATGAATCTGGATTTATCTGCTATTGGCGGAGATATCCTGTTAATCAGCCAATTTACCTTACATGCCAGTACCAAAAAAGGCAACAGACCTTCTTTCATTGAAGCCGCAAGACCTGAAGTAGCTATCCCTTTGTACGAAAAAATGATTGCTCAACTGTCACAGGAATTAGGAAAACCTATTGAAACCGGAGAGTTTGGCGCAGACATGAAAGTGGCTCTGCTAAACGATGGCCCGGTAACAATAATAATTGATTCGAAGAATAGAATTTGATAAGAAAGGGTACCTGACAAAACAGATACCCTCTATATTACATTAACCTCTCAAATGCCACGCTTTAGGTTTTACAAATGCCCTGATACCTGCATGTGATAGCGTAGCGCCAAAACCAGAGTTTTTACGTCCGCTCCAGGGCAACGGTGCTGAAACACGGTCGCAACAATTCCAGTAGCTTGTTCCGGCATTGATCTGCTTCAATATTTTTTCCGCTCGTTTTTTATCAGTAGTATAAACTGCGGCTGTCAGGCCATATTCTGTATCCTGCATTAGTTTGGTAGCTTCTTTATCATCTTTCACTTTCATGATACCAATGATCGGCCCAAAAGATTCATCTTTCATTACACTCATTTTGTGGTTTACATCGGCCAGCACAGTGGGAGCAAAGAAATAGCCCTGTCCGGCAATGCTTTTTCCGCCTGTTAAAAGAGTGGCGCCTTTTTTCACAGCATCCTGCACCTGATTTTCCAAAAAGCCTAATTGTGATTGTCTGCTTAAAGCCCCGATATAAACACCATCAGCATCAGGCTGACCGATTTTATAAGCCTTTACTTCTTTCACAAACGCATCTACATATTGGTCATACACTTTTTCGTGCACATATATTCTTTCTACTGCACAGCAACTCTGGCCATTGTTATAAAATGCACCATCGGCCGTCCCTGCAGCTACCGATTGAATATCAGCCACATCATCAGCTACATACAGCGGATCTTTGCCTCCTAATTCAAGCTGGCATGGTACCATCTTATTGGCTACTTTTTCGTAGATATACAAACCTGTACGGTAAGAACCTGTAAAGAAATAACCATCCAGAGGCATTTCCAGCAATTGTTCGCCTACTTCTTTTGCGCCAATTGCTACCTGAAATACATCTTCCGGCACGCCTGCTTTTTTCAGGTATTTTTCAATATTTAAACCTGTAAGCGTTGAGAATTCTGATGGCTTATAGAAAACGGAATTACCTCCAATCAACGCCGGAATAAAAACGTTGACTCCCACCAGAAAAGGGTAGTTCCAGGCAGAAATATTGCAGATAACGCCCAGAGGTTCGTAAGAGATCCGTTCTGTGAGTCCTTCCTGGCGAGTTACGGTTTCTTCTTTCAGATACTTTTGTGAGTTCTCTATGAAGTATTTAATTCTGGCTCTGGCGCCGTTTACCTCATTGCGGGCCTGCTGTAATGGCTTGCCCATTTCAGACGTCAGGGTGGCCGCTAATTCTTCTATGTTTTCGGCCAGTAAGTCAGAAAAGTGCGCAATGATTCCGATGCGTTTTTTGAGCGGAACCTTGGCCCAGGCTTTTTGCCCTTTTTGAAGTGTCTTTAGTTTATTCTGAAGACTTACGGGAGAGTCTTCAGCGAGCGTGGTAATGATTTCTTCGGTGGCTGGATTTACAATCTGCATGTCTATATGACAAATAAATATCTTTTTCTGTAATGATTAATTGTTGAAGCAAATCTACAAAATAATACAGAAAAAGATAGTATTCAGACTACTAAGAGATAAGCATAATAAGGTATCTTAAGACCTTATTATGCTTTTAACCTTTAGAAACTTAAATTATATAGCTTACGCTAAACTTATAGCCAACGAACAGGAAAGCGCACTTTATCACAATCAGTCAATTGCAATACTTTCAACACCTCTTTCGAAAGCGGTTTCTTTAAAGCCATCTATTCTTAGGCCTTCAACCCGCACAAAGGCAACATCTGTAATGCCCAGAAATCCGAGTAAGAATTTCAGGTACGGGCTCACAAAATCAAACGATTGAAACGCACCTTCAGAATAAACGCCGCTTGAGGAAGTGGCAATATATGCCTTTTTGTTTTTCAACAAGCCTTCTGGTTGTCCATTTTCGTTGTATCGGAAGGTAATCCCTGGTCTTGCAATGTGGTCTAAATACGCTTTTAGGGTAGAAGGGATAGCAAAATTATAGAACGGGGCGCCAATCACATAAATGTCTGCTTCCTGCATTTCTGCAATCGCTTCGTTTGAAATTTTAATAGCCTTTTCCTGTTCGGATGAATGGTTTTCGGCAGGTGTAAACCACGAACCGATTTGTAGTTGGTCTAAATGCGGAAAAACGGTTGTTGTCAGATTTCGTTCAGTCACACTGATATCAGTATACTTGTCTTTAATCTTTTCAATGATGGTATTTCCGAGTTTTTTACTAACAGATGCTTCACCTTGCGGGCTTGATATAATGTGCAATACTTTTTTCACGATTCTTGTTTTTTAATGATTACTACTAAATTTTTGACGCCACAAACTTATGTATATTTGCTAATAAAAAGTTAGTAGTAAACTAAAGGTTAGTGGTAATATTTTGGTTACTGCCTCTGAAAAACAGAAGAGTTATTGGTAAAAAGTAGCATTTTCTGGATTGTAATGCAGCAGAACCTGACTGCAACGAGAGATGCATTATGTTTTGCTGGTAGAGAATGGAAATTTCAATTGATAATGGCATTGCTGAGTGGACACACTGGCACAGTAAGAGTGGACTCAACCAATTCGAAAGAATGAGAGATAAAAAGAGTGAGTGACTCTAATCAGACATTGAGAGGATGGAACAGATGATGAATGAATGTAGCGAGTCTCTGAAAAATACAATTTTCTATCGGTCGTTTATAGAAATTGCTGCCATAAGAGTAAGAAACCGGTACCGATTGGCTTCGGTACCGGTTGATAGAGCTTTTCATCTTTATTCATTCTTCAAAACTTTCACCGGATTACTCCTGGCCGCTTTCATTGTCTGCGATCCAATCATAATGAATGCAATCAGTAGCACAGCCAGCAAGCCGGCCAGCAACTCGGCGACCTGCACAGGTGTGTGATACGGAAAATTGGTAAGTATAAATTTTTCGAAGAAAAGGTAAGTTATGGGCAAAGCGATGAGTGCCGATATTGACAGCAATACAAGAAAGCCACGGCTCAATAAGTAGATGAGACTGCCGGAGCTTGCACCCATCACTTTACGGATGCCGATCTCTTTCAATCTGGTTTCGGTAGTGAACGCGACCA
This sequence comes from Emticicia sp. GW821-FHT11C11, assembly GCF_058808615.1. Lineage (NCBI taxonomy): Bacteria > Pseudomonadati > Bacteroidota > Cytophagia > Cytophagales > Leadbetterellaceae > Emticicia > Emticicia sp. GW821-FHT11C11. The sequence goes on from NZ_JBXARV010000001.1 coordinate 994,299, forward strand.
TTCCAAATAATCCCATTGACGAAATAGAAATGGCCAGAATTGAAAGGAAGCTAATAATCTTGATCATGATAGAAAATTCACTGTAAGCATCTTCTATTTCTTCGTCATAGAATTTAGCCTCAAACCGATGAACACGATCAATTTTTTTCCATGCAGACTCAATTCTGGCCATGGTTGCGGGCATATCAGTACTTTGTATTTTGGCATTGATGACAGCCCTGTCTCCGGGTGTCCAGAACATGAAGGCTACAGGTTCAATGAGGTTCTCGACCTTGCCATAGTGAAAGTCTTTTATTACGCCAACAATGGTCATTTTACGACTATGTACATTGAAACTGCTAAATGTGATTTCCTCCCCGATTGCTTTCCGGGGGTCATGCTGGCCAATGTTAAATCGTTTTAAGAACTTCTCGTTAACAATCACTTCTCTTACGGCTTCGCGGGTAGTAGGTCGTGCCATAAAATTTCCTCCGGCAATGAGTTTATAATCGTGCAGAGGCAGGTAGTTTTCGTCGACGTTGTTAGTCATGACCAGCACCGAATCGCGCGAATCTTTGTATTTCATAAAACCTCCCCAGGCATTACCCACACTGGTGATTATCAGAGACCTGGACAAAGCGCTTACTTCCGGCATCTCGCTCAGTTCCTTGAGAAGTGCCTCGGGTTTATTACCCTGCATGTCTATATTCAGGATGTTTTCTGTGTTGAACCCCAGATCGAATGCCAATATATTTTTGTATTGCACATAGCCCACGGCAGTTGTTGTTATAAAAATCAGCGTGAGCGTATATTGAATCACCACCAGTGTGCGTCGGAATGTTAAGTGTTTAAACCCTTTTACTGAGGCCGCATTTCTGAGCGCATTGATGGCGCTGACCTTCGAAAAGAATAGGGCAGGCATAAAGCCGGCAATCACACCTACGGTAATCGAAAAGATGATGAAGGCCACCACCATAGGCAGTGTGAGCCCAAGCTTTACCGTGCGCTGCATCTCCGGCGCAAGGTTTATCAGTTGTGGCCGCAGTATCAGAAAGAGGAAAAACGAAAGAAAAAGTGCTGCCAGAGAGATCATGATTGATTCTACCAGAAACTGTTCCCATACCTGGTTCTTTTGAGCACCGATAGCTTTCCGGATACCTACTTCTTTAAAGCGGCGCATGGCACGTGCTATTGAAAGATTGGTATAGTTGAAACACGCCGATAATATTACAACGAGAGCAAGTCCGCCAAGTATCCAAAGAACCATCGGATGCATGTGCGGACCCACAGAACCCGGCCCGCCCTCAGACGCACGGAGATTCTCGCCTACCACAATCTTATATAGAGGAAGAAGCTCAAGTCGGATTTTAGTGTTTTCTTCAGCAAGGTTTTCCTCCTTCGCAATAGCGTCAAGTTGCGACTGAATTGAAGTCATATCGGCGTTTTCAGGTAGCCGGAGATACACATAGTTAGACGACATGCTTGTCCATTTTTCGAAGTTGTTGTCGTTTTTATGGAGTTGCTCGGCTGTAGACAGCGATACCAGGGCTTCGAAGTTGATGTGCGAAAAGAAGGGTATGTCTTTCATTACACCGGTCACCTGGTAGTTGTATGTATCAAAACTGATTACCTTACCCAGCACATCTTCACTGCCGAAGAGTTTTCTGGCGGTGGTCTGTGTAAGAACAATAGAATAGGGATTTTTCAGCGCTGTTTCGGGGTTGCCTTCCAGCATCGGAAAGGTGAAAATTTTGAATACAGACGGATCCGCCCAAAAACCTTTAATAGGGAAAATATTGTTGCCCACCTTTGCATCTTCCGAAAAGTCGGTGCGCATAATAGTCACTTCTTCTATGGCAGGTAATTTTTGCCGGATGAGTTTCCCGGTCTTTATTGATGTGGTGGCAAACTTGCCGCTTTGTTTACGGTTTTCAGTCAGTACACTGGTGATACGATAAATCCTCTCACCATTTTTGTGGAACCTGTCATACGAGCGCATATCGAGCACGAACGCAATCAGTAATAATCCGACGGACATACTAATGGCAAGGCCGGCTATATTGATGAATGAGAACATTTTGTTGCGCAGTAAATTACGCTTCGATGTTTTGATGTAGCTTCCGATCATAATCTGGTTGATAAAAGGTTAACATTTTTTGTCCATAGAGCCATCAGTAAAAATAGTAAGTCAATTTGACCACAATGAAAAAATGGTGTGAACTATGATAAAAATGGGACGAACTCTAATAAATATGACTTTGACCGGGTTAATACTTACTGCACTCATTGAAAACGAAGCTTTAATCAGTATTGACGAGCAAATCTTAATGATTTAAAAGCCCAAAATAAATTTCATCGATTCCACAGCGTTCCAGATTTTTTAAACGTCTTAGGTTTTAGAGAGTCCACTAAACCTAATGAGGCGCCGGGTTGTGAGAGAGATTAGAGATAAGTATGGCAGGCTTATTTTGGAAAAAAGCTATCATTTGAAATTAACAGTTAAAACATTTTGCTTATGCGTTACGTAAGGAAAATAACTCCCGATCAGGTAGAGCATCTGAGAGAGGTCTCTCGCCGTGGCAGGAATTACAGAGAGCGTGAACGGGCAAAAGCAATTCTGTTGAGTTTTAAGGGCTATAATGTAACCACCTTGTCAGATATCTTTGAAGTGAGCAGAGCTACCATTACCAACTGGTTGGATGCATGGGAAGCAAGGGGTATCAAGGGTTTGAAAGATCTTCCAAAACAATCACATAATGTTCCTTTAAGTGAAATTGAGCGATACCGCGTTGTTAACTAAGGAACCTAATTAAGTAATTTAGAAAAACTTTTTGAAACAAATCTACTTCTATTTTTATTAAAGTTTGTCTCTTCTAGGGGCAAACTTTTTTTTTCTACTTTACTCAAATTGAAAAATACCATTGGTTTGTTTTTAAAAAAGAAGATATTTACTTCGTAATTGTATCACGATTTTTTTAATCGTAGCAGATAAACTATGAAGCCTGATTTTTCCAGCATAAAGCTTTTTGAAAAAGATAGTACCCTACCGGAATCGAAGAATAATGAAAGCGGGTATGTTTTCAAAACAGCTGAAGGAATACAAATAAAACCCCGGTTCACTGCGACTGATATTCAACAGGCAGCGCACCTGCATTTTTCGGCAGGTATTCCCCCCTTTCTGAGAGGGCCTTATAGCACCATGTATGTAATGCAGCCCTGGACAATCCGTCAGTATGCGGGGTTCTCAACAGCTGAAGAATCCAATGCTTTTTATCGCAGAAACCTGGCTGGCGGGCAAAAAGGGTTGTCAGTCGCTTTTGATCTGGCAACACACAGAGGCTATGATTCTGACCACCCCAGGGTAGTAGGTGATGTGGGTAAGGCAGGAGTAGCCATTGATTCGGTCGAAGATATGAAAATTCTTTTCGACCAGATTCCGCTCAATGAAATGTCGGTGTCTATGACCATGAATGGTGCAGTATTGCCTATTATGGCATTCTATATCGTAGCAGCTGAAGAACAGGGAGTTGACCCCGCTCAGCTTTCGGGAACCATTCAGAACGATATTCTGAAAGAGTTCATGGTTCGTAATACATACATTTATCCGCCCGAATTTTCGATGAGAATTGTGGGAGATATCTTCTCTTATGCTTCAAGGCTCATGCCTAAGTTTAATTCAATATCCATATCAGGCTATCATATTCATGAGGCCGGTGCGCCCGCGCATCTGGAATTGGCTTATACTCTGGCTGATGGACTGGAGTATATCAGAACCGGTATAGCCGCAGGTATGGATATAGATGATTTTGCTCCCAGGCTTTCGTTTTTCTGGGGCATAGGCATGAATCATTTCATGGAAATAGCCAAAATGAGAGCCGGGCGCTTGCTTTGGGCAAAAATTGTGAAACAGTTTAATCCTAAGAACGCTAAATCATTGGCTTTGCGAACACATTGCCAGACCTCGGGTTGGTCGCTTACTGAGCAGGATCCATTCAATAATGTAGCCCGTACGGCAATTGAAGCCATGGCTGCTGCTCTGGGGCATACACAATCGTTGCATACCAACTCATTAGATGAAGCCATCGCTTTGCCGACTGATTTTTCGGCACGCATTGCCCGTAATACGCAGTTGTTCATTCAGCACGAAACAGAAATTTGCAGAGTGGTTGATCCTTGGGGCGGCTCTTATTATGTGGAGTATCTGACCAAGGAACTGGTGGAAAAAGCCTGGGCTTTAATTGAGGAAGTAGAAGAATTGGGCGGCATGACTAAAGCAATAGAAACCGGCCTGCCCAAAATGCGTATAGAGGAAGCCGCTGCCCGCAAGCAGGCTCGTATTGATTCAGGTAAGGATGTGATTGTAGGAGTGAATAAATACAAAACCAACGCTGAAACTGAAATAGAACTACTTGAGGTAGACAATCAAAACGTACGCAGGAAGCAGATAGAAAGGCTCGAGAAAATAAAGAGCGAACGAAATAATGAAGAGATTGAAAAGATTTTAAACAAGATTACTGAGGTAACAGTCAATGCAAGCAGTGCACCGGAAGATAACCTGCTGGCACTCGCAGTTGAAGCCGCTCGTAAAAGGGCTACCTTAGGTGAAATATCATATGCTATGGAAAAGATTGTCGGGCGTCATAAGGCTACCATCCGTTCGATTTCAGGAGTGTATCAGTCTGAGGTCTCTGACGATGAAAATTTCAGGATAGCTAAGGAAATGGCAGATAAGTTTGCTGCATTGGAGGGTAGAAGACCCAGAATCATGGTTGCCAAAATGGGTCAGGATGGGCATGACAGAGGAGCAAAGGTAATAGCCACCAGCTTTGCCGACTTGGGATTTGACGTAGACATAGGCCCGCTTTTTCAGACACCGGAAGAAACAGCACGGCAAGCCGTTGAAAACGATGTGCATATTGTTGGGGCATCAAGTCTGGCTGCCGGTCATAAAACGCTTATTCCTCAATTAATTGAAGAACTCAAAAAACTAGGCAGAGACGATATCATGGTAATTGCCGGAGGAGTGATTCCTGCACAGGACTACCAGTTTTTATATGATGCCGGCGTGAAAGGTGTTTTTGGCCCGGGTACGGTTATCTCAATAGCTGCACAGAAGATTTTGAAGGAATTGATGGGGGAGTAGTATTACTCCCTTTATTACAAATTCCCGCTCGCCTTCTTATATCTGACACTTGCTATCAGAAAATTATAGATACTTGATAAATACTGGTTTTCAGCACTTTGTAGCGTGTATTCAGTGTTTTTAAGGTCAGATAATAAAATCACCCCTTTTTCAAAACGAAACTTGTCTGTTTCCAGAATTCTCCGGGCAAGTTCAATGTTTTTCTGTGCTTCTTCCAGATTCAGTTTCGATTGTTGCAGGGTATTCCAGGTACTTTTAGATTCGTAATTGAAATCGTTTCTTAACCGTTCGGCATTTAAGGTATTTATCTGCTGACGGGTCCTGAAATCATTGGCAGAAAGCCGTGCCTGCCGTCCGTCAAATATCGGTACATTAGCTCTGATGCCTACGTAGTTAGCCGGAAACCAGGTATTCTTTTCAAAGGGATTCAGTGTCTCAGATAATTGAAAATAGGAGTAATTGCCGTATGCCGAAACCGTAGGTTTGTTTCTGGCGAGCTGTTTTCGGGCATTCAGTTCATTGAGTTGCAGATTCAGCTGTTCTGCTTTTATTTCAGAGCGATTTTCAATGTTCGATTCTCCTTCAACGATTTGCGAATGGCCAAATATGGTTGGTAAGTCTTCTGCCGGTTCTACGTTGCCTGTTGCGTTTAACTGATACTGCAAGGCAATCAGGCTCAGGTCATAATCCTGTTGATTTTTAGTTTGTGCCAGTTTTGCATTGCTGGCATCCAGTTCCAGTTTATCCAGATCATTTTTCAGAATAGCTCCCTGGTCGAAACGAGCTTTGCCCACTTCGAGATAACTATTGGCCCTTTGCAATGCCAGAACAGACAAATTGAGTCTCTCTTTAGCAAAAACGCTATTGTAATAAGCCTCTGTTATAACCTGTTTCAGATTCACTTTTATCTGGGCAAGATTATTTTTCTGTGCCTCTAACTGCGTATTATTCAATTGCTGATCAATTTTACGATTAGCATCATACACTTTTTGTTCGGCTTGTATCAGGAAAGAGTTGTTGAATGGTCGGCCCAGTCTTATTTCGGTCTGAGTTTCACTAGATCCTGGCAAGGCAAAAGGTAAAATGGTAGTTTGTAGTTGCGTGTTCCAACGTATGTCAGCATTGCCGCTTACCTGCGGAAGCCATCGCGCTTTCACTTTTTCATTTTCTATAGTCGCTATCTGAACATTCAGGTTTTGCGCTTTCAATTCTATGCGGTTCTCCAGCCCTTTCTGCACAGCTTCACTGAGGCTGATTTTCTGGGCACTGATTTTTCCGAGGGCGAAACAAAATATAATCGTAAAAATAATCGGTTTCATAGATCAATTTTTTCTCAAAAGTAAATACATATTAAAATGAGAACTTATTTATTTCTGCAAGACGGAAAAAAAGCCACATTAAATCACAGGATTTGCGGCTGAGTTTCTGTTTTATTCACTAATCTTCATTTTATCTGATTCTCTTATAGGCCTGCTTTGTATAAGCATTAGGCTGTCTATTCTTTCACAATCACTTCATTTTTAGGTGGTTATAGTTCTTAACGAATCATTAACAATTGTGTCAATAAACCAGATGCTTGTCTTTTATATCTAAGATTCAAATAAACAAAAACAAGAAGAATTAATAACCGAGAATTTTACTATGAAAAAGTTAATGTTTGTAGCAATGTTGGTGGCTGGAGCCATCTCTGCTAATGCACAAAGAGGACATGACAGACCTGGTCGTTTTGACAACGGATATGACAAGGTAGATAGTTACCAACGTGAAGCACGCCGTCAGATTGCCGCGGGAATTGAGAGTGGCAGAATTACTTCAAACGAAGCAAAACGATTATTGAAAGAAGCAGAAAGAATTGAGGTAAAAGAGAATCGTTTTAAACGTGATGGCAGACTGGATGCATTCGAACGTCGCGAACTGACACAGGACCTGGCTGTTCTGAATACATGGATTGCACGTGAAAAAAGAGACAGAGATCGTTTAACATATGATGATTATAGCCGTGGTTATGCCGGTGGCAGATACAACGACCGCTATGGAAAATATTAGTAAATGAGTTTTATTAATAATGCTTTTTCGTAAAGACAGGGTAGGGTCAATGACCTTACCCTTTGTTTTTGTTGAGAATCCCATTTTAAATATTGAGTTTTTTTGGGAGAGAATTACCGGAGATATGTATCTTGTGGTCTGATAATTCATGTATCAATTGTATGATAACTATTCAGAACGAGCTCATTAGTGCTACCATAAACCTTAAAGGGGCTGAGTTAGTCAGTTTAATCCATAAACCATCACAAATTGAACACATGTGGTCGGCTGACCCTGAGTTCTGGGGGAAGTCCTCACCGGTGTTATTTCCTGTTGTTGGATCTTTAAAGAACAATACTTTTATTTATAAAGAACAGCAGTACTCTCTTCCGCGTCATGGCTTTGCGCGTGAACAGGTTTTTGAGGTTGAACACCAGACCGGGGATAGCGTTGTTTTTTTACTGACACATGATGAAACCTCACTAAAGGTATATCCTTTTCAGTTTGAGCTTCGCTTGTGTTATACATTAGAAAGAAATCAGTTAAAGGTAAAATATGAGGTCAGAAATTTAGGTGCAGAAACCATGTTTTTCTCGGTAGGTGGCCACCCGGCTTTTAAGGTTCCCTTTGCTGAAGGTACTTCGTATCATGATTATTACCTGGAGTTCAACAGAGAAGAACACTTCATGCGATGGCCTTTGGCAGACGGTGGTCTGATAGAGATAAATCCTGAAAAAGTTACGGATGATTCCGGCCGCTTACATTTAACAAAAGAACTATTTTATCAGGATGCACTGGTGTTTAAACACTTAAAGTCTGACAGGGTTACACTAAAATCAGACAAAACACCGGTTCAACTCCGATTCTATTATGAAGGTTTTCCGTTTCTGGGAGTCTGGGCTGCTAAGGATGCAGATTTTGTTTGTATTGAACCCTGGTGTGGTATTGCAGATAGTGTAAATCATAATCAGCAGATTGAAGAGAAAGAGGGCATTAATACCTTGAAACCGGAAGAAAGCTTTGATAAAACATGGATTGTGGAAATAAAGCATTTAGTGAATGCGTGATTATTTTAAATAGTTATACTTCGTGTACATTGTGGCAAAATAAGCTGGAATTTCCATACTATAAATCACTCAATCATTAACTCACTCATTCACTCAATATCTAATAAAATCCTATCTTTGCCACAAGATTGCTTAATATGATTACCAACAGATGAAACTTTTCTATAGAAAAACAGGCGAAGGGCAGCCTGTATTGATTCTACACGGTGTTTTTGGCTCTTCAGACAATTGGTTTACCATCAGCAAGATGATTGCTGAGAAAGGTTATGCCGTATATGCACTTGATGCACGGAATCACGGACAATCACCTCGCAGTGAAGAATTCAGTTATGAATTGATGGCTGAAGACCTGAACGACTTTATTGATGAGCATCAACTTGATAAACCTATTATCGTAGGTCACTCAATGGGGGGGAAGACCGTTATGCAATTTGCCATGCAGCATGAGGGCAAGTTTAGCAAACTGGTTGTGGTAGATATTGCTCCCAAATATTACCCGTCACATCATGGGCACATCATTCAGGGGCTCAACTCGATAGATTTAGACACACTTACAAACAGGAAAGAGGCAGAACTGCAATTAGACAGATATGTAACCAGCGTAGGTGAACGTCAGTTCCTGTTGAAAAATCTCTATAGAAACGAAATGGGTAAATTCGACTGGCGTATTAATCTTCCGGTATTAAGTCGTGAGATATACCAGGTAGGAGGCGATTTTATCGATACCCGTGAAATCACAGAACCGGTATTGTTTCTGCGTGGCAGTGAGTCGGGATATATTTATGATGAGGACATACCTGCTATCAGGAAAGTTTTCCCGAATGCTGTCATTGAAACCATTGAAGGCGCAGGGCATTGGATACAGGCGGATAAGCCGAATGAGTTTGTAGAGGCGGTGGTAAAATTTATAGCCTAAGCATTAGGCACCATATTACCTGCAATTTTGGCCGAGGAAAGCGCCAGCGGGATACCCCCGCCCGGATGTACGCTGCCACCTACAAAATATAGATTTCTGATTCGCGAAGAAAAATTGGCATGGCGCATAAACGCCGCAAATTTGTTATTGGAACTGTTGCCATATAAAGCTCCCTGCACCGATGATGTTCTGAACTCAATTGTGCGCGGGTCAAGTATAGATTCTGATTCAATCAGGGATTTAATATCCGCGTTCAGGTTTCTGCTTAGTTTTTCAATTACATTTTGTCGGGTATCCTCAATGAGGGTATCCCAGTTCTGACCCTCATTTGCCGGAGCATTCAATAAAATAAACCAGTTTTCGCATCCGGCCGGTGCATCATCTTTTTTGTATTTCGAAGTAATGTTCAAATAAATGGTCGGGTCATGATAAATGTTTTTTTTCTGAAACTGATGCGTAAACTCTGCGTTGTAGTTATCCGAGAAAAAAACGTTGTGTAATCCCAACTCCTCAAATTCCTTTTTAATGCCCCAATAGAAAATAAGACCTGAGCCGCTTTTGGGTTGGTTGAGCAATTTTTCGGGGTGCCTGGCATGAGGTAGCAATTTCCGGTAAGTTGGGGTAATATCCATATTACTCACCACTACATCGAACGGAAGAAAATAATCAGCGCTGGTGCTATTTTCCGTTTTTTCAACCTTCAATCCCTTTATCTTTTTATCTGCTACGCAAATTTCTTTGACCCGGGTGTTAAAATGAAATTGTACTCCTAAGTCTTTTGCTAAAGCAACCAGACTTTCTGTAATACCGTACATGCCATTTTCAGGGAAAAATGCACCGACGTTGTATTCCAGGTGAGGAATGATATTCATCGTAGCAGGAGTCTGGTAAGGGTCAGAACCATTATAAGTAGCATAGCGATTGAATAACTGAACAGCCTTAGCAGTAGAAAAAAACTTTTCATTGGCATTGTTCATAGTACTGAAAATACCCAATTTAGGTAGGTTCAGATAACCCCTAAGCGCTTTTGCCGAGGTCCAGGTAGAAAATTTATGCAGAGAGTCTTCCAGAAAAAGACCACTGAGAATTTCATACTTGAAGGCGCTGTTTTGCAAGGCTTTTGTTATTTTTTCGGCAGGCTCACCCAATTGTTTTTCGGCTTCTGTAGCAAACTCAATGCTATTGGCCGATACATTTAATCTTGTGCCGTCTTCCCAGAAATAACGGCATATTTCCGGAAGCCTGATATACTTAAAATAATCTTTTACCGATTTGCCCGATATTTCAAACAGCTCTTCTACCAATTGGGGCATTGTAAAAAGTGAAGGACCCGCATCAAACCGATAAGAACCTTGTTTGAAACTGCTCAATTTTCCTCCGACATAATCATTGGCCTCAAATACATCAACCTCGTACCCTTTATTGCGTAAACGGATTGCCGTTGCAATACCTCCTATGCCCGCGCCGATAATGCCTGCCTTCATAAACGAGGTGTATTGTAAAAGTGTTTTGTGTTAAGAATTAACAAATATAGAGTTTCTTTGTTGATAACAGTAGCTCCTGGTAGAGGGAGCCGATATAACCGGAAATCTATTTTTAGAATAAAATCCTAACGGTCTATGCTATTTTTTCATTATTTTGCAGCTTAAAATTAAACAATTCGCATTGTTTTGATTGAACTTGTCCCCCAATAAATCTATAATGGCAAAATTGTTAATAGTTGATGATGAAAAGAGTATTCGGGATGCCCTAAGAGACATTCTGGAATATGAACAGTATGAAGTAGACGAAGCTAAAGACGGTGAAGAGGGGTTGGCAATGGTGCTTAAAACATATTATGATGTGGCATTATGTGACATAAAAATGCCCAAACTTGATGGCCTTGAAATGTTGCATAAAGCTAAAGAAGAAGGTGTGATAACCCAGTTTGTGATGATTTCGGCTTTTGGTAATGTTGAAAACGCAGTTGAAGCAACCAAACGGGGTGCCTTTGATTTCATAACCAAACCACCGGATTTGAATCGTTTACTTGTAACAGTGCGCAATGCCATTGAAAAGAGTAAGGATGTAGAAGTAATAAAAACGCTCAAGCGAAGAATATACAGAATCAATGAGATAGTGGGGGAGTCGGAGCTAATCAGGAAAGTAAAAGATGCCATTGACCGGGTAGCCCCTACAGAAGCACGCGTTTTAATTACCGGGCCTAATGGCTCTGGTAAAGAAATGGTAGCTAAACAGATTCATGAGAAAAGTAACCGTTGCAATCAGGCCTTAATTGAGGTAAACTGTGCGGCCATTCCTTCGGAATTGATTGAAAGTGAACTTTTCGGTCATGAGAAAGGTGCTTTTACTTCTGCTATCAAACAGCGGATTGGTAAGTTTGAACAGGCGGATGGCGGTACGCTTTTCCTTGACGAAATAGGTGACATGAGTCTTTCAGCACAGGCAAAAGTGCTGAGAGCCTTGCAGGAAAGCAAGATTACACGTGTGGGTGGTGATAAAGAAATAAAAGTGAATGTGAGGGTAATTGCCGCTACCAATAAAGATTTGAGAAAAGAAATTGCGGAGGGAAACTTCCGTGAAGACTTATACCATCGTTTAAATGTAATACCTATTCATGTACCTTCTCTGGCCAACCGGAAAAATGATATCCCGTTGCTGACAGAGAAATTTCTGCAAGATATTGCTGATGAATATAGCGATGCCGTAAAAGAATTTGATGCTGAGGCGATGGAATACATGCAAAGCCTACCCTGGACAGGGAATGTAAGAGAACTAAGGAATGTGGTTGAGCGGCTCGTGATTATGTGCGGAGCAACTATCACACTTGACGACGTTAAATTATACGCAGGTATAGGATACTGATATAGCTTAAGAGATTAGGTAAGTCCGGCGGGAGAAACAGCTATCTAGTACATATATTTATTTTGGTATTGCCGCGGCATTTAACAGAATGAAAGGAATAATTAAATGCAAAAATTTGTTCTTTAATAAAGGTGTATTTGTGCCAAATGCGAGTAATAAAAAGAAGCAGTCATTACAAGGTTGAAGTACACTTTATCTATAAGGATAGAAAGACAGAGTGGCAACTTTCTAACCAGAGAATAAGAGTTTACAATTTCCAGGTTTAAGTATATTCGAGTAAAATATAAACTTCACAATCACATGCAATACGACGTTACGGTTATAGGTTCAGGTCCGGGAGGATACGTAGCTGCCATCAGAGCCGCTCAGCTAGGGATGAAAACCGCAATCATTGAAAAATATAATGTATTAGGTGGCACCTGCCTTAATGTGGGCTGTATTCCATCAAAAGCGCTGCTCGACTCGTCAGAGCATTTTTATAACGCAGCTCATCATTTTGCTGAACATGGTATTGAAATACCTGCGCCCAAAGTAAATATCGAACAAATGATGGCCAGAAAAAAAGGTGTGGTTGAGAAAATGAATGGCGGTATCAATTTTCTGATGAAAAAGAATAAAATCACTGTTTATAACGGGCTGGGCTCATTTCAGGATAAGAATACAATTCATATCAAAAAAGCAGATGGAACAGAAGAGCAGATAACTACAGCAAAAGTGATTATAGCTACCGGTTCAAAGCCTACTATTTTGCCTTTTATGAACTATGATAAAAAGCGCATCATTACAAGTACCGAAGCCTTGAACCTGACAGAAATACCCAAGCATTTAATTGTGATCGGTGCGGGGGTAATCGGAGCAGAACTGGGGTCAGTTTACGCACGTCTGGGAGCGAAAGTAACATTTGTGGAGTTTGCCGATTCGATGATTCCGACAATGGACAAAACCATGGGTAAAGAATTACAGAAGTCTGTAAAGAAATTGGGTACTGATTTCTATTTCAATACTAAAGTAACTAAAATTGAGAATCTTGGTGAAGAGGTGCTGGTGTCAGCCGATGGCGCAGACGGTAAACCCGTGGAGATCAAGGGTGATTATTGCCTGGTTTGTATTGGCAGAAGAGCTTATACTGATGGATTGAATCTCGAGGCTGCCGGCGTGACAACTGACCGTGGTAAAATTGTAGTAGATGAACATACACTAGAAACCAATGTGAAAGGTATTTATGCCATCGGAGATGTGATAAGAGGAGCCATGCTGGCTCATAAAGCAGAAGAAGAGGGTGTATTGGTAGCCGAAATTATGAATGGTCAGAAACCGCATATTAACTATAACCTTATTCCGGGAGTTGTGTATACCTGGCCGGAAGTAGCTTCGGTAGGACAAACCGAGGAAGAGCTAAAAACCAAAGGAGTGAATTACAAGTCGGGACAGTTTCCGTTTAAGGCGCTGGGTCGTGCCACTGCCAGTGGGGATACTGACGGACTGGTTAAAATTCTGGCAAGTAAAGACACTGATGAGGTATTAGGAGTACACATTATTGGTGCCAGAGCTGCCGATATGATTGCAGAAGCAGTTACGGCGATGGAGTTCAGAGCGAGTGCAGAAGATATTGCCCGTATTTCGCATGCGCACCCAACCTATATGGAAGCAGTAAAAGAAGCGGCTTTGGCAGCTGCTGATAACAGAGCCATTCATGTTTAGTATTTGATAGTTATTATCTACAGAAATAGACAGACCCGGACAAGTCGCTTGCCCGGGTCTGCTTTTAATAAAACCCTGTGAAATCTTAAGAAATAGTATTAGAGGAAGCAGAGGTTTGTCTCTTATTAAAATAATCTACCATTTTTATAATCAAGATACATCTGGCAAGTATCACAATAGCCCGTGGTATGAACCCAAGCCAGGGCAATTGCTCAACAAAAATACTGTAGAATACCAATAGATTGGCAAAGGCCATTAATGCTACGCTCCAGCTTATCCAGAACTTATCTGAGTCATTAATCGGTAGGAAAGATGCCAGAGTGGAAGTATAAACATAAATTAAAGTATAAAGCAAAAGCAGGATTTTTTCATATTGAGGCAGTGCCGGATGCAGCGAAAAAATATAAAACAAAATAGGGAATAAAGAATAAACAGGTATTACTCTCAGAAATTTTAAAAAAGCCCCCTGAAACTTTATTCTGGCGCCCATCATTTTAAATATCACAGCCCAGAAGCTAAGCATAATGGCATGGGACAAAAGATTAAAATCTTTAATAATTGCCGGAAGCAACAGAACACATATTGAAATAAAAACCGGGATAATCAGTGTGCTAATGAAGAGTTTGTCAATTAAAGTGGGCAGTGGTTTGCGATATTTATAATACCACATAATAAGCACACAGGCTGCTGTAATTCTTGTCATGGCTATCCAGAAAACACCATCATCCGGAAGTTTAATTAGAAAAAACTCTGACAGCAGTAATAAAGTAGTAATGATTAAATATCGTGTGTTCATCAAATCTTAAAATGAGCCTGTAAGATTATTACAGGCTCTTTTTGGTGTGGCTAATGAGACTCTCTTTTTACTTCATGACCAGAGAAACCAGTCAGGAAGTCTAAGTCAGCACCTTTATCGGCTTGTGTTACGGTATTGACATACAATTGTACATAGCCGCGACTATATCCTAAGTCAATAGGTTTCCAGTTTTTGCGTCTTCCGGCCAGTTCTTCGTCTGATACATGGAGCCATATTCTGCGCTCATCCACGTCAACTTCTATTAAATCTCCGTTTTGTACCAGTCCGAGGTTTCCGCCTACGGCAGATTCAGGCGAGGCATGCAGAAATACGGTACCATAGGCTGTTCCGCTCATCCGTGCGTCAGATATACGAACCATATCTGTAATACCTTTCTCAAGCAGTTTTTTAGGTAATTGCATATTGCCTACTTCAGGCATACCCGGATACCCTTTAGGCCCAACGTTTTTCAGAACCAAAACACTGGTTTCATCAACCTCTAAATCCGGGTCGTCTATTCTGGCATGATAATCTTCTATGGTTTCAAAAACTACCGCTTTACCACTGTGTTTCATCAGATGGGCTGAGGCAGCTGATGGTTTGATAACCGCTCCGTTTTCGCATAGATTACCTTTCACAACAGCAATGCCACCTTCATGGAGTATCGGGTTCTTGGCGGTAGTAATGACATCTTCATTCCATATTTTAGCTCCTTTCGAATTGTCAATAAGACTTTTGCCATTGACAGTAACCGCATTTTTATTTAAAAAGCCTGCCATCTCCTTTATAACTGCCGGTAACCCTCCTGCATAGTAGAAATCTTCCATCAGGTATTTGCCTGACGGCATCAGATTGAGTAAAAACGGCATCTTACTGCCAATCTTGTCAAAATCATCAAGCGTAATATCTACATTTGTTCGTCCGGCAATGGCCAATAAATGAAGCACCAGATTGGTTGAACCTCCCACGGCGGCATTCATCATAATGGCGTTTTCAAATGCTTCCCGCGTCAGCACAGAAGATAGCGACAGCTTTTCACGAACCATCTCTACAATTCTCATACCCGACATATGCGCTAATACTTTTTTACGCGAATCAGCCGCCGGAATGGCCGATGCTCCCGGAAGTGTTAATCCGAGAGATTCTACCATTACAGCCATGGTAGATGCCGTGCCCATAGTTGAGCAATGCCCGATACTTCTGCTCATGCACGACTCAGCCTCTTCAAATTCTTCTGGTGTCATTTTACCGGTTTTCAGATCATCGGCAAAACGCCACACGTCTGTACCTGAGCCGATGGCTTTTCCCTGAAAACGGCCATTGAGCATTGGGCCGCCGGGTACTACTATAGTTGGCAAATCAACACTTGCTGCACCCATTACTAGCGACGGGGTGGTTTTGTCGCAACCGGTTAAAAGTACAACCGCATCGAAAGGATTCCCCCTGATGCTTTCCTCTACACTCATCGCCGCCAGATTTCTGTAAAGCATGGCTGTCGGACGAATAATGGTTTCCCCAAGAGACATCACCGGGAATTCGAGGGGGAATCCACCGGCCTCATAAATGCCATTTTTTACAGATTGAGCCAGTTCGCGGAAGTGCCCGTTGCAGGGAGTTACTTCCGACCATGTATTGCAAATTCCTATAACGGGTTTTCCTTTAAACTGATGCGCAGGATAGCCCTGGTTCTTAATCCAGCTTCTGTAAATGAATCCGTCTTTCCCATCTTTTCCGAACCAATCCTGGCTGCGTAGTTTTGTTGTATTTTCAGTGGTCATAATTTAAGTTAGAGAAAAAGGCAAAAAATTTGTCAATAATCCTTATTTTTGTGTTGTTTTGCAACCAATATTAAGAAATTTGTTGTAATTAATTGTGAATAATTCAAAATATAAAGAATATGAACTTATTTGATACGTTGAACGAGGCATTGACTGATGAAGTGGTATCAAAACTTGCCAAGTTAACTGATGAAGACCCAACGAAAACTAAAAAAGCTATTGATGGCATTCTCTATACCCTGGTAGCAGGGCTGGTGCGAAGAACAGGAAGCACCATGAGTTTAAACATGCTATATAACCAGATTAAAAAGGGTAACCAGGGTGGAAGGCTCATTGGCGATGTGATGTCTTATCTGAATAAAAAAGAAGAACTTGATGCCATACTAAAAATAGGAGACAGCCAGGTAAGCCAGATTTTCCCGGCTTACAAAAGCCCGCTGGTAAGTCTTATTGGTATTTATGCCGGTATTAAGAAGAACTCTTCAAGTACTTACGCGAGCCTCATAACACCGATATTGATTGATGCAGTTAGTGTAGAGATTGATAACAACAAAATGGATGTTGATGCTTTAGCCGCATTCTTGACTGAACATCACGAGCCGTTATTTAAAAGAGCACCAGAAGACTTAATGGAAAAGATGATTCCGCAATTAGGTTTGCAGGAATTACTCTCGCCTAAGTCTCCTCTGCCAAAACGTGTTGTTACAGCTAAACCTACGGCACTTAAATCGAAAACGGCTGCTGCACCACAATTTGTTGAACCGGAAGAAGAAGAAACAACTAGCGGTTCTACATTCCCGATTAAGGGCTTGTTGGTTTTCCTACTGATTATAACTGCAGCAGCGGGTGGCTATTATTGGTATGAGAACTATTATAAGCCGTCTCTTACTGACACGATTCAGGAGGAAACCACTGTTGTCGAAGACTCACTCACTGCCGGTATAGACACTACGTCTGCGGCATCAGTTGATTCTACAGCTTTAAAAGACAGTGTGCCGGCTGCGAACACTGCTCAAACAGCAGGAGGTAGCCTGACTCAGGAATTGGAAGCTTATCTTTCTGATCAAACAAAACCTGCGGGTCAGGTGTTTGAACTGAAAGATGTTTCATTTGTAAAAGGGTCGCAGGCGTTGGACGATAAATCAAATACATCGATTAATCAATTAATAGAATTGTTTACGAAATATCCTAAATTGCAAATCCAGATTCAGGGTTATTCTTCAGATGCTGTTGGTATAGATAATAGAACCATGGCTATTAAAAGAGCTTTTGTAATTAAGAGAAAACTAGTGACAGCAGGTATTACACAGACACGTATAGACGCTATCGGTATCAGAGGCGAAGGAGACACTGCTAAGATAAAAATTGTATCGAAATAAGACTTAAATAGAAATTGACCCATAAAAAAAGGCCACTTGTGTACTGCAAGTGGCCTTTTTTTATGCAAAATCGAATCCTGAATAAAGTCTATTTAAAAGCCTTTAATTTTCCTCCGGTCTGCATCTGATTTACCTTTTTCATCATAGAGCGCATCTGATCAAATTGCTTCAACAGATTATTTACCTGTATAATCTGTGTGCCACTTCCAGCTGCGATTCTTTTCTTACGGCTGCCATCAATCAAATCCGGTTTTTCGCGCTCTGTAGGAGTCATTGAACGAATAATTGCTTCTATAGGTTTAAAAGAATCGTTGCTGATGTCAAGGTCTTTTATCTGCGAACCAACACCCGGAATCATGCCCATCAGGTCTTTGATATTACCCATTTTCTTTATCTGCTCCAACTGCGTCAGGAAGTCGTTTAAGTCAAACTTATTCTCACGCATTTTTTTGTTGAGGCGCTTGGCTTCATCTTCATCAAAAGCCTGTTGTGCTTTTTCTACCAACGAGATAACGTCACCCATGCCTAAAATACGACTGGCCATACGATCAGGGTAGAAAACATCAATGGCTTCCATTTTCTCACCGGTCGAAATAAACTTAATAGGTTTATTGACAACCGCTTTGATAGACAACGCAGCACCACCACGAGCATCACCATCTAATTTTGTCAATACCACACCATCAAAATCCAGACGCTCGTTAAATGTTTTGGCAGTATTCACGGCGTCCTGGCCGGTCATTGAGTCAACTACAAACAGAATTTCGCCCGGAGTAACTGCCTTCTTAATATTTTCAACCTCTTGCATCATGACTTCGTCAACGGCCAAACGACCGGCGGTGTCAATGATGACTATATTCTTACCGTTGCTTTTTGCAAATGCTAATGCATTTTTGGCAATTTCAACAGCATTTTTGCTTTCAGGCTCAGCATATACATCTATACCGATTTGCTCGCCCAATACCTGTAACTGTGTAATGGCCGCCGGACGATAGATATCACAGGCTACCAATAATACCTGGCGGCCTTGTTTTTTTAAATAATTGGCAAATTTGCCCGAAAATGTGGTTTTACCTGAACCCTGCAACCCTGCAATCAGCACTACTGCCGGAGAACCCTTCAGGTTTACGCTCTGGGCTTGTTCGCCCATAAGTTCGGTTAATTCTTCCTGAATAATTTTGACAAACAACTGACCCGGCTCAACGGCAATCATCACTTTACGATCGATGGCTTTCTCACGTACACGGTCAGTTACATCTTTAGCTACTTTATAGTTTACGTCAGCGTCCATTAAGGCACGACGTACTTCTTTTATAGTAGTGGCAATATTTATATCAGAAATTCTACCTTGCCCTTTCAGGGTTTTGACAGCTTTATTAAGCTTATCACTTAAATTTTCAAACATTTCCCAGTCAATTAGTGATTATCCTTCCAGTAGTATGGCTAAAGGATAGTAAATTTTGTAATAATTTGCAAAGTTAAGATTTTAACAGCAATTGCATAAAAGTTTTTTGCTGCTTTTGCTCAATTGTGTTTACTTGTCTAAGGATGAATTATATTTGTGACTGACAAAACCATTGATGGATGAAACTGCATATTATGGGCGCTTCTGGAAGTGGCGTAACCACACTGGGTAGTGCTTTAGCCAACCGGCTGAATGTACCATATTTTGATAGCGATGAGTATTTCTGGGTGAAAACCGATCCGCCTTTTTTAGAACGCCGGCAACCGGAGTTACGCAACGAATTGATTGAAGCCGACACTTTGAAACACAGTAGCTGGATAATAGGAGGTTCGTTATTGAAATGGGATATAGAAATAGCGTTCGATTTAATCGTCTTTTTGTACATCTCGAATGAAATACGAATGGAAAGACTTCGAAAAAGAGAATATTCGCGTTATGGGCATATCATTCTTACCGATGAGACCCGAAAACGACAATATCATGACTTTATGAACTGGGCCAATGGCTATGATGACAACAGCACACAGGGAAGAAATCTTGCCGCTCATGAAGATTGGTTGCAACAACAGGTGTGCCCGATTCTTGAATTAAGAGGCGACTATACTGTAAACGAACGAATGGGATTTGTTTTAAACAAGTTGCGTGATTTTCAGTAAAAGATTACTTATTGAATATCCGTTTCCGGTGTTCTGCACCCCAATTGGCAATGGCACCTATAACTTCTTGTAATGTGCCGCCGTATTCTGTCAGCTCATATTCTACTGTTACCGGTTTCGTATCATAAACGGTACGTTTTACGAGGTCATTATCTTCCAGATCTTTCAGCTCTTTAGAAAGCATTTTAGCACCAATTCCGTTCACGTCACGTAATAATTCCATGAAGCGCTTTTTGCCAAAGCCCAGTGAGCCAATTATCATTATCTTCCATTTACCATTTAAAATATCCATGGCATCCTGCACGGCCATCATGTGGCTGCTGCATTGCGCATGATCTTTTACGTCTGGCATTTTAATAATCTTATTCTCCATACTCCAATTTATTAATACTGGTAGTTTCTTGAAGGAAACTACTTTCTAAAGGAAATTTACTGTTAAACGTAAACTTATTCTTTTGAGTTCGTGTATTAATCTTGATAATCGTTTAATTACTTATAAACTAATACTTTTATGTCGAACAAAACAAAGAAAATCTTGTCAATTATTTTTTTGGCACTTCCGTCGTTAATGCTTGTAATGAGTGGCGTTACTAAAATTTCCGGAGGTGAGCAGGTGGTGACGGGTCTTACCAAAGCGGGTTTCGGTCCTTACATCAGCGTATTCGGAATTGCGGAAATCATTTTTGTGATTCTGTTGTGGATTCCGAAAACCTACAAAATAGGCTTCTATTTTATTTTGTCTTATTTAGGTGGAGCCTCGGCGGTTGAAGTGGCCGCAGGAGCACCTCCCATGGCTTTTGTCCTTATTGCCCTGGCCTGGATCGGCTTCTTTTTGAAAAGTAAAGAGAACTTTCTGGTTGAAGCCAAAAACTAATAGTGCGAAGCTGTATTATTAAAAAAAGCCATGTTTCCAATGAAGGAAACATGGCCCGATAAACGAATAGGTAAGTAAGTGCTGATTAATAACTTGGGTTTTGTTTCAGATAACCCGGGATATTTGAGGCACCATCGATAGCTGTTTGTGGAATCGGGAAGATTCTTTTCTGCTTATCGTTGTTGGTTTTCTCTGTCCAGGTGCCTTCATATTTGCCAAAACGAATCATATCTGAACGTCTTAACATTTCCCAGTAGAACTCAAAACCACGCTCACGATACAACAAGTCTAAAGACATTGATGTTAATGCCGGAGGAGGCGTTGTAATGTTTCTGGCAGCTCTTACCGTGTTTACATCGGCTAACGCGCTGGCGGCATCTCCGCTTTTGCGAAGTTTAGCTTCTGCACGCATGAGGTAAACATCAGCCAGACGAACAATTACGATATCTGCTTCACCGAAGTTTCTACCACTTGTTGATTTCTTGCTGAACTCATATTTCTCAACACGGTAACCAGTGTTGTAGTTACTTCCTTCAACTGTAAAGTCGATTTTTTCTGTAAACTCAACCGGCTGTGTTGGTCTGTTACGGGTATCGTGAAACAATTTACCAACTTTAAAGTTGCCGTTTGCACATTTTACAAATACACCGTTCTTTCTGATTAAACCATATTGTTGGCCACGAAGGATACCACGGTCAACGTTGAAATTGGCTTCTGTTACACAAGAGTCAGCCGGATTGGTGTAAATAGATATGTTTTGTTTGTAAAAACGTGGGTCAACTTTAGGGTCCTGTGGTGCATAAGCATTAACCCATGTGCGGTAATAGTCAGAGGTAATACCGGGGCCGTCAGTACCGTTGGCTGCAGGATACGCAGGCAGCGGGAACTGGTCACCAGACAAAGAGAAGTAAGCCATACGGTTATGTCCGTTCAACTCTGCTCTTTGATCTACTGCAAAAACCAATTCTTTGTTATCGTGGTTATTAGAACCAAAAATAGAGAAAAAGTCATTCGACAACTGGTATTGACCTGATGAGATGATTTTATCGCTATATTCAATTACTTTGTCCATGTCTTCCGGCTTGAACGTGAAATTGGCCGCATTTATATCTCTGTAAACGGCCGCATTCAGATACAAACGGGCTAGTAGTCCCCAAACGGCGCCTTTGGTTAAGCGACCCGGGCCAACGTTTGTTTCAAGGTTGGGTTCCACAGCCAATAGTTCGCTTTTGATGTATTCTACTGCTTCATCACCTCTGATGATTTTAGAAGTCTGTCCGATATCGTCCTTTACGAAAACCAGACCAAACAAATCAAGCGTAAGTAAAGAGTAATAGGCTCTCATACCACGGGCTTCTGCCAAAAAGGTTTTGGTAGATGGGTCTTTTAGTGTCGGTAATGTGTTGATAGCCGTAATAGCTCTCGACATACCTTGCAGAATCAGGTTCCACGTGTTACGGATATTCGGGTCAGTACTAACATAATTATGGGCGTGCATGTTCAGGTAAATACCGTTATCACCCCAGTCAGTACCACCACGGTAAGGAAGGATAGCTTCGTCGGTCGAAATCTCCTGTAGTGCAAAATAGTTGGTATGTAAGAATATGTCCGGAAGACGTGCATAAACCGGGGCAATGATACCCTCTACGGCAGCTTTGTCTGAAAGGTTTGAACTAAGTGTTTCATCTAAAACGATTTCTTTTAGGTCTGTACAACTGTTCAATACCAACAATCCGGCAAGAGCCAATGTTGAATATATTTTCTTTTTCATGAGTTTTAAATTTTAAAATGAAACATTCAGACCAAATACTACAGATTTGGCTTTAGGATAACTTAAGTAATCGATACCGTAAGAAGAAATACCTGCTACAGTTCTGTCAGTATTTACTTCCGGGTCATAACCATTGTATTTGGTTATAACGAACAGGTTCTGGCCTGTTACTGACAATCTCAAAGCAGAAACCCATTTGCCGAGTCCTATAGTTTTTGTATTGACATTGTAACCCAAAGACAAGTTGTTTAATCTGAAAAATGTTCCGTCTTTCAGGAATCTCGTAGAAACTGAAGCGGCATTGTTGATTGACTCTTTAGGGTCATTGGCTTCAGGCGTTGTATTAAGACTTTTCGACAATCTCAGCTTATAGAAGTTAGCATTGGCGGTGTTATCATAAATTTTATTACCAGATACCCCGTTGAAGTTGGCAGCCAGATCAAAGCCTTTATAAGCTATGTTTGCATTAAAGTTAAACTGTTTAGTTGGCAGAGCACTTCCGGCTGTAATACGGTCTTTGTCTGTAATAATGCCATCGCCGTTTACATCTCTGTATTTGCTGATGCCTTTGTCGTCAAAGCCGATAAAATCAAGCATATAGAATGCACCGATAGGCTGGCCGCTCACATAACCATTGATGGTGGCTGAGGTAAGACCAGAGCCTGAAGCAGAACCTGACTGGATAACCGTATATGGAGAGTTTTTAACCACGTTATCAATGAATGTAATGTTACCGCCTACGTCTACTCTAAGACCGCTTCCTGATGTGTAGCGATAGTTCAGGTCAAGTTCAACACCCTGGTTGGTAATGGTCATGTTTTCTACGTTTGT
Organism: Emticicia sp. GW821-FHT11C11; assembly: GCF_058808615.1. Taxonomy (NCBI): domain Bacteria; kingdom Pseudomonadati; phylum Bacteroidota; class Cytophagia; order Cytophagales; family Leadbetterellaceae; genus Emticicia; species Emticicia sp. GW821-FHT11C11. The sequence goes on from NZ_JBXARV010000001.1 coordinate 1,017,545, forward strand.
CCAGAATGTACCGGCCGGTTGAACAGGGTCAGAAGGAATAACTTCCAATAGGATATTGTTCGATACTTTGTTGAAGTAATCAACAGAACCTGTCAGAGCACCGTTAAAGAAACCGAAATCAAGACCTAAGTCTGTTTGAGTCGAAACCTCCCACTGAATATTCGGGTTAGCCAGACGAGTATAAGAAGTACCTGCAGGGTATACCGATGTTCCATATAATGGATAACTGGTTGCTGCAGAAACCTGCGACGTGAACAAAGCCTGCGTAATTTTTGAAGGGATCTCCTGATTACCGGTTTGTCCCCAACCTGCTCTCAATTTCAATTCACCGATGTTTGACGATTTCAGGAAGTCTTCTTCAGAAAGTCTCCAACCCACTGAGAACGACGGGAACACCCCGTATTTGTTGTTAGAACCAAATTTAGAAGAACCATCCACACGTACGGTTGCAGTAGCCAGATACTTGTCTCTGTACTGATAGTTCACACGCGAAAAGAATGATTGCAGCTCATTAACCAAAGCATAACCTGTAGGTTTGTTGTTGGCTAGTGTTAGTTCTTGTCCTAAGCCCGGGTTGTAGATAGGCTCAATATCAGTAATCGGGAATTTGTTGATACTGCTAGTGCGGCCCTGAACAAATATCTTCTGGTATGAATGACCCGCTAAGGCAGTCAGGCTATGAATATCTTTGTTAAGCGTATAAGTGATATAGTTTTCAATCAGCTTATTGCGGTTATAGGTATAGATAGTTTCCAACCTTCCGTCTCTTTGAGGCTCAGCATTAGGTAATGATTGCAAATCACGAACAGAGCTGGAGTTATCAATACCGAAGTTCAGTTTGTAAATCAGATCTTTTGTGATTTTGAACGATGGCGAGATATTACCGATTACCCGATTGATGTTAGTTACATCTTTGTCCAGTTTCAAGGTAATCAAAGGGTTTGTAACGTTCGGGTAGTTTCTTGGCAGACCGTTGTCGTTATACGCCGGATACGTCGGGTTCATTGAGATGGCCCCGCCAATCAAACCTTCAATAGGAGGTCTGGTGTTGGCCGTATAAGTGGCGTTCATGTTAACATCGATGGTCAAACGGTCGTCAAGGAATTTCTGAGATACATTCATACGTCCGGTGTAGCGATTCAGGGAGTTGTTTTTTAGGATACCTTCCTGATTCTGGATACCAAACGAACCATAGTAAGTCAGTTTATCTGCACCACCACCAATTGAAATATTGTGGTTTTGAGTAATGGCAGTTCTGGTGATTTCGTTTTGCCAGTTGGTATTGCCACCTAAGTCTTCTAAAATACCGCCAATAGCTGTTACTTGTTTTTTGAATTCATCGGCTCCGTACACAGGCAATGCTCTGGCTATTTTTGAAATGCCCACGCTTCCTGAGTAGTTGAAAGTTGAGAAACCTGCTTTACCTTTTTTAGTAGTGATGAGTACTACACCATTGGCTCCGCGAGAACCATAGATGGCCGTAGCCGAAGCATCTTTCAATACGTCGATCGATTCAATATCTTGTGGGTTAAGGAAGTTCAGAGGGTTGGTTGCACCACCGGTACTTGAGTTATCAAGCGCCATACCATCCAGAATGAATAGTGGAGTACTCCCTGTACGAACCCCTCCGGGACCACGGATTGTGATTCCCTGAATACCGCCCGGCTCACCGCTGGCAGAAGTAACGTTTACGCCTGCTACTTTACCTTGCAATAGTTGCTCAGGTGAGTTGATGATACCTTTATTAAACTCGGCACTCTTGATAGATTTTACCGAACCGGTCATATCCTTTTTGGTAGCACTACCATAACCGATTACCACAACCTGCGCCAGGTCTGAGGCTTCCGATTTCAGCAATACATCAATGGTGGTTTTGTTGCCTACTACAATTTCTTGTTTGGTATAGCCAATAAACCCAAATACCAGAACTGATTTTTCGTCGGTTACTGATATTGAATAGTTACCCTCTGCATCGGTACTTGTACCTTTTTGGGTTCCTTTCAGAACAACACTAGAGCCAACCAATGGCTCGCCGGTAGTGGCATCAGTCACGCGACCTTTCACAGTTAACTCTACAATTTTTCCATCAACAGGGCTGGTGCCCAATGAGGTTTTCGCGCTGGCAAATACTGTGTTTTGTCCATATGATTCAGACAAACACACAATAGCAAACAAAAATACCCCCAAGATTAATTTTAAGGGTGGGGGAGAGGCAGAAAGGTGTTTCATAATAAGATAGTTAATTAAACAATTTGATGTTTTTCAATGTACTTACAAAGGGCGAAGGGTTTCATAAATAATAGTGCATAATGTACGCGCCAAAAGACTTAGTCGTCGGATTTGTTCAATCCATGGGACAAAAAATACTTTACGACAGAAAGTTTATGAATCTTCAGATTATAGGTGTTATTTCAAATTTGTTGCATTATAACAATAAAAAATATTATTTTTTTTGAGTAACCTAATGCAAACGTTTTAAATCGCTTTGCAAACGTTTTAATTTTTTTGGAAAAATGACCTGAATTTTGGAAACAGTTTACGGTCGGTAGAATAGCCCTATGAGTTGGTGAATTAACCTGCACTTTGCTTTGTAATACTTTGATTTTACTAATTTTCACGCCGCAAAAGTATGGCTTTATTATTCCTGAGGTGTTACCGACGTGTTAAGGTATTGTTAAATGAGGGTAGTTTTTGAGCAGATTAACGTATTATTTAATTACACTGTATAAGAACGGAACTGTGATTGGCATGTAATGTAAAAAGCGAAAGATGAGGACTTTTTTCCTCATCTTTCGCTTTTTTATGGATAATCATTTGTGGAACAGAGTTTTCTATTGTTAGGGTATATCCATGAAACTAACAACTTATATGTCACACATCTTTATATTACTAGTACAGATTCCGTATGTGATTCTGGGCATCTTCTGTGGAATCAGTGTAATTATCTCTAACTGGAACGAATACTTTGTCAGTAAAGAAAAGCATTCAAAGACCGTTTATCTGTTATTTGAATCTTCTGAGATTGCATCAGAACAGGAAACAGAACGCGTCCGGATGGCAGCTTAACTATAGCTGGTCATCGTCAGCAGGTTTTGCCGTTGGCGGAGTATATTTCTGAGTTGAATCAATGTGATATCCTTCGCCAGCGGTAAACACGCAATCACCCGATATAGAAACCGTTGACGGTTTTAAGAATGAACCTCTTTTGTATTCAATGGTTTTATCGGCATATACTTTCTGAAAGAACATCCCCCAGGTAGGTAATGATACCCTCGAGCCTTGCCCCAGCGCAATAGAGCGGAAGTGGATAGTTGGCTCATCGCCTCCGGTCCAGCCTCCGGCTACCAGAGTAGGTGTTATTCCCATAAACCAACCATCTGAGTAGTTGGAAGTAGTACCTGTTTTGGCCGCCACTTCGTTTCCATCCAGTAGTCCGTATCTTGAAAGCCCCCCATAAGCTGTACCGCCGGGTTGGGTAGCCCCACGCATAAGATGTATCATCTTATAAGCGGTTTCCTGACTGATTACTTCCTTGCTATCTGAATAGTATTCTTTTATCACCTCGCCGTTTTTGTCTTCAATGCGGGTTACAAAAATTGGTTCGGTATACTTACCACCGTTGGCAAATACGCTGTATCCTGCCATTAGTTCATATAAGGAAACGTTACTGATGCCCAGACAAAGTGCTGGCACTTCGTCTAACTTACTTTTAATACCTAGTTTGTGCGCATATTTTATGACATTCCCGGCCTTAAACTGGTTAATGAGATAAGCACTCACTGAGTTGACAGATTGCCCCAGGGCTTGTCGCAAAGTGAGAGATTTATAGCTGTATTCTCCGTCAGAGTTTTTGGGTGTCCAGCTACCACCGGGTACAGGAATCGTTACAGGTTGGTCAACCACCTGCTCGCAGGTTGAAAACCCATTGTCAATAGCTGTAACATATACAAATGGCTTGAACGTAGAGCCGGGTTGGCGTTTTCCCTGATATACATGGTCGTACTTGAAATACTTATAATTAATGCCGCCTACCCATGCTTTGATATGGCCATTGCGAGGATCCATAGCCAGAAAACTCGAATGTAATAAAAACTTGTAATACCTGATTGAGTCCATGGATGACAAAACGGTATCTCTTTCACCATTCCATGAAAACACACGCATCTTGGTGGGTCGGTTCATTTCTTTCCATACCTTGTCCATGTCATCATTATATTGCTCTTTCAGCTCTTTGAAACGCGGCGTAGTTTTAGCAATATTTTCTATAAAGTTAGGTATCGGTTTGTAATTTCCTTCAGTACCCAATACCCAGGGTTGGCGTCCTTTCCAGTGTTCATAGAATTTCTTCTGCTGCTCTTTCATATTCTCTCTCAACGCTTCTTCAGCATAAATCTGCATTTTCGAGTCTATGGTTGTATAGATTTTGAAACCTTTCGTCTCAATATCTTCAATATCATACCCGTCTTTACCCAATTCGTCTTTCAGCCAGTCTTTCAAAAACTTTCTGAAATATGGTGCCGGACCCGTATTATGGCTCTCGGGCTGGTAATTGAGTGCAATAGGGACTTGTTTTAATGATTCTGCCGTAGCAGGTGAAAGTTTGTCATATTTCACCATCTGGTCAAATACAATGTTCCGACGGGCTTTTGAAGCTACCGGATGAAACTTCGGATTGAAACGCGAAGGATTCTGAATCATACCCACCAAAACGGCGGCTTCTTCAAGGGTTAATTCACTCGGTTCTTTTTTGAAATACGTTTTAGAAGCAGATTTGATACCAAAAGCCCCACTGCTGAACTCAATGGTGTTCAGGTATTTTTCCATTATTTCCTGCTTGGTGTATCTGCGTTCCAACTTAATGGCGGTGATCCATTCTTTGGTTTTAATGAGCAGTTGTTTAAAACCGGGTATGCTATATAAAGGGCCTTTGTAAAAGTCAATTTCACGCAGCTTGAATAAGTTCTTGGCTAATTGCTGAGTGATAGTACTTCCTCCGCCTTTTCTCTGGCCTGTGAATACACCCGTTACAACCCGAAGTGTACTGCGGGCATCGATACCTGAGTGCACAGTAAACCGGGCGTCTTCGGTAGCTACTAAAGCATTAATAATATTAGGAGAAAGCTCACTGAACTCTATAGGACTGCGGTTTTCATGAAAGAACTTGCCAATTACTTTTCCGTCGGCTGAAATAATTTCTGACGCCACTTCACTTTTTGGATTATCAATTTCTTCAAGGCTTGGCATTTTGCCAAACAACCAGAATAAATTGAAACTGACAGCCACCAGATATATAACAAAAGCAATGCTTGCATATCCGGTAAATTTCCAAATATTAGCAATGATTTTTTTGAACTTGCCTTTTTCTAATTGCGGGAGTGTAAACTTCATTTTGGTGAGGAAAGGGTGTTATATGAAAGCAAACGTAAGCATTTTTGTGAACTGTTGCAAAAGGTTAAAGGGTTTAAATATCATAATCAGATAAATATTTTTACGCCTCTAAACCTCTATTATACGAAAGTCTGACTGAAATTATTGTATACGAAATTGAATAACAAAACAGATGCCCGGCTATTTCTAAATCAATATGTGGAAGTGCATATGATAACAAAATCCTCTCTTGCCCAATAGAGAGAAGAGAGGATTAAGGTTTAGTTTATTGAACTGAGGCAATTCTTATTTTACCGTACTTTTATCAATTCTGGTTGGGGTATCTTTTCCTGCTATAATGCTTTGTGCGCTTAAGGCAATTGCTTTGATTGTAGCCACTATGTTTTGCATATCAAGCGATTCCACCTCGTCGTTTACCGTATGGTAAAGTTTGTCAGAATCAATCTGATCCGTTGATATGGTATGTGCCGGTACTCCCAGGCGGGCAAGGGTGGCGTTATCAGAACGATAGAAAAGGTTTTGCTGCGGATACGGGTCCGGATGGAATGTAAAGGCTGTACCTGTCAGATTTTTCTGTAAGATCGGGCCGAAATCTGAACGTTCAAAGCCTGTAATAAAAGCAGAGTTAATGCCCCATTTAGATGCCTTACCTATCATTTCTATATTAAACATGGCCACTACTTTGTCGGGGTTTAGTTGCTCAGAGAAATACTTAGAGCCAAAACCGCCTATTTCTTCAGCCGTAAATGCTGCAAAAACAATGGTACGCTCATTATTTTTCAGTTTCCTGAAATAATTGGCTAATGCAATAACTGCAGTGGTACCCGAGGCATCATCATCAGCACCATTGGCTATCGAATCGCCTTCAACGGCTTTCTGAATACCCAGATGGTCGTAGTGACCCGAGAACACAACGATTTCATCAGGTTTGCTTTTGCCCGGAATCATGCCTACAACATTGGTCATTTTAAATGCTTCTTTATGTTGTTTGATTTTCACTGAATAATTTTCTAATGAGCTAAAACCCAAAACAAATAAAATATTTCCGGCTATTTTAGGATACGGTTTCGATAACAAACGTGTGCGACCAAAAAAGCGCTTTAAACCTGCCAGTTTACTTTCGTGTGCGGCATCTACCAATACAATTTTGCTGGTTGAGTCACTCATAAACTGGTTAGGAGAAAAAGTATCACCTTTGCCTACTATTACAACAGGAATGTTCGAAGTCCAGCTTACTTCTTCGTTGTCTGACATAAAAACGAACTTATCTTTGGTAAGAACCTGTCCGTTAATAATTACCTCTGCTTTTTCGAATCCGTCAATTTTGGTAATCGGGAATTCCTGTCTGTATCCTGTCTGGCCATTCAACGGCTGAAGACCGATTTTTTTGAACTCGTCAGCAATAAAGGCCGTAGCTTTTTCAATTTGCTGAGGGTGTAACGAGCTTCTGCCCATCATATCGTCGGCTGCCAGGGTACTGATGATCCGTTTAACTTCATTTTCCTTGATAAGCTTATTAACTTTCTGAGCCATGGAAACATGGCTGAAAACAAAGAGTAGTAGGGTGAGTCTGATCAACTTCATAGTAGTTTGTTGGTTTAAGGAATTTACTCTCCGGTTTTTTCTTCTATCAGGTATTCGTCTTTTTTAAAGGTCTGTTTTACAAATAATTCGCCGATGAATCCGGCCAGAAAAAGCTGTGAGCCTATAATGATAGCCACCAATGCCAGAAAAAACATCGGGTTGTCTGTTACGTTGCGGTAGCGCAAACCCTGGCTGATATTATAAAGCTTTTCAAAAATCAGATAAAAGGCCATAATAGAGCCGACAATAAAAGAGAGCACACCCATTGTACCGAAGAAGTGCATGGGGCGTCGTCCGAATTTATTAACAAAGGCAACCGTCAGCAAGTCCAGAAAACCAAAAATGAAGCGTTCGAGACCGAATTTGGTGCTGCCATATTTGCGTGCCTGATGTTGTACCACCTTTTCACCTATTTTTTTGAAGCCATTCCACTTGGCAATGATTGGGATATTCCGATGCATTTCGCCATAAATCGTGATGTTTTTTACAACTCTTGACTGATAGGCTTTCAGACCACAATTGAAATCGTGCAGATGAACGCCTGACACCCAGCGCGAAATGGCATTGAAGAGCTTGGTGGGAATAGTTTTAGTCAATGGGTCATAACGTTTCTTTTTCCAGCCAGACACCAGATCGAATCCGTCTTCAGTTATCATTCTGTATAATTCCGGAATTTCGTCGGGGCTATCCTGCAGGTCGGCGTCCATGGTAATAATTACATTACCTTTTGCCTGAACAAAAGCTGTTTGTAAAGCAGCTGTTTTGCCATAGTTGCGTACAAATCTGAAACCTCTTACGCAGGCATTGTTATTGGCCAGGTCTTGAATCACCTGCCAGGAGCCATCCTGGCTTCCATCGTCAACAAAAAGAATTTCGTAGCTGAAGTTATTTTGCTGCATTACCCGTACTATCCAGTCGTGGAGTTCGGGCAGTGATTCAACCTCATTATATAATGGAATAACTACAGATATTTGAAGTATTGGGTTCATTAAAGGCAAAGTTCTAAAAAATAGTGTAATAATCGCTCAATAGCTCCCGGAATTTATCCGAATACGTATTCGAATCTTTTTCAAAAATCACTAAGGTATCTTCGCTATACGCAGGTTCCGGTTGTTTTTCGAAAGTCATGATATGTCTGAATACCTGCTTTTGAGGATTATGCTTTATCAGCAATTTTTTTGACAAATATAAGGCTTTTTTCTGAGCAACTCCGGCTAATTGTTGAGCTTCAAAAGGAGGAAATAAGACAACAAACCTGCCATCAGGTGCCATCATTTGTACAACGGCGTCTACCAGTTCGTCAAACGTAAGCGTAGCGGCATGAAGTGCCTTGTTGGTTTGTGCATCAGGCGATGGCAATGAGTTCTGATAAAATGGTGGATTGGAAATAATTAAATCGTATGAGTTAATAATTGCATCTTGGTGCAACTTGCTGAATTGTTGGATAGACAGATGGTGTAACCGGATACGGTGTGCAAATTTACTTGATGCAATGTTCTCTTGTGCTTGTGTGTAAGCATCGTCATCAATTTCAACGGCATCAATTGTTGCCTGGGTTCTTTGGGCCAGCATTAATGACAAAAGTCCTGTTCCTGCGCCGATGTCCAGAATCCTTTGTGCATTTTCTTTTTCAGCATAGGCACCTAAAATGCAGGCATCGGTGCATACTTTCATGGCGCACTTGTCCTGATGAATGATGAATTGCTTGAATTGAAAATAAGATTTTGGCACGCTAAACTGACTTATAAGAGTGCGAAGATAGTGGTTTTTGAGTAATTCTAAGCATCAGTTCTCTCCGCCTGTTGATTTACTTTATTATGAAATTCGGTATTTTTAGCAAAGCCATAATAGCTTTTCTTTAAAATTCGTACTTTTGCAAAAAAATTGCAAAACATAAACGTTGATACATAATGTTAAGAACGCATACCTGCGGAGAATTAAGAATCTCGGATATTAATCAGACAGTTACCTTATGCGGGTGGGTACAAGTTGTTCGTGATAAGGGAGGCATTATTTATATTGACCTTCGCGACCGCTACGGCATCACACAATTAATTCTGAATGAAAATAGCAGCGATGCAAACATAATTGCTTTGGCCCGTACTTTAAGCCGTGAATTTGTGATTCAGGCAGTGGGAGAAGTAATTGAACGTGTATCAAAAAATGATAAAATAGTTACCGGTGATGTTGAAATAAAAGTAACTGGTTTAGAGATACTGAACCCGGCTAAATTACCTCCGTTTTTGATTCAGGATGAAACGGATGGGGGAGATGACATCCGGATGAAATACCGTTATCTGGATTTACGCCGCAACGTGGTTCGTCAGAATTTACAGCTACGCCACAAAGTAGCGCAACAAACCCGTAATTTTCTGGACGGACAAAACTTCATTGAGGTAGAAACGCCCGTGTTGATTAAATCGACTCCTGAAGGCGCCCGTGACTTTGTAGTACCAAGCCGTATGAATCCGGGTGAGTTTTATGCTTTGCCGCAATCTCCGCAAACATTCAAACAATTGTTGATGGTATCAGGTTTTGACCGTTATTACCAGATCGTGAAATGTTTCCGTGACGAAGATTTACGTGCCGACCGTCAGCCGGAGTTTACACAGATAGACTGCGAGATGTCTTTTGTGAAACAGGAAGATATTTTACAGATGTTTGAAGGGTTGATTCGTCACCTGTTCAAAACAGTGAAAAATATTGATATGCCGGAAGTACCGCGCATGACCTACGCCGACGCCATGCGTTTGTATGGGTCTGATAAACCCGATACTCGTTTCGGTATGCAGTTTGTTGAACTGAATGATGTAGTGAAAGGTAAAGACTTTGTAGTATTCGATTCAGCTGAACTGGTGGTAGGTATCAATGCATCGGGTTGTGCAGAGTATACCCGTAAGCAGATTGATGAGATAACAGAATGGGTAAAACGCCCGCAGGTTGGCGCTAAAGGATTGGCCTATATCAGATACAATGCTGATGGTACCTTGAAATCATCGTTCGATAAATTCTTTGATGAAGCTGCACTGAAACAGATTGCCGATCAATTTGAAGCAAAACCCGGTGATCTGATATTGATTCTGGCAGGGGATGCAGGTAAAGCCCGCAAACAATTGAACGAACTTCGTTTGGAAATGGGTAGCCGCTTAGGTTTGCGTAATCCTGAAGAATTTAAGGCACTTTGGGTGCTTGATTTTCCGCTTTTGGAATACGGCGAAGAAGAAGAGCGCTGGTTTGCTATGCACCATCCGTTTACCAGCCCGAAACCAGAGGATATCCAGCTATTGGATACTAACGATTTAGGCAATGTTAGAGCCAATGCTTATGACATGGTAATTAATGGAACAGAAGTAGGAGGTGGCTCGGTACGTATCTTCCAACGACCGCTACAACAAAAAATGTTTGGTATACTGGGCTTTAGTGAAGAGGAAGCGAAAAAACAATTCGGATTCCTGATGGATGCCTTTGAATACGGTGCTCCTCCGCATGCAGGTATTGCGTTTGGTTTCGACCGACTTTGCTCTATATTTGGTGGTGCCGATTCAATCCGCGACTTCATTGCCTTCCCGAAAAACAATTCTGGTCGCGATATGATGATTGATTCACCATCTACCATCGACCAGAAACAATTGGATGAATTGAAGATTAAGACGGTTTTGTAATAGATAAAGTATCAAAAAAATAGAGCCTCGCAAGAAGCTCTATTTTTTTGATACTTTATCTGATTTATTTTTTACCGCATGAAGAAGTATAAGCTTCAAATATTTGGATATAGTTTTGCGGAGTTGTTGAGTTAAATTCACCAGTATCAATTCTTTTTTGCATTGCCGGACAATCAGCAAAGTATGATTTTAGTGATTTTTTTACAGCTATTAAGGGTAATTGATAGTATTTCTCTTCTTTTGGCTTTTTTAATGCTCTTTCATTTTGAGGAAAGACTTCATTATATACTGAAAGGCCAGCATGCGACTTAATTTCTTCTAGTAAAGCATAATGATTATTATCTTGCATAAAGTCTCCAACAACCCCTACAACATAAGTCTTCCCGTCTTTTGTTTTAATAGAAGAGATGTCATCAATTTTCCTTTTTACAGGTTTCTTTTCACCAGTCATTTCAATAAAAACAGTGCTATTGTCAGCTTTGAAAGCGCTTAGGTTTAATATGCCGGACCCTAAACCTCCTTGTTGTATGTTTTGTCGATAATCAATGATTGGCGGGTTATCATTCATCAATTTTATATTCCCAACAAAGTGTTCATTTTTTTTATCAATCAATTCCCCCTCTATCGAAACATATTTGAAGGCATCTGAAGTTTTGTTGTATTCAGGCAAAACCGGTGCTGGTGAAATAGGGCTAATATTTTTAGCTTCTTTTGAATCCGTTGTATAATCTTTCACTGCCTTGATGTTATCAAGAATGGAAGGTGTTGTAGGAGTAGCAGGAGTAGCAACTAAACCAAAAACTTTACGGTCGTCTTCTTTTACCATTGCAGCATATTTTTCGGCGAGTGGTAGATTACCTAGTAGCAGGTGAGAAAATGCAAGGTTTTTTGCTGCTCCTATTCTTACTTCTTGGGTAGCATCCTCGTCTTTTGTCTGATATTTTAAAAGTGATTCCCAATATTTTTGAGCTTCCCCAAACAGGTTTGTCCATTGATCGCGGCTCACACCTGAAATATTTGCAAATACCTGAGCTGAAAGATTAAAATCCTCAAGGTTGCTGTTCTTGGGTAATTTGGTTAACTCAACATATCGGCCAACTAAAACCGGGCCATATAAAAAGTATTGGTTAAAATCGTTAATTAGCTGGTTAAAAGAATTGATTATTATAATATTGATTACCAGAGCTGGCTGTATTTGATTATCTACCATATAGGTATTTACTTTCGGCGTAATATATCTTTGATAAATTACTTTTCCCTCCTTATCTTTTATTTCCAAGTTGGCTTCTATACCCATTACGTATGCCGGAGAGCGCGAAATTGTTTTTTGTTCAAGGAATGCAAATTTTGTGACATTATATGCGATTTTAAAATCGCCGTCAGTGTCATTTTTCAAACCATAAATCCGTAAATCGTCTGCCCAGGAAGGGGTATAGGCCCCACCTGCTTTTCGAACAGTAGACTCAAACATAGCAGGCACATTAAGTTTCAGGGAATAACTTTTGTAATTAGTATAATTCTGATCAAAAGGGGCAATAGGGCCTCTTAAAGCGATATTTTTTTCGTTTCTCTTTTGGGCATTTCCAGTTATTGCAACAAAAAGGAATAAAATAATACTCAGGTGTTTTTTCATTAAGGTATTGATTAGTATTAAAGTTAGTTTTAGCGTAATTCCGGATTATGTCTGGTATTTGTTTTGGCTATTTTCATTGCCTCTGCCAATTCGTTAGCCATTTGTACTAATGACTCTCCGTCTTTTTCATCATACTCATTTTTCATTAGCCCCTCTGCCTCTTCACGCGCTTTTTCAGGTTTGTCGAGATAATAATAGATTTTTGACAAATTGTAGTAGGCAGAGTACCTCATTTTTTTATTTCGCTTATCATCGCCTTTGTATTTGGTTTTCAAAGATTGTAGATAGTCAATAAGAGGAGAAAGATTGCTTTCCAGATCAGTAATAGGCTGGTCGGCTTTCATGGTTTTAAACAATTCTTTCACAGCCTGAATCGCCTCTTGCTGTGTTTGATATTCTGGGTGATCTTTTGAATTCAGAATCCACAGATAATCATTAGTCTGAATAGGTCTGAATCCGTAATAAAAATTTAAATTATTATTAACCGCCTCAACTGAACCTTTAACAAAATTTTTCAATTGATCTGAATAAATCGCGTCTTTCTTGTTTTGGAAAGCAGAGCTTGCTGCAGAAGAACTGGTGTTTTTTTCCGTAGCATAAGTATAAATTGTACCATGCCTGATATTAAGACCATTAGTTACTTCAGGCTCTTTATTAACTGATACACTAGCCAAAAATCTGTTGTTACTTTTAGCTTCTTCTTTTTTCTTTTGTTCCAATAGTTCTTTTTCGCTGAGCGGTTTTGGAGTAAGAGGACCATTTATCTTAGAAAAACCTCTCGACTCGTAAGTAGCATCTATCCAGTATGAAGTTGTTCTTGATGTTACTTTACCTTCTTTGTCTTTTTGTTCAGTTGTTTCTGATTTTAAATTCGCGTCCTTAAAAGAGAAATATTCAAGATTCATATCAATTCCAACAGTTGGGCTTGATTCGACTTTCTTCCAACCGAATATTTTTATTTTATCATATAGGGTAGCTTCGTCGGTATAAGACTTTAATGAACTGCCTACAGTTACTTTAGCTCCATAAGTGCGTTGCTCCAACGGAACAAACTCTTTCGGTAACTGTTGAAAACTAACATTGAAATTATACCTGTCTAAGTCGACCTTTTGAGCAAAGCATGTCAGAAATGATGACAAAAGTGTAATACAAAAAACAAAAATAAATTGTAGTCTCATAAAGTATTAAGTGTTTAAAAAGTGGTTATAAAGGCTTAGTCTGCAATACACCGCAGTTTAGATTAGTTCGGTAAGCATTGATGTAAGAGCTTCTTTTATTATGCAATGACGGTTGTCAACTGCTCATTTTTTCTATAATTGTTATGCCTATACGTAAGTACATGCTTATGTTGGCTTACGCAATACATAAATGCTTTTAGAATATTGGTGTAATTAATTTATCAGACGAATGTCTTCTGATAGAAACAAGAGAGATTAAGCTTTTTTAGTGCAAAAAAAAGAAAACTAAATAATAGGTTTCGACAATAATCCTTAAATATGAAAGACATCATTTTATATGTTTTGTCTGGCAGAACAATAGGATTAATATGCTCAGAGTTTGAAAGAATCACAGACAAAAGAATATAATAGACATCAATCAACAGTTTAGGCTTTTAAAGTTTTAGCAAAAAGATTAGCGTTGGCCTGTCTGGGTGCGAAATAAATAAAAAAAAACAATAATTGTAAGTTGTGGATTTTATTTTTTTAAATTCTTCAAAAATTTAAAATTAGTAAATGTTTTCAGTTTGTTTTACAGCATAGAATGTTATCACTGTCAAATGAAAACTTTTTACCACTTGCTTACAGCGTGTTTAATGCGCTGTTTCAATTTTGATAAAGACTTACGAATAAAAGATCTTGGGTCAGTTGGTGCCGGACGGAAATTCTTTCTTTCCTCTGCTAACTGACGCATTCTTTCTTTAATTTGTTCAACTACATCTGTATCTTGTTTTTTCTTAAATGCAAGAACTCCAATATACCATGGTGGATAATGTATGCGGTGTACTTCCTCAAAATATTGGCTAAATAATTCTTCTAATACTTCAGGCTGAGGAACACGCATTCGATGAAAAGAACCAATTGACTCTTGCCATGTCCATTCAAATGAGGTAAGTTTGATAGGCCCGCCTTCATAATCATTGCCTATTTCATAAGGAAAATCAGGTGCTGTGTTCTTTCCCACCCAGTTGAATAAATTATATAATACTGGTAATGATATGAAGCATGCGCCATTTTCGCTCGACCATGTATGAAAATTCTTAATCATTAAATCCCATTGTTCGAAAGAGTCAATATATGTGTGTGCATAACCAGTTTCAGTTATTAAATCAAACGAATTTGCGGGATATAAAGAAGTATTCAAGTAGTTCGCTTCAATAATTGGGACAGTTGGATTTTGTTTTTTGGCTTGAAATACCATACCTGGAGATAAATCAAACCCAGTTCGTACAACATTAGGAATCAAAGAAAGCAAATGGCCAGTTCCGCACGCCACATCTAACCAATGGGCATCGTTACCTTTGCCAGTATTTGCAAGTAAAGTTTTGAAGATTTCAATATGGGAGTCGGTTCTGATTCTCCATTCGTCTAACAAATGAAAACGATTATCGTAAACTATTCCATATTGAAAATTAAACGCCTTTTGGATATCTTCTGGTTTCATATCAGCTAGTTTTGACAAACCTAAATATAGTAAAATGCAGGTTCCTGTTGAAAAATTGACCCTTAAAATTTTATTAAAATTGTTAGAGGTACTTGGTCTTATCTACAGACTGAAATCTTTTACAGCAAAGCATATTAAAAAAAAGACAGTAGTAAACACTTGTTTACTACTGTCTAAAATTTCATGCCAGGTACTTATTCCTTCTCTATTGCTGCTTTGCTTTCGCAGTGCTATCTGCTTTTCTTTTGGCTTCGTCTTTCGCCTGATTCCTGAAATATCTTCTGAACAGGAAATTATGTTTCAGTGCTTCCAGATTCTGATCCAGTTTGGCACTGCTGCTTTCCAGATTGCTGATAGTCTCTCTGATGTTATTAGCTGCTTTTTCGTCGTGCAATAAGACGCCAACCGGGCTTTTCGGATTGTTAAGCAATGTATTACTGGTTTGTTCCAGATTATTCACCATTTGCTTGGCAGAAATAGTGGTCTCTTTCAATGTCTGAGAGGTATTCTCTAAAGAGGCCACTGTTTTCTTGATGTTCGGATATATCTCTTTGTCGGTTGCAATAGAGTTAATGAAATTACCATCAGCATTTAGTTTATCAGTTAGAGTGGCCAAACCTGTAGCGCCTTTTTTGAGGTCTCTGGTTGCCGCTTCTACTGTAGCCATACTTCTGTTCAGATGCGTGTAAAGTTCATCGTCTTTCATCAGTTTGCCTATTGAGCCCTGTCCTGCGCGGATATCACCTATTATACCTTTCAAATCGTCGGTAATCGATAGAATATTTTTGTTGTTGGCCTGTAAGGTTGTGAGCATTTCCTGTTGGGTTACATCAGGTTCAACCTTAAAATTAAATCCGCTTTCAATCATTTTGGCGTTTGGAGTACCGCCTGAAATCAAAATAATCGGATTACCGATCAATCCGTCAGAGCTTACTCTTACCGAGGCGTCTTGCTTAATAAAAGGCTGAGAGGTATCTTCTATGCTGAACAACACCCTTACTTTCGAATCAGGCGTAAACGTTATTTCGCGTACGGTTCCTACTTTTACTCCGGCAAACCATACGTTATTACCTTTTGTAAGTCCGTTAACACTTTCGAATGTAGCTGTGGCATCAATCCTGCTAATAAACGATTTCCGCATGGTGCCAAGCGTAAGAATACCAGCCGCCAGTATAATGATTCCTATCAAAATAAACAAACCAACCTTGGCAGCTATTTTTTGTGAAGATTGTGGGGTCGCCATAAACTATTTCCTTTTATTTTCTATGAAATTATAATCATGAAAGTTTTTGATCCGGGGGTCAGGATGTGTAAAGACCTCATCGAACGTACCCTGGAATTTAAAGTTACCATCAAATAGAACTGCCAGCCTGTCGCCTGTTTCTTTTGCACAGGTGAGGTCGTGGGTAATAATGATAGAACTCGTATTATAACTTTCTTTTACTTCGTTAATTAATTGATTGATTTCAATACACGTGATGGGGTCCAACCCGGCGGTTGGTTCATCATACAACATAATTTTGGGATTCATAATGAGCGTACGCGCAATACCAATCCGCTTTTTCTGTCCACCCGAAAGCTCCGCAGGCATCTGATGTATAGCCTGCAACAAACTTACAGAGTCTAATACCTTGCGCACCGCTTTATCGATTTGGCCGCGGGTCATATTCCGTACATTTCTTACCAGAGGGAACTCGAGATTTTCCTTAACGGTCATACTGTCATATAAAGCACTGTTCTGAAACGAAAAACCTATTTTAAGGCGTAGTTCATTCAGTTCTTTTTTGCTCAGATGCGTTACTTCCTTCCCTAAAACTTCTACACTCCCTTTGTCGGCGGCTAAAAGTCCGGCAATGATTTTTATCAGAACCGATTTTCCGCTTCCTGACTTACCCAGCACCACCATGTTTTCGCCTTCATAGACATCCAGGTTGGCATCTTTTAAAACGACCCTGTCGCCAAATGCCTTATGAAGATGTGCTATTTCTATTACTTTGTTCATGCGTTACTTATTGAGTGAATGAGTGATTGAATGATTGAGTGATTTTTTTCTGAAATCTCGAAAATCAGGTTTTCAGATTGATTAAATTCTTAAATATTATAATCACTGAATCACTCATTCTCACAATCACTAAATAAATCTATCTAAACCAGTTGGTTACCTGCACTATAAATACTTCTTCAATAAATATCAGGAACATAGATGTCACAACTGACGCGTTTGCTGCTTTACCTACACCCAATGTGCCATTGCTGGCGTTGTAGCCTTTATAACAACCTACAATGCCTATTGTAAAGCCATAAGCTACTGCTTTGATGATGGCTGTCCAGAGGTCAAGGAATATGATGCTGTTAAAAGCCTGTTCAAAAAAAGCCGGCAGGCTGGTTTCTTCGTTGGTAGCTACATTCAAAAATACGCCGGTCAAGGCCATTAAAGCACAGTAAAAGGATAGAATAGGAATAGTAACAGTGGTAGCTAATACTCTGGTAACAACCAAAAACTTAACAGGATTAACGGCTGATACTTCCATGGCATCAATCTGCTCAGTTACTTTCATAGAGCCTAACTCTGCACCAATACTCGACCCGATTTTACCGGCAGATATCAGTGATGTTACCAAAGGAGCCAACGCTCTGATGATAGCGATAGTAACTAGCGAGGGAAGCCATGAGGTTGCACCGAAACTTTCGAGCGATGGGCGCGACTGCTTGGTAAATACGAAGCCTGTAACGAAACCGGTAAGGGAAATGAGGAGTAATGAACTATTACCGATTCTGTAACATTGATTGATGAATTCTTTAAATTCAAAATTCCCACTAAGCGCTTCTTTAAAGAACATAACCACAAAGTCAGCGCCATCTTTAAACCCAATAAGCCAATTATCTATTTTTTCAGAGAATAAATTTTTTCTTGATTGTAAACCCATATAGTATTGCGTTTGCGGAAATTTGGCGCCTCAAAGTTATTAAAGTATATTGTTAAATTAATGAACCAATTAAGTTTTTACGGAATTTATATACGTATGTGGAAAAAAATGCCCAAGATGCGATAATATATTTGTAAATCTATAGATTTAATAGATAACAATTTAATTAATTTGAAGTAAAATTCTTTCCTATATGTAAGTATTTTTGTTATTTTTGGTTAAAATATTGATTATCAATCAAATAAACTACGATGGCAAATTACAACCTTAACGTTAACGGGCGACAATATAACCTGGATGTTGCCCCCGACACACCTTTGCTATGGATTTTGCGCGATCATTTAGGATTATTAGGTACAAAATACGGTTGCGGGATGGCCATGTGCGGTGCCTGCACTGTGCATGTAAACGGAGAAGCTACCCGCTCATGTATTTTACCTGTTTCATCGGTTAGCGCTTCTAAAATAACCACAATTGAGGGTTTATCTGAAAAAGGTGACCATCCTGTGCAGGCTGCATGGCATGAGGTAGATGTTCCTCAATGCGGATATTGCCAGGCCGGACAGATGATGACTGCCGCTTCGTTTTTGAAAAGCAACCCAAAACCTACATTGGAAGAGATTGAGTCTGCAATGTCAAATAATTTGTGTCGTTGTGGTACTTACCACCGTATCAGAGAAGCCGTTCAACTTGCCTCAACCAAAATGAAATAACCTGCCATGGATAAGACTATCAATAATAATCGTAGAGATTTTCTGAAATCTGCCGCCCTGGCCGGCGGGGGTTTTATGTTAAGTTTCAGTTGGTTTGGTAAAGAGGTTTTTGCTTCTGAAACTGCAACGACTGCCATTGCTGCCGATTTTACTCCCAATGCCTTTCTATCTATACGTCCGGACGGGATAGTAACTATCATGTCACCGAATCCCGAAATCGGGCAAGGAATCAAAACCGCATTCCCGATTATCGTAGCAGAAGAACTGGATGTAGACTGGGCAAAAGTAAAAGTTTTACAGGCGCCATTGGATACTAAAAAGTTTGAACGCCAGGTGGCTGGCGGCAGCGGTTCCATACCGCATTCATGGCAGAGACTACGCAAGGCCGGAGCAACAGCCCGGCAGATGCTGATCGAAGCCGCCGCCAAACGCTGGAATGTACCAGCCGCAGAATGCACAACCGACAAAGGTTTTGTGATACATACTCCTTCTAATAAGAAACTGAGCTATGGCGAACTGGCTACAGAAGCGGCACAGATTACGCCACCGGCTGATGTAAAATTGAAAGACATAAAAGATTTCAAGCTGATCGGCTCTACTATTAAAGGGGTTGACAACAAAGAAATTCTGACAGGAAAGCCGCTTTTTGGGATTGACTTTTATCGCGAAGGAATGCTCTTCTCTATGATTCAGCGCCCACCTGCCTTTGGTTTGAAACTGAAGTCGGTCGATGCCTCCGCAGCGAAAGCCATGCCCGGCATTGTGGATGTGGTTTCGTTTAAAAACAAAGTGGCTGTAGTAGGGAAATCTACCTGGGAGGTGAAAAAGGCCAGAGAGGCCCTGAAAATAGAATGGGAGAAAGACGGGAACCTGGAGAGCACTGAAGACCATAACCGTATTTTTAAAGAATTACTTGATTCGCCCAAAGCAGATGTGCGTCGTAAAGAGGGTAATATAGAAGAAGCATTTAAAAATGCTGCAAAAATTGTGGAATCGGAATACCAATGCCCGTTCCTGCCACATAACCCTATGGAGCCGATGAACTTTTTTGCTCATGTAAGAGCAGATGGTGTGGAATTGGTCGGCCCGACGCAGACTCCACAAGCTGCACAGACCCAAACGGCAAAGCTATTGAACATAGAGCCGGATAAGGTGACGGTAGAATTGACACGCATGGGTGGTGGCTTTGGCCGCCGTTTAGGTACCGATTATGTATTGGAAGCTGTTGAGGTCTCTAATATCATAAAAGCGCCAGTGAAAGTAATCTGGACACGTGAAGACGACATGACCGGTGGAAGCTATCGTCCGGCGGTTCGATATCGTTTCCGTGCTGCACTCGATAAACAGGGTAATATGATTGGTTACTCTCTTCGTGGGGTGGGTATCAACTCAGGCAACAGCACGCGCGAGAACAACTTCCCATCGGGAGCAGTACCTCACCTGTTGATTGATTCGGTTGAACATAAATCACCCATTACTACTGGCCCCTGGAGAGCGCCTATTACCAATTTTTTGGCATTTGCAGAACAATCTTTCATAGATGAAGTAGCCAACGCAGCCGGCAAAGATGCGGTGCAGTTCAGATTAGATCTGCTTGAAAAAGCGAGAACCTCACCGGCAGGCCCTATTCGGTATGACATCGACCGCATGAAAACAGTCATTGAACTGGCGGCTGAAAAATCGGGCTGGTTCAAAAAGCGTAAAGGTATTAGTCTGGGTTTTAGTGTATATTTCTCTCATGCTTCTTATGTGGCTCAGGTAGCTGAAGTAGTGACAAAAAAAGGGAAACCAGTTTTGCAGAAAATATATGCCGCCATAGATTGTGGCGTGGTAGTAAACCAGAGTGGCGCCAGAAATCAGGTAGTCGGAGGGATTGTTGATGGCATGGGTCATGCCATGTTCGGTAATCTTACTTTTAAAGAAGGCACTCCTGCACAAAGCAACTTCAATACTTTCCGTTTGATTAAGATGAACGAGATTCCGGCTATTGATGTACATTTTGTGGATAACGGTATTGATCCAACCGGCTTGGGTGAGCCTGCATTACCTCCTACGGGGGGCTCTATTGCCAATGCCATTTTCAGAGCTACTGGTAAACGTTTGAAAAACCAACCGTTTATAGAGCAGGAAGAGAGCCTTTTACAAAGTATTTCTTAATAACCCATATTGAATTGAGTACCATGCAGAGCCATTCTTAAAAGGAATGGCTCTTTTTATTCTTTTGTATTTTCTTGGAAATTATAATCTATTGTCTATTTTTGTTTCAAAAAAACTTCCACTTGTTTAAAGATCTGAAATATCATCTGGCACGCCTTGCTTATCTGCGCAGCGCCTGCTCATTTGTTCCTGACAGGAACCAAGGTCTTTATTAATCTTTCACTTTATTCTGATTGACGGATACTTTTATTCAATTGTTTTCATAAAATGTCGCTGCTGGCCTTGTTTAAGATGGTCGTGGTCTGATGTTTGCATTTAGTTGAAAAGCACTTGATAATATTACCTGTTGTAATAAATTTCATCATAAATTATTCTTATAGCCGGACATGAAAAACGTTCTTGTGATTGGTATGGGCAAAGTAGGCTCGCTGGTAGGCGTATTGTTATCTAAACGCTTTGCTGTAATGGGTATGGACAAACGTTACCCGAATTTTGAATTACCTTTTGAGGTCATTTTAGGAGATGTAACCGACGTCAGTTTTTTAGAAAAGACTATTCCGGAATTTGACGCTGTGGTTTCTGCCATGCCCTATAATCTGAATCTCGCTATTGCTCAGACAGCCCATCAATTCGGAATCCATTATTTTGATCTGACCGAAGATGTACCCACTACTACGGCTATCAGAGAAATGGCAGAAACGGCAACATCGGTGATGGCACCACAATGTGGATTAGCCCCCGGTTTGATCGGTATTATTGGGGCCAATTTAGCCAAACATTTTACTAAATTGCGTGACATTGAACTGCGTGTAGGAGCATTGCCAAGATTCCCGAATGGTTTACTGGGTTATTCGTTTACGTGGTCTCCTGCAGGGGTTATTAATGAATACATCAACGATGCGGAAGTAATCCATAACGGAACCCGCAAGATGGTGCCGTCGTTAGACGGAGTAGAACATATACAGATTGAAGGGCAGGAGTTTGAGGCTTTCAGTACTTCGGGTGGCCTGGGTACTATGTGCGAAACCTACGCAGGTAAGGTAGATACCCTGAACTATAAGACAATCCGTTATCCGGGTCACGCCCGTCTGATGAAATTTTTATTGTATGAACTGATTCTGAAAGACAAACGGGAACTGGTAGAACAGATTCTGACAGAAGCCAAACCGCCTGTACAGGATGACGTAGTATATGTATATGCCGTAGTAGAAGGCTGGAAAGGAGAGGAACTGGCGCGGGAAGAGTTTTATGAGGCGTATCACCCAATTGAAATTGACGGACAGCACTGGAGGGCCATTTCATGGACAACGGCGGCATCGGTAGCGGCGGTAGTTGAAATGGTAGCTGATGGACAATTACCTCAGCAGGGTTTTATAAAACAGGAGGATATTCCGCTTGAGGTATATCTGACTACTACTAACGGACAATTTTTTAAAAAGAATACTGAATAATGGAAACTGAAACAACAACTTTAGAATATGTACTGGATGGGCTGATGCGCCGTTACCGTGAGCGTGTGCCGGATGTAGAGAAAGTAACCAACGCCATGATTGCCGAAGACATTATTGCTAATGCCGATGAAATAGAAAATGATCATATCGCTTTCCGTACAATGGGCGTACCGCAATTAGGCATCAAGTCTTTTGAGAAGATTATCCTCCATTTAGGTTACGAAAAGCGTGATTATTTTTATTTTGAAGGTAAGAAGCTGGATGCTTACTGGTTTTCTCCGCCCAAACCTGAGTATCCGCGAATATTCGTAAGTGAACTCAGAGTTAACGATTTACCTGAAAACATTCAACAAATTATCAGAAGCTATACCGGCGAAGTAAAAGCAGATCCGGTAGATAGTCTGGATTTGAATGACGGAGCAGCCATAGATGCATTTCTACATCGGCCTTTATGGCGCATACCTACCTGGGAAGATTATTCAACCCTGTTGAAAGCAAGCGAATATGCCGCATGGGTAATTTATAACCGTTATTATCTGAATCATTATACCATCAGTGTACACAATCTGAAAGACGGTTACAATACTATTCAGGAATTTAACGCCTTTCTTGAAAAGACAGGAGTAAAACTGAATGACGCAGGCGGTAAGATAAAAATCAGCCCTGATGGCGGGTTGTTGCAGAGCTCAACCGTAGCTGAAATCATTGATGCTACTTTTGCTGGTGGTGAATTGCATGCTATATCAGGCAGTTATGTTGAATTTGCCGAGCGCAAAGTACTACCACAATTTCAGCACTTACAATCTTCTGGAATTAGACGAGAACATAGGAGGGAAGGCTTTGAAGCCGGCAATGCTGACAAGATTTTTGAAAGTACTTTTACCAGCCAAACCGTGAAACGGAATAAAAAAGAGGAAGCAGAATTATAAAGTAGCTGATAAAACAGATAGAACCCTCTTTAGTTTCGATAGGGTTCTATCTGTTTTTATTTTTAATACTCAGGTTCAACTTTCAGGATCGTTAACTTTCCTTTCTGCCAGGCTTTCAGATCTTTTTTCAGATAGCCTTTGTTACGTTTAGTTAACCCTTCATCGTCTAATGCTTTTAAGTCGGGTTTTCCGGCATTTACCCAGGCAGTATACCAGAAATTGGCCGCGGCCTGAATAGCCCCCCTCATCTGGTTTTCGATCATGCCGCTCAGTGCTTTATGATATAAATCTGCGTATTCTTTGCTGTATACAGCCTGATTGAATTTGTTTCTGATGATTTTACCGTTTTCATCTTTCTTGAAGATTTTATCGGCCGGGAAAGTCTTTCTCAGTTCGCGGTCTTTTGCCAGCAGCGTATCTGCCAACTCGTGCGATTGTTTGATAATACGCCAGGTTTCTTTGGTTATATCGTCAATGTATCTGGCTTGCCCGGCATTCAGGTTGTATTGAGGGCCATAGGTTTCCGGCAATTGTGCCTCCCAGAAAGAATGGATACCCGTTTGGTTGGTTAGCTGACCATTATGATTACTCGAAGTATGCAAAGGCATGTGGGCATCTGCCAGATAATGGCCGAGGTCAGCAGCTAGAAACAGAACCTCTGTTTTTCTTTTGCCCTGCATCGATTTGGTCAATTTTTCGGTTACTTCCTGAATATACCAGGGAAGGATACCGCTCGACTGCAGCAGCTTGCTGTCATATTTGGCGTAAGCCTCTTTACCTGTTTGCGGTATGTTGTCTATTGACGAACCGAAATCTTCAATATCAACATAGTGCCGGGGATTCTCCGATTTATCGTTCAAGGTGTATTTCCTTAAATCGGGTATGTTTGACTCCTCCGTAATAAAGTCAAGGTGATTGTAAAAGAAAATCCTGAGTTCATCGGGCAAGGCGAAAATCGCCGATTTATTAATGTGCTGATGCCCCCATATACCCCATGAAGATAATATCAGTGCAAGGCTCAGGCTCGTGACGATTAATGCCACAGAGGCAAAAAGTTTCTTTTTCATATTAATTTTATTCGTTCAATAAAGTTTCATAGACAAGTAGCAATATACCGTCTTTCAATCCTAAATCGGGTACAATTATTTCATGAGCATCGGCCCATTTCATTACTGAAATGTAAATATCTGAAGCAGGTACAATCACATCGGCCCGGTCAGCGTTCAGTTGTAGCAGATTAATGCGCTCTTCGATGCTGAACTGACTGATATAATCACGTTTTTGTTCCAGTTCATCCAGTGTAGCTTTTCCGTTTGTCTTGTTTTCAATCATATTGAAAAGCTTCGAGATATTCCCGCCCGTACCTACCGCTATTACATGTTCATGCGACGGAATCGTGTCCTCTATCCAGGTCTTCATCTTCTTCCATACATCAGGTGCTTCTTTGTGCTCGAGCAGGCGTACAGAACCTATTTTGAAAGATTTAGCGGCTATTTTAGTACGGCCTTTGTAGATGTTCAGCTCAGTGCTGCCCCCGCCTACATCAATGTGCAGATAAGTTTTGTCGTTTTCAAGCACTGCAATAATTACATTGTTGATGAGCTCAGCCTCTTTTTCTCCGTCAATCAGATGAATCTCCATCCCCAATTCATTTTTGATCCGCTCTAAAATGTTGGTTCCGTTTTCGGCTTCTCTCATGGCAGAAGTCGCACAAATCATATAGGCATCTACCTCGTGCAACTCCATCAGGAGCCTGTAAGCCATCAGCAGTTTTTTAATTCTGGCTTCACTTTCATAAGATATCCTTCCGGTATTGAATACGTCCATCCCCAAACGAAGTGCAAAACGTACGTATTCTACTTTTTTAAAACTGATTTTCTTTTTGTCATGCAAAACCGACGAAATCTGCATTCGGGCTGCATTAGAACCTATGTCAATGGCGGCAATTTTCATTAAATCTTTTTTCCGTATTTTGTAGATGCACAAAAATACCGCTTTTTATGAAAAAAGCCTGTATTAATTACCTAAAACCGACCAAACCGTATCTTTTTATACATCATTAGCAGAAATCTGCTTACCATTAATAACTACATTGGTTACAAAAAAAGCATAATTGCCCATTCATAAATGCTAGTTAAAGCGAAAAATGCGCTGATTATTCAGGCATAAATAGTGTTATCTGTTTCCGTATTTTTTCCAGATTTTTTTTCCCAGAGCTACTGATGGCTGTTCTACAAATACATAAAGTGAATATGAAATAAGAACGATAACAAGTAATGCCGCAAGAGGATTTACAATGAGGCGCATGATGTTATAGTCCATGTTACCCCAAACAAGTAGATCGCAGAGATATGGTTGATGAATAAGATATATACTATAACTGCAGATTCCCAAGCCGCTCAATAATTTAAACAATAGCTTTAAGAATAATTTTTCTTCCCATTTTGTATGCAGAAACCACTCTAACAAAGCTACCCACGCACAAATAGAGATAAATATGGTAAGCAAATTTCCAATTACAGTATATTTACTGACAGGTATCAGGAAAATGAATATTATGAATAGAATTAACTGATTTTTCTGAAACAATTTCTTCTTCTCCAGATAAAGTTCTGCTACCAGAGCACCTGCTCCCCAGGTAAACCAAAATACCGGAACAGAAAATATGAAAGGCGAAATTTCCCCTTTGGTCAATACAAACCATGTCAAAGTGCAAATAAAATGAAGTGCTACCAACAAGCCTACAGTTTTCTTTATACCAATACGTTTTCTCAAAGCCAGAAACAGAGGATAGGCGATGTAAAGTTGTACTTCAAGTGCAAGGCTCCAGAAAGAAGGGTTTATTGAATAAAAATACTCGGAAAAAAAGTTGTGAATCAACAATACATGCTGCAACATATTTTCACCGGAAAAAGTAAAAGCTCTTAAAATTATAAGAAACAACAGAATCACGAAATAAGGCGGGTAAATCCGGAAGAATCGTTTTACATAAAACCCTTTTATATTAAAAGTGTCTCTGCTTATCAAAAAACCATAGTGAATTACAAAACCACTTATAACGAGAAATAGCTCCACGCCCAACCAACCAAAAGCAAAAGGCGAAAAATTAAGAATGGTATCTTTCCATGTCTTTACATCAAGAGTGCCGTTAGCTGTGTAGGTTTGTATTTCGTATCCTCGAAAGATGCAAAGTTGCGTATGGTAGAAAAAAACCATAAGTATGGCAATACCTCTGAGCACATCCAACTGAGGTATATATTGGCCGTTGTTTTTCTGCATTTTGAATTAGAAGCTATTTACGTAGTAAAATTGCCGGAAGATGTTATTTAAAAAGGAGAGTGGCTTTATTATTTTAAGCCACTCTCCTTTTTAATCTTATAAAATAAATATTACCAGAAATACCAGTATAAGAATGTAATAATAGCAATTACAGCAACAGCACCCACAGCAAATGGTCCTTGCACTTTGAACATACTGGAGTCGATTTCAAGCCCTTTACCTTCATCAGGTAATATATAACCTAAAATAAACATGACCGCTATACACACCAGGAACACAATACCCATACGGTCAAGGAACGGAACGGTAGTCCAGTCGGCAAAAGGAAGCCAGTTGTTGTGCATAGAAAGAGCAATCAGGAAACCACCCACAATAGCAAACAAGGCGCCTGCAGAGTTGGTACGTTTCCAGAAGAAGCCCATCACGAATGAAGCAAAGATACCGGGCGATAATAAACCGGTCATTTCCTGAATAAACTGGAAGCCTCCTTTCTTATCGATACCCATATAAGGCGAAACCACAATGGCCAGAATCATTGACACTACAATAGTTACACGGCCAATCCATACCAGATGTTTTTCAGAGGCATTTTTACCGATATAGTTCTTGAAAATATCAAGCGTAAAGATGGTTGAAATACTGTTGGCTTTACCTGCTAGCGAGGCTACTATAGCGGCTGTCAGCGCAGCAAAAGAAAGGCCTTTTAAGCCGATAGGAAGCAGATTCAATAATACAGGATATGCATTGTCCTGATTGAGCGTACCATCGGCACCAAGCATTTCTTGTTGGAACAATCCCTTTTGATACAGAGTATAGGCTGCGATACCCGGCAGGGTTACAATTACAGGCATCAGTAGTTTTAAGAAAGCTGCAAACAGAATTCCTTCACGTGCAGTTTTCAGGTCAGCTCCCAAGGCGCGTTGTGTAATATATTGGTTACAACCCCAGTAATTAAGATTCACGATCCACATACCGCCAATCAATACGGTTAATCCCGGTAATGCCATATAATGCGGGTCTCCTTTCTTGAAAATCATGTGGAAATGGTCATCAGAATTCTGTGTCATCAGCTTTAAACCGTTGGTAAGGCTCGATATACCATCATACTCGCTTGATACCAGTGTAACAGCCAGATAGGTAGTAGCCAAACCACCGATAATCAGAAAGAATACCTGAATTACATCTGTAAAACCAATTACTTTCATCCCGCCTATAGTAATTACAATAGCAAAAATAGCTAATCCAATCATACAGACTGTAAAGTCTATTCCGGAAATACCCGATACAGCTAATGCACCGAGATACAGAATAGAAGTAAGGTTTACGAGAATATATAATGCCAGCCAGAAAACTGCCATAATCAGACTCACGGTTGAGTTGTATCGCTGATTAAGGAACTGAGGCATGGTAAAAATCTTATTTTTCAAATAGATAGGCATGAAAACCACCCCCACTACAATAAGTGTGGCTGCTGCCATCCACTCATAGGTTGAAATAGCCAGACCCATCGAAAAGCCGTTGCCCGACATACCAATCATTTGCTCGGCTGAAATGTTTGAAGCAATCAGTGAAGCACCAATGGCCCACCAGGTAAGAGACCCTTCAGCAAGGAAAAAATCTTTTGTTGATGTTTGTTTAGCCTTTTTTCGCTGGTAAATCCAATAGCCATAACCCGATACCAGAATGAAGTAGAAGAGGAATACAACGTAATCGAGGGTTTGTAATTTTTGCATAGTGCTTAGGGAAAAGAGAAAACAATTCTTTTGATATAGATAAGATTTTTGAGCGGAGCAAATTAAGGTAGAAAATTTGCCTTTTCAAAGAACAGGTAATGTTTTTGAAAGATTTTTTAGATTTTACATAACTTTTTTTATAAAGGATTCGTTACACTCTCAATTAAAGTTTTGCCAATGCCTGGGCTTTTGCCTAATTTTACAAAAAAACTCTCCGGTTTTGAACAGAAACACCATCCGGCTATTGATTATACTTGGCACGCTTTCTATTACAGGTATTATTGCGGTACAGGCATATTGGGTGAAACGTGCATTCGATTTAAAAGAACAACAGTTTAGGCAAACTGTTATGATTTCACTACGCAACGTAACAAACAAAATCTCTACACTTTATAAGTTATCGGGCATAGAAAATCCGGTTACTCAGCTTTCTTCTGATTATTACGTAGCTAATTTGCGTGCTCCCCTGGATGCTGACGTGCTCGAGCATTACCTGATGGATGAGTTTAAGAAGCAGAACTTGCAGACCGATTTTGAGTACGGTATTTATGATTGTAATACAGACAAGATTATTTATGGAGCACTTATTAATTCAGATTTTGAAGAAGGGTCGACAATAAAAAAAGTCTTACCCAAAACGGATAAATATCTTAACTATTTCGGGGTCAGGTTCCCAAGCAAAATAAGTTATCTGGCCAGCCGCTTAGATATATGGTTGATGTCTTCACTAATAACTTTAATAGTAACGGCTTTTTTTGGGTATGCCATGTTTGTTATTTTGAGACAAAAGCGATTGAGCGAAATTCAACGCGATTTTATTAACAACATGACGCACGAGTTTCAGACTCCTATTTCTACTATTCATGTGGCTACCGATGTTTTAGGGCAGTCTAAGATACTAGAGCAACCCGAGCGTTTAAAGAAGTATGTGAATATCATCAGGCAGGAGAATAACCGGTTGCGGAATCAGGTCGAGTCGGTATTGAACACGGCGCGTATGGAGCGCGACAAACTTCAATTAGATATTCAGTTGCAAGAGCTGCATAGTGTTATTGATGATGTAACTGAAGGACTAAAGGCCGAACTGGACGAATCATTAAGTCTGCAATTAAATGCTACCCGCACGAGTATCTATGCCGATCGTTCACAACTGATTAGTCTGATAAGAAATCTTTTAGAGAATGCCATTAAGTATTCAGGGAAGACCCCTCGTATCACGATAAAGACCGAAAATACAGAAAACAATCTGATACTTTCTATTGCCGATAATGGTATTGGCATTGCGAAGGAAGATCAGAACAAAATTTTTGACAAATTTTATCGGGTACCAACCGGCAATAAGCATAATGTTAAGGGCTTTGGATTGGGCTTAAGTTATGTAAAAGAGATAGTAAAGGCGCATAAATGGGAGATAAAAGTTGAGAGTGCGTCTGGAAAAGGAAGTACATTTACCGTGATAATGAAACAAGAAACAGATTGACCTGTTTCGGATAGATAACAACACAATATGTCTAAAATATTATATGTAGAAGACGATCCCAACCTGGGTTTTGTAACAAAAGACAATCTTGAAATAGAAGGATATGATGTAACTCATTTTCTGGATGGAAAGGAAGCCTGGAAAAGCTTTACTAAAGAGAAATACGATCTTTGTTTACTGGATGTCATGTTGCCGGAACTGGACGGGTTTTCATTGGCTGAGAAAATAAGAAAACAGAACCAGCAGATACCTATTATTTTTCTGACTGCCAAAGGTATGCAGGAGGACCGTATAGCAGGGCTGAAAGTAGGAGGTGATGACTACGTAACCAAGCCTTTCAGTATTGAAGAATTAAACCTGCGTATCAAGGTATTTCTGAAACGAAAAGATATTAACAAAGAGGTAGCCGAGGGGCAGGGTATATGGAAACTGGGCGATTACGATTTCAATTATCACCAGTTGTCGTTGAAATCAGATAATAAGACTGAACAACTGACACATCGTGAGGCGGAGGTCTTAAAGTATTTGTGCGAAAGAAAAAATCAGGTAATAAAACGTGAGGAAATACTGACGGCCATTTGGGGTAGAGATGATTACTTTTTAGGTCGTAGCCTCGATGTATTCATTACCCGGCTCAGAAAAATGCTTTCGGATGAGTCTAAAATAAAAATCGAAAATGTGCACGGCATAGGGTTTAAGTTTACATGCTGACATGCATTGAAGATAAACAGGAACCGACGATAAGCGAGTCTGGTAAATTAAAAAGCCGCACATACATGCGGCTTTTTAATAAAAAATAAGAAGGTATTACTTCCCACTTTCTTTTGCCCATGTATCTTTCAGACCTACAGTACGGTTGAAAACCAATTGATCTGCAGTAGAATCTTTATCCAGACAAAAATAGCCTTTACGCAAAAACTGGTAGTTGGCGCCTAGCTGCGCTTCTTTCAGAGAAGGCTCTAAATATGCATGGATGGTTGCCAAGGAATCACTATTGATGTATTCTTTAAAATTACCTTCTTCACTTCCGGGATCTTCTACTTTAAAAAGACGGTCATACAGTCTTATTTCAGCCTTAATTGCCTCTGCAGCCGAAACCCAATGAATGGTTCCTTTTACAGAAATACCCGAGGTGTCCTGCCCGCTTTTCGAGTTTTCGAAATAAGAACAGCGCAGTTCAGTTATTTCACCATTTTCATCTTTCACTGTTTCATCACATCTGATAATGTAAGCACTTTTTAACCGTACCATCTGACCGGGAGCCAGGCGGAAATATTTCTTCGGAGGATTCTCCATGAAGTCATCTTTCTCAATAAAAATCTCACGGCTGAACGGAATCGTGCGTGTACCTCCTTCAGGATTTTCCGGATTATTCTCAGTGGTTAGTACTTCAGTTTTATCTTCCGGATAATTGGTAATAACTACTTTCAGCGGGTCCAGCACGGCCATTACCCTTGCAGCCGTTTTATTAAGCTGCTCTCTGATGCAAAACTCCAGTAAGCCAACGCTTATGAGGTTGTCGCGTTTAGCTATCCCGATTCTGTCACAAAAATCGCGTATTGCTTCCGGAGTATAACCCCTGCGGCGCAGGCCGGAGATGGTAGGCATACGTGGGTCGTCCCATCCGGTTACATAGCCATCATTAACTAATTGTAATAATTTACGCTTGCTCATTACAGTATAAGTAAGATTCAAACGTGCAAACTCATATTGTTTCGAGGGGAAAATCTCAAGATTTTCTATGCACCAGTCGTACAACTCTCTGTGAGGTATAAACTCTAAGGTACAAATAGAGTGAGTGATACCTTCAATGGAATCAGATTGGCCATGCGCAAAATCATACATCGGGTAAATACACCATTTGTCGCCGGTGCGATGATGCTTGGCAAATTTTATGCGGTAAATGATGGGGTCACGCATCAGCATGTTCGGGGCAGCCATATCAATTTTAGCCCTTAATACACGAGAGCCTTCCGGAAATTCACCGTTTTTCATTTGCTCAAACAAACCCATATTCTCTTCCATGCTCCGCGTTCTGTAGGGGCTGTTAATACCCGGCTCTACAGGTGTACCTTTCATGGCAGCCATTTCTTCAGAGGTACTATCGTCAATATAAGCCAGACCCTTGTTGATGAGCTTCTTTGCAAATTCATAAAGTTGGTCAAAGTAATCTGATGCATAAAATTCATTTGCCCAATTGAAGCCCAACCATTTCACATCATTTTTAATTGAATCAACATATTCTGTATCTTCTGTCACCGGATTTGTATCATCAAAACGAAGGTTTGTCTGCCCACCATATTTCTGCGCTACACCGAAATTCAAACAAATAGATTTAGCATGCCCAATGTGTAGATACCCATTAGGTTCAGGCGGAAAACGTGTCAGTACCTTCCCGTTGTATTTACTGGTTTCGAGGTCATTTTCTACAATTTGCTCGATAAAATTTAATGATTTCTCAGTCGCGTCTGCCATAAGTCAAAGGTGGTGTTGTTGCTATGTTTGCGAATTTAGTATTTTTTTGCGGTATAGGGTTTGAGTTATAGGTGCAAATGGGTAATTTATTTGTTTTATTTTAGAAAAAATTAGAATACTTATATTTAATCGGGTGCCGTTAATAGTCATAATTTTTAAACACATTTTGTTTTTATGAATTTAAAGAATATCGTCAACAATTTTCTCGCTAATAAATATTTAGCTGTTTCCATTACGCTCGTAATATGGGTTTTATGCACTTTGCCGAGTAAAAACCTTGAAATGCCCGCGAGTTTAAGTGATAAAATGGCTCATTTTATTGCCTTTGGAGCCTGGGCTTTTTGCTGGCAGGCAGCCTTTGGCAGATATACCAGAACATTGCTTGTAGGAATTCTCTACGGTATTGCCATTGAATTCTGGCAGGGTATATTACCGGAATCGTTTCACCGTGGCTTTGAGTGGTATGATGCCTTAGCAGATGGTATTGGGGTAGTAATCGGCCTTATTTTATGGAAACTCAAGAGTCTTTTGAACTTATAATGTAAAATACTGCTATCAGGGACTTTCTGTGAGGTTAAAATTTCCCATTGATTTAATTGCCTGCTGCTAAATTCTGCTATCCGGACAGTGGAATGATATTTTTCGTACTATCAGAGATTGAATCCATTTAAATTTCGAATAGTATGAAAAATATCCTAAACAGTGTGCTGGCAGGTATTTTATTTGTAACGATAGCTTTCGGCCAGTCAGAGCATATCAAAACAAGACGTTTCAGTCAGAACTTTGCACCTCAGAATACAGTGTCTTCTTCAGGGTTGATGTTTCATGTGTTTACCAATTATGAGCAAATGGCTTATTTCTTTAAGCCCGCCATTATACATGAGAGCAACGCGGTTCCGGTAATCAGTGATAAAGACTTTGTGAATCAGTTCATAGTAGCCATTTCCGGATCAGGATCAACCAAACCACTTATTACAACCGTGCAGGCAAAGAATAAGGCCTTGTATGTTTATTATGAGGAGGTAAAGTCTTCTGATGCCTACAAAACAGCAGTAATGGCGGTTTCGAAAGATGACTTTAATGAAATTATTTTTGTGGATAGACGTTCAAACGCACAGAAAGTAATTTACTATAATGATATTCCACCGGTTATTGCCAAAATAGTGGTCTCTTATCTGGACATGCCTCAATCGGATACCTATAAGCATGAATATCAGATTTCGATTGATGAAATGGGAGAGGTAATTGCCGTAAGAGATGAAAACGGAGAGATTACAAGCCGACTTAACTTTAATGTTTCAACAAAGGTTTTTACGAATTTAATAGCAAATGCAGTAGGGCTTGATAATGGTGGAGAACAAATAGACAGAGATTTGACAAAGGGTAAAAATTTCAAAGAGATTTTATTCCTGGATGATTCCAACAAGGTGGTTTATTCATTAACCTGGGACAATCAGGCTAAAATAAATGAATCGACCAGACAGTTCGTACAGACAATTGAGAACCTGGTGCCTGAAAGGATCATCAGCTTTGTAAATAACACAAGTAGAGAAGTGGCCAGAAATTAGCCATTTATATAAAAAAATGATTAGCTATGGAAACTGAAAAAATTGCCAGAGAAGTGAATTATCTGATTATTCACAATCTCGATGCCAAAGAAGCTTATATAGAAGCAGCCGGTAATGTAGATAATGACAAACTCCGGAATGCAATGCTTGACGAAGCCGAAAAAAGAGGTAGTTATGCACGAGAACTGCAGAGAGAATTAAAGGACATAGGAGAAGAAATCGTTGACGACGTGAGTGTCGGTGCCATGTGGAACAGGGTTTTGCTGCAAATAAAAGGATTGTTTACCCGAAAGAACGATGCGATACTGGTGGAGGAATGCAAAAAAGGCGATGATGAAACCATTATAGCCTACGACACTGTATTTCAGCTGGGAGATAATTTTCTACCTTCACGCATTTATAATATCATTAAGAGACAAAGAAAAGAATTGGGCTTGACTTACCAAGCCCTGTTAAAATTTCATGAGCAGCAGGTTGTCAGGGCTTAAAAATGAGTTTTCCTGTTCTGACCTTTTCGATGTAGGTTTTATTCATGAGTTCTGCACGAGAACCGCCTTCAACAAATAGTTGTGCCTGGTCGTTGTAGTGCTTACTCATTATATTGCCCGATTGCCCGGTAGGTAATACGCTTTTACCTTGTTCAGGATACGCAAAATCAATAATTCTACGCAGGGCAGGCCCATAGGTAACTTCATATATTCCGGTTGAATCCATCTGAAAGTCAAGATTATTGACAGTTTCTCTACCCCCGGGGGCAGGGTAGGGACCAACATTGAAAAACTTACCTACTACCGGTAAAATACCCAGTGGGTGTTTGTGTGTAAGCGTGTGCACTTTCTTCCACTGCCATTTGTCTATATTGTCTCCCAATTGTTTTTCCAGGCTTGCCGTTGCATTATTCAATGATTTAGTAAGTACCTGTCTGCGTGTTTCACGTTCCGGAGTATTGACATTGTCCCACCAAGGTGAGTCTTCCTTTTTTATCAGGGCAATCATGTTTCTTTTGAAATTTACGTTGTGTTCAAAAGCAGAAAAAATATCATTTCCGAGTTCGTCTTTAACCGTATTTACAAGAATATAATAGAGGAATCTATAGAAAATAGTAGGTTCTATATCATCCAGCTCATGCGAGCCGTCCCACGGTATCAGTTTTTCTATCGATTTTTTTGAAAGGGGAGATAGCTCTTCAGCAAATATGATGGGGATAATATCTTTCAACAAACTTTTGTAGCTGGGTGATGTCACGTCATTAATTACCTTTCTTAGTTCTTCGGGTGTCCAGTCTTTTTTGTCGGTAAATAACAATTCCTCAATTCGTTTAGCTCTGTTACCCGGCACATAATAACCAGGCACAAAGCCGGTTCCCATATCGGCAGGTTGGTTGTTGGCTGTATACAATATTCCCTTTGGTGGATTCAGTATCTGAGGATTCTGAGAAAAATCGTACCAGCCCTGCGGATCGTCGTTTCCGGTAGAGCCATCAAGAATCAGCATGGGATTCACATGAGCAGGCCGTTTAGGTAGCTTGCCTGCTGCCCACCATGCTATGTTCCCTTCTGTATCGGCCCACATAAAATTCAGGCCGGGATCAGAAAGAGAACTCGCGGCTTTTGATGCTTCAGTTGCATTTTTAGCATGAGCCAGGTCATAAAATATGTTTAGCAAAGGGCTTGGAAACTGGTTGAAGACCCACCAAAGCGCAATCGGGTCTTTCTGATTAGCCATTTCGTCAAAACTTTCGTTCATTATTAAACCATGCCGAGAGCTTTTGACCGAAAACTCTACATCATCAGCATCTTTTACTTTTATCGTTTCCTTATATATTTTCAGATCCTCCCAATGATCTTTATACCACACCTGATTGGGGTTTTGAGGATTAGCTTTTTCTTTGAAAAAATCCACATTATCGTTTTCAAACATGGTAAGTCCCCATCCTCCGTATTGAGAATGCCCCAATGCAGCGAAAGGAGTGCCTGCAAGGAAATTACCATAGAATTTAAAACCCGGGCACTCCAGATGGGCTTCATACCAAACTGATGGCTGAGCAAAGCCAATGTGTGTATCGTTTGATAAAATAGGTTTGCCTGATTTTGTTTTTGAACCACTGATAACCCAACCGTTAGAACCATGATAGGGAGGAAAAGGGGCCGATGTTTCTATTTTAGCTATCTCATTCGCCATTATTGCCAGTGTCTGTGCAATTTTAATCGAAGAGTCCTTTTTCTGCACAGGTATAGTGGGCTCGCCTTTTGGCCATTGCGACCAGACATCGTTCAGGTAAGCATCACCATATTTATTATGAATATAGGTAGCGATTGACTCTGAGCGGAATGCCTCAGCAAAAGTAAAGCCCATATAGCCTGAAATTATGTAAGCATCTTCCAGTGTAAAAGGTGTTTTGGGAATACCCGCTAACGAAAACTCCAGGGGAGCTTTTCCTTGCGCTATGTATTGGTTAATCCCTTTGATATAGGCCTTTGCGGCTTTTACAAACGGAGCTTCCGGGTTTTTATTTACGAGAGAATCAATCGTCCATTGCGCATGTTTACGGAAGCCTAATGTTCTAAAGAACTTATCTGAGGTTACCGCTTTTTCGCCGAATAATTCAGCAAGCCTACCGTCGGCCAGTCTTCTAAGTAGTTCCATCTGAAACAGACGGTCTTGCGCGTGCACATACCCAAATGCATAGAACAAATCGTCTTCATTTTGAGCATATATATGCGGGACGCCATAGTCGTCATAGAGTACTTCAACGGTGTTTTTAAGGCCGTCCAGCTTTAATTCAGTATTCAGATTGGGTTTAAAACTGCCAAGCCAGATATAAATGCCCACTCCTGCAACGGCAACTAGTATCAGTAATGAAATGAATATTTTCTTGAAGAGCTTCATAAGTAATTAGGGTAAAATGATGCTTTACAGCTGTTAAGGTGCAGCAAGATAGGATGGCAATTTAAAAAAAATATTCAATATGCTGAATAAAGCTATGCATTGAATAGAAACGATGAATTTAATAAATAGACACTTATTCAGATTTACGCTTTATTATTTGATAGGCAGAGCCAAGTACAAGTATCTTTCACTGTGTATATTGATAATTTTTCAGCTGAAAAATTTGCTGAATTTTATAGCAAAGTTCGGTACTATTAAATACATTTGGCATGAGCCACGTATATAGACTTGAAACCTTTCCATTGGGTTTGAACCCGGAAAGAGGCGTTGAATCAGCATTTTGTTTTGATAGATTCCCTTCAGATTGGAGAGGGAAGTAGATACTATTTAAACCAGAGTAGCAGATAAATACTCCTTAAATCTGGAATAACTATCTGCTAACAAAGTTCGATTTTAAAGTCAAAGCAAGGCCATTTTGGCACCTTCGGGTAGTGATGCAAAGTTGATACAATGATTGTAATTGTTCAATACTGTCCAGACAGTATATTTATATCATGAAAACAGTATTTTTGTAACTCTTCTTAACTGTCAGAGAAATTTGCTGTTTTCTCCAACGAGTTGATTAAGCTTTAAGCTAAATGAAAAACCTCCTTTTTTCTACTTTTTTTTTCGTGTTTATCAGTTTATCTGCTCACGCTGAAAGGCGTATTGATAGCTTACGCTCGGTTTTGTCTGAACTGTCTGCCAAGAAAAGAAGTCTCGCTTTAGATACCACATTGGTAAACGTTTATTGTGAACTGGCAAGAGAATATACTAAGCTCAAAAGCGATTCAACACTTGGTTATTTACAGAAAGCATTAATTATTGCTACCGATAACAAGCATAAACCCGGTATATTAAAGACTTATATACATTTTGCCAGATACCATACATCTCAGTTTCTGCCTATAAAAGCTTTAGAATATTGTTTTAAAGCGTTGGTTCTGGCTGAAGAATTGAAACTGTATATAGAGACCAGAAATATATTGCGCTGGATTTCTTATAATTATATGACCATGAATGATTTTAGTAATGCACTCATTTATTATAAGAGACTAGCTGAATTTAGTAAATCGAACAATCGCCAGGAAGACTATCTGCTAACTTTGATTAATATTGGAGTTTTATACTCTACCAAAAAAGATTTTAATGAGGCTTTGAAGTATTATCGACTTTGCGAGAAGCTCAATAAACCTCTACAGAGTTCTAATGTACAATCAGCAGTACTGGTAAATTTGGGTAAAACCCAGGCTGAATTAAAAAGGTATGATGAAGCACTGAATACCTTTAAAGAGGCCAACAAAGTTAAAGATGTTTATAATGATAAAGACGCGTTTGTGAATAATGAAATTGCTAAAATATACTTACATAAGAGAAACCTTAAAGAGGCATTAGAGCATGCCACGACTGCGCGTATTAAAGCATTGGGAGTTAATACTGAAGTATATTCAGAGATTGTCAAAACACTTTCTGAAGTTCAGAAAGAACTCGGGAATACAAAAATGGCCTATCAGTATTATAAGGAATATGCAAATTTAAAACTAAGAGAAGAT
The DNA here is from genome assembly GCF_058808615.1 of Emticicia sp. GW821-FHT11C11. Taxonomy (NCBI): domain Bacteria; kingdom Pseudomonadati; phylum Bacteroidota; class Cytophagia; order Cytophagales; family Leadbetterellaceae; genus Emticicia; species Emticicia sp. GW821-FHT11C11. The sequence goes on from NZ_JBXARV010000001.1 coordinate 1,055,666, forward strand.
TCTACCAGAAACTCTCAACTAATAAGACTTCTGCAGCTGGATTATGAAAATGAACTTACTAACAGAAAAATAGCGCAGCTTAACTTAAGAAATCAGGAAAGAGATAACAAGACAAAACTAATGGGTGTAGGGCTAATAGCTTTGCTGATATTTATAGTGGTTGTTCTGGCATATTATATATCGCTTGCCAATAAAAATAAGCTGATTGAGTCGCAAAACGCTGATATAGAAAAATTGAACGAATCGCTTGAGCATAAAGTAGCTGAGCGAACATCAGAGCTAGTAGTGGCCAATAGTGAACTCATGAGAAAAAATAAGGAAATAAAAGAGGCACTTCTGAAAGGACAGACTATGGAACGAGAGAGGGTTGCATCAGAACTGCATGATAATATTGGTGGTACGCTGTCAGCTTTAAAATGGCGTTTTGAAGCCCTGGATAAGGAAAGTTTGTCTGAGAAAGAACAAATGATATACGAAGGAATACTGAAGAACATGCATAGGGCCTATGGAGAGGTTAGGTTGATTTCTCATAATATGCTACCTGCCGAATTTGAAGAAGAAGGACTGATTGGAGCACTTGAGAAGTTTATGAATGATTTGAATATCAGTTCGGCAAAAACTAATTTCAGGCTTGATACTTCTCAACTGCTCAAACCTATCAGACAAGATGTTGCGCTTGAAGTATACATTTGCTGCTTTGAAACTATTAATAATATTATTAAGCATGCCGAAGCAACAGAAGTGACTCTGGAAATTAATGAGAAACAGAACGGTGATCTTGAGATTATTATTGAAGATAATGGCAAAGGCTTTGACCCGACATTAAATGGTAATGGCAAGGGACTGAAGAATATAGCGCACCGCGTGGATAAGATAAACGGAAAATTATCAATCAACAGTGAGCCAAATAAAGGCTCTAAATTTGTTATCAGAGTGCCTGAATTGTTTTGGGAAGAAAAGATGTTTGCCTGATATAATTACTTTTACTACGCACTAGAATTTTATATAGTTTATCAATTTCAATAGAGAGTCTTTTTCGTAATATTTCGACAGCCTTTTTAATTCTTCGGCATTATTCTCTTGCATAGCCAGCAAAATTAAACCTATGGCTGAGTGCCCCTTATTGATGATGGGTTGTGGAGCATCTGTACTTACTGTTGAATAGCTATTCGTTTCACTGATGATTTTATCGATTTCATTAACGAAAGGTAAATTGGAAGCTGGTCCCTGTTGTTTTTTTGAGACTTTAGATACGGATGATTTTAAGTATATATTTATTTTATTGATAACATCCCATGAATGGCTATCATCTTGTCTGTTTTCTTCTAAGCTGATATTTTTTAATACTGCTTTACAAATAATTTTAAAAATGTACTCATCGGGGAAATAGCTGTAGAGCTTGGCCAGAAAAAAAACAATCCCTAATCTGCCTTCATGAAAGCTATCATCTGTCAGTCGATATTCCACATTCTGTGCCTCATCTTCAATTATACTCAGCCACCGACAATTAGTTTTGCCTTGTTGATTAATAATGATTGCATGTTTGCAAATTAGTCGGCCTGTATTTAAAGCCCAAATCAAATACTTGTCTGCGGGTAGGTTGGTTTTGTTTTCTTTATGCTTAACTTTTTTCTTAAAAATAGAAAAGTCATAGGGATAATGGCTTTGTGGATTTCTGAAAAAATCCTTTGTGTCAAATCCTGCCTCAAGTAATTTAGTGCTAAAGAAATGTTCTAACCGGCCGGATGTACTACATTTTTTCCGGCTTTTATAATAATCTATGTAAATGTCAGCCAAAATATCGGCGCGATATCTGCCAAAGCTTGAGTTTTTTATGGGTGGTTCTTCACCAAAACTTATACCTTTCAGATTTGTAGTTTTAGTAAAAGCTAGATTCTCTTCGCCAAACAGATTTACGTATTTGAAATCCGATACTATCGTTTTTACTATATAAAATACAATATAGTAGTTTTCACGTGCTGTATAAAGTACTCCTTTGTCGAAGCGTTTAGTTGACTGTGTTGCGAATTTATATTCAAAAGGAATTGCCCAGGAGTTGAGTGCATCGCAAAGATCTTTTGAAAATGATACGATATTTTCAAAATCATAATTGAAATTAAAGTAGAGGCGAGTCAGGAAACTAATACCCAGATACTTATTTCCTCTAAAATAGAACCATGAATTATTTGAAATTTCAAATCGCTTAATTCGCAAATCAATATATTTATGTTGATTGCTGTTGTCTGTCGATGAAATAAAGTCTTCCGGGGAAACAAGCTTGAATTGCCCACTTTTCGAAATATAGAATTTACCGAAGCGCTTGGCATAAACTGTCGAATTGTCATCGAATGTCCAGTTTTTATCCCAGAATGACACGTTTTCCTTCGATTGATAAAATTGTTCTACCAGCCAGTCCAGCGATTCCCTGAAATCATGATTTTTGTTTTCATTCTGCTCTTCATTGGCATAAAGACAATAAATCCGGTCGCTTATCTCATACTTTTTTGCAATAAGCTCCTCTTCTTTTTTAGAAGCCATCATTCTCGATTGAAAACTGGCATCTAAATTTGATATGATATACTGAATCTGTTGTTTAATATTTTTAGTCATAGCTATTGAATAAGTCAGAATCCGAATATTTCGAATCTGCGCTCGGTTGAATTATAAATCTGATCGATATAGAAATCGGTTTCAAGCATCAATTTTTTAATCACTTCAAGACTTTTGAGAAAATAGTTGAAGTTTCCGTCATAAATCCGAAATTTCTCAAGCTTTCTAAGTGCCCAGAATTTTAAAACTCTTGAAAGAAAATGCCTGTGTTCATGCTCGTTGAAATCAAACTTTTCGCAATATGTATTCAGATACACAGCAAAGAAAAAAAAGCGCTTCATTAATGATTCCTGATATTTTTCAGGGGTAGCTCCTCGTCTTAATGAAGGTTGATACAATACAGATTCAAGAAAGCAGGCGAAGTCCCATGCATGGTCACCTTTTGATACATTTTCAAAATCGATAAATTTCAGAATGTCCTGGTCTTTTTCTTGTAGTAGGTTTTCAATTTTCAAATCTCCATGAATCAAATGCTTTTCATCAGAGTAAAGAGATAATGTTTCCAGGGCCTTTATGAAAGCATCTTTATTTAGAAAATGATGAAGAATAGACCTGCTGGAAAAAATATAAGCAAAGGAAGGGAAAACGACCTCGTCCAGAAACTGAGGCTGACTGGCTCCTCTTTGCAATAGATTAAGAAAGCCATTATAGTTTGAAATGGTATGCAAACAATTATTCTGGATAAATTTCTCCACCGCCGCATTTCCTTCTAATGTTAATGCCTGATGTAAAAGCGCCAGTGAGTTGGCGGCTTTCAAAGCATAATTCTGTAATTTAGAAGAACAACTGATGGTTTCTTCCAGCGTTGCCGGGCTGTATAAATAGGGCAGCAGTAAAACCTTATAATATTCATCAAACGAAAACCGCTGAGCTTTGACCTGCAAATGAGGGAAAGATTTGTAAAACTGAAATTCGTTTATTATCAACCAGGTGCCTCCATTTGTGAGAAATTTTGGTTGTTTAAAAACAAAAGATTGGTCACCTATGGTGCATTTTAAAAGTGTATTACGAGGATTGTTTAAATCAATATTTTCAATAAGGCAGTTATTATTGGCTGAGAAGATGTTACTCAAAGCACAAAATTCACTATCTGTGCCTTTTTGAAGAATATAGTTAGGGAGATTATAGGCAGTAAGTAACATCTTTCAGCAATTAAAGATAGAAATCAATACTCATGGAAAGGAGTATACGTTGGCATAAATTCCCTGAATTCTTTGGCTTCTTTGATCTGCATGGCATGATATTCATTATGTCTTTTTTTGATTGAGCATTGAGCTTCTTCAAATACTTCTACATAAAGAGCCGGAAACTTACCGTTGGCGTCGGCCTGTGGTTTGGTAAAGTTTACGAGTGCATCGCTTTCCATAAAGTACGTCTTGGCACTACCGGCAGAATCGTTGATTTCAACAAGCGCCAGAGGATTTTCCATACCTAAAGATTTTTTCAGGTTGTCTTTTGTAATGGGCCTTAGTTGTCCAAACAAGGTGGTAACTCTGTTTTTGTCGATGCCTGAAGCAGGCAAAAAATGAGCGCCAGGGTTAATTGTCTTTGTCATGATCAATAAAAATAAGATAGTGAGAGGTTATTTAATTAAACCATGTTTTAAGGCATACTTCATTAAACCAAGCGCCGAACTTACCCCTAGTTTTTTCATCAGATTTCTGCGATGTGTCTCTACCGTAGTGGTACTGATAAAGATTTTTTCGGCAATCTCTGCGTTCGTTAACTCTTGTATTATTAATCGCATGATTTCAATTTCACGGGTGGTAAGCGGCACATTCTCTGTAATCTCGTCTTTACCACTGGGGGTTGCATCGTTGGGTATTTCTGCCAATCGCATTACAACCGCCTCACTAAAATACTTCTGCCCTTCTATTACACTCTTCAGGGCAACTTCCAATTCTTTCTTTCCTATATTTTTCATTATATACCCGTCAATTCCGGCCACAAGTGCTTCTTTTATTATGGCCGCATCTTCAGACATCGTCAATAGAATAGTCTTTACCCGGGGGTGTTTCTCCCTTACCATTATGGTAGTTTCGATGCCGTTCATCAGCGGCATGTTCAAATCACTCAACACAATGTCAACTTCATGAGTGTCTAAATAAACCAGCACTTCCCGGCCATTTTTTACTGTATTTACCACCTCAAAATCTGCCATCATATTGATGAGCATACTCAGGCTTTCTGCCACAATCATGTGGTCGTCGGCTATCAGAATTCTTGTTTTTTGCATATTGATTGAGTGTGATAAGTAGTAAGTAGTTTGATTTTTCGAAATCAGAATATTCATTCATGATTCGGCTTACCAACTGATAAATGTCTTAAAACTTATTTTTTTTACCAAACCAATAATGCGCTAAACTTTTATTAGTCTATTTTAATATATATGCGTAAATGTGTGTCTGGCTGTTTTGTTGGTTTCATCAACGCCGTATACTTATTTAATGATGCAAATTTACAGCCTGCACACTATGTAAATCCACAAGGTAAATACGGTTTTGCGATAGTATTTTTCCCCTTTCAGAAAGGGGAAAAATACTATTTTGAGAGAATTTGCGAGGTAGTAAATTGCCGGAAATTTTGATAAAACTCCTGAGATAATTGGAGTGCTGTTAAATGTAATTGTCTTCTTTGTTAAGGCGCACTTGTGGGCTTATCTTCTTGCTGTTGTATGTGAAACCATCAGGATCACTATTTTAAATTGACTGCATCATACACTAACTGCTGATCGTTTGGAGGTAAATTGTGTTTCGCGTTACACGCGCCATAATTATCTGTTAGTATAAATTTATTCAGCCATTTAGACTTTAGGAGTTATGTCGAATCTATTCTTTATTTCAATTGTTGAAGGTTTATTTATTCTTGTTATTCTTTTTTTGCGTAACCTGAAAACACACCAGAATTCTGATTTAGAAAAATATGATGCTCAGGCAACGTATGAAAAGGAAATCCTTCAAGGGCAAATAGAGATACAAAATTCAAAGTTGAAATCTATCGGACAGGAATTGCAAGACAATATCGGGCAGTTGATGTCGGTTGTAAAGATTAATTTGTATATAATAGAAGAAGGTATTGAAGCCGGAAACTACGATGATTTTGCGCGTAAGTTTCAGCAGACAAATGATTTAATAACCCGGATAATGCTTGAGATCAGAACCTTAAGCAAAGGCCTTGATGCAAATTTCATACAGGAATTTAGTCTTAGTGAAAGTGTAATAGGTGAGTTATCGCAAATCAGAAAAGCAAAAAAAATAGAAGCAAACTTTGTAATAAAGGGTAATAAGTACTCTCTGGGATACAATCGTGAAATTATCCTGTTCAGAGTTGTACAAGAGATTCTGAGTAATGCATTAAAACATTCGGAAGTGAAGAAAATTGAAGTAGAGTTTAGCTATTTTCTTGATAATTTTACACTCAACATAAATGATGACGGTAAAACTGACGAAAATGAAAAATTAACGAACCGCGAAGCTTCAGGTTTTTGCAATTGTTTAGGAAATGTAAATAGAAGAGCTACTCTGATTAATTTTGATTGTAAAAAGATTGTCGGAAGAAATTACGGCACAAAGTATTATTTAACTACCAGGCAGATTTTCCTGTAAACTTCTATAAGTCTACTCAATATGATTAAAGTTGCCATTGCTGACGACCACCAGTTAGTAGCCAAAGCTATTGCGGGCCTGATACAAAAACTTGATAACTATGATGTTATATACGAAGTAGAAAACGGCAAAGAACTGATGCATTATTTTAAGCTGAATATGGTGCCTGATGTTGTGTTGCTTGATATTAACATGCCCGAAATGGATGGTTTTGAAACCGCAGGCTGGCTTAAAGATAATTATCCTGATGTGAAAGTTCTGGCACTTTCGATGTACGATAAGGAAGAGGCTATAATAACCATGTTGCGAAATGGCGCACGGGGATATTTACTGAAGGGTTGCCGGCCTTCAGAATTAAAGGATGCCTTAGACGCAGTTGTGAACAAAGGTTTTTATTATACCGAATACATTACTGACCGGCTCATCAAAAGCCTGAATCCTGAGAAAACGACAAATCCTGCTGAGCGATTAGGTCTTAATAGCAGGGAAATACAATTTATAGAATATGCCTGTAGTGAACAGACCTATAATGAGATCGCCGATCAGATGTGTGTAAGCCCCCGTACGGTTGACGGTTATCGTGAACAGGTGTTTCAGAAGATGGGAGTAAAAACAAGAGTTGGGGTCGTAATGGAAGCCATCAAGTTGGGTCTGGTCAAAATATAACTGGTTTTGTTTTAATCGGTCTAATCTTCAAAATATTTCGTTTGTAATTCAAGATTCGTTTGCTATCTTTGGTTGTCATCAATGAAAACCAAAGATTATTATGTTAAGCCGAGTTGCCAATTCTATTTATTGGATAAATCGCTATATAGAACGAGCAGAGAATTACTCTCGTTTTATAAGTGTAAACCTGAACCTTGCCCTTGATGCCCCCGGTATTTTAACAGAACAATGGGAGCCTTTGTTGATTGCTACTGCCGATAATTATGGTTTTTATGAATTTCACACCAAAGCCAACCGGAACAACGTAATTGACTTCCTTACCTTTGATAAGCGTAATCCGAACTCTATTTACAGTTGCTTATCTGCTGCCCGCGAAAATGCCCGTACAATACGCGAAAGCATCACCAAAGAAATGTGGGAACACATCAATATTTTTTATCTGAAAATAAAGGAGACGCAATCTGCCAAAAACTGGGATGTTGAGCAACTGCAACAGTTTTTTACGGAAATAAAAGACGGATGCCAGCTTTTCTGGGGAATTGTCGATTCTACTGTAACACGCAATGAAGCATTTCATTTCGGACGAATGGGCCGCTTTCTGGAACGTGCAGATAAGACATCCCGTTTTCTGGATGTGCGTTATTTTATTTTGTTACCTGACGACGAAGCCTTTGGCTCTCCTCAGGAATTGTTGATCTGGACATCAGTATTGAAGTCTGTAGGAGCATTTAATATGTATCGGCAGGAACACCGGGTAATTAACCCCTCGCATATTGTTGAGTTCCTGGTTTTGGATAAGAGCTTCCCCAGATCGGTATTCTATTGTATCAGACAAGCTGAGCTTTCATTGTATGAGATTTCAGGTCATAAAATTACCGAAGGTTATTCTAATCCTGCCGAAAAACAGGTAAGTAAACTCAGACATGAAATAGAATTTACTGAAGTTGAAGACATTTTCAATAAAGCATTGCATCCGTATCTGGATGAGTTTCAAATCCGGAATAATAATGTGGCCAAGGCAGTATTTGAGACCTATTTTGGGTTGAAGCCTGTTGAGGTATAAATTAAATCAAGTAAGATAGCAATTAGTAAGATAGCATTTTTTACTTTTGTGACTTATTTTAATCAGTGGTGAATGCTGCTTTCATTGCTAATAACCGAGGCGGCGACCCGTCAGATGTTCTGATATGACTTTTTGTTTGGGAGTAAAGGTAGCTAAGGGAATTGTAGCCATAGCTGATACACGTATCACTTCGGGGAGCGAGGTTTCTACGAATAAAAAAGTTTTTATTCATCAGTCGAAACAACATTCGATGTTTATTATGACTGCGGGTTTGCGTTCAGTTCGTGATAAAGCCATTACCTACTTTAAAGAGGTACTGGAGCAACAAGACCATCGATTCGATAAAATGTATAAGGCAGTAAATGCCTTTGGTGAACAGGTGAAGCGGGTAGCAAGCGAAGACAAGATGTCATTGAGAGAAGCCGGGCTGGCCTTTAATCTGTCGGCATTAATAGGAGGGCAGCTTGAAAATGATGATGAGCATAAATTGTATATGCTGTATCCGGAAGGCAACTGGATTGAGGTAACCGAAGGTTCTCCTTTTATTATCATCGGCCAATCCAATTATGGTAAACCTATCTTATACCGCAATTTAAAATATACCACTTCATTGCAGGAGGTACTTAAGTTGGGTTTTCTGGCGTTTGATTCTACACGTGTGAGTGCCAATGATGTTGATTTCCCTATAGATGTTATTCTATGTGAAAAGAATGGCTTTAATATGGTTGAGCACAGGTATGAAAAGCAAGATCTCGAACAAATTTCATATCAGTGGAATGCACTTCTGAATGCTTCCGTGCAAAAGCTTTCGACCGATTGGATGGAACCCATTTTCAGCAAGTCTTTGGAAGAAGTCAGGGAATAATTCAGAATATGAGTCTTTCTGAAATTATATTGATATAAAATAAAGAAGCGATTAGAGTCTCTACCCTAATCGCTTCTTTGCGCACGGACTTAATCAATCCTATTTTGCAATTAGCTCCTTAATATCTCTTATAATTTTATCGGCCAGATTTGAAGCTGTGGTTTCAAATTCTGATTCGGCATAAATACGGATTATCGGTTCTGTATTTGATTTACGCAGATGTACCCATTCTTTTTCAAAGTTGATTTTTACACCGTCTTCTGTGTTAATAGGGTAACGCTCGTAGCGTGTCTTTATATTTTCCAGAATATCATCTACGTTGATTTCCTGTGTAAGCTCGATTTTCTTTTTGGCAATATGATAGTTTGAATAAGTTTTTCTTAAAAAACCTATTGACTTGCCGAATTTGGCCAGATGGCTTAAAAACAACGCAATGCCAACAAGTGCATCTCTGCCATAGTGTAGTTCGGGGTAAATGATGCCTCCGTTACCTTCTCCACCTATTATAGCATCCACTTCTTTCATTTTAGCAACCACGTTTACCTCTCCAACGGCTGCTGATGAATGTTCTCCGCCGGCTTTAACGGTAACATCTTTTAAGGCAAGCGTCGACGAAAGGTTAGAAACCGTATTCAGGCTTTTTTTCTTTTTATCAGATGATAAAATGTAGTCAGCCACAGCTACCAGTGTATATTCCTCACCGAATGGTTCGCCGTCTTCACATATAAAAGCGAGGCGATCTACGTCAGGGTCTACTACAATGCCCAGGTCGTAATTGCCTTTTCTGGTTTCGGCAGAAATTTCTCTCAGGTTTTCAGGCAGGGGCTCAGGATTATGCGCAAAAACACCGGTCGGTTCACAGTTAATCAATTTGATTTGTGTTACACCCAGCGCTTCAAGCAATTGCGGTACTGCTGTGCCTCCTGTTGAGTTAACGGCATCAACAGTTATTTTAAAATCAGCTTTTTCAATGGCTTTTTTGTCTACTAAAGGTAAGGCCAGTATTAAGCCTATATGTTTTTGGACATAGGTGTCATCATAAGTCACTTTACCAAGGTGTTTCACATCAGCAAAGTCAAAAGCTTCGGCTTCTGCGATTCCCAGCAATTCGGCGCCATCATTTCCAGAAATAAATTCACCCTTTTCATTCAGCAATTTAAGCGCATTCCATTGAATAGGATTATGACTGGCAGTAAGAATGATACCCCCAAGTGCCTGTTCAAGAGGAACCGCTATTTCAACTGTCGGTGTGGTTGAGAGACCTAAGTCAATCACATGAAAGCCTATACCAACTAAGGTTGAGCTAACCAAATCTGATACCATTTTACCCGATAGGCGGGCATCCCGTCCAATTACTACTTTAAGCTCAGCACCCTGATTTTTCATTTTGAGCCAGGTACCATAAGCGGCAGCAAACTTTACAATATCCAGAGGAGTTAAGGCATCACCACTTTTACCGCCGATAGTTCCACGGATACCTGAAATAGATTTAATGAGCGTCACTTTAAATGGGATTTGGAGTTTTTGGAAATTAGGTATAACACATTAAAGATACTATCTGAAATGGAGTTTAGCATAGCTATAATCTCTGCAAAGATACAAAAAAACTAAACCTTTTGTATGTACTTTTGTATAGGTGCGTATAAAATTCTATAAAGGCAGAAGAGATCAGATACGTTTAATGTTTACATAGGCATTCAATTGAGACTTTGCAGTCCCTCTGAATCCCCCTGTAATCGGGTTAATTAATTCGGGCTGGGCAGAAGATGCCAGCGTGATATAGTGATTATCAATTATTTTACCTTCGGTAGGGTCAAAGCCTCTCCAACCCGCACCTGGTAGATACACCTCTACCCAGGCATGAAGCTCATGTGCCTGTAGCTGGCTTCCATAGCAATAACCGCTCACAAACCGGGCAGCAATACCTAAAGATTTGCAACAGGCTATCATCAGCACCGCATAGTCACGGCAGGTGCCCTTTCTGTTCAGAAGTGTCTTTTCGGCCTGATTAGCCAATCCTTCCAGTCGTTTTTCGTATATGAAACTTTGTTTGATGTACTTTGAAATTCTGGTCAGAAAATCAGTGGTTTTCCAGTTTGCCTCGGCTGCTATCTGGCGTGCAAACTGGTGAATCAGTGTAGTTACACCCGTCATGTTTAAATAAGGGTGTAAGAGAGAAGCTTCCTTTTCAGGATAATTAAAAGGTAATTTCTCGGCACTGAAAGGAAAATAAATAAAATGAAATGGATTTGTAGAGGTCGATTCTATTTGGAAAGTAGCTCTGAAAGAGAGTTCTTCACAAGAAGAATTGATATAGGCAATGTATTGCGCATTGCCTTCCACATCAATATTTTTATATAATATATTAGCTGCCGGATTAATTTCAAGCTCGAAATTGCTTACCTGCTGATGCGGAGAAGCTTTGGGGGACAAATAAATATAGTGCGGTGTCAGAAAAACAGGTTGTGAATATTTATAATGTAAAGTATGTTCGACGCTTAGAATCATAAATTGTTTATTAAGTACATCTACCTGAAAATCTGAACAAAAATTTATTCTTCATCAGTTCCGTTCATTCCCGATAAAAAATGTCCGTTGCTAATCACGACAGACTTTGTATGGTCGAATTCTGTCAGGGGCTGTATTTCGATATTCCGCCCCTGTACACCGCCCAATTTAACAGGTATTTTTCTGAAAACTACTTCTTTTTCATTTTGTTTTTCCAGTATCAGAATAAAATCCCCATCACTCTCCCGAAGTACGGCACTTTCAGGTAAGGTTCCGGCCAATCTTGTTCCGGTCAGAATTTTGGCATTTAGAAACATACCGGGAATCATTTTGCGCTCCTGTTGTTCGTTGTCCGGATGTACATGCACACTCACCGCTTTGGTTTCATCTTCAAAGGCCTGTCCGACCAGAAACACAGTCCCCGTTACATGATCACCCAATCGTTTATCATCAATCAGCACTTTTTGCCCTTTCTGAACCTTGAAAACGTCTTTTTCCAGCACCTTTAACTCAATATGTAAATCGTCTTTACTGATGAGTTCAAATAGAACATCACCAGGTGATACCGATTTGCCGGTGTTGATGTTTGTATTTTTTACATACCCGCTAATGGGAGCTACAATACCTATGGCTGTTGAAATATCACCCTTTTTTAAAACAGCCATATTAATGCCTGATAATTTCAGCTTGGCTTCCAGCGATTTTGTTAAGGCCAGATTGCTGTTAAATTCGGCTTCGGCTTGTTGCAATTTTTTCTTTACACCAATATCTTCTGAATTAAGAGTTTGCTGGCGTTCCAGTTCTTTTTGAAGAAATGCAGCATGCGCAACTGCCTGAAAATAATCTTGTTGCAGCTGAATAAACTCGATTGACTCAAAAGTAGCCATAACAGTGCCTTTGGCAACATATTGCCCGGGGTGCGAGCTGCCGGAAGAGATGGTTTTGACAAAACCTGCAATAGGTACACTTATGAAAGCGGTGTTTTCTGGCGGAACATCTACCATGCCGGTGGTCTTTACCTCATCATTCATCGGTATTTCGCTGAAACCGCCTAATTCAAGATGCAGATTTTTAAATTGTTCAGCCGATATTTTTATTTGTTCCGTTGTTTTGGCTACTTCCAAAGTATCGCTGGATGTGGTGGTTGAAGTGTCTGCTTTCTTTGAGCAGGACACCAGACCTGAAATAAGTATTAAATACAGAAAAAAATATGTTTTCATTTTGAATGTCGTTTATTCGATTCCTAAAAGTGTTTCTATCTGAATGATAGTCTGATTAAAATTCAGAACTGTTGAAAGGTAGCCGTCTTTGATTTGCCAGGCCTGCTGATTGTTCTGAATCAGTTCGACATAATCTATCTCACCGCTCTGATACCCCTTTATCGTATTTTTTATCAGCAATTCAGCTTGTGGTAAAGCGTAGTTTTCATAATAATGTAGAGAACTGCGGTATTTATCGTAGGTCATTTTGAGTATATTCAATTGCCCGTTCAATTGCGTCTCAACATGCTTAAGCTGCGATGAAGCTATCTTTTCACTCACTTTTGCCGCTTCTATTCTCGATTTTTGGGCTTTGGTAAAAATAGGCAAGCCGATTCCACCCGTTACAATCATTTGATTGGCATAGCGGTCAATACTCTGATTGATAAGGCCGACCCTGAAATCAGGCTTTAGCTTTTGTTTTTCGAGATTAGTTTGTTGTTCGCTGATAATTGTTTGCTGTTGATATACCGACAATGTTGGGTTATTGAGCAATTGCAGCGATTCGGCAATGAATGAAGTGTCGCGTATCACGGGAATACTGAAACTGAATTTGAAATCCTGCTCGTTGTTCAACAATAACCGATAACTCTGGTAAGCGGCCTCTTCCTCTTTTTCAAGAATTCTCAACCGGTTGTTGATTTCTTGCAGGCGTACTTCGGCGCTTATTTTTTCCAATGCATTGGACTCTCCGGTTTTGTATCTGGACAAAGCGATTTGCATCGCGCTTCGGTAAACGCTATCCTGTTGATTCAAAGCCTGTTTTAGTTGCTGATAATAGAAGAGCTGGTAGTAGAGCTGTTTCAGACTACCGACAAGCTCATTCTTTAATAAGGCCTCATTTTTCTGACTGGCCACTACCTGGCTTTTCTGCAAGTCGGCTTGTGCCTGATACAGTTTCGGATGAGCAAATTGCTGCACTACGCCGAGCATATAATCATTGGTATAGGCTGCCTGGGTTCGACCCAATTGTAAGTCGAAATTAGTTTTGGGTAGCTCTTTTGCTGTTTTAATGAGTATCTGCTGCCCTTCCGTTTCCAGACTGCCGATTTTCAACAGGTAATTGCTTTTGTAGGCTAACTCAATGCTTTGCTGCAAGGTCATTGTTTGTCCCAGGGCAGTATGGCTACCTGCAAGAAATAGCCAGACTAGTACATAAGTGTATTTCAGGGTTTTCGTTTTCATTGAACTTTGTTTTTAGAAAATAGGGTGTAAATAACCGGCAACACAACCAGTGTAAGCAGCGTGGCAGAGACTAAACCGCCAATCACCACCGTTGCCAGTGGCTTTTGCACTTCGGCGCCTGCTGAACCTGAAATTGCCATAGGTAGAAAACCCAGCGATGCAACAGCGGCAGTCATGATAACCGGACGGAAGCGATTTTTAACGCCCTGGAATGTTCGATTGTAAATATCATGATGGCCTTCTTCTTCCAGTTGGTTCAGATGGCTGATTAACACTATACCGTTCAATACAGCCACTCCGAAGAGCGCAATGAAACCTACTCCTGCCGAAATGCTGAATGGCATGTCTCTCACCCAGAGCGCAACGATACCCCCAATGGCCGAAAGCGGAATAGCTGTGAAAATCATCAGCGCCTCTCTAAATGAACTGAAAGTGAAATAAAGCAGCATAAAAATGAGGAGTAATGCCACAGGTACGGCAATGCTTAGTCGGTCTTTGGCTTTTTGCAGGTTCTCAAAAGCGCCGCCATATACATAATAGTATCCGGCCGGTAGTTTTACCTGCGCATCCAGTTTCTGGCGGATTTCATTTACCAGACTTTCTACGTCTCTGTTCTGCGGACTTACGCCAATAGTTATCCGGCGGCGGGTGTTTTCGTGCGAGATTTGCGCCGGAGCAGTGATGTATGAAATCGCCGCAACCTCTTCAAAATTAATATAAGAACCATTCGGCAGTTTTATGTACAGTGCTTTTACGCCTTCAATATCGTTCCGATAGGTAGAGTCCAGCCTGAGCACCATATCGAAGCGTTTTTCTTCTTCAAAAACGGTTCCGGTTTTTTCTCCGGCAAAAGCCGTTTTCAGAATCAGATTCAGGTCTTCAATATTAAGGCCATATTGCGCCAGTTTTTCACGTTTATACACTACCGATATCTGAGGTAAGCCAACCAGACGCTCAATTTTTATACTGGCTACTCCGTCTATTTTTTCAATTACACGTGCACAGGCATTGGCTCTTTCTGCCAGTTTTTCAAGGTCGTTACCGAAAATCTTCACTACAATTTCAGACCTTGAGCCTGCTATCATTTCATTGAACCTCATCTGTATAGGCTGTGTAAATTCTACACTCATGCCGGGTACTTCCCGGTCAATCACACCGGCCATTTTTTCAAACATTTCTTCCTTACTTTTGGCAGACACCCATTCCGACTTATCTTTCATTGAAATCATCAGATCCGACATCTCCACAGGCATAGGATCGGTCGGTACTTCAGAAGCACCGATACGCCCGACTATCTGTTGTATTTCAGGGAAATGTTTTTTCAGTGCATTTTGTGCTCTGGTGGTGGCTTCAACGGTGGCAGTGAGCGAGGTTCCCGGCGGAGTCTGAAAGTCGATAGCAATATCGCCCTCCTCCAGAGTCGGTATGAATTCGCCGCCGAGTGTAGTAAAAATACCGAGGCTAAGTAAAAACAGACCGAAAGCAAGGCCTATCACGAGTTTCTTTTTTCCCATAGCCCATTTGAACAAAGGTATATAGGCTTTGAAAATGGAATTAACTATATTATCTGATAGTTTAAAATGCTTGTTTCCCTCGTTTTTCAATAGCAATGCCGATACGGCAGGCACATAGGTTAATGACAATACCAATGCCGACACAATAGCCAGACTAACCGTAATAGCCATAGGTTTGAACATCTTGCCTTCAACACCGGTCAAAGTAAGCAATGGCAGGTAAACCGTAAGAATAATGATAACCCCGAAAATGGCCGAATTCAATATTTTGGAAGTGGCTTTGAAAACGAGACCGTCCATTTCCGGCTGAGATAATTTTGCCTTTTGGGGCAGATGCCTATTGTCTTGCAGATAATGCAGAATACCCTCAACCACTATTATGGAACCATCAATGATAAGACCAAAATCAATGGCTCCAAGACTCATTAAGTTGGCCGATATACCAAAGGTGTTCATCAGGCTGAGTGTTACGAGCATCGAAAGCGGAATAACAGAAGCAACCAACAAGCCGGCCCGGATGCTCCCCATTAACAACACCAGCACAAAAACCACAATCAAGCCGCCCTCCATCAGATTCGTCTCAACCGTGTGTATTGCCTTGTCAATGAGTTTGGTGCGATCTATAAAAGCATTGATTACGAGACCTTCCGGCAGGGTTTTCTGAATACGCTCTATTCTTTCTTTTACACCTTTGATGGTTTTTTCAGAATCTGCTCCTTTTAGCATGAGTACAACCGCACCTACGGTTTCACCTTTTCCGTTTTGGGTCATGGCGCCAAACCGGTTGGCATGCCCGAACTGAACCGTGGCTACTTCTCTTACCAGAAGAGGTACACCGCCTATAGTTTTAATCACTATATTTTCTATGTCGCCAAGGGCTTTGACTGTGCCTTCACCTCTGATGAAATAAGCCTGATTATTCTTCTCGATATAACTACCTCCCGTATTGGCATTATTGCGGCTTAGGGCGTCAAACAACTCTGAAATACTGATATTATTGGCTCTTAGGCGTTCAGGATTGGCACTGACTTCATATTGCTTCACGTATCCGCCAAAACTGCTAATCTCAATAACTCCTTTCACACCAGCCAGTTGTCGTTTTATAATCCAGTCTTGTATGGTGCGCAGGTCGGTTAATGAATAGCGGTTTTCATATCCTTTTTTAGGGATAATCGTATATTGGTAAATTTCACCCAGCCCCGTGGTAATAGGGGCGAGTTCGGGTTTACCAAATTGAGAGGAAATTTTGTCTTCTGTGGCCTTTAGTTGTTCGGCTACCAATTGCCTTGCCTGTAACATAGGCATTGACTCGTCGAATACAATGGTGATAACCGAAAGACCCAGGCGAGAAGTGGAACGTATTTCTTCCACTCCCTGTAGATTCGCCATTTGTTGTTCAATCGGCGAAGTAATGTATTGTTCAACTTCCTGAGCTGCCAGTGTAGGGGTTTGAGACAAGATAACAACCTGATTATTGGTTACATCGGGTATGGCATCTATGGGTAGTTGTGTAAGGGAGTATCCTCCCCAACCAACCAGACCCAGTACCATCATACCAATAATAATTTTATTATTGATACTGAATTTTATAATAGCATCAAACATGATGTTGACGGGAAATTTAAAAATAGAAATTGTGAGAAATAAGCAATCAGCTGTGAATCCGGACGGTGGACTCCTGCTAAAAGTTTTTACAGAAAAAGAAGAATATTAGAAACGGGGTGGGTTAAGCAGGCTTTTCTCAGCAGAAAAGAAATAATTATTCAACCAACTGAAGTGATCTTCTTTGGTAACGAAAGTCAGAATTGTGGTATTGGAAAATGAAATGAGCGTAGGAATAACGTATAAATAACTTACGCCGTTGATATCAAAAGAAGGTAAACTCGGATGCTTGGTTTTAGCGTGTTCTGAATTGGCTGAGTAGTGCATCACGAGAAAATCCCAAAGATTAAAGTCTTTGGGTGCGTCTCTTTTGTGTTGGTAATAGTGCGTAACAAGTTCCGAAAGTTTAATGGATTGACTCCAGTTAACTTTCGGAACTAGACTACCCAAAAAGATAGTGATAAACAGTATGACAGCTACGAATCGCCGCAATTATTTATAGATGTTTTGCACAAATATAGATAATGCAGATAGATCGGGTAAATTAAAATCGACAAATGCGACCTTTTGGCAGATTTTCGGGATAATCTTATTTGATTATACTTTTTTCAACGCCCTCGTTGGTTATTATTACAGGCTTGATTAGCCCTTGCTCATCAAAATGCATTTTGTCGATACAGGTAACACGTGAGTTTCTGTCAGTTTCATCCAGCGGTCTTCTGTGATACACGATGTACCAGTCTTTGCTGCCTTCCGCATGAAGAACCGAATGATGCCCGGCTCCCGTAGCAATAGCCGGATTCTGTTGCAGTATTTTACCGATGCGCTTGAATGGCCCGAATGGCGAATCTGCAATAGCATACGCTACACTATAATGAGGGCCTGTCCAGCCACCTTCCGACCACATGAAATAATATTTGCCGTCTTTTTTAAACATAATTGGGCCTTCTACATAATTCTCAGGAGTAATTTCCTTGAAAATACTACCATCTTCAAAAGGAATAAACCCTGTAAAGTCTTTTTTAAGATGAGCAATGTTGCAGTGTTTCCAACCTCCGTAAATCAGGTAATATTCGTCTTTGTCTTTAAAAACAAACTGGTCGATAGGTTGCGCACCATTTTGAAATTTGTCAATCAATGGTTTGCCTAAGTAATCTTTATAGGGGCCTTCTGGTTTGTTGGCCACGGCAACACCTATTCCTCCCAATTCTTTATCACTCTGAATATCGTTAGCTCCAAAAAACAGGTAATACTTTTTGTCTTTTTCTATAATAGCAGGAGCCCACATAGCCTTCTTAGCCCATTTTACTCTTGTGGTGTCAAGAATTTTTTCGTGCTTTGTCCAGTTTACCAGATCTGATGAAGAAAAAGCGTCGAAAAACACCTGCTTGGTATAGGGTGCCGAGAAAGTAGGGAAAATCCAGTATTTTTTACCAAAAATGGCTCCTTCAGGGTCAGCATACCAGCCTTGAAAAACCGGGTTTCCGGCCGTTTTTTTATCTTGCGCATTCGCATGCCAGCAAGAAATCAGCATGAATAAAAGACAAGCTTTTAAGAGCGTCGAAAATCGGATAGATGTTGTACTCATAAGTATGGGTTTGGTGAAACGGATGAAAGAAATTTGAAACGTAAATATAGATTACATTTGGGTTATTTTTTCATGCAGACTGCATTTCCTGTGTGTTTATTCTGTAAGAAGAAATCATTTATTAAAGAAGTAAATACGGCGATTAGTAAAATTTAGTGAGTTCAATCAAGTAAGAATCCGTATATTTGTGTAATACAATCAGCTTTTTTCGTTATTATATTCGACTTAGTTATAATTACTTATCATCTTAATCTTATGATAAAAAAAGTACATTATTTGGTATCCGTTTTGCTGTTTCTTATAATATTACCCAGCTATGCGCAACCTCCCGGTTTTATTGATGAAAAAGTATCTGATAATTGGACTATTCCGATAGGGCTAACTTTTGACCCGCAAGGAAGGATGTATGTGTGGGAAAAAGCAGGAAAGATATTTATGGTCGAAAAGGGGGTGAAATATCCTACCCCAATTATTGATATAAGTGAGGAAGTACTGGACTTTGGTGATCATGGATTGAATGGAGTAGCGTTAGACCCTGATTTTTTAAGTAATGGATATATTTACTTGTTATATACTGTTAAAAGACATCATGCTTTAAATTTTGGTACACCGGATTATGACCCAAACAAAAGTGAAGACTTTAAAACTTCTATAGCCCGTGTTACCCGATACACACTCAATAAAGGAGATGGATTTAAAAGTGTGGATTACGGTAGCAGAAAGGTATTACTTGGTGAAAGTATTTCAACCGGTATACCGATACTGGTAGATAACCATGGCATAGGCTCTTTGGTGTTTGGTAAAGACGGTACACTTCTTATTTCTACAGGAGACACCTCCTTTTTACATAGCGTCTCACCTTTTGATGATCAGAAGAATCCCTGGTATCTGGAAGCTATTGAATTGGGTATCATTACCCCTGAACAAAATGTGAATTCCTATAAAAGTCAGGTATTAAGTTCATTGAATGGCAAGATATTGAGAATTGATCCTGAAACAGGCGATGGAGTATCTTCCAATCCATTTTATGAAGAAGGAAAATCCAGATCGGCTAAGTCAAGAATATGGGCTTACGGTTTCCGTAACCCTTATCGATTCGTAGTAAAACCGAATACTGGTAGTGTGAATCCAACCGATGGCAACCCCGGACTTATATTTGTAGGTGATGTAGGTTGGGAAAATAGAGAAGAGATAAATATTATCAGTAGAGGTGGTCAGAATTTCGGTTGGCCGGCTCATGAAGGAATAGATTTTACAAATCAATTATTTAGTGATTCAACGTATCTGCCGGTTAATCCAACCAAACCCATTGTAGAATGGCGCGGGCCTTTAGCACAAGGATTGGTAAATGGAGAAGCATATGGAGTCGGCTCTTCGCAATTTAAGGGAAAACCATTTTCGGGAATTGCCTCAATAGGCGGGATATTCTATACTTCGTCATCGTTTCCTGAGAATTATAGAAACCTGTACTTTCAGGGTGATTATGAAGGCTGGGTGAAAGCTTTCAGATTAGATGAAAATAACAATCCGATTGAAGTGATAGATTTTACTGACAAGGTCTTCCCGACTTGTTTTGCCGTAAATCCTGTTGATGGCAGTATCTATTATGTGAGTTATGACTACCCGGAAACAGATCAGATCAGAAGAATCTATTTTGATCCTAGTGCGAATCTCAGACCTATTGTGGTAGCAGAGGTAACACCGAATTATGGTAAAACTCCGCTATTTGTTGTGTTTAAAGCGAGCAATTCAAGAGACCCTGAGAATGGGCCTTTAACTTTTCATTGGAATTTTGGTGATGGCGAAACGTCGAATCAGGCTGACCCTGTGCACGTTTATATCGGTAGTGAAGACCACCAGATTCAAGAAGCTACGGCTACATTGACAGTAACCGATAATGTAGGAAAATCTGATACCAGGGTATTTAAAATTTTTTTAAACAATACTCCGCCTAAAATTATCAGTACAAGTATTGATGGTATTTATGTATTTCAGAATAAAGCAAATTTTCCTATTAACCTTTCTGCAACTGTTACTGATGCAGAGCATACTGACTTAACTTATCAGTGGCTGGTTGTGTTACATCATGATGAGCATACCCATTTTATAACGAGCTTGAAAAAATTAGACGGGCAAATTGTTTTAGGACAAGTGCCCTGTGATAACCAGAAGTACTTTTATAGGGTAAGTTTGGTAGTAACCGATCCTATGGGTTTAAGTACTACTTTTAGCAGAGATATTATACCCATTTGTGAGGTAAAACCCGATCCTGACCCTGACCCAGACCCTGATCCAGACCCCGATCCAGATCCCGATCCAGATCCCGATCCGGATCCTGACCCAGATCCCGATCCGGATCCTGACCCAGAGGAAATTATATTGAGTGTTTATCCTAATCCCACTCAAAGCGGTATTTCCTTACTTTCAAATAAGGATTTTGACAACTACTTTGTGAAATTGAGTTTGGTTGATAGCAAAGGACAGGTAATTCTTAGACGAGATGGGTATTGGATGAATTTGAAAAACCAGATTAACAAAGATTTGGCAGGCCAAAGTATAGGTATGTATTTTCTTACTTTAAATTACGGAGACAAAAGTAAGGTTTTCAGAATTTACAAAGAATAGATAATAAAAAGACCGGATAGCTGTATAAACTATCCGGTCTTTTTAAAAATAATAACCTTATAAATACACCACTTGTCCTGTTTTGACAGATTCATCGCAGGCAAAGGCAATTTTCAGACTATTGACTGCATCCTGAACGTGGTCTGTCAGGTCAATGTCTTCCTGAATAGCTTTCAGAAAATATCTTTGTTCTCTGTTACAAAGCTCCTGGTGATCCGGTTCATCAGTCAGATTAATCCAGGTATCTTCTTTAGTGAATTGATTGTTTGCATCAATATCAGCATGGTGGAAACGCAGCGATTCTGTTTTGGTATGTGAATCTACATTGTCTGATTTTCCACTGCCACCGGCTTCTTTAGCTACAATAGATACACAGCCTTTCGGGCCGATTACGTCTTTTACAAAAAAGGCGGTTTCGCTCATCATCGGGCCCCAACCTGCTTCATACCAACCTACTGAGCCATCTTCAAATCTGATTTGCAATTGGCCGTAGTTATAATTATCAGCGGCAATGTCATCGGTTAGTCTTGCACCTATGGCAGTAACTTGCAAGGGTTTAGAGCGGGTCATCTGGCACATTACATCAATATAGTGTACACCACAATCTACAATGGGGCTCAGGCTTTTCATCAGGTTTCTGTGTACATCCCACATAGTGCCGTGGCTTTGCTGATTCAGGTTCATACGCATAACCAGAGGCTTTCCGAGTTGGTGCGACAGCTCCACGAACTTTTCCCATGACGGATGGTGGCGCAGAATATATCCAACAACCACTTTCTTTCCTGTTTGTCTGGCTACTGCTGCTACTCTTTCGGCACCTTCTACTGTATCAGCCAATGGTTTTTCAATAAATACGTGTGCGCCGCTTTCGAGGGCTTTTATCGCAAATGCTTCGTGGGTATCAGGATAAGTCGAAATACATACCGCATCAGGCTTGGTTGCTGCCAACGCTTCATCATAATCTGAGAACAGGGGATAGCCTCCACCCAGGCGTTCATTCAGTACTTCTTTACTTTTACCGGTAGAGACAATACCACAAATTTCAAATCCACCGATGGTTTTATAGGCAATGGCATGAGAAGCACCCATATTCCCACAGCCAACTACTAATACTCGAATCTGACTCATAAGTTTTGTTATACTATTTAGGATTGTTCAATTTACAATAGAGAAAACCTTTTCAAGACTTGTTAAATTACAAATTTACTTTCTTATTCGTTCCCGTCCCAGCTTCGTAGTAAGTTTCTGA
This sequence comes from Emticicia sp. GW821-FHT11C11, assembly GCF_058808615.1. Lineage (NCBI taxonomy): Bacteria > Pseudomonadati > Bacteroidota > Cytophagia > Cytophagales > Leadbetterellaceae > Emticicia > Emticicia sp. GW821-FHT11C11. The sequence continues at coordinate 1,078,005 of NZ_JBXARV010000001.1, forward strand.
TAAGCCGATTAAGAGTATTTGGATTATATAATTTCAATTATTTTTGAAAATATAGTATGAGTTGTTTGGATTGTAAATTTTATATATTTTATAAATATATTATTTTCTGAATATTTCATTTAAATTGGAAATTTTGCGCAATCACAATTTCCAGTTGCAAAATAGAATTATGTATTCTGCAGTTCATGAATAGCCAACCATGACATCAATCCCGGACCAATTTCAAGTGCTGTTTCGTCGATATCGAAAGTTGGTGTGTGTACCCCAGAAACGATGCCGCGGGCTTCATTTCGGGTGCCTAGTCTGTAAAAACAAGAATCTACCACCTGCGAATAAAAAGCAAAGTCTTCACCGGCCATCCATAAATCAAGGTCAATCACGTTTTCTTTGCCCATGTATTCTGTAGCGGCAGATTTTAGCCGACGCGTCAATTCAGGATGATTTTTGAGGTAGGGGTATCCTTTCACAATTTCAAAATCGCAGGTTCCGCCCATCGCTTCTGTAATGCCTTCAGCCATTTTTTTCATACGACGAAGCCCGTCTTCTCTCCATTCTTCGTCCATACAGCGGAAAGTACCCTGAATAGTAACCTCATTGGGAATCACATTGGTTACCCCATCGGCAATGAATCGTCCGAAAGAAAGTACAGATGGATTCGCCGGTTTTCTGTTTCTGGAAATAATCTGCTGCAGAGAAACAATTACATGCGAAGCTATCAGTACCGGGTCAATCAGTTGGTCAGGCATGGCGCCGTGTCCTCCTTTACCTTTAATGGTCAGGTAAAGTTCATCCGTACTCGCCATATACATTCCTTCACGGAAACCGATTTTTCCCACCGGTACGTTGGGCGCCACATGTTGCCCTATCATGCTGGCTGGTGCAGGGTTTTCCAGAACCCCCTCTTTAATCATTATAGAGGCACCACCTGGTGCTTTTTCTTCTGCCGGTTGAAAAACAAGCTTTACGGTTCCTTCAAATTCGTCTTTTAACTGATGCAGAATTCTGGCTGTTCCTAATAGGGAAGAAGTATGTACGTCGTGCCCACAGGCATGCATCACCCCCTCATTAACCGATTTATAAGGAACATCGTTTTTCTCAAAGATAGGCAGGGCGTCCATGTCAGCCCGTAGTCCGATGATTCTACTTTCCGGATTGCGCCCTTCAATAATTGCCACCACACCAGTATCGGCTATGCCTTCCTGCGGAGTCAATCCAAGATCTTTCAATTTTTGTGCAACAAACCGGGCCGTATTATATTCCTGAAACGAAAGTTCAGGGTTAGTATGCAGGTAACGACGATTCGCAACGGTTTCAGAGGCATACTCTTTTGCCAATTGTTTTATTTTTGAGTCGAGAGACATAAGCACAGAAGTATTTAATAAAACGAAGCAGAGGTAATCTGCCAGTTTGTTATTTTATCTTATAATCAGGCCGCTAAGATACGCATGTATTGTGTCTTTATTGATTATTTAAACAAAAAAAGTGCTGCCAATCAGACAGCACGGGGTATATCAGGGCAAGTATTCGCTATTGGTTTTTGGTGTCAGACCAATAGGATTTGTCTATAAATATAGCGCAATCAGGTCTTTCTTTTCTTCTTCTTAGCCGAAGGGAAAAGCACGTTGTTCAGAATGAGCCTGTAGCCTGGCGAATGCGGAAAAAGATTGAGGTCGGTTGGTGTGCGATGGAATCCTCTTCTTCCTTCGGGGTCATGCCCGCCATAGAATACCCATTGCCCCAGACCTAGTTCACCATAAATGTAGCGGTCTGATTCCCGGCCTTCACCCATAACCAATACATTGGGTTTGACAGTCTTTTTGTTGAACGAAGAAGTCTGCCCCATGAATTCTCTTATCAGATGCTCGTGGTTCTGGCAGAGCATGGCCGGTATGACATCCCATTTGGCAGAAAATTCGAATAAGTTAAAGTAAGAAGTGATTTCTTCATCAAACCTGCCTGACCATACGTTGATGTCCGAAAAAGACATAGAACCATAATACCCTTCGCCATCATTAAGCGACAGATTGAAATTATGAAAAGCAAGTGTTTTATCGAAGTCCAGCTTCGACTGTGCATCCGAATCAACATTGTCTCCGTCAAAGCGGCTGCTTACAATGTCAGTTCCTTCTGCTGCCAACGCAACATCCAGTGTTTCTGCACCTGAACACATAGCAAACAAGTAGCCGCCGCCCATACAAAATGCCTTTATCATCTTGGCCACATCCAGTTTCAGACTGGAAATCTTGCTATAGTTTAAACGACGGGCAATATCTTCCTGCGCTTTCATATCGGCAGCCGACATCCTGCGCATATTTTTTCCGAATTGTCCGGTAAAATCTTCATGGTGCAGGTGTAGCCAGTCATACTTGGCTAAATCTCCTCTGATAATCTCTTCATCGTAAATAACTTCATAAGGAATCTCGGCATATTTTAATACCAGCAAAACGGCATCAGTATCTTCAAAAGTAGAAAGACTTACTTTAATGGGTGAATACACGGCAATTTTTGCAGCCTTATACAGCCTTACAATTTCCATGTTTACGTCAGGGTCAGAAATTTCTTTAATGATTGATTGTACGTTGGCAGACGAAATAACTTCAAAAGATACACCTCTCACCAGGCATTCCTTTTGAAGAGCGGGGGTGTAGTCGAACAAAAAGCTGCCTCCTCTGTAATTAATGAGCCAGTCAAGTTCTGTATTCGATTGCAGTGTCTGATAGGCAATACCGTAGGCTTTCAGGTGATTAGACTGTGTATCATCCATCGGTATCAGAATTGAGTTGGCAAAACTCTGCCATCCACTCAATAATAAGCATAGAATCAGTAATTTCTTTGCCATGGCCTCCTCTATTTTTAACCAAATATACTAATCAATTTCCGGGTTTTTAGTTTTCTGCTTTATTTTTTATTGGTTGATAACCAGTGCATTATGCGATTGAATGTGCTTTGTTTTTCATGGGTCTGTTTGATAAAAGAAATAGAGAATTACTCACCAGAAGTCATGGTCTTTTAAACAAAGTAAATTAGGCCTTCTAAACAAAGTCACTCCTTCAGATACCCGCTAATTTTGTTCCATCAAATTAATCATAAAAAAAAGAACAAATGAAAACGCAAGAAAACATCCAGATGCCGGAAGGCGCAAAAGCATCAATAGTTGGTGCATTAAATGGCAGCAGCCATAATGAATTAAAGTCAGCATCTACTTTATTAAAAGAGTATCTGACAAGCGTGGGGGAAGGCGATTCTCACAAAACTGCCTCATTCTTTGCAGCAGACGGTTTTATTGATGCGCCTTATGTGGTGGCGTTGGGGATGCCATCTAAAATAGAAGGTCCGGGAGCTATTCAGGCTACTATGGAGAATCTATTTCAAAACGCTCCGGATTTTCACTTTACCAGTATGAAAGTTGTTTTGGAAACGCCTACGACTGTAGTGGCTGAATATGAAAGTGAAGCCTCGCTTATCAATGGCAGAGCCTACAAACAATTATACTTAGGAGTTGTAACGGCAGCAGACGGTAAGATAACCAGCCACACAGAATACCTGAATACCATTCCGTTTGTAGAAGCTTTCTTCCCGAATGGTTTAAAAGATTTAATCACTTCTAAATAATACAGCCATGAGAGTCACTAAAGAAATGCACCATAAAGAGCTTCAACCGGCTTATTCAATCATGAAAGTATCATCAAGATTACTCATGAATAAAACAGGCGTAAGATTATTGAATTATAACAGCGCCCGCAGTAAAGGCAAAAATATCGAGGGGTTGGATTGCGAAGAAAGGTACATCACAGGTAAAACCTCCGGAAGCAGCATCAGAATAAGGATATTTAAACCGCAGCATTATACAGGCACTCTACCGGGTATGCTCTATATACATGGCGGAGGGATGGTATTAGGAACCCCCGAAGATTATCTGATGGTCATTAAACGATTTATTGATACCAAACCATGTATAATAGTAGCGCCTGATTACAGCAAGGCATTTGATGCGCCTTTCCCGGCTGCCTTCAATGATTGCTACGATACTTTGTTGTGGATGAATGAAAACACGGCAGATCTTAATGTATATCCGGACAAATTAATAGTGGCAGGCCATAGCGCAGGCGGTGGCCTTGCCGCAGCGGTTACTTTGAAAGCGAGAGATACAAAAGAAGTAAAAATTGCTTTTCAGATGCCAATCTATCCTATGCTGGACGACCGTCAGGATACGGAATCAGCCAGAGATAATAACTCGGCCGGCTGGAATGCCCGATCGAGTAAGATGGGATGGACAGCCTATTTAGCTAACCTGCTGAAAGCAGGCGCCGAGATTCCGGCCTATGCCGCTGCAGCCCGGGCTCAGAATTATGCCGCACTGCCCCCAACCATTACGTTCGTAGGTGACCTGGAGCCTTTCAGAGATGAAACGATTCAGTACGTTGAAAATCTGAAGCAGGAGGACATACCGGTTGCATTCAAACTCTATGAGGGGTGTTATCATGCATTTGATATCATGGCTCCCGATTTGGAAATCAGCAAAGATGCCTGGGCATTTTTACTGGATGCCTACAGCGACTACGTAGACAGGTACATTTACGCCTGATTAGAGGAACAAGTTTCAGTACTTTGATAAGCATTGACAGGGAGCTACTCTCCTTGCCAATGCTCAGATTCAAATTTCACAAATAAAGACTTTAACAATGACAGCAAGCAAATTCATCGTTATACCTATACTCACCTGTATATTTCTACTGATTGACTGGTACGTGTGGCAGGCAGTAAAAGTGGTGTTCAGCCATAGCAGCGTGCTGATACAAACAGGTGTAAAATGGGTTTTCTGGGGTATTACCCTTATTACGCTGAGTGGGTTATGGGCCTACAATTTTCTTAGCCCCGATTTTCTGGGTGTCAGGATCAGGACATTTATTCTCTATAGTTTATTTGCAGGATATACAGCCAAGCTGTTTTCGGTTTTCTTTATTCTGATAGACGATATTTCAAGATTGTTTCAATGGTCTGCAGAAAAAATAACAGGCACTGCCGAAACTGATACCGGAATAGTCAGCACACCCATCACCCGGTCAGATTTTTTAATGAAAACAGCTTTAGTTGCAGCAACCATTCCGGCTGTGGCTTTAACCTGGGGTATTGTATCAGGAGCACATGACTACCGGCTTCGCAGGGTCAGGTTAAAGTTAAAGAATCTGCCGCGGGCATTTGAAGGAATAACCATCGCACAAATTTCTGACATACATTCCGGCTCATTTTTCAATAAAACAGCCGTGAAAGGCGGAGTAGAAATGCTTCTGAAAGAAAAACCAGAAATGGTGTTCTTCACCGGTGATCTGGTGAACGACCGCGCCAATGAAGTAAGGGATTATATTCATATTTTCGATCAGATAAAGGCACCGCTGGGTGTATTCAGTACGTTGGGTAATCATGATTACGGAGATTATCTGAAGTTCCCTGACCAGCAGGCAAGAATACGAAACATGAATGATTTGAAACAGGCCCATCAAGTAATGGGATATGATTTACTGCTTGATGATAACAGGATGATAGAGCTGAATGGAGAGAAAATAGCTATTATTGGTGTAGAAAATATTTCAGGGCAGGTATCGAGGTATCAAAACTATGGTAACTTATCTAAAGCGATAAAGGGAACCGAAGAAGCACCTGTAAAACTGCTGCTTAGCCATGACCCCACTCACTGGGACATGGAAGTTAACAGCCGATACAAAAATATTGATGTGATGTTCAGTGGACATACACACGGCCTCCAGTTCGGGATAAACATAGGTGACAAAACGTATTCGCCGGCACAGTGGCAGTATAAGCAATGGGCCGGATTGTATGAAAGTGGTGAACAACAATTGTATGTGAATCGTGGATTTGGTTATCTGGGTTACCCGGGTAGGGTAGGAATGCCTCCTGAGATTACTATTTTTGAATTGGTACGTGGTTAAAAGAGGTGTATTTAAAACTATTTAGTAAATTTTGAACTTGAAGCGTCTATAGATATGGAACATACATCAAAATACCTGACAGACGACATTAAGTTGTCTTGTTATGAAGATAAACTTTTCAAATCAGATATCGTATTTGATAATCACATGCTCATCTGGTTTATTTCAGGAGAAACAAAGATTGTACAGGCAGAGGCGACACATCATTTTAAAACGGGTGACATCTTTTTGATTCCCAGAAACCAGCCTGCAACTATCATCAATTACCCGAAAGACGGGCTTCCTCATAAAACGGTGGTGATGCATCTGTCGAAAGAAACACTCAGGGATTTCTATGCCAATATTGTAGTGAAGGCCAGAATTACACCTGTGCCCAAAATCCGCAGTTTCAGCAATCATCCGTTGCTTGAAAGCTGTTTGGCATCGCTGATACCCTATTTTGAAATGAAGGAACCATTTCCGGAGAATCTGGCAAAACTGAAAATTACTGAAGCCATCAGCGTCCTTCGGGCAATTGATCCGGACATAGACAGTATTCTGGCCAATTTTGATGATCCCTACAAAGTAGATTTGATATCGTTCATGGAAAAAAATTATATGTTCAACATGACCATGGAAAGATTCGGGTATCTGACAGGCCGCAGCCTTACAACTTTTAAACGCGATTTTAAAAGAACCTATAACACAACACCTCAGAAATGGCTCACACAGAAACGCCTGGATCTGGCACATTACCAATTGACTGAAAAAAACAAAAAGCCAATTGATGTTTGCTATGAAGTAGGGTTCGAAAACCTGTCGCATTTTTCTTTTGCTTTTAAAAAGCAATTCGGTTACGCGCCATCCAATCTTATACTAAGCCACTAGGAAATCGCTCTTCTGTGATTCATGGTGGGCTGATGATTGATGTTTATTTTTTCGCCCGTTTCACTTTCTTGCCATTGCCCAGCCAAAGCAGGGCATTGAGCAGAAATTGATTCTGTGTAGGATTATTAAACGTAAACGATAGTTCCTTGTTGGTTTTGCCCTCATAATCAATATCGTTGTGGCCCATGTTGGCATAAATCATTTTGTAGTTCTTGTTCGTCCACACAACCGGATAATACCCGCTATGCCATATTTCATGTGGTTTTGGGCCTGTTCCTAAAGGGAAACTGGTAGAATCAATAGACAGCAGAATTTCGATGTTCGGGTTGGTTGTCAGATCATTTTTCCAGCGATACCATTCGTTGGGTGATGATTTGAATGTTTCGGGCAGGTTTTTCAGTGCCGGATGCTTCTTTGCTTCTACTCTTAAAACTGCTGACGTAGGTCTCCATGTATTGCTTTTATATTCGCCGGAGCCCAAAAATTCGTTGTGATACCAGTCCCAATCCTGATTGAAAGCCGATTTGTTTAGCGCGAAGGCCGAAAAATGAAAGCCCATCCAGCCACCGCCATTTTCCATGTATTGCCTGAACGCCTCTCTTTGTGCTGGGTCTTCCGGCCGTGTATCCAGAAAAAGCACTACCTGATACTGCTTTAAGAATTCAGTATTCAGGTTATTCCAGTTACTGGTAGAATCGTATATGAAATTGTTTTCTTTTGCCATTTTCGGAAACCATTTGTTCGCTTCACCCACGTAGCTGATGTGCGCCCGGTCGTTTTTAGCAGTATAAAAAGCAATCACTTTAAATTTTGGTTTTTTAGTTTGGGCTTCTGCGTGCGTAAAAAAGGCTAAAAGCACAAACAGGAGTGTAGATACACGTTTAATGTACATCATGAGAGTATAGGTTGAGTATTTTGTAAGCTATCCGCAGTTTTACTTTTTGTCTTTTAGTTTATCGGCATGTTTGGGGCTGAGTGTAGCATAAATAGCCATGGCATGCCCGTGCCCCAGGTCAAAATCTTCTTTGAGCCAGGCTACTATTTCACCCGCTTTCACATCAGGTCTCAATAAGCCTTTTGCTTCAGCCAGGTGTTTGAAATCCTCCGGTGTTTTACCGGTTTTCTTATGAATGTTGTCTATATATGCTTGGAAAGACATGTCAGGGATGGTTTAATCATCGAATAGAAATCTTTGCTCAATACTATAATAAATTGAAGCAAAATACAAGTATTGTTTCCCGAACATGCAAGCAGTATTACGCAGGATTCAATTCAAATCTGATTTGTGTGTGAGTAACGCCATCTTTTTAATCTGGTCGAGGTGATATTTGCTATGGTCAAAACATATCTGTATGAGTTCATATCTGGGTATGTCACAATCTATAACACCTGGAATATACACGCGAATAGCTTCTCTGATTTGGGTTTCATCAAGCGACAAAACGTAATCAGAGAGTTTTCCTGATATTTCAAGGCATCCATCCGCTATTTGCTTTGCATCAGTTGTGCCGGTAAAAATATCAGTAGTGCCCTGCAAACAAGCCAACCATGCTGACTCAGCCTGCCAGATATGCAAAAGCATTTCTTTGAAGGCGGAACTGTCTGCATATGCGGTTTTTATCCAACCGAGTATCTTCTTGTTGGCTTGAAGATTAGAAATAGCATATTCCCGTAGTGATATATGCCTGTTTTTATTGGTGAGAATAGTTGCTTCCTGTAGCATGGTTAAGATGGTTGATGCTACAAAGTAAATGCGGCACACTGACAACCCTATGTCAGTGGATTGTAAGAATTTTCTGAAATTCTGAAGAAATCTTGTGAACAGACCCGATATTTCTCCTAATAGAATGTCAGACCGACGGCAGCAAAGTTTGTCCGATTATTTCTTCAATAAATTATCAACTGCATAGCTGTTGTAATTCATGAACGATAAAAGAACTGCAAAAAAGAAAGTGTGTATTAACTGAGAAGGTATAGCACCCCAATCTTCTACCATGCTTGAGCCAAAAATTAGCATTACCATGGTAATACCTCCCACCAGTAAAGCCTGTCTGGTAAATAAGCCTATCAGAATAAGCACGCCAATCACCAACTCAACTATAGGCAAGGCATAACTGAAGGGTATCACCAATGACACGGGCATCATGGAGTTTTCAAACTTGCCCACCATCCATTCACTGAATTTAGGAAGCTTAAAAACACGCACAAAGCCGTGGCCAAACATACTCATGCCTACTGCGAGGCGAAGTAAAAGAAAGGTAGATGACTGGGTTATCATAACAAAAGATCGGGGTATTAATGTTTTTGAATCAGTAATTGAATCACAAATCTTAAGGTTTAACAACTATTTTGCCGCGTGTTGAACCACTTTCTATTTGTTGATGGGCTTTGCCGATTTGGTTAAGCGGATAGATAGACGAAACATGCGCTTTCAGAATCCCTTTTTCAAGAAGTCCGGCTATTTGGTTCATGTCGTCACCATTTGACTGAACCAGAAAGAAGAACCCGGTAATGCCCAGTGCTTTGGCTTTTTCCACTATCCCTTCCGATGTATTTGATGGGAGCGTAATCACGGTTCCTCCTTTTTTTACAACTTTAAAAGACCGCTCAATGTTATCACCTCCAACGGTATCAAGCACTATATCAATATTATCAACTACTTCTTCAAAGGGTCGGGCTTTATAATCATAATGTTCATCCGCCCCTAATTTCAATACAAAGTCTTTATTAACCGCAGAGGCTGTGCCGATTACATACGCACCCAGATGCTTGGCTATCTGAACGGCAAAATGTCCCACACCACCCGCAGCGGCATGTATCAATACCCTGTCATTGGGTTTAACTCTGACGTGATTATACAACGCCTGCCAGGCGGTCAGAGCTGCCAGAGAAGCAGCGGCTGCGGTTTCGTGTGTAACATTGGCAGGTTTAAGTGCCAGATGCGCTTCAGGAGCCGCCACATATTGCGCATAGGCTTTACCATGCCCGGGGAAATTAACCATTCCGAACACCTCGTCGCCTTCTTTAAATGCTTTTACTTCATCTCCTGTTTTTATTATTACTCCAGAAATATCCCAGCCAAGAATAACCGGATTCTCTGTTTTTAGCCTGCCTGCCATGGCTTTGCCGGAACGTGTCTTGGCGTCTACCGGGTTGATGCTTATGGCTTTTATTTCAACCAGAACCTCATACGGATTAATGACAGGTAGCGGAAGTTCTTCTGACGAAAAGTTCTCTACACTACCAAATTCTTTCAATACAATTGCTTTCATACGGCTTATCGTTTCAATGGCTTAACTTTAGATGGGTAAAAGGGATTTTTGAGGAACTTATATGGTAAAGGAAACGCAAATTTTTCTAATAGAGTTTTATTCTATAAAACTATCTTTTCTTTTGTAGCCATCGGTTAATACGGTGCGTTGCCCAGGCAGAACCAGCTCCGATTATCGCCCCTGCCAGTACATCGCTCGGATAATGAACGCCCAGATGTAAGCGGGAATAAGCTACTGTTCCTGCCCATGCATAGGCTGGTACAATTACATACCATTTAGGGGCGGTAAGACTTAATGAAGTAGCTGCCGCAAAAGCTGCGGTTGTATGCCCTGATGGGAAAGACGGGTCGGTTTCAATAACATAAGGGTGAATGAAAGGATATTTCTCTGAGGGGCGTGGCCTGTCAATTACTTTTTTTAATACAAACGTTGTACCCATCGATACGGCTAATGCTGCTCCTGAAGCAATGCCCTGTCTTTGCAGGTTTTTGTCTTTAGTTATAAGCCCTACGCCAAAAATACCAATTGGGATTGCTGCGCTGATAGGGTAGGTTGACTTACTGAAATTCTCAAAAGCTGCATCCAGTCTTTCATTTCTGGTCGATTGAATACCTTTCAGAATATTGATGTCAATATTCTGTGCAGAGAGATTAAAAAAAAACAGAACCGTGAAAAGCAAGCTGAGTGATAATCGCATGTAAATGAGTTTATAAGTTGACAATTATTCGTTCTTCATTTAATAAATGTAAGTTGTCGTCCAGGTGAAGCGCTGATATTTTATTATCAAATTCGTCGGTATACACTTCTTTTAATTGTTTGCGTTTAATCGCTTCCAGGCAGCGTCTCAGGTCTTCCTTGCTTTCAATGATGAGTTCCGGCACCGGTGTCGGTTTACCGGCATCGTCTTTGGCAACCATTGTAAAATAAGAGGTGTTGGTATGTTTCTGTTCGCCGGTTTTTACGTTTTCAGACACCACCCTTATACCCACTACCATTGAGCTGCGCCCCACATAATTAACCGATGCATGTAAAGACAGAAGTTCACCCACTTCAATAGGTTGCAGAAAATTGACTCCGTCTACAGATACGGTCACCACATAAGCACCGGCATGTTTAGAAGCACATGCATAGGCCACTTTGTCCATAAGAGACAACAGAATACCCCCGTGGATTTTGCCACCGAAATTAGCATATGACGGAATCATGAGTTCGGTAATGGTGGTACGGGAATAAGAAACCGGTTTGGGTTTGGCGTTCATGTGTTAAGCTGATAGAGCCGTAAATATAAGGATTTTAGCTTTATGCAATCATAAACCTGATGAAAGGAACACAGCAGGAGGTATCTGTAAATTTAATTATTAAGTAAAATTGCTTTTTCAAAGACCTTATTGTGATTTTGAAGCTGATATTATTCAAAAGTTTCTAAAAATATTTATAAGTTAGAATAATGTTCTGATAAAATTACATTTGACAGAATATTCATTAAATACTAATAACAATTAAAATTTGGGAGAAATAAATAAAACTGATTACTTTTGCGCTGTAACAATACAACCCTATTAAACTATTAGTTATTTTAATTCTAAGCTAAAATAAAGTACCTATTTTAAGATGAAACGAATTGCAGTTTTTACCTCTGGTGGAGATGCTCCGGGCATGAATGCTTGTATTAGAGCGGTGGTACGTGGGGCTATCTATCATGGATTAGAGGTATATGGTATCAGAAGAGGATATAGCGGGATGATGGCAGGAGATATATTTCCGATGACCTCACAATCGGTAAGTAATATTGTGCAGAGAGGCGGAACCATTCTGAAATCGGCACGCAGTAAAGAATTCATGACTCCTGAAGGTAGAAAAAAAGCCTATGAAAATTTGATGAATGCAGGTATAGAAGGGCTTGTCGCGATCGGAGGAAACGGAACATTTACAGGGGCTGAAGTTTTTTATAATGAGTATGAAATACCTACCGTGGGTTGTCCGGGTACAATTGATAATGACCTTTACGGCACTGATTATACCATAGGATTTGACACCGCAGTAAATACAGCGCTGGAGGCCATCGACAAAATACGTGATACAGCCGATTCGCACGACCGCGTTTTCTTTATTGAAGTAATGGGTCGTGATTCGGGCTATATTGCCATTCAGTCAGGTATTGGCGGAGGCGCTGAAATCGTAATGGTTCCTGAAACACATACACCGCTTAAAAAGGTGGTTAGTACCTTGAAAGACGGATGGACGCGTTCGAAATCTTCATCGATTGTAGTAGTGGCTGAAGGTGACGAAGAAGGCCACGCGACAGATATTGCAGAAAAAATAAAATCACAGGTTGCAGATAAGCTGGATATCCGGGTTACTACATTGGGGCACATTCAAAGAGGAGGTACTCCAACCGCGTATGACCGTATTCTGGCCAGCCGCCTGGGACTGGGAGCCGTAGAGGGACTGATTAAAGGTAATAAAAATGTAATGGCCGGTATTATTAACAATGAGATGGTCTATACGCCATTTATTGATACTATTAAAAAACCTAAGCCGATCCACGATGATTTGCTGAGAATGGTACATATCTTAAGTTTATAATCGTTCAAACTGAAAAGCATGTTTGTACTGACCGAGAACTATTCTATTGCCAACCATTTTCTGGCAGAACTCCGAAATCAGGAAACTCAAAAAGATGCCCTGCGGTTCCGTAAAAATATGGAGCGTTTAGGAGAGGTTTTTGCTTATGAAATCTCCAAAACACTCACTTATCAGAATTGTGATGTTACCACTCAATTAGGCGCCAAAATAACACAGCAGGTTTCGCAGCAGGTGGTTCTGGTTACAATTCTCCGGGCAGGTTTACCGCTTCATCAGGGTCTGCTCAATTTCTTCGATAAAGCCGAGAACGCCTTCATAGGTGCCTATAGAGGTAAGCACGATGAAAAAGAATCTTTTGAAATAGAGATGGACTATATTACGAGTCCGGATATTCAGGATAAAGTGCTTATTATCAGTGACCCCATGCTTGCCACGGGTAAATCTATCGAAAAAGCCTATCATGCCATGCTTCGTTACGGTATTCCGGCGCGTACGCATATTGTATCAGCCATTGCCAGCCGCAGAGGAGTGCGTTTCATTAATGCCCGCCTGCCTCAGTGCCGTTTATGGATCGGCGATATAGACGAAGACATGAATAGTAAATCATACATTGTACCCGGTTTGGGTGATGCCGGAGATCTGGCATATGGCGGGAAAGTATAAACAATTATTTGGGTGAACTGAGCGTAGCATTCAGTTTAAAGAGAAGCACCACTTTCTTGCCCGAAATATTTTCAAGAATCGGTTTTAATACCAGATCTGCATTTTTCCTTGTTTGCTCCAGTATACCCATATCAATAGCAGATTGCCTGATTTTGCTTTCAGCGCTTTTGTATGCTTCGTTCAGCAAGGCCTGCTCGTTCATAAAAGCATATTGCGTATCATAAATTTTCGAATTCGCATGATCTATGCTGTAGTGGCAAAGTTCAGGGTCAGGCAAACGCACAATCAGGGTATCATTCTTCGTGGCTACGTCGTCGGTTTTTACCTTTGTCAGATCGATACACCCTACGGCATTACCCTGCACAATCAATATTGCTTTCGGATTGGGTAAATAACTTCGTTTTATTTCCTGCTCAACCACATCACGAAAAGTGAAATTCGCCAGTTCTATTTTACCCAGAACCGACATCTCTTTCAAAACGATGTTATGCGTAGTTGTTGCCTCTTCTGACCCGAAAGGATTAAAGCTTTTGAGTTTTTCCCATAGAAATATGGAAACAAAAGCAACGATGAAAATGATTAATATATTAAGTGGCCTGCGAAGCATGAGCTATGGCTTTTGTTTTAGGTAAATAAGGCCGGTAAAACCACGGTGCATCAGCGATTTTACAAAGATATTTACTTCTTTGTTTCTTTATCTTTTTTGCCGAACAACGAAAAGTGCACATAGCGTTTCGGATTGGCTTTCAGATCTTTCAGAAGAACAGCAAGGTTAGCGGCAGTCCGGTCGAGATTTACATATAGCGAATCATCTGTAGCTAATTTTCCTATAGTACCTTTACCATGATTGATTTCGTTCAGAATATGCTGCATACTGGCAACTGAGCGATTAAGCTGTGCCATGGTTTCTCCTAAACGAACAGCATTGAGTGAATCTGCAAAAGTACTGGTCTTTTGCAAAATCGGCTTAATCTGTGCATCCAGACTGGTGGTGAGTGCATTCAGGTTGGCGGTAAGAATAGCTGCATTGGCGGTAACTTCCGACAGATTTTTAGAATTAGCTGCTACTATGGCATTTACTCCTGTAGTAGTGGCATCGGCATTGCTTATGAGTGCCTTCAGAACCACGCCTGTCTGGTCAAATTGCTTAACAACGGTAGTCAACGTAATTAGCAGTGAGTCAGCATTTTTAAGAATAGGAGAGGCTCTCTCGCTTAATCCGCTCATCAGACCACCTTCAATTTCACTTTTCAATACGGCTTCATCTTTTAAGGGACTACCCGACTGAATCAACATCTTTATCATTTTGCCCCCAAGCAGCCCATTGTCTGACAATATTGCCACCGAATTGTCGTTCAGAACAATATCTCTTTTAATAGCCAGCAAAACCTTTACTCTGTTACGGTCCTGTTCCGGAGTTACTTTTACTACTCTGCCTATTGTTACACCATTATACATCACAGGATTTGAGGTCTGCAAACCTTCTACGTTTGAGTAGTACGCATAATATTCATTTTCTGTACTGAAAACATCAAGACCTTTTAAAAAATTGAAACCCAGATAGAAAATCGCAAAAGTGACAATACCCAGCAGACCTACTTTTATTTCCTTTTTCATAAATAACGCGTGATATGGTGAATTTAAGAACCGAATGTAAACGTTGATGACTATTTTTACAAAAATACATTGCTACATTCGTGATTCAACGCTTAATAGTTGATATTTATTTTTCTACTTCTTCCTTGTAGGCTTTCAGTGCCTTTACTATGGCCTCGGCTATTTTGTCGTGTCCTTCTTCACTTTCCAGTATTTTCCTGTCGGTTGAATTAGTCAGATATCCGGTCTCAATATAAATGCCCGGCATGGTGGTTTCCCATAAAACCTGAAACCCTGCCTGCTTCACGCCCCTGCTTTTTCGCCCGGTTTTCTGAAACTGTTTCTCAACTTTCGATGCCAAATCTAAACTCTGTTTCATGAACGCATTCTGATAGTTGGCCATCTTGATATGCGCCAATGGCGAATTGGGGTTGAAATCATAGTTTTTCTCATAGTTTTCCTCCAGCACAATTACCCCGTTTTCACGTTTGGCCAGTTCCAGATTCTCTTCGGTTTTATGCAGCCCCATAGTATAGGTCTCTGACCCGTATATGCTCGATGAATACGGATTGGCATTCACGTGGATGCATATAAATAAGTCAGCTTTATGGCGGTTAGCGATTGACCCTCGTTCATGCAGAGGAATAAACACGTCCTTTTTACGGGTATATACCACTTTTATTCCCAATTCTTCTTCAATCAATTTGCCCGTTTTAAGTGTGATGCTGAGGGCAATATCCTTTTCTCTTAATTTCCCGTGGCTGGTGCCGGGGTCTTTCCCCCCGTGCCCGGCATCTATTACAATTGTTTTAATTTTATTTTTTTGCGCAACAGCAGAACTGAGGGCAATTGCCGCAATAAATAGAGCTTTAAGAAATTTTAACATGATTTTACGGGCAAACGTTCTGTCTATAGTTTTAATAAGCTAATTTTGTGCCACGATACACCGTTATAGCATTAATAGAACGAAAATGATTACAAAAGTACTATTTTTGAGGCGACTTTAAATATAAACTTTTGTGAAAACATTTAAGTTGACCATTAAGATTGGTAGTTTTTCGGTATCATATTTAAATGAAATATAATCTCTTGAAGTTTACTCTTATACTCTGTTGCTTTTTCTTCAGTGTTTCAGCCTTTGCACAATTCCCGTCTTTAGATCCGCTCAGACGTGCCGGTGCAACTGGAAACAATGGTGGTTTTGGGCAGCCGCTTCCTGAGACCTCCAAAAAAGCCCGTACTGTAGGAAATAAACTGTTTGCCGAAAAACAGGATACCGTTAAGGTACTTATCCCCGATTCATTAAAAAGTAAAGATAACAGTCTGCAGTCTATTGTAAAATATACCGCTCAGGATTCGACAGTAATGGAGGTAGACGGGCGAACCGTGCATTTATACGGACAGGCCCAAGTAACCTATGGAGATATCGCATTGGAGGCAGACTACATCAGGCTGGATTGGGGGAAGAACGAGATTTTTGCACACGGTTCGCCTGATACAACCAAACTGGGTGAAAAAGTAAAGGGGAAACCTATTTTTACACAGGCAGGAGATACCTATAATACTGATACAATCCGGTATAATTTTAAGTCGCGTAAGGCGATTATCAAAAATATTGTAACCAAGCAGGGTGAGGGGTTTGTGCAGGGAGAAAGAGTAAAAAAAGACCCTGATGACAACCTGTATCTGATTCATGCCAAGTATACTACCTGTAACCTGAAAGAACCCCATTTTCATATTGCTGCCCGCAAAATCAAGCTGGTTAACAAGAAACAGGTTATTTCAGGGCCGTTTAATTTTGTGTTGAGCGGTGTTCCGTTGCCTATCGGCTTGCCTTTTGGGTTTTTTCCGGTACCTAAGAAAAAAGAAATAGGTACTTCCGGAATCATCATGGGCTCTTATGGCGAAGAACCGCGCAACCGTGGTTTTTATTTTAAAGACTTCGGCTATTACTTTGCTGTCAATGAAAACATAGGTGCTAAAGTACTTGCGCAGATTTATTCAAAAGGAAGTTTCGGAGTAGGTATACAGTCAAGTTATTCTAAACGGTACAAGTATGCCGGTAACCTCAGTTTTCAATACAACTATAATAAGCCTGTAGCAGAGGTTGTCGACCCTAAAAGTGCACAGAGCAGTGCCAGGGACTTTAGCTTAAACTGGTCGCATTCACCGGCTAACAAGCGCCCGGACAGAAGTTTCTCGTCATCAGTAAACCTGCGAAGCAACGGCTTCAACAGAAACAACGTCAACACGGCTGATGTAAGCAATTATCTGAGCAGCAGTTCCAATTCATCGGTTCAGTTCAGTCGTACTTTTGCACAGAAATTTGTAACAAACACGGGTCTCAATATCTCGCAGAACTTTACTACCGGTCAGGTTGATGCGTCACTGAATTACAGTTTGGGTTTAAATCAGTTTAACCCGTTTGTGCCCGAAAAGAAAATGATAGGCCGCTGGTTTGAATCGTTCAGGGTAGGGCTTAACGTAAACGGAGGTTATCAGGCTACCAACTCAAAGGTTAACAGTATCACCAGTTACTCTGAATACAAAATCGTTCGCCAGTTAGGAGATGGCAGTTATGAGTCGATTGAAACAAAACCTCTGACAAACGAAGAAATAAGGCTGAGAGATGCAAACCCATTGACATTGACGCCTATCGAAAGAGAACAACAGAAAGCTATTCAGGAGCGATTGAATAACGTAAGGAAAATCAACAGCTTAAGTGCATTGAATGATATATTGGCCGACGGACAGTTTCGTACTACGTATTCGATACCCATCTCATTGCCGAACTTCAAGATTGCCCGTTATATCAATTTCACACCGAGTGTGTCTTTAAGAGGTGATATCTTTACACAGGCACTTAATTATGAGTACATTGAGTCTGAGAATGCCGTTAGAATTGATACGGTGAAAGGATTCTTTCCTACGTATCAGACTTCAGTTTCCGGCAGCATGAATACCCGTGTATATGGTACCTATCAGTTTAAAGGTAAAGGCCGCCTGCAAGCCATCAGACATACTCTGGCTCCATCAATCAGCGTGAGCTACTCACCTGACTTCACCAAGAATCTTTTTGATTACAAAGTAGTGCGCATCGATGTAGATACCATTAACGGAGTAATTACCCGTACTAATTTAAACAAACTTTTACCGAGATACCCTACTTTGGGGGCATCGGCCGGGGCATCCGGTAGTATCGGATTTAACCTGACCAATCAACTGGAGGCGAAAATCAGGTCTAAGTCGGATACCGCTGCTAAAGCCTTTGAAAAGGTTTCGCTACTGGATAACCTGGGTATAGGCGGAAGTTATAACTTACTGGCTTTAGGAGATTCGATGAATCTATCAAACATCAGCATCTCGGCTAATACCAATCTGTTCAAAAATCTGATAAACATAAATGTATCCGGCAGCCTTGACCCCTATTACTACAAGCAGGAAGCCACGAGCGAACTGAGAGCCTTGAATCCGGCTGGTCGTATCACAAGATTTTATAAAATATCCAAAGCAGACAAATTCAGCCTGGGTGATCTGGCTACTTTGCGTTCGGCTAATGTGGCTATTGCTACGCGGTTATCACCTGCTACTTTTGATAAAACAAAAGAAAAGCCAAGAGAGATAAAATCGACAGACCCCGCAATGGAAGCCATGAAAAAATTTGTAGCTACCAATCCTGAACTGTATGTTGACTTCTCGATTCCCTGGACACTGAACCTGAGTTATAACCTCAATTATATCAAGCAGGGTCTGGCAAATGCACAGGTAACCCAGGCGATTACAGTGCAGGGAGACATGAGCCTGACACCAAAATGGAAAATAGGATTTAACACAGGCTGGGATTTTCAGTTCAAAGCAGCAACGCTAACCAATATTAGTCTTCACCGGGAGTTACACTGCTGGGATCTGAGTTTTAACTGGACACCCATCGCCGGAAACAACATCCGTTCAAGCAACTATTCATTCGATTTACGTGTAAGAAGCTCGCTGTTACAGGAGCTGAAGGTGAGTCGTCGTCGTCAGACCTACGGTATGGGTGGATTTTAAACAGTATAACAGCTTGTAAAATGATACTCATTGCAGATAGCGGTTCAACCAAAACAGACTGGCGAGTTTTAGACAAAGCCCAAGTGGTTGGTGAGGTGCGTACTATCGGGTTTAATCCTTACTATCAGAATGCGGGTTCTATCGCTGCCGAATTGGAAACCAATCTGCTGCCTCATTGCGGGGGTACCATCACAGGAGTATTCTATTATGGCACAGGCATAGTCAATGAAGAGAAAGCAGATGTTTTACGGCAGGCCATTCAACAGGTTTTTACCGATGTGCAGCATATTGAAGCACAGAGTGATGTGCTGGGTGCTGCCAGAGCAGTGTGTGGGTATGAAAGTGGCATTGCTTGTATTTTAGGCACAGGCTCAAATTCCTGTTATTATGATGGAAATAAAATAGATTTTCAGATACCGCCGCTAGGTTTCTGGTTAGGCGATGAAGGAAGTGGCGGGCATTTGGGCAAACTATTGATATTAGCTTATCTGCATAAAGAAATGCCATTGGAAATCAGACAATTATTTGAAGAGAAATATGGTGCAATGGATCGGCTGCAGGTGTTGGACAACGCCTACCATCAGTCTTTCCCTAACCGTTATTTTGCTTCTTTTGCCAGATTCCTGCATGATAACATCGGGCAGGAATTTTGTCAGAATCTGGTGAGCGAATCATTCAGTCTCTTTTTTGAAAAGTATGTATTAAAATATCCGATGTGTCGTGAGGTCGGGCTCAACTTTGTGGGGTCAATTGCCCTTTATTTTGATGATATTCTGAGAAAAGTGGCAGAAAACAAAAAACTTAACATAAACAGAATACTGGCAGCACCTGTAGACGGATTAGTGCAATACCATACCCGAAGCCATTAAGATTAATGACTAACCCAAAGCCATATCTGTTGTTGCTAACCGCTATGTATATAGCAGGTTTAATAGGGTTAAATCTACCGCAAACAGCCTCTCTGTTTCAATTGCTTACTCCCTTTCATTTATTGGCGTCACTGGTAATTCTATTGATTTTTCACAAACAATGGAACCCCCACTTTGTCGTTTTCTGCATCATTACTTTTCTGACCGGCTTTTTTATTGAAGTAGCAGGGGTGAAGACCGGCGCTATATTCGGAACGTATCAATACGAAACTACTCTTGGTTTTAAGATACTTGATGTACCACCTGTGATCGGGGCTAACTGGCTCTTGCTAGTCTATTGCGTGGGTAGTTCATTTTGCCGTACTAATCAACCGATATACATTAAAGTTGTTTATGGTGCTTTGTCGCTGACCATGCTTGATTTCCTGATTGAACCTGTAGCAGTTCAGATGAATATGTGGTCGTGGAAAACGGCACATCCTCCGGTGCAGAATTTTATAGCCTGGTTTATAGTATCTGCTGTTTTGTTAACTTTGTTTTTCAGTTTAAAATTCAGAAAGGATAACCCGATTGCCCTTTGGCTGCTGATCTTGCAGATTTGCTTTTTTGGCATACAAAGCTTTATTATTTAATACCCTGACCCTATGACTATAGACGCACATCAACATTTTTGGTATTATAATGCTGAAGACTACGCCTGGATTGACGATTCCATGAAAGCCATTCAGCGGGATTTTCTGCCCGCTGACTTAGAACCGATACTGCAAAAAAATGGCTTTGATGGCTGTATACTGGTTCAGGTAAACCAGACCGAACAGGAAAATCATGATTTTCTAAAATTTGCCGATCTCTATGAATTTATAAAGGGGGTAGTAGGTTGGATTGACTTACGATCTGAAAATCTGGATGAGCGGCTCAGCTATTTTAAGCAGTTTCCTAAACTGAAGGGTTTCCGTCATATTGTGCAGGGGGAACCGGTAGGTTTTATGCAACAGGAGAGTTTCATCAAGGGAATCAGAAAATTAGCAGGCTTTGATTATACCTATGATATATTAATCTACCCTAAGCAGCTGAAAGATGCGCTGCACCTGGTGCGTGAATGTCCGGACAACAGATTCGTAATTGATCATATTGCCAAGCCTGATATCAAAAATAAAGAAGTAAGTAAGTGGTCAAATTACATAAAAGAGATTGCCAGACATGAGCATGTCTTTTGTAAAATATCAGGTATGGTAACCGAGGCCGACTGGCATACTTGGAAAAAAGAAGATTTTTATATTTATCTGGACACCGTGCTTGAGTTTTTTGGTATCGATAGAATCATGTATGGCTCCGACTGGCCTGTCTGTTTGGTTGCCGGTGCCTATGAAGAGCAATTATCTATTGTACAATCTTACTTTGATAAACTGACATTGACCGAAAAAAATAAACTTTTTGGAGAAAATGCCGCCCATTTCTATAGCTTGTAATGAAAAAAAAGTCTGGATTTGGGTTTTCTACCCGGGTCTTTAGTATTTTTGGGCTTGTTTTTAAGAATCCTGCATATATTATATAAAAGTCTGATATTTCTGAATGAAAATTTCCATCGTTACCGCCGCTTATAATTCTGCAGCTACTATCCGCGATACTATTGAAAGTGTGCTTTCGCAAGATTACCCGAATGTTGAATACATAGTTGCCGATGGCGCCTCAAAAGATGGTACCGTAGATATTCTGAAATCGTATGGCGACAGAATTAAATGGGTGTCTGAAAAAGACGGTGGTATTTATGAAGCCATGAGTAAAGGCGTTGCCATGGCTACTGGCGATGTAGTGGGTATAATGGGTTCGGATGATTTCTATCCTGATAGCCAGGTGCTTTCTAAAGTGGCGAAAGCATTTGAAGAGTCAAAGGCCGACTCGGTTTACGGAGATTTATATTATGTAGATAGTGAGGATACCAGCAGAATAGTAAGAAACTGGATATCGGGGAATTACAAAAAAGAAAGATTCCTGTCAGGTTGGATGCCCCCTCATACGGCTTTCTACCTGAAAAAATCAGCTTATGATGCTTATGGTTTATATGACACCTCATTCAGAAGTGCCGGAGACTATGAACTGATGCTCCGCATGTTGTATAAGTACAATGTATCATCTTATTACGTTCCGGCTGTTTTAATGAAAATGCGTACCGGCGGAACCAGTAATGCTTCATTAAAGAACCGGATCAGAGCTAACAAAGAAGACCGTCGCGCCTGGGAAATGAACGGACTTGCTCCCCGGTGGTATACGCTATATGCCAAACCGTTGTCGAAAATATTGCAATGGATAGTTAAATAAGTTAGTGATTGGACGATTATTTTTGAACAACAATTGTGATGACTTTTTTATCATGCAGAGTAATTAACTGACCTTATTCACTCAATCACTAACTCACGCAATCACTCAATACTTAATATCCGGTGAGTTTTATCTCGGAATTCAAAAGTATCACCTGCGTTTTTTTTCATTAGTACCTGCC
Source organism: Emticicia sp. GW821-FHT11C11 (assembly GCF_058808615.1). Lineage (NCBI taxonomy): Bacteria > Pseudomonadati > Bacteroidota > Cytophagia > Cytophagales > Leadbetterellaceae > Emticicia > Emticicia sp. GW821-FHT11C11. Next base: position 1,100,353 of record NZ_JBXARV010000001.1, read on the forward strand.
CTATAGGCGATTGTGGCGAGATTGCCATTATATTCTTACCATTCAGTGTAATGGTACCTGTACCGACTGCTATAAAGAAAATACCCATTGAGGTTTCTACCATTGCTCCTGAAGTAACCATCGAATGAGAGGTGTTGGGATTAATTTTCTCTAATACCTGCCTTTCCTGACGTGCCTGTTCATACATCCGTCCGTTCATTTCTCTGTCAAGCTGGCCCATCGCACGTGCGGTTTCATATTTATCTCCGGCCGAACTCTTGCTCTCTTCATTAGCTGAATTTTTGGCTGCTTCCATAGCTTCCCATGAAGTATTCATTCTTTTCTCAACCAGCTCTTTTACTTTCTCTAATATCGCTTCTTTCATGAAAATTGACTAAGTATGATTTATGATGGCATTAATGCCTCCTGTTAGGTTTAATAAATTTGTAAACCCATATTTCTCTTTAAGCAAGGTAATTGCTTTTTTACTTCTAACCCCGCTCTGGCAATGGATCACTACGGTTTTATCACGCCGTATGTCTGCAATATGCCTTTCTAATTCCGACAGAGGCATCAATTCTCCATTCACATGAAAAGCATCAAATTCATGTTTTTCACGCACATCTATTAACTGAAACATTGATTCCTCATCAGCGTTTGTTTCGGCTAGCATATGCTGGTATTCTTCCCAGCTTATTTCACTGACATGTTCCGGAATTTCGTTTTTTACTCCACAAAAAGCCTCGTAATCAATTAACCGGTCAATCTGCGGTGTATCAGGCATCTTCGGTATCTTCAGCATTCTGCTTTGCATGCTCAGGGTATCAATCATGAGCAGTTTTCCTGCCAGTGGTTCTCCTATACCGGTAATGGCTTTTATTGTTTCTAACGCCTGCATCGAACCTACTATACCCGGCAATACTCCCAATACTCCGGCCTCTGCACAATTGGGCGCCTGCTCGGGTGGGGGAGGCGTAGGGAACAAGTCACGATAAGTAGCAGATCCTTTGTAATTAAATAAAGCAACCTGGCCTTCAAACCGGTGAATGGCACCGTAAACAAAAGGTTTATCCAGCAATACACAAGCATCATTTACCAGATAGCGCGTCGGGAAATTGTCAGTGCCATCCACTACTATATCATAGTCTTTGATGATATCCAAAGCATTATCTGTTGAAAGGAGGGTCTCATAAGTGTTTAGAACTACGTATGGATTAAGCGCCTTTATCCTTTTTTCGGCCTCCTGAAGTTTTGATGCTCCTACAGTATTTGAAGAATACAGAATTTGTCTTTGCAGATTGCTGACCGCAACGGTGTCATTTTCTACCATACCAATAGTACCGATTCCTGCTGCTGCCAGATATAGAAGCACAGGGCTGCCAAGACCACCGCAACCAATTACCAATACTCTGGCCTGTTTCAGTTTTTCCTGACCTGCCCGCCCGATTTCGGGCAATATTATCTGCCGGTCATAGCGCCTGATTTCTTCTGGTGTTAATGACATGTTAAAAAGTCTTAAAAACTCTTTGAAATTAATATTTTTCAGAGTTTTTTTTGGGGATAACTAATTTTTAGAGTAAAAGTACGTTTATTTGTTGTTCCTTAATAATTTTTTCAAAAACAGTGTTTTTAAAATGAAGAAAATCATAGTTGCTCTTTTAGTCAGTACTTTTGCCACACAATTGTCTGTTGCTCAAACTCCAAAAACTCCAGTTAAAAAGCCGGCTACTCCAACCGCAAGACCTGCGGCTGCAACTCCGGTAGCGCCGGCGCCTGCTGAGGGAGTAGTGATGAAAAATACATTAGATTCTCTCAGTTATGCCATTGGAATGAACATAGCGGCTAATCTGAAACAACAAAAAATAAAAGCCAATACGGCATTATTAGCCAGAGCTATTGACGATGTATTAAGTGCCAGCACTACCGCGCTGGAACCCAGTTCTGCCAATGCATACATTCAGGGATACTTCCAGAATGAAGCTATGAAGCTGGCAAGTGTTAATCTGAAAGCAGGTGAAGCATTTCTGGCGGCCAATAAAACAAGAACGGGTGTAATTGAGCTTCCAAGCGGCTTGCAGTATCAGATAGTAAAAGAAGGTGCGGGTGCAAAACCTGCTTCGAGCGATAAAGTAAGAGTACACTATAAAGGCATGCTTACTGATGGAACAACTTTTGATAGTTCTATAGACAGAGGTGAACCGGCCGAGTTTGGCGTAGGTCAGGTGATTCCGGGTTGGGTAGAGGCTTTACAGTTAATGTCTGTTGGTTCAAAGTGGAAATTGTTTATACCTTCAGAACTGGCTTATGGTCCGCAAGGCCCACCAAGCATAGGCCCTAATCAGGTACTGGTTTTTGAAGTGGAATTGCTCGATATCATAAAATGATAAATAAGCAGCTGATATAGTTAAGGTTTCTTAAATGTGCAACCATATCTTTCTGATAATTGTTTGCATTTTACCAAATACTTACAATTAGCTTTTGCAGAGTAACGTATTAAGTTGGTATATTAGTAAATTAAACTCTCCTTTTGGAGCGGGGTTGTTATGTTAGAAATTATGAAAAAAATACTGATTCTATTCACCCTGACAGGGCTGTTCGGATGCTTTGAGAACAAGGCTCAGAATAAAGTGTCTTCCGCGCCAACTTCTACCGTACCAACTTACGGTTACAAAGAATTGGTTCCTACACGCACGCAAGAACAGGTGGAGCAATTTGCAACTCAGTTTCTCAGCTATCATCATTATCAGAAATTTAAACTGGACGATAATTTTTCGTCGAAAGTGTGGGATAATTTCCTCAAAGATGTGGATGGCAGCCATGCTTATTTTACACTGGCTGATGTTGAGTCTTTCGAAAAATACCGTCATGGAGTCGACGAAGATTTGCTGGAAGGTGATTTGACTGCGGCCTTTGATGTATTCAACCTTTTCAGAGCGAAATACAAACAAAGACATGAAAAAATAATAAAATTGCTTGATAAACCTTTCGACTTTACCAGCGATGAAACATTCGATACTGACAGAGAAAAAGCGGCATGGGCAAAGTCAGAAGGTGAACTGGATGAGGTATGGCGTAAGATTGTGAAAAGCCAGGTACTGGATCTGAAGCTGAGCGGCAGTAAAGACAGCGCTATTGTAGCCACTTTAAAAGATCGCTATAACCGTTGGGAATCTAGAATTGCCAAGTGGAGATCAGAAGATGTTTTCCAGACCTTCATGAATTCATTCTCGGAGACCATAGATCCGCATACCAATTATATGATACCGAGCACGGCTGCACAATTTAACATTGAAATGAGCCAGTCGGTAGAAGGAATAGGCGCATCTTTAAAAAATGAAGGCGATTACGTTGCTATTGCTGAGGTGATTCCGGGTGGTCCATTGTTTAAAGACGGCAAAGCTGTGAAAAACGACCGTATTCTGGCGGTGGCACAAGGCGATAACGGCCAATGGCAGGATATTGTAGGCTGGCTGACGGATGATGCCGTAAAGCTGATAAGAGGAACGAAAGGAACAGTTGTGCGTATTCGATTGCTACCGGGCGATGCACCGGCAGGTTCGGCTACCAAAGAATTGAGATTGGTACGCGAAAAAGTAAAACTGGAAGAAGCCGTTGCCAAAGGAGAAATAGTACCTTATAAACATAATGGCAAAGAATATAAACTGGGTGTGATTGATATCCCGATGTTTTACCGCGACTTTGAAGATGCCCGTAAAGGCGGAGATTTTCAGAGTACAACCAAAGATGTAAAAAGATTTCTGAGCCAGTTTAAGGCTAAGGGAGTTGAAGGGGTAGTAATTGATTTAAGAAATAACGGCGGCGGCTCGCTGACAGAAGCCATAAACCTGACAGGCCTGTTTATAACCAAAGGCCCTGTAGTACAGCGCCGCGATAACAACGGAGCCGTGGATGTTGAAAGTGATACAGATCCTGAACTGGTATACAATGGTCCGCTGGTTATATTACAAAACCGTTTCAGTGCTTCGGCTTCAGAAATCTTTGCAGGAGCAATACAGGATTATAAGAGAGGATTGATAGTAGGCGAAAAATCATTTGGTAAGGGTACTGTGCAGCAATTGGTTGATTTAGATCAGTTTTTGTTGTCGCCGCGTACTGCTTCAACTGATAAAAAGGCTTCTGCCAATGTAGGTTTCGACCAGAAAGAAAAATACGGTCAGTTGAAATTGACCACAGAAAAATTCTATCGTATTACCGGTAACAGTACACAACGCAAAGGTGTTTCAGCAGATATTAATTTGCCAACCCCGTTTGATCCTGAAGAAATGGGAGAGAGCTCTCAACCGACTGCGTTGCCGTTTGACCAGATTAATACATCAACCTATGAGAAAACGAACGTTATTTCAGACAAGTTGATTGAAAAGATTCAGGAGAAATATACACAACGCCTGGGCTCTGAACCTGCCATGAAACAACTGGTTGAGGATCTGGCTGAATACCGCAAGACCAAAGACGTAACCGTAGTTTCGTTGAACGAAGCCAGACGTAAAGCTGAAAGAGACGAAAGCGAAAAACATAGAAATGCCGTAAACAAATTAAGTGTAGGAGAAAAAGACGCTAAAGACAAAGACCTGATCTTGACGGAGTCAGAGAGAATATTGTGTGATTTGATTACGATTCAGAAGTAATGCTTTGAAAGGATAATAAAAAAGAAATCCGGCAGGTGTCACCTGACGGATTTCTTTTTTAAATATTGTTATAGCGTTGCATCAGATTTGGCTGAATCTGCCGGAGGTACTACTTTTTGCTGCGGGTGCGGAATCGGCAGGTTGGTAGGTACCTGAGGTTCTGCCAGAAACTCAACATCGGTAATGAAATACTTTGTATCGCCATTCCAGGGGAACTGGAAAAACTTTTCCTGAAATTTTAATGTAATGCGTTCTCCGGTCTTCAAGGCTTTTTGCAGTTTAGGAGTAACAGAGTCTAGCTTGCATGAAAAATCCCAATAGCGAGGTGTAAGTGAACCCGTTTCTCCAGAATACCCCCCTTCATTCAACACGCCTTCAAATGTTTTAAATATGTAACCCCTTTCACTGATTTTCGAAATAGTACCTGCCCGCTCACCTTTTGAATAATATCCTGCTGTAAGATAATAGGCTATTCCAATTACTAATAACAGAAGTATTATCAGAAAAATTCTCAGTTTCATTGTGGTATCATTTATATGAATTACTGATACAAATGAAATGATTTTTGGGAGAATTGAAAAATTATCAAATCATTTTATTAAATGAAATTGACCCGGATATTAAGCCCTATATTGTATGGCCGGATCTTCAGATAATTATTGGCGTCGGCAGATTGTGAAAGACTGTATCTGAATGATGGTTCGATCCACAGGGATTTCCCGCCTTTAATAGGATATGATACACCAATGGAAGCATTTACATAATAGCCAAAGTCTTTATTGGTAAGTACATGCACAGCCTCTGCTCCTGCGATGGCATATACCGCATTCTTCTTACGACTTACCAGATAAGCGTTGTCGAGCTTTAAACCCACTGTTTGAAGGAATTGTTTCTGCGAAACCAACTCTCCTATGCCTACCAGTGTATATGAGCCGTTGTCACCGGTTTGTACTTCATAGTCACCATTGTTGAGTTCATAATTAGCCCATTGTTGTAAACCTGTATAAGCTGCGGAAACTCCCATAGCAAATCGATTCGACAGGGGCTTCATAGCCCCTGCACGCAGTTGGATGCCCAACCGTTGATTGTCTATGGCATCCAGCCGACCTACCTGCTGAATGTAAGTATTCGTTTGTGGCAGGATGGTAAATGCCTGATAAGTCTGCAATGGCATCAGGCTTGCGTTAAAGACAATATCGCGGTGTACTCTTGGTTCTTTCTCCTGATACGGTTTTTCGATATTATAAGCAATGGCATTAAATGGCTTACGGATTGGTCTTTGATAAAAACCTTTCCCTTTTAATGTACCAGGTGTTTCGTTAGTGGCAGAAGTATTGGCCAATATCCCGGTTGATGGGCTGGCGTTCACCAATTCAGGCAGCTTGTCATTCTTAATTTCACTGTCTGCCTTACTCGCTGCTAACAAAACTTCTCCTTTTACTTGAGGCTGGTGCAAATCTGTTTTGTTTTGAGAGCTTGCACTTGAAATACCTCCTTTTTCTTTAGAAATAGAAGAAGCAACAGTATTATTCACTCCACCATCAATAGCATCGGTCTTTTGAGCAGACATTATTTCTGATGCCGGGCTTGTGACTTTGGTATTATTCTTAGCCTGATTTATAGCTGAGTTATTTGCTGATGGTTTCTTAGGTGTAGAATCGGCTGTTGTCAGTCTTGCAGTTTCACGGGTATTAAGTATCCACCACAAGCTACCCAAAAGTAGCACTATACCTGCTGCAATTCCGGCTCTGTAGAATACAGGAATGAAAATGCCTCTGCGGCGCTTTTTGGGCTGAACAGCTTCTTGTATTTTAAGCCAGCTGATGGCCTGTGGTTCGGCCTCATAATCTTTGAATTTCTCTACTAACTCAACACCCGCGCGGATTTTCTCCCACGATTCCTCCTGAGGTTCGGCTTCATACTCCTGCATTCTTTGGACAATGTCTATGCCAGCACGGATTTTCTCCCACGATTCCTCCTGTGGATTGGCCTCGTAATCCTGAAACATCTGAGAAAGCTGTATAGACGTACGAATCTTCTCCCATGATTCTTTCGTGGGTTCAGACTCATAGCTGTTGAATTTTTCTGACAGCTTTCTTTTTATTTCTTCTTCTGACTGCATATTGTATTCCCCGAGGGAATAAATTGAAAATTATTCTTAAACTGTTACGCCCATTTCAATGAGCTTCTTTCTTAAATGCACTTTGGCTCTTGATAACTGAGACTTTGAGGTGCCCTCTGAAATTCCCAGAATTTTGGCTATCTCATTGTGTTCGTAGCCATCAATCAGGTAAAGGTTTACAACCATTCTATATCCGTCTGAAAGTTCATTAATTATTGATACTATTTCTTCATGCCCTAATTGTGATATCGCACTTATATCTGAATTGCTGGTGTCTTCCAGCACATGGTAATCAACAAACTGTCTTTCGTTCGAATTTTGTCTGTAATGGTCGATGGCCGTTCTGATAACCAGCGATTTTACCCAATATTCAACCGACTCAGGTTTCTGCAAATCCTGAATCTTATTAAAAACTTTAATAAAGGCTTCCTGAAAAATATCTTCTGCCTCCATAACTGTGCGCGCATAACGACGACAAACACCCAGCAACCGACCTTTATATAAATTATAAAAGGCGGCCTGAGCTCTGGGATCGTTCCTTTGGCATCCAAGTACTAAGTCAATTTCACTGGGCATTCTAAAAGGGATTGCAGTGTTTCTAGTAATAACGTTTAAATAGGCTAGTATTAATTGCCCCGGTAATTGCTGTTTAAAAAGGGTTTATCCTTTTCGTGCAGCTACAAAATTGCTGTTGTCGTCAAAGCTTAGAATGTAAACATCACTGCCCACTTTAATGACAATTATATATGAAAACAATTGATTGTCAACGAAATTGATCATACCGGCCTGAAATACCCATGCCGGATAAAAAGTATTCAGATACTCTTTTATTTTACCTGTAACCTCATTTTCCTGCATAAATCTGGCTACAGCCTTGCCCGGACTTAATTTCAGCAGGCTTTCTACGAGGCTGATTATCCTGCCCTTGTCGTCAAAAGAATAGTTAAACACGAAGTTATCTCTGATAATAGCTACCCAGTAGATTTTCTTGTCTTTATCATTAATAAGCGAGGTCTGGATATAACTGAAGTCCTGATGTCTGTTTGTAAGAAAAGTGGTGATAGACTCAGGCAGGTCTTTTGGTTGAATGGCTTTTATTTCGTATTTCCCGCTTGATGCCCCCAATGGCCCACAAACCTGGCCGCCTCTGATAAAATCTCCTTTGGCGTCAAATTGTAATGAAAATTGCTTTTTGTCTGAAGTCACCAGAATAAAATACCCTTGTAATTGCCCATTTTCTGAAAACACAATACCGTTTTCGTATGCCCAATTGGCAAAATTCAGATTTAAACTGTTTTTAATGTATTGTGGTAAATCAGTTAATAGCAAAGGTCTGTATTCTAATTTGTTGAATGGCACGGCTATACCCAATGTGCCGGTTCTTAGTACATTGCCTTTCTCGTCAAACAAATATTCAAAACTTGTCAGGTCTTTTGATATTACTACCGAATACAACTTATTACTCGTCTGAACAGATACCGCCGCTTTTACGAAAGTGTAGCCCTGATGTTTAGAATTGAGATAAACCTTTATAGCGTCGGGCAAATCGTCTTCATCTATAAAATAGAATTTAGGAACTCCCGCTCCTGTACTTACCGGTTGTGGTTGGCCTGGCCTGTCGTTCGCAGCTACTAAAATCAAAGTACCAGTTGCGTCAAAGATTACTGCAACTTGCTTCCCATCAGTAAGTGTAATAATTACTTTATAGCCTATAACAGACCCACTATTGGGCGCCAGTTGTTGACATATATTTTTAATAACTGCACCCGGATAATTATTTGCCAGATACGTTTTGGCATTTTCAGGCAGTTGTATCGTGTTACTTATTTTATAGGCTTCAGTTATTTTGCCGACGTTATTGACAATGGCCGACATCCTGTCAACCCTGTTTTGAAAACTCGACTCCCATAGTCTGTCTTTTTCAAGGGTTGAGAATTTTATCTGGGTTGCTTCGGGGAATTCCTGTTTGATGGCGTTCACAGTTACCTGAGGTACGGCTTCGTTTAGATCAAGTGCCGGCTGAAGATCTTTCACGCTGTCGCAAGCTGAGAAAACCCAGCCTGCCAAAAGCAGGTATATGTAGCGTCTTTTCATCTTTTAGCGTTAATAATCTATTTACTTCATGTAACTGTTAATACAGACGAAACCAAATTTTATTTGGTTGCACGTTTATTACGATAAAAATTTCTTTACCAGCCAGATGATAAGATTCAGCAGCAAACTAAGCAGAATCATGGTTACGATAGGAAAATAAACACGGGTGTTGCTATTCTCATACCGGATATCGCCCGGCAACCGTCCCAACCAATGTAGCTTGTCGGCAAAGAAATATATAATAATACCGATTATGATAACGACACCGCCAATGATAATTATGTATTTTCCTGTGGTTTGATTCATGAAGTGATTGCGCTTTATTAAGCCAAATGCAATTGAAGTATTATTCTCTAACGGGCGTTCTGAGAACGCTTGACATAGCGATTAAATTTGAAATATTTAGCCGAAAAAGGCTTTTTATTATTTCAATTCAAACGGAACGGTTTTTTTGAACTCTTCAAAAATGTCTATTCTATCTAATATTTTATTTCCTATATGTTTGCCTTTAAAATCAATAAAGTAGCTTATTGTATAGTCTAGCTGTATATCTTTATCTGATTTTACATTTATTAGTTCCGTCTTATAAGAATATTTAGTTTCCAAAACTTTGATTTTATCTGTATCGAATTCATAGACTATTGTAGCTTTACCTGTTTCTCCAAAGATATTTGTAACGCTTTTAGTTATTTTGCCTTTTACATAATTTACTTTAGATTCTGCACCCTCCGTGCTAATGCCCTCTATGTCATATATAATCAGCGTGTCTCTTGAGATTGTATCGAAATTTGATTTGTTATTACTTCTCCCCATTTCTTGCTTATAAGTGGAATTGCAAGAAACGAATACAAGAGATAAACAAATTATTATATGGTTCAGCATTTTCTTATTGTTTTAAAATAGGAAGTCCTTTTTTGTCTTTTGATAAAGCTGTTTACCTCAATGTGATATATATCTTTAAGTCTTTATTAATGATAAGCATTTCCAATATTAATTATAATTGTGCATTTCCCTATACTCTCATTCATACACCCACTATTTTTGCAAAAAATATAAATACCCAAAAATGACAAACGAAAAACTTGAAGATGCACACAAATTTAAGATTTGGAAGAATAATCTGATAGCAAATGGTTTAAAAATCGACGGAATAGAACAACACTATACAAGATACCGCTATAATGGCGAAATCCTCTTTTCTCTGCTGATGCTTGATGCCGAAACGCCCGAGGGAGATAAAATACCACCTATCTGTTTTCTGAAAGGAGAAGTAGTGTGTGTATTGGTATGTTTGATTGATAAAAATACGAGAGAGAAATACCTGCTTCTGGTAAAGCAACGCCGCATTGCCGAAGGTGCCTTCACCTTCGAGCACCCGGCAGGTATGGTGGATGGAACTGTAACACCGTTGGTGATAGCGGTGCAGGAGGTAAAAGAAGAAACCGGACTATCAATTAGTACAGACCAACTGGTTGATGTAACACCACAGAAGCGGGTATTCCCCAGCACAGGCACCAGCGATGAAGCCATATACTTATATTATTGCGAGCTGGTGATGTCGGCCGAAGAGATTGCTGAACTGAACGAAAAAGAAATGGGCACAGACTATGAATTTGAGCGTATTACTACGCATATAGTTCCGTTTGCACAGGGGCATAAGCTGATCAATAACAGTAATGCGCTATTGCTTAATTATCTGTATCTGACCCGGGTGAAAGATTTCGAATTGATGGCTCAATTGTAATAAACAGAAAAACCTGCCTCGTAAGGCAGGTTTTTCTTCTATAAACAAAGCTGAAAAATCTTACACTAATTTCCAGCCTTCACGATATTGACGTTGTACAAACTGGTTGGCCTCATCAAAGTTAGTAATCTTCATGTTAGTACCATCCCAAAGTAGTTTCTTACGTCCGTCGTAGTTGAAACCGTTTTTACCGTTAGATTTACGCAGGTTATAGCTACGGATAGCCAGGTTACCCATCAATACTGTTTCAGTCAATGGGCCTGAGTAATCGAACGACGAAGAAAGACCTTTATGCTCTTTGCTGTTAAAGCCTTTTTTACAGGCTTCTGCCCATGACGCCTGGTGACCATGCTCTGGTAGCGGTTTCGCGTTAGGATCTTGTTTCGGAGTGATGTCTATCTTCTCACCGCTTTTCAGGTAAATCTTAGGAGTATTACCATAAGTACCGCAGGTCATTACACCTTTAGAGCCAATCATTAATACACCGTTGCTGCTATCAGCCTCAGCTAATGGTTCATCAGCCGGAATCCACTCAGGGTGGAACGGACGAATACCGCCGTCTGTCCAATACATAGTAACAGGTGAGTTATTACGTTTGGTAGCAGGGAATTTAATCTGAACACTTGATGACGGAGGGCAACCTTCAGGGTTATATTCAGGGCTCCAGTCTTTCAGGAATACCTGTCCAACGCTACATTCAATTTCAGTAGGGTATCCCAGACCTAATACTCTGAACGCAGGGTCAATCAAGTGACAACCCATATCGCCTAAAGCACCGGTTCCGAAATTCCACCAACCACGCCATTTGAATGGGTGATAAAGCGGGTGATAGTCAACCCATGAAGCAGTACCAACCCACAAATCCCAGTCTTGAGGAGTCATCGACTCAATCAACGGCGGTTTATCAGTCGGTGCGGGGCTGCCTTGTGGCCATACAGGGCGGTTTGTCCAGATGTGTACATCTTTTACCACTCCGATAGTGCCCTTATCAAGCCATTCCATCATTACTTTTTGTGTAGGGTTTGAGGCACCCTGGTTACCCATCTGAGTAACTACCTTGTATTTTCTTGCTGCTTCTGTTAGTTTACGGGCTTCGTAAATATCGTGTGTCAATGGTTTTTGAACATACACGTGTTTGCCCAATGACATGGCTGCCATAGCTGCCACCGCATGTTGATGGTCAGGAGTAGAGATTGTAACGGCATCAATATCTCCCTTCATTTCTTCCAACATTACTCTGTAATCTTTGTAACGCTTAGCGTTCGGGAATTTGTCAAGGCTGCCTTTGCAACGAGCCATGTCTACATCGCAAAGCGCAACAACATTGTTCACACCGTTGTTATAAGCGTTGGCAATATCAGAACCACCTTTACCGCCGGCACCAATAGCAGCAATATTAAGCTTATCGCTCGGTGCAAGAAAACCTTTACCTAATACATGACGAGGTACAATAAAGAATCCACCGGCGGCTACCGCACCGCTTTTAATAAAATCCCTTCTGTTCGTTGTCTTTTTGTTTTGCATTATCGAAGAGTTGAATAGTGAAAATTAGATTTAAAAAGTGTAGTAAAATCTAAGGAGATTCTACGATTTATTGAGTTTATTTTTTACGCTTGATATTGAGTTCAAACTTACAAAAAAAACTGTTTGCTTAATAAATTTTGTAAGATTTACATAAAAAATATTATTAAGTTCATAAATCATTGGTCTGTCTGCATCAATGAACTTCATAAGTACCAGTAATACTTTCTTTTATTGACAGAATACTATTGATTTGACACGAAAAATATTATTCAGAAGAACTTAATGACAGAATTACTCAGGCGCCAGATTGTAAAAAGGTATTCGTCTATCTCATTATCCACCTGTCATAAAAACAGAGGGCGAATTTGTTTTAGACCGAATGAAAACTAAATTTGCAACACTACGGTTAGATATTACAACAAACTTAATCACATAAAGCTTATCTTCAATGGCGAAAATAATAGGAAATCTTACCCCACAACAAATAGTTCAGGAACTCGATAAATATATTATTGGACAAAAGGATGCGAAAAGAAATGTAGCAATTGCGTTGAGGAATCGCTGGCGCCGGATGAACGCTAGCCAGGAAATGCAACCCGAGATAATTCCCAATAATATTCTGATGATAGGTAGCACCGGTGTTGGTAAAACAGAGATTGCCCGCAGGCTGGCCAAAATTGCCGATGCGCCGTTTACCAAGGTGGAAGCCTCAAAGTTTACAGAAGTAGGTTACGTAGGTCGTGATTGCGAAAGTATGGTAAGAGACCTGGTGGAGCAGTCTGTCAATATGGTAAGAGCCGCCAAAAAAGAAGAAGTAAAAGCCAGAGCGCTTGATACCGTAGAAGATACATTATTGGATATTCTGATTCCGCCGGTAAAGGATAAAAAAGAAGTAGGGTTCTCGATGGAGACAAGAAAACAGGAAACAGAAGAGAATACCGAGCACCTGTTGAACGAAAAAACGCGTGAGGCATTCAGAGAAAAACTGAAAAACGGCGACCTTGACCACCGGAAGATAGAAATTGATGTGCAAACCAACGGTATGCCTAATATTGGTGTAATGGGTGGGCCAATAGATGATGTTTCGATGATGAACCTGCAGGACATGATAGGAGGGATGATGCCCAAAAAAGGCAAGAAACGAAAGGTGAGTATTGCCGAAGCGAGAAAAATACTGTTGGACGAGGAAGCCGCGAAATTAATAGATATGGATGAGGTAAAAGACGAGGCCATCTGGAAAGCAGAGAATCTGGGGATTATTTTCATAGATGAAATAGATAAAATTGCTTCGTCAAGTGGCAAGTCCGGAGGGCCGGATGTAAGTCGTGAAGGTGTGCAACGAGATTTGTTACCCATTGTAGAAGGAAGCACCGTCAATACCAAACACGGCTCGGTCAAAACAGACCATATACTTTTTGTGGCGGCAGGGGCTTTTCATGTAGCTAAGCCATCAGATTTGATTCCTGAGTTACAGGGGCGTTTCCCGATAAGAGTTGAATTGGAAAGCCTGACAGAAGAGAATTTCTTTCAGATTCTGCAGACTCCGAAAAATGCTTTAACAAAACAATATGAAGCCATGCTTGAAGCCGAGGGAGTAAGCCTGAGTTTTGATACCGAAGCACTCAGAGAGATTGCCCGCATAGCTTTTCATGCCAATAGCGAAGTGGAGAATATAGGTGCAAGAAGACTGCAAACAGTTATGAGTCATTTGCTGAACGAAATCATGTTTGATGTACCCGATAAAATAGGGGCAAATGCAAAAATTATTATTACAAAAGAAACGGTTAACGAGCGATTATCTGGCTTGGTGAAAAATAAAGATTTGAGCCAGTTTATTCTTTAGTAAATAGTTTGACTATTATAAAACAAAGCGCCACTATCATTATATATAAGATAGTGGCGCTTTGTTTTGAAAAGCATTTATTTTTTCTTGGCAAAATAATACAAATAGGAAGTAGCCGATTGACCATCCGGCCGCTCACTATTGGTAAAATACCCCTTACCATCTTTATCAAAGCAAAAACCTTCACCTTGGGGTTCTTTTACATAAGGCAATAGTTTATCTCTTGTGCGCGAAAGCGTTTGAGGTATCGTTTCACCTTCTTTTCTGTACCAATAATATAAAACATCATAGTTTCTTATTACAATTTCTTTTCCATCCGGCGATATCCCCCCGCTTGTAATAACCAGATAGGGCATGCTTTGAATAAACTCAGCCGTTTGTATCTGTGAAACCGATTGCGGATATGGCAGCTTATAAAGGCGCACGTTAAATTCCCGCTTGGAAACAATGTAAATGTCCTTAGTGGCAGGGTCAATCAATATACATTCTGCATCCCTGCTGCCATCAGGATATTGAAAAGCGATACGGTCATAATTTGCGAAAGGCTGCAAAGATTGTGGTTCAATAAAACGATAGATATAGTATTTGTTATCATATACTGCCAGATTATCGCCAATATCTGCCAGATAAATATAGTTCTGGCCGCTTTCAGGGCCGGGTCCTATAGAAATATCTTCCCAGTCGCGGTTAGGGAATGGCATTGCGATGCTTCCTTTATATTGCCCCAGATGAGAGAATAAATAGATGTTGTTCGGATTGTCGCCGTCTTCCTGCACCCATACATTGCCCGGCATGCTGCGGCTGTCGCACACGCCCGACGCCTCATTTGCAATATTATTAGGTAATACACCCATAGTAGGAACATCTTCATATTCCGGAAGCAATATTGGTTGTGGGGAAGGGTCTGGCTTATTGAACCAGTCGCAAGAACTTAAAAAGAGGGCAATAAAGAAGTAAATGATTATTTTTTTCATTCGGTGGTTGTCTGAATTTTTTCAAGGAAAAAGAATCAGTCTTTAGGATATTGGTTGTGAATCATATTTAATCCCCTGCACAATTACCGCGGGAATTTTCCAGGCTTTAATATTCTATCTTCAGATTTCTGGTTGCTTTCTTTTCTGAGTCAATTTTTTTCGACTTCAATCTCTTTTCAACTGCCGTTCCCGTAGGTTTGGTGGCAAGTCTCTTTTTAGGTTGGTGCAATGCTTTTTCAATAACCTTATAAAACTTCTGAACGGCCAACTCTTTATTTTGCAACTGGCTGCGTTTTTCCTGTACACTAATCAATAAGACCGATTCTTGCACCAGTTGGTTGTAAAGCTTTTCCAGAAGTCTTTGTTTTTGAGCTTCTGTCAGTAGGTTCGATGTTGCAATATTGAATCGCAGTTCTACTCTGGTTTCAACTTTATTTACGTTTTGCCCGCCGGGTCCACTACTTCTGGAGGTAGCAAACTCAAATTCAGGCGAAAAATCTATATCTTTTATCATGGCTTGAATGTATTACCCCTGCACGACTGTACCAAGCAAGGCTGCAATTTTTTTTATCACATCTTTCAGTTCCATCATTTTCATCAGAATCTGTTCCTGTGTTTCAAACGATTCGGTAATGATAAGTTCATTGTTGAGTTTCTCCATATCAGCTTCGAAACGACTCTTCTTCAGCCTGAGTATATTGGTATAGGCCATTTCAGACAATTTATCGCTTTCCAGAGGTACGAATATTTCAAACTTTTCCCAGTTCTCGCTCAATTGATGCGGCGAAGACAGCCAGTTAATACTTTGCGCCTGAATGGCGGTATCCTGATGGCTGGTGAAATAGGAAGAGGTGAGTATTTCACCTCTTTGATGAAATTCCTGACACAGGTTAAGTATTTTCTGGTACGATGGCGTTTCAAATGCTATATCGCGTATTTCGTTAAAAATGTAATCTGCCAGCGTAAAATCAATATTCTCTGCTTCGTTTCTTTCAAGTACATGGTTGCCATAGCAAACCAGTAGCCTTACACATTCTTCTTCATGATAAGAAATTACACTTCGTTGAACCTTTTTGTCAGTCTCTTCAAAACCCTGAATCTGATCTGGCGTAGGAAGCACCGATACATTAATATCATCTAGCGGATTCGTTCTTTGCTGTCTTTGTCGGTCTCTTTCAGAATCGTGTCTTTTCTTCTGAAATATCTTATTGCCCTCGGTGATCAGAATGTGCTCATCAATACTTAATAAAGAAGCCACCTCTTTGTAAAATACCGAACGCTTGATGGAATCGGGTATTTTAGAAATAGTTTCTACCAGTTCTTTTATGAGTTCTGCCCGTCTGATAGGATCATTGCCTACATCTTTGAGCGAAATCTCGGTTTTGAAACGTATAAAATCCTTTTGGGTATTTTTTACGTAGTCTTTAAAAGCCTGGCTGCCTACTTTCTGAACAAAGCTGTCGGGGTCGTCTCCATCCGGAAAAACCACTGCTTTCACATTCAGTCCTTCTTCCAGAATAATATCTATCCCACGTAGTGAGGCCTTTATACCGGCGGCATCGCCGTCATATAAAACAGTAATGTTATCTGTAAACCGTCTGATTAACTGAATCTGTTCTTTGGTAAGAGAAGTGCCCGACGAAGCCACTACGTTTTCAATCCCGGCCTGATTCAGCGAAACCACATCTGTATAACCTTCAACCAGATAACAGTTCTCTTCCTGTCTGACGGGATTCTTGGCTTGTGCTATACCATATACTATAAAGCTTTTGTGGTAAACGGCCGTCTCGGGCGAGTTCAGGTATTTCGGAGAATTCGGGTCTTTTTTCAGAATCCTTGCTCCGAAAGCGATGGGTTTGCCTGCTATATTATGAATCGGGAAAATCACCCGGCCTCTGAAACGGTCAATCGGTTCTTTGCCTTCTTTGAGAATACTCAATCCTGCTTTTTCAAGAATATCAAGCGAGAATCCGTTTTTGAGCGCATGTTTGGTAAATGTATCTCTGCCGTCCGGGCTGTAACCCAGGTCAAACTTTTTGATAGTCTGGTGATTAAAACCCCGCTCTTTAAAATAACTCTGGCCTATGCTTTCTCCTTCGGGTGTTTTCCAGAGTTGGTCCTGATAATATTTACTGGCGAATTCTAAGGCTATGAAGAGACTTTCCTTTTCGTTCTGTGTTTGCTGCTCTTCACTCGTGTATTCTTTTTCTGCTACTTCAATACCGTATTTCTTAGCCAGATGCTTGAGCGCTTCAGGGTAGCCAATGCCTTCAATATCCATCACAAACCTTACCGAATCACCGGCTTTACCACAACCAAAGCACTTGTAGATACCTTTAGACGGAGACACTGAAAACGAAGGGGTCTTTTCGTTATGAAAAGGGCAGCAGGCTATCATGTTTGCTCCCCGTTTTTTGAGAGAAACATAATCACCCACCACTTCTACAATATCTGCGGCCTGAATGATTTGCTGAACGGTATCCTGATCTATGCGCATGCAGCTAATTTAATAGAAAACGTAAAATTGACGTTTTTACTCTTATTTTTGTTCCAAAACTAATAAAAACTGATGGAATTTTTCACTTTTATTAATATTGGAGGAACAATAGCCTTTGCTGCATCGGGTACTTTGGCTGCCATGCGCAAAAATCTGGATATTTTTGGCCTGCTGGTAGTTGCCTTTGTTACTTCTGTTGGCGGAGGGACCATCCGTGACATGTTGATAGGGCATTTGCCTGTGAGGTGGATACTGGATTCGTCCATTATTGTGCTCATTGCCGTTGTGGCTATGGTTACTGTTGTTTTCAGAAGTAAAATTGATCATTTAGATAAAACACTTACTTTCTTTGATTCGCTTGGGTTAGGTTTCTTTGCACTTCGGGGTATACAAGAGGGCATAGCCGTGCAGTTGAATATACCATCGTGCATTATTTTAGGAACCATTACTGCCTGCTTTGGCGGAGTTATAAGAGATATTGTGTTGAACGAAATTCCGGCGCTTTTCAGAACAGGTCAATTATATGCTACTGTTTGTATTATAGGAGGCAGCTTATTCTTTCTGCTTCAACGGCTAAACCTCTCTGCCGAGTTAATTGATACCATAACAGTATTAAGCATTTTCGGCATACGAACATGGGCTATTAAGAAAAATATTTCTTTGCCAAAAATTAATAAAATGTAAAATGTTGTTGGAAAACTTCAATTTATTTAATTAATTTGTTGCATGAACGAAAATTACTACTGAAAAGAGTCGCGTCCATATCTCTCTTAATATTACTGGTTTGTAATATGCTGGGCTCAACATTTGTCTTGATAATGGACAAATGGCAAGAGCAACGCATGGTGCAACCCAATGTGTTTTTTGAAGAAAACGGAGAGCATTTGGTTATGAAAGTTCCGATGGCTATTCCTTATCTGGCCAGTTGGAGCGAATCAGAAGAAACCGATGGTCTGATTATCTTCAAAGGTGACTTTTTTCGTACTTATCAGCGCAAATTTGAAAGCGATACCCTCTACACGTATTGCAAAAAAGAAAATGCCAGCCGCGAAAATGTTTTCAGTCTGTTGCAACAGGTAAAAAAACATGTGAATGACGAACCAACCAGCCCCGGCAAAAAAGCGCTTAATTTCTTTAAGAATCTTACTAAAGATTATACTCAGTTCAACAGTAGTACTATTGTCTACTTTTGGGTTGAAGACCTCCCGTTAAAAATCTACACATATCAGGAAATTATTCCTGCCGCAACGTTATTAATACATTCCCCCCCCCCGGATTTAGTATAAAATAAATCTTTTCTACTTTTTTATCATTTGGATACGACGCATTATGCATTTTTCAGGCCAATTGATGAATAAATCCGCTAAATCAACACTCTTTTTGTTGTGAGTTGCCATAGTTAAACTCAATGCCTGTGTAAAGACCAATAATCTGTTGCATAAGCTTTAGTTGAGTAGCTGAATAACTCCATCAATTTACATTGAGACTGTTTTTAACTAATAACTTTACTATTTTAAAAATGAAATTACTCTACAAGTTTATACTTGTGCTGGTATGTGGTGCTGTTTTCAATGCTCATGCACAAATGCCTCATGATGCGATCTATATGAACAAAAATTCTATTTGTATAGCTGCAACTTATACAAATAGCCAGTGGAATGAATATTGGGAGAATACGTTTAAACGTGAAAATTTTAATATTGGTACCCACACTACACAGAGTGTTATGCCAATGATAGCTTACGGGATTACAAAAAAATTGAATGTTCTTGCCGGAGTACCCTATGTATGGACAAAAACCAGCGCGGGGAATCTGATGGGACAAAAAGGTGTGCAGGATTTATCTGTATGGTTAAAATATAACCTTGTTCAATCGGCCAACGGTCTGTCGCTACATGGGGTAGTGGGTGGTTCATTACCGGTTAGTAACTACGTACCTGATTTCCTGCCGATGTCAATTGGTTTAAAATCCAAAACAGCTTCAGCACGTTTAATTGCTCACTATAAACATACTTCTGGTTTTTACATTACTGCTCATGGAACTTACGTTTTCCGCAGTAATATAAAATTAGATAGAGATGCGTATCAGGCAGATGACAGAGTATACAATACCAATGAAGTAAAAATGCCGAATGCTACTGATGTAGCCGCTCGTGCAGGTTACTACAAAAAAGGTATTCAGGCAGAACTTTTCATTGATAAGAATACCTGTGTTGGTGGTGACTACATCCGTAGAAACGATATGCCTTTCCCGACTAATAACATGAAGTCGACGGGTGTAGGGTTTTATGGAAAATATCAACCTAAAAACATTGGGTTTACCGTAATGGTAAGAAGAGTAATAGCCGGTGAAAACGTGGGTCAGTCCACTGCTGTTTCAGCAGGTTTCTTGTATCAGATTAATTTCAAAAGTAAAGCTGAGCAGGCGTCAAAAAAATAAAAATTGTAGAAAAGATTAATCACAGAAAATAGGCTTTCCCGGGCAGTTCAGAATGTTGAATACGGGGCTGTAATATGAAAAAAATACATTTATCACTTATACTTTTATTAGCTTTCAGTTTGGTTGTTTCATCTTGTAACAAAGATTTGGAAGAACCACTGAGAGAGGCGTACATTCCGACAAAGCTGGATGAAAAGGGCGGTACATGGAAAACCTACATGCTCGCAAGTGCAGAGGAATTCCCTGTGGCAGAACCAAAAGCAGCCGGTTCGGCAGAGTATCAGGCAGAAATTGCCAAATTGAAAACCACGGTATCGACCATCACTCCTGAGAACAAAAAGGCAATAGCCTATTGGGGAGCAGGTGCCGTATATCGCTGGAATGAAATAGCGCGCGAATTAGCTGCCCGCTATAATATTCCTCCGGCTTCAAATGCAGAAGGCAAGTATCCTGTACCTGATGCAGCCAACCCATTGGCTGATCCTAAGTTTCCCTTTGCCAATCCCCCTTATACATCACGTGCTTTAGCTTACTTAAGTGTAGCACAATATGATGCACTGGTAGCGACGTGGAATTACAAATTCAAGTATAACCGTAAGGCGCCGTCTAAGACAGATGCGGCGGTTTCTACCTTATTGCCTGTTTCTGAATTGCCTTCGTATCCATCTGAAGATGCAGTTGTTGCAGCCGCTTCGTATACCATATTAGTAGCGATGTTTCCGGGTGAAGTGCCTTTGTTGGACGCCAAACTGGCTGAAGCAAAAAATGCTCGTATCTGGGGCGGAATGAACGTAGATTCAGATATTTCGGCTGGCGAAACGCTTGGTAAAGCAGTAGCAGGTAAGGTAATGACCAGAGCAAGAGCCGACGGAATGGGAGCTGCGAATAACCAGGCGGTGAACGCTGCGGCAATTGCTAATGCTAAAGCACAGGGCTTAAAATCAGAATGGTTAAGTCAGGAGCTTCCGGCTCGCCCGCCTATGTTACCAAATTATGGTGCGGTGTTACCCTGGAATTTTGACAAGGCCACTATGATAGCTATGCGCCCAGGCCCACCGCCGGCATTGGATAGTGATGCGTTTAAAAAAGATCTTGATGAACTAAAAGCGATAGATAAAAAGCAGACACGCGAACAGGCACGTATTGCCAATTACTGGGCTGACGGTGCCGGAAGTTACACACCTCCGGGTCACTGGCACAGAGCGGCTGCTAATTTGTGTTTCCAGAATAAATACAGCGAATTGGCTACTGCCCGTACTTTAGCCTTGCTTGGTACCGCTGAAATGGATGCCGCTATTGCTTGTTGGGACGTTAAGAACTACTATTACTATCCTCGTCCGCAGCAGTTTGGTGTAAAAACCTCAGTAGGTTTACCTAACTTCCAGTCTTACACCTCGGGGCACTCTACTTTTTCGGGAGCTGCAGCATTTGTATTGGGTTCAATCTTCCCGTCTGAAGCTGAAAAGTTGACTGCGATGGCGCAGGAAGCTTCTAATTCAAGAGTCTATGGATTAATTCATTATCGCTTTGATTGTTCAGTTGGTTTGGACCACGGTAAAAAAATCGGCCAGTATGCGATTGCCCGTGGTAAGGCAGATGGTTCAGGGCTATAATCCTGATGCGGTTAGATTTAATCAGACTTAATTAACGTATTATCAATGAAAAAAATATATTGTTTTTTCTCGTTAGCTATGCTATTGGGAACAATCGAGGGCTTTTCGCAGGGTTGTATCGCTGTGCGCCACATGGCGTCAACAACGGGGAATCCCAACAGCACTGCATCAATGATGAAAGGCGGGCAGTTTCAGTTCACAGCAGCCTATCGTTATTTGCATTCGTTCCGTCACTTTGTGGGAACCGAAGAGCAAAAAGAACGCATTGAAAACGGAACTCAGGTAGTTAACTTCTCTCATGCTTTTGATTTTGGCTTGAGTTATGCGGTGAATCCGCGTCTGAGTTTTGCCTTGAATGTACCACTCATTGATAATGACCGTTCGTCGCTTTATGAGCACTATGGTAATTCTGTTGAGGCAAATCCTGAGCAGAAGCGTTTCCATACGTATTCAAAAGGAGTAGGCGATATGCGTGTTTCGGCTACTTATTGGTTATTCAATCCGGCTACCCATATCAAAGGAAACCTGGCTATCGGAGTTGGAATTAAAGCGCCAACAGGCGATGCCAATGTGCAGGGAGACTTCCATAAATTGGACAAAAACAAAAAAGAATACATTCAACGCAAAGCCCTTGACCAGTCAATGCAATTGGGCGATAGCGGCTGGGGATATAGCATTGAGGTGCAAGGTTACCAGTCTGTATTCAAAAATGCCTCTGTCTACTATAACGGGTTTTACATGTTCAGTCCTAAAACAGTCAATCCTGCTACAGGGTTTTCAGTGCCCGACCAGTTTGCAGGTCGTGCGGGTCTGAGCTATTCAGTTCTACCTAAACAAGGAATCTCATTTGCACTGGGCGGCAGAGTAGAAGGTTTACCTGCTATTGACCGTATCGGCAATAGCGAAGGCAACCGACGCCCGGGCTACATCGTTTCAATCGAACCAAGTGTTATACTGAATACGCATCACCATTCTTTTATTTTTGGTGTACCGTATGCAGTTGTTCGTAATCGTATCAAATCGTGGAGCGACATGCAAGACCCGGCGGGTAAAAAACATGGCGATGCTGCATTTGCTGATTATCTGATTACGGCAACCTACGCTTATCGATTCTGATTATGGCGCATATCAAATTGTTGAATGAGGAGCTTCCGGGTATTTCCGGACTTCTGACCAATAATCCTCGTACAGCCGCACCGCTATTAAATTTAGCGGAAACCCTGTTACGCGGGCCGTCTACTTTAACAAGTGGTGAGCGCGAATTGATTGCTTCTTATGTTTCGCACCTGAATAACTGCCATTTTTGCCATACATCTCATGGCGCAGCGGCAGCAGCACATTTAGGCTGTGATTTGAATATAATAGATGATATCAAACAAAATTTTGCCCAAACAGAGATTTCTCCCAAATTGAGAGCTTTGCTGAACATTGCCGCCCAGGTTCAAAAAGGTGGCAGGCATGTATCGGAAGCAGAGATTGAAGCAGCTCGGAAAGAGGGAGCAACCGATGAAGAAATTCATGATTCGGTATTGATTGCGGCAGCATTTTGTATGTTTAATCGCTATGTGGACGGCTTAGGCACGTGGGCTCCGAAAGAAAACGAAGCTTATCGTGAAATGGGAGAGAAAATGGCCTTTTTAGGTTATAATCGACCTCGCTAAGAGAAACAGATTTGTTCTGTTCGTTTTTCCCTGATTTTCAATTTATCATCACTGACATCGGTTAAAAGCAACCGGTCATCATTGTTATTGTCTAAAATTATGCCTCATATATCACTTCCTGACCATTTGCCCGGCATTACGGGTCTATTGGAGTTCAGCCAGGATACCGCAGCGCCTATTCGTGAACTGACACAGATTCTGTTGAGAGGTGACAGTTCATTGACTCAGGGCGAAAGAGAGTTAATAGCCACCATAGTATCGCACAATAATGAGTGCCGGTTCTGCACGGCTGCGCACACTGCAGCGGCTGACAGACTATTAGGCGAATCTGAAACCTGCGAATTGGTAAAGCATGATTTAGAGAATGCTCCGGTAAGTGATAAAATGAAAGCCTTATTGACCATTGCAAAAATGGTTCAGAAAAGCGGAAAAAGCGTTACACCAGAAGCCATAGCCAATGCCAAAACGCAAGGAGCTACAGATATGGAAATACATGATACTGTACTCATTGCCGCACTTTTTTGTCTATACAACCGCTATGTTGACGGCCTGGCAAGTGTCACACCAAGCGACCCCTCATTTTATCAGTATTTAGGTGAAAGAATAGTTAACCATGGCTATACACGTTTGCCGCAAGGCTACAACCATCTGAAGAAAGATTAAGATCACAATTAATGAATCTAATTCTATTTTAACCAGGCTTTATAATGAAAAATATTTTTACCTGTATAATCTCATTACTGTTTATTTCAGCAAGTGTATTTGCCCAGAAAAGTGTTATTACGGGCAAAATTACAGATGCTGAAAATCAAAAACCACTCATTGGTGTTTCGGTTTCCCTGAAAGGGAAAGTAGCAGGAACTATCACTAATGCCAATGGTAATTTTGAGCTGAGTACTACAATTCCGACTACACTCGTCATCTCTATGGTAGGGTATGAGCGTCAGGAAATAACTGTCTCGAGCGAATCTCCATTGAACATTTCATTAAAAGCCGCGGCTGAAGACCTGAACCAGGTAGTAGTATCGGCTTCAAGAATTGAAGAGAGCATTCTGCGGTCGCCGGTAAGCATCGAAAAGATGGACGCAAGAAGTATCCAGCAATCTCCTTCTGCTAATTTCTACGATGCTTTGCTCAACATGAAATCAATTGACCTGGTGACCAGTAGCTTAACTTACAAACAAATTAATACCCGTGGGTTTAATACAACCGGCAACAGCCGCTTTTTACAATTGGTTGACGGTGTAGATAACCAGTCTGCCGGGCTAGGCTTTGCCATGGGTAACCTTCATGGTCCGCATGATATTGACGTAGAAAGCACTGAATTGATACCCGGTGCTGCTTCAGCTTTGTATGGCCCTATTGCTTTCAACGGAATGCTGCAGGTACGTACTAAAAACCCATTTGATTATCAGGGCTTAAGTGCGCAAACCAAATTTGGAGTAAACCATTTGAATGATGGTACAGGCTTTGGCGCTAAGCCGTTCTACGATCTGGCTGTTCGTTATGCCAAAGCGTACAAAAACAAGTTTGCATTTAAAGTAAACCTGGCGTATCTGACAGGTACTGATTGGTACGCCAATGATTATACAGATATTGACCCGAATACACCTGTGGCTAACCGTGGGCCGAATAACCCCGGTAAAAATGCTTTGAATATTTATGGCGATGAAGTAGCGCAGACAATTGAAGGTATTGGTCGTGTATCAAGAACCGGTTATGAAGAAAAAGACGTAGCACAATACGGTGTTTATAGCTTTAAAATGAATGCCGCATTACATTACCGTATTACCGACAATCTGGAAGCCATCTATCAGGCTAATTACAGCCAGGGTATTGCACAATACACAGGTAGTAACCGTTTTGTGATTAATAACTTTCACCTGATGCAACATCGTCTGGAGTTGAAGGGTAGCAATTTTTATGTAAGAGCCTATTCAAATCAGGAAGATTCGGAAGATTCGTATAACAGCCGCTCTTTAGGCCAGTTGATTAACCGCTTGTGGGTAAAAGACCTGAGTGGTAATACTGTAGCACCCGGACAAGCCGATGCTGCATGGTTTCAACGTTATTCGGCTGCCTACAAAGGTACCGTTAATGGGGTAAGCGGCCAAAATCATACAGCGGCACGCGCTTTTGCTGACCAGGGAAGATTGTTGCCGGGTACAGCCGCATTTGATGCAGCCAGAGACCAGCTGATTCATACACAAGGTTTAAGTGGTGCAGGTATTTTCAGCCGTTGCGGTTTGAAACACATCGAAGGTATGTATGATTTCAGCCAATTGTTGAAAGTTGTGAATGTGCAGGTAGGTGCCAACTACAGAAAGTATTATCTGGATACACAAGGAACCTTATTTGATGATAAAGGCAAAAACCTGACAAACGACGAATTCGGTGCGTTTATTCAGGCTTCAAAATCTTTGTTGAGTAATAAGTTGAAAATTACTCTATCGGGCCGTTACGACAAAAATGAGAACTTCGATGGTCGTATGACTCCAAGAGCTTCAGCGGTATTCTCTCCGAACGATAACAACCACTTCAGAGCATCGTATCAGACAGGTTTCCGTAATCCTGTTATCGGTGATCAGTACATTAAACTGAATGTTGGGCCAATTATTATTCTTGGTGGTGCACCTGTTAACTCTGTCGGCATGAACGCCTACGAAAACTCTTTCACTGCAGCTTCGGTAGGAGCATTTGCCAGTGCAGCAGGAGCACAGTTAGGCCAGGGAGTTCCGTTCCCGACTGCCATTGCAAACAACAAAGACAAACTGGTGAAATCGAACGTGCCATATATTAAGCCTGAAAAAGTGCAGAGTTTTGAGGTGGGATATAAAGGTGTATTCAGCCAGAAAGTATTATTTGATATCAATTATTACTACAGCCAGTATAAAGACTTCATTATTAACACTGTGGTTATCCGCCCTGATAATAATGTTCTCTTACCAGACGGCTCTATTAACCCTGCTGCTGCGGGCGATATTCTGGGCGGTAAAACGCAGGCGTTCCAGCTATATACCAATGCTGCCGATAAGGTGTCAATACAAGGGGTGAGCGCAGGCTTATCTTATTTATTCCCTAAAAGCTACCGCTTGAATACCAACGTTACCTGGATCGATTTCAATCTGATGGATGCAGATCCGAGTAATATTCCGGCGTTCAATACACCTACATGGAAAACCAATGTGGTGTTCGGTAACCCTAAACTGACAGATAAATTAGGCTTTAATGTAGCATGGCACTGGCAAAGTGCTTTTGACTGGTACGGCACGTTTACTGCGATGTATCCGGGCAAAATCAACGCGTATAGCTTGTTAGATGCACAGGTGAGTTACAAAGTGCCAAGCATCAAATCGGTTATCAAGTTAGGAGCTTCAAACCTTACTAACAAATACATAGTACAAGCTTATGGCTCACCTGCTGTTGGCGGATTGTATTACGTTAGTCTGAACTTTGATGAATTATTGCGATAAATTCAGAAATGGGGTACACCGGTGAGAACTTGTGTATCCCACAATAATCATATTAAAATACTTAACAATGAAACTTTTACAAATAGCATCGCGCAAATTGAAATATTGGGTTTTGTTCTTAATCAGTCCGATTGTTTTTTCTTGTGGAAGTGATGGAAGTGAGAAGATGGTTAAGGTATTAGCACAAATTCATAAAGATAATTTTAAAAAAACAAATCCGTTTTACCCACAAGCTGAAATTGCTTTTTATGACTCGATTGAGGCCATTTCTAATGGGGACCCTTACAAGAGCTTCATTACAGATTTTTATAAAGCCAATTCTTACTTAAAAAATGGTGAAGAATTAAAAGCTGTGACCTTACTAGAGAAAATTATGCCTGTGGCTTTAACGAAATTTCAGGGGAATGCTGATAGAACCCTGATAAGTCTGGGAATTGCCAATTTGAGATTGGCTGAACGCCAGAATTGCGTGAATAATCATACGGCAGAATCTTGCGTTATTCCGATTGTGAATAGTGGCATACATAAACAAAAAACGGGTTCGCGCAGAGCCATTGAGGTGTATCAGGCAATTCTTTCAAGAAACCCTACCGATTATGAATCGCAATGGTTGCTGAATATGGCCTATATGACGATAGGCGAATATCCGGATAAAGTACCTGCTCAATTTCTGATTCCGAATCTGGACAAGGATATGTCGGGCATAGCTGTAAAACCTTTTGTTGATGTGGCGCCTGATCTACATCTGAACACAAAGAATAAAGCAGGCGGTACTATTCTTGAAGACTTCAATAATGACGGGTATCTCGACATCGTTAATTCTGACATGGGACTGGACGGGTCTATGCACTATTTTAAAAACAATGCCGATAATACGTTCACTGACGTATCAGAAAAATCAGGACTGTCGAAATTCAAGGGTGGATTGAATATTATACAGACCGATTACAACAACGATGGTTTTATGGACATCTTTGTTTTGAGAGGAGCCTGGATGCCTGACCCATTTGGTCAGCAACCTAATTCTTTACTTAAAAATAACGGTAACGGAACCTTTAGCGATGTAACGGTAGAAAGCGGATTGTTTTCGTTGCACCCAACCCAGGCAGGCGTATGGAGAGATTTCAATAACGATGGCTGGCTGGATTTATTCATAGGCAATGAAACTGCTAATATGGGCGTGATGCACGGCTGCGAATTGTATATAAACAATAAAAACGGCACGTTTACCGATATAACCATTGATGCCGGATGCGATATAAATTTGTTTATAAAAGGAGTAACAGCCGGTGACTACGATAACGACGGCTGGCAGGATATATTTATCTCGACGCATCAGGAAACTAAAGTGCTTCTGAAAAATAAGGGTATACAGAAAAATGGTAAAATAAAATTTGAAGATGTTACGCAGGCTGCAGGTTTAAGTGAATTGAAACATTTCACCTTCCCGACCTGGTTCTGGGATTACGATAACGATGGCTGGCTCGACATATTTGTTTGCGGATACCAAGTTGACCGCTCGATGGCATACTCAGTTGCTACTGATGCATTGGGCATACCAAACAGAGGAAGTAAAATGTATCTGTTCAGAAACAATCATGATGGCACGTTTAAAGATGTATCGATAGAAACAGGTATCAGCCATAGCGTTTTTGCAATGGGCTCTAACTTTGGAGATATTGATAATGACGGTTTTTTAGACATGTATCTGGGCACGGGCAATCCTGATTACCAGTCGCTGGTTCCGAATAAATTGTTCAAGAATATAGAAGGGAAAAGATTTGCTGACGTAACCATTTCAGCACGTGTAGGTAACCTTCAAAAGGGTCATGCGGTAGGTATTTCTGATCTTGATAATGATGGAGACCAGGATATTTTCATTGAAGTAGGAGGGGCTTATCCGGGCGATGCTTATAATAATTCACTGTACCTGAACCCCGGGCAGAACAATAACCGTTGGCTGAAACTGAAACTGGAGGGGAAAACCAGTAACCGTCTGGCAATTGGTGCAAGAATTAAAGTTACTTTCAAAGAAAATGGTGTCCGTCGTTCAGTTTACCGTGACGTGTACTCAGGAGGTAGCTTCGGTTCGTCATCATTAAGAGGAGAAATCGGCATAGGTCAGGCTACCATGATTGATGAAGTTTCTATTACATGGCCGGGCACTAATGAAAAACAGACTTTCAGAAATATAAAGCCTAACCAGTTCCTTAAAATTACAGAGGGTAGCAATGATATGGAAGAAATTAGTATCAAAACCCTTAATTTTGAAGGAAAAAATAAAGAAATACCTATTTGTATTACGCCTGAGGTGAAGGCAATTTAATGGCTTATGCTATTTTAAAAGATGATGAGTGCAAAGAATTCAATTTGGATTAACCCGTTTTCAACCAGACATTCCTTTGAAGAAAAGTTGTTTTTCTGGTTGCGTTTCGGAGTGTTTGGTTGTTTTGTAGGACACGGCTTTTGGGGGCTTGTTTTAAAGAAAGGCTGGGTGCCATTCTTTAAGGTATTCTTTATCAATGAGTCGATGGCGTATAATTTCATGCCACTTGTTGGAACGATGGACATCCTTATTGGTCTTATTGTATTCTTTTATCCGAACAGAGCATTGTTGTTATGGGCATCTTTCTGGACAGTATTTACAGCCCTGTTGCGGCCGTCGGCCAGTATGGGGATGTCTGAATTCTTTGAGCGTGCCGGTAATTTCGGAGTTCCGATTATGTTCCTGTTACTGTATGGCTTGCCTGCTACAGGTAAGCAATGGTTTGAGAAACTGAAACCACTATCGGCGGTGTCGTTTAAACAGGCGAACCTGATAGAATGGGTGGCTCGGTTCAGTTTGTTCAGCCTTTTGGCTGGTCATGGTGGGTTGGCTGTATTCATGAACCACCCTACGCTAATAAAAAACATGACGGGCATCGGTTTACCCATGACAGGCTTGAATTTACAGATATTTGGTTTGGTTGAGATTGCACTTGCATTTCTGGTATTGCTTAAGCCGCGTATTCAGGGGCTGTTAGTATTTATTTGCCTTTATAAACTGGGCTTTGAGTTACTCTTCCCGATTGTAGGCAACCCGAGAGATATTTTTGAAACAATTGAGCGTATGGGAGACTATGTATTGCCGGTTATTCTGTTGGAATATTACCGCTCTAAATACGATACCCGAACCAGACATCAATCGATGGTATCTGAAGCCTGATACTGATATTAACCCTAAAACCTGATAAAAATTGGAAAATAACCCGACACAAGAAGTTCTGTCTCCCAAAAACAGAGTATTGGCATTTATTCTTTGCCTGATTAGCTATGCTTTCGGAGGGACTGTTTCCACGCTGATGTCGGTGTATTTGCCGGTTGCTGTTCCTGAACTGCTTCAGGAAAAAGTAAGCGAAGCACGCTTAGGAGAAGTAGGGGCATATATCAGTGCAGTTTCGTTATATGGCTGGATGATTGGGGGTATTCTTTTCGGGATAATTAGTGATAAGATTGGCCGCAAAAAGGTGCTTGCCTTTGTGACAGGCTTATATGGAATAGCAACATTGCTTACAGTTTTTGTACCCAACTGGTATTTACTGATGGTATACCGTTTCTTTTCAGGTATGGGTGTAGGAGGGGTGCTGTTGGTAAGCACGGTCTATATATCTGAAATATGGGTAGAGAAAACCAGACCGGTTATAGTAGGTATTCTGGCAGTTGCTTTTCCGGTAGGTATAGTTGCCTCCGGAGGTTTGAACGTACTTTTTTCAGAGTGGCGTCAGGCTTTCTGGCTTGGACTGATACCAATCGCAGTGGCAGTTCTGATCGGCCTGCTATTACCTGAGTCTCCAAAATGGAAGAACATCCAGAAGGTACAGAAGAATCCTTTTGGTGATTTGTTCAATCAGGACTACCGGCCTAATCTGGTAACAGGCTCAATGATTTTCGGCGCAGTACTGATTGGCTTATGGGGGATTTTCTCATGGCTACCTACCTGGGTTCAGACGCTTTTACCTGTCGGACAGGACGGACAAAAAGAAAGAGGAATAACCATGATGCTGCTCGGCATGGGAGGAATCATCGGAGGAGTTATCTCAGGTTTTCTGATTCGCTCAATCGGTAATCGTAAAACTTTGATGCTTACTTTTATCGGTTGTATCGGAGCATGCTGCCTGCTTTTTCTGACTAATAAAACTTTCAGCACAATTGTTTATGCCGAAGCCGCTCTGTTGGCATTGTGCTTCGGTATTAGCCAGGGAGCTTTATCAAGTTATATACCCGAGCTATTCCCAACGAGCATCAGAGCAACAGCAACAGGTTTCTGTTTCAATGTGGGGCGTTTCTTTACAGCCACAGCCGTGTTTTTTGTGGGAAGTCTGGTAAGTGTATTCGGCGGATTCGGAAATGCGCTTCTTGCGTTTTCGGTCACATTCGTGATAGCTTTAGTAGCGGCATATCGTTCTAAGGAAAGAAAAGCAAATTTAATAAACGCTTAAATCAGATTTTAAATGGCCTATATTCAATTGCCGGACAATGCAGTGGGGATGCGAGGACTAATGGCTTTTCGTCCGCATCTGGCGCCTCATCTGGGGGCTTTTACAGAGGGCATTCTGAGTATTGACGAAGGCCTTAGCAAGGCAGAGCGGGAAATAATAGGCACGCTGGTTTCAAAACTGAACGACTGCCAGCTTTGTGAAGGTGTACATGGAGCCGTAGCGGCCTGTTATCTGGATGATAACGAGACATTGATTAATGAAATTAAAGAGGATTACGAAAATGCTCCGATTGCAGATAAACTAAAGGCTTTATTAGCCATAGCGGCAAGCGTACAAAAAGGAGGTAAGCATGTGTCTGAAACGCAGATATCGCGTGCCAGAGAGTATGGTGCAACAGATATTGAGATTCATGATACAGTCATCATAGCGGCTACATTCTGTTTCTTCAATCGTTATCTTGACGGCCTAGGTGTTGCCCAGATAACAGACCCTGAAGTATTCAGGCAGAGGGGTAGAATGATAGCAGATGGTTTAGGTTATGCACCAAAAAAATAGAATAATTAAAAAGGAAAACGATGGCTCATATCACATTACCTGAAGAAGAACTACTACCCGGTATCAGAGGGTTAATGGCTTTTCGGCCTGACACGGCAAAGCCACTTAATATTCTGGCTGAGGTTTTATTGAGAGACGAAAACAATAGTTTGTCGAGAGGAGAGCGTGAAACCATTGCAACCTATGTATCTTATCTGAACGATTGCCTTTTTTGCCAGAGTGTTCATGGCGCTGCGGCGCAGTGTTATCTGGAAGACGACGGAACACTGATAGGCCAGATTAAGAAAAATTTTGAAGAAGCAGCCATTTCGGATAAGTTGAAGGCTTTATTGGCTATTGCGGGTAGCGTTCAGAAAAGTGGAAGAAATGTATCTGCTGAACAGGTGGAGTCGGCCAGACAAGCCGGAGCCAGCGATAAAGAAATTCATGATGCAGTTTTAATAGCTGCGGCATTTTGTATGTTCAATCGTTATGTTGACGGGCTGGGTACCTGGGCACCTACAGACCCTGAATTATATGTTCCGCGAGGAATCCGCATAGCAGCAGAAGGTTATGCCAACTTTGACGCCATGAAAAGCATTGGTAAGTAATTACCACAAGATTAGTTTTGTTTTAGTTATCAGTTTACAATTGACTCTGTACACCACTTGGTGTGCAGAGTTTCATCGAAAAAAGGCAAGTGACTCCCATAACAACTATTGCTTACTAAAAGAGATTAGTGTTTTGTTTTTAGTTAAAAAATATCAGACTCTGCACGTCTTATAGATGTGCAGAGTTTCGCTAAAAAGAAAAATCTTTGTAAATTTAGAAATTGGTCTTGAATATAATCATTTGAAAAAAATCGCAGCCATCGGTCTTTTATTGCTTCTGCTCTACAATATGTTTGGGCTGACAATAGCTATGCTGCTTTTTGAAGAGAGTTATCAGACGCGCTCGAATGTTATTATTGAAGATAAATGGAAAATTGTAAAAATACCGCACGCAACTGCTACGAAAAAAATAGGGAGTGAAGAGAAAGAAGGGCTGGTGAGGAGCGGGAATGAATTTTACAATGTGATGCACGAGTATTATGAGAATGATACACTCTATGTGATTCTGAAGTCTAACCAGAATGCCCAGGAGCGCTATGATGAACTCACTTCCCTGATTCAGGGGATGTTTGACCCTGACGCCAACACACCGCAAAGCCCATTGAGCAAGGCCGTTAAATTATTCGGCGGCTTACAAAAAATATATCTGTCTAATGAGATTCAGTTCGGAGTTTTCGAGCCACATTCAGAAATAATCCCTCAACGCTTTTATAAGGAACCCCAACTTTCTTATGTTCAGGTGATACACCTGCTGCATTCGCCCCCTCCGGAATTAACCTAATTTTATATACAAGTACCACGGTATAATGTTCCCTCCGGGGAATGTTATACCTATTTCTGTTTATAAAATCAGTGTTAATTTAAGAAACAAAAGAGCGTTGCCATTGCTTGTGATGTGGCTGTTTTGTTTCGTAATAAAATATTATATGAAATCAATACAATTACTAGGAATACTATTGGTATGTTTTAATCAATTATTTGCCCAGCAACCGGATTCAACAAAAGTGAGAGAGTTAGAGCAGGTTAATATTACCGAACAAAGCTATAGAAATACAGTAGAACGCCTTCCGTTGACCCAAGGCACTTATCTTTTAGGTGGGAAAAAGAATGAAATGATAAACGTGTTGGGTCTTGATGCCAACATTGCTGAAAAAACACCGCGCCAGATATTTGCCAAAGTACCGGGAGTATTCGTTTATGACATGGATGGAACCGGTAACCAAACCAATATTTCAACCCGTGGACTGGACCCTCACCGGGGTTGGGAGTTCAACATCCGTGCCGACGGTATTATTACCAATTCGGATATGTATGCGTATCCCGCAAGCCATTTCAGTTTACCGATGGAGGCTATCCAGACTATTCAGTTGGTAAGAGGAACCGGTTCACTTCAGTATGGTGCACAATTTGGAGGTATGCTGAACTATATTTCTAAGCAGCCTGACACTACAAGAGCTTTTAGTTTTGAGACAATCAACGCAGTTGGTTCGTTTGGTTTAGTGAGCAGTTATAATGGTGCAAGTGGAAAAATAGGTAAATTGAAATATTATGGGTATTTTTCAAAAAGACATTCCGATGGTTACAGAGACAATTCGGAAAGTGATTACAGTGGAGAGGCCATCGGTCTGATTTATGAAGCATCGAAGAAGGTTACCCTGAAAGCAGATTTCAAACATTCAAAGTATGTGTATCATGTGCCGGGGCCTTTGACCGATAGTATGTTTTATGCTAACCCTCGTCAATCCAGCCGCTCACGTAACTATTTTAATCCGTCAATCTATGTTCCGTCTTTGTCGGCAGATTTCCGTCTGAGTTCGCGTACTAAGGCTTCTTTGGTGGCTTCGGCAGTTTTGGGCAAAAGAAATAGTGTGCTTTTCGATAAAACCGTTAATATTGTTGATGCTATTGACCCCGCTACCTTGCAGTATGCCAATCGACAGGTTGATATTGATAATTTTAATAGCTATACGGTTGAAGCGCGTTTATTGCATCAGTATCAGTTGGGCAATGTCTCTTCCGTTTTAGTAACAGGTATACAACTGATGAACAACGACCTGAACCGTCAGCAGTTAGGTAAAGGTACTACGGGAACAGATTTCGATTTATCGAAAACCGGAGATTGGGTGAGAGACATGCACCTGAAAACTAAAAATGTGGCCTTTTTTGCTGAAAACCGATTTGCAATAACGTCTAAGTTTTCGGTAACACCGGGAGTTAGAGTAGAGATAGGGGATTCAAAATTGAGTGGTAAAATAGCTTATTATGATGCCAATCAACTACCCACCACTATTTCGCATCATTTCCCGTTATTCGGGTTGAATGCTAACTATGAAGTAGCCGCAAATCAGAATATTTATGTGGGTTTCGCTCAGGCGTATCGTCCGGTAGTGTTTAAGGATATTATTCCGTCGGCTACCTATGAAAAGATTGATAAAAACCTGAAAGATGCTTATGGATATAATGCAGAAATCGGTTACAGAGGCAATACCGAACATTGGAAGTGGGATATAAGCGCTTTCCAGGTTCAGTATAACAACCGCATGGGAATGACTTACGGAACAGAATCTAATGGTAGTTTCTACTATTTACGTACTAACATCGGTGACTCCCGGACAAACGGTATAGAGACCTTTTTAGAATATGATGCCCGTTTCTCATCTAAATCGAGCATTTCGATTTTCACTTCAACTTCATACATGGATGCCCGTTATCAGGATGCAGCCATACGTGTAGGCGACAAAAATGTGAGCGTGAAGAACAACAAAGTAGAAAGTACCCCTGAGTGGATAAGCCGCAACGGAATAACATTCCGTCATACGAAATTAAGCATTACAGCCTTGTACAGCTATACTGCAGAAAGCTATGCAGATGCCCTGAATACCGCAAAACCATCTGCGAATGGCGCTGTGGGTCTGGTGCCTTCGTATGGCTTGCTTGATGTAAATGCAAGTTATCGCCTGACAAGAAACCTGATGGTGAAACTGAATATCAATAACCTGACGGACGAACAGTACTTCACGAAACGCCCAAGCTTTTATCCGGGGCCGGGTGTGTGGTCATCAGATGGCCGCAGCGTGAATCTGACAGTCGGGTTAAAAATATAGATCTTTATTGGTGTTGCCTCAGTTGAGGCAACTCTTATTCAAATTCAACCTGAAAGCAATGACACCTACACTGAGAAACCGTTTGTTTTGGATAGGTACCTTGGTACTTATTCTTCCTGCCTTATTACAGGCGTATTTATTAATGCCATTTCCCGGAAGCCAGGATTTGGAAGCAATCAAATTGACCTATTTTCTGGAGAAAGTCATTCTTCCGTCAAGAATCATTGGTCTGTTATTACTGATTGTTCCGGCATGGTTTTATATTACAAAAGGTACAACCAAACAGAGAATAGGTTTAGGTGTCGTTGTTTTAATAGCTGCGGGGCTGTATTATTTTAGTGATGTAGAGTACCGGGCCGAAGAGATGTTTAAAGAACCGGTAACAGTAAAATTTGCCGGTCAGAAAGACAATCAGGTGCCAGACAGCCTTTTGGTAATGACAGTAGTAAATGGCGGAGTTGCCAAGGCATATCCGATCCGGTATGTGGGTTATCATCATAAAATACAGGATAAGGTTGGCGACAAACCGGTTCTGGTTACTTATTGCACCATGTGCCGCACGGGTCTGGTTTTCAGTCCGGTAGTAGATGGGAAAGCACAGATTTTTCGTCTGGTAGGAGCCAGGCACTACAATGCCGTGCTGGAAGATTCAGACACTAGATCGTGGTGGTATCAGGCTACCGGTGATGCTGTAGTAGGAGAGCAGGCCGGAAAACACCTTGATATTATACCATCAGAACAGGTAACGCTGAAATCCTTTTTTGAGAAATATCCGGACGGGTTGGTTTTTCAACCTGATGATACCTTTAAAGAAGAGTATGATGTGCTGAAAACCTATGACCGCCGTGAACGCAAGGATGCAGATTCATTGACCAATCCTGGTAAAGTGTGGGATAAAAGCTGGGTAATAGGTGTAAGTATTGATGGTAAGAACAAAGCATATATCTGGAATAATTTATTGAAACTAACCACACTGAATGATAAAGTAGGGAATACTCCGCTGGTAATTGCGATAGAGACAGATAAACACTCGTTCCATGTTTTTACAAGAACGGTTGATGGCAGCGTTCTGAATTTTGTACCGGATCCGGCAGGAATCAGAGACAAAGAAACCCATAGTCTCTGGAACTGGCAGGGCGAATGTGTAGAGGGTGAACTGAAAGGCAAAAGTCTGACCAAAATTTACGCCCGGCAGGAATACATAAGGGCATGGAAGCAATTCCATCAGCCTACCGAAATCTGGCCCTGATATATATAGTTAGTATAAGCTCTTTTAATGCTATGAATTTTTTGCTGACTTGCTCAGTGAAAATTCATAGCATTTGTGTTTATTCGTGTCAGATTAAACGATTCAGATAATGACAAATTTTATAGCGCCTAATGCCAGTGTAATGGGCGATGTTTCTCTTGGTGAAGATGTTTCGGTATGGTACTCGGCTGTAATCAGAGCCGATGTTGAAAAAATTGTTATAGGAAACAGAACGAATATACAGGATGGTGCAATTCTGCACGCAGATTTCGGAGAACCAACCATAATTGGAGAAAACGTAACGGTAGGCCACGGAGCTATCGTTCATGGTGCTACGGTTGGCGATTACTCACTGATTGGTATGCGGGCAACTATATTGAACAGAGCAAAAATTGGCAGGTATTGTATTATAGGAGCCAATTCACTGGTAACAGAAGGCACAGAAATACCCGATTACTCCATGGCTGTAGGTACTCCGGCAAAGGTAATCAAGACACTACCGGCAGAAGTGGCTGAAAAATTAGCCATGAGTGCTAATCATTATGTCGAAATGGCAAAAGAGCATCTGTCGGGTAAATTTCCTTTGATACAACCTCAGTAATAGAAATTAACTGATAAAGAATTAAAAGCAGATTTACAGTCACTTACTGGCATGAATCTGCTTTTGATTTTTATAAATAAGTTCTTGATAATCAGTGGGTTGTCGTTTATTTGTTAAGCTATTGTAACTTTTTTCGGGTAATTTTGTTATAGTGTTATTAAACGGGCAAGTATTATAGTACAAGAAATAATTCTCGCAGATTTAGTTTAAAAGTGTTGCTGACAAACTTTCAGACGACTTTTAAACTTTGAGACTAAACTCTGGAAATTTCAAAGATTTGACATCAGGAGTAAGTGCTCAAAGTTATAAAATCATAAAAATAATGAGTTCTAAAAAAGTTGCGGTGTTCAGAAAAGAACATTTCAATGCCGCCCATCGTCTGCATAACCCTGACTGGTCGGACGAAAAAAACGAACGTGTATTTGGAAAATGTAACAATTACAATTTCCACGGGCATAACTATGACCTCGTTGTTCAGGTTATTGGAGAAGTAGACCCGGAGTCAGGATATGTGATGGATTTGAAGCTGCTCAGTGATTTAATAAAAACTGAAGTTCTGGATAAGTTCGATCACAAAAACCTGAACCTAGATACAGAAGAATTCAAAGACATTAATCCGTCAGCTGAAAATATCGCCATAGTCATTTATGATAAACTGAGGGTAAAGCTGCCTGAACATTTAGACCTAAGAATCAGATTATATGAAACAGAACGAAACTTTGTTGAATACCCTGTTATTTGAAGAAGATACTAATGCTACTCTTATTGACGAACTGGGAGACGACCATACCGCAACTGCCGAAGATACACCCATGCGTGCTGATGCATTTGCAATAAATGATGACGAGAAAATAGCCCGTATTGAATACTATTTCCGCCAGATAATGGATACGCTGGGTCTGGATTTAACAGACGATTCACTGAACGGCACACCGAAAAGAGTAGCAAAAATGTATGTGAAAGAGTTGTTTCAGGGCTTGAATCCTGAAAATAAGCCTTCAGTAACACTCTTTGAGAATAAATACAAGTACAATGAAATGCTGGTGGAAAAAGACATTTCGTTTTACTCCAATTGTGAGCATCATTTTGTGCCTATTTTTGGTAAGGCTCACGTGGCCTATATCGCTAACAGTAAAGTGATAGGGTTGTCGAAACTCAACCGGATTGTAGAATACTTTGCCAGAAGACCACAGGTACAGGAGCGCCTGACAGTACAGATAGCGAAAGAGTTACAACGTGTGTTGAATACGGAAGATGTGGCCGTGGTGATGGATGCCAAGCACTTGTGCGTAGCTTCACGTGGGATACAGGATGATACATCATCAACCGTTACGAGCTTTTATGGAGGTAAGTTTCAGCAGGAGGCAACCAAGGCTGAGTTTTTGAAATATATCGGATAAATACTTTTCTTACTATAACTAAAAAGACCTTTTCTGACATCAGAAAAGGTCTTTTTAGTTATACTTCTTCGCCCTGCAATTGTTTTTCGTAAAGCTCTTTATAGGCACCGTCTTTTTTAAGGAGTTCCTCATGAGTACCCTGTTCAATTACTTGTCCTTCGTCGAGCATCAGAATCTTGTTGGCAAGTTTGGCTGAAGACACACGGTGTGAAATAATGACAGAAGTGCGGTTCTGCATAATTTTCTCCAGATTATTCAGAATGATGTTTTCTGTGTTAGTATCCACTGCAGAAAGACAATCATCCAGAACCAATATCTTTGGTTCACGGGCAATGGCACGGGCAATAGAAAGCCGTTGCTTTTGTCCGCCCGATAATGTGATACCTCTTTCACCCAGTTTGGTTTCAAACTTATCCGGAAAATCCATTATGTTTTGATATAAATCGGCGTCTTTCACCGCTTTCACTAACTGTGCATTGGTAATATCAGGTGAGCCGAATCTGGCATTATTCAGAATGGTATCTGAGAAAAGGAACACCTCTTGCGGTACATAGCCCATCTGGCTGCGCACATGCTGAATGTCATAATCTTTAATTGAGGTTCCGTCAATCAGAATATCTCCTGACGTTGGGTCATACATCCTCACAATCAGATTGGCGATAGTACTTTTACCCGAGCCTGTTGTACCCAGGATAGCTACCGATTCGCCGGCCCTGATATCCAGATTAAAGCCTTTTAAGGCCTGAATGCCTGAGTCGGGATAAGTAAAGTTTATATTCCTGAAACTGATATTGCCTTCAATTTCTTTAGTCAGATTTTTTTCAGATACAATGTCGGTTTTTATCTGCAGAAACTCATTGATGCGTTGTTGCGAAGCAGCCGCTCTTTGTATCTGGCTAGAGGTCCAGCCCAAAGCCGTGAGCGGCCATGTAAGCATAAAAACATACATAATAAACTCGGTAATATTACCGGGGGTAAGCCTGCCGGCAATAATTTCCTGCCCACCTATATACACACAAAGCACGGTACTCAATCCAATCAGTAAGGCAATGGTAGGAGAGAACAGGGAATCAAAACGTGTCAGTGATAAGGATTTTGATTTATAAACATTGCTCTCTTTCGTGAACCGCTGCACCGAATCATCCTCACGGGCAAAGGCTTTCAAAACTCTGATACCAGAGAAGGCTTCCTGTACAAAAGTAGATAATTGAGAAAGGCTGCGCTGAATTTCTTCTGAACGTTTATTAACTGTGGTACTTACAAAAAATATACTGGCAGATAATAAAGGCATGGGTAATAAAACCCACCAGGTGAGCCTTTCATTGACCGAAAACATATAGCTGATAACCAATACAACCAACACAAGCATATTCATGAGATACATGATAGATGGCCCGATGTATACTCTGACCTTACTGACATCTTCCGAAATACGCGCCATTAGATCGCCGGTGTTATTTTTTCTGTAAAAGCTCAGCGGCAGTGTTTGATAATGCGCATAAATTTCATTTTTGAGATCATATTCAATATGGCGCGACATCACAATCAATGTCTGCCGAACCGCAAAAAGAAAAATACCTTTCAGAATGGCCATCAGCAAAATAAGTAAGCCATACACCCCGATACTTGTGCTGAACACATCATACATATCTTTTTGTACGGCAGTATGCTCAAACAGAAAGTATACGTCAATGGTTTCTTTTACCAGATCAAGTGCATGCCGGACAACCTGTGCCGGAATAACACCAAAAAGATTTGATATGATGGTGAAAACTGTACCCAGTATCAGGTACCATTTATATTTAAGCAGAAACTTGTTGAGGTAGGCTAAATGCTTCACAAAAAAATCGTTTTGTCTTCTTCCGGACATACTTTAGCCGAAGAAACTGTACAAAGCTAACAGCAATTTTATGAAAATTGTTGCATATGCAGGCAAAGCCTTTAAAATTTATTGAGAACAATTTGAAACCGAGGCTACGCTTCCCCTTTTAGCAATGCGTCTAAATTAACATTGTTTGTTGTTGAGTATTTTTCTAAATTGTATGCGTAAAATATTCACCCCTCTACTATAATAAGCTTAACAATGAAAAATACTTTAAATCGCCGTGATTTTATCAGGCAAAGCAGTGCCGCAGCTTTAGGAATGGCCTTATTGCCAGGCTTTGTACGAAAGGTAGCGCCAAGTGACCGCCTGCGTGTGGCGCATATAGGGCTCGGCGGCATGGGTAACAATCACCTGAACTGGTTTGCAGCCTTACCGGAAGTTGAAGTAGTAGCCCTTTGCGATCTGGATTCAGATCATCTTAACTCAAGCCTTAAAAGCCTGCAGAGCAAACAACCCGGTACTAAAGCGCAAGGCTATGCCGACTTCAGACATATTCTTGACCGCAAAGATATAGATGCTGTTACCTGTGCCACTCCTGACCACTGGCATGCCCAAGTGGCCATTATGGCGTTTCAGGCAGGCAAAGACGTATATGGCGAAAAACCACTTTCATACAATGTAAGAGAAGGCCAGCAGATGTTGAAGGCCATGAAGAGGCATGACCGGATTTTTCAATTAGGTACACAAATTCACGCCGGAGACAATTATCACCGGGTTGTAGAACTAATAAAAGCAGGAGCGATTGGCAAGGTACACACTGTCCGGCTATGGAAAACGGGTTTCCCTCCGGTTTTAGGGCCAGCCAATTATCAGAATCCTCCGGCATCACTTAACTGGGATATGTGGCTGGGACCCGCACCATTTGCTCAATATACACCTGAGCGTTGTCATTTCACTTACCGGTATTTTCTTGATTATTCCGGAGGTGTGTTTCAGGATTTCTGGAGTCATATTGCTGATGTGGTGTGGTGGGCAGTTGAACCGAAGGGTCTCACAACTATTAAAGCAAAAGGCGAGGCCCCTGATGGTATTGGTGACGCTCCGAAATGGATTGACATAGATTATCAGTTTGATGGCCTGAAATTGCACTGGACATCGCAACCGCCTGCCAATGTGCCAGGTGCAGATAAAATGGGTATTGGTGCTTATTTTGAAGGAGACAAAGGCACCTTGTTGTGTGATTACGGCTCGCGCGTGATAAACATCAATGGGGTTGTGATGAAGGATATTCCTGAAATACCGGTAACAATAGCACGTTCACCAGGGCATCAGCAAAACTTTGTAACGGCTGTGAAGAATCGTACTTTGCCTGAGT
This sequence comes from Emticicia sp. GW821-FHT11C11, assembly GCF_058808615.1. NCBI lineage: Bacteria > Pseudomonadati > Bacteroidota > Cytophagia > Cytophagales > Leadbetterellaceae > Emticicia > Emticicia sp. GW821-FHT11C11. The sequence continues at coordinate 1,142,140 of NZ_JBXARV010000001.1, forward strand.
CAAATCTGGAATATGCCAGACAGATGACCATGCCTATGCACCTGGGTTTAATTTCTTACAGGCTTGGAAGAGAATTGCACTGGAATGCCAGAAGAGAGAGATTCAGACATGATTCAGAAGCTAATGCCCTGCTTTCAAGGGAATATCGCAAAGGCTGGGATTTGATTTAAGAGAGGTTAAATGCGGTTTTTGATACAGGCGCATTCTTTGTATGTCCAAATATGTTTGTTTCTGAAGTTTTAGTACTAAAGCATCAGAAACAAACGTTACCGGATAGCTTGCCATAAATAGTGCTTATTATATGCCGAATGTGGAGTTTATTTAAAAAAAGTAGCAAGAAAAACTCAATTTTTGAGTTTTTAAGTACAGATATGCATTCACATCTGTTACCTGATGTTGATGATGGCGTGAAAGGTGAAATTATGGCTTTAAGCTTTATTAAAGAACTGAACAGGCTCGGGTATAAGAAGTTAATAATTACGCCGCATATTTATAGTGAGTTTTATCCCAACAATAAACAGGATTTATTAAACAGGTTCGAAATATTAAAAGCCGGTGTTAAGGAGGAAGGGTATTCAATTGAGGTCGGATTAGCCGCGGAATATTATATTGATAATAAATTTAAAGAACTGGTACAGAATCATGACCTTTTAACATTTGGCGATAAGTTTGTATTGGTAGAGACATCCTTCATTAGTTTACCACTAAATTTTGAGTCTATATTATTTGAGCTTGTTACTTCGGGTTACAAGCCTATTCTGGCTCACCCGGAGCGATACAACTATTTATCAGGGAATCTTAAGTATTTCAGGCATCTGCACGAAAGGGGTGTTAGCTTACAGATTAATCTATTATCCCTGACTGGTTATTACGGACGCGATTCGTATAAGATCGCAGAATATCTGTTAAAAGAAAAAATAGTATCTTATATCGGCACCGACTTACACCATGAACGGCATTTGAAGCTGATTCAGAAAATTGAATTCCCGGATACTCTCATTCGGCTTTTAGAAAGCCAGCCTATCTTAAACAGCCAGCTTTAAGATTGAGAACAAAGTAATCATAGCCATTTAATAACTTTCGCATTTTTTTTAATTCAAACAAGACCACAGATTTTGTATTCTGGTCTTTAAAGAACTACATTAGTCTGAATTCACATATAAATAATACAAGGTATCTTTTTCAATACAAATTCATACTTACTTTGCTGATATAAGCTGACTAGTGTCTAGACAGCGTCTGCTGTTAATAGGTACGTCCGACGGTTCTCTGGTCATTAACATATTCATTGTTTATGTCTTAGCTTTATGAAAATACGTTCATTGATCATTTGTATCGGTTTTTATATTTTAGGTATCAGAAACAGCGGTGCCCAGACAACAAGTGCTTTTCGGAAATTTGAGTTAGAAGCAGGAGGTTATTCTTCAACAAGCGCGAATCTTCCGTTTTGGTTGAGAGCCAATCAATACGGAGAAATACCGGTTGAATCAAATGCATTTACGCTTAGGGGGCAACTGGAAAAAGACTATGGAAATACCGACTTTGATAAGAAATCAAAAAACTGGTCGTATGGATACAAAGTCAGAGCTGTTGCTAATTTAGGTAAAAACAGCCAGTTTGTGCTTCCGGAAGCATACTTCAAAATCAGGTTTAAAGCCTTAGAACTTTATGCCGGCCGCAAAAAGGAAATATTCGGGCTTGCGGATACCTCTTTGAGTTCAGGATCATTTATATGGTCAGGCAATGCCCTGCCTGTTCCTAAAATTCAGATATCTATTCCGGAGTATACGCCTATACTCAGAAACAAACTCATTTCGATAAAAGGTAATTTTACTCATGGCTGGTTTGGGTCTGCCGATTCAACTAAAAATTACTTTCTGCATCAAAAAAGCCTCTATTTACGAATTGGCAAGCCTTCATGGCATGTTAATGTACATGCCGGGGTAAACCATCAGGTGCAATGGGGTGGGAGGCCCACCGTTCCGTTTATTCAGGGAGGAACAAATACATATATAGATAAATACGGAAGTAATCCCGAAGCATATTTTTATGTCGTAACAGGTATACCTCTTGCGCACGATGGTAAATTCTACAGTGGGGATCAATCGGGAGAAGGTGGGAATCGTCTGGGTAATCATTTAGGTACAATTGACTTTGCAGTTGAATATAACGATAGTAGGGTGAATGTTTTTTTGTATAAGCAGTCTATTTATGAAGACGGATCTTTGTCTGTTTTAACTAATATCTCTGATGGCTTATATGGCGCTTCTTTAGCGCTGAAAGAAAAAACAAGCGGAATTCTGAAATTCAATTTCGAGTTCCTTGACACAAGGAATCAGGGAGGAGGATTGTCTTCGCTTGGTGTAACCATCCCTCAATTGCGTGGGAGAGACAATTATTTCAATAACGGAACCTATGAGGACGGATGGGTTTACAAAAGAAACACCATTGGTACACCGTTTCTGATGCCAATGGCTAATTCTCCATTCCTTGTAAAACAGTTTGGCTCGGAGAAAATCAACCCTTATTATATTTTAAACAACAGAGTAAAAGCCTACATCCTTAGCGCTTATTCGAAAGTGAAAAATGTAAGCCTGAAAACAAGAATTTCGCTAAGTGAAAATTCAGGAAGTTACTTTTATACATCAATTGACGTTACACAGGTGTCTTTAATGCAGCAAATATCTTTTCCGCTGAAAAAATACATTATTGATGCAAACGTGGGTTACGATAATTCAGGATTATTCGATAATAATATAGGTATCGTTTTATTGGTGAAACGCTACTTTTAATTTCTAAATAGACTCACATATGATGAGATATTTTACGCTGGTATTAATCATTTTCATCTCTTTCAATTGCATGGCCCAAGCCGAATTGGCCATGCACAGTATAGATTTGTATGATGGTCATTCAAAGAGTGATTCATTAACTTATAAGCGGGTTTTTCTTAAGTCTATAATCAGGCAGAAAGGACAAAAGCAATCCTTTAGTCAAATTCTTGATTTGTATGAAACATCACCTAAAGCGAAGGCAAAGTATAAAGCTGGAAAATATCTTTCGCCGGTAGCAATTGTTTCTACACTTGGAGGGGTGGGTCTTACTTATGTAGCTTTAAAAGGTAATGACAGGTCAGGAGTTGTAAGAGGTGTAACCTATGGCTATAAGGAAAGAAGTTTACCCAGGCTGATGATCGGTTTAGGCTTGTTTACCGGTGGACTTTGTTTGTTAGAGTATTCTAACGAGTTGATAAAAACATCGGTAGAAGTTTACAATGCGCAAAAAAATAATAAAACCGGTATAATCAAGAGCTGGGAGTTGGGCCTGACAACAAGTAATAGTATCGGTCTGCGAATAAGATTCTAATCGTTACTTCAAGAAGAAGCGAGTAAAATATCAATAATCTTGGTGGCAGCGTTACCATCGCCATAGATATTCTCAAATGTAATTTCCGGAGATTCGGTGAAATGTTTATAGGCTTTTAATATTTCTTGGGGAACCGCCTCACATAATATTCCTGCTCCATTGGCTACAATTTCAACCCACTCTGTCTCGGAGCGAACAATAATACATGGCTTCGAAAAGAAATAGGCTTCTTTCTGCAAGCCGCCTGAATCAGTAATTACCAGCCTTGCGTTTTTCTCTAACAGAATCATGTCTAAGAAAGAAGCAGGGGGTAAAAGGAGTATGTTTTTATTCTGATTTATTTCTTCCCACAGAGCCGGGTCGAGAAGTGTACTTGCTTGCTTGTGCGTGCGAGGATGCAATGGTAACACCACCTTTGTTTCTTTGGAAACTTCTAACAAAGACCTGAAAATACCGGTGAGTCGTGCAATATCATCAGTATTGTTGTTTCTATGTATGGTCGACAAAACGAAGCCATTTTCTTTTAAAGAAAGCCTGTTCAGGATATCACTTTTCTTTGATGCAATTTCAGCAAAATAAATGCTGTTGTCATACATCACATCGCCTATATTAAATACGCCGGGGTTATCTATAGTATAAGGAGGCTGGGCATTTACCTTGAAGCCTTCTTTCTGTAAATTATTGAACCCTGTTATAGTAGGTGTAAACAATAAGGTGGATACATGGTCAGAGACAATTCGGTTAATTTCTTCGGGCATGCGCTTATTATAAGAACGCAACCCCGCTTCTATATGCACAATCGGGATATGAATTTTGCATGCAGCAATGGCTCCGGCGAGAGTAGAGTTAGTATCGCCGTAAATTATTAAAAAATCGGGTTGCTCTTTTAGTAAAATTTCTTCTATCCCCTCAATTATTCTGGCAGTTTGAATGCCGTGCGTTCCGGAACCGACGTTCAGGTTATAATCCGGTAGAGGGATATTAAGTTCGTCAAAAAACACAGCCGACATGTTTTCATCATAATGCTGGCCGGTATGAACAATTACCTCAGTAATTTGATGGCTGAAATGATTACTGATAGCTCTGCTTAAGGCAGCTGCCTTGATTATTTGTGGTCTTGCCCCTATAATGGTAAGTATCTTTTTCACAGATCGGCCTTTTTTACAAAGAAATATTTCTTGATGAGATTCTTGGCGTTTTGAAAAACCAATTCCTTTACCCATAACGCAGGGTTGTTAGTCCAACGTTGAGGATGAAATGTAAACATTATTTTTTCCGGTAATCTCCCTTCCTTCACAGCTATGATAATGTCATCGGTACTATGAAAAACCATATCATACGATGTTTTTACTTTATCCCGTACACTCATAACAGACCCATCCCATCGCCGTCCTGTATCTGTCAGATAAAAAACTTCTTCAAAATTTACGTCAAAATAAGGTTCACCTATAATGCCGGAATCATGGTAATTGTAGTGTTTCCACAAATCTTTTGAATCAAACTCAGACATCGGGCTGCCATGCATACAAATAGTTGATACCGGAGCCAGTTCTCTTAGTTTTTGAAGGTTATATTTAAAGTCATTTATACCTGCCTCGAAATTACCCCTGTGGGTTGTCAGGTTTTCGTAATGGTAACCGATTTCATGCCCTAGTGACGCAATCTCTTTTATAATGGATTCATCCCAGCTTTCAGGAACTGCTCTGAAGTAATATACACCTTTTATCTGGTTTTGGTGTTGGATTCTGGCAAACAAAAGAGAGTTTTGAGGTAGTGCATCTACATCATGGCGAAGTACAACAACCTTTTGAAGCGGGTTTTTAAGGAAATCTTCAAAGGTTTGAAAGTGATAACCACGCTCAATCAAGCTTTTAAGTAATTGCTTATATTGTGTTACTGTAAAGTCCATTAGCGAAAGTTATATTGATATTCCGGTTGTTTCTTCATTGTATCTTTACTTGAGGGATAATTCTCAATAAACCAGATGAAAAATTGCAATACATTTATTTTCTCTGCAATCATTTTGCTTTGCCGGTTTTTGTACATTTCTGAGAGTGCGTCGTCTTCAACCATTTTTTTTACAGTTTCCAGAAACTCATCTACCGCTGTGGTTTTAAAACTGGTTGTAAGCTGATACTTGTATTCAAGTTCGTTCAGCACGCCTATTTCGTCTGCAAAATCGTTGAACCTCACGCCGGGTGTACCAAGCAGGGCTGACTCTACCGCCATTGATTGGCTGTCGCCAACGTACATTTTGGCAAAAGACAACGCATGATGAATTTTAGATGGATTAATGCTTAATTTATATTGCTGGAATTCAGGTGGTAAGGCTCTTTCAGATGATATATAAACCTTACCATGCGGCTCAAGAATAGCGATTAATTTACTCGCCAGGCTATTGTCTATTCCCGTCCTGTTTTCGTCATGATACGCTGCCAGATTTGTAAACCTCAATATGAAGTAATCGTTCTGAGCCAGGTCTCCAATCTCTTCTATTTTGGGAAAGAATACCGCAGGATGCAAATAGGCCAGTTTGTGGAAACCATCGTAACCTATTTTTTTATACGACCATTTACCTGCATTACATGATTGAGGAGATAAAATGACATTGACGAACGGATAAGCAATTTTTGCGAATTGCGGAATAATCGACACGTCGTCTTCACTAAATACGAATGACGGAATATTGAAAAATTTACCCAGATGAGTCAGCGACGGTTCAGAACCTAATAATACATCTGGTTTGAAAGTACGGATTATAGCAGATATTCTACGGTATTTTCTTAAATAGCTGTTGGCTATTGATAGATAACTATTTTTGCGGAGTTCCGGTAGTACGTTGGTAAAACTGATTTTTTCCTGAATGCAGAGGTCTTCCAGAATATCTTTTGTTCGGATAAGTACTTTGCACTCGTGGTTTTTTTTCTCAAGCTCTGTTATTATATTTTTAAATAAATGGTAGTGTGCCGGATGCCCCAAAAAAATTAAAACTTTCATGCAGGTTGGTTATTCAGTAGGATGCTTTATGTTTTTAATGAATTGTGCAGGGTTTCCACCTACAATTGTGTAAGGAGCTACATCTTTTCTTACAACTGATCCGGTAGATACAATGGCACATTCACCAATAGTAACACCGGGTAAAATAACTACATTAATGGCAATCCAGGCGCCGCGCTTAATATGAACAGGCTTTATTACGTGTGACGATTCCCCCATCAAATCTCTCAGAGGTGCTGTAGGGTTAGAGTGCGTAAGAATATAAACCCCACCAGCCAGCGAAACATCATCTTCAATAGTAATAAGATCGGGCCTTACCCGGTCGAGTATATTGCCACCACCCAGAAAAACATTTTTTCCTATTTTTACTCCTCTCCATCGTTCCAGTCGGCATCGATTCTTTGCTCCGATCGGAAAACGTGTCATGGCCATCCATTGAAGAAGCTTACCCATAAAAGACTTAATCAAACCACCAATTCCCTTTGCTTCCAGATTAGCAGTACCTAGTTGATTTTGTGCCATCTGTAGTATCTTTTTTTCCATAGAGGTATCTGATGCTAGCTTTTCAGCTTTTCAGGACTATTTTGTTGTAAATTTCTATTATTCTGTCGGCCAATATATCATTTGCAAGATATTCAACTTTTTCCCGTCCATTAGTTCTGCCATTAAAATCGAGTGCTTTCAGCAGCGCACCGGCAACATCGTTGGCATCGTAAGAAGTTATGTAGCATCCGTCTGTATCTTTAGTAATAAACTTTACGTCTCCCACGTCTGTTGAAACGATAGGGCAATTACAAGCCATGGCTTCTTTTATGAATTGTGGCGAGCCTTCCGAAAAAGATGTCATTAGGGCGACATCACTTGCATTGAGCAATAAATTAACTTCTTCGCGCGAGTAACCTTTCAATTCTACCAATTCAACATTTTCATTTTTTAGTAAATCGGTTGCTTTTTTTGCCAGAGGGTAATTCTTTTCAAAGTTTGTAAAAGAATTTGAAAAGAGTATCAATTTTTTATCAATACTTAGTTTAAGGGTTTCTCTGGCAACGGTTTTATCAATTGGAAAGAATACATCGAGGTCAAGTCCACACGGAATTACAGTTTTTTTTGTTTCGGCATTTATCCGCTTCGGTAAGGCTTCAGACACAAAAATAGAATGTTGTGACAAGAGATAGGCGATACGCGAAAAAAGTTTGTTTCTTTTTAGGTTAATATCGCTTCCATGAAAAGTTGTGATTACCGGTTGCTTGAATTGAAGATTAGCCAAGGCCCCAGACAAACCATAATGCGCATGAATAATGTCAGGGTTAAACTCTTTAATTTTCCTGCGGTAGGCTGTCAGGTTTTTCAAATATCCTAAAAAACCTTTCCCGTGTATAGAGAAAAAATCGATCACTATACCCTTTTTGGCAATTGAAGAAGTTTGCTCTGCTATAAACGGACTTATCTCGAATAAATCCGAATTCCCACTTACTACGTATAGAACTTTCATTTAATGATTATTTCTTATTGCTTAACGAATTAGAAGTTTTGTAGAAACGAATCAATATGAATCAGTTTCCAAATCTCCTGGGCAATATTAATTTTCTTAGTCGAATGCAGCTCTAGTCTTTTTTTGTAAGTATTCAGGTCAAAATAATCAACTTTTAGAGTTTTAAGGTTTTCTATTGCATTACGCGCTTTCTCTTTGAAAAAGGGGTGGCGTAACCATTCATCAGCCGGATTGGCAAAGCCAACTTTATCTTGTCTTGTACGTATTTTTTCAGGTAGACTACCTTTCATGGCTTCACGCAAAATCCATTTGGTGTTACCATCACGAATAAGATAACTCGTTTGAGTTGATAAAGTTTTTTCAACAAGCCTGTAATCAAGAAATGGATTCCGGGCTTCAATAGAATGGAACATGCTACTCAAATCGACCCACTTTAATAAATGTTCAAGTTTAGACTCAAAATGCTGAACCAGTGAGTCTTTCAGTAATCGGGGTGAGTAAAGATCTTTATTAAGGCTGGATTTAGTGATTTGTTCTTCGTAAAACGATGGATTCATTATTTTTACCCGGTATTTCATACCTATTTGTTTTAAAAGCTGAGGCGATAAATAGTATATCATACCAATAAGTGGATTCAGCGACTTATGATTTCTTAAATATGCCACAAGTTCTCTTGAAAATCCTGAAATTTGCCTGGATTGTAACAATTCAATAAAGAAACTTGCAAAGAAAATCTGATACCCTGCCAATTGCTCATCAGCTCCCTGTCCATCTAGAATTACCCGGATGTCCTTCGAAGCTTCTTTCATTATTTTAAATTGCGAATAAATACTCAGGCTGCTGGCGGGTTCAAAATAGCAATTCAGGAAAGAGTCATAATCATCAATTAATGATTCCTGAGTAGGATAAATATAATTGATTTTGGTCAAAAGACCTTCAAATTCTTTAATATAGTTTTGCTCGTCACCGGGTTTTCCCGGCCCATAAACCGCAGAATATGCCTGGATATCTTTATTTGCCAATCCATTTATTAGCGTTGATGCAATAGATGATGAATCTAAACCACCGCTCAGGCACATGCCGACAGGCACATCGCTTCTTAGTCTGAGACTAATGGACGATTTGAATAGATTGTAATAATCGGTGCTATTATGCCAGCCGTCACTTATTTTTTCTGACAGATTATACCAACGATTTATTTTCAGTTTTTTTTCTGTATTGACTATCAGAGAATGCCCATGAGAGAGCTTTTTGATTTTATCTACAAAAGTATTTTCTGTGTGATCAGTACGATTATAAGCTATGTAATCAAAAACCATTGTCCGGTCGGGACTCAAAGATACATTCAGCCTTTTTAGATATTCAAATATTGGTTTTAGCTCACTGGCAAAAACAAATTGTTTATCGTCAACGTAATAATAAAAAGGCTTAACACCGAAACGATCGCGCGCACCGAAAATTTCCCTGCTCCATTTGTCATAAATAACGAAGGCAAACATTCCGTTGAAGTGCGACATGCAGTCTTTTCCCCATTTCCTGAAAGCATTAAGAAGAACCTCAGTGTCTGTTTGTGTTTTAAAGGTAAAATGTGCCGATAGTTCTTCTCGTAATTCCAGATAATTATAAATTTCGCCATTGAATACTATTACATATCGGTCGTCATCTGAAACCATTGGTTGATGACCTGCCGGAGATAAATCCAGAATGCTTAATCTTACAAACCCAAGGCCTATATTCTGATCGATAAAAGTTCCTTTATCATTCGGGCCTCTGTGTTTTTGAATGTTCATCATCAACCTTACATCTTCCTCATCCACGCGCTCTGAATTGAATTTATAAATGCCATTAATGCCGCACATGGTTGCAATTTATTATATGTAAATAATAGGAATAATGTTTTCTTTTTTAGAATCTACCAGCTAATTTGAACCAATTCCAACTAATAACTAATACCGACAAGAAAGTTAAGTACAGAATATATCTGTTTTTATTGACTGCATTTACCTGTGTTATGCCATGCGCCGCAAATATGCTAATAAAAGGTAAAACAGGCAGGTGGAAGCGTTCTGCAAGTGCAAAAGTACTCATGGCAATAATAAACAGATAACTTATGATGAATCCAAGTAAAAGAAGGTTTGATCGGAGTAGTTTTTCTTTATATAAAACAAAAAGGCTGAGGAAGAAAAAGAATCCCAGAATATTCCTTACGAAATACCCGCCATTTAATAACATCTGATTTTGCTGAGTTTCTATATTAACAAGAGTAGGAAAAGGGCCTACAAAAACCAGCGGTGCAAAAATAACAGTGCTACCATAAGTGGCAAGTCTGTTACCGTCTTTTCTGATAGTGCGCGAAGCCATGCCTACCTTCTGGTTGGTATCCGACTTCTCAATATATTCATCAATGTTTTTCTGGATAGTTCCTCCTAATACAAAAAATGCAACCAGGCCTATCCAGATATAAAGGTTTACCTTTTTGCCTATACTAATAGTTCTTCTGTGCGCAAATAGCAGAGCTAAACCGAATGAAAAAAAGGCAGATACGGCAAGAACAGTTCTGAAAAAGAACAGAGATATACCAACCGATGAAATAATTATCAGCGATTGTATCGTGAATCTCTTTGAGTGTAAAAGAGAATCGGCTCTTTCAAAGAAAACTACTGTTAAGAATATCATTTCGGTCTCTTTCACATGCAGGCCACAATAGTAAATTAAGTTTGGTGAAAGCATGCATAAAATACCTGCAATTCTACCTACTGTTTCTCCGAAATTTCTTGTAGCCAGCTTAAAAATCAAAACACAGGTAATTGCCCCGAGTATTGCTTTTACTATTCTTATAAGCAATATTGATTGACCGAACACATAATACATAACGGCCAGATAATAGGGGTAGCCCATATCCGAATAGTTAGTGCCTACGTGCTTATAAAACTCTGTCAGATCATTTTTTTCTATCATAGTAGATACCCAGGCAGCCAGCTCATGATATCCTGCCGAATCTCCGGCATCGAATTCGAAGTGTGTTCCTGTTAATATTTCATAAAAGAAGTACATGAACACAACATAGATTAGTCGAATCATTAATGACCATCGGAATAATTTCTTTCTGAAAGTGAGTGCAGAAATCTTATTCCATGATTTTGAAATTGAGTTTGAAACCGCAAAAAATAGAGCTACTTCAATCAATCCAAAGGTGATCCATAAAGCAGGCAAAACTTTAAAAAAAGCAATGGAGCACAGGATTAGCAATAAAACATAGATGTATATTGCTTTTTGCGTGAAATATTTCGGAAAGTGAGCAACCATTTAGCTTTAATGTTAGAACAGGAATAGACAGATAATTGGATTCTGATAATTCAATTACGGTTTAATACCAAGTCAGGGAAAAATTACATATTGATATACAGAAATGACTTCTTCAGAAATATTCTTCCACGTGTATTTTTGAGCATTGCTACGATTCTCTTGCGACATCAGCCATCTAGATTCTTTAGTATTTATTAACTTGATGATATTGTCTGCGAAGGTTTCAGTATCTCCAAAATCAGACAACAAGCCATTTACCTCATTCGTTATTATGAAAGGAATCCCCCCCACGTTTGTTGCTACAATAGGTTTGCCTGCGGCCATAGCTTCACAAAATACGATGCCTTGAGATTCTTCTTCGGAATGTAATACAAATATTGCTGAATTTGCGTATAAATCTAATATTTCTGTCTTTTTTGCATCAGGCTTAATATTTATACTTTCATTTAAACCTAATTCGTGTATCCGTCCAATCATTTTATTGTAATACGCTAGATTAGATAGTGTACCTGCAATTGTAAGAGAGGCATTCGGAATTACTTTTCGAATTTTTGCAAAGGCATCAATCAAAAATAAATGCCCTTTTCGTCTGTCTATTGCTCCCACGGACAGAAGTTTATTTTCGGATAAGACATGGTTGGGTAAAAAAAAATCAGGACTTATACCTTGCGGAATAACAAAGCAAGTTGGTACACGAGTTATTTTCCACTCTTTTCGGTATGTCTTTATAGTATTGAATACATAGTGTGTGTCAACCATAAAAACAGGACATATACAGAGGAAAACAAATTCAGTAAAACTCTGGCTTATATACTTTAAAAAATTAACGAGTGATCTGTTTTTTTTCCAGATGTTTTTTTTCTCTATGTGAGCCAGGCCGTGAACAGTTACTACAGTTGGAATTTTATTAAACTTCAACATTAAGTACAGAATAAACATGTAGATGCTTAATGAATGAATGTGGCATATTTGCGGGTCTATTTTTTTTATAACAGATAGTTGCGCCGTTGTTCTAAATATAGCAGCTAAGTTGTTTTTAAACTTTGAACGAAACCGGTGAATCGTAAGGTTGTCTGTTCTTTCCTGATAATCTTCACTGATTCCGAAACGGGGGAAATCTAAAACATAAACTTCATTATTCTTAGCCAATTCATTTGAAATACCGTATACAGAAGCCTCTACACCTCCTTTTATATTGTCGGTATTCAATGGATATAAGCCTATCTGAACAATTTTCATTTAAAAGACGCTTTAATTCTTTTCATTTTTTGTTTTAGCCGTGACCCCGCTTTCAATAAGCTAAAGTATATTTTTAATAAAGTAACAGGAGTTTGATATTTTATTCGGATAGACATTGGTTGTTGAGCCCAATCAACCTTTTGAAGTTCTGATTTTGCTGAAGAATGATACTTGGTTGTCAGATAATAAGGGAACATAATATATACTCTTAGTTTATCTAAAAGAGTTTTTAAGTCTTTATTGATTTGTTCTTCTTCTGATAGATATTCCAGGTTCCACATCACATGGCTTTCCGGTTGATGAATATTCCCTACGGCTCTATTTGATAATTCAACATCCTGATTGTAATAAGCGAGTTTCTTGTTTACAAAAGCAACAGGATACTTGAGTGCAATTCTAATCCATAAGTCGAAATCTTCTCCGAATTTCAAGGTTGTAGAAAAACCCTTCTCTGATTTAAAAGTATACTTTGGAATTACTACACTGATTGATGTCAGCGGCATGCATAACGTTAGGGCATAAACCTGTAAATAATTAATTAATCCAATTTCAAAAGCTGGGGCAAGACCAATAGGAGCCTCTTTACTGTGGTTATTTTTTATTAGAAAATAACCACATCCATATATTCCGGCTTGTGGGTACAGATCAATTAATGACTTCATGGTCTCTAAAAAACCAGGAGCCCACCAATCGTCAGCATCTAAAAATGCTATATAATCAAATTTCGATAATGCTATGCCTTTGTTCCTGGTTGCAGAAACACCAGCGTTAGCCTGCTCAATTAATTTAATTCTGTTATCGCCTATGAGTTTTACGACTTCCGTCCCTTTATCGGTTGAACCGTCATTTATAATAATTAACTCAAACTCAGTGAAAGATTGAGAAAGTACCGACAAAATGGCTTTTTTGATGTGCTTTTCCTTATTATAAAGAGGAATTACTACGGAAAACATGTTATTAATTAATAAAACTCAATCCTATTAATAGGTGCCCCAAATATCAAAAGTCAGATACTAATTATGGTTTTAGTGTATTGTCTTTAAGAAATCATTTTTTCTTTGAATACACTGCAAAAACAGAAAAAATAAAGAAGAGCGATCTTCCGGAAATGTGCTTCTATTATACAAATCTTTGTCTTAGTTTTCGCACGATGATGAATCCCCAAAAGAATAATTTATTATGTGCTAATCTGACTTTATATGATTTGGAACCCCCATCAGTTAGCAACTTAGCATACTTCTTTACAGCACCGAAATCTCTTTTTTTATAGGCCAGGTTGAGCAGTTGTCCATTTATAAAATTCTGATATTTATCTTTATTATAGACCAAATCATCGGGGAATAGATCACAAATGTACTTATTGGCTACACGTCTTCTTTCCATCTGACTGGTTAATTTCTCATAACTCAAAAGATTACTTAGCGACTCATGTCCGCGGTGATAAGTTACTGTAACAACCGGCAAGCAATAAAATTTTGTATACTTTGCTAATATAATATAAGTGTTCCAATCCTGAAAACCAAACTGATACTTTATATAATCGTCCAGATTAACATATTGGTCAATAACAGATTTCCTATAGACAACTGTGGCAATGCAACATTCAAACTTGCCATTGAAGATGATTTTTTGAAGAGAAGAATCCTGATAGGTGAATTCACTCATTTTTACTTCTGATAATCTGTTGGTGCCGGTATTAAGTATCAGATAGTCTGTATGACAAACTCCATATTCAGGATTTGCCTCCATGAAATCTATCTGCATTTGTAGTTTATCAGGATTATGCCATATATCATCATCATCGCAATTGGCTATGTATTTTCCTCTACTATTTTTTACACAGGTAGCCCAGTTGGCACCTAAACCAATGTTTTCTTCCTGAAGTAATAAGATTATATTCTGAGGATATTTATTTTGATATTCAATCAGGATTTCTTTATTATTTTCAGTGCTATAGTCATCGCCGACAATCAACTCAAAGTCAAAGTCACAGCGCTGACTCATGATAGCATCAATTGTTTTACCTATGGTGTCAGGTCGATTAAAATAAGGTACAATTACCGAAACCAGAGGGTCTTTAACAACAGTGTTTTTTTGTAAGCAGATCATGTTTTTTACTAAAAAGATTAATTAAAATTGTGGATAATGGACGCAAATTTTGATAAAATGGTTGATTGTTTACCTCGCTTCTTGAAGACGGGAATAAGTTCAAGAATGATTTTTGAAATATGTATTGTAACAATCACAACCTAAGTAATTGCTTTTAGATGTGAATTCATCTACGTTGTTTTCACATCTTCTTTTTTTGCAATACTCTGATAGGAATGGAGGCAAGAGTGGGTGTTAAAAGTGGTCGGATTATATAAGGTTTATTCTTCTGTGAGTTTTATAAATATATTGAGGGCAATTTTATTTCAACAAATTAAACATTATGTAAAGTTAGTGCTGCTTTCTTAAAAAATCAATCACTAAGATTATCCTCTACATTATTGATGATTCTGCTACCTACATTTTTAATTAATAATTTCAAATTCATCGTACTATTAAAGAATTAATCTCTTGTTTTATTTTTTTTAAGAAGATAATTCCCCAAAAAGACAATCGATACTGTACCAGTTTAACTTTGAATAAATTTGAGCTACTAGGAGTTACTAGTTTAGCATACTTACTTGCGGCACTAAAGTCTCCCCTTTTAATGGCAAGATTAAGAAGTTTTCTATTGATGAAATTCTCGTATTGGGCTTTATTGTAAACAAAATCGTCAGGAAATAAATCACAAATGTATTTATACATCAGATGTCTTTTCTCCATTTGTTGCATAAGCGATGCATAACTTAAAAGATTACTTAAAGATTCTTTTCCCCATCTATAGGTAGCTGTTGAAACAGGTAAACAATAAAATTGTGTATACTTGGCTAATATCATCCAGGTGTTCCAATCCTGAAAAACGAATTGATATTTAATGTAATCGTCAAGGTTAACATATTGACTAATAGCAGATTTTCTGTATAACATTGTGGCATTACAACCATTAAAACCGCTTTTAAAAATAGCCTTTTGAAGTGATGATTCTTTATAGGTAGCACTACTGACATTTACTTTAGATATTTTATTGGTATCAGTATTAAGAATCTGGTAATCAGTATGACACACACCGTATTCGGGGTGTTCTTCCATAAAACTCACTTGTAATTGTAATTTTTCAGGATTATGCCAATAATCATCATTATCACAATTGGCTATATATTTTCCTCTACAGTTTTTTACACAAGTTGCCCAGTTGGCACCTAAACCAATATTTTCTTCCTGAAACAATAAGATTATATTTTTAGGGTACTTATTTTGGTAATGAATAAGAACATCTCTTAACTTTTGTTCAGTACTGCAGTCATCTCCGATAATCAACTCAAAATCAAAATCACAATTCTGCGTTACAATAGATTCAATTGTTTGCCCAATGGTATCATGCCGATTATAAGAAGGTATAATTATAGAAACTAGAGGGTCAATAACCAGAGAATCTTTTTTGGTACAGATCATTGTTTAGTGCCAGGTGGTGTATATTATAAGAGTAATTAAAATAATTGATTAACAATGCGGTTACTTCAACTTAAAACTTGACACATTCAATATTTCAAGTATATAGTTTCCTTTTGTGTAAACAAAATTAAAAATTCGTATGATAATCTCAATCCATTCGAACAAATAATTAAGAATAGTGCGTTCAAAGGCTAGATTTCTTTGCTCTCATTAACCCCTTTCTGAAATACGGAGGTTTCAATTTCCTATAGGCAAAAAGCATATAACCTTCAGTAAATGAACAAGAAAAACCTTTATTTTGTAGTAGATTTTCAAATCTGCGCGCATCTTTTTGTTTGTGATACGTACAAATAAATAAATTCAGATTTGGATTTTTCAGAACAATTGCTGATTGCCTTAGTATTTTTTCTTCAGCTCCTTCTACATCAATTTTTATACAATTTATGACTCTATCACCAAATATTGTGTCTAATGTTACGTTGTTGTCATTATCAATAGCAGATACATATTTATTAATAATTGTTACTTTTTCTTTCCAGGGTTCATAGGTAGCCTCTAAAGCATTTATCCAGTCTTTATCGGCTTCAAAAATGTAGAGGTGGCTTATCTGATCAATGTAATCCAGAGCAAAGTTTCCTTCTGCAGCACCTATATCAACAACAACATCACGCTGATTTATTTCGAACGAATCACTACTAAGATACCTATGGGGAGAATCAACGTCTTGTTCAATTGAAATGCAGTAGTATTTTATTCTCACATCGGTCTCAGTACAAACCTTATTGTAGTAAAGTTTCCTGCCATTATGCATTACATAAAACAGACCTTTGGCCTCATCTTTATATACTTCGATTTGATTGCGGTTATAATTGAATATGAAATCATAGGGGAAAATAAAAGAGTATGAAAAACTGCTAACCGATTTCTCATTTATAAAAGCCATTTCTTGCTTATACTCTTCATAAAGTTTAGGATTCAATCGAAAATACAAGTTCATTTTACGTTTTAAAACACTCAATCCTTCATTTGGATGGTAGTTGAATCCTAGATATATAATTCTATAGACAAATGTTCGGATATATCCGCGGGACTTTTCAAGCAGATCTTTCAATAGGTTTGTAATTTTCATTTTTTGAAGCAGTAGTATTCCGTTGTATTGCAGTGCTAGAAAGTAAACTTTAGGATGCAATATCCAAATGGAAAAAATATCGCTTCTAGAATTTTGCAAAGAACTATTTAGTCACTTATCAACAATGTTCCACTAAAGTGCTTGTGAAGGAAATAATAATTAGCTTGAATTTACAGCCTAACTGAAAAACCAGCTAATCGTTTTTTCGATGTCATACACTCATTATTAACGTAAAAATAAAAATATTGTTCAACTAATTAAAAATGTATTGTTTTTAATGATTTATCAATAATCCTGACAATTGGATTTTTCGTATGTCCTTTCGTCTTTCGCAGATAATAATGCACAATTTTGGTGATCAGTGAACGGGGATCTTTAATGCCATATTTTAAGAGAAAAGGTTTTTCCCACACATCAAGTCTTTTGTATCTGTTAATTCCTTTGGTACGTATGAACTCCAATACATAGGTATCAAAATAAGGTTGTTCATTGATGTCAATCTCTGAAAATAAATCAAACCCGTGTTCATCATAAAGCCATGAATCTGGAATAGAGTGTAATTGTCTGTCAGTATTTGGCCTGTTGTACATACGGCTTAGCGTAGCGATAGGCCTGTCATTTTTATCAAAATCAACAAATTGATAGAATCGTTGCTTTGCTTTGTTCCAGTTTAAATTATAATCACCAAAATGTAATAATTTAAAGTCGTTTACATAAAATGTACGGTTGGTATCGTCTTCGGGATAAGGGATGCAATGGGTGTGCATATCAAGCCCTTCGCTATTGTATGGAGTTATATCATCGTCATGAAACATGCGTGCCATAAAAAAGGGCTTGCCGTTTGATTCATAGGAAAACCAGAAGTGTTTTTTATCAGAAACAACATTGGCCCACAGAAAAAAGAAAACATCGCCACGTTTTGATTGCATAATTGTTTTCCAGTCGGCGGTTTCAATATAATTGGCCGTTAATACTTCATCAATGGCCAGATAGAATAATATTTTATCTCCTTCTATTTCCCTGGCTCTATTAATAAGCATTTCAGATCTGGCTGATTCGCTATAGTTCAGATCTTCGTTATCAAGCAGAATAGCTTTAGGGAATTCTTTCACTATTTCTCTTGTGCCGTCAGTAGAAAGTTGGTCTGCAATAATTATGTAATCTGCCCACAAACTGTTTGCCATTAAAAAAGCTCTAGTTACCCATCCATAATTTCTGGTGGCGCTTAAGCATATCAATAATGGTCTTTTATTATTAGTTTCCATGAATTGGTGTAAGTAAACACTATATGAGTTGCTTCTGATACATTAAATTAGTTTCAGATAATATTCAAAAGAAAGTCCGTGCTATTATTTTAATAGAGTTTTCTTAACCGCCTCAAGTTTTAAAATAGGACAAAACAGATAATCGTTAAGATGGTAACTATCGGGTGTCCATTGTTTAATGCTGATACTGTCTATTTGTTGATATGAAATTAAACTATTTTCGCCTTGGTTCAATTGTATAATCACGTAATCGAGTTCTTTTAAAATCATGCATAATTGAGTAGCTCTGTTTTGAGTGAATTCAAGTACGGCGTCACTATAACTATCTAGTACTTCACAAAGAATAATAGGTTTAAACGTTCTAATAGTCTGTTGCATTCCAATTAAAACCTCTAGTTCAGCGCCTTCAACATCAATTTTAATGAATGAAATCTCTTTCTGAAATTGAAAGTCGTCGAAAGGTCGACAATCAACTATAGATTTGTTGGTGAAATTATGTGGCCTTAAGTTCTCAATAATTGATGCAGACTGGTCTGTTTCTGAATTGAAATTTAACTCTATTTGTTGTGGCTTGTCCGACAACGCAAAGCGCTCTAGATGTGAATTTGAGAACTTGTTTAATTCAATGAGTTTTGTTACATAATCATAACAAACATTACTGGGCTCAAAGCCAATGTAATTAATCTGACTATTAATTGTTTTTACTTTAATTAAGGTTTGCCCGATGTTTACACCGACATCCACAAAAGTACCCTCTAGCTTATTGCAAACTCTGGTATATATATAATTGAGGCAATCGTGTTTCAGAAATAGATTCGGATAACCTATTGTTTTTTCTACCGGTATAATAACCTCATGATTATTATATTTAATAGTAAAATGCTGTTTTAAGTACTTTAAAAGCCCTAGTTTTTTCAACACTTTTAAGAAAA
The DNA here is from genome assembly GCF_058808615.1 of Emticicia sp. GW821-FHT11C11. Lineage (NCBI taxonomy): Bacteria > Pseudomonadati > Bacteroidota > Cytophagia > Cytophagales > Leadbetterellaceae > Emticicia > Emticicia sp. GW821-FHT11C11. Next base: position 1,161,406 of record NZ_JBXARV010000001.1, read on the forward strand.
CGATGGTTGTTTTACTATTAGTCATAGGTATAAAAATTGAATTGTTCAGGGCTGATAAGACCAAAATCGTTGTATAAATATATTGCTAGCTCATCGAATTAATATTTTTAACAATTACTTCCTGTTCTGCAAAAGTAAGCGTAGGCCCGATTGGCAAGCTCAATACCTCATGATGTATTTGCTCTGTAATCGGTAAAGAGATGTCTGCATACTCCTGATAACAGTCTTGCTTATGTGGCGGTACCGGATAATGTATTAAGGTTTGAATGCCGTGTTCTGATAAATATTTCTGTAATTGATTACGTTGCGGGTGACGAATTACAAAAAGATGCCATACATGAGCTTTATTGAAAACCGGCAGAATAATATCAGGGTGCTTGATATACTCACAATAGTATTGAGCAATTGCACTACGGTATTCGTTTTCAGCATCAATATATTTCAACTTAACATTCAGAAAGGCGGCTTGTATTTCGTCGAGCCTGCTGTTGTAGCCCCTAAGCTCGTTCAGATACTTCTGCTTGCTACCATAATTAGCAAGGGTGCGAATAATCTCTGCCTGCGAATCATCATTGGTTGTAACGGCACCTGCATCTCCCAGTGCCCCTAAGTTTTTGCCCGGATAGAAAGAAAATGCCGCGCTATGTCCCAAGGCTCCGGTTTTTATTGAAGTGCCTGAAGATGGTGTATGTATAGCGCCTATTGCCTGAGCATTATCTTCAATAATTTTAAGATTGTGTTTTCTGGCAAGTATTTCAAGTTCTGTGCTCCAACATACCTGTCCATACAGATGCACAATCATTATAGCTTTTGTTTTCTCGGTTATTTGTTGTTCAACTAAAGAAATATCAAGATTGTAAGTGCCTATTTCAGGCTCAATAAAAACAGGCTTAAGGTTGTTGTCTGTGATGGCTAATACAGAGGCAATGAAAGTGTTGGCCGGCACTATAACTTCATCTCCTTCTTTCATAATCCCCATCAGCACATAAGACTTCAGAATCAGTCTTAACGCATCAAGTCCATTGGCTACACCAATTGCATGCTTTACTCCAATATAACTTGCTAAATTTTCTTCAAATTTTGCCACTTCGTTCCCTAATAAATACCAGCCATTATCGATTACTCTTGAAGCGGCCGCTTTCAATTCTTCAGCATATTGTGCATTAATGCTTTTGAGGTCCAGGAATTTGATGGTGTTTATGTTTGTATTGTTAGCCATGAAAGGTGATAAATTGGGTTAAACTCAACGAGTCAGGTTCGGGAAGTTTTAATTAAATCAGAATTTTAACTTGTATAAATCTAAATTTGACCTTTTTAAGGTATCTATAAGTTTTTTCGTGAATATCTCTGATCCTCGTTTATTCAAATGTTCGGCATTATAAAAATACATCTTTTGTGTACATATTTTATCATTAGAGTAGTCAAAGAAAGGAATATCGTATTTTTGACTGAATTTTCTATAAAGCTCAAGAATTTCTTTTCTATTACTGACAAATCTCTGACCATCAATATATTCAGGAGATAATACGAAAATCACCTTAATGTTTTTTTGTTTGCATTCGCTCAAATATCTATCGAATAAGTGTATTGTAGCTGAATCCAGTTCTACAGTATATTCGCCTAAGTGTTTTTTTGCTTTATCAAAATCCTCAGTCCATTCAGTATCTTGTGCCTGATATCCGTTAACTCTGGAATACGGAGTAATAGACTTATTCCGGGCATTCCATATGGCGTTATGTTCACCTGAATATCTTATCAAAGGAATTAAAAAATCTACGAGGTTGAAACCATTGTAATTTAATATCCCATTCATGAAATCTTTATTGTACATCATATAGGGCAAAAATTGCTGATAATTATATAAATCTCGAAGTTTTATAAGTGTTGACACATCTAATGAATGAATGATTACTTTAGGTGTTTTATTATTTTTTATAATCATACAGTGCCTGAAATATTGTAGCCCAAATGGGTGTCCATCAATCCCCATATTATAGCAAGAACTATTAAAGCTTTTCGCAATTAAAGCAGGATCAATGTGTATCCAAGCTCTGGAGCTACCATAAATCAGTATTTTATGTTTATTTTTACTATTTATTATATCGTTCCAAACAGATATCTCCCCAACTGCGAATGACGGAGAGTTCTTTAAATAGTCCGATATTATTTTGTCAAAAACAAACGCAAATAAAATTGCAGGTAGAAAGAAAAAGAATAATTGCTTGATAAACCTCTTCATATATTGAGTGTAATAATCACATTGACTTTGATGCAATCAGTTTTTTCTTCTAAAATTTTTAAAAGGTGGTTGGTGAATTTTTCTGCTACCAGTCGGTTTAAGTGCTGGTAGTCGTGATAAGCGCTATCGTTTAACTTAGAAATATTATTAGTATAAAAATCAACAAAAAAGATGTTTTATATTTTTTTACCTCTGACTCTACCTTTTTAGAATATTCAATCTCTGCTAAGTCGATATGAGTATTTCGGATACCACTTTTTCAATAAGGGGCTACAGGAGGATAGTATATAATAAAAATAGAGTTCATGGCACCAATGTCTGATAGCGTTTTTTGGAATAGTTACCATCTGACTCCATTATTATTGAAATTCTTGTACCAATTTAGAACTGAAAATAAATGAACTGTTGTTCTTTACCACTATACCAGAATATAGAAAAAATGATTATATAATACATTATAAACCTGAAAGACCTTTTCCATCTTAACCCTATGTTTTGTAACGCAAATGCCTGCTCTCTGCCAAACCATTCTATCATTATAAAAAGAGCCACTAAAGCTAGAAGGCTTTTTACTTTTAGTGTAGGGACTGCCCAAAAGTACGTTGAAAAAATCTTTGAAATTATTAGTATAGCTTGCTCTACAGTTTCTGCTCTGAAAAATATCCAGGATAAAGTTATTAAACAAAAGGTTAAAGTCATTTGAATTACTTCTTTAAAAGTAGGCGTAAATTTCCCTTGCGCAACAATATCAAGATTGTTCCGGTTTGTTTTAAATATTATTGATGGAATGATATACAATGCGTTTAACACCCCCCAAATAATAAAAGTCCAATTAGCCCCATGCCAGAATCCGCTTACAACAAATATGATGAATGTGTTTCTGATCTTCTGCCAGTTTCTTCCTTTACTTCCTCCAAGCGGAATGTATAAATAATCTCTGAACCAGGTTGACAGAGAGATGTGCCAGCGCCTCCAGAATTCAGCAATATCTCTGGAAAAATACGGGTATGAGAAGTTTTTTAATAAATCAATTCCAAAAAGCTTGGCTGTACCAATAGCAATATCTGAATAACCGGAAAAATCACCATAAATTTGGAACGCAAAGAAAACTATACCTAAAAGAAGGTCGCTACCCGAATAAACTTCAGGATTAACGAAGATTCTATTAACAACTTCAGCACATTGGTCAGCAATTACTACCTTTTTGAATAATCCCCATAAAATTTGCCTCAAACCATCAACTGCTTTGGCATAATCAAAAACTCTTTTCGTTTTTATTTGTGGCAGAAGGTGCGTAGCACGTTCGATAGGGCCGGCCACTAATAAGGGAAAGAAACTAACAAATACAGCATAATCGATGAAAGATTTCTCGGCCTTTATCCTGCTTTTATAGATGTCTATTACATACGATAACCCATGAAAAGTATAAAAAGATATACCTACCGGTAGAATCACACTTAGTGTCCAGGGGTCCGCTTTCATTCCGAAACCTGAAAGTAAATCTGTGAAAGATTGAGCAAAAAAGTTATAGTACTTAAAAAAACCTAAAAAGCCCAGATTAATGCAAACACTCAGCCAAAACCAGATTTTTTTATGATTCTGATTAGTGGCATTTGACATTTTAATGCCGGTGTAGTAATCAAGCAAAGTTGAGAAAATAAGCAAAAATAAGAATCTCCAGTCCCAGCAGGCATAGAAAAAATAACTTGAAACTAACAAAAGAGTATTTTGTAGTTTTAAGCTTTTGTTGGATATAAGCCAATAAAATATAAATACGACAGGTAAAAATACAGCGAAATTAGTTGAATTAAACAGCATAATTTTAATGTTGAACTAAAATTTTAAGGTGTTCATTTTAATGATCTGGAATTTTGATGATTATTTCTGTTTATAAATTTTAAAATGTTTTGTTACTTCAACAAGACTCCATTTTTGTTGTATGTAATACGCCACAGAGGAGCTAAATTTCTCGTTCTCATTAGGGATCAGATTTTCGGGTAATCCTTTTTCCATAAAGACAACTATTTTTTTCTTTTCAAGCGTATCAATAATCTCCTGGTTTTTATAATTAGCTTCTACATTTATAATCCAATCAAGTTGAACTCTAGGTTTAGTGTTTGTTAAGTAGCTTGCTAGTGGCATGCCAGGTAGAGTTTTAAAATTATCGCCATATTTTTTGATTAACTGCGAAAACTCTGTGTATTTCTCATAAGTTTCGTTGCTTACATGAATAAGATTAAACTTCGGAAAAATATGGTCAACTTTATAGGTCAACATTGACCTTTTAGGGCTTAGATAAGGTATCTGGTAGGCAACAAAATAAGTAAACGCTCCTAATATAAGTGTGAAAAATGCTAAACGATTAATGTTTTTTATTTGGAAGTATTCATTTGAAAATAAAAAAAAAGAAAATATTAACGGGGTCGAACAGAGTACTGGAGCCGGATAACCCCAACTTATACTTGCGCACCATGAAAGCGACAAAAGAAAAGCCAGCGCACTTATTTTTTTTGTTTTTATAAGACTTAAGAGTACTAATAGAATTGCAATAATAAAAAATATCCGAGATTGAAAATATTTGAAGTAACTGCTATAATTATCAATTGTATAAAACCTGAATATGAATTTCAATAATGGGGGAATAAATATTGCGGATAGAATAAAATAGGGGGTTAAGCTTATTACTTTGTTGAAAGGTATTCTTTTTAAAAAAGTACTGTTAAGAGAATTATTTGAATGAATAAATTTAACTGTAAAATAAAAAACAATTGGTGGTAGAACAAATATCGGATTTAAAAGAATATAACTTGTAAAGCCGGCAAATATTAAGTCTTCAAGATTAGTACTACCTGAGGTTAATTCAACGAAAGAGTGCAATATGTCAAAATAATTCAGTAGCACAATGCAAATTAAGCTGAAGCAAATGATACTAAAAATAGCTATAAGAACGTGTCTCCATTTTTTTTGAAATATGATTAAATATAGTACTCCTAAGAAAGGCATCGGGTAAAAAGATTGTTTACAGCCCGCACTTAAAAAGAAGAAAAATATGGCAACAGGTATAATGTAATCTGATCGATACGCCAATAATAAATAGATACCGATTGAGGCAAAGAAAATTCCGTCTATTGTTTGCCAGGGTGAGGGGGGAAAATTATGAGCCGAAAAAACAAAGCCTATGGTTGCTAATAGATAAACATCGAGGTTTATTTTCTTCAGGTCAAAAAAAGTATTTATTGATAAGGCACCCAATAGAGAGTATGATGCAATTAAAACGTAAGTGAGACAACGCTCAAATATTATCTGATAGTTATCAGGTATAAAAAACAGCGTAAGTGTATGAAAGATTGGTGATATGGGAGGTTTAACCAGAATAAAGTCGCGGTACGGGATTTCTCCATTAAATATTCTCCAGGAAAATGCTAGTATATAACCATCATCAGCGTCATTATATCCGTATGGTGCATATAGTATGCAATAACCGATTGTAAAAGCCAATAATAATAGTTTATACATATATATTCAGGATACTTTTAAAATAATCCAGTTTAGTTAACCGAATTTTAAAGACAGATTATTTATTAGTCACAAAATACATCATCAACTTTTCGTACAAACCGAGCCGGATTACCTACCCACAATTCATTGGCTGGTACACTTTTAGTAACCACACTGCCTGCACCGATCAAGGCGTTTTCTCCGATGGTTACACCTCCTAAAATAACGGCACCGGCGCCAATAGAGGCATTTCTTTTAATTAGTATTCGCTGAAGCGTAAAAGGTTGCTTGGCTCTTGGGTATTTATCGTTAGTAAAAGTAACATTCGGGCCAAGTTGCACATTATCTTCGATAGTAATTCCATCCCAAAGAAAAATCCCTGATTTCACTGTAACGTTATCCCCTATAACGACATCGTTTTCTATCAGGCAATGGCTACAAATATTACAGTTCTTACCTATCTGTGCCTTGGGTAAAATAACCACAAATTGCCATATCCTTGTATCTTCTCCGATCTTTGTAGTCTGCACATCTGCCGATGCATGTATCATGATTATATGTCTTTTATTTGCTTGAATTCTTCATAGTTACGTACATAGTAATGCTCATTGTACTTATGAGACGCTAAAACCAAACAACATGAACCTGAAGAGAAATTAACCAACTCACGCCAGATACCGGGAACAATATAAAGCCCCTGATATGGCCTATTAAGCGTAACTGTCTTTGTATTTTCTCCGTCGTCCAGAACCACATCAAAGCTGCCACTCACGGCTATTAACAATTGGTATAATTCAATATGGGCGTGTCCGCCTCGTTCTTCTCCACCAGGTATATCATAGAGGTAATAAACACGAGCAATATCAAAGGGTATTTGTGAAGATTCTTCAATAACAGTTATGTTGCCCTTTTCCCTGTGATTTTTCTCTAAATGTATAATTGAGCACTCATCAATTGTTGATTTTTGATAATGATTACCTACCTCATTTTGTGTCACCCTGATGTTTACCTGTGGCTGGAACTTCAAAGGATTTAACGCAAGGAACTCCTGAAAATCTCTGATATAGTCATTTTCATTAAAATGAGTAGAAGCCAATACTAAGGCTACTGAGTTGGTCGAGAAGTTTTCCATTGACCGCCACACGCCATTAGGAATATATAAACCAAAATATGACCGGTTCAGACCAATTCTTTTTGTTTTGCCTTTGTTTTTCAGAATAACATCAAAACTACCTGACAAAGCTACAATGAATTCCGATTGTTCACGAAACGCATGTCCTCCTCTCACTTCTCCACTGGGCACATCGTAAATCCAATAAGCTCTTTTTATATAGAAAGGCACATGGTTTTCGCCTTCAATAAAGGAAAGATTGCCTCTATAATCAGTGATTTTAGGAAGAGATATGATCTCAGGTATATTTTTTTTCATAGTACCATAGCTTTATTCTTTTGCCCAAACAAAAAAGATAGAAACCAAATAAAGTCTTAGAAAACAATACGGCTTGTCTTTCTTTTGGAGTTACGTTTATCAAGTTTGCCAGATGTTTTTTTGCGTTTCCCCAGTCAAAAGAATAAGCTGCTTTTAAAAAATGCTTATGAACCAGATAATCATTTGCCCATTGTTCACTAAAATCGACTTCTCCGGGAAAAAGCTCATTTAAATAACGTTTTATGGCAACCAGCCCCTTATGATACGATATATAATTAGGTCTGTTAAAAGACGTGAATGTCATGGATGTATTATGTACCCTGTATACACAGGTAAGGTCGGGTAAGTGACCAAATTTTGTGTGTTTGGCTAAAATTGCCTGCATCGGTACATCCTCACAACTGAACTCCCGGATAACGAACTGATCAAAATCAATGTATTGAAGAAGTTCTTTCCTGAACATCAATGAAAGCGGCATAGCATAAACGCCGCCTATGTGTGTCAAATGGAAAACATCACCGTTCTCAACCGGATTCAAAGGAGCTATGCCTTCAATAAGTTTATTCGATTTCACCAGCAATCTGTATCCATTGGTACTAACCACTCCATACTCCGCATGGTTGTTTAAGAATTCACGCTGCTTAATTAATTTCTTCGGATCAATCCAATAATCGTCGCCTGCGCATAAAGAAATATACTCGCCCCTGCAGAGCTTAAGAGTATCAATAAAGTTTTTTACTAGTCCCTGGTTGCTATCCTGTAATAATAATTTAATGGTTTCCGGATACTTCTTCTGATAATTAATACATATCTGCCGTGTTGAATCTGTGCCGGCATCTTCACCTATAATCAGTTCTATCGAAAAATCCCTTTCCTGCATTAAAATACTTTCTATCGTCTGGGAAATCGTACTTTCCTGATTATATGTGATTATAAAAACCGAAATATGTGGATCAGAAATAAATTCTGGAGCTACTACAATCATTTTTCGTGTTCTAAATAAATTGATTTCTTACTAAAGTATTCGGCATATAGGGTATTCGTCCAATGAGTTGGATCAGTTGATATATCGTCTGCAAATATACTCTTTGGTTTTGATACAATTGGCTTTAATGAAACGGTGTCTAATGGGCTATTATGAAGATATTCGTATCTATTGTTCATTTCAGCGTCAAACTTCCTGGCTGTTCCCAGATACAAATCTTCATAAGCTGTTCTTAAAACACTTTGTTTCTGCGCAAAGTATGAAGCCAGAAAAAATGCTATGAAGAAGAACGAGTAGTTTTTTATATCTGAATGAACAACCAGCTGTTTAGAATCTTTTAAATAGTTGGCAAGGTTTATGAAATTGAAGACAACCGTGAACAGAAAAAAATAATAGACAAAGTCAATTATTCGGAATGAATAACTTGTTCGGGCAATTAAAGAAGGAACCGTCAGATAAATAAGAAATAGTATAGAATATAATAATAGTTTTATCGGGCTAATGGCCTTGAATTTTGGAGAATAAAAATAATAAACAGGCAGAAGCACCAAATTAAAGGCAATTACATTTGAAAAGAAAAATTGTTTTCGGTAGTAAAGAAGGTTGTAAATAATTATTCTGAATAACGACTGGTACTGTTTAGTGGCAATATAATTAAGCCTCTCATAATTGCCTCTGGAAAAAATAGTGATCAGTAACCCAAGACCAATGCACACAAAAACCGATACATATTCTTTTCTGAATTGGGTTCGTTTTTTTACTAATGCCCATCCCGCATATAAAAAGGCCAAGAACATAAATAACAGATTCAATTCATTTTGCGTTGTCATGGCAAAGGCTAAAAAGCAAATGAACATTAGGGCTATAAATTTTAGAGCCGGCCGCTTAATGTTTTTATATTTCAATATAAGGATAATAAAAAGGTTGAGCATGACAATCCCCAATATCCAGACGGCTACACCCGGATACCAATAAAAGGCCTCAGACAAGCCAGGCATATAGCCAACAAACAAAAACGAAAAAATGGTAAATAGTATTAATTGGTCAGCAAACTGTATTTGAAAGTATTTTTTATTGACGGAATCGATTAAGAAATAAACTGACGAAAAGAAAATAATTATAAAAATGCCCAGCTGAAGACGATAGTAAAAAAGGGAGTCGGCATGACAAAAAAGGAGTGTAAAGAAATTTCCTGACACACGACTGTCCATCGTCTTTGTTATTCCCACTAGTACTTCGAAAAGATTACTTTTTTGTAGCGCCATTTGAAACCCGAAGTCGTCCGTTGCTGGATGCGCATAAACGGTTAGGAATATTAGTGGCACTATAACAAATGCTAACAAAACAAGGCTTAAAGAAATCTTTATTTTATTAATCATTTCTATGGATGGTTAACATGAGTTAAGTTCGTATTAAAGATAAACTATAGTGAATCAGACTCTATTTTTTTATTATGTATCCTGGTCTATCTTTTACTTCTTCATATATACGCCAGATGTATTCTGCAATGATGCCAATTGAAAATAAAATCAGGCCACTAAAAAAAGATATAAAAACAACTAACGATGTCCAGCCTGTGACACTGTATCCCCAAATATTTCGGTTCCCCCAAAAGTATAAGTAGATATAGAATAATATAACCAGAAACGAAAACAGAGAAAAAAAGAGGCCGATGTTTGTTATTAGTTTGATTGGAAAAGTTGAAGAAGAAAAAAAAGTGTCTTTTGCCAGTTGTACTTTTTTCTTGAAACTCCACCTGGACTTACCATTATTTAAACCTATGGGGCGATCATAAGGTAAAAATATCGGATTATAGCCTAGCCTCAGCACTTCAATAATACTTGAAGTTTTTATGGGGTGTATTCGAGTATTCAGTATATCTATTATCTCTCTATCTATAAAATATAAGTCGGCACCTCCAATCGGAAATTTAACTTCTGAAATAGAATTCATCAATTTATAGTAAATGGTAGATGATACCTTACTGCTCCAGGGATCGTCTCTCGTGATTCGGTGTGGGATAATGACTTTTGCTCCTTTTTCCCAGAGACGGTACATCTCAACTATAGTAGAGTAGGGTTGTTGTTCGTCATCAACAATAGGCATGGCACAAGCTCCGGTGCATAATGTTAAGCCTGCAAAAATAGAATAATGACTGGTGAAATTTCTGCTCAATTGGTAGGCACTCACATTTGCGTTGGTTTTGGCCAAATCAGTTGCAATCATAAAGGAATTATCTTTAGAACCATCGTCCATAATGATAAACTCAAATGGAATAGCTTCTTTTTCCAAAATTACTTTTATCTTATTATATGCCTCTACTATTCTATTACCACTGTAATAAGATAATAAAATCAATGATAATATTCTGGGATTTTCTGCTTGTTCCATTTGAAAAACATTTTAAGTTAGCCTCGCAACTAATTTTTCATCTACATTTATTCTTGGCAGGAAATGCTTACCAGTCAGCCATGCAACTCTCAGAGTACCTGCAATAGCTGAAAAGGAAAATAGGTAAGACGAGTTCTTTGCACATTCAATATTTTGTTTTGAGCATTCTACTAATCTTCCGTATGGAAAGGCAAAACAGTCAATTTTTGTTGCAAAAGTATTTTCAAGGGTTTTTTTCGATTCTTCCAGCTCTTTCTTTACCTCTTCATCAGATAAATACCTGAACATCTTATGATGGCATCCGTGGGAGCCAATTGAGCAAAGCGGATCCTGAAGAAGTAACCTTATTTGCTGTTCTGATAAAAAATTTTCTCGGCCTATCAGTTCAGTGTTGATGAAAATAATGAATGGAATACTATAATTCTTAAGAATAGGATAGGCCTTTGTAATTACGCTTTCGTTGGCGTCATCAAAACTAACAATAAATCCGTTTGTAATTGATGTATGAGTGATAATATTCTCCTTTAATTCTTGAAAAGTTATGGGTTTTTGACCATTCTCCAGCTGATTGCGCAGAAAGAACTCAAAAGATTGCTCTGAAATTGAAAATTGTGATTTTACCTCCGATTTATCGTTCAGAATATCGTGAAATAAATAAACCTTAATGCCATTCTTTTTAAGTTTTGATAAAACCTTCAGTATGGTAGTGTAGATTCTGTTCTGTTCACGTATAAGTCTTAATTTAAAAGATATCATCGGTTATATTTTTGATTTCAACATATCTCTGAAATCCTTATTAAATAGATTTATGAAAAAATTAAACTCTCCTTTCCTTTCCATCAGGCTGAAATACTTTCGCCTGTTTTTTTTGTTGAATTGATGTTCTATTAGCTTTTTCACTAATAGTAATGCTCTGAAACCAAAATGGTAATATGCTTTTTGGTTTAGTTGATACAAATTCTTTCTAAAGAAGGTGTAAGAGTTACTGGTACCAATATTATAGAATCTACGGCCCAAGTCATTTATTGTTCCATGTTTGTTTACAAACTGTAAATGTTTCATTACTGCAAACGGAGTGTAACCAATTAAAGCCCCACTGTCATGTAATTTATATACTAAACCGGTATCACCATCACCTATCAATTTTCCATCAATCAAATCAGGGTTAAACCCACCTAATTTCTGAAATACAGTTTTCTTGATTGAGAAAATACCCCCATTAAGGTACAAGTCTTTGGCATACATAATGTTGTTGCCATAATTCAATTGGCCCAACATAAAAAGATAAGGATCAATCCAGTCAGGCGCTTGCGCGTCCCATTCAATATCTATTTTGCCTGTAACGGCTGCTACTCCATTATTCTGACTGTAAACCGCTAAAATGGATTCTATAAACTCCTCATTGAATAATCCGTCATTATCACAAAAAATAAGAGTATCAGCTTTTGCAAGTCTGGCTCCGGCGTGCCGGGCATTAGTAGAGCCGGGTTCAACTTCTTTCAGATACCTGAAATTAGGGTAATCTTTTATGAAGTTTTTAATAAGCTCAGGAGAAGAATCGCTGGAATTATTATCTACAATTATAACTTCGAAGTCAGAAAACGGTAGGGTTTGTTTACACAAGGTCTTCAATGAGCGAAGAATTACTTCGCCGCCATTATACGAGGGTATTATTATAGATGCTAGCACTTTGTTAATACGACCACTCCTGACGTGGTTTTTTTAAATATTTAATTTTCTGCTTCAGTAAATATGCCGGTTTAAGAATAGTGCTTAGTGACAGGCCCCACGTAGGGTCTGCCAGCACTTTAACATACCAATTAGTATTGGCAACTAACCGTTTAATTGTTGCCTTATTATTTCTTATTAAATCATAAAAGATTCTTTTTTCGTGAGGCGAAACTGGAAGAATCTTGTAGGTGAAACTTTGAAAATACCAGTTCGCTTTGTCTCTCAGAGTATCTGCAAAATCTTTATATTGGGTTTGTATTTGCTCTGACAACTCCAGAACTTCATTCCCTGCAACGAAGGCAAATTCATAAATTAAGTTACCACTATATTTTTTATTTACATCCGTAATCGATAAAGTATTTATTCTGTAATTGTAAATAAAATCAGCTATTGACATGAACCTATCAGCAAACAAAATTGCTCTAAACAGATAAGTTGTATCTTCATAAATGGCTCCTTCCGGAAAAGAAATAGCGTTTTTAATCAAATACTCTCTATTAAAAAGTGCACGCCATTCGTAACCCAGCAAATAGTATTGAAACGTATCTTTAAAGTTGGCCGAAATAAAATAGTCGCCTCTTTGCACGGGCTCATCATTGAATACCTGAGCTGAATGAAGCGGGTTTTCTAATTCATTAACTCTGGTGTAATTAAATGCCAGCACATCAAGTCGGTTTTCGGCACATATACTATAAACCTTAAGCAGGCAATTGTTATTTATCCAGTCATCCTGTCCAATTATCCAGATGTATTCTCCCTTTGCATTTTTAACTCCTGTATTGCAGGTTGAGCCTGTTTTTAGATTAGAAGAATGTTGAATGAGTTTTACATTTTGATATTTTTTGCAATAATATTCTACTATTGTAACAGTGTCGTCTTTTGAGCAATCATCCACGCAAATTATTTCAAATTCATCCGGAGAAATATCTTGCGTCAGTAAACTATCAAGACACTTACCGATAAACTTCTCTCCATTGAACAGCGGAATAATGAAACTTACTTTTATATTCTCCATTTGGTTACTTATACAGATATTTTCTACCTTTAATTGTCTTATAAGACACATAAAAAAGTGCAAAAACCCTAAACAGATTAAAAGAAGTCAAAAAAAGATAACTTAAATGCACTGGTAGTTCTTCTTTTAGTAAGTCTGATTTTTGACTATTGTACGTTAATCTGAAATTGTTGGATATCATCTTTTTCTGTTCTTCGGTAAATCCGGACTTGTTTTTTACAAAGTCATAGTATAAATATACCAAATTAAAGAAACGGGTATGCCGTTGTTTTATGGATGTTTCTTCTTTTGAGTGAAATCGTTCCGAAACAAAATCATCAAGTATTTCATCAATAAGTAATCTTTCAAATATTCTTGGGCTCAGAGCTCTTGTTATTGATACATCGTTGTTTCGGTAATAATAAATGGCGTCCGAGAAAGCTACTTTGTTTGCTTTAAATAACAAATGTCTGGATGCAATTTCATCTGAAATAAACAAATTACCTTCGGGTACATCTTTGAAAAGGGTCTTTCTGGCCAGCATACCATTGCATGGAATCTGCCATCCTCCTATGGTTAATTTACATGCTTCTATGCCACTTATAACCACTTGCTTATCGAAACTGATGAGAGGTAATCGCCAGAGCTCGCCGGTTAAATCCTGAATGCAACCTATCATTGTTAACAATACAATGTCGGCTCCTGTATTCAACTGCTTTTCTATCATTTTCTCAATACAAGATAGCTCAATGACATCATCGGCATCCAGATTAAAGATAAACTCTCCGACAGCACTTCTTATCGCAACATTCCTTGGAATATTAGCGCAACCACTATTAGCAATAGAAATGCATTTGAATCGGTTATCGTCTTCTGAATATTGGTTAATTATTCCTAATGAATTATCAGTTGAACCGTCGTTAACCAGCATACATTCAAAGTCAGTAAAGGTTTGATTCCGTACACTTTCCAGCGTTTCAATCAAAAACTTTTCTGCATTATAAACCGGAATCACTATTGAAACCTTAGATGTTCTCATTTAACTTGGTTACTAAGCATCATTATTGATGAAGTAGTTGAAATTAGTTACGTCTTGAAATTAATGGCACAATAATGCTCAACAGATAAATAAGCGCTCTTTTCTTTCCCAGATATTTCAGAATCTTTATATCTTTCGGCAATTGTCGTCGGCACAAGGTTTTAAATTCTTTCCATTCTTGCTCATCAAAATTCTCGATATAATTCGGGTAAAGAGAAATAATATATTTACACACATTAATATATGCTTTCTTTATTTGTTCTTCGTTTTCAGGAATATACTTTACTACCTCTGACGTGTACCTAGTGCACTCAAAGCATTTTTCATATAGCTTTTCCGGGGTAGGTTTAATCTCAATTTTACCGCCCAACGAGTCTTGATTTAATCGATAAACATAGCAACTTTTGGTGACAGACATAATCCTTTCAGCCATAAGGAGTGTTTTTAAGGTAAATGGTACGTCTTCACCCATATTGATAGGGGGGGAGTAAATATCATTTTTATCCAGAAAATCTTTCCTATAAACTTGTGTCCAGATCGGGCTTATTTCACTAAAATTGGTAAGACAATACTTATTTAGAAACTCTGTTCCGGTTAGAATAGGGCTATCTATAAATGGGAATTTCTGATTTAATTTTTCTGACCCACCACTCAGATGATTGAAATTGAAAACCAGTACATCTAGATTGTTGGCTTCGCAAAGTTCAGTCAAATACCCTAAAACATTGGGCTTTATGTAATCATCCGAATCGACATTCCATATATATTTTCCTTGTGCAACAGATCTGCCGGTGTTTCTGGCGGTTCCTAGTTTTTTGTTGTGTGTATGCTCAATCAGAATTAAATTTTTATGTTTTTGTTGATATTCTTTTACTATTTCTTTAGAGTTATCCGGCGAGAAATCATCCACACAAATAACTTCATAGAGGTTTTCATCTATATCTTGATTATAAACACTGTCCAGGCATTGTTTTAAATAACGTTCAACATTATAAATTGGAATAATGACAGAAACAATGATAGGATTCAACATATTTATTATTTCAGTTCTCTATTTTTTATATAAGCCCAGATTTCTTAATAAGTACTTAGCCATTACTTTTGTGTAATCAACAAATCCGGACTTCCCTTTTAGGAAACCCGCATAGTCCCCTTGTAAAGTCTCTAACTTATTGCTTCTCTCTAAATGGGCATTGAAATAATTAGGGTGTATAAAGTTTATCAGAGGAGCTTTGCTTTTTAACCTCAATTTCTCTACTATATCATATTGTACTCCGTTTTTTAAGACCAGAAACATATTTTGTTTATACCAGTCAGGAATTTCAGTCTCGTTCCAGAAAATGGGTCGCAACACATCATGAAAAGTATATTCATGCTCTTTGAATTTTTCTGCCCAATAACTCGGCCATTGTTCATTAAGATGGTTTTGTCCGCCTTGTCCCGGAAATGCAGCTGAGAACACAATTATGTCGCTTAAATTGGCTAAATTATAAACTATCGTATCTGCACTGTTTTCGCTTAAGTGCTCGGCTACTTCTAAGCAAATAGCTACATCAAATTTTTTATCCAGATGGAATTTCTCCTCTAAATTCACTACTTTGAAACTATCCAGATCAATATATTTAGATAAGAGATCTTTATTGGTCCATTCTCCATCGAGCCCTAATATATCATTAATTCCATGTGTATTAAACACATTTAAAAATGTTCCGATACCACACCCGACATCTACCACGCTTTGGGGATTTACCGCTTCAATGATATATGGGACAATAATTGAGGGAGCAATCAGATTATGATGATCTTCATCGTGTACGTATTTGATCATTTTTTTATTTGAATTGATATTCTAAAATAGGAATTATTCTGCCTTCAGCAGATAGATTTTTTTGCACAAAAAGATCATTCATTCCTTCTATTTCCAAGCTCAGACATTTTTCTGCCTGGTATATTGTGTCATCTTCACTTATTTGAAGGCCATCGCTAAACCAGATTGAAATTGGATAAATTCCGTCTGTCAACAAAGGAGACTCAATTGATATCAAGATTTCTCCTTTCTTTTTGGGTGCTCCAAAGTCAGTGTACCCTAAATTTATTGGATTTGTTCCAAACAAAGGATTGTCATACTGATCGTAAACAACAAAGCCCAGATTCGGTTTATGGATAGTCCTTTCGCCATCATATGTTACTGATATAACTATTTTACGGTTTTCAAATTTTGCAGAAATTACCTTAACCGGATTATTTACAGGATAGTGGAATTTTTTACTTGCATTGATATTCAAGTACTCCTCAATCGTACTGTTGATACTACCACTATAAGTCAAAGTTCCGTTCTCAAATAACAAACCTTTGGTACATAGTTTTCTGACTGCGCCCATATTATGGCTCACAAATAAAACGGTTCGGCCTTTTTCGCTGCTTACGTCTTTCATTTTACCGATTGCCTTCTGCTGAAATTCTGCATCTCCAACGGCCAATACTTCATCAACAACCAGAATCTCGGGTTCCAGATGTGCCGCAACAGCAAACCCCAAACGAACCATCATACCTGAGGAATACCGTTTAACAGGGGTATCTATATAACGTTCACAGCCCGAGAAATCAATTATTTCGTCTAATTTGCTTTTTATTTCGGTTTTGGTCATACCCAGAATGGCTCCATTCAAAAATATGTTGTCTCTTCCAGTTAGTTCCGGGTGAAAGCCCGTTCCAACCTCAAGCAAACTGCCGATACGCCCGTTATAATCAATCCGGCCTTCACTGGGGCCTGTTATTTTAGATAAAATTTTAAGTAATGTTGACTTTCCGGCCCCGTTTTTACCAATAATACCTACAATATCACCAGGCATTATTTCAAAGTTTATATCTTTCAGCGCCCACACATAATCGCTTTCCCCTTTGGTACTACGATCATTCGTTTCACCAATTTTAAGATAGGGGTCTTCTTTCCCACGTACGCGATAGGCCCAACGTTTAAAATCATGACTCAAGGTTCCTGTCCCGATTTCCCCCAACCTATATTGTTTTGATAAATTTTGTACTTTTATAATTGGTTGCATAATTTTCTAAACGGTATCCGTGAAATTTTTATCAGGTTTATTATAACTCCAAATTATAAAACAACTAAGCGCATTATTTGAGCCAACATAGGCAATTAAAGCAATCCCGGATTAACCGGTAGAGCAGGTACTAATTTTTGTATTCTAAATAGTCTGCAACTTTCTTCATGCGTATAGTTCCGCTTATAAAATGTTCTTCGCATACAAATCATTGTGGAATTGCTCGATATTCAACATTTCTGCCTTCTTGCGAGACGCCTCTGACATATTTTTCAAGATGTGTTTATTGTTGTTAATGTATTCGAGTGCGTTCGAAAAATCCTCAACACTGGAACAAAAAAACGTATTTGTTTCATCACAATAATCCCGTATAGAACCTACCTCCGAAACTACTAATGGTAGCCCACAAGCCATTGAAGTAGTTATTACGTTGCTGCCAATAGTTTGAGCGAAAACATTCAGCGAAACATTTGAATTTTGCATCACTTCCCTAAGTTCATTTTCTTTAAGATAACCAAATAGTTTTACATTATTGTGAATGAAAATTCCCGGATCCAGCTCCGAGGTTCCCAAACAAAAATTAAATAGTATGTTAGGGCAGCTATTTATAATTTTAACTATCTTATCGTTCTGCCTTAGCATTGAGCCAATAATGACAACTTTTAATTTGTCAGCTATTTCTTGAGCCTTAGGATGATAATACTTATCATCTACATAGTGAAATATTGAAATAACCGGCGCTTTACAACCAAAGGCAATGAGATCAGTTTTTAAGCTATTTCCAAATACAACAACCCGATCTAATAGATTTAAATAATTCAATATTTCTTGTTTATTCGAAAATCTGGTCGAATTGGTTATGAAATGTAATGGAACATGAACCAAACCAATAACTTCAACTTTAGTATTATTATAAAATAACTTCGCGATACCCTCTTGAAGGTGGTAAAAATTAGACCCCGACATATATTCCATTAAAAATAATCTATCTCCTTTATTCAGAGTTAATTTGAAATAGCAATGGTATATTATCATGTTCAATTTCCAAAGAAATGTAGTAAAGGCTTTTGCTACTAAAATTGGAAACTTGTTTAATCTTACAGGATTAATTTTGTAGGTTCTGAAATAAGGGATTTTAATTGAAAATTGTAAATCAGGAATTTTTCTAAAAACACTTTCATATTCTTTCACATAGGGCATTTTGATTGAAATGATTTTTTCGTCCATCTTTTCGAGAGCTTTTGCCAGGTATGCCATACCTGCATGATTTCCCGATGTGCTTTTCCATTCAGCGAAGAAAAGTATTGTCCTAGGCATTACGAAATGTTCTATTAATTAACGCAGTTTGATAATTATATTAAATTCAGCAAAAGAATCATTGCCGGTAGGCAACGTTTCACTATAAAAAACAAATTTAACCTATTGAATTTTTTAATTATAAGCTGTTTTAATGAAATATTATTTATTTAATTTTTGAGATTGATTACTTATTTTTTATAAATGGTGTTTCTTGCTCAACTCAATCTATCGGTGCATAATTCTCTAAACAGTATCCATGAAATTTTTCTCCGTTTTATTAAAAGCCAGAAGACCCCATAAAAAAACAATTAGAGTGAAAACAAAAGAATAGAGGAGATTCAACCATGAAAAAACACCAGCTCCTAAGAAAGCATATTTGAATGTTTCAATAACGCCTGTCATAGGATTCGCCAACATAATGAATTGATACCGGGCAGGAACAGCAGACAATGGTAGTATAACAGGAGTTGAATACATGGCTAACTGAATTCCGAATTCGACCAGATATTGCAAATCCCGATAACGTGTGGTTAGGGCCGATACTAACATGCCTAATCCTAGCCCCATAAAGCCCATAATCAAAACCAGAAGCGGCAATAATACTAATGCCCATGCGGGCTGTATGGAATACCCATCTATAATAAAGAATAGATAGACGCACAAAAAGAGTATTAAGCCGATTACAAACTGTATCAGATTAGAAACAATGATGCTAAGAGGAGCTATTGCCCTTGGGAAATATACTTTGCCGAATAAATTAGCATTGGTCGTAAAAGTGGTAGAGGTACTTTTAAGACAATTGGCGAAGTAGTTCCAAGAAGTAACCCCTGCCAGATAGAATAATACGGGTGGGGTACCATCAGTAGATAGCTTAGCCATGCCTCCAAAAACAACTGCCATAACAACGGTCTGGAACAATGGCTGAATAAAAAACCAGATAGGACCTAACACCGTTTGTTTGTATTTCGATACAAAGTCACGTCGGACAAATAAAAATAACAGATCTTTATAACGCCAGATTTCACCTAATCGAAAATTGAATCTGCTGTCATCGGCAGTAATTGTATTTTCGTATTTTTCATTAATCATCAGAGTCTGGGTTGAGATTTACAAAACGCTAGCAGGAGCTTAAACTTTTAGCTTGGGGTGATACTCTCCGACAGTAGGTGATATTTCAGCAGTTCTGATTTTATGTACTAATTCAATAGAAGGATACGCTTCTATCATATTGAATCCGTTCCCCTCCATTATCTGCTCGTAGCTTTTGGTATGCAGATCGGTA
Source organism: Emticicia sp. GW821-FHT11C11 (assembly GCF_058808615.1). Lineage (NCBI taxonomy): Bacteria > Pseudomonadati > Bacteroidota > Cytophagia > Cytophagales > Leadbetterellaceae > Emticicia > Emticicia sp. GW821-FHT11C11. The sequence goes on from NZ_JBXARV010000001.1 coordinate 1,181,355, forward strand.
AATCCTTCGCTAAATTCTATTTCTTCACCTTCCACAGTTATTGAACGGAAAGTTCTTTTATTGGTTAGTTTTACATCTGTGGGTAAAGTATCGTAATCAGTGCTTAAAAACCACCGTACATTCGCTTTTTCCAACTCTAAGTATCCAGCCGCTGTAGTGGGCTGATGTAAATGTACAATACTATTTTTCGGCTTGCCAAAAATCCAACTAAGCATGTCGAAAAAATGCACCCCGATGTTGGTTGCTATACCCCCTGATTTGCTTATATCACCTTTCCAGCTTGTGTAATACCAACTACCTCTTGATGTAATATAGGTCAGGTCAACATCATATTTTTTATCCGATTTATCAGAGTCAATCTTTTCTTTCAATGCAATTATGGTAGGATGCAGGCGCAATTGAAGTATAGTATATACTTTCTTATTATACTCCTTTTCCATCTCTAAAAGTGCATCTATATTCCAGGGGCTAAGAACAAGGGGCTTTTCACAAATCACATTTGATAAATTTCTTAGGCCAAATCTTATATGTGCGTCGTGCAAATAATTAGGACTACAAATACTCATAAAATCAACCTGTCTGCCCGTGCGACGTAATTTATCAACATGTCGGTCAAATCGCTCAAATTCGGTAAAAAAATGCGTATTCGGGAAATACGAATCCAGAATACCTACAGAGTCAAATTTATCAAAAGCCGCAACTAATTCGTTACCCGTTTCTTTTATGGCTTTAAAATGTCTTGGTGCGATATAGCCCGCTGCACCCATTATGGCAAAAGTCTTCATAGTTTTATGCATGCAAAAATTATTACTTATATTTTTCCTACTTTGCCCTCGCTGAGTTGGTAAACGTCTTCACTTTCCTCACAAGTAGCAAAACCGTCTTCGTTAAAATGGAGCCTATGCCCATACTCACTTATCCAACCGATTTGTTTTGCCGGATTCCCAACAACCAGCGCATAAGGCTGTACATTTTTAGTAACAACGCTGCCGGCACCGATAAAAGCAAACTCTCCGATAGCGTTTCCGCATACAATCGTTGCGTTTGCTCCAATGCTCGCACCTTTGCCGATATTGGTTTCTAAAAACTGATTTTTTCGATTTATAAAGCTTCGGGGATTGGTCACATTGGTGAATACAACTGAAGGGCCAATGAATACATCATCTTCACATGTTACACCGGTATAAATGGATACATTGTTTTGTACCTTAACGTTGTCGCCCAATATTACATTTGGAGAAACCAGAACATTTTGGCCAATTATGCAGCCTTTACCAATTTTACTGCCAGGCATAATGTGTGTAAAATGCCACACCTTTGTGCCCTCACCAATTTCACAACCCTCATCAATATATGCAGACTCATGAACAAAAATATTTCCCTGATTTGACGTCACTTTCAATTTATTTTAAAGAAATCAATAACATTCTCAACTATAAAACCTAATTGGGAGTCGTCCATCTCAGTATGAATAGGCAAAGACAAAACACCTGCGCATAATGATTGAGACACACTTAAGTCGCCAATGGTTTTACTAATATCCTGAAAAGCCTTTTGTTTATGCAAAGGTAAAGGGTAGTAAATCATACTCGGAACACCCCTTGAATTTAAAAAGGCTTTCAATTTGTCACGAAGCTCGATAGGCACTTTGATTGTATATTGATTAAATACGTGAGTAGATAATGAATTTCTGAAAGGTATCGATATATCTGTTACATCCTGAAGTGCATCATCATAAAAACGAGCTACATTTTGTCTGGCTATGTTATATTGAGGCAAATACTTTAATTTTTCTAATAGAATAGCTGCTTGTAAAGTATCTAGCCGGGAGTTCATTCCTATAATCTCGTGATGGTATTTTTTTAACTGCCCATGATTGGCGAGCATTCGCAGGGTTGTAGCAGCGGCCTCATCATTCGTAAAAATAGCGCCGCCATCACCAAAGCAACCCAGATTTTTAGAAGGGAAAAAAGAGGTTGCTCCAAAATCTCCTATTGTACCGGCATACTCCATTACACCGTTGCTATTCATATATTTTGCTCCTAAGCTTTGAGCGGCGTCTTCAATTACTTTAATACCTGCATTTTTTGAAACTTCAATAATGCTGTTCATTTCAGCACATTGGCCAAATAAATGAACCGGTATCACCGCTTTTGTTTTTGAAGATATTGCTTCCTGAACAATTGCCCCATTAATATTGAAAGTTTCAGCGTCAACATCAACTATTACGGGTGTTAGCTGTAGTAGTCCGATTACTTCGGCAGATGCAGCATAAGTGAAGGCAGGAACAATCACTTCATCTCCTTTTTCCAATCCCATAGCCATTAAAGCCAATGTTAATGCATCGGTACCATTAGCACAGGTAATTACATATTGGGCTTGTATTTTTTTTGAAAGTTCAAGTTCAAAATCTTTTACCTGCTTGCCGTTAATGAAATTGGATGATTCTATGCAATTTTGGATAGCAGAGTCGATTTCAGGTTTTATTCTCATGTATTGAGACCTCAAATCGACCATCATAATTTCGGTTAATAACATTCTTTTAAGGGATAGGAATAGTAAACAATTGACACAATTAGGGTATAATTTGATAAAAGTTTGTCTGAAACACAAGTTTATTTGCTTCTTGCTTTTCTGAGGAAAATATTCTTCACAATTTTCATTAAATAGATGCAGTCAGTCAAGAATGGTTTTTCCTCGTATTTTTTTAAATATCTTAGTTCAGACTCCACAATTTCGTCCAGCGTTTTAGGCATGTCGGCATAGTAGGGCGGCAATAATCCGGGTTTATTTTTTATTCTTAAATTCTGCAGCTCTGTCGGGTATAAATTAAAATAGTGCTCACTTATGGGTCTTACACCAACAAGTTTTAAATCGCCCTTCATCCAATTATAAAGCATAGGTAATTCGTCTATCCAGTATTTCCGGATAAACCGGCCTATTGTGCTTATTCTGAAATCATTGAAAAACTTGCCTCCAACGTCTAACCCGTGATTAATATGGATATATTCTTGTACGTATTCTGAGTAAGGATGCATGGAACGAAACTTATATACAGTTATTTTTTTTGCATCTTTACCCAATCGTGTCATTTTGAATAAAACACCATCTGCAGACTCAATTTTTGATAAGTTTGCACAATAGCTTGGGTTGATTTTTACTTTTACGAAAGTTTCATTAGATACTTCATTTACTGATACAATTTCAAAGCCATTAAAAATGAGTCGTCCTAAGATTTCAGATTTTGATCTGTCAACCGGTAGGTTGAAAAACTTAGTAATCTCTCTTAATCCTTTCACTTTAGGGAAAATTCTTCTTACAACAAAATGAAAAGGATAGTAAATAGCAACTAGGAAAGAAGGAAAATCAGAAGAGAGTTTTTCCTTTATGTTTTCTGAAGTAATTGTTTTGAAACTAAACAATTGCTCCGGAGTAAGTATTTTTGATATATATTCAAAAACAGAATTGAGGTCGTCTCTTTTTAAGGTTTCCTCATCCAGATACAGACACTGCGTGTTTACTTCTAAATCTATATTTATATCACTTTGCATTTGAAGTGATTGATAATAATTGAAAAAATTAGTATCAATACGGGGAGCCGTTTTATCCGGAGGCAGGGTGTAAATTAAGGTTTCCAATGGGCTATCAGATGGTTCAAAGAATTTATTCACAAATGCACGAGATATTTTAATAGATATTCTAACTAATAACCTTATACTAAAGCTTATTATCAAAGCATATACATATTAAACCTAAACTATAAAGCTTAGATTATAGGTTTTAAGTATTTTGGGTAGTTGTTAAAAATTCTAAAGCTACCAGCAGTAAAGTTGGATTTGGCTTGGGAGGCTATTGTCGTAATGGATGTGCTAATTAATGCTATTTTTTTGACAAAAAAAATATTTTAGCAGTTAACATTTCAACTTCTGGATAAAACAGGACTTTTCTGTATCAAATTTCGATAAATTTAGAGAAAAGAGTTCAAAAGTCGGAAATTTGCGTATTATCCTTATGTAAAAAATCACCTTAAAAATAAGGGGCCAATTTACAATTGAGGTATTAAATACACCTACTCCTATCTGCTATCGATATTCTTCTGATGAAAGTCTATGTTGAAGCTCAAATGCAGAATATATCTAATAATTAAAATAAGTCAACAAAACAGTATATGTCATTTATCTGAAACCCTAATCACAAACATACCTGAAAATCGATTCGGATATGTTTATGATTCTTTAAAACAGAATTAAAATCTTTGATTTACTTAAATTGCAACTGGCAATTCCAGCTTGATTATCTACTTCGTTGGTAAGATTTTCTTTAACCAACTATTTTTGGTTATGCCTTCGTCATAATACCCGTAACCATAGCCATATCCATAACCATACTCCGACGAATTTTTATAGTTTACCGCATTGAAAATTATATTCAATGATTTAAAGGCTTTTTTTCGTACCAAATCCGGAATCATTGATAAGAATTGTTTCGGTGTTTTTTCATGCCGTATAATATAAAAACAAACATCGGCATAATTAGACAGAAGAGTTGCATCTGTTACCAAGCCAAGAGGTGGCGTATCAATCAGTATATAATCATATTGTTGCTTCAGAATCTCAATCAATTCCCCAATTCTGCCATTTGAAATTAATTCAGATGGGTTTGGTGGAATGGGTCCACTCGGAATAAAAAATACATTCTCAGCAGTAGTTGTCTGAATGATTTCTTCTGCAGTAGCATTATTAATTAAAAAATTAGAAATCCCTTTTTTGTGATCCACCCCAAGGTAATTACTGATTTTTGGTTTTCGCAGATCTAAGCCGAGTACAACTACTTTTTTATTTAATAGTCCTAAAGAAATGGCAACATTCAATGTTACAAAGCTTTTACCCTCACCACTTGTTGAAGATGTGAATAAAATAACATGAGCGCCTTTGTCATTATTACCCGGTAAGAGATATTGTAAGTTGGATCGGATCATCCTGATTTGCTCACTTACAAAACTTCGGTTGCTTACATCTATAATTTCGCTTTGGTCATTTTTGGGCTTCAATGATATTTCTCCAAACACTTTCAGTCCGGTCTTATGTTCTATTTCTTTCTTAGACTGGACCGTATTTGTTAGCATTTCTTTAATGAAAATAACGGCGAGAGGAACGAGAAAACCTATTAGCAAAGCCATAGAGGTAATTTTCCTTCTGTTGGGTTTGATAGCCCCTCCGGTTTCGTAAGGATAATCCACAATGCGGCTGTCTGTTACAGTAGAAGCATACGATAAAGCGGTTTCTTCTCTTTTCTGTAATAACAGAAGATAGAGGTTCTCTTTAATACCTGCTTGCCTTTTAATCCCGATAAACTCTCGTTCTTTTCGTGGAATAGTAGCTATAGAGCCCTCTAAGCGGTTATTTAATCTTCTTAGGTTATTCCGGCTTACTTCCAGATTTACCTTTTGATTATTTATATTTTCACGAATGGCCTGTTTGACATTTTTCATCTGCCCATTTACTGTCTCCAGAAGTGGGTTTCCTGGCTGTACAGATTTGGATATCTTTGCTCTTTCAGCTTCTAATTGGGCATATTGTGTAATATAACCACTTAAAATCGGGTCATTTACCATCAATGTTGCCGGCGCCAGATTTCCTGCCTCAGAGTTATTTATATAACCTTCAACGCCCGATAAAACCTTTGATTGAACATCCAGTTCATTTAGCTTGGAGTCGTTTTCTTCTACTTTTCCTAAAAAGAGACTCGCTTCTGAGCTTAAGTCGGTAATGCCTTTTTCACGTTTATATTGTTCTACATCCTGTTCTACATCTCCCAGTTCGTTGGTAACTAATTTGAGCCTTTCTTCAATAAATCTTAAAGTATTGGTTGCTTCCCGGTTTTTATCTTCTAATGTAGTGAAAGCATACTCTTCTAATAATTTACCAAGAATCGCTTTTCCTTTTTCTGGTAAAGCGATCTCTATCCCTAAATTAATAAAAGAAGTTTTGTTGCTAAGAGGAGCTATCTGTATACCACCTACTAAAGTATTTACCATCTCTTCACGAGATATAAAAATGATTTTAACCGGCGTATGTGAGAGAGCTACATCAGGATTTCTGAAAACTCTGAAATGCCCGTAGGGGCTTTTAATTAATTGACTATATTCAAATTGTCCCAGAGAATTTTGTTTCGCGTCAAGTAATATATACTGGCTCTGCGATATGGGTTTTATAAAGAAAGGAGTATAGGCAGCATATTCTTTTTGTTCCTTTAAATTGACTTTTATAGGACTTTCACTATAAAGCTCAATATCTCTGCTTCTTCCTTCATACCAATAAGTTACAGTCAGATTTAAAGCATCTACAACTTTTCCGAGCAATGATCTGGAGTGAAGTACTTGTATTTCATTATCTATCTGTTTACCAGCAACAGACGAAAACTCCTCAACCAGATCTCTTCCCTGTTTCTTTAATTTTTCATCTTTAATAAACAATGTCGCATTGACCTGATAGATAGGAGTATATTGCTTTAAATATAAATAAGCACCCGTATAACAAATTGTAACGGTTATTATAAACCAGTACCAATAGCGTAAGTACTTATAAAACACATTCCGCAAGTCAAAATCTTCTTCCTGGTCTTCGCTAAAAGCATTATTTTCTGACATAAATTCAATAGGTATAAGTTGAAGAAATTTCGGGTATTAAATTACAATCATTATTTAAAATAGTTTGCTATTAGCGTCAAGAAAGTCACAATACTAATAAATATCGGTAGTCTTTGAATAAACATGCTCGGAGGTGGAGTTTGTTTGAATGGAACTTCAGGAACCACCTTATTTTTAGTTGGAGCTATGTAGATAATGTCGTCGTTTTTAAGATAGAAATAAGGCGACGTGAAAACCGAGCGGTCGTTTAAGTTTATAATCCCCATTTCTCTTCTATTTTCAAAAGTACGAATAACGGTGATACTGTCTCTTTTAGAATACAGTGTGAGGTCTCCCGCAAGCGCTAAAGCGTCAAGTATGGTTGTGTGGTCATCAAGTAAATTAAAAATACCAACTTTATTAGCTTCTCCTAAAACTGAAAATTTATGATTCATAAATCTCAGGTTCACAACCGGCGATTTAATGCTTTTCTCCAATTCTGCTTTAATCATTTCTTCTGCTTTTTTCAATGTCAGGCCTCCGAGATGCATTTTTCCTATTACCGGAATATTTACAAACCCTAAGGAGTCTACCGAATAGCCTAATGGCTGAGCGCCACCACCGGCATTACCTGAAAAAACAGAAACCGGCAGGGTATTTACATTAGTGAAATTGAGAATCTCGTTAGTTTCGGCACTAAAGCTATTAAGTATAATAGCTAAAATATCACCTTTTTGAATAACAACAGTCTGAGGTTGTTGCGTGTTTACAGATGCTGGGAACGATGAATCTTTTGACTTGAAATATTCCAGGTTAGCCGGTGGTACCCTTTGAGCATTTCTGCATGAGGTCAACTGAAAAAATACACCAACGAGTAAACACAGATAAATAATAGTTTTTAATTTATTAGTTTTCATCAAAAAGTTGGTCATGAAATAAAAGTGGTTTATCAAGCTCAAAAATAAATAGTTTTTCCTTAATATGGATGATTTAATAACATTTTGTAACTGATGGTTTCATCAAAATTACAAATTACAGGTGTTTTGCTTTATTAAGTGTGGAATTGCGTGAAATTTAACAGGTAAGTGCTATGGACATGCGTCAGTACAAAGTATATTACTTTTTCAGAAATTAAGAAAGAATGAGTGTGACTGATGGTGATAAAACTAATATTTACTCTCATTGTTTCATAGAATGCAATAATTTTATATTTATTGTATCAAATGGTATTTTGCATGACAATTTCATTGAACAAGTGCTTAAAACGGGAAATATAATTTTAACAATTTTATATCAGTAGGCTCTGCAAGGAATTCACTGAATTATTCTATAATTGCCGGAGCATTATGGAATCTGAAATATTAAGAAAGACAAAAAAACAGGCTTTAGTGAAGAAAGTCTATCTGCTTTTTTTGTACCGCAGAGTGCAATAATGAGTATAAACGTCCGCTTAAATTATCTGTAATTAATTATGTTACGTTTCACAAAAAAAGTACTTATCTCCATCATTTTTATTTTTGTGTACTGGCCGGGTCATAGCCAGAGCAAAAAAACTCCATATGTGGTAATGGTTTCATTTGACGGTTTCAGGTATGATTACGTCGACAAATACTCACCTAAGCATATAAAGGAATTCATACGGCAAGGAACTGCCGCCACTAAAATGCTTCCGGCTTATCCGAGTAAGACTTTCCCTAACCATTATACTTTAGTTACAGGCTTGTATCCGGCGCACCATGGGTTGGTAGATAATTCGTTTTATGATGCAAACCGGGATACGTTTTATTCGATCAGGCAAAGAGATAAGGTTGAAGACCCTTATTATTACGGCGGATTACCCCTCTGGCAGTTGGTACAGCAAAACGGTATGAAAGCCGCTTCCTATTTCTGGGTTGGTTCGGAAGCCCCGGTAAGCGGAACATTTCCTGCCTATTATCATAGATACGACGCAGAAGTGCCATACAGTAAAAGGATACAGGCTGTGTTTGACTGGCTGAATCTTCCGGAATCTGAAAGGCCCCATCTGATAACTGTCTATTTCGATATGGTTGATACCAAAGGACATGAATATGGACCTAATGCACCGGAGACCAAAGCGGCCGTGATGCAGGCAGATAGTCTGGTTGGCATGCTCATGGCCGGATTAAAGAAAATAGATTTGCCCGTAAACGTGATTCTTACGGCCGACCACGGTATGTATGAAATGAAAAATGAAGCGGATAAATTTATTTATACAGAAGACCTGTTGCAGGATTTCGATAAAAATGATTTTGTTTTTGTAAATAGTGGCACTCACGCTGGTATTTTTTTGAAAAACAGAGCTAAAGAAGCAAGCATTCTGCAAGTACTTACCAGCAAGCAAAATCATTTTAAGGTGTATAAAAAATCAGATATCCCGCAGAATTTGCACTTCAATAATCATCCTCGTATTGGTGACCTGATGCTTATGGCCAATGCGGGTTATAGTTTTTATTCGAGAGAAAGTATGGCCAAACGACCTGAGGTTCGCAAGGTGTGGGGAGTACATGGCTTTGACCCTTACGCTGTACCGGAAATGGGAACAATTTTCTATGTACAAGGGCCGGATATTAAAAAAGGAAAGGTCATTCCTGAGTTTCAGAATATCCATGTATATCCTTTTGTAGCTACTCTTTTGGGTATTCCTGTGCCTCAGAATATAGATGGAGACGCCAAAGTGCTGGAATCTATTATTAAGAAATAGGATTGACGGGTAATCAGGCAAATGCTTTTTCTGTCAGATGCAATATTTCTGTAGTTCGGGCTCGTGTTGCCAGAGCTAAATCTGCATTATGTTCAAGAGATTGCCCGTATGACGGAATCAGCCTTTGCAATTCTTGCTGCCATTTCGGGGTGGCTTCTAAACCCGGGAAACATTTTTTGATTAAGTCAAGCATGATAGATACGGAAGTGGAAGCTCCCGGAGATGCTCCAAGCAGGGTAGCTAAAGATCCGTCTTTTGCATAGACCACTTCTGTACCGAATTCGAGCACGCCACCTTCTTTTTCATCTTTCTTAATCACCTGCACGCGTTGTCCTGCGGTCATTAGATCCCAGTCTTCAATTCTGGCGGTAGGCATGTATTCAAGCAAGGCTTCGAGGCGGTCTTGTGGCGATTGGGTTACCTGTTCTATCAGATATTTTGTAAGGGGGAGGTTATGAGCACCGGCCGAAATCAAAGGCCATATATTACTCCATTTGATAGATTGAGGCAGATCCATAAAAGAACCATATTTGAGAAACTTTGTGGAAAAGCCTGCGTAAGGACCAAAGAGCAAGGCTTTCTTCCCATCAATCATGCGGGTATCAAGATGTGGAACAGACATAGGCGGAGAACCCACACTGGCCTTACCATATACCTTGGCACAATGCTCTTCAATCAAATCGGGTTTATTACAAACCAACCATTTACCGCTTATCGGGAAACCACCATAGCCACGGCCTTCTGGTATATCAGATTTCTCAAGCAATAACAAAGAGCCCCCTCCGGCACCAATGAAAACAAATCTGGCTGAGTAGGTATGCGTCTGACTTGTATCAAGATTCTTTACTTCTATTTCCCATTCGCCATTGTCTGTTCGTCTGATGTCTTCTACCTCATGATGAAGTTTCAATGCAACGCCCTCGGCGTTTTCCAGATAATTAAACATAGAACGTGATAAAGCTCCGAAATTGACGTCGGTACCGATTTCCATGCAGGTAGCAGCTACCTTTTCTGTTTTATCACGTCCTTCCATAATTAAGGGTACCCATTGGGCTATTTTCTCATAATTATCTGAAAACTCCAAATCGCTGAACAAATGATGTTGGCGAAGCGCGGCGTAGCGTTTTTTCAGATAGGTGGTGTTTTCTTCACCCCACACAAAACTCATATGTGGAATGCGACGAATCACCTGGCTTGCGTCTTCAATGATGCCTTCCTGTGTTAGTGTCGCCCAGAATTCTTTTGACAGCTCGAATGAAGCAGCAATCTTAACAGCTTTATCAATGCTGATGCTTCCGTCTTTTTTTTCAGGTGTGTAGTTTAACTCACAAAAAGCCGAGTGACCGGTACCTGCATTATTCCATGCCTCTGACGATTCCGCAGTTACCCTGTCCATTCGTTCAAAGATTTTTATCTTCCAATCAGGTTGCAATTTTTTCAACAGGATGCCTAAAGTGGCACTCATGATACCGGCTCCAATCAGAATGACATCACTCGTATAATCATTACCTTTCATTTTTACAGTCGTTTTAATGAAAAACGTAAAATGAGTATAAAATACCTTTACTGTTGTTTCGCAAATGCCCCAAGTAAAGTACTTAATGCCTGCATGGCATCGTTAATAACCTCTTCGTTTTCTACCTCAATTCTCAGATAAACTTTCCCTGATTCGTCCTTTTGTGTAATACTGTCAATCAGTTCACGGGTAGCCTCCGGGTCTTTCAGGGTTTTACCCAATTGTGCTAAAAAATGAATGCCAGTCTGTAACAATTCCCGGGGCTGATTATTAGTGTTAATATAATGGAGGTGTTCCGGCTCAGATTGTTTTATATCGTCATCGCCCTGAAAAGTGGTCGAATCCTCAAGTATGACTGTTACCGGTTCATCAGGTAATTCATACTTAATGCTTTCTTCGGTGTTCTCTGGTACTTCTTCAGGTTCGGCGGCTTTGTTTTCTTCCGGTATAAGATTCTCGACCGAACCCATGAATTGCTTAAATTCATCTTCACCAACAAAAATGGTATCTTCTCCTCCGTCCAGCACACCTTTGGCCATCGCGCCTTTAAACTGCAGTACATCAAGCATGCGTTGTTCGATCGTACCGGCAGCTATAAGGTTAATGATTGATACGTTATTTTCCTGCCCGAGCCGGTAAATACGGCCGATGCGTTGTTCCAACACTGCCGGGTTCCAGGGTATATCCAGATTGATTAATAAAGAGGCGTTTTGTAAATTCAGGCCTACACCGCCGGCATCCGTAGATAAAAATACACGACTCAATGCGTTGTTCTGGAAGTTTTCCAGTAACTCTTTTCGCTTTGTGCTTTCTATGCCACCATGCAGGTGTTCAAACTGCACATGTCGTTTTTCCAGTTCTTCAGCTACCAGGCGGGTCATCCGTTCCCACTGGCTGAATACCACCACTTTCTCGTCTGTGTTTTCTATAACCTCGTCAAGAATATTCATCACCTCATCTATCTTGGTATCGTACCTAGCATTCTGATCAATAATATAGGTGCTGTCACAAACCATACGCATCTGATTAAGCGACAGTATTAATCGTTTGCGATCAGTTTCATTTAAAAAACCTGACTTACGCCATCTGGTAACCAGTTTTGCTACATTATCGCCCAGATCATTGTGGATTTTAGTCTGTTGGGGTGTCATTGGAACCAGCAGATTTTTATCCATTCGTTTCGGCAGCTCAGAAAGAACTTCCTTTTTAGTGCGTCTGATTAATACATCACTCAGGTTTCCGGCTATTTTATTCAGATTTTTGTAGCCGATTATCTGACCGGAATTGTCAGTTATCTGATGCTCATTCAGAAAATGATGCATGGGGCCTAACCTGTATACATCTATAAACTGCATGATAGAATACAATTCTTCCAGCTTGTTTTCTATCGGAGTACCTGTCAGTACGATGGCATACGGAGTGGCAATTTTTTTGATTTGCTGTGAGACCTTCGTTTTCCAGTTTTTAATACGTTGGGCTTCATCTAAAATAACCAGGTCAGGTTCCATGCGGTTAAGCCAATCCAGGTCGTGTGTCATAGTATGGTAACTCACAATGACATAGAAAGCATCAGTACTGCGCCAATAGCGGTCTTTACGCTTCTGCAGGCTACTTTCTACTACATACACGCTGTTGTCGGTAAACTTTTCAATTTCTGCCTTCCATTGGTATTTTAATGAGGTAGGGCATACAACCAGTACCCGGTTAATACCCAGTTCTTTTTTATATAGCTCGGCAGTGGCAATGGCTTGCAGTGTTTTGCCTAGCCCCATTTCATCGGCAATCAGGCTTTTACCTGCCATGGCTGCAAAGAAAACACCTTTACGCTGGTAGGGGAAAAGAGAAGCCTTTATTAAATGATCGAAATATGTATCGTTTTCGCCATCCGGAATTACTCTCCACAAATAATCCCTTCGACGAATCTTGTCTCTTTCGGCAATAACAAAATCCAATGCGTCGGGGTAACATCTAAACGAACTGCTAAGAGCTGCTGCTTTTTCCAGAAATAACTCAAAAACAGCGAAGGATGCGGGTTTTAAGGTATCATTAGCAGTAAAGTAAGTTTGTGCCAGTGCTTCAAATGCCTCTCTTTTGTAAGAACCTATGCGGATTCTTATTTGCCGGCCTTGCCGGTAATCAACGTAAACAGAGGTATATTGGGGTTGGAATCCCTCTTTCATGGCTTTTTTATAGCCTTTCAATGCACTCAAGTGATGCATCACTGCGCTGATGTGCTTACATACACCCAGGCGGTTGGTCTTAAAGTCGAAGCACTCGCAGAAGTTCAGGCTATCGTCTGCGCTTCTGATAGCTACCTTATAGGTATTATTGGTAACGGCATTAGCTACCTGAAAATCGGAGAAGAATTCACGGTTACCAATATTTGTAATTCTGAATTCGTGCTCGTTATCTCTACCGAATTGTTTTCGCAGCGCTACCTGCCATTCTTCAAGTGTCAGGTTATCCGGTTTGCGATGATAAGAGATTTTCCGTGCTGTTTCTACCTTATTTTTCTTGGTATCTTTATGTTGGGTCGCTTGCTTAATTGCCATTTCGAAATTGTAGGAAACAAATGAAAAGTCATCGAAGTTATGATTTTTTTTAATTGGCTCTCAGGAACCAGACAATAGAAGGCAAAGGTTCGTCTATCTGACGCTTGCTTCTTTACTCTTCCTGATCATGTCTACAGTGAAGTCAATCACACTTGTATTATTTTTTAGGAGTTCTTCATAGTTGCGGTTTACTTCATAGTCTACATCCAGAAAAAAACCTTGATTAACTTTGTTGGGTAACCGATGCACAATTTTGTAAAGAGGTGTGTGCGCAACAAACTTTGTATGGGGTAATCTGAAGTTTTCCCAAGTTCCTGCAAAACTTCCCCAACTTGCGCCACCCACCTGCTGGCCTATTACTTGCCCTACGCCCAGGTCGTGGGCTATGTTCATGGTAAAAGTGGTGGCCGAGTAACACCCGGGATCTGTCAGAAAATAGGTTTTGCCCTTGTAAGCCAATAAAGGGTCAGGTTTCTTGTTGTCATTCCGTTTATTGACGCGATACATAAACCCGTCTTTTTGTTTCCGGAAGGCAAGCCATAAAACAAGAGGCGGACTGACAAACCACGGCTTGGCAATGGAAAAATAAGCCCCCTTTTTGAACCCCATGGTATCTATGATTGTAAAAGGCGTAGGCGATAAATACCTGAGCACACGGGTAATGTTAGGTATGTATCCGCCACCGTTGCCCCTGAAATCGATAATGAGATGCTCAATGCCATTCTCCTTTATTTTAGTGAATCTGTTTTTAAGCACACGTTTAAATTTACGATGATTCAGATCCATAAACTTGTCTTTCATGCTGAACTCGGTAATGTCAAGCATGGCAATATGGTTAAGGCTGTCAACTATTCTTAATCCAAGATTGGGACGTTTAAAGGCCTTGTAGCGTTTATCAGAGAATTTATTAATGGCCGGCACCGGTAAACAGGCCAGTTTTTTACTGCGTGCAGTAGTCTCAAAAGGTAATCGGTAAGTGATTTTTACAGTGTCTTTTTCACCGTATTGTCTTATATAATAATTCGGAAAGAAATGGGTAGCATAGTATTCCTTTGCTTCAGGATTATTTCTGTCGCTTGAAACAAACATTTTTAGTTTGGTCATCAACGGCTCTATGAGTTCGTCATTGATACTGATAATTTCTGAACCCCGTATCAGGGTTGAGTCTTGCGAACCATTAATACTGATATAGTATTTGTCCTGAATTTTACGCACATAAAGAGGAATGTACTTTACTTTTTTTGGATTGAAACGTTTTTTATCAAACCGTAGATTGGTATGCCCGTCTTCTACTGCAGTTACTAGTTGTGCAAGAACCTGATACGCTTCAAGATAACTAAGCGGTTGCGTGATACTATTGTAGAGAGAATCGTAAAGTCGGGTATAATCTTCTTTCGATCGGTAATGGTACATCCCCGGGTGCAGCTTTTCGAATTTACGTTTCAGGGTAGCCATATCCTCTCTCACATCATTAACCGAGAATACCTGTTTCTGGGCATAACCACAAATACTGCATAAAAAGAATAGTACTGATAACAGACAACGTTTCATTAATTACTTTCCGGTGGGTTAAGTAGTGTTCAAATTGAAGAAATTAAGGCAAATTTCGTAATGATCAGAGAAGCCTATCGGATTTTTATTTTGTTTTTAATAAGATCAAGCGTGAATTTCAGAACCGTATCTTCATTGTTTAGAAAATCTTCCAGATTTGCATTTACTTCAAAGTCGGGTTGTAAGATGGGCTTATCGTATTTCCCCGAATCTACATTATACAATATTCTACCTAAAGGAAGAGAGATTTCTAATGATGTGTTGGGCAGTTGAATGGTTGAAAACTGAGCGGCCGAACAACCGTCATAAGCACCACCACAGCTCATGCCTACATAGGTGCCAACACCCATGTTGTGTAGCTTGGAAACCAGCAAAGCCGCCGCAGAGAAAGTTCCGCCATTCATTAGAACATACACATTTTTGTTGAAACGGAATTCGTCATGCGGCCGCTGCTTCTGAATATATTTGCTTTCGAGAAAACCATCAGAATCGCGTACTGAAAACTCGGTGTTCAGCCTTGATGCGGCTTCTCTGGCATAATTGCCATCATACTTTTTATAGTCCTGTTTTAATCTTTGCAGACTTTCATCTCTAAAACCCAGTCGGTAAGCGTCAAATGGCTGATTGGTAAAGTACCTGAGAAGAAAAGTGGAGTATTCGAGTAAACCACCCGAGTTGCCGCGCAGGTCGAGTATCAGGTTCTCTATCTTGTTTTCCTGTAGTTTCCTGAAAATCTTTTTGGTTTCCCCCTCAAAATTGGCTCTTCCTATATTCTGAAAATCATACATAAACGAGCGTACGTCTACAATAGCCACTTTTTGCGTTGAGTCAATAACTCTGTAAGAAACCATACCGGTGGTGTCTTCGTCTACATCGGGATATCTGGTTTCAAGCATTTTCTCCATAAAATAAGAGTCTTTGGCCTCTATTTTACTCGTTCTGGGTTTGCCGATTCCTGGTTTTCTATAACTGATTGTGAAAAAATCCTGTTCACCTTTCCATAAATAATACAATTTTCTGAACTCCCTGATAGTATAATACTTTCTGGCATTTGGGTTGATACCGTCTCCGCTATAATAAGATTTCTTCTCCAGGTTCTCCAGTATTCTCTTTACCGGCTGGCCGTCAATTTCTACAATCTCAGTGCCCCGGGTAATCTTTTTATCGGCCGAATAGTTTCTGGATACCACAAGCTGATCGTTGATGAAGCGAACACTGAACGGGAAGTACTTGGGCCTTTCGGAAGGAGAAGCGCTTTTGGTGAGCAGGCGGCGGTCGAGCATCATGTGTGTATGACCACAGCCTATTGCCTGCACCATGGGCAAAAGTGTAAAATAAGCCTCACGCAGTGTAAGCCTGCCTTTCAGTGTCGATGCAACAGAGTCATACAAAGAATTGTATTTTTCTTTCGTAATGTATTTAAAAGGAGCGGGGTGATACTTTTCAATTTCGTTCTTCAGAGTTATCAGATCTTCTTTGATTTGTTCACTTGAATAAGATTGGGCATAAGTAAACGAGTACCCGCTAAAGAGTAGAAGCGTAAGGATATAAGTTGAAACTTTTTTCATCAATGGCTAATTTTCTTTCTCAAATTTAATGCAAAAAGTTGATTTTTCAAACCTGCATAATAGTATACTTTATAGGGGCATATCTTGCATGTTCAGCTATTGTATAATGAAATTTGTATCGGAATATTTTATGACTATTCTAATATTTATGGGGTCAGAAAACATTTATTGCTAACGGCGGGTTAACCGGGCTCAGCCTTTTAAAAAAGTGCTAATATCAAATTCAGTCTGCCCGGTTTAGGCAATATGTGGTTTTTTTATTAATTTTGCGGTTCAATAAACTCGTTCTTTGAACACCCATGCTTAACAGACGCCTCATACGGATTCGTGCGATGCAAGCCTTATATGCTTATAAACAAGCAGAAGGTGCGAATTTCCAATTATCATTAGACCTCATTTCAGATGATTTTGCTCCTGATTTAAACTCAATGGAGTTTCAGGACAGAGAAAAATTAGAAGGTTACAAAAAACTAAGTCAGCAATTACTTCAGGAAGAATTTTCCCGCCAGAAAGAAGACGATTTCAGTGCTCCACAGGAAGTAGTGAAGTCGGTAGAGAAAGCAAAAGATTTCTTTTTGCTTAAAAACAAAAAAGACATAGAACACTACGCCGGACGGATGATTCTGGAGGCCGAAAAGGTCTATGATCTTTATCTGCAACTACTATTGTTTTTTATCGAACTTGCCGACCGCTCTGATAGCGATGAAAGGGGAGTAGTATTATCAAAGTTATCTGATAACCAGATAATTAAAAGACTTCGCCAGGAAAAATTGCTTGAGACCCAGGCGATCCGCCGTAATGTAAACTGGAGAAACGAGCAGGTGCTTGTTGCTAAATTGTATCGGGAGGTGCTGCGCAAAAACGCACATTATATAGAATACTGTTCTAAGAAAAACCATACACTGGAAGAAGATTTTTCATTTTTGAAATACATGCTCAAAAATGTAATTCTTAAAAATGAACTTACCTGGGAGTATTTCGAAAAACAGGATTTGTATTGGATTGATGATGTTGAAACCCTGAGAGCCGCTGTTACGCATACTTTCCAGTCGTTTGTGGAAGACAGTAAATTTAAAATTGTGGTTTTAGATCAGGAATGGGAAGAAAGAAAAGATTTTTTACAAACTTTGTATCGGAAGAGTATTCTGGAAGAAAAGCAACTGGAAGAAATCCTGATACCGAAATTGAAGAACTGGGAAATTGAACGTATTTCGGAAACAGACCAGATTTTATTGAAAATGGCACTGGTTGAGATGCTGAATTATCCGAGTATCCCGATTAAAGTAACCATTAATGAGGTTATCGAAATAGCCAAAGATTACAGCACTCCGAAAAGCGGCCAGTTTGTGAATGGCATTTTAGACAGCCTCTCAAAAGAACTGAAAGACGCCGGAAGAATCCGTAAAAGCGGAAGAGGGATGCTTGACAATAAATAAATTGAATAATCCGCCACGAAAAGATTATCTTTGGTGCCGGGAAAAAGATCAAATTATTATCCATCATTAAATGCCCATCGGGGGATATTATGAGCAATTCATCAAGAACTTTTATTTCATTTTTAGTTGGTGTAGCAACCGGAGCTGCTTTAGGTATTTTGTATGCACCTGATAAAGGAGAGATTACGCGTGACAAACTGGCTTACCGTTTGTCGAGATACCGTGAGCAATTACAGAAGTTTATTAATGATCTGATTGAAAGAGGCGATGAAGTAGCTATGGAAGTAGTAGGGGGTGACAGCACTGCCAAAGCAGAAGGCCAGAAAGTAGTAAGCGAGGCACGTCAGAAAGCTGAGAAACTGCTGGAAGATGTAGAGTCGCTGATGAATCAGATAAAAGCAAAAAATTAATTCAGATATAAAGCTTAATTATAAAATAATGAAGAAAGTATTTCTGTCCGTATGTGCAGTTGTAATTTTAGCGGGACTTAACTTTTCTTGTAATCTGGTTGATTCAAAAAGTAACACAAACCAGGCCGACTCTCTGGCCGCGGCTGCTAATGCACCCGTAATTAAGTTTGATGAAGAAAGCTTTGATTTCGGTAAGCTGAAAGAAGGAGATATCGTAGAGCATAAGTTCGCGTTCACCAATACAGGTAAAAGCCCATTGCAGGTGCTTGATGTACAGGTACAATGTGGTTGCACGGTGGCTTCAAAACCGGAGGCCCCGGTTGGTATCGGCCAGAAAGATGCAATTGTGGTTCGGTTTAATAGTTTAGGTAAAGTAGGTGTAAACAAAAAGTTTGTTACGGTTTATTCTAATGCTACACCGTCGCAATCGGTTATTTCATTTACCGCCGAAGTATTATCAAAAGGAACTGCCAATTGATTTGAGATTGTGTTCAACACAAAAATGTAAATTAGAATAACCCACTAAAAAGACAATAAAAATTATATACAATGGTACTCTTACAAGCACAAAGTGGAAACGGAATGTTTTCGATAATAATGATGGTCGGAATGATTGCGGTGTTTTATTTCTTTATGATACGCCCGCAACAGAAAAAATCAAGCGACCAGAAGAAAATGGTAGAAGAACTCAAAGAAGGAGACGAAATAGTGACATTCGGTGGGTTGCACGGTAAAATAGTTTCTAAAGATGAAACAACCGTTACAATTTCTGCAGGTGGTGGCGCAAGGCTGACTTTCGAAAAAACATCTGTCGCAAGAAAAAAATAAGAATAGTCGATAACTCAACAGGGCATGGTGGTCTGGATTTGAGTTAAGAATTATCTCGCAGGAATCTTAAATTGTATGAATTTTAAGACACTCATCTTGTGTTTTCTTGCGGCCTCTATTTACTGGCTGCTGAATGCCCTGAATAAATCGGGTTATACAACCAGAATAAGTTATCCTTTAGAAATAAAGTATAATGACTCTCTGTATATTCCGGTTAGTCCCTTACCGAAAACCATAAAAGTGAGTTTGTCAAGTACAGGCTGGAATTTACTGAAAGACAATTTCTTTTTGAATGTTTCTCCACTTGAATACAAAGTGCGGAATCCCGTCAGCGAAAAGCAATTGAATAAGGAGATTTTATCAGAAATACTTTCATTGAAGTTACAGAGCTCTAAGGTAAATTATATCGATGTTGACTCGTTAACTTTGAATTTCGAGAAGAAATACAGAAAGAAAGTAAAACTGAAAGTCGATAGCCTTGGGGTTGACTTAGAAAAAAACTTTGTGATAGCCAGTGTAATCAATGTTACTCCTGCTGAAATAGTTATTGAAGGCCCTGCTTCAGCTTTAAGTGAATTTAAAGATATTTTTTATCTGAAAGTTCCTGCCAGGAATCTGGCGGTTAACTTCGACGACAAAATCAGCATCCCTCTTCCGAAGAATCCTTTATTAAAAGCAAATGCTGAAAAAGCAATAGTAAGCTTTGAGGTAGCTGAGTTGCTAAAATAGTTCTGTCTGCTGCCTTGTAAAATCCGTAAATTTTTATCAAATTAGCTATCAGATGATTGCAAAGACAATTGTCTGATAGAAACCCATTCATTTTGCTTTAAACTTCATTGACAAATGCCATCGGAAACCGCTCGACGTTCGCAATCTACTCCTTTGAAAGATGCCATCGAAGGATTCCTGAAAACTTTTAATCTGAAATCGAAGTTCAATGAAACCTATCTGGAGGCTTTCTGGGAGCGCATGATGGGTAAAATAATAGCTTCACGAACCAGAGAAATCTACGTAAAAAATCGTGTGCTGTATCTTCGTTTGGAATCCTCTCCGCTACGGCAGGAGCTTTTCATGGCCAAAACTAAACTGATTGACCTTATCAATAAAGATGTAGGTGAGTCTGTGATTGACGATGTTATATTTTTATAAGCCCCATACTATCTTTTTTTAGCTACTTATTTGTTAATTTGTTTCTTGTAGACATTACTATATATGATAGCAATTGTGCCGGATATGTAATAGGTATAGTATGCAGTATCCGGAACAATCTTTAGTTTATCAATAAATCAATAGAATTTGGAATCGTTAATTGCGCCGCCCGTTTTAAAGAAAGGTGATACAATTGCCATTGTGGCATTGGCGAGTAAATTGAATCCCGAAGATATTCAGCAATCTGTAAAGTGGATGCAGAATAACTGGGGCGTTGAAGTAGTAACGGGTGAGTCTGTAAGTGCTGCTTATTTTGGTTTTGCCGGAACCGACGAAGTGCGTGCAAGGGATTTTCAGCAGATGTTGGATGATACCTCTGTGAAGGCCATTTTTTCAGCACGCGGTGGGTATGGTAGCTCGAGGATTATTGAAAGAATAGATTTTAATAAGTTCAGAGAGAGTCCGAAATGGATTATCGGGTTTTCTGATATTACGGCCGTTCACAGTCATGTACAATCATTAGGTTTTCAGAGCCTGCACGCACCTATGCCCAAGACATTCATGAGAGATACGGCCTCTGTAAGAAGCATTGAGCCATTTCTTTTTGGCGGTGAGGCGTATTATACCATAAAGACCCATGAAATGAACAGAATAGGAGAGGGCGAAGGGCTGATAACCGGAGGCAATCTTTGCCTGCTGGCGCATTTGATAGGTTCTGAATCTGATATCAGTTGGGATAACAAAATTCTTTTTCTGGAAGATGTGGGCGAATATCTGTACAACATAGACCGCATGATGGTTCAACTGAAAAGAGCAGGGAAACTCGAAAATCTGAAAGGTCTGGTGGTGGGCTCATTTACTGATTGCAAGGAAAACGACGAACCGTTCGGTAAAAATGCCAATGAAATTATTGCAGAACATGTGGCTGCCTACCATTACCCGGTTTGCTATGGTTTTCCGGTTGGGCATGATGCTGTAAACATGGCCATGGCTTGTGGAAGGGATGCTCATTTAAAAGTAAGTGCAGAAGAAGTGCGTCTTAACTTTAAATAATTCCGGCATTTTTCTGTGCAGAAAACGAATCATTCTGTACTAACCAAAAATTGAAATTCAATAACCATATACACAAAACCATGGAACTACTCTCTAAAATTCTGATTGGTCTGGTGGCTTTAGAGCACATCTACATATTGTATCTTGAAATGTTTGCCTGGACAACCAAAGGCCCTAAAGTCTTTAAAACTTTTCCGAAGGAATTGTTTCCTAAAACAGTGGCATTAGCAGCCAATCAGGGTTTATACAATGGTTTTTTATCTGCCGGTTTGATCTGGTCTTTCTTCATTACCGATGCTGAATGGAGTAAAAATGTGGCTTATTTCTTCCTTGGTTGCGTAATAGTAGCCGGTATATATGGCGCTGTATCGGCGAGCAGAAGAATCTTTTTTGTGCAGGCATTGCCTGCTATTCTGGCTTTGCTGATTACATTTTTTGCTTAAGAATACTACCCGTTTAATAGTTTTCTTTCATCTGACACATTACTTTAATGATGTTTAGGTCTATGGATAAAATTTTAGCAATAGACTGAATAGCAACGCTATAATTTTTATATTTGCAAAACAGTATGCTTGCATACTTTATTAAGAGCCGGTATCGTTTGGAAGCATATGAACAAACACATTGCTTGCTGATAGCGGCAAAAGCACCTGTATTATTAAGCACATAATTCAACCTAACAATGGAAATTAACTATAGAATCGAAAACAATGTGGCGATTATCAGCTGGAACATGACCACATCGCCCATGAACGTACTAAATGATGTTTCTATTCCTGAATTTGAATCCCACTTGCAAAATGCCTATGCCGATCCGGAAGTGAAGGGCATTATCATAACATCAGAGAAAAATGAGTTTATAGCGGGAGCAGATGTGAAAATGCTCTTGAAGAATAACGACAAAGACCCTTCTGAAACCTATAAGTTTTCTCTTGAGTTCAACAAGATATTCCGTAGGCTTGAAACTTGCGGAAAACCCGTTATTGCAGCCATAAGCGGAACCGCACTTGGTGGTGGTTATGAAGTTTGTCTTTCATGTCATTACCGGATTGCTCTGGATAACCCAAAAGCACAGATTGGGCTACCGGAAGTACAATTGGGCTTATTGCCGGGTGGAGGCGGTACCCAACGCCTGCCGCGATTAATAGGCATGGAACCTGCCTTATTGTTAATGGTAGAAGGCAAGCGTATAAGCCCTAAAGAGGCATTGGGTTATGGTATGGTTAATGATTTAGCAGCTACCAGAGAAGAGCTGATGGAAAAAGCCATGAAATGGGTATTAGCTAACCCGAAGGCCATACAACCCTGGGATGAATTCGATAAAAAGACAGGCGCAATCAAAGCGCGTGAAAATTATAAGGTGCCGGGAGGTAATGTGCAGTCACCAACTGGTATGCGTACCTTTGCCGGAGGAACAGCCATGATAATGGATAAAACCAAAGGGAATTATCCGGCTCCGATAGAAATCCTTTCGTGTGTTTATGAGGGGCTACAGGTAAATATAGACAGAGCCATTGCTATAGAAGTTCGTCACTTTGTAAAAGTAGCTACTTCTAAAGAAGCAAAAAACCTGATAGGAGTGATGTTTCTGGGCAAGAACGATGCCGATAAAGGCGCGAGTCGTCCGAAAGATGTTCCGAAAACAGAAGTAAAAAAACTGGGCATTTTAGGTGCCGGTTTTATGGGTTCAGGTATTGCCTATGTATCGGCTATGGCAGGCATAGAAGTAGTGCTGAAAGATGTGAGTCTTGAAGGCGCCGAAAAAGGAAAGGATTATTCGAAGGCTTTGGTGCAAAAAGGTATTGACAGAGGCAAAACTACCAAAGATAAAGGAGCTCAATTGTTGAGCCTGATACATCCTACTGATAAGGCCGAAGATTTGAAAGGTTGTGATTTAATAATCGAAGCAGTTTTTGAAAACCGCGAGCTGAAAGCAACCGTTACACAGGAAGCAGAACCGATGTTGGCAGAAGGAGGCGTGTTTGGTTCGAATACCTCAACGCTTCCAATAAGCGGTTTGGCAAAGGCATCAGCCAAACCTGAAAACTTTATAGGCATTCATTTCTTTTCACCGGTCGATAAAATGATGTTGGTGGAACTGATTCGTGGAAAACAGACTTCTGACTATGCAGTAGCATTGGCGGTTGATTATGTGAAGAAAATCAGAAAGACACCAATAGTGGTGAACGATTCCAGAGGTTTTTATACCTCCCGTTGTTTTAGTACCTACACCAGTGAGGGTATTTACCTGCTGAAAGATGGTGTAGACCCGATTCTGATTGAAAATGCAGGTAAAAACGTGGGAATGCCGGTCGGTGCATTGGCGGTATCGGATGAAGTAGCTTTAGACTTGGCACTTAAAATTACTAAGCAGGCCATTGCTGATGGAGCTTTAACTGAAAACGATGATACTTTTCAGGCCATTAAACTAATGGTGGAAGACCTGGGTCGCTTAGGTAAAAAGAATAAAAAAGGGTTTTATGAATACCCTGCCGATGGCAAGAAGTATCTTTGGGAAGGATTGGCTGAGCATTTTCCGGTTTCAGAAACACAACCGGATATTGAAGAAGTGAAAAAACGTCTCCTGTATCGTCAGGTAGTTGAGTCTATCCGTTGTTTTGATGAAGGTGTACTGATAACAAAGCTGGATGGCAATATAGGTTCTATTCTGGCCTGGGGATTCCCTCCCTATGCTGGTGGAACGCTCAATTTTCCAGAATTTGTGGGCAAAGAAACTTTTCTGAAAGAGTGCAACCGACTGGCAGACACTTATGGAGAGCGATTCAGGCTAACCGAAAAACAAGTAGAATTAGTAAAGAGTTTATAATTACAGACTAGTAATCAGCAGAAAGACAGGAGGATACATGTACGAAAAGAGGTGGGCATATAAATCTGTCCCTGATCAGCAGGTGGTAAAGGCGTTGGCTAAGGAATTAAACATTGATAGTACCCTGGCTAATATGATGGCGCAGAGAGGAATCACTAGTTTTGATCAGGCAAAAGATTTTTTCCGTCCGCAACTGGAACATTTGCATGACCCTTTTCTGATGGCCGACATGGACAAAGCCGTAAGTCGTTTAGAAGAAGCCATTGATAAAAATCAGAAAATATTGGTTTATGGCGACTACGATGTGGATGGCACTACGGCCGTTGCGCTGGTATATGGCTTTTTGAGTACTTTTTATCAGCATATAGAATACTACAATCCCGACCGCTATCTGGAAGGCTACGGTGTTTCACTACAAGGCATTGAATTTGCTGCTCAACAGGGGGTATCTTTAATTATCTGTCTGGACTGTGGCATTAAGGCACAGGATAAAATAAAGATAGCTAAAGAACAATTTCAGATAGATTTTATTGTTTGTGACCACCACGAACCTGATGAAAACCTGCCAGAGGCGATAGCTGTGCTGGATCCGAAACGTAAAGATTGCCCGTATCCCTACAAAGAGCTCACCGGGAACGGCGTTGGTTTTAAATTGCTACAGGCTTATTGTCTGCAAAACAATATTCCCCTCCAAAATCTGTACGAATTTATAGATTTATGTGTGGTAAGCATTGCGTCTGATATTGTACCCATTACAGGGGAGAACAGGATTCTTGCTTATTACGGCTTGAAGAAGCTAAACGAAAACCCACACATTGGTCTAAAAGCACTGAAGAATGTAGCAGGGTTTAACAGCAATATGAGTATTGAAAACGTGGTGTTTGTTTTAGGCCCTCGTATCAATGCAGCAGGCAGAATAAAACATGCCAAAGATGCCGTAAAGCTATTACTTTCTGATAATTACGATGAGGCTCTAGCCTTTGCAGAAGAGATACAAAAACACAATACAGAGAGAAGAGGGCACGACACCCGCATGACCGAAGAAGCCCTGACCATGATTGAACAGGACGAGTGGTTAGTGACATCTGCCAAAAGTACGGTTCTGTATAGAGAAGACTGGCACAAGGGGGTGATAGGTATAGTAGCCAGCCGCTGTATTGAAAAATATTATCGTCCTACTATTATCTTCACCAAAAGCAAGGACACAATGGCAGCCGGCTCGGCACGTTCGGTAGCAGGTTTTGATTTGTATGCAGCATTGGAAGAATGCGCTTACTTGCTGGAACAATTCGGCGGACACAAGCATGCTGCCGGTATGACACTCAGCATTGAAAATATTCTTTCGTTTCAACAGGAGTTCGACAGAGTAGTGACCAAGTATATTACTGAAGAGCAACTGACCCCTGTAATTAATGTAGATTTAAAAATCAAACTGGCGGATATCAATGCCAAATTCCACCGGATAATTAATCAGATGGCGCCATTCGGGCCGGAGAATATGCAACCGGTTTTTGTTACTGAAAACCTTACGCTAAAATATACGCCCCGTATCATGAAAGAAAAACACCTGAAACTGGAGCTTTTTGAAGAAGAAACTGGTGCTATTTTTAGTGCAGTGGGCTTTGGCATGGTTGAGGAACACTACAAAAAACTTACACAACAGAAGTATTTCAAAGTAGCCTATCAGATTGAAGAGAACACCTTCAACAATAAAACTACTTTGCAACTGATGTTGAAAGATATTAAGTACTAAAGCAAAGAGCAAGCTTACTGCACTTGCTCTTTACTTTTCTGGTCAGACTACATCCTGATAAAGCTAACCCCTTTCAAAACCCGCCTGGCCTGTTCAATATGGCGTTCGTCGTGAGCAATTATAAATTGAAAAACATCTCCCAGCTTTAGTTTTACCCATTTTGTAATTGAAATCGGGATACGAATAGTATCTAGATTTACTTTCCGGGCGTCTTTCAGATATTTCAGTAACGTTTCCTGTTGTGCTATAAATTCTGCTATTACAGCATGGGCATTCAAATCAGAAGCCGGAATATGTCCTTTAAAGGCCTTGTATTTTTTGGTGTTGGACGGCAACATCATTTTTGTAAAATAACTACCCAGCCAGCTACTCGTAAATGTATCACCGGCGGATTTCTCCGGGTTTTGCTTGCGACTTTTTTCAATTTGAGGCAGATAATAGTGACCATAGCTATTGAGATGTTCAAAGCATTGAGCCATGCTCCACCCACCTCCGGCAGGCTGTTTTAATAAAGTTTTCTCATCCAGATTTTGAAATGTATGAATGACTGATTTCAGATGGTTTTCTACCTTATTCTCTAATGCTTCAAGCAATTGTAATGTGTCAATTTTGTTCATAAGTGTTCATTTGATTTTCTACTGCAAAATTGAACACGCCCGGTTTGATAATTCTTGGTATTTACCAACATTTCTAAATTTTTATCCGGTTGATAAACTTACTAAAGTTCGTAGCATCAATACCCAGATAATTAGCCAGATACTTATGTGGTATTAATTGTAAAATATGTGGGCTCCGTTTCAGCAATTCCATAAACCGTTCTTCAGCCGTGTAGCATTGTAATTCAACCAGTCGGGTCAGTAAGCCTGATAACGCATACGTAATTCCTTGCCTGATAACTATTTCAATGGCAGGGTTACTTTGCATCAATACCTGCAACTCACTGAACGGCGTTCGCAGAAAAACTGACGGAGCCAGGGTTTCATAATAATACCTGGAAGGTGTTTGCAATAACAGCGAGTCCAGCACTCCTCCGAATGAGGGGCTGTAGGTGAAAACCAGTGTGGCTTCCCGGTTTTGTTCGTCAAAATAATAAACCCGCTGCACGCCTTCTACTACAAAATACAGGTACTTCTCTTTTTCTCCCGCGGCGGTTAGTATCTCTTTTCGTTTAGCTGAAAAGGGCTTCCATAATTTAGAAAATTCTTCCCAGTCGCTATCCGCCAAAGGGTTGATTCCGGAAACCAATTGCTTTAATTGGAGTAAAGCCGTTTGCATGGGTTGAATGGTAATTCTTTATGGGTTTGCCTGGCATCGTCAGCAGATTCACACTAAATTACTTTGCTGATATGATGATATTTTAAGAAACCAAATATACAAGCCTGACAATGATTTAATAAATATTAACAAGATTTCTGAAGAAAAGACGTTAGTTTTGCAGAAGAAACGGGTGTAATAGCAAGAGATGATTCTACGTACTGAAAACCTTATTAAAAAATACGGACAACGCTTAGTTAATAATAACGTAAGTTATCAGGTTGCGCAAGGTGAAATTGTGGGTCTGCTTGGCCCTAATGGCGCCGGTAAAACCACTTCGTTTTATATGGCTACCGGCTTAGTAAAACCGAACAGCGGTAAGGTATGGCTTGATGACCTCGATATTACGTCTTTGCCTATGTATAAACGGGCAAAATTGGGTGTAGGGTATCTGGCACAGGAGCCGTCGGTATTCAGGCAGTTGACCGTTGAAGAAAACATACTGGGTGTGCTTGAACTGGCCAAGCCAAACCTGAGCAGAGCTGAAAGAAAAGAGAAGGCGGAAACGTTGTTAGAAGAATTCAGTTTGACACACGTAAGAAAAAACAAAGGTATTGTCTGTTCAGGTGGTGAGCGTCGCCGTACTGAAATTGCGCGCGCGCTGGCTGTGGACCCTAAATTTATTTTACTTGATGAACCTTTTGCCGGAGTTGACCCCATTGCCGTAGAAGAGATTCAGGGCATTGTGGCAAAACTCAAACATCGCAACATCGGAATCCTCATAACCGACCATAATGTAAACGAAACCCTTTCAATTACAGACAGAGCCTATCTGCTGTTTGAAGGTAAGATTCTCCGGCAAGGCACTGCCGAAGAGCTGGCAAGCGATGAATTGGTGAGGAAGGTATACCTTGGCCAGCATTTCGAGCTGAAACGCAAAATATAAACTGTTTTCTGCTTCTTATTGCTTAATTATTTGTTGAGCATTCCCTTACCTATCGGCTGATTTTACTTTCGTATATACCATTTGGAAAAATGGTGAGAATTCGCTAATTTGTATGTTCATACAATCACTAAACAATTTTTTGACTATGGCTAATCCAGTATTCTCGGAAAAAACATTTACCAAAATTGACCTTAGCTACAATAACGGTGAGGTCATGACAGTGCAAAGTACACTTACCAAAGTTGGTGTTTTATTATTTATATTGTTGGCTTCTGCAGCTGTATCGTGGGTAGGTCTTCTCGAAGGATGGAGCGTAGCACCCATGCTGATACCTGCCGGTTGTATAGGTGGCCTATTATGTGCCATTGTATTGGCATTTAAAAAAGAATGGGCACCCCAGTTAGCTCCTACTTATGCATTGTTACAAGGTCTTGCTATTGGAGCTATTTCTGCTATTTTTCAAGACCTGGCCTTTATGGCAGCCGGTTTGACTTTCGGTGTTGTATTCGTTATGTGGTTTTTGTATAAAACCGGAATTCTGAAAGCCACCAGAGGGTTCATTTTAGGTGTTACTGCCGCTACCGGGGCTGTTTTTCTGTTGTATCTGCTTACCTGGATACTAGGTATGTTTAACATCAATATCCCCTACATTCATCAGGGAGGTACGATAGGTATTATTTTTTCTGGAGTAGTGGTAACCATTGCGGCTATGAATCTGATTATCGATTTCCACCTGATAGAAGAGGGGTCAAGAATGCAATTACCCAAGTACATGGAGTGGTATTCTGCCTTTGGTCTGATGGTAACCATTGTCTGGCTTTATCTTGAAATATTGAAACTATTAGCCAAGTTATCGCGTAAATAATCAGAATTATATAGGTGCAAGAAAGCCTGCTCTAACAGCAGGCTTTCTTTTTTTGTGCTATGGCAGGTGATAAAACTCCGGCTACTTATGCGGTTGTTCTATTTTTTTATCCTTCAGGAAGTTAACCGCTTTGCTGTTCGATAGATCCCACGAAACCCAGCTGTATTTCTTTTGTTGGTTTAAATAGAGGTTGATTCGCGTATACAAGCCATTAAGTGCATTCTCTGGATCAAGATTTGAATTTTTTCTGACGCTCTCATCAAATTTGGCTCTATATTCATAAAGAATGGGAAGTGTTCTGGGCGATAGGCTGTACAGATAATAATAATCGAGAGAGGCGGCCTCTTGCCTAGACAGATTATAACGCGCTATCATACTATCCCAATCAAAAAGTGTAAAACTTACCAGAGAAAACAGCAAACCCCAGCTTGCCTGTTTAAATAAATAAGAGAATGAATATTTGTTCCTGATTTTTAGCCACATCAATACTAATCCTATGGCAGTAACGAGCATAAAGAAAAGCACTGCAATCCGTTTGTGGGTTAGTCCGTAGTTAATAACATATTCATAATTTCGTAAAAGTACAGATATAATCAGTACACCGTTCTGGACAATCCATATATAAGCAGCTGCTGAAAGCCAACGGTTATTAGTGACAAAATTCAGTTTATTGCGGAAATAATATAGCAGAATAGTAATAGAAAGCACAATGCTCAGAATCAGTAAATAGGTGCCCTCATGGACCAATTGAGACAACTCATGTGCCGATTTCAGGTCAGCGCCCAGATTGAACCAAAGGAATCGGATGTCTATTACATTAATCATAAGCAATAAGACATTTACCAAACCAATCAACAAGAGGGCAGTTCTATATTCAGTAGCAACGGCCTGTTCATTGAGTTTTTCCGGGGCAGTTATGGTTTCAGGCCTTTGATTGATTTTATACAGATTATTCACACGATTCCAGCTGAACAACACACTAAAAATAAAGAAGGCGCCGAATATGATAAAGTTCAGATGACCAATCGAAAAATCACGAAGCAATGCGTCTATTGCGTGAAAGAGACCGGCAAAGGGTGTTTCAACCATTTCACTGAAAATAGGATTCGCCGTTTTGAAAATGAGTAAGAAAACTGTAAAAGCAATGAGCGGGACAATCACCATTCGCGCAATCCGGCTGAATTTGCTCAGGAAATGATTCTTATCGTTCAGATTGTCCTGAATATTAATAAAAAGAAGCAAAGGTTCAAAGGTAGTCATCAGACCATTCAATCCATACTGCCACAATGCACCACCTATACTTGTGAGCTGGCGACGGTGAAGAAAACCCACCAGAACAAAGAAGCAAAGCAAATGTACTAATATGCTGATGACAGAGTTGTAAACTAGTACCATAATGCCTGTGAGCAATGCCATTCCCAATGCTATTCGGACAGATGTGGTATCAAATTTCCTTTTATTGAAGTAAATCAATGAAGCAATCAGAGAAGTGTTAAACACCAATAGATTGATTCCGAATTTTTCAAGCCAGAAAAAATAATTGAACAGGGCAGTAAATAATACTACGGCTAATAAACGTAGGCTTAGCTGATTCATAGTTTTATATTTAAAAGTTCTTTGTTTTTCAAAGTTAATGGATAAAAAAATATTAGGTGCCTTTAATGAATTTCTCCAGCTCGTTCAGATGTTGATTAAAAGCCTTTTTACCTTCTTCCGTCGCCGAATACACTGTATTCGGTTTTCTGCCTACAAATTCTTTTCTGAACGAAATATACTCAGCCTCTTCCAATGCACGCAGATGCGTAGCCAGGTTTCCGTCAGTTAACGACAAAATCTCTTTCATGGCGTTGAAAGAGACGTCATCATTCACCATCAGCACCGACATGATGCCCAGCCTGGCTTTGCTTTCAAATGCTTTATTAAAATTCTGTAGTAAATTCATAATACTTACCCGCGGCATGCGCGTTTAATCACCCGATACAAAACCTATTTTGTATCATACCTGAAATACACCACCAATCCATAAATAATGTGCAACACCCCAAAACCAATAGCCCAGAACAACAGATTCCATTGTGCTAAAAACAGGGCCACTATCCCGAGAATAATCTCACTTATACCCAGATAAAACGTATCGTGCACAGTATATTTACTGGCATTTACCAAAGCGATGCCATAGAAGATGAGCGTTGTCGGGAAACATAGCCAGAAAAATCCATGATATAACAAACCCAGGCCAAAAATGCCCCCGGCAAATAACGGAATCAGCATGCTTACCAAAAGGCGTTTTGAGGTCGAATTCCAGACATCCAGTCCTTTTTTACGCGCTTTTCTTACAGTAAAAAAAACACCTGATATTAGCGCAGTAACTAATACCGCCGCAGCATCAAGAAGCAGAACAGGCACAACGTCTTCCCGAACCACCGGGTCGAACAATTGATATAAACCATCTACATGAATCTTCTGGTGTGCGTACCATGCACCTATCAAAGCACAGATTCCGGCTGAAATACCGGATAGTCCGCTTAATGAAAGAAACTTGGAAGAACGCTCCATTATAGAGCGGATTTCCTTGAGTTGTTCTAGGTGCTCGTTCATAGATTAGCTAAAATTTTAGGCAAAAATATAATAATTCCGATAATAACTGCACAAACTGAAATGATTAAAACTGCTGCGGCCGATAAATCTTTTACTTTTCCGATTAACGGATGTTGCGCCACTGAAACAAAATCGCATAATTTCTCTAATGCCGTGTTAAAGGCCTCTGCCATCCAGACCAGTCCTATCAATATTAATACTACCGACCACTCTGTATCACTCAATTTCACCAGCAGACCCGTTAAAACCACTACAACGGTTACAAACAGATGGAACCGTGCATTGTTTTCCTGCAATAACACTTTGATACCCTGAAAAGCATATTTGAAGCTACGCAGCATTTTTGGTACGTTCATAGGATGCCGGAATCAACAGATTGAGTGAAACATATAAAACCATTACTACCAATGAGAAAACCATTGTAGTTTGTAAAGCTAAAGGATTTTGAAGCTCATGGAGTGATTTCCTGAATAGAAAAACCGGGTCAGTGAATAAATCCCAGCTATTGAACCGGATGAACCTACCCAGATATAAACCAAAGCCCGACAATACCACGCTCGAGAAAACGATGATCCAGGCCCATAATTTGCCGGTGAGTTTTTCGATAATCTGATGTGCTACGTACAGTGAATACAAACCCGTAGCCAGACCAGCTAATGCTACTATAAAGAAACTTACGGCGTCGAACCACAGAAGATGTTGCCGGGATTCCGTCAGGTGTATTAAGTCAGTAATGATATAAGGTGAATTAGGGAAAAACAACAGCCATAAAACAAGGCAGGTATAAATAATAGCCCGGCGGATTCGTAAAGAGACATCGGTACCAGACTGATACCGGCGGGCTATCAGTATAAAAAATAAAGGAACCCAGGCTAAGAAAAGATTCCAGAGCAGATATACACCCCTGAGCTGCTGGGTTTTAATAACACTGGCAATCAGAAGTGTAAAACTCAGTAGTGTTATTAAGACCAGACTTAAAGTCGGGCGGCTGATATGAAACGCAATTGTAATTTTCTTAGAATCCATGCTTTTAAAAAGAACTTTGTTGTGCAAAGTAAATTCAAATAATTGTCCATTCCAAACTTTCAGAACTATTTTTTGTATGAAATTTCTTAAAAAAGATGGCAGTAATTATTGTCTGAAAAAAGTGATTGCGTATTTCAGTTAGCTGATTCTGAAATAAATGTTATAAATTAGATACTTTATTTTAGCAGATTAGCGTAAGTGTTGAACACATCGGAAGTGTGCGCTGTTAATGATTACCAGGGAGATAAAATTTTGATATGTCGGAGATCAGTTTTGATTATAAAACAGAGTTAGTAAGAGTACCCGAAGAACCGGGGGTATATCGTTATTTTGATGAAAATGATGAAGTAATTTATGTAGGGAAGGCTAAAAATCTGAAGAACAGAGTAACCAGTTATTTTGCAAATTTCAACCGCCATGACCGCAAAACCCGCCGGTTGGTGATTAGTATAAGAAAGCTTGAATTTACCATTGCGCCTACCGAGTTTGATGCACTTCTGCTTGAAAACACGCTTATAAAACAATACCAGCCGCGCTATAATATCTTATTGCGAGACGATAAGATGTATCCCTACGTATGTGTTACCAATGAGCGGTTTCCCAGAGTAATTACTACCCGTCGGATGGAAGATAGGTCAAGGGGAAAACTATACGGCCCTTTTGTGAACTCAAAAGCAATGCATGCTTTGCTCGAAATGTTCAGCAGGCTATATACCATCAGAACCTGCAATCTGAATCTTTCGCAGGAAAATATCGACGCACGAAAATTTAAGGTTTGTCTGGAGTATCATATCGGTAATTGTAAAGGGCCTTGTGAAAACCTGCAAACGGAGGCAGACTACCTGAAAGAAATTGAGCAGGTACATAATATCCTGAGGGGTAATCTGGCACCGGCCAGGCAATACTTTGAACAACGCATGCAGGAAGCGGCCGGAAAACTGGCGTTTGAAGAGGCGCATCAACTGAAAATGAAACTTGATTTTCTTCAGAATTACCAAAGCAAAGCCACGGTTGTAAATCCGTCGATCAGAGATGTTGATGTTTTCAGTATTACTTCTGATGAAACCTCAGCGTATATCAATTATCTGAAGGTAGTGAATGGCACCATCATTCTTACGCAGACTTTGGATGTGAAGAAAAAGCTGGAAGAAACAGATGAAGAGATTCTGGTGATGTTTATTGTGGAACTTCGCCAGCAGTACGAAAGTACTACCAAAGAGATTATTACGAATATACCCGTGACAATCGACATGAAAGCAGATATTTCGGTACCGCAGATAGGAGATAAGCGCAAACTGCTGGATATGTCGTTGAAAAACGTGGTGTATTTCAGAAAAGAGAAAGCTGAAAGAGAAGCCATAGCTGCCAGCGGCGCCACCAATAAACGAGACCGTGTGCTGGTAAAATTGAAACAGGATCTGCAGTTGAAAGAACTGCCCCGCCATATTGAATGTTTCGATAACTCTAATATACAAGGTACGAATCCGGTTTCAGCAATGGTATGTTTTATCAACGGTCAGCCTGCGCCAAAAGAGTATCGTCACTATATACCGAAAACTGTGCAAGGCCCGAACGACTTTGCTACCATGAAAGAGGTGGTTACACGCAGGTATTCGAGATTACTGGCAGAAAAAACCGACCTACCGGATTTAATTATCATTGATGGTGGCAAAGGACAATTATCAGCGGCTTGTGAAGCACTTAAAGAATTGAGTCTATACGGAGAAATTCCGATTATAGGCATAGCCAAACGTCTGGAAGAAATTTATTTTCCTGAAGACACCCTGCCATTGTATATCGACAAGAAATCTGAGTCACTGAAACTGATACAACGCTGTCGTGATGAAGCGCATCGTTTTGGTATTACCCATCATCGCGACCGCCGCAGTCAGGGATTCCTGATCAGCAGTCTGGAAAGTGCGCCGGGTATAGGGAAATTAACAGCCACCAAAGTGCTGAAACAGTTTAAGACGATTTCGAATATCAAGAGTGCTCCTGATGAAGAGTTAATAAAGCTGATTGGTAAAGATAAGACCCATCGCATTCGTGAGTTTCTTGAAAAAGAAAGCTAAACCTATTGTTGAAGGCTGTCGTAGATCATTCGCGATACATCGGCAAGTGCTTCAACACCTTTTTTCTCGTCTTTCAGTTTTCTGGATAACAGCACAAGAATATATTTCCGTCCGTCGGGCAGATAAACAATTCCGGAGTCATTTTGTACTCCTGTAATAGAACCTGTTTTATGAGCGACTTTTACAGCCGCCGGTAGTTTGGCCGGTATCTTTTCTCTGAATTTCTGGTCGAGCAATATTTTAATCATCGCCTCTGAATCTTTCGTGCTTACTACTTTTTTCTGAGCTAATTTTTCAAAGATAGTCATCAGGTCGTAGGCGGTTACTGTATTGTTCAGCCCCTGTCTGAAAGCCTTACTATCTTCTACTCCCCTTAGCACCTGTATGTCATTTGCTCCCAATGTACGCATGGTAGCGTTGGCATTTTTGGCATCCACCAGGTCTATCAGCACATTAGTGGCCAGATTACTGCTTACAATAATCATCTGATAGGTAAGGTCATAAATGGTCATTTTCTGACCTATTTTTTTATATATGTCATCGGCACTGTCGTCACTTATATCCAGACTGAACTGGCTTCCGTCAACAATACTTTTAAATTCATTTTTTACCAAGACAGAGTCCGAAAGCTTAAATTTCCCTGCTTTGGCCTGTTTAAAAACTTCAATCATTACAGGGGTTTTCATGGTACTTGCCGCATGGAAATTCTCTTTTTCGTTGATAAACAGCGTTTGCCCGGTTTCTAGGTCTTTAAAGGCTACGGCGAATTCTCCCTCTATCGAACCGAGCCTTGTCTGAATAGCCGTTTTCAATTGTTCCGATTGATTCGTTTGCGCCAAAGACTGCATAGCCATGCCAATAAATAAGATGATAAGAAGGGAATTTTTCATTCAGGTCTGGTCAATTGATAAATACCGCTTGTGCAAGATAAAATAAATTTGCTGATTTTATAAGTATTTTTATAAATGATGTATACCGTTTATTTATTGAATTTGAGAGAATCTGTAGAAGATATTCTACAAATAGACGGTTATTATTAAGATATATGCCTTGGCAAATGTTTTTATAGTTTATAACACATAAACATTTAAAGCCATGATAGTTGTATTATTTATAGTTTCGCAATTTATAGCCATGGGATGTGTTTCAGCCTATGGATTACACTTAGAGAGAGAAGAACAGAAGCTTTATCGGGAAAGTCTGTTGTCTAAAAGAAAACGGAAAAAACAGTAAGAGGGGTGTAAAATCTGCCAGATAAAGGTTGCTGAATGAAAGCAATACCAATTTATTAGCAATTAGTATTTGCTCCCCAAAACTACTTTTGCCTTGAACTCAATTTTTTCACCGTTTGTATGAAAGATTTCTGCCAGAATAATATAATACCCCACCGGTGCGAGGTTGTTATTGGCGCTTTTACCATCCCATATGATCTGGTCGTTTACCGCAAGTACCTGGTTTTGTGTCAGCTGTTTCAACATCCGGCCGTTTATGTCAAAAACATAAGCATTAGCTATGAATCCGTATTGGTCAAGCTGAAACTTCAGTTTTGTTTCATCATCCATGCCGTCGCCGTCAGGCGTGAAAATCTCCGGTTCAACGGTAAAAATATTTTTTGTAGTAACGGGTAAACGTTGAGAATTAACATAACCCGGCGTAGCATATCCTTCAGAAGCGGCAGCAGAATGCCAGTTTGATAGCTGGGATGACGGTAAATTATAATCACCTTTTTCCAATGATACTCCTGCCTTATCATCAATCAGTCCATGATGCATGGTTTCGGAGTAATCGACACGGTCAAATACCTTTTTGTTTTGATTCAGTAAAATAACAGTGCCATTTTTATCAGGAAATGATGGCAGGCTTTCCATCTCCAGTATATGCTCGTTAACAGCCTTAAAATATTGGCTTTTAATGATAAGTGAATTGCGTGTTAAGGCCAGAAATTGCTTAGGAGGCAGTATGTAATTCATAGAAGCAATAGGCTTGATATTTGCCGGAACTCCCATGCCATCAACATTGGCCAATGCCCAATCTTTAAGGCTGATAAATTTATTGCTCCGGTTATAGACTTCTACAAAATCCTCTCCACCGCTTCTGGGATTAAACAGAATCTCGTTCAGCACAACATCACCTGAATCTGCTTCGTTGGTAGACGCAAACAGCAAAGTGGATTCTTTTAAAACATTACCTGAGCAATCGGCTATATTTTTTGCGGTGAGCGTAAAAGTAATATTTTCCTGTAAGGGAGTTTGAAATGATAAAATAACAGATTTGTTCTGTGGACTTTCTACAACAATCTGATTTATCTTTACTGATCTGTCTACGGTATACGCAAGCGGACTCGCCGCCGACAAACTATCTAGTTTTTCTGTGAAAATAAGTTTTATCTGTGCAGAATTCAGAAACTCGTATCTGTGCAAAACAGGCGGAGTTAAATCAGGATGAAAGTTTTTAACAGAATTTTCTTTGCCCGGCGTGCCTTGTAACGGGGCTTCGCTTGAAACCCAGTTCCCTGTTTCAACGCATGGATAATCGGTATCAACCATTTCCAGCGAGAAGCCTTGTGTTTTTGATGCATCATACCACTTGTCGGTATAGGTAACAGAAAACAGCGTTTTGTTTTTTCTGTCTTTCAGGCTCAGGGTGGTTCCGGTATTCAATAGAGAAAAACTACTGAGACCAACTACTTTGCCGTAGGGTTGAAATTCCTCCGCATTGTTGCGATGTGCCACAATAAGATATTCTTTAGGCCCGATTGAAACATCGGGGAATCGCGTAGTAGTGGTATTATAGGCAAGGATGAATTGATGGAGATTAATGCTTTTATCAGACCGGTTATACAATTCAATGTACTCTTTCTCTGGCAGCCCTTTGGTAGGAGAGGGGTCGGCCATTATCTCGGTAATAATCAATTCGTTGGCATCCTGGGCCAATGTGTTAAGTGTTAAAAACAGTGTAAAGTAAAAGGTGTAAATCAGAATGGATTTACACCTTTTCAGGATATTTTTCATGTCACAGCACAGATAATAAAACAGATAAACTTAATTAGTTTCTTCTTTCAGCTTTGCAGGAGCTACCGCTTTAGGTTTTACTGCAGGCTCAGGAGTTGCTACTTTTGGTTCAGAAGATACCGGTGCAGCAGCTGGTTTTGGAGTTGCAGTTTTTGGCGCTGTGGTTACCTTTTTGTCTTTTTGTTTATCTTTTTTTGTTTTTGCCTCTGCTTGTTTCAGCGCTTTTTTCTCTTCTCTTTTCTTATCTTTTTCAGCTTCCTTGGTTACTTTAGCTATTTT
The DNA here is from genome assembly GCF_058808615.1 of Emticicia sp. GW821-FHT11C11. NCBI lineage: Bacteria > Pseudomonadati > Bacteroidota > Cytophagia > Cytophagales > Leadbetterellaceae > Emticicia > Emticicia sp. GW821-FHT11C11. The sequence goes on from NZ_JBXARV010000001.1 coordinate 1,219,399, forward strand.
TTTTGCCAGTTTTTTAGCGGTCTTATCGATGGCCTTTTTTATCTTTTTGCTGGAAGCATCAACACTTGCTATATGCTCTAGTGCTGCTACTATTTCAGAAGTTTTTTGCTTAAGATCGGTTTTCATATTGATTTATGGTATTGTTAAATTAATTTACAAATACAACTAACTGTATTCAGAAAAACAAAAAAAACGTGTTAAGTTTTACAGGAAATCGTAAAATACTACTTTTGTTGGTTGTTATCAGATATATTGTTGCGTATATACAAACACGATTTTAGTATTAAACTACCAAGACATACAATATGTTTATAGATTTTGTTACTGAGGATATTATCAAACTCCTGATTTCGGCAGGTACAGGAGCAATTATTGGATTTGAGCGGGAGTATCACAGTAAGTCTGCCGGCTTACGAACCATGATACTGATTTGCTTAGGCTCTACACTGTTTACGTTGGTTTCTATCAAACTAGGTTCTGATCCCTCGCGTATTGCCGCCAATATAGTGACCGGTATCGGATTTGTAGGCGGAGGAATTATTTTCAGAGATAATTCGAGCGGACGCATCACAGGTATTACAACTGCTGCTACTGCATGGGTTACGGCTGCACTGGGTTTATGTGTAGGAGTAGGCCGTGAACTCTACGAAACAGGTTTTTTTGCCATGCTTCTTGTAATTTTTGCATTATATGTACTGGTGCCATTGCAGGTGAGAATCAAACGGAGGAATCTTATACGTACCTATCGGATTGTCTGTATATATAATAATGATACATTGAAACACTATGAACATCTGTTTGAGAAGTTCAGCCTGGAAGCAGAAAGAAATATGCAGACCAAATCTAGTGACCGGATCAGCGGTACCTGGACAGTAAGAGGAACCGAAAAAAATCATGAAAAAATTATAAAGAATCTATTGAACGACCCTGATATTATAGAGTTTGATTTTTAGATTCCAACCTTTTGGCGAAAACAGGCGTCAATACTTGAAAACTTTGACTGTATGAAAACCTCATTGACTTTTATCTGCGCGGTTCTATTGCTGATTTCCTGTGAGAAAAGTACTCCTGACCCCTTAATGTATCAAATAGACGGGCAATGGAAATTGATGAAGATTGGTGTTGGATTCCCGGCCCCCGGAGGCCCTACCGAAAAGGTGCCGGAATATGAAGAAATTCTGGAGTTTAGCGTATCCGAACAAAGTTTTACCCGCAGTAAAGATGGTAAAGTAGTTGAGAAATCGCAGGTAAGTATCAGTATTGATAAAGAGGCTGACCCTCCGTTAAGTAAGCTGATTTTTGAAGATAGCAAGACCTATTCTTATTTGTATTTTACGGCAGCTCCCAATTATCTGGTGTTACATCAAAGCGCACCTATGGGTTCGGTACTGGCTGATGGGAATCTGTTTTTTTACGAGAAAATAAAGTAAAGTTTTTCAATTCTGACACTTATATCATAACTTGCGCTCAGAATCTAACGTATCAAGATAAATTATGGCAAAATCATCTGCATCTAAAGCGCTCCCAAGCTGGTTCATGTTAGCACTTTTTTTAGTAATCATGGCTATTCTTTGGATTTTCGGCGATTTATTTGTCTTAATACTCGGGCTTATCGCAATAGGCATTACATTTGCTAATGGCTATAACCGAACACATGCCGACGAGGGACACCATTAATAGAAAGGCGGTTTATCCGCCTTTTTTATTGCCCTTTGCCGAACCCAATCTTCACACATTCATTTGCTGAATAGCCAATCAGTTACTATTTTAGCTTCGCTTAAAGCTTTTCGCTTTTATATTTATTCAATCATAATCTGAATCATGTTGAAAAATCTGCTTTTAGGAATTTTCCTGATTGGTCTGTTGCCAATTAATCCCGTTCAGGCTCAAAATGCCACCTTTAAAAATCCTCTTTTACAAACCGGCCCAGACCCATGGGTAATCAGAAAAGATAGCTTTTATTACTATTGCCACACTACCGGCAGAAATATAACCTTATGGAAAACCAAGAATCTGGCCCAATTATCCGAAACGCAAGGTAAAGTGGTGTGGACACCCCCTGCGACAGGAGAATATTCACGAGAACTGTGGGCTCCGGAGCTGCATTTTCTGAATGGCAAATGGTACGTATATGTAGCTGCCGACGACGGTAAGAATGATAATCACCGGATGTGGGTTCTTGAGAATCCGGACGCAGACCCGACTACTACAAATTGGACTCTGAAAGGAAAAATAACAGACCCGACTAACCGGTGGGCTATTGATATGTCCATTTTTGAAGTAAACAAGCAACTGTATGCCATATGGTCGGGTTGGGAAGGAGCCGAGAATGTAAGCCAGAATATTTATATAGCTAAATTGAAGAACCCGTGGACGATAGATGGTACCAGAACCAAAATATCAAGCCCGGAGCACGCATGGGAGAAAATGGGGTCTGGCAATACTTTGCCTGTGGTTAATGAAGGCCCTCAGTTTTTAAGGCAGTCGGATAATAGTAAAAAGATATTCATTGTGTTTTCGGCAAGTGGCTGCTGGACAGACAGCTATACTTTGGGCTTACTAGAGGCAGATGCCAAGTCTGACTTAATGCAGGCCTCTTCATGGAAAAAGGCGACCGAACCAATCTTTAAAGGCAACCATGCAGGCAAAGCCTTTGCCCCGGGTCATAATTCCTTTTTCAAATCGCCGGATAACAAAGAGCATTGGATTATGTATCATGCTAATCCTGAGCCCAACCAGGGGTGTGGTAATAACCGGTCGCCGCGTATGCAACCTTTTACCTGGAATTCAGACGGAACACCATTTTTAGGTAAACCCGTTGCTTTAGGGCAGGAAATTCCTCAGCCCTCAGGCCAATAATAGCATCATTAAATAACAATACGAGCTGCTGAATTTTGTCAGCAGCTCGTATAATTAAAATTCTTGTATCAGTTCATTTCAAGTTTTCCTGTCTATTAATTTCCCCCATTTTTCCAGCAACGCTACCAGAAATTCCAGATTAATAGGTTTACTGATGTAGTCGTCCATACCCGCTTTGATACACTCGTCTCTGCTTTCCTGCAAAGCATTGGCAGTCATGGCAATAATAAAGGGCTGATCGGTTGTCTGTTTCCGGATATGTCCGGTAGCTGTTAGACCGTCCATTTCAGGCATCTGAACGTCCATTAGTATTAAATCATACTTCTTATGCTTAAGTGCTTCCAGCACCTCGGTTCCGTTTTCGGCCAGATCGGCCTCATAACCCAACTTACTCAGGATTCTCAGCGCAAGTTTCTGATTCATGATATAATCTTCTGCTACAAGAATTTTCATCGGATACTGCTTTGCAAAATCAACCGATAGTTTTTGTGCTGTAGTGCCTGATACCTTTTCTACAGGTGCCGCAAGAACTTTAGACATAACCTGATTATGAATAGTCCGGCAAAGAATCTGTTGCTTGGCAGGTTTGGTAAGCACTGCAGAAAACAAATCAGGGTATTCCTTATAGAAAGTATCAGTGATGGAACTCAACAATATGACAGGGATTTTCGGCGCCTTTTTTCTGATATTCAAAGCTAACTCAATTCCATCCATTTCAGGCATTTGCATGTCTGTAATAATGATATCGAAACTGTTGTTATCCTTCACAAGATCCAGCCCCTCTTTTGCAGATGAAGAGAGGGTCGGTATCATTTTCCAATGATCCAACTGTGCCTTGAGGATATTCAGGTTGGTCTGGTTATCGTCAATTATCAAAGCTGTTTTACTGGTTAAAATATCCATGTTTAACGGCAACGCAGTTATTTTAACAGAGCTAATCTCTACTTTGATAGTAAAAGTAAAGGTTGTTCCTGTGTCAATTTCACTGTTCACGTCGATCCTGCCACCCATTAGTTTGACGAGTTTTTCGCTAATAGCCAGGCCTAAACCTGTGCCTCCGTATTTTCTGGTAGTTGAGGAGTCGACCTGAGAAAAAGATTTAAACAGCTTGTCTATTTTATCGCCAGATATACCTATGCCGGTGTCTTTCACTTGAAAGCCTAATTCTACTTTATTATTCTCTGTCTTTATCTGAAACACTCGAATGAATATTTCGCCCTTATGGGTAAATTTAATGGCATTACCAATGAGATTGAGTAGCACCTGGCGGAGACGGAGGTTGTCACCGATGATTTGAGTAGGTACGTCCCAATCTATTTGGTACAGTAAATCAATGTTCGATTTCGCTACTCTTTCGGCAAAAACATCTACTACTTCTTCCAGACAATTCCGTACATCGAAATCTTTCAATTCCAATTCCATATTGCCGGATTCAATTTTAGAGAAATCCAGAATATCGTTAATAACACTCAACAAGCTTTCGCCGCAGGTATGGATAGTATCTGTGTAACTCTTTTGTTCTTCACTCAATTCAGTTTCTTCCAGTAATGAAGTCATGCCTATAATACCATTCAATGGCGTACGGATTTCATGGCTCATGGTTGCCAGAAAAATACTTTTGGCCAGATTAGCCTTTTCAGCTTCTTTGCGTGCTTTCAGCTCATCTTCTGTTGATTTCTGCAATTGCTCGGTTCTGCTTTCTACCTGTTTTTCAAGAAGCATCTTTTGTCTCTCGATTCTCCTGATCCTATACTTGTAAAAGAGATAGGCTATTCCTAAAATACTGGCAATGAGAATGGTCCGGAACCACCAGGTTTCCCAGAAGGGGGGGAGCACTTTAATGGTGATAGACGTGCCCTGTTCATTCCAGACGCCGTCGTTATTTGAGGCCTTCACCCTGAATGTGTATGTGCCGGGGTCAAGATTGGTATAAGTTGCCCGGCGCCTGTTACCTATATAATTCCAGTTTTCGTCGAAACCTTCTAATATGTATGCATACTGATTTTGCTCCGGCAGAATGTAGTTCAGAGCGGAGAATTCAAAGGAAATAACCGACTGTTGGTGTGTAAGAACAATCTTATCTGCTTCGGTAATAGCCCGCTTTAATGGAGAACCTTTTTCTCTGCTGATACTAACCGACTTATTGAATATCTGAAAGTCGGTTATACGTACCGGAGGTATATAGGTATTATCTTTCATGCTGTCGGGATAAAACGTATTCAGTCCGTCAGGCCCACCGAAAAACATTTCTCCGTCAATGGTCTGAAATGCCGAGCGAGGCTTAAACTCATTGGCCTGAAGACCGTCTGAAATACCATATTTTCGGAATACTTTGGTAGATGGATTATACTTAGAAATACCTCTGTTGGTACTAATCCAGAAGTTCCCTTTTTTGTCTTTTAGAATACCATTAATTGAATTGTTAGAAAGGCCATCTTTTTCGCGGAGTGTTTGAAAAGTAAGCGTTTTCTTATCCATTAAGCTTAGGCCGTCAGTTGTGCCGACCCATAAATGATTCTTATCGGCCTCTGTTATTACCTGAATACTATTGTTGCCGACACTGGTTATATCGTTGTTCTTATGGGTAAAATGGGTGAACTTTTTCGTTTTTTTATTGAAAGCATCTAAGCCGTTTTCAGTGCCTACCCATAGAATATCGTTGTCGTCTTCATAAATTGTTTTTACAAAATCGTTGGCGATACTGTTAGAGTTGTCAGGATCATGAAGATAATTAGTGAAATTTCCAGTTTTGGGGTCGAAATAACTCAGACCATTGGTAAGCGTACCCAGCCATAGCCCACCGTCTCTGGCCTTCACCATGCTGAAAATGCTTTCTGACGAAATGCTCTTAGGATTGTTTTTATCTGGCATGTGATGCTTGAATTGCCCTGTCTTTTTGTTAAACACGTCGAATCCACCCAGATAAAGTCCAACCCCCAATAAGTCCTGGTTTATTTCAACTACCGAAACCACATGATCAGAATTAATGCTTTTCGGATTTGAGGCTTGGTTTCTATACGTAGTAAAAGTGTTGTTTTTCTTATCAAAATAGGTAAGCCCTCCACCGTCAGTGCCTAGCCATACATTCCCTTTCTCGTCGCCCGAAATGGCAAGTATGCTGCTCTTTTGCAGGCCATTTTTTGCAGAACCTTCTTTATAAACGGAGAATTTGTTACCAAACTTCGGAAGAAAATTGACACCGCCTGAATAAGTTCCTACCCATATGCTACCCAGATCGTCGAGATACATGCAATAGACCGAGTTGTTGCTAAGAGAAGTTTCATCTTTGGCATCATTCACAAAAGTCTGAAAATGCTTAGATCTGGCGCCATAAACACTTATGCCCCCATTTTCTGTACCAACCCAGATATTCCCTTCTTTATCTTCCATAAACGACATGATATCATTATGGCCGATGCTGTTTGGGTTCTTCGGATCATGCCTGAAAGTATCAAAGGTGTTTTCTGAATAATTATACCTGGACACCCCTTTGCCGAGCGTTCCTATCCAGATATTGTTCTTTGAATCTCTGTAAACGGCTCTCACAATATCTCCGGCAATGCTTCCGGGATTTTTAGGATCATTAAAATAGTGTTTAAAAGTATTGGTTTCAGGGTTAAATCTGGTTAACCCATACTTTGTACCAATCCAGAGCCAGCCGTCTTTGTCTTCTTCAATTCTGAATATAAAATCGTGGCTCAGACTGTTTTTGTTTTTCGGGTCATGTCTGAATATTTTATATGAACCTGTCTTTGCATCAATCAGGTAAAGTCCCTGGGCTGTACCAAGCCATAGTCTCTTTTTGCTATCCTGAAAAATATCCTTGGCATTTACCTGTATATCCTGATCGAAAAAACGCGAAAAATTATCTTGTGCTCTATTGAATTTGTCTAGCCCATTAGAAGTGGCAATCCAGATATTCTCTTCGCTGTCTTCGAGAATATCATAAATGTAGCTGTCACTGAGGCTCAGACTATCTTCAGAAATATGTTTGTAAACAATGAACTTATAGCCATCATATTTATTGAGACCTTCGTCAGTAGCAAACCACATAAAGCCTTTTTTACCTTTAAGTATGGCACTGACATGCCCTTGAGAAAGACCATTATTGGTTGAAATATGCCTGAACGAAGGTTTAAGGATTTGCCCAATCAGCGAGTTTGACAATAAAAAGCAAAAAAATAGTAAAAATTTACATTTCATGATGAAATTTGTTAGAGCTAATCCGTACTATTATAGGGTTCAGCAAAGTCTTGAGGGCACTAGCGATTAATAAAATCAGCAGGAAATTAAAAAATAAAAACATAAGATTGTATTTTTTGCAGAAAAAAATAAACAAAAATGATGCCATCAGTTTCCCGAGGGAAATGCATTATCATTAAAATTATGACAGATTTAAGGGGAATATATAAAACCTTTGATTAAGGATTAATGTATTGAAAAAAAGACTTTAAAATTTTAAACAGATATCAGAATTAAACTTGTTATGAATATGGAATTAGTACCGATAAGAGAGTCTATGGATGACAATATTGAGTTTCTATCTAACCCGGAATGTAATGAAATAGTCGATATGACCGTTGAGTTTTACGAACGGGTAGGATACAATCCGCCATGGATCTGTTATTTTGTGAAAGACAATGGAAATATTGTGGGCAGTGCCGGTATAAAAGGGAAACCCATAAATGGCGCTATTGAAATAGCCTATGGAACCATGGAAGGATATAAGCAGAAAGGAATTGGAACAGATATTTGTGGTCTGTTGGTTGGTTTATCTCTCAATGCAGACCCTGCTGTTAAAATTACAGCCCGAACATTGCCTGAGAACAAGTTTTCATGCCGGATACTGGAAAAGAATAATTTCATATGCGTGGGTGTAGTAACTGACCCCGATGACGGTGAGGTATTGGAGTGGGTCTATAATGATTAAGGACGATGACCAATTTTGAGACAAAATGATTGAAACGTCCTGTTTTTTGATTTATCAATCCTAACAACAGATACGGAATAGTCTCTAATTTTGTGCACCAATTGAGACTATTTATGTACAACACTATCATTTTTTTTCACGCGGTTTTTCGTTGGCTTGTTCTGATAAGCCTACTGTATGCAATTGCGCGTAGCATACAGGGTTTTATGGCGAAGCGCTCTTATAACCGTGCAGACAGCCTGGCGCGCGTATTGGCAAATACCATCAGCCATACACAATTGCTTATCGGCTTTACGTTATATTTTGTATTGAGCCCTATTACGGGCTATTTCATGAAGAGTGGTTCCGGAGGTAACGATGAAATCAGATTCTTTGGTATTTACCACATAGCTATGATGTTTGGTTCTATTGTAGTGATGACAATAGGCGGATCCATCTCTAAGCGAGCCGAAACCGACCGGGCAAAGTTCAAAGCCATCATCATTTATTTTTCTGTCGGGTTGTTTCTTATTTTATTGGCCATACCATGGTTCCGTCCCTTTTTTAGAAATTTTTAAATAAAAACCGAATGCTAGATTTATTGAAAACACAACTGGGCAGGTTACGCCTATTAGCTTTTATTGAAGGTGTATCTTTCTTGATATTATTGTTTATTACTATGCCAATGAAATATGCCTTTGATAATCCGGCTCCGAACAAGGCTTTCGGGCTGGTGCACGGGTTATTATTTATTCTGTATGTTTTTGCGGTTATTCAAGTGAAAATTGAACAAAACTGGTCGTTCAAAAAGACATTCCTGGCTCTGCTTGCATCAGTAATACCTTTTGGTACTTTCTGGGCTGATAAGAAACTTTTTCAGGAACAGTAGACAATTTCTGATATTTAGCCAATAAACAGCCGCATAATAAAGTGGAGAAAAAACATCGGATAAAAACCTATAATACCGAATTGTATCGAAGCAATTTTATAAAGCAGGACGAACGCCTGAATGCTATTTTAAAAACTGACTTCGGCAAATTTTTTGCTGTGCGGGTAGAGGAAATGATACGGTTAATGAAACTCCCGGTGCCCCCGGCCAGAACACTCACCCATAACTTTATTTATCTGACCGAGGGCGAAGCAATCATGCGGATTGGTAGTGAGAGCTACAGAATAGTAAAAGACGAATGTCTGGTGATACCGGCGGGGCAGGTATTCTCGTTCGACAACATCGATATCAATAAAGGGTATCTGTTAAGCTTTCATGAAGAAATCTTTATAGGTAAACTGGCTAAAAATGATGTGGTGCGGGAGTTTGAGTTTCTGCGCGGATGGGGCAATCCTAAAATAAGTTTAGATGGCCAAACCTCCGGGTTTGTGAAACAGTTGCTAGACAGATTACTGATTGGCTATGAAATCAATGGCTTACAGAACAGGGAAATTATCCAGTCATATCTTTTGGCCTTGCTATGTGAGGTAAACAATGTATATAAAACCAGCGTAGAAATACCACGTTCAAAGGCGCTTGATATTTCGAGCCGATTCAAAGAATTGCTGTCGGCTCATCTGAAAACCAAACATCTGGTTAGTGAGTATGCAGCCCTATTGAACATCACGGCAAATCATCTCAATAAGTCGGTTAAAGCTGTAACAGGGAAATCGCCAACCAGATGGATAGATGAGACCATTGTGCTGGAAGCCAAGGTACTTTTGTATCAGAGTAATTTGTCGATCAACGAGATTGCTGCTGAAGTAGGCTTGCTGGATCAATCATACTTCAGCAGGCTTTTTAAAAAATATGAGGGCACAACACCCCTTCAATTCAGAAAAAAGATTGAGCGTCTCCAGCCGGATATTTGAACAGAATCAATTTATTAATAGGCCTGATTGTCGTCGTAGCCGATTGATGAGAAAAAATCTATAACCTTATCGGTATGATTACCCAGGTCTTTTCTGCCTTTTAAGAAATGTTGCAACAATAAATCGGGCAGTTCAAGTTTTTCCTCTATTCCGCTAAGTGAGAAAGTAGGTTCGTCTTTTTGTTGTTTCGTTAAAAAAGCTCTGAAGTTCTTTATATTGGGCATGGCTAAATAGGTTTATGTGTTTAGATTGAAGTTGTCAAATATAAGTTAAACCTATGAAGAATAGCAGTAATAGCTGTTATTTATATTAGTCCATATTTCTCAGTCATTTCGGGTTATATTTTTCGTGCGGCAATCATCATGTGCGGGCTTAATGCCAATAAAGCCTGATCATTTTCAGTAATGCGCAGCAAATCCATTATAACCTGCTTTTTTGTAACGTCGCCCCGGCTTTCAAAGTATTTCTTGTCCAGCCACACAATCCCTTCTACCGCATGAATATTTAGAAATTCAACTCCGGCTTCTTTGAATTCTCCGATTAGCTGCTCCGGCTTATGATAGAACGCCTCAGCAAGTGAGCCGGGCATATTTTTAGGTGGGGTATGAATACCCGTTAGTAGTTCCTGTTTACACATATCGATGAACCCGGGTTCGTGCATAAAACCATTCAACAAGCCTGCAATGGTAGAGGCTGCGTAATTGATGGCAAAGCCCAATAATATGCCGTTCTTTTTTAAAACTCGTCGGGCTTCCAGCAGGGCGGCTATTCTATCTTCTTTTTTTTGTAAATGATACAAAGGGCCGTGCAAAATAACCACATCTGCCGATTCGCCGGGTATATCAAGCTTTCGTGCTTCACCTAAACTGGCTTTGAACGGCTTCTTGAGTCCGTTTGCTTTTTTGTTTGCCTGTTTGATATGCTTAGGAACCGGGTCTATTAAGTGAACGGTGTATCCAAGACCTGCGAGCCATTCCGAATAAGCGCCCGGCCCGCCGCCAACATCCAGAATCAAGCCTTTCGATGCAGGAAGGTAGCGTTGTATTAAGTCTTTGTTTCGTTCAAATTCAAGAGGGCCAAGGCCTAACTGAAGACGCACCTCTTCTGAGGTTTGTGTATAGAAATTCTCAATGTCAGGGCTTATTAATCTGTCTGAGCTCATTTAAAGAATCGCAATTACTTCTATGATTTATGTCTTTAATTGGTTTATTGTGCAAAATTATAAAATATCATAAGAAATTTTATAGATAGTTAATATTGCGTATAAGGGTGGTACACCTTTTTTCACTAATTTTATAGGCATGTAACTTAACGAATAACGTCATGAAAAAAATAGTAGTAGCCACAGATTTTTCAGAGAGTTCAGATGGGGCATTGAAATATGCAGCTTTTCTGGCAGAACAATTTCATGCAGAATTGTCGGTTGTGCATGTGTATTTTCCTATAGCATCGCCAGATCCTAATCTTTCTTTTGAAAATATTACTCCTGTTTCATTGCAGGAAGAAGTGATAAATAGTTATGATGATCAATTAAAGGAGATAGTAGCAACGCTTAAAAATAAGCAAATCAAAGCGGAGAGCGAATTGATTATGGGTAGTTTATCATCCAGTATTTCTGATTATGCCGAAGAAAAAGGAGCAGACCTGATTGTTGTAGGCAAAACTCCCGAAAACTCTTTTATTGATAGAATAATAGGCAGCAGCGCTTCCAGCATTGTGAAAAATACAAGCATACCAGTGTTGGTTGTACCGGCTTCAAACCAACAACCGGCTTTCGGGAATATTATTTATGGAACCGAGTTGGAGAGCGAAGAAAAAGAAGTATTAGCCCGAGTTTTTGAGTTTGCCGGAAAACTTGGATCGAGAGTGACACTTATAAAAATCAGCGTTGCTTTTGAACCGGATATTCAGGATGATAACCAGATGCTGGAAGATATTCAGAAAAGCTTCCCGAAAGAGAATTTTTCTTTTGAAGCCATTAAGGCCGACAAAGTGAGCGAGGGCTTATTGCATGCCGCTAATACGCATAAAGCTGATATAGTGGTAGTGGCGCGCCATCATCATAATTTTCTTTCTGAAATAGTGAACCCCAGCAAATCGAAAGAAATCATAAACAAAACAGATATACCTTTGCTGGTATATGACATTGAGGCGTAAAAATTGGAGTTATTTCAACAGAAGGAATTCTGATAAAACATGAAAATAAAAAAGCTACACTTCAGGTGTAGCTTTTGTCAATTTTGTGGGCCCACCTGGAATCGAACCAGGCACCTACTGATTATGAGTCAGTTGCTCTAACCGAATGAGCTATAGGCCCTAAAACCGCTTTGGTTTTGTGGTGCAAAAGTAAGCATTAAGAAACAAACTTCAAAAAAAAATCAATAAAGTTCGCAACTGCTTATAATTACTCCAATGCCTGGCATTGATAGCCATTGGTATTGATGAGGCTGATTATTCGTTCATTCGATATGCTTTCCCCTTCTATTCTGAGAATTTTGTCGCAATCTTCCAGATCAAAATTTATTTTGACATACGGAAAATGTTTCGATAAAATCTCGAAAAGAACGGAGGCCTGTTTTCTCTCCTGAATATTTGTTTTAAAAACCTCGACCATTTGCTGTTTTCAGATTTGTTTATTTACCTGTTGCTAATTCTTCAATTTTCAGCAAGGCTTCATCCCATTTTTCCGACATCATCTCATAGAAATCATCCGTCATATCAGACTCAATCTCCAGTAAAGTTTTGTCACCTTTTTCGCTTAACCGATAGGTTTCATGAGTGCCTACCCATGGTTTGGCTTGCTCGCTTTCAGAGTCTTCTTTACCGTCATTCAAAATGCCGTCATACTCTATCGAAATGATATCATAAGGTTCTTTTATGATTATCCTACCAAAAACACCGCCGCTGCCTGAATCATCAGTAAATAATACTTTACTGCCTAATTCCCAATCGGTAACGGCATGAGAACCCGGGCTGAATATTCCCATCCAGATTCTACCGTAATGATCTTGCAGTAGCACATCCCAGATTTTTTCTTTAGGAGCTGCTATTTCAATAGATTTCCTGATTACTTTCATGTTATGGTTTATTTATAGTTATAATTGATTATCTAACGGATACTAAATTTGTTGATACACATGCCAATACCGGCGTTAGAACTGATTTTAAAGTCGAATGCACCTGCGCTATTACCAGAGAAACTAATATGAGTATTAATTGTTGCCCTTGTATTTAAAGTTAATTGCCAATTATTAAACAAAACTACAGAACAAATACCAGTTTCAAGGGTGCCAAAAAAGTCATTTGTGGGGGGTGTTTGAGACAATTTTTTTCTATTTTTACAAAAAAAAGACTATGACAAACGTAGGTATATTGCTGCCCAACGATTACAGATTGCTAAGCATTGCAGCTATTTTAGATGTGTTTGACGCCGCCAATAAAATTTATAAGACTGCAGAAAGAGCTATTCCCTTTGACATAAGTTTATATCAGATTGCCACTGCAGGGCAATCTATGGCCGATACGTTTCATGGTTATCCGGTCAGAAAGATAGAAGAAGATACCTTCGTAGATTTAATACTGATACCATCGTTCAGTACAGAAAATATGCAACAAACCATCGGGAAAAACAGAGCATATATTCCCTGGTTGAATCAACAATTTCAGAAAGGAGCCGAGATTGCTACGTTTTGTACAGGAGTATTTCTGCTAGCCGCCAGTGGTTTACTGAATGGAAAAATTGCCACAACGCATGTAGATGCTTGTCCGGCATTTACGGCGGCTTTTCCGGAGGTTTTACTGAAAGGAGACAAAACTGTAACGCAGGATGGCAGATTGTATACCAGCGGCGGCTCTACCTCCACTTTTCATCTTTTGCTGCATCTGGTTCAAAAATACTGCAATAAAGATGTGGCCGTAAAAATTGCCAAGATTTTTGCCATTGATATGGACAGGCAATGCCAATCGTATTTCAGTACTTTTCAGCCTTTTCATGATCATAACGATAACATTGTTGCCATGGTTCAGAAAAAAATTGAGTCCAACTACCAGGAGGCTGAAACGATTGAAGAACTCATAAAGGATATTCCGTCGAGCAGAAGAAATGTGTTGAGGCGATTCAAGCAGATAACCGGTATACCACCCATTGAGTACCTGCAACAGATAAGAATTGAAGCCGCCAAAAAATTACTAGAGCAAACCAATCATCACATGGGGGAGGTGATTTTTAGCTCAGGTTATAATGACCCAAAGGCGTTCAGAAGAATTTTCAGAAAAATAGTCGGTATGACCCCAACGGCCTATCGGGAGAAATTCCAGGCTAATTAGTGTCTGGCATTTTATTCGTCGAGGTAGGCAATCAACTGGTTCAGAATTCTTTCTATTTCTGCCTTGTGGGTTTCAATTTCTTCCATGGTTCGCAAATAAGTCATGCGTCTGGAAACATAATTGCCTTCCAGAATCGGCGAACTTATTTTTTCTATATTCGGATGATGGAAAATGAGATGTACACAATCCTGAGCCCGATGGTTAAATGTCACCAGGTCTTCTTTGTAATAATAACTGGGAGCAGCCCATTTAATACGTTCAGAAATTTTACTATCGGTATTTTTAATAATATCTCTTACTGCCTCTATTTCGGTTTTAAGAGGGTGCTCCAGTTGAGTCATGAACTCACTTACTTTTTCAGCGTCTGATACTTTTTTTGCCATTTTATAAAGGGTTGCTTAGGTAATTTAATTGAAGGACTGCGAAAACGATTCACTATTTAAAAATAGGACTTTATTAATTACCATTGTTATAATAAGCTAATAAATCTTCAATAGGATAGCCATTGACTATCAATCCCTTAATGTTACAATCTTTGATAACCACATTAGTAAGATTGCAATTGGTTATGGTACTTCCTTCCAACTCACAGTCTTCAAAAGTAATAGGGCGCTGTTTGGCTCCCGGAACATACGCAGGATGGTCTTCAGGTGGCAAGCCGATACCATGAATATAGGCTCCGCCTAATTGTGCATCTTTAATTTCCATGTCGCTCATATTGGCGTTGGTAATTTTGACACCGGAGAGGTTCACATCAAAGAAATGTACGTTTGCTAAACTTACGCATTCAAAAGTCGAATCGTCGATACAGGCATCTGTTACCTTAATCAGGCTTTTGGTGTTTGAAACTTCAATAGGATTCATAGATTAAATATTGGTATAATGTATACAAAATTAAGAGTATTTACTATTTTTGATGTGGGTTAAAAACGACAATAATAGGGGCAAACCCGCCATTCTTTCTACTTTAATTCTATGAGGAAAATAAGTATTCTGGTTCCTGAAAGTGCCGTGTTGGCCAGTGTCAACGACCCGCGCCTAACCTTTACCACGGCTAATCAGTTTTTACTGTCAGAGGGTAAACCTGCCGCTTTTCATGTTGAGCTCGTCGGGCTTACCAAAGAGGTGAAATTGCATGACAATGCGTTTACAGTGCATACGGATGCAACCATTGATGAGGTTGAAAATACAGATGTTGTATTTGTGCCTGCTTTGGCCGGAGATATGCTGGCTGCACTGGAAGCAAACAAAGAATTTCTGCCGTGGATTGTAAAGCAGTATGAAAACGGCGCTGAGGTAATCAGTCTTTGTGTAGGTGCATTTTTACTGGCTTCAACCGGACTACTGAATGGTAGAAGATGTTCTACGCACTGGTTGGCTGCCAATGATTTCAGAGTGATGTTTCCGGAAGTAGAACTGGTTGATGATAAGATTATTACGGAAGATCAGGGACTTTATTCCAGCGGCGGGGCAACTTCATACTGGAATCTGCTGTTGAATCTGGTTGAGAAGTATGTAAACCGGGATATGACCATCAAAATTGCTAAGTATTTTGCCATTGATATTGAGCGGAACAGCCAGGCATCATTTATGATTTTTAACGGCCAGAAAGGACATGAAGATGATGCCGTAAAAAAAGCGCAGGAGTTTATAGAAAAGAATTTTGAGGAGAAGATTACGCTCGACTTACTGGCAGATATGTTTGCCATTGGCCGGAGAAGCCTGGAACGCCGTTTCAAGAAAGCTACCAATAATACGGTAATGGAGTATATTCAGCGAGTAAAAATTGAAGCAGCCAAAAAGCGCTTTGAAACCAGCAGGAAAAATATTACCGAGGTGATGTATGACGTGGGTTATACCGATAACAAAGCTTTCAGAAGTACTTTTAAGAAAGTAACCGGGTTGTCGCCCATTGCGTATAAGAATAAATATAACCGAAGCGCTCTTTTTTGATAGATGTGTTATTCAGCAACCCGGACAGTAACTTTATCAGGCCTTGGGTATTCAATTAATTTAGAGAAATCTACTTTCCAGAAATCAAGGTCCAGCAGGCGATTCTGATGATCGTGCGTCAATGTAATCACAACCGGTGTTCCGTCGGCATCGGTATATTCTACCTGTATCAGGTCGCCTGCATAGCCGTTCACATCACCTCCCAGACTGATGCTCCCCATCTTGCCGCCTTCGTATTCATCTACGTATTCATCATAAGGATAATCAGTCGGGTTCAGATTCAACTGTAATAAGAGGAAATGAATCAGTTCTTTTTCCTGTTCACGTATAGGTCTCTTTTCGTTCATTTTACCATTTTTTATAAGGCAATACCGATAGTCTTGAATTATAATATTTTCTTTCTCCGGTTACTTCATAGCTTATCCATTCGGGTATTTCAAACTGTTCGTCTTCACTTTGCAGTTCAATTTCTGCTACTATCAATCCATCGTTTTCTCCCAAAAATACATCTACTTCCCAGAGTTTCCCGGCATGCCACACTTTATACCTTATTTTAGAAAGTTCAGATTCTGAAAAATTATTAAGCAGTGCCGTGGCATCTTCTTTCGGAATTTCATACTCAAATTCTGTACGGGTTATACCCTTTATGGCGCCTTTTATCGTCAGGTATCCTGTCGTATTCGTCAGTCGTACGCGTATGGTTTTTTCAGGTGTTTTTGAGATATATCCCTGTCTGTATAGTTGCCCTTGTGGTTTCTCTAGGCTATTCCACTTATCAAAATGAACCAGATACTTTCTTTCAATTTCTAAAGCCATATCAATGTTTGCTAATAATCTTATTTTAACTCGTTCATTCGTTTACCCTTCTGGTGTGCAAATCTACTATGTTTTGGTTCACCGATCATTTGTTTTTGATAAATTGTAGTATGCCCAGAAAATAAGTAAGCCAACACACAGGCAATGGCCAGATAAATACCGCATTCATGGCCAAACAGTTCAATGCCCATTAACAGGCAGGCCAGTGGTGTATTGGTAGCTCCGGCAAAAACTGCTACAAAGCCCATACCGGTTAAGAGACCTACAGGGAGCGGTATGATATATGCCAGCGCATTACCCAATGCTGCCCCGATGAAAAATAATGGGGTTACTTCACCACCTTTAAATCCTGCAGCGAGAGTGATGATGGTAAAAACCATTTTCAGTGCAAAGTCATAGACCGGGAGGGGTGTATTGAAAGCCTCTATGATGGTAGGAATACCTAATCCAATGAACTTGGTGGTGCCCATAATCCAAATAGCAGTGGCAACTATTATACCCCCGACAAGTGGCCTTAACGGTGCATAACTGATCAATGATTTGAAAAGTCCATTCACAAAATGAATGGTTCGGCTGAATGTAGCTGCGCATAATCCGGCTGCAATGCCTACAAGAATGGCATAAAAAACAGACATTGCAGAAATATCAGGTACAAAACTTATCTGATAAACAGTATGTTGTGCTCCGCAGAGCCGGGTTGTCAGGTCAGCAATTATGGCTGAAAAACATGCAGGCAGAAGCGCATCATATCTGAGTTTACCAATACGAAAAAACTCCAGACCGAAGACCGCTCCAGCCAGTGGTGTGCCGAAGACAGACCCGAAACCCGCGGCAATGGCTGCTATAATCAGTATTCTTCTGTCACTTTCATTGAGTCTGAAGGGCTTGCTGAACTGGTCGGCAATGGCACCGGCCATTTGCAGGGCTGTGCCTTCTCTACCGGCAGAGCCTCCGAGTAAATGGGTAACCATTGTACCCAGATAGATAAACGGTGCCATCCGGAATGGTATGATATCCTGCGGTTGATGGATAGTATCAATCAACAAATTATTACCGGCTTCAATACTTTTGCCATAATGCATGTACAACCAGCCAATAGCGAAGCCTCCCACGGGCAATAAGGCAATGAGCCATAGATGGGATTCTCTGAAATGGGTGACCCAGTCGAGAGAGCGTAAGAAAATGGCCGAAGCAATACCGATGCAAGTACCTGTAACCAGGCTAATAAAAAGCCATTTGAGTAAATACGGAATAGCCGGAAATTGTCTGAAAAACAGACGGATGCGAAGCGAGACTCTGAGGGATTGTTTCTTATCAGACATATAATTCCTGATTAAATGTGATACATTTAAAATCAGGCGCCATCAGCTTTTTAGGGCGGTTCAATTAGGAAGACACCATTTCCTTTTCGTTTCAACAAAAGTAATAATTGTTTGATAGCGAAAAAAGAAAAGTCGCAAGAACTCTCAATTCTTACGACTTTACATACTGATCTGATATCAGTCTAAGGGTAATTCTGTAGTAATGGCTATGCGGTTCCATGCATTGATGGTTACAATAACCATGATGAGCTGTGCCAAAAGAGTTGGTCCGAACAGACGTTCAGCATTTTGGTAAGTTGCTGTCGATACATGGTTCTGTATCAATGTTACCTCTTCTGTCAGCGCCAGAATCGCTCTTTCCTCTTCTGTATAAAGCGTGGTTTCACGCCATGAGCTTAACAGATAAATACGTTGCTCGGTTTCTCCGTCTTTACGCGCTTCTCTGGTGTGCATGTTTATACAAAAGGCACAACCATTAATCATGGAAGCTTTTATTTTGATTAAATGTTTATAGGTTTTGCTAACCTGAGTAGTTTGTAGGTAACTTTCTAAGCCAAGCACGGCTTTATACGCACTTGGTTCAACCTGATGAATATTAATTCTTTCGTTCATTTTTATTTGTGTTTTAATGAGCACAAAGTTCGTTGGTAATAATCCGGAAAAACTTAAACTGGTTTAAGAAATTCAGCTCAGCTCTTTTTTTTTCGTAATTCACTGAGGTATTCCGGAGTAAAACCAAGAAAAGAAGCTAACATATACTGCGGGATACGATTAACGAAATCAGGATATTGCTTCAGGAAATGCCTGTACATTTCTTCCCGGGAAAAACTATACAAATACTTTATACGCATTTGAGATGCCCCATAAGCTCTTTGCAGAATGATACGGAAGTATCGTTCCAGTTGCGGGAATTCTTTTGATATGGCTTCCTGATGGGCATAGGGAAGGACAATCACCTCAGAAGCCTCAACAGCCTGAATGTAGAACGAAGAGGGAAACTGGCTCATCAAACTGGTATAGTCACTTATCCACCAGTTCTCAATAGCAAAGTAGGCGGTCTGTTCTTCTCCCTTATTACCAATGAAAAATATTCTTAAACAACCTTTTTCTACAAAATAACTGGCTTTACAGATCTGGCCTTCTTTCAATAGGTATTCTTTCTTTTTTGCTGATAGCTTTTGTGTACCTGCCAGTAATTTCTGTGCTTCTGGCTCGGCCAGGTCTATAAATTTTTTTATGTGGTTTATGAGGTGTATTGACATGCAGCAATGTTAAATAAAAGAGCAGAATTTTGGTTCTGCTCTTGAATGGTCTAAACTATATTATTGATATCAAAAGGTAATTTGCGGATGCGCTTGCCGGTAGCTGCAAATATGGCATTTCCTAAAGCCGGAGCAATAGGTGGCAGACCAGGTTCACCCACACCCCCCGGATTAGCACCACTATCAATGATATGGATGTCCATTTTCGGGGTTTCGTTGATTCGCATAATATTGAACTGATGGAAATTGGTCTGGTCGCAAACACCATTTGTAAACGTAATGCCGTCTTTAATGGCAGCCGTAAGCCCCATTACTATATTACCTTCAGTTTGGGCTTTTACATTGTCGGGGTTTACATAGTATCCACAGTCAATTACCGATACCACCTTGTCGATTTTTACGCCATTGCCCTGCTTGCTAACGGTGATGCAGGCAGCTGAAATACTGTCAAACGAGCGGAAAACCGCCATACCTTTGGCCTGACCTTCAGGCAGTTTTTCTTTCCAGTTGGCTTTTTCGGCCAATGTTTCCAGAACTTTTCTGAAGCGATCATCACTCAGAATATCCAGACGAGCCTGTATTGCATCTTTGCCAGTGAGGTGCGCCAGTTCATCAATGAAACATTCCTGTCCCCAACCAAAGTTTGAGGCATAGACAGAACGCCACCAGACAATCGGAATATCGGTTTTTACGTTCGTCCAGCTAACTTTTGCAGCCGTATCAAAATTGTATTTACTGTTTTCGGTACTGATTTCACCACTTAGCCATGGGTCTGCTTCGTCTTCTTTCAGGCCTTTAAATACCTGACCTACGATTGACTCTCCAATGGCATGGTGATGGAAACCGGTTATTTTACCGTTTTCTACAAAACCCTGCATGTGGCTTAACATACCCGGACGATACGGCCCCTGTGTAATATCATCTTCGCGTGTCCAAGTGACTTTTACCGGTTTTTTCAATTCTTTCGACAAATGACAGGCCTCTAAAAGGAAATCATGATAGGCTTTTCTGCCAAATGCTCCACCCAGCAATGTAACATTAATTTTTACCTGTTCGGGTTTTACATTCATATA
This sequence comes from Emticicia sp. GW821-FHT11C11, assembly GCF_058808615.1. Classification (NCBI taxonomy): domain Bacteria; kingdom Pseudomonadati; phylum Bacteroidota; class Cytophagia; order Cytophagales; family Leadbetterellaceae; genus Emticicia; species Emticicia sp. GW821-FHT11C11. The sequence goes on from NZ_JBXARV010000001.1 coordinate 1,239,779, forward strand.
ACCGCATACATCACGTAGTGCCCAGTCTGGTCCCTGCACCGGTGCCCAGATTTCAATAGACCCATCGTCTTTTACATGTGCAATGGCATTTTCAGGTTCAATTGGTGCATGTGCAAGAAACGGCGTTTCGTAGTTGGCTTCCAGCTTTTGCTTGGCCGATGTAAACTTTGCTGCAAAATCTCCTTTCTCTTCATGGTTGATTCCTTCCTTTTTTGCGGCCTCGTAGGTCTCGTCGAAATATTTCTGTGTGCTTAGGGTTTTGTCGTAGTTGCCGTTATCCCACTGAACTTTCAATGCTTTTTTACCTTTTAGCGCTGCCCACCAATTGGTGGCTATTACCGCTACGGCTTCCGACTTGCGATGAGGCATAGGCCGTTCGGTTTTTACTACCTGCAATACACCTGCTATTTTTTTAGTGTCGGTGTCATCTATTGAGGTGATTTTGCCATGAAGCATCGGCGAGTGCACAATAGCCGCATAGACCATACCGGGTATGTCAACATCCAAGCCATACACAGCTTTACCTGTTACGCGCTCGGGTACATCCAGGCGTTTGTTGTATTTACCAATAATCTTAAAATCCTTAGCTTCTTTCAATTTAGGATTCTTCGGTATTTCCAGTTTCGAGGCGTCGTCTGCCAATTCGCCATAAGTCAGGCTTTTATCGCTGCCTTTCAATAGAATTTTACCGTCTTGTGCATAACACTCAGTAATTGAAACATTCCAGCGTTTGGCGGCAGTCTGAATGAGCATTTCACGAGCAGCAGCCCCTGCCTTACGGATGGGTTGCCACAAAGCCCTCACCGAGCTGCTTCCCCCCGAAGTCTGGTCGCCATATTTACCTTTCCCGTCGCTTTGCACAATTTTTACTTTTTCCAGAGTTACTTCCAGTTCTTCAGCCAGAAGAGAAGGTACCGCCTGTGTAGAACCCTGACCCATATCAGGGCGAGGATTAACCAGCGTGATATTACCGGCCGTATCAATAATAATGAAAGGGTTTATTTCGAGACTTAAAATCGCCGGAGTTATTTTCTTGACCGCCGCATCTCTGGCAAAAGAAGACACACCTAAGGCAAGCCCGAAAGTGGTTAAACTTGTTGCCTTTATGAAGTCACGTCTTGTAGTCGTAGTATTTTTCATAGTTTTTGTCGTAATTATTCCGGTTATTTTCCTCCGCCAACTCCTGCTCCGTTATGGATACTATCTGATGCCTTATGAATTGCTTTACGGATACGATCGTACGTACCACAGCGGCACAGATTACCACTCATAGCTATGTCAATATCTTCGTCTGTAGGTTTCGGAGTGGTTTTTAGTAGTGCCACTGCTGACATGATTTGTCCTGACTGGCAATAACCACACTGAGGTACCTGTTCTTCAATCCATGCTTGCTGTATGGCGTGCATCTGTATTTCTCCAACACCTTCAATCGTTGTTATTTTGGCATTTTTAGTTACAGTAGAGATGGGTGTCTGGCATGAACGAATCGGTTGACCATTCAGATGAACAGTGCAGGCACCGCACATGGCCATACCACAGCCAAATTTGGTTCCTTTTAATCCTACAAAATCACGGATTACCCAAAGTAAGGGCATGTCGGGTTCGACATCCACTTTTACTTTCTTGTTGTTAACGGTTAAGTTGAAAACTGCCATAGTATATCAGGTATAGATTATTTCTAAACTAACGTAAAATTTCGTAAAAATTGAGAATTTACAAAGGAATCTGTTTATTCTTTTTCAGGATTGAAACAAGCCTTGTGAATATACTTATATAGGCAATCCGCCATTTGCTCGCATAATAGTACCGGCTTCAGCTATTTTAATTCATCTTAGAATCACGGGTGACTGATGGATACAGCAAAAAATATTACCTTGCAGCACCTTTTAAAATATACGTATTCCTTTAAAACCGACGGACTACCAATCCGTCATACGCTAATCTTACAGAACAAATTATCCGTTTTAACCTACATGTTTATAGATTTAAGAAGCGATACCGTAACTAAGCCTACGCCGGGCATGAAAGATGCCATGTTTTCGGCAGCAATAGGAGATGATGTTTTTGGCGATGATCCAACCGTAATAGCATTGGAAGAAAAAGCCGCAGCAATGTTCGGCATGGAAGCCGCACTCTTTTGCGCCTCCGGTACTATGACCAATCAGTTGGCCATAAAAGTGCATACCCAACCCGGCAGCGAAGTGATTTGCGATAAGATGTCACATATTTATCTGTATGAGGGTGGGGGTGTGCCTCTCAATTCGTTTTCTTCTTTGAAACTACTGGACGGCGACAAGGGACGTATCAATGCCCAACAGGTGCGTGATGCCATCAACAATCCTGACGATATCCATCAACCCATAACCCGACTGGTCTCTTTGGAGAATACCATGAATAAGGGAGGAGGATGCTATTACCGCTTGCCAGACATTGAAGCCATCAGAGAAGTGTGCGATACCCATCAGCTTCCGCTGCATCTGGATGGCGCAAGGATTTTCAATGCCCTGGTAGAGAACAATGAGTCTACTGAAACACACGGCAAACTGTTCGATTCTATCAGTATTTGCCTGTCGAAAGGATTAGGATGCCCTATAGGTTCCTTACTAATAGGTAAAAAAGAATTCATTAAAAAAGCTCGCCGTTTTCGCAAAGTATTGGGTGGGGGCTGGCGTCAGGCAGGCTTTTTAGCGGCTGCCGGTATCTATGCGTTGGATAATCATATTGATCGACTGAAAGAAGACCATGCCCGCGCAAGGGCAATAGGCAAGGTATTGCATGGCTTACCTTTTGTAGAAGAGATATACCCTATTGATACCAATATCGTGATTTTCAGATTGCCTGAGTCTATTCTGGCGACTGATTTTGTTGTAAAGGCAAAAGAGAAAAATATAGGATGTGTTACGTTCGGTAAACACCTGGTTCGATTTGTTACTCACCTTGATTTTACAGATGAACACCTGACAGAATTTGAGAAAGTAATAAAACAGGTAGAGATATAATGAAAAACCCTCGCACTAGCGAGGGTTTCTTATTTATGCCGGAAGTAATTCTTTTCTTTTCAAAATGGATTCAAACAATTTCAGATCATGCTCGCTGTTGAATACATTGAATGGAAAACGCAGAAACTGACCTTTACCGATAATCAGTAAGAACGAATCAGCAGTTTTTTCAGCCGCCTGAATGCTTTCCCATTTCATAATGCCACCCTCTTTCTGGTTCAGCTTTACCAGAATCTGACGACTATCTATTTCATACATAAATTTGTCGAACATCTGTTTGTTTTGTTCCATTTGTGATGCCGCATAAAATTGTGCATACCAGAACAAAACGTATAGCCCGCCTCCTACAACCGCCACTACCGGAATCCACCAGTTTTTATAAGAACCTGTGAAGTGTAATACTAATCCTAATATCACTACTGCCGCCGGAATAAACAGCCATTTCCATCCCTGACGCATATGACGCTTAAAAGCAATACTCACGTAATCTTTTTTATCTAATGCAAATTTCTTTGTCTTAACTATCATTGTTTTGTTTAAACTTTAATGAAAGCACAAAAATAGAAAAAGGCGCTGATAATATCAGAACCTTTACTATTATTTTATGCTTTTTGCCTGATTAAACAATATAGCCATACTCAGGCTCTTATTTATGCAAGCATGGCATACAATTAATTCGGGTGGGTTCATAAAGTATTAAAATAAGTTTTAAGTATCTTTGCCGACGATTTGCATACACAATGTCAGGATAGTATCCGCCCTATAATGGTTTAATAAAAGCGAATTATGTCTAGTCAATTACTGAACAGCACTGAAACCTATCAGAAGATCCGTCGCATAGCTTATCAGATTTATGAGCAGAACTTTGATGAATCGGAGATGATTATTGCCGGTATTAATGGTGAAGGATATCATTTTGCCCAATTGCTGGTGTCTGAATTAAGGCAGATTTCTTCTCTAAAAGTAAATATTGCCAAAGTGAGTGTGGATAAGGACGCTGTTTCTCAGCCGGATATTAAGATAGAGAGCGAGGTAGATACTTTTCGGAATAAGAACGTCGTTTTATGTGATGATGTGTTAAACACCGGACGAACCCTGGCCTATAGCCTGCATCCTTTTTTGAGTATTCCTCTGAAAAAAATACAGGTAGCAGTAATTGTTGACAGAAATCATCCCCGTTATCCTATAGCTGCCGATTATGTAGGGTATTCTCTTTCAACCACTTTGAACGAGCGCATTCAGGTGATATTGAGCGACAGCACAAAAACCGGCGTGTATTTATATTAATAGTAGTGAAGAATGATTTCTAAAACAGTCTTTGTCAGGTCAGTAATGGTTTTTGTATTAGCAGGAGCCTTTTATACCTGTAGTGAAAAAGAACCTGAATATCTGCCCAAACCTACAGGTTTCAACCGACTTGACTTACCGCCACACCAGTATCAGTCTTTAAGCGAAGATCACCCCTATACTTTTGAGTATTCAACAGCGGCTGTTGTTCAGAAAGATACCTTTTATAATGCAGAACCGCACTGGATAATTCTTTATTATCCGAAACTGGATGCACGCGTACAGTTTACTTATAAACCGGTAAACAATGACCCCAAACGCCTGCAAAACATGATGACAGATGCCGCCAAGCTGGCTTTTCATCATGATAAAAAGGCCTACTCGATCAGCGATAAAATCCTGATAACCAAATCTGGTAAAAAGGCAGTTATTTTTGAGTTGGAAGGCGAGGTGCCGAGCCACTACCAGTTTTTTGTAACAGATACCACCACACATTACCTAAGAGGAGTGGTATATCTGATGACAGCCACCAAAAACGATTCTCTCCGCCCTGTTATTGATTACATGAAAGCTGATTGTAAACATCTGCTTGAAACACTCAAGTGGAAATAACCTTATCATTGTTCCCACTCCGGTAAATGTCATTAAAGCTGAAAAAAAACTTTAAAGCTCAGCCTGACTTCGTCTTTTGTTTTTACTCCAAACAAGGAGGGCCTCTCTATATTGAAATCGCTCAGCAGTATATCCAGCTTCCCGTTGAGCACAATGCTTTTATCGGTATCCGTACGAGCTGCTACCACTGCCACCTGTTTCGTAACACCATGAAAAGTTAGGTTTCCTTCAGCGGTTAGCATATTGCCATTGTTTTTTATTTTGTTGCTGCTAAAAGTCACTTTAGGAAATTTCAGCCCTTCCATCACTTCTATGGCATGTGAGTCACGGTTGGCATTGCCGCTGTCGAAAGAGTCGACCCTTAACGAAACCGCCACCTGACTAATGGTTCTCGTGTTGTCGTCATACACAATTATCGCGTTTACATCTTTGCACACCCCTTCCCAGTCGTGAGCAGGATGGCTCATGGCATAAGTGACAGTTGATGTTTTTTTATCGGCAACTATTTTTCTGTTATCAGCCAAAGGAGAGAACGCAGAAACAAGCAGTAAGAGAGTGACTGTAAAAGAATATATCAGGATTCTCATTTTTGGAAATGATTAAATGTTGTCTGGATTTTAAAACTCAAATTTCAGAATGGCCATAGCGGCAAAGTATGCACCGAAAGTAGTATAGGCTGCGGCTCTGTGGTAAGGTTTTAACTTATAGTTTTCGGCTGCTTTATGTGCCAAAACATTGGTAGTGATCATGCCTGTCAGATGTATGTATGACAAATATTTATGTATTTTCATGTTGCTGATACCTTTACGGTTAATCATAGCCGGTGGAGCCGTGAACGCCATCAGAGCTGTAGTGCCATAAGCAATGTTGATACCTAAAGCGGTAGCTTCATGGGCTTTTCTGATGCGGGTGTAATCATCGCCACTTGCTGAATACAATTTAGCCCCTAGAAAGCCTTGTGCCAGCATACCTGCGGCTGTAACCAGACCCATAACCTGGTGTATCCTGAGCATGGTTCTTCGTACCTTTAATTCCCTAGCTCTGTTTTCGGCGGTTAATTCGGGGGCTATGCCCACTTTTCTGTAAAGCCCGTTTTCTCCCCAGAAAATCCTCTGGGTCAACAGCATTTTATCGGGTAATAGCTGCTTATCTGTAGCTGTTGTGTCCAAATCGGCCAATAGTTTGTCAGACTCAATTTCCTGAGCGAAAACATTCAACACAAGAAATATGAAAAAGATGATGAGTGAAGTTTTTTTCATAGAAGCTGTAAAATTAATTTGAACATAAAGTGGAGGACGCGACCGTCCTCCTTTTACCAAAACAGTGTGTTCGAAATACATATATCGCAAAGCTCTTTAAGCAGAAACCCTAAGCGTATTGCCGCTATTCTGTGTTTCAGTTTTATATACTGTCAAAGATTGCGTTGCCGGAGATAGTTTCACCGAACCGTCCAGATTGAATTCTGAACCGTGGTTGGGACATTTGAAATCGTTTGAATCGCTGCGGTAGGCTATAGTGCTACCTTCATGCGTACATACTTTTGATAGAGCCACATAATTTCCGCCTGTATTGGCTACAATGATGCTGGCTACATAAGCATACTCGCCTGGTGTTTTCAATTTACTGTAATCGGCATGAGTCAGGTCAATCGTGAAATCGATGTTAGCGCCTGATGTAGTACCTTTTATGGCACCGCTTGTAGTTCCGCCACCACCCGGCCCGGGTCCACCGCCACCAGGAGCAGGATCATCCCCCCCGGAGCCGGAGCAGGCTGTGAGACCGGTACCTAAACAATAGAATGCCATTAACGCACCGCTGCTCAACCCGAGCTTTCGTAAAAACTGTCCTCGACTTAATTGTGTCTGTTCCATAGTAAGCATATATTATATTTAGTTTGAAATACGCTGGTACTATTGGCTTTACGGACGATTAAAGATTTGGGTTGCGTTAATAAATGAATTTTGATGATTTGTTGATACAGCTATTTGACGTACAACAAAAAGAAAAGGTTACCTGAAATTTGATAATAACAGGTAACCATCAATACCAAAGCAAGGCTGTGATATTTACTATCAGCTTGTTAAATTCTGGATTGAATTGTTCAATTCCTTTGATAGGAATTAGAAGATAAATAAAGATTGACGAAAAAAAAGCAGAGATTATTTCTCCAGATTTTTTTTTGCTTCTGCAATTACGCCTCTGTTCTCGGCATACTCCAGTGCCTTTTTGTATAGTTCATTTGCCCTTTTTTTATTTCCGGCTCTTTCGGTAATCCGGCCTATACCCAGGTAGGTCATGGCATAATAGTCTTTGGTGTAGCGTTCGTCAGGTTCAATTTTCAGAATATGATTGTATAATTCCAGCGCCAGTTTGTCATTCTTTTTTGATTTTTCTGTTATCAGCGCATCAAATAAATAAGAAGAAATCTGGTACACCGGGCTGTTTATTTTGCGAAGTGTATGAATTTTCGGTACAGCTTCTTCGTATTTACCCGCCATAATAAGGGCCTCGGTGTATCGCATCAGATAAATAGGGTTATCCGGATATTTATCATGAAGCAAATCGGCATAGACCAACGCCTTATTATAGTTCAATTCATATTTCAGATTTACATTCATATAATAATAAGCGGCCTCTATTCTTGAAAAAACAGATTTTTGTGCTGCTAATTCCAATTGATTGAGTCCAAGCTTTTTATTGCCGTTTTCAAAGAAAATTACCAGAGGTTTTACCATAGGGTGAGTTTCAGGATATTGAACACGGTAAAAATTATATAAACCCGAGGTAAAATAAAACTCAGGGTTATGATCCGTCAGGCCGAAGCCATCTTTCATGTATCCATAAGCTTTACGGGCCTCATTGGCAGCTTTGATTGGCTCTTTTCTATAAGTATAGGCCAAAGCAATATAGCCGTGCGAAGCCAGTAAAAAAAAGGTTGCTTCGGCTTTTTTGCCCGGGTCTGTCAGCATAGGCTCTGCTGCTTTCTGGCATTTTTCCAATAAGGCCATATAGGCATTTACTGCCTTCGGATTTTTTTCAAGAGGAAGGTTCTGCCATTGTACCTGCAGGGCACTAAGCAGGGGAACAACAGGATGAAGCGGGTATTTAGCTTTTACTTTCTGGAAGAAAACATCAGCTTCCTTAAATTCGTAATTGTATAATTTGTCTAAGCCCTTAATGATGGTTTGCTTTGCGTCATTATCATTAAGTAGTTGTGCTATAGAAGAAAAACTGAAAAGTTGGAGGATAATAAAAATCAGAATTTTTGGCATAATTTTATAGTAATACCAAAGGGTAACAAAAACTAAACAAAAAAGCCTCCCGTAAGAGAGGCTTTTTTTATTTTCTACGTAACTGATAAGTAGTTACTGATTAGAATTGATGACTTTGGATATAATTATCTACGGCATCACGGCTATTCAAATTAACACCTGCAGATCTCATAGCAGCACCAAAAGTTTTCTCAATAATTACGTAAGAGAAAGTAACATCTGTTTGAGGCTTATAAGAAGGAGAACCTACAACCGGCAGAGCGATATAATAAAGAGATAGTTTGCCAGTTTCGAAACCGAAATTTACTTGTTCTGTAGCACCATCTGATTCTCTTGTTACAACTCTAGGTAATGAGTACCAGCTGGTACCAACTTTTGCATAAGCAAGCACTACACTGCTTGATTCAATGTCTGCATCAGTAATTTCAACGGCTCCGATAAGGCCATTGTTACCTGATCCGACACTAGCTGATGATATTGTCTTCCATGTGCCTGTTAATACTGTTGCTTCTTTATACTTTACATTGGCATTACCGTCTGTACCGTCTGTACCATCTGTACCATTCTGGCCTGTAGCTCCGGTAGCACCAGTTGGGCCAGTAGCACCAGTCGGGCCAGTAGCGCCAGTCGGACCTTGAGCACCGGTCGGACCTTGAGCACCTTGTGGACCTATAGGGCCTTGTGGACCTTGATCTCCTTTACATGACCATAAAGCAACAGATAACGCTAAAGTTACCACTGAAAGAAGTCGATAAAATTTGTTCATGATTTGTTGGGTTTTGATAATTTGACTTCAGTTACGTAGCAATATTATTGAAATTTGCACAACTTTGCAAATGCTAGTCTCGGATTATTTATTTTACGGCGAAAAATATTCTTGATAAAAAAATAAAACGGTTATCTATATATTGCTTTTTTATAGATTATAATTGCAAAGCTAATAAACCTTGAGATTAAAAATAATATTATATACGAAAAATAATTTTTACTTCATTTTATGCAAGCATTAGATTGTCTTAATCAGGTAGCCGATTTTCATCGAACATTCCAACATCCTATTCTGGAAAACCCTCAGATACCGTCCAGACAAAGATCCGATTTAAGGGTAGCACTTATTGCAGAAGAGTTAAAAGAATTAGAAGAAGCCATTGACGAAAAAGATATTGTGGGAGTAGCCGATGCGCTGGCTGATATACAGTATGTATTGGCAGGAGCAGTATTGGAATTTGGTTTAGGAGATAAATTCCGTGAATTGTTTGATGAGGTGCAGCGCTCAAACATGAGCAAAGCCTGTGCAACAATTGAAGAGGCAGAAGCAACCATGGCGCATTATGCTGCCAAAGGCACAGAATCTTATTATAAAGAAAAAGAGGGTAAATTTCTGGTTTATAGAAAAGCAGATGATAAAACACTGAAAAATATCAATTACTCTCCGGCCGATTTAGAGAAAATTCTGAATCCGTAGCGTGTGAGATTCATGACCTGTTATTACTACAATATAATTTATGAAAGCTGTTACTGATACTTTATTTAATGTAAGAGAAAGGTTTCTGAAATATGTGCAGATTGATACACAGTCTGATCCTAATTCAGCGTCAAACCCATCAACAGAAAAACAGAAGGATTTAAGCCGGTTACTGGCAGAGGAATTACAGGCAATGGGTATTACTGATGCCCATCTGGATGAATGGGGCTATGTGTATGCTACCATACCCGGCAATTCATCAAAGCAGGTGCCAGTAATCTGCTTTTGCTCTCATGTAGATACATCGCCCGATTGCAGTGGGTTTGGCGTAAAGCCTATTGTACATGAATATTGGGATGGAACCGATATTGTTTTGCCCGAGGACCCGACTCAGATAATCAGAACTTCGGAGCATCCGGACTTAAAGCACCAGATAGGTAATGATATTATCACGGCCAGTGGTACTACGCTTTTAGGTGCCGACAACAAAGCCGGAGTAGCAGAAATTATGGCAGCGGCCGAGTATCTGATGCTTCATCCGGAAATAAAGCATGGTACCATTAAGATTTTGTTTACTCCCGACGAAGAAGTGGGCAGGGGTACCGAAAAAGTTGATTTGCATAAATTAGGGGCAGATTTTGCCTATACTATGGATGGTGAAACCCTGGGCACGCTGGAAGATGAAACATTCTCAGCCGATGCGGTCAGCCTTGTTATTAATGGGGTGAGTACTCATCCCGGATTCGCCAAAGGCAAACTGGAAAATGCTTTGAAAATAGCTGCCGATATTTTAGCAGCCTTGCCTAAAAATACCTTGTCGCCGGAAACAACCGAAGACTATGAAGGATTCATTCATCCTACGCAAATGTCTGGTATTCAGGAGCAGGTAAAACTTGATTTTATTATCAGAGATTTTGCGGTTGAAGGGCTGCATGAAAAACAAGCGTACCTTCAGACAATTGTAAACAATGTATTGAAATATTATCCGAACTCAAGTGTTGATTTTAAGGTATTTGAGCAATACCGGAACATGAAGGAAGTATTGGTGAATTATCCGAAAGTAGTTGATTACGCCCTGGAGGCCATCAGACAGACGGGTATAAAACCAGAGCAAAGAAGTATACGCGGAGGTACTGATGGTTCGCGTCTTTCTTTTATGGGTTTACCTTGCCCTAATATCTTCGCCGGTGAACACGCCTTTCATTCTAAACTGGAATGGGTATCGGTGCAGGACATGGAAAAAGCCGCAGAGGTTATTGTCAATTTAGTGAAAATCTGGGAACAGAAGTCTTAAGATATGTCGATAGCAGAAAATATAAAATTAATTGAAGAAGAAATACAGCCTAAAGGAGTAATACTGGTTGCCGTATCTAAAACGAAACCTGTCGAAATGCTGATGCAGGTTTATGATGCGGGATTCAAGCGGTTTGGCGAAAACTATGTGCAGGAACTGGTTGATAAGCACGACCTGATGCCCAAAGACATAGAATGGCACTTTATAGGGCATCTGCAATCGAATAAAGTAAAATACATTGCACCTTTTGTAAGCCTGATTCACTCAGTAGATAGTTTTAAACTGCTGCTGGAAATAAATAAGCAGGCAGCCAAATCTAACAGGGTGATTGACTGCCTGCTTCAGATTTATATTGCCGAAGAAGATACAAAAAGCGGCATGACAGAAGAAGAGTGTTCGGAGATACTGGCGTCAGATGCTTTAAAGAATCTTAACAATATAAGAATAACAGGCCTTATGGGCATGAGTACTTTTACCGATGATGCACGGCAAGTCAGGAAAGAATTCAGAAAACTGAAAGCTTTTCATGACACGCTGATTTCAGCATATCCTCAATTAACTACCCTGTCTATGGGTATGAGCGGTGACTACCAGATTGCCATAGAAGAGGGCAGCAACATGATTCGGGTAGGGAGTAAAATTTTCGGAAACCGGCCTGTTCAGACCGGGACCTACCCAACCTGAAAACATCTCATACTGATACTACCCATATCAAAGCCTTCATATAAATATTTTATAGGTTCATTTTTGTCTACCAGCCCCGCCGTGTATAATACCGGCAGGTAGTGGTCGTAGCTTGGATGAGCAATTTGTCCCAAGGCACCGAATGATTTAAAATCTGCCAGATCAGCCAATTGGCCGGTATCCAGTTTGTTCTTCACAATTGTGTCAAATTCCAGTGCCCAGTCATAAGGCTTGCCTGAGTCACCACCCCAGTTGATTTGTCGCAGATTATGCACAATATTGCCACTTGCCAGAATGAGAACACCCTTGTTGCGCAGGTTCTGTAACTCTTTAGCCAGCTCGAAATGAAATTGTGGTGGTTTAGAAAAATCAATGCTCATCTGGAAAACCGGGATATCAGCCTCGGGATAAATGTGTCTGAGAACAGACCACGCACCATGGTCAAGACCCATTTTGTGTTCTTCAATAATCCCGATTGATTTCACTTCATTAATTACTTCCCGCGCTACTTCTGGTGCGCCTTTGGGTTCGTATTTCACTTCATAAAGCTCCTTTGGAAAACCTCCGAAATCATAGATAGTATGTGGTGCAGGATTAACCGACACATAAGTACTTTTCATAGTAAGCCAATGGGCTGATACAACCAGAATGGCCCGCGGATGTTGGATGCTTTTGCCAAGCGTATGTAAACTATCAGTAAAACTATTGTCTGCAAGGGCATTCATAGGATTCCCGTGGCCAATAAAAATGGCTGGCATTTTCTCTGACCTTGCAAAACCATCTGATATATTTTTTAATTCCCGTAAGTCCATAATCTAGTCGTTAAATGAGAATATACTGTCGTTTAATAAAATTATAATACATATACATTGTATGTATATACAACTAATTTCTGATTAATAAAATTCATTTGTATGGAGAAATCTGTTATAAGTGTAAAGGTGAACTATACGTAACTTGAAAGAATATTTGTGATAATCTTTATCTTCCTGCCGTTTTATTCAGGTTGCTGTGTTATTTTTGCCCGGTATCATCCCGGTATCATCATAAACAGAAAAACTTTAGAATAAAATGAATAAGTTCTTTTTACAGGCCGGTGCTCTTTTGGGTGCTTTGGGAGTAACTTTAGGAGCTTTTGGAGCTCATGCATTAAAAGATAAGCTGACGGCATCCGGTCGTTTCGAGACGTTTGAAACAGCCGTAAAATACCAGTTTTATCATGCTTTGGCATTGGTATTGATTGGTTTTCTGGCTAAAGAAATAACATCAAAAAACCTTACTTACAGTGGTTATTGCTTTTTAGGCGGAACCCTCATTTTCAGCGGCTCTCTGTATCTTATCTGTTTTACTGGTATTAAAACATTCGGAGCTATTGCACCCATTGGTGGTACACTTATGATCGCCGGATGGCTGCTGTTGTTCTGGGCGGTTTTAAAAAGCTGATACCTGGTATAGTCAGACGAAAGGTGACAGTTGTTTCAAGACCTTATTATTCTACATAGTCCAGGTCTTTGGAAAATGTTTCTTTGAGTGTTGCATTGGCAATAAATGCCGCTCCGAAACAAACCACGCCAATAATTGTGGCACTGGCTATTAAGTTACCATTGAGTGCGTCGGTAAGATATTGGTGACAGATAGAAATCGGTACTGCACCGGCACGCGCAAAATTAGGAATAGTAGTGGCAACAGTGGCTCTGAGATTGGTTCCAAACTGTTCAGCCGCCATAGTGATGAGCACAATCCAATAGCCGGATGCCGCGCCCATCAGTACACACATGATGAATATGGCTGTATTGCTGGCTCCCCAGAGATTCAGATATATCAGGCACATAAACAAACATATTACCTGAAAAATAAATATGGTTCTGCGCCGGTTTTTCAACAACTGGCTTACGTACCCACTTATCAGATCACCACAGGTTAGGCCTATGTATACATACATTACGGCCTGTCCGGCTGTAACTTTCCCTTCAATGCCAAGTGCTTTGGCTACTTCGGGTGCCAGTTGCATCAATATGCTTACTATAAAGAAAATCGGGAAACCGATAAACATGCAGGCCACGTAGCGTTTTAGCCGGTCTTTTTTTGTGAAAAGGCTCAGAAAATCACCCCGTGTAACATTCAGTTTTTCGGCATGTTTAAACATCTTTGATTCGAAAGTGCCTATCCGGAGCAGCAATAGAAGTAGGCCCATTCCACCTCCTATAAAGTAGGCAGTACGCCAGTAGAAGGCATCGCCTACGAGCGCGGCTACTACTGCTCCGAATGCACCGACAGAAGCCATAATCATGGTTCCATAGCCGCGTTTTTCTTTAGGCATGGTTTCTGCTACAATGGTTATTCCGGCACCCAGTTCACCGGCCAGGCCTATTCCGGCTAAAAATCTTAACAGAGCGTATGTATAAATATCATGAACGAAACCGTTAATAATAGTAGCAAGCGAATAAAGGATAATAGAGCCGAACAAAACCGATAGCCGTCCTTTTTTGTCGCCTAAAACACCAAAAAATATTCCACCTAACAATAAGCCAATCATTTGGACGTTAAAAAGCCATAAACCGACACTTGTATTACTGGTTCCTACTACACCTAATTCGGTTAGACTGCTATGACGAAGCACAACAAATAGAATCAAGTCATAGGCATCTACGAAATAACCTAACGCTGCTACCAATACTAATAAAAAAGTAGATTTTTTCATGTAAGATCAAAATTTCACGAAAATAGGAATTCGCATAGAATTTCGCGAAAAAAATAATGGCATTTTCGATAATTTTCTGAAAACAATTCAATAAAAGGCTAACTTTGCCGTTAGTAAGCCTAAACCGTTTAATACTAAATATTCAGATTTCTATGGAACAAAATCAAGAAAGAAGAAGTAACACGGCAATGACTGCCGGACTCGTTTTAGCCTGTGCATTAGCCGCACTTTTTGGCTTCCTGTATTTCAATGCACGTCAGGACATTGACTCAAAAACAGTTGACATATCACAGCGAACAAAAGAGTTGCTCCTTACAAACTCTAAACTTGATTCGATAGCCGTTCAGTTAGATGCAAAAATTGCTGAGGTTCAGGCTTTGGGCGGTCAGGTAGAGGATTTACAAGCTTTGAAAGCTCAGTTAGAGCAAGACAAGAAAAACTTGATTAATTCAAAAAACGTAAGTATCAAGCAATACGAATCTAAAATTAAAAACTATGAGGTTGCACTTACTGAAAAAGATACCGAAATAGCTAAGTTAAGAGAAGAGAACACAGTACTAACTACACAGAATCAGACACTGGGTTCAGAAAATACAAATCTGAAAACAGAAAACAGCGGATTGCGGACTGATAAGCAGGCATTGGCGGACTCTGTTTATAGCACCACAGTTAAAAACCGAGAGCTGGCAGAGAAAGTAACCCTGGCAGCAGCCTTGAAAGCGATGAATGTAAATGTAAACGCTATTAATTCGCGCGGTAAAGAGCGTGAGGGTGGCGAATACAAAGCCAAGAGAGTAGATAAAGTGAAAATCTCTTTCAAACTGGCTGAAAACCCGCTGACAAAAAAAGAAGACAAAGTAATTTTTCTGAGACTACTTGACCCTAAAGGAAACGTGATTTCGGATATGGCTACAGGTTCAGGTACCTTTACTTTTGGTGGAAACGAAACAGTTTACACCACAAAGCAAACGGTAATGTATCAGAACTCAGGCCAGAATGTAGACTTTGTGTATTCTCGTGGCAGTTCATACGAAAAAGGAAAATATACAGTTGAGCTTTACTCAGAAGGCTTCAGCATAGGCCGTGGTTCTTTTGATGTAAGATAAGTAATAGTATAGCAGAATTCATTTGAAGAGAAGCGCTCCTGATTTTACATCAGGAGCGCTTCTTATTTGGGTCATGTCAGGATAATTCAGCCTAATCACTCTTGTGTCAGGTGTTTGAGTATAGAGTAGACATTGATTACAATGAGACCATAACATTATAAAAAGAACAGGCGGTAGGAGTGCCCCACCGCCTGTTCTTCTGAACAATTAACCTACATTATTTAGGTAAAGTAACATACATCTCTTTACGATTCTGGTAAGGATTTTCTGATTCGTTTACTTTGAGAGGTTCATTCTGCATTTCTGAAATTGAACGGCGGGCATTGGGTGAAACCACAGCCTGCGCAACCTGGCCAGTAATTAATTCGAGCGCTTTCTTCAATAAGGTTTCATTTTCGTCACCCCAGGCTTTGAACGGAATCACGTTATCTTGTACGCTGTAGTCTGCCGGAAAGCCACTTTTTGTACCGTAGCTCGACTCTCCTTTTGAGTTAAGCGTTTTTAATACAATCGGTTGCATGCCCCATTTCCATCGTTTGGGTTTTTTGTCGTCCTGTAGTGTTACAGAACCTACGTTTTTGCCATAAGTATGATCTCCAATCAGAATAACATCCATGTAAGGTCTGAGTCCGTTAATAATCAGTTCGCTGGCAGAGGCAGTGCCGGTAGATGTCAACACGAACAAACGATTCAGTTTCCCTAAATTATTGGCCTCGTTTCTGAACTTCGATGGAGCAGAATACGCAGGATAATCTTTTATAATATTGGCATTCCATTCATCATAATGAATGACATCATTGGGATTCAGATTTTTTACAATCAATGACGAGAGTACATCGGCCGACGAAATATAGCCACCCGGATTTAATCTTAAATCAAGCACCAGTTCATTAACTCCTTTACTTTTGAATTCCCCGAATACTTGTCTCAGATTAGAATCAAACGAACTGATAAACTGGCTGTATACCAGATATCCGATTTTTTTATCGCCTTTTTCAAATACTGTCCAGTAGTGCACAGGATTATCCTGCACTTCGGCTTTAGTTACCTGGAGTATCGTTCCATTCAAAGAGAAAATACTATTCTCAACTTTACCCAATCCAAAAGTAGCCGATTCAGTAGTGGTTAAGGTAGTGTAATTATCTTTGTTCAGCATAGTGCCGTTTATTGACAGGATAATATCACCTCTTTTAAGCCCGGCTTTATCGGCAGCGCTGCCTTTGATTACATAGGAAATGAAAAACCCTACAGAAACCTTAGCATTATCTAAATAATAAACAGAGTATTTCATACCAAATACCTTATTTATACCATTCAAAGAGGCGGTCAACGCATCAACATCTTCTTCGATCCATGAGAAACGGTCAGTATTCGGGTAGTCATTCAGCAAAGTATAAAAGTAATCCTCAGGGCTTTGCGTCAGATTCGTATTGGCTTTATCAGGTATCTTGTCTGTCCAGAGATAATAATATTTCATATTGGCATGTACCCATTCATTAATAGTCTTATTGGTATTATCATCTGGTGAAGGGGTAGGGTTATTTTCTACTTTACAAGATAGAATGCTTCCTGTCAGAAATAGGCCCAAAATCAGAGATTTTGCCGGAGAAAAATTCATATTTAGTATTATTTAGCGTTCTAGTTGATATGACGTAAGATATTAACGAATCGTTGCAATTTTTGTTATAAGCAGGTAAATATATCAGCTTTAGGTTATATTATTACAAAATTTCGGTCAAATTACCTTTTATGTTTCTTACGATCGTATCGAGGCCTAAATCGTTGGCATCGGTTCCAAATGGCTCTTCTATTTCTTCTGCCATTATTTCAATTCCGGCAAATGCGTAAAACACTAAAGTCACAATCGGAATCGACCAGTACTTATATTCAAGCACCGCTGTGATAGGCATTGTGAATACATAAATAAAGAGAATTTTCTTGATAAATATGTTGTATGAAACCGGTATTGGTGTGTTTTTGATGCGCTCACAACCACCAAGGTTATCGGTAAAAGAAGAAAGCTCGCTATTCAATGAAAGCAGTTGCTCTGTATTGAAAAGGCCTTCTTTATGTAACTGATAAATTTCTGTATAAATAGCTTTGGCAATACGATTGGGTATATGCTTGATGTTCTGATAATAGTTTTCGTCATATTTTTCGGTGAAATCAAGGGTCTTTATCTGAACTTTGCCACGCAGATGGTCTTTTACTGCATGTACGTAATTGCCGGTTAGTATTCTGAAGGTTTCCCTTGATGGATGGCCTTCAGGCAATATAGTGGCTAGTTTTAAAGCAAAATTTCTTGAATTATTAGTAAAACTCCCCCATATTCTGCGGCCTTCCCACCAGCGGTCATAAGCTGTATTGGTGCGGAAAACCAGCAAAAGTGATAATACAAACCCTACTAATGAGTGAATAGTAAGCGGGTTTTTGATAGGTACATAATGCAGAATGTTGTTTTCTACGTAAGCAAAAATGGCAGTATAGGCCGCCACACCCACCATAGCCGGTAGTAATTTACGAAAAGTATCTGCCTTGTGGAAGTAGAATATGAATTTCCACCAGTTGCGGGGGTTATAATCAATCATAAATTTGTGGGTAAAATATTAAGCGCTGTTTTAATGTATATCAGCGCAAATATAATTTTTTGTGAATACTGTTGGCGATACAACCCAATGATTTTTATTATAGTTTTAAAGCCATATCTGCAAGGGCTGTTTTTTATCAATAATTATATGAAAAGTAAATTTATTTCTAATAATGCTTGTATATTCGTGCCAAAACCATGGAAAAAATGAAAAAACTGCTTTATCTGGTTCGTCATGCTACTGCGGAAGAAGGAGGGAACACACCGATGTTTCGTGATTTCGATCGAATCCTTACTTCTCATGGCATTATCGAAGCAGCCCGCATGGGTAAGTTTTTGGCAGAGAAAAAATTGAAAATTGAATTATTGATAAGCAGTGAGGCCGACCGTTGCAAATCTACGGCCAAGATTTTTGCTGAACAATTGCATATAGATGTAGACGAAATTGTTTTAAATGAAGGCATTTATGGCGGTGGTGCAAGGGCTTATCTGGCCGCTGTTAATAATCTGGATGAAAAGATACAGTCTGTAGCGATTTTCGGGCATAATCCTGATATTACTTTTTTTGCCGAATACCTCACCCGTGCCGACATAGGCGGATCAATGGAAAAAGCAGCAGTGGTGGCAATAGAGTTTGAGGATGTTCACTGGGATGCAATTTCTAATAAAAGTGGTAAATTTCTGTTTTATTGCTCTCCAAGCACCATTGCCAGAGCATAGTGAATTTTTTAATTAATCAGATGAAAAATAATACTCCGGGTAACCGTAATCGTCTTATCTTCCGAATCATATTTCTGATATTTATAGCTGTTGTGCTGTGGTTTTTATACGACTTGTCTCGTCATACTACGGCTCCATGGAATAAGAAAAAGCAGATTGAACGTGCTTTTTAATCACTATCTCCCGGTGTTCTGATAAAACATGCACGCTTGATTTTTTCCAAATAATGACTTCCGAGTTTTTCTGCCCGAATGTTGTCAGCAATACGGCATCATCCGATTGCCGGAATATTAAAACAAAAAGATTGATTGCGTATTGCAACGCAAATTGGCTATTTATGGTCTTTACGTAAAATGGTTGACCTGACAAACGGTAAAAAAAGGACTTCGGAAATGAGGATGCGGATAAATATTTACTTTATCTCCATTGAGAGACACTAAAAACTACTGTATTCGTCGGAATATTCATTACTTTGTAGTATTAAACTATCTTTTACTATGAAAACAACAATTAACGTACTCACTACCATTTTTTTTATTTTCCCTTGTATTGTAATGGCTCAATTGACCTATCCTGCAACCCGAAAAGTAGACCAGAAAGATAATTATCACGGCACCACAGTAGAAGACCCATACAGATGGCTGGAAGACGACCGCTCTGCGGAAACCGCCGAATGGGTAAAGCAACAAAACCAAATAACTTTTTCATACCTGGAGAAGATTCCTTATCGCGAGGCTATCAAAAAAAGGTTGGAGAAAATCTATAATTATGCCAAATACTCAGCGCCCAGTCGTAAAGGTGAATGGTATTATTTTTATAAGAACGATGGCTTACAGAATCAGTCGGTTTTATACAGACAAAAAGGACTGGACGGTACGCCGGAAGTAGTACTGGATCCTAATAAACTATCGAAAGACGGCACAACCCGTTTGGCCCAATTTGCGCTTTCAAAAGATGGCAAATATGCTGCCTATGCTTTATCGAAGGGAGGTTCTGACTGGCAGGAAATCTTTATTATGGATAGTAACAGCAAGCAGAATCTGGCTGATAAAATTGAATGGGTAAAAGTATCAGGCATTGCCTGGCAGGGAGATGGCTTCTATTATAGTCGTTATCCGAAGCCCGATGGCAGTGCGCTGGCTGCAAAGAATGAAAATCATCAGGTGTTTTTCCATAAAATCGGTACCTCACAGGATGCCGACGTGCTGGTATTTGAAGACAAAGCTAATCCGCAGCGTTTTCATACAGTAAACACCACCGAAGACGAGCAATTTGCAGTATTATATGTGAGTGACCGGGGCAAAGGTAAAGATGGCAACGCTTTGTTTTATAAAGAAGCCGGAGCTCAGGCTTTCAAGCCCGTAGTAGCCGAAGTAACAGATTTTTCATTCGGATTAATTGAGAATGTAGGCAAAACCTTATTGATACAGACCAATAAAGATGCCAAAAATGAAAAGATTGAAAGCTTTGACACCGCCAATGGTACCTGGAAATTGGTAGTTGCCGAAAAAGCCGAACCGTTGCAGTCTTCAAATGTAGCTGGTGGTAAGTTGTTTCTGACTTATATGAAAGATGTAACTACCCGTGCGTACGTGTATGATGTAAAAGGTAAACTCGAAAATGAGATAAAGTTACCAGGTCTGGGAACAGCATCAGGCTTTGGTGGCAACGCAGACGACAAGTCTGTATTTTATACTTTCACCTCTTTTAATTATCCGTCTACTATTTTCAGTTACAACATCGCCGGTAAACAAAGTACGGTTTTCAGGGCTCCGGAGGTTGATTTTAAGGCTACTGACTTTGAAACCAAACAGGTATTCTACACCAGTAAAGATGGTACCAAAGTACCTATGTTTATTGTTTACAAAAAAGGAATCAAACTGGACGGCCAAAACCCAACCCTGCTTTATGGGTACGGTGGATTCAATATCAGTATGAATCCGGCCTTTAGCCCGTTGTTGATTCCGTTTCTTGAACAGGGAGGGGTATATGCACAAGCTAATCTGAGAGGTGGCAGCGAATATGGTGAAAAGTGGCACGAACAGGGTATGAAACTGAAAAAACAAAATGTATTTGATGATTTCATTGCCGCCGGTGAGTACCTAATAGCACAGAAATATTGCGATAACGCCCATCTGGCGTTACGTGGGGGCTCAAACGGAGGACTTTTGGTAGGGGCTGTAATGAATCAAAGACCTGATCTGGCTAAAGTGGCCATTCCGCAGGTAGGTGTAATGGATATGCTGCGTTTTCAGAAGTTTACAATTGGCTGGAACTGGATTGCTGATTATGGCTCGTCTGACAATGCAGAAGAATTTAAGGCGTTGTATGCCTACTCTCCTTTACACAATATAAGAACCGGAGTAAACTATCCGGCTACGCTGATCACCACAGCCGATCATGACGACCGTGTAGTACCGGCTCACTCGTTCAAATATGCAGCCATGCTGCAGGCGAAGGCCGGAGAGAGTAATAGTAATCCACTATTAATCAGAATAGATACCAATTCGGGTCATGGTGCAAGCAATACAGCCAAGAATATTGAACAAATGGCTGATATATATGCTTTCATCTGGTGGAACATGAAAACAGTGCTGCATCTGTAAAATTACTGCAGAGGGAGTCCATATGGCTCCCTCTGCAAACCACATAAATTGTTTTGAATGAAAAGGTACTTTAACCTGCCCTGGCATTACTTCGCTTTAGTTGTTTTTGTTACCTGTATTATTTACAGCAATCACTTTTATAATGCATTTCATTTTGATGATTCCCATACAGTTGTCAATAACCTGTACATCAGAAGCCTGAAAAACATACCTTTGTTTTTTAAAGATGCCACCACTTTCAGTACTTTACCTGCCAATCAGGCCTATCGACCGATAGTTACTACTTCACTGGCTTTTGATTACTGGCTGGGCAATGGTTACAATCTTTTCTATTTCCATTTGCTCACTTTTGTGTTGTATCTCGGTCAGGGCTGGCTGATGTTATTATTGTTTAAGAAGATTTTCGACATTGCCCATAAAACTTCCTGGAACTACTACATTGCATTAATTGCGGTTGCCTGGTATCTGTTGCACCCTGCTATGGCCGAAACGGTCAATTATATCATTGCCCGTTCAGATACCCAGTCTACTTTCTTTGTCATTCTCGGTTTTGTACTATATGTATATTCCGGATTTTGCCGGCGAACCTTTTTGTATCTGATTCCCGTAGCCATAGGTACCTTGGCGAAGCCTACGGCTGTTATGTTTGCACCTATTTTGTTTTTTTACATAGTGTTCTTTGAGAAGAATATGGGGCTGGCAGATTTTTTCAGAAGGGTATATTTCAAACACATCATTAGTAGTGTTGTCAGAACCTTACCGGCATTTATAGCCTGCGCTTTGCTGTATTGGTGGGTAGATACATTTACACCCAAAACCTGGGAGGCTGGTGGAAATTCGGCATTGCAATACCTCAGCACCCAACCTTTTGTGATTGCATATTATTTTGGTAATTTGTTTTTACCTATTCATCTGAGTGCCGATACGGACTGGAAATTATTGACAAATATCTGGGATATCCGGTTTTTTGTGGGTGTGTTATTCATTATAGCCATGTTGATTGCAGCGGTATGGTTTTCAAACAAAGCCCGTACAAGACCCATTAGCTTCGGTATTGTATGGTTTTTTCTGGCACTGGTGCCGTCGTCGAGTATTATACCGTTAGGTGAAGTCATGAACGACCACCGCATGTTTTTCCCCTTTGTGGGCCTGGTGATGGGTATGGTATGGGCCGTCGCTCTTGTATTAATGAAGTATAAAAACTTTTATGAGAAGCATTCCAATGCTATCATATCAATGCTGGCACTGGTGTTGATAGCTTATGGAATAGGTACTTACCAGCGGAATGAAATCTGGCGCACCAATGAGAGTTTATGGTATGATGTAACGATTAAGAGTCCGGATAACCCGCGGGGATTAATGAACTACGGATTAGAAAAAATGGCAAAAGGAGAATATACCATAGCAGAAGAATATTTCAACAAAGCGCTAGCTAAAATACCCAACTATTATGCCTTGCAAATCAATATCGCAATATTGAAGGAAGCGCAAGGAAATATAGTTGAAGCTGAAAAACATTTTCAGCAGGCTTTAGTATTGAATAGTATCACTGCCGACTCCTGGTTTTTTTATGGCAGATTTTTGTTTAATCAACACAGATATGACGAAGCCATTCAGACGCTGATAAAAACCAATGAAATATCGCCAGCCTATATTTTCTCGAAAGAGCTTCTGATGCGCATATATGACCGTCTACAAGCCTACGACAAACTAAATCAACTGGCGATGCGCACTTTACAAATAGCGCCTGATAATGCAGAAGCCCTGATTTTTAAAGAATCTTCTGCCAGAAAACAAAGCAGATTTAGTTTTGAGCTGCAGAAGGCTATGCAAAACCCGACTCCTGAAAAATACCTTGGGCTGAGTTATAATTATTATAAAGCCGGTGAGTATCAGCAAAGCATCAGCATAGCACTAGAGGCCATTAAATTGAAATCTGATTATGCCGAAGCATATAATAACATCGGGTCTGCTTACAATGCATTAAAGGATTATAACAACGCTATTCCGTTTCTGAAAAAGGCGATAGCATTAAATGCAGACTATCAAATAGCAAAGAATAACCTCGCGTTGGCAGAAAGTAAAAAAAATGAAACTAATCGCTCAAAAGATGAATAGTTTGGAATGTATAGTTTGTGGAAACAAGCAGAACCTGAAATTTGAATTGAACCACAAAGTGTATCAATGTGGCTCCTGTGGTTTGTATACATCCGATGCTGTTTTTGATTTGTCGTTTCAATCCAGTCTGGAAGAAGATAAGCGGGAGATTGGCCTGAAAAACCTGCGGTTACATAATTTTGAGCTGATTGTAAAAGAGTTGAAAGAGACCTGTTTCAAAGGTAAGAGTACCATTAAGGGTCTTGAAATAGGCAGTGGCAATGGTTGGTGGCTGGAGGTATGCAGGGCCAACGAAATAGATTGTATAGGCATTGAGCCCGAAAATACCTTTGTTGATTATTACAAAAAGAATAATCTGAATGTTGTGGATGGATTTTATCCGAATGCGGCTACTGATTCGGCTGAAGGATACGATTTTATTATTTTTAATGATGTTTTTGAACACATAACTGATTTGGCGAGTCTGTTGGTAAGCCTGAAAAAAGACCTGAAAAAAGAAGGGGTGCTCATAATTAATATTCCCATGAGTAACGGCTTCTTTTATCGTGTGGCTAGTATTCTGTATTATCTGAAGGTTAAGTCATTTCTGGAGCGATTATGGCAGTTTAATTTTCATAGTCCGCATATCAATTACTTTAATCCTACAAATCTGCCGGCTTATCTGAGTAAATATGGTTTCAGATTATTGAATAATTTCAGGTTGGAGACTTTGGATTTTTCCAGCATCAGAGAACGGATTCTGGCTGATAATCAGGTGAGCAAAGTAAAAGCCTACACGATCAGCAATACATTGCTTTTGCTAAAACCTGTTATTAAAAATACCGGTGCCGATATAAGAGTCTTCTTTTTTAAGCAGTGATTTACTTACGGATGTAAGCAAAAAACATGGCAAGCGTTACTTTTACCATATAATAGATGCTTGACAGAGAACGTATGGAAGATTGCCCGCCCTGACGGCCTTTCATTACAACAGGCACTTCTTCAATGTGTAAACCTGCTTTGGCAAAGGCCACCAGCGATTCCGGCTCCGGGTATTCGTCAGGATAGTTTTCCGCAGCAATAGCAATGGCTTGTTTGTCAAATAACCTGAAGCCGGAGGTAATATCTAAAATTCGCTTACCTGTAAATAGCTGGTTGAGTCTGTAAAAATAAGCGATACCACTTCTGCGCAGCATAGAAGACTGAAAGCCCTCTTTCAATATGAATCTTGAACCTATTACTACATTAGCCCTTGTTTCTTCATAGTGTTTAAGCAGTTTGTGAAGTTCAGTGGGGGGGTGTTGCCCGTCTCCGTCCATCTGCACAGCCAGGTCATAATTATTTCTTCGGGCATATTTGTATCCGGTTTGTACGGCTCCGCCAATACCCAGATTGACAGGAAGATTCAGTACAATTACGTCAAAACGCTTTGCTACAGTCAGTGTATTATCTGTTGAGCAATCATTTACTACGGCAATGTCGATTTGATAAGGCAACTGTAGAAGCATCAATTCTGTAAGCAAATCGGCAATGGAGCTTTCTTCATTATAACAGGGAATGATTACTAACAGTTTTTTGGGCATCGGGTGGCTTTCTAAGGTGTTTTTGAGCTGTGAATAGTTCATGAGCGGTTGACGCCCGCATTTTGCATAAAACTTTTCAATAGTTTTTGGTAGTCATCAACATGGCTTTGTTTTTCAGACTCAGTCCATCTCAATGGTTCACTCATCAGATTGGCTACAGATGGTACCAATTCATAAGTAATTTGCCAGTCGAGCAATTCCAGTCTGATTCTTCTTGCGAAGAAGTCACGCAGTGTGCAAGCCATTTCAACCTGTACCGTATACAGTACCTCTGCTTTTATAAACGGATAAGCAGGGTGGATTCTTTCTTTTAGCTGATACTTTAATACTTCTGCTGCCTGAGTGCCATATTTTTGTACCAAATGCCGGCAAATATCTTCATCTAAGTCGTGTACTTTTTGTATGCTTTCCCAGTTTTCAAAATGATAGTTTTTCCCTCCAACCAGATGATGTTGATCTGTGGTACAAGGTACTTCAACGTTTAAGAGTTGGCAGGCTTCGTCTATGGTATCTTTCGCCATTAATCGGTAGGTGGTCCATTTGCCCCCTAGCAGACTTAACAGATTCGACGCAGAATCATGTTCAACCTCATGGTCTCTCACCAGTTTTTTAGTGGCTTTTGAGCCGGAGGAGGCTATCAGCGGACGCAAACCTCCAAAGCCTGCTTTTATAGTTGAATGGTCAGGTATTTTGGCCAGATAGGGCTTTAAAGTATCTAATAGGAAATCAACCTCACGGCTTTCGAGTATAGGCTCATTCTGAATATCCCTGTATTCATCGTCAGTTGTTCCTACCATTACATTACCTTCAAACGGAATCACAAATACCACCCGGCCATCTTTAGTTTTGGGAATCAGCATGGCATCTTTGCTTTTCAGTACTTCGGCAGGCAACATGATATGCACCCCTTTGCTTGGGCGAATGCGTTTTTCAGATGACGGATTGGCCAGAAGCCGGATACCATCTGCGAACGGACCTGTACAGTTAATGAATAATTTTGATTGGATACGAAACCCGGTATCAGTCAGTAAATCTTTAATATCAGCAGCTATTATTCTTCCGGAAGCATCTTTTTCAAAATTCACTACTTCTGCATGGTTCACAACTGCTGCCCCTTGCAGGTTGGCGCTATGGGCCAGTGCCAGACAATAACGGGCGTCATCCAATTGCCCGTCGTAGTACATAACCGAACTGTGTAAACGTGGGGTAAGTGTGGGCATTCGTTCGAAAGTCTCTTTTTTACTGAGCCATTTGGCCTTGGGCAAAGTATCGTTTTTAGCAAAAAAACCATAGAGAGTCAATCCGATTGTGAAATACATTCCCTCAAGCCAGCTGAAAACAGGAGTAATCAATGCCAGTGGATGAGCTAAATGAGGTGCATTTTTTATAACTATGTGGCGTTCTTCCAGCCCGTGGCGTACCTGTCGGAGCTGCCCGAAGTCAAGATTTTTGAAAGCCTGTTCCAGATACCTTACGCCTCCGTGTATGAGCTTAGTTGATTTTGATGAAGTCTCTGCCGCAAAGTCGTTTTTTTCAATTAAGGCTACTTTAAAACCTCTTAGAACTGCATCTAATGTGCAACCTGCACCACTGGCACCGCCTCCTATAATACAGATATCAAACTCTTCATTCTTAATGCGCTCAATATTTTTATTTCTGTTCATAAAAGTTTTGTTGTATCATACACGAATCCTGAATGCTTTTTCTGTGCTTATACGAAAATCATACTGGCTACACCACCCAGCATGATGATTTTGCATATTCTGCTTAGTAATGTAAAGTCTTTCTTCCGGTCGGCCCAGTAAAGTTTATTGATAAACCAGGTGAAAACAATCATTGAACCGCTGAAAATCATAATGAGGTACTGATTATGAAGGCTATACGCCATAAAAAATAGAATAGAAATAAAGATAACTATAAAAACATAAAGCAATATTTTAGTTCGTCTGATACCCCAGATGATAGGGAGCGTGCGGCATCCATAGCGGGCATCTCCTCTGATATCCTCCATGTCCTTAATGATTTCACGGATCAGCGAAATCGAAAAAGCAAAGAGGGCATATATATTTACCAGCATTTCATTTTTTTTGTAGTAGACCGCTAACACTATCAATGAAAAAGCGGTAAGAAATGCTACCAGAAAATTACCGATAAAGGCTTGCCGTTTAAATCTTTCTGAATAAAACCAGAGGGCTGAAACAGCAAAAACGTTTATTAGGAAAAGTTTTAATCCTAAAAAGAAGCCGATAGCAATACCAACGAAATTGAGTATCTGATGGTGAAGAATAGCCCAGCGACGCTTGATAACTTTACCTATAATTACCTCGCGAGGTTTATTAATCATGTCAATCTTAATATCGAAATAATCATTAATGATGTATCCGGCTGCGGCAATAGAAACCGTAGCAAAAACCAGCAGAAACTGCCGGAAATCAAAAATATAGCTAAGCCATTCTGATTTCGGCCCGACTAAAAAAACTCTGGCCATGTATTGTGTCAGCACAATAATAAACAGGTTATTCAGACGAACCAGTCGAAAAAAAGCCGCTATTGTTTTCAGAAGTTCTGTAGTATTCATTTTCTCAAAAATACTAAAATAGTTTGAAAGAACTCCTATCGTTTTGAAAATCACAAATACTTAATCTGATGATTTGGGATTTTTTTGAAAAAAAATTGTTGTACTAAAAAAAGGATTTAAACCGCATCTATGAAAATCGGAATTGTTTGTTATCCTACCTTTGGGGGAAGTGGCGTAGTTGCTACTGAATTAGGCAAAGCGCTTGCAAAAAATGGTCACCAGGTACACTTTATTACTTATACGCAACCAGCCAGACTGGATTTTTTCAATGAGAATATTTTTTACCATGAAGTAAATATAGCCAGTTATCCACTCTTTCAGTATCCACCTTACGAGTCGGCACTGGCAGGTAAGATGGTAGACGTGGTGAAATATGAAAAACTGGATATTCTGCACGTGCACTATGCTATTCCGCATGCTACCTCGGCCTTTCTGGCGAAGCAGATATTAAAATGTCAGGGTATTAATATACCTGTCATTACAACACTGCATGGTACAGATATAACTATTGTGGGTAAGGATGCCACGCTGGCCCCTGTGGTCACGTTTAGTATTAATGAGTCTGACGGAGTAACTACGGTTTCGGAAGACTTACAGAAGGAAACGTACAATACTTTCCGTGTAAGGAAAGAAATAGAGGTGATTCCAAACTTTGTGGATCTTGAAAGATTCAAGAGGCAGAAAAAAGAACACTTTAAACGTATCATTTGCCCGAACGACGAGAAACTGCTGGTTCATACCTCCAATTTCAGAAGAGTAAAACGTATTGATGATATCATTAAGGTATTTGCTAAATTGAAATTACTTACACCAAGCAAACTGGTACTGGTGGGTGACGGCCCCGAGCGCGTAGCTATGGAGCAACTAAGCCGTGACTTAGGATTGGGCGAGGATGTCCGTTTTGTGGGTAAACTAGATGCCATTGAAGAAGTGCTGTCGGTAGCTGATTTGTTCCTGATGCCATCTGAGAAAGAAAGTTTTGGTCTGGCTGCTCTGGAGGCTATGGCTTGTGAAGTGCCGGTTATATCAACCAATACAGGGGGGCTGCCTGAATTGAACGTGCAGGGAGTAACAGGCTTTTTGAGCAATGTAGGTGATATTGAAGATATGGTGCGTCATGCACAGTATATTCTGCAGGATGAAAATCTGCCCATATTTAAAGCCAATGCCCTGGCACATGCCCAGAAGTTTGATATTTCTAATATAGTACCCAAATACGAGAACTACTACCAGAAGATACTTCAGCAAACGAAAGAACTTGTATAAATACCCAATAAAAATGCCTCATGAAACAATCATGAGGCATTTTTACATATAAATTGCCAGTTCTTACAGAGCCGCTACGGTTCTTTCTACAAATCTGGTTAAATCACTGCCAGATAACATGCCTTGCGCCAATAAAGCAAGGTCATACAATTGTTTGGCCAATTGTTTTTTGCCGTCTTCATCTGTTGTTTTTATCAACTTGTCTATCAGGGTATGATTGGTATTCACAACCACATTAAAGCCCATAGGCATCATACCGAACATATCGTTCTGACCACTCACGCGTGACATGTCTTTCCAACGACGCATAAATTCCGGCTGAATAATCGTTACCGGCAGTTCATCTGTTGGAAGCGATTCCAGTTGTACGGTATTGGCGCCAACCAGACCTTTAAACACCTCTTCTATTTGTTTTTTCTCGTCTTCGTTCAGTACACTTTCTACATTCAGGCCTTTGTCAATCAGTTTTTCTATGCTGTCTGAATCTACTCTTTTGAAAGTTACTTTTTCGAGCTTAGACTCCAGCGTATTCACAAAGTGTGCATCTAAAGGTGAGTCAAGCACTAAAACGTCATATTCACGTTTTCTGGCAGAAGCAATGAAAGCATCCTGCTGGTTGGTATCAGTGGCATATAAAAATACTGCTTTTCCATCTTTGTCGCTTTGGTTGGCCTGTACTTTTTCGCGGTACTCATCCAATGTGAAATACTGGTTGTCGGCATTTTTCAAAAGCGTAAACTCTTTGGCTCTGTCGTAGAATTTATCGTCTGAAATGATGCCGTATTTTGCAAATATTCCTACGCTTTCCCATTTTTCCTCAAAGCCTTTGCGGTCGTTGCGGAACAGTTCCTGTAGCTTATCAGCAACTTTTTTAGTAATGTGAGAGTTGATTTTCTTTACATTACCATCTGCCTGCAGGTAACTGCGCGATACGTTCAGCGGAATATCCGGAGAGTCAATCACCCCATGTAACATTTGCAGGAATTCCGGAACTACATCTTTCACATCGTCAGTAATAAATACCTGACGGCTGTATAGTTGTACTTTTTCACGATTCAGCTGGAAATCCTTTTTGATTTTAGGGAAATACAAAACGCCGGTCAGATTGAAAGGATAATCCACGTTCAGATGAATCCAGAACAACGGATCTTCACTGAATGGATATAACTCCTTATAGAAGCTTTTATAGTCTTCTTCTGTTAGTTCAGAAGGCGATTTTGCCCAGATCGGGTTAGGATTATTGATTACTTTTCCGTCAAATTCAATCTCAACCGGAAGGAACTTGGCATATTTTTCAAGAATCTGGCTGATTCTGTAATTTTCCAGAAACTCTTCCGAATCAGCGGCAATATGCAGGATAATATCTGTACCGCGTTCAGCTTTATCGACTTCAGTAATTTCAAATTCGGTGCTACCGTCACATATCCAGCGGGCTGCCGGTTCGTCTCTGAACGATTTGGTGATAATCTCCACATTCTGAGCCACCATAAAGGCAGAATAAAAGCCCAAGCCAAACTGACCGATAATCTGATTCGTATCTTGTGTGTCTTTATATTTTTCAAGAAACTCCTTGGCACCCGAAAAAGCAATCTGATTGATGTACTTCTTGATATCTTCGGCGCTCATACCAATACCTTTATCTGAAATGGTAATAGTTTTAGCTTCTTTATTGACCGAAACTGTCACTTTTAAATCGCCTAGTTCACCATTAAATTCACCTATTGAGGCTAGTTTTTTAAGCTTTTGTGTGGCGTCGACAGCATTAGAAACCAACTCACGGAGAAATATCTCGTGGTCAGAATAAAGAAACTTTTTGATGATGGGAAAAATGTTTTCGGTGTTAATCGAAATTGTACCTTTTTCAGCTACCATAATTATATGTATTATTTGTTGGTTTTAAGACAATGTTCTGATTATTACAATTAATATTCCAAGAGACTAAAAAATAACCTTAATCTGACATATTGGCAGTAATGCAGTGCAGAACACTCCATGCACCAGCGTAAAAAAGACGGTAACTGATTATCGTGTCAAAAAAATACCTAAATTTACTTTTACTCTTTTTTAATCAATTTCGTTACTATCAGGAACAGCGGCATCATTTTGGATGTTATGCTGATATTCGCTAATCTATCAGACAAGATTTTATCATTTGCTTATGAATAAGCTTTTCTTCCAACATATTTTTGATAAGCATCAGGATACAGAGCCGGTGCCGCCAACCAAGGATATTTCTGCATGGGCCTTGCGGATTATACGTTTGCTTTTTCCGGAGCAAACCAAGGAGTATTTCCGGTCGGGAGAAGAGATTGAAATTCAATTCAAGAATCTTGAGTTGGAGCTGAGAAATATTCTGCTTTCCACTTATCAATGCAAAGATTGTAATCCAGAGAAGAAAGCAAGCGATTTTTTTGAGAAGATTCCTGATATATACGAAGTCCTGAAAACGGACATACAGGCAATTCTGAACGGTGACCCTGCCGCCAAAAGCGAGTTTGAAGTAGTGAGAGCTTATCCGGGTTTTTATGCAATCTCGTTTTACCGGTTCGCGCACGAGTTGCATTTGCTGCAAATCCCTTTGTTACCGCGTATATTGACAGAATATGCCCATTCAAAAACTGGGATAGATATTCACCCAGGAGCACAGATAGACGCGCACTTTTTCATTGACCATGGCACAGGAGTGGTAATAGGAGAGACAAGTATTATCGGCAAGCATGTAAAATTGTATCAGGGTGTTACGTTGGGTGCTTTGAGTGTCGATAAGTCAATGGTAAACACCAAGCGCCACCCGACAGTGGAAGACCACGTGGTAATTTACTCAGGGGCCACTATTCTGGGAGGGAGTACGGTTATTGGTGAGCATTCTATTATAGGTGGTAACGTGTGGCTTACCCGATCGGTACCTGCCTACTCAATGGTTTATCATAAGCCCGAAATAAAAGTAGTAGAGCGTGAAGTTGTCTAGTCTCCACGTTTCTTGAAATAACTGATAGTACAGCAAACCTGAAGACATAAAATAGTTTGGAATGGCGACCATTATTGACCTGGTAGGAAATACCCCATTAGTAGAGTTAACAAAACTGAATCCAAATCCTGACGTAAAGATTTATGGTAAACTGGAGGGGAATAATCCCGCCGGAAGTGTGAAAGATCGCCCTGCCTTGAATATGATCAGGAGTGCGGTAGAACGTGGTGATATTAAACCGGGTATAAAACTGATTGAAGCTACCAGTGGCAACACGGGTATTGCCCTGGCGATGATTGCCCGTTTGTTCGACCTGGATATTGAATTAGTGATGCCGTCTAACTCTACCCGTGAGCGGACCCTCACAATGGAAGCCTTTGGCGCAAAAGTGATTTTGCTTGATAACATAGAAAAATGCAGAGATTATGCAGAAGCACAGGCAAGCACAGGTAAATACTTTTTATTGAATCAGTTTGCTAATCCTGATAATTATCTGGCGCATTATAAAACTACAGGCCCCGAAATATGGCGCGATACAGCGCAGAAAATCACCCACTTTGTGAGTTCTATGGGTACAACGGGTACCATTATGGGTACTTCCATGTTTCTGAAAGAGGTAAACCCTGATATACAGGTTATCGGTTGCCAGCCTACTGAAAACTCGTCGATTCCGGGTATAAGAAGATGGCCGGAAGCCTATCTGCCAAAGATTTTTGACCCGAAGCGGGTAGACAGAGTTATGGATATTTCGGAAGCCGAGGCAACTGATATGGCTCGTCAGCTGGCTAAAACCGAAGGCATTTTTGCAGGTATGAGCAGTGGAGGTGCGGCCTCAGCGGCTATCAGATTAGCACAGGAGTTGGATAGCGGTACGATTGTCTTTATCTGCTGCGATAGAGGCGACCGTTACTTAAGCAGTAATCTTTTCGGAGAATAAACGATGAAGGGGTAATTAATACCCCTTTTTTATTGGCAAGCCTGTTTGGTAAGCGTTTGTGCTATGGTGGCTCTGGCGGGGTCTTTCATAATCAGTTTGCCATTTTTCTCTTCCAGTTCTCCGCCTTTTACCAAAAGTTTATCACCCTCCAAAATGAAAATCTTTTCTTCTAATTGTTTAGAGCCTTCAATCATATAATCGTAATCGGCAATTATTTCATTGCCATTCTTTTTGCCTTTCAGAGTACCTATTGCGCGGTCTTTTTCCCATGGCAACCATTCCATGTTTCCGGTGATAGAATCTCCACTGATAATCAGCCTGACGTTGGTTATGTCTTTTCCTATCTTTTCTTCAAAGCATAAAGTATCAACGGTAATTTTCTCGATAAGTACGCTATCGGGGTAAGCTATAGAACTGTCGGCCTGTTGCCTTTCAGAATTTTCTGATTGACAACTGATTAAAGAAATAATTAAACTGCAGCAGACGATGATTCTTCTCATAAATACAAAGCATTTAGAGTCAGGTGAAGTATATTACAAATGTATTTAATTATTTACCATTTAAATACAATTCGAGCCGTTCTTCACTAAAATTTAATAAAAAATAATGCCGGGCGTCTACAGAATCAAAAGGCAATGTTAGATAATTGATGACAACCACCGAACAAAATAAAGAAATACAGCAAACCATCAAAGGCGAAAGGCAGAGACTGTTGGGATTTATCCGGCAGCGGGTGCCTTCACTGTCTGACGCTGAAGATGTGCTGCAGGATGTTTTTTATGAACTGGTGGAAATGTACAGACTGACCAAGCCTATTGATCAGACTGTTTCCTGGCTCTTTACTGTCGCCCGAAATAAAATTAACGATTTTTACAGAAGAAAGAGAACCGATGCATTGGAAGAAATAATGAATGAGACCGAAGAAGGAGACGAGAAGTTGTCATTGTTTGATGTGCTGAACGATTCTTCAACGAGGGATCCCATGATGCAGGAAACCATTCTGGAGGCTCTTTCAGATGCGTTGGAGGAGTTACCCGGTCATCAGCGGTTTGTATTTGAAATGCACGAATTGGAAGACAAATCATTCAAAGAGATTTCGGCCATAACCGCAGTAAAAGAGAGTGTTCTGATTTCAGAAAAAAGGAAGGCCGTTTTATATCTGCGGGAAAGACTCAGGTATTTATATGAAGACTTATTTGACGATTAGTTAAAACGACACTGATTTGAAGCAGAGGCGAGTAAAAACAGTTTGAAAAAATTAGAAAAACAAATTTTAAAATATTAAATGAACACAGAAATGAGAAGATTATGGTTTTTAAAAGGGTTTGCTTTTGTAGCAGGGTTTATATTGCTCGGCGGATTTGTGGTAATGAGTTTATGGAACTGGCTCATACCTGATATATTCGGGCTCGATGTAATAGGCTTTACTCAGGCTTTAGGTTTGCTAGCATTATCTAAAATACTTTTTGGCGGATTTCGTGGTGGTCGTTGGGGTGGTTTTGAAGGAGGAAGACATTTCTGGAAAAACAGAATGGCAGAACGGCTGGAAAGAATGAGCCCAGAAGAAAGAGATTTATTCAAAGACAGAATGCGCCACAGATGGGGAAGACGTGCGGAGAGAGAAGAATAGGCATTACTTATTTTAGGAATAAAAAGGAAACAGGAGGCAGATATTCGTACTGCCTCCTGTTTTTAATCAGTTTCATTACTTGATATCCGGCTTATTTTATAATAGCACATCTACCGCCTCTCCCGATTCCAGATAAACAAGCATCAGTTTGAGGTTCTCATAGCCCATTTGCTGGTAAAGTTTTCCTATTTGTTTTATCTCTTTGCTGTCTCTCTCAATTTTTAACGCCTCAAGGCTTCCATAAGCTTTATAATTTATAATATACACCCCATGATCTTTTAAAACTACCCTGTCAGGGCGTTTGATGTCGCCATTGGGTTGTAGAATCTCTCTTTCGTTTTCTATGCTCAGCCCCTCTTTAAAAAGAGAAGATAAGGCCGGTAAGTCGATAATTCTTTCTATTGCTTCCTGTATTGTTTTATAATCATTTCTGGTGATGATTCCTTCAAATTCTAATTCTCTGAGGGCATTAGGGATATCATTCCTCGTGAATATCTTGGCAAGCGCAGCGCGTACCTTATTGTATTTATCCTTGGTTTTATCCAATGTTTCAGTGTCAAATATTTTCTCAGATAGTCTTCTTAATCGTAAGCGATCACTTCGGTCTTCGCTGATTATCTTGTTCAATAGGAGCGTATCGTCGGCAGCCGGTTTCTTATCGTGTTTTCTTATGAACTGACCCTTATTTATTTCGTAGAAATTCAATTCGCTATTAAAAATGCCTTCAGTCTGAAGATAATCACGTATCAGCTCACCAACTCCCTGGATTTTACCATGAAAGTTTTTCTGTGATATAACATATAATTGGTGGGCTGATCTTGTAAAAGCTACATAGAGCATATTCAGGTTTTCAAGAAAAGTGGCTTGCATTTCCTGGTTATACTGGTCGGTGAGCTCGGTCATTTTCAACTTCTCGCTGAACTTAACCGGAGCCGAAAGTAATCTTACACTTTTCTGCTCAGATTGGTGAACTAATTCTTCATAAGCCAGCATTTCGAGATCTGTCCATATTTCTGATTGACTTTGCGGGCGCATAGACCAATGCGCGTATGGAATGATAACAATAGGATACTCCAATCCTTTCGAACGGTGAATAGTGGTAATGGTGATGGCGTCCTGTTCTGCAGGTGATTTGACCGATAAGGCAGAACTGTCTTTTTTGTCTTCCCAATAAGTGAGAAAATCCTGCAAATGATTGTTCTCTCTTAAGCTGTAATTAAGCACGACATCCAAAAATCTGAAAAGATAGTTTTTATGATTGGTACGATTGAATAAGTCGAACGCATCAATAATTTTTTCGGTTAGTTCATAAAGCCCCGATTTTATTAACATCAGGGAGTCGAGTGTATAGCCATGCCGGGAAAAAATCTGATAAAATGCCCTTGAATTGGGGTTTTCAGCCAGCGCCTGTAATTCAGCGTTTGCTTCGCTGTCCGGGATTTTGTTCAGAATGGTCTGGTA
Organism: Emticicia sp. GW821-FHT11C11; assembly: GCF_058808615.1. Lineage (NCBI taxonomy): Bacteria > Pseudomonadati > Bacteroidota > Cytophagia > Cytophagales > Leadbetterellaceae > Emticicia > Emticicia sp. GW821-FHT11C11. The sequence goes on from NZ_JBXARV010000001.1 coordinate 1,275,632, forward strand.
AAACAAATAGACCGCCTCAGATTTTGCGAGTCGGTTATCAGGTTGATTAATTACGCGCATGAACGCAATCAGCAGACGCACAAATGGGGAGTTTTTGAGTAGGAGGGAGTCACGGGATATAATCTGATACCCGGCTTGCGTCAGGTAGTCCGCTACCGCAGCAGATTCCCGGTTTCGGCGACACAAAATAGCAATATCACCAAGGCTGTAGCCTTGCTGCAATACCTGCACAATGAGGTCGAGTATGCAGTTCAGCATGGTATCGCTTCCCTTGGTATATTCAAGGAATTCGAGCTGAACGTGTCCACCAACAGGAGCGTGCGCAGGTTTTTCCTGCCTGAAATCTTCATATACTTGCGGAAGAAACTGAAATTCTGGAGTATATCTTTCTAGGGCAGCTTCGAAGAACCGGTTATTGAAGTCGATTATTTCCTGAGCGCTTCGATAATTGGTGTTAAGCGACTGAGGAGATAAAAAATTGCTGATAGCAGCAAATTGTTCTACCTGATACATCTGAACGAGCGGACTTTTAACCAATGCCCCTACATTACCTTTAAACAGATGTACAATCAGTTCCATTTTTCCTCCACGCCAGCGATAGATGGCCTGCTTGGCATCACCTACAACGAGGTTAAAATTATTACCGGCAAGGGAGTTTTCGATGAGTGGCAACAAGTTATAAAACTGCATGTCTGATGTATCCTGAAACTCATCAATCAACAGATGCTTGTATTTTTCGCCAATGCGCTCATAAATAAAAGGTACAGGTTCTGACAGAATAATATGGAGAATTTTTCGGTTAAATTCTGCAATAAACACCTGATTTTTCTCCTGTAAAACCTCGTCAAACTCGTCTTTGATTTTCTTTAGCAAAGACAGCTTCCGGAGGTTCGGCCGAAGAAGATTATAGAGCGTGTATTTTTTTAGATTTTTATCTTTGAAATCCTGCATTTCATAGAAAACTTCTTTCAGGTCTTCTTTGATGCCGTCAATACTTGCCTGTACCGGAGCAGGTGTGCCTTTGGCACTATACCATTTATCATCTCTGATAGCTGCCCAGTGATAACTGTTTGGTGAGCCTTTGGTATAATATTCATTCTCAAAATCGTCATGCATATTATAGAAATAGCCACCAATGCCTTTACCTTTCTGCGTGAAATCGTCCGGAGTAAGGCCTTGTCCTTCAATTAACCGGATACCGTTTGTAGCCAGACCTCTGATAGTATTTTCAAACCAACTGAGGTAGTTATGAATATTGTTCGAAATTTCTGAGAAGTCGTTATCACTTAGTCCGTCAAGCTTAATCAGTAATGAATAGAACTGGTCGTTTATCAGGTGACTGCCAAACTTTGCCAGTTCTTCAGTTACGAAGTTCCAGCTCTGGCCATCGCCTATTTTGTCTTTGATGAAGTTCTCCAGAATCAGGCTTACATCGGCATACTCTTCATTCCCTGCTTTTTCAATCAATCGTTCGGTTGCTTCGGTCATCACCCTGTCGGTATCCAGTACAATTTCGTAATTGTAAGGCAGACCCAGTTCTTCAGTAAATGCATTGACGAGCTGATTGACGAAACTGTCGATAGTCTTTACAGCAAAATCTGAATATTCCTGAATGATATTCTTAAACACAATACCGGCTCTTTTCCTGATTTCTTCTTCCGGCAGGCCTGTCTCTTCTACAATCATGAGGAACATTGTCCAGTATCTGGCATTTTCTCCGAAATGTTCTTCATCACTGATATCTTTCAATGCATCCAGAATACGATCTTTCATTTCTGTTGCTGCATCATTGGTAAAAGTGATAGCCAGAATCTGTTTGAAGTAATATGGGCGTTCGGTGCCGAGTACAAGTTTGAGGTACTCCTTGGTTAAAGTGAAGGTCTTTCCCGACCCGGCAGAAGAACTGTATATATTAAATCGAGACATGCATAGGGTGTTTAGGGGAATCGTTATTCTTAAGCCGGCTCTACCGATACCTGCATCTGAGTCAGGTTCATGCTACCAAACTGGGTTGCCAGAGCGACATCTGCGGCGTCACGCCCATAGGCTAATACTACCCGGTTGCCCTTGGGGTTGGTTTGTGTGGCGTCAAATGTATACCATCTGTCGCCTAAATAGGCTTCAAACCAGGCGTGTAAATCCATTGGTTTCAGGTCATATAAATAGCCTACAACCAGGCGCGCGGGGATGTTAATACTCCGGCAGAGGGCTATACCGAGATGAGAGAAATCGCGGCATACGCCTATCCGGCTGTCAGCCGTATTCTGTGCAGAGGTAGATGCCGTACTATGCCCGTATTCATAACGAATGTTCTCATTTATCCATTGTCTGATTGCCTCCGTCTGTTCGTAACCTGTGTTTTGATCTTTTACAATTGAAATCGACAAATTACCCAGCTTGTCCGACTCGCAATAGCGGCTCGGTAACAGATAAATCAGTGTGTCGTGTGGTAGTTCTTGTACGGGTACATAGTTAGCATTAAAATCTACGTCAATCTGGTCGGCTACTTCTACAATGGCCGATGTCTGAATCGTGAAATTACTGTCAGGCGTAAATATCCTCTGGCAAAGATTACCGTAAAGGTCGGTGTACTCGGTAACAGGCACAGCCGGTTGCAGCAGGTATTCCTCCTTAATTATCCACTGCCCATAGCCACTTCGGGGCCGAAGCATTAATATGAGCGGTGTATTCTGCTCTGTTTCATAATCAAGCCGGCAACTGACTGAGAGTTTCATCTAAAGTATAAATTTTGTTGTGTTATCAGAAAGGTTGTGTGTGTAATAAATGAAAAAGCCATGCCATAGCTGCATTCACTTGAGCATCAGGTATGGGTTTCAATCCAATTTAACAAGTCATTGAATACAACTGCTTTTTCATACTCATTGTGCAGCTCGTGATAAAGTTTTTCATAGCTTTTAAAAGTAACGTCACCCGAAAGCTTCGTTGCTAATTCTTTGCTGGCAGTATAACTGGTTAGTTTGTCTTCGGTGCCATGCATAATCAGTAATGGGGCAGGGGAGTGCTTTGCATGATTGAGTAACCATTCTCCCCATTCTATGAGACCAAGCCCGACAGTGCCGGAGACCTGATTATGCACCAGTGGGTCAGCTTTATACGCAGCAATTACCTGTGGGTCGTGCGACAGGTTGTTTAAATCCAGTGAATTAGCCTGAGTGAAAGAAGGTGCGATCAGTCTGGCGATCCGGCCGATGGCCAGCAATAATCTGGGTGGCGCAAAACCTGGACGAACAGCCGGTGCAGTAGCAATAACACCGGCAACTGCCGGTTTATACCTGAACAAGTAATTGAGTGCCAGGGTGCCACCCATACTATGGCCATATAGAAAAACTGGTTTGTCGGGTGCAGATTGTCGGGCCAGTTCAAGTAGGCGGTCGATTTGCTCCATATAGCTTTCCATTGAGTCGGCATGGCCTTTCTTGCCCGAGGTCTGGCCATGGCCGTAGGTATCAACGGCAATCATTGCATAATTATGCATAGTGAAAAACTCAGCTACATGTTCATAGCGGCCACTGTGTTCACCCAACCCATGTACCAGAGCGATGATCCCTTTGGTGTTCTGCTCCGGTAACCATTTCTGATAAAAAATATTACGCTTTTTGTTATCGGTCTCGAAAAAAGATTCGCGAATCATGTCAGGGTTGTTTATCTGATTCAAATGTATTCAAATTCTTTGAATAATTTAAGGGTTACAGTAGTAAACCCGGGTATATCCGTATGCAAAATAGGTTAGGTTTGTTAGTATAATCATCAGGAAATTTTATATTTGTTTTTAAAAGCTTATATACCTATGATTATCTATTCTAAACCTGAATTACTATGAAATATTTCTATTCTCTTGCATTGATTGTGTTATTGAATCAATTGGTTTTTTCACAAACTTTAACTTCCGGCACTCCCGAAAGCCAGGGCATGAGTTCAACAAGATTACAAAGGATGGACAAAGTAATTAACGAGTATGTCGACAAATCGTATATGGCAGGAGTAGTGGTTCTGGTAGCACGAAACGGCAAAACGGTCTATCATAAAGGCTATGGCTACGACGACATTTCTGCGAAAACGGCTATGGACAAAAATGCCATTTTCCGGATAGCCTCCCAAACCAAAGCCATTACCAGTGTTGCTGTCATGATGTTGTATGAAGAAGGTAAATTTCTGCTTGACGACCCCATCTCAAAATACATACCGTCTTTCAAAAATCCGGTGTTGGTTGATAAGTTCAATGAAAAAGACAGCAGCTACACCACAACGCCTGCCAAAAGAGAAATCACGATCAGAGATTTGTTGACACATACTTCAGGTATTGGTTATCCGGTAATTGGTTCAAAAGAAGCTGTAGCCATTTATGCTAAGAATAATATTCCCAGTGGGGTTGACACCCCCTTTAACACGTTGAAAGATGCAATCAACAGGCTGGCAAAATTGCCTTTAGCACACAACCCGGGAGAAAGATTCACTTATGGTCTGAATACAGATGTGCTCGGTTATTTAGTAGAGGTACTTTCGGGTGTGAGTTTCGATGAGTTTCTGCGTACCCGGATTTTCAAACCTTTGGGTATGAATGATACTTATTTTTATCTGCCGGAGTCGAAATTCAACAGATTGGCTACATTAAACACGGAAGACAAAGACAAAAAAGTAATAAAAGCACCTGAGGCCGTGGGGACCTATTCTAAATTGAAGGGTACTTATTTTTCTGGTGGTGGTGGTTTGGTATCAACCGTGACAGATTACGCTATTTTTCTGCAAATGGTGCTTAATGGCGGTAAATATAACGGACAGCAATTGCTAAGCCCGGTTATAGTTAACATGATGATTCATAACCAGATCGGAGACATTAATCTGGGGTATAAAAAGTTCGGTCTGGGTTTTGCCCTTACTACAGAAAAAGAAGCGAACAGGGTTCCGCCGTCGGCAGGTACTTTTGACTGGGGTGGGTATTACGGCACTACTTATTGGGCTGATCCCAAAGAAGGAATCATCGGTTTGATTATGACCCAGAAGGTGCCGAACAGCTATGCAGATTTAGGAGAGAAATTTAAAGTGCTGGTTTATCAGGCCATTACAAAACTGAATTAATTGGATAAATAATATTTGATATTGGAATAGTGATTTTCCGGACATTGGAAGGTCACTATTCTAGAAAAAATACAATTATTTTGGCGAAATAGTTGGTAAATAATAAGTTTTATATTAGTTTTGCATAAGTTTTATAAAAGGCACATCCGATTGGGCCTCTGCGTTAATAAAAATTCGACACAAAGAGTTTCTCTTTCTTTCAAATTCCTTTCAGAGCAGGCAACGGATGGTTCTCATCGTTCGCTTTATTATTTTTCGGCATTCGGGGCAATTCACGGTTTTGCGTGAGAACGGCAGTGTAGGTTCCGACTAAAAACATCTTATCCTTAATGGAATCAGTAAAATTTTCCGAGCTTCCGCTTTCGGAGTATGTTCTTCGTGCAATTGAAGAATTAGGTTTTGAGTATGCTACTCCTATACAGTCAGCCGCTATCCCTGTTGCAATGCGAGGTGGTGACGTAATTGGTCAGGCGCAAACAGGTACAGGCAAAACTGCAGCCTTTGGTATACCGGCCATAGAAGCAGTTGATGAAACAGACAGAAACACCCAGGTTTTGATTATGTGCCCAACGCGTGAGTTGGCATTGCAGGTAAAAGAGCAGATTCAGAAACTGGCGAAGTACAAAAAAGGGTTAAACGTAGCTGCTATTTATGGCGGTGAATCGTATGAACGCCAATTTCTTGCCTTGAAAAAAGGTTCACAGATTGTAGTAGGTACGCCCGGCCGTATTATGGACCACATTGAGCGTAAAACACTCGTTTTGAGCAATATAAAAATGGCTATCCTTGATGAAGCCGATGAAATGCTTAATATGGGTTTCCGTGAAGATATAGAAAAAATCTTGTCATTCGCACCAACTGAAAGACAAACATTATTGTTTTCGGCTACTATGTCACCCGAAATCCTTTCAATTACCAAACGTTTTCAGAAAACTCCTGAAATCATAAAGACATTGAAAAAAGAGGTTTCGAACGCCAACATTGAGCAGTTTTTCTTTGCCGTGCGTAAAGAAGCTAAAATGGAAGTGATGACCCGCCTGATAGATGTATATGATTTGAAATTGATGCTGGTGTTTGCTAATACCAAGTCGAAAGTAGATGAAATCGTGAGTGATTTGCAAGTACGCGGCTATGCAGCAGAAGGGCTTCATGGCGATATGCGTCAGCAGGTGCGTTCACAGGTAATGAGTAAGTTCCGTGCGGGAGTAACCACTATTCTGGTAGCTACTGACGTAGCCGCGCGCGGTATTGACGTATCGGGTGTTGATGCCGTATTTAACTTTGATGTACCGCAAGACCTGGAATATTACGTACACCGTATTGGTCGTACAGGCCGTGCAGGTAAAACCGGAAAAGCTTTTATGCTTATCTCAGGTCGTGATAAATACCGTCTGCGCGACATTGAAAACTATACCAAAGTAAAAATTGAACAAGGAACGATTCCTACCTTCAATGAATTAGTTAAGACACGTCATCGTAAATTCTTGGAGCAGGTAAGAGAATCCCTACTTGCAGGAGTTGATAATTTCTATGAAGATATCGTAGGCGAATTGAGCGAAGAAGGATACTCTGACGCACAGATTATGGCCGCATTGATTAAAATGCAGGTAGGTAGTGTGAACAGCGAATTCTCTGACGCGCAGCTATCTGATAGCTATCGTGAGCCTAGAACTCAGGATTCAAGATTTGAAAGAAAGGATTCAAGAGGCAGCTTTGGTAGCAGAGATGCCGGACGCCGTGAGCTTGGTGGAAGAGACCAACAACGCGGAGGAGAGCGTCGTTTCGAACCAAGAGACAGACGTCAGGAAACTGGTAGCCGTGGTTCTGGCAGAGCAGATATGGTACGCTTGTTTATCAGCGTAGGGCGCAAAGATAATGTTGCTCCTAACCATATTGTAGGTGCCATTACTTCTGAAGCCCGCATTGCAGGCCGTGCTATCGGACAAATCGATATTTATGACAAATTCAGTTTTGTTGAGATTCCTCAACAAGACGTGAAAAAAGTATTAGATGGCATGCAAGGCAAGACCATCAATGCACGTGAGGTAAGTATGGAAATTGCGAAGTAATACTTCGAATAATGATAAAGATAAAAGCACGGGGTCGTAAGGCTTCGTGCTTTTTTTAGTGTCAGTTATATAGAATTTCTCCGAATATTTTTTATATTTGGTTAATATTGTACCCTTTAAATACTAACCTGTATGAAAACGTGCAGTTTAATTGCCAACATCATCATGCTGGTCATACTGGTTCCTGCTGCATTTGGCGCCGTCATGTCGCCTTTTGTATTCAACACCGGAACAAGTGAACAGGCATCGTTGATTTTCGGAACACTAGTTGCTTTACCTATTCTCATTATCTCAACACAGATCATTTCATGGATTGCGTTTGTACGCCAAAACTATGATTTTGCTTTTAAAGTAAGCATGGTGCCTGTGTTAGATATTCTAGTAATGCTCTTTCTTTTTACGGTCAGCTACGAATTGAAGTAGAATCGTAAAACACTCAAAAGCCTGAAAATTTAATTATTTTCAGGCTTTTTTGTTTATGATAATAACTGGAAGTAATAATTATTGCGCCTTCTCTTTCTGCCCGACATACAAGCCTGCTATAACCAGCGCGGTGCCGATGAAAGTATGGTAGGTGATGGGTTCATCAAGAAGAAAATAGGAATATACAAAACCGAAAATAGGACACAGGAACAAAAACAGAGAGGCTTTTACCGGGTCTACTTTGAGTAAGTATAACCACAACTGTACGGCAAATATAGAAACCGGCAAAATGAGCCAGAGAACTGATAAGGTAAAGGTAAGATCATAATTGTTGGATTCCTTATGTAGTAAGAAAGTGAATGGCAACAGAAAAATACCTCCTATAAATACCTGCCAGCCATTGATAGCTGTTCTGGACAGCTTCCAGTCAATATTGGAATAATAGATGGTGCCGACTGAATACGAAAGCATGCTCAGAAACATGTAAAAGAGCCCCAGTGGTGTAGCATAGCTTTTTTGAAAAAGCGGATAAGTGGCCACAGCCACTCCGATCAGGCCCAGAAATACAGCCAGCCATTCGGCCCTTTTTACGTGCCGGCCTATCCAGAACGCTGATAAAATGCTAATGAACAAAGGATTAGTAGCCGTAGATAAACTACCGATTCCGGCGGCCACTTCTTTAATGCCCAATACGAAAAAACTCAGATACAAGGTTACATTGAGCAAGCCAAAGATACTTAGTTCCCGCCATTCTTTTCCTTTAGGTATTCTGTCTTTTTGTACCAGAAACGAGTACCCCAGCAGAATAATACCCGCAGCCAGAAAGCGTATCTGAAAAAGTACCAGAGGCTCAACCGAGCGAACCCCGAATTTGGCAGCTGCAGAGGCTGAAGCCCACAATGCAGCAAATAGTAAGCCCAATAAGAGAAGTTTCAGATTCAATGCTCAGATATTATTTGTTAATCAGTTTTAAGGCATTTTCGGTAGTCTGTTGCACTACTTCGTCAAACGATACTTGCTTTAGCCCGGCTATTTTTTGCGCCACCAGTTCAATGTAGGCTACTTCGTTTCTTTTACCTCTGTAAGGCACGGGAGCCAGATAAGGGGTGTCTGTTTCCAGAACCAGATTATCTAAACCCACATAAGGCAACACTTTGTCTAAGCCACCATTTTTAAAAGTAGCTACGCCTCCTATACCCAGCAGAAAATTGAGATCAATTACCCTTTGTGCTTCTTCCAGAGTACCCGAAAAACAGTGGAATATCCCTCTCAGACCACTCCATCCAAACTGTTCTATTAATTCAATGCATCTTACTATGGCGTTGAGTTCTCCGCTTTTAGAATTGCGTGAATGAATACAAATGGGTAGGTCGTATTGCTGTGCCAGGCGTAATTGTGCCAGAAAAGCCTCTTCCTGCTGAGGCACAAAGGTTAAATCCCAATAAAAGTCAATGCCTATTTCACCAATCATGGCAAATGGCCGCTTTGCCAGCCAGTTTTCTACGGTATTTAATTCCTGTTTAAAATCTTCTTTAATGTAGCAGGGGTGCACACCCATCATCGGCAGACAAATACCCGGATATTGTTGTTCTAATGTCAGCATTCCGTCAATGGTCTCATGGTCACAATTAGGCATCCAGATTTGTTTCACGCCGGCTGCAAATGCTCTTTCAAGCATTGCGGGTCTGTCAGCTGTAAATTGCTCATCATAAATATGCGCGTGGGTTTCAATCATTCAAGTCTCAAATTTTTTGCAAAATTACGATGTTAAAACTGCAAACAATATTACTTTTGAAATTAAAAGCATATCCGCATGAATCTTTCAGTTGTAATTCTTACCTTCAATAATACCCGTACGATCAGACAAGTTTTAGAAGCAGTGACCGGTTGGGCTGAAGAAGTGGTAATAGTAGACAGTGGCAGTACCGACGAAACCCTGACGATTGCCCGGGAATTTGGGTGTAAGATTTATTTCAGAAAATTTGATGGATTTGGTAACCAGAAACAATATGCTGTTGCACAGGCAAAAAATGACTGGGTATTTGTAGTAGATTCAGACGAAGTAGTTACTCCGGCACTAAAGAATGAAATTGATACCTGCCTGACACCCGAAAACGAATACCATGGTTTTAAAGTACCCAGAGTGCTGATTTTTCTGGGTAAACACCTGAAATACGGACGGGAATCAAAACTGCCAACATTGAGGATCTTCAACAGAAACTTCGGTAATTTCAATACCAACAATGTGCATGAGGATGTGATACTGGATGGTAAAATTCTGACATTGAAAAACAGCATGCTGCATTACAGTTTTTCAGACATAGCCGAGTTTTTCGGTAAAATGAACGACTATTCGTCCAGAAGTGCTATCGAATTATTCAAAAAAGGTAAGCGCACTTCGGTTTTTAAAGTAATAACTAAACTTCCGGTAAGTTTTTTTGTTGAGTATTTTATCCGGCTGAACTTTCTTAACGGTTATGCCGGGTTCGTGTGGGCATTTACTCAGGCAGTTTATGCAAGTCTGAAATACGTTAAACTCAGAGAATTACAAAATACCTCCGGATCACTACCAGATTAAAAATTTTCAATGACAACTATCGGACTTATATCAGATACACACGGGTACCTGGATGAACGTGTATTTGAGCACTTTAAAGATTGTGACGAAATATGGCATGCGGGCGACGTAGGCTCGGTGGAAATAATAACACGCTTGCAGGCTTTTAAACCAACCCGGTTTGTGTTCGGTAATATCGATTCAAAAGAAATACAGTGGCAATTGCCTGAGCATCAGTTTTTCGTTCTGGAAGGGTTCAATATATGGATGACCCATATCGGAGGCGCACCTCCCAACTACAATGCGGCGGTAAAGAAACAATTGAAGAAAGCCATACCGGATATCTTCATTTGCGGGCACTCTCATATTCTGCGTGTTATGAAAGATGAGGCAAGAAATAATATGATTTACCTGAATCCGGGAGCGGCCGGTAACGAGGGTTTTCATAAAGTAAAAACTTTGTTGAAATTTTCTCTTGATAATCGAAAAATACATAACTTAGGGGTTGTGGAGTTAGGCAAACGAGGGCAGGTAAGCCGTTGACTCTTAAGATTGGCTATTATGAAAAACATCTGTAAACCCCATCTGTTGTTTGTTGTTCTTCTGTACTTATTGCCGTTCGCAGTATCGGCACAATTGGTGCAGGGAAAAAGAATTGAGCTTGAACTGAATAACAGCATGGACGAAGACCATCAACTGTTTTCACTACAAGAGCAAGGGGTTTTGTTGTTTCATTCGAGAGAAGATTTTTATCGCCGCAAAATGACGATTGATTTCGTTAAATATGATAGTACGCTTACTGACGTTTGGAAAAGCGCCTTTGTGCCGGAAGAAGAATTTGCACTGACAAAGACTTATCAGAATGAACGCTTTCTATTTATTCTCTTCAAAAAAAAGGAGAAAACCAATATCGGTGTGCTTCGGCTGGATTTGGAAAACGGCGACAAAACTTATATAGAAGGTGATTTGCTTACGAATATGGACATCGAGCATTTTACTGTATTGCAGAGTAAGGCGTTTATCGGAGGTAAGTATAACGACAGGCCCGTGGTGGTTATGTTCAATTTCTTTGATAAAACTTCAAAGGTACTGCCGGAACTGCATGCCAACCATTTACTGATTAATGAGATGGATGTCAGTATTCAGCACGGAGTAGTTTATGTAATGCTGAAAAATGACCGGAATTGCCAGTATATTATTAAGACCTATTCATACGAAGGCAAACACCTGAACACCATCAATCTTGGTGATAAGCAAAAAACACCTATTTCTGGTAAAATATTAACCATGGCCGATGGGTCGCCACTTCTGCTGGGAAACTATGCCGAAGGGTGCTCACCTCTTTCCATCGGCATCTATCTTCAGAGCCTTGACAGCGAATCTAAAACGCAATACATCGATTTCTCTGATCTGGACAATTTTTTCAGTTTTATGAGTGCCAGAAAAGAAGAGAAAATAAAGACAAAAATCAGGCTGAGAAAAGAACGGGGTAAGGAAGTGAAGTTGCGCAACCGGCTATTGTTGCATGATATAGTGGCAACGTCGGAAGGATGGGTAATGATTGCCGAGATTTTTTACCCCGAATATAAGTCACCACCTTCCAATGGTAATTTTAGTACGTGGCGCAATTACCGCATTGGAAATGATGTATACAATAATTTCAGATTTACACATGCCATCATCTGCGGATTTGATCAAAGAGGTAAATTATTGTGGGATAACAGCGTTTCCCTCAAAGATGTGCAGTCGGGTGAATTGAACCCTAAAGTGCAGATAACCAATCAGGATGATTTTCATGTTCTGGCATACCCTGATGAAGATTTGATTAAGACTGTAATTGTCAGAAAGGATGAAAAAATAAAAGATCTTGAGAACTTTGATCTGAAAACGGGTACTGTAGCCGAAAAAATAACAGATACTGACCGCACAAGTCTGATAGCCTGGTATGGACACAGCTTTCTGGTCTATGGATACCAGACTATCAGAAGGGATAATTTGACCAACCGAGAGGTATTTACGATTAATAAATTGACGTACTCATTAAAAGACAGGAAACAATAAAGCTAAAAGACGCTTGCTTTCAGTTTACGCGCAAGTTTTTCTGCTTTTTCCTTTTGCATTAAGTATACTCCCTTCGAAAGCCATTCAGAGCTCGTGCCGTCTTTTGTAATAACGGTTATTTGTTTTGATTCCTCCGTACCGATTCCGGTTTTGGGATCCAGTATATGCGAGTATTTCCTGCCATCAATTTCAACAAACTGATATCTGTCGCCGGAGGTAGATATCCCGCAGTTTTTAAGGTAATAATCTTTATTGTTGATGATAACCTTCCAGCCTTTTTCTTTTGGTGGTGCGGCAGAAATTACAATATTCCCTCCGGCCTCAATCATGGCAGATGAGATTCCTTCCTGCCGAAGTACTTTCATCATTTCGTCTTCTGCATAGCCTTTTCCTATTCCGCCAAAGTCGATGCGCATTCCTTTTTTCTTTAGCAAAACAGACCTGCTTTGGTTGTTTAACAGAATATTCTCAATACCTACTTTAGCTCTCGCTTCGCTGATAAGTTTATCAGAAGGTAGCTCTTTCTGTCGCTTCATGCGCCGCCACAGTTGGGTCATGGGGCCTATAGTTATATCAAAATAACCGTCAGTGAGCTTTGCAGCCTTGATGGACTCCTGCATGATTTTCCATAAATCGTTACTCACTTTTATGTATTCTCCCGTTCCTGACGTTTGGCAAAGACGATTAATTTCACTGTCTTCCCTGTAATCGCTCAATATGAGATTAAGCGTATCTAAACGTTGGAAAGCCTTTTGTGAAGCTGCGGCGGCCTGTGTGGAGTCTGGGGCATACAAAATGATTCTGAATAAGGTGCCCATTTGCGGGTGTGTGAACTCAAATCGGGTTTGCCCATAGGTGGCATAACTCCAAAAAAAGAGGAATAGGCCTATCAGGCTATTCCTCTTTTTATATAATTCAATAGACATTCTTTATTTAATTTCGAACAGAGTATCTGCCAGATTAGTATTCACCTGAACTTTCTCAACTTTCAACTCCAATTGTACCATTCCTGTATCCTGATTCAGTTTGTAGGGCATTTTTACGCCATTTACGTCTTTGTAATCGCTGAAGTCGGTAGTGATGGTTTGCGAGCCCATAGGGGTATCGGCAGTAACTATCTGACGAACCTTTAAGCCAGAAGCAGCATCATAGTATTCGGTCATTTTTACTGAGCCTATTTCTACCGTAATTTTGTGTGCATCTGCATTATTGATTTTTTCTTTGCCTGCATAACCTAATTTAGCACCTAGTGCAACATATTCTGCTTCAGGGGCTATCAATGCCTGTAAAGCTACCGCTTTTACTTTTTCAGGATCGGTAATGTCTTCACTGCCCTGCATACCACTTGAGCGGGCTTTTGTGCCATCAAATACCTGTTTTTGTACTTCGCCCATGCCTACCACATTGATTACCTGCGAAAACTTGTTGGGGGCTTTTTTCTGGATGATAACTTCGATGCTGGCTCCCTGAACCTCGCCTGAAATAGTCATGGTTAAATCTTTCAGGTTTGATATAGCTGTTTTACCGCCAATTGCTTTTACGTAGTTATTCAGTACTTCTTCAGCGTTTTGGGCAAAAGATAAGGTACTTATCAATAATGCTGATAAGAATAGGCTTAATTTTTTCATTGATTAGTTATAGTTAATGGGTTTAAAACTGTTGTAAAGGTGTAAAAGGATTTGCTGGTTTCCAAATACTTTGTGATAATCGGATATGAACCATTTGTTAATTTTCGCTGATTACCGGTGGTCATCTGATTTGTAGATTTGCAGAAAACTTACTAATTTTTGGGAAATATGATAATTGTCAAAGGAATACCATTCAAAAAAATAAACGGAATTGCACTCTTCCCGTTTATCCTTATCAGACCCAAAAATCCGGATGAAGTCCTGATTAATCATGAGCGTATCCACATTCGTCAACAATTAGAATTGCTGGTGGTGCCGTTCTATATCTGGTATGTGGCCGAATGGGCATATCATTATAGCCAATGCAGGCAATGGTGGACAGCTTACAGAAGAATAAGTTTTGAAAAAGAGGCCTATGACAATGAAGGGAATCCTGATTACCTCGGACAGAGGAAATGGTGGGCTTTTATAAGATATAGGTAAAGCCCCAGCAGTTACCGGGGCTTTATGAAAAGCATTATTCGCTATCGAATACTTTTTTGAACGAAGAAAGTAATCCCGACCATGACTTGGTTTCTTTACCCTGGTCAATCACTTTTACTTTCGGAAACTCTTCTTTTACTTCTTTTTCTAATATTTTGTCAGACAGTTCAGGCAAAACCAGACCACCGAAAGTGCCCGAAGACATCATCAGCAGATTGCTCTGATACCAGTTCTGTTCCATCAGAAATTCTACAATTTGTTCTTTCTCTGTAAACACCAATAGTTTGTCATCACCAAAAGCTTTTTTGATCTCTTCAGGCGTAATAGCCGGGAGGCGTTTCATTTCGAGCGTATGAGGAGAATAAAAAACAACGGCTGTATCAGCATCGTCCATAGTACCTTCGTACTGTGGCAGAAAATCTTTGTTCAGACTACTAAAGGTATGCAATTCATAGCAGGCAATCAGACGGCGATTGGTATACAGCATTTTGGTTGCATGGGTAGTTGCCTTTAATTTAGAAGGCGCATGCGCAAAGTCTCTGAATATGAGTGTATTGCTATTCTCACCTAATTTTTCCAGGCGTTTCGAGGCTCCCTTAAAATGCTGAATAGCCTCATAAAACTGCTCGTCGGTGATACCCAGGCGGTCAAGAATAAGCTTGGCGCCATTCAGGTTTTTCATGTTGTGTTCTCCGAAAATCTCTAGCGGTATTTCAGTTTTTCCGTCGAGCAGAATACATTTGCCGTTTTCAACTTTATACGGATGTGCCTTATACGGAAATTTACCTACATCAGTACGATCTTTTTCTCCTATTACTTTTACGATATCATCTGTTTCGTCATACATGATAGCCCCGGCTTTAGGCAGTTCATCGGCCAGTTCTTCAAATGTACGTACGTAGCTGTCAAATGTTTTAAATATATTGAAATGATCCCATGCGATACCGCTGATAAGACAAACGTGCGGATGATAGAACAGAAACTTCGATTTTAAATGGATTTTCGATTCGGGGTACTCATCACCTTCAATAATAATAACCGGTGAATCATCATTCAACTGCACCATGATATCAAAGCCTTCAATCTGTGCTCCAACCAGATAATCAAATTTCTTGTTGTGATATTTGAGCACGTGCAGAATCATGCTGGTGATACTTGTTTTTCCGTGGCTTCCTGCAATTACAACTCTTAACTTATTCAGACTTTGCTCGTAGATGTATTCAGGGAAAGAATAAACTTTTATGCCGAGTTCCTGCGCTTTGGCTAATTCCGGATTATCAGAAAAAGCATGCATGCCTAATATCACAGCGTTCAGGTCTTTCGTTATTTTTTCTGGAAACCATCCCAACTCGGCAGGTAAAACTCCTGCTTCGGCCAAACGGCTTTTCGATGGGTCGTTTATTTCGTCGTCTGAACCTGTTACGATATATCCTTTTTTGTGAAGTGCAAGTGCCAGGTTGTGCATCACAGCACCACCTATAGCAATGAAATGAATTTTTTGGCTCATTTATAATTAAGTATTTCACAAACCCGACATCTTTTAAGCAGTATTTTCCGGGTTTTGTCTAATAATTGCAAAAAATAAAAGTAATAAAAATATCTGAACCACAGACATAAAAACTGTGTTACAAATATCAGTTGCAAAGTTGTTAAATTTATGTCACATTTGCACGCTATTTTAAACAGAGATAGCTGTTATGGTTACAAAATCTTAAAAGTTTTTATGCATTTTACATAGAGATGAAACGTTATATAGACCTTATTGAACAAACTTTCGAATTCCCAACCAGGGAGTTTGGTGTGGATGAAGAACATACACTGATGTTTAACAATGTACCATTGATGGATATTATCAAACAGTATGGTACGCCACTCAAAATCAGTTACTTGCCCAAGATTTCAGAGCATGTAGAAAACGCTAAATTGCTTTTCAGAAACGCTATGAAAAAATACAACTACAAAGGAAGCTACACCTATTGTTATTGTACAAAATCGTCGCACTTTAAGTTTGTTATAGAAACGGCTATTAAAAGCAACGTACATCTCGAAACCTCATCGGCGTTTGATATTGATATTATCCGGTCTTTGTATGAGGAAGAGAAAATCAATCAGAACACATACATTATCTGTAATGGGTACAAACGCCCGAAATATCTGGAAGGCATAACCGCTCTGCATAACGACGGTTTCGTTAACTGTATCCCGATTTTAGATAACCTGAAAGAGATTGATTATTATCTGCAACATTCGAAGGCGGAAACCGTAAATATTGGTATCAGAATCGCAACCGACGAAGAACCTAATTTTGCATTCTATACGTCACGCCTGGGTGTCAGATACAGCGATATCAATGATCTTTATAAAGAAAAAATAGAACCGAACCCGAATTTTAAACTAAAAATGCTGCATTTCTTTATCAATGCAGGTATTAAAGATAATGCTTATTACTGGTCAGAGCTGACACGCTTCATGTTCAAGTATTGTGAAATGAAGAAGATGTGCCCTGATCTTGATTCGATTGATATTGGTGGAGGCTTGCCGATTCAGACTTCTCTTGTATTCAACTACGATTATCAGGCAATGATTGATGAAATCATTGAGAATATTCAATGGATATGCAATAAAAATAACGTACCTGTGCCGCACATTTTTACCGAATTCGGTAGCTATACGGTGGGAGAGAGTGGCGCTGTTATTTATAAAGTAATTGACAAAAAACAACAGAACGACCGTGAGCTGTGGTATATGATTGACGGCTCGTTTATTACGCAATTGCCTGATTCGTGGGGGATAGGACAGAAGTACATCATGATGCCTGTCAATAACTGGGACAGCCCTTATGAAAAGGTGAACCTCGGAGGGTTGACTTGTGATTCACAGGATTTCTATAATACAGAGGCGCATTCGGAAGACTTATATCTGCCGATATTTGATATTGAAAGCGAAGATCAGTATATTGGTTTCTTCCATACCGGTGCTTATCAGGAATCTTTGGGTGGATACGGCGGTATTCAGCACTGCCTGATTCCTGCGCCACAGCATGTGCTGGTTAATCTGGATGCAGAAGGTAATATTACAACCGAGCTTTTTGCAGACGAGCAGGATAGTAATTCAATGATGGAGATACTGGGTTATAAATCGCAGAAAAAGAAAGAATTACATACCATACCAGGCAATGGTTCGACAAAAAAGAATAAGAAAACAGCAGAAGATGCGTTGGTATAAAATAAAGTAAACCGGTAAACGTTTTAATTAGAACCGAAATTAATGCATAATGAAATTTAAACTATTGATTCTTTTCCTTTTAACAGGTGTAATGTTGACCTCATGCCGTCGTCAGCAATGTCCTGCTTATGGAAAAACATCACCTGATAAAATAATAGAGAAGAGACATTGTTAGTAATAAATGTGGTTCATGATACCCACCATGAACCACACATTTTATTATTAAACCGGATTGCCGATGATAAATTTTGAAGCTTCCAACAGATTGCTGAACTGGTAGTCGGCGAGTCTGGTGTTTTCTTTGCCTGTTGCAATGTGCACGGTTTTTACTCCTGCCTTTATTCCCGCCTTTACATCTCTTTCGGCGTCGCCAATCATATATGAATGTGAGGTATCGATATTATATTTGGCTATGGCTTTTTCAAGCATGAGAGAGTCCGGCTTGCGCAGTAATGACTCAGAGGTATATTGTGGATGATGCCTGCAGAAGTAAATATCGTCAATAACACCGCCGCAACGGCTCTGCAGATAATCATAGCAATTCAGTACGTCTTCATGAGAATAAATTCCTTTGGCAATACCTGCCTGGTTAGTAACTACAATCAGTAAATAACCAGCCTTTTTTAGCAGGGTTAAGCTGTCTATCACCCCATCGGGTATGATATAGTCTTCTACTTTATAAACATAGTCCGTTCGATCTTCATTGAGTACTCCGTCACGATCGAGGAAAATACACTTTTGCATATAATGTAATTAGGTTAGTAATGTGTGAATGTTTAATATTACAAATTAAAGAAAAAATATAATAAATTGTAGCTTAAATTTTGTAAAATTTTAATTTCTCATTAAATTTCTTTCAGTTTTCCTTATTAACTCTACCTCTGTTTAAATTACTGCATTATGGATCAAATTGTTGAATATTTCAGAACAATTCCGTCGTTACACCGGAGTATCATACTGGTAGGCGGTATTGCGCTTTTCTGGATGGTTGAAAGTGCGGTTCCGCTATTTAGTTTTAAATATAGTAAAATTAAGCACGCAGGTATCAATATCTTTTTTACACTTACTACGGTTGTTATCAATTTTGTTTTGGCCTTTATACTGTTAAAATCGGCCGACTGGGCAGTGGCTAATCATTTCGGTATTCTGCAATGGCTGCCAGAAATGCCCCTGTGGCTTTTTGCTATTACAGGTTTATTGCTTTTAGACCTGATAGGCGCCTGGCTGGTGCATTGGGCCGAGCATAAGGTTAAATGGATGTGGCGTTTTCATCTGGTACATCATACAGATACCCATGTTGATACTACTTCGGCAAACCGCCATCATCCGGGTGAGAGCGTTTTCAGGTTTGTATTTACCACAGTAGGAGTAGTACTGGCTGGCGCGCCCATGTGGCTGGTGTTTATGTATCAGTCAATATCGGTACTGCTTTCACAGTTTAACCACGCCAATATAGTAATACCCAAATGGCTTGATAACGCAATAAGCTGGGTGCTGGTATCGCCCGATATGCATAAGGTGCACCACCATTATGTACAGCCCTATACTGATTCTAACTATGGTAATATTTTCTCGATATGGGACAGACTCTTCGGTACTTTTATGACACTAGACCGTGACAAGCTGGTTTATGGCATTGATACACATATGAGACCCGAAGAAAACGACAGGTTAGGGAATTTAATGAAGATTCCTTTTCAGCAATATCGCCCTCCGGTAGGCGCTAAATTTAGTGAGGATGCCGTTGAGAAAGCAATAAATTGAATCGATGCAGGATTCGGAACCCTACCCGATAGGATGAGATTTTATGCCAATGAATTTTGATACGGATTAGAAGAGAACGATTATCAAATCGTTCTTGAATTAAAAAAGTCCTGCTTCTTTCGAGGCAGGACTTTCTTGTATGTAGAATCCGTCAATCTTAGTTGAAGATGTAACGAAGACCTAACTGCACCTGGAATACATCATCAATTGTTTTTGACTTAACAAATGAATCACGAAGCAAGATGGTTTCATTAACTGCTTTGCCATCACCGCCAATGGTTGAAATAACCTGAGTGTTCATACGGTAAACCGGAACACCAGCACTTGCGCCACTTGTAGCAACACTTGCCAATACCAATGGATTGAACGAAGTAGCAGAGTTACCTACACCCCAAGAGTTATTAACCATGTTACCAACGTTGTAAATATCGGCTCTTACACGAATGATATTTTTCTTGTTAGCTTTACCCACTTTCACGTAGAAATCTTGCTCCACAGAGAAATCTAAGCGAGTTAACCATGGGTAGTAACCGGCGTTACGTTCTGCGTATTGTCCACGACGAGTTGAAAGATACGGGTTGCTATTGATAAATTTATCTAAAGCAGTTGCTTGTTCTTCTGCAGTGAAAGTTTTACCACCGGCAGTTAAAGAAGTGAAAGTTAACTCAGAAGCGCTTTTCGGTACATAGATAAGGTCGTTGATCTGACCGTCACCATTCATGTCATTAGAATAAGTATATGAGATTTTACCACCACTTTGTGAAGTACCACCCAAAGTGAACATAGTAGAACCACCGAATCTGCCACCATATTCTATACGGTAACTTGCATAACCTACGAAGCGATTGCGAAGATCGTTATCAGAGTATCCTAATGTATTGTAGTTAACACCACCTACAGCAGGAATGTTAGCATTTACAGTACTGTTTGCTTCTGAAAGGTTTTTAGCCAATCCGCGGGTATAACCAATCATACCACCAAAACCTTTGCTGATAGGTTTCTCTAATTTGAAGGTCAAGGTGTTTGCATATCCTAAATTAGTGTTACTTAAGATATAAGCACTGTTGATAGCTGAATTATAGAAACGGGCAGTATTAGCAGCCGTACCAGATAAACCTGAAGCAGGATAACGGTCACGAGTATCAGGACCAACAAATTTAGTACCACCTGCATTTTTCAGGTTGGCATCAAAATAATAAGTGGCGTTACGGTTTTTGTTATAGATAAACTCTGCCGTAAATATCAAACCTGCAAACGGTAATTTTTGGTCGACTGCAACGTTGGTTTTCCAAACTTGAGGGAACTTCAGATTCTCGTCAGAAGCGTTTACGTTATAACCTGTAATTTTAGTAAGGTCTGTAGTAGTCGGAGTATAACGGGTAGGGTCAAGTGTGAACGGATAATTAGTCGCTGCACTACCTTGTACGTTAATCAAACCGATGTTTACACCATTGTTACCTAATTGGTTAGATATCAATACGTATGGCATTCTACCTAAGAAAAGACCAGTACCACCACGCACTTGTGTAGTTTTATTACCGTTTACATCCCAGTTAAAACCAAGACGTGGCGAAGCATACAATCTTGAGTTGGGCATGTTAGCCGTATTAACTTTATAATCGCCACCCAAAGGATTTTTGAAATTCAAGGCAGATACAATCTTGTTATCGTAATCTACTGCTGTTGGAGCAATGGCAATGTAGTCACCTCTTAAGCCCAAAGTAACTTTAAAGTTATTGGTTACCTGGTAATCATCTTGCAGATATAAGCTGGTAGTTCCTACTTTCAATGTCTGCCAAGGTTTTTGGCCATCAGGCAACAAAGTATAGCGATAGTTGAATCTGTTGATTTCAACCGGCGAAGTAGTAAGATTTGGATTAGCAAGATATGCTAAAGCTGCTGTTTTGAAATCAGCAATTGAGTTGAATGTCCATACACCATTAGAAGCATAGAAGAACAAGTTATTTGATATAAAGTGTTCGTAAGATGCACCAACAGTAAGCGTATGTTTTCCTGCGAAAATAGTGAAGTTATCTGTGATATTCAATGTTGAATAATCCAGACGGTTATCAGGAGTGAACGGATCAAAACCAATTGATGTATAAGTAGAACCGTTGTTAAGGATATCAATTGTCGGGAACAACTGAGTACGATATTTACGGTCTTCAATTTGCTTGTTATAAGTAGCAATGAAATTATTTGCAAACTTACTTTTGAAGGTCGAGTTCAACTCTGCTACAAATGAACGGGTGTTGTCCATAATTTTGTAACCTGAGTTCTGAGTAGAAAGAGCCAGCGCCAAGTTGTTACGGTTACCGTTACCGGCTGTGTTCGAACTGTTACTATTACTGATTAAGGCGTCTGATTCTGAATCGTGGTGAGAATAACGAAGCGTCAATTTATGATTGTCGTTGATGTTATAATCAATACGAGCAAGGAACTTCTTACTTTCTACTTCATTGTTATAACCATCAATGGCACCCAGATCGAAGTTGAAATTGGTTTTCATGAAGCTGGTTAAATCTTCAAGATCAGCCGCTGTAGTACGAGATATATTACCTGTTGCGCCCGGGCGGTTAGCAACCCAATCCAAAGCCGGACGAGTACCTTTTACCATTTCACCGTTTACAAAAAAGAATAATTTATTTTTCAGAATAGGACCACCTAAACGGAAGCCATAAGAGTTTTCCTGAAATGTAGGAACAGGCACTGTGTTTCCGGCTGCTTTTGTACCAACCAGATTCTGGTTTTTCCAGAAAGTATAAGCTGAACCCGAGAAATCGTTCGTTCCTGAACGGGTTACGGCGTTGATACCTGCTCCGGCGAAACCTGATTGACGAACATCAAAAGGAGCAATGTTAATCTGAACCTCTTCAATCGCATCTAACGAGATAGCAGAAGTACCTGTACGGCCACCGGCTTGTGCCTGATTACCAAGACCGAAACCATTGTTAAATACAGAACCATCAATAGTGAAGTTGTTATAACGGCTGTCTTGTCCACCAAATGAGCGACCGTTGCTGTACGCATTGTATTTGGTGATGTCATTAAGCGTACGACCTAGCGTAGGCAGGCGAACAATGTTTTCATTGTTGAGCGTGGTAGATGCACCAGTGCGCTCAGAACTGAAAATGTCGCTTCTTGCTGCAGTTACCTGTACTTCCTGAAGAAGTGCGCCTTCTTCGTCCAATTTAAGGTCAACATTAGAAGCTGTACCCAAACTGGTAATAATACCATCTTTAACAGCATCTTTAAAACCAACAAAAGTTGCAGTTAATTTGAAAGGTCCACCGATACGCACGGCAGGAAGAACGTAACGACCGGTTGCATTTGTAACCGTACCGTATTTAGTACCTGAAGGTTCGTGTACAGCAACAACAGTTGCCCCAGGTAAAGTTTCACCTTTGCTGTCAGTTACAACACCCGTAATGGATGAAGAGGTAACCTGAGCAAAGCCTTGAAACGCAAATAGAATTCCAACAAGGAGACTAAACGCTCCTCGCAAAAAAGTAGATTTTTGCATCATGTTTTTTTTGGAGTTAGAAATGTTTGAAGTAAAATCATCAAGCAGATTATATTGCCAATACAAAGGTCTAAAAATTTTCCCTAAAAAAAACAAGCACCTATGTGTTTTGTTCACATAAGTGCTTGGTTTTTAGTATTTTATATCTTTTTTAATGAAAAATATTATTTAAGTACTATTTTTCAGCATTAAGAAATTGTTATGCATGCCTAATATTTTAAGCTCCCATAATTTTATGTCCCATTTTATCCCGTTTGGTCTGCAAGTATTTTTCATTATATGGATTAGATGAAATTTCGATAGGAATGTTCTCTACGATTTCCAATCCATAGCCTATGAGACCGGCTCGTTTTTTCGGATTATTTGATATGAGCTTTATTTTCTTCACTCCCAGATCTCTCAGAATCTGCGCACCGACACCGTAATCTCTTTCGTCCATTTTAAAACCTAATTCAAGATTGGCCTCTACGGTATCACGACCCATTTCCTGCAATTTATAGGATTTCAACTTATTAAGGAGCCCGATACCTCTGCCTTCCTGATTCATATATAACACAATGCCTTTGCCGTTATTTTGAACCATATCCATGGCGGCGTGTAGTTGTGGGCCGCAATCGCAACGGCACGAGCCGAAAATATCGCCGGTTACACATGAAGAGTGTACACGCACCATTACGGGTTCGTCAGGCTCCCACGTGCCTTTAATCAATGCTAAATGCAACTGCTCATTATCAAGCTGGCGATAAGCTATCATGTCAAAATACCCATGCTCTGTCGGCATTTCAACGCCTATCTCTCTTTTAATCAGCGATTCTTTCTTTAAACGGTACTCAATCAGATCTTTTATACTGATTAGCTTTAAATTAAACTTATCGGCAATTTCGCGTAATTGGGGTAGCCTTGCCATGGTGCCGTCTTCGTTCAGAATCTCAATCAAAACACCAACCGGGCTCAAGCCTGCCAGCGTAGCCAGGTCTATAGTTGCTTCGGTGTGGCCTGACCTCCTGAGAACGCCACCGTCAACCGCCCTAAGTGGGAAAATATGACCCGGCCGGCCGAAATCTTCCGGTTTTGTATCCGGGTTTACCAATGCCTGTATGGTTTTGGCACGGTCACTGGCAGAGATACCTGTAGTGCAGCCATTACCTAATAAATCAATTGATACTGTAAATGCGGTTTCATGTTGGGCAGTGTTTTTGCCTACCATCATAGTTAATTGCAGTTCTTCACAACGCTTGGCAGTAATAGGTGTACACATCAGGCCACGGCCCTCTTTTATCATGAAATTGACCATTTCAGGAGTTATCTTTTCAGCGGCACATATAAAGTCCCCTTCATTCTCACGGTCTTCGTCGTCTACTACAATCACTATTTTACCATTGCGGATATCTTCAATGGCATCTTCTATTCGGTCTAATTTCATTCTATTTAGTAATAATAATACTGGTTTTGATTCTAAAACAGATTGTCTGATGAAAACGTTTGTAAAGGTACGAGTTTTCAATAAATTGTTGTAATCAGGCTTCTACAGGTGAATAAATTCAGAAGAGGAAGGATTGACTATAGCATGAGACGAGAGGCCTGTTAGCATATAAAACTAGTAGGTAAGTGCTATTAATACACAAAAACCGGAGGGTGAGCCTCCGGTTTTGTTTATTATTTCTTTTCAAAATCGCGATGAATGGCTTCATCATAAAGCCTTTCTTTCGGAAGACTCCTGAAGTAATCGTAGGTAATAGCCAGACCTTCTGCACGACTCACTTTTGGCTCCCAGCCTAATATCTGTCTCGCTTTTGTGATGTCTGGTTGACGTTGTTTGGGGTCGTCTTTCGGTAATGGTTGGTACACAATTTTCTGATCTGTACCTGTCAGTTTAATGATTTCCTCAGCAAATTGCTTGATAGTAATTTCTGCAGGGTTACCAACATTGACCGGATAAGCGTAGTCTGACATCAGTAAACGATAGATACCTTCTACCAGATCATCTACATAGCAGAAAGAACGTGTCTGAGAACCATCGCCGAATATCGTCAGATCTTCTCCACGCAGTGCTTGTCCGATAAAAGCAGGCAATACGCGTCCGTCATTCAGGCGCATGCGAGGTCCGTAAGTGTTGAATATACGTACAATACGCGTTTCAACACCGTGATACGTATGATAAGCCATAGTCATGGCTTCCTGAAAACGTTTGGCTTCATCATATACACCTCTTGGCCCCACAGGGTTTACATGCCCCCAGTATTCTTCAGTTTGCGGGTGCACAAGCGGATCACCATAAACCTCAGAAGTAGAGGCGATAATCACCCTGGCTTTTTTCACACGGGCAAGCCCCAGGCAATTGTGTATACCTAACGAACCTACTTTAAGGGTCTGAATCGGTATTTTCAAGTAATCTATCGGGCTGGCCGGTGAGGCAAAATGTAATATATAGTCTAAGTTACCCGGCACATGGATAAACTTACTTACATCGTGATGATAAAATTCAAAGTTCGGATGTTTGAACAGGTGCTCGATATTGCGCAAATCTCCAGTAATGAGATTATCCATAGCAATAACGTAAAACCCTTCTTTGATGAATCTATCGCAAAGGTGTGAGCCTAAGAAACCTGCACCTCCTGTAATGAGTACTCTTTTCATAAATATTTTTGAATTTCCCCTTGATGCTACGTTCTGGTCGGATAACTAAGTCGGATAGGGGAGCTAAGCCTGATAGTTTCCTGATAAGGCTTAAACTGTTTCTCTACCGATACTGTAATAGGTATAACCCAATTCTTTCATATCTTTTAGTTCATACAAGTTCCGGCCGTCAAAAATTACTTTATTTTTCAGCTTGCCATCCATTTTCTCGAAGTCTGGTGTACGGAACTCCGGCCATTCGGTCATAATCATTAAAGCATCTGCATCCTGAATTGCCTCATAAGGGTTTTTAGCATATTTTACTTTTTTCCCTACCACGCCGCGTACGTTTTCCATAGCTTCGGGGTCATATACTACTACTTTGGCACCTGCTTTTCTCAGTTCTTTGATATTGTATAGTGCCGGCGCTTCACGGATGTCGTCCGTATGAGGTTTAAATGCCAGACCCCACAAGGCAATGGTTTTACCCTTTAAATCGCCATTGAAGTATTGCTTCAATTGTGGTATCAATTTGGTTTTCTGTTTTTCATTTACTTTCATTACCGATTTCAGAATTCTGAAATCATAATCAAAATCGGTGGCGGTTTTTTCCAGTGCCTGCACGTCTTTAGGGAAACAACTGCCGCCATAACCGATACCGGCAAATAAGAAACGTTTACCAATACGGCTGTCAGTACCGATTCCTCTTCTGATGTCATCCACATTGGCGTTGGTTTTTTCGCAAAGGTTGGCAATTTCGTTCATGAAAGTAATTTTCATGGCCAAAAAGGCATTGGCAGCATATTTGGTCATTTCTGCTGAGCGCTCGTCCATGAAAATAATCGGATTCCCCTGACGAACCAACGGTGCATAAAGTTTCTCCATTACTTTCTTCGCCTTATCAGATCTTGTACCAATCACTACGCGGTCTGGTTTCATGAAATCTTCTACCGCTACCCCTTCTCTTAAAAACTCAGGATTTGAAACCACGTCAAACTCAACTTTAGCATTTTTAGCAATGCGCTCATGTACTTTTTCGGCAGTGCCTACAGGTACTGTGCTTTTATCGATAATTACAGCGTAGTTTTCTAACAGAGGGCCGAGGTCATTGGCTACACCCAAAATGTATTTCAAGTCGGCAGAACCATCTTCACCCGGAGGGGTAGGCAATGCAAGGAAAATAACCTGCGCTTCTTTGATACCTTCAACCAGATTGGTCGTGAATTTCAAACGGCCTTCTTTGGTATTGCGCTCAAATATAACATCCAGGCCCGGCTCATAAATGGTTAGCTTGCCTTTGGTTAGTTTTTCTACTTTACGGCTATCAATATCTATACATGTAACCTGATTCCCTGTTTCTGCAAAACAAGTGCCGGTAACTAAACCAACATAGCCTGTTCCAACAACTGCAATTTTCATAAGATAAATTATTCAGAATTTTGAAAAATAGTTATTCACCTATTTGCTTGAATAAGCGTGTCGTAAAGTTATATTTTTTTTTATATGCAACTACTAAAAGGTGAAGTTTTTTCATAAAATAATAGACTTAACAGGCAAAGGCCTTTCTTAAGTCTATTATTTTGCTCTGTATTTTATTGTTTTAGTAAACGGTATCAATAATTGAATGACAGAAAAAACTGCTTTAAATGACGATAGAGACAGAAAGTCTGAACTTAATGATGATTTGCTGCTACCTGAAAATTGCACACTCTCTATCATGCCGGCACCGTTACCTCAATTGAATCTTAAAACATAATAATCGTATTTGTATTTTCGTTTTTAACTGAATTTTCATGAGGTCAAACTTGCGTAAGCATTTTTTTCTTTCGTAATTTCACTGTCCAAATATTGGCAACCCTTAAAAATTACTACGACATTGAATAGAAGAGACGCCATGCAAAGAGTGGCCTTCCTGATGGGAGGTGCTTTGTCTGCCCCTACAATGATTGCTATGTTGGAAGGTTGTAAGTCTAATACGGCTACTGAAGCAACCGTTTCAAATTTTTCTCTCTCTGCTGATTACAAAAGTTTAGTTTCTGAAATTGCCGAAATAATCATTCCTAAGACATCAACACCCGGTGCCAAAGATGCCGGAGTTGGTCCGTTCATTGAATTAATGTTGAAGGACTGTTATACTCCTGCTCAACAGGCGCACTTTCTGAAGGGACTAGATGATTTGGAGGCGGCTTCTCAAAAAAATTACGGAAGGAAATTTCTGGAAAGCACGCCGGAACAACAGATTGCTCTTCTGAAAAAATTTGAGCAGCTGGCTAATGATGAAGTAAAGCAAGGCGAGCAATCGAGAAAAATAGTGGATAACGAAACAGGGTTGATTAAAGATCCGAAAGATCCTGATCCTAAAAAAAGCGAAAAAACAAAGAAGGAAAACCCTCCGGTACCATTCTTCAAATTAATGAAGGAGTTGACTTTGTTGGGCTACTTTACTTCAGAAGCGGGCGCTAAAAATGCTTTGGCTTACGTAGCTATACCGGGCAGATATGAAGGGTGTGTAAAGATGACTCCGGGACAAAAAGTTTGGGCTTTATAAAAACTAAAGAAATTCAACCTACGACAAATGAATATTCAAGGAAAATCAAAAGAACAAATGACTTACGACGCAATCGTTGTAGGGTCAGGTATATCAGGTGGTTGGGCTGCTAAAGAATTGTGCGAAAAAGGGCTCAAGGTTTTAATGCTTGAGCGCGGACGTGACATAAAGCACGTGACAGGTTATGAAACAGCAGGCAAAAACCCATGGGAGTTTCCGCACCGTGGAAAAGTAGACAATATGGCGAGAGAAGAATACTGGGCAAATGTTCGTACGGGCTACACGGCCAATGAAGAACACCGCCATCATTTCGAAAACGATAAACAGCATCCGTATCTTGAAAAACGTGGTTTTGACTGGATACGTGGATATCATGTTGGTGGGCGTTCGTTGATGTGGGGTCGGCAGAGTTATCGTTGGAACGAAAAAGATTTTACTGCTAACCTGGAAGATGGGCACGGGATTGACTGGCCTATCCGCTATAAAGATTTAGCACCCTGGTATAGCTACGTAGAGACTTTTATAGGAGTAAGCGGATATAAAGAAGGGCTGGATGTATTGCCTGACGGTAATTTTCAGCCGGGTATGGAAATGAACTGTGTGGAGAAAGAGATTCGTACTTCAGTTCAGAAAAAATTCAATGGCCGCCATGTAACCATCGGGCGTACGGCGCATTTAACAGCTCCGACTCAGATACAGACAGAATTGGGGCGTGCATCATGCCAGTACCAGAATGCCTGTATGCGTGGTTGTCAGTTTGGGGCGTATTTCAGCACCCAGTCGGCTACTTTACCTGCTGCCAATAAAACAGGTAACCTGACATTGATGGCCGATAAAATTGTATACGAAGTAATTTTTGATGACGAGAAAGGCAAGGCGGTAGGTGTAAAAACCATTGACCAGAATACCAATGAGCAGATGGATTTCTTCTCGAAAATTATTTTCCTGAATGCTTCAGCCATTAATTCGGCCTGGATATTGATGCAATCAAAATCTAAAACGCATCCGAACGGTTTGGGTAACGAGTCTGACCAATTGGGAAGAAACATCATGGATCACCACCTGAGTGTAGGTGCTTCGGGTACTTTTGAAGGCATGGAAGATATGTATTATTATGGTCGCCGGGCCAATGGAGTTTATATACCTCGTTTTGCAAACTGGGGAGGAGACAAGAAAAGAGATTTTGTGAGAGGATTCGGCTATCAGGGTGGTGCAAGCCGTGAAGGCTGGGGCAGAGGAAACTCCAGAGATGGTTTTGGTGCTGAATTTAAAGAGTCAATAACTACTCCCGGAGCATGGACATTCGGTATCGGCGGATTCGGTGAAACGTTACCGGATGAAAGTAATCGCTTTACGCTTTCAGGTAAAAAAGATAAATGGGGCTTGCCAATTGTTGAGTTCGATGCTGCATGGGGTGAAAATGCCTTGAAGATGCGTATCGACATGATGAACGAAGCCGCCGAAATGCTGGAAGCAGCAGGTTTGAAAAACATCAATGCCTATAATAATCTGGCTCCGAATCCGGGTATCGGTATTCATGAAATGGGTACAGCCCGCATGGGTAGAGATAAGAAAACATCTGTATTGAACGGTAACAATCAGGTTTGGGGTGCTTCCAACGTATTCGTGACCGACGGTGCAGCAATGGCTTCTGCTTCATGTGTAAACCCATCGTTGACTTACATGGCTTTAACCGCCCGCGCAGCAGAGTTTGCGGTAAATGAATTAAAAAAAATGAATATCTAACAGATATGGGTACTAACAAAAACGGCTAAGGAGATATTCTTCTTAGCCGTTTTTGTATGAGATTATCTAAAATAATTATTCTATCAAACTGCCACCTTTCAAACTTTGTGCATCATAGCAAAAATAAACTCATGACATGACCAAACTGATGCAGAATTTCTGGGAAACAGCCTATAAACAAAACATCGGAAAAATGCTTGGCATTTGCTATCGGTATGTGCGGGACAAACAGGTTGCTGAAGATCTGGCGCATGATGCCTTTCTGAATGCTATTGATAAGGTTTCGGGTTTTGAAGGCAGAGGCCATTTTGATGCCTGGCTCAGAAAGATAGTGATCAATGAAGCTTTGAAATACCTGAGAGACCGGAAGCAAAAGGAAGCGCATAACGAATGGCTACAGTATGAAAGCGAAATGATGGCTGCAGAAGAGGAGGCACTGGCCGTAGATTTCACAAAGGAAGAACTACTGGCAGTTATCGACCAATTGCCGGAGCACCACAAAATGGTGTTTAATCTTTTTGTGATTGATCAATTCAGCCATGCTGAAATAGCGCAGGAACTGGGTATAAGCGAGGGCACGTCTAAATCACATCTGGCAAGAGCAAGAAAGAAAATCAGAGCATTGTTGGAGAAAGAGGAGAAAAAATATAGGGTATTACCTTTCTTTTTACCCTTGTTCCTCTGGAATATTGACGGTATATACCGGAAGGCATTCCGTAATTTTGAGATAAAGCCTGATAATTTGTTGCAAATTGATACTGATTACTCATCAATACCAGCATTTAATTCTTCCCCTGTTATCTCAAACGGTTTCATCAGTTCCGGTGTGGCAATTGGAGGTATTGCCATTAGTCTGGCATTAATTGTAGTTTTCTCAAAGCAGGAGCCTGATTTAGAAAATGAGAAAGAAATAATCACGAGCCAAATTCCTGTTCAATTAACACATAATATAGCAAGCAACCCTGATACTTATCAGTCGGATAGTATTGAAGACCAATACCCAACTCAACCTGAAAATTCTGACACTACAAGTGCAACCATTTCTGATAACGTCATCATAGCTGATGAAAACAATATAAACAATACAGAAATGAAAAGATTAAACACAGTAGGCGCTCTTCTGTTGGCAGGAGCCAGTATGGGATTTGATTCTTCGAAAAATTTGGCAACTAAATTCGACTCACGCTTGAAATTGCCCGGCGTTCAGTTTCAGGAGAAAAAAGATGATTTTGTAGTTAAAAGAAAAGAAGGAGAGGGGACCTTCAATGCTTCTAAAATACTCTGGTCGTCAAAAAACCATAATGTTTATATGAAGGGGATTAACATGAGAGCTAAATTTGAAAAAGACAAGTTTAACGCAACGGGTACGGTTTCTTTTTTAGGAGAAGTATATTACTTATTAATTGATGGTGAGGAAGTTCAGCTGGATAAAGACATAAAGCTTTCGGATAACCAATATTCGGTAAAGGCATTAAGTATTCAGCAGTCAGTACAAAAATATGGTGAAAAAGGGAAAAACGGGGCTGTTGAAATAGCTAAGATTTTATAAATGACAGCGCCTGTTTGAAGTCTTTCAAACAGGCGCTAAATTATATGCTTCTGAGATTAATAAACAAACTCCCCAAACTCGCTCTGAATTGTTACTCGTTTCGTTTCAAAAGCTTCTACGCGGCCGATAATCTGCGCATCAATATTGAACGATTGAGCGATTTCAATAATGCGTTGAGCATATTGTTCAGGCAGGTACACTTCCAGTCGATGCCCCATGTTGAACACTTTATACATTTCCTGCCAGCTTGTGCCGCTTTGTTCGTGTATGAGTTTAAACAAAGGAGGAATCGGGAAAAGGTTATCTTTAATGACATGGAGCTGGTCAATAAAGTGCAGAACTTTTGTTTGCGCTCCACCGCTACAATGCACCATTCCGTGGATATATGGACGGAATTCATCCAAAAAAACCTTAGCCACAGGTGCATAAGTACGGGTAGGAGACAGTATCAGTTTGCCTACGTCCGGCAGGGCATCTAATGTATCTTTATCAAGTGTTGCGTTGTAAGATTCAATGGCGGTGGCATCAGTCAGTGATTTTTCACCACTATAGACCAATGAAAAATCAATATCTCCATCAAAACTTTCAGGGTATTTTTCGGCATAAATCTTACCTAAAACATCATGTCTGGCAGAGGTAAGTCCATTGCTACCCATGCCGCCATTATATTGTTTTTCGTAAGTGGCCTGTCCGGAAGACGCTAAACCCACAATCACGTCGCCCGCTGCAATTCTGTCGTTCGAAATAACATCTGCTCGTTTCATGCGCGCTATAAGCGTACTGTTAACGGCAATGGTTCTTACTAAATCACCTACATCGGCTGTTTCGCCACCTGTGCTGTAAATTTCAACACCGTGGCTACGAAGCATCTCCAGGCACTCTTCTGTACCGTTTATGATTTCAGCGATTACCTCGCCCGGAATCTTATTTTTATTTCTGTCGATGCTTGATGAAATAAGCATAGGCCCTACCGAACCCACACACAGCAGGTCGTCGGTGTTCATTACGATAGAGTCTTGTGCAATACCTCTCCATACCGATAAGTCACCTGTTTCTTTCCAGTACAGATAAGCAAGTGAGGTTTTGGTACCGGCACCGTCGGCATGCATAATGTTGCAATAGGCAGCATCACCTCCGAGTGTATCAGGAGAGATTTTACAAAAAGCTTTAGGGAATAATCCTTTGTCAAGCTTTTCAATAGCCTTGTGAACATCTTCTTTAGCGGCTGAAACGCCGCGTTGCATATAACGGTCGGTACTCATCGATAATTTATTTTTGCTGCAAAGGTAAGAAAAATGTGTTTGGTCTGCCGAAATAAATCAGCCCTTTCAATCTACTTTATTCGTTTTCTTTTCTGCAGGTCATATTTTTCTCCTTTTTCCAATAGCAGGAATTTCATCTCATTGCGGCTTTTCAAGGCTTCAAAAATCATCACCTGGCTTTCGCCCAGTACTTCGGCAGCGCGATTGTTTTCAATGTACAAAGCTGTGTTTTCATCAATACCTACACCCAGTTGCTCAGGATTTTTGAAAATCAAACCTATCAGACGGTTTTGTCTTTGCCTTTTAATGAAATGCTGGTCTACAATTACATTAGGCAGCAAGCCTAAACCTTTTTTTACTTCCACTTTCGAGCCGTCAATTACTTTGAAGTCGCCCTCTCCTGTAATCATGATGGGCGTCATGATGGCCGTTCCTGCACTGGTGCCTCCAAATAATACACCATTTCTATAATAGGTATGCAGAGTATTGAACAATTCTTCATCCTGCAACACGGTCATAATTCTGTTTTGGTCACCTCCGGTAAAAAACACCCCTTTGGCTGATTTTAGCTGGTTTATCAATATGGCTTTGCTTTCAGAGGTGAGAGGAGCAAAAGGGGCTTTTTCAACCTTTATTTTTGATAATGCTTCTATGTCTTTATTGAATGCCTTAAAGCTTTCTTCCGGTTCACCGCTTGCCCAGGTAATTACTAGTATTTGCCCTGTTTCCCCACCACTTTGTTCTATAAATTTGGCCATTACATCGGGCGTGCGTTTACCACCACCTATAATTAATAGTTTTTCCTGCGCCAATGCGACAGTATTGCTTAATAGAATAAAAAGAAAGAGTAATCGTATCATTTTAGTTTTATTGATATTGTCTATATTTGGGTTACAACCTAATTTGTACAACAGAAAATACAAATCTATGAAAAAATATCTCCTTATTCTGACCATGTTGGCAGCAGCCTGTAAAAACGAGACTGAACAAGACTGGCAACTAGGCCCATTTGTGAAACAGGATGCCGATAACCCGGTGTTATTGCCGAACGACTCCACCACTTTTGATGACCCCATTCTGAAAAGAAGCATTAACTGGGAAGCGAAAGACGTTTACAATCCTTCGGCTGTAGTGAGAGACGGTAAAATATTTTTGCTGTACAGAGCTGAAGATACATTGAAAGTAGTAGACGGAACCTCACGTCTGGGTTTGGCTGTCAGTGAAGATGGTATTCATTTCAAGCGTCAGCCTAAACCGGTGTTTTATCCGGATGAGGACTTCATGAAGAAATATGAGTATCCAGGGGGATGTGAAGACCCACGATTGGTTGAAACGGCCGACGGGAGATATATTCTGACCTATACCGCTTATGATGGAAAAACTGCCCGACTATGTGTAGCCTCATCGGCCGACTTACAGACCTGGAAAAAAGAGGGATTAGCCTTTAAAGATGCTAAGTATGAAAGTCTGTGGTCAAAATCAGGAGCTATAATTACCGAAAAAGTGAACGGTAAGTTTGTTGCCAAAAAGATTAATGATAAATACTGGATGTATTTTGGTGATACTAACCTTTTTCTGGCCAGCTCAAACAACCTGACAGACTGGAAGATACTGGAGGATGAATCGGGCAAACCCAAACCGATTGTAAAACCAAGAGACGATAATTTTGATAGCTGGCTCGTTGAGTCTGGCCCACCTGCTTTTATAACAGAGCAGGGCATTCTGTTAATTTACAATAGTGCAAATAAGGGTTTTCAGAACAAGGCAACCGATACTAAAAATGCTTACAGAGCCGGACAGGTCTTGTTTGATGTAAATGACCCGACGAAAATTATTGACCGTTCGAAAACATTCTTCTTTGAGCCTGACAGGCCTTATGAATTGACAGGGCAGGTAAATAACGTAGTATTTATGGAAGGATTAGTCAATTATAAAGACCGATGGTTTCTGTACTATGGCACGGCAGACTCAAAAATTGCGGTAGCGGTTAGTGATAAGAAGTGAATAGGGAGAGACTCTTTTTTCCCCTCCCCACTGTTGGGGAGGGTTAGGGTGAGGTCTCTTCAAGATTAATTTCTTAAACCTCCCAATTCAATAGCTTTTCAAAAGCAGCATCCGTTTTCTGAAAATCAAAGCTTTTGATTACGGTGTCCATCATTTTTACGATTGCGTCGTTGCATAAGTTGCCTATGCTTCCTTCCAGTGTGTGATTCAGCTCTCGTGGTGCTTCGTAAGTGCCACCGAAAACCTCATCTTTCACCTGCAGATAGGCGTCTCTGAATGGTAGTCCCTGCATTACGAGTGCGTTCACTCTTTCAACCGAGAAAATCGGGTCATATTTTTTATCGGACAGTAAATCGGGCTTTACCTGAATATTCGCCAGCAGCATGGCAGCAATATCCAGACATTCAGTTATCTGATCAAACGCGGGCATCAATATCTCTTTCAGAATCTGCATATCGCGATGATACCCACTCGGTAGATTACTGGTTACAAATGCCAGCTCGGTAGGTAAACCTTTCAGGCGATTGGTTTTGGCTCTGAGTAATTCAGCCACATCCGGGTTCTTTTTATGTGGCATAATGCTACTGCCGGTGGTGAACTCATCAGGCAGAGTCAGGAATCCGAAATTCTGTGAATTATAAAGGCATACGTCCATAGCCATTCTTGAAAGCGTAGTAGCCAGAGAAGTAAGTGCCGATAGTGTGACATATTCTGTTTTGCCGCGGGTCATCTGTGCATATACCACATTATAATTCAGGTCGTCAAAACCCAGTAATTGTGTAGTAAGTGTACGGTCTAATGGAAACGAACTGCCATAGCCTGCTCCGGAGCCCAGAGGATTTTTATTAATTACCTTATAAGCTCCCTGAAGTACGTGTACGTCGTCTACGAGGCTCTCAGCGTATGCGCCAAACCATAAACCGAAAGAGGAAGGCATGGCAATTTGCAGATGCGTATAGCCGGGTAGCAGTGTGTGTTTATTCAACTCGCTTTGTTCTATCAATGTCTGAAACACCAGTTCTATTTTCTGAACCACCGTACGTACTTGGTGGCGCATGTATAATTTCAGGTCTACCAGTACCTGATCGTTTCTTGAACGCCCACTGTGGATTTTCTTGCCGGTATCTCCCAAAGCTTGTGTAAGCAACCATTCTACCTGAGAGTGTACATCTTCTATGCTATCTTCAATCTGAAACTGGTTGTTTTCAATAGTTGCATAAATCTTCCGGCATTCATCTAAAAGGCGATCTAATTCATCGGCTTCAAGTAAACCGATTTTTTGCAGCATGATGGCATGAGCCATAGAGCCAAGTACATCAAAACCGGCTAGATACAAATCCATTTCGCGATCGTTGCCCACCGTAAAATTTTCTATTACCTGCGTATGAGAACTATTGCTGTTGCTTTCCTTTTGCCAGAGTTTCACTATTTCGGGAGTTTGATTGAAACACAAATATAAAATGAAAAAAACGCTAATGAATATTTTATGAGGTTTTTAGAAGGAGACAAGGCGCCGGTATTCATAACAATTTTATCAGACTGGCTGCAATACAGCTAATAATGCTATACCTTTGCTTATATAAATATCAGATTATTAACGATTATGCGTGGGAATTTCAAGAAAGGAAGTGAAAGTCAGAAACGTACAGAGAAACCGTCTGAAACCAGATTGACAGTAAACGAGGATACAGAATTGTTGGTGTTTTTACTCAAAAGCATCAACAAAAGTAGAAACGATGTGAAGGTTTTACTGAGAGACAAGCATATTTATGTGGAAGGCAAGGCTGTTACACAATTCAATCATCCATTGAAGGTGGGAGAGACTGTAGAGGTGAAATGGAAAAAAGCACCTGAAGAACAAAGGCTTAAAGGTTTGTCAATCGTTTTTGAAGACCAACACCTGATTGTGATAGCCAAGCAGGAAGGAGTGCTGTCTATCGCTACAGAAAAGCAAAAAGACAATAATGCGTATAGCACATTAAGTGCTTATGTAAAAAAGCAGAACCTTGCCAACAGAATTTTTGTAGTGCATAGGCTTGACCGAGAGACCTCAGGACTGATGATATTTGCCAAAAGTGAAAAGGTTCAGAAACTTTTGCAGGAATCATGGAACGATAGCATAGAAGAACGTACCTATCTGGCAGTAACCGAAGGTGCTGTTGAAAATGATGAAGGAACGATAGTTTCGTATCTGGTTGAAAGCAAGGCTTTAATTGTATATTCGAGCGCAAACCCCGCGGTAGGGCAGAAAGCAATTACACATTATGAAGTGCTGCGCCGGAACAGCAAATATTCATTGGTGAAGTTTAATCTGGAAACCGGGCGAAAGAATCAGATACGTGTACATGCGCAGGATATGAAGCATCCTATTGTGGGTGATGTGAAATACGGGGCTACAACTAACCCTATTGACAGGCTTGGGCTTCATGCGTGGGTGCTCGCTTTTAAGCACCCTGTTACAAAAGAGAACCTACGGTTCGAGACCGGAGTGCCTGGTAAATTTGCGCGGCTATTCGGCCATGATTTATAAGATTATGGTCTCAATTTCTTCCAGAAGTGTACTGAACTGCACAAATTTGCCTCTGAAAAAAATATTGTGACGTTCCAGCAGCTGTTCTTTGTGATTTAAATCAAAGTTCAGGAAATCTTCCATGTTCCGGAAATGAAATTGGAGAGAATACGTGCTGCCGCCATTATCAATTTCTGTTAACAACTGCAGTATAGATAATTTAACCGGTAGTTGTGTTTGCATAACAGCCGGCACAAAATGGTTTTTCATCCATTGAAGCCATTGTTGATGGATACCGGTTTCAATATTAAAGGTGATATTAAAAAGGAGCATTTAATCTTAAATTTAATCAGAATGTTTTGCAAATTTCGGAAAGAAATTTGGTCTTATTCTTACCGAGTTTGATTTTTCTTTGCGTTCTTTGCAATGAAAACTACCGTTGACTGATTTCATTTTCATCATATCCGCTTTAAAAATGTTTAAAAAATTCATCCCTACTATTCTTGTAATTGTCGGCTTTGTTGTGATCAGTTTCTTATATGCTTCTCCGCTTTTGCAAGGAAAACGACTCGGATTACACGACATTCAGATGGCATCTGCTGCTGCAAAGGAATTAAACGATTTTCATAAACAGACAGGTGATTGGGGCTGGTGGACAAACTCAATGTTTGGAGGTATGCCCAGCTATATGATTGTAGGCGGGTATCCGAACAGCTGGTCGAGCTGGCTGGGAGCTACGCT
This sequence comes from Emticicia sp. GW821-FHT11C11, assembly GCF_058808615.1. Classification (NCBI taxonomy): domain Bacteria; kingdom Pseudomonadati; phylum Bacteroidota; class Cytophagia; order Cytophagales; family Leadbetterellaceae; genus Emticicia; species Emticicia sp. GW821-FHT11C11. The sequence continues at coordinate 1,313,437 of NZ_JBXARV010000001.1, forward strand.
CTTAGGTGTTTTTCCGGTACCGGCCAATGTGTTCATTGCCTTGATGTTAGGTTTTTATGTGTTAATGCGGGTACTGAAAGTAAACCGGTGGCTAAGTTTTTTTGGAGCCGTTGCCTATGCCTTCGGGTCTTATAATATGCTTTTTCTGGAAGCAGGCCATATATCAAAAAATATTGCGGTTGCATTTGCACCGGGCGTATTGGCTGGCTTTATAGCCATTTTTAGAGGCAGATACTGGTTAGGGGTTGCTATTACTACGCTGTTTATGGCTTTAGAGATTTATGCTAATCACCCGCAGATAACCTATTACCTGTTCTTCCTGCTTGGTTTTTATACCATTTTTGAAAGCTACCTGCATGTTAAAAAAGGGAATTTTTCTGGCTTACTGAAAGCCTATGGAATCATATTGATTGCCTTGACAATCGGTGTAGGGACCCGGGGTATGTATATCTGGAATACACTGGTTTATTCAAAAGAAACTACTCGCGGGAAATCAGAGCTTACTTTAGGAAATGTTAACCGCTCGTCAGATGGGTTAGACAGAGACTATGCCTTTGGCGCAAACTATGCCTTTAGCAAAACCGAAACCCTTACCTTACTAGCGCCCAATTTTGTGGGAGGGTCTTCAGTTGCTAATCTTGGTACCAGCTCTGAAACCTACAAAATGATGATTGGCAAGGGTGTTGATGCCTCAGCAGCGCTGAACTTTAGCTCGGGTCTGCCTATGTATTTCGGGCCGCAAGGGTATACATCGGGTGCTAATTACTCAGGTATCATCGTCTTGTTTTTCTTTTTACTGGCTTTATTAATTGTGAAAGACGGGCTCAAGTATGTATTGCTGGCTACATCTGTCATTTATTTATTTATTGCCTGGGGTGGGTATTTCAGTGGATTTAACTTCTTTATGTTTGAGTACTTTCCATATTTCAATAAGTTCAGAGACAGCAAGATGATCCTCACCCTGTTACACTTGTGTCTGGTTGCAGGGGCAATGTTGGGTATCAAACAAATTGTGGACACGAATCTCACTTTTAAAGACTTAAAGAGACCGGTTTTATATACTCTGGGCGGAATAGTAGCATTAATGATTGCAGGATATTTCATTATCGATTACCGTTCTCCAGGTGATGAAGATTTGATAAAAAATATGGCTCAGGCAAACGGACAAGACTTCGCCAATTCGTTTCAGGCGTCTCTCATTGCCGACCGTCAGTCGGTTGTGTTGAGTGATATCTTGCGCTCATTGTTTCTTCTGGCAGCCTCTGCCGGACTGATTTGGGCGTTTACAACCCAAAAAATTAAAGCCAATGTATTTGTGATTGTATTGGGTGTGCTGACGATTCTTGATTTGATATTGGTTGATAAACGCTATGTTAACAATGCCGATTTCCAGCCTAAGTCGTCTATCTTCAGTCAGTCATATATTGCTACACCTGCCGACGAACAGATTCTTCAGGATAAAGACCCTGATTTCAGAGTATTGGATTTATATACCAATCAGGGTTTCTGGGCCGACGCAAAGATTTCGTATTTCCACAAGTCAATAGGTGGTTATCATGGAGCGAAGCTTAAACGCACACAGGAACTGTACGAAAACGCCATGATAAAAGACGGCAGACTGAACCTGTCAATTTTTAACATGCTGAATACAAAGTACTTTATTTCTCCCGGTCAGAATGGCGAACCAATTGCACAACGTAATCCTGACGCACTGGGCAATGCATGGTTTGTTAATGAAATAAAAGTGGTAAAAAATGCCGATGAAGAACTGAAATCGGTTGGTAATTTCAATCCGAAAACAGTTGCATTTGTCGACCAGCGGTATAACAGTTACCTGAACGGGAAATCGTTGAAGCAGGATACTACGGCTACTATTCAATTGACGGAGTATAAGCCTAATGCGCTTACGTACGAGTCGAACTCTAATACCAATCAGGTGGCCGTATTTTCAGAAGTATATTACAGAGGTAACGAAGACTGGAAATCGTATGTGGATGGTGTGGAAACGCCGCATTTCAGAGCCAATTATGTATTACGCGCCATGGTTGTTCCGGCCGGAAAACATAAAATAGAATTTAAGTTTCAGCCGAAATCAGTGGTAATAGGTACCAAGATTGACCTCTTCTCATCAATCATATTTGTATTGTTGGTGATTGGTGGTTTCGTAATGGAATACAGAAAAAATAATACTGTACCTGAATCAAAAGCTTAATTGGTTTTGGGCCGGTTAGAATAATTTAATAGATCAGATATGCCCGTTGTTTCAGTTTTAATGCCTGTTTTCAATGCAGAAAGGTACGTGGAAGAAGCGATTAAAAGCATTTTGAATCAAACACTGAAAGACTTTGAACTGGTTGTGCTGAATGATGCCTCTACTGATACCAGTAAAGGCATTGTTCTTTCAATTCAGGACTCCAGAATCCGGTATATTGAGAACGAGACAAATCGGGGGCTGGCCTATTCGAGAAATCGGTTACTGAGTGAAGCAGGCTGTAAATACATTGCCTGGTTGGATGCCGACGATATAGCGTATCCGACAAGGCTGGAAGAAGAGTACCGCTTTTTAGAGAATAACCCGGCACACGCATTGGTGGCCGGTTGGGCAAGGCTGGTGGATTCGGACGGTAAAGCAACCGGCGATTTTATAAAGTCGTACATTCCTGACAGATACCTTTCTGAACTGCTTTTGTTTGTTAATTACTTTGTGCAGTCAAGTGTCATGATCAGGAGAGAATTTCTCCCCGAGGTGCACTACAGACCCGAGTTTCCGCCTGCAGAAGATTATGAGCTTTGGGTACGCATAGCTGCAAGGCATCAGGTAGCTATATTGCCAAAGGTATTGGTTGATTACCGCATTCATACCACAAATACCAGCTCTACACAGCAGCAAAGGTCTGAAAACGGAGTGAAACTTAACCATAAAACTCAATTGGAAAGTTTGGGGATTGAGGCTAGCAAAGAAGAAATTGATAGACATTATCAAATTGCGTTCAGAAAAGCGAAGAGTACCGATTTCCTGCAATGGGTAGCTGAATGGCTGCAATGCATTGAAGACCAGAATAAAATTACCGGCAGATTTGACACCGGCGACTTGCGATACATATTGGCTCACCGTTGGATAAAGGTATGCACCAGCAACAGGGCTTTGGGAGTCGGAGCTTTAAAAATTTACTTTAAAAGCCGACTGGCAGAATTGAGCCCGAGGAATATTTTCCTGATGTTACAGTATTTTATTAAAAATTAAGAACAGACACTGAAGCTATATGTATAGCACTATCTTTAAGCTATTGCCTCTTTTTGATGCTGCCAGGCTTAGTATATTATTATTTGTAAGAAGATATATTTTTAAATTCGGTAAGGTGATTTTCTCACAGACCGGAGAAGAAATTATTATTCAGTGGATATTGAAAGATATCAGGAAAGGCTTTTATTTAGATGTGGGGTGCCATCATCCATACAAAATTTCTAATACCTTTCAGTTGTATCTGAATGGCTGGCGGGGTATAGCTATTGATGCAAACCCGGTTCTGATTGAGAAGTGGAGAAAAAAGCGGAAAAATGATACAGCAATTGTGGCAGCGATATCAGATGAAGTAAAAGAAGTTACTTTTTATGAGTTTAAGGAGAGTGAGGTAAATACGATGGACGAGGCTATGTTGCAGGAATGGAAGCAAAAGTTCAACTTTAGAAGCGAGCGAAAACTGATAACTCAGACTTTAACCTCAATTTTAGACCAACACTTACCCCAGGGACAGAGAATAGATTTAATGACGGTAGACGTAGAGGGCAATGATTTTAATGTAATTAAATCTATTGATTTAGACGTGTATCGCCCAAAGCTCATCGTGGTTGAGATTCACAGTACCGATCTCACCAATATTAATGAAAACGAAATATATAATTACCTGACAGCTAATAATTACGGATTGGTAAGTTTTGCAACCATGAATGGCTTTTTTATCGACAAAGCCTGATTTTCAATGTAATGGCTTCAATATTGTATTGTTTTCACTACACAGTTGTCTATTGCTGTTCTCTATATATTTCTTCATAGGCAGTTGTAGATCGTTATCATTTCTTTCTACTGAATGAAAGCTAAAGGCCTTGTTTTCAGAATATTAAAAAGAGTCTGATTAATCCATTATTTTGCGGCACGATGGTTAATTATGGAATATCATTTCCATTCGGGTTCATTTTATTAAATAATAGCCGTAACTTTGCCCTCCTTTTAATTTTTACGATAACAATTCACATATTAAACGAGAAAGGTAGTGATTAAAACACCCAAACAACAAGGTTTTTTCTTCCCTGCAGAATGGCATCCGCATCGTGCAACGTGGTTAAGTTTTCCTCAGAGTTCCGATTCCTGGGATTATGGCGAAAGACTGGAGCGGATATATCCATCGTATATGGCGTTTATAAAGGCGATTGCGGAGAGTGAGAAAGTTGGCATCAATGCTACTAACGAACAGCAAAAAGCATTGATTACCAGACTGATAGAGCAATATCAGATAGACCCGAATCAGATTGAAATACCTGTGCATGCTTCGAATGACTCCTGGTGCAGAGACCATGGCCCCGCGTTTTTGATAAACCCTGAAACCAAAGAGCGGATGATTGTGGAGTGGGGTTATAATGCCTGGGGTGGCAAGTATCCTCCTTATGATGATGATGACCGAATACCTGTTAAAATAGCACAATATCTTGGTTTGCCATATGTTGAGCCGGGTATTATAATGGAAGGAGGCTCGGTTGAATTCAATGGTAAAGGTACGGTATTAACCAGTAAATCCTGCCTGTTGAATCCGAACAGAAATCCTCACCTTAATCAGCAGCAAATTGAACAGTATCTTCAGGATTATTATGGTGTAGACCAGATACTGTGGGTAACGGATGGAATTGTAGGCGATGACACAGACGGCCACATTGATGATACCACCCGGTTTTATAATGAAGATTCGGTACTGACAGTTGTAGAGCATGATAAAACTGATGATAATTATCATCCGCTGAAACAAAACCTGGAAGACCTGAGTAAGATGCAATTGCTTAACGGAAAATCTTTGAACATCAAAGAGTTGCCGATGCCCAAAGCAGTGTATGACAGCGGCGTGCGCTTACCGGCTTCTTATGCCAATTTCCTGATAACTAATGGGTCGGTTATTGTACCTACCTATAGGTGCGATACAGATGACGTGGCATTGGATATTATACAAGGCTGTTTTCCTTATAGAAAAATAGTAGGCATTGATGCCACCGAGATTATCTGGGGGCTTGGTAGTTTTCACTGCCTGTCGCAGCAGGAACCCATTGTCTGAGGTGGTAAAATGTTAAATTTTCATAAAAAAATATTCAGGTCATGCCATAACACCACTAATGGGGATGTCGGAGAACAAACCCTTTTCTATTATCAGCAAGAGGGCAATGTTGTTTGGGCAGAGTACCATGGCGGGGCTGTTGTAAGAGGGTTTCTTATTGCTAAAGTATTGGAAAACAATACTTTAGATATGAGATACGAGCATGTGAATGTATCGGGGGAATTGATGACAGGAAAATGCCTTTCTACTCCTGAAGTATTGGCAGACGGACGTATCCGTTTGTATGAAAAATGGCAATGGACCAGTGGAGATTTATCTTCTGGTGAGTCAGTTGTGGAAGAAATAATAGCCGAAACTTCGTAAAAAGCAGAATTTTCTGTTATTTTTGGTACTTCGTATATGAGGAGCCAGAAAAGAGCGATTCCGGCAAAGAGTTAACCTAACAAAATTAATATTCATCACAATAATTTTTAAACGCTCAGAGTTTAGTTATTGTAGTAGTAGGGCTCACCTTTGAGGTACAGCTAAGATGAATGACACGTGCATTTTTTATGAAGCGATTTTACAAGATATTTCCATATATATTTCTTATATCAACGCAGTTTGCATGCCAGATTATCAGGAAAGCACCTGCCGAAAAAGAAACAAAAGCCGGTTCCAGACCGGTGGGTACAGTACAAGCCTCTTCCGATCAGACGAGCTTGACTAATACAGCAAGCCAGGAACCAATCGGATTAACTGTAGGTGGGCAGGAGGTAAAGGTATCTGAACTGAAAAAAGAGGTAGAAAAACTGATAGTGAGCGATTCTGTGACTGTTGAAAAAGCATTGGAACAAGTAATTCAGGATCTGAGAATTATTCAGGAAGCGAAAAGAAGAGGATACGAGAAGTCGGAGGATTTCAAACAGGAATTGCAGACTTACAAGAGCATATTGGCAGGTGCTTATCTGACAGACAGCACCACTATCAAGTATCTTTTAAAAGAAACTTACGACTGGTTGCTGCAAGAAGTTAGGGCTTCACACATTATGTATCAGATTCCTGAATTTGCCAGCCCTGCTGACACGGCTGCTGTTTATAACAGGTTAACGGATATTCGTAGAAGAGCGCTTGAAGGCGAAGACTTTGGTGTATTGGCCCGACAGTTTTCAGACGATAAGAAGACAAGTGAAAAAGGCGGAGGATTAGGTTGGTTTACTGCCCTGCAATTGGTGTATCCGTTAGAAAAGGCAGCCTTCAATATACCTGTAGGGCAAGTTTCCTTACCGGTCAGAACCAAAGCCGGGTATCATCTGATAAAAGTACATGAACGCCGCCCGAACAGCGGTAAGGTTCTAGTTCAGCACATTTTAAAAGTGGCACCTGTTAATGCCAGCGACTCTCTGGTTAGGCGTTCAAAGACAGAAATAGATTCTTTGTATAATCTTCTAACCAATGGTGCGGTATTTGAGGCATTGTGTGAAAAACATTCAGATGATTATAAGACCAGAAACAATGGTGGGTTCCTTCCTGTATTTGGAATAGGAACCAGAGAGGAGACGGCTTTTGAAGAGGCCGCTTTTGCTTTAAAGGAAGGCGATGTTTCCAGACCTGTACGTACAACGGCCGGGTGGCATATAATCAGGTTATCTAAAAAAATGACGTTGGAGTCGTACGAAGAGTTACTGCCTAAGCTCAAAGAAAAGGTAGTGACTGATTCGAGAGGTGATTTGGTCAGAGAAAACGCATTGACCCGGCTTAAAGGAGACATGCACTATATTGAAAGTGCCGAAACAGTAAAAGGGGCCATTGAAGCAGCTGATTCGAGTCTGACAAAAAGAAGATGGGGGTATTCGTTGAGTAGTCCGCTTACCAACAGTACTATTTTCGTGCTTAACAATACAGAGGTTAAAGCGAAGGCTTTTTTTGATTACGTGATGGAAAGACAGTTGGTCGAGAAAATTCCATCAGGCTATACACCTGCGGTATGGATGCGTAGTTTTTACAAAAAATTTGTTGACAAGAATGTAAAGGAATACGCTGAAACGCATCTGGAAGAAATTAACCCGGATTTTAAATCGATGATGCAAGAATATACCAGTGGATTTTTGAGAGTTCAACTGATGAACGATCTGGTTTTTGAAAAATCGATAGCAGATACACTGGGACAAAGAGCATTCTATGAGAAAAACAGAGGGAATTACAGAATGCCTGAACGGATTTACGGAAGCCTGGTAGTGGCTAAAGATGCCAGAACACTAAGTCAGGTGAAGGATATTTTTGTGAAAGGGACTCCGTACCCGCTTAACAGCACAATGAGAACTCCCTTGTATTATGATAAATTCGCGAGCGATATAACTGCAGAACATAAAAAGGTATTAGCAGGATTACTTGAGATTATGCACGCCAATAAGGGATACATTGTAGAAATAGGTGGCTATGCAGACCACAACGAAAACAATAGTAACTCGGCAGAAAGGATTGAAAAGGTAAAGAATTTTCTGATATTGAACGGATTACCCATTGAGCGGATTATTGAGAATGATTACGTAAAAACAAAACCTGCCGACCGTTTTGACTGGACCAAAAACCAAAGGGTAACCTTTATTTTTTACAGTAATTCGAAAAAGGATGTAGAAAAACGGTTCAATAGAAAAGAGTCAGATATTGTAACAATTGAAGAAGGTTACTTTAACAAGGGTGATAACCCGTATGCAGATGCATTTAAGCGGGAAATGGGAAGCCACACAATTGTAAAAGACGGTAAATATATTGAACTGGCGATTGAGAAAATAGAACCCTCGCGATACAAAACTTTACGTGAAGCCCGTGGACAAGTATTAGCTGACTATCAGAAACAATTAGAGAATCAACTAAACGCAGAACTGGAGCAAAGGTATCCGGCTAAGCTAAACAGAGAAGAATTAGAAAAAGTGTTAGACACTAGAAAACAATAAATTTTAATACTGCTAATAAAGAAAAAACAGACGCCCAATTATATGCTTAAGAAATTAATTTTATTTATCTGTCTACCGATGCTGGCATTTGCTCAGGAAAGTAAACCCATTAACATTGACAGAATTGTTGCCAAAGTCGATAACTATATAGTTCTTCGTTCGGAAGTAGAGCAGTTGTATCTGCGTTCTGTACAGCAACAGCAGCCCATTACCAAATGCCAGGCACTTGAAAGCATGGTAGTGAATAAGCTTTTAGTTGCAAAAGCAGAAATAGATTCAGTGCTTGTTGATGACAAAATGGTAGATGACCAACTGACAGGGCGTATGCAACAGATGATCCAGCTTTACGGCAATGAGAAAAACATTGTTGAGCAGTTCGGGAAATCTCTTGAGACACTGAAAGGTGAAGTGCGGTCGCAGGTGAAAGAGCAGCTTACTGCACAGAAGATGCAGAGCGAGATTACAAAGAACCTGAAAGTTACACCCAATGAGGTGAAGAAATTCTTTAATCAGATACCTAAAGATAGTATTCCTGAAGTACCGACAGAAGTGCAGATTGGGCATATTGTACGCTTTGCAAAAGTAACCCGGGCACAGAAAACTGAGTTGTCGGAGCGCTTATTGGATTATAAACGGAGAGTATTGGCCGGGGAAAAGTTTGAAGATTTAGCAAAAGAATATTCTGAAGACCCGGGTTCCCGTCAGTATGGTGGTGATTTGGGCTGGTCGAAAAGAGGCCAGATGGTGCCACAGTTTGAGGCGGTAGCCATGAAATTGAAAGCAAATGAAATGTCAGACGTTGTTGAGTCAGACTTTGGTTTGCACCTGATTCAGACACTTGAAATACGTGGTCAGGAATTCCACGCTCGTCATATTTTGTTGCGCCCGGATTATAATCGCTTAGATTTGGCAGAGCCTACAAAATTCCTTGATAGTCTTCGCAGAGAGATTGCCCGCGACAGTATTAAATTTGAAAAAGCGGCCAAAGAATTTTCTGAAGATAAGCAAACACAGGATGCCGGTGGCATGTTGTCAGATCCGCAAACGGGGGCATCTAAATTGCCATTAGACCAGTCAATGGATCCTACGCTTTACTTCACTATTGATAGCATGAAAGTAGGAGCCGTTACTCCACCTGTACCCTATAGAAGCGAAGATGGCAAGACCGGCTCCAGAATCATTTACTATAAGGCGAAATTTGCTCCGCATGTAGCCAGCCTGAAAGATGATTTTGAGAAAATAAAGGAATTTGCTATGATGGAAAAACGAAGCAGAGAGATAGATGCATGGTTTAAAAAAGCAATAGCAGATGTTTATATAAAGATTGACCCTGAGTACGAATCCTGTAATATTTTTGGTCAGGCAAAAACCGGAAACTAGCAGAGGTTCTTTTACTTATATTTCATCCATACCTTAATGAGCAAAGTTCAATTTAATTCAGACGTTGAAGCAGCCGATGCCCTCAAAAGTTCTTTTAATGATTTAAAAAATGAAATCGGGCAGATAATTGTAGGACAAGATGACACAGTTCGCCTGTTGCTTACAGCTATTTTTTGCCAGGGACATTGTCTTTTAGTGGGTGTGCCGGGATTGGCAAAAACATTGTTAATTCAAACGATTGCTTCGGCGTTGGACTTGGACTTTAATCGGATTCAGTTCACACCCGATCTCATGCCATCTGATATTGTTGGTTCGGAAACCCTGGATAATGAGCGTAACTTCAGATTTATAAAGGGGCCTGTATTTGCCAATATTATTCTTGCCGATGAAATTAACCGTACGCCTCCTAAAACCCAGTCGGCGCTTTTAGAGGCCATGCAGGAATATGCCGTAACTGTGGCCGGACAAAAACATAATATCAGCCGCCCGTTTTTCGTACTGGCTACGCAAAACCCGATAGAGCAAGAGGGAACCTATCCGCTTCCTGAAGCGCAATTAGACCGCTTTATGTTCATGGTGCATTTAGACTATCCGTCATATAAACAAGAGTTGGATATTGTAAAAAATACTACTTCAGATACCAAAAAGACAGTAAGTAAGATATTGACCGGTGATCAAATACTTTATTTTCAACACCTGGTGCGTCGGGTGCCGGTTGCTGATAATGTGGTAGAATATGCAGTAAGTCTGGTTCATAAAACCCGCCCGAATTCAGAATTGGCATCTGCTGATACCAATAAATATCTGGAGTGGGGGGCAGGCCCGCGTGCTTCGCAGAATCTTATTCTGGCTGCTAAGTGTAATGCGCTTATCAACGGAAAGTATTCACCTGATATAGAAGATGTAAAAGCAGTGGCGATCGCTGTTTTACGCCACCGTGTAGTAAGAAACTTTAAAGCAGAAGCTGAGCATGTATCTGTAGAGGATATAATCAAGCGAATGTTATAAAATAGTATTGTGATTCCGATACAACAAAAAAGAGATACCGCGGCATCTCTTTTTTGTTGTACTACGTGTTTAAACGTAAGTAGATGCTGCCCTCATAAATACCTCAATTGCTCATTTCCGGATAACATTATCCAAGCTTTTTATCAGAAAAAAAATATTTTAAGAGTTGTGTAACCCTCTGCAAAATTCGCGGTTAACATTACTGCGTAAAGCTTTGCATATGCAAAGCCTTACGTTTGCTGCTACCATCATTAACCAAAAAACATATAAAATTATGATAAGAAATTACTTTAAAATTGCCTATCGGAATCTGACTAAGAAACAGATCTATTCCTTCATTAATATTGGCGGGTTAGCCGTTGGCATGTCAGTAGCTATACTGATAGGGTTGTGGATTTATGATGAGCTTTTCTATGATAGATCATTTGCCGATTATGACCGCATCGCCCGGGTTGAACTGCACCAAACGGATAACGGAGCCATTGCTACAAGTGAATGGACGCCCCGACCGCTGGCTGTTGCACTGAAAAATGAATATGGCAGTGATTTTAACCATGTTATACTGGCGCATCAAACCGGTGAACAAATTCTGGTAAATGGCACAAATCAACTTCTTCGCAGAGGCAATTATGTAGAGCCCGAATTTCTGGAAATGTTGCCACTAAAACTGATGGGAGGGAGTAATACAGCACTGAAAGACCCGAATTCTATTGTGCTATCAAATTCGCTGGCGCAAGCCCTTTTTGGGAAAAATGACCCGCTCAACCAAATTGTAAAAATCAATAACAAATGGAATGTGAAGGTAACAGGTGTTTATGAGGATTTCCCCGCTAATTCATCGTTTCATGAGTATGCTTATCTGCTTCCCTGGCAACAATTTGTTTCTGACCAGGGGTGGGTAGAACGGGCTGAGAATAACTGGACTTTAAACGCCTTTGAGATATTGGTGAAATTAGCACCCAACACTGATTTCGAACGGGTGTCGGCCAGAATTGCTTTAACCAAAGCAAAACATGCACCGGAAGAGGCTAAATTTAATCCCAGTGTGTTTCTTCATCCGATGAGCAAATGGCATTTATACTCAGAATGGGAAAACGGCTTGCCGGTTAGGGGGAGAGTTCAGTTTGTGTGGTTATTTGGTTGCATTGGTGTCTTCGTACTGCTGCTGGCCTGCATTAACTTCATGAACCTCTCTACGGCCCGCTCTCAAAAGCGAGCCAAAGAAGTGGGTATCCGTAAAGCAGTGGGCTCACTGCGTAAGCACTTAATCGCACAGTTTTTTATCGAATCATTTCTGGTTGTTTTCTTAGCTATGGTTCTATCAATCGGAATTGTAGCGCTGGCATTGCCATGGTTCAATACTATTGCTGATAAACAAATGACTCTACCCTGGACAAACATTTGGTTTTTAGGCTTAATTATCGGATTCAGTCTGCTTACCGGATTTATTGCCGGTAGTTACCCTGCTTTTTATCTGTCTTCTTTCCAGCCCATTAAAGTCTTGAAAACAGCTAGAATGGAACTTGGAAGATTAGCAGCCATGCCACGTAAAGTACTGGTTGTGTTCCAGTTCACCGTTTCCATTACCCTGATTATTGGTACAATGCTTGTGTTTCAGCAAATTCAGTATGTGCAGCATCGGCCAATTGGGTATAATCGGGATGGTTTGTTGAGTGTACGGACTAATACTGCCGACTTAATTGAACATTATGAAGTGATACGTGAAGAATTGCTTCAGACTGGTATGGTTAGTCAGATGGCAGAATCCTCTATGCCTGTTACAGGTGTTTATTCAAGCGATTATAGTCTGGACTGGGTCGGTAGAGATGTTAATCGTCAGGTCGATTTTGATGTAGTGGCCTGTACCCACGATTTTGGCAAAACTGTTGGCTGGCAAATAAAGGAAGGTCGTGATTTTTCGCGTGATTTCCCGACCGATTCTGTTGGTTTGATCATGAACGAAAGTGCCATCAAATATATGGGTTTGCGCAATCCTGTTGGACAAAGAATAAAGTGGTCGGGAGAAACCTATACGATCATTGGGGTTGTCAAAGATATGGTTACTAACTCTCCTTTTGAGCCGGTAAAACAAACGGTCTTTAAACTGAATTACAATTGGGTGAATTTCTATACCATTAGGCTTAATCCGGAAGTCAATGCCCATTTAGCCATTGAGAAGATAACGCCTATATTCAGAAAGTATAATCCAAGTGCACCATTTACCTACCAGTTTGCGAGCGATGAGTATGCACAGAAATTTGGTGACGAAGACCGGATTGGCAATCTGGCGAGTGTTTTTGCGGGCCTTGCCATTTTTATCAGTTGCCTGGGTTTGTTCGGCCTGGCTTCTTTTATGGCTGAGCAACGCACTAAAGAGATCGGTGTACGCAAAGTATTGGGGGCATCAGTGACAAATTTATGGATATTACTCTCTAAAGATTTTGTCATGCTGGTTGTTGTTGCTTTGTTTATTGCAACACCTGTAGCCTATTACCTGATGGATAACTGGCTTCAGAAGTACCAATATCGTACAGTAATTCCCTGGTGGGTTTTTGCGACTGCGGGTGTAGGAGCCTTACTGGTTACTTTATTAACAGTCAGTTTTCAGAGTGTGAAAGCAGCCTTAATGAATCCGGTACGTTCTCTTCGTTCCGAGTAATAGACTTGTACTTAATGGTAAGTATGCCAACTGAGAATAAGGTTAAAAATTAAGCATTAGGTATTTATCTTGTATTAATAAAAAACCAGTGGAGATTCTTCCACTGGTTTTTTATTTTTGTCTTATAAATTGTAAACCTGACTTTAAGCAGATATCAACTTCTAATATTTGATTGCCCAATAAGGATTCCTGTAAGATTTAATGCTGTCTTTGATATGGTTAGCAATTAACTTGTCATAATCAGCATCTTTTATTTTCTTTCCTTTCAGCTTGGGCATCGACAATTCTTTATTTTCAAGTTTTTTGAATTCAACACTCTTGGCTGTAATCACTACATCTCCGTCATTAATTTCCAGTTCCATAATCAACCCCGGAAGTCCATAGTATCGCTCCGGTCCTGATGAAATCGGAATATCACCTGTAAACCAAGCTGTTATTTTTTGGTGTTTGACGGTGTCTTCCGACACGGCCTTCATACAGATGTATCCGGCAACGTCTTTAATCTGATTCAGTATTTTCCAGCTTGGTGCACGAAGAGAATCGTCAACTACATAGGTTTTACCCATCATCTCTATCAATTCTATTTTCTTCTCTTTCTCAAAGTTTCTATAGATGTAGTAATCTTCTGTGCGTGACGACCACCCGTATTCGCTAGCCTCTTCAAGATTAGTCAGCAGGCTTTCGTTGGCATTGAAATACATCTTGGTTTTAGATTTCCAGCCCTCATCATTTTTGCCCCAGGTTTGCTTTACACGGTCTTTTTCTTCATTCGATAGGTAGGTCAGCTGTCCGATGATTTTCGACCAGAATTCCTGACGTTCATATACCACTATGCCCTCCGTTTTTTGTGAAAAACCAAGTAGCGGAGTGAAGAGTGTCAATACTATTAAGCTTAACAGAAATTTAGTGATAGCTTTCATTAGTTTAGATTTTAATGAGATGAAACATTGTTTATTAGTACCAGCCCTGGCGGCGCATCTTCGCACTTACACCTCTTAAGTTGTATGTAAAGCTTACCATAAAGTATCTCGAGAGTGTCTGGGTTTGTTCCTGAGAAACGAAGTTCTGAGATGCATATTGGTTAATGCCAATATTTTTCTTTAACAAGTCATAACCTGATACACGGATTTCGGCTCTTTTCGCCTTACCCAGAATCTTGTAAATCGATGAATAAAGAATAGGAATGTGTTGGTCGAAACCGAAACGCTCGTTTTTGTAAATCCGGTAATTGAGGTTCGAGCTGAAATAGATACCTGCAGGCAGGGCAATGTTCATTTCAGCACCAAAGGTATGATTGAATATCTGCTGGTTCTGAGAGGTATTAATCGAGTACCGGGTATTGGTTATACCAAAATTACCATTGGCATATAAGGTAAACTTGTCGCTCGGAGTCAAATCAATTCTGAAGCCTATGTTGTAATTATTGTTCGATGTGGTGTTCAGTTCGTTGTTAATATAAATCAGGTTTTTCGATATGTTGGCACCACCGCTCAGATTCAGGCTGCTTTTGGTCTTTTTAATAGGGAATCCAAAGCCAAGATACGAACCATAATATTGACCACCGGAAATATTGGTAGGCTTGGCCGTGGTAACCAGTGTTACCGGGTCAACTGTCTGGTTATAAATTACCTGGTTGATATTATAACCGTAATTTAAATTGAAAAACATATTGGTAAAGCTTGCCGGATTGAACATATTATAACCTACATATGCTCTGTGCGTGCTCATAGGCAACAGGTTCGGATTCCCTACACGAAGATATAGCGTATTGCTGTTGTCAATAATCGGTTGTAAATCTTTAATAGCCGGCTCACTTACTTCTTTGCCGTAGTCAGCCCAGATGTAGCGATTGTTTTTCAAATCGATACTTACGGTTGATGCAGGTATCCATGCGAAAATATCACGGTTGATTTTCTGAACGTCTGTAGCGTTTTTGATTCGGGCAAAATTTCCCTGGAAATGGAAGTGTTGTGCCGCTAAACCAAGCGAGATGTTTACACCTTTATGGTTGTATCGCAGACTCGTACCGAAGCGATTATACATGAAATCGTTATTGTAATAATTACTCAGAGAATCAATTCTTATCCCATCTGTGGTTTGTACGTTTCTATCAACGGCATCACGGCGCAGGCTGAAATTATAGAAGGTTTCGGAGAAAAACTTTTTCGACAAAGGCTCCACATAAAGCAGGCTCGATTTAACCAGATGCCTTGGGCTGTTTGTGAAGTTAACCTGATTAATGTTAGAAGGAATGGAGCCGGCAGGAGCATCAAACAATTCGTTCGTAGAACTCTGGCGGGCTTCTCCATCTGAAATGTTGTAATTATAGGTAAGGCTGGCTGCAAAATTTTTGCCTTTTTTCTTGAATTTATGTCGATAGATACCAATCAGAGAAGCAGCTGACGAATTGAAATCATTGAAGTTATTGATAAATGTTTCGTTCGATTTCGTAGTGCCATTTCTGTAGAACTCCTGTAAACTATTGAATTTGGTTGTTCCGTTGCCCATCCGGCCATTTCCTATCAGAATTATTGTATTGAGTGAATCAATTGTTTGCTCAAAACGCAAACTTATGCGGTGATTGCGGCTGATACGATTCTGGTAGCTATCTTCAAAACTTTTAAATGATGTATTGTTTTGAAGGAAATTCTCTCTTTCTAATTTTTTAGAAACCAATTGTTGGGTCTGGCTGAAATAATAGTTTGAGCTGAACTTGGTCTTTTTTGTATCATAGTTGTAATTGGCGCCACCGGCATAGTTTTCAGAGAACCCCTGAAAGTTACGGCCACCAATAGGAATAGACAGGCTTTCTTCAGAGTCGTTGTCGGAGTAATAATAAATGCCACTGCTGAAACCAAAGTCGGCGGCATCGCCCCAGTTATTGGCCTGGCTGCCTCTGAAATCCTGAAAATCGTCTCTTGAAATTCCGGTCTGGTTTACATTGTTTCCCAAACCAAGTACTGAAAACTGCTGTTTCGAATCGAAACGGTTATAATTCCCTCTTAGTTCGGCGCGTTCGTCAGTACCAATTCCGGCAGTTACCTTACCGAATCCTCCTTTTTTGAAGTCTTCTTTTAACTCAAGGTTCACAGTTTTTTCTTTTTTACCGTCATCTACTCCTGTGGCTTTGGCTTGCTCTGATTTGTCATTGAAAATCTGAACCTTTGTAATGGCATCTGCAGGTAAGTTTTTAGTGGCGGCTTTAGGGTCATTCCCAAAAAAGTTTTTCCCGTCAACGGTCACTTTTTTTACATCCTGCCCCTGAGCTTTTATATTGCCATCCTGATCAACCTGAACACCGGGTAGTTTCCGCAGAAGATCTTCTACCGAAGAACCCGGTGGAACTTTGAACGAAGCCGCATTATACTCTATCGTATCTCCTTTAATGTTTAAAGGTGCACGGGCTGTTTTAACTACTACTTCCATCAGTTCCTTGGCGATAGGCTTTAATTTTAAATTGCCAAGGTCATTAATAGCTCCATCCACCGGTTTTACGTCTATCTGAAACGGGATATAACCTACGAAAGAGATTTTCAAAACATAATGTGCCTTTTTGATGTTTTTAAACTCAAAGGCACCGTTTTCGTCGGTACGGCCAAAATTGACTAGCGTAGAGTCTTTCGGCTGCAAAAGCATGACAGTGGCAAATGGCATTGCAGTGTTGCCGGAGTCGATAGCAATACCTTTGATAGTGAATTTAGTAGGGTTCTGAGCAAATGCAAAACCCGATGTAAGCATCAATGCAGCAAGCAGAAGTAATTGTTTTTTCATAAGAATGTTTAGTAAAGAATAGCTCCTCTTTTAACAACTAACTATTTAGTTATTAATGGTGCGAAGGTAAGGATATTTTATTAACCAAAAAGTTTTTTAAGTTTTTTTAACTAATAATTTTCCACAAACATTTTTTTTGAAATTCATTCACTCTATATTTGAAACATAGTTATTTGACCAATGTGTTGATTCACCGATTATTTTCAATACATATTCGTTCTGAATGTGAGGTCAAACTGAATATTTCTGCTGTTATATATCAGGTTAAATTCCCAAATTGAGGGCGCATGTACTGCCTTTCACCCTAAAAAAGTCGAGACAATATTATGCGTAAAAAATTTACATTAAGTTTCTTGTTAATTGCTTTTGCTTTAGCCGGAAACGCCCAGGAGTTATCTCAATCCGCTGATTCAACTTATGCGGAAATTGATGAAAAAGATTGTTTAGAATTAACCGATGAGATACAAATCGTTGCCCAACAATTACTGGGGACACGATATGTATGGGGTGGGAGGGCAACCAAAGGGTTTGATTGCTCTGGCCTCGTCAATTATGTGTTTGGTCATTTTGGAATGGAGGTAGCCCATGGTAGCAGGGAGCTATATAAATTAGGGCAGAAAACCACACCGGAAGAAGCAAAACCCGGTGACCTGATATTTTTCAAAACCAGCTCACGCAAGCGTGGGGTATCACATGTAGGCATTGTATTGGAATCGGACGAAAAAGGTGTGAGATTCATTCACTCTGCCCAGAGCCAGGGAGTCATTATAAGTTATTTGAAAGAAAAGTATTATAATGCAAGGTTTGTGGGTATCCGCAGAGTATTAGATAGTCTGAAAGAAGGTAAATCCTGATTTTTCAGAATATTCGTTTAAGAAATTGTTAACTTTCAAAATAAAGAGATGCTTTTGGCTAAAAGCATCTCTTTATTTTATAAATACATACAGTTGTGTTGTGTCTTTTGTAAAGGTAAAATATCGGCAATAGTGTATGTTTTATAGATAAATTGTCCAAACTGAAATTTGTTTAAAGATAATTTCGGTAAACTATTGCAGGATTTCAGAGAGATTTTAGATTTAATTTTTGCATTTGTTTTACTAATTAACGTACTTTGTGAAAGTATCAAGAAATTCCCTTTTGCGGAAATCCAACCGAGTAGAAACACTACGGTGGTAAAAAGATGCGGGCAATAAGACTTTCGTTTCTTATTTGTCAAAAAAGTTTCTTTTTCCTTCTGCGCAGAGTTTTTTGGCAAACACATTTTGACAAATCATTTTAAAAATTATTAAGATTTATGGCATATCTATTTACTTCCGAATCGGTTTCGGAAGGCCACCCGGACAAAGTTGCTGACCAAATTTCTGATGCCCTTATTGATAATTTTCTAGCGTTTGATCCTTCCTCTAAAGTTGCTTGCGAAACCCTGGTTACAACCGGGCAAGTAGTGTTGGCAGGAGAGGTAAAAACCAAAACTTACCTGGATGTACAATCAATAGCACGCGATGTAATTGCAAAAATCGGATATACCAAATCTGAATACATGTTCGAAGCCAATTCCTGCGGTATCTTATCGGCTATCCATGAGCAATCAGACGATATCAACCGTGGTGTTGACCGCTCGGCAGATGAGAGAAATTTTGAAGAAAAGGCCGACGCACAAGGTGCCGGCGACCAGGGTATGATGTTTGGTTACGCTACCCGTGAAACCGACAACTATATGCCGTTGGCTTTAGACCTTGCGCACAAAATTTTGCAGGAGCTTTCAGCTATTCGTCGCGAAAATAAGAGAATCAAGTATTTGAGACCTGATGCGAAGTCGCAGGTTACAATTGAATATACCGACAACAACAAGCCTGTCAGAATAGACACAATCGTTGTTTCAACGCAGCATGACGATTTCGCTGAAGATGAAGCCATGCTAGCTACCATCAGAAAAGACATTATCGGATACGTGATACCTCGTGTAAAAGCGAAGTTGAAACCGTCTCTTCGTAAGTTATTCAATGATAAGATTACCTATCATATCAACCCGACAGGTAAGTTTGTTATCGGAGGGCCACATGGTGATACAGGTTTGACAGGCCGTAAGATTATCGTTGACACATATGGTGGAAAAGGTGCACATGGTGGTGGAGCATTCTCTGGCAAAGATCCGTCGAAAGTAGACCGTTCTGCAGCCTATGCTACGCGCCATATTGCTAAAAACCTGGTTGCGGCCGGTGTTTGTGATGAAGTGCTGGTGCAGGTTTCTTACGCCATTGGTGTAGCTAAGCCTTGTGGTATATTTGTAGATACCTATGGCACTGCTAAAGTGAAGGGAGCTAACGGCAAAAAACTTACAGACGGAGAAATAGCCAGAATAGTGGAGAAAGTTTTTGATATGCGTCCTTACGCCATCGAGCAACGTTTAAAACTTCGTAACCCGATTTATTCTGAAACCGCAGCCTATGGACACATGGGTCGTGAATCTCAGTGGGTGAGCAAAGTTTTCAAAGGCCCTGAAGGCCATAAGGAAGTAGAAGTTGAACTTTTTACTTGGGAGAAACTGGATCATACTGACAAGGTAAAAGAGGCTTTCGGCATCTGATACTTACAGTCATAGAAAATAATTGAATGGGCGAAGCATAGCTTCGCTCATTTTTTTTGAATAGGTTATTTGTTTTGTTAATTCTATATTTCCAATATATTTTTTATAGATAATTGATATTGTATTAATTTAATATTCTATACATATGTTATTGATTGAATTTTCAGTATAAATTGAAATATATGAATAAATAAACAGGGCTGTGTATAAACGAAAAGAGACACCCCGGGGTGTCTCTTTTCGTTTATAATATCTGATAAATCTGTTTATCTGGCTACTTCAATAAATTTGCCGTCTTCATATTTAACAATGGGTACTATCTTGTTTTCGTGCGAGCGATTCGTATAATCAAAGCCATCAAGTGTATACCCTTGTGTATATTCTATTGCATCAAGGTTACCGCGAAGTCTGTTTTTACCCATTCTCAGCATTCTGCCATAAAACAATACCATGTCATAACCCCAATAGGCATAATAAGAAGGAGCTATATTCTGACTACTTATGTATGCACTCTTAAAATTTTTAACCTCATCTTTTTCTCTATTAATATAATCCTGTTGGATCAGAAATAACTCTCTGTTATATAAATTGAGCGAAACGGATTCAATATCAAACGCAGAAGATGCCGCAACAATAAGCGAACTTATTTTCTTTTTATCAATGGCACTCATGATTTTCGGACCAAACGCAGGGTCACTACCGGAAATGAAAATATGGTCAGATCTTCGTTTGGTATCAATGTCGTCGGCGCTATTGTATCTTTTAATCGCCAATACACTCAGACCCTTTTCCATCGCCTTGTCTCTATAAATGTAGGCAAAAGTCGAATCCTTGCGAGTATTACCGTAATAGATACTTACCGAATGGGCTGATTTTTCATTCACAATGTATTCAAGCGCTTTGGTGGCTTGCATTTCGTAAGAAGGAGAAGCCAGAAAAGCTGACTTATCATTGCTCACTAATTGCTGATTATTAGATAATGGATGCACCTGAATGGCATCGTTCGATTTGGCAAATGAATTGACTACCTTGTTAACCTCAGGATACAATGGCCCGATGATTACATCTATCTTCCCAAAACCACGATTACCTACAATATCATTGATATTTTTAACGTCACGTTCTACGTCAAATGCAAATAAATTAAGGTTTATCTGCTCAGCAGCCAGTTTTTCCTGTGCCAGTTTCATACCAGCGTATAAATCGTAAACGTATTGATTCGCTCTGCTGGTTTTGTTGGCATCAAATTCAAACAAGCGGAAGGGCAGCATTACGGCTACATTAATGGTATTTGTATTGTCTTTTGCTTTTGGTTTTTTGTTACCCGAATTATTCAGATTGAACTGATTGGTAAGCCGGTCTGATAATTCCAGGTCTTCACGGCTGGCGTTTTTGCTTCGCTGTATGACATCAATTATCAATTGAGCCAGCACAGGGTTATCAGGAGATTTTTGATATAATTGCTTTAGCTGACTCAATTCTTTGATATTGCTAAGATATGCATACATCATATTCTCAATTTCCGGACGCCAGTTTTTTGATGTAATCCGGTTGAGTGATTGCAACGCTTCTTCGGGTTTGTTTTCAGCGAAAGCTACGTTGGCATACAAATAAGTGGCATCATCTATTTCGCCCCAATTCGGAAAGCGTTCAAAGAGTTGTCGCAACATAGTGCGGGCATCATAGAATTTGTTCAGCTTAAAGGCTGCTGAAGCATAATAGTAATGAACAAACGGAGAAACGGAGTTTTCGTATTTCTTGTTGGTAAGTGGCAGCAGTAACTCTCTGGCTTCGGTGTACTTCTGGTCGGCATAAAATTGCACAGCTTTTTTATATCTCAACAAGTAATCTTTCTCACTCAGACTGGCCTGCTGTTGAGCTATTGCAGAATATGATAAGAATAAAAAAATGAAGAAATTTTTTGTCCTTCTCATAGGCATAGTAATAGAGTTTATATTGAAGTGAGCGTGAAGCATAAGGGAGCTTCACGCTCAGCTGAAATTTTTATTTTCTATTTTGTTGTTTCTTTTTCAGCTCGTCCTGTTGTTTGCGGGATTCTTCGGCCATTTTCACCTGTTTTTCCATAAACTGTGCAAATTTGCCTTTTTTAGCACCTTGGGGATTGGCCTGGTACTTAACTTTATTGTTCATCAGAATCGCCCTGATTTTATCCTCATCAACGAAACGGCGTACTATTTGTTGTTGTGCAATCGTAATGACGTTTGAAACCAGATAGTAAAAACTTAACGCTGCCGGGAAGCTGTTCAATACGAAGAAGAAAACGATTGGGAAAATATAGCTCAGTTTCTTCATATCAATCGGCCCGGGCTGGTCTGGGGTAATCTGGTTGTTGTAGTAGGTAAATGCCAGACTCGAAAGTGTCATTAATACCACAAACAAACTGATGTGACTCCCGATTACCGGCAAGTTGGTAGCCCAACTGATCGGATAATCGTAAGTAGAAAGGTCAGATGCCCACAAAAAGTTTTTCTGGCGGAACATGATCATGTTCGGGAACAGGAAGAAAACCGACATCAGAATAGGCATTTGTAAAAGCATAGGTACACAACCACTAAGCGGATTTACACCTACCTGCTGATACAGCTTCATTTGTTCCTGTTGCATTTTCACCTGATCGTCACCCACTTTTGCCCGTATCTCGTTCAACTCAGGTGCCAGAATACGCATTTTGGCAGAGCTCACGTAAGAACGATAGATAAGTGGAGTAAGCACAGTTTTAATGATTAACACCACTACTATTATCAATAACCCATAATTGCTGATAAGGTTTTCGGCCAGATTAAATAAAGGTACAAAAATATAACGGTTGATGGGCTTTACGAAGTCGTATCCAAGATATACGTTTCTATGGAAACCGGTAGCAACTGTCTTTACTGCATTATAATCGTTTGGTCCGAAATAGAAGCGGTAGTTTCCTTTACCTGTTTTTAAATCAGAAATAGGAAGGTTGGCATCTACTTCAGCAATTTTTACTACGTTAGGGTCGGTTTCCGGTGTAGTCAGCTTAAATTTAGGTGTTGAAAGCGGCTGATTTTTGGCCACAAAACCGGTAATGAAGTATTTCTGCTTAAACGAAAACCATTGGATAGGATCAACAATGTTCAGCTCATCATTACCTACTTTATTTGAACCCAGGTCATCAAAGTCATCTGCTTTGGCGTCCCAATAATTGATTTGTGCCGACTTACGGTTTTCGTTGATATCGTGTTCGAGCACTTTCAGGTTATCCTGCCAGAATAACCGAACCGGCTGGTTCTGAACCAGGGCATCTAAGCCTACCAGATTTAAATCGTAGTCAACGATGAATCCGGTGCCTTTGATAGTATATACCTGCTCAACATATTGGTTTGCAGCTAAATTTAATCTGAAAACTACTCTTGTTGAATCGCCTGATTTAATTACAGACGACTGATTGTCAGAAGTATAGAAGAGTTTCTTTAAATCTATTTTGCCTTTATTAGTCTGAAGCTCAAGACTCAGGGTAGAGCTCTTGTCGTCAAAAAGTGTTAAAGGTTTTTTATTACCGCTTTTGAAATCGTCGTATGCCGAATAGTTTTTCAGAACTACTTCTTTTACACCACCGCCCTGTGTACTGAATGTGAATCGGGCATCCTGATTCTCAATTGTTATATCTCTGGTGGTTCCGGTTGCAGCAGAGGCAAAGTCACCAAATGCCGCTTTGATAGCGGTAGTATCAGTAGTCTGATTATTTTTTGGTACTACTTTTGTTGCACTGGCCGGAATCGCAGGTTTTTGTTCTTGAGGGGGAGTTGAAGGCATAAAATACATGTACCCAGCCCACATTGCCAACAACAATACAATACCAATTATCTGGTTTTTGTCTATTAATTTTTCCATTAAAGATTTAAAATTCGTAAAAAATACAATCGCAACTTTCAGATTGTCTTACAAAAGTCGCAAAGAATGATAATAATTCCTAATTATTAGGCTATCTCTAAGAACCTGGTTCTCAAAGATTTAATTTAGTTTAAAGCAAGCTTTTTATTCGAAGAATAAGCTATGGCCGCTTTTATAAAATTAACAAAAAGCGGATGCGGGTTCATAACCGTACTTTTCAATTCCGGGTGAAACTGCACACCGATAAAATACGGGTGATTAGGCAATTCCACTATTTCTACCAGTCCGCTGTCAGGATTAACACCAGAAATCACCATTCCGGCTGCTTCATAGTCTTTCTGATACTTACTGTTAAACTCCCAACGGTGGCGGTGGCGCTCGCTGATATTCGCTTTCCCGTAAATTTTACGAGCCAGTGTTTTATCTTTCAGCTTGCAGGCATAAGCTCCTAAACGCATGGTGCCGCCTTTGTCAGTTACATTTTTTTGCGCCTCCATTAAATCTATTACCGGATAGGCCGTATCTGGATCCATTTCAGTCGAATGGGCCTCTTTCAGACCGATCACATTTCTGGCAAATTCAATACATGCCATTTGCATACCAAGACAGATACCAAAGAACGGAATGTTGTTTTCTCTTACATAACGGACTGCCGCAATTTTGCCTTCTATGCCGCGTTCTCCAAATCCGGGAGCTACCAGTACGCCATCCAGGCCGGCAAATTTTTCGGCGATGTTTTCCGGAGTCAGGCTTTCCGAATGTATCCATTCAACAACTACCTTACATTCGTTGGCTGCCCCTGCATGAATAAAAGATTCTGCAATTGACTTGTAAGCATCCTTTAGTTCTACATATTTCCCGATCAGCCCTATGGTAACCTGTTCAATAGGATTTTTGAAACGGCTCAGGAATTTCTTCCAGTTATCCATGTCAGCATCCTGATCGTTGTATATATCGAGCATATACAATACACGTTGGTCAAGCTTTTCTTTCTGCATCAACAATGGCACATCATAAATCGTTTCAGCGTCCATGGCTTCAATAACAGAATTTTGCTCAACATTACAGAAAAGCGCTATTTTCCTGCGGATATCCTGCGGAAGCGGATGTTCTGTTCTGCAAACAATAATATCCGGTTGTACACCAGACTCCTGTAATTGTTTAACCGAGTGTTGGGTAGGTTTGGTCTTTAATTCACCGGCTGACTGCAGGTAAGGAACCAAGGTAAGATGAACCACAAGCAGATTATCTGCACCCAGATCCCACTTTAACTGGCGTACGGCTTCTACATAAGGTAATGATTCGATATCACCCACGCAGCCGCCTAATTCGGTAATGACAATGTCAAAATTGCCGGTTTCACCTAGTTGCAGAATGTTTCTTTTGATTTCATCGGTAATATGCGGAATTACCTGTACGGTTTTACCGAGATAACTCCCCTTACGCTCTTTCATAATTACATTATAATAGATACGTCCGGTGGTTACATTATTTGCCTGCGAGGTAGGAACATTCAGGAAACGTTCGTAGTGGCCCAGGTCAAGGTCTGTCTCGGCGCCGTCATCGGTTACGTAGCATTCGCCATGCTCGTAAGGATTCAATGTGCCGGGGTCAACATTGATGTAAGGATCGAATTTTTGAATAGTTACCGATAAGCCTCTGGCTTGTAGGAGTTTAGCTAAGGAAGAAGCGATAATGCCTTTTCCAAGTGATGAAGTTACGCCTCCCGTAACGAAAATATACTTCGGATTGCGGGGTTGCCCGTTCATTGACATGTGGTATTGATATCTTTGATTACGGGATACAAAGGTACGATTTTTTGTCGAACTCTGTCGGCTAAAATCTGATAAGTTTTTGATTTTTGTTTTAAATTGTTGATTCACAGATGCTTATAGGTATGTGAAATTGAAACGATGGTTTTAAGAAGTAAGTCTTTTCAACAAGCCCCGTAAGTAAGTATATGTTTATGTATTTAATTATCATTACAAAGCACTTCTGCCCGATACCCGGTAAGCATTTATGAAACGGATTTAGTATGAGTAACGCTTTTTGTATACATTTGCTGTCCTCAAAGTGGATAGACCGAGGGCTTTTTATCTACTTAAACATAATAATCTGAACCTGTTTATAACTGATTGATAAAGCTTTTTATATGATGAAAAAACTACTTTTTTTGTTTTCCATAGCTCTTTTGCTGGGAGCTTGCCGCACTTCGCAGTTAGCCGGAATAAATCAGGATGAAGTAGCCATTACATTCCTGCATCTCAATGATGTGTATGAGATATCACCTCTGGACAACGGCAAGGTAGGAGGGTTAGCCAGAGTTGCCACCGTGCGTGAGCAATTATTGAAAGAAAATCCTAATACAATTACTGTATTATCCGGAGACTTCCTCAGTCCGTCAGTAACAGGTACGTTAAGATATGAGGGAAAAGGAATTAAAGGAAGACAAATGATTGATGTAATGAATACCGTTGGGTTTGACTGGGTGTGCTTTGGTAATCATGAATTTGACCTGGACGAAAAAGATTTACAGGAACGTATCAATGAGTCGAAGTTTGATTGGCTGAATACCAATGCTTCAGAGAAGGTCAACGGACAACTGCAACCCTTTGGCAAAGTGATAAACGGAATGAAAGTGCCTTTTGTTAAGACAAAAATTTTCAGTTTTAAGAATGCGAAAGGGGAAGAGATAAAAATGGGGATGTTTGGCATAGTATTGCCTTCGAACCCAAAAGATTATGTCTGGTATGATGATTTCTTTGAGTCGGCAAAAAAGGCTTTTGAAGAACTGAAACCTCAATGTGATTTTGTTGTGGGGCTTACACATATTAATAAGGTAGACGACATAAAACTGGCAGGCATGTTGCCCGAAGTAAAACTGCTGATGGGAGGGCATGACCACGACAACATGATTGAAAAGATTGGCAATGTAATAATGGCTAAAGCTGATGCCAATGCCAAAACTGCCTACATCCATCGAATTGTGTACAGTAAGGCCAATAAAAAGACAATTGTAAAATCAGAATTACGCAAAATTGATAATCAGATACCGGATCATGCCGGAACGGCAGTTGTGGTGAAAAAATGGGAAGATATTGCTGATGCCAGTTTCAAGGCCATTGGTATTGATAAAAATGAGGTTATTGCTGATTTAAAAGAACCGCTGGATGGGCATGAGTCAACAGTGAGGAATCAACAGGCGCCAATGGGAAATATGATAGCTAAAGCCATGACAGCTGCCACACCTGAAGCAACCGATTGTACCTTTTTCAATGGTGGTTCTATCAGAATAGATGATGTGGTGTCCGGCAGAATTACGCAACTGGATGTGCTCAGAATTTTGCCGTTTGGCGGAAAGGTAATAGAAGTGAAGATGAGAGGTCGTTTATTGGAGAGAACACTTGAAATAGGTTTGAAAAATAAAGGTAGCGGCGGCTATCTGCAATGGGATAGAATAAGCTACGATGAAGCCAGAAACGAATGGAAAATTAACGGCAAACTGCTGGATGTGAATCAGGAGTATCAGGTAGTAACCAGCGATTTTTTACTGACCGGAAAAGAGAGGAATCTGGATTTTTTCATCAAAACGAATCCGGACATCATCTCGGTTAAAGATACATTCAATGAAAATGATGTAAGGAATGACATCAGAAAAACAGTGATTGCCTATCTGAAAAAAAACTGATAGTCTCATGCAGCCATTCCAAAACAATTATGGTCATATGCTAAAGCATTATCAGGCTGCTCGGTCAATAATTTATAGCAGATTTCAGGTACTATGGAAATAATTTACTCAGACACAGTGAAAAGAAATACAAATACCCACGCCTTACGGTGGGTATTAAGTTGGGCTATTTCATTTTTTAAACCCATTGTTTTTCTTTCAGTTTGTAGTTTTTTGAGCACCAACGCCATAGCACAAAACAGTTTTTCTTTTTTAACCTTACCCAATAATGCACGCCTAAATGCGCTGGGAGGGGTAAATGTCTCTCTCTTTGATAAAGACGTTAATCTACATACAGCGAACCCGGCTTTACTGGATTCGTCGCAGCAGGGTCAAATAGGTATTAATTATTCGCCTTATCTGGCACATAGTAATTTCTTTACTTTGAATTATGCACCAAAGTTTAAAGGAAGTATGAATGAAGGCCAGTGGGGTATCAGTCTGCAAAACCTCAACTATGGTACTTTTCAGGGCACTGATGCAATAGGGAATGCCACGGGTGAGTTTTCTGCTAACGATTTTTCTTTAGGAGTAACGCATGCCCGGCGAATCAACCACATTTCTTTTGGTATTACTGCAAAGTTGGTTGGGTCGGTTCTGGAATCATACAATTCAATGGCACTTCTCACCGATTGGGGCGGGACTTTCAAACATCCGGATTATGATCTGAGCTTTGGACTCGTGGCTAAAAATGTGGGCTTTGTTATAAAAAGCTATGGAAACATACGTCCGGATATACCCTTTGACCTGCAATTGGGCACTACTTTTAAGCCTGAGCATATGCCGGTGCGATTCTCGCTCACGGCACATCATTTATATGCTTTTGATATCGCCTATAATGACCCTTCATTTAACTATACTTATGACGATCAAGGAAACAGGGTTCCAAAAAAAATATCAGTGGCTGATAAGGTGTTCCGGCATTTTGCGATAGGTACAGAAATAATACTGCATAAGAATTTTCATCTGATGGCCGGATACAATCATCTGCGCCATCAGGAATTAGCTGTCAGTTCTTTAGGCGGGGCAGGGGGATTTTCGTTCGGTGGCAATATGCGTTTGAAAAAGTTCGGTTTTTCGTTTTCACATGCCACACTCACTAGTGGGAAAGGCTATTTTACTTTCAGCGTAATCTGGGATTCTTTGAGACGATAAAACTAAACGGTTTCTCCCCGTCCGTTTACTCTTTGCAGTTTGCCTTTAACCGGATTCGTATATTCCAGATAAACATCCTGAGCATTGTATTTTCCGGCAGGCAAAACTATTATTTTATTCAATACCGCTTTTGAAGACAGGGTTTTGGTAAAAACGGCATTATTCTTCGTGTTTTTGATATTAATTTTAAAACTCTCACCCAGTTCAAGTTTTGATTCCAGCGCGGTGAGTTTAAGCACATTTCCCTGTAGTCTGCCCACAGCCGGAAACTGTCCGTTAATGATTTGTTCAGGATGAGCCAACCCTAATATCTTGTCGGTTTTCTGCCATAAACCATAAATTCTGTTCTCTGCCTGCATCTGATACATTTTGGCAGCCCATTGTCTGTAATTACCTAAATGGCCTTCCTTTTTTGGTTTTCCGGCACCGTCGCCAAAGTATTCCTGCGCAAATGGTTTCCCTTCAGGGGTTGAGAGGTGCAAATCCGGAATAAAATTACCATTGAGCCAGGCTCCTTTTTTTGTCAGGCCTATGTTGCCTCCTGTTACGTTTGTCCAGATCAGCAGATTATTCAGCAATGTGTATACCAGCGCCGCGTGCCATTCTGACGTAACCCGATCCATGGGTCGGTAAAGATTAGTATACGGATTCGACTCCAGGTCATGCCGTAAAACTCCGACCGTCTGATACGGATTATTAATGGCATGTATGTTCTGAAAATCTTCGTTCAATCCACAATCTTTAGCCAACATCTGAAGCCTGAAGAAAACCTCGGAATAATACCCCCCGAACTGATTAATGCCATGATAGAGTTCAGATTTTAAACGGTATTCTCCAAAGTTATGTCCTTCTGCCAAGGAAATATTTTTTCTTTCACCGGCCTCTGAAAACCTGATAAGCTCACCTCTTTGCATTTCCTCAAAAGCCTCACTTCTTAATACCCTGTCTCCGTTGGTATCCACTATAAACCTGCCTTGAGCATCTTTCTGGTACATAGGGGTCGTGATGGGCAGATTGACCTTCTGATAACTAACCAGAATATTGTACATCAGGTCTTTACCCCTGAAATAATTGTTGATTACGCCGCTACTGACTTTTGCTTTGTCTTCATTGTAAGAATGCTTGCTATAAGGAAAGAATTTTTTGTCGAGCGGTACATCGTCGCCATCATAATAGTATCCGCTCTGCCAGTAGGTAAAACCCTTATTGGGGACATAGCTGTACAAAATGATTGTGTGCTTTGGGTTATCTGCTTTGGCAACGGCGTAGTAGCCTTTCAGAAAAGAACTTATTTTTGAGAAGTCGGTTACGCCGGCTTCAATATCGAGCATGGTATAAGAAAAAGGAGCCATTTTTCCGTCTGAATCAATCGATTGGGTTTTCATGGCGCCATAAGTTTCGCCACCAATTCTTTCCAGATCTGTGTGACTTTTTTGCCAGAACAGAAAATCGTTGAAAAGTGTCCATTTATACCGGTGTTCGCTGGGCACGCCTTTCAGTGTATTCAGAAAACAATTGTCAAATCCGGTAGCCAGTCCTTTTGCTAAGCCTATCGGTGGCGTATCGCCGCTATGATTCATGAACTCAATACCGTTTCCCCAAAGAAAGCGGCTGTTGAATTGCTGAGTAGGCTGACCGTTGATATTTGGAAACACTTCGAAACCAAGTGTGTTTTTTGTAGGTATATCATTTACACCACTTACTAATGCGGGCAGGGTGTCTGTCTCAAATTTGGTAAATGAGCCATTCGGAACGATTACCTCAGGCATAGGCGCAACAGTAACGTCGGCCAGTTCAGTAGTACTTAAAGTAGATTTAACCGGGGTTCCTCCAAATAATTGTCTATAGATGAGGTACCCTGCGCCAATCACAGAAGAACCCAGAAATAAACGTCTGCCCGTATTCATAGCATATAAAAGTTTGGGATTTCAACGAAATGAAAACTATTTCATTTTGCCTCTTTTGACAAGAAAAGCTGAGAGAATCTGATCGAAACCCTGTGAAATATCGGCTTCTACAAAATCTATTTTATACTGTCCGCATTTCATGCGCAGATTATGATAAAAATCTTTAATAGCTGCCTGATAATGTGTTTTTACCTGTGACGGCTGCACCTTTACTTTTTCTCCGGTTTCCAGATCAATGAACTCATAAGGGCGTTCTTCAAAATTGAAGTCTTCCTCTGTGTTTTTGTCGGTCACATGAAACAACAGCACCTCGTGCAAATTATGGCGCAAGTGCTGCATGGCCGAGAAAAGACGTTCTGTATTCGAGATGTCGTCGAACATATCGCTGAAAATCACTACCAGTGAGCGTTTATGTATCTTTTCTGCTATTTCGTGCAGGGTTTCTACTACCGAAGTTCTTTTGTTGGGTTTAGGCTTCTGCAAAAGTGAGTCTAGGTCAAGAAATATCTTGTGTATATGCGAGGCCGTTGATTTGATCGGAGTTTGTATTTCAATGCCATCCGAAAAAGTAGTCAGGCTAACGGCATCTCTTTGTTTTTGCAGCATATACGCCAAAGCCCCGGCTGCCATGATGCTGAAGTTAATTTTACCATTGGTTTTTTCGGGATAATACATTGACGACGAAGTATCAATCAGCAGGTGGCACCTCAGGTTGGTTTCTTCCTCATAGCGTTTTACATACAGGCGGTCGGTTTTACCAAATACTTTCCAGTCAATGTATCGTGTGCTTTCTCCGGTATTATATAAGCGATGTTCAGCAAATTCTACCGAAAACCCGTGGAAGGGAGATTTGTGTAAACCGGTAATAAACCCCTCAACCAGTTGCTTGGCCAGGAATTCGATGCTGCCGTATTCTCTTATTTTTACTAAATCTATCATGGTTACACTCCTGAGTTTTATTTCTGCTGTTTGCCCGGGTCGTTGGGTGGTGTAGTATTTACGGCTCTTCTCACGGCCCTTTTTTCTTTCGCCGCCTTTGACGACCTGCTTCTGACTGCCTTGTTTTTAGGTTTCAATGGTACCTGCACATGTTTTTCTCCGGGTTCGTTCACGATTTCGGTAGCAGTTTTATCCATTGAACCGGGGCTTGCAATGTATATTTTATTGTTTTCGCCTACTATTGTTAATTTAACATTAACCACGCCGGGGTGAAGCATGTTTAATTGTTGGGCCGCAACCTGCGATAAATCAATAATCCTTTTCTTCATATAAGGCCCTCTGTCATTAACCCTAACAATACACGAATTATTGTTTGTCAGGTTCGTTACTTCTATCATTGTACCAAAGGGCAGTGTTTGATGAGCACAGGTAAATAAATTCTTTTTCAGAATTTCACCATTGGCGGTTTTTCTTCCATAAAACCAGTTTTCGTAATACGAAGCTTTTCCGAAGATTTCGGTTCCGATATAAGATGACTGACCAAAAGAAAGCGTGGGTTTAAGCAGAATGAGTAAACATAAAAAAGATATCGTTTTTAGTGTCATTCCGGGTTGAAATTTGATTTTGCAATGCATAGATACAAAAATTTCGGCAAGGCAGAAAACAATCAAAAATTTTGTAATGAAATGATAATTAAAATATTTATGCTGAAAATTGCTGATTTGAAATAAAATTAACATTATTTTTGTTTGAAAATCCTAATAAAATATTTTGCATAAAATAATAAAAACCTATATTTGAAATTCATTCTAAACCTCTAAAACTTAAAAGGATTGTGGAAAGAGAAGACAGAGACAAAATTTACTCTAAACGTGTAAGAGCGGGTAAGCGTACTTATTTTTTTGATGTAAGAAGCACCCGTTCAAGTGATTACTACCTTACTATCACCGAAAGCCGCCGTTTTCAGAAAGATGGGGGATTTGTATTCGAAAAGAGCAAGATGTTTGTGTACAAAGAGGACTTTAACAAATTCCTTGAAGCTCTGCAAGAAACAATTGACCACATTAAAACCGAGCTAATGCCAGATTTTGACTTCGATCAGTACAAAAACGAACAAGTACCGGTTTCAGGAGAAGAAACGGAAGACTACGCTGCAGGTGGTGGTTCAGATCTAAAATGGGAGTAATTCTTGTCAAAATTTCAATTATCAATTTTTGCTGATGATTCTGTCCGGATTTTCAAAAACGGGAATCTGTAAGACCCCTTATTAGTTGATAATTGCTTTTTGAGTAAGGGAGTTAATGACATTCAGCCTTTGAGTAACCCTCAAAGGCTTTGCTATTTTAAACCTATCAAAATTGCGTATACTCCTGTTCCATTTCTTATTGCAAATAGAAATCAGGTACTTTTTGCCTTTCTCCTGCTTTTAAAGTAATTTTGCGGGAAATTTCACTAGAATAAAGATTTAAATACAATATGCCTTTACAAGCCGGAATTGTGGGACTGCCCAACGTTGGGAAATCGACACTTTTTAATGCCGTATCTAATAGTGCCAAAGCACAAGCAAGCAATTATCGTTTCTGTACAATTGACCCGAACGTGGGTTTGGTTGATGTACCTGACGAAAGATTGAATAAATTATCGGAATTGGTAAAACCCAACCGTGTAGTACCTACCCAGATAGAAATTGTTGACATTGCAGGATTAGTGAGGGGGGCCAGCCGCGGCGAGGGGCTGGGAAATAAGTTTTTGGGGAATATAAGAGAAGTAGATGCGATTATTCATGTAATCAGATGCTTTGAAGATGAAAATATACTTCGGGATGAAGGCGATATTAATCCGATAGGTGATAAGGAAATTATCGATACCGAATTGCAGTTGAAAGATCTGGACAGTATAGAAAAGAAAATACAGAAGATCGAAAAACAGGCAAGAGTGGGTGGCGATGCCAAAGCAAAAGCTGAGTTTGATGTGTTGAAGCGTTGCCAGGAGTGGTTATTACAAGGTAAGAATGTACGTGGGATGGGTCTTGCGAAAGAAGACTTACCGGCAATAGCAGATTTATTCTTGCTAACTATTAAACCGGTGCTGTATGTTGCTAATGTAGACGAGGCATCAATGCATACAGGCAATAAGTACTCAGAAATATTGCAGAAAGTAGCCGATGCGGAAAACGCACAGATTATAGTGCTGAACAATTCTATAGAAGCACAGATTACAGAAATGGAAGACCCTGACGACAAAGCTTTGTTTCTAGAAGAATATGGTCTAAAAGAAGCAGGTCTGAACCGATTGATCAGGGCAGCCTATAAATTGCTTACTTTGCGTACGTACTTTACAGCCGGTGTGCAGGAGGTAAGAGCCTGGACGATTCAGGAGGGATGGAAGGCGCCACAGGCTGCCAGTGTGATTCATACTGATTTTGAGAAAGGATTCATCAAAGCCGAAGTAATAGGTTATGATGATTATGTGAAATATGGCTCAGAAGCCGCTTGCCGGGATGCGGGGCGCCTGCGTATAGAAGGTAAAGAATATGTAGTGGCCGACGGAGACGTAATGCACTTCAGATTTAATGTATAGTTAAAAACGAGAGAGGCTCCGGAATTCCGGAGCCTCTCTCGTTTTTATGTTTTTATAAGAGAATAGACGATAATTGTCTTCTGGTATCATTCGGCCTCTCAATGCTTATTTGGGCCTAGTTCTTTGGTCTGAATTCTTTCATAACATCCTGATTACAAACCAGATAAGGGCCTTCTATTAAATCTATGCAATAAGGAACGGCAGGGAAAACGGCATCCAGACATTGCCGGATGGCCTTGGGCTTACCCGGAAGATTAACAATCAGACTCTTATTGCGTATACCGGCGGTTTGTCTGGATAATATGGCTGTTGGTACATATTTCAGGCTTTCCATCCGCATCAGTTCTCCAAAGCCAGGCATCATTTTCTGGCATACGGCCTCGGTTGCTTCAGGTGTTACATCGCGTTTGGCAGGGCCGGTTCCTCCTGTTGTTACAATCAGGCAACACTCGTGTATATCAGCCATTTCAATTAATGTGTCCGAAATCAGGTTCTGCTCGTCAGGTATAACTTTATAGACGGTCTCAAATTCAGAGACCAGATATTCTTTCAGGGTTTCTACAACGGCTTTTCCGGGTATATCCTCGTATATACCTGCGCTGGCGCGGTCAGAGACATTAATTACTCCAATTTTTATCATTCCTAAATCAGTAAATACTAAAATTGCCTAAATATAATTGTTTGGCAAGAATAAAACAGAAATTGTATCACTATAATATAGGGAGGATACACCTGAGCTCACCTTCATTTGTTGTGAGCCGTATTTTCTTAATGAGACTTATTTCACCATTATGCTCAAGGCAGATTTTGTCGATACTGTCCTGAAGAATAGTTTTTCTAACGCCCTGCATAATATCTTCTTTTTTGATCAGGCCGCGCTTCATACTAAGAAGTTTCCATTGGCATATTGATGTTAATATTTATTGATCAATAAATATTCCGTGCCAGCCATCTAGCCAATGGTGAGCTATGTTAAACCGGTTTGGATATTTCTCCTTGTATAGCTTCAGGTTTTTTCTTTCTTATAACGGCCATCAGATGGTTGTGCCAGTTCAGCATATTACCTAATACAAAGTAATCTTTGAGGTTGTTTCTGATACTGCTCCGCATAATTTTCACTACCAGGTTTTTTTCTACTTCTCCTACCTCTTTTACACGAACAAGGAATTCCAGCGATATCAGTGCTAAAACGGCACCTATCATAAAAAGGAAATTCCATTGATTAAGCGACAGAATGCGGAATACTTTTTCAAGTGATGGGCTGGTCCATTCTATGCGGATATTCAGATGCCTGTTGGTAAAATAATCGGCCAGAAAACCTCCTATAAGCGGACCGATAAAGGAAAAAATAGCTGTGATGGTGTTCTTGACAGATAAATAGGCGATGGCTTCTTTACGCGGAGCCAGTTTTAAACCTATGTTGGTCAATGACAGATTTATACCGGCAGTTGTAGCTCCCATGAGTGCGTAGATGATTACTAACAGTGCAAAATTCGAACGGAACTGTGTATAAATGCCTACAAATGACCACGCACCAATACATATGATATAAATTGGCGCACAAATAGACAGAATGGTTTTATTACTGTAGCGATCGGCAAAAATTCCCCAGCTTCGTATGGTGGCAATACTACACAACTGGCTGATAATGGTTAAGGTAATAATATATGATATTGAATACTTCATGTGGTTCATTAAAAACACCGTAAAAAAAGGAGTAGCAATACTTAAAGAAAAGACCCAGAAAGAATTAAAGATAAGCAACCGTAGAAAGTTGTTGTCTTTAAGTGGTAAGATAAAAAGCCTGAAAATATTTTCGTTGCCAAGGAAAGATTTTGGCTCAGGAATGCGTGACAGCAGAAAAACACCTATGAGGCCAATAAGGCCTCCTGCTACAAACATAGTGCCGTAGGTATCTAATTCAAGTTTGGAATAATTGTCTTTGATGTAATCAACTGTCAGGGCTATAATCAGGCTCATGCAGACATTCAAAGTTTGCAGGTAACCACTTCTTCTGGAGAAATACGTACCCATTACTTTTTCCGGTATCAGGTCTTTCATCCAGGCATTCCAGGAGAGACCTGCCATTGAAGCAAAAAAGAAGTTAAAGAAAAGAAACAGAATAATGAATTCAATGGATATATCGCGCGGAAAAAAGAGTGCGATGATACCTATAATCAATATAGGAATACGCCCCAATACAGAAAACAGCACACTGATGGCCCGGCGATTATTATAGCGTTTCACCAGCCAGATAGTTAGTAGCTGAGAGATATTAGAAAATGCCGGAAGCGCAGCAATAAGCCCTATCTGAAGGTTAGATGCGCCCAGTAAAAGGCTTAACGCTGTAAGAAATGCCCCACTAGTAAGTACCGTCATGGTTTCAGTTGCCAGACCTTCCCTGATGCTCAGGCTCATACCGCATTGTACTTCTTTTTCTGTCAATATTTCTTTGGGTTGCAAATTGATCATGATTGTGGGGGATGTTCAGTGATACTTAACCATTTACAATTTCGCCTCCATTAACATGGATCACCTGTCCGGTAATATAACTGGCGTCTTCAGAAGCAAGAAATACATAGGCCGGAGCTATTTCTGCAGGTTGCCCTGCTCTTTGCATCGGAGTATCTTTTCCAAAGGTATCCAGTGATTCATCAGGAAAAGTGGAGGTAATGAGGGGCGTCCAGATTGGCCCGGGAGCAACGGCATTTACTCTTATTTTGCGCCCATTGAGTATGCCTGAAAGAGACCTGGTAAACGAAACAATGGCACCCTTCGTGGCGGAATAATCTAACAAGTATGGGTTGCCTTTATAAGCAGTAACCGATGTAGTATTGATAATAGCGCTGCCTTCTTTTAGATGTGGTAGTGCTGCCTGTACCAGAAAAAACTGTGAAAATATATTGGTACGGAATGTTTGAAGAAGTTGCTGCTCCTTGATATTCTCTATTTCGGTCTGTGGATACTGCACCGCCGCATTGTTGACCAGAATATCAATTTTTCCCCAGGTCTTTATTACTGTATCTACGATTTTCCGGCAATTTTTTTCAACGCTTATATCGGCACTTATAATAATTGCTTCAGCTCCCTTTTCTTGTACAAGTTTCCGGGTTTCTTTGGCATCGTTGCTCTCTTTGCGGTAAATAATAGCTACTTTGGCTCCTTCTCGGGCAAAAGCTACGCAAATAGCCCGACCGATACCGCTGTCTCCTCCTGTTACTATGGCTACCTTATCTGTCAGTTTTTTGGCCTGCCGGTCATAGGCTCGTTCAAAGACCGGCTTATCGGCCATATTTTGTTCTCCGGAAGAGGCTGAGTCAATTTTCTTAGTTGAAGATTTCATAGTATTGTGTGGAATTAATTATTGTTAGCGTTTATTTTTATGCACCATCAATCTTTGGGTATCCAGATAGCAATGCTACCAGCATCTACGTAAAATTTTCCGTTACCGTTTGAATCAATCACAACTTCCGCCGACCTGTCGTTCAGAAAATCAACAAATTTTTTGCCTGCATATTTTGAACCAACCTGCATCGTTTTATCAGATTTATCACCGTTTGATAGTAGTATGACACAACCTTTGTGTTCATCATCCCCATCTCTTACCCAGCCTACACAATTAGGCTGGTCGAAATAGTCGCGCTGCGCTCCCCATGCGTATTCCTGTCTGGCTTTCAGTAGTTTTTCCAAGGCGCTTATTTTGGGCATAACCACTTGCTCTTCTGCTCCGCCATCTTTCTTGTCAGCGTAGCAGGTACCGTAAAAATCACAATAGAAAACACATGGACGGCCTTCCTGGCGAAGCAGAATGAGTGCATAAGCCAGCGGCTTGAACCATCCGTCAACGGGCGACTCTAAACTCTGAAAAGGCTGAGTGTCATGGTTTTCGACAAAAGTAATGGCCATGTCAGGCTGTTTACTAACTAAAGAATTGTTGAGTATATTTCTTAAATCATAGTCTTTACCGGCTATAGATGCATTATGAAAATTATAGTGTAAGGGAACATCAAATAAATGAACGCGTGATTCTGTAGCTTTTATGTATTCTTCCAATGTGCCAAGATCGCTTAACGACCAGTATTCGCCGATTACGAATAAGTCCGGCTTTACCTGAGTTTTCATGTAATCAAGCCAATCGTTGTAAAAATCAGGAGATATGTGCTTGAGTGCATCCAGTCTCACGCCGTCAAAACCAACGGTTTCATGATACCATTTTCCCCAATGCCTTAATTCTTCACGCACCGCCGGATTCCTCGACTCAATATCTGAAAACATGAGGTAATCATAATTTCCTTTTTCGTTACCTACTACCTGCTCCCAGCTATCGCCATAGCTGTTATTAATCTTGTAAATACATTTTTCGCCATTCTCTGTTTCACAATCTACTCCGGTGAAACATTCGTAATTCCATACAAAAGCTGAATACTTTTGATTCCTGTTCGGAAATGTGAATTTTGTGTTTGCTTCAAACTCAAAAGAATCACCGATGAATTGGTTTCGGTTCTCTAAATCTACTTGCCGAACCATAATCTTTTCCTTTTCATCTGCTCCTCCCAAATGGTTGAGAACAACATCTACGTAAACCCGTATATTGTGCTGATGAAGTGTATTAATTGCGGCAATGTATTCTTCTTTAGTTCCGTATTTTGTGCGGATGGTTCCTTTCTGATCAAACTCTCCTAAATCATATAGGTCATATACATCATATCCCTCAGAACGTGTTCCACTTGACCCTTTATATGCCGGTGGTAACCATACTACCGAAATACCTGCTTTCTGTAAATGTTCGGCTTCCTGGCTGGCCTTCTTCCATAAAGAACCGTCATCGGGGTAGTACCACTCGAAAAACTGCATGATTACTTCGTTCATAACTATATTCTATTACTTGTATTGCTTAAAACAAACTTGTTCCTCAACAGACACGCTATTGAGTTAATTGAATGTATTGGTAGTAAATGGCTAAAAATCTGTGCAAAGGCAAAAGCGTAAATGCTTTTTTGCAGGCAATTCGTTATTAATTGTTGCTAATTAGAGTGTGATTCACGAAGCTTTTCAAATATTTCTTCCTAAACTGCTATTTACAGGCACAATTTTAATGAACAGGTTTGTAGATGTTTTTTCTTCGTTCAATAGCCCTCCGGACAAACGTGCGCAAGTAATTCCACAAAATTGATATGGATTAAAATTTTTGCAAATACTTACTTGTAATGGTAAAGTTCTCTCATCTGAGTACTATTCGATTTATTGTTTTTATTTTTTTCTATTATGAGTAATTCAAAAGCAAGTCCGAAGAATTTGTGGCTCATTACAAAGAAATCATTTCAAGCCTGGAATGCCGCAGATCCTTTTCGGCAGAGTGCCATTATTGCCTATTATGCTATTTTTTCTATACCGTCTTTACTGGTTATAATTATTGCTCTGGCAGGTTTTGCATTTGGCCGGGAGGCAGTTCAGGGAGAAATCTCAGGCCAGATCAGCTCGGCAATGGGTGCAGATGCAGCTAAGCAGATAGAAGATATTATTGCAAAAGCCGGTGAGCAAAAAAACTCAATATGGGCTACTATTATTGGTATCATCTCTCTGATATTTGGTGCCCTTGGTGTATTTCTTCAATTGCAAACTTCTTTGAACCAGATTTGGGAGGTAAAAGTAAAGCCTGAGCTCAAGGGCAAAGAAAAGTGGTTGAAACTGATAAAAGACCGTTTGTTCTCTTTTGGTCTCATTATATCAATAGGCTTTCTGCTTTTAATTTCTCTTATGCTCACTACTGCTTTGGCAGCTTTTAGCACTTGGATAAAAGCGCACCTGCCCGATTTTATGTTATTCCTGTTTCAGTCAATCAATTTTCTTATCTCGTTCGTCATTATTACCGTATTGTTTGCCCTTATGTATAAGATTCTGCCCGATGCACGTATCAAATGGAAAGATGTCTGGATTGGGGCCATGGCTACCACTTTGCTTTTTATATTAGGCAAGTTTGGTTTGGGTGTCTATTTTGGTAAAGCCGAGCCGGGGTCAACCTATGGTGCAGCAGGTTCTATTATATTGGTGATGCTCTGGGTATCTTATTCTTGTATGATAGTGTTTTTTGGGGCTGAATTCACCAAACAATTTGCCACGCATTT
This sequence comes from Emticicia sp. GW821-FHT11C11, assembly GCF_058808615.1. Taxonomy (NCBI): domain Bacteria; kingdom Pseudomonadati; phylum Bacteroidota; class Cytophagia; order Cytophagales; family Leadbetterellaceae; genus Emticicia; species Emticicia sp. GW821-FHT11C11. Next base: position 1,353,408 of record NZ_JBXARV010000001.1, read on the forward strand.
TGGCAGGGGCATAGAACCGAATAAAGATGCGGTGCTGGTGGAGTTGTCGGAAGAAGAAGAGTTAATAATAGATAAAAGCATTGAAAAACGAGAAAAGACCGGAAAAACAAAATGAGGTAGTCAACTGCAAAATATAGTAATAATGAAAAAGACAACAAAAAAGATAAAAAATAGAGAATTGAGTGATAGTTAATTTACAATACTTAAACTTAATAGTCATGAAACATCCTGACCAATCGTTAGAGGATAAAAAGAAAGAAGATCTGCGTATCAACACTCTTGATGCCACCGGCCAGACGCTTACGAGCAATCATGGTTTGCCCATCAATGATGACCAGAATTCTTTGAAAACAGGAGAACGCGGGGCTACTTTACTGGAAGACTTCATTCTACGCGAGAAAATAACGCATTTTGACCATGAGCGCATTCCAGAGCGGATTGTACATGCCAGAGGAACAGCTGCGCACGGGTATTTTCAGGTGTATGAGTCAATGGGGGCCTATACAAAAGCACATTTTTTGCAAGACCCATCGCTCAAAACACCTGTATTTGTCAGATTTTCAACTGTTGCCGGTTCTAGAGGCTCAACCGACCTGGCTCGTGATGCAAGGGGTTTTGCCGTGAAATTTTATACAGAGCAGGGTGTATATGACCTTGTAGGCAATAACATACCCGTATTTTTTATTCAGGATGCCATGAAGTTCCCGGATCTGATACATGCCGTTAAACCGGAGCCACACAACGAAATGCCACAGGCTGCATCGGCTCACGATACTTTCTGGGACTTTATTTCGCTGATGCCTGAAAGCATGCACATGATTATGTGGGTAATGAGTGACAGGGCCATTCCACGAAGCTACCGCATGATGGAAGGATTCGGAGTGCATACTTTTCGTTTCATTAACACCGAAGGGAAGTCTCATTTCGTTAAATTTCATTGGAAACCCCTGCTTGGTGTGCACTCCGTATGCTGGGATGAAGCCCAGAAGATATCAGGAAAAGACTCTGATTTCCATAGAAGAGATTTATGGGAAGCCATAGAAAGCGGAGCTTTTCCGGAATGGGAACTGGGTGTACAGATTATTCCTGACGAAGATGAGTTTAAATATGAGATTGATTTACTGGATCCAACCAAAATTATACCGGAAGAACTGGTACCTGTAAAGCGAATTGGTAAGATGGTGTTGAATCGTAACCCTGACAATTTCTTTGCCGAAACAGAGCAGGTAGCTTTTCATCCCGGTAACCTGGTATCTGGCATAGACTTTACTAACGACCCCCTTTTGCAAGGTAGGTTGTTTTCGTATACAGATACTCAATTGATACGATTAGGTGGACCTAATTTTCATGAGATCCCAATCAACCGTTCGGTATCTCCTACACATAACAATCAAAGAGATGGTTTTATGAGGCAAACCATCAATACAGGTAAAGTGAGTTATCACCCTAACACATTAGGCGGAGGGTGCCCGTTTCAGGCCAAGGCTGCCGATGGCGGATTCAAAAGTTATACCGAACGGATAGACAGTAAAAAAATACGTGGCAGAAGCAAGAGTTTTCTTGACCATTTTAGTCAGGCTACTTTATTTTATGAGAGCCAGTCAGAAGCAGAAAAACAGCACTTGACGGATGCTTTAAGATTCGAGTTAGGCAAGGTGGAAACCGTTGAAATAAGAAACAGAATGCTTGGCTTATTATCAAAGATTAACGAGGCTCTGGCCAAAAACGTGGCTGATGGACTCGGGTTAACCGTTCCAAAAACTTTAGAATATCCTATTAACCATAGTGTTCCTGCTGATGAGGATCCTCAAAATTATCAGCCGATTTTTGTGCAGCAGACGCTCAAAAAATCAGCGGCGCTAAGCATGAATGATACCAGTAAAGATACAATCAAAACAAGACAGATTGCTGTATTGCTGGCTGACGGATTTGAAGAGAAATCATTCAATGAAATGAAGCGGGCCATGGAGAAGGAAGGCGCCAAAGTTACTACTGTTGCACCAAAACTGGGAATGATTAAGAGTGAAAGTGGAGAGGACATAAAAGCTGACCAGAGTTTGCTAATGGCTGCTTCCGTACTTTTTGATGCGGTTTTTGTATGTGATGGAGCAAAAAGTGTAGGGACATTGCTTGATGAACCTAATGCCGCTGAGTTTATAGAAGAGGCTTACAAACACTGTAAACCTATTGCTACCAAAGGTAGAGGCATTGAGTTGTTAAGAACTTCGAAAAGAATCATGAAAGAACTGGCTAAAGAAACACATCCTTTGTCCGGAGTATTGATTAACCAATCAACGGAAGAATTTGTGAGTGCCATAGCACAACATCGTTTCTGGGACAGAGAGAAAAAAGATAAGCATTTAAGCTGATGATAGAGTACTCAAAAAAATAGCCTTGCCAACAGTAAGGCTATTTTTTTTTGGTGCACAGATGCCCGTCCGTATTTGTTCAGTATGTTATTATTTAAAATTATAACTGATATCTAGTACTCTGCAGAGTTATTTCTATTTTTACAGAAGCATCTATTCAAACAATTCTGATCATACAATGAAAAACAATTCAAAAAGAACGCTGGTTATACTTATGTGTTTAGCATCTTGTATAACTATGAAAGTATTCAGTCAGCAATCGGGCATTATAGCCGATGGCGCCAAGCCACAATTGGTTTCAAACCAATTTGCATTTACAGAGGGGCCGGCAGCAGATAAAAAGGGGAATGTATATTTTACAGATCAGCCTAACGACAAAATCTGGAAATATGATACCGAAGGTAAACTCTCGGTATTTTTAGATAAAGCCGGGCGATCGAACGGAACCTATTTTGACAAAAAAGGAAATCTGATTACTTGTGCCGACGAGCATAACGAAATATGGTCGATAAGTCCGGATAAAAAAGTTACGGTTTTGTTAAAGGGCTATCAGGGGCATATATTTAACGGCCCGAATGATTTATGGATAGATAAAAAAGGGGGTATGTATTTTACGGACCCGTATTTTCAAAGAGACTATTGGGAAAGAAAAAGTCCTGATCCTGCAATGAAAGGAGAAAAACTATATTATTTGCCCAAGGGTAAAAGTGAAGCCATTCTGGTTGACCCGGAGATTAAAAAACCTAATGGACTAATTGGCACTCCTGATAATAAATATCTGTATGTATCTGACATGGGGAACCGGGCAATAATCAGATACGACATCAATGCTGATGGCTCATTAAGTAATAAAATAGAGTTTGCCAAAGACCTTTCAGATGGTATGACGATTGATAACCAGGGCAATGTATATTTGGCAGGTAGGGGAGTGACTGTTTATAACGCTGAAGGAAAGAAAATAGAGCAGATTGAGGTGCCTGCTAAATGGACTGCCAATGTTTGTTTCGGTGGTAAGAACAAGGATATTCTTTTTATTACTGCCTCTGAATCCGTTTTTGTTTTACCGATGAAGGTAAAAGGTGGGAATTAAGATTAAGGCAATGTATTGCATAGAAAACAAAATAGAGGGCGCTTGCGCCCTCTATTTTTATGTTTGAGATATTGAATAATTAATACCCCGGATTTTGTACTAACGATTTGTTGGTATCTATCTCACGTTGCGGAATTGGAATAACCAGTTTATTATCGCTGAATGGCAAAGCGCCTACGTTTCTTTTCGTACGCTTGGCATCATGCACCTGCTCTCCTTCGAAGGCAAGCTCCAATTTGCGCTCTTTCAGAACATCATCTACTGAAACGGTAAGCAAAGGAATAGCACCTGCTCTTTCTCTGATTCGGTTCACATCGCTCAAAGGCGTTGCTCCCGTTGTTGTTCCTAAACGCAAGTTAGCTTCAGCGCGAACCAGATACATTTCAGCCAGACGAACCACCGGAACATCACCATATTGGTCGAGATATTTTCCTGTATAGGTGTTATTTGATGCTCTTACAAAGAAAGAACCTCTTGTATCACCAGGTCCATATAAGTTAAGGTGTTTGGTTTGTACACGAATATCTCCACGTCCCTGATAAGTGGCCGGAGCATAGTAAGTGTTCATGCTGTTTACACCATCCTGATCTGTAACAAGTATTCTAAATATTATTTCACTATCATTAGTGGCATCATTAAAGACATCCTGAAACGTCTCAGTCAAAGAAAACTGCGATCCGGCAATTACACGATTAGCTGCATCACGTGCCTCTGTATACTTGCCTTGTTGCAAATAAACTCTTGCCAGAATAGCCTGTGCGGCACCTTTTGAAGCGAAGCCAGTATTCTGAGGATTACCCAAAAGAGTTTCAGCTTTAGTTAGGTCTTCAATTACCTGTGCATAAATAGCAGCTACCGTAGCTCTAGCACGAAAATCTGTTTCTGTTATGCCACGTGTTGGAGTAGTCACTAATGGAACACCCAAATTAGTATTAGGATCACCATCCAGGTACGCTTTTGCCCAAAGTCTTACCAGATCGAAATAAACCAAACCACGAATGAAACGAGCTTCCCCTTCAACGGTGTTCTTTTTAGATGCCTCAACTTTATCCAGAGCCGATAGCACGTTATTAGAAATGTTAATGGCGCTATAGCTTTGTAACCAGGTAGCCTGTGTTTGCGTGTTGGTGGTTGTGAAGGTTTTACGCCACAACTCATCCAATGTTACAAATGTTCCGGCAAATCTTACCTCCTGATCGTCACCTAGTAAATCTCCGGAATATTGTACGGCACCACCATAAACGTTGCTGCTGCTTATGGCATCGTAAGCACCTATGAGTGTTACTTCTACCGCCTGTGAATTCGACAGTGCCTCCGATTCATCAATGGTGGCAGTCGGCAATACATTCAGCTTATTGTCGCAACTAGCCAGAAAGGCAACTGCGGCAAAAGTAAATATCCAATTTTTAATATTTTTATTCATTTTATTTTCTGATTGCTTTAAATAATTAAAATAAAGTGCTGCTTTCTATTTCATGTACTTCTGAAAAAGAAATTAGAAACTGATACTTAAACCACCCAAAATAGTTTTTGCTTGCGGGGTAGTATAAAAATCATAACCCAAAGCAATGTTTGATACAACATCATCGGCATTTACTTCCGGATCCCAACCAGAATATTTCGTAAATGTCAACAAGTTCTGACCGGTTACGTACAATCTTACATTACTCAACTTCACTTTATTAATAATAGATTTTGGAAGATTATAAGAAAGTGTAACATTACGCAAACGTATAAAAGAACCATCCTCAATGAAGCGACTTGATGCCTGTGCACCGTTATTATAGAATAAACGAGCCTGCGGCACCTTTGTGTCACGATTCTCAGGAGTCCAGGCAGCTAACTGATTAACAGTCTGGTTGTCTTCATAACGACCATTGGCTGATGAGAAACGACCCACACCATAGAAATTTAGTTTGTTACCGAACACACCATTAAAGAATACGCTTAGTTCGATACCTTTATAGCTGAAAGTATTGGTAATACCACCAATCCACTTAGGGAGCGGGCTACCTATCACCGTTCTTTGAGCCTGCGAGTAAACATTGGTTGTTGTTCTGTCTAATGAACCATCCGAATTTTTAGTGTTTTTATAGAAAAGCGCATCTCCGTTAGCCGGATCAACACCTGCATATTCTACAGTATAGAATACCCCAAGTGGCTGGCCTTCAACAGCGCGGCTCATGTTGCTCAAACCACCTTCAATTACCTGTCCTTGCAGATTAGTAATTTTATTAGTATTTGTTGAAGCATTAAAGCTTGTTTTCCATTTGAACTGGCCAACCAGGTTGTCGGTGTTTAATACAAATTCAAAACCTTTGTTAGTTAATGAACCCACGTTTTTCAACTGGGTTGAAAAACCTGAAGTACCCGGTACATTTACATTCAACAATAAGCCAGTTGTATTTTTTTCGTAGTAGTCAATCTCACCATTGATTCTGTTTTTAAGAATACCAAAATCTAAACCAATATCTATTTGGTTAGTTGTTTCCCAACTTAAGTCAGGGTTTGCTAATTGGTATGGGCGTTGGCCCGGTAATGTACCATAGCCGGCATCACCTGCGAATAATCCTAAGTGACCGAAGTTTCCAACTTCAGCATTACCTGTTAAACCCCAACTGGCACGTAATTTCAAAAAGCTGATTGCCTCAATATTTTTCAGGAAGCTTTCTTCCGTTAGAATCCATCCGGCAGATACCGCTGGGAAGAAACCATATCGATTATCTATACCGAAGCGTGACGATGCATCGGCACGGGCACTTAAACCTAACAGATATTTTTCGTTGAATTTGTAATTCACACGGGCAAAGTACGAAAGGAAATTATAATTCGATTCTGAAGAACTCGCATCTGTTTTACGGGCTGCACTTGCAATCATACGATAGGCATCAGACGGGAAATCTCTACCTTCGGCCGCATTTGTCTTTGTGAGAGAATTTTGGAACGACATACCAGCCGTTGCATCAAATGAATGGATACCAATGGTTTTGTCAAATACAAAGTAATTATTGGTGTTGTAGTTTTCTACTCTCACAAAACGGTTATAACCATAGCCAAGCGGAGCTCCGAAGTTACGTTGGGTTTTACTGTTGTAATATTGTTCTTCCTGTTGATTCAATAAATCAACAGCTAGTTCGGAACGGAATCTAAGTCCTTTGAAGAAATTATACTCACCAAATATACTTCCGATACTACGATGCACAGTAGTGTTATAATAAGCATTACCGATGTTAATAAGCGCATTGTAATATACCGGAATTGAGATATCACCCGGAGGCATACCAACAGGTAAACCTGTTTCTGGGTCAGTTGACGGAGTCATTGGGGGAAGCGCTACCAACTGCTGTGGGTTATCGAACTGACGGTCACCAGATACACGTTGGTTAAACGAACGAGTCATGCTCATATTCATACCCACATTCAGACGATCAGTAACTTTGTGGGTAAGGTTCATACGTCCTGACATGCGGTTGAATGCATTGCCCGCAAGGATACCCTGTTGGTCTAAAAGCTGACCCGAAATAAATACGGAAGTTTTCTCAGAACCACCACTAATATTTAAATCATATTGCTGTGAAGGTGCATCCTGATACGCCAGATCGGCCCATTTTGTATCCACTTGTTTAGCAGTACCTAGGGTTCCCAGACTTTGAGTAGAAAAGAAGCTTTCCATGTATGAGGTATAAGAGTCAGGGTCGCTCGTTGGGTAACCCTCAATGGCATCTGAATTGGCAGCAGCCATCCGATAAAAATCGATGTATTGCTCTGTGTTCAGAAATTGCAAAACATTGGTTGGTTTGCTTTTACCATACTGCATACCAAAAGTAACATTGGTTTTACCTGCTTTACCTCTTTTAGTAGTAATCAGAACAACCCCATTTGCGGCACGTGCCCCATAAATAGCCCCGGCTGAAGCATCTTTCAGAATCTCGATAGATTCAATATCCTGAGGGTTAATATCTACCAAGGGATTGGTGGTACTGGTTGTGATAGAAAGATTACCTTGCGTAAGCGGAATACCATCTAATACATATAATGGTTGGTTAGAAGCACTTACAGAAGATTGGCCACGGACACGTACCTGAATACCTTGTGCCAGTTTACCCGTACCCTGGTTTATCTGCACACCGGCTGCTTTACCCTGGATACTTTGCTCGAAAGTAGTTACAGGCATATCAGCTACATCAGCTCCTTTGATTTTAGCAATATTACCTGTTAAATCGCGTTTGATTTGCGAACCGTAACCTGTCACAACCACCTCGTTCAGTGTTTTGGTAGCAAGATCTAAAGCAAAGTTAACAATTCTGCGGTTATTAAGCGGTTGTTCCAACGTTGCGAAGCCAATGAAACTGGCTTGAAGAATACCGTTGGCAGGAACAGCAATTTTGTAAGTTCCGTCTACATTAGTAGTAGTTCCTCTTGTTGTACCTTTTACTGTAATTGATACTCCTGGTAGCGGACTACCGTCTTCAGTTGATGTAACTTTCCCTGTTACATCCACGTCTTGCGCATTTACCCAAATTGAGATAAATAGGAATACGCAACTTAATGAAACTCGTAAAAGTTTGTCCATTCGTAATTTAGTTTGTTATAGGATTAATTTAAAGAGATTAAAAATAAATTAAATACAAGTAAAAACCTCATATACATGAGTGAAAATTGCCGATAAATTATAAAAATCAATTATTGTACAAGACAAACCTTTTATTGTCCTAAATAATTAATAGAAATATTTAAAAATTGAATGATTGCGGCAGAACGGCCCGGGTATTTAAGCAATGTCGAGATTTCATAAAAGTCATAGGTTGGAAAATATAGTTTAGTTTAGTAATTAAAAAGGTACTCTATACAATTGGCAATAAACAGCAGTTAACTATTTGAGATGCCAAGTTTAAAAATAAACAATTATTTAGACAAAAGACGAGAAAATAAAATAATATGCTGCGTTTTGTGTAAGTAATTTTAGAAAATTTTGCCATTTATGGAAATACTTCTTCTAATCTGAACGTATTTTCTTAGATATCTGCTATTATTATTTTTATTAATTTATGAAAAATTGAGATTTATTCCTGAATCATCCGATGTGTCAATACTGCTCATCGGGCATTCAGTTTTTATGAAAATGGCAATACAGATGTATTAAGCCTGCTATATGTTTAAAGACAATGTTATCGGGTACAGGAGCAGAAGTTTTTTTTTAGTATTCATATGGCATCTTAATAGGTTATTGTTTGGATAGGATCAGAACAAATATAAAAAATTATTTTAATTCAAACCCCGACTTACAGTTTATTCATTTATTTGCGGCATTATTGATAAGGAGGCTTTAAAACAACATAGTAGTATGCCTGTTATTATAGAAAAACAATATAGCAATGATTCTTTTCTGGCTGTCTGGAAAATAGAAGAGTCGCATGACGAGTTACAGGCCATGCTTCCTTCTGAAATATTAACAGACGCCGAACTGGCAAATATTCATCATGCGCAAAAACAGGTTGAGTTTTTCTGCAGCAGATTGACCATTAAATATCTGGCCGATAAATTGGGTATACAGTATCTGGGTATAAAAAAAGATGAATGTGGCAAACCATATCTGGCAGGAGTCGACTGGCAGTTTTCTCTTACGCACACTATTGAATTTGTAGCGGTAATTATGCACAGGAGTCGGCCTTTGGGAATAGACATGGAACGGCCCAGCGAAAAATTATTGAAAATTGCATATAAGTTTTTGTCAGAAGCTGAAAGGAATGACGCTGCTAACGACCAGGATAAACTCTGTATTTACTGGTCAGCTAAAGAAGCTTTGTATAAATTATACGGCAAGCGTAAGGTTATCTTCAAGGATAATCTGCTGATTGCCCCGTTCGGGAAAAATCAGCAGATTATCAATGGTCGACTTAAAATCAATGAAATTGACGAGGATTATGAAATGGTGGTTGAAAAAATAGATAAGTACTATCTCGTTATGGTCTGCTAAATTATTCTGTCATTAGTTTCAGAATATTTTCAATTTCCTGTGCTCTTTCAACATCTGAAACCTTCTCGAAAGATACGATCAGATTGCGCAATACTCTGCATATAATATCCAGATTGGTACAAGGTTGATAAAAACTGTCCTGCGGCAGCAAATGCATTTGCTTTACATAGTTGCTTATATCAATTTTCGAGAAAATAAGCCCCCGGTTAAATACATTGATATAGAATTGTATCTGTGGGTTTTTGTAGGTTAATACAAATAAACTGGGCAGATTAACTCCGCTAACCGGCATACCCAGTCGCTTGGCTATCAACATATAAATGATACAAAGCGAAATGGGGTTTCCCTTTTTTTGCTCGAAAACCTGATTGAGCATTGAATTGGCCGGAGAATGAAAGTTCTTTGTGTTAGACACAAACTTATACTTATCAAAAAATACCTGATTCAGAATTCTGACCTGATCATGCGGGTGTAAATCATCTCTGAACTCCAGCCAGGCATCAAAATAAATATCATTCAGACTCTGCCGTAATTTTTCAAGCGTGATGTCAGGATATTGATAAGTGGCAATTATCCACATACCTTCCAGCAAGTCCTGGTGTCCGTTTTGCTTCCACTCCAGTAATCTGCTGATCAATAAGTTGTATTGCAGATCATGAATCAGATCCTCTATTTTCTTTTGTAATACCGGGTTCAATCCGTTTTCCTGCCAGTGATCTTCCAGCAAAGGAATCACCGCTCCGCCAATGGTTCTTAATTGTTTTTCAACATGTTGTACTACTTCAATGTCTTCATCGTCCAGAAGTGTTACCAACGCTTTTATTTCCGATTCTTTCATAACAAATCTTTGTGGGCCTAAATAGCTGACTGTAAGCAGGCTAACGGTTTGCTTGTGGCCGTGTTAAAACTTCAAAGCTCAATTTTTTCTAAATCCACCTCTAAATTCATACTTTTGACAAAAAAACAAATAGTTTTGCTAAAAAACTTTTTCAGAAATTTTAACCGGATATTTTAAGCTTATGAAAATCTTAGTTACAGGCGGTGCCGGATTCATTGGCTCGCATACAGTAGTTGAACTGGTGAACGCCGGTTATGACCCTGTTATTATCGATAATTTCAACAATTCGGAAAAATCTGTTCTGAAAGGTTTAAAGAAAATATTAAAAAAGCCTGTTAAATACTACGAAAAAGACTGTAATGATATAAAAGCACTGGAGCAAATCTGTAAAAAAGAAAATATAGAAGGTGTCATTCATTTTGCCGCTTACAAGGCAGTAGGAGAGTCGGTTGAAAAGCCACTTAAGTATTACGAAAATAATATAGGTTCGACCCTGAACGTGCTGGCAGTGATGTTGAAACTAAATATTAAAAACCTTGTTTTTTCATCGTCATGTACGGTTTATGGTCAGCCCGACATGATTCCTGTTACAGAAGATACACCACGCAAACCGGCTGCGTCGCCTTATGGTAATACCAAAACCATTTGTGAAGATATACTCCGTGATACCATCACTGCAGGCAACCCGTTGAAAATCATAGCGCTAAGGTATTTTAATCCGATTGGTGCCCACCCAACCGCTCATATAGGAGAGCTGCCCAGAGGAGTACCAAGCAATCTTGTGCCTTTCATCACACAAACTGCTATTGGTATCAGGCCTAAACTCACTGTTTTCGGGAGTGATTACAATACTACAGATGGAACCAATGTGAGAGATTTTATACATGTAGTTGATTTGGCTAAAGCACATGTTTCGGCATTAAAATTGCTGTCTGAAAGCAAGGATAATTTCTATGATGTGTTCAATGTAGGCACAGGCAGAGGTAATACGGTTCTTGAGGTGATTAAGGCATTTGAAAAAGTGAATAAAGTGAAACTTAATTATGAAATAGGACCCCGACGTGCCGGCGATGTAGAGAAAATATTTGGCAGTGTTGAAAAAGCAGAAAAAGTGTTAGGCTGGAAAACGGAGAAATCACTGGAAGAAAGTGTAAAAGATGCCTGGAGATGGGAAAAGAAAATAGCAAAGAATAAATAAGCGAAAGCTGATAGATTAGTAATTATATTGAGAGTTTATCGTTTTGGGTACGATCTAAATTGAATGATAAAAATGCAATCAAAACACATTTTAATAACGGGCGGAGCAGGTTTCATAGGTTCTCATGTGGTTCGTCTCTTCGTGACAAAATATCCGGATTATCAGATAGTTAATCTGGACAACCTTACTTATGCCGGTAACCTGGAAAACCTGAAAGACATTGAACATCTGCCTAACTATGTTTTTGAAAAAGGAGACATAGTAGATGCCTATTTCCTGAAAGGATTGTTTCAGAAATATAATTTTGAAGGTGTGATACACCTGGCGGCGGAATCGCATGTTGACAGGTCGATAACTGACCCGATGGCATTTGTAATGACCAACGTGATAGGTACCGTTAATTTATTGAATGCTGCCCGAGAGGCATGGAAGGATAGCAATTATGAAGGCAAGCGTTTTTATCATGTGTCAACAGATGAGGTATACGGAGAACTGCATGATCCGAAAGAGTTTTTTCTCGAGACAACCAGTTATGATCCCCGCTCGCCGTATTCTGCATCAAAGGCATCGTCAGACCATTTCGTGAGGGCATACCACAATACTTATAAGTTACCGGTAGTGGTATCGAACTGCTCTAACAATTATGGCCCGAATCATTTCCCGGAAAAACTGATTCCATTAATGATTAACAATATCATGCATAATCTGCCACTGCCGGTTTATGGCAAGGGCGAGAATGTGCGCGACTGGCTTTTTGTAAAAGACCACGCCCGTGCCATTGATGTGATTTACCATAATGGTGCCAATGGAGAAACTTATAACATTGGTGGTTTCAACGAATGGAAAAACCTTGATTTAGTACATTTGCTATGCAAAATAATGGACGAGAAATTAGGCCGCCCGGAAGGAACATCGGTTAAATTGATTACCTACGTACAAGACCGCGCAGGTCACGATTTAAGATATGCCATTGATGCCACAAAGCTTATGAATGAACTGGGATGGCAGCCATCTTTACAATTTGAAGAAGGGCTGGCCAGTACTGTAGACTGGTATCTTGAAAATACAACCTGGTTGAAAAATGTAACCAGTGGTGACTATCTGAAATACTATGAAAGCATGTATACAGACAGATAATCAGAATGTATCATATAAGCAAAAGGCGCGATTTACGCGCCTTTTGCTTTTTTATTCAGTCTACCGATTTCTTACTCCAGAAACTAGCCAGCAATGAACCATTAATGTTCATGATTGGTCCGAACAAAGCAGGTGGAACGCCCACTGTTGCCAGTTTACCCATTGCCTTGGCTAAGCCTGAGGCCAATCCTGCATTTTGCAGGCCTACTTCAATGGCTACTGTCCGGCAGTCTTGTTCAGGCAATTTGAATAGTCTGGCTCCCCAGTAACCCAGAATAAAACCGCCCACATTGTGAATAATAGTGGCAAAAACTAAAGCAATACCCACTGTCTGAAGTGATTTTTGACCGGCAGAAGTTATGACAACAAGAATAATAAGGATACCTCCCATTGACACATAGGGCAGAATTTTGTTGAGCCAGGCGCTTTGCTTTTTGAATATTTTATTAACCATAAATCCGAGAATAACCGGTACAATAATCATTTTGATGATCTCGATCATCATTTGCCAGAAATTGATATCTATGAATTGACCACCCAGAATTTTCATAAGAAATGGAGTCAGGAAAGGTGCCAGTAAGGTAGCAAAAGAGGTAATGGTAATAGAAAGCGCCACATTAGCTTTGGCAATATAAGAAACCACATTAGAGGCCAGCCCACTTGGTGAGCAGCCAACCAGAATAACCCCTGCGGCAATTTCAGCCGGAAAATCAAAGACACTGGCTATAGAAAAGCCGAGTAAAGGCATGATAATGAAATGACAGGCCAAGCCAATAATAACGGCCTTTGGCATTTTAATTACACCCAGAAAATCGTCGTAGGTCATGGTGGTACCCATGCCAAACATGATAATCTGCAATAGGGGTATGATTAATTCTTTTAACTGAAAGCCGTTGATTTCTATAAAATACTGAGGGAAAAAGTAGGCAACGCTTACTGCCAGTATAAGGCAGAGTGTATAAATGTAGTTTTTCATCAATTGTAGTTTTAGGTTGAATGTTCAGGCAGTTATGCATGTATCAGGCTTTAGGGTGAGCCTGTTGATATACTTTCTTCAATTTCTCAATCGTATTGTGGGTATAAACCTGTGTAGCAGCCAGGCTTGTATGGCCGAGTAAATCTTTAATGGCGTTCAGGTCGGCACCGCGGTTTAATAGATGCGTGGCAAAGGTATGTCTTAGCACATGCGGGCTTTTTTGCTCAAGTGACGTAACCATTGTAAGGTATTTCTTAACCAGCCTCTGAATAAACATCGGATATGCCTGTGCTCCGTTATCTGTCAGTATCAAGTAAGGTGTAGCAGCAAAATTGCTCACGAACTCTTTTCTACCATCTATATAACTGCTTATGGCTTCTGCCAGGCTCTTGTTAACCGGAATCACCCGCTGTTTATTTCTTTTACCAAGTACGCTAAGCGTGTGATTAAACAGGTTGATATCGCTTATTTTCAAACCGATTAACTCGGCAAGGCGCATGCCTGTGCCATAGAGTAGTTCCAAAACCAGTTTATCCCTTTGCCCGGCAAAATCATTTTCAAATTCAATCCCGGCCAGCATGGTTTGCATTGATTTTTCTTCAACAAATTTTGGCAGAGGCTTATCGGTTTTTAAAGTCTTGATTTTGAGCATCGGGTCGGCTGAGATGGCTTTGCGACGAAGCAGGAAATCGTAGTAGCTCCGGAGTGTGGCAATTTTCCGGTTGATACTCCGGTTGTCCATTTTTTCTTCGGCCATGCCCGCAATCCATGATCTGATCATCTGTGAATCGGCCTTTTCGGGTTCGTTTAGCTCGTATTGAAATTGCAGATAGGTAGAAAACTGCTTCATGTCGTTTTCATAGGCCGTAACCGTATGCTGACTGAGCCGTTTTTCGAATTGGATATATTGTAAAAAATAAGAAACCATACTACCAGTAAACAATTTGCCTTAAGCAATTGAAACTGCTAATATGGTTTAAAATATATCTATTTACAATGAACGACCGAAATTTAGTTTCGTGTCTATTGTCAATCGATTTAGATTTCTTCGTTGCTTCTTAGTTGTGTAACATAACGAGCATGAATAACTTCGTTACGACGCGCTACTGAAGGTTTCTCGAAAGCCTGACGTTTACGCAACTGACGCAATACACCGGTTTTTTCAAATTTCTTTTTAAAACGTTTCAACGCTTTATCAATAGACTCGTTTTCTTTTACATTTACTATTAACATATAAATACACCTCCTTTTGTTTGGGGTTGCAAATGTAGAAAGAATAGTTTATTTTTTCAAGCAATGGTCAGGTTTTTGTGAAATTTAATCGGTGCGGTGCTACAAGTGTTTTTTGAAAAAGTGTAGTTTTGCACTGCAAACCTCACCTAATTACTTCAGCATGAAAATAGCCATTATAGATTTAGGAACCAATACATTTCATTTGCTGATTGTCGAAAACCAACAAACACTTTACAGAGAGTCAATACCGGCCAAAATCGGTCAGGGAGGTATCAGCCAGGGTATTATTGCCGAAGAAGGTATTCAGCGGGCTTTGCGTGTTTTGAAGCACTTTAAGGCTATCATTGATAGCCATCAGATAGATACTGCTCAGATTTTTGCCATTGGCACCAGCGCTATCAGAAACGCCGCTAATAAAGAAGAGTTCACCAGCAGAGTAGCTGAAGAAACGGGTATAAATATACAGGTCATCTCGGGCGATAAAGAAGCAGAATTGATTTATTATGGAGTAAGGGAGGCGCTCCCGATCAATGAAACATCTATGGTGATGGATATAGGAGGAGGGAGCGTAGAGTTTATTATCGGTAATGGTGAGAAGATTTTCTGGAAACAGAGTTTCGAAATAGGAGGGCAGCGATTGATGGACAAGTTTATGAAGACCGACCCTATTTCCATGCGTTCAGTGCAGCAAATGGATGATTTTTTTCGTGAAAAACTGTTGCCTTTGGCAAATGCCTGCCATCAGTATGACCCCAAGACTTTGATTGGCTCCTCGGGTTCGTTCGATACTCTGATTGATATGCACTTTATGAATGAAAAGGGCCAATTACCACCGACTGAGCAAGTAGGGTTTGATTATTCCATTTCGGAGTTTTACACGGCTTATGATGAACTGGTGTTTAAAAATCATGCGGAAAGAATGGCGATTCCCGGAATGATTGAGCTGCGCGTGGATATGATAGTGGTAGCGGTATGCCTTATCAGATACGTAATACAGGCCTATGGGATTAATCATGTGAGGGTATCGAGTTATTCGCTAAAAGAGGGAATATTATCGAGAATTATGGCCAATCATGCGCTTTGATATTACAAAAAAAGAGACATGGCATTGCCATGTCTCTACCTAACATATTATCTTTATGTCTTAAACGCCTTCTGCTACTACTTCTTTTACCTCTGGTACCATTGTTGTTAATAAACGTTGGATACCGTCACGTAGGGTAACTGTAGACGAAGGACAACCGCTGCAAGAACCCTGCAGATAAACTTTCACTTGTCCGGTTATTTCATCAAAAGAAGCGAAGTTGATAGCGCCACCGTCTGACTCCACCGCCGGGCGCACATATTGGTCAAGCGTTGATTTGATTTTCGCCACTATGGCCGAATCATTCGCATCAATAATCAACGTGTTTTTATCAATCGTTTTCTGAGTAAAGACAGGATGGTTTTGCTCAAAATATATCTTCAGAAATTTCTTTATATCATAAACCACATCTTCCCATTCTGTATCCTCATCTTTGGTAATTGTGATGAAATTGGCTGCAATAAAGATTCTCCTCACAAACGGGAACTGAAAAAGGTCTGCTGCTAAAGGAGAAGCTTTCTCTTCGTCTGCAGTAGCAACTATGGTGGGATAATCGAACGACAATCCGTCAGGAGCCAGCTCAAAATTCAATACGAATTTCATTGAATTCGGATTGGGGCTCAGCTCGGTATATATCATTGTTTGGCGTTGAAGCATGACAATCGGTAGTATTAAATAATCTGTGTCTGTTTAAGAACAGTCGTTACTAAAAATAAGTTTGGTACAGGCATAAAAAAACCTGCCTTTATGGGGCAGGTCTCAAAATCTTTTACAGAACACTGATTAAGCTTCTGCTACAACGTTAACGAAAGATTTTCCGTCACGTCCTTTTTTAAATTCTACGATACCATCGGTTAACGCGAAAAGTGTGTGGTCTCTACCAACACCTACATTAACACCCGGATTATGTCTAGTACCACGTTGACGAACAATGATGTTACCAGCGATAGCGGTTTGTCCACCAAACAATTTAACGCCTAAGCGTTTGCTTTCTGATTCGCGTCCGTTTTTCGACGAACCAACACCTTTTTTGTGTGCCATGACCTTATTCTCTTTTAATTAGTGAATTGCAATGAATAAATGTTTTTGTTGCTGAGTATCTCACTCAACCTGCTTTTACGCTCCGATTTCGTCGATTTGAATTTTAGTCAAATATTGACGGTGACCGTTCTTTTTAACGTAGCCCTTACGACGTTTTTTCTTGAAAACGATTACTTTTTCGCCTTTAAGGTGTTCAAGGATAGTTGCTTTTACAGAAGCACCAGTTACGGTTGGAGCACCTACTGAGATAGTTCCACCGTTGTCAACAAGGAGTACCTTGTCGAAAACAAGTTCAGCGTTCGTTT
Source organism: Emticicia sp. GW821-FHT11C11 (assembly GCF_058808615.1). NCBI lineage: Bacteria > Pseudomonadati > Bacteroidota > Cytophagia > Cytophagales > Leadbetterellaceae > Emticicia > Emticicia sp. GW821-FHT11C11. Next base: position 1,370,656 of record NZ_JBXARV010000001.1, read on the forward strand.
CGCCCTCTAATCTATTAGTATAGAGCGTACGACCCTTTTCAACTTTAAATTGCTGACCTGCGATTTCTACGATTGCGTACATTTTTGAATGAAAGATTTACAATGAATACTGTTTTATTCTAAAATAGTTTCCGGTTGTGCCGTGAACATATTATTTAGGGGTGCAAAGTTAATAATATATTTTTGTTTTTCAAACTATTGCTTTCTATGATTTTTTTTATAAAATTGTCTTATGTTTTATCAACCGTAAATTTATACCTATGAAAATTCGTCAGATATTGCAAAAAAAGAAAATCAATGCGCTCTTTTCGGTTTCATCAGATACAACCGTATATAATGCGCTTGTAGAAATGGCCGATAAAAATATCGGGGCGGTTTTGGTAATAGATAACGGAAAACTTTCCGGCATTTTTTCAGAACGTGACTATGCCCGCAAAATTGTGTTAAAAGGGCTGCATTCTGACGAAACGAAGGTAAGTGACGTAATGACATCGAAAGTGATTACGATAGATATGGAAGATAAACTGGAAGATGCCATGCGTATTATGTCTGACAAGCACATCAGACACTTACCGGTAATGGACGCTGATAGGCTGGCGGGTATTATTTCCATCAATGATTTGGTAACAACAATAATCAATGAGCAAAAGGCTCAGATTGCTTCCCTCGAAAGTTATATTTCGGGCAGTTACGCATAATATCTCTTTCAAAGACCTACTTATTTTGTTTATAACGGCGAAGCCTGCAGGTTTCGCTTAATCATACCTGATGGAATTGACTATTAGTACCCCGGCGCTTCTTTTTTCTACAGTTTCATTACTGATGATTGCTTTTACTAACCGGTTTCTGGCTTTGGCAAGTCTTATTCGTGACCTGCACTTGAAATACAAAACAGAAGAGGAAAAAGAAAACATTGTTGCACAGATCAGAGGCCTGCAACGACGCATCAGAATTGTAAGGAATATTCAGGTAATAGCCATTTCGAGCCTGCTTTTGAGTGCCGTTTGTATGCTGTTAATTTTTGTAGGCAAAGAACTGGCTGCCAAATGGATGTTTGGCGGAGCCCTGATGCTTCAAATTGCAGCGCTGACGCTATCAGTGCGTGAAATTACGCTTTCAATGAATGCCTTGAAACTCGAACTCAGCGACATGGCTGAATTAATTACTCCTGAGCCTTCATACAGAAAACGAAGAAGGAATGAAGCTAAGAGCGGCGACTGATTAATAGGCCATGAATGATCAGGTATTGGGCCACAACATAGGTGCTCATAATCCAGAAGCCTGCCAAAGGTATTGACACTACGAATTTAGTAAGCGCAATGAGCGAGTCAGAGATAATGAATAAGACGGCGCCAATCAGCACTATTTCATAACTTTTATCTTTCACCTGCCTTTCACTGGCTCTGATACCCATCAGTGTTATCACAACCGAATAAAGCATGACCGGAATTTTGAAGTCTGCCGGAATTTTATTGAGCAGGAAGAACAAAAGCAAACAGGCGTATGATATAAACGGTAACCAACGGAAGTGGCGGGATTTCCCCTCTTGCTGAAACAGCAATATATAGCAAACATGCCCCAGCAAAAACGCACCTAAGCCTAGCAAAAAGAAGTTCTGATTGAATTTCTGAAACATCAGGAAGGTATCACCCAGGCAGGAGAAAAGCAGCGCAAACAACACAATACGGTCTCTTCTGGTAAAAGTTGTATGGGTATGCTGATAATAAAAAAGACCCAGGGTAATCATCAGCAGGGGTTTTGTTATATAGCCAAGCCATTCGTTTTCCAATAAGCCAGCTACAATATTTAATGCAGACAAGCCAAAGAATAGATAAGTCTGGTTACGATTCATAGTAAAGAAGATTAAGAATTGTTGAGTTGTTCTCCGATTTTCTCTGCTAATATAATAGCCTTTTCCATAGGTAAAAAATCTACGTTTGTCAGAATATCAGTCGGGCGGTGAATATTAGGCATGCGGCCATTGGCATCAAGAGCCGCCAGCGTTACTGCCGGAATACCCGCCCGCTGAAACCAGACCGAGTCAAAATCAGCTGTATGCCATGCTCCGGTTGTTACGTTTTTCAGAGCAGGAAGTTCCGCAACGGTTTGTTTGGCTATCTGTATCAGCTGGTTATCATACACAATATTAGACCAGCTGCCGGTCTGGGTAATGATTTTCAGATTCCCTTTACCTAAAGTATCAAAATTTACCAGATAAGTTTCTTTATTGAATTCGGTATAATGTTTTTTCATATAAGCTCTTGAGCCAATCATACCTACCTCTTCGGCACCTGTCAGCACCAGTTCAACATCAAGATTATCCAGATTTTCAGCCCACAATTTTTCTGCCGTGGCAATAGCTGCTGCCACGCCGGTGGCGTTGTCAGAAGCCCCGTTTGAATATCCTAAACGGAAATAATCGACGGTTCCCACTAATCCCTGCAATAGAAAATAGAAGGCTAAAATATTGCCTATCAGCATAATGAAATTATTAGGCACCAGAAACTGAGAAATGGCTATAAACTGTGCTATAATCATAAGAAGCAAACTCATTTTTAATGATTTTCTGAAATTACCTACCATTTCAGGTCTGTAAAGAACTGAAATAGGCGCTGTGTCCCAGTGTGCCATCAGAATGAGCTTTTTAGGCTTGCTGACCTCGTTATGTTTAGCCTTAACTATCAGATTATACGAAGTGACTAAGGGAGGGAAACCAGTAACCGGCGATGCGTACCAGTTGAAATACAGCATAGCCAGGGTTACAAATATCAATGTCAGAAATAAGCCAGCTATAGGGGAGAAATTAAGCGCCAATAATCCTGCCGTTAAACCCCCAATCAACCACCATACAATTGAGATGTAGGTTTTAGGTGTTTTGAACGACTCCCTTGTAACATCTCGTTCCGGAAACAAACTGCTCAGATAATCAAGCACGGGTATTTCATTAGCAGTAGCTACGCCTCTGTTAGGAAAAGATGCCAGTTTTTCTACAATTTGTTTTGCGGTCATATTGGGTTTTAGGTTTTATCTTTAGCAGAGCTAATCAAGAATCTTAAAATTTTCAATCGGTAAATCTGTTTCAGAGAACATGGTGATTTTCCTTATAAACTTATGTTTCAGACGCCAATCGTAATCACTTTTTAGAACACTAATCCTTATTGTTTTGCCTTGATTTGTATAGGTAAGATTCCCATTATTGTAATAGTATGGCTGAAAAAAGATTTTATTGCTTGTATAGAAATTTAATGAGGGGTAACCTTTTAACTCTTACTCTGTTCCATGCTTTTTAATGTGAATGTTTGTTATCTCACTTATAAAGTAAATTATTTCATCAGAATCAGATTTTTTCCTGACAATCAACCAAAAAGTTGCTATTGTAATTAATACAGCAGCGAATAAAATAATTGGGCCGATTCTCTCAGAACTAGGTATTTCTTCATCTAATGAAATTTTAAGTGGTGCTTTTAGGTTTTTGTCAATTGGTAACTTTTACTTTCTAAAGTAGTTAGTAAAATCTGAGAAATTTTTATAGTCCTGGCTGCTTATAGATATAGTTTTTTCATTTGTTCTAAAAACTAAATTTTTGTTTGATTTGTATTTTCCAACCTCATCATATTCAATGTTCCAAGCAGTGATATCAGTAATCTTTATTTCATCAAGATATTCATTTTTATGCGTGGCTATAATTATTTTATCAGAATATAAATAGTAAATGTATTTGGATAAATTGAGAATAAGATAACTTCCTAAAAAGAGGCAAAACAAAGAGCAGAAAAGTAGCAGCCATGAAACTACTGCAATTGACTGAACAAAAAACCAAAAATATCCTGCTAACAATAAAACGGCTAATGTGATAGATCGAGCATAGTTATTGTCAGGTTGTGATACTATTGTTTTTTCTTCAGTTTTTCCCATGAATACAAGGTCGTTTTTGAATGAATCTTAACTTTCATTCTCAAAAAAAGCCTCAATTTCTTTCCATGATTTGAATCTTTGATAACCGGTAACCATCTGATTATGGATGGCGCTAAACATCAGCGTTTTACCTTTAAAGGTCTTCAAGTTTTTCTCGTGGTCGTCAATCATGTAATCGGCGGCTACAATGCTTTTATCACCGCAAAGTACAATATTCCGCCATGAAATAAACGGAAAGTGTTCTTCCAGCCAGTCCATTTTATCTTTCAATGAATTAGGGAACTCGGTGGCTGCCGATACGATGAATACTTCAAATTTTTCATGCAGTTTCTGTACCACTTCTACGGCATCAGCCATTACTTCTACATCTCTGAAAAAACCCGGTTTAAATATTTCTTCTCTTATTTTGTGATAGTTTTTTTCCTCGAAAATCTCAAAATATGCTTTGTTTTCAAAATGCTGCTCAGTAAAAGCGGTACCTACCAGATGGTTATAAGTTCTGAGGATTTTCTTTCCAGTGGCTGCCATTACGTCGTCCATATCAATGGCAATTCTCTTTTTGGTCATTCGTATTAAGGTTTTGTATGTGCGAATATAAACATAGATTTTACAACATTTAACAAGTATAAGCATCTGTTTTCAGAATTAGTATTAACGTGACATGAACTACTATTTTTTTGTGCAATTGCTGTTAATTTTAAAAATCATTTTACCTTTGCATCAGTTTTAGGTGCCTTATGCGATTTCCGATAATCGTCTCAAGGCTTAAAAGGGAATCCCGTTCAAACCGGGAGCTGTCCCCGCAACTGTAAGTTTCATTGATGCATTTCGTCTTCATGGCCACTGTTATACGGGAAGGCCGGAAATGCTGAAACGAGTCAGGAGACCTGCCCAGGACTATCCTTATTTGCGCTTTACGGAGGATAAAAGCAAATGAGCGACAGGATATCATTCATTTTATATTCATTAATTTTTGAGCATTTCCATTAAATGCTTTTTGTCGAAGGTATTCTCCTTTGTATTTGCGTGGTTTTTACTACCGCAGGTAAATGTCTTTGCCCAAACCGATTCGACACGAATGCTGGATGAGGTAGTGGTGAAAACCTTTACCCCAACTCGTTTTATGGCGGGTTTGAAAATCCAAAGCATCGATTCAGCAGCCATACAGCAGGCGAAATTTCAGACACTGGCAGAGTTCCTGAGTTTTCAGGCACCGGTTAATTTCCGGCCATATGGTAACGGACAACTGACCACCGTGGGACTGCGAGGTACCTCGAGTAACCATACTGCAGTGCTCTGGAATGGTATCAATATTAATTCGCCAAGCACTGGGCAGAGCGATTTTTCTACGCTTCCCGTGGCAGGTTTCGACTTGCTGGCTATTCAATATGGATCTTCGTCCTGTGTAGTTGGTTCTGATGCGGTCGGAGGGAGTATTCTTCTCGATTCAAAACCTGTTTGGGAAAAGAAAATGCAGGCGAGTTTCGGACAAAGACTGGCCAGTTTCGATAACAGACAAAGCCAACTGTCAGTGCGGCTATCTGATAAACGTATTTCTTCTAAAACCGTATTTTATAAAGGGGTGTTGAATAACGATTACCCTTATACCGAGCGGAATTATTATCCGGTAGAGCGCTCTGCTACGGCATCAAAAGGATTCATACAGGATTTGTTTTATCTGACTAAAAAACAGGACCAGATTTCGCTGAATATCTGGTTGTCGGATAATAGTGTCGAGATTTCGCCGCAGTCAATTAATACAAGAGAATTGTTGCAGACCCAGGCAATCAGGGTTCTGAATACTTATCAGTTCAGGAAACTGACCGTGAGAGGTGGGTATGTACAGGATATAACCAATTATGGGAAAGGTAACTTTATTAAACCCAGCCGCACAGCCATAGACCGTTTTCTGGTTCGGGTGGAGCATGAATGGCAAATTTCAAAACTAACTGCACATATTGGTACAGAGGCGGCTAATGTGGTGGCGCACGTTGATGAGTATGAAAGAAGAAAAATCTCTGAAAACCGACTCGATCTTTTTGCCTGGTTGCGCTATCAGGTTTCCTCGAAATTTCTTGCTTCGCTCAATGTGAGGCAGGCATTTGTGAAAGGCTTTGAGCCGCCGATGGCTCCGGCATTAGGGTTCGAGTATCAGCTTGCTAAAGCTATTAAGTTAACAGGTAATGTTTCGCGCAGCTACCGCGTACCCACCATGAATGAGCGTTACTGGTCTGAATTGGGAGACCCCAATCTGAAACCTGAAGACGGATTCAATAAAGAACTCGGTATCAGTTGGAATAAGGCAAAAAACGCTTTCAGTTTCAGTTCATCTCTGAACGTCTATCATAATCTGATTGACAACTGGGTATACTGGAACCCAGAGATAGGGTATCGCGTACAAAACCTGCAACAAGTACTGGCTAAAGGCATAGAACTATCTCATAAAACACAGTTTCAGCAGAAGCGATTGACTTTAGGGTTGAATACACAATATGCCTATACGCTTTCTTCACAACGGAAGGCTTATGACAATTTTTCGGCCGATGTGATAGGCAAACAACTGATTTATATTCCGAAGCACAATTTTACTGCCAATTTATTCTACCAGACCCGAAGCAAAGGCGAGTGGATGAAAACACACGGAATGCCATTCCGTGCTACGCTTCAATGGCAGACCAATAGCCGCAGGTACTACACCTTCGACAACTCCAAGTGGTTCGATGGCCAGCAGCTTGTGAATGTAATACTGGAAAGCGGTTTACAATGGAAACACGTTGACGGTCAATTGTTTTTTCAGATCAATAATGTATTCGATGAGTTGTATCTCAATTCGAAACGCAATGCCATGCCAGGCAGAAATTATGCAATCAACTTAGTTATAAACATAAATAAATAATCCAGATGAACTACAGAAAATTATTACTGATTGGTTTTGTTTCTATTGCTCTTTTTTCTTGTGAAACAAAAGAAGCAGAACCCGCACAACCGTATGACTCAGGTGTGATTGTGATAAATGCCGGAAACTTTTTTGATAATAACGGCTCTCTCTCATTGGTAGACCGCAATTCAAAAACGGCGTCGCTTGATATATTTCAAAAGGAAAATAGCCGCTCGATAACCGGAGGGATAGCAGATTATGCGGAAGTTGATGGGAAAGGCATCATATTGGTTGATAACTCAACAACTGGGCAGGATAAAATTGAAATTGTAAATGCCCGCACTTTTAAATCTGTTGCCACTATTCCGTCGAGTGAGATTGAAAACCCCCGCCAGGCTGTAAAAGTGAGCGCTAACAAAGCCTATGTAACTGCCTGGGCAGAAACAGGTGCTTATCCCGATTTTTATATCAACAAAGGTTATGTAGCTGTACTTGACTTGACAACTAACAAAATAACCAAGAAAATACCTGTACAAAAAGGTGCAGAAAGCATTGTTGTGGTAGGGACCGAGGCCTTTGTAAGTGATGCAAACGATGGGGTGATTCAGGTAATAGACACACAGACTGATACTTTTAAACAAGAGATTAGTGGAGTGGGTAGCATCAGTAGCTTACAGGCAGATGCCAATGGTAAAATATGGGGTTTTGTATATCAGGATGTAGTGAGAATAAACCCACAAACCAAACTGGTAGAAGCAAGAATTAAAGTAGGCGGCAATGGTGACAAAACACTCGGAAATCTGACTTTCAGTGCCGATAGAAAAACTATCTATTTTTCTTTTTCACATTGGAGCGAGGTGGGTGAAACCTTTAGTTTTAATATAAATGATGCTACCATTTCAACATCGACTCCTTTAATTAAACGCACCTTTACTGCCTTCGGATTTGATCCAAAAGAGAATATAATCTATGGGGGTACTACGCCGTCATACAAACAGGCAGGCTATGTTTTCAGATACAAGCCGACTGGCGTATTGATTGATTCAGTTAAAGCTGAAATCGCCCCGAGCAGGTTTTTATTTAAGTAATGCATCAGCTTTAAATTGATTGGTAAAGTAACTAAAGAATGCATAGAATAGCTGATGATTCGGCCATTCTATGCATTCTTCATTTCTAAATGCTATCTTTACGTTTTTACCAATCTATAATTTCAGAACAAAACTTGCAATTTAGCGAATTTAACCTTCATGAAGACCTGTTGTCTGGCGTAAGCGCCATGAATTACATTCAGGCCTCACCCATACAGGAACTAACCATTCCACTCATTCTTGCAGGAAGAGACCTCCTGGCTTCCGCACAAACCGGCACAGGCAAAACAGCGGCTTATCTTATTCCTTTACTTGATCAGGTGGTGCGCCAACAAAGCAACCAGACATCGGTACTGGTACTTGTACCAACCCGCGAACTGGCTAAACAGATTGACGAGCAAATTGAAGGATTCAGTTATTTTATCAATGCTACCAGTATTGCCATATATGGCGGTGGTGTAGGTGAAGAATGGGATCAACAGCGAAAAGCTCTGGTGCACGGAGCAGATATAATCATTGCTACGCCCGGGCGGTTGATGGCCCACATGAAATCTACAGAAGTGAAGTTTGACCATATCAAATGTCTCGTACTTGATGAGGCAGATAAAATGCTTGATATGGGTTTTTCGGATGATATCCTTTTTATACTGAAACAACTTCCGGCCAAACGGCAGAATCTGATGTTTTCGGCTACCATGCCCCGGAAAATAAGAGACTTTGCCAATAAAATTCTGAATAATCCTGAAGAGGTCAGACTGGCAACTTCTAAGCCTGCCGAAGGGATAGACCAGCAATTTTATTTAGCCAACGATACACAGAAAATTCCGTTACTGGCACATCTGCTAAAAAATGATGGAGTTCAGTCAGTAATCGTGTTTTCTTCTCAGAAAATGATGATTGATAAAATTATCAGAGCCTTGACAAAATTAAAACTGGATGCCAGAGGTATTTCGTCAGATAATTCACAACAGGAACGCGAAAACGTTTTACGTGATTTTAAGAACAAACAATATAAGATTCTGGTGGCGACAGATGTACTTTCGAGAGGTATTGACATCAATAACCTGAGCCATGTAGTCAATTTCGATGTACCTCGTGATGCAGAAGATTATATTCACCGAATTGGGCGAACAGCGAGAGCAGAAACCACAGGTACGGCTATCACTTTCATTAATGAAAAAGACCAGTATCGCATTGCTAATATAGAAAAGCTATTGGAAAGAGAAGTAGAGAAGCAAAACATTACGGAAGGTTTAGGATTAGGCCCCGCCCCTGAGTATAAAACAGGTGGTACGAAAACCAGATTTAAAACGTCATCGGGTAATAAGACCAAATCGAAGAAGAGATTCTTCCGCCCGGCCAATAAGCCTTCAGGAAATTAATACCAGGACAATAGCCATATAGAGCAAACCTGTATGGCTATAATGTTATCAAAGCTGCTCAGTTAAACTTCCTTACCGTTTCAGTATTCTGCAAAACATAATTCAGTTCTTCCACATTATCAGTATTGAGCTTTAGCGTGCCTTTTACAGTCCAGATCTCGTCTGTTGCAAATCTGCGGGGTTGTCTGAGCTTCAGTTGAATGATTGACTCTGGCCCTGAGCCACCGCAAAAAAAGCAGGCGGCCATAGGATTCGCCGAAAGCACGAAGACATTTTCCGCGGGGTCAACCGGAATCATATAGCCTCTGATTTGTATTACTTTTCCTTCCAATGCCTTTACTCTCTCTCCGAATTCCGGATAAAGAAAAAACATGTTTTCCTGTTTGTTGAATCTTTTCTTAAATCGTACATCCTGCAGGTCTTTCCAGGTTATATTTTGTGTAGCACCCTGCCATGAAAACCCGAAACCCAAACAACTGCCGAGGAGAATGATGGTCATTCCTGATGAAAAAGGATAGAAGATACGTTTCATAGTCGGAGAATTTTTATGCAATAGTGTTGCAAATGTAGAAATGCAATTCTACGTTTGCAACAATGTTGCATTTATTTTATTTGTTGAACTTCGATAATGTTACCCAAACGTATCTGATTGCTATAAACCATTTTATTATGACAAAAGTATTGTTAGGAATCCAACTGCTTGCCGCTTCTTGCATTCATCTGCTTTGCTGTGGGTTGCCTTTGCTGATAAGCATCAGCGGTGGCCTGAGCATATTTATTGCCTTGCAAGCATATACGCCTCTGCTATTGGGTTGCCAATTGCTCATTTTCGTGCTTACTTTTTATCAGTTGTATAAGCCAACCGGCAGGGTTTCTAAAGTTCAGCGTGTCAGTTTCTGGGTAATCTCGCTGGTTTCGCTTGTCTTGTATTTTTATCCGCCTGTCCACTGGTTTAAATCGGAAGAAACCAGACTGAAACAGGCTCAAATGGAACGTTTTTTCAAACATAAATCCTGAAAAGAAATGAAGAAAATAGTATTGAGTTGATTAAGAGCAGATTGGAGAGCGCTCTGGTACAAATTGTGGAAGTGTGGAAATAATCTCAAAAATCCAGCTTAGGTTCAACCCAAAGCGCCACTAACCCTATCAGTATAAGAGCAAACCACATCCAGTCGGGTAGGGTAGTGGTCAATGCCTGCGAAACCGAAGGACTTCCGCTAACGGTATTAAATGTCTGGTGAGCTAGTAAAGCTTCTTGTATTTGTTTGCTTTGTTGCAGCGTACTTATTTTATCTTCAACGTAAACGGATAGTGAATCCTGAAAAGCTTGCCAACCCGGTTTTCTAAAAACATAGTTGGCCGAGAAGGTAAGCGGATTAACAACTGACTGTAGAAGCCGGGTGGTATCACTTGCTATTTTAAGCACATCTGTAATTGCTGAAGGATTGTTGACAATAACGGGTGTCTGGGTATCAGTAAAAACAGGAGATTGTATAATGACGTTATTCTGCGCCGGGGGATTCAACTGTTGGAATACTGAGGCCCAGATTTTATTATAATTCAGACTATCACCACTTAATTTCAGAGGGAAAGTCTCGTTTAAAAGGCTTAGAACTATTGTGCCGGCTTTCTTCTGAACAGCGATGGGATAGGTACCCACTGATTTTTGATTGATGTTTTCCACCAAAGCATATGGCAAGGCAGTGAGATTATCGGCGAGATTTACTGATTGCTCATTCGATATCTTTTTTACCCGCCAGTTAGTACCCAACGCCTGATTAATAGTTTTGACATCCTGCTCCGGATTAGTACAGTTAATAAACAAAACACTTTTGCCTTCTGCAGCAGCTTTTTTTACCAGAGCATGAGAAGCGTTGCCGGGGTCAGTTATTACAATATCCGTATTGAAGGTTTTTGCCTGTGTGGTTTTATTGATAGAAACCTTACTTTGAGCATCTTTGGCGATAGTCGTAATGATTTCGACCTTGTGATTGTTTTTACCCAGCCATTCAGATAGGTTTTTACTTTCAAAGTCGGGGTTACCCAATATAAACAGCACATTGTGTGCCTGAGGGGCGTGAGCGAAAAAGTGTATATCCTGCAAAGACTTATTTTCTAATGCCAGTGTGGCCTCTGTCTGCCCAATCGTGAAAACCGGAAAACTCAGCTGAAAGGCATTTAAGCCTTTTTGTAATAGTACGCTATCTAAAATCTGATTGGCGTATTTGATACTGAGTGTCTGAGGCTTGTCTACCGTTATTTTCCCACTTACCTCCTGTATATCGCCCTTTCTTACGATGCCTTTCCAGTCTGAATCCTCCAATTGTCCGTTGTTAAAATAAGGTATCCAGTTCAGGGTCTTATTGCTTAGGAGACTGATTGTCTTTTGATTGAAATTTTGCCCTAACAGGTATACAATGCCCGGTTGATCCGAAAAGTGTGGATTTTTACTCATTAGCCGGTTGAACTCAGAAACACTGAACGACTCTCTGATTTGCAGACTGTCTCTGACTTTCTGAATATATGCTCTCGGTACTCCTGCATCAGTCAATAAAATCTTGTTGCTATCAGTCGTGCGGTTGAACCCGGGTTGAAGAACGAAGAGAAAAACCATTAACCAGACAAACAGATTCAACCCCGCGCGAATCCACAAGCGTTTTGTAGGTAGTGTTTTCAACTGCCATAATAGCCAGAATTGGATAAGCAGCACTACTGCTAAACACCCGTAGAGTAGCCACTTTGACTGAAAAACTGATAATATGAGTAATTGCAATGTCATTGATTAAGTTTGGTCTGATGCCGGACTACTGAATGTTTTTCCAGAATGCCTTTTCTAATTTTTTTTCTCCCGAATAAGATTTGTTCAATGTGCCTTTAGGTTGACTGATACCTGTGAGCTGATAAAGTTTTGTCTTTAGCTCAGCTTTTTCGTCCGCCGACAGGTCTTTATCGTTGATTAACTTCTGCAACAGGCTCAAAACCGACCAGTTGCTCAGTTTGCTGTTCATTACCTTGCCACTTAGATAAGACCCCAATGCCAGTACTGTTTGCTTTTGGAGGCCGTTCAATTTCTGCGCTTCCTGTTTGGTATCTATAATGCCGAGTACTTCTGCCACCAGTTGCTCCACCTGTTGTTGCGAAAAATTCTTCTCGTAACTGAATGCTTCATTGAATTTGTTCAGTTCGCCTGTCATACGCTTTTCTTTTTCTTTGATGGGTGGCGGGTCAAAGCTGGTTTTCTTTACGAATGATCGTGCTTTTTGTTGGGCCGATTTCAGAAATTCCAGCGCCTTTTTCTCAAAAGGTAATGCCTTTTCGGGTTCATATAGGCGTAGATGCAGTTCTGACTGCCACATTTGTTCCAGCGCCATTTTCAATAAACTGCGGGTTGATTGTTCGTAGAATGTATTGGCTTCGCCGTCGTCGTGCGAGTGTACATAATCTTTCAGAATAGCCGCCAGCGGGTCTTCGTTGTAGTGATTACCTTTGGTTTCTCCTCCGTGGTCATGTCCGTGCTCTTGTTGTTTTCCGCCGTCTTCGTGGTCATGCTCGCCTTCATCGTGGGCATGCACAAAACCCTTTAACAAATCGGCGGTTTCGTTACCGGCAGACTCCGGTAAAGCGCTGCCACCACCGATCGAGTTCTCAAATTCTTCTCCCAGATACTGTCCATAGCGCAGACGCAACGCTTTCTGATCGAAACCTATTTCATTAGAAGTACTGTTAAAATCCTTCTGATTGATTTTATTTCTTTTGGCAATGAGTTTTTCGGTATCAATAATAATCTGCCGCTGGCTTCTGAAATATTCGGGCAGAATATTCATGGCCATAGTGGCCATTTCAGCTTCTTCAGTTTTAGAAGTGTCTTTGTATACAATAAAATAGGTATCCGATTTGGTATAATTCGGTTCTGGCTTCTTGTTATCAAATGCTCCCCAGTAATAGTACAATTCATCGCCCGGAGCAAAATTGAGGGCTTTTAAATCGATGATTTTAGATACGGATGCTTCTTTGAAATTTGTTTGGTTAATAGGGAATTTCACTTCTCTGAACTTCACGTTTTCACCCGAGCCACGGGCGACTGTAGCAATAATGAATGCCTGTGTTACCAGAAAATCGTCAGATACTTTGGCCGAAATCTGTATAGTTTTCGGGTCTTTCAGAAAATGAAATTTATATAGCTCTTTAGAAGCCGGGTCAATTTTAGGCGCCAGGTCGGGTATTGCCTCCAGGCGATAGTAATCAGACTGATAAACCAATGAGTCTTTCCAATAAGCTTTAATGGTATATAAACCTGAGCCATGTAGCACATCGGTATACTCAAAAACTTCTCCGGCTTTCTTAAATGTCAGTTCCTCTCCTCTGTTATTGCTTAGTTTTACGGCCAGACTATGGGTATGATTAAATGCTACCTGCCATTTAAGTATTGAGCCGCTAATAGCAGAAGCGTTTAAATCCTCGCTTGTTTTTATCGGTAATCTGGTATAAGCAGGGGGGGTAATGGTTAATTGTGACGAACTGAAAACCGGTGCTTTCGCAATTGTTTCCGGCGATGGTGTGGCCTTTGTTTGAGTACTAAAAGTTTTGTTTTCCTGATTTTGTCTGATAAGTGGGTATCCCCAATAAATACCCAGTGAAACCAGCAGGGCAGCGATTGGAATCCATATTTTAGAGCCTATTGCTGTTGGAATCTTGTGTCCATCTAATTTAGAAGCTAATCTTTCTAACTGCAATTGCTCCGCAATATTGGGCTGAGAAACACTAAGCAGTTGAAGGCTGTATTCTGTGTCTCCAACAGTTTTGTGTATTAGTTTTACTGCATCATTTTGCTTGTCGGTAAAGAGTTTTGTGTAGTAAGCGCTGATACCAAAAGTAAGCAGACTGAAAGTAACTAATAGAGAGACAGAATCAATAAAAACAGCGAGCAATAAAAAGACGGATACAGCTACCAGAAAGCACGTCAATAAAGCGACCGCATATAACTGGTAGCGAACACCCGATATAATATGTTTGACCTGATTCATGCGTTTTTCCGAATAGCTATATAACGTTCAATGCCTAAAATAATGATAAAAGCTAAAAGCAAAAGCCTTGAAAACTCACTTTCTTCGGTTGTTTTGCTGGAGCTGTAATGAGTAAATAAACCTTGCAACTGCTGGTGGCTCAAAATAGTGCGTACAGGGTTTAGCTGGTAGTACTTAACTAATGTCTCTCCCAACCACTCAGGAAACTCACCATTAAAAACGGCTGCTGAGAATTGTGGATTGAGGCTGTAAGGAATATGAATTATGTTTTTCTGATAACTCAACTGATTAGCCGGAGTATGGTTGGCATCTGAGATAATACTTAAAGTTGATTCAGAAGCGAATTCTGACCCTGCTTTTAATAGCTTATCACTGAAAACCCAATTATATTTTTTGTTCTTATCTGTCTCGATATCTATGGCCAGTTCTAATTTGTATACCTCTTCTAATGCCTTTAATGCGGCCAGGATGGTTTGTTTTTCTACTTTGTCCTGATTCAGAACCAAAATTTGGATCGGAGTAGTATTGGCAGGTTTGTTCAGATAATTGTTGTCTTTATCTAATTCGTTCTGGCCGGTCAGTTGGTTAGCTGCATTTACAAAAAGTTTATTTTCACCAAAGGCTAAGTAGGGTTTTGATACTTGTTTTGTTGAATCAACAACTGTTTGCAGATGGAATGTTGAGGGAACGAAAATTTTGGGTACCTGCGCCAGGTCCTGATCATTAATGAGATATAGTTCTATATGCTCTTTATCTATTGTCTGCGAGAGTTTATTCAGGGCTGACTGCAGTATAAGTGGATTAATGCCATCTGTAGCAGGTATGCTGTTAATATCCTCAACAGGAATTGGGTTGGATTGTATCCAATATATTTTTTCACCTTTTTTCAGGGCTTCCTGCAATTCAAACTTAAAATTGCTGACTATTAGGTTGTCCGGTTGAACCAGATGTATTTTTTTGGCGGATGATTGCCCGTTGAACCAGTCTACCACAGGTTTACTCAATAGAAAGCAAAACAGCAGTAAAAGCAGACATCTGAGTAGCAGTAATAGAATATTATCCAGCCGGATGCCTCTCGACTGCTGAAGATTCTTTTCTATGAGCCATTGCGTAGCAGCCCATTCTAATACTTTCCCTTTTTTCTGATGCCAGAAGTGGAGTATAATTGGTATGGCAATAGCCAAACCGCCCCAAAGCATCAGAGGATTTAACAATTCCATACTTATAATTTCCTTTTCTTTAGAGACTCTGCAACAACCCTGGCGATGGGTTCATTGAGCCTCACTCTGATTAAATTAACATTAGGTATCCGCAAGGCAATCTCCAGATTTTCAAGATATGCTGAAACAGCTGTTTTAAATTCTTCTTTTACAGCCTCTGCCTGCAACTCTATCTCTCTTTGTGTTTCCAGATCTTTGAAACGATAAAAGCCTTTCAGGTTAAAATTGATTTCATCTTCCCCTAATACCTGAAAAATTACGATATCCCGTCGTGGGTTGGCAATGTTCTTGATTAACTGTACCCACTCGTCATCGGCTTGCAGAAAATCTGAGGCAATGACAATCAATTCCTTTTGTTTTTGTTGAAATTCGGGGAATTTCGGATTACTGTTTTTCCATTGTCCACCTGCTTCTGCCTTTTCAAGTGTATACAGAATCCGTTGAAACGATTGCTTGCCTGATGGTACCAATGTTTGCAAGTCGCCGTTTTGGAGTGTGTACAAACTCATCTGGTCGCTCTGTCGATACCCCAGATAAGCCAGTGATGCCAGCAGGACTTTGCAATATTGCAATCGGCTTACTGACTTCTCCTGATAATTCATTGAACCTGATAAGTCGAGCACAAATCGGATATGCAGGTTGCTTTCTGTAGCTGATTCCCGCACCAGATGCTTTTGTGTGCGGGCAAATAGTTTCCAGTCGATTCTTTTGGGGTCGTCTCCCGGTTCATAGTGTCGGTATTGTTCAAATTCTGTCCCGATACCCGAACGCTTGCTTCCGTGGATTCCCAGCATCACTTCTTCACTAACTAATCGACCAGCCAGTTGCAGATTATTTAATTTAATGAGTTCGTTAGTGAGCATCAGGTTTATTTTTTCAACAATTCACCAATCACGTTATCCGTAGTGATATTTTCGGCTTCGGCACGGAAGTTCAGCGCAATTCTATGGCGTAGTACCGGATACGCCAGTGTCTCAATATCTTCCGGAATCACAGAGAAACGTTCGTTCAATACGGCTCTTGCTTTTGAGCATAGAATGAGTGCTTGTCCTGCACGTGGGCCTGCGCCCCAATTGCACCATTGTTTTACAAAATCAGATGAGCTGTTAGCCGGACGGGAATTCCTTACCAACTGGTTAACTTTCACAATCAATTCGTCGCTGATGTGCACCTGTCTGGTCAGTTTTTGTAAATCTATAATCTCATTGTCTGTCAATATGGTCTGTAAAGTCTGTTTGTTGCTACCAGTAGTACTTTTCAATACGTTTAGTTCTTCCTGTTCTGATGGGTAGCCCAATTTGATATACAACAAGAAACGGTCTAATTGAGCCTCCGGTAGGGGATAAGTACCTGCCTGCTCAATCGGGTTTTGGGTTGCAATAATCAGGAACGGCAGAGGCAGGTCATAGTTAGTACCAGCATAAGTAACTTTGTATTCCTGCATAGCTTCCAATAATGCCGCCTGCGTTTTAGGTGGTGTACGGTTTATTTCGTCGGCCAGTACAATATTGGCGAAAATAGGCCCTCTGTTGAACTTGAAAAACTTCTTGCCGGTTTCATGGTCTTCCTCCAGAATTTCAGTGCCGATAATATCACCGGGCATTAAGTCGGGAGTGAACTGAACCCTTTTAAACTTCATATCGAGTGCTTCCGACATGGTCTTTACCATCAGGGTTTTGGCAAGTCCGGGGACACCTTCCAACAAGCAATGGCCACCTGCCAGTAAACTAATCAATATTTCATTGATGGCCTCTTCCTGGCCGACAATAACTTTACCGATTTCTTTTTTTAAGTGTGGTAATTTAGATACCAGTGATTTATAGTGATTAAGATTTTGTGTTTCCAATGTTTAAACCGTTAATGCGTAATTGATGATATTTACTCCGAATTTGGTATTGTCTTCGGCTAGCCAGCGTTTATTCCTGAAGTCGTAGTCCCATTCACATCCGTAATCTTTATTGCTGTATAGCACGCCTATCCTTCCATTAATCTGAATGGCTTTCAGGTAGTCGTGCACCAGGTCGTCACCCCAGCCGTTCAGTTCGAAACTGGTGGTAGGCGGGCCATCGAAATGAAAGAAAGAGTGATAAATAGGATGGGTATTGGGTATTTTCTGTAGTGCTTTGGCGCTGAAAGTACGAGCCATTTCCTGCTCGAATGATTTGGCAAACAGTCCGTCGATGTCATGATTGCAATCGTCAACAAAGACAAACCCGCCGTTTTCAACATATTTTCTAAAATGCTCTCTTTCCTGACTAGAAAACTCCACCAACTTGTGGCCACTAAGGTAACAGAACGGACTTTTGAAGATTTCGTTGCTGCTCAATAATACAACCTTCTCTTTTTCATCAACAGGTATGGTAGTGTATTCTACCAGCGAATTCAGGATATTGGAAGGCATGCGTTGATCTGTATCCCAATCCCCCGAAGTGTATTGAATCCGAGTGAAGACGAAAGGTTTCAAGTGTAATGAAGTGTTAATTTTCTGAAATTGTGTCTTTGGAAGTAAAATGTTTGAGATAATAGAGAAAAACTTTTCTCTATTATCTCTATTTCATTTGGCATTTATCCAATATTAAATATTTAACCCTTGTAGTACATAATCACGGACTACCAGTCCGCTATACGGCATCAGAAAGTGACGAGAACGTAAATTCTCTTATTTTCATCGGCGGTACAATGTAATTCTGGTTCGACTCCGTGCTAACCACGCGCTCAGGCTTGCCCAGCGTTTCAAGGTTGTTAAGCATGATAATCGGACTTTCGTTAAAACGGAAATTCTTAATCGGATGTTTTATTTTTCCATCTTCAATATAGAATGTTCCGTCGCGGGTAAGGCCAGTTTGTAATAAAGTCTGAGGGTCAACCGAACGGATATACCATAGCTTGGTAACCAGGATACCTCGTTTGGTACTCTTAATCATCTCTTCAAGTGTGGCGGTGCCTCCTTCCATAATCATGTTATTAGGAAAAGGTACGGGTTTTACCCCTTTTTCTTTCGCCCAGAATCTTGAGTACGCCAGATTTTTAACCACTCCTTTTTCTACCCAGAATAATTTCTTTTGTGCCTGACCATCACCTGACCATGCCGCTGCCGGTAAATCGGGGTGCTGAGGGTCTGAATAAAAAGTGACGCGTTCGTCAACTATTTTTTCTCCTAATTTGGTTTTACCCCCGGTCTTGCTCATAGACGAACGTCCTTCGTCAGCACTACGGGCGTCCATATCAAAATAGAGGTTTTCCAAAAGTACAACTGCTGCGGTAGGCTCTAATATAACCGTATATTTACCGGGTTCCAGTGCTTTTGCACCTGAAGAACCAACCGATTTCTGGATAGCAATTTTAGTGGCTGCTGCAGTATCAAGCTTATTTATATCATTATAACCTCTGGCAACATAGCCTGACCCGGTACCATCCTGAGTACGAACAGTCAGTGAGAAGTTGACATTAGAGTCAAGATAGTAAGCAAACAGTCCTTTAGAATTCATCATAGCGTTGTAGCCGTGGCGGTCTTCCAAAAAACCAGCCGCTACCAGATTTTGCGCTCTTGATAACTGCAGGCTTTTGTCTACGGCGTCTGCACGTGTGGCAGGGGTGATTTTCGCGGTAGAATCATAATGCCCGCTTGATTTAAGATATTGCTGAGGTTCTAATAAACCTACATATTCAGGGTTTTCTGGTGCCAGTTGAGCTAATTCTTCTGAGCGACGAACAACTTTTTGGATCGAAGCATCATCCAGCTCATCAATAGTGGCGATGCCGACTTTTTTACCAAAAGCCGATTGTACCTGTAAATTTACATTGATTAATGACCCACTGGTTGAAACTTCATTACGGGCATAGCGAATATTGCCACGTATTTCGCCAAGCAGATTTACTTCACATTCATCTGCTTTAGAATAGCTTAAAACCTTTTTCAACAAGGTTTTGGCTTCTGTTTCGGTTAGTATAACAGACATTTGATTTCAGATTTTAAATGGTTTGATTTTAAGGATTGAATAATGAAACATGGTTGAAGGAGCAAGTAATCTGAAATTCAATTTCTTTCTGCATTCTCCTTTTTCCGTTTTCCTTTCTTCATCCTTCTGTAAACATTAGATTTTACGGGCTGTATTAATGACGTTTACGCCATTAAAACGAGTAGTTGAACTACCGTGTGACACCGCACTTGATTGCGAAGGTTGCCCTTTGCCATCGAAGAACGAGCCGCCTAAGCGATAGTCTCTTTCGTCGCAAATCTGTACACAAGAGTTCCAGAATTCCTGTGTATTTGACTGATACGCTACGTCTTTCAGCATACCTTCAATCTTACCATCTTTAATTTCATAATACAACTGCCCGCCAAACTGAAAGTTATAACGTTGCTGGTCAATCGAGAATGAACCGTCGCCAATAATATATATTCCTTTCTTTACATCTTTTATCATTTCCTCTACTGAAAGAGGTGCTTTGCCCGGAGCAAGTGACACATTGGCCATGCGTTGGAATTGCACCGACGACCAGCTATCTGCATAGCAACAGCCGTGTGATTCTTTCTCACCGATAATATGTGCCTGATCTCTGATAGCCTGATAGTTTACAAGAGTACCGTCTTTTACTAAATCCCAACGTTTGGTTTTTACACCTTCGTCGTCCCAACCCACAGCACCTAACGAACCTACCTGAGTTTTATCAGCAAACAGATTCACTTCTTTGCTACCATAGTTAAAGTTTTTACTTTGCCATTTATCTAAAGTGGCAAAAGATGTACCGGCAAAGTTAGCTTCATAGCCCAGTACACGGTCGAGTTCAAGCGGGTGACCTACCGACTCATGGATAGTTAGCCATAAGTGAGAAGGATCAAGTACAAGGTCGTACTTACCGGCTTCTACTGATTTTGCTGTTAGTTTTTCTTTGGCTTGTCTGGCTGCCGCAGTTACGTCTTCCAGCATATCATAGCCTTTATTATAACGGGTGGTAACACCTGTAACTTTGTCGGAAGGATTAGCCTGCAAATATTCATACCCCATACCAACCGGAGCACTAAGTGCCTGGCGGGTTTCGAATTTGCCCGTTTTAGGGTCAATGGCAGTAACGGCTGCAATAGGCCAGATGCGGTGTACATCCTGGTCGATATATGACCCATCAGAAGAAGCAAAATACTTTTGCTCATTCACCATAAACAGTACTGAATTAACATAGTTGGCTCCGTTTTTAAGCGCCGCATCGTTTACACTCAACAATAAATCAACTTTCTCTTTGATAGGGACTTCAAACGAATTTTTCTTGATAGGGGCTTTCCAGCTTACTTCACCAAAACCTTTTTGAGGAGCCAACTGTACTGGCTCTTTCATTAGTTTGGAATTGGCTTTTGCGATGGCTACTGCCTCTTCGGCTGCTCTGGCTGTGTCGGCTTCACTTTTAGCGTCTACCACGGCAGCAAATCCCCAGCAACCATTGGCAATTACGCGTACTCCAACACCATACGATTCGGTGTTGACAATGTTCTGTACTTTGTCTTCACGAGTGATGACAAACTGGTTAAGGTATCGACCGATGCGTACATCGGTATAGGTAGCGCCTTTGGCTTTAGCGGCGTTAAGAGCGGCATCAGCTAACCGTTTTTTTACAGCCACGTCAACGCCTCCGTCCAGTAGGGCTTCTTGAGAAACCGCATTGCCCACAAGCGGAATACCTGGCAGCATCATTGCGCCAAATCCCATTCCAGATAATTGGATAAAGTCTCTTCTTTTCAAAGCTTTTTCAGTTTTTATTTGTGAGTGAAAGAATAATTATTCAGGAACTATAAAAGTAAGAATTAAAATGAATTTCCTACTAACCCAGTACGGGGGATTTTGACAAATGGGTCAATAAATGGCTAAAAGGTCCGCTGAAATGCGCCATTTGGGTTGCTGGGTACAACGAATAAATTCGTCGTCTAGCTTAACAAAGGAATTATGATTGGCATAAGCCGACTCAAGTCGGCTTAGTACATGCAAAAATACCTCTGTTATATTAGTCGCCGAATTTATTCGGTGAATTACCAATGAAAAACTATCCTTATACCGCGTCTGAAAGAGACGAGAAGGTAAAGTCTCTTATCTTCAACGGAGGTATCATGTTACCGCTTATACGTACCGGTGCGCCCATGGCTTCCAGGTTGTTGAGCATGATAACCGGGCTCTCGTTGAAACGGAAGTTCTTAACCGGAAATTTGATTTTGCCGTTTTCAATATAGAAAGTTCCGTCGCGGGTAAGACCTGTATAAAGCAGGGTTTGAGGATCAACGGCACGGATATACCACAAACGTGTTACCAGAATACCTTTCTCTGTACCTTTAATTAAATCGGCAAGCGATTGGGTTCCTCCGGCCATAATGAAACCTGATGGTGGCGGTACTGCCTTTACTCCTTTTTTATCAGCCCAGAATCTTGAATAGGTCAGGTTTTTCACCACACCGTTTTCAATCCAGGTTACTTTCTCTTGTGGGCGACCATCACCGGCAAAACCTGATGTAGGTGCGTCCGGATTGGTAGGATCAGAATAAATGGTTACTCTTTCGTCGAAAAGTTTTTCACCTAAACGTAAGCCACCACCTTTTTTACTCAGGAAACTTCTGCCTTCGTCGGCATTACGGGCATCCAGGCTGCGCATCATGTTCTGTAGTAAATCTACTGCAGCAGCCGGTTCTAAAATAACCGTGTATTTACCAGGCTCCAATGCCTGTGCTGAAACAGACGCCATCGCTTTTTGCATGGCTACCTCAGTAGTTGCTTTGGTGTTTAGTTTCGATACATCGTTGAAATCTTTGATGGCATAACCTGAGCCTAGCCCATCTGCTGTACGCACCGTGATAGAGAAATCGACCGATGTTGATTTATTGTAACCGAAAAGACCTTTGCTATTACCCATAGCAAAAAAACCTGAGGTGTCTTCCAGATAACCGGCCGCTACCAGGTTCTTTTTGGTGCAGGGATCAATGCTGTCGAAGGCTGCTTTGGCTCTGAACGCCGGGTCAATGTTAGCTGTACTTTGGGTAAAAGTATTTGACTCCGTGTATTGCTGAGACCCCAGCATAGGCATATACTCCGGGTTTTCGGGGGCCAGTCTGGCGATTTCTTCCGCTCTGCGAACAGTTTTTTCCAGCGATTTGTCATCAAACTCATTGATGGTTGATGTACCACTGCGTTTGCCGAATACTGCTGTAACTGCCAGCGAAAGATCGGTTGCCTCACCGCTGGTTGAAACCGTATTACGGGCATAACGTATATTACCGGTGCGGCGACCGGTAAGGGCCACACTCATTTCGTCAGCTTTTGAAAAGGCTAACACCTTATCAATTATTTTTTTAGCTTCTTCTTTTGTTAATATAGCCATTGTTAATGTTCTTTTATTTAGGTTAACCGATTTTTCTACCGGTGTTAATCACATTTACACCATTGAAACGGGTAGTAGAACTACCATGTGATACGGCACTTACCTGTGATGGCTGACCTTTACCGTCAAAGAATGATCCGAAAGTGCGGTAATCGTCTTTATCGCATATCTGTGCACATGAGTTCCAGAACTCCTGTGTATTCGACTGGTAAGCTACGTCATCAAGCATACCGGCTATTTCACCGTTTTTGATTTCGTAGAATAGCTGTCCGCCAAACTGGAAGTTGTAGCGTTGCTGGTCGATAGAATAAGAACCACGGCCTATGATATAGATACCTTTTTCTACACCTTTAATCATGTCCATTACATTCAGCTTGCTGGTGCCCGGACGAAGAGATACGTTTGGCATGCGTTGGAACTGAACCGAATTCCAGTTGTCGGCATAGCAACAGCCGTGTGATTCTTTCTCGCCCAGAATATTCACCTGATCTCTGGTGGCCTGGTAGTTCACCAGAATACCATCTTTAATCAAATCCCACTCTTTACACGGTACGCCTTCGTCGTCATAACCTACGGTTCCTAAAGTATGTGGTTGCGTTTTATCGGCTACAATATTTACCAGTTTGCTGCCATAATTGAAATCCTTGGCTTTCCATTTATCAAGCGTAGCGAAGCTGGTTCCTGCATAGTTGGCTTCATAGCCTAATACACGGTCAAGCTCCGTTGGGTGACCTACCGACTCGTGGATGGTTAGTCCCAGGTGATTAGGGTCAAGTACTAAATCGTATTTTCCGGGCTGTACCGATTTCGCAGTCATTTTTTCTTTGGCCTGTTTCGCTGCGTTAATGGCGTCTTCAACCATGTCATAAGAGTTACGATAACCTACCAGTCCGTTTGGCCCTGCAATTTTTTCGCTTGCCAGCCCATCCAGATACTCATAGCCCATACCCATCGGTGAGCTGATGGCGTCACGGGTTTTGAATTTTCCTGCTTGTCTGTCTACGGCAGTTACGGTAAAATTAGGCCAGATGCGGTGTACATCCTGATCGATATAAGAACCGTCAGAAGATGCAAAATACTTTTGTTCGTTTACAAAAAACAGGTTAGAAGTTACAAAACCTGCTCCGTTTTTCATGGCTTCGCTATTGACTTTCATCAATAAGTCGATTTTCTCCTGTACCGGAATCTCAAAGGCATTCTTCTTGATTGGTGTTTTCCACGCTACTTCTCCTACACCTTTTTGTGGTGCCAGTATTACCGGCTCGGTTTGTATTTTGGCATTGGCTTTGGCAATAGCAACGGCGGTTTCAGCACATTTGGCAATACCTGCATTGCTTACGTCGCTGGTAGCGGCAAATCCCCACGTACCATTGGCTATCACTCTGATACCCACACCATAAGATTCGGCATTGACAATGTTCTGAACTTTGTTTTCACGAGTGAAGAGGAACTGTTGCAGATAACGGCCTATACGGACATCGGTATAAGTGGCCCCTTTAGCTTTGGCGGCGTTGAGAGCAACATCGGCCATTTTCTTTTTTGCAGCGGCGTCAGCCTTGGGTTCCAGCAGATGTTCGACAGGGACTATGTTACCTAAAACAGGTATGGTTGAACCCATCATAGCCCCCAGACCCATACCCGACAGTTGGATAAAATCCCGTCTTTTCATAATTGGGTGAGCGATTGAAGTTTGAAAGATGAAATACTGTTTTGTAAAAATGAAAAAAAACTGTGCACTTACCAATTTTTCTCCTGAATTTCCCCCAATATGGGTGATAAGAATTGCCTTTTAGCAGGGCAGATTAAAACTTTCTTTGGGAAAAACATTCTTAAAAATAAATAAAAAATAAGAGACTATTGTCTTACTACGACAAAAGAATGTTTTTCAGCGACTTAATGAATCGTATGGCGGTGCTATTCCCAGCTAATGAACAGATAAAAATATTTATGCAACAATGTTGCATAAATAAAAAAATCAATCTACCTTTGTGCTTGTAAAACCAACAGGTAGGTTTTAATCAGTAGAGATACTGTTTATAGATGTTTTTATTTTGAAATCCGGAGGTTGCTGACTTCCGGATTTTTTGTTTAGACAACCGTATATTATTTTGTTTTTTTCTGTTCTCGATGCTGTGCAAAAAGCCAATCCAGTAAATCCGGTGCATCACTTACCTGATTCCAGATGTTATGGGCTTTATCCGGATATTCGGTATAACGAGGGTGCCCACCTGCCTTTTTCATGGCTTCAATCATTTCGCGGGAGCCGCTCACCGGAACATTTCTATCCTTTGCTCCATGAAAAGCCCAAACGGGTATATTTACCATATTTTTGGCGAGCGAGGCATCGCCTGCTCCTGAGATGGGAATAGCTGCAGCAAACAGGTCGGGTCTTGTAGCAATAAAATGCCATGCACCATAACCACCTAAGGAATTGCCGGCCACATAATAACGATTTGCATCAAACGGGAGTTTTTGCTGCAATGAAGCTATGGTTTCAAAAACCAGTGAATCAATAGCAGGAGTATTATTGACTCCTCCCCAGCTTGAGCCCACAGGACATTGCGGTACAAACAGAAAAGCCGGATATTTTACTCTGTTTTCTGGTTTTGACAACAAAGACACAGGTAGTGAAGCTACAATCTGTTTTGTATTATCAATCCCACTTCCCGAACTTCCATGCAAACAGATAACCAATGGATATTGTCTGGTTGAGTCGTATTGCAGCGGTTTCAATAATCTGTATCGCAAAGTATCATTACGACTGTTAATATAGATTCCTTCAACAAAGGGTTCAGCTATTTTTTTGAGATGGGAATCCACTCTTCTGGCATTTTTGTTGATGTCAAGACTATCCGTTATTAAAATTGAACCTAAATAAAGTCCTACCATTGCTATGATAAACGAGGTAAAATTGATCGGCCCTACCCATGATTCCTGACTAGCGTCAGATTCATTTATACTTGTTTTCTTTTCTTCTGAGAAGTGCAAGATAAAGGCAACAGGAATCAGTACACCTGCTAATGCTATCCATTGTTCTATACGTCCCAACATGCCACTTAGCATAAAACTGGTAGAGTGCATTGTGGTGATGATAGATGAAATCATGATGATTGCTTCTGCCAATAGCAGAATCCCTGCCATTCGCAGCCATCGTTTTTTACCCGTGCCAGAACTTATCAGGCTGATTGCAAACAACATACTCGCGACTAAAGAAACTATAATGGCCAGGAGATTATAATTGAGTATTTCCCGGGTTTTTAGTAATTGCAGAAAAGAAAAAAAATGAAAGCCTGAAGCAGCAATAGATAGAATGAGCGCCCTGAAAGCAAATGAATAGTTATGGGAGTAAAAGTATTTCAGTAAAATAACCGACCACACCAGCCACGCCAAAAACTCGAAAGTAAACCAGCTACCCATTGATGGCAGGCTGCTCGCCTGCACACCAAGTACCAGAAACAAAATGCTCTTAAATAAGATTAGGACGGCATAGACCGCGCTATATATAATGGCAGAGGAATAGAAATTTCGGGTCATGAATGGGTTTTAATATGGTATTAAAGAAAGATAGTAACACAATTTTAATCAAACAATCTTTTATAGAAATAATAGAACAAAGAGTAGATAAACGGATAGTATTGAATTACAGAATTAGCGCCCGAAACAGCGATTTTACATTGTTTATAATTTTTTTAATATTTTATTTAGCTTATCGTTTCCAAAGTATTAAATTTAAGAATTCAACCAGACGGAATACTTCCGACATCTATCAAAAACCTATCAGCATTACTATGAAAAGAAGAGACTTCTTGCAAAAAGGGGCAATGGCATTTGCCGCTTCCACAGCCTTATCTCATGAATTATTTGCCGCCAAAAAGAAAGGAGAAATAGTAGGGGTACAGCTTTATTCGGTACGTGCCGAGATGAAAAATGACCCGCTAGGAACCCTGAAAAAAGTAGCCGAAATGGGCTACAAAAATGTAGAACATGCCAACTATATCAACCGTAAATTTTACGGTTATTCTGCCACAGAATTCAAGAAAGTATTGGATGACCTGGGCCTTAAAATGCCAAGTGGCCACACAGTAATGGGCAAGCAACATTGGGATGAGGCCAAAGGCGAATTTACCGATTTGTGGAAACAAACCGTTGAAGATGCGGCCATTTGTGGTCAGAAATATGTAATCAGCCCCTGGTTGGATGTAAGCCTTCGTAAAGATTTTGACGGACTGAAACGCTTCATGGATGTTTTCAATAAATCGGGTGAACTATGCCAGAAATCAGGCATGAAATTCGGTTATCATAACCACGACTTTGAGTTCAGCCTGAGATTGAGTAGCGTGAGAGTGTATGACATTATCCTTCAGAATACTGATCCTAAGTTGGTTGTACACCAATTGGATATAGGTAATATGTATGGTGGTGGCGGAAGAGCCGTTGATCTGCTGAAACAATATCCGGGTCGTTTCGAATCGATGCACGTGAAAGACGAAATCGCCGTGGCTGGTGCCAACGAAAAATACGAAAGTACTATTCTGGGCAAAGGTATTATCAATACAAAAGAAGTGATTGACTTAGGCAGAAAAATAGGTGGAACCACCCACTTTATCGTAGAGCAAGAGTCTTACCAGGGCCAGGCACCGATTGATGCTATTAAAGAAGACATTCAGATTCTGAATAAATGGGGATATAAATGAAAAATTGAGTGATTGAGCGAGTGTGTGATTGAGTGATTGAATTTTCGCTATTCTGAAAATTTTATTCACTAATTCGCTCAATCACTAATTCACTAATTGAATTCTATGAACCGACGAAATATTATTAAAGGAATAGGGGGAGGCATTTTAGCCTCCTTTTTCCATAATGGAGCAGATGCAAGTGCAGATGCTCCGTTCAGAATCGGTGCCTGCGACTGGTCTATTAATAATACCGGCAACTTAGGTGCTATGGAAATGGCTAAAAGAATTGGTCTCGACGGCGTGCAGGTAAGTCTCGGGTCTGTCGAGAACGATATGCATTTACGCCGGAAAGACGTGCAGCAGGCTTATAAAGCTTTGGCTGATATTTTCAAAGTCGGGTTTACTGGTATGGGTATTGGAGAACTGAATAATGTACCGTATAAGTCTGACGACCGGACTGACCAGTGGGTTTCTGACAGTATCGATGTGGCCAAAGCGATGGGCATTAAGGTAATTCTGCTGGCCTTTTTCTCCAAAGGTGACTTGAAGGATGACCCGAAAGGACAGCAGGTAGTGATTAAAAAATTGCGGGAAGTAGCACCAAAAGCCGAAAGGCTGGGTGTCACTTTGGGTATTGAATCATGGCTGAGCGCAGAAGAACACATGCAGATTATAGATGCCGTGGGCTCTAAAGCGGTGAAGTGTTATTATGATGTGGCCAATTCTGAAAAGATGGGTTATGATATCTACAGCGAAATCAGGTGGTTAGGCAAGCAGAATCAGATTTGCGAGTTTCATTTTAAAGAAAATGGTTCTTTATTGGGTGAGGGACGTGTGGATTTTGCTAAAGTAAGACGATGCATTGATGAAATCGGTTATACCGGTTGTATACAGATAGAAGGCGCGGTGCCCGAAGGAAAGGCCATGTTTGAAAGCTATCTTCAGAACAATGAGTTCGTAAGGCGTATCATGAAATAATAATAAAAGCTAAATTCTGCAACTACAGTCAGTTTATCTATACTCTACTAATCTTATAGATATTTTGTCTAAGAAATAAAACGCCATCAGGCAAAACAGAAACTAAACTATTCCTTTCTTCAAAAAATTATCTGCTATTGCATTAATTTGTTTCAACAAGTATTTTCTAATTTTATTATATTTGCAGAACAATCAGCAACGAACTTTTTGTTGTATTAATAATAGCTCATTTACCGCTACTGCGGGGCGTTCATTAACACATTATAAATCCCGATGAAAATCAATCTTAATACGCAAGAATCCTTTGAAAGCAGACACCATGGCAAAAGCGAGACTGACTTGCAAGCTATGCTGAAAACTATCGGTGTCGATTCTCTTGACACACTCATCAATCAAACAGTTCCGGAACAGATTCGTCTGCAAACACCACTCAACCTGCCCCAGGCTAAATCAGAAGCCGAATTTCTGGCTGACTTTAAAGCACTGGCGCAAAAAAACAAAATCTTTAAATCTTATATCGGTACCGGCTATTACGACACGGTAGTTCCGAATGTGATTCTGAGAAATATACTGGAGAATCCGTCTTGGTATACAGCGTATACGCCTTATCAGGCTGAGATTGCTCAGGGACGTCTGGAAATGCTGTTGAACTTCCAGACCATGGTAATTGACCTGACAGGAATGGAAATTGCCAACGCTTCTCTTCTTGATGAAGGTACAGCCGCTGCCGAGGCCATGACTATGCTGCATAACATACGCCCTGCTGCCAAGAAAAATGCCAATACTTTCTTTGTATCGGAGCTATGCCACCCTCAAACCATCGATGTGGTATTAGGACGTGCCAAACCACTGGGTATTACGGTGATAGTAGGTAATCACGAAGTCTTCGACCTTACTCAGGAAGATATTTACGGAGTTTTATTACAATACCCTGCCACCAATGGTGAGGTATATGACTATACAGACCTGATTACCTCTGCACATGAACTGAATGTGTCGGTAGCTGTAGCGGCCGACTTATTAGCACTTACCCTGTTGACCCCTCCGGGTGAAATGGGTGCTGACGTGGTAGTAGGTTCCGCCCAGCGTTTAGGTGTACCAATGGGCTATGGTGGGCCTCATGCGGCTTATTTTGCCACAAAAGAATCGTTCAAACGTCAGATTCCGGGGCGTATTATCGGGGTGTCCATTGATGCGCAGGGTAACCGCGCATTACGTATGGCTTTGCAAACACGTGAGCAGCACATCCGCCGTGAAAAAGCGACTTCTAATATATGTACGGCTCAGGTGTTGCTTTCAGTAATGGCTGCTGCCTATGGTATTTATCATGGTCCGCAAGGTTTGAAAAACATAGCATGTAAAGTGCATGGTCTGGCAAAATTATTTGCCGAGTCGGTAGAAGGATTGGATTACCAGTTATTGACACGTAACTATTTCGATACAGTTACTATTCATACAGAAGACAGTACTGCTCTTCGTGCCATTGCAGAAAGAGAGGGGGTGAATTTCAGATATGTAGACCTGGGTAATGTGAGTATCTCATTCGATGAGACCAAAACGCTGGCTGATGTAACACAATTATTGAACATTTTTGCTGAAGCTAACGGCAAGGAAGCCAAAATCAATCTGAAATCAGAAATTGATGTGGTTATTGAACCTGGTCTGAATCGTACTTCGGCCTATATGAGCCATCCGGTATTCAGTAGCTATCATACCGAGCATGAGATGTTACGCTACCTGAAATCACTCGAAAACAAAGATTTGTCTTTGGTGCATTCCATGATTTCACTAGGTAGTTGCACCATGAAACTCAACGCTACTGCCGAGATGATTCCGGTAACCTGGCCCGAATTCGGTCAACTGCACCCATTTGCTCCACAAGACCAGGTGCAGGGGTATCAGCAATTATTTGAAGAGCTGAACGATTGGCTGTGTGCCATTACAGGTTTTGCGAAAATGTCGCTACAACCTAACTCAGGTGCGCAGGGAGAATACGCAGGGCTGATGGTTATCAGGGCTTATCATGAAAGCAGAGAAGAAGTACACCGCAATATAGCATTGATTCCATCATCGGCGCATGGTACTAACCCGGCTTCAGCTGTATTGGCAGGTATGCAGGTGGTGGTAACCAAATGTGATGAAAGAGGAAATATAGATGTAGCAGACTTAAAGGCTAAAGCTGAACAATATGCCGATAATCTGTCTTGTCTGATGGTTACTTACCCATCTACACACGGTGTGTTTGAAGAGTCTATCAAAGAAATATGTGCCATTGTACACGCCAACGGCGGACAAGTATACATGGATGGCGCCAATATGAATGCACAGGTGGGACTTACTTCTCCGGCATCTATCGGAGCAGACGTTTGCCACCTGAACCTGCACAAAACATTCTGTATCCCGCATGGTGGCGGTGGTCCGGGTATGGGGCCAATTGGCGTAGCACAGCATTTAGTACCGTTCCTTCCTAACCACAAAGTAGTGCCTGTATCTGGTTATGACGGAGTCCATGCCGTTTCGGCAGGGCCTTATGGCAGTGCCAGTATTCTTACCATTTCTTATGCCTACATTGCCATGATGGGTGCTGAGGGTTTGACCAATGCTACTAAAAATGCCATTCTGAACGCTAATTATATTAAGGCTCGTCTGGATGGAAAATATCCGATTCTGTACACCGGAAGCAACGGACGTTGTGCCCACGAAATGATTGTAGACTTGCGTCCGTTCAAATCATCGGCAGGAGTAGAGGCAGAAGACGTAGCGAAGCGCTTGATGGACTATAACTTCCATGCACCGACATTGTCGTTCCCGGTTGCAGGTACTTTGATGATTGAGCCGACTGAATCAGAATCAAAAGCAGAACTGGATCGTTTCTGTGATGCGTTGCTGACTATCAGAGAAGAAATAGCTGACATAGAAGCAGGCAATGCTGATAAAGCGAATAACGTACTGAAAAATGCGCCGCATACAGCAGCAGTTGTATTGGCCGAAAACTGGGATAAACAATATAGCAGAGAAAAAGCAGCCTTCCCATTACCTTATGTAAAAGCCGACAAATTCTGGCCAAGTGTAAGCCGGATTGATTCAGCTTATGGTGACAGAAATCTGGTATGTGCCTGTCCTCCGGTTGAGGAGTATGAGGGATGATATCCTTAACGAATCAGAAAACCATAAGTATTTCTGATTTTATATAATATTGAGAGCGTATTACATCAGTTATGTAATGCGCTCTTTTGTTTTGTTGGTTATTAGGTTTGAAGATGTGCTAATTATTGCTACTTTGGCGTGTTAATAATACATTTAGCAGATGCGTATTTAACCTGAGAGACCGATACCCTTATTATGACCAAAAATAACTACAAAGGCGCTATTACCGGTGCAGCTTTCCTGATGGCAACTTCTGCCATTGGCCCGGGATTTTTGACACAAACCACCGTTTTTACCGGGCAACTTCTGGCCAGTTTTGGTTTCGTTATTTTAATATCGATTCTACTAGATGTAGCCGCCCAGTTGAACATCTGGCGGGTTGTGGCAGTGAGTAATAAAAGAGCGCAGGATCTGGCCAATGATTTGTTCCCGGGGCTGGGTTACTTGCTGGCGGTATTAATTGTAATAGGGGGGCTGGCCTTTAACATAGGTAACGTAGCAGGCGCAGGTCTGGGTTTTGAGGTGTTGTTTGGAATGGATGCCCAAATAGGGGCTGTGATTAGTGCTTTACTGGCAATAGGCATATTTTTATCTAAGGAGGCTGGTAAGGCAATGGATAGTTTTGCCAAGGTTCTGGGTTTTGTGATGATTATCCTCATACTGTACGTAGTATTTGTTGCTCAACCGCCTGTGTTTGAGGCAATCCATAGAACCATTATCCCTCAGAAATTCGATGCTTTGGCCACCATTACACTGGTAGGGGGGACTGTCGGCGGATACATTACCTTTGCAGGTGTACACCGCCTGATAGATGCCGGAGTAAGCGGGCAGGAGAATCTGCCACAGGTAAACAAGAGTGCTACTACAGGTATTCTGGTTACAGCGGTTGTCAGGTATCTGTTGTTTCTGGCCTCTTTGGGTGTGGTAGCAGCAGGTTTCAGCCTGAACGCCAATAACCCTGCGGCCTCAGTGTTTCAAAGCGCAGCCGGAAACCTGGGTTACAAGTTTTTCGGCATAGTTATCTGGAGTGCAGCTATTACTTCAGTGGTGGGTGCTGCCTATACATCTGTTTCTTTCTTACGAACTTTTCATCCATTCTTCGAGAAGTATAATCGCCAGATCATTATCGGTTTTATCGTTTTTTCTACGCTTGTTTTCGTAGGTGTAGGCAAGCCGGTTCGCATATTGGTGTGGGTAGGTACTTTAAACGGGTTTATTCTTCCGGTTGGGTTAGCTATTATTTTGTTGGCAAGCCGCCAGGCCAGATTAATGGGTACTTACAAGCACTCCGTTTTTCTTCAAATAATGGGCTGGTTGGTAGTAGTTTCAATGCTGGGCATGGCTGTAAAAGCCTTTATCTGATTGCTTATGAGAAAAATTGCTACAAAATCTGGCGAATAGTTTGGTTTATATTATAAACTACTTTATAATTGCATAAATATTTACTCAATTAGCAATGGAAGAAAAACCAATTACTCAAAACGAAAGCCTGCTCATCATCGAAAGTATGATTGAGACAACCAGAAAGCGCATTACCCGGCTCGACAGCTATTATTCATTAATGTGGGGTTATCTGGTACTTATAGCCAGTTTTCTGAATTATTATCTGCTCAGTGCGGGTTATGGTCAGCAATCTTACCTGGCCTGGTGCCTGATGATTGTAGGGGCAATTGCCAGTATTTTTATTGGTGTTAAGCAGAGAAACAGCCAGAAGATTACCACTTACTTCGATAAAGTGCTGACCTTCCTCTGGTCGGGATTCATGATCTGTATTTTAATACTGGTTTTGAACATGAAGTTTATCAATTTTCAGATCACTCCCTTAATTTTATTGCTGTATGGCATAGCCTTGTTTGTTAATGGCGGAATGCTGAAATTTGTCCCTCAGATTGTTGGCGCCATTGTGGCCTGGACAGGTTCTTTGTTGGCTTTCAGAGTAGAGATGATGTATCAACTGTTGATTATGGCAGTAGTTGTAATCGTTGCGTATATCATACCGGGGCATATTTTATATTATAAGGCACAGAAAGATGTTTAACGATTTAGATCCACTTATTCACTCACAGTTGCGGTTAGCTATTATGTCTATTTTGGTAGGAGTAGAGCAGGCAGAGTTTGTTTACCTGAAAGAAAAAACCAATGCTACGGCCGGTAACCTGAGTGTGCAGCTGGAAAAATTGCAGCAGGCCAATTATATCAGTATCGAGAAAACATTTAAAGGTAAATATCCGCTTACTGTCTGCAGAATAACCGTTCAGGGTGCCGAGGCTTTCAGTAAATATGTGAAAGACCTGCAGGCATATCTCAGGAATACGTGATTTTTTTGAAAATTAAGTTTATATTTTAAACTACTTTATAATTATGAAATATTATATCATCACTCTGCTATTATTGTTTTTGCTGTGCTGTGGTTTTACTCCAATGGCTCAGCCTACTTTGAAGCCAAGCCCTAAACTGGTGGAAGCCATGAGCAAGATGAATTTCCTTGTCGGTAAATGGAAAGGAGCAGGATGGATTCAGTTTGGCCCTAAACGGGAAACTTTCCTGCAAACAGAAGATATATCGCTAAAAGCTAATAGTACTGTTATACAGATTGAAGGCAGGGGAGTGGCTTCGGAAGATACTAACAAGATTATTCATCAGGCCTTTGCCATCATATCGTATGATGCTTATAACAGTAAATATCTGATGAGAGCCATCAGAGCGGACGGCGGGCATGTAGATGCAGACTGTGAGGTGCTGGCAGACGGCGCTATAGTGTGGAAATTCAAAAGTCCACAGGCAGGAGAAATCAAATACACAATCAGTCTGGTTAATAACAAATGGGTTGAAAAAGGCGAATTCAATCGCGACGGGCAAAGTTGGATACAGTTTTTTGAGATGACTTTATCCAAAGTTAAATAACAGACGCGTATTTTTTTTGTTTTTTTTACAGACAATCGCCGCTGCTTATAGGTTTTTGTTGTATTTTTGTGGGGTAGAAACTTAAAATTAAAACGAATATGTTCGGTTATCAATATCCAACCTGGGTTGCCATTCTTTTTTTCGTAGTATTAATGGTTCTTGCGTTTGCAGTAGGTAAGTGGCTTGTAAAGAAAGACAGAGATTATAAAGGATTCTGAACCAATAAATAAGTATCGATAAGTAAGACTACTTATTGATACTTATTTAATATATACCTTCTTCGAGGTGTAATATTTCTTTTGTCGGGAGCTTTTTCGACAGCAGTCGTGCTACGATACTACTTCTGGTTCCATTCGAGCAGGCAACAATTATGGTAGTATAGTTGCTTAATTCTTCCAGCCTTTCCGTGATTTCGTGTGGAGGAATATTCATCCCACCGATATTAAAATCAGCAAATTCCCATATTTCCCTCACATCGAGAAGCAATGTTCCGGGTTTGGCCCGTAGAGCTTCAAGGTCTTGTTGTGCTATTTCGGTGAAGTCGGCCATTTTACGGATTGGTTTATAGAAATACCCATGCCTTTCAAATCTGATTCTAAGGCATGGGTATATTATTATGAGTTTAAAGCAAATCAGGCATACAATGCTTCTCTCTGCGACTTTATTTTCTCATTAGTGAGATAGTCATCAAAGTCCATTAGTTTATCCAGACAGCCGTTTGGAGTCAATTCTATGATTCTCGTGGCTACAGTCTGTGTCAGCTGATGGTCATGGCAGGTAAAGAGAATATTGCTCGGGAAATCTTCCATACCTTTGTTAAGCGCCTGTATCGACTCCAGGTCCAGGTGATTGGTTGGTTCATCAAAAAGCAATACGTTCGCTCCTGAAAGCATCATTCTCGAGAACATACAACGTTGTTTCTCACCACCGGAAAGCACCGTACATTTTTTCAGTGCTTCTTCACCCGAAAACAGCATCCGGCCCAGGAATCCTCTGATAAAGGTCTCGTCTTTTTCGGTAGAGTACTGGCGCAGCCAATCTACCAGGTCAAGATTACCATCAGAAAAATATTCAGCGTTATCGTTTGGCAGATAACTGTTTGTAATGGTAATACCCCATTTGAATGTTCCGCCTGATGCTTTTCGTTCACCCATCAGAATATCAAAAAGAGTTGATACTGCTAAGCCGTCTTTGCTAAGAAAGGCAACTTTTTCATTACGCGATATCTGAAAGTTCAGGTTTCTGAACAGGTAAGTACCATCTTCTAACCGATAGCTCAGGTTTTCTACCAACAGAATCTGATCACCTACCTCACGCTCGGGTTTAAAACCGATGTATGGATAACGACGGGAAGAAGGTTGAATCTCTTCAATATTCAGTTTCTCAATCATTTTCTGACGGGCAGTAGCCTGTTTCGACTTAGCCACGTTAGCAGAGAAGCGACGGATAAACTCTTCCAGTTCTTTCTTTTTCTCTTCGGCTTTTTTGTTCTGGTCAGCTTTCTGACGGGCAGCTAACTGGCTAGACTCATACCAGAATGAGTAATTACCACCATAGAGTGTAATTTTTTTGAAGTCAAGGTCAGCAATGTAGGTACAGACGTTATCCAGGAAGTGGCGGTCATGCGAAACGACAATTACGGTATTCTTGAAATTCATCAGGAAGTTCTCCAGCCACAGAATAGAATCGATATCAAGGTTGTTGGTTGGCTCGTCGAGTAACAATATATCAGGGTTACCAAACAGGGCTTGTGCAAGTAATACCTTTACTTTATCTGCCGGGTTAATATCAGACATTATCGTGTAGTGCAGGTCTTCTTTGATACCAAGACCCGATAACAACGAAGCCGCGTCTGATTCTGCTTCCCAGCCGTTCATTTCTGCAAATTCTGATTCGAGCTCAGCCGCGCGATTACCGTCTTCTTCCGAAAAATCGGCTTTGGCGTAGATGGCATCTTTTTCCTGTATAATTTCATGCAGGCGTTCGTTACCTCTGATAACCGTATTCAATACGGTTTCGTCGTCAAAGGCATTCTGGTTTTGCTTGAGAACCGACATCCGTTCACCCGGATCCATACTCACATTGCCTGTTGTTGGGTCAATCTCACCCGAAAGTATTTTTACGAAAGTAGATTTCCCTGCTCCGTTTGCACCAATAAGACCGTAAACGTTGCCGGGTATGAATTTTAAGTTTACTTCTTCAAAAAGCGTGCGTTTTCCGAATCGAAGCGAAATATTTGAAACCGTAAGCATTTATATCTGAATAATTTATAATGTCTGATTAAAAAATTGTTTTACTGATCGTATGTATTGTTAAAATATTCCCTCGTCAGCAAAGCTAAAGTAACCGTTGTCACCAAAAATGAGATGGTCTAACACTGGTATATCCAACAGTCGTCCGGCATCCTTTACTTTTCTGGTCAGGTCTTTATCTGCCTGGCTGGGAGTTAGATTCCCTGACGGATGATTATGAACCAGAATGATGGCCGAGGCCAGGTATTCTATAGCGCTTTTGAAAATTATTTTTGGGTCGGCTACCGTTCCTGCCACGCCTCCTACACTTACCTGAATCGGCCTGATGATTTCGTTAGCCCGATTGAGCAGCAAAACCCAGAATTGCTCATGCGACAGATCAAGTAAATAAGGCCGGATGGCCTGATACGCATCAGCAGATGATGTTACCTTTGCTTTTTTCAGCACTTCGCTTTCCTTTCGTCTTCTTCCCAGTTCAAGCGCTGCGGCAATCGAAATGGCCTTGGCATCCCCGATGCCTTTGAATTTCATCAGGTCGTTAATACTCAACCTGGCTAGTTCATTTAAGTTGTTTCCTACACTACTCAATATCAGTTTTGACAGATCAACGGCTGATAACTCTTTTGTACCGGAACCAATCAATATGGCAATCAGCTCGGCGTCAGAAAGAGCCGCTCTGCCTTTCAGCATCAGCTTTTCTCTTGGACGGTCTTCTTCAGCCCAGGAAAGTATATTGTTCATCACAGCGGTGTATCGTTTAATTTTTTAACAATACTAAACAAAAAATGCCCACGGAGTTGTTTCCATGAGCAAAATATTGTTTCTCACACCAATTAAGCCAAAGAATTGATGTGTTTCGCTAAACCAGATTTTAAGTTTGCTGCTTTGTTTTTGTGGATAACGTTCTTACGAGCCAGTTTATCCAACATAGAAGCCGCTGATTTAAACAATTCGGTAGCTGCTATTTTATCAGAAAGACCACGTAGTTTTCTAACAATAGTACGAGTTGTTTTGTGTTGGTAACGATTTCTCAAGCGTTTTGCCTCATTCGCTCTGATGCGCTTTAATGCCGACTTATGATTTGCCATTTTATTATTATAATTTGTCTGTTCTTATTTGGTAGAATTCCAATTGAGGGTGCAAAAATAAAAAACTTATTTATAATAACAAAACAGAAGAATAAAAATATAGTGTTTTACTATGTATTTTGTATTGCTGAAATGTCTGTGCCTCTCATGTTAATAAAAAAAGTACGCTGACCAGCGTACTTTTTTTGATGCTATCTTTGATAAGCAGAGCTAAAATTATTTTATCTCTGAATTAATAACCAAAACTTTTTCCCAATTGGCTTCATTTGATTTCTCAAATGTTTTGTATTGGGCACTTTCGCGGAATTTCTCCATTTCACTATCAGTTCTGAATGTCAGATAGTGCATTACATCATATTCTGCATTTGCTCCTTTTTCTGTGAGCGTATTTCCGGCAGAATAGCTAACTATTTCAGGTAAATCGCGTTTCAATCCCTGAAATTGTTCCATGTGCTGTTTGATAGCTTCCTGTGAGATACCTTGCTTAAATTTAAAGCAAACAATACGTTGTTTTTGTGCCTTTGGCGGCGTGTAGGCAGAACCGTAAGCAACCATTAAAAAAGCAAAAACTCCCAGAGCAATTGCCGGCAACAAATATCTCAATAACGATTTTTTCTGTGTATGACTCATTTTCTTTTTCCGAATAATATTTTGTATAACTATGCAAATATAACGGAAAGTATTTGAAATGATTGTACTTTTTTTAGAAAAACTTTTATTGATTTTATAAATTTATATTTACACAGAATAATATTCTGTTTTTGATTGATTTTGTAGAATTGCTTTATTTTATGAAAAATTTTAGAATAATGAGAATAAGTGTTGATTTTTGATAGATTTTGCCTGAAAAATAAAAAATCTCAAAAAGCATGTTGCAAATTTGAGATTTTGTAAATAAAAATATATGTTTTATCTATTATAAGAGTAAAAATCGCTCTTTATGCTGATTTATGTTGTTTGAAAATATTATTTGGGTCAGTTTAAGAAAGCTCTAACGGCATTTCTGAGTTTATCGCCTTCACAACCGGTAGCAATATGTCCGCAATCGCTGGTTAGCTCTAAATAATTGGTATTCAGTGTCTTTGCAAATTCAATTGCAGAAGCCGGGTTAACCATTTCATCTTTGGTTGCAACTACTACTAATACTTTAGCCTTAATATGCTTACGCATTTCAGCCAATGATTTCTCTGAAGTGCGATAAATATCCTGTGATAACATAGCTTTTATCTGGCAGATCCAATTTTCAGGGTTGTTGTTATTAATGTAATCGTCGCCTGTTTTTTGTATATTGTCGTAGGCCGTTTCTGCTTTTTGCGTACGAAGATAGTAATCTGGTGTAGCCAGATTAAGCGTATGCACTGCAGCCACCTGTCTCATGGCATTTTTTCGTGCTTCCGGATTTTTGCCTGCCTGTTCTATTATATTCCATTCAGTTTTCCAGAGCAGAACATCGTAATATGACTGTTTGGGAGTGCCAACAATCGGAATAACCTTATCCATAAATGTAGGGTAAGCCGTGAGCCATTCAAATGCTTGCATGCCACCCATCGAAATACCCATAACCGCGTATAGATGATTGATGTTCAATTTTTGTGTCAATAAAGCATGCTCTGAGTTGACCATGTCTCGTATAGTAATATCAGGGAAGCCGGGTGTATTGGACGGAGAAGACGAAACCCCATTGCCAAGGGCATCTACCAGAATCAGAAAAAACCGGGTGGTGTCTATGGTGGTGCCGGCATGATTGATCAGATTCTGGCTCTTACCGCCAAACCAGGTAGGCCAGAGAATGGCATTACTTTTGTTAGCATTCAGGTGACCAAATGTCCTGTAACCGATCTTACAGTTCTGTATGATTTTACCTTCCTGAGTTTTGAACTGGCTCAACGTGGCAAATTTCTGTGGGTTTTGTGCACAAGCCTGAGTAGAAATAAAACAAAAGAGAACAAGAATTCTTTTCATTTTAACGAAATACGTATAATATTAGGGGAATAATTAAATTGTTGCTAATGAAGCAAATAATACAAGCTTTTGCAAGACTTAAAAGTAAATTAAAACCGGGCCTGTATATAATAGGGCTGGCATGTGTTTTTAAAACGGGCTTTGCCGGATCGTCTCCCGGGTATCTTCAGCCATTCAGCGGGCCTTTATCTGAGAAATACAGGTATTGGGGCTTTTTTGCACATCAGCGAATCAACCGGCTGGCGGTGTATATGCTGCCTCCTGAAATGTTTGGTTTCTATAAAAGGAACATAGATTATATTACTGAAAACGCCGTAAATGCCGACCGCAGGCGCTATGCCGTGCAGAGAGAGGCACCCCGCCATTTCATTGATCTGGATAATTATGCTGATTCTGTCAGAAAACAATTACCTTTTTATTCATGGAAAGAAGCAGTGGCTAAAATAGGAGAAGACTCTTTGCATGCCCATGGCATTGTGCCCTGGCACATTGTTGCCATGAAATACAGA
This sequence comes from Emticicia sp. GW821-FHT11C11, assembly GCF_058808615.1. Lineage (NCBI taxonomy): Bacteria > Pseudomonadati > Bacteroidota > Cytophagia > Cytophagales > Leadbetterellaceae > Emticicia > Emticicia sp. GW821-FHT11C11. Next base: position 1,411,035 of record NZ_JBXARV010000001.1, read on the forward strand.
CTCACAGAGGCATTCAGAAAAAGGGATATCAAACAGATACTGAGCCTTTCGGCAGATATGGGGCATTATATTGCAGATGCACATGTGCCTCTGCATACTACCAGAAATTATAACGGGCAATTAACCAATCAGGTTGGGATACATGGATTTTGGGAAAGCCGGTTGCCTGAATTATTTGCTGATAAGTACGATTTCCTTCTCGGTCAGGCTAATTACGAAGAGCATCCTGACAAAAGAGCCTGGCTGGCAGTGACCCAGGCAAATACGGCACTCGATTCGGTATTGGTGCTGGAAAGAGAATTAACCGCTGAGTTTTCGGAAGATAAGAAATTCAGTTTTGAAGAGATAAATAACGTAACGACGCGTGTGTATTCAAGAACATTTTCAACACGCTATCATCAGATGCTCAGGAGCCAGGTTGAACGCCAGATGAGGGCTTCTGTTAAAATGATCGGCGATTTCTGGTTTACCTGCTGGGTGGATGCCGGCCAACCTGATTTGGACATACTGAAAAAATACACACCTACACCAGCAGAAGAGGAAGGCGAAAAAGATGAGAAAAAACTGTGGCTCAAAAGAATATTTGAAGCAAGAAAAGAGAGTGATAATTAAAAGGGAGGGATATGATTTTTAAAATATCATATCCCTTCGCCAGAATTATATTCTTATAAATAATTTCTTATTATACATCCATCTGAGTATCAAAAAGTCAATCAGAAGAACCAGAAATCCATGCACCAGTGTCTGGTAGGGTTCCCCGAAAACAGCGGCGTAGTTTTGACCCAAATGAGTTCTCAGTGATTTGGAAACATAAGAGTTAAAGCCGTCAGCAATAACATAAGCAGCAATAGAGTTCATGCCGATAACGGTGAGTAGAAAAAACCAATTACGTTTTTGAAGGATGTCGACAGTCCAGTAAAAAAATGCCAACAGCAGGAAGCACCAGCCTCCGCTGAATAGAACCCAGGTTGGTGTCCAGATTCTTTTCACATTCGGACAAATACCCGACCAGTGAAGAAACAGACCCAACACAAGGCCTGAGACCCCCAGAATGATAAATATCTTTAGTTTATCCTGCTGCTTTTTATTTGACTTCAGGAAATTCCCTGCGACTAATCCCAGCAGCATGGTTCCTAAGGTTGGAATAAAACTTAGGGTAGCATAGCCACCTCCATTGAACAAGAATGGTTCTTCTCTAGGGAATAGATTAAGAAACCAGCGGTCAAATGCCCAGGCCAGGTTTGTGTTTTTGTTCCAGTGAGCGGCAAAGCCTGTCAGGTTATGCTCCCAGTCTTTTATGGCTCCGGCATTGGTGTAATCGAAACTGGCATCTGGGAGAGGGTACATGGCAAAAGCTGCCCAATAGCCTATTAAAATAACTACCAGCGCCCCAACCTGCACGCGATGAGAAGCAAAACCCAACAGAAACAGGAAAGGGTATCCCAAACCTATTTGGGTGAGGGTATCTTCGAAAGTAAAATTAGTCTGATCTGCCCATTGCGAACGCAGGAATATCCCCAGTAAAATCAGTACCAGCGAGCGCTGCAATGCATGGCGGAACGTTCTCCAGAAGTTATTCTCTTTGCTAAGCCTGCTAGCTATTGAGTAGGGTAGCACCACACCTACCAGAAAAGAAAACGAAGGTTGGATGAGGTCATGTAAAGAACAACCTACCCAACTGACATGGTCTTGCTGGCCGGCAATGAATTGCCAGAATGAACTGTCGGGCAGAGCCTCTGAAACTTTATGAAAACGTAGCACTTCGGCCATCATGAGCAGCATAACAAAGCCACGGTAAACATCGGCCGATGCCAGACGTGCAGGAGTAGTAGTGGAGGGCATAGAATAGGGTTTGAAATAGGGAGGTAAAAATAAAAATTTCTTTCTTAAGTCAATCCCTAAAATTGGTTTATTCTTACATATAACCTTCTACTCCCAAACCAAACAAGGCAAAATCGTATTTGACGGGGTCGGCAGGGTCGAGCAATTTAAGATTCTGCGTCAGTTCTACTGCCGTTTTCCAGTCGGCCTTGTGATGAGTTATTAAACCCAGTTTGCGCGCCACGCGTTCTACGTGTACATCGCAGGGACAAACCAGTTGCGCCGGTGAAATCTGATTCCAGATACCGAAATCCACTCCTTTATCGTCTTTTCTTACCATCCAGCGCAGAAACATGTTGATTCTTTTGCAGGTTGAGTTTCTGACAGGTGTGGCAATATGTTTTTTGGTACGTGCGGGGTAGTCGTCCAGACTAAAAAAACGTTTCTGGAAATTTTCAAGAACCGTTCGGGTGTCGGTCGATTCAGGCATTAAGCCCTCAATAAAAGCTTCTTCCAGAGATTCGTGTCTGGCATAAAAATCTTTGAAGAACTCAATAAAATAGAGTGTATCGGTAGTATTGAAAGTACGGTGCTTGAATGAAAGGAAACGTTTCAGATCAGAATCCCGGTGATTCCGGATGAAATCGTAAGGTGCGCCGTCCATCAATTCTATTAACTCATTGCATTTGTTAATGATGGTTACGCGCTGCCCCCAGGCGAGCGTGGCTGCCCAGAAACCCATGATTTCGATATCCTGTCTGAGCGCAAACCGATGGGGTATACTTATCGGATCGTTTGGAATAAAGCCGGGTTGATTGAATTGTTCGTATTTTTCGTTCAGCAGATCAATGATGTATTCAGACATGGATACCTGAAATTATTTCTTTATGAGCCGTAGAAAAAACACAAATACATTTGAAATCGCTGAAAAAACAGCAACCACCACAGTGAACAAAAGACTGAATATCGTAATGATGGGATACATCAGAGCAAAGAAGAATGTCCAGACTTTGTTTTTGGCTGTAGCTTCGATCGGTTTAGGTGTAGTATTTTCTATCGGATTCGGATGCATAAAAATAAATGGTGATTGTTGTACTCTTCTTTATAGAACATAACTCAGAGATGCCCTGATACGTTTATCTCTCGGCTGTAATTTTTGAAACGCCATGGGCGAAATCTTGATAAGAACATCGCCCGGGCCTGACAATTTCCCGATTACTTTTACCCATACACTTTGTCCGTTGGCATCATTTGAAATTTTAATCAACGTTCCGACGGGGGCTGTTCTATGTAGAGCAAGGTATTTGTTGGTGGTAGCACCGGCATTTATTACTTCAGCTATACCTTGTTCGGAGTATTTTTTACCGGTGGGTGCGTTAGGAACAGGTGTCTGTGCATTATCAGTAAGAGGCCGGGTAACTACTGTTTCCGGCTGGCTGTTTTTTTCTGTTTCAGCAGCAGGGCTACTGACCGGTTTGGGCTTATTAACAGTAGCAGGAACACTTGTTATTTTGGGTATCACAGGCTCTTTTTTCTCTTCTTTAGCAGGTGTAGTACCAGTGTTTTTTTCAACAATCAGGAGTTGATCCACATGTAAAACATCAGACGCAAGATTATTCCATTCTCTTAGCTGTCCTACTTTTATCTTGTATCTGGACGCAATACCGAAAAGCCCTTCTCCGGCTGCTACCTTATGGGTTTTAAATTTCGTATCTATTACTTTAGCAGTGGCCTCAGTTTTGATACCGACACTGTTTTTTACTACACCCGGGGTTTCTTTAGGTGTAGCTTCAGGAATATCAATTACTTCAATGCCATTTTCATCCAGCGTACCTTTCCGGCGTGCAGTATCCGGTTCTGCCTCCTGAATTTCAATGATTCTAGGTCTGGGCACACTTTTGCTTTTTACCTGTACAGGTATAGTTATGACCTGATTCGAAGTAATTGAGGCGGTTTTATTGAAGTCAGGATTGGAGGTATAAAACTCTTTTTCGGAGGAATTATATCTTTTCAGAATAGAATAGAGTGTTTCTCCCTTTTCTACCCTGTGCAGCACAAATGTCTTACCGTTTTTTTTCTCAATACCCAGCGAGTCAACAAGTTTCGGCAACGGATTACCGAATGATTTTGTCAGATAAAGTATAAGGAAAGCTATAATAAAAGAATATCTCAACATGTCAGTCAAGCGAATTGAATTTTACGCAAATTTAATGATTCTGCGAGAGATTAACGCATATAATTTTTTTTTCGTGTAAATTCGCCCCGAATAAAACATTGTAACCTATGAAAATTCTTGGAATAATTCCGGCAAGATATGCTTCAAGTCGATTCCCGGGTAAGCCACTGGCGGAAATCAACGGTAAAAGCATGATTCAGCGCGTGTATGAGCAGGCATTGAAAGCTAAAAGCTTGCAGAGAGTGGTAATAGCGACAGACGACGCAAGAATTTTAAATCATGTGTTGGAATTTGGAGGCGACGCAGTGATGACCTCAAGCGATCATCCGACAGGTACAGACCGGTGTTTTGAAGCATTAGAAAAAGTAGGAGGAGTTACTAAGTATGACTATGCAATAAATATACAGGGAGACGAGCCTTTTATTGACCCTGATACTATTGATCAGCTTTCTAGCTTGCTGGATTTTAAAACAGAGATTGCAACAGCGGTTAAGAAAATAAAGGATTATGAAACGCTTCGTGACCCTAATGTGGTAAAGGCAGTGCTCACCATGCGTAAGCAATGCTTGTATTTTAGCAGGCAGGTGGTACCTTATGTAAGAGGTTTCGAACCTGACGAGTGGTTGGATCACGCTGATTTTTATAAACACATCGGTATTTATGCCTATCGGAGCGACGTTCTGGAGCAGATTTCGCACATGCCTCTTTCTCCGCTCGAAAACACCGAGAAACTGGAACAACTCAGATGGTTAGGCTATGGTTACAAAATTTACGCAGTAGTAACAACCTATGAGAGTTTCGGAATTGATACTGTAGAAGATCTGGAGCGAATACAACGATAAAAAAAGTGAATATAGATATCCGTCAGGTTATCTATATTCACCTAAGTATAGTTTGTTTACAGGTTTATTGCTTAAACAAGGCGCAAACCCACATAGCAAAAGAACAGATTCCCAGGCCCAGTGATTCGCGGGCCATCTCAATATTAATAGTCTTCATACCCATCTGATTCAACACGACACCCTCCCATTGCGGTGGAAACTGATTGATTGACCACATCAGATATAATAACCCGATCGTAAAATACATAATTGGCTCGCCTTTCCCTTTCAGTTTATGATAAGATAAGAAAACGGGGATCAGATAGGTGGGAACCCAAACAAACGGGTCTGGGTCGTTGTATTGTACAATGGCTGCATAAACAAACATAGCCATGAAAATCCAGAGGATGATTTTTTTTGCCATCAATAGCACAGGTTTATGGTTAGGAATGGTGTACCAAAACAACTAAAAAAAAAGGGCTTTGTCAAGTTAAAAGCTATTAATGGAAGGTTTATGGAAATTTTTTTTCAAAATTTTGCAGGCTATTTCAGGCATACAAATAATAACTTCTCTAACCATGATACCCGCATTTACAAGTTCAGTATCAGTCAGTTTGGTTTTTCAGAGATACCATTCGCATCTTTGGCAGGTAATAACAGGCCGGCGTGAACTTATCGCTTTTTTGTAAAAGCACTTGTAGCAACATGAAAAGTTTCATACCTTTGCAGCGGCAAATTACCAGCTCCTGCTGAATCCCCCAGGTCTTGACCGAAGCAAGGGTATTGTGGTCGAGCGGTGAATTTGCCTTTTTTTGTTTTAGGCTTATATCATTTGTTCAATAATATACCACCGCTTTCATGTAGCTAATTCCCCTAAGGCATGAGAGTCCTAACAAATTATCCTATAAACGGGTATGGGGTTATATTTCTATGAAATTTTTTATCGATACCGCCTCTCTTAAAGAAATACAAGAAGCACAAGACCTGGGTGTGCTTGATGGTGTAACCACCAATCCTTCATTGATGGCAAAAGAAGGAATTGCCGGGAAAGATAACGTGATGCGTCATTATAAAGCTATTTGTGACATAGTTGACGGTGATGTAAGTGCTGAGGTGATTTCGACCAAGTATGAAGAAATGATTGTGGAAGGTGAAGAACTGGCCGAAATAGATGAGCAGATTGTTGTAAAAATACCGATGATAAAAGATGGTATTAAGGCCATTAAGTATTTTTCTGAAAGAGGTATTAAAACCAACTGTACGCTTGTGTTTTCTGCAGGTCAGGCATTATTGGCTGCCAAGGCCGGTGCCACCTATGTGTCTCCATTCGTAGGTCGCTTAGATGATATTTCTACTGACGGTATGAATCTGATTGAGGATATCCGTTTGATTTACGATAACTATGGTTACGAAACGCAGATACTGGCTGCATCTGTTCGTCACCCTATGCACATTATTCAATGTGCTAAAATTGGTGCCGATGTAATGACAGGGCCACTTTCTGCGATTCTTGCGTTGTTGAATCACCCGCTTACTGACAGCGGTCTGGCTAAATTCCTGGCCGACCACGCCAAAGTGAATCAGAAATAAGCTTTCATATACTATATTAAGCAGTTTTTGTGAAATGATGCAAAAACTGCTTAATATTGGCATATAATCACTTACCCCATAGCTATGGAACCCGTTATTTCTTTACGGAATGCCGACATTTATCAACGCGACCAACTGATTTTATCATCAGTTGACTTTACTATCCATCAGGGTGAATTCGTTTATCTTATCGGTCGCACAGGCAGTGGAAAATCTTCAGTTTTAAAAACATTATACGCCGATCTCTGGCTTGAGAAAGGAACCGGCACAGTGGCCGGCTATGAACTGCATTCATTGAAGCGTTCGCAAGTTCCGTATCTTAGAAGAAATATCGGTATTGTTTTTCAGGATTTTCAGTTGCTGAGCGATAGAAACATAGAAAAAAATCTGGTTTTCTACCTGAAAGCCATGGGATGGAAGGACAAAGACGAAATGAAGTCGAGAATAGACGAGGCATTGAATCTGGTGAATCTACCGAATATCCTTTCAAAAATGCCTCATCAGCTTTCAGGTGGTGAACAACAGCGGGTAGGAATCGCGAGGGCATTGCTCAATCATCCACAAATACTATTGGCAGACGAACCTACCGGCAACCTGGATCCGGAGATGTCGGTTGAGATTCTGAAGTTGTTTAAAGATATTAATGAGAAATCTAAAACGGCCGTATTAATGGCTACGCACGATTTCGAACTGATAGAGCGTTTCCCGAACCGCACTCTTTATTGCGACAAGGGCGTAGTAAGAGACCTGGCAGAAGGTTTTTAATTAAACCCGGTGATACCCACCTTAATCAACAACTGGTTGGTGGTAGTTAAAACCTGCTTGCTTTTATATTCAAAATTATTGTCAATTTCTACCGTATTGGGTCTGACAATTTTGGTAGCCTCTGCCTGCTGGTAGTAAATGCCAATATCAAGATAGCTGTTTTTCATGTTTCCAAATAGCTTAATGCCTACACCCACACCAATACCGTAATTGGGTGTTACTTTTGTCCAGCGTTGTAGTGTCTCAGAGTCATCCTCATTCAATTGCTCCAGCAGATTGGTCTGTATAAGCTTTGCTCCAAAAAAAGCATCGGCATAAGGGTTAAACTTAGAACTCCACAAAACAGGGCGGTAGCGAGCCAGCCCATTAAGCCAGAAAGAAGTATTGAGAACTCTGAAATCGCCGCTGTAAGTGGTTTTAACGTCCTCTCTTCCGTCTCCCTGCAAACCAATTTCTGCGCCATAAAAAACTGTCGACGCACTTTTTCTTCCATAGGGGTTAAACAGAATTCCACCTGATGCGCCGAATTTAGCACCTGCTTTGTTTCCTTCTTTTAATACTGTTCTGTATTTACCCAGCGCATTGCCGAGGGTTAAATTCAGGAAATAGGAATACTTGTCTTCAATATATTTGGGCTGTTGCTCTTGTGCAACAGCCGGTAAAATGCTTATGCAAAAAAATAAACAGAACAGAATTCTCATGTGATTCACTATTTGGCGGTCAGATATGCAAACGGAACAATCATCTCTTCTATCGAAACACCTCCATGCTGGAACGTATCCTTATAATGGCTCACATAATGATTATAGTTGTTCGGATACGCAAAGAAATAGTCTTCCATCGTAAAGAAGTATGCTGTTGATACGTTAGGTTTGGGCAACATAAACATTTCAGGTTTTCTTACAATCAGCACATGGTCATCTTTATCGTCAAGATTCAGGTTCTTACCCTGTTTGTAGCGTAAATTAGTATTTACATTCCGGTCACCAACAATTCTTTTGGGGTGCTTTACGCGAATCATCCCGTGGTCGGTTGTAATGACCAGTCTTCCTTTTTTCTCAGCAATCTTTTTCAGCAGGTCCAGAAGAGGAGAGTGCTCAATCCACGACCTGGTAATGGAGCGGTAGGCCGACTCATCGGGTGCCAGTTCTTTAATCATACCCATTTCGGTGCGTGCATGCGAGAGCATATCTACAAAGTTGTAAACGATGGTCACAAGTTGATTTTTCAATAGATTATTGAAATTATCAACCAGGCTTTTTCCCTGATTTATATTCAGAATCTTGTTGTATGAAAAACTGATGTTCAGTCGTCCGCGCTCAATCTGGCGTTTCAAAAACTCAGCTTCATTATTATTGAGAGCATCTTCATTTTCGCCTTCGTCATTGACCCACAGGTCAGGATGTTGCCGTGCCATATCAGAAGGCATCATGCCAGAGAAAATGGCATTACGAGCATAAGAAGTAGCTGTTGGCAGAATGGCATAGTAGTCGCTCTCTTCTTCCACATTAAAGTAGTCGCTTATCACTTCTTCAATTACTTTCCATTGGTCGTAGCGAAGATTGTCAATCAGCAAAAAGAAAAGCGGTGAATTGGATTGCACCAGAGGGAACACCTTTTTTTTCATTAACTGATGTGAAAGCAAAGGTTTGTCTACTTTCGGGTCGTTCAGCCAGTCTTCATAGTTTTCTTCTATAAACTTGCAGAAATAAGAATTTGCCTCCGATTTTTGCATACCAAACACTTCTTCCATACTTTTATCTTCCGACCTGTCCAGTTGTAGTTCCCAGTAAACCAGCTTTTTATAGATTTCGGCCCATTCCTGATGCCCGATCCGGTCATTATATTGCATAGCCAGATTTCGGAAGTCCTGCTGATAACCCAGATTTGTTTTTTCCGAAATGAGCCGTTTATTATCAAGAATCTTTTTAACAGAAAGCAGAATCTGGTTGGGGTTTAATGGTTTAATGAGATAATCGGCTATGTTTGAACCGATGGCATCTTCCATTATACGTTCCTCTTCCGACTTGGTTATCATCACCACCGGCAAATTAGGTTTCAGAACCTTAATTTGCGCAAGTGTTTCCAGACCTGTCATACCGGGCATCATTTCGTCAAGAAAAACTATATCGTAGCGTTCGGTTTCTACTTTATCAATGGCATCGGCACCGCTCGGTACAGGAGTTACATCATAACCTTTGCCTTGTAAGAAAATTATATATGGTTTAAGTAAGTCGATTTCATCGTCCGCCCAGAGTATGTTGTATCGCATAAAATTGTCTGTTATGTATAAAATTGTGTATTGCTACAATGTAAAAAAGTTACTTTTATTGCCTATACGCAAATGAATTTTCTTGAAAGGCACCGTTTTGCAATATCGGTAAAATTCATGAAAATCAAGTAAATTTGTATTTTTGCATTAAACGAACCAAGAATTTTAATTTGAAACGCCTTCAGCACTTCCTTCAGCGAATCTATATATGGAACACAACAGTTTCTTTGTATCATTTGTTGGTGATTCTCTGGAAAAAGATTATCACATTTGATATCGACCAAAGAGCGGCATCAGTATCCTATAGCTTTTTGCTGGCGGTTTTTCCTGGAGTTATTTTCTTATTTACACTTATCCCGTTTGTTCCGATTAATCACCTCGACCGGTTGATAATGGATTTTCTGAGAGATGTAATGCCTCAGGGAATTTATGAGAACACATCGGTCACTATTCTTGAAATTGTAAGCCGAAAACGAAGCGATATTCTTTCTTTCGGGTTTATTTTTACGGTTTTTGCGGCTACTAACGGCATGATGGCGCTCATGCGGGCCTTTAATATGGCATTGCATGTAAAAGAAAAACGCAGCTATCTGAAGGCCAGAATGATGGCGCTTTTTCTGACTATTCTGCTGGTAATGGTTTTGGTTTGTGCCATAGTGCTTCTGGTGGTGGGCAGAATAATTATCGACTTCCTGTTTTCCAAAGACCTGTTCAGTGAAAATTTCACCTTTTACCTGTTGCAGATAGTGCGCTATGGAGGGGTTTTCCTGATTTTCTTTTTTGGTGTGTGCGTGATTTATTATTTCGCACCAGCCGTACACAAAAAACTGAAGTTTTTCAATGTAGGGGCATTTATTGCATCATTATTAGGCATTCTGGCTACCAACCTTTTTTCATACTATCTGTCCAATTTCAATTCTTATAATAAACTGTATGGCTCAATCGGAACATTGATTGCCCTGATGGTATGGTTGTACCTGATTGCGCTGATTCTGATACTGGGCTTTGAGATAAATATTTCGGTGCGAGATGCACTGTATTTCTACAGAAAAGAAAAAGGTGAGATAAACCCACCTTTAGAAGAATAATATATGTGACTATTTTATTGCCAGAAACCCTCACGAATCATTGCTTTTTCAAGCTTTACACCTAATTCGGCTGAAGCTTTCACTAGTGGCAAACGTACTTCTGAGCTGCAAATTCCTTTAATTTCAAGGCATTTCTTAATACCCACCGGATTTGATTCGACATAAAGCAGGGTATCGAAATCAACAAAGCATTTCTGCAATTCGGCAGCTTTGTTGAAATCACCATTCAAAGCCGCCCAGGTCAATTCACTGAACTCTTTCGGGAATGCATTGGCAATTACTGAAATAACACCCTTAAAACCTACGCTGATTGAGCTTGTTACCAGATTATCGTCACCCGACAAAAGCAAAAAGTCTTCAGGGCAACGTTTGGCCAGTTCAAGTGCATTTTCAATGGTACTGGCATCTTTTATACCAATAATGTTCGGGTGTTTGGCCAGCTCAACTACCGTTGAAACCTGCAGATGAATAACCGTGCGCCCGGGTACATTATACAATAAAACCGGTACCGGAGAAGCATCAGCAATAGCTGTAAAGTGTGCAATAAGCCCGGCTTGTGAAGGTTTATTATAATAAGGACAAACCGATAAGATGGCTGTAACGCCCTCTAAGTCAGTTGTTTTGATGGTCTCTAAAACTGATTTTGTATTGTTACCACCCAAACCAAATATGATGGGTAGGTTTCGTGGGTTGTTTTCTCTGGCAAGCTTTAATAATTTGGTCTTTTCTTCAACAGAGGTAGTAGAGGTTTCGCCGGTTGTGCCTTGCACAACAAAATAATCTGCGCCCCCTGCGCTTGTAAATTCCAGCAGCCTTACATAAGCATCAAAATCAACTTCATGCTGCCTGTCAAATGGTGTTATTAAAGCTACACCTACTCCTTCTAACGGATGTGCCATTTTTTGTTGTAATAATAATATAGTACTGTCGGGCAAAGTTCGTCAGAAAATCGGACTTTGAAAAAAGATTTCTCAAATCGTTTCACAGCGTTTTGCCTGATAAAATCATAAAAGTGCCTGATAAACCAGAATTCTGAATTTGCGCACAAATTCAGAATAATGTGCGTAAGGATGAACATTGGTAAATACCAGCAGGATAAGTTCTTCTTTAGGGTCGATGGTGTATTCAGAGCAATACATACCACCCCAGGTGAGCGAGCCCGGTGTTGCGTTATCGCCATAATGAGATTCCGGCGTGATAATCTGCAGACCCAACCCGAATTTATCCTGTCTGTCCCATACAAAGCTTTCACCTATCTGGTTCCGGCTCATCAGCTCTACAGTGCTTCTGCTAAGTAGTCTTTTGCCATTAAACTCTCCTTTGTTTAGTATAAACTGGCATATTCTGGCATAGTCCTGAACGGTGCTTACTAAACCGGCACCGCCCGAGAAAAAGGCTCTTTGTCCGCTTACAGCAAATTTTCTGTATGTTTCACTCGTATGCAAGGTTAGTTTGTCATCGGTGCTTCCTTTAGAGTATAATTCTACCAGTCGACCGGCTTTTTCATTGGGCAGATAAAAGTAGGTATCGTTCATGCCTAATGGATTCAATACTTTTTTGTGCAGATACTCATCAAACGGCATACCCGATAGCGCCTCGATTAATCGGCCGATTACATCGGTATTCAATCCATAGGTAAATTGTGTGCCCGGGTCAGACAGAAGCGGGCGGACCGCTATTTTATCAACCACATCTTTCAGCAAATCCTTCTCTACAGAGCAGAAGAAGGGCACTTTAAATTCGGGCAAATCCTGTAGAGGATGCTCATATGGAATCCCTGCCGAATGACTTAGTAACTGCCTGATAGTGATAGCTGATTTAGCCGGACGGGTAATATATTTATTCCGATCTTTTTCGTCGTAACTTACCAGAACTCTGGCATTTTTGAAAGCAGGAATGTATTTTGAAATAGGCTCGTCCAGAAAGAATTTTCCTTCTTCAAACAGCATCATCAAACCAATGGTAGTGATGAGTTTAGATTGAGAAGCAATTCTGAAAATATCATCTTTTTTAAGAGGTGTTCTGGCTTCAAGATTACTATAGCCAAAGGCTTTTTCATGTACTATTTTACCTTTTCTGGCTACCAGTGTAACCACATTAGGCGCAATGCCTTTATCGACTATTTCCTGAAAATGAGCGTCCAATCTTTTCAGTTTTTCGGTCGAGAAGCCTGCTTCCTCAGGTGTTTTGACAGATGTTAGTTGTTGAGGATTCTGGGCATGAACAGTGGTTAGCAACGAAAGCAAAATGAATCCTGACAGGAATACTATTTTTTTCATAGGTGAAGGGTTTCAAATGGTCTATATAGAGAAGAATGGTTTAGCAATTGCATGATGTACAATTGCTAAACCATTCTTTCAGAATATTGTATGAATAATTAATTAGGCCGTTTCAACGATTGCCAAGAATTCAGTTGCCAGCCTTTTTTCTTGTCTTTCACGTACACAACCAGGTAGGTTAAGGGTAGGAGTGTAGGCTTGCCATCAACAGGTGGTTGAGTAACAAGTACTTTTCCATTAACAACCGCTGTCTGATTATTATTATATAATCTTATAGAGATGTTTTCTACATCAATTTTAGAGTATACACTTCCGCCATTCAGTACCGAAGCAACATACGCTTCTTTATTATCCATTTTGCCGTTTGAGTGTACATAGATCAGATCATCGGCAAATACCTTGTTAAGGAAATCGGCATCTTTCGAAACCTGTGCTGCAAAACGTTTCTTTTCAAGGTCTTCGATAATGGCTTTTGTATCCTGGCCTGTTGCTAGTTTACTTACAAGCAGGAAAATACCAAATACGATTATTTTTTTCATGGTAAATATTTTTAGGTTGAATGTTTATAGTTCTACCTTTTTCATTTTCGGTACAAGCAGGTGCATAATTAACCATGCCAGCAGATATGCCGCTCCGCAGATACAGAACATAATGAAGTATCCGGTTTGTATCTGCCCGATTTTGGTATAATAAACAAACATATTTTTTTGTACTAACCATGTGAGCAGAATACCCCCCAAACCACCAAACATACCACCAATACCTGTAACAGAGCCGGTAGCTTTTTTAGGAAACATATCAGATACCGTAGTGAATATATTGGCACTCCATGCCTGGTGAGCAGAGGCCGCTATGCCAATTACCAGCACTGCTAGCCACATATTAATGGAGCCCATGTATTGCGCAAATAATACGGGTAGTACAGCAAAGGCATAAATGAGCATACTGGTTTTACGTGCTCTGAATGCAGGCCAGTTTCTGTTGATGAAATTCAGAGGTAACCAGCCACCAAAGATACTGCCTATACTGCCAATCATATAAACTAATGCCGATGGCCAAACGATTTCGGTAGAAGAAAGATGGTACTCTTTCATCAGGAAGTCGGGCAACCAGAACAGATAGAACCACCAAACAGGATCAGTTAAGAATTTACCGATAGCAAATGCCCATGTTTGACGGAATTTCAATAAGGTAGACCAGGGTACTCTTTCCTGCGATGCAGGTTCAGATTTATCAGAGTGAATGTATTCGTATTCAGCTTTTAACAGGCGTTTCTGTTTTTGAGGAACTTCGTAGTAGATAAACCATAAAATAAGCCAGATAAAACCAATCACTCCTGTAAGAATAAATGCCCATTGCCAACCCCAGTTTTCGGCAATTAATGGTACAGATAAAGGCACAATAATAGCACCGATGTTAGTACCGGAATTGAAGAAACCGGTTGCCAGGGCTCTTTCTTTTTGAGGAAACCATTCGGCCACTGACTTGATAGCAGCAGGGAAATTTCCGGCTTCTGTTACTCCAAGAAATACACGGGCAAAAATAAAGCCTAATGTTCCGGTACAAAAAGCATGTGCTACTGCTGCTACACTCCACAAACCTGTCGCTATGGCATATCCAATCTTTGTTCCGAATTTGTCAATGAAACCTCCGGCAAAGAACATCCCGAATGCATAAGCTAACTTAAAAGCAATTTCAATGTTCGAATAATCAATTACTTCCTGTTCGGGTGTCCAATTGAAAGCATCTGCCAGATAAGGCTTTAAATAACTGATAACGTTCCTGTCGAGATAATTAATGGTGGTGGCAAGAAAAAGAAGACTACAGATAGTCCAACGATACTTTCCGATTTTTTCCATAGTTATAGGGTTAAATTTTTAGGTTCATGAAAGGGCTTTCCCCTTTCTGTGATGGATTTATTCTTCAAAAATCAAGCGTATGGGGCCAAGCAGACCTGATGAAACGGGTTCCCATTTGGCAGCGTTAAAGGGTTGATATTTTATGTCTACCATGTTGGTATCATAGAATTTCTTCCAATTTACTCCCGTTTTATCTAAATACCTAATACGATTGGCTGATAAATTGGTGACCTCTATTTCTATTAGGTTGGAACTGCTTAACCCGTCAGCCGTGAACGGTACTCTGAATGGTAAAGACCAGGATTTGCCCAATTTTTTGCCGTTTAGTTTTACAGTTGCCATTTCGCGTACGTCGCCTAAATCAATATAGCCGTTTTTAAGCTGTGATTTATCAAGATTAAAGCGCAATGTATAACGTGCAGTGCCACTAAAATACTGAGCGGTAGTATCACTCAAATTTACCCATGATTGCAGGCTGTCTGTCTGGAAAGAACTTGGAATAAAAGGTTGGCCTTTTACAAAGTCTACTTTCCATAAACCTTTCAATAGAACGAAGTCTCCTGTCTTTTTTGCGGGATAAATTTTTTCGTTAGCGGGCTTCTCATTCAGTGCTTCAATGAATACGCTCTCACCACCAGTTAGTGTAAGTGGGATTTCTATCAGCTGTGGGCTAATGCGTTTGAAATTTATCAGCCCACTTTTTTGATGAAGCGGGTCATAGATTCTGACTGCCTGCGCCGAAACAGCCAACTGTATTTTGCCCTGCTGAAACCGACTGCCCAGATTGCTTACAAAATAAAGCGTGCCTTTTGCATTCTTTTTGCGGATGAAAGACAAACCAGATTCCGATAGATTTTCTTTTCTGATTTTAGCCGATTGCAGGCTCTTGGTTATGTCTGAACTAACGGAATTGCTAAATGAGGGCAGCAATTGTTCTAATTGCTTTTGGTGTTTGTCCCAATCTTTAAAGCCGGTGGTTGAGGTTGGCAAATGGTCAATGAAAAACACCTGAATACCTGCCCGTTTGCATTTTTCCAGATAAGCCAGCGTAGCAACAGGAAGATATTGTACAGGCGGCACCACGATGGCTTTGTATGCTTGCTTTCCTTGTGTAATTAATTGCTTATTGGTTATCTGAGAACTTTTTAGCTGTAAGTCAGATATAAAATCGAAACTATAGCCATTGGTGGTGAGCACTTTGCAGGCATCGCCAAAGGCAGATTTCAACATGCCGTCTTTCATAATGGCATGCACGTCAATGGCATGGGTTTTAGTCTTGTTCCCTACCGATTGCCAGAGGTCATAAATAGGGAAGTACATCAGCATGTCGTTATCAGGCTTGCTGTTTTGTAGCTTTTCCTGACAGCGAGCTATGTAATTGTTGAGTTCGGGCAGGTATTCCCAGAAATGACTTTGCTGATTAAAATTGGTAGAGGCATAAAACAACCAGCCCGGGAATGGCTCATTGGGCGGTGAATAGGGAACGCCATGATAAAAGATATGGTTTACACCACCAATAAACGATTCGTCGATAATGGGTTTTACCTGAGAAAGCGCTACCTTGAAATGATTACCCAGCCAAGTTGCCGTTTCTGAACTGACCAGCTTTTTACCTGTAACATGAGCTACAGAAGAGGCTAGCTTCAGTACCAATGCATCGGGAATTCCAAAGCGTTTTTCCTCATAATCAGGGTCTATCCGCGATAGCGGAATATCGTAAGGTTTGCTGCCGAAAAATTCAGATTCGGGAATATCTCCGATAGCGTATAAATCCAGAATATTGGCGGGCGAACCGTGCGCTTCATTGCGGGTGATTTTACCTTGCCGTTTTGACCAGCCTACCCAGGTTTTGGTGAAATCATCCCGAAGAATATCTGAAAGCGTTTCGTTATAATCACCCCAGATCAATTTTTCGCGGTCGGTTTCAGCTTTTTCTTTGGCCAGCACATCAAGGTGTTCTTGTAAGTCATAACCCCTTAATTCTTTGAAGCGTTGAAAGAAGTCAGCAGTCCAGTTGGCACCGTAGGCTTCGTAAGAATCATTATAAAAGGCACGGACAGGATAATTCTTTTGTCCGAATGCTTCCTGAAATGTATGGAGATAACGCTCGATAGCTGCTTTGTTGAATGGGTCTACTACAAGCCCTTCTCCACCCGGTGCAGCCCGCTTCACTTTCTGATTCGTAGGGGCGAAGGTAAGGGTGTATTGACCATTCTGTTGCACTACTTTGAATGCCTGAGCAGCATCTGCAGTCGATACATTTTTGCCCCCGAAAGGCCAGCCTGTACCCAATGTCAGGTCAATACCCAGGTTGTTTTTCCGGGCTTCCTGTAGGGTGAAATCCAGCATATCCATCCATTCTTTTGATAAGAAAGGTAAAAACTTGCTTTCCTCACCTTTCACCCCATAAATAGGAATGATATGCATGCCACCAAAACCTGCTTTGGCATATTCTTTCAGATTCTGGCTGATGCCTTCTTTCGTAACAGCACTGCCCATCCACCACCAGTAGGCCCAGGGCTTAGTGGTAGATACCTGTGCTGATACCTGCGACGCAATCAGTAAGAAAAGAATAACAAAGCGTTTCATGGGTGCTCTTATTACCAGCCGAAATAGTTTTTGGCGTTGTTGTAGCAAATGTTTTGTATGGTTTCACCAATCCAGGGTATATCGTTAGGCAATTCACCATTTTCGATATCATTACCATAGATGTTACATAAGATGCGCCGGAAATATTCATGGCGCGGAAACGACAGGAAGCTGCGTGAGTCGGTCAGCATTCCGATAAAGCGACTCAATAACCCCATGTTTGACAAGGCATTGATTTGTCTTTCCATGCCATCTTTCTGATCCAGAAACCACCAACCCGAACCAAACTGTACTTTACCAGCCATAGAACCATCGTTGAAGTTGCCTACCATCGTGGCTATCAGTTCATTATCAGCGGGGTTCAGGTTATAAATAACAGTTTTAGCCAGTTGGTCGTATTCATCCAACTTGCCCAGGAATTTCGACAACGCAGCGGCCTGAGACCAGTCACCGATTGAATCCCAGCCCGTGTCTGGTCCTAACACACGCATAGCGCGTTTATTGTTGTTACGCAAAGCGCCTAAGTGAAACTGCTGTGTCCAACCCAATTCGGCGTATATTTTGCCTAACTCATGCAGAATGGCCGATTTGAAAATAATGGCATCAGTTTCTGAAAGAGTCTTTCCGGCAATGGCATTTTTAAATGCCTTGTCGGCTGTTTCGAGGGTGAAATCAGCCGCATAGATTTGCTCCAGTCCGTGGTCTGAGATTTGTCCACCTTGTGAAGCAAAATAGTCTGCTCGGTGACGCAATGCCTTTAGTAAATCTTCAAAAGATTGTATTTCAAAATTGACAACAGCACCTAGTTTCTGAATATAAGTCGGGAAATTAGGGTTGTCAATCAGTATAAATTTATCGGGTCTGAAAGCCGGAAGCATTTTTATTTCGAAATCTCCGGCTTCTCTCAATTGCTGATGGTATTCTAAGGTATCAAGCGGGTCGTCAGTAGTACAAACCACTTTTACATTCATTTTGCGAAGCAGATTTCTAACCGAAAACTCAGGAGAGTTGATTTTCTCAGAAGCAATGTCATAAATCTTCTTAGCAGTCTGCGGGTTCAGTACCTCCTGAATATCAAAGTATCGCTGTAGCTCCAGGTGCGTCCAGTGATACAATGGGTTACGCATGGTATAAGGAACAGTTTCTGCCCATTTTTCAAACTTCTCGTAGTCGGATGCATCACCGGTACAATATTTTTCATTGATACCATTAGTACGCATGGCGCGCCATTTATAGTGGTCGCCATAAAGCCATATTTCAGTGATGTTTCTAAACACTTTATCGGCCACAATCTGGTCGGGTGGTAAGTGGTTATGGTAGTCAATGATAGGCATATTCTTCGCAAACTCATGATATAGTGTGCGCGCAGTTTTGGTTTGCAATAAAAAATCTTCGTCTAAAAACGGTTTCATACTTCTCTGAATTCTAAAATTTTGAAATTGACATAAGGATTTTAAGCCCTTTGCCGGCCTTTATGTATTATTTAAAATATTGATACAGCAAAACTATTCAGTTTCATCTGATTTATTCTGCCCTAATTTTTCTTTTTTTAATACTATTTTGACAATTGAAGTATGTGATTGTATCAATAATGTTCAATCATCGATGAAGTCACCGAATGAATTCGGCGGCTATTTAAACAAAGGTCATTCTAGTATTTATATACCGACTAAAGTCGGTATCAGGGAAAATACTTATTAGTTAATTATCATTTCACACTTTGCTGCAACAACCATTTCGCCAAATCTTTGGCGGCATCGAAATTCTGATAAACGATCGGGATGCGCCGGCCATCGGTGTATTCGTTGTATAACCAGGGGTCACCAACGGCAAATACCATTCCTTTACCAACTTTGGCCGTTGCAATGATTACTTCACCTTTTTCAGTCAGTATTGATTGGGCTGTACCGCTCAACTCAAGGGGTGATAATTCTTTGATGTAAACCGCCTTTGTATTTTTGAAAACCGGATTGTTGACAGGAATATCCAATCGCCCTTGTTCCCATTGTGTACCCTGCACCATATTGATGTTTTTCGGCAGGAACTGGATACCAAATTCTTTAGCCAGTAGATTGAAGTTTTTATGCTCGCAATTGGATGTATCATTAGCCATCATGACTAAAACCCCTCCGCTTTTTACCCAGTTGCTAATCTGTTTGATATCTTCTGCCTGAATGAAATTAGGTTTTGCTGTTTCTTTTTTAGTGTCCGGATCAACAATAATGTATACACCGATATCTTTCAGGTTTTCAGCTGTTGGAGCAGCTTTAATAGTGGTGGTGCGGGCACCTAATTCGTTGAATATATTGCCCCATACCCAGAAGCCTGAGTGCATGCGGTCGTCCCAGGTATAGTGAAAATTCTCTTGGTTACCATTCAGGTCTTTTCTGAATTCATTGTTAAAATGCCCGTCAACGGCTACTATTTTGCCCTTGCCCGGTGCATTTTCATTGGCGATTTCCATTTCGACACTGGCGAAGATGAACGGCCCGACACCTTTCAGGTCGTTTTTGCGGATAGGTTCGCTCAGGTAGTAATCGTAAGAACCGTCACGATAAGGATTACCTCCCAGCCCACCTACGCTCACAGTTTTGTTGAGGCTAATGGTGCCGTCTTTTTCTTTTTCTACAAATTCTTTCAGTATACCTGCGTAGCCTTTTCTGGCTGCAGTCACATATTTGGCATCCAGATACCCTTGACGTACGCCTTTGGCTAAGGCATATACAAACATGCACGAACCCGAGGCTTCGAAATAATTACCTTTACGGGTTCCCTGTGTTGTCATCTGATACCACACACCTGATTTGGCATCCTGATATTTTACCAGAGCTGGCGCCAAACGTTGCAGGTATTTGATAAGATTGGCTTTTTCAGGATTATAATCAGGGAAATAGTCGAGTACATCAACCAGAGCCATAGCATACCAGCCAATGGCACGGCTCCAGAAATGCGGCGAAAGACCAGTTTTTTTGTCAGCCCATTTCTGTTCGCGACTTTCGTCATAACCATGATAAACCAGACCCGTTTGTTCGTCTACTGCATATTTCTCAATCAGCGAAAATTGTCTGGCTATGTCATCGAAATGCTCCGGTTTATTGAAAATCCGGCTGTATTCGGCTGCAAATGGTTCACACATAAACAGGCCATCGAGCCACATCTGATACGGATACCTTTGCTTGTGCCAGTAACCACCTTCTTTGGTTTTGGGTTGGTTTTCTATCTGTTTCCACAGTAAATGCGCTGCCTTAATGTATTTATCTTTGTCGGGTTGGGTTTGCTGAGCCAGCATCAACAGTACTCTTCCGGTGGGAATATTGTCCAGATTAAAATCATTATATGGATAAGTTCTGATACTGCCGTCTTTTTGAACATATCGGTCCATATCTTTTCTGATATACTCAAAGTATTTCCCGTCTCCGGTGCGATACCACACTTTTTCCAAAGCTTTTAATACAAGCCCTTGTTCATAATCCCATCCGGCAGGTTTGTTGGGTTTTACCGTAATGGAATCTTTATGCCAGGTCATGAACGACTCAGCCATCTGCACCGAATAGGGTTTTTGAGCCATGCCTGTTAAACCGGCAAACAGAAAAATGGCAATCAGTTTTTTAACACTCATCATCTTAATAAGCTAATAGTGATAGAATACTCAGATATGGACTACAACACTATGTTCAATTTTTGTCCTGCTTTCAGGTTGATTTTTTGGGATTTCCTGCCACTGATAATCGTGGTTTGTCCGCCTTTTTTTGAGTAAACAGTCAAAGTCCTGATGTTTTTGTCGGCCCAGGTCATTGAAATCTCGAAGCCACCTCTGGCACATATACCTTTTACTGAACCTGTACTCCACTCATCTGGTAGGGCGGGTAATAGCCGGATATGTGTTTCATCTGATTGAACAAGCATTTCGGCTACAGCCGCAGCCCCTCCGAAATTACCGTCAATCTGAAAAGGCGGGTGGGCATCAAACAGGTTAGGATAGGTGCCTCCGCCACGCGCATAATTGGTTTTTACACCGTCGGGTTCCACATAATGCAGTAATTCACGATACATTTTATAAGCATGGTTCCCATCCCAAAGCCTTGCCCAAAGATTGATTCTCCAGCCTTTTGACCAGCCGGTGGTTTCATCACCTTTAATTTCCAGTGTTTTGCGGCTGGCGTCTGCCAGTGATGGTGTTTTTTCAGGTGTGATATGATTACCGGGAAACAAACCGAACAAATGCGACTGATGGCGGTGCTTAGGGTCTTCGTCTTCCCAATCATAATACCATTCCTGCAGATTTCCTTTTTTACCAATCTGATAAGGGTATAGTTTAGCCAGAGCCTGTTCCAGTTTAGTTCTGAATCCGGCATCGGTATTCAATATCTTAGAGGCTTTAATGGTTTGTTCAAAGCACTCGCGTATCATGGCCAGATCGGCTGTAGCGCCATAAAGTGTAGCGCCGTGATAGCCTGTTGAAGTGATGTATTTATTCTCAGGAGAAGTGGACGGAGAAGTAACCAAATGTCCGTTTTTATCTTCAACCAGCCATTCCAGACAAAACTGTGCTGCGCCACGCATGATGTCATAGCCTTCGTTTCTCAGAAAATTAATGTCTTTTGTGAAAATGTAATGCTCCCATAAGTGCGTGCTTAGCCAGGTGCCACCCATTGTCCAGTTAGCCCAAACAGGGTCACCTTTGCCAAAATCACCTACCGGATTACTCATTGCCCAGATGTCAGAGTTGTGTGCCACTGTCCAGCCATTGACACCGTAAAAGGTTTTAGCAGTAATTTTCCCTGTTTCAGATGCATTTCTGATAAAGCCTAATAACGGCCGATGCATTTCTGACAGATTAGTGTTTTCTGCCAGCCAGTAGTTTTCTTCGGCGTTAATGTTGGTAGTATAATTGCTGCTCCAAGGCGGGCGCATGTAAGGATTCCAGATGCCTTGCAAATTGGCAGGTACACCTTTAGTGCGTGAACTGCTGATCAGTAAATAGCGTCCATACTGAAAATAAAGCACTTCCAACACTTTGTCTTCTTTTCCTTCGGCATAGCGTCTTAACCTTTCATCGGTTGGTAGAATAGGAGCCTGGGTAGGCCCAAGATTCAGACTTACCCTGTTGAAAAACGACTGATAGTCTTTAATATGCGCCTGTTTTAATTGGGTATAAGTCTTGCTAAAGGCTTTGTTCAGATTAGCCGTTGCTATGGCATTATTATCCAGCCCTTCGGTGGCAGGGTTTTTATCAAAACCATTGAAGCTGGTAGCAATCGATACGAAAATCAAGGCTTCTGTTCCATTTTTGAGTCCAATGGTACTGTCGGTATTGACCACCGTACCCCCGGTATTCTTGATTTTTGCTAAAGTAGTAAACCGGGTGCCTTTTGATTCATCAAATACTACGGCATCTGGTATATTTACATAATTGGGTGCCGCTTTGATAGGGGCATATCCGTTTGCCCTTAACAGATTTCCATTGCCTGAAACCTTGTTTTTTAGCAGGCTATTAAACTTTACATCAAAGCTTAAAGCTCCTGCTTTGCTGCTTGTCAATTTAATGACCATTATTTGGTCGGGATGTGAAACAAAGTATTCGCGGGTGTATTTTACACCATCAATTTCATACTTGGTTTTCGAAACTGCCTCCCCGATATTCAACTCGCGGTAATAGTTCTGTGCCTTGTCTTCGTTCGCAAAGTTGATGTACATTGTACCCAGTGGGGCAAATGATTCAGAGTATTTTCCCTGAATTTTGCGGTACAACTGGTCTGCTAATTTATAATCTTCATTTTTCAGTGCTTCTCTGATAGCGGGAATATGCTTATAGGCTTCGGGATTCATTTGGGCATTGACAGGCTCACCCGACCATAAGGTGGCATCATTCAGATAAATTTTGTCTGACTGCACTCCTCCAAAAACCGTTGCACCTAATTTGCCATTGCCGAGTACCAGGGTTTCTTCAAAGTATTGTGCCGGTTTTTTATACCAAAGTGTTTTGTCAGGTTGTGTGTAGCCGGCAATTGTAATAGTGAAAAGTAGTAGTAATAATGTGTATTTTTTCATAGTTGCTATTTAAAAGATTCATAGTTTGGGCACTTCTGCCAGATGAATACCTAACAGTTTTTTACTGATGGCATCCAGCGCGTTCTCTGGCCCTTCGAAATGAAATGTACGTTGTGTGTGAATTAATGTTTCGTTACGTTTCAGGGCAATGGCAGGAGAGGAGGTTTCTAACTCATAAAACTCTCCCATCTGGTTACCCGTAGCATTCTTACCATCATTATAGGCATTGATTGCATCACCTTTATAAGGGTTTTTCTGGATTTCCCACATCGAATTCACGTAGTCGGTTTCACCCTTGTAATCGAACTGAACAATGGTAAGAATTTTGTTTTCGGCATCATAGCTACCGGCTATCGGTTTTAAAGCCTGTGGCGGAATTCCTATTTTTCCGCGTGATTGTGCATCTGCTTTGAAGAATAGAATATCCTCTTTTTTTACTAATCGCTCAGCCGGTATTTTGCCAAAATAACTGTCATTGATCTCATCTGCTTTTCCTGCCTGATAAGGAATGATGATGATATTTTTGGGAGAGGCTTTCATCATACCTAAAAGCCAGATAGAAAGCACTCCTTTCGATTTATCCCAGTCGTCGGTTCCGGTATTTGTCAATGCGTTTCTGGTTTGATAGCCTACCCACGCTATATCTTTGAGTGTTACTCCCAATAGTTTTTCGGCATCAGTTTGGTTCAGTAAACTGATTTCGCGATTCAGTTTTACGTTGAACTGAGTACCTGAGTAGTTTTCAAGCGTCATAGCTTTTGTAAAAACGGCTCTGTTGGCCTGTTTCTCTATCAAATCATAAGATGCAGTGTCTATTTCAGCCGGGGTTTGCCAGTTTTCAAAATCAAAGGTGCTGCCTTTTTTAAAGAAAACAGAATATTGCCCGCCTTCGGGGCCGAACCAGAAACGTTCTTCACCGCCAAAGGCGTTCATGTGCGGGGTGTATTTGCCTGATGCAATGGCTTCGTGGTTAATCCAGCCATAGCTGAAACCGCCATTTCCTTTCGCTGAACTGGTCATTACTCGTGCCTGATAATCGCTTACAATGGCTACTTTCATGCTGTCCTGCTCCAATAATACTACCTCTTTATATTTTTTCAGAAAATCGTAATCGTAACCAAAAGTCTCTTCCTGTTTCATAGTTGTTTGTGTATCGTTTCTCTCATGCGCCTGATTACAAGCCATGCAGTAAAATGCCAGAAGGATAGAAAAAGCTTTTTTCATCCGGGTTTAGTTTAACAGTTTCATTACTGCTTCGTCTCCCTTCAATGCATTACCCGGCAAAGGGTGGGTGGTATCGAACACCTGCAGGTCGGCAGGTGTAAGTACGGTATTGGTACTTTCATCAATTTTGCCGTTTACCGTTACCTTGTCGATATCCAGTTTCAAATGTTTCGCCAGAAAAGCATAGGCAGCCAGACGTTTCGAAATACCGTAGTCGTGTTTTTCATTAGGCAGGTGCACGTTTTCTAATTTGTTTTCAGCACCATAGAATGAATAAATGCGTTTAATGAACGGATATTCCTGTTCCGGAGTGTTTTTGGTCCAGTCGCCACCGTCAGATACCAATAGCATAGGTCTTGGAGCGGCAAGTGCGGCTATTTCAACATTGGTTGTTTCATGAGTGGGGCGTTTGTGGATAGGCATACCGCTTTCGCACACACAACCTCCGAAGAAATAAGCCGAAACCATTACTACCGGTACCGACACTTTAATTCGGCTATCGATGGCAGCTAGTAGAAAGGTCTGGGTACCACCACCTGATTCTCCGGTCATGCCTATTCGTTCCTTGTCAACATTGGGTAGTCCAAGCAAAAATTCGAGGGTCGCAGTGCCATTGGCCAATTGTAACTTTATAGCCTTAGCTATTTTATGATCACATTGTTTCGAATCTCCCATACCGATCATGTCATAGGCAAAAACTACCGCACCCATGCGAGCCAACGTAGCACAGCGTTGTTGTGTATACTCTTTCAGGCGTGGGTCTGAGCCGTGTCCATGCGGACAAAGGATTCCTGCCATTTTTTTGCTCTGTGCTAAGGGCCGATAGAGATTCCCCGTTACATAGATGCCATCCAGGCTCTGGAAAGAGACGTTTTCAACACTATAACCATTGAATTCCTTTTTGCTATGAATAGTAATGTTGGTTGGTTTCTTTAAGGTGAGTTGGTTAAATTCCGAACCATCAAGAATGCCCTGCCGGATAAGAGCGGCGCGCTTCTCCCAACTTTTTTTATCAGAGTATCCCTTTGCCAGGTCTTCATGCACTTTTATGGCTTGCTCTTCCGTAAAAAAACGCCCCTGGCGCAGGTCGGGTTTTTCGGGGTTATACTGGGCTAGCACCCATGAGCTGGCCAGAGAAAAGCACAGAATAAGAAATGATGATTTCATAAGATTAAGGTTTACGTATGAATAAAATCTTCGCGCATCGGGTTAAACACATCAACCAGTACACCATCTTCCAGACAAACAGCTCCATGCAGTACATCAGAAGGTGCAAAGTATACATCTCCTTCTTTCAGAATTTTGCTTTCGCCATTAATAGTGATTTCAAAAACACCACCGGCAATGTAGCTCATTTGCAGATGCGGGTGCTTGTGAACAGCCCCGATGCCACCTTTTTCAAAAGCTACTTTTACCAGCATAAGGTCTTTAGAATAAGACATGATTTTGCGCTTGATTTTCGCATCAACTATTTCCCACGGTAGGTCATGGTCTTCTACCAGCGTTTTCTCAAAGGCTGTATTCACGAGAGAGGTTATGGTTTATGTTTAATAGACGGATGTAAATATATTATACTTTTACTGGAAGGTAAAAGTACCTATTATTTTTAAAGAAAATGTTCACAGCGAATTGATATTTTTATGCAAACGTTATCGGGAACGTTGCCAAAATTGTACTTAGGTGTAATTGAATTGTAAATATTCAAGAATTAATCGAAAAAAAAGCCCGTTGATAGGCTGACGTAGCCGAATGAAGATAGTCCTTGTACCAGATTGAACTGTTTTTCAGATACGCCAAGTTTTTTTGAAATAATACGGGCATCAGCAATGCAGATATGCTATTTTGTCACAATACCGTAAGCGTAAATTAAAAAACTCATGCAAGTAGCTTTTTTTTCTTAGGAATATAAATATATTTGGTTTTTATATTGTGAATATCTGAAATGCCCTTTTTTAGTATCGGGAAAGTAAATCGGTATGCTACATAGTGGTATTTTTAGATCGATTTTTATTGAATTATCTGAGGTGGACAGAAGACAAACTATATTTTTACGGTTTAAATAAACAGGCATGTTTATTGCTATTTAACAATTCTGAATATACCACATTAAGGCTTCTTAATAAAGAACAGGTAATGTGAAATATATATTAAAAAAACGTTGCTATTTACAAGTGAATACGAAAACTATTGGAATTATTAGGCCTGATTCATACCATAATTTTTTATAGTGCTCTCGTTATATTTTTCAAAAACTGCTACCAATCAATTACAATAGTTAAGCTACACTCTTAGCGATGTGCTGCTTTTTGCGGTGAACGTAAAAATTGTGGATTGTTAGGTCACACCAACCAGAAATTATGGTAGAAATAGAACTTCTTAAAGAACAGATAGAGCAGGAACGCAGTGCCAGGTTAAATGCTGAAGCGCTTCTTCAAGAGAAGCTATTGCAGTTAGCTCAGCTTAATGAACAATTAAGCAGTTCGAATGCCAATTTTGAGCGTCAGCGTGAAGAAGGGGATGCGGCAATTCAGAAAATAGAAAATCGTTATCAGATACTCATTGAGTCATTAAGAGATATCATTTATAAAATTACACCCGAAGGCCATTTTACGTTTGTGAATCCGATCGTGAAACAGGTATTGGGGTATGAGCCTGAAGAGATAGTAGGAAAACATTTTACCGAGCTGGTTGTGCCTGAATACCGCGAAGGACTGGTGAGTTTTTACTGGAACATGATGAAGGAAAAACAGGAAAGCACCTATATGGAGTTTCCGGCAATGACAAAAGATGACCGTATTGTGTGGATTGGTCAAAGTGTGCATCTTTTGAAAGAAAACAACCGTATTGTTGAACTGTCTGCCGTAGCAAGAGATATAACCCAGCGTTATCTGACAGCCGAAAATATCCGTAAAAGTGAAGAAAAGTACCGCAAAATTATGGATAACATGGCGCTGGGACTTTTAGAGGTTGATAACGATCAGAGAATTACCCGTGCGTATGAAAGGTTTTGTAAAATGATCGGCTACACTGAAGAAGAATTGGTGGGTAAAATTGCTTCGGATATGTTCGTAGCGAAAGGCTATGAAAATATTATGGACACTGAGCAGGCCAAAAGAGAGTATGGCATGGGGAGTTCGTATGAAATGAAAATGATTAAAAAAGACGGAAGTAGTCTTTGGGCAATTATCAGCGGGTCGCCTATTATTGACGAAAACGGCATAGTAGTGGGTTCAATAGGTGTTCATTATGACATTACCGAGCGGAAACAACTGGAACAGGAATTGGCAAATGCCAAGCAGATTGCCGAAGAAGCACGTCAGGCAGAAAAACAGTTTTTGGCCAATATGAGCCATGAGATCCGTACACCACTCAATGCGATCATAGGAATGACCCACCTGTTGTTTGATACCCGTCCGAGCCAGCAACAGAAAGAATACCTAGAGGTATTAAAAACAACTGCTGATTTTCTGCATGGGTTAATATCTAACCTGCTGGACATGGCGAAAATTGAAGACGGAAAAGTGGACGTGAAAAGAAAACCGTTTGATCTGGTCGGATTACTTCGTGCCACACAGCAGGTTTTTAAAATCAAACTGGAAAACAGACCCATCCGCATAGATTTGATGATTGATGCCCGGATTTCTGGCAATTATGTAGGAGATGACTTGTTACTTAACCAGATTATGCTGAACCTGATTAGTAATGCCGAGAAATTTACACTTGAAGGTGCGATTGATATTTCGGTAAAAATAAAACAGGAGAAAGACGATAACATATGGCTTGAGTTTAAAGTAGCCGATACGGGCATAGGTATTCCTGAAGAAAAACGAGATCTGATTTTTCAGAAATTTGAACAGGTAACCTATCATGGCAACAAACATAAAGGTACAGGTTTAGGGCTTAGCATAACCAAGCAATTGGTGGAATTGCAAGGCGGAACAATTTCTGTGAAAAGCCAGGAAGGCAAAGGGTCAACCTTTACTTTTGTTCTCCCTTTTCAGAAGATGACAGAAGTAAGCATTGAAAAAAAGGAACCTTCCACCGAAGCATTGAAAATCGGCAGGGTTTTAGTTGCAGAAGACAACGCAATGAATCAGAAGTACATCATCAAGTTACTGGATAAATGGAATATTCCGTTTATGATTGCTGCTGATGGTAAAAAAGCCGTAGAACTGGCTATGGAACAGAAATTCGATATTATCCTGATGGACATTCAGATGCCTAATATGGATGGCTACGAAGCATCTATTAACATAAGAAATACAGATAACATTAATAAAAATACACCCATAGTAGCGCTTACAGCCTCCGCAATGGTCGATCAAAAAAATAAGGCCCTTGCCGTTGGTATGAACGGGTTTATATCGAAACCATTTACGCCTGCTCATTTATTGAGTGCTTTACAGGAATACCTGAGCAATGAAAATGAAACAACTGAAAGAATAGCAGCATCTACAGGAGGGAAAACAGACTTAAACCGGGCCTGTTTAAAAGAGCTTTATGGTGACGATAAGGAATATGCCGCCGATATGTTTCAGACTTTCCTGACAGAAGTGGTGCCGGATTTCAATACCCTGCAAGAGTTGATACAAAGCAATGAAAGAGAACGGCTTGCCAAAGTAGTACACAAACTGAAACCTACCCTTGGTATGGTAGGACTAACAGAACTGGAAAAGAGAATGTTTGATTTTGAAGAGCAGGTAAGGCAACCTTCTGAAACAGAAGAAACACTGTTAACTACCTGGAAAGATATTTTTGGAGATATTAATCAAAGCCTTCCGATTATAAGGAACGAATTAGCCAAACTACTAATATGAAATTGAAATGTATCATCGTTGAAGATGAAGTAATGTCTCGGAAATCGTTACAGCGGCTTTGTGAACAGCATGAATCATTAGAACTGGTTTCTGTTTTTGAAAATGCAGAAGATGCACTGGTTTACTTGTCGACAGAAAAAGTTGACCTGATATGGCTGGATGTAGAGATGCCGGGTCTTTCTGGTTTTGATTTGCTTGAAAATCTGACATCTATACCTCAGATAATCATGACAACAACCAAAACCGAGTATGCTTTCGACGCATATCAATACCAGGTGACCGACTACCTGAAAAAGCCCGTCATGCTGCCAAGGTTCAAAATGGCAGTTGAAAAGGTAGTAGAGCTGTATTCTAAAAAGACGACCGTTTCGCAGCAAAGACAGGAAATTTATGTAAAAACAGACGGCAGATACGTCAGACTGCCTTATGCAGATATTTTGTTTATTGAGAACATAGGAGACTATGTGAAGATTTTCACTCACGATAATTCATATATTATTCATACCACTATGAAGTACCTGGAAGAGAAACTGGGCAGTCAGTTCCTGAGGGTACACCGGTCATATATCGTTCACCTGGATAAAATCGTTGACATCGAAGAGAATAACCTGGTAATTGCTAAAAAGGTGATTCCGATCAGCAGAGCCAACAAGCCCGAATTGATGAATCGCCTGAACATGTTATAATAGCCGGCTATTTATAAATCTGATTTGTTCGGAGCGATAAATATTTTTTTGTAAATAAATGTGTGGTATTTTTTTTGCTTTATTACTGTTCTAAACCGTCTTCCTTATGTTTGAGTTTAATGCTCACCTCGATGCCGATTACATCAACGAAATTTATGGTGGAGATTTATCTATCGTACAGATCATGTTTAACTCGTTCCTGGAAGAAAGTATTCCTGTGTGGAACGAAATGCAGGAGCAGATTTTAAACAAAAATTACGATGAAGTAGGCAGGCTGGCACATCAGATTAAACCGTCTTTTTCTATGGTTGGGCTTACTTTTCTGCATCCTAAAATACAGGCCTTTGAGGCTTTTGCAAAATCGGGTCCGGAACAGGCAGAACTATTAACTCAGTATCAGCAGATTGCTGTTGATGTAAATCACGCAAAACTGGTAATTGAAGAAGATCTGAAACGAATGGATGATTATATTTGATTCTGAAACTGCTGATTTCTTTCAGGAATACTACAAAAGGGAATACCTTGCGCTTCTGCTTTAGATAAGGCTCAAAACGATTTATTCTTTGTGATGAAAACTATTGTTGAAATTCTATTTTGGGTTTGTATTGGTTTGGTTTTTTATACTTACATCGGCTATGGCATTGCGGCATGGCTGTTTGTGAAAATCAGACAATGGCTGGGTATTCGGTTTCCGACATTCGACGATCCGGCTTTTCAACCCCATGTCACGTTGGTGATACCGGCTTACAATGAAATGAGCTGTATTGAGGCCAAGGTTAAAAACTCGTTCGGGTTAGATTACCCTGCCGATAAGATGGATGTTTTGTTCGTAACCGAAGGCTCGAACGACGGCACAACCGAATATCTGGAATCACTGAAAGAGGCTTATCCGAACTTACGCATCATAGGAGGTACAGAGCGCAAAGGCAAAATAGAGGCTATGAACATGGCCATTAAAACCATCACTACGCCCATAGTGATTTTTACTGACGCCAACACAACTCTCAATAAAGCGGTTATCAAAAATATTGTAAGACATTTCAATGATGAGAAAGTAGGTGCAGTAGCCGGAGAAAAACGTATTCAGACAGATGACAGCGAAGCAGCTGCCGGGGCCGGAGAAGGCCTGTATTGGAAGTATGAGTCTTTCTTAAAGAAATTAGATACTAAATTATATTCGGTTGTGGGTGCGGCGGGTGAATTGTTTGCTGTAAGAACAAATCTTTATGGCAATGTTGAAAAAGATACGCTGCTTGACGATTTCATGGTGTCGTTAAGAGTAGCTGCCAATGGGTATCGTGTCATTTATGAACCTGATGCCTATGCTATTGAAAGACCATCGTTTTCTATTCAGGATGAAATGAAACGTAAGGTGCGCATTGCTACCGGAGGATTCCAATCAATTGTGCGGCTTGCCTTTTTATGGAACATTTTCAGATATGGCTGGTTATCGTTTCAGTATGTTTCACATCGTGCTATGAGATGGGCCGTGGCACCTTTTTGTCTGCCACTTATTTTTGTGCTTAATCTGGCATTGGTATTGATGGAAGACTTAAGTGAGCCTTTCAGTTTTTATAAAATACTGTTGGCTGCGCAGGTAATCTTTTATTTGTTGGCTCTAACAGGATACTGGCTTGAAAACCGGAAGATAAGGGTGAAATTATTGTTTGTGCCTTTTTATTTTTCATTCATGAACTACTGCGCTATTGCGGGCTATAACCGATATCGCAAGGGTGTTACTTCCGGTATCTGGGAAAAGGCCAAACGGGCAGAATAAATAATTGAATTTGAAGTTATAGAACTGCGTGCTTCAACGTACCTGCTTTTTGGTACGCTGCATTAAAAAGGCATAGTTTTTGAGGGATTGACTGAAAATAAGGATGATTATCCAAAAAGACTTTATTGAGTGTATATTTTAAAATAATAACCTGTTCTTATTAAAATGACTTTACATAAAAAGGGTTTAGTTGTATTAAGCATTTTATTGACGTTCTTCTTTAATATTTCCGAGACCCGATCACAAGTTTCGGCGGTTGATGCCACTTTGGCAAAAGCACTGGCTACTGACGAACTATTACCATTATTGATTGATGCAGCAATCAAAAACTCTCCGCAGATAAAAAGACATTCTAATAATAAAACAGTAGCTGAGTCTACTTTAAAATTAAACAAACATGCCATTTTAAACGGATTATCTCTGGCAGGTGGTTATCATTATGGTACCAATTATTCGGCTGTTTCAGATCAGACCTCATTTGAAAACACACTGAATAGGCTTACAATGGTACAAACAGGTTTTTATAATATTGGGGTAGGGCTTAGTATTCCGATTACGAGTGTGCTTAACAGGAAGCATATTCTTCGGTCGAGCAAGGCGCAGATTGAAATGGTTGAAAACGATAAAGACATTTCTGCCCTGGCTATCAGGCAGGATGTGATCACCCTATACCAGGCCTTTAAGTTGTCGCACAGATTACTGGCGTTGAGTAGTAGTAACAAACAGTCTTTTCAGGTTAATTATAATCTGGCTGAAAAAGAATTTTTGCAAGGGCAGCTGAGTGTATCAGAAGTTTCAAGAATGCTGGACTTCGTTAATAAAGCAAAGATGGAATATGAAACCACATTAAACGGTTTTCAGACCAGTCTTATGCAATTAGAATCTTTCACGGGTGTTACATTGTCTTCATTATTAAACCAAGTGAAATGAGTTTCTTACATTTCTTAAAT
The DNA here is from genome assembly GCF_058808615.1 of Emticicia sp. GW821-FHT11C11. Classification (NCBI taxonomy): domain Bacteria; kingdom Pseudomonadati; phylum Bacteroidota; class Cytophagia; order Cytophagales; family Leadbetterellaceae; genus Emticicia; species Emticicia sp. GW821-FHT11C11. The sequence goes on from NZ_JBXARV010000001.1 coordinate 1,443,800, forward strand.
ATCATTCTCAAGAATCTCAAGGCGTTAATTATAGTTCCTTTGGTTTTAGCTGCTGCCATTTACTATTTTACCAGAAACGAGAAAAAGGTGTATACCTCCGAATCTACCATATACACCGGTATTGCTTCAGGGTATAATCTGAGTGGGGATATAAAATCAGACTTTTTTTCGGCCAATAATGCTTTTGATAACCTGATTTCTCTTATACAATCCAGAGAAACCAAAGAAGATGTGGCTATTAGTTTGCTGGCTGAGCACCTTTATCTAAAGGAACACGATGCGTCTAAACTTACCTGGGAGTCTTACAAAGAACTGAAAATATTGGTTCCGCAACCGGTCATTGATACGGTAGTGAAACCTACATTCCCTGAAACGCGCCGTGCTATTGTTGAATACATGAGGAAGAACGACAGCAATGTTATTTATAAAATCATTAATGCTAAAACACAGTACTACTCGATTGATGCCCTCAATAGTATCAAATCAACAAGAGTAAGCAGCAGTGATTTTATAAAGCTATCGTATGAAGCCAGCGATCCGTTTATATGCAAGCATACCCTTGAATTGCTCGAAAGCATATTCATGGATAAATACCGTTTACTGAAAGGCGGCCAGACTGAATCAGTTGTTGGTTATTTTGAAGAGCAGGCCAGAAAATCGTATGCCCGTTTAGATTCAGTTGAAAGGGTATTTCTGGATTTCAACCAGAGAAACGATATCATCAACTATTATGAACAAACCAAGGCTGTTGCCAGCGAGCGGGAAGATTTATATGCCTTGAATCATAATCTTGAAATGGACGAGATGGCCTCAACCAAGTCTTTAGACAAGGTAAATGAGAATATTAAAAATCGTGTGTATCAGTCTTTGTATGGAAGTGCTATTATCGACGAGAGAGAAAAGCTGGCAGATATTTACAATAAGATAGCTCAGACAGAAGCACTTAGCAGGGGAGGTGCCAACAAGAAAGCACTTGACAGCTTGAGAAACGTTGCAACCGCAGTAGAGAACGAACTGAAAAGCTCTGTAGATAAATTAAATGCCAACACGAATACGCCGGAGGGGATTCCAACAAAAAATGTGCTGGATGAATGGTTTAGAACCACAATTGCTGTTGAGCAAAGCAAGGCAAAGCTTACCGTTATGGATAAGCGCAAAAAAGAATTTAATGAAGAATACAGAAGATTCGCTCCTCTGGGTGCTATACTTAAGAAAATTGAAAGGCAGATATCTGTTTATGAGCAAGAGTATCTGCAATTGCTGCATGACTTGAATCAGGCCAAATTATCTCAGCAAAATACTGAGATAACATCAAAACTCAATATTGTAGACCCACCTTATCTGCCTTTAAAGCCCAATGCTTCTAAAAGAATGATACTGATAGCGGTAGGCTTTTTGGGTGGGTTTATTATGGTGTTATCAATAATAATCGGAAACGCATTCATTAATAAAACAATACTAGAGCCTACACGCGCCAGAAAGATGATTGGTCTTCCGGTAATGGGAATTTATCCTTTGCTTAATGAGAATCCAAGATTTTTAGAACTGGCAAACATACGACTTATTCAACAGATACTTTCCAGGGTGGATCCACGCGATAAACCAATTTATATAGGATTTGTAAGTATACAAAAAGGAGAAGGCAAGAGCTCTATTATTGATATGCTGGAGAGAGAATTGACAGGGTTGACCTTTAATGTTGAAAAACAACTGTTATTGCCAAGCTTTGAATATAAGCAATTGGGCATTACCATGCCATTGAGCCTGGCTGCACATCAGTGGGATAATGAAACCAGTCTTGCAACCCGGCAAGACAGAGACATTGTCTTGATTGAGTTTCCGGCTCTTGAAAAAATGATTATAAAGCCGGGTCTTTTCCCGCACTTGCATCAAACAATTCTTTTGTGCCGGGCAAATCGTATCTGGGATAAAAAGGATGGGGAGATTTTATCATTGTTTTCGAAAACTACCAATACCAACCCTACGATTCTTCTGAATGGTGTAGAAACAGATTTCGCAGAAGAGTATCTTGGAGAAGTGCCTAAGAAAAGAAATGCCATACGAGCCTTTATTAAGAGTATCGTGAAGTTTGAATTTGGCAATAAAAAAACTATCCATTAAGAGCGCTTTGAAAAGAACAGATTTCAAAGTGAGTTCCAGATAAAATGTGCCTTTGATTGCATGGGAAATGATGTTTTATATACATCTAATAGAAATAAGATTAATAATATCTGGTTAATACCTTATATTATTATATCTGTTTTTGCCGGTTGGACAATCGCCGATAAAGGTGCTTCTATCGGTGTCATGCTTATAGTTTTACCTTTTGTAGTAGGATTCCTGGTACTCGTCTTTTTTAAGCCGCGTGTCGGGATTTTTGTATTTTTGATTTATTGCTTCCTCATGCCTACCTTGGGTAAGCATATATCCGGTGTTCAATTTGGCTTGGGCATGGACGGCATCCTGCTGATTACATCCTTAAGTATATTATTCAATACTTCGAACAGATTCAGACTAAGACAACTGAATAATGATTTAATCTGGGTAGCCTTTGTTTGGTTTGTAATTACGATACTACAAATCGGAAATCCGGAAAGGCCAAGTTTTGAAGGCTGGTTTTATGAGATGCGGTCTGCAACTTTATACTGGATACTAACGGTGGGTGTGGCCTTTTTGCTTCTGAACAAGAGAAAAGATGTGAACGTTTTTCTGAATGTTATTATCTTCATGTCTCTTTTAGGAGCATTATATGGTATGAAGCAAATGGTTTTCGGGCCAGATGCTGCCGAGGTAAGATGGCTGGAAGCAGGCGCAAAGCGTACCCACATTTTATTCGGTAAATTAAGGATATTTTCTTATTATTCGGAGGCAGCACAATTTGGGGCTTCTCAGGCTCAGTTGGCCATTATGTGTCTTATACTGGTTGTAGGGCCCTATGGAATAGTAAAAAAAATCTGGTACCTGATAGCCGGGTTAATCCTTTTTTATGGAATGCTCATATCGGGCACCAGAGGTGCTATGTTTGCACTGGTGGGTGGAGGGTTCGTTTTCCTGGTCTTAAGTAAGCAGATTAAGATGTTGGTGCTGGGGTCAATGGTTGGGCTTGGTTTTATAGGAATGTTGAAATACACATCAATAGGTAGTGGCAATGCCCAGATTGTAAGGCTACGAACTTCATTGGATCCGGAAGACGCTTCATTGAAAGTTCGTTTGCGTAACCAGAAAGTTTTAAGAGATTACCTGAGTTCTAAGCCGTTTGGTACAGGCGTAGGTACAATGGGGACCTGGGGTGTGAAATACAATCCGGGTAAATTTATCTCAACTGTTCCTCCGGACAGTCTCTATGTAAAAGTATGGGGTATGTACGGAATCGTCGGGTTTGTAATATGGTTTGGTATTATGCTTTATATTACGGGTAAATGTTTCGGAATAATCTGGAAGACGCGAGACCCGGTACTTAAAAATCAGCTGACATCGCTATGTGCCGGGGCAACAGGTATCTTGTTGTGTAGCTATGGGAACGAAGTAATGAATGCCATGCCGTCATCGGCAATTGTTTATATAAGTTGGGTTTTGATCTGGTTAAGTCCCCGATGGGATACCCCGGAAAACCTGAGTTTAAGTACAGAAAAAATCGGATAAAAGAACTGATTATGCACTACCTGAGCATTTTTTTACAATACGCCATTCTTTTTTACCTTACTATACAGGTTTTGTATCTGTTGTTTTTTTCTGTTGCTGGTAAACTGGTAAAAAAAACAAAATTTACAGAAACTAAGCGAAAAAGGAGAATAAGAGTGTTTATTCCGGGCTATAAGGAAGATGCCGTAATTATTGCTACTGCACAGGATGCTATCAGACAAGATTATCCGAAAGAACTCTTTGAAGTAGTAATCATTGCTGATTCTTTCAGCGAACAGACTTTAACTACACTAAAAGCTCTGCCAATAAAAGTTATAGAAGTAAGCTTTGAAAAGAGTACAAAAGGGAAAGCACTGCAAAAAGCGATTGATGCCACTGTTGATGTTCCTGTTGATATTGTGCTTATTCTTGATGCAGATAATCACATGGCGGCTGGATTTCTAAGTGCAGTAAATGATGCCTTTGAAGCGGGCTATGAGGTGGTGCAGGGACACAGAACGGCAAAGAACCTCCAGACACCTTTTGCATTGCTTGATGCCTGCACCGAAGAAATCAATAATCATATTTTCAGAAGAGGGCACGTGGCAGTAGGTTTACCCTCGGCCCTGATAGGCAGCGGTATGGCCTTTGACTGGCAACTGTTTTTAAATCTGATGACCGACATTGGTGAAACTTCCGGAGAAGATAAAGAACTGGAATTCAGGTTAATGAAGCAAAATAAAAAAATTGCGTTTCTGGACGGCAGATATGTATTTGATGAAAAAGTAGCCAAAACAGACGTTTTCAGTAAGCAAAGAAGCCGCTGGCTGGCGATGCAGATTGAGTTTCTGGAGAAGTACTTTGTTGAGGGATGGGTTCAGCTTTTTAAGGGTAATGTTGCCTTTTTTAATAAAGTGTTTCAGACTTATTTATTACCCAGAGTAATGCTGGTAGCAGCGCTGGTATTATGGGTTGCGTTTGTAGTTGTGTTCCTGCCTCAGTTTTTGTTTTATAGCATTGGTCTCTTTATAGCATTATCGGTTTCGTTATTGATGGGTATTCCGGCAAAATGGTATAACAGACAATTGCTTTCAGCATTTTTGCAGATACCTTCGGCTATTTTTTCTATTATAATAGCCACGCTGAATATCGGCAAAGCGCGTAAAAAATTTATTCATACGCCTCACGGCGAAGCAGATCATTCATAATATGCCTTGGAACATTATTGCCATACCCGCTATTTTGTGTTTAATCTGGGGTTTTAAACAGGGTTTAAAAGCTAAAGAAAAGTATCATGGTAAAAGAGGTTGAAGCATACATTGTTATTGCACAGCAGGAATGGGAACTTAACTTAGGAAGTAATGCCCGGAACCTGGCTATGGAATTCAGCAAAAACAAACCTGTTTTATATGTTAATCCTGCTATTGATATAAAATCCGGATTTAAACAAAGAAGCTCAAAAGAGGGTAAGAAAAGGCTCAGACTTTCGCTGGGTTTTGGAGAAAACACCGTTAAGGTATCTGATAATCTATGGGTACATACGCCTGCTACCATATCTTATTCTATTAACTGGTTACGGAATATTTCAGTATATGATTTTCTGAACAGAAGGAACGGAAAAGGGTTTTTCAGAAGCCTGAAAAAAGCATTGAATCAACTGGGATGGGATAGAGAAAAATGTGTTGTGCTGAATGACAGCCAGATGTTTACCGGATTGTTTACCAAAGAATATCTACAGCCTTTATTAAATTTCTATTACATACGGGATAATCTGGTTGAACACCCGTACTTTAAGTTTCATGGAACCAGAATTGAGCCATTGACCATCAAAGAAGCGGATGCGGTTTTTGCCAATTCGGCCTATCTGGCAGATTATGCGCGCCAGTTTCATAAATACAGTACGGATATTGGTCAGGGTTGTGAAACTGATATGTATGACCCCAATCAACAATATAATGAACCCGATGATTTGACGAGTATTCCTAAACCAAGAATCGGATATACTGGTTTTCTGACAGGGAAAAGGTTAGATATTAGTCTATTAGAGGAATTAGCTACAACACGAAAAGACTGGAATTTTGTATTAATAGGGCCAGAGGAGGCGATGTTTCAGGCGAGCAAACTTCATGAAATGGACAATGTACATTTTCTTGGCTCTAAAAAACCTGCCCAATTACCTTCTTACATACAATTCATTGATGTCTGCATGAACCCGCAGTTAGTCAATGAACTGACGATAGGTAATTATCCCAGAAAAATTGATGAGTATCTGGCTATGGGTAAGCCCACAGTTGCTACTAGTACCATTGCCATGCAAATGTTTTTGCCACATGCAGAATTGGCTGTGGGCACTCAGGAGTATATAAAATCGATTGAAAAGGCTTTAGAGCCACAATCGCAAGAGAAAAAAAATGCGGCGATTGACTGTGCCAAGAGCCATACATGGCAGGCATGTGTTGACAAAATTTATGCAGTGCAACGTCAATTGCTATCGGAGTAATATCCTATGAATTATAAGAATTAAATCGTTAAGCGCTTATCTAACATGATGAATATAGTAAAAGTTGCTATCTCAAAACTGAAAAACAGACATTTCTTATCGCTTTTTGCGAATGGAAGTATGGCAGTTTTATCAATGGTAACTATTGCTATTCTGTTTCGTTTTTTACCGGCTAGTGAGATTGGTTATTGGTTTTTCTTTCAGACGGTGTTTGTATTGCTCGATACTTTCAGAACAGGTTTTCTGCAGGTGGGTTTAATAAAATTCTATTCCGGCACAGAAAAGGAGAGGGGTGATGCCGTGCTGGGCTCTGTATGGTATTTAGGGCTTGCCATTACCGCTATACTGGTTACACTTAATGTATTGGTTTTTGGTGGTGCATATATATTTGATTTAACCAGAAACGCAGGATTGATGAATACCGTAAAATGGTTCGGAATCACATTTATATGTACGCTGCCATCTGCCATTTCATCCTGGATACTACAGTCTAGCCAAAGGTTTGATAGATTATTAGTGCTGCGTATATTGAATCAGGGCTTTTTTATTCTGATGATACTGCTTACCATCGCGCTGAACAAATTGCATGTCGATGTGCTTTTTATCATCAATGCAACAAGCGCTCTTATCGTGAGCACATTTTGTGTTTTTAGTGGATGGACCCACATCAGAACATTCTCGAAGCGTTCTTCTCAGATTATCAAAGATTTATTCAATTTTGGTAAGTATAGTGTTGGTACAACGATTAGCTCCAATCTGTTAAAAAGCTCCGATACCTTTATTATTATGTTTGTGCTGGGCACGAATGGTCCGGCTGCTGTTGCTATGTATGCCATTCCGATGCGGTTTATGGAAGTGATAGAAATTCCGCTGAGAAGCTTTTTAGCTACAGGAATGCCATCCATGTCTGTTGCCTTTAACAAGAATAAAAAAGAAGAAGTGGTGTACATAATGCAGAAATATGCAGGTACTCTTTCACTGATACTGGTGCCGGTGTCAATAATAGCCATTTTGCTTGCCGGTTATGTAATCGGATTGCTGGGTGGCAAGACATATATGGGAACAGACGCCGAAACTGTTTACCGTATTTTTATGTCGTTCGCCATGCTTTTACCAATAGACCGGTTCCTCGGTGTTACATTGGATATTATTCATCAACCACGAATCAACTTTTATAAAGTGTTGGTCATGCTGGCTACCAATGTTACACTTGATTTTGTCGGCCTGCATCTTTTCGGTAATATCAACGGCGTGGCTCTGGCCTCATTTTTCACTTTTCTGGCCGGTGTTCTATTTGGCTACTATTGGTTAAAAAAGTATCTGGACTTTACATTTTTAAGCTTCTTTACAGTAGGTTTCAGCGAAATTAAATCATTTTCTCAACAGGCATTAGCAAAAATCAGGAAATAGTAGTTTTAAAAACATCAGTATATGATTAAGTACATAAAGGAATTATATGTAGTAGAAGATCTCATCAATACTAAAGTATACCCCGGCCTGAACGCCACCAAAGGTATACTGATTATGTTGGTAATCTTTACGCATTCGTTGCCAAACGGCATGTTACTTTATTTTAATTATTTCTTTCACATGCCTGTATTTCTGGCTGTGAGTGGTTTTCTTATAAAAAAATCTGCATTTAAGTACGGAATAATCAAGTATCTGCAGCGGCTGTTACATCGTTTGGTTATTCCATGGGTCATTGCTTCTCTGTGTTATCTCCCTTTGAGCCTGGGAGAAAGAACTTTGTCAGAAATTACTTTAACTGATTTTATTTATCCGTTTTTTCATCTTTGGTATGTACCTGCCTATATTTTTGGTGCCTTGCTTTGTTATTTTGTAACCAAATACAAAATTGCACATATACCTGTTTTAATTATTACCGCGGCAATTACAGTTGTTTGGTATATCTATTTCAGAGATAATAAACTGGCAGTAGAACAGCAGCCCCTCTATTATTTAGGCGATAAACGTTGTTATTCTTATTTATTCTTTTTCTTTCTGGGCTTTAGTTTACGAAACGGATTGGTGAAGTTTTACCCGTCTCCGCTTATCCTTTTATTCTTTGTATCAACAGCCTCGGTTGCTTGCGTCATGTTTGTTTACAGACATGTTCCGCACACAATCATTGTAATTCCTTATATGGTGTTCAATACCAGTCTGGTGTTGTTTCTTTTACTTTATGCTGCTCCTCAACACTGGTTTCAGCATAAGTTGATTCTTCTTATTAATAAGCAATCACTGGGTATCTACCTGTATCATCCGATGATCATATTTTTGATATATCGCATCATAGGAGACCCGGATAAAGAAAGAATTACTAATCTTGGAGGAATGGGAGTAGGCCTAAGCACACTTATAATTGTTCTGCTGCTCATTAAATTGATACAGAGGTGGGATTTTACCAACAGATATTTGTTGGGAATTATAAAAGAAAAAGTGACGACTTCAGACTGAGATTTTAGGCTGGATTACAAATCAGCCTAAAACTTCATTATAAATCTCAACTACGTGTTCGGCGGTTTTTTGCCATGAAAACACGGCTGCTCTTTTGATTCCGTAAGCAATGGTTTCTTTGCGCAATTCTGTATTGGTAAGCACTTCTATTATTTTTTCAGCAATCTGTTCCGGTTGTGTAGGGTCTATTAATAATGCACCCTGACCAGCCACTTCCGGCATGGCAGAAGTATTACTGGTAATAACCGGAGTACCACAGCCCATAGCTTCAAGAATGGGGATTCCGAAGCTCTCTCTGAGTGATGGATATAAGAATAGTTCTGCAAGGCGATACAGATTCGGTAATTCTTTATTGGGAATATAGCCTGTAAGCATAATGTGATTAAGCAGATACTCACAATTCTGCGATTTCAGCAAAGCATGCAGATTCTCTTTTCCAAAATCAGGCATCACCAGCTTAAAATCCAGTTGCCCTCTTTGATGAAGTATATCCAATGCTTTCATCACGTTCGGCAGGTTTTTCTTGGGGTCAGTATTACCAAGGAAGAGTATGAATTTTTCGGGCAGACCCATTTTCTTTCTGAATGCCTGTAATTCTTCTTCGTTGCGTTCGGGCGTAAAATGCTTGCCACAGGCATTATAAACGGTTCTTACTTTATCGGCCGGAATCTTCAATCCTTCAATAATCCGCTCTCTTTCATAATCACTCACTGTGATGATAACTTCTGCTTTCGACGCGATTTTTGGTACATTCCAACGTCGGTACAAATTCCCGAAACGTTGATAATAAGAGCCTTCGCGAATCATCCACTTTTCAAGATAGATGATATCATGAATGGTAACCACTAAAGGTACCGATATATTGGTAGGCGCTGTGTTACTTGTGCAATGCAGTAGATCGATTTTGTCTTGTTTGCCAGCTTTGGGCAACAATCTTTGTTCCCAAATCGGATACAATGCTGAATTGGCAGTCCGTAAATGCATGTTAGCATTTGCCGAAAGGGCATGCATGTCTTCGTCAGGCTGGGCATAGACAAAATACTCATGCGGAGTACTTAAGTGCTGTAATTCACGTAGTACCTCGAGGATAACTATATCCATTCCGTGTTTCTTTTTACGGAAAATCCGCTGAGCTTCTATTCCTATGCGCATGTCGAGTGATGTTATAATATCGTTGTACTGATTACTTTTTATCGTGAATATCTACCGAACTGTTACTGAAATTCCAGACTAAACCCTGCCAGAATGCTTTCAGATGTGCGGTGTCGCCTTTAATAAGGTATCCCAGCATATTTTTGGGTACGGCAATAATGAAATAATACAAATACATTAAGAGTTTTTGGAAACCAAAAGTATTTCTGCGTAAGTACAGCAAGCGGTTACGACTATAATAATAAGTTTTGAGAGTAGAGCCTTTTCCGGTACTGATAGACTCCTTGTGCCATACCTTACTTTTGGGTTCATACCAGATGGTGTAACCCGCCCGTTTGAAACGCTCGCAATAGTCCATTTCCTCATAATACAGAAAGAAGAGCTCGGCCATCAGTCCGACTTTTTCCATAGCTGTTCTTGAAAACATCATGGCAGCACCGTGTGCTCTTGAAGTAGGCCTGGCTTCTTCATATTGCCCGTGGTCTTTTTCAAGGTATCCGATAGAAAACCCGCGCCCTGTAATGGGATTAATAGGCAGAAAACCGGCAAACTGTATGGTATCCGGTGCATCAAAGTAGCGTATTTTCGGGCAAACTATTCCGATTGTAGCGTCACTCTCCATTCGGGAAACAAGCGGCTCCAGGAAATCAGGTGCTACTTCGGTATCGTTGTTCAACAAAAAAAGATAATCGCCGGTAGCTATTTCTATCCCTTGGTTGTTGCCACCTGCAAAGCCACGGTTTTCGCCCGTTTCAAGGTATTTTATCCAGGGAAACTGTATGGGTAACTCATGCCCGGGAGTTTTCGTACTATTATCTACCACCACCACTTCTATATTAGGATACGTTATCTTTTCTAAAGACCGCAGCAGCTCGGCTGTAACGGCTGTTCCGTTAAAGTTGATTGTAATAATAGAAACTTTGGGGAATTCGGCGGGCATAGGTGACAGGGCTTAAGAAAACGCTTTCGCAATTATCCGTTAACAGGTAGTGGCTCTTTTTTATTGGTGTTTTCCCATCTTTGCGAATCGGGATTGTATTGTTTAATAACCTTTGCGGGGTTGCCTACCGCTATGCTGAATGGCGGAATACTTTTTGTAACAATGGCTCCTGCGGCAACTACACTATGCTTGCCAATGGTAACTCCGGCAGTAAGCACAACATTGGCACCTATCCAACAATCGTCTTCAATGGTTATAGTTGCTGTAGTAACGGGTTGCAATGAAATAGGTGTCTCAATATCAGTATAAGTATGGTTTAAACCACTCATAACTATATTCTGTGCCAGTATTACGTTGTTTCCGATCGTAACGGGGCCAATTACTACATTTCCTATCCCGATTCTGGTATGGTTGCCAATCGTTACAGCTCCGACACCGTTGTTGACGGTAGCGAAATCTTCAATGGTGCTGAAATCGCCCATACTGAATGGTTGAAAAGGTAGTACGTCCATGCGGGTTCTTCGGCAAATGGTAACACCTTTTCCTTTTTTGTGAAAGAAAGGATTCACAAACCAGGAAACCCAAAGGCGTGGTCTTGCCTGATGTTTTGGTATTAAACACCAATGGATGAATTTCTTTAAACCCTCATTAGTTTTAATAAACTGAACTATAGACATACCCGGGAAATTACTTTTTGAAAAGATGCTTTTTGATGCGGAATACCAGTGCTTTCCAGATACCGCCATCAATTTGAATACGACGATCGTTGGTCCATACTTTACCGCCTTCATTAGAGACCACTCCGATTTTCCCTCCGGCTTCCAATAGCCTGTAGGCCATCATTCCGTCAACAGCGGCATAACCGCCGGTATTACGGGCAATACCTCTGAACGTACGCTGAACAGGAATATCATATCCGTTTACCTCTACGCCTTTTTGTCTGATAAAAGCACTGTTGTAGCCTAGCACATTGAGGTAAGGAGTGGTTTTCTCATTTTTACGGATAACAAAACCGCTCAGAAACTCATACATGCTATATTGCCAGCGAGGAGATGAATCACTTGGTAAAAACGAATAAGTACCATGCACACAATAGATATTATCTTTTTCTCCGGCTATCAATGCATCAGTCATAGCTGTAATCCAGCCGGCAGGGTAGAGGGTATCACTATCTGCAGATAATAAGTACTTGCCTTTGGCAGTATGCAAGCCCTGAATCCGGGCATGCCCAACACCCTGTTTCTCTTCAAAAAGAACATGTATCCCCAGACGCTTCAATAAAGCATTGGTGCCATCGGTAGAATTATTATCTACTACTATCAATTCAGTAGGATATTCGGTGTTGGTTTCAGCCAGAGAGATCAATGTATGCAAAATGCCTTCTTCTTCATTCCAGGCAGGTATTACGATACTGGCAATGGGATTTTCAACATGAAACTTCGCTAATTTTTTCTTTAGCTCTTCAATTTCTGCTTCGCTGTATTGATTAATCAACAAAGGTTTGCCAAGTATCTGCTTCACCCATGTAGGCAGGGAAAATGTACTCATCTCTTTAAATTTTGTTTAAAAAACAGGCAATTGTCTATATTTATTCTTTAGCCGGTAATTGCAGCAGACTTATACATTCTCTGACTGCAACAACGCAGGGAATGTCATAAAGAAAATTTTCATGTCGTACTTGAACGAGAAATTTCTGGCATATTCAATGTCCAACTGAATTCGTTCTTCTTCCGTCATTTCTTTTTTTCCTTTACCTCGTTTGGTTACCTGCCAAAGCCCGGTTAAGCCTCCCGGCCCTGCAAAACGCTCAATATATTCGTCAGTTGTAAGTTTCTCGGCTTCATACAATGGCAAAGGACGATTTCCGACCAACGACATATCACCTAAAAATATATTAAACAGCTGTGGTAATTCATCAATACTTGTATTACGCAGGAATCCGCCGAGCTTGGTGATACGAGGGTCGTTCTGAAATTTCATAAAGGCCGCTTTCTCTTTTTTCTCAGACAAATACATTTTCTCGCAAATCATTTCACCGTCCATATAGAGTTGTTGCTGGCATGTGCCTATACCCTGGCATGTGTCGCAAAGTCCTGCTCCATGTTTCTCTTCTGCATTTTTGGTATACATATTCAGCGAACCCATATTTTTAATCAGCTGGTCAGCGTCTGTGCGCATGGTTCTGAATTTGTAAATGCTGAAAATCTTATATCCGGCTCCTACCCGTTTTGATAAATAAATGACCGGTCCCTTTGAGTCGAGTTTTATTAGAATCGCTACAATAATCAATAAAGGAGAGAGCAATAGCAACGCCAACCCGGTGGTAGATACATCGATGAATCTTTTCCAGAGAGGAATTTTTACATCCAATATGCTGGCTTTGGTTTGCTGCATAGCCTTATAATGACGACGCTTGACGAAATAATCCAGACGAACGAGTAAGTCACCTGAACTGAAATCGGCAGGATAAACGTCATCTCCGCCTTTTTCCTGTATTTCTTTAATCAAACCGTGTGTAATGTGCTCACTTGTTATAATTACAGGCAGTGTTCGAGTCCAGGATTCACCGCGGATCGTCTCAAGAAATTTCAGGCCGCCATTGTTTTTACTGATCACTATGGCATCGGGCGGGTAGGTATTTTTTAGGTAACTGAGGCAATCTGCTGCGCTACTCATTACCTTAATATGAATTTTCTTTCCGAATTTCTTCAGAAAGTGCACAACAGCCGTATCATCTTTTTCTATGAATATTATTTTTATCGGAAGTTTTTCTTCTTCCGGTAAAATGGGAGTATTGGGCAGCGGATTATTCATGTATTTACAAGATGATTTTTAAAGGGAATCGGGTGAAAACGTAGGTTTTACCCGGCGCAAAATAGCTTTGACTTTGGCGTGTACTTCCATCGGATTAAAAGGCTTCAACATGAAATCGTCGGCACCCAGATTCAGACACTCAATTCTTTCCTTACTTTCATCGGTTCCTGACAGGATAATAATCGGCAAGTCAGCATACAGATTGCTGGCTCTTATTACTTTAACAAATTCTTTACCATTAAGATTGGGCATGTTCAGATCTGCAATAATAAAGTCTGTATCATTGCCGGCTTCCAGCCAATTCATTCCCTCCATTCCATCGTTTTTAACAGTAACTTCAAATTCTTTATTAAGAAAATGCTCTAAAACTTTTCTGATACTAGCCTCATCATCAATGATCAGAAGTTTTAATTTTTTGCTCATCATTATTACGGTTATTGAAAAATCGTTAAATAAGGAATTATAAAATATTGCCTTAAATATAATGCCATCATTGTTATGCAAATATTAAAGCAATTACTCTGCCAAAGTGAATGGCATATTTTTAGAATTTATGTGCTGAGTTATCAACGCCAGTTTGTACTGATAGTAAACATTTTATCTTCATGCTAAGCTCATTTTTCTTTTCAAAAGAGCTTTTCAGAATATAAAACTCTGTTACCGCTTAGTAAAGTAATTAAACCTAATTCAAATTTCAAAAAAGTTTTTTTTAAAAATGCGCTATGTTGTCATTTTTTAAATTTCATCGAAACTCCCCATATTTGTTTTGCAGTTCAATTGATTGCCTATTCCAGAGTTTTAAATGTAGCCGGATCGTAAGGTTTACAGGTATAGGATTTATAGTGAGGTTATTAAATCTGACATTTATCCGTTAGATGGATTCATAAGAAAAAGAATAAATTTGCTAATGTTCATCATTCCTCATTTTAGTTTATGCATGATTTATTTATTGAGTATCTGTATCTGATTCTGATAATACTGGCGCTGGTTATGGTAGCCAATAAACTTCATCTTGCGTATCCTATCGTGCTGGTGTTAGGAGGGCTGGCGCTTAGTTTTGTGTCGCTGTTCTCCAATCTTGAGATACACCCTGATTTAATTTTCCTGATTTTCCTGCCTCCGCTCTTGTATGAATCAGCCTGGAATGTATCGTGGAAAGAGTTCTGGAAGTGGCGTAGAGTAATCATGAGTTTTGCTTTTCCGGTGGTTGTTATTAATTCCTGCATTATTGCTTTGTTTTCAGTAGCCATTATTCCGGGATTCACGTTGGCGCTGGGATTCCTCTTAGGTGGGATTATTTCTCCACCTGATGCTATTTCGGCTACTACCATTATGCGACGCCTGAAAGTGCCCAGAACCCTCCTGAGTCTTGGTGAGGGCGAGAGTTTACTGAATGACGCTTCTTCACTGATTGTTTTCAGGTTTGCTTTGATAGCCGTATTAACCGGGCAGTTCTTTTTTCATGCGGCAATCGTGAACTTTTTTCTTGTAGTGATTATGGGTGTAGTCATTGGCCTTTTGATTGGATTGGTTTTCTATGGTATACATCGTTGGTTGCCAACTACGCCGAGTATTGAAATTGTGCTGACGCTGATTACTCCTTACTGCATGTATTATTTTGCAGAGTATTTTCATTTTTCAGGAGTACTGGCGGTAGTAACAGGAGGACTTTTCTTATCGAGCAGGCGTCACCGGATATTAACTTATGCCAGCCGGATTCAGGGTGTAAATGTCTGGAGCAGTCTGGTTTTTGTGCTCAATGGTTTGGTTTTTTTACTGATAGGCTTACAGTTGCCTTCAATTGTTAACCAGTTAGGAGCTATTAAGCTAAGTGAGGCTATAGGCTATGGTTTGGCGATTTCATTAGTCTTGATTATCATCAGAGTATTTTGTGCCTTGGGTGCCTCTGTCTTTACAAGATGGGTAAGTAGATTTATTACAGTGGCCGATCCTAATCCGGGCTGGAGGTTGCCGTTGATTTATGGCTGGGCAGGTATGCGAGGGGTGGTATCTTTGGCTGCTGCTTTGTCTATACCTTTATTGACCAACGAAGGACAGCCGTTCCCATACCGTAACCTGATTCTGTTTATTACCTTTATTGTTATTCTGGTAACATTGGTTTTTCAGGGACTTACACTGCCCTGGCTTATCAGAAAACTGAATATAACCGATAAGTTTGCCACTATACCCGAACATGAGCAGGAGATACTGATACAAAAGAAAATTCTTCAATACTCAATTGAGCATCTAGAAAAAAAGTATGAAGAGGATGGCGCCCAAAACAGACAACTGAACGACTTGCTGGAGAAATTAAGAATAGAGCTGAAATTGTTTAATCAGACCCTTGATGAAACAGATGTGGTTCAGGAGAATGTGGTTAAAAACTATCAATATGTGTATCTGCAATTACTGGAACATCAACGGGAACTCCTTAACAGAATTAATCAGAAGGCAGAATTTGATGAGGAGCTAATCAGAAAATACCATTCACTGATTGATATAGAAGAATATAAAGTCAGAGAAAAAATGCTGCAGGAATCTCATCACGATTAAAACTAATAGCTGCATTATTTTAAAGTCATAAGCTTCTGTTTGAAATCCGTAAGGATTAGCCGATGCCTGTATTTTCATTGATGGAATATAAACACGCAGTCAGGATAAATCTGTACCCTATATTGATACCAATTAGCCCAGTTTCCATATAATTGACTGGTTTGTTAACTGTTTTCAGGACGAGACATTAAGGCAAGAAGCCCCTAAATAAGGGGCTTCTTTGCTTATAATAGTTCTATAAGCTGAAAATTACTTTTTCAGTTTTTTATACCGTAACAATCCTTCCAGAAAATAATAATCAGCATAGACCAACGGTACATCAATTTCTGATTTTAAAGGTTTAGCACCTACCGAATGTTTCAGTATGAAATGGTTGTTTTCGCCTAAGTTTGCTTTGTAGGCAGGGCTTGCCAGACTAACCAACATGGTTTCGGCTGCATTGAAGTATACCTTACTTTTAGCTTTGCTTACATAAGTGCTTAATTCTAATAAAGCTGATGCGGTGATGGCTCCCGCAGAGGCATCACGCTCTTCATTTGGAATATTCGGTGCGTTGAAATCCCAGTAAGGGATTTTATCTGCCGGAAGATTCGGATGATCCAGATAGAAATCTGCGATTTTCTCTGCTTGTGCCAGATATTTTTTGTCTTTGGTTTCTCTGTACATGTCTATGTAGCCATATAAAGCCCATGCTTGCCCACGTGCCCATGCCGACTCATCAGCATAGCCTTGATGCGTACCTTTTTTCTGCACTTCTCCGTTTTCACCATAAGCTATTACGTGGTAGCTGCTTCCATCGGGGCGGAAATGATTTTTGATTGTATTATCGGCATGTGTTACGCTGATATTGTAAAACTCTTTGTTGCCGGATTCACGTGCTGCCCAGAATAAGAATTCCAGGTTCATCATGTTATCTACAATTACCGGGTATTTGTAACCTTTCCAGTTATTCCATGATTTAATCAAACCTACTTTCGGATCAAAACGTGTCGCTAACGACTTAGCCCCTGTAAGCATGATTTCTTTGTACTGCTCGTTTTTGGTCAGTCTGTATCCGTTACCGAAAGGACAATACAACATAAAGCCTAAATCATGTGTACCAGTGTTAAACTTTTCTTTTTCTAGGGCCATTGTCCATTTGTGGGCCGCATCTTTCCATTTAGTATCTTGTGTTTGCTCAAAGATGTACCATAACGAACCCCCAAAAAAACCACTGCACCACCAGCTGGTTGGCATGTCTCTGGGTGAACCGTCGGAGTTAGTTGATTGAGGGGTTTTGGTAATATCGGGGTGGCTTTTAAGCATTCCTTCATATTGCTGTGCTGCTTTGGCTACATCAATCTTCTTTTGTCCGAAAACAAAGGTCGACATGGTCAGCAATACAACGGTAAGTTTTGTGGTGAGTTTCATTTTAAAAATAAGGTTGAAATAAACAATTATTGTGTGTAGCAGAAGGTTAACGCAGTTCTGGAATGGTAATGAAATCCATGTCTGAAAAAGACTGGTTTTCGCCGGCCATACCCCATATGAACGAATAGTTGGAGGTACCACAACCCGAATGAACCGACCACGGAGGCGAGATAATGGCCTGATGGTTGCTCACCCAAAGATGGCGTGTTTCCTGTGGTTGACCCATCAGGTGAAGCACTCCATGATTTTCAGGTACATCGAAATAACAGTATACTTCCATGCGGCGGTCGTGGGTGTGCGAGGGCATAGTGTTCCAGACACTGCCTGTCTGCAGAACTGTGAGACCCATAACCAACTGGCAGCTTCTGATGCCGTCAAGGTGAATGTATTTGTAAATAACGCGTTGATTGGCGGTTTCAACGGCACCCATGCTTGCCGGAGAAGCCTCTTCTTTGGTCATGAGGCGGGTAGGGTAGGTAGCATGTGCAGGCGCCGACAGAACAAAATATTTAGCCGGATTAGTATTGTCAACGCTTTCAAAAGCCACATTCTGCGCGCCTTTGCCAATATACAGGCAGTCCAGCTTATTAATCAGGAAACTTTCGCCATCTACGGTAATTTTACCGTCGCCTGCCACATTAATAATGCCTATCTCTCTTCTTTCCAGAAAAAAATCTGCTTTCAGGTCGCCGTAATTTTCTAAAATGACGGGTTCGCTCTCTGGCATTATCCCGCCCAGAATCATACGGTCGTAATGAGAATATACCAGATGTGTCTGATTAGCCGTAAAAAGAGTATCTACCAGAAAATTATCTCTAAGCTCTTTTGTATTCATTCCGGCTGTTTCACGCGGACTGCTTTCGTATCTTGATTGCATATATTTTTAAATTTAATGTCAGGATTTTTATTTAGTGATTGAGTGAGTGAATGAGTGATTGTTGTCTGAACTTTGATTTACCTGATTTTATGATTTTAATGAGAATTTCATTTTAATGAATACCATTATAAGATTATGAACTGAATTATCGGATATTTATTTAATAGACACTTTTGTAATAATCACCGAAATCCATCAATCAGTTAAATCAAAGTTCAGATAAAAAATCACTCAATATCTCACCTCCCCATCCAGCCTCCGTCTACGGTCAGAATGGTGCCGTGCACATAATCTGATGCTGCCGAAGCAAGAAAAACGGCCGGACCTTTAAAATCCTCTGTTTCACCCCAGCGGCCTGCCGGAATACGTGCCAGTATAGAAGTGCTTCTTTCAGGGTCATTTCTGAGCGCCTCGGTATTGTCAGTAGCAATATAGCCGGGAGCTATGGCGTTTACATTCACGCCCTTGGAAGCCCATTCGTTGGCCAATGCTTTTACAAGGCTGCCAATGGCGCCTTTGCTGGCTGCATAACCGGGTACATTAATGCCCCCCTGAAAGGTAAGTAATGAAGCGGTGAATATAATTTTACCCGATTTTTGTTCCACCATGCGAGCTCCTATTTCGCGTGCCAGAATGAACTGTGAATCGAGATTGATTGTCATCACTTTGTCCCAGTATTCATCAGGGTGTTCAGCTGCGGGTTTCCGCATAATGGTGCCGGCATTATTCACCAGAATATCAATCACAGCAAAGTCCGCCTTTACCTGACCAATGAACTGATAAAGGCTGTGGCGATCTCCAAAATCTGCCTGATACGCCTTAAAATGGCCACCCAAAGCTTTTACTGCTATTTCTACTTCGCTGCCTTCTAAAGCTATACTAGCCGATACCCCTATGACGTCGGCTCCCGCTTCTGCAAGCCCAATGGCTATTGCTTTACCTATGCCTTTGTTACAGCCTGTTACCAGTGCAACTTTGCCTGAAAGATTAAACATATTTTGTCTTGATAGAATTATTCTAAGATATAACCACAGAACTGTGTGGTTATTGTAAGTAAAACTATATGCGAAGATGCAAACGGAATAGAGGGAGAAACAAATATATCCCTGACTTTATTTATGCAATCGTTATCGGGAACGTTACCAAAAAGGCATTTTGCCACGCTGCTTTTAGATAATTTTAATATCTTTGGTTGTCAATCCGGAGCTTGCTTAATTGCTGGGACGGACATACTTATTTTAAGAAATTGTATTTTTTCGATTAATTTGGAAGCCATCACCATCAAAGATATTGCCAAGGCGCTTAATCTGTCTACTTCTACGGTGTCACGAGCGCTGAGAGGTAGTTATGAGATTAACCCTGAAACCAAAAAGCTTGTATTGGGCTATGCTGAAAAAATGAATTATCACCCTAACCCGATAGCCCTTAGTTTAAAGGAAAACAAGAGCAGGGCCATTGGTGTAATTGTACCTGAAATAGCCAATCATTTTTTTTCGCAGGCTATTAACGGCATAGAAGCTGAGGCTTATGAGCGCGGGTATCATGTGGTGATTTTCCAGAGCCATGAGTCTTATGACCGCGAGCGAAGCAATATTCAGCATCTGGTAGGGCGTAAGGTAGATGGAGTACTGATTTCTTTATCAGGACAAACGACTGATACCGAGCATTTGCAGGAAATACAAAAAAGAGGAGTGCCATTGGTGGTTTTCGACCGGATTTCTAATGATATTGAAACCAATAAGGTGATAGCAGATAATTTTCTGGGGGCATTTCAGGCTACAGAGCATTTGATTCTGAATGGTAGAAAAAGAATTGCCCATATAACCAGCCCTTCTTTGCTTTATACTACCCACGAAAGGCTTGACGGCTACAAGGCGGCACTTGAGAAATACAACATACCGTTCGACGAAAACCTTGTCCGGTATTGCGGATTTGCACCGGAAGAAGCGCGACAGGTAATTTTTGAGATACTGGATTCACAAAAACCGGATGCCATTTTTACAGCTAGTGACCGTCTGGCGCTGGATAGTTTTGCAGCTGTTAAGGCAAAGGGCATCCGTATTCCTGAAGATGTGGCCTTTATAGGCTTCACCAATTTAGGGGTTGCTCATCTGCTTGACCCTCCGCTCAGTACCATTGTTCAGCCTGCTTTTGAGATAGGTAAAACCGCAGCCCAAATATTGCTTGATACCATTGAAAAGAAACAGCCTGACACAGCCGTGAAAACGGTTAAAATTCCTACTGAGCTGAACCTTCGTTTGTCTTCCAAATGAAAAATCCGCCGGTCATTAACAGGCGGATTTATAACCTAAACTAAATATATAAACTAAACTTTGAGTGAAATGCAAGCTTACAGAATACTCAGGTTGAAATCGAGATTTACGTCATCACTACCCGGTGTTGGGGTTCCGTCTTTTACTTCCTTACCATTTACAGGCGGTTGGTGTCTCAATTGTACTTTCAGCTTACCCGTTCCTGCCGCTCCGGTTTGCACGGTTCCCGTTAATCCGATTGGGAAATTGCGTGCGTCTTTATCGCCATAGGTATAAATCAACAGGTTTGAAGGTGCCGGTGTGTAAACAAACAAATGCTCATCACTTTCTTTTTTTACTTCCTCTGTAATATTTTCAGCAGGTGTTTTTGACTCATCCAGTAACTCAACAGTCAGTGTGTAGGATGTGTTAGGAGCCAAAGTAATATTGTCGAATTTAACAGGTGCATTTCCACCATCACCATCCGGGTCATTGAATATAAATGTCTTGGTAGTACCGCCCGAGGCGAAATTCAACTTTACCGTTGTAATGATTTCGTTTTCTTCTTCAACATCTACTGAAGTGTCTTTACAAGCTACAACCGAAAACAGTATAGCTAAAGTGAAACATTTGAAAAGAACAATACGAGTTTTCTGCATGGTTTTCAGATTTAGTAATGAGTATATATTTGCAACAACAGTGCAAATATATAAGGTCAATATTTAATATGCAACACTATTGCAAAAATAAAATATTACCGGGAAATGTCATTAGAAAGCGTATTTTAACCGTAAAACAAAGTTTCTGCCTATATCATCTGAAAAATACCTGAATCGGTTCAGGTAATCGCGGTAGGCCGTATTCAAAAGGTTATTGACCGTGAGCGATGCTGAAAGCGCACGATGCCCTTTAAAACTGAATTGCTGACTAAAGGCGGCAGACCAAAGCATGTAAGCCGGTGGAGGAGGAGCGAAGTCACCACCGTATTGATTAAACACTATTTCTTCTGATGGGATATCGCTGAAAATCACTTTCGAAGGTACCCGGTTTTGTTTGGCAACATAGAGATTGGTTAATGAAATGCCACTTTTCTTCCAGTCGTAGTGCAAAGTGTTTTCCCACCGGTTTGGCGGAATCATAATCAGTGGCTGATCATGCGTAATATCCTGCGCTTGCAAATAAGAAACTTTCGAATTAAGCGAAATACGTTTATGCAACTGGAAATTACCACTCAAATCAATACCATTAAAACGTGCGTTGGTCTGGGCATAACGAAACTCCGGAAAGGCTCCCCTGATAGTTAAGGTGGGGCGCCCGGTCGGCGACAGAAATATGAAATCGCGTATGTAATTATGATAGATATGCAATTCCAACTGGAACACCTTGGTTATGTAATTAGTGGTGAACGACAAGTTAGTGGCTACTTCAGGACTCAGGTTTTCGTCGCCTTTTTCGTAACTGGCTGCACCATGATGAACGCCATCACTATATAATTCATTGACAGTCGGAGCACGCCAGGCAGAAGTCAGATTAAACAGGAAATTCCACTGCGAACCGGGTCTGAAATTGACACCGAAAGTACCTGTGAAATTCTTGTTCTGCTGATTGTTCTGAACTATATCCTGCTGTCCTCTTGGAATTCTGTACACATCCAGATTCCGGAAATCGTATCGCATACCACCTTCAATTTCCCAGCGATTTCGTACCACACGTTCAATCAGGAATATACCACCTGTATAATTCTGAAAATTGGGTATCAAAACGGTAGACGAGCGAGGTTCGCGAAGTGTTCCTGTGGTAAGGTTCTGCTGAAAATTAGCATTGACTCCGATAGCACCGGTAAACAATCTGGCAATCGGTTTGTGCTCAAACAGCAACTCACCTGTGTAGGTGGTCAGTTGGAAAAGCTGTACAAGATTTTTATCTCCCCGCAGTATATCAACCTCTTTTCGGTAATTGTATTGCCGACCCAGTGTGAGCGATAATTTTCCTCCCTGCAATTGTGAAACAGACTTAAGCTTGAGCAGGTTATGCTGCACATCCTGATACGGCCTGCCTATGGTATACGTGAAGTTGTCAGGTGTATAGATACTTAGCGGTTTGCCGCGTTCAATAGCCTGAACCAGGTCTGTTACGTTGCCGATATGCGAGCCTGCAAATACACCAATTTTTGTATTGAACTGGCTGAAAAAAACTTCAGACTGCCAGTTTCTTCTTTTGTAATTGGCATCTACTGAAAAATTGATTTCCGAAACACCGGTGTTTGCCAGTCTGTAGTCAGGTGTTGAAATATCACCACCCCTTTTGAATGTCCCCTGAACCCTGTAGCCAAATGACTTTGGAACAGCAGATTTTTTCGGTCGAAGGCCGCCTTCCAATATGCCCGAAGTTACTATCTGGTTGCCGTTTGTGAAATAGACTGTGTTCACTTCACCACCGATTTTTGTTGAGTCTGGCAAAGACTCAGGCTCAACCATAATTACACCTGCAATGGCATCAGAGCCGTATCTTACACCTGCTGCGCCTTTCAGAACTGTAATTTTTTTGGCCACGAACGGGTCAATTTCAGGGGCATGTTCGCTACCCCATTGCTGGCCTTCCTGTCTTACACCGTTGTTCATGATCAAAACCCTGTTTGAGTGCATGCCGTGAATAACGGGCTTGGCAATCGAACTACCGGTTTGCAGGGTAGTTACCCCCGATATTTGTTTCAGTGCTTCTCCCAGTGATTGTCCGCGGGTCTGGTCTAGTGCCGAATTTTCCAGCACATTTCTGGTTTGGGTAAGATTATCTATTTTCTCGGCCTTGATATCCACATTGGCCAGATGCAGTTCACTTTCAGAAAGTTTAATTTCCTGTTCGGCTCCGTGTTCCAGTTTAATGGTATAGGTTTTTTCCTGATAACCGACAATACGGCCAATGACCGTATAAGTTCCCTGACACAGATTGGCGATTCGGTATCGGCCGTTGACGTCGGTAGTAGTACCCTTGTTCTGTTCTTTTACCAGCACCACGGCTCCAACAATTGGTTCTTTGCTGGAGTTATCTCTTACAACTCCCTGTATAAAGCAATCACAATGGGCATTACCAGCAGTCGGTGACTCATCTTTCGTTTGAGAGAAAGAAATAAAGGATATAAAATACAAGAGTATAAAGGTGCCTTTCTTCATCAGAATTATATACAACCGGTCAGGTCATATCTATATGTAAATGCAATTGTGTTGCAAAATTATAAAGAAAGATGGAATTCCAGTGAGAATAGTATTAAAAGTAGATGAAACCGTTAAAATAATAGCTGTCTTTTGCCAGTATTCCACCTGACACCCACCGAAAAGATATTGCTCTTTAAATTTACGGGTGTTTTAGAATAGCTGATATTTCTGCTTTGAAAACCGGCATCAATAGAGAAATTATGGAACAGCATATAGGATGCGCCAAAATCCATGTGTTGGATGCTGGCTTTATTTCCCTGGCCAATGAAATTATTATATTCGTAAGGGCGAAGCAGATTATAATTACGCAGAATATTGCCTCCATAGTTAATAAGGTTATAATCTTCGCCATGCTGTGCAATCATCAGACTATAATTGAATGTCAACCTTGGTACCGGCTGGTATCGGGCATTAACCAGAAACTCACGGAAATTAGAACCTAATGGGTGAGCCATTGGTATGTTATAATTTGCATAATTACTGTACGTCGAATTATGGCTATAGGTATAAGGCCGTGCCAGATTATATTCGGCCTGGAGGTCTAAATTTCTGATACCCAGTGCATCAATATAGCGCATGCCTATCTGGGTGGCATATTTAGTTGCCCACCAGCCTTTTTTCTTGAAATGCTTGAAATTAAATTCATCCAACACCAATTGTCCGTAAAGAGAAAACCGGCGTAAGAAATTAAACTTGAAATCGGCTCCGACTATTGAATTGTCGACACTACCCAGTTGGCCCTCAACATAGCGATAGAAAATAATAGGATTGATGTAGTTGATATCAAAACCTACTTTTCTTTGCCCGTAAGCAACAGTCTCAAATACGCCTACATTAAGGTTTCTGCCGATGTTCAGACTTAAATGATGGAAAGTGAAAAACTTAGGCGGGCGACGCTCCGTACCATTGGCGGCTATAGTAGTCTGCTTATTGACTGTCTGTGCAAAAATGTTAATGTATTGAAACCTGCCTACCTGTGTTGTGGTTTTCAGATGTAAGTATGGAGCCGAGAAATCAGACAGAATAAGGGAGCGTATGCCTGATCCTATAAAATTTTTATCATGCCCGAACTGAAAAGTAATGTTTTTTAATACCCTAAACGTGATATAGCCTCTGGCAGAGAAGAAATCAGTTGTCAGCTTGGTTGAATCGTCATTAATAATTTTGGTGAATCCTTCATACGGGAAACCATCATAGTGCTTGATATAGTTTTTTACATATGCCGGATACGCAATCTGGTTTTCGGTGAGCATGGTATAAAATCCTAACCGTTTACTGAAATTACCTCTGATCTCTATTCCCCGGGTATTAGTATAAACCGGATTGGCAGAAAGGTTGTCGCTCCCATAAGCCAACTGCAGAATAGGATTTATATGGATATCGAAATCCTGATCGTGATAAGAATAAAAATCAGATTTTTTCTTGAAAAGATGTTTGAGGATAGGTCTTTTCGAGTTGGTTTGTTCTGTCTTCGCGTCAGGGATTCCTTCGGGGTAACTTTCTTCCAACCACTCCCAACTGTCGTTTTGTAAATAACTGAGATTGAAAAGGTCGGCTGACGAAAGCTTTATGGATGAATCCTTCTCAATTGCAGTAGTTAATCCAACTAAGTCTCTGCGCAAAACAGGCCTTACATTGCTGAAGAATTTGTTTGAGAGTTTATTACTTTTTATTTCATACCGTTCTATCAGATGCTGGTAGTCGCTATTCAACGGAGTATACGAACTTTGCGCCGAAGAGTTGAACCAGATAACACCCAGAAAAAAAATAAAACTCAAACGCATTAAAATATGTTTTTGCAATTGTAAGGGCTTTTGGTTGCGAAAATACAGATAATTCCTTAGTTTGTATTACAGATGTTATAATTTTGCAAAATTATTGAGAAAAATGCCATTTGTGCCGAGCACCATTGCTTGAATTAATTGTTTTATCGCGCTTATCTGTTATGAAATCATTCGTTATACCGGAAATTTATAAAAGTAATATTATTGGAAGGATTAAGGAGATACGCCGGTTGAGAGATCGTCTGAAGAAAGATTTTACCCCGACTGAATTAGATTTTGGCCCGGTTAAGTTTCTGATTGCCCGTCACTTTGGTTTTTGTTATGGTGTAGAAAACGCAGTAGAGATTGCCTATAAAACGGTAAATGAGAATCCGGAGAAACGCATTTTTTTATTGAGCGAGATGATTCATAACCCTGATGTAAACGCTGACCTGCAGTCGCAGGGGGTGCAGTTTCTGATGGATACCAAAGGGAATCAGCTCATTGACTGGAGCGAATTGAGACCTGATGATGCGGTAATTGTACCGGCTTTTGGTACTACGCTTGAGATTCAGAAACAACTGGAATCTTTGCAGATTGACCCATATAAGTATGACACTACCTGCCCGTTTGTAGAAAAAGTATGGAACCGGGCACAACAGATAGGAGAGAGGGGCTACAGCATTGTAGTACACGGAAAACCTAAGCATGAAGAAACCCGTGCAACGTTTTCACATAGTAAAGAAAATGCGCCAACCATAGTAGTGAATGATATGGCAGAAGCTCAGAAACTGGCAGCATATATCACACAGTCTTTACCAAAAGAGCAGTTTTATCTGGATTTTGCCGGTCAGTATTCTCAGGGCTTTGATCCTGCAAAAGATCTGGCACGTATAGGCGTGGTAAACCAGACCACTATGCTGGCTTCTGATACACAGGCCATTGCTGATTATCTGAAACAGGTAATGATTACTCATTATCAATTACAGGGGCCTGAAGTGGAAAAACATTTTGCTAATACCAGAGACACACTTTGTTATGCCACCAATGATAATCAGGAAGCAACCTACGCACTCCTGAAATACGAAGCCGACTTTGCCGTAGTAGTGGGTGGGTATAACAGCTCTAATACTTCGCATCTCGTAGAGCTTTGTGAAGAGAAACTACCTACCTTCTTTATTCAGTCGCACGATAAAATTCTTGATAAAAACCTTATCACTCATTATGACCTGCATGCAAAGAAAGAAGTAACTGGCCCGTTTATTCAGGAGCAGGAAAAGACAACTATTCTGCTTACCTGTGGCGCTTCCTGCCCCGATGCCGTGATGGAATCGGTGATGCTGAAGATTTCATCTTTTTTTAATATTACAAAAGAAATAAGTGAAGCAGTAGAGGCGTTAGAGAATTAGAAGTAGAAAGATTACGTAAAAAGCATTGATGTTTTTTTAATAAAAAATTAAACTTTCCAATTAAGTCATTAAAAAAATATTCAGTATATTTACACCTACTAGTCGCTAATAACCATTCTAACCATCAATGATTTATGAAAATGTTAGACTATGTGAAAGTGATCCTAGAGAAAGTAAGTTTTGAAAGTAGTTTGTTTGAAAAAGAGTTAAAGAAATCCCTTAAACTATTGTCTCTCCGAGAAATACGTGAATTGAAAAAGTGGTGTTATGAGAAATTCGGAAGTATTTATCGCGGGATTCTGAACAAAACTTTCCGTCGGACACAATTAAGTGTTTAGGAAGAAGCCTCTCAGCCAACTGAGAGGCTTTTTTATGATGATAGATTACTATCAGTACCCCCGCACCAACTCTGCAGCACCGAATACCCCGGCACTGTCGCCCAGCTTAGGCTTTAAGAACGGAGTCTCTACTACACGGCTATTGAATATCCAGTTTTTCAGTTCTTCAGGCCCTTCGGTATAAATCAGGTCAATGTTGCCTACACCACCGCCAATCACAATGGCATCGGGGTCTATTACATTCACAATATAAGAAATGGCTTTTCCGAACGATTTCACCAGATGTTGAAGCGTAGCAGTGGCGTGTGGGTCTGTGCCTTCCAGATGCAACTGATATATTTCTTTCATGGTAAGCGCTTTGCCACTTAGATATTCATAGTATCGTTGTAAAGAAGGCCCTGCAAAAACAGTTTCATTACAGCCTTTTTTACCGCAATAGCAATCAATGCCGTCGTCTTCCAGTACATTGTGTCCCCATTCGCCACCTATACCGTGTCGGCCGTTCAGCACCTGTCCGTTTATTACAACGCCGCCACCTACACCGGTACCCATAATAATACCAAATACTACTTTGGCATCAGGTACTACATCTTTCACAATTCCCATAGTGGCTTCGGCCAGTGCAAAGCAGTTGGCATCGTTGGCAATTTCAATAGGTACACCAATGGCTGCTTCAATATCCTTTTTCATGGGCTGGCCATTCATGCAGGTGGTGTTGCAGTTTTTCATGGTCTGGGTACTAGGGTCTAATGCCCCCGGCGTACTGAAACCTACGGCTACAGGCGCTAATCCTGTTTCTTCTTTCAGTAAGTCTACTAATCGTGCTACCTGACTAATAATATGCTCATACCCTTTATTGGCCTCGGTAGGTATTCTTTTTCTTAATAAAATTTCATTCGTATCGGCATTCATTATCACGCCTTCAATTTTGGTACCGCCCAGGTCTATACCCCAAAGTGTTTTCATTTTTTGTGTTTCGGTTGTAAGGGAAAAACTCCATTGAATTGTCATTAACAGGTCGTTAACATATTGTCAGACAACTTTACGCAAACTTATAGCATCTAAGAGTTAAAGACAAAAAAAACATTGAAAAAGCTAAAAACGTATTACAGATGAAACGCTCAATTATCTTTATCGGCATAATCCTTTTGGGAGTGATTGGATTATCTTCCTGCAATATTTATTATGAAGAAACAGGCAATGGCATTATAGAAACGGAGTATCGTCGCGCCGGATATTTCAATCGCATTGAATTAAACGTGGGTGCTGAAGTGATTCTGACCCAAGGCCCTGCCAGAGACATAAAAATTGAAGCGGAAAACAACATTATCCCCCGCATTATTACGCGCATCAGCGGTAATACATTGATTATAGATAGCAATGGCGGCTGGTACAGCAACAAGAAAATCAAAATCTGGATTCAGACACCTGATGTTTACGGAATCTACGTATCGAACAGCGGCCGGGTTATCAGCGACAACAAGATATTTGGCAAAAGCATTGAATTGAGCCTGGCAGGAAGTGGCCTGATTGACGTAGCCGCAGATATGACCAACGATGTTGATGCCGAATTGAGCGGTTCAGGCTTGATTTATCTGGAAGGAGACGCTAAAAATGCTATTTACACCATGACAGGAAGCGGTAAAATAGAATCGTTCGGCCTGCGTGTCAATAATTCTGACGTACAGATTAACGGTTCAGGTCAATGTGAAACTACGGCTTATAACAATCTGGACGTATACATTTCAGGCAGTGGAATGGTGTGGTTCAGAGGTGCACCTAGAGTCAGCCACCGTATAACCGGTTCAGGTAAAGTTATCAATGCCAACTAATTACCCTTTTTCCTTTAAACCTATCCTGAATGGCCTGCATTTCTTGAAAGAGAGTGCAGGTTTTTTTATGGGGTTCACAAGTGCAGATTCGGTAAAAAATCCGTAATTTTGCAATCTTTTTATAAGTAGTCAGATTCTGATAAGAGAACACCGGATAGTAGTAAACGCTAACCGGAGATACATAAATTACTGTCCGCATGGGCAACCAGATAAATATGATAAGCAAAACCTACAATCCAAAAGAAATAGAAGACAAATGGTATCAGTACTGGATTGATAACCAATTCTTCAGTTCGAAACCGAATCCTGATAAAGAGCCTTACTGTATTGTTATTCCTCCGCCAAATGTAACGGGGGTTTTGCACATGGGCCACATGCTCAACAACACCATACAGGATGTGTTGACACGTAAAGCCAGAATGGAAGGGAAAGAGGCTTGCTGGGTGCCGGGTACAGACCACGCTTCTATTGCCACAGAAGCCAAGGTTGTAGCCATGCTGAAAGAAAAAGGAATCAACAAAAATGACCTGACACGTGACGAATTTCTGAAATACTGCTGGGAGTGGACAGAGAAATACGGTGGAATAATCCTGCAGCAATTGCGGAAACTGGGTGCTTCCTGCGATTGGGATCGTACGAGATTCACGATGGAACCCAACCTGTATGATGCCGTTATCGAGGTTTTTGTTGATTTATATAATAAAGGTGAGATTTATCGCGGATACAGAATGGTAAACTGGGACCCTCAGGCCAAAACCACGGTATCTGACGAAGAAGTAATCATGAAGGATATCCAGCAAAAGCTGGTGTATATCCGCTATGATGGCGACGAAGGCAGCATAACCATTGCTACCGTTCGTCCGGAAACAATCATGGCCGATGCCGCCATTTGTGTGAATCCGGAAGATGAGCGTTATAAACACCTGATTGGTAAGAAAGTAAGAATCCCGTTGATAAACCGTGAAATCAGCATTATTGCTGACGAATACGTAACGGTAGATTTTGGTACCGGTGGCTTGAAAGTAACTCCTGCGCACGACCAGAACGACTACGCACTGGGCCAGAAACATAATCTGGAAGTGATTGATATATTGACCGATGACGGTAAGCTGAACGATAGAGCAAAGATTCTGGTAGGAGAAGACCGCTTTGCGGCTCGTAAGAAAATCATCAAGATGCTCGAAGAATCGGGTAATCTTGAAAAGGTTGAGGATTATAAGTCGACAGTCGGTACATCTGAGCGCACGGGGGCTGTCATTGAACCGAAGGTGTCTTTGCAGTGGTTTCTGAAAATGAAAGACTTGTCCGAGCCTGCGTTGAAAAACGTAATGGACGATACGATTCAGTTTATTCCGCCGAAATTCAAGAATACCTACAAGTATTGGATGGAAAACGTGAGAGACTGGTGTATCAGCCGCCAGCTGTGGTGGGGGCACAGGATTCCGGCTTTTTATATGCCTGATGGCACCTGTATTGTAGCTGCCAGCAAAAAAGAGGCCTTGAAAATAGCCCGCAACAAATACCAGTTGTTTGCCCTGAGCGAGCATGATTTAACACAGGATGAAGACGTGCTGGATACCTGGTTCAGCTCATGGTTGTGGCCGATGTCGGTTTTTGATGCCTTCAAAAATCCTGATAACGAAGATATCAACTATTATTATCCGACCAATGATCTGGTTACTGCCCCTGAGATTCTGTTCTTCTGGGTAGCAAGAATGATTATTGCGGGCTATGAATACCGTGGTACTTATCCGTTCAAGAATGTATACCTGACGGGTATTGTGCGCGACAAGCAGGGACGCAAGATGTCGAAGTCCTTAGGTAACTCGCCTGACCCATTGGATCTGATTGAAAAATACGGTGCCGATGGCGTTCGTACAGGTATGCTTTTCAGTTCGCCTGCCGGTAATGATTTACCGTTTGATGAAAAACTGGTTGAACAGGGCAGAAACTTCAATAATAAAATCTGGAATGCTTTCAGACTGGTGGAAGGCTGGGAGGTTTCTGAAACCACCCAACAGAATACGGCTTCTGCCAAGGCGGTTCAATGGTTTAGCTCTAAGCTGAACAAGGTAATTGCCGAAGCGCTTGACCACTACAACAAGTTCAGGATGTCTGATGCCCTGATGAGCACCTATAATGTGATATGGGATGATTTCTGCTCGCAGTATCTGGAAATGATTAAGCCTGCCTATGTAGATGGCAAGAGCTTGCCTATCGACAAGCAAACCTATGAAGCAACGCTGGAAATATTTGATACTTTGATGCGACTGGCGCATCCGTGGATGCCTTTCATTACGGAAGAAATATGGCAGAATATCAAAACCAGAGAAGCCAATGATTCCATCTGTATCGCTCCGTTTCCAACAGCCGGAGCAGTAGATGAAGATATTCTGGCCGATTTTGATATCCTGACAGAAATCATCACGACGGTTCGTAACACCCGTAATGCCAAGCAGATTTCACCGAAGGAATCTTTGCCATTAACCATTAAAACGGGGAATCTGGCGCGATACGAATCACTGTCCGGTTTGATTCAGAAGCTGGCTAATATTTCGGAAATCCGTTATGTGAGTGACAAAACCGAGGGTATCAGCTTTGTGATTAAGGGCGACGAATTTACGATTGATTTAGGAGCCAATATGGATGTAGAGGCAGAGAAAGTGAATCTGCAAAAAGAGCTCGATTATACAACAGGCTTTAAGAAATCAACCGAAGCTAAATTGTCGAACGAGCGCTTTGTACAAAACGCCAAGCCGGAAATCATAGAAAAAGAACGCCAGAAACTGGCTGATGCCGATGCTAAGATTAAGGCTTTGGAAGAAGCACTGGCGAAGTTGGGGTAAGATTAACCAGAATAATTACAACATAAAAAAGTATTAAGAACGCGGTCGGGATTCATTTTCCGGCCGCTTTTTTTTATCCGGCTGCCTACAAAAAATATTCCGATAAGTAAAAAATAATTCAGAATAAATTCATAAATTTATAGAGAGCAACAGCAACCGGATGAGGGTTCTGTTGTGATGTTTCTATTCTAAAACTAAGTATAACTCAATTGATTCATCGTTCATTTTAACCCTGAAATAATACGACCATGAGTTTATTTAATGTTTTACTATAGTTAATGCTTTTATGATTGAAAAATTGAAAAATCCACACAAAAATGATTCTCAAAAAGACCGCCTGCCCCCTTTTACTTTGACAGACCCGGAGGCCGCCATGAAACACATCAGGGCACATTTTGACGAACTGCTGCAAGAGCCTGATTTTGAGGAAGAAGAAGATGAAAACACAGGGCTGCTTATTGTGAAATCGGCTAACAGCTGGCTTGAACTGGCAGCCAGCCAGCCCAAACCTGAAATGCTTTTTGATGAGTTCTGGTTTGAAGGAGAGTTGTGCATTATGTTTGCCGATACCAATCTTGGGAAATCGATTCTGGCAGTGCAGATTGGTAACAGTATCAGTAAAGGTGAGGCCGTGAGGGGTTTCAGGCTTGATGCCCAAAAACAGATGGTACTTTATTTTGATTTTGAGTTGTCGGCCAAACAGTTTCAGAACAGGTATTCAGTTGATTTCCAGAATCCTTATCATTTTGATGAGAATTTTAAAAGAGTAGAATTGAACCCCGATGCGGTGATACCTGACAGGCAGACCTTTGAAGAGTTTTTGAGCAATGCCCTTGAAAAGAGCCTGATTGAAACCGGTGCCAAGGTGCTTATTATTGACAACCTCACGTATCTGAAAACCGAGACCGAGAAAGCCGTAAATGCCATGCCCCTGATGAAGCACCTGAAAGCCCTCAAAAGCAAGTTTAATCTCTCACTGCTGGCATTGGCACATACCCCCAAACGAGATTTGAGCAAGCCCATCAGCCAGAACGATTTGCAGGGTAGCAAGGCGTTGATGAGCTTTACCGATTCATCTTTTGCCATTGGTGAAAGCCAGCGCGATAAGGGCATCCGCTACCTGAAGCAGATAAAGGTGCGCCAAAGCGAATTTATGTATGATACCGACAACGTAGCCATATGCCAGATAACCAAGACAGATAATTTTCTGCAATTTGAATTAACCGGTTACGGGTATGAAAAGGAGCACCTGCGTGAGGTATCCGTCAAGGAAAAAGATGAGAGGACGAGCCATATTATGGAGTTGAGGAAAAAGGGTATTTCAGTCGCTGAAATTGCCTCCAAATTCTGCCTTTCGGAGAGTGGCGTTAGAAAAATCCTTAAAAAAGAGGTGTTGTAAAACCCACACTTTCTGTACTTTTCGCACTTTTGGTACAGAAGTGCGGAAAGTACGGGAAAGTGCGGATTTGTGAGAACACTTTATGAGTAGCAATGAAAGAATATATGGTAGCTTTATTTACAACATTGTCGATTTTAAGCATTTGCATAGATATAGTGATGAATTTAGCTATTATTATAATGTCCGAAAAAGTAAGAATACTATTAGATTTGAAGATTCAGTAACGAAAGTAGCTTATGTTTGGTTGGGATATAGAACTTTGATTGCAATAACAGTTACAATGTACATAAATATAGATTTTGTGTCATTTGTCCTTGCTATTGCTTTTATGATTAGTATCCTTTTTTATTTGAGTATTAAATATGGCAGGTTTAGGGACAGGAACGGTGAGTAATTTAGGATTTCTAAGGACTTCTATTTGTGACTTTAATTCAAGTATTTCTTCTCTAGATTGACTTTCAGCATACCACTTGCCGAGAAATCCACTAAATGTTGCACATCCAATAATAACAGTCCAAATAAAACTGTCAGCGAAATGATGAAAGAAGTTTTGCTTGGGTTGTTTCCTTATTCCACTCCTTTCCAAAGTATCAATGCAGCTAATCAATAGGTCTTTCAATTCTTTTCTCTTGGTATTAAAGGTTGAGAAAGGAGTCAATCTGTATTTGGACTTTTCGTCGAATATAAACGATTCAAAGGGTATATCCAATTCTGATATAGTCTTGTATTCATCCGAATCTTGTCCGAATATTTGTTTAATAAAAGCTCTTGTTTGAATTAAAATCGCGGGATTGTTACTATCTTTCTCAAACTTCTCAATCTGTTGGTTTAGAATTGAAATGGCTTTCTTAGTAGTCATAAATATAAGATATTAGGTTAGTACCTTAAAAATAAATGACTGTTTTAAATAATCCAAATTAACAACTATCTTTGTTTAGACCCAAGTAGTATATAGTCACCATAAATTTTATTTCTCTTTTTAATTCTTTTAGAGTTAAACACACATAAAAAACTTCCATCGCAAAATCAATTTTTCTTTAGGCTTCAAATAAATATATAAATAATAAAACAGGCTCTTAATGAGAGTACTTTTTCTATCTTCAATTTCTATAGAACCAATATCATAAAACCACATCGACCCGCACTTTCCGCACTTTTGGTACACTGGTACGGAAAGTGCGGAAAGTGCGGAAAGTGCGGGTGGTAAGGAAAGTACTTTTGCCACCCAACCCACTTCCAAATCACCTAAAATTGTTGTATATTAGCAATGGAAGATGTGACTTGAAATGGAGAATTATCAATTTTTGCTGGAGCCTTACAAGGGCATGAAAACGCGCTACACCTGCCCCGCTTGCGGAGAGAAACACGCTTTTACCCGATACATCAACATTGAAACAGGCGAGCATCTGGCACACCACGCCGGCAGATGTAACCGGGAGGTAAAATGTGGGTATCATTATACGCCCGGGCAATATTTTCAGGATAACGTCACCAATAGTTTTCCGGTGCATGTAAGGCCGTACAAACCATTGCCTCAAAAGCCGGTTTCTTATATCGACAAAGAATTGCTTCTGGCCAGCCTTAAACCCCATCAGCCTAATAATTTAATCGCTTTCTTGAAGCATACATTTGGTGAGGCAGCAACCAACGCGCTTATAGACCGGTATTTTATCGGTACCTCAAAGCATTGGGCAGGTGCTACGGTTTTCTGGCAGATAGATAGTAAACGTAAGATTCGTTCAGGCAAAATTATGCTTTATAATGCTGCCACGGGCAAAAGAGTTAAAGAGCCGACAAGCCTCATTACATGGGTGCATAGTGTTTTGAATCTACCTGATTTCAACCTCAGGCAATGT
The DNA here is from genome assembly GCF_058808615.1 of Emticicia sp. GW821-FHT11C11. Lineage (NCBI taxonomy): Bacteria > Pseudomonadati > Bacteroidota > Cytophagia > Cytophagales > Leadbetterellaceae > Emticicia > Emticicia sp. GW821-FHT11C11. The sequence continues at coordinate 1,479,031 of NZ_JBXARV010000001.1, forward strand.
TTTTTCGGTGACCATCTGTTAATCAACAGCGCAAAGCCGGTTGCTATTGTGGAAAGCGAAAAAACGGCGTTAATTGCAAGTTTGTATGAACCACGCTACACATGGCTGGCAGCGGGTAGTCTTAATAGCCTTTCTGCCGACAAATGCAAGGTGCTGGAAGGAAGAAAAGTATATCTGTTTCCTGACGTGAACGCCTTTGAAAAATGGCAAGCAAAGGCAGAGGAGCTTCGGTTGGGTAAGAAATGTGTGGTATCGGATGTGTTGGAAAGAATGGCTACCGAAGAAGACCGCAAGCAGGGGCTTGACCTTGCCGATTATATGCTCAAATCTGATACCCAAACGCTTCGGCGTATCATCTGAAAAACAAAAAGCACAGCAGGGTTTCTGCTGTGCTTTTGTATAGCTTTTATCTGTCAATACCTCTTAAAATCATCGTCTTCATCCTCATCGTCGAATTTCATTTTGTTGGGGTCAAACATGCTGTCGAGCAGGTCTTTGAATTGCAGACCGGTGTCGAGTGCTTGTTTGCTTATTAACGAATATTCTGCCAGACCATGCAGGGCAAATTCCATCAGAAACAGCTTGTCGTTTTCGTTGAGTCGAGGATGAAAGTTCTCAACCAGTTCGTCCAGACCGTCAATGGTTTTCAGTCTTGCTTTATATTCTCGGTCGGTAAGGTCGTTCAGAAAATCAATCACATTGCCCTCACCAAACCAGGTAGATACCTGCTGAAACGGATTCTTACCCGATTTCTTTTTCTTCAATGCCTCCGGATTCGGGAAATATTTCAGGAATTCCGTCCGCATGGCTTTGCCAATCAGGCTTTGCGCTACATACACCGGGCCTTCTACTTCTCCTTCATAAACCAGTTCGATTTTTCCGTTAATGGCTGCAATGGCACCGTAAATGTCAGACACTCGGGCGTGTACGTTTTTCTCTCCGTTAATCAGTGAACGTCTTTCGGCAGAGCTTAGCAGGTTTTCGTAGGCTGAGATAGTCATACGGGCCGAAACGCCACTTTTCGCATCCACATATTCACTCTGGCGGGCTTCTACGGCTATTTGTTCTATCAGGTCTTTGAGTATATCATTCACCTCAATTTTCTTTTGTTCGCTCTTAACAATGGCCTCCTGTTGGGTGATCTTACGACCTGTTTCAATCGATTTCGGATAGTGGGTCACAATCTGGCTGTCGATACGGTCTTTCAATGGCGTAACGATACTGCCACGATTGGTGTAATCTTCAGGGTTGGCCGTAAAAACAAACTGAATATCTAAAGGGATTCTCAGTTTGAAACCACGAATCTGAATGTCGCCTTCCTGCAAAATATTGAACAAAGACACCTGTATACGCGCCTGCAAATCGGGTAATTCGTTAATCACAAAAATACAACGGTGCGAACGCGGAATCATACCGAAGTGAATTACACGTTCGTCAGAATACGGTAGTTTCAATGTGGCTGCTTTTATGGGGTCTACATCACCAATTAAGTCGGCAATGGAAACGTCCGGAGTAGCCAGTTTTTCATTGTAGCGTTCGGCACGTGACAGCCAACTGACAGGCGTGTCATCACCTTTTTCGGCAATTACATCTTTAGCAAAACGTGAAAGCGGTTCGAGAGGATCATCGTTCAGTTCGGAGCCTTCCACTACGGCTACGTATTCATCAAGCAGGTTCACCATCAGGCGGGCAATGCGTGTTTTGGCTTGTCCGCGAAGACCCAATAAGTTAATGTGGTGCATGGAAAGAATGGCCTTTTCTACATCCGGAATGACCGTATCTTCATAACCCCAGATACCCGGGAAAACCTCTTCTTTATTTTTAAGTTTTTCGATCAGATTGTCTCGTAGCTCTTGTTTGATGGATTTCGGGCGATAAGTACTGGATTTTAGTTCGCCCAGGGTTTTAATTTTCAATAAGTTTTTGTCAAATGCCATAATGCGTGTGCTGGTAGTTTTGCTTGATATAAGCATAACGGATTTGACACTGAAATGGTTTGTGCGCTGATTCCATTTCAGGAAAATAAGCACATTTTTAATGGAGTAGAAAAGAAAGGGCCATTTCTATAGTGGATTGCTATGAAATGACCCTTATGGGAATAAGACGATGTTTAACTGCACTGGCCTAAAATGGCCCACAAAATAACAAAAACTATGATGGTACCGAAGCAGCCTCCTCCTAATTTCTTTGCACCGTAACCGGCTAATAATCCTCGTAGTAAATTATTCATATCGCATCTATGATTTGTGGTTTATAATGTCATATATATATACGATAAAAAAAATCAATCCTTTGAGGGATTATCAGATATTGGGGTGTTATTTCCACAAATTGAATTTTGGCTATACGAATAAAAGAAAGTCTGCTGTTTTTGTAGAAAAATTTCCCGAATGCCGATATCATTCCTTACAATCGCAGTCCGTATTTTTCTCCTAATTGTGATAAGGCTTTTTCTGTTTCAGCAAGCAGTTGAACGCCATTTTCTAACTGATGGCTTTTCAGTTCGAGTCCCCGGGCACCGGGCATTCTGACAGGCTGAGCAGGATTAGCCGCTTCCGATTGCAAACATTGGTTTTTCAGATATTCGGCTTCACGTTTAAACGCTTCTGCACCTGCAAAGCCCTTCGGGCTTATGATCTGTAAATATACCGAGGCACCCCAAAGGGTAGGTTCATCGGCTCGGCCATGCCCTCCCAATGCACTGGTGAGCGCTTCAACCATAAGCCCGAGTCCAAATCCTTTATAGCCGCTATCAAGCCCGCCAAGTGGCAGGATTGAACCGGGTGAATTAGTAAAGAATGCAGCAGGATCGTTAGTGGCGTTCCCTTTAGCATCCAATAACCAGTTATGAGGCAGCATCTCCTGATTGCGATGGGCACGTGCTACCAGACCATTAGAAGTAGTGGACATGCTTACGTCAATCATAATGGGGTCTGATTCTGTGGGAATACCAATAGCCAGTGGGTCAGGACTATAAACCGGTGTAAGTCCACCAAATGGAGCTACTGTTTTGTTACGAGGATCTGAACAAGCCAACAGAATCATAAAGCCTTGCCGGGCTACTTTTTCCAGATAAGCAGCCAGACAAGCAATGTGATGCGATTTTTGGATGGTGATAATGGAGGTACCGTAAGCCGAGGCTCGTTTGGTTGCTTCTTCAATGGCTTTGTTGACCAACCATGGGCCGGGTAAATAATTACCGTCGAGGGCTAAGACTGCTCCGAAATCGTTAATGATTCCGGGCTCTCCCAGCTTGGTCATGGTATCTTTCTCGAGGTCAGCCACATAAGCCGGCAACAATTGAAGTCCGTGTGTACGATGCCCCAATAGGTCTCCTTCCAGTAATATATCAGCCGTATGGAAAGCTTTTTCTTCATCCAGTCCGGCTTGTTGTAATATGTTTTGGGCAAACTGTAATAGTTCCTCTGAACTTTTCATAAATCAGGCAATGGCTTTGGCAACGGAGGCTTTCATTTTCGACAGACCTAATTTGGCAGCTACCAATGCATCCATTTTCCAGTATTCTTTGTTGAATAACTCAAGTGATAACACGATAGGCGTATTTTTGCTGTTTAGGTCGCGGAGTATCTGGGTCATAGGGGCAATGCCATCACCGGGTAAGATACGGTCACCGTCATTGATAGTTTCTCTTGGTGGTTGGCCCGGGTAATCGTTCATATGAAACATCTGTACAGACGAACCATTGATGGTTTTCAGGCTATTAAAGTTGGAGCCTCCTTTATGCAAGTGATAGACATCGGTCAATACACAAGCCTTAGGGTGACCGCTTTCAGAAGCAACGAATAAAACTTCTCCGACAAGATGAAGATTAGTAGAGAATCCCCACATTTCTAATTGAGGAATGACACCAAAATTGTCGCTAACCTCCAGCAATTTACCATATCTTTCTGCTACTGCCTGTAGGTTAAGTACACCGCCGGTAGTAGCACCAAATGGTGGAGCAGCAATGCGCTTACAACCGATTTCGGCCAGCATAGCCATTTCTTTTTTGTTTTGCTCCAGTGCTTTTTCGCGCTCTGTTGCATCGTCTACTATCCATTTCGAGAACCCGATGGCGTCTTCAATGGTTATGCCCAGGTCGGCTGCTCTTTTCTTGATATCTTTCAGATTGCCACCTTTTTCTTTGTATTTTTCTACGGTGTTTACCCATACCTCAATGGCATTAAAACCTGCTTTAGCTGCTGTTTCTATTTCACCAACCAGACCCAGGTTCTGTTCGCGGATGGTGCTTGTATTTAAACAGAATTTGAAATTGTGCTTTGCTTTGCTGTCGGTTTCGGCCATGGCTTCGGGTAAACCCAGACCCAAGCCTGCACCGACTGCCAGTGAGTTTTTAAGTAAGTTTCTGCGTGAGATAGTGCTCATTTCCTGTAAAGTTTTAATAAGTTTTCAGATTGAATGTGTCCTGAATAGATGGAAAGGTAAATATAGTGCGATATGAGTTAGCTTTCAAGCAAATTGAGAGTTTAGTGTGTTGTGAATTAAGAAGAAGCATGTAGAAATAAAAACACATAGACTTACAATGCCTATGTGTTTTATAATGTAGTAAGATTTTAACCCGTAGTGAATAAGAATAGAAATATTTCTGCTTTCATGTTTTCACGACTGAAACGGGCCGCCGTCGCGGTCAGTGGCTAAGATAACAAAGGAATAATTTTTACATCACATACCGACTTAAGTCGGTATAGCACTAAAATCATAACCTTTGTTTAAATAGCCACCGAATTTATTCGGTGATACTATAGTTAAAGGTTAATCAAATAACTTCATCATTCCTCAATCACTGCTTCGTCTTTAAATGTCTGACTGACAAATGCCTGAACCTTCGGGCCAATCAACAGAATACAGGGAATCACCACGATGTATGACGTTGCCCATGATCTGAGCCAGATACTAAGGAAATTCGGCCCGAAACCAATATTAATGCTAATGAGCGTAAACGAAATGATTCCCGTGGTTATGCTGCCCATTATCAAGGCAAATGCTATTTTTTGTTTCATAATACTATGCAGTTTGTGCGTAAGTAGGATTCATAGCCAACAACGCCTCTGCAGGCGAACTCAGGTATAACTTATAGAATTCGGCAGTTCGGCCTACATGAATTTCGTATTCATCGGTTTCAAATGCTTTCAGTAAATCGGCAGCTACAACGGCCGGAGCAATACCACTGGCACCACCTATGGCCTGTGAAAAATCTGTATTTACCAAAGGAGGCATCAGCTCAAATACTTTTACAGGAGTTTTGCTTAATGACAATCTTAACGATTGTGTGTAGGAGTGCAGGGCTGCTTTGCTGGCCCCATAAGTTGACAATACAGTATTAGGTGAAAAAGCTACGATCGACGATACATTCACAATGGCGGCTTCATCCTGTTTCAGCAGTAAAGGCAGCAATTTTTCGTTTAGTCTGATGATAGACAGATAATTGGTGAGCATTTCTTCCTGCGCTTTTTCAAAAGTGCGGTCGGTTTCCAGCAGGTTGTTCAGGAAAGCGCTTCCGGCATTGTTGATAACCACATTCAGATTCGGGAAATCTGCGTTCAACGTTTTTACTAAAATTTCAATGTCTTCTGCCTTGCTTACGTCGGTGTTGATGGCAGTTACATTGGTCAATTGAGCTGTGGCTTTAGCTAATCGTTCGGAGTTTCGGCCTAAAATAATGACATGGTTATTCTGGCTGAAAAGTTTAGCAATTTCAAAGCCGATTCCGGCACTTCCACCGGTAACAAGTATGGTATTCTGTGTTGTTTTCATTTTTTTGGTTTAATTTAATATTTCATAATCAGACAAGTGCTTACGCCATGTGCATAAACTGTACTATTGTTATCAATTAATTGTGCTTCTACTAAGGCTGTCCGGCCACCGGCGTGAATAATCTTACCTACTGCATGCAGTTCATCTATTTTTGTGGTGACGGCTTTCAGGAAATTCACTTTCAGTTCTAAAGTGGTGTATCCCTGGCCTGCTTCTAATACTGAATGCAAAGTGCAGCCCATAGCCGAATCAAGAACCGCAGAAATGACCCCACCATGCACCGAACCGATGGGATTGTAATGGAACTCCTGAGGCTTGAACGAGAAAATTACTTTGCCTTTTTCCAGATGGGTAGGCCTGAAATCGAGCGTGTGGAGTAGGGGCGGAAAAGGGATTTTGCCTTCGCCCATGGCTTGTAAATATTCCAGACCAGACATTTGCATTGCCTGTTTGGCTCCGTCCAGCGGATTGTCCCAACTGAAAGTTCTTTCTCTGTTGATAGTACTCATAGTTTTATACCGATTGGTATTTTATTTTTCAAAAAAAATTAACTGAGGTCTCTTATTATTTTTTCAACCGATTGCATCACTGCTTTCCGGTAATTCAATTTTCCGGTCAGCTTGGTTATCATGATTCCCCCTTCTATCATGGCTATCATGGTCAGAGCAGTTTGTTCAGCATTTATATCAGTTCTGAACTCTCCCTTATCAATGCCCTTTTGTATCAAGGAAATGATTTTACCTTTCCAGTCCTGAATAGCATTGGCAGCTTTCTCTTTCAAATCTGGGTGTGTATCATCGGCTTCAATGGCTGTGTTCAAAATAGGGCAACCACCAATTGGAAACGGGTATTTCAGGAAGTTTTCATAAACATTGGCATAAACCAGCAGTTTATCCTGTATGCTGGTATGTTTGCTCATTTCCTGTCTGATAATATCATCTACGCATTTCAAATTATGGTCAAACGCAGCCAGGGCCACCTCATCTTTATTTATGAAATTGCCATAAATACTGCCTTTGGTTAATCCGGTTGCATTGGTTATATCATTCAATGATGTGCCCGCATAGCCCTTCACATTGAAAATCGGGGCTGTCTTTTCTATAATGAATTCTTTGGTGCGTGCTGCTTTGCTCATATCGTTCTGAATTGCGCTACAAATTTATACCAATCGGTATAAAATATCCTAATGATTTTATTAATATTTTATCAGCATTTGATTAATGCGCTGATAGTTAGGTGATTAATTGATTAGTACGGGTTCGAAATGCTGAAGTTTTTCATCGAACACCACAAATGTAGCCGGGTATCCTGCTGCTATTTGTCCGACTGACTGCTCCATATTCACAGCTTTTGCAGCTCGTATGGTTGCCATTTTGATTGTCTCTTCCAGACTGATACCTACTTGCTGCACGGCATTTCTTACGGCATCAGCCATCGAAATGGCTGCGCCGGCCAAATTACCCTCTGAGTTACGGTATTGTCCGTCGTTCAGATAGGCATCAAACTCCTCCCATTGAAAACGGGTTACTTTATCGCGCACAAAAAGCGCATCAGAAATAAGGAACAATTTATCCTTTTTGATTTTGTAGGCTATTCGTGCTGCGGCATAATCACAATGGAAACCATCAAGAATAATTGGGGCATACACATCAGGATTATCAAAAGTAGCACCAACTACACCGGGTTCACGGTGCCCCATCTGGGTCATGGCATTGTAGAGGTGCGTGCACAGGCTGATGCCTTTCCGGTACGCATGTTGCGCCTGTTTATAGGTAGCATTGGAGTGACCCAGCGATAATTTTATCCCGCTGTCAAGCAACAAAGCAAGTTGGTCGTCGGTAAAGTTTTCAGCAGCAATGGTCATGATTTTTATCACGTCTTTGCCGTATCTGATGATCTCTTCGAGTTCGCTATTGGTCGGTTTTCTGACATAGGCTGCCAGGTGCGCTCCACGTTTAACCGGATTCAAGAAAGGGCCTTCCAGATGCATGCCTAATACGCCCGAACCGGGATTCTTCTGCATGAAATTTTTGGTAACTTCTATGCCTTTCAGAATGTTGTCTAACGGAGAGGTAATCAGGCACGGTAATACGTGCGTAGTGCCCAGCGCCAGGCTGGCTTCATAAATATCCTGTATGGTTTCTTCGGTAGGGTATTGAGTGAAGTAGAATTTCTCTCCACCATTAATATGCGTATCTATAAAACCTGCTGAAATATGTCTGCCGGTTAAATCTACTATATGCGCATTTTCATGCCTTGAATCATCCCTAGGCTCAATGGCTTTTATAGTTCTGTTTTCAACAAGAATAGTATGGTTTTCAAGTACCTGAGTGCCGGTATGAATAGTGGCATTAACAATGACGGTCTGCATGGTAGGAATAGCGCTTGTTTTGATGGCAAGTTATGAAAAATCTGTTTGATGGCAGGCTTTATATGAGATATAATTATATCTCTGCCATCTTGTCAGTAAATTAGGCATTGGCAAAATAATTGATGAAATTTGCAAAAACAAAATTGTTTGAAAAATGGCAGAGAATAAAGAAGGAAACGAAATAACTGACGAACAAGGAACAGAAAATAGTGAAAATCTGACAGAAGAAACAGCAACAGAAAATACAGTAACTGATAGTGCCGAAACTGGAGATAGACAGGCTCAATTAGAAGGCCAGTTAGCCGAAGCTAAAGATAAATATTTACGTTTGTATGCTGAATTTGAGAACTTCCGCCGCCGTACAGCTAAGGAAAAAATCGAGACCATTCAGAATGCTTCAGAGGGTTTGATTAAAGAACTGATTCCTGTTATTGATGATTTTGAACGTGCTAATAAATCGTTTGAAAGTGTATCAGAAGTTGAACCTTTAAAAGAAGGTATTTCATTAATATTTAACAAGTTTCAGAAAACGTTAGCGGCTAAAGGCTTAAGACCGATGGAGGCTAAAGACCAGGATTTTGATGTAGAACTACACGAGTGCATTACTCAGTTTGCCGCCGGTGATGATAAAAAAGGAAAAGTAATTGACGAGGTAGAGAAAGGGTATTTTCTGAACGATAAGGTGATTCGTTACGCGAAAGTTGTAGTTGGTAGCTAAACAATTGGTATTCCGGAGAGAAATATAGATGAGTAAATGGATGTTTCTATAATCCGTTTACTCATTGCATGTATACACAATCATTATGGCACAAAAAAAAGATTATTACGAAGTTTTAGGAGTAAGCAAAAATGCTACGGAAGATGAGCTGAAAAAAGCCTATCGGAAGCTGGCTATCCAGTATCACCCTGATAAGAATCCGGGCGATAAAGCCGCTGAAGAGAAGTTTAAGGAAATTGCTGAAGCCTATGGAGTGTTGTCGGATGCCGAAAAACGTCAGCGTTACGACCAGTTCGGGCATCAGGGAGTAGGAGGTGCCGGTGGTTACGGTGGAGCAGGAGTGAATATGGAAGATATTTTCAGCAGTGTGTTTGGAGACGACAGCCCGTTCGGTAGCTTTTTCGGAGGAGGAGGCAGACGTGGTGGTGGCGGTCAACCTGTGAGAAAGGGGTCTGACTTGCGTATAAAGCTGAAACTTGATCTTGAAGAAGTAGCCAACGGTGTTGAAAAGAAAATAAAAGTAAAACGCTATGTGGCCTGTAATACCTGTAGCGGTAACGGGTCTAAGAACGGTAACTCGCAGAAAACCTGCCAGACGTGTAGCGGTTCAGGGCAGATTCGTAAGGTGGTGAGCACCATGCTCGGCCAGATGGTATCAACCAGTACCTGTCATACCTGTAACGGAGAGGGCAAAGTAATTGTAGAGCGCTGTGAAGTATGTTTTGGTGAAGGTAGAGTATTGAATGAAGATTTGATCTCTATCAAGATACCGGCAGGGGTAGGTGAGGGCATGCAATTGTCTATGACAGGTAAAGGTAACGTGCCGACCCGTGGCGGTGTAGCCGGAGATTTACTGATTGTAATTGAGGAAGAAGAACACCCGGAATTGAAACGCGACGGCAGCAATATTATCTATGACCTGAAACTGAACTTTGCCGACGCCGTATTAGGAAAAGAAGCCGAGATACCTACGATTGGCGGTAGAGTGAAGATTAGTATTAAGCCGGGTACACAACCGGGAGAAATCCTGCGTCTAAAAGGCAAAGGTTTGAAAGAAATAAACAGCTACAGCACCGGCGATCAGTTGGTACAGGTAAATATTTATACGCCAACTATCATAAGCGCCGAAGAGAAGGTGATACTGGAAAAACTACGCGAAGCACCGAATTTCCAGCCCAGAGCCACCAAAAACGATAAAAGTTTCTTTGACAGAATGAAAGATTTCTTTCATTGATAGAGAAAATTAAAGGACCCTTCTCCATTCGAGAAGGGTTTTTTGTGGTCGGACAATCTTGCTTTTAACATAATTTAAGTTCGATTTTTTCTAAACTCTGCCCTAAATTCTCTATTTTTGAGCCACATTGTGATTTGGGAATCGAATTCAATCCTGAACTAAAGCATTTACTACTTTATTTACTATCAAATGAACAATTTTAAAAGGCTGAATAATATTGTTGGCTGGGCTATTTTTGCCATTTCTTTGATTTCTTACACACTAACGGTTGAACCCACGGCAAGTTTCTGGGATTGCGGCGAATTTATTGCCTGCGCCTATAAACTACAGGTACCACACCCTGCCGGAGCGCCTTTATTTTTACTTATTGGCCGGATGGCCTCTTTACTGGCAGGCAGTGATGTAACCAAAGTAGCACTGATGATAAACATGGTGTCGGTTATTTCAAGTGCGTTCACCATTTTGTTTATGTTCTGGACCATCTCTTTGCTGGCACGTAAAGTATTCGGTAAAAAAGGCGAAGAACTTGATTCAACAGAATCGATATTGGTAGTAGGAGCCAGTGCAGTAGGTTCTTTAGTATATGCCTTCTCTGATTCGTTCTGGTTTTCAGCAGTTGAGGCAGAGGTATACGGTATGTCGTCTTTCTTTACTGCTATCGTGGTGTGGGCGGCGTTTAAATGGGAATTAATTGAAGACGAATCAGATGCCAACCGCTGGTTGATATTCATTGCCTATCTGGTAGGTTTGTCAATTGGCGTTCACTTACTGAACCTCGTGACGATCCCGGCCTTAGCTTTAATCTATTATTATAAAAAGACTAAAAAGGTATCCTGGAAAGGTGGTATCATTGCCTTTCTGATAGGCATGGTAGTGCTGGGTATTGTCAATGTAGGGGTTATCACGGGTATTCCTTCACTGGCATTCAGCTTCGAGAAATTATTCGTGAATGTTTTCGGTCTTCCATTTAGTTCGGGTAGTTTGTTCTTTGTGGTGTTATTAATTGGTGCTTTGGCTTATGCCATTTTCTATACGCACAAAAAAGGTATGGCTATTGCCAATACCGCTTTGGTATCTTTTGCATTTATACTGATTGGGTATTCGAGCTATACCATTGCCTTGATTCGCTCTAATTACAATCCGCCTATCAACGAAAACAACCCAAGCAATGTATTGAGTTACGTTTCTTATCTGAAACGCGAGCAATACGGTAGCCGCCCATTGTTATATGGCCCTGTGTTTACAGGCAAGCTGGAGTCTATCGAAAACGGCGACCCTATTTACAAAATAGGCAAGGACAAGTATGAGGTATACGACCATAAACCCAATTATGTATGGGGACCTAACAGCGAGAGTCTGTTGCCTCGTATGTGGAGTAGCGATGCCAACCACCAGGCAGTGTATCGTCAGGAAATGGGTTTATCTCCTGAGCAGAAACCTACGCTAGTTACTAACGTATTGTATATGTTCAAGCGTCAGATGGGTTATATGTACTGGCGTTATTTTACGTGGAATTTCTGGGGACGCTCCAGCGACATTGAAGGAGCCGGCCCAACCAATATATTTGAAACCAAGGGCAGTTTACCACCTGCCGTAAAAGAAAACCGGGGCAGAACTAATTTCTATGGTCTGCCGGTAATTCTGGGTATTCTGGGCTTGTTGTATCATTATTTCCGTCGTGAGCGTGATGCACTCGTTTTGTTGTTATTATTCTTTTTTACGGGAATCGCTCTGGTGGTATTCCTGAATGCTCCACCGGTTGAGCCACGCGAACGTGACTATATCTATGTAGGTTCGTTCTACATCTGGGCTATCTGGATTGGGCTCGGTGTCATGGGCTTGTTCGACTATGTGCTTAAATTTATTAAAAATACACAGACAAGAGCTATTTCAGCGACTGCTATCGGGCTGGTAGTACCTTTAACCATGCTTCCACAGGCGTGGAAAGGCCATGACCGCTCGAATCGCTATCATCAGATTGATTTTGCCAAGAATCTGCTTAATTCTTGCGCCAAAGATGCTATTCTGTTTACCGGTGGCGATAACGATACATTCCCGCTATGGTATGTGCAGGAAGTAGAAGGGTTCCGTACCGATGTACGTGTTTGTAATCTGAGTTTGTTGGGCACTGACTGGTATTGCGAGCAAATGAAACGCAAGACTTACGAGTCTGATCCGCTACCGATTACTTTCTCAACCGATCAGTTATTGAGTGGTGTTAATGATCAGATTCCGTTTGTAGAGCGTCTGCAGGCACCTATTAACCTGAAGGAGTTCCTGGAATTGGTGAAGAAAAATGACCCCGCTATCCAGATTCCTCTTACTACCGGTGAAAGCATTAATTCTTTGCCTTCTGATAGCTTGTTCCTGACCTATAATATTGACGATGTGAAGAAACTGGGCTTTGTGAGCAAACAATATGAGCCTTATCTGAACGGGCAGATGGTATGGAATATCGGCAAGAGAGATTTGTTGAAAAATGATTTGATGCAGTTAGAAATGATTGCTCAGAATAACTGGAAACGACCTATCTATTTTGCAGGAACACTGGCTAGTGACAATTACCTGAATCTGAGAGATTATATGCAATTGGAAGGTTATGCCTACCGCCTGATGCCGTTCAGAGTTGCTGCCGGAGATGATGGCTTTGCAAACACAGACCTGATGTATGACAACATGCTCAAAAAGATGTCGTGGCGTGAAATGAATAATCCGAAAGTATATTATGATTCGGAGACATATCTGAAGGTGCCTGTTATTACGGCTCGTCTGGCTTTCCTTCGATTGACCGACCAATTAGTTAGAGAAGGTAAAAAAGAGAAAGCAAAACAGGTATTAGATTATGCCAATAAGGTTTTACCTGATGCAGCTATTCCATACGACCAGCTTTGTACCAACTACGTCATGTATTATTTTGAAGTAGGCGATGCCAAAAAAGCTATGGAGATAGCAGAGGTTATTACTAAACGTGCTGATGAAAACCTTTTGTATTTTACAGAGAAAGCCAACAGAACCAGCGCAGAATGGATGCCGGATAACGTACAGCAATTCATTGAAATCAGCCTGCGTAACCTGCAGATAATTTCAAATGTTTGTAGCCGGAATGGACAGGAAGCAGCTGCCAAAAAATATGAGGCTATTTATAACAAGCATTATACAAAATTGAGCAGATAAAGATTAGACAATAGAAAGAGCGGGGTGTGAAAACACCTCGCTCTTTTTATACCCATCCGAAAAGCTTATAACTTATAAAACCCAATATCTCCCTTGCCATTAAATGTGTTTTCTGAGCGCTTAATCCATCTGGAATAAGTATAAGCGGAGACCATATGCGTTCCGGTGACAGATAGTTGGAGCCATAAGGTGTAACTTTAACCCCTACCTTGGTAAAGCATCCGGCTGCGCGTTTCATATGAAAAGCCGAAGTAATAAGAATGCATGTTTGCGCAGGAAATTGCTTTTGAAGAATTGCTTTAATATACAATGCATTCTCTCTTGTGTTAGTCGAGCGGTCTTCCAGATATATATCGTCTTTAGGAACACCGTTAATAATTAAAAATCGGGCAATCTGATCGATCTCTCTGGTCGGAGTCTCCCCGTAAATAGGTACGGTACCACCACTGATCAATATTTTGCGTATCTTTTTTTCTTTATAAAGTAGAAGCGTTTGCCAGGCTCTGTCGCTTGTTCCGCTCAGAAAAATGTTCTCTTCAGGAGCCTTGTCACTATTAATGATTCCGCCTGTCAGAACTATGCCGATGTCATGAGGCTTTACTGTTGAAACAGCAGTTGGCGGCACTTCCCAGAAACGGAATACTTCATCAACAATAAAAGGTGTTGAAGAAATATAGAAAAGAATCAAGGCAAACAGTACTGATTTTTTTGACTTGTTTCGGTTTTTTGTTAGTAGCGCAAACAGTAAAAGAATACATATAATACCCACCGGCATCAGGAAGAACGTGAATATTTTAGAAACAATATGAAACATATCTTTTCGTTAAAATGGGAGCTATTATTCAGATATTAACAAGCGTTTAACAAGAATTCATAAATTAAGCACTTATCTTTGCTAATTAACAGATTAAGACTAAAAAATAAGAACATGTTCTCGAAATATCGCCTTACACTTTTATTCATCATTTCATTTTTCTTTTCAATTACGGTATCGTTTGCACAGGAGGGACATTCCATCAAGGTTCGTTTGAAAGGTTTACGCGAAGGTAAGACTTGTCATCTGGCGCATTTTTTTGGATATAATCAGTACATTAAAGTTGACTCAGCAAAAGTTGCTAACGGTGTCCTTGATTTCAGTGGTAAAAATCCGCTGAAAGGAGGCATTTATCTGATTGTGTTGTCGCCTTCAAAGTATTATGATTTTGCAGTAGACGGTAAAGAGCAATTTATGGAAATTGAGAGCGATACGGTAGATTTTGTAGGGAACGTAAAATTTAAAGGGTCGAAGGAAAACGATTTGCTTTTTGCCTACCGTAAATTTTTGCAAGATAAGAACAAGGAAGCGGAGGCTGTTAATAATGGAGCAAGAGGTAAAAATGACCCTGCTACTCAGGAAGCTACCAGAAAACGAATGGAGCAGATTCAGTTGGAGGTGGAAACTTATATGAAAGATTTTACCAAGAATAATGAAGGTACTTTTGTGGCTAAAGTAATAAAAAGCAATATAGAGCCTCCTTTACCTACCGTTTTGCCCAAAAAAGCGAATGGCCGCCCAGACTCTACTTATCTGTTTAATTACTACAAATCACATTTTTTTGACCACATAGATTTCACTGACGATCGCCTGCTCCGTTCTCCATTTCTGCATACCAGATTAGAACGGTACTTTAAAGACTTGGTGTATCAGGTAACCGATTCGATTAATCGTGATGCCGACAAAGTATTGAAATTAGCCAAGCCTAATCTGGAAGTTTACCGGTTTGTATTGTGGCAAATTACTAATAAATACGAAAACAATGAGATTGTGGGTTTAGATGGCGTATTTGTGCATTTAGCTGAAAACTATTACTTGAAGAATGCGCCCTGGCTCGACTCTACACAAAGAGCAAAGTTTAAGGAAAGGGTAGATATTTTGAAACCTTTACGCACAGGTCTGGTATTTCCTCAATTGATTGTTGCAGATTCTTTAGGGCGGGAGTATTCTCCTATGCAGAGTAAAACCAAATATACAATTGTTCATTTTTATGATCCTGAATGCGGGCATTGCCGAGATTCAGCTCCTAAGCTGATGGAATTTTATCGTGCCAACAAAGACAAAGTGACTATTTACAATGTGAGCATCATACCGGATAAAAAGAAGATCAGCAGTTTTGTGAATACGTATAAAACGAAAGAGTTACTCAATCTTTGGGATCCGAAAGGCAAATATGTTTTCAGAAACGATTTTGATGTATATTCTACACCGACTAATTTTATTTTAGATAAGGATAAGCGGATTATTGCCAGACGGATTCCGATAGAAAAACTGGAAGATTTTATAAACTTCCATGATCGCCAGCAGACGCAAAAGGCGACCAATGGAAATGCAGCCAAATAAGTATTGATTTTTTTAAGCAGACGTCTCAAAGTTGTATTGATGCGTCTGCTTTATTTTACGCTCAATACGGGGTTAAAATTAGTGCTAATGTTAAGCCAGAATTATGAGATTGCAAATTATGATACAGAATTTGCGAAAGGCCTTTTTTCTTCTAACTTTGCCCATCAAAAGATTTAATCATATATGAGTCGGATAAATATTTCTACAGGAGCCAAATGGGAAGATATTGTTGGATATTCCAGAGCAGTTAAAGTTGGCAATTTAATTGAAGTAACCGGTACTGTTGCTACTGACAATAGTGGCGAGTTGGTTGGCAAAGACGATATTTATATCCAGACGAAGTTTATTATCTTAAAAGCAGAGAAAGTGCTGGGGCAACTTGGAGCAAACCTGAAGGATGTTATCCGGACACGTATTTTTACTACTGACATTTCTCAATGGGAAGCCATAGGTAAGGCGCATGGCGAGTTTTTTGGTTCAATAAAACCTTGCACTACGATGGTTGAGGTGAGTGCACTGATTGATAAAGAGTATCTGGTTGAGATTGAGTTTACTGCCGTATTGGAAGATAAATAATTACACCAGATTGTTTTTTATAGCAAAGGCCACTAAGCCTGCTGTGTTTTTTACTCCCAGTTTTTCAATCATCCGGAGTCGGTGCCCTTCAACTGTGCGAGGGCTTAATGATAGTTTATCACCTATTTCAACGGTAGAGAGGCCTTCACATATCTGTTTTAGTACTTCTTCTTCCCGGTCTGATAAATCCGTTTTGTAATTGAATATTTTCTTTTCATGCTGGTTCTTGCGTGTCATTTTTCTGAGCATTACCTTGCTCACAAAATCGCTGAAATAGGCGCCTGTTTCCATCACTTTTCTGATCGCTTTTTCCACCTCTTCGGGGTCACTATCTTTCAATAAATAACCATCTGCCCCCATTTCCATCAAATGCATTACGTATTTGTCTTCGTCGTGCATAGAAAGAATAATCACACGGATTTTCGGAAATCTGGCTTTAATGATTTCCGTGGCCTTGGTGCCGTCAAGCTGGGGCATCTGCAAGTCCATTAATATAACATCTACGCTGGTGTGCTGGAGCTTGTTGATAAGCTCCAGACCGTTGGTAGCTTCCATCACTACCTCAAGACCCGGCACTTGTTCCAGAATTGAAATCATACCCTTTCTGAACAGGCTATGGTCATCTACAACGGCAATTCTGATATTTGACATAGCTGGAAAATTAGCCGGGCAAGGGGATATCTATTTGTGAATGTGTGCCCTGCCCCGGCTCTGATTTAATGATAAAAGTGCCATTTACTACACTCAGGCGACTTTCGATATTTCTGAGGCCTAATCCTGATTTCGAGTCTTCTTTTACTTCTTTCAGGTTAAAGCCTTTGCCATTATCAGTAAATATGAACACAAGACTGCTCTGCTGATAACTCAGTTTAAGCGTGATTTCGGTAGCCCCGGCATGCTTCAGGGCATTGTTTACCAATTCCTGTGCTATTCTATACATAGTTAGTTCAATCTTATTGTCGAACCGTCTGCTGTCTTCAATACTTTCATGATTAAAAATAAATAAAACACCTGAAGCAATATGGATTTTTTGTATAAACTCGTCGATCGCCGTAACCAGTCCGAAATCTTCCAGCGTGCTGGGTACTAATTCGCGGGATATTCGTCTGACCTGGCTAATTGATTCTTCAAGGAAATCTTTGGTTTGCTGACTGTGCTCTTTCAGCTCGTCTGAAGTGTTGATTTTTTTGAGGAGCTGATTAAAACTCATCTTTGTTACTGACAACATGGCTCCTACTTCATCGTGCAGGTCTTTTGCTATCCTGCGTCTTTCAACTTCTTGTACTTCTAATGACGACTCAAGTAATTTTCTTTGCATTTCAGATCTTAGTTCCTGCATGCTTACTTTTTGTTCTGCCTGTTTTTGTTTATAGTAAACAACAAACAGTATACAAAAGATAATTAACACCAGAAGCCCTGCTGAGCCTAAAAATATTAACTGTAGGTCGCTCATTGTCAATGCCTGTCTTCTAATGAATTACTATACCAGAATGCCAGAGAGATAGTAAAGTGAAATACAATACTAAGTGCAGAGTTAATCCCCCAGGTTATTTGAGTGATACTGGCAGAGGCTTTTACCAGAAATAAATTTACGAAAAGGCTACCACCAAAGTAAAATAATAACCCTACACTCACCCAAAAGTAGGGAAATTTTGTGATATTTTCGACTTTTAAATCTTGCAAAAGCTGGTAGAAATAAGCGAGCACAATGATCAAAATAATAAGACTTGAAGCAGTATAGGTATATTGATTAAAAGAGCCGGTGTGAATTTGGGTGATAGAGCCTGAGGGGATTTCGGCGATCGAAAAAAGTGTGAAAACACAGGCAGCAATAATAATGAATATTTTCCAGTATCTGTATTGCAAAAGGCGGAAGTACAAAAAAGTGATGGCATAAAAACCCAGCACCGACTGCCAATTATAAAAAAACAGTGTATTAAAATTTTTGAGACCTGAGTAATAGAGAATATCTGAGGTTACTCCGATAATGTTTCTGATAAGCGTAAGCATTACGTATACAGTAAGTATTCCTAATTCTGTGCTGAGATGTTTTCTTTTGATGAATGTAATCGCTACAGGAATAAGAATACTTACTTCAGAAACCGTAGAAAAGAGCATGAGTCCGTTCATTCGATAATTCTGGTTCTTTTATGTTTATGATTGCCCATATGGAGGTTGAGGAGAGCCACCGCCTACTCCGTTGCCATCAGGCACATCTTTGAAGCCCGTGAGGTCAATCTTAATGTCTGCGCCCTTTTCGTCTACAGCAACCAGAAATAATCTCGGTCTTTCCACCGGGTCTCCGCCTTTAATAGGGGTGGGTGAAATTTCAGATATACCGGTGCCTGTATTTAAAGATTCGTAAGCCAGGCCGTAGTAGATTCTGATACCTACTACTTTGGCTACTTTCTTTGCCCGGGCAATTAATTCTTCAATACCATTCAAACCAATAAATTCGGCATTTCTGGTTACGCCATCTACAATGAATTTCGATGCAAGCGGGTCTTCTTTGCCTGATGAACCCACAACAGTCTTAAATTTTTCAGAATATTCTTGCGCTTCTGAAACAGGGAAAAGTTCTCCGATTTTCACAGCTTCATCAGGAGAGTAAGGCCAATGTAGTGCCATGGTAGTAAGTTGTTTTTAATAGGTGAAATAAATTATTTAAGGAGTGTTTTGAAATCTTTCAGGAATATATCTTATCACGTTCAAATAATTATATCGCTACTTAATTAATGCGTAAAAACCCCTATGTAATCAGGGGAAATTACGCATACTAAAAAAGAAAACCTCACTATTACTGGTTAATAGTGAGGTTTTGGAACTGAATCAATCGTACTTAGAAAAAAATTATATTTTTTTCACGTTGACTGCATTCAAACCTTTGCGACCTTCGACAACTTCATATTCTACCTCATCATTTTCACGAATCTTTCTGCCGCCGAGGCCTGTCACGTGAACGAAGATCTCTTGACCAGAAGCTGCATCAACGATAAATCCAAAGCCTTTGGTCTCATTGAAGAATTTTACTACACCTGTTTGCATTGAAATTAATTTTAATAAAAATGAAGAAATGAATCGCAATGTACATAATTAAAATGAGAAAGCAAGCTTTTTGAGAAAAATATTAGGACAAAACTCATATTTTTTTGCACAAAAAAGCACCGCGTAATATTAATTTTTTGTAGTTTTATTGTTAATCTGGAGTTTATTAGTAGTTTCGTTGTAACTTTGCAGAAAAAAGAAATGATACGCTTAAGATACCTAGTAGAAAATCAGCTTTTTGGGGTTTGCTCCAGATTAGGAGAGAAGCTTAACTTTTCGACAAGTAGCGTAAGGCTGTATTTTATATATGCTTCTTTCTTTACTTTCGGATCTCCTATTATTGTTTATCTTTTCCTGGCTTTCTGGATGGAAGTGCGCAAGCACCTGCGTCGCCATAAAAATCCTACAGTATGGGAGTTTTAAAATAAGATTTACTCTTTATTTTCACTACCTCCCGGTTCATCATACCTTTATATTGCTATTCCTACCTCGGGTTTTGTTGACTACACACGTTTACCTGTGAAGTTAGGTTGGATATTTTATCCAAAAAATGTACTTTTGGAAAACGTAATCTCTAAACACTTCCGAACAAACACATGAAGAAAATCCTCTTTTTTCTGCTTTTTTGTGCGTACTCTGGTTTTGCACAAAACAATGATTCTCTGCAAATCAGAAAAATCTATGATGAAATCCTGACAAACGGCGAATGTTATAAAACATTAACCTATCTCTGTAAGAACATCGGGCCCAGGCTGAGCGGTTCGGCAGGAGCAGCAAAAGCTGTGCAATACACTAAAAAAGTAATGGAAGATTATGGTTTCCAGAAAGTGTTTTTGCAGGATGTGATGGTACCTCATTGGGTGCGGGGTGCAAAAGAACAAGCCTTTATTGAAAACGGAAAAGCAAAGGTTAAAGTACCAATTGTTGCACTGGGTGGCTCGGTAGCAACTCCGGCAACGGGTGTCAGAGCTGAGGTAATTGAAGTAAAAACATTTGAAGAGCTGAAAGCACTGGGTGAAGCCAAAGTAAAAGGCAAAATTGTATTATTTAACCGCCCGATGGACCCCACAAAGATAAATACCTTTGAGGCATATGCCGGAGCTGTAATGCAACGTGGAAATGGTGCCTCAGAAGCTGCTAAATACGGGGCAGTAGGTGCTATTGTTCGCTCTATGACAACCCTGCATGACGATATTCCACACACAGGAGGTATGAGATATGCACCGGGGATTCCGATGATACCTACTGCAGCTATCAGTACCAATGGGGCTAATCTGTTGAGCAAATTACTGAAAGAGAATCCGAAACTGAAATTTTATTTTAAACAAAACTGTGAGACCTTACCTGATGCGCCCTCGCACAATGTAATAGGAGAGATAAGAGGTACTGAAAAACCGGATGAAATAATTGTAGTGGGTGGTCACCTTGATTCGTGGGATCTGGCTGAAGGCGCACAAGACGATGGTTCCGGTTGTGTTCAGTCTATAGAAGTATTGAGAGCCCTCAAAGCCCTTGGTATAAAACCAAAGCGTACGATCAGAGTCGTGATGTTTATGAACGAAGAAAATGGATTGAGAGGCGGAACAAAATATGCCGACCTGGCAAAACAAAATAGCGAAAACCACATTGCCGCCATTGAATCAGACAACGGAGGGTTTACCCCCAGAGGTTTTGGTATGGTTGGTACCAATGCGCAAATAGCCAAAGTAGAAGTGTATAAAAAATTATTGGCACCTTACGGATTGGCTGAAATCGGCAGAGGTGGTGGTGGTGCTGATATCGGCCCGCTTGGAAACCTGGGCACTTTGCTGATTGGTTTCAAACCTGACTCACAGCGCTATTTTGATTTCCATCATGCACAGAACGATAATCTGGATGCCGTAAATGAAAGAGAACTGAAACTGGGTGCCGCATCGATGGCTGCGTTGGTTTATCTGATTGATAAATACGGTCTATAATATATGAACGATGTCCCCTTCCGCGGAAGGGGACATCGCTTTAAAGTCTCACAATCACTCTACCCATTTGTCCTCCTTTCAATATCTTTTTTATTTCTTTGGCCAAACCATTAAGCGTTACAGTTTTACTGATGCTTTGAATACCTGCCGGTTTCCATTTCTTAGCCAGATTCTTCCACATCTTTTTTCGCCATTCTATATCACATTCAGACGAATCAATTCCGAACATCGAAACTCCTCTCAGAATAAAGGGGAAAACTGTGGTGGGCAGTTCAGGTGATTGCACCAGGCCACAGATACTCACAACCCCATTGTATTGCATTGATTTAAGAATAGTAGCCAGTATGTTTCCTCCTACGGTGTCAACGCATCCGGCATACAGACCTTTCAGTAGGGGTTTGCCTGATTGATCGTTAACTGCATCGCGAGAAATTACCTCACTGGCTCCCAGGCTTTGCAGAAATGCGGCCCCTTCAGGTTTACCACTTACGGCCGCTACATGAAAACCTAATTTTGCCAGAATCATTACCGCCATGGTTCCTACACCTCCGGTTGCTCCGGTTACTATTACTTTTCCTTTGTCGGGTGTGAGTCCGTTTTGTACCAGTTTATCAATGCACAAAGCTGCTGTTAAACCGGCTGTACCCAGAACCATGCTTTCTTTCAGACGCAACCCTCTCGGCAGTTTTACTACCCATTGGGCAGGCACTCGAATAAACTCACCGAATCCGCCTGCTGTGTTCATACCTAAATCAAATCCGGTTACAATCACTTTTTCGCCTTTAGCAAATGCCTGAGAAGCAGATGCTTCAACTATGCCTGCTGCATCAATGCCGGGCGTGTGAGGGTAGTTTCGGGTAACACCCCGATTACCTGTGGCAGACAGGGCATCTTTGTAATTCAGAGAAGAATACTTTACCCGTATCAGCACTTCTCCTGCCGGTAAATCATCTGTTGACCGTTCGATAATCTGGTTTGAGTAGCTTTTGTCGGCATTTTCGCTGACATAAAATGCGCGGAAAGTTGTCATGTTATTCAGTATTGTTTCAGCAAATATGAATAAAAGTTTGTAGAGAAGAACCGTACAAACCTAATATTTTGTATCTCATCAATGAGTGTCCGGGCAATGGAACTTTTATTAAGGGCTTTGTATTTTTAAAAGAAACCTGTCTGCTAAAATGCCTTATACTTCTAATCCGGAATTAATAAACCTGTCATTGCCATTTGAATGGAACGGCACTCCCATCAATGAAAAAGGAAGATTCGTAAACCATGAATTTCCGTTTGTTGATTCGTTCCGGGATGTGTTAAAGTGGCAGACCACACGGAACCCACAAAAGCTGGAAAAGAAAACAGATTCATGGAAACCGGAAGTGGTTTACAACCAAGGTTTTATAGAATCAAAAGAAGATTGTATTGTATGGCTTGGGCATGCTTCTTTCTTTATCAGGCTGGCAGGTGTTACTTTTCTGATAGACCCTGTTTTGTTTAATATTTCTGTATTGAAACGCCAATCGGCGTTGCCGGTTCCGGCTGGGGATATAAAGGGGATTGATTATATTCTGATTTCGCATGATCATCGCGACCATTGCGATGAAAACAGCCTGAAAGTGTTATCGGCCAATAATCCTGATGCTACTTATCTTACAGGTTTGAAATTAGACACCTTGTTGCCCGTCTTTACCCGAAGTACCAATGTTCAGGCGGCAGGGTGGTATCAGCAATATAAAACCGATGCGGCTGTCAGGGTGTCTTATGTGCCGTCGAGACACTGGGGAAGGAGATTCCTGAACGATACAAACCGCCGCCTTTGGGGTGGGTTTGTGATTGAAGGAGCAGGCAAAACCATTTATTTTAGTGGAGACTCGGGCTATGGAGGTCATTTTAAAGATATAGCTGAGGTTTTTCCGAACATAGATTACTGCCTGATAGGTATAGGAGCTTACAAGCCTGAGTTTTTTATGGCGCAAAGCCATGTGTCACCTTCCGATGCCGTGAAGGCTTTTCATGATACCCACGCCAAAGTTATGATACCCATGCATTATGGTACTTTTGATTTGGCCGATGAGCCATTGGGAGACCCGCTTAGGGTACTGAAAAGACTGGAGTCAGAGGAGGCCATCAATGGTGAGTTACAGGCTTTAAAAGTAGGAGAGATGCTGAAAGTTTAAATCGGCGCATGTCATATAAAAGCAAAGCCCCCGGATTGCTCCGGGGGCTTTTGTATATGATTCAGGCATTTGATGATTACATCATGCCGCCCATTCCACCGCCATGTCCATGTCCCATGTCCGGAGCTTTATCTTCTGCTATATCAGAAACTACAGCTTCTGTAGTTAATAATAAACCTGCAATAGAAGCGGCGTTTTCAAGTGCCAAACGAGTTACTTTAGTTGGGTCAATGATACCTGCAGCCAACATATCTTCATATTTGTCTTCACGGGCATTGTAACCGAACGAACCTTCACCAGCTTTCACAGCCTGTACAATTACTGAACCTTCACCACCTGCATTGGCAACGATTGTACGTAATGGAGACTCGATAGCTGATCTGATGATAGCGATACCGGTTGTTTCGTCGCCATTAGCACCTTCCAAACCTACCAGAGCTGATTGTGCACGGATTAACGCTACACCACCACCTGCTACGATACCTTCTTCAACCGCAGCGCGTGTGGCATGAAGGGCGTCATCAACGCGGTCTTTTTTCTCTTTCATTTCTACCTCTGTAGCTGCACCAATGTAGATGATAGCTACACCACCTGACAATTTAGCCAGACGTTCTTGTAGTTTCTCGCGGTCGTAGTCAGAAGTAGTTGATTCGATTTGAGCTTTGATTTGGTTTACGCGGCCCACAATTTGTTCCTGGTCACCTGAACCGTTAACGATTGTAGTGTTATCTTTATCAACAATGATTTTATCGCAATGTCCTAAGTAAGACAAATCAGCGTTTTCTAGTTTGAATCCACGCTCTTCAGCAATTACAGTACCACCTGTAAGGATAGCGATGTCTTCCAACATAGCTTTACGACGGTCACCGAAACCAGGAGCTTTTACTGCACATATTTTCAATGCACCACGGATTTTGTTTACTACCAATGTAGCAAGCGCTTCACCGTCAACATCTTCAGCAATGATTAACAACGGACGACCTGTTTGTGCTACGCCTTCCAATACCGGAAGTAACTCTTTCATTGAAGAGATTTTTTTCTCAGAGATCAGGATGAATGGTTTCTCCAATTCAACTTCCATTTTCTCTGCGTTAGTTACAAAGTAAGCCGAAAGGTAACCACGGTCAAACTGCATACCTTCTACAGTTTTAACTTCTGTTTCAGTACCACGCGCTTCTTCAACTGTAATAACACCTTCTTTACCAACTTTCTCCATTGCGTGAGCAATCATCTGACCGATTTCAAAGTCGTTGTTAGCTGAAATAGTAGCTACTTGTTCAATTTCTTTCGAAGTTGAAATAGCTTTCGACTGACCTTTCAAAGCTTCTACTACTTTAGCAACAGCTTTGTCGATACCGCGTTTCAAATCCATTGGGTTAGCACCAGCGGCTACGTTTTTAGCACCGATAGTGTAGATAGATTGCGCCAGAACAGTTGCGGTAGTGGTACCGTCACCGGCTTGGTCAGCAGTTTTAGAAGCTACTTCTTTCACAAGTTGCGCTCCCATATTTTCAATCGAATCTTTCAGTTCGATTTCTTTAGCTACAGTTACACCGTCTTTTGTGATTGCCGGAGAACCGAATTTTTTATCAAGAATAACGTTACGACCTTTAGGGCCCAGAGTTACTTTTACCGCGTTTGCAAGGGTGTCAACACCACGCTTCAATTTTTCTCTTGCTTCTGTATCAAAAATGATTTGCTTTGCCATGTTGTTTTTACTAATTACTAATTAGTGAATGAATGAAAATGAATTGAATAGGAATGGTTTTTTGCAGGCGGGCTGTACCCATACCCACACTATATTAACGAACCCGGAGTTCGATAATTAAACGATTGCGTAGATGTCTGATTCACGCATGATAAGGTATTCTTTGCCATCAACGGTAATTTCAGTTCCGGCATATTTCCCGTAAAGTACGCTGTCGCCTACTTGTACTAATAGAGGCTCATCTTTTTTGCCTGGACCTACTGCTACTACAATACCTTTTTGTGGTTTTTCTTTAGCAGTGTCGGGAATGATAATACCGAATGCCGTTTTTTCCTCCGCCGGAGCAGCTTCAATTAATACTCTGTCTGCTAGTGGCTTTACGTTTACTGACATAGTTATTTCTGATTTTTATGGTTTTAATAATTGTACATGTGAAAACCAGACAAATGTGTCTGATAGTTAGACTGTTGTCAATTGAACAAGATTTTTGCCAATGAGCGGCAAAGGTACGTTTTTCTGACAAATTTACAGTATTAACTGACAAAATTGTTAAAAAGCATGACACACAGCTAAATTGTATCGGAAGCAATTACGAAAAAATTATTTGCCAAACATTTGTTGCAATGCTGCCCATAGATTTTTCTTGAGGGTGGTATCGGCAGAAATGGCGCTTAAACTGTTGGCCATCAGAAAGTCAATCCCTGACTCGTGCTTGATGTGATAAGGAGTGAGCGCCAGATTCAGGTTTAGTTTACTTGGCCCAATGCCGAAACTTATAAATTTGGTGGCGGTTTTTTGTGTAGTAAAAGCTGAATAGTCAGAATGTCCGGTTTGTTGAATCTCAACCAAATCTATCTGTGATAAAGACAGACCAACCGCTGCCAGAATTTTGGTTAGGAATTCTTTTTCGTCAATTGATATAGTTTCTGTTACAACAAGAACCGTATTGGTAAGTTTCAAAGAAACCGGTTTGGGAATTTGAGTGTCAGCATTATCTGGCATAAGTGACGGAGTAGGGGGAGGAACAGTGTTATTTGCCACGGGCACAGCAATTTTTCCTACTGCTGTTTTTTCTACAGGGATATCCGTTGAAGGCGGATTTCTGTAAATGACTTCTTTGTTGAAAAGATATTGGGCAAGGATGCTGTTCATCTGAAAAATGAAGTCTCATAGCTGGTATAGCTATGAGACTTACTATATTATTCTATATTAAGATACTGCATTAAGATACTACGGCTTCTTTTAAAATAATGGCTTCACGATCAGGGCCGGTAGAAATGAAACTGATCGGAATCTCTAATTCTGTTTCCAGATAATTGATGTAAGCCGCTAATTCAGCCGGAACTTCATCATAAGTATGGAAGTTCTCTAAAGAGCATTTCCAGCCTTTGAATGGCTTATAGATAGGTTCAACCTCAATATCAGTTAAATCAAAAGGCATTTGTTCGGTCACTGTACCGTTTGGTAAGCGGTAGTGCGTACAAACCAGGATTTCATCAAGGAAATTCAGTACGTCTACTTTCATCATAATCAATTGTGTAACACCATTGAGCATAATGCTGTATTTCAGCGCAGGTAAATCTAACCAGCCCGTGCGACGAGGCCGACCGGTAGTTGCACCAAATTCTCTTCCTTCCTGACGGATGGCTTCACCCAGGTCGTCATTCAATTCGGTTGGGAATGGCCCGCTACCAACTCTTGTGCAATAGGCTTTGAAAATACCAAAAACTTCACCAATCTGGCGTGGTGCTACACCCAGACCAGAACACACACCGGCTGCTGTGGTGTTGGAACTGGTTACAAACGGATAAGAACCGAAGTCTATATCTAACAAAGAACCCTGCGCCCCTTCGGCCAGAATTTTCTGTCCTTTTTTCAGTGAATCGTTTACGATATATTCGCTGTCAAGAATATTGAATCCTTTCAGGAATTCCACAGCTGAGAAAAACTCTTTTTCTGCTTCTGAAAGGTCATAAGCAAAGGAGTGGAAATCCAACACCTGCTTGTGATTTTCAACAAGACCCGTATATTTTTTTTCGAAATTCGGCGATAAAATATCTCCGAGTCTCAGACCCTGACGAGACACTTTGTCTGAATAAGCGGGGCCGATACCTCGTAATGTTGAGCCGATTTTTGAGTCGCCTTTGGCTTTTTCAAGAGCGGCATCCAATAACCGGTGTGTAGGTATAATAATTGCTGTTTTCTTTGAAATAACCAGGTTTTTCCTCAAGTCAAGGTTGTATTTGGCTAACCCTTCAATTTCTCTGCGGAAAACGATAGGATCAAGCACCACACCATTACCGATTATATTGAGACAATCAGCACGGAAAATACCTGATGGAATTTGGTGGAGAACATGCTTGATTCCGTCAAATTCAAGCGTATGACCTGCATTGGGGCCACCTTGAAAACGAGCAACCACCTGATAATCCGGGGCAAGCACATCAACAATTTTCCCTTTGCCTTCATCGCCCCATTGTAAACCTAAAAGTATATCAATCATTATTTGTTAGAAAGAATATTTTCTGTTTTAATTAAAAAATTCTAAACCTTGTTTTCGCACTTTTCGCGTTGACAGCTTCCATAGAATATCAGCGAGTGGTGCATTACTTTAAACTGCAGCATGTCGCCAACCATGCTTTGGATGTTCTGAACGCGGGGGTCACAGAATTCCATTACTTTGTGGCAGTCTACACAAATCAAATGGTCATGTTGACGATATCCGTAAGCTTTCTCATATTGTGCCAGATTTTTACCAAACTGATGCTTGGTTACCAGGTCGCATTCCACCAGCAAATCAAGGGTATTATACACAGTTGCTCTGCTGACCTGATATTTCTTGTTTTTCATTGAAATATACAGATCTTCTACTTCAAAGTGGTCGTCACGAGAGTAAATTTCTTCCAATATAGCATACCTTTCCGGCGTTTTCCGTAATTGTTTAGACTCCAGATAGGCAGTGAAAATACGCTTGGCCGAATCAAAATTTGTTGAATTTGGAACCATATTGTTCGCTGTATTTGACTATTATTTTGGTGTGAAGTTACAAAGAAAATAGATAAAATCTGATAAATATACTGTTGAAAGAATAAATTTCTAAAAACAGGCATACAAGCATTGAGGTAAGCCCAATGCTTGTAATAATGTATTCTTACAAAAGAATTACCAGGTATTTTCTAAATCTTTAGGAGTATAGGTATGATTTCGGTCATCATAGGCACTGGCACCCGGCTTTTTCAATTTCAGAGCGTCATCTTTTTTGAAAACTTTCATCAATAAGGCGAGTGGGGTCAGGAAGATAAAGAAAACCAGGCTTAGCAAAATTGTTGAGTTAATTCTACCCAATATTTCAGCAAATTTCAGCCAGATCCAGGCAATTTTCTCAGCCGCAAAACTGGAAAATACACCTAATAAACCCACCACCAATGCCGCAGTTAGTAAGCCCTGAAGTTTAAATATGAAATAAAACACCAGCAATCCTACCACAATTGTCAGGACAATCTCTTTGTTGTTTTGTTGTTTCATTGTCTAGAATAACGTATAAATAAAAGGAGCAATGGCTGAACCGCCACCAATGACAATCAATACGCCTATCAAGAGCAATATCACAATCATGGGCATTAGCCACCATTTTTTTCTTTCTTTTAAGAAACTCCAGAG
Source organism: Emticicia sp. GW821-FHT11C11 (assembly GCF_058808615.1). Taxonomy (NCBI): domain Bacteria; kingdom Pseudomonadati; phylum Bacteroidota; class Cytophagia; order Cytophagales; family Leadbetterellaceae; genus Emticicia; species Emticicia sp. GW821-FHT11C11. The sequence goes on from NZ_JBXARV010000001.1 coordinate 1,507,798, forward strand.
GTCTTGTATAAAGTCCATAGTATATTAAAGGTATTTATTTAATGTAGATTCAGTTTTAAAGTTAATCTAATTTGTATTCTTCTTTCCACGACTCCGATTCTGTCCATTTAGGCTGTGTATTCTTATCGAAAAGAAAATTGCCTACTACTAAATAATCCATCTCGGTACGCATAAGACATTTGTAGGCGTCTTCAGGTGTACAAACAATAGGTTCGCCACGAACATTGAAACTGGTATTGACTATCACTCCGTAGCCTGTTTGTTTTTTGAATTCATTGATGAGTGTCCAGTACCTTGGATTCGTCTCCTGATGAACTGTCTGAATACGGGCTGAATAATCTATATGCGTGATTGAAGGCAAGTCTGAACGTAAGAAGTACAGTTTTTCCATCATAGGTAAGTTTTCGTAACTATCCGGAAAAGGCGTTCTTCGTTTTGGGTTTACTCCATGTACCAATAACATGTATGGTGATGGCGTTTCGCATTCAAAATACTCTTCAACGTCTTCTGCCAGCACAGATGGTGCAAACGGGCGGAAACCTTCACGATACTTGATTTTCAGATTCAGCTTTTTCTGCATTTCTGAATTCCGGGCATCGCCTAAAATACTCCGGCCTCCCAGGGCTCTTGGCCCAAATTCCATGCGTCCCTGAAACCAGCCAATCACATTACCCTCTGACAACAATTGAGCAGTTTGAGTTGCCAGTTCAGAAAAATCACTGAACTGTTGATAATGTGCTTTATATTTTCTGGCCATTTGTTGCACTTCAAGATCCGAGTATTCCGGTCCTAAGTACGAGCCCTTCATTTCGTCCAGTGCATTAGGGGTCAGTTTTCGCTCCTGATTAAAATAGATGTAATGAGCAGCTAAAGCGGCTCCCAAAGCTCCACCGGCATCGCCGGCAGCCGGTTGAATATAAACATTTTCAAAAATATTGGTCTTTTGCAATTTACCGTTGGCCACACAATTAAGAGCTACACCGCCGGCCATACACAGGTTTTTCGAGCCTGTCAATCGTTTGGCTTCTTCTGCCATTTTTATTACTACTTCCTCTGTGACTTCCTGAATGGCAAGCGCGAAATCACAATGTATTTGTTCCAGAAGGCTTTCGGATTCACGGCGCCCGAAACCCAAAAGTTTCTCCCATTTATCATCAAAAACCATTCTAAGTCCGGTAGCATAATTAAAATAGTCCTGATTAAGCCAGATGGAGCCATCTGGTTTTATATCAACCAGGTGGGTTTTAATAACCTCTACAAATTTTGCTACTTGTGCCGAACCATGATTCCCATAGGGAGCCAGACCCATTAACTTATATTCCCCGGAGTTTACCTTAAATCCGCAATAATAAGTAACAGCCGAATATAATAAACCTAATGAATGCGGAAAACGCAATTCTTTCAGAATAGACATCTGTCCGCCTTTACCATAGCAGATCGAAGCGGTGGCCCATTCACCCACACCATCTATGGTCAGAATAGCTGCTTCTTCAAAAGGAGATGGGTAGTAAGCACTGGCCGCATGCGAAAGATGGTGCTCAGGAAACAGTAGTTTGGCTTTTGCTTTATTGTAATTTCCGATTTTCTCCAGTTCTTCATGAAGCATTCTTTTCAGAAACATTTTTTCTTTCAGCCACACAGGTATTGATGTGAGAAAAGACTTAAGGCCTCTTGGCGAAAACCCATAGTATGTTTCTAAGAGACGTTCAAATTTCAACAGAGGTTTATCGTAGAAAACAATGGCATCTACTTCTGCCAGAGTTACGCCACTGTAATCCAAACAAAATTTAACAGCATTTGCAGGAAATGCCGGGTCGTGTTTTATTCTCGTAAATCTTTCTTCTTGTGCTGCAGCAATTATTTCACCATTCTTTATAAGTGCTGCTGCGGAGTCATGATAGAACGCGGAGATTCCTAAAATCGTCATGAAAGTGCTTATGATCCTTGCTTAAAATTAAGAAATGCAAATATAAAGGGTTTATCACTTTATGTATATGATATTGTTATTAAATGGTGTTTATTTTTATTTGACGCAAGTTTAACATTGAAAGAGGCATCAGCTATTTGATGAAGAAGAAAAATGTGGTATGAAAGAAAGCATGCTAATCTTCAGGTTATATTGTATCTGAAACTTGAATTATAGATGGTTCTTCTAATTTATACGGAGCAATTATTCAAATAGAATTACTGTATATTGAAGAGATTGTAAGGTCAATTTACGGCAGAATCAAAACCGCAAGGTCATTCCTAAACCGTTAGATTCAGTAATGCCAATATTTACTTGCTGAATGAGGGAGGTCTTGGTTCTCAGGTTATTCTGGCGGGCATTATAAATATCTACCGATCGCTGTATTTGTTCATTAGAAGATTCTATCAGACAAATACCTACGGCGGCTATACCGATTCCTGCAATCAGTTTCGGTAAACTGCGAACTTTATAGTGGACATCTTTTCCATTAATTACTGTGGTGGCTGCGGTTCCCTTCAAAGCAATTGCGGCAATACCTACCCCTGCAATTGTTATTACCGGGGCTACCGGAATTATATAATAGCCAAGGTTGTATTTTGCCCTTGGTTGCCAGGTATCTTTAAACAATTCTTGTACTCTTTTGTGCGGAAGTTTAAAGCCATTTCTGTAAATATGGGTGGTCACAAATACTCTTTTGGTAACAAGCGTATCTGATGACTGAGAAAAAGATTGAAAACTTATGCATAACAAAATTAACAGTACTGTTATTGATTTCATTGAAGAACACGATTTTGATTTAAGTCATTAATAGGTCAGTTCCAGATTTTACTCGACGTCTACGCGCGTAACCTGATGGACACCTTCTATTTCACCCAATTGTTTCATCAAGGTTTCCAAGTGCCTTGTATCCTGAACATACAGTTTTATAACGCCCGTAAATATACCATCATTTGTATCAACTGCCAAAGAACGCATGTTAATGTGTAGTTCGCTTGAAATTACCTTGGAAATATCCTGAATCATACCCATTCTGTCGATACCATCCAGATGGATGGTGGCTACAAATGCCTTGGCTACCTGAGATGACCACCTCGCTTTAATAACTCGGTTGCCATACTGAGAGAGTAGCTGCTGGGCATTCGGGCATGAATTCCGATGTATTTTTATACCCTCATTCACGGTTAAGAAACCAAAAACATCGTCGCCCGGTATGGGATTACAGCATCTTGCCAGTGTGAAATCAATCTCCTGTAAATCATCGCCGATAAAGAGGGTGTCGTCTCCTTTTACTTTCTTTATTTCCTTTTCAAAACTTTTGGCATCAATAAAGGCTTTGTTATCAATCTCTATCTTGGCACTTTTATTAAGGCGGGCGTCTCTCTCGTTCTTGAACTTCTTAATTTCATCTGGCATTATATAGGCTTTGCCAAACGAATAATAGAGGTCGTTATAATCTTTCTTATTGAAATATGCCCTCAGCTGATTGAGTGTTTCCAGGTTGTTTTCCAAACCCAGCGTTTTGAATTTTTTGGTAATGATATCTTTACCGTCGCTGTAATAGACCTTGTTCTCTTCTTTCAACAGGTCTTTTATACGCGCCTTTGCCTTGGTAGTGGTTACAAAACGCAGCCAGTCTTCCGACGGTTTCTGATTTTTTGTAGTCAGAATCTCTAGCTGGTCACCATTCTGCAATACATAACTGATAGGTACCAGTTGATTGTTTACCTTTCCTGCTGTACATTTCCTGCCGATTTCCGTATGGATTTCAAAGGCGAAGTCGAGCACGGTAGCGCCTTTTCTCAATACTTTCAGGTCTCCTTTCGGTGTAAATACAAAAACCTCTTCGTTATAGAAATTGCCTCTGAAATCTTCCAGAAACTCAATAGCCGATTTGTCACCAGACTGCAATGTTTCTCTTACCTGGTTAATCCAACGGTCGAGCGGCGCATTCATCGAAGTGTCATTGCCCTTGTATTTAAAGTGGGCCGCATAGCCTCTTTCCGAAATCTCGTCCATCCGCTCGGTACGAATCTGAACCTCAACCCACTGGCCTGTATGGCTCATTACAGTAGTATGCAAAGATTCGTAGCCGTTGGCTTTCGGTATCGAAATCCAGTCTTTCAGCCGATCTGGATTAGGCTTGTATTGGTCAGTAACGATTGAATATACCTGCCAGCAGGCTGATTTTTCTTTTTCAGGCGGCACATGTGTCAGTATAATCCTGATGGCAAACAGATCGTATATTTCTTCAAAAAGCGTATTATGCTTCTTTATCTTGTTCCAGATTGAATAAATATGTTTCGGCCTGCCTTTGATAACAAACTCCACCCCGGTTTCCTGTAGTTTTTTCTTAAGCGGCTTAATGAAATTATCAATGAAGCGGTCGCGGGTAGCTTTGGTACTTTTAAGCTTTTGCGCAATATCTTTAAACAGCTCCGGTTCGGTGTATTTAAGGTAAAGGTCTTCTAGCTCGGACTTTATTTTGTATAAACCCAGACGGTGGGCTAGGGGAGCATAAATGAAAATGGTTTCGTGAGCTATTTTCAGCTGAGAGTTGCGCGCCATGCTTCCCAACGTACGCATATTGTGCAGGCGGTCTGCCAGCTTTATCAGAATCACGCGTACATCTTCTGACAACGTGATAAGCATCTTTCTGAAATTCTCTGCCTGCGCTGAAGTGCCCTGTTCGAAGTTGCCGGATATTTTGGTGAGGCCGTCAATAATACGGGCTACTTTCGTACCAAACCCCTTTTCAATTTCTTTCAGAGTCATGTCTGTGTCTTCTACCACATCGTGCAGCAGTGCACATATAATAGAGGTAGCTCCCAAACCTATTTCTTCCACACAGATCTGAGCTACTTCTAAAGGATGGTATATATAAGGTTCACCCGATTTGCGCCGCATATCTTTATGGGCTTCCATCGAGATGGTAAATGCTTTCTTTATTTGCTTGGCGTCGTCACCTTTCAGGGTTGGTTTGGCAGCCCTTAATAATCGGCGATACTTCGATAATATCTCTGCTCTTTCTCTCTCAAGATCTATCATTGGCTCAGACTGACTTCTGGTTTCCAGTTTTTCTGCTACTTCTCCTAACATTCTCGTGATTTTATTGTATTCCTGAAGACTAATATAATTAATCGTTAACGCAACAGCAAATAATTTTTAAAGCAAGGGGTAAATTTCTGTTTTTTTGGAGGTAGAAAAAAAAGTTTTAAAAACTTTAATTTTTTTTGTGCAAAGTCTTGACAAATATTTAAAACGTCATTACCTTTGCAGCCCGTTCAATGAGAAATGAACGAATAATTGAGAAGCGGGCGTGGCGAAATTGGTAGACGTGCCAGACTTAGGATCTGGTGTCGCAAGGCATGGGGGTTCGAGTCCCTCCGCCCGTACAGGTAACCCTCTGAACCTCACCCGGTCAGGGGGTTTTTTAATAATAGCAGTTTTCAGACTTTATTCTTTCATTTCATTCAGGTTTTGTACTGAATGTGGCGATTTTAATTCTTAAACCTCATATTCCAATCATAATGGAAACAATATTTGAAAAAACTTCTGCAACAACCGGCAGACTTAAAGTAAATGTTACAGAAGCAGACTACAAGCCGGAAGTAGACAAAAAGATTAAGCAATATACAAAAACAGCTCAGGTGAAAGGTTTTCGCCCGGGTATGGTTCCAAAAGAATATATTCAGAAATTATACGGTAAAAGCATTTTAGTTGATGAAGTAATTAATCTGGTTTCAAAATCAACTAACGACTACATCACAAACAACAAATTGCGTGTAGTAGGTGATCCTAAACCTGATAACGAGCTTTCGGCGAAAGTAGATTGGGATAACAGTAAAGAGTTTGCGTTTGAGTATGATTTAGGTCTGGCTTCTGATTTTACGGTTGATCTAAGTGTAATACCTGCCATTACCAACTACGATATTGAGCCGACTGAAGATAAAGTAAACGAAGCAATTGAAGATATCCGTCGCCGTTTCGGGAAAGATGCAGAGGCGGAAGAGGTAGAGAAAGAAGACCTGGTGTTTGGTACATTGAAACAGGAGTCGACAGAAACCGAAATTAAAGATGCTACTATCTCAACCGGCCGGGTAAATGATGATGCTTTCCATATCTTTAAAGGATTGGAAAAGGGAAGCAGCGTGAAATTTGATATTCAGACCATTTTTGCAAATGCTAAAGATCTGGGTTTTGCTACCGGTAAAAGTGAAGAAGAAGCAGCTGCTTTAGCTGGTGAGTTTGAGTTTACTGTAGAGAAAATCACCAGAGTAGCGGCCGCAGATATTGATCAGGAGTTTTTTGACAAGGCAATTGGCGAAGGGAAGGTTTCTAACGAAGAAGATTTCAGAGCTGAGATTAAGAAGATTGTAAAAGAAAACTACGAGCGCGAAAGTGATTACCTGCTTGATTTTGAAGTTGAGAAAACACTTTTGAATAATGTTCCTATCGAATTGCCGGATGCGTTTTTGAAAGACTGGTTGTTGACTATCAACGAAGGTAAATTTACAGTTGAAGAAATTGACAAAGATTATGATGCATTTGCACGTGGTTTACGTATGGATTTAATCCGTAATGAAGTGGCTGCCAATAATGAAATCAAGTTGGAATACAACGATATAGTGGACGAAGTGAAAGCAGAAATGCGTAATTACTTTGGTGCGTATTCATACGAAGGTCTGGAAGATATGATCGACAACATGGCTCGCAAAACACTTAAAGAGAACAAGGATAACGCGGTACGTCGTTATACCGACCGTGCTTTTGGCAAGAAAGTACGTGAGTTCCTGAAAGCGAATCTGACAGTTGAAAAGAAAACGATTCTGGTAGACGAATTCAATAAAATTGCAGAAGAGGTATACGCCTAAACTTTTGTGATAATTATATAAAGAAAATCCCCGTGGTATTATTGATACTACGGGGATTCTTGTTTCTAAACGGATTGGATTTATCTCTTAAGAGATTAACACGTTTCCGGTCATTTCTTTTGGTATATCTACACCCATCAAAGTCAGGATAGTAGGGGCTATGTCGCCTAGTTTACCATCTTTTACCTGATATCTGTCTGTTTTATCAACCACAATACATGGCACCAGATTGAGCGAGTGTTGTGTATTAGGTGTTTTATCGTCATTAATCATGTAGTCGGCATTCCCGTGGTCGGCAATTACTATAGAAGTATAGCCGTTTTCAAGGGCAGTATCAACCACCTGTGCTAAACAGTAATCTACTGCTTCTACCGCTTTTATTACGGCTTCAAACACACCCGTGTGGCCCACCATGTCAGGGTTAGCGAAGTTGAGACAAACGAAATCTGACTCCTGCTTTTTCAATTCAGGTATGATGGTATTATCAATATCAAATGCTGCCATCTGAGGTTTCAGGTCATAAGTCGGCACATCTTTTGGTGATGGGCACAATAAGCGGCTTTCACCTGCAAATGGTTCTTCACGACCCCCTGAGAAGAAAAACGTTACGTGCGGATATTTTTCTGTTTCCGCAATGCGGATCTGTTTTTTACCGGCTCTTTCAAGTACCTCGCCCAAGGTATTGGTCAGGTTATCTTTATCATAAATTACGTGTACATCGCGGAACGAGTCATCGTAGTTGGTCATCGTCAGGTAATACAACTTCAGGGCTTTCATTTCGTATTGAGGAAAATCATGCTGCGTAAGCACCTCAGTGATTTCCCGGCCGCGATCGGTACGGAAGTTGAAACACATCACCACGTCACCCTCTTCAATTTTAGTAACAGGAGCACCGTTTTCTGTAATTACTATCGGTTTCAGGAATTCATCGGTAACATTCTGCTCATAAGAAAGCTGGATGGCATCCTGCAACTGTTCAATAGTAAGCGCGCTTTCGCCAATGCCTTTTACCATTACATCATAAGCCAGCTTTACACGTTCCCAGCGTTTGTCTCTGTCCATGGCATAGTAACGACCTACCACACTCGCAATTTTGCCTGTAGTGGCGTTCAGATGTGCCTGCAAATCGGCCAGAAAACCTTTCCCGCTTTTAGGGTCGCAGTCACGTCCGTCGGTAAACGCGTGAACAAACACATCTTTCAAACCAAAGTTTGCTGCAGCAGTACAAAGACCTTTTACGTGTTCGATATGAGAGTGAACGCCACCGTCAGATGCCAGACCAATAAAATGTACCTTACGGTTATTATTTTTTGCATATTCAAAAGCCTTTACCAAAGCAGGTTCTTTAGCCAAATGACCTTCTTCAACGGCGATATTAATCTTCTCTAATTCCTGATAAACTACGCGGCCTGCTCCCAGGTTCATGTGTCCTACTTCAGAGTTACCCATTTGTCCGTTCGGCAAACCTACGGCACGTCCACACGCTTCTAAAGTACTGTGGGGGTATTCTTGCATTAATTTTCTGAAATAAGGAACATTAGCTGAGTCAATGGCAGAGCGCCATTCTTCGCCCGGTTTAGGAATCCCCCAACCATCAAGGATTATCAAAATTACTTTCTTGTTCATAATATGTTACCCCGGCACCCGTATTTAAGGTAGATGTATTCGAAACTTTTCATGTCTGGGGTATGGTTAATGGCATGAAAGCTTCATAAATTTCTTTGCTTTATTTGCAGAGCAAATTTACTCATTTTTCTTCAACTGTACTAAAATCTTCTTCGCTCTGCTTTTAATAGCAGGCGAGCCATCCTGGTTTTTCATAAGCAGGTCTTCAATGGTCAGTCTTAGCTCGGTTTTCAGCTCAGGCAATTTTCTGACAATATGGTGGCAGACCGTAATTGAAAAAGCTCTGATGGCTATGGCTTCATTGCTATTCAGGTATTTGTAGCAGATGTCATACACTTCTCCTACGTATTCTTCTGGTATATCAACATATTGCCATACTCTTATGATGTTTCTTTTGACCGAATCAGAGGCATCAGGCTCATGTAGTTTTTCGATAAAACTTCTGAAATAAGGAATAATCAGAAACGGATATCTGTCTGCACATTCGCTGAGTACCCAGGCTGCTTTTTGCGTCAAAATATATTCACCCCTGAGAAAGATTCGCATCAATTCGGCAAATTTTTCTTCATCGGCGCCAATTGCATCAGCAATATACTTAACCTGTGCTTTAGAAAACTCTTTAGCGAGCTCGTTTCCAATCTCCATTTATTTACGGAATTTTATGGTTCCTGTGGTTTAGAAAGCTCATGTTTTTCAGTCAGGTGATTCAGCAAGGCTTCATTACTACGTTCAGCAATCCTGAAAACCTCTTCAAAGTCTGCATCTGAACCATAGTAAGGATCCGGTACTTCATACACACCTGTCACATTCGGGTCGTAGTCTCGCAACAAAAAGAGCTTTTCAGCGGGAGGGGGCGTGCGCTTTACCTTATAATATAATTCATGTACATCTTTAAAGTTGCTTTCGTCCATTACTGCTATATGGTCGAAAGTATCAAAGTCAGAGGCTTTGATTTCTCTTCCTTTATGGGTAAGTGCAATACCGTGATTCAAGGCATTTTTAATTGCCCTATGGTCGGGTGATTTCCCTGCATGCCAGCCCATGGTTCCGGCTGAATCGCAGGAGATTTTATCTTCTAAACCATGTTTCTGAATCAGGTCTTTCAATACACCTTCGGCCACCGGTGAGCGGCAGATATTACCCAGGCAAACGAACAATACTTTTACCATAGTTTTAAATGATTGTGTAAATTTATAAGCGTAAATTTAAAAGATTGTTCAAAAATCAGACTAACTCGAGTCTTTTTTAATCAACATTTAATAGACCTTTTCTCCGCCTATAAAGGTGTTTGTAACCTTAATATTCCGTAATTTTTCTTTCGGTTCTTTCATGATATCGGCTTCCAGAATCACAAAATCAGCCATTTTTCCGGTTTCAATACTGCCTCGTTCTTTCTCTTCAAAATTGGCATAGGCACTCCACAAGGTCATAGCTTTTAACGCTTGCTCGCGGGTTAAAGCATTTTCCATCTGGAAACCTCCTGTTGGATAATTTTTGTCGTCCTGACGGGCTACAGCCGAATGAAAACCAAACAGCGGGCTTACGTATTCAACCGGGAAATCGCTCCCATTAGCTATTACACCATTTTGCTTTAGTAAATCCTGAAAAGCATAAGCAGTTTTTACGCGTTCGTTACCGAGACGATCGCCAGCCCAGTACATATCTGAAGTAGCATGTGTAGCCTGAATAGATGGAATAACAGAATACTTGCCGAACTTAGGCACATCTTCAGTTGATACCACCTGTGCATGTTCAATGCGCCAGCGACGGTCATTTTTACCTTTCAAGAGCTTACCGTAAATATTCAGAATCAATCGGTTGGCTGAATCACCAATACAATGGGTATTGGCCTGAAAACCTGAATTATAAATGGCTGTCAGGCTGCGTTCCAGTTCGGCGGGGCTCAGTAGTAAGAATCCTGTTTTAGATGGTTCATCGCTGTAAGGTTTCAATAAACTGGCTCCTCTTGAACCTAAGGCACCATCGGCATAAAGCTTGAATGAACGCACATTCAGGCGGTCGGTTTTATAAATTCCTTTTTTTATGAAATACTCTAAGTTACGTATGCCTAAAGATACCATGACATAATTGCGGATTTTCAGTGAACCCTGCTTCTGCATTTTATCTATCAGTTCGATGTCGTCCTGATTCAAGCCTGCGTCAGAAACTGTGGTTAGGCCGTACTTTATGCACTCTTTCTGAGCAGCCAATAACATCGCTTGCTTTTCCTTTTCGGTTGTTGAGGGAATCACCCTTTTGGCCAAACCCATGGCATTGTCTACCAATATGCCTGTCAGCTGACCGTCAATCACTTCCACATCACCACCGCTTACTTTGCTGGCCGGTGAAATTCTGGCCAGTTGAATGGCCTTGGAGTTAATCAGGGCAGCGTGACCGTCTATACGTGTGAGAAGAACGGGTTTGTCAGGAAAAGCCTTGTCGAGTAAATCTTTGGTAGGGAAAACCTTTACCTCCCAGTCGTTCTGGTCCCAACCGCGGCCGATAATCCATTGGTTTTCAGGGTGCTCGGCTGCGAATTTTTTGAGTCTTTCAATAATCTCTTCATAAGATTTGGTTTCTACCAGATCACATTGGCCGAGCATCTGGCCCAGGCCCAGAAAATGGCTGTGAGGATCATAAAAACCCGGATAAACCGGTTTTTTAGCTGCATCTACCATTTGTTTGGCGGTGTATCCTGCCAGAATATCTTTTGAACTGCCAATGCCGATGAATTTGCCATTTTTTATGGCAAAGGCTTCTGCCACGCCAAACTGGCTGTTGACCGTGTAAACAGTTGCGTTATGTACAATGAGGTCCGCTTGCTGTTTCTGAGCAGATATACTGCTGTATACAAAAGCCAGGCCGATTACTGACAAACGTGTAAAGGTTGAGAAGTTGAGACTCATAGAAGGGTATTTTTTATGCAAAGTATGTAAATGGCTGTCCTTTTTTCAAGCAATATGTCTAATTTGTTGTTTTAATCAGGCTGAGAATGCCTTCTTCGTTTCTGACAACCTCTAACTCTATCAATTGCAGATACCTGTTCAGTAAATCAAATATCGATTCGTTGCCTTTGATGCAGAAATCAAAGTACCAGTCCAGCTTTTCGTTGGCTACTTCTTCGCAAACAGCCTGATAGTCTTCAAAAGAATAGCCTTTGAAATGTTTACCGTATTGTTCCCACATCAGGCGCATCACGTCGTCTAGTGAACGGGTATGGCTTGATATTTTCCTGATATGCAGGTCGAGTATCTGTGCAGCAATAGCACCTTTATGATAGACCGACACTTTCCTGTCCGGAATGCTTGGTGTATAACCATCCAGCCACAAATCCCATGATGATTCCACTAACGATTGAGAGGCATTATCGGCATTATCGAAATGGCGTTTAAAACAAACTTCCAGTTCTTTCAGATATTGGGCTTCGTTAAAGACTTCCGAGCGGCTCAACATTAAATCACCATAATAGGTGGTTACTCCCTCAGCCACAAAGCAGGTCGGGAAGTAGTTTTCTCTGGTATAGTTATAAGGGAGGAGCTCAAGGGGGCGAATCTTGCAGATATTCCAGGTATGGAAAAGTTCATGCGAGGCAAGCCCCAGTAAATCGATATACAGTTCTTCAAAATTCTGACTGTCAGGCCCCAGCACCTGCATGGTTGAACTTCGATGCTCTACTCCATGATAATAAGGAACAGGGAGTATCCAGGTAAGGAAATGATATTCCTTTTCAGGAAACTCACCAAAAACATCGATTTGCGCCTGAGTAAACTTTCTAAAGTCGGCCTTGATGCGCTCAAAATCGGGATTGATATTACCTTCAAACCATAGGTTGAACTTTACATTGTCAATGTCATAGTAATCATGTTTCAGATTGGCACTTACAATGAAAGGACTGTCTGCCAGGTGATGAAAATCATCAAAATGTAATTGAGAGGTAGATGAACCGGGCTGATTACTGATTGAGTTGATTCCGGCAATTTGTTCGTTTTCTCTCAATGCCAGTTCAATAGTACAGGCTTCATCTTTTTTCCCCTCGGCATACAGGCATAGATTGACAGGATTTACGTATAACACGTGCTCGTCTACATAGCTGCTGCCTGCATTAACAATGTGGGCAAAATAATTGTAGCGCGCTGTAATGGCTGTGGCGCCATTGGTTTGTACTTCCCAGCGGTCTTTGGTTATTTTTTTGCAGGGCAGCTTCTCTCCATCATGATTGATGACCTCAAATTGCTGAATATTTTTGGCAAAATTCTGTAATTCATACCGGCCCGGGCGCCATGCAGGTAGCTGAAGTTCAATGGTATCTTCCTGAATATCAGTGATAAAACATTCTATATCAATAAAATGTGAGTCGCGGTGTTTTGAATAAATTTTATAATGCATGAAACAATTTTTTGTTGTGCTATTGGCTATTTAAAAATAAATATGTACTTTTGCAGTCCCTTATGAAAGGTGCGGGTTATTGCGAATTAAAAGAACAAAAATAGATAAATATAATGAAACGTACATTCCAACCATCAAACAGAAAGCGTCGTAACAAACACGGATTCCGTGAGCGTATGGAATCTGCCAATGGCAGACGCGTATTGGCTGCACGTCGTGCACGTGGCAGATGGAAATTGACTGTTTCTGACGAGAAAAAACACAAATAATCTCGTTTTTAACAGTTTGATAGTTCGATTTTACAATTTGTAAATACGACGTAATCAAGATATTTAGCCACCTTTCGGTGGCTTTTTTATTAGCTTTGTAGGTAAACTTTTTTACTGAATGGTGAAGAAAACTTTCAGAAAAGACGAAAGACTTTGCAGCACTAAGGTGATAAATAGCTTGTTTGACAGAAAAGATTCTGCCAACAACGGTGTCTTTGCCTATCCGGTCAGGGTTGTTTTCAGGCATTCGGAAGAAAAAAACACTCAGGTACTTTTTTCAGTACCGAAGCGACAGTACAAGCATGCGGTTGACAGGAATCTGGTTCGTCGACGGATGAAAGAAGCTTACAGGCTCCATAAGGTACAATTGCCCCAACAGTATTATATTGCGTTTATTTACGTAGGCAAGGTTATTGAAGACTACAGCATTATTGAAAAAGGCATGAAAAACTGCCTGAAAAAACTATAAATTCGCTGTCAGATTGACTCGTTTTATTTTTTTAGCTTCTCTCTTATTTCAGGTATGCGGTCTTCATAAGATGCTCCGATAAAAATTTCATTGTCGGCTATCCAGACCGACTGACGGGTGAGTTTCTGAATTTTATTGATATTAATGATATAAGAGCGGTGGACTCTGATAAACTGCTGCGATGGCAATAACTGCAACGCTTCGCTGATGCTCAGGCGACTCAACAGCTTTTTGTTTTTTAACACAAAGGCCATGTAGTTACCTTCGGCTTCTATATAAAGTATTTCTTCAAAAAACACTTTTTCTTCCTCATAGCCGGTTTTCAGAAATATGAAATCCGAAGGGGATTCACGGCTGAGCTGGCTGATTTCCAGCGCTTTGTTGCAGGCCTTGGTGAATCTTGCCAATGAAAAGGGTTTCAGCAGGTAGTCGATGGCATCGAGCTCAAAACCTTTTACGGCGTAGTCTGAATAGGCCGTTGTGAATATCACCAAAGGCGGCCTTTGAAGAATATGGATAAACTCAATGCCCGAGATATCGGGCATTTTTATATCCAGAAATAATAGGTCAATCTTGTTTTGCTGCAAATAGGGGATAGCCTCAAAAGCATCTGTAAAAGAAGCTTTCAGTTCCAGAAACGGTACTTTAGCTGCATGCATTTGTACTACTTCTAAAGCGTGGGGTTCGTCGTCTATGGCTATGGCGGTCAGCATGTAACTTTATTAAAATAATACATAAATTAAATTCTTTTCTGTTGTCTTGTCAACAACAAACTATCCAGTTGTTGATACAATTGAGGCAAATGGATAGGACGGACAGCATGGCTGTTGATGACCTTGCCGTTTTCATCTACAATAAACTGCCAGGGATAATAAGGTGTTTCTCCCTTGTCTTTATTGACGGTCTGGTCAAAAATTTTGAGGCTAAGCTCCTTACTCACCAGATAATGGTATCCTTTGGCATTGGTGTTGGCTAATTTCTTACGCCATAGCACACTGTTGCTTACATTTTTCAGTGGGTAGTTGCTTTCTGAACAAATATAGACAAAAGTGATGGGCTTGTTTTTATAACGTGCCTGCAGCTGAGGTGCATATTCTTTCAATTCAACAAAGCAGGGGCCGCAGTTAACTGATGAATGATCAACATACAGCAGTGAGCCCTTGTGTTTGTCGAGTATCTGGTTCAGGTCGGTTACATCCATTGCCTCTTCTATTGTTATTTCAGGTGAGAGGTTCGATTCGTAGTACTTATTGGCCGAAAATGCACCGATAATAATGACAACAAAAAGAATAGAGAGAACAACCAGAAGTGTTTTAGATAGCTTTTTCATAATTCTATTGTTTATTTGCTAAAATTCGTTTCAACATTTCTTTGCCTCCTTCGTTTTTCGGATTCATCGAGATTGATTTCTGATACATTATAATAGCCTCTTCGCGTTTGCCATTGGCATTGAGTGCTTCGGCATAACTATCATATACATTGAAACTTTTCGGAAACAGCAATGTATTGATTTTGAATGTTTCGAGCGAATATTGTTTTTCTCGGGCAGTAAAAAGAAAGTCATACCCCAGCCAGTTCATTTCATTTTCTGACGTATAGTAATGGGTACTATCGGTTTTCAACTCGTTGAATGTTGCTACGGCACGGTCTATGCCTGACTGCTTAAGAGTAGCTCCATATTTACGGGCCAATGATTTTTTGTATTGTATTTTTTTAGGAGTTTTATTGTTCAGAATATCTACTGCTGCTTTTATTTTATCGTAGAATGCATGTCCTTCTAATTCCAGATTTTCATAAATAATCACTGTCTGGTTTTTGCTTAGGTTTCTATAAAAAAATGTCGATAAACCAAAGAGACGACCACCATGACCAACTGCTTTTCCTGTTTCATCATCTTCGTAAATCCCCCAACCTAAACCGTAGGAGTTTTTACCTAATTGAGTGTATTCTGAACCGAATACGTCATTATAAAAACTGCCGTTATTAAGTTTAGTAAGAGCAAAGGCTTCGTCCAGGCTGCTTTGGCTGAGCAGTTTGCCGTTATAAAGTGCCTGGTCATATTTAAACATATCTGTGGTGGTGCTTATAATATTATTATCGCCGTAAGTACCGCCACAGTTGAAAGTACAATATTTAATACTACCGGTTTTGATGGAATCCACATTTTTAAATTGGTCGTCGAACCAGGTTACCATTCTGTGGCTGACTACTTTTTTAGAGTCAGTATCAGGTTTTTCCATTTTCAGGTAAGTTTGCTGCATATCGGCAACTTCAAAAATGTTCTTTTTCAGATAAGAACTGAAAGACGTTTTACTTATTTTCTCGACCAACAAACCCAACAAGGCGAAATTTGTGTTGCAATATTGCCATTTCTCGCCCGGTTCAAAATATAATCCCCTGTTCCAGCCTTTTAGAATATCTATGACATCTTTATTACGGATAATACTGTCGGGTTTGGCACTTACTGCAGATTCATACAGTTCTAAATCTGGCAAACCTGATGTGTGCGAAAGCATGTGTTTGATAGTGATATCGGGAAATGGGAATCCGGGAAAATACTTAATGAACGGGTCTTCTAACTTAAGCTTTTTCTTTTCTTTCAATTGTAAAATAGCTACTGATGTGAAAGTTTTTGAAATAGAAGCCAGACTGAAATGTGAATCGGCAGTGTTAGGTGTTTTGTTTGCAAAATCGGCATAACCAAATGCTTTTTGATAAACAATTTTACCTTTTTCGGCTATTAGTATCCCTCCGTTAAAATCTCCGGTTTCACCTAAGTGAGTAAACAGGGAGTCAATTTTTTTGTTAATGGTGTTTTGCGCCTGTATATGAGCCAAAGCACAGAAATAAATAGTAATGATGATAGTTAGCTTTTTCATAATTTTTTTTGATAGAATCACCAGTAGGTGATAGTTAATGAAACAAAGAAATCCTGTTCGCTTTGCTGGATGTCAAGCGTATGGCGGTTTTTGTAAATCAATTCCAATCGCTTTTTTACGTTTTCCAGTCCGATTCCATTACTGTCTTTTTCGGGGTCAATTTCTGATTTGGCATGAAGCGAATTATGAACCTTGAAATACAGTTTGGTATCATCGGTTGTCAATGTGATATAAATCCATGAAGGATTCCTGAAACTGATACCATGTTTAAAGGCATTTTCTATGAATGGATTCAGTAGCATAGGCGCAATGAATATTTCACGTTCGGTCGGTTGAATATTCACTTTTATTTCGATGTTGTCCGACTCCGCAATGCGCATCTGTTGTATCTCAATGTAGTTTTGCAGATACTCAATTTCCTTACTGAGCGGAATACGATCCTGGTTGTTTTCGTTCAGCATAAAGCGCATCATATCCCCCAGTTTTTGTATGCCGTCGGCCGTTTTTTCAGCGTTTTCTTTCAGCGAAACCGAATAGAGAGTATTCAAAGCATTAAACAGAAAATGCGGATTTATCTGAGATCTTAATGATGATAGCTCGGCAGTTTTTTGAGTAAAAAGTTGGGTCAACTGTATTTTTTCTTTGAAAAAAACACTTCTGAGAAAAGCCACAACGGCCGATGAAATAACCAGTAAAACGAAGGTCAGGAATAGTTCTTCTATATTAGGACCGAGTCTTAAATACCCCCGGGAAGTGCGGTAAATCATGAGAACAATATAGAAAACAAGGCTCCCGATGCCACATGTAATCAGAAAAATAAGGAAGCCTGCTGTAAATTCTTTAGAATTTGGATTCGAGATGTAGGGCATCACCTTGCTGAGGAAAATTCCCTGAGCCAGGTAGATGGTACCCAAAAGTATAGATAGATAGACTATTTCTTTCATGTTGCCGTCCCAGAAACTGATGGGCAATTGACCCGTTAGTGCAAAAAACAGAATAGAGATCGACATAAAGGTAACCAGCAGATAATCAAGATACTGGTAGTTTTTCTCTGGTTCCTCGGATAGCTTGGTTTTAATGAAATAATAGAATTGTGCTACTGCCTCATACATACCGATGATAACCAAAACGGCAATAATATTGCTCAGCAAATGCGCTTTGCGGAAAAAAGAGTAAACCTTGAAACCGAAAATTTGCCCTGAGGAGTCTAATTTAAAACGCCAGTAAAGCTTGAAGTAGTCATAGAAAAAAATACTGGCTGCACTGAACAGAACCGTTAGAAACAGGTAAGCGAAAACCAGATTCTGTTCCTGTTTGGCTTTCCATCGTGGATACACCAGATAATGAAAAATAGTCCATGCCAGAAAGAAGAATACACCCCCGGCAATGGTCGGGAAAATGGTGTTCAACTCATGATTGTAAGGGGCAAGGTTTTGCCAGATAGTGTGTATCGACCTTGGAGTGGCAGAGGCAGTTGCATTGCGGACAGCTCTTTCGGCAAGTTCGACATCACTGTCGAACCTGCCCGCCATTTGAAACAGACGGCGCGTGATGTAAATGATGAATGACAGTAGGATAAACCAAAACTCGTAGCGTCTGAACTTTTGAAATGATTGCATAGCTTTTTCTTAATTTTTCAACAAAGCTATGTTTCAATCATTTACTCAAGCCGATAATGTTGTGAAACTACCCGAAAATGTGATGAATTTCTCAGAAGCCAATCTTTTGTCGTTCTTGCTCTGGTTGTTGTGTGCCGATGCGCAGCAAATCACCCAGCAAACGTTGTTGATCAAATTTCTCGCGCCAGTAGTGTGCTGCCAACTGCCACTTTTCTACATCAGCTTTGAGCTTGTCGTTTTCCAGTTGGAGTTTTTCCATGCTGAAATCAATGGGATGTAGTTCTACCCCCATCAGTTCCATTATATTTATTTGTAGCAGATTGGCTATTTCAGTGGCGCGGGCAATAGTGAGTTCGGTTTTGTTACGCTCAATGTCGCCATAGGCTGTGGTAGAAATCCCCAGCATATCGGCCATGTTTTCCTGCGAAAATCCTTTTTGTTGGCGTGCCTGACGAATTTTTTCTCCTATATTCATAGTTGTAATTGCAAGAGAAACGGTACAATGATAATAGTGTAGTGAAAGTTACCTTTTGATATAAACGTTTTTTATATGATAAAGTGTTCAAAATCAGCCTGATGTTATCTTTAATTGGTAGTAGAATAGTCCTTTTGCTCTTATTCGCGTTCGGAAATCGGAATTTCCGATAAAATATCTGTATTTCTGACTACAATTTACTGAAAGAAATTACATCTTTGTATCGAACAAAACGAAAATATAGAAAGTTCTTTAAACCGAACTTCACACTATGGTTTCGTGTTGAAGTATAAATAAACAGAAAATTAATAGACGATTTTATTATGCATTTTGGAGAAGAATTTCGTAAGTATGCTGTAAACCACATGGGTATGAGTGGTTTAGCACTTGATGACTACATGAAACATAATGTTACTAGCATGACGCCCAACATCATTGAAGAGCGTCCGATGCGTTTTGCAGCCATTGATGTGTTTTCGCGTCTGATTATGGACAGAATCATTTTCCTTGGTACTGGTGTAGACGATTACGTGGCAAACGTAGTAGTGGCTCAGTTGTTATTCCTGGAGTCGGTTGATGCAAAAAAAGATGTTTTGATGTATATTAATAGCCCGGGGGGCTCGGTATACGCCGGACTAGGTATGTATGATACCATGCAGTATGTGCGCCCTGATGTGGCCACTATCTGTACTTCATTAGCGGCTTCTATGGGTGCGGTGTTGTTGGCAGGTGGTGCAGCCGGTAAGCGTTCTGCTTTACCTCATGCCCGTGTCATGATTCACCAACCAAGCGGTGGAGCACAAGGCCAGTCTCGCGACATGGAAATCACTGTGAAAGAAATCATTAAACTTCGCAAAGAACTGTATGAAATTCTGGCGAATCACACCGGTAAAACTCTGGAACAAATTGAATTGGATTCAGACCGTGACTACTGGATGAAAGCCGAAGAAGCAAAAGAGTATGGTTTGATTGACGAGGTGTTGTATCGTGATAAGTAATCGGTACGATAGCAGATAGAATACATAAAAAGGACTTCCCTTGGCAATTAACCAGGGAAGTCCTTTTTATGTTAATCTGCAGATATTACAATTACTCCAATTCGTTAATTATCTCCACCAATTCGGCTGTCATCATGGCTGTTGCACCCCACACAATCTGTTCTTGTACTACAAAGCCCGGTGTTTCAAATTTGTATCCTCTGGTTTCAACCATACGGGTTTGTACGGTATCAGGATTAGTAAAAACAGATAGTGGTATTTCAAGAATAGCGGCTACTTCACGTTCGTCGGGATAAAAATCAGGTTTATAGTTGATATAGCCCAGAACCGGCTGGCAAAGCAGATTGGAAGGGGCAATGTAAAGTTCGGTCAGGTTTCCTAGAACTTTCACATCTGATGCCTTAATGCCGATTTCTTCCTGCGCTTCTCTGAGAGCTGTATGCTGAATCGTTTTGTCTTTTAGTTCTGCTCTTCCGCCGGGGAACGCCATTTGCCCACCATGTACTCCATCATATTGCGGTCGCAGTATGAGCGGCACAAAGATGTCTTCTCCTTTAGGATAAAACAAAATCAATACGCCGCTTCTACGAGTGGTTTCATTGGGTTCTCCTTTCAGTCGCATCCGGTTAGGAGACATCTTTCTCACGATTTCATCATGACCCGGCAGTGGATGATTGGTTAGTCGATAGGAAAGTTTACTGATGAATTCAGCGAAATTCACGGTGTTATAGGGTCTTTAGGTTTATATATAGTTTTTGCAATATAGGCAAAAAACTTCAAAATTAAACCTTAATTGCCATAAAGTCGGGCCAATTGCTCAGCACATCGCTCGCCGTCCATCGCTGCCGATACGATGCCACCGGCAAAACCTGCGCCTTCTCCACACGGGAAAAGTCCTTTGATTTGCAGATGTTCAAGTGAGTCTTTATCTCGTGGAATTCTGACCGGCGAGGAGGTTCGGCTCTCAATGCCGATCAGTTGTGCTTCGTTTGTTACATAGCCTTTAATCATCTTTCCGAATTGACGGAAACCATCCTGAAGCGGTTGGGCGATGATATCAGGCAGCACTTCTGTCATATCTGATGACGTTAAACCCGGTTGATAGGAAGAAGGGTTGAGGGTAGCTGATATCTTCCCGTTCAGAAAATCAAACAACCTTTGGGAAGGAGCAAGCTGGCAATGTGGTGTATCATCCGGACTTTTATCCTGATTCATTAAAGCAAACTGCCGGCTCTTTACTGCATATTGAAAAGCCCGTTGTTCCACTTCCTTTTGTAGTTCCAGACCTGCAAGCGGGCCTAAACTTTTGTTTTTCTGCCAATCAGCTTCATTAATAGCCACTACGATACCCGAATTGGCATACTTGGAGTCTCTTCTGTTGGGCGACATACCATTTACAACCAGTTCGCCCTCATCTGTTGCTGACGGAACTATAAACCCACCCGGACACATACAAAAGCTGAATACTCCTCTTTGCACATTTTTATAATGTGTTTGTGCTACAAGACTGTATGAAGCTGCCGGTAGAATGCCTCTTTCCGCACGGTGATATTGGTGTTGGTCTATTAATGATTGCGGGTGTTCAATACGCACCCCCATAGCAAAAGGCTTGGCTTCAATCAGAATATTTTTCCTGTGTAAAAGCTCAAAAATATCTCTTGCGGAGTGGCCAGTAGCCAGAATCACCGCCAGACCCGGAAACTCCTGTCCGTCAGAAGTAACAACTCCTTTTATTTGATTATTGACAATATTTAAATCGCTTACTCTTGTATTGAAGTGAATTTCTCCACCTGCCGCCAGTATGCTGTTACGTAAATCGGCCACAACATTGGGCAGCTTGTTGGTACCTATATGGGGGTGCGTGTCTACCAGAATCTGAGAAGTGGAACCATGTGCCACCAGTATTTCAAGAATTCTTCGTACATCTCCACGTTTTTTTGAGCGTGTATAAAGCTTTCCATCTGAGTACGTACCGGCGCCGCCTTCTCCAAAGCAATAGTTGGAATCAGGATTGACAATGTGTTCTTTATTAATGGCAGACAAGTCTCGTCGTCGCGCCTGCACGTCTTTACCTCTTTCTAAAACAATGGGTTTAATTCCTAGTTCTATCAGTCGCAAGGCTGCAAACAAACCGGCCGGCCCTGCACCTACAACAATGGCTTGTTTATGATTGCTTACGTCAGGATAGTTTTTCTGAAACTCCATTACCGGTACCGGTTTTTCACCTACAAATAACTCTAGCTCCAGGTTGACCTTTACCTGACGGTTACGGGCATCAATAGACTGTCGGAGTTTCTGAATGTAGACATCTTCGGTAGTATCAGGTAATGAAACCTGGCGAAGAATGAACTGGCGTAAAGCAGTATCGTCAAGAGCTACTTCAGGCTCTAAGGTAAGTGTTAATAATTGTCGCATTCCAGAAAGGTGTTTATCCTTTAAATTGTATGTAAAACAAGATTTACTTTTAGCAGTAAATTTTGTTGAAGCAAATCTTTTTGTCAAAATTAGGGTTTTAAAGATTAAATGGCAAATTTGGGTTTATATTTGCGTTAGGATTTAGCCGATAGGGAGCATATAGTAATGGGATATTTTAGAGATATACAACTTGGAATAAAAACCACGGTAAAAGGCATGAGCCTTACGTTCCGGCATTTCCTGAATGCCCGGCATAGCAGGAAACCTATATCGGTACAAAACCCGGATTATTTCCTGCAGGACGTCGGAATAGCAACCCTGCAGTTTCCGCATGAGCTGATGGCAGTACCTGATAACGGACGATACCAGTTGGATTGTGAGATAGACGATTGCATTGTATGTGATAAATGTGCCAAGATTTGTCCGGTTGATTGCATTGATATTGAGCCTATTAAATCTTCGGAAATTATCAGTTATGCCTCTGACGGTTCGCCGATACGTTTATACGCAGCCAAATTTGATATCGACATGGCCAAGTGCTGTTTCTGCGGACTCTGCACCACTGTGTGCCCGACAGAATGCCTGACCATGACCAGCGAGTATGATTTCAGTGTGGTTGATATCACCCAGATGAATTTTGAATTTTCGAACCTGTCGCCACAGGCAGCTGACGAAAAGAGAAAATTATATGAACAGTTTGTAGCAGAGAAGGAAGCTTTAAAATCTGCACCTAAAGAGAAGGCACCTGCAGAACAGCCGCTCACGGACAAACCAAAACCGGCCTTTAAACCTGCTTTCAAACCAGTGATGAAGCCTGCCGTTGAAGATGAAAAAACGGTAGATAAAGAAAAGGCAAATGAGGAAACCCCGAAACCTGCATTTAAACCGGTAATGAAGAAACCGGCGGAAATTGAAAGAGAGGTAGAAGAAGAAACGACACCGGCAGAGGAAGCACCGAATCCTAAGCCGTCGTTCAAGCCTGTATTCAAAACAGCAGCAAAATCCGATACAATTGAGCCCGAAAAGATAGTTCCGGAGGAAACAGCGCCGATAGAAGAAGCGCCGAAGCCTAAGTCGTCGTTCAAACCTGTATTTAAAACGGCAGCAAAACCTGCTACGGTTGAACCTGAAAATATAGTTCCGGAAGAAACGGTACCAACAGAAGAAGCACAGAAGTCTAGACCGTCATTCAAACCTGTATTCAAAACGGCAGCGAAACCTGCTACGGTTGAACCTGAAAATATAGTTCCGGAAGGAGCAACACCGATAGAAGAAGCACCGAAGCCTAAGCCGTCGTTCAAACCTGTATTCAAAACAGCATCAAAACCTGCTATAGTTGAGCCTGAAAATATAGTTCCGGAGGAAACAACACCTGTAGAAGAAGCACCAAAGCTTGAATTTAAAAGCGAAGCCAAACCAACATTGTTTGAGCTTGGGGAAACCAAAGAAGAAAAAGCATCAAAGCCTAAGCCGGTTTCCAGACCTGTCGTTAAACCGGAAGCAAAGCAGATATCTCTTGAGTTTGGAAAAACAGCAGAGGAAGACGAA
The DNA here is from genome assembly GCF_058808615.1 of Emticicia sp. GW821-FHT11C11. Classification (NCBI taxonomy): domain Bacteria; kingdom Pseudomonadati; phylum Bacteroidota; class Cytophagia; order Cytophagales; family Leadbetterellaceae; genus Emticicia; species Emticicia sp. GW821-FHT11C11. The sequence goes on from NZ_JBXARV010000001.1 coordinate 1,531,322, forward strand.
AAAAAGGAGGAAGAAGCCCCGAAGCCCAAGCCGGTTTTCAAGCCAACGATGAAAATTCAACCTAAAAAGCCAGAATAGTTAATTTGGAAGATATATCTAAAAATATTGATCAGCAATTGGTGTTGCAAATCTCATTCTTTGGTTTTGCGGTTGTCACTATAGGCGGGGCACTCTATTTATTATTTACAAAAAATGTACTCTACGCTGCTTTCAGCCTTTTGGTAACACTTTTAGGAGTGGCAGGTTTATATGTTTTTGCCGGAGCTGATTTTCTGGCCGTCAGCCAGATTATGATTTATGTCGGGGGAATCCTCATCCTGATGATTTTTGGTATCATGCTTACCAACAAGAAGAAAGAGCAGCAAACCAGTGGACAGCTAAATAAAATACTGGTGGGCCATCATAATCGCTTTTGGGTGGCAATAGTGGCCGGGCTACTGTTTCTGGGCTTTTTGAAAGTGATTTTTACCGCCAATTTTCATTTGATTAACAAACGGACTTTACAGGGAAGCACAGTCAATAAAATAGGAGTAGAACTGATGACCAATTATGTGCTGACATTTGAGGTGATAGGCTTACTTTTACTGGCTACACTGGTAGGGGCAGCCTATATTGCAAAAAAAGATAAAGTATAATCCTGAAACGGCTAATTCACTAGTCCGTAATTCACCATTCAGGATTGTTAAAGATAAATAGATGATTTATATTCAGAATTACCTCATTATTGGGGCAGTATTATTTTCGATTGGTTTGGCTGTAGCAGTAACCAAGCGTAATGCCATATTGGTATTGATGGGCATAGAACTGATGCTGAATGCAGTGAATCTGAATCTGGTTGCCTTTAGCCAATATGACCCTGATCGTTTGCAGGGACAGATGTTTGCTTTGTTTGTAATGGTGGTAGCTGCTGCTGAAATCACAGTAGCATTGGCAATAATTTTGAAAATATATGATTATTTCAAGAATATTGATTTAGACTCTGTGAGTGAATTAAAAAAGTAAAAAAGTATTTGACAAATATAAAGAGACTTGCTACCTTTGCAGTCCCAAATCGGGAATATGGCTGCGTAGCTCAACTGAATAGAGCGTCTCACTACGGATGAGAAGGCTAGGGGTTTGAATCCCTTCGCGGTCACAGAAGCAAAAAACGCCTTATAATCGTTCGATTATAAGGCGTTTTGCTTGATATATATTATAATAATATCAGACACCAATCATAACAAAACTTCGATTCTTCGTACAAGTCATAGCAAATAGATCCGGAAAGTTTTTGCTCCATTCCAACTCCTCCTTTTTTAAATTTTAATTTTTTTTTAATAAATTGCAGTGATTGGTAAATGTATAAATCCACTTTTCGTATTTCCAGTCAGACTATTACCGACTAAAGTGTGACTATATAATAGCCTTCTCAGATATTGAAGTGTTGCACTCTACTGCGCCCAAAGAAAAATTATTGAATCTACATATAAAAAATGAAAAAAGGTCTATTAACTTATGTACCCTGGAAACATGGTGCAATTAACATCGGTGATTATATACAGAGTTTAGCTGCTAAACAATTCTTAGGTGACATTGACCAATTTGTTTGCCGGGAAAATCTGAATACCTATGCCGGAGAGAAAATAAAACTCATTATGAATGGTTGGTTTACTCATGAACCACAAAACTGGCCACCTGGCAATGATATTGAGCCTTTTTTTGTCTCATTTCATTTAAATTCTACTGCTAGAAAAGAGTTGTTGATTCCTGAAAATATTCAGTATCTGAAAAAACATGAACCAATAGGCTGTAGAGATATAACAACCGCAGCGCTTTTAAAAGAGCACGGAATCGATTCATATTTTTCCGGTTGTCTTACACTCACTTTAGGAGATACATATAAGTCAGAAGAGAAAACTGATGAGATTTTATTTGTTGACCCATATTTTGAGGTAGAAAAAGATGTAGCCAACATGTTTAAGTATTTCAAAATTCTGCTTTCAAATTTTAAGGCTATCAGAAAAATAACAAATTCTTATTACAAAAAAAATGACCTGAAGTCCATGTTAAAAATGTCCGCTTTTTTTGATTCGTATAAAGCGATTTTTGACATCGAAACTTTAGAAAACGGAGTTTATATACAAAATCTGGCTTATGAATCAGATTTCTCCTCCGAGGAAGATAAATTCAGTTATGCTGATTATTTACTGAACAGATTTGCGAGAGCGAAATTAGTCGTTACTAATCGGATCCATTGTGCGTTACCTTCGATTTCGATGGAGACACCGGTAATATTTGTAGAAAACCTGAATCAATCTGAAAGTAGTTACTGCAGACTAGAGGGAATAAGGGAACTATTTAATGTTATTAATTATAATAAAGGAATATTAACAGCTGATTTTCCAATATCGGGGCAAAAGATAAACAGGAATAGTATAATAAAGAATAAGGGCAATTATCTTAAATTAAAGGAGAGGCTGGCGGAATCTTGCCGGAATTTTGTTAAATCAAAAAAGCAAATATTTTCCTAATCATTCACCGGTAGGCAAGTCGATTTCTGAATGGTTTTACGCATTTTTGAATTAGAGAGTACAATACTCCAGAACGAAGATAGGAGTAAACATCAAATGCTTACTCCTGCTTGAGATATATTAAATATATATAGGAAGACAAATTAAGGTTCAAAAATCAGTCGCTCATCCTTTTCAATTACCGGAATCTCCCTTACAAAATCATCGTACCCTGCCTCATCTTCATGGTTGCTATAGGCACCGTAGGCGTCTATTGTATAACCGATAGTGCCGTCTTTCGACTCAATGATATAAATAATTGATGATTCTGAAGGACTTGATTCTCCTTCAAAACGATATGTCTTAATAATTTGTAACTCTTCCGGTTTAAAATATGTATCAGAATCGGCAATATGGAATCCTTTGGTTGTCCAACGGAATTCCTTGTCCACGCCTTTCTTTCTTAATTTTTCCAGAATAGTCACCATTGTAGTCATTTCTGTACTTTTGTCCGAATATTCTTTTTTCGGTTCCATAGTAGTATCCATAGTCGTAAGATTTAATACCTGTCAATATACAATTGTTGTTCCTGCTAAAATCGATTAAAAAGGTATACCAATTGCGATAGAAAATACTCATGACCGGCAGTACTGTAGAAAATTTTACCGAATCGAACCAAATGAATTTCGAAAGTGTATCTAATAATACAATGCTCCTCATCTGACTACAACATTTGAATTAATAATTTCATGCGTACTACATATCTTAAACTGGTTGCAACCGTGTTTTTCTGGGGTTCTAATTTCGCAGCCGGAAAAATAGCCGTTCAGTCTTTCGGCCCGCAATCAACCGCTTTTTTGCGTTTTACTGTTGGAGCCACCATTTTAATGGCAATGCTTTATAAGCAGGAAGGTAAAGTGCCCCGGCTTAATGCCACGCAATGGAAATGGGCCGCTATATCAGGCCTTTTAGGTGTAGTGCTTTATAATCTTTGCTTCTTTATGGGTATTCAACACATGCCCACGGTTCGGGCATCGTTGATTATTGCTTTTGCACCCATTACCATCACACTCGGAAGTGCCATTTTCTTTGGCGAAAAAGTTACGTTTTTAAAATGGCTGGGTATTCTGATTTCCATAGCCGGAGCCATGCTTGTAATTGTAAGAGGCGACTTCAGTAATCTCTTGGCGCAAAGCACCTGGGGAATAGGTGAGTGGTTTATTCTGGGTGCTGTATTCTCATGGACAGCCTACACACTAACAGGAAAAATGGCATTGAAAACCATGCCTGCTTTGACTCTCAGCGCTTTTTCGGCTTTGATTGGTTGTGTAGTTTTAATTATCCCTGCCCTGCAGCATGATTTACTGGCACGTATGGCTACTGCCCAATGGCAGGCGTATGTATCTGTGGTGTATATGGGGGCTGCTGCCACAGCCTTAGGGTTTATCTGGTATTATGAGGCCGTTCGGTTAATAGGTGTTACCAAATCGGCAATTATTGGTAACCTGACTCCTGTATTTGCTGTATTGATTGCTGTTACATTTTTAGATGAAAAACTCACCATTCCTACACTCGCAGGTGGCGCTCTGGTCCTGTTGGGTATCTTGCTTACCAGCCGGAAATAAGATATTGACTGCGCAATGTTATGGTAATTTCACCCATATTGGGGTAAGCATTGGCCGGAATTTAGCCGATAACTTAGAGCGTTGTTTACATAAACTAAATGTCTGAGTCATACTTGTTTCTGATTCTGCAGCATTTTTAATCTGTATCGGACCTGCATTTGTGTGGCAGACAGGCTTTTTTATGTATTTTAGCATTCAGACATTAACCTTCATTTATCAGACTATGTTCAGAAAACTATTGAGTATCTGTATCATTATATGGGCAGTTAACGCTGCTGCTCAGCCGGGTCAATCTTCTAAATGGACTCCGGACGGAAACGGATACTATTCTGCCGAACAACAACAAATTGTAAAATTCGATTTGCTTACCCAGCAGGCACGTGTTATTATTAGTAAAGACTTGCTGACTCCTAAAGGGAGCATCACGCCCCTTGTTGTGAAAGATTTCAGCTTTACAGCCGACCAGAAAAAACTACTGATTTTTACAAACGCAAAGCGCGTGTGGCGATACGAAACCAGAGGTGACTACTGGGTGCTCGACCTGACAACCAAAGAACTTAAAAAACTGGGCGGCTCATTGCCTGAATCGTCACTGATGTTTGCCAAGATTTCCCCGGATGGTAAAAAAGCAGCCTATGTGAGCAAGAATAATATTTATGTAGAAGATTTGGCAGGAGGAAAACCAAAAGTGCTTACGTCAACCAATGGTACTAAAAAATTGATTAACGGTACCTTCGATTGGGTTTATGAGGAAGAATTTGATTGCAGAGACGGTTTCCGTTGGAGCCCCGACAGCAAGTCTATTGCCTACTGGCAGATTGATGCCAATACCGTCCGTGATTTTTATATGATGAATAATACCGATTCTACTTATTCATTTGTGGTACCTGTTGAGTACCCGAAAGTAGGAGAGGCGCCTTCTGCATGCAAAGTGGGTGTTGTGAATGTGCTGACAGCCAAAACAACCTGGATGAAAGTACCGGGTGACAGCCGCCAGAATTATATTCCACGAATGGACTGGGCAGGGAATTCGAACGAACTGATTCTGCAACAACTCAACCGCAAACAGAATCATAGCAAACTGATGTATGCCAATGCCTCAACGGGTGCCGTAAACGCATTTTATGAAGAGACAGACGAAGCATGGGTCGATATTACCTCTCACTGGACGGACGACAACCCTGCCGGATGGAACTGGTTGAGTAATGGCAAAGAATTTGTCTGGATAAGTGAAAAAGATGGCTGGCGACATCTGTTCAGGATAACAAGGGATGGAAAGAAAGAAACGCTAATCACTAAAGGAGACTATGATGTAATAACCCCGGAACAAATTGACGAGGCCGGAGGATATGTGTATTTCATAGCTTCTCCTGCCAATGCCACCCAAAAATATCTGTATCGTACAAAACTGGATGGTACCAGAGAAGCAGAGCGGATTTCCCCTGCCATTGAAGAAGGTACGCATTCGTATCAGATTTCGCCCAATGCCAGATTCGCCTACCATAGTTTTTCCAATTACTATACACCTACTGCCGTTGAATGGGTTACTTTACCTGAGCATCAACCATTGGACTCTAAAAATGATATCAGCAAAAAAATAGACCCTGAGCGTAAGAAAAAATCAAATGTTGAGTTTTTCAGGATAACAACCGAAGAGGGTGTTGAAATGGACGGATGGATGGCAAAACCTAAAAACTTTGACCCTTCTAAAAAGTATCCCATAGTGTTTATGGTTTACAGCGAACCGGCATCACAAACAGTTACTGATCGTTTTGGAGTAGGCCGTAACGCACTCTATAATGGTGATATGGCAGCAGACGGATACATTTATCTGTCTATCGATAACCGTGGTACTCCTGCGCCTAAAGGCCGGCTCTGGAGAAAATCTATCTACAGAAAGATAGGCGTATTAAACACGAGTGACCAGGCAATGGCTGCCAAAAAGATTTTGCAATGGCCATTTGTTGACAATGAACGTGTAGCTGTTCATGGTTGGAGCGGGGGAGGGTCTTGTACCCTGAATCTGCTTTTCCAATTTCCTGAAATTTACAAAACGGGTATTTCTGTAGCAGCAGTGGCCAATCAATTAAACTACGATAATATTTATCAGGAGCGATACATGGGCTTACCACAGGAAAACAAAGAAGATTTCATCAAGGGTTCCCCAGTTACTTATGCCAAAAACCTGATAGGGAATCTGCTGTATATCCACGGCACCGGTGATGATAACGTGCATTATCAAAATGCTGAGGTGTTGCTTAACGAACTCATTAAACACAATCGCCAGTTTCAGTTTATGCCTTATCCGAACCGCTCGCACGGTATTTATGAAGGCGCTGGAACCAGAGCGCATTTAAACACCATGTTTACTAATTATCTGAAGCAGCATTGTCCGCCCGGGGCAAGATGATATAGCTAAATACATCAAAAAAACCGCTTGGTTACAAGCGGTTTTTTTGATAATCAATATCTGTATTTTGATCCTTCCAAATCTAAAATAACAAGCTCTTTTCCATCGGCCTTTTTCAAGATAATCTTATCCCGCTCGAAAGGATTAATTCTTTGAATGATTTCAGAGTCTTTCGGTAAGTAAAAATTTGTCAGCTGAGCATCTACTGCCGAATACTCCGGCATTGCTTGTCCGCCGGGTGTAGGATCTTTGTAAGAACAGTAAATGACGGTATCACCTTTTGCATAAAGATTCTGGATTTTATCTGCGGCCAGTTTATAAGGATTTTCTTTGCGTGGTTCGCCGAAACTCATAAAATAACGCGGGGGATTATCGCGCCAGATGTTCGTCACGACGCGACCTACCAATAGCAGTTGTAAGCCCAGGAGCGCAAGCAGGATGTATTTGGTATTTGATTGTATCTGAAATATCTGCTTCACAAGAAATGCTGTCAGAATAATGCCAAATGCATATACATAGCCTATGTATCGTGGCATAATCCGGAAGGTATTGCCGTCCTGCAAGGCAAAAAGAATCAAAAAAATGAAAGGCAGAAACGTCAATAAAGAAAGGAACACTACTAATGAGTGATTAGCGTTATTCTTTTTGATCAGATAATTAATCAGAATGCCGAGTAGCACTATATTCATTGATACCACCGTAAACTGAAGTCTGGCTTTATCGTAAAGAAAGAGGTCGATTACTAATAAGGCACCGATAACAATTATCCTGATTCGGTCAGATGATATCCAACGGAAACAGGCGAGCCCGATAGCAGCACTTGTAATTGCTACAATAACATTTTTTATTCCAACTAAATATAAGTAGAGCCCTTCAACACTAATCAAAGTAGATAATACTACATAGCGCAGTTGTTTCAATATATTAGGCAGAGTAGCTACTGACAGATAATCGTCCGGCGAGGTTCGGGCCATGTAATTATAGGTTTTTACACTATTCTGCACATAGTCAAACAACCATCTGCCTCCGTCTGATTTAAGCCAGGCAACAACTCCCAAGGCCGGAATCAACATAGCCAGACTAAGACCAATCCATACTCTCAGCTGGCGAACGTAAATTAACACATAAAGCCCATGAATCAGAAAAATAGGAAACGCCGATATATGGCAAAGCTCACAGGCCAGTGCAGAAAGCCCATAAAAAAAATAGAGGGCATTGTTTCTGCGGTTGGTTTTTTCTCGTTCAATAATTATCAGAAATAAATGGGTAGCCAGCAAAGCGAAAAAAAACAGCATCGCGTAGTTACGGGCTATCTGAGAATAATTGATATAAAAAGGTGAAATGGCAGATAAAAAAGCTGCCAGTAATGCAAGATTGTTAGATTTGAAATGTGATTTGACGAAAACGAAAATCAGACCGACTGTAAGTAAATTGAATAGTAGAGATAAGAACCGGAGGTTGCCATCTTCAAGCCCTACTAATGCCGACCAGTAATGAAGAGAGTAAGTATACAGAGCTCCATTGCCGGTGTCGATACGAGCAATAGAGTCGAAGAAATCATGGATGTTTTTTTGAGACCAGAATTCTTTAGGGGTAAAATAGGGGCTGTCAGGTTTTCTGACAGAATTCCTTTGGTTATTTCCCTCATAACTCACAAACTGGCTTACAAAAAGCGAATATTTTTCATCTCCCGCCAGGCTGTATCTGCCTATATTATAGAAACGCAACAAAAAAGCAAGTACCATAATACCTGCTAATACGATGTACGTTGATTTTCGGGTTAAGATTTCCATAATATCAAGGTTACTATTGTATGGTTGTGTTGCAAATTGCTTTCAGGTCATGAATCGTCTGTGCAGGATCAGAAGAATTGAACACAAAACTACCAGCAACTAGCGCATCGGCTCCTGCTTCTACCAAAGCGCGTGCATTGGCTGTAGTTACCCCACCGTCTATTTCTATAATCGTATCAAGTCCACGTTCATCAGCCATTTTGCGAACTTTTTTTACCTTTTCGTACGTATGCTCAATAAATTTTTGTCCTCCAAAACCGGGGTTCACCGACATAATCAGTACCAGATCAATATCATGCAAAATATCTTCCAATACACTGACAGGAGTATGAGGATTAAGAGCAACGCCTGCCTTGCAACCTAAAGCTTTAATTTGCTGTAAATTGCGATGCAGGTGCGGGCAGGCCTCGTAATGTATAGTAATGATTTCTGCTCCCAGTTTTTTAAACGTTTCCACATATCTTTCCGGCTGAACGATCATCAGATGTACATCCAGAGGTTTTTTTGCATGGCGTTGAATGGCCTCTAATACGGGCATTCCGAAAGAGATATTCGGTACAAAAACGCCATCCATGATGTCAATATGAAACCAGTCTGCCGCCGAATTATTCAGCAATTCGGCATCTCTTTGTAAATTGGCAAAGTCTGCCGCCAAAACTGAGGGGGCTATAATCGTATTTTTCATACTGCAAAGGTAGGAGATTTTCCTTTAAAAACGCCCCGTAAAGAAAAGACTATTTGCCGCTGACATTCAATAAGAGCCCGTTTTTTGCAGAAAGCTGTAGAGTTTGTATCTTAAACGCAGGAAAATACTTAATTTTGTAAAAAATTACTTCATCTTATGGAACAAGCACTGCTTGACGAAATACCGTCATTAGATTTAGCTGATTTTACATCAGGCAACCCTGAGCGTAAGGCTAAATTTGTACAAGATATAGGAAACGCCTTTAATACAATTGGCTTTGTAGCGGTTAAAAATCATGGCCTTACTGAAGAGCTGAGAGGAAAACTCTATGATGCTGTTCAGAAGTTTTTCTATCAGGCTGATGAACTCAAAACAAAATATGAGTTTCCGGAGCTGGCGGGGCAGAGAGGCTATGTGGGTAAAGGAAAAGAAACAGCCAAAGGACATAACCGCCCTGATTTAAAGGAGTTTTATCATGTGGGTCAACCCATTGCAGAAGGCAATATGCCAAGCAATGTTTTCCCGACAGAGGTACCGGCATTTGAAACATATACGCTTGAAGTTTATAAAACTTTTGAAAGTACAGGCAAAACTTTATTGAGAGCCATTGCTCTTTATCTGGAGTTGCCGGAAGATTATTTTGAAGGAAAAGTAAGAAACGGCGACAGTATTCTGAGAGCCCTGCATTATTTTCCGATCGAGAATCCTGATGTTTTGCCTGAAGGAGCCGTACGTGCAGCGGCACATGGCGATATAAACCTGATTACCCTGTTGATGGGTGCTTCGGCTGAAGGGCTAGAAGTGTTGCGTTTAGATGGCAAATGGATTGCAGTAACGGCATTGCCTGACCAGATTATTATTAACGTGGGTGATATGCTAGATCGCCTCACTAATCATAAACTGAAGTCGACTATTCATAGAGTGGTGAATCCACCTCGTGAAAAAATGAAGACTTCGAGATTCTCTATTCCGTTTTTTATGCATGCCAGACCTGAAACAAACCTGACCTGTCTTGAAAGTTGCATTGATGAAAACAATCCGCGCCGTTATGAAAATATGACCGCCGGTGAGTTTCTGGACGAAAGATTGAGAGAGCTGGGATTGAAAAAATAAGGTTCGTAGTTAAAAAAAACCGGGTAGCACAGATAATATGGGTTTTCTGTGCTATTTTTATTTTATTTACTGAACAAAACCTCTCGTAGATTTTAATGCACAAAACCCGTCAGATTCGATACCTCATTTTTTTAAAAGATGTAATGATTCTTGCGCTCACTTGTTTTGGCGGGCCACAGGTGCATTTAACTATGTTTCTGGACAGGTTTGTGAAAAAAAGAAATTACCTGACAGAAGCTGAACTGCTGGAATTGCAATCTCTTTGTCAGATTCTGCCCGGGCCTACCTCTACTCAAACCATTACCGCTTTAGGATTCCGCCTGGGAGGTGCCAATCTTGCCTATGTTACTCTGTTTATCTGGGTACTGCCGGGAGCCATTCTGATGACACTCGCTGCTCTAGGCATTACGTATATTGAAAAAGGCCAATTAGCTAACCTGACCCGATTTATTAAGCCAATGGGTGTGGCATTTATTATTTTCGCTGCTTATTCAATAGGCATGAAAGTAATTAAAACGCAGGTAAGTGTATTGTTAATGATACTGGCTGCTATTGCCGGATACCTCTTTCCTTCTCCTTACATCACACCTATCTGGATATTACTCGGTGGCCTTGCTACTGCTTTAAAATTTAATGAGCATGAAAAAATGCAGAAGGAACCGATTCGTATACAATGGGGTAACTTCTTTTTATGGATTGGGGTGCTATTGTTTTCTGCCTCATTAGGTGCTATCACCCACTCTTTGCCTATTCGTTTATTTGAGAATTTTTATCGGAATGGGAGCCTTACTTTTGGAGGAGGCCATATTTTAAAGCCGCTTTTGTATAATGAGTTTGTGAAGTTCAAACATTATCTGACAGCCGATGAGTTTTTGTCGGGTCTGGCGATTGTAGAAGTAGCGCCGGGGCCGGTTTTTTCAATATCTTCTTTTGTAGGTACGCTGTCCATGCGTGACTGGGGCATTAGCGGAGAGTTATTGGGTAGTCTGGTATCAACCGTAGGTATTTTCCTGCCGGGTACTTTTCTGATATTCTTTGTGATTCGTTTCTGGGACCAGCTGAAGAAATACCGGGGTATCAGAGCATCTCTGGAAGGCATAAATGCCGCCAGCACCGGTTTAACGGCTGCGGCGGCATTTTCTTTGTCTCAACCTATGTATGTGGATTTAGTATCGGTTATGACAATTATTCTTACGCTCATTCTTCTCCAGACCCGCTTGATTCCTGCTTATTTAATTATTACAGGGGGCTTGCTTATGGGATGGATAAGCGCCTGAAGTGGTTGTGAAAGTTGTGATATTCTACAGTCTATTTAATGGCGAACCGGGCTGTGAGGGCTACATCGTCTAACCAAAGCCCCTGATAGCCAATCAGATTGATGGCCGGTTTCCAGTCAATACTTAAATTGAGCGGTATTTCTCTGAACGTATACTCCAGGCCTAATATACCGTCGGCACCTACAATTGCATGCGAATCGTCGTTATCAAACCAAGGGTTGCCATATTGAGCGCCATTACCCCAAACACCCACGTGCCCACCAACACCATAATACCATCTCCATCCTGCCGTTTGAAATGCAGGTGCATGAATCTCGTATAAACCTGTAATGTTAATTCCACGCCAGCGTGTATACACAATACCCTCTATCGATTTCCTCTCGGTCATATTGTGTTTTATACTCAAACCATACCCGTAGTTTAGTCGAAGACCGACACCTGTTTTATAATCAGATTGTGCCGAGGCTGTTGCCAGCGAGAAAATAACTAAACCGGTTAACAAAAATAATTTACGCATCATTGGTCTTAGTGAAATTAGTTAAAATAAAATGTTAGCGTATATAAACGTTAAAATCCTATTCCAATCTGCTATCAATTAGTTTTCATTGGCCATTGTATTGGTTTTGTAGAAATTCTTCAGAATTGCGGGGAAATAATTCTACAGCTACACCCTCTATATTACCGTTAACTGTATTAGTTGTAATTGGAATAAAGTTTTTATAGGATAGTTCAGCCGATGGGGCAAGTAACTGATAAGTAATTTTATTTAATAACAATTAACAAATCCACAATAAATGATTATGAAGCACGATGTACTTTATCATTTATTTTTAACTAATTCCTGATTTTATGAAAGTTTCAAAAATGTTTTTTAGCGCCGTGCTTATTGGTACAATAGGCTTTTTCCAGATGTCTTGCGAAGAATCCTCAAATGACCCGGATCCAAATTCGCCCAATGGCACAAATGGCACACTGAAAGTTAGTATTACTGATTCTCCCATTGATTCACCGGATGTAAAAGCTGTTTTTGTTACGGTAACCGAAATCAAAGTAGATGGAAAGACATTTGATGGTTTCAAAGGACCCAAAACCGTAAACGTATTAGAATTACAAAACGGGAACTCTCTTAACCTGGGAGACGGGAATTTCAATGCCGGTTCGTTTAGTAAAATAACGCTGGTATTAGATTACGAAAAAGATGCATCGGGGGCAACACCGGGGTGTTATGTTCAAAAAGCTGATAACGCCAAACAGAAACTGCAATTGAGTGGCAGCACTCAGAATGCGATAGAATTAACCGCGAAGAGTTTTGCAGTAGAAGGAGGAAAAACAACAGATTTAGTACTTGACTTCGACTTGAGAAAAGCGGTTAAATCTGAAACTTCAGGTAGCCAGACGAATTATTCTTTTGTAAGTTATGGCGAGATTCAATCGTCTGTTCGTACAGTAGAAACTAAGTCGTCAAGTGATATCAGCGGTAAAATTGATAATTATAACGCTTCCACTATGGGTAATGTGATAGTGTACGTATACAAAAAAGGTACTTATAACCAGGCTACTGAAACTCAGGGACAAGGTGAAAGCCAGATACAGTTCAAGAATGCCGTAACTAGTGCAAAGGTAGATGCCAATGGCAATTTTAAAGCAGCATTTATAGAACAAGGCGACTATGAAGTACACTGTGCGTCGTATAGCAAGCCAACAGGAGGGTTCTTCGGACTAAAGGCACTTTTAAATCTTCAGAGTAAAAACAATGTTGATATAAGCAGTATAGCTCTGAAATCTGACGCCGATGTAAGCCTTGTGATATCAGTTAATACACTATTAAATTTATAGAGTATCGCGTAACCCAAAAATATTGAAAACAAAATGTGTTGCATCGTTCGGAATATGGTAAACACATTTAACTTTAAATAGAGTTATGCTCTAGCATCAGGCCGCGTTAAGCGGCCTTTTTGTATTATAAAGCTATTATGATAAAGAAGATAATCGGAATAACGGTTATCTATATAGAAAGGAGTTTTTCAATCTTGGTGCTTTTTACAAGGTTCAGGGTTTTCGGGAAGAAAAGATGGAACCGGGAACCCTTGTTTAGTTCACCTTCTGCAAAAATAAAACCGTCATGATTCCCCATTACCCTTTTGCATATAGCCAGGCCAATGCCCGTTCCTTCATATTCCTGCCGGCCATGTAACCTCTGAAAAATGATAAATATTTTCTCAGCATAATTGGGCTCGAAGCCAATGCCGTTGTCCTGAAAACAGATGTGGTAGAAAGTGCTTTCTTCTCTGATACCCTCAATAAAGAAAATATCTTTTCCATGCATTTCTTCTGAAGATATTTCAATAATGGGGTTAACTCCGTTTCGGGCAAATTTAATAGAGTTACTCAGAAGATTAAAAAACAACTGTTTAATCTGAAACGGAATACCCATAATAACAGGTAGTTGTTCTGTGATAATCCTTGCCTTTTTCTCATCGATACTCAAAGAAAGATCATTTCCTACTTCTTCCAATAGTAGGTTCAGATCCATAACCTCCAACTCCTGGTCATGATGGTTGACAGTCCTTGAGAATGTCAACAAGTCATCAATCAGTAATTGCATGCGCTCGGCCGATTTCTCTATTTTATTGAGTGATTCCTGCCCGTCCTGATTAAGTGTTTCATAGTGCCTTTTTTGCAGCATACCACTGAAGGCACGGATTTTCCTTAATGGTTCTTTCAAATCATGCGAAGCCACATAGGCAAACTGTTCCAGTTCTGAATTAATGTGCTGCAGTTTGTCGAGGTTATTTTCCAACGCTTTCTGAAACTTAATACGCTTGCGGAGTTCGTAAATTAAAAAACCAAACGAAACAAGCAGGAGCAAAGCTGAGGAAGCCGACAACGCTATAATAAAGCTTGGAAGATGCCTGTCATTACTTATTTTGAGGGTATACTTATTGTTGAGAAATTGCTTTTCGGTAAGGAGGAAGAGATTCATCGTATTTCTTATCTCATCCATTTTGAGTTTGTCGTCTTTCAGATTTTCAGAGCTTATGGGTTCTCTTGCTCTGGCCAGCTTTACATTTGCTTCGGTAATTTTTACTTTGTCGGCAATCAGTTTTTTCAAATGGGTGAGTCTCTGGGTTTGGGCATCGTTGTGCTCTACCAGGTCTTCCAGCTCATTGATAATCTTACCTATAACCCTGTACGCATCATAGTAAGGATTCAGAAATATATTGCGTTGTGTCAGTAAATATCCTCTCGACCCCGCTTCCATATCTTTCATTCTTGAAATCAGCTCTTCTCCTTTCATCATCACCTGATAATTGCGCTCTATATCTTCCATATAAGCCAGTGTCTGATGTACTTTCACATAAGAAACAATAGTAAGTATCAGCAAAAGGATAATACAGGATATAAACGAAATCGTTACGTATCTGAACGGTTTGCGCATAAATGATTTCTGGTTTAGAAGCTACGTGTCGCTGGCTATTAGTCTTAAAAACGAAAAGGAGGAAACTTTAGTAAGTCAAAGTTAGAAATTCTCACATTCTTTTTCAGTTTAGGTGCTACAAAATTTAACTTCTACAATAACTTAATCGGAGCGGAAGGCCAAGCCTGAGTAATAAGTTCTACAATTTAGTTGATAAAACCCAGCAAAAGCCTTTTAGAATACATTGGTATGAAAATTTTCATTTTTTCATTAAAAATTGTTTTTGGAAGCATCCTACACAAATATTTACATATTATGGAACATTTAACAGATTCACGAAAAAGAGCTTTTACAGGTGTATTGGTTGGAGCTCTGACATTGGCAACTGCTTTTGGGGTATATCAGGCATATCGATCGAGTGAGCTATCAGATGATCGGGACAGATTTACGATTCAGACAGATTCATTAATGACTGTAAAGAAAAATCTTGAAGAGGAGATTGGCGGGCTGACAAAAGATTTAAACGATGAACGCGATGAAAACGCAGAATTGGTGAACAGAACTGAATATATAAACGGATTGCTCACTGAAAAGGAGAGAGTGTTGTCGCGACTGAATAAAGAAGCAACAGGTTTGAGAAGTCAGAATAAATCGAAAGACGAACAACTGGCTATTTTGAATAATCAGATTATAGAATTAAATGATGTAAAAGCCCTGATGGAAAGGAACCTGACTGATTTGCAGGCAGGTAATGCTAATCTGGTATCTGAAAATACAGAATGGAAAGTGAAATATGATGAATTACGAGCCCAACGTGAAGAACTGAACACGCATATTGCATCATTAAACAAGCGAATTGACGATATTATATATGATGCTCCGGCCGATAATTTTAAGGTTGAGGTTTTAAAACCCAATTCGAAAGTAACGGCGAAAGCTAAGAAAGCACATACATTGAAAGTTTCATTTGTAGTGCCTGAAATCATTAAAACCAACACAGAAAGTAAGCAGCTGTTGTATCTCACTATTCTGGATGATAAAAACGTTCCGGTGAAAGGTGCAGAGCGGGAAGTAAGTATTATGAATGGCGAGAAATTAATGCCGGTTGCTGTTCATGCGACTCAAATGGTTGACTTTTCGAAGAATCCGCAAAATACAACTTTTATGTTTGATGTAAAGGAGAAATTGAAACCCGGAATTTATAAAGCCTCGGTTTATTCTAATAATGATTATCTAGGAACTGTGGAGTTTAAAGTAAGAAATAGTTTCTTATTTTTCTGACATCCGCTTGATACCGGAAAAGAGACGATGAGTTCAGGCTTATCGTCTCTTTTGTTTTACACTTGTTAACTATTTGGACAATTGTGCGCAGGTGTTGTATATTTGTATTTTGCAAATGAGATTATGAATACAACAACGCTTGAAGATTTTTATAAAGAGGCGTCATTGGTTGTTCCGGAAGGTATCAACAAAGAGCTAGGACATTTTAATGTATTCAAATTGCATGAGCTCGTGGCTGCAGGCAATAAGCGTACGGTTATGCCTTATAATCGCAGAGCTTATTATAAAATAAGTTTAATCAGTGGCCGTAACAGAGCCGAATATGCCGATAAAGTAATTGATATTGAAAAGAATGCCCTGCTGTTTGCTACTCCTAAGATTCCCTATCACTGGTTACCGCAGGATGACAATCAACATGGACACTTCTGTATTTTTACTGCCGATTTCCTCACCCAAAGTAAAAGTGGAGTAGTGCTGGATGACCTTCCAATTTTCAGACCGGGTGGCTATCCGATTTTCCAATTATCGGATAAAATAGCAGATGATATTCTGCATGTATTCAATAAAATGTTTGATGAAATAGCATCAGACTATATCTACAAGTATGATCTGCTCCGAAATTATGTATTGGAACTGATACATTACGGGCAAAAACTACAGCCGCTGTCAGTTCTTCATCCGACTCACAATGCTTCGGCGCGGGTTTCTTCTTTGTTTATTGAGTTGCTCGAGAGGCAGTTCCCGATAGAATCTCCACATCAGAAACTTTCACTGCGCACGGCCAAAGATTATGCCGATCGGTTATCGGTGCATGTCAATCATCTCAATAAAGTACTAAAACAGAATACCGGAAAAACCACAACAGATATTATCAGTGGTCGCATTACACAAGAGGCCAAAATCCTTTTAAAGCAAACAGATTGGAATGTTTCTGAAATTGCTTATTCATTAGGATTTGACGAAATTGCGCATTTCTCTAACTTTTTCAGAAAACAGACCTCTTATTCTCCTCTTAATTTTCGTGTCTGAACCAATTGTTTGAATTTTGCAAATAGTGGATTGATACATATAAGTAAGACCACAGACCTGCGTTATACCTTTGTACCATTAATTTAAATGATAAATAAATGGCACAGACAAACAAAATAGCTTTAGTTACCGGAGGTAGCCGCGGTTTAGGAAAAAATATGGCATTTCACCTTGCCCAAAAGGGCATTGATGTAATTGTAACTTACAATAGCAAAAAAGAAGAAGCGCTTGAAACAGTAAAAGAAATAGAGGGGTTTGGCCGGAAAGCAGCAGCTTTACAATTGAATACCGGAGATGTTAAAAGCTTTGATGCCTTTTTTGAGGAGGTAAAGCTGGTTCTGAAAAATGAGTTCAAAGCTGAAAATTTTCATTTTTTAGTGAATAACGCAGGAATAGGCCTCCACGCATCATTTGCTGAAACCAGTGAAGAACAATTTGATGCCTTGATGAATATTCATTTTAAAGGCACGTTTTTTCTGACACAGAAGGCGCTGAATTGCATAGCAGATGGTGGTGGAATTGTTAATATCTCTACTGGGTTGGCACGTTTTTCTTTCCCGGGCTATGCGGCCTATGCTTCCATGAAAGGAGCTATTGAAACGCTAACGAAATATCAGGCAAAAGAACTGGGTGGCCGTAAAATAAGAGTAAATGTAGTAGCTCCCGGAGCTATTGAAACTGACTTTGGAGGTGGTACCGTAAGAGACAATGCCGATGTAAATGCACATATATCTTCTTTAACAGCCTTAGGACGAGTTGGCTTACCTGACGATATAGGAGGGGTAGTAGCATTTTTATGTACGGATGAGGCACAATGGATAAATGCACAAAGAATAGAGGTATCAGGAGGGATGATGCTTTAAAAATTATTGAGTCGTGCAAATTGTTGCACGACTCAATAATTTTTATCTATTCCCAGATTATCGTTTCTTTTCTGTTATACCAGGGCTCCAGTTGTGAAGCAAATTCTTTTTCAATATTGCCTCTTTTTATTTTCATGGTGGGTGTCAGTTTATTGTTCTCTACTGTCCACGGTTCTTTTAATATCACAATTCTGCGTACTTTCTCATAAGGTTTCAACGTAGGGTTAACCTCGTTCAGAGTGTCTTCCAGGCTTGTATTTACTTTTTCTTTTTCTTCGGCTTTCCCGATGTCTGATAATACCACCAGAGCAATGGGTTGTGGTAAATTATTTCCTGCTACGCATATTTGTTCTATCAGGTTGTTGTTAGCAAAGCCTGCTTCTATAGGTGCCGGAGCTACATATTCACCTTTCGATGTTTTGTACATTTCCTTTACCCGACCCGTAATTTTTAGATACCCTTCATTGTCTATTTCACCCACATCGCCCGTATGTATCCAAGCCTCAGAATCAATCGTGGCCGCTGTCATTTCAGGTTCACGGTAATACCCGTTCATATTCCAGGCGGAGCGCGTACATATCTCGTTCGTTTCCGGCATTAGCTTTATTTCCATACCCGGGTAAGGCTTCCCTATCGTTCCGTTTTTTATTTTTTCGCGTGGCATCATGGTTGCAATGCCCATGTTTTCAGTCATGCCATAGGCTTCCTGAATAATGATGTCCAGTTTTTTAAACCATTCAATTAACAGAACAGGCATGGGTGCAGCCGAAGCAAGAATGATAACAGCATCATTAAGGCCAAGCCCTTTGCGTATTTTTGTTTTAATAAGGTTATTGACAATAGGTATTTTTAACAGGATATTCAGTTTGCTTTGTGACAGTTTCGATAAAATACCCAACTGAAATTTTGTCCAGATACGTGGTACTGCCAGAAAATGAGTCGGGCTTGCTGCAACCAGGTTTTTAGAGAAACTTTCTACCGATTCAGCAAAATAAACCGAGGCTCCGGCAATAGTAGCCGCTGATTCTATGACAACCCGTTCGGCTACATGACATAGAGGCAGGTACGAGATGAATCTTGGATTAGGATGGTCTAATTTAGCATGCTGACGGGTGCTGTATACAGCGGCGGCTTTGGCTTTGTAGGTAACCATTACACCCTTCGGGTTGCCTGTAGTGCCTGAAGTATATATGATACTGAAAATATCATCCATAGCAGGAAGATAATTTTCTTCCTGAGGCGCATGATTGTTCAGGATGTCATTCCATTGTACATGGTGCGGTTGTGGATTATATGTAGGGAATGAGATGCATTTAACACCGGCAGGTATGCCCGCTTCAATACTTTGGGCGTTATCCATTTTACCGACGAAAAGAACCGCGCAGCCACTGTGAGTCATTACCTGATTCAATTGTTCTGCCGTAAGCGTGGCATAAAAAGGTACAGATATATGACCCGACATTACGATTGCAAAATCTGCGATCAGCCATTCGGCACAGTTTTTCGAAATAAGGCCTATATTACTTTTTTGAGGCAAATTTAATGATCGCAGATAAGCAGCGATTTTGCGTGCCTGCTGCCCGACTTCCTTCCATGAGAAATCTTTGTAGGTATCTCCAAAGGGTTGTTTCAGAAATACTTTATCCGGGTGAGTTTTTTCTCTGAAATATAGATATTCCAGAAAGGTTTTATCTGGTGAAAGTTCCATAGGAGCGTCAGGCGTTTAACAGGTTTTTGGTTAGGTAAATGTAAATAAAAATCGGAAATATTAAATAAATGATGGCTGGAACTGTCATTTAAAAAGCTCAATTGAAATACAATAGTTGGCCCCAAAAAACAAAAACAACATGAAACACAGTTGGATTCATGCTGTTTTAATTGGTATCAGGCTTTATAATCAGATATTTTCAAGGATACGCTCCATTGAAACCTCGTAGCCGATTTTCTCTTTCAATGCACTTACAGGTACTCGTTCCTGCTCCATTGTATCTCGGTAACGGATAGTAACCGTATCGTCTTCCATAGTCTGGTAATCTACCGCAATACAGTATGGAGTACCGATTAAGTCCTGACGGGTGTAGCGTTTACCAATAGCGCCGCCATCGTCGTATATTGTTCTGAACGAAGACTTAAGCGACTGTGTAATGGCTTCTGCTTTTTCTGCCAGTCCGTCTTTTTTCACCAAAGGCAGGATGGCGGCTTTAATAGGAGCCAAAGCCGGGTGCAATTTCAGATAAGTACGTTCTTTTTCGGTTTCTCCTTCGCCTACGGTTTCTCTCGTAAAGGCATTACAGAAAGTTGCCAGGAAGAGGCGGTCAGCACCTACTGAGGTTTCAACTACATAAGGAATATAATTGCCATAAGGCTTGCCATTGGCATCAAGATCGGCATCAAAGTATTGTTGTTTTTTCTTCGATAATTCCTGATGGTTGCGTAAGTCGAAATCAGTTCTTGAGTGGATACCCTCAATTTCACGGAATCCGAAAGGAAACTGAAACTCAATATCTACTGCGGCATTGGCATAGTGCGCCAGTTTTTCGTGGTCGTGGAATTTCAATTTCTCTGCGGGCAATCCAACTGCTTTATGGAATTTCAAACGGGTTTCTTTCCATTCTTTATACCATTCCATTTCTGTTCCGGGGCGAACAAAAAACTGCATTTCCATTTGTTCAAACTCACGCATACGGAAAGTAAACTGGCGGGCCACAATTTCATTTCTGAAAGCCTTACCAATCTGTGCAATGCCGAAAGGTACTTTCATACGGCCTGTTTTCTGCACGTTCAGAAAGTTAACAAAGATACCCTGTGCCGTTTCCGGACGCAGGTAAATCATGCTTGCATCTTCTGCAACCGAGCCTACCTGTGTAGAAAACATCAGGTTAAACTGACGTACTTCTGTCCAGTTAGCTGTTTTTGAAATAGGGCAAACTATGTTTTCGGCAATAATTAACTCACGTACACCTGTCAGGTCTTCAGCACCCAAAAGACGGCCCATTTCTGCCAATAATGCCTGTGCTTTTTCCGACTGACCTGCTGCTTCATATTCTTCTGCTTTGCCTTCCAACAACTGATCGGCGCGGTAGCGCTTCTTACTATCTTTGTTGTCGATCATCGGGTCGTTGAAACCGTCCACATGGCCGGAGGCCTTCCAGGTAAGCGGGTGCATGAAAATCGCGGCATCAATCCCCACAATGTTGTCGTGTAGTTGAGTCATGGCTTTCCACCATGCTGTTTTCAGGTTATTTTTTAGTTCTACACCATTCTGTCCGTAATCATAAACTGCCTGAAGCCCGTCATAGATTTCAGACGAAGGAAACACAAAGCCATATTCTTTGGCATGAGAGATAATATCTTGCAGTGAATTAGTTAGTGCTGGTTTGCTCATTTAATTATTTTAAATAGATTTATATCCTGATATTGAAAATCTTACAAAATTAGCGAAAACCTGACAAATACGTTAGTTATCTTGTTATTTTTGGAGTAATTTGTCTGTGACCACTATTTATGAACCGAATACTGAAATTCATCCGTGCTTCTCTGAGCATGTCTTCTGCTGAGGCCAAAGGAGTTTTAATGGCTTTTGCTATCATTATTGCTGCGCTATTCATGATGTATGCGGCTGATTACTTTTTTAGTCAGAAGGAGCAAAGGCTGGTTATTTCATCGCCAAAAGTACTTGATAGCCTGACCGTAGTACTCGATAATAAAGCCGCAGCGTATAGCAATAGCCGTGCGTACAAAACAGGGGCCTCCGACTCGAAAGGTAAGACCTATAAGTATTTTAATTTTAATCCTAATACGGCAACGGTTGCGCAACTGCAGGAACTGGGTTTACCCAGGTTCATTGCCGAACGTATAGAGAAATACAGAAGCAAAGGAGGGAAATTTCGTAAAAAAGAAGACCTGGCTAAAATATATGGATTGTACCCTGAAACCTATGAGCGTTTAGAACCTTATATTGATTTGCCTTCAGCAGAAGAGGCCTCTCTTAATACTTCGCTAACTGCGGCGGCAGCTCAGCCTATTGTTGCTGATAAAAATGAAACGCCGGCTAAAGAATTTAAGAAAGAAAATAAGCTTATCAGATTTGACTTGAATACTGCCGATACCACACAACTGAAAGCAATCAATGGCATTGGTTCAGGTTATGCCAAAAGGATTGTTAAGTTCAGAGATGCACTGGGCGGTTTTGCTAAAGCAGAGCAGGTAAAAGAAACGTACGGATTGCCACCTGAAACGGCCGATGAATTGTTGAAATATGGTTATGTTAACGGGAGTGTAAAAAAACTGAAGATTAATCAGTTGCCCGTAGCGGAGTTCAGACATTTGTATCTGAAATTTCATCAGGCAAAGGCTATTATTGCCTACCGCGAACAACACGGCAATTTTAAGTCGATAGATGATTTGCGCCAGGTAAAAGTTCTTGATGACGCCACTATTCAGAAAATAGAGCCATATATTGAGTTTTAAAAAGTAAAAGGGGCGTTAACCCCTTTTGTTATCTTGTGTTTTTGCAAATCTTTACCGATTCTTCAAACTTATTTACAATCTCTTTTACCAGGTGTTCGTCTTTTGTATGCAATGAGAAATTCGTTTTGCTCTCGTTGTCATCACCGCTTTTCAGATTAAAAGAACCACCTATGTTATGATTCCGGCCAAAGCCTAATTTCATCCTCATTCTGTCGGCAGGTACTATCATCTTCAACTGATATTCTCCACCGTCTTCTTTGGCGTAAGAAATTTTCTGTACGTCTTTCAGCAACCATGATATAGTCATACCGAAATTCAGGTCAGAATCTCTTGAGTCAACGTTCATGTTCATCTGGCAGCCTTTGAATTTGAATGAAGGTACGGCTTCGTTGTCATTAACTTTCAAGTTATGCCCCTCTTCTTCTTTTACCAGTCGGTCGAGCTGGTTGCTTAGCCATTTGGTATTTGATTCTAAACTTTGGGCAAAGGCAACATTTGAGCCCAATAAAATAATGGCAAGGAGTAATGATTGTAGCTTTTTCATAATGTTTTAGAGAATTTAATCTGTTAGTTTATTTGTAGATGCAGATTTGTAAAGCAGGGTTGCGTCATAAAAAAATAAGTCCTCTTTGCGGAGGACTTATTCGTTACTGACTTTATGAACTCAGACGTTACATGAACTTGAAGTTGTACGATAACGATACAATAGGGGCCCCAAACACCACCAGTTTGTATGCTGAAACGGCTGAGCCTTGTGTACGTATAAACACTGAGTAGGCGTTTTTCTTGCCATAGAGGTTAAATACGGTAAATGTCCAGTTACCTTTAAAGCGTTTATCTTTCATGCTGGGCTGATAGATGTTCCAGGCAAAATCAAGGCGGTGGTAGTCGGGTAGGCGGGCATTGTTACGCACACCATAATAAGGATAGCTTGTTCCCTGATAAATTATAAAACCTTCAGGCATGGTGAATGGCCGGCCTGTACTGTATGAGAAGTTGAACGAGAAATCGTGGTGTTTACCCTGATTAATTATAACTGAAGCATTGAATGAGTGCGGGCGGTCATAGTTGGCCGCATACCATTTACCGAAATTTATCTGCTCGCCAAAAGTGGTTCCTTCCGATACCCTATTCAATGAGCGCGAATAAGTATAGTTTACCCAGCCGGTCAGCTCACCTTTTTTCTTCGAAAACATCAGTTCCAAACCGTAAGAACGGTTTTTACCTTGTAGCAACTGCATTTCAGGATGAGAATCCAATAAGAAATCGGCACCCGGTTTGTAATCAATAATATTGTTGGTGAGGCGATAATAGCCTTCCATCGAGACCTCATATATATTACCCGGTAAGTTGTGGAATATACCTGCCGCTACTAATGAACTTACCTGCGGACTGATGTTTCGGTCAGAAGTTTTCCATCTTGAAGTAGGCAACGGCGTAGTTGTATTGGTAACTACCTGCATGTATTGGCGCATAATATTATAGCCCACCTTAATAGAGGTCTTGTCACTTATAGAGTACTTTAAACCAACTCTGGGCTCAAAGCCACCGTATGATTGAATGACCTTGCCTTTCGCATAAGAGATCGTATCACGAACAGATAAAGCATCTTTAGGTTCGTTGGGTTCATAAATCTGAACATCGGCAGGCCCCAAGGCATAAAATTGGGAGTATCGCACACCTAGCGAGAAAGTGACTTTTGGTGAAAATGTGATTTCATCTTCTGCATAGATTCCTGTTTCAAGCGAATACTCATTAGGTGTTTTCAATGCTAAAACACTACGGCTGGTTCCGGGTTGCAATTCTCCGGGGCCGATTTTGTATTTAGTAGCACTAAGCCCTGCTTCTATATTGTGTTTGGCAGAATTAAAATTAATGTTGGTTTTGGCTTGTTTGTAATCGATGTCAGACAATAACACCACTTTATTATCAGAGTTAAGTTCCGGCAATAAGGTTTTAGGTATGTAGTATGCCGAAACCACAGTTGTCTGCAGATTCACTTTGGGTGAAATAGCATAAAACCAACGGGCTGAGAAACTTCTGCTTCGGTAATCATATTGGGTTGAAGTAGCATTAATATTACCAATTCCACCCAATAATTCGGTCTGGAAAAAGTCTTTGCTATAGTAGCCGGAAGCCGTAAAGGTATTTTTACTGTTCACCCGCCAGAAAACTTTGCCTACAAAGTCAGCAAAATTAGCTTTGATATTGTCTAGTTTTTTAGAGGCAATAGGTAAAAGGAAATCGTTATAAGAAGCTCTCCCTGATATAATTATACCCAATTTATCTTTTATAACAGGCATATCGAGAGTTAAACGGTTTGATACCAGACTGATACCTCCGTTCATTTTAAACTTGTCTAACGAAGGTTGGGTCAGTGTCACATCCATTACAGAAGCGGCTCTTCCTCCAAAACGGGCAGGGGTATTACCTTTGTAAACTTCAATGCCTGAAGCCGCCTCAGACGGGAACGCCGTAAATAATCCAAACATGTGAGTAGGATTGAAAATCGGGATGTCGTCCAACAATAGCAGATTCTGGTCAGTAGTACCTCCTCTGATGTTAACCCCGTTAGAAGCCTCTCCGACACTGGTTACGCCGGGCAGCATTTGCAGACCTCGCAGAATATCTATTTCACCAACAGCCGCAGGGAGTTTTCGCAGCGTTTTAATGTTCAACTGAGTCACACCTAGCAAAGGCCGCTGAATATTGGCTTCAACACCTTTGCTTGATACAATTACTTCTTCCAGTTCGTTTTCTACACGACCCATATAATAATTGCGGGTAATATCTGAATTGATCCTTAAAGCATCCCTAACCGGGCGATAACCAACAAATTTGACGGTTACGGCGTGTTCGCCGTATGGGATGTTTATGTCAAAAAAACCATTTTCATTGGTAACTGCTCCGAATTTTCCATAATCAACATTGATAGATGCTTTGGCAAGAGGCTTACCATCAAGAGTATCTCTGACATAGCCACTAAATCGGTAATAGACCTGGGCCTGTGCAGCTATACTAAAGAGCAGAAATGAACTTATGAAATAAAGTTTTTTCATTGTTTGAAATTGAATATGGGAAAAATCAGTTTTTAGTTTTAATACCCTGTTTTTACCTTATTTTGAGGCAGGGTTTGTTCTCTGAATTACATAAAATCAACGGCTACCTGCCCGGTTCGTGGGGCGTACTTTGCATTTATTTGAAACAGTCTGTTCAATCAATCCAACCATCTGGTTTAGACGGTGTACGGTATTTTTCTTCTAGACATGGAGCCAAAGGCGGGCGTCGGGGATCACCGGTGGAGGGCTCCAATGCAATTGGTCGATCTAAAAGTCCTAAAGGTCTGGCTAATCCGGTGGCATTTTCACGTCCCAACCAGTATCTTACAGAGCGTACACTTGTTACCATAAAAAAACCTGCAACGGGCTCGTCAGACTTATTAATATTTTTTACATTACCTATAATAGCAGCAGGAGGCGTGTCTACAAGACTTCCGTTATTTTGTACCTGATTGGCCAGTAATTTCAGGTATTGATAAGCATTTGCCGAAATAGATTGTTGTTGTATCTCCATCAATGCTCCGTAAGAAGCATAGTAAGGTATTTTTCCTACCAGTCTTCCAATAATCGGTTTGCCGTCAGAATACACATCACTTGCAACATTCAGGTCTTTATTGTAAAAAATCTGCCAGCATTGGCCTAAACAGTTATAATCATAGGTTACATTAGAAAACGCGGGCTCAATTTTACATTGTCCCGGATATGGTGTATTGAAAAAACGACCATTCATACAAGTGGCAC
Source organism: Emticicia sp. GW821-FHT11C11 (assembly GCF_058808615.1). NCBI lineage: Bacteria > Pseudomonadati > Bacteroidota > Cytophagia > Cytophagales > Leadbetterellaceae > Emticicia > Emticicia sp. GW821-FHT11C11. The sequence goes on from NZ_JBXARV010000001.1 coordinate 1,557,575, forward strand.
AAATGCTTTGTCTTTCCCATAGCCTCCAGCTCCACATGTAGTTGTTTTTCTCATCAGCAGGATCTTCTGAATCTATGTATACATAATGAGCCGGGGTAGTCCCTAACGGTGTTTCGATTCCATCGATTCTGAATTCGTCATATACATTTGTTATGTCAGAAACCACACTCTGGCGTTCTTCTGCCGATTCATATCGGGTGCCGTCAGTTTTTTGGAAAGATAATTTATATCTGTCGCCTATTCTGGTATGAAAAGATATGGGCAGAATATAAATCCCTCCGGCCCGTTCACTAAGCGGAACTCTTTCGGTGTCATTTACGATAATTTCTACTTTTGCGCCGGTCACAGGTATTGTATAGACAGAGTGGCTGCTACTGAGTGACTCTACGATTTTTACAGTCTGTTCCTCGGCTAAATCAGTAATTGTAGCATCGATTGTTAGAATTTTGTGTTCTTGCTGAACGTTCAGATTGTAGGGTTCTACACAAGCATAAAACATTAAACAGATACATAGTAGGGTTACGAAATTTTTGCTTCTTAGCATTGTGTTAATTATAAATATATTGTCTCTTAATTGATCCAACCTTCTGGTTCGGTATTGGCCCTGTACCTGCCCGGAACACACGGAGCCATTGGTGGCCTGGGTGGGTCCGGCGGTATTGAACCGGGCTCATAATTGAGCTTGTGGCCTAATATACCTGTGGGTACTACGCCGGTATCTTTGGCATTTTTGCGGTCCAGCCAGTATCTGACCTTACGAACGCCTGTTACCATAAAAAAACCGGCAATTTCTTCATCAGCATCAGTTACATTCCTGATATTTCCGATCACCGGAGCAGGAGGAGTATCTACCAGGCTTCCTGTTGTCTGGGTCTGATCTGACAGTATTTTCAGGTACCTGTATGCCGCAGGAGTAACCGATTGCTGCTTGATTTCAAGCAATGCGCCTTCTTCTGAATAATAGGGTATTTTTGCTACCAATCTTCCTATAATGGGTTTGCCATTACTGAATATGTCGCTGAATACATTCATGTTGTGACTATAAAAAATATCCCAGCATTTGTTGTCGCAGGCATAATCAAAATAGGGCACATCTTTATATCTTTCTTCTTTCACACAGTCGCCATAAGGTGGCGGGGAAGTGAAATACCTGCCATAACTGCACGATTTACAGATAATCTGCCTTTCCCATAGTGTCCACGACCACACATAATTATTCTTTTCATCTACAGGGTCTTGTGTATCTATGTATACAAGGCTTGCTGCGTCATGACCGGCCATTGTTTCCTGTCCGTCACGCCTGAATTCGTCATAAACCCTTGTAATTTCAGGTACAGTGGTCATCACTTCCTCTCCTGACTCATATTTAGTTCCGTCTGATTTCTCAAACAGAAGCCGATAAACGCTGCCAACCTTAACTTTAAAAGAAACAGGTAGTGCATAGATACCGGGACTTTTTTCTGTCAATACTATTCTTTCCGACTTGTTAACCAGCACTTCAACTTTTAAATTACGAACCGGAAAAGAGTAAACCACGCTATTGCGGCTCTCAGATTCGGTAATAGAGAAAGTTTGTTCCTCATTCGTATCATTAATGGTAGCATCTACCGTGAGTATTTTTCTTCCATGTGGAAAGGTTATCTCGTATGGCTCTATGCACGAACACGCCCATAAAGCTGTCGCCAGAATTAACCATGTTTTTTTAATGATCATTTTAAAAATGTCTGTTGTGTGTTAATTTATCCAACCTTCCGGTTTTGTTGGTGTGCGGGTTGGCCCTTCAATGCAAGGGTAAGGAAAAAAAACTGATGGAATATTGGGAATACGCCCTAATAAACCTATTGGTGATGCTTTACCGTGGCCATTCTCCCGGCTTATCCAGTATTTGTTAATTACAGTGCTTGCTACTGAAAAGACACCGGTTACAGGCTCATCGGGATTACTCAGATTTTTAATGTTGCCCACTATGGCGGCAGGAGGGGTGTCAACCAGTGTACCATTGGTCTGTTGTTGGTCACCCAATAATTTAAAATACTTATACACTTTTTCTGATACCGCCTGTTGTTTGATTTCAAGAAGTGCTCCGTCGTACGAATAAAAAGGTATTTTAGCTATTAATTTTCCTGTTACCTGTTTTCCGTTTGAAAAAATATCACTGTATACATTAAAATCTTTGTTAGCGAGTATTTCCCAGCATTTGGCATTGCAAGGGAAATCGTAATAATCTGTTCTGCAAATTTTCTGATCCTCCCATAATTTCCATGTCCATATGTAAAAATCAGTTGTAGACGGGTTATCCTTAAAGTTTAAAAATACGTAATTAGCGGGGATATCGCCGAAGGTACCCTTTAATCCGGCCACCTCAAATTCATCAAAAACCCTGTCGATGGCAGGCACTTTGGTTGTCTTTTCGTCACTCGACTCATAGATAGTCCCGTCTGGTTTCTGGAATCGTAGTTTATAGGTATTGCCGGTTTCGATGCGAAACCCAAATGGCAATGCATAAACACCACTCTGTTGTTCAGTCAGGCTGACTTTCTCAGTACCATTTATAATAATCTCAACTTTTAGTTTTGAAACCGGCGTATTATAGATATTGTCGTAAAAATTATTGGTTTGGTTAATCCGGATTGTTTGAGCAGCATCTATGTCATTTAACGTTGCTTCAACTACCAGATATTGCCGGTCTTTGGGGATTGCAATTTTAAACGGCTCTACGCAGGAAGCCGTCATTAGCACCAAAATAACCAGCAAAGTTTTAAAATATCTAACCATTTCAATAATTAAGATCAACTAAATGAAATGCAATTATTACAAATGTAAATATTCAAAGACAGATTAGAAATTAATAATGTGCCGCGGGGGTATTTAATAGATGAAATGCCTGAATGAGCCGTTGAAAAGTCTCTTTTGTATTGTTATGTCAAAAATCTGCCTGAAAACTCAAAACAGGTACAAAGCCGTTGCCAGTTTTACGGGTTTCCAGCCTGTTTGCCACGCTATTATACTGTATACTGGTTGTATTAATTTTGTTGGTAGCATTCTGAACGTCCAACGATACCACCGTGGCATATTTACGCCTGTTGGAACGATATGAAACCCTGCCGTCAATACGGAAATAAGCAGGCGCCTGCAATGAAAAATCGGCGCCTTTACGCATAACGTAGGCTTTCTGATTAGCAGACTCCGTTTCATCAAGTGGTGTGTATCTGAATCCGCCGTTGTAAATTGATCTTGCTCCAATTTGAAAAACCGAGCCGTTTTTGAAGGTGAATTCGCGACCCAAAGTAAGGGCAGTACTGAAAACATCGTTGAATGACGAATTGTAGGTTTTGCCATCAATGGTTTGATAGCTGGCATCAAATAATGAGCCTGTTGCAAGCAAGTAGTATTTTTTTGAAAAGAATCGTTCAATGGCTAAGTCGACACCGTAGTTTTTTCCTTTCCCTTTGCTGACGGTAGTGAATTCGGGGAAATAGTCAGAGTAGTTGAGCATCCAATAAGATGAACCGGCTTTGGGTTCTACCGGAATTTTACTTAGTGTCTGATAATAGGTTTCGGCCGAAAATTTCCAAAGGCTTGGAGTAATGTAACTGTAGCTCAGAATAAAATGATTGGAACGCGCGAAAGAAAGATGCCGGTTTGGTCGGGACTCGGTAATTACTCCGGCTACCGTATCTCTTTTGGTATAAAAATAGGCACTCATGGGTAGTAACTGTGCATATAAACCATAAGCAAGGCTGATTGTGTGCGCATTGGGCGTACGATATTGTATCGACAGACGGGGTTCTAACGACGATGTATTATTCAAAAACAGGTACATACTATGCAGGCCGGCATTCAGAGTTAGTCCTTCGCCAAGATTTTGCACCAGCTGAGCATAGACCTGAGCTGTTTGGGTGTTTCCGCTACCACTAACTGAAACCTGTCTTCCGGCGTTTAGTTGATTTATATCAGTAACAGAATTGCGCGGGGCCGTTTCTTTAAAAAAATTGAAATCAATGTAGTTAAGAATAACACCGGTTTTTAATCTGGTTTTGCTGCTGAATTTGTAATTGTAACTCAATGACCCCGCCAGCCTCAATTCAGAGAATTGCTGAGTGTCATACCTGAATCTTTCATCGTTAAGATTAAGTGTATCTGAATTGCGCCTGATTGAGCTCCCTATGACTGACACTACATATTTGAGCGAAGATTTTTCGTTGATGTTACTCGTATGAGTTAAGCCCAGGGCTCCCATATTGGCCGGCCTTAGGCGGTCTTCCCAGTTGTCAGGTTTGCCCATTACCCGATCTTCAGGGTTTTCAACCGGAAAATAGTGCTCGGTACTAAGCCCACCCAAACCAAATATTGTAGTGGTTTTCTTGCCATCTTTGCTATGAAATGCCAGATTGAACGATAAATCCTGAAAAAGATTAGATACCCGCTCACCTACCAGATAGAACCCCATCTGGCTCAATAAACCTAAAGTTGAGTAGCGATAATTGACCAGATAAGAGGAGCGACCCTTGGTAATAGGGCCTTCAGTCGAGAAATCAAGACCCAGCAGCCCGATTTTGGTTCGGTATTCTCGTTTTTGTTGATTGCCTTCTCTGAACCGGATATCAAAAGCACCTGTAATGGCGTTTCCATATTCGGCGGGCATTCCGCCTGTGAAAAAATCAGAACGGCTCAATAGCTGAGCACTAAAAACAGTAATACCACCTCCTCCGGAGCCCGGTTGTGCAAAATGATTGGGATTGGGAATATCGATGCCTTCCAGCCGCCATAAAATGCCAAATGGTGAGTTACCTCTTACAATAATCTTGTTTTCATTTTCGTCACGCCCGGGTTTTACACCCGGATACGCCAATGCCATCCGCCCCGGGTCATTGACAGAAGCAGGAATCCGCTCGGTTTCTTCCACAGTAAAAGACCGGGAGCTTACAAAAGCCAGATCATTGACAGGCCGGCTGGTGTTCTGAGAGGCAGTTATTTTTACTTCCTGCAAATCTCCTGTTGCTTCGGCCAATTCAATGGTAAGTACCACCTCTTTTACGGAGTTCAGAATAAACTCTTCACTTGAATAGGTCTCATAACCAATAGAAGTACATTTAACAGAATGTCGTCCGATAATTACATTGGGAATCGAAAAAAGACCTGTGGCATCGGTAACCGCGCCTTGTGTGGTACCGGTAATCTGTACTGAGGCACCGATAACAGGCTGGCGTGTGATGCGGTCAATTACGCTACCCCGCACCACCTGTGTTTTGTCTTGTGCCTGAAGCAGTGTGAAACAGAAAAAAGTTAAAAGTACAGTAAAGCTTAATTTCATAGAGTAGCAGAAGGTTTTAAACAAATATATTTAATTCGGGCGAGACGAAAAAATGGAATAGTGGCCAGATATAAAATTCAGAATTGATTCTGTTTACTCGAAATATTTATCGATATTATATTGCGAATACCGTTACTTGTTTTTAATTTAAAGCTACGTTTAAGAATTAAAACTGTGTATTAACTATTCACTTTTTTATTGTAATGAATAAAATGATTACCTCTGAAAACGCAAATGAATTTTCGTCTGCAAAAGAATTAAAGTTACAGCCTAAAAAAGAATGGACAACTGAAAACGCAAATGAATTTTCGTCTACAAAAGAATTAAAGTTAGAGCCTAAAAAAGAATGGACAACCCCTGAAATTGTAAAACTGAGTATTCAAGGTGGTACTGGTGATCAAGTAGAAAGTAATGAGGGCTTTTATGACTCATGAGCTAAATCTTTTTCTGTTTCTAATGAAATGAAATAGTCAAGATAATAACGCCTTAATAGAAAATGGTCCATCTCATCTGCCTGGAGTTTGAGTTTTGAAATAGGCTCAAACATTTGCAGGTAATCGTTTTCTTTGTAGTCTTTCAAGTCTTCCAATTGCTTCTTATACCAGTACTCGTTGAATGCCAATGTTTTGGCTCCATTATATTTTGGCTGTAAACGTACTTTTTCCGGTAGGATGGTTTGACATATATTCCGGAATAAGGCACGGGTATGCGGATTCGGCTTAAACATTTCGATAGGTAAACTGTAGACCAATTCCAGTAATCGAATATCTGCCAATGGATAAGCCGTTTCCATACCATATTGGAGCGCATAGGCTCCTTCTGACTCAAAACGATGGCACAGATGTGGTTTTGAAATGCCATTTTTCAGATATTCCTTGAAAGATGAGTGAAACTTATAATAGTTTTTATCCATCTTTAGCAACCTGTGGAACTCTGAATCACGACGCAGCATGTTTTGTCTTTTTAGCTTTTTTTGAAGTGAAAGATGCGTAGCTCCATTCATTTTATACCAGTAATAGAGGATTATCTTCTTCAAGCGGAACCACTGTGTACCATTCAGCATCCGGAAAGCTTTCAGAAATCTTTTTTCAGCCATATACTCAAAATAGAATCTTGAGCCGTAGTTTGACACGCCCTCATCGCCAGAAAACCCACTTATCATAACTCCTATATTTTGCTGCCAGGCCTGCCCGAAAAGCGAATCCTGCCAGATACAGTCAAAATTTGCGTATCCGCCCATGACCTTATAGCTGACAGACAATTGCTCGAAGACATCTTTATAATAAAAATCTTCAATAGGAGTATGATTCTCCTTTCTGAAAGGGGCATGATTCAATATTTCCTGTTGTGTGCCCTGCTCGTCGATTCCTTTTTCAGAATAAGCTCTGGTTTTGTCTGATAACACAAAAGAATATGTATAGAGTCTGCTCGTATCATAATGTCTGGCCAGCAACACAGCGATGGCCGATGAATCGAGCCCGCCACTCAGCTGACAGCCTACATTTTTTATAGTTCTTGTTCTGCAAAGCACTGCTTCTGTGAGCCTTTTGCGTAGCTCTTCAAGAAAATCATCTTCTGTCTTAAAAGCCGAAACATCAATAGCTTTGAGTTCCCAATATTGTTTTTCTGTCGATAGAGACTCATCGCTTTTATCAAAAAGAATATAATGCGCCGGTTTCAACCTTCTGATATCATTATAAAAGGTGTCTTCATGGCTGGGATAAAAGTGTTTCAATTCTTTAGCAATAAGCAATTCATTAAGTTTGAAATGAATCGAATTAATTGACTTAATAGCAGATATGCTTGTAGAAAACAGAAGAACGTTCTCATTTCTAAAATAAAACAGAGGCCGGACACCCAGCGGGTCTTTAGCCATGAAAAGTTTTTGTTCCTGGATATCCCATACAACCATCGAAAAATCGCCCAGGAGGTGTTTGACACAGTCTTCCTGATAACAAACAAATGCTTTCAATAAGTATTCATGGTCGCTTTGCGTATCAGTCAATTCTAATTTCAGAGCCAGCTCTTTCCGGTTGTCAAGCCTGCAGGTAGCTGCAAGTATATAGCGTTCGTTTCTGCATATCAAGGGAGTATTTACAGATTCGGGCATGCTGTGCAGCAGTTTGTTATATATGTAGATTTTATCGGTTTTATAAACTCCTGTTTCATCTCCGCCGAAATACGCCATACTTTCGTTCATCTGTGTGGCAATAGTTTCTATATTCAGCGAATTATTTAATAAGATGCCTCCAAAAAAATGTGACATTACGTGTAATTGTAATTTAGAATATGCAATTTTAGTTAAGAGTTGGTATAATACCCTATCTTGTACTCATATATTTCTTAATCAGGTATATGACCGTATGGAGTAATACATTTAAACACGAAGCTGATATTATACGCGTATAGTAACCTTCGTTTAGCCTTTTATTTTTAGATGGACTATTCTGAAATAAATGTGAAGCTTTATTGTAAAAAGTAACCCCTTATTTTTACTTTGCAGGATCATTTAATATATAAACTGCACATTCAATACATCTTTAAATAAAATGGATAAAGCACTTACGGTCGAAAAGATAGAATTATCAGCATCTGAACAAGATTTGAAGTCACAATTAAAAAAAGAGTGGGTAACTCCTGAAATAATAAAACTGGAAGTTAAAGGAGGAGTTGCAATAAATCTGGAGTTCTATTCTGGCTACCATTCTAACTCTTAATACTTTTCACAATTGCTTACAGACAACGGCTCAAAAGATTTTTATATTAGAAATCTTTATAGGAATATTATTCTTTTTTTTAGCGATGCGCGCTTCAGGATATCCTGACGCCATGCTATTTCACTTTGAATAATTTAAACATCAGCCACGCTAAACCATCATGAAAAAAATTTACCTGTTTGTTGTTTTCTGTCTTGTTTTTACTGCCGTTTTTTCTCAAAACTCTATACCCCGTATTTTGACTGAACGAGAACGGGCAATTGTAACAGATGAAATTCTGGAAGACCGGATGACCAATCTGTTGCCACAACTGATGCGGAATGAAGGTATTGATATGTGGGTGTTGATTTCGAGAGAATATAACGAAGACCCTGTTATGAAAACCATGTTGCCTTCTGTGTGGCTTTCGGCGCGCAGGCGCACTATGATGGTATTCTTTGATAAGGGACCGAAAGAAGGAGTAGAACGCCTGGCTATTGCGCGCTATGATGTGGGCAATTTATTGAAAGGAGAATGGGACCTGAATACAAATCCTGACCAGTGGGATGCGCTGATAAAAGTAATTAAAGAGAAAAACCCTAAGAAAATTGGCCTCAATTTTTCGAAATATTATGCGCATGCAGATGGACTGACTTTTACCGAGCATCAGGAGTTTATGGAAAAGCTACCTGCTGATTTGCATGGAAAAATAGTTTCAGCCTCGAATCTGGCTGTAAACTGGTTGGAAACCCGCACAACGCGTGAAATGATAATTTATCAGCAGATATGCCGGATATCGCATGAAATTATTCAGGAGGCTTTTTCAGATAAAGTCATTCAGCCGGGTATTACCACAACCGACGATGTAGTGTGGTGGATGCGGCAGAGAGTAACAGATTTGGGATTGGAAACATGGTTTCACCCAACGGTAGATATTCAGCGGTTAGACCCTGAGAATTTCGACCATCTCCGTACATTTTCAAAAAGACCACAAAAGCAAGTGATCATGCCCGGAGATTTGCTTCATTGTGATTTCGGAATCACTTATTTGCGCCTGAATACCGACCAGCAACAACATGCTTATATGCTGAAACCCGGCGAAACAGAAGTGCCGGAGTTTTTGAAGAAGGCTTTCAGACAAGGCAATCAGTTGCAGGAGAATCTGACAGATAATTTCAAGGCCGGATTAACAGGAAACGAGATTCTTGCAAAGGCACTGGAGCAATCGAAAAAAGCCGGGTTGAAAGGGACTATCTATACGCATCCTATCGGCAACCACGGGCATGCTGCCGGGCCCACCATTGGTATGTGGGATAACCAGGGTAAAACCATTGGAAGTGGAGATTACCCTCTCAATTTCAACACTGCCTATTCAATAGAACTGAATGTATCGGTCGATTTGACAGAGTGGAAGAAACCCATCAGAATAATGTTGGAAGAAGACGGATTTTTTGATGATAAAGGATTCAGGTATATAGACGGCCGACAGACAGAAATAATTCCGATTCCCAGAGTACTCAGCCATGTGAAATAACAAAAAAGAAATAGGTAAAGATAATTTCAATCTTTACCTATTTTATTATTATGAATCCCAAAGCTAAGAAATGCGGGTTATTCCGGTTTTATAAAAATAGGTCATCATGTAAATACCGTCTGATTGAAAGTGGTAACTTATGCTGCAGAAATTAGTCCGGAACAATAAAAACTGTTATTTATCTGCACATTCAATCATTTTCTGACTTATTTTTAATGTTACAATGCTTGCATTAAATTGCTATTAACTATCATACAATGTTAGCCTATAAATCCTTTTTGACCTTGAAATGTGCCTTAATTCTTTCTTAGAAATAAATTAAAAAAAAATAAATGGCTTAAATCAATAATTTTAGCGTTGTATCTTTGAATAAGCATAACACCCACACGAAAAACTTTTACCTATGGTAGTCAAGCTGTAGATTGACATAATTAGACTAAAGCATTGATTTAAAAAAGAATAATTTTAAAGATTCAGAAAGGAAATGTCGGTAAAGAAAATTCTGGTAATTGAAGATGATCAACGAATCGCTCAATTACTTACCCGTGGCTTAAGCAACAAGGGTTTTGAGATAGAGGTGGCACATAATGGTACTTTGGGGCTAAAAAGAGCAGAATCAATAGATTTTGATCTGATAATTTTAGATATTAATCTGCCCGAAATGAACGGATTTGATGTGTGCAAGAATCTTAGGGCTGTTAAACCGAATTTGCCGATTTTGATGCTTACGGCTATGAGCGAAATTGAAGATAAAATTGAAGGATTTGAAGCCGGTGCCGATGATTATATTGTAAAGCCGTTCGATTTCAGAGAGTTATACCACCGGGTTATGGTTGCTTTAAAACACAGCAATTCAGAACCTGAAAACGTAGGAAATACTGTAAGAATTGCAGATCTGGAGATTTTTCTTGACAGCAAGCTGGTGAAAAGAGCCGGTAAAGAAATAAGACTGACCGCCCGGGAATATGATTTTCTGCTGTTTTTGGTTAGGAATCAAGGGAGAATTATTTCTAAACCCGAAATAGCCACCAATGTGTGGGACATACATTTTGATACAGGTACCAACGTAATAGAGGTTTATATTAATATTCTGCGCCGTAAAATAGACAAAGGTTTCGAACCGAAGTTGATTCATACCCGCCCGGGGCTTGGTTATATGATCAGAGAAAGTGCATGAAAATACAAACCAAAATAGCAATTCAGTTCTCAATAATTGTTGCGAGCTTATTGTCGTTGTTTTCGTGGATAATTTATCAGCAATCGGCTGCATACAGAGAAGAGGAGTTTCTGGAGCGCCTTAAAAACAAGGCCCTTACAACGGCCTCTTTTTTTATCAAGGTTGATGAGATTGACAAGGCCTTGCTGAGGATTATTGACAAAAATACCCTGACAGCACTGCATGATGAGAAAGTACTGATTTTTTCAGACAAAGACGAACTGCTATACAGTAACATAGACGACATCGTGATTGATTATGATGCTGCTCTGCTCGACCGTGTAAGGGAAGCAAAATATCTGGAGCTTTCGAAAGGAGAAAATGAATCAATTGGGCTGGTTTATAACCTGCGCAAACAGAACTACGTGGTTCTGGCCTCTGCTTATGACAAGTTTGGCAAAAGTAAGCTGCAGAATCTTCGGGAAACACTTGTAATAGGTTTAATAGGCGGCATTCTGATTACGATTGTTCTAGGTGTTTTTTTCGCAGGAAATGCACTGAAGCCGGTCAATGTTTTTATTAGTAAACTGAGCACTATTACGGCTAATAACCTGAGGCAGCGCATTGACGGATATGAAAGTAAGAATGAGATAGGATTGCTGGCTGCCGCATTTAACAAGATGCTTTCAAGACTGGAGCAGTCGTTTGAACTACAGAAGAGTTTTGTTTCGCATGCATCTCATGAATTACGGACACCCCTGGCGGCGTTAAAGTCGGAGGTAGAAATTAGTCTGGACGAAAACCTTACTATTGATCAGCACAGGGGCATTTTGAAGAATATCCGCCACGATATTAATAGGTTAATCAACCTTTCGAATGGCTTGTTGCAGATTGTCCGTCCGTTTAAGTCGCCACTGATCAATTTTGGTGAAGTGCGTATCGATGATATTATTTTTCAGGCGCAGGATGAATTAAGTCTCAGTAAGCCGGAGTACCGGATTACCGTGAAGTATGCACAGGAACCTGAAAATGAGTATTCAATTATTGTTTTCGGAAATGAAGCCTTACTGAAAACCACCTTTATAAACCTGATTGATAACGCCTGTAAGTATTCGCCGTTGCAACAGGCAGAAATAAGCATAGACTTTACCAAAACGCATACCCTTGTGAGTATTAAAGACGAAGGAATAGGAATACCAAAGGAAGACCTGGATTCTATTTTTGAACCCTTTTATCGTTCTAAAAATGCACTGAATATTTCCGGATTTGGTATAGGCCTTTCGGTTTGCAGCAAAATAGTAGAGTTGCATAAAGGTAAAATAAGCATTCAGAGTGAACTTAATGCAGGTACCAGGGTAACAGTGCAATTACCGAATGCCGACGATACACTGGTTTGAGTTTTAATCTGCGGTTAAATATTTAATCCTCGTTTAATTCTGACTTATAATGGTTTTAATGCTTACGAACGAAATTTGTTATAGAAAGTTCGCCGGTCTGACGAACAAGCTATCAATCGTAAACAAGTAAAAACATGAAAAAGTCAATCTCATTAGCAACTTTAGCAGTTGCTATACTTTTCGCCCCTGTTACGTTTGCCAAGGGAGGTCAGCAGATCCCCAAAGAAAAATCGGCTAAAGTAGAAAAGAAAGAAGCCAAGAGTGATCAGAAAACAGTAGACACTGCTAAAAAGCACCACAAAAAAGAAAAGAAAGATTGATTGTTGAAGGGCTACCAATACAGGTAGCCTTTTATATTTTAATGCCTTCGCTATCGAATCGTTTTTTTATTTCCAGCAGCAAGTCAGATTTCATAGTTAGGGCTCTGGCAGAAGATTTACACCAGACACTCAGCCGCAGGGTAATCCACGAGTCTGATAGGTCAACTGCCTGTACCAGCAGGGGTTTAAACTCACTGTTGGGTTCTTCAGGCAATTCTGTTTGAGCCGCGCTATAAAAATCAGGATGTGCCATTGCAATTTCCTTAAGCAAAGCTACGGCGCGATCCACATCATCGGTCATGATTTTTATATTGATAAGATTACAAGCCTTATCATCTATAATGGTAGCGTTGATTACGTAATCTCTGGCAATAACAGCATTCGGAACAATGATGTGTCCGTTTTCAGGATTACTGATAACTGTGTATTGCATCGTGATATCTACCACGATGCCCTGATTACCATTCGGCAGTTTGATGGAATCGCCGATGCGGAAAGGTTTAGAGACAATAATAAAAATACCACTCACAATATTGCCCAGTGTTTGCTGCGTTGCCAAACCTATTACCACCGACAAAATACCCGCGCTGGCCCAAAGGGTAGTGGCCAATTTTTCTAAGCCCGGTATCAGATGAACGACAGCAATGAGCGCCAAAGCGAAAATAACAAAACTGGCAGCATTTTTCAGAAAACTGAAAGTAGTGGCATTGATGCGTAAATTGTGCGAATTTCGCCTTGCATACCTGTTTAATGCCTTGCGCGCCACCTGCGACACTATCAACGCAGCAATAAGAATGATGATGATACTTACCGAATGGAAGAAATCAAGAAAGAAACCCTTCATGCAATTTTGGATATAAATCAATATCGCAAAATTAAGTGAAGCAATCTTAAATTGCTAACCCGGCAGGCATTGTTTATTCAGTGGCTGCTAACACCTTAATACTTACCACTTCGCGTATCCATCGGGCATGTTTTTTGTCTTTAGGCACCACAAAACGGAAAGGCCCTTCGCCTTTTGGTAGGGGTTGGCCGTCTACTTTGTCGGCCACGATAATAATCTGGTCGGTAAATTCGGGGTCTAATTCAGGCAGGGCAAAAATAACCTGATACCCATCAGTAGCTTTAGCTATTACATATTTTGTCAGATTTTTTCCTCTGAGCTGTCCACCTGACGGGGCGCCGGCCTGCTTCAGAATTTCAGATAAAGCAACACCGCCGAACACATGTTCCTTGCCGTCTTTATCTTTACCTTTTACTTCAACATGAGGCAATTTCGAGAAATCATTCTCGGTAAATGTCAATGGTTTTTCAATGTCTCCTTCTACTTTTAGTGTGTTTGTCTGGGCATATGCAAAACCCGGAATAAGCAACAAAATAACCAGGATAAAGAAAGAGCCGGAAAGTAAATGTTTCTTCATGGTAGGATTACTAGTTAAACGTTATGTTTTTGAAAATATAGCGTTCAAATATAGAAGTTTTCCTGCAAAGACCATAATGGTAATGATTTTAATTAATCAGGTGATTTCAATCTTTCTTTCTGCTATTTTTGCGCAAGAGAGTTTTATTTTAAACAGACAAGAATGAAAGAGTTACTCTCCGTTACTGAAAATATTAAAGTAGCCGGAAGTATCTGGATTGAGCAAGCCGATGGTTCGGAAAGGTATCTGGGTAAGGGGCGTATTCAGTTAATGGAACTGATAATTGAACATGGTTCTATTTCTAAAGCTGCTCTGGCCATGCGGATGTCGTACAAAAGAGCCTGGGATTTGATTACTTCCATGAACACGCAGTCCGGACAACCACTGGTTATTACTCAGGTAGGAGGGAAGCAGGGTGGTGGAGCCGTTGTAACTGAGTGGGGCCTGCAAGCCATGGCGTCCTATAAGGCATTGCAGGTACGTTTCGAAGAATTTATGAGGCAGGAAACTCAAAAATTATCGGAGTGATTATTTTCCGGCCTTAATTAAAATATACATATTGCGTTATGTTTCAATAAATATAACGATTTATTAGCAACCATAATGGAATCCTCTTTCTACCTGCTTCTTTTTCTGATGGCCGTTGTGGCGTTTCTTTATTCTTCTGTGGGGCACGGAGGGGCAAGCGGGTATCTGGCAGTAATGGCATTGATAGGAGTGGCACCGTCTATGATGAAATCGTCGGCATTGGTAATGAATCTGGCGGTTTCGCTATTCTCTTTTATAGGGTTCTACAGGGCGGGGCATTTCAAATTCAATCTGTTTTTCCCCTTTGCGCTAGCGAGTATCCCGATGGCTTATCTTGGAGGAACCATGACATTGCCTGACAACATCTATAAAAAAATTCTGGCAGCCTGCATTTTTATTTCCATTGCACGTTTGTTGTACCAGTTCCGCACCGAAGAAACCCCCAACCGCCCAGTGCCGTTGTGGGCAAGTCTGTTTTCCGGAGCCGCAATCGGGCTGCTATCGGGTATGATAGGTATTGGTGGTGGTATCATTTTAAGTCCATTAATGTTGCTGATGCATTGGGCCAAACTGAAAGAAACCGCAGCGGTATCAGCCCTGTTTATCTTCGTTAATTCGCTTTCGGGTTTGTATGGCCAATTATCAAAAGGAGGTATCCACCTTACACCAGACCTGCAATGGGCAGTAGGAGCCACCATTATAGGCGGTTTGCTGGGTTCTTATTTTGGCAGTCAACGTTTCAATATTCCTACACTCAGGTATCTGCTGGCCTTCGGCCTTATCATTGCCTGTCTGAAACTTTTCTTTACCTGATTACCGGCTCAACAAATCAATTTCTCCTTTTTTATCCGGGAAATACCAAAAGGTTTCCGGAAGCTGTTATCTTTGTCCCCGAATTTAATCTTTGCCTTCTTATCACTGCTACATTCTTCCCGGCAAAGTGTATGTAAATTTTTCAACCCAAAGACTCCCTTTTATGAAAAGAATAGTTTTCATTCTTTTAGTATTTTCTACGGCCTTACACGCCCAGCAAAGTAACTTGAAACTATGGTACAAACAACCTGCAAACACTACATGGACTAACGCTTTACCACTCGGCAACGGACGCATAGGGGCAATGGTATATGGCAATGTGGCTCAGGAAACGCTGCAACTAAATGAATCGAGCTTCTGGTCTGGCGGCCCAAGCAGGAACGACAATCCTGATGCCAAAGCAGCCTTGCCGGCTATAAGACAACTGATTTTTGAAGGCAAAAATCAGGAAGCACAGGATTTGGCACAAAAAAGTATTATTGCCAAAATGAATCACGGACAGATGTTTTTACCGATAGGCAATTTACGGTTAGATTTTAAGGATCATGAAGACTATGACAATTATAAAAGAGAACTGGATATAGAACAGGCTATACAGACTACTACCTATCAGGCTAATGGAGTAAAATATACCCGCACGACATTTGTTTCTATTCCGGATCAGGTGATGGTCATTCGCCTCAATGCCAATAAACCCAGAAGTTTATCTTTTCGCTTATCAATGAGCAGCCCTTTTAAGACAAATGTTTCTGCAATTAAAAATGAGTTGTCGGTTTCAGGATTAGGGAAAGACCATGAGGGAGTAAAGGGTTCGGTGCGTTTTAAAACCATTACCCGAATACTGCCCAACGACGGAATAATAAGTAGAAACGACTCAAGCATTAATATTGAAAATGCTTCAGCAGTAACACTTCTGGTTTCTATTGCTACTAACTTTGTGAATTATCATGACATAAATGCCGACGAAAATAAAAAGGCCAGAGCGTATATCGATAAAGCTGAGAAAATCTCGTACACCACATTGTTCAATAATCACATCAGAGAGTTTCAGCGTTTATTCAAGCGGGTGACATTGGATTTGGGCTCAACGGAGGCAGCAAAACTACCTACCGACGAGCGCCTGAAAGCTTTTGCTCAAGGGAATGACCCCGGTTTTGTATCCTTATATTTCCAGTTCGGGCGTTATCTGCTCATTTCCTCTTCCCGTCCCGGCGGGCAACCTGCCAATTTACAAGGTATCTGGAATCACAGGGTGAATCCGCCCTGGGACAGCAAGTATACCATCAATATCAATACCGAAATGAACTACTGGCCTGCCGAGCTCACCCATTTGCCTGAAACGCACGAGCCACTGTTCGATATGGTGAAAGAGCTGTCAGAAACAGGTGTAGAAACCGCCCGCAATATGTATGGCGCCAATGGCTGGGTAGCACACCATAATACAGACTTATGGCGAAGCACCGGCGCGGTAGACGGGGCATTCTGGGGTATGTGGCCAATGGGAGGTGCCTGGCTAAGCCAGCACCTGTGGCAAAGGTATTTATATAGTGGCGACAAAGCATTTTTGCAGAAGTATTATCAGGTATTGAAAGGCATAGCAACATTTTATCATGATTTTCTGGTGGCAGAACCTGCTCACAAATGGTTGGTAGTGGTGCCAAGCACTTCACCTGAAAACTCACCTGCCGGGCGCCAGAATTCGTCTATTACAGCCGGAGCCACGATGGACAATCAACTGGTGTTTGATGTATTCTCTAATGTTATCAATGCTGCGAAAATCCTGAAAATAGATACGGCGTTTGTCAATCAGATTGAGGCTAAATTGAATCAGTTGCCACCTATGCAGATAGGCCAGCATAATCAATTGCAGGAATGGCTGGAAGACCTGGACGACCCCCAGGATCAACACCGGCATATTTCACATTTGTATGGGCTTTTTCCGTCCAATCAGGTTTCGCCTTATCAAAATCCGGCTTTATTTGCAGCCGCGCGTAATTCGTTGATTTACAGAGGTGATGTTTCAACCGGTTGGTCGATGGGCTGGAAGGTCAACTGGTGGGCAAGGCTACTGGATGGTAACCGAGCCTATAAATTGATAACCGACCAGTTGTCGCCTGCTGAAGTTCCCGGTCGGCAGGGTGGAGGTACTTACGATAATCTTTTTGATGCACATCCGCCGTTTCAGATCGATGGCAACTTTGGCTGCACCGCCGGAATTGCCGAAATGCTGGTGCAAAGCCATGACGGCGCCATTCATTTATTACCGGCCTTGCCTGACAGATGGGCCGAAGGCAGCGTGAGTGGTTTAAGAATGAGAGGCGGTTTCGAAATTGTGAAAATGGCGTGGAAAGATGGTAAAATAACAGAGTTGTGCCTGAAATCTACTCTGGGCGGCAACTGCCGCCTGCGTGTGAACCATACTCTGAAAGCCGATGTAACCATGAAAAAAGCCGAAGGCGAAAACCCTAATCCGTTTTTTCAGACAGCCGCCATCAAGCAGCCGTTGGTATCGCCCAAAGCGAAAGTTAATACAGATTTCATTAAGGGAACAATTGTGTATGATTTCCCGACACAGGCAGGTGAAACCTATGAGTTTAAGGCAGAAAAATAGCGATAGATTTGATGGAAATTCTGAGATTGTATTCGGTAAATTCTTATATATAATCTTAAAAAAATACTTTTAATGTGTTATTGACACTTATTCTTTGCTTTTTGTTTACATTTGTTGCTCATAAAAAATGTTTTTATTCTAATGAAACGACAGTTTAATCCTATCCTTTTAATGATACTCTTATTTGCCAGTGCAGGCACATTTGCACAGCAAAAAAGAGTATTGGTTTTTTCTTTAACAAAAGGCTTTCATCATGCCTCTATTAAGGAAGGTAACCAGTTTTTTCTGGACTTAGGCAAGAAACAGGGTATCGTGATAGATACCACAACTGATGCCACCAAGTTTAATGAAGCCAATCTGAAAAACTACAATGCTGTTGTTTTCTTAAGTACTACCGGCGACGTATTGAATACAGCACAACAGGCTGATTTTGAGCGTTATATTCAGGCAGGCGGAGGTTACTTCGGTATCCATGCAGCTTCTGATACTGAATACAACTGGCCTTGGTATAACGACCTGATGGGAGGCTATTTTGCCAGCCATCCGGGTGGCAGGGTGTCAAACGTGCAAAAAGGTAAAATGATTACGCTTGATAAAACATTCCCCGCTTCAGCGCATTTTCCTGATACTTTCGACAAAACAGACGAATTCTATGATTTCAAATCTTTGAAAAAAGATATTCTGAAGTTTATCGTAAGAGTGGATGAAAAAAGCTACGAAATGGGCAAAATGGGAGACTTCCACCCAATGGCGTGGTACCATGAATATGACGGCGGTAAGGCTTTCTACTCAAACTTTGGTCATACCCCTGAAACCTTCACCGAACCGTTGATTACAGAGCATTTCTGGCAGGGCTTGAAATGGGTAATGGCTACCAAGCTTGACTACTCGAAAGCCCGCTCGGTACATGCACCAGAAGAAAACCGTTTTGAGCGTATTACACTGGCAAGTAATTTGAATGAACCTACCGAATTAGCTATATTGCCTAATGGTAAAGTGATTTTTGTAGAGCGGAAAGGAGTAGTGAAAGTGTGGAACCCGACAACCAAAAAAGTAAAAGTGGCCGGACAAATGCCGGTGTACACCAAATTTGAATATGGTTTGATGGGTGTTGGCGCAGACCCTGACTACGAGAAAAATCACTGGATTTACCTGTATTACACACCAGACGAAACCCGTGAGGTAACCAAAGATAATTTCCTTTCAAGATTTGAGTATGATGATAAGAAAGACACAGTTGTGATGTCGTCAGAAAAAGTTTTGCTACGTGTATTGGTAAAACGCGATGAGTGTTGCCACACAGGTGGTTCAATCGACTGGGATGGCAAAGGGAATCTTTTCCTTTCTACCGGTGACGACACCAACCCATTTGCTTCAGACGGCTATGCCCCAATCGATTTCCAGCCGGGTCGCGAGGGATGGGATGCCCTCCGTTCATCAGGTAACACGAATGATTTACGTGGTAAAGTACTAAGAATAAAACCGGAAGATAACGGTACCTACAGTATTCCGCAAGGTAACCTGTATCCGGTAGGAACAGACAAGACCCGTCCTGAGATTTATGCCATGGGTATGCGTAACCCTTACAGAATCTCGGTTGATAAACGCAACGGCTATTTATACTGGGGTGATGTAGGCCCTGATGCCGGAAAAGGTAACGACAAACGTGGCCCGGAAGGTATCGTAGAGTTTAATCAGGCGCGTAAACCGGGCTTCTTCGGCTGGCCTATTTTTACGGGCGATAATTTCGCATATAATCACTACGATTTCGCTGCCAAAGAGTCAGGCCCGAAATATGATGCGGCTAAGCCTATCAACGATTCGCCTAATAACACAGGTCTGAAAGAACTGAAACCTACTACACCGGCATGGATTTACTATGGCTATGGCCCATCGAAACTATATCCTGAATTCGGTAAAGGTGGTTGTAACCCAATGGCCGGCCCTGTATATTATTCAGAAGATCATACCAATAATCCTAAGAAATTCCCAAGCTATTTTGATGGTAAATTCTTTGCTTATGAGTGGATGCGCGACTGGATTTACCTGGTAAGCATGGACGAAGAAGGCAACTATCAGGGTATGGAAAGATTTATGCCGAACACCCGTTTCTATCATCCGATGGACATGGCTTTCTCGAAAGACGGACGCTTGTTTGTATTAGATTATGGAATGAACTGGTTCGCACAGAACGAAGATGCCACGCTATCAGTAATTGAATACAATGCCGGTAACAGAAAGCCGGTTATTACTATGGCAGCCGATAAAAAAGCCGGAGCAGCACCGTTGGCGGTTGCGTTCTCATCGGCCGGAACTATGGATTATGATAAAGATGCTTTAAAATACTCATGGAATTTTGGTAAAGGTTTACCTGTAAGCGCACAGGCTAATCCGAAATTTACTTTCACTAAACCGGGTGAGTATAATGTAGTATTGACAGTGACTGACGCTGCCGGAAACAAATCGTCGCAGACTACAATTGTGAAGGTAGGAAATGCCGAGCCAACTGTAAACATTTCGGTGAAAGGTAACAAGACCTTCTTCTTCGATAATCAGAAGATTGCCTACGATGTAAAAGTAACCGATAAAGAAGACGGTACACTGAGCAAAGGCATTGATCCGGAAGATGTAGTGGTAAACATCAATTATCTGGAAGGATACGACAAAACTATGTTGGAGCAAGGCCACAAAGAAAACGTGAACTTTGCCGCAGGTAAACGTCTGATTGACCTGAGCGATTGTAAAGCCTGTCACTCGGTTGATAAAAAATCAATCGGGCCTGCTTATATAGATGTTGCCAAGAAATACAAACGTGGGCAAACGGCTATCAACCAATTGGCTGAGAAAGTAATTAAAGGTGGTGGCGGTGTATGGGGTGAACAAGCCATGGCTGCTCACCCGCAATTGTCGACGGCTGATGCAAGAGACATGGTTGACTATATCTTGTCTTTGAACGATACCAGAAAAACGTCTCAACCTGTAACAGGTACGTATGAAGGCGCTACACATAAAGGTAAAAAAGAAGGTGCATATATTATTCAGGCTACTTATACCGATAAAGGCGGTAAAGTAATCGGCCCGTTGACAACCACCAAATCTTTAGCTTTACGCAGCCCTAAAATTAAGGCAGTTACTTATGATGAATCTAAGTCGGTAGCTAAATTTACAGTTGAGCAACTGGGTGGCGACGTAGCCATAGCTTCTGAAAATGACAGTTACATAGCTTTCAAAGGCATCGACCTGACAGGCATTAAAACCATTGCTATTGGAGCAATCTCGCAGAAAGGTACAACGGTAGGAGGTACTGTAGAAGTAAGATTGGGCTCACCAACGGGTACAGTAGTAGGTACAGGCGAAGTACAGGAAGCAAGCATGGCTCCGCTTAAAGTAAAGGTTGCTACAGCCGGTCAGCAGGATATTTACTTCGTATTTAAAAATCCGAAACCTGAAGGCAAACCATTGTTTGCAATCAACACCATTGAGTTTCAGGATTAATTGATTGTTGACAGATAATAAAAAGCGTACTTATGGCTTGCCGTAAGTACGCTTTTGTTTTATAAGGGGAATCAATTGTGATAAGTAAAATAAGAATTATCTTGTTTATAGTCCCGTCAGGGACGATATACCGGTAGAAAAGTGTTTATGTCGTTTAAGAGTATCCCGGAGGGATGATATATTCCAAATTCGATAGTTAGAGTTTTTTTTGAAAATTAATCCTTATCACTAAGTCTCTGCTTTATTTCCTCAATTCCTTTGCTAAGGCCACTCATTTGTTGAAAAAGATTTTCCAGTGAATATTCCTCTGCCGAATATTCCTTGGTGCTGATGAAGCATCTGAACTCCCACAGTTCCAGTACACTTTCCAGCGGTATTTCATAAGGGCTGTAAACCTTGTTGTCAGATACCATCAGCAATGTTTCTTCCTGTGTTTTTACATATACTCGTTTATAGGCAATTCCCGACGTAGCAACAACAATGTAAGTACGGCCGTCTTTTATGTCATTGATACGTTCTACGAATTTCCCGATGATGATAGAGCCGTCAGGTATAGGTAGCATCGAGTCTCCGGTGAGCGGAAACCCCCTGTGTGTGCCATTGCCGATAAATGGCAAAGATGCCTTCGGTAGAGCCTCTATAAATTCGGGGTCAGCATAGCCGCTCAGATACCCTGCCGAGGCTTTTACGGGTACCACTTCTATGCTCTCAAACTTGCCGTCATCTTTAATCAGAATCGGAAAAAGCAATCGGTTTTCACCCACGCGCATCAATCCTTTCAAATCAACCTTGCTTAAGTCAAACTTCACCAGGGCATCCAGCGCCAGATGAAAATAGGAGGAAACAGCTGCCAGGGTGTCTATAGGTATAGCCCTGGTGCCCTGCTCATAATTGGCATAACGGGTGCTGGGAATAGCAAGCGCATCAGCCAGTTGCTCTTGCGTAAGCCCTTTACCCAATCGCAGTAATTTGATGTTACGGGCTATCTTCAGCTGATTAACTAATTGATTATTCATGAACTACACGAATTGTTTATACAATATTACACAAAATGATTATAATTTTATCCCAGAATCCCGGTAAAATTTTATCCACATTATTAAAATCATATGGAAAAAGCCATAGTACACTATGATCTTGATTCCTTTTTTGTGTCTGTTGAGAGATTAAACAATTCAGCACTTATCGGAAAACCCGTAGTTGTGGGTGGTTCGAGCGAGCGAGGCGTGGTAGCCTCGGCCAGCTACGAAGCCCGCAAATTCGGCGTCCACTCTGCCATGTCGTCGCAGTTGGCCAGACGCTTGTGCCCTGATGCCATTTTTGTAAAAGGCGATCAAGAGTCGTATTCAAAATACTCTAAAATGGTTACCGACATTATATGTGAATCAGTACCTATAGTAGAAAAAGCCAGTATTGATGAGTTCTATTGTGATTTCACAGGTATGGACAAATTCTTCGGCTGCTATAAATGGGCGAAAGAGATTAAAAAGAGAATAGCTAAAGAGACACATCTTGATGTCACCTTTGGCCTTAGTACCAGCAAAACCGTTAGCAAAGTAGCTACCAATGAGGCCAAACCCAATGGCAAAATGCAGATATTGACAGGTTATGAAAGATCGTTTCTGAACCCACTATCCATTAATAAACTGCCCATGATTGGTGATACCACTGCCAAAACACTGAGAACCATGGGTATACAGAACATCGGTACACTGGCAGCAATGCCAATCAAACTGATGGATGCGGTCTTTGGAAAACACGGCAAGTTATTCTGGGAGCGAGCCAATGGCATCGACGATACGCCCATTGTGCCGTATCATGACCAGAAGTCGTTTTCAAAAGAAATGACTTTCGATAAAGACACCACCGATATAGCCAGGCTCAAATCGATATTGGTCTATATGGTAGAGAGCCTGACTTTCGATTTGCGAAGACAGGTGAAATGTGCGGGAACCATTACTGTGAAAATACGCTATTCAAATTTTGATACCTACACCCGGCAAACGCATGTGCTTTATACCTCGGACGATCAGGTGATTATTGAAAAAGTGATGAGTTTATTTGATAATCTATACGACAAAAGGCTTTTAATCAGATTGATAGGTGTTCGTTTGAGCAAGCTGGTACAGGGGTATTCGCAAATAAACCTGTTCGATAACTCTTCTAAGTTTGCCTCGTTGCATCAGGCTATGGACAAGGTAAAATATAGATATGGTGAAAAAACGGTGGGCAGGGCTTATGGTATGCAACTTGACAAGCCTGCTGCATTGAAAGCAAAAACGCTACAATTGACCAGATAAGTATCAAACGTTCAACACATATCAATTATGTATTTAAACTGCCACAGTCACTTTAGTTTCAATTATGGCACGCTTAGTGTCAAAGACCTGGTTGCCAGAGCCAAAGCCGCCGGTTGTCATAATCTGGCCCTCACTGATATCAATACCACGAGCGGCCTGTTCGATTTCATAAAGGAGTGCGGCAAAGTCGACATTAACCCAATTGTGGGGGTGGAGTTCCGGAACAGCGACGAAGTGAAATACATAGTGCTGGCAAAAAATCAACAGGGCTTGTATGAGATTAACCAGTTTTTGTCGGAGTATCTGGCTTCGGGGAAACCGTATCCGCAGAAAGCACCACCGTTCCGGAATAGCTTCACTATTTATCCTATGAGTTATTTTGAATCGAACCCGACACTTGATGAACATGAATACATAGGCGTGAGATTCTGGGAAATAACCCGGCTTTTTAAGTATCAGAAACATCCAGCTATTCAAAAGGTGCTGGCCATGCATACGGTTACGTTTCATGATAAAATTACCTTTAACCTGCACCGTTTGCTGAGAGCCATCAGTAAGAATGTGCTGTTGAGCAAGCTGTCTAAAAGTGAAGAGGCCTATCCTGATGAGATTTTTGTGGATATCCCCACGCTCAAAGAAAAATTTACTAACTGCCGCCTGTTTATGCAGAATACAGCTTCTGTTATTAGTGCCTGTAAGTTTGAGTTTGACCCCTCTACTGATAAGAATAAAAAGTTCTTTACTAAAAATAAAGAGACTGATATGGAGTTTCTGAGTGAGCTTGCATTCAACGGTGCACAGATACGGTATGATGTTTCTAAAGCAGGAGTAGTAAGAGAACGGATAGAGAAAGAGCTAAAAATTATAGGTGATTTTGATTTTGCCGCTTACTTCCTGATGACCTGGGATATTGTCAATTATGCCAAAACCCGAGGCTATTTTCATGTGGGTAGGGGCTCTGGTGCTAATTCGATAGTGGCTTATTGCATCGGAATTACAGATGTTGACCCGATTGAACTCGACCTGTTCTTTGAGCGCTTCATTAACCCCGAGCGGACTTCCCCACCTGATTTTGATATCGATTTCTCATGGGATGATCGTGATGAAATCATCCAGTATATTTTTAAGAGATACGGTAAAGAGCATGTGTGCCTGCTGGCCACCTACAATACCTTTCAGCGTAACTCGGCCATTCGCGAACTCGCCAAGGTGTTTGGGCTACCCAAGCCGGAGGTTGATATGTATCTGAGATACCCCGAAAGAGCCCAGAGTAACGAATACATGCGGTATATTCTGAAATATGCTCCCTTGATGGACGAAATGCCAAATAATCTTTCAATCCATGCGGGGGGTATCCTGATTTCAGAGGAACCACTGTTCAACTATACGGCTTTGCAACCTATGCCCAAAGGTTTCCCTATTTGTCAGTTCGACATGTATATAGCAGAAGAAATCGGTTTTGCAAAGTTTGACGTGCTGTCGCAGCGAGGTCTGGGCCATATAAAAATGGCTGTTGATTTAGTACGTGAAAACAACGGAATCAACATTGATATTCATCAGGTGCAGAAATTTAAAGAAGACAGGCACATAAGGCAGCAGTTACAGACTAACGAAACCATGGGCTGTTTTTACGTAGAGTCGCCGGCTATGCGGCAATTGATGTGGAAACTCAGGTGCGATAATTACCTGACACTGGTGGCCGCCAGCTCTATTATACGGCCTGGGGTAGCCAGCAGCGGCATGATGAAAGCCTATATAGAACGGCACCATGACCCTCATAATATTCAATACCTGCATCCCAAAATGAAAGAGATGCTGGAAGACACCTACGGCGTAATGATTTATCAGGAAGATGTGATAAAAGTAGCTCACGAATTTGCCGGTATGACTCTGGGCGAATCTGATATGCTCAGGCGTGCCATGTCGGGGAAGTACAGAGCCAGAATAGAATTTCAGAAAATAGTAGATAAATGGTTTGCCAATTGCAAAAATCTGGGGTATAGTGATGAACTGGCGAAAGAGGTATGGCGGCAGGTAGAGAGTTTTGCAGGCTATAGTTTTTCAAAGGCGCATTCGGCGTCGTATGCGGTTGAGAGTTACCAGAGCTTGTATCTGAAAACGTATTTTCCGCTTGAATTCATAACCGCTGTTATCAATAATTTTGGTGGATTCTATAAAACCGAATTTTACATACACGAAGCCAAGCGTTGCGGTGCTATAGTTGAAGTACCCGATATCAACGAAAGCGGAGTACTTACCGGCATTAAGGGAAAAACCATCTGGCTGGGGTGGATTCACATTAAAAGCCTTGAAGTAAAGATTGTAAAAAGTATATTGGATGAAAGACATCTGAACGGCCGTTTTTTATCCTTCTCCGATTTTGCCCACCGGGTGCCGATAGGGCTTGAGCAACTTATTGTGTTAATCAGAATAGGGGCTTTCAGGAGTTTTGGAATGACTAAAAAAGAGTTATTGTGGGAAGCACACCTGTTGTTACATAATAATTTTAAGCCTTCGGTATACAAAGAAGCTCTCTTTGAATACCTTGAGCCGGAGACCAATCTACCGGCTTTGTCGTATGACCCACTGGAAGATATGTATGATGAAATCGAGTTTCTCGATTTTACCGTCGGTTCTCCGTTTGATTTATGTGCTGAGCCACTGGCAGGCACCCCGACATCAGATAACCTGCACGAAATGCTGGGTAAAAACATTAACATATACGGGTATCTGGTAACCTGGAAATCGATACGCGCCAAAAACGGGCAACTGATGGGCTTTGGTTATTTTTATGATTATTCAGGTAAGTTTTTTGATACAGTTCATTTCCCTAAATCTTTAGAGATGAGTCCGCTTCGTGGGAATGGCATTTATTATCTGTGTGGCAAAGTAATTGAAGACTTTGGTTTTTACTCAATGGAGGTAGATTCCATGCGGAAAGTTGAATTGAAGCCCGACCCCCGAAGTATGTCAGAACCGATTTCGGATGCTTCGTTGGCATTTGTAATTAGCGATTGATTGGATTACCGGTTTCCTGTCATTCGATCAATCCATCTCGAACAATTAATCAATAACTGACTGGTGCCCGTATAAAACAGGGTGAGAAAAATGATTTTGAAAAAGCCTCTTCTGAAAGTGAA
This sequence comes from Emticicia sp. GW821-FHT11C11, assembly GCF_058808615.1. NCBI lineage: Bacteria > Pseudomonadati > Bacteroidota > Cytophagia > Cytophagales > Leadbetterellaceae > Emticicia > Emticicia sp. GW821-FHT11C11. The sequence goes on from NZ_JBXARV010000001.1 coordinate 1,584,300, forward strand.
AGGAATATTGGCGCCCTCAATGTGCAACACAATAAGCATAAAAATAATATGCATACCCATTACCCAACTTAACTTAAGCAGCTCGGTTTTGTTTCGGTAGAGGCTAATGTTTATAAGCAGAATGATAAAAAATAGAATAAAACTGTAGCCCCAATAAGCAGTATCGAACATGATTTTATGTGTGCCTATTAATGTTGCCCACCCACGTGAAAAATAGTGATTGAAGTCGAGATTAATTTTCCCTAAAGGAATGGACTTGGGAACAATGATACCTAAGAAAATGTAATTCCAGCCTATAAACAAAACTAAGGGGATAAGACCATACAAGATTGCTTTGGAAATAAACTTCTGTTTGGGCAAAAACAACAGTACAACCGGCAGAAAAAGAATAGTTTCTGTACGCGACCAACAGGCAAAACCAAAGAACAGGCTGGATACCCAGAATTCGGACTGATTGGGAGTCTTAGCCAGATAATACCGATACAAACAGGCAAAAGCAATGAACAAAAATATAGCGTTCGGGTAATCGGTTTGTACTAAATAAGTGTAAGAATAGAGTTCGGGCATCAACCACAGCAATGTGAGCAGCCATCCAGCCAACAGGGGGTGTATATAATGCCGTAGTTCGAAATAAAAGTAAAGAAAGAAAGCCAACACCATGCCTGAAAGCCACACTTTACCAAACAATGAGCCCAGACATAGATAAATAACCTGCATCAGCATTATGAAAGGAGCATAGTAAGGTTGATTACTTAACGGATACGTATGTGTTAAGAAGTCGGTATAAACAGTATTCCGGAGTGTGCCTTCAAAAAAAGTGGCTTTAGCTATCAGTTCTGGCCCGACAATGGTATCAAAAGGAATATTCGGATAGAAATAGCATTTCCAGAGACTGATATACATAAAATAGGCCGTAATCAGAAAAAAAGGTATTTCGTAAAACCTGATTTTCATGTTAGTAGTAGTGGCTATTTGAGCTAAAAAGTTTTTGTTCCGAATACCGGATATAAGACTGCCTAGTGCTAAAACTACCAGACTAATGAAAACTGAAGACTTGTTAATACGGATATGGGCCAGTTCTAACAGAAAAGGAACAAAAGAAGCTATACCAATACCCAACAAAAAAGCCAGCGATATAAAAGCAATCAGATGCCTGTGTATGCGGAAAATGCTCAGCAGGCCTGCTCCTGTAATAATATGTAACAGAATTGCTAACGCTTCCATTGGCTTTTGTTTTTTTGTTTCAGGTAATCAACGGCGGTTTGGGGTATAAAAAAACCAAAAGGCTGATAGGTTTTCAGTTTACTAATAATGGCTTCTTTTTGTTTTGCCGAATAATCGGCAAAACTGATTAAGTGAAGACCTTTCTTATTGGCTAAAAAAGTATGTGTTGCTTTTTGAAGCAAAGAATCAGGGTAAGTGATTTCAACGAAGTTTACCTTGTGCATGGCTAAATTCTTGAATTTACTGGGGTATGTCCATGTATAAGGGTCGGTAGGGGGACTAATTCGATAAGCGTTTTCTACCAGATAATATTGCGAGGGTAAAAGAAAGATATCGTCTTCCTGTAGTACTGAATCTAACAGATTGATAATGGCAGCTTCTTTGGCATAAATAAGGTTGTAGCGGGTAGTACTGTCTGAATTATACCCTACACGCGATTTTGTAGCGTAAAAACCCTGTACTTTATATTTTAGAAACGAGACGTTTTGGGGAAGTATAAAAATGATAGCTAGTCCAATCATATTAGCTACCAGTAACAGAAACGCTTTCCGGAATTGCGGTGAAAAGCGCTTGGTATTGTTTTTAGGAAATAGGTCTACATCTTCCATATGCACTACAGCTAAAAACAACGAATGTAATCAGTAGTAAAAGTATAAAAATGCTAAATCATTCTCAGGTGCTATAGTTATGAACTATTATTAACCTCAATAGTTTCATTCAATTAATCAAAAATAAAAGTGCCAAACTTCTCGTAATCATGAAAATTGGTTCTTGTGAGTTGCCATGACCACGCCGAACTTTTCTTGTCATAATCTATCCGGTACATATTGGCTCTCCAGCGTGTTCCTTTTTTAGGCGGCACATTGTTCATCGGTTTCAGCAGAGCATAAGGTATGAAGAACTCGGCGTTCCAGCCTGTAATGTTATTTCCTTTCTTTTCAATATGTGCCGCGTGGCGGGTTTTGCGTTCACCTTCGTAGTGCCAGGGCCGCCAGCCAAAAAAAGTGCCCTTTGTATTGGGTACCAGAATGGGTAACTCATAGTTATAAGGCGATAGTTCGTACTCAAAGTAAAGCGGCACGCTCTCGTCAGTCCATAGAAAAACTTCTACCACATCTTCCAGATACAGGTTTGCAAAGTCTTCTTTAAGGGTAGAGGTAATGAGGGAGTCCTGGCAATGAAACAGAAAATAGATGCCTGTATCTGAATATAACACTTTTGCATCGGTTGCATAAACCTTGCCTTCTGCCCGGCGTTGAGGTAGTGAAATCCAACTGGTTTTAGACCAGTGGCTGTTGGCACCCGTACCGTCAACTTCAAAGTCAGGTGTTTTTAAAACGGTAAGTTGCCCTTGTTGCGCTAGTAGAACAGGGGCTTGGCCAAGCAAAAACAAGATAATGATAAAAGAATTGAAGGTACGCATGTGCAGCTGTGTTTTTTGTAGATTGAATAGATTGTTTACCATACAAAAATATTATATTTTTAACCGTAATTTACTAAAATTCAATCCTTTAAACAAAACCATTATGCTAAGAGGTATATTTTTACTGGCTTTCTTGCTGGTAAGCGCCACGACTTACAGCCAGACACAAAAGCCCCTGAGAATTATTATGATTGGTGCCCACCCGGACGACTGCGATTTGAAGTCGGGCGGAACAGGTATTTTATTCTCTAAATTGGGTCATGCCGTGAAATTCGTTTCTGTAACCAATGGCGATGCGGGGCACCAGAGTGAAGGTGGTGGCATGCTGGCCAAAAGAAGATTAGCCGAAGCAAAAGAGGCTGGTAAGCGCTTTGGCGTAGAGTATGATGTGCTCGACAACCACGACGGCGAGTTATTGCCTAACCTGAATGTAAGACTACAAATTATACGGAAAATAAGAGAGTGGGAAGCAGATGTGGTGATTGCCCCTCGCCCTAACGATTATCACCCCGACCATCGCTACACCGGTGTTTTAGTGCAGGATGCCGCTTATATGGTGGGTGTGCCCAATGTGGCGCCTGACGTTCCGCCATTGAAGAAGAATCCGGTATTTTTGTATTTTCAGGATGGCTTTCAGAGGCCAAACCCCTTCAGACCGGATGTAGCCATTGATATTTCAGGCGTGTATGACCAGAAAATTCATGCATTGGATGCCCACGTATCGCAGTTCTACGAATGGTTACCCTGGATTGGCGGGTTCTTAGACCAGGTTCCGAAAGGAAATGCAGAAAGAAAAACCTGGCTGACTAAGACCCGTGCAGTTACTATTACACCGGAAGCGAGAGCATCGCTCGAAAAATGGTATGGAAAAACGCAGGCAGCCAATGTAAAACACGCCGAGACTTTCGAAGTTTGTGAGTATGGATCCAGACCTACTGAGGATGATTTAAAGAGACTGTTCCCGATGTTGAAAACCCAATAACAAAACAGCGCCCTTCCGTTTACGAAAGGGCGCTGTCTTTTATAAAAATTATTATTAATTCTCCGGACTGAAATTCTTTGGTTGTTGGCCTTGTCCTTTGCTTGCGGCTGTAGTGCGGTAGCTTGTGTTCATGATTTGCACTGCATATTCCTTGCGTTTAATATCACGGTTCAGATATTTTTCTATCATCAGAGAGGCTATCGGAGCGGCCGCGCGGGCTCCCCAGATACCATTCTCAACTACCACGGCAATAGCAATTTTTGGATTCACCCTTGGGGCAAATGCGATGAAAAGCGAGTGGTCACCACCTTTTTTGTTTTGCGATGTGCCGGTTTTACCACAAATTTCAATACCTTCTATGCGTGCTACACGGCCGGTGCCACTTTCAACCACGGCATACATGCCATTTACTATCGGCTCAAAATAGCTGGATTCTACACCTGTCTGATGTACCTTAACTAGATCAGGCTTTACACCTCCCTTGGTTTGTCCGACTCCTCTGATCAGATGGGGAGTTACCCAGTATCCACGATTCGCCAAAGCGGCACACAGATTCGCCAGCTTTAATACGTTTACCCCTAATTCTCCTTCTCCGATACTTAAAGAGTAGATATTGGAGAATTTCCATTCGTTTTTCCCATATACCTTATCATATCGTTCAACGCTGGGCAAAAGTCCGGCTTTTTCACCCGGTAAATCGACACCTAATTTAACGCCAAACCCAAATTTTTCCATCATGGTATGCCATACAGCCAGCCCCTCGCGGGCAGATACAAAAGGATTGGATTCATCATTATTGCCAATTATTTTCTTGAACACATTAAAAAAGTAAGGGTTACAAGAACTTTGAATGGCATTGTGCAAATTGGCCGTATGGAGTGATGAATGGCCGTGGCAGGCCATTGGCGAAGGATAACCCGTAAAAGAAGTAGTAGGAGTAATGACCCCTTCCTGCAAAGCTACTGCTGCCTGTACCAGTTTAAAAGTGGAACCCGGGCGATAGAAAGAATTAGTGACTCTATTGATTAGCGGTTTATCCGGATTTAGAGACAATTCTCTGAATTTGGCTGAAAAGAGCTTGCCTGACAGCTCGTTAGGGTCATAGGTAGGATAAGAGCCTAGGGCAATGATTTCACCTGTGTTGGGTTCTATGGCTACTACGCCACCAACTTTGTTTTGGAACAAACTATCGGCAAACTGCTGTACTTCCATATCGACAGTCGAATGCAAATCCTTACCTATAACTGCCAGCGTATCGTAACTACCCTCACTGTAAGAACCTTTTTCTTCTCCTTTTACATTTACCAGCGTAAAACGGGTACCTTTTTGCCCTCGCAGATCAAGCTCATATTCTTTTTCAAGACCTGTTAAGCCTATGTAGTCTCCTTTTCTATAATATTTAATTTCTCCCTGTGCCTCATATTGTGTCTTAGATACCTCACCGATATACCCCAGAGCATTAGCCATGGTATGTGCCGGATAAGTGCGGAAAAAAGATTGTTCAAAATTGAACCCGGAAAAATTGACCATTGCATCGGCCACTTTTGCGTAGTCTTCTTTCGATAACTGTCGTAGAAAAATAGAAGCTCTATTGATTGAGTACTGTTTGGCGATTCGCATGGTGCTGTCGAAATAGTTGCGTGTAATCCCAAACAGACGACAGAACGTGAGCGTGTCCATAGGTTTCACCTTACGAGGTGTTACGTACATGTCATACACTTCTACATTAGCAACTAATAGCTTACCATTACGATCATAGATTTGCCCGCGCAGAGGTATCTGGATGTCTCTTCTGATAGCGTTAGTTGAACCTACTGAACGATATTTGTCATCAATAACCTGAAGATAGAGTAATCTTACAACATAAATGAAAAGTATGGTAAAGAAGATAAAAAGAATGGTTTTTTTTCGGTTCTCAAGCATTCGTATTGTAATTGTTTAAAGCACAATACGAAATTAACTAAGTTTTGGATAAATTTCTTGCATAAGGTACAAGAATATTTTTCGTGCCGATATAAAAACTTTGCAACTGATAAGGCAGCTTGTATAAACCTGCGAAATGCCGGTCTGATACGGACTTTCGCTCTCCTTGATTATCAGTAACAGGAAGGTTAAAAAACTTAAGAAGAACAGAGAGAAATAGTTTGTAACTGTGAAAGGACAATTGTTGCTATGAGTAAAAACGTTGTGTGGATTTACTATTTCTCTGCTGCTGCTCTTCTTGGGATGTGATGGGATTCAATCATAAAAATCATTTATTGTCTGATATAGCTATTAAGTTAAGGTAGGTGGGTTTCTGATAACCCATTTTGGCTATGGTTACCTTAACTTTTTTTATCGCTTGCTTTTTATTGGATGCCGGCAGGAAATCATGCATTTTGAAGTCGGTTCCTTCTGCCATATATTCATAGATTTTCATACTTAAAAATTTAGCGGTTTGCATCTTTTCTTTTGTTTTAGAATTATTAGATAGTTAAAAATGATTTTAATAATCAGCCAGCTTTGTCGAGTTCCTTACTATCGATATAAATCACAGCTTCATGTTCAATTTAATGGTGTTTACATCGCTCTGTATGCTTTGCAGCACCGAGAAAATTAAGTCCGAAGGTTGTGTGTCGGCAGGGTTAATGCTGCAGACAAACTCCCATATTTCAAAAACTTCTTTAAATGGTAATCGGTATGGTGCATAATAGGTATTGTCTGAGTGAAGCGTTAAATACCCGTCAGCTTTATTAAACTGGTGTATTCGTTTATAAACCAGCCCATCGTTTTGTGTCAGTATCACATAAGTTTTGCCGTCTTTTATTTCAGCCAGATTCTCCAGATACTTACCAATCACAAAAGCGCCTTTTTCAAGCGGAGGCATGGAGTCGCCGATAATCGGGAAACCTCTGTATTTGCCGTTGGCTATGTAAGGCAGAGAGATGCGCGGTAGATTCTGAATAAACCCCGGGTCGTTGTAACCTGTCATGTATCCCGCCGAAGCTTTTACCGGTACCAGTTCAATCATATCATTGCCATGTTCATCGACCATCATCGGAAACAACACCCGTCTGCCACCTATTTCAATCAGGCTTTGAGGATCAGTTGCTGTAGTCAGATCAATAGTTACAAGCGCATCTATTGATATTCCAAAAAACCTGGCTATATTTGTCAGACCATCAATGGTAGGAGACGATTTGCCTTCTTCCCATGAGCCCAGCGTGGTTCGCGGTACGTTGAGCGTTTCGGCCAATGCTCCCTGGCTTAGTTCTTTTAGCTTCCTTAAGTGAGCTATATTGACTGAAAGCAATGTTTTATTAGTACCTGTCTTCATGTTGCCGATATTTTCGGATTTTTATGCCGAAACCTTCGGCAAGTATAGGCACTATTTTTCTATCCTCCAAATATTCTGAAGATTTTTTTTTCAATAGACTGTATCGGTGTAAGTAATAACCTATTCCGGCTTATAAAACTGCTTCGTAGATAAAAAGCGTTGCGGCCTTGTCATCGTCAGGTATAAAGTAAGCCCTGATTCCTTTAGGAGTAGATTCAACCCAGAAAGGATTGTTGGTCATAGGATTACCTGTGGGAGACCATAAGCGGATAGGTATCTGGTGTACCGGGCGATAGTCTTTCAGATTGATGAGGTCGAAACCTCCTAACCTGACTGTCTGCCCATTGTGGCTATAGCGTTGCAGACCCGAGCAAATCATGAGGTTATTGCCGACATAGTGGCAATCCTGATAATCGATATAAAATGAAGGGTTGGGAATACGTAATTTTTCCGGAGACAGACCTGTATTTTTTATTGTGTTATTTTTTTTGAGCGTCCATTGGTAGAAATTCCTTGAACCCCAGCTAACGCCAAAGAGCGAGTGTGTATCGGTATTATGTACAATGCCGCCGATGTGCTCCTGAAAACGCGTTACTTCACTTGCTTGCAGGGTGTTGGGATCAACTCTATAAATAATGGATTGGCTGTTTGGGCGATATTCGGCTACAGGTATCCAGATATTTGTACCATCATAATCAATACCACCGGGGTGATACATGGTGCCTTCACCTAATGTGATTTGTGCGATGAGTTTGCCGGCAGAATCTAATTTAAAAAGATGCCCTGTTCCTTCACCTGTACTTCCATTTTTTGGCGAAGCTTTTACTTCTACAGAGCTCAGATAGAAAAAATCGTCGATTCTGACCATGCCCTGCGGGTGATAGGCAGGAAATTGTAAAGGAATAGCCGCTACCTGTTGCCACTGGGTGTCAGGTCTTAATTTCTTTATTTTATCGGCAATAGATTGCGCCGCACAATAGGAATAGAAACCCAGAAAAACGATAAGTAGTAAGTAGCGCATATAGAATAGATGTAAAGTAGCAGAAATATAAAAGGGGAAATCGAAATTTCCCCTCAATATGCTGTTAAATTATGATTGACTCACTATTAAAATAAAGCTAATTGGCCGTCGTTGTCTTCGGCAGTGTCTGGTGTTTCAGATGATTCTTCCGGTTCTTCAACTACTTCCTGTTTTATTTCAACTTCCTCCGGCTTGGGCTCCAGCATCTGTACTTCTATCACTTCAAAGACATTCAGCTTATGACCGATAGCCTTCCAGCCACGCACTTCAACAAATTCATCAACATTAATCGTTTGGTCTTCTGCAGATGATTTTTTATCAGCCTTGGTCTTTACCTGCATGCGCGGATATTTGTCGGTACTTACCGTCAGCATCCGTGAGTTTTTGGTATCGGTAATGAAAAGAAACTTCTTATCGATGGTTGTAGTTTCAATTTTGAAACGCTTAATGTAATAGGTCTTGTTTTCGCCGTCAAAGTATAAACAAGAGATGATGCCTTCAGGGACAAATTTCACAACGGTGGCGATCTCTTTTGGTTCATATCGATTGGTGAGCTCAAAGTTGGTCAATTCATACTGACCGTCTTTGTAAAGTACCAGTATTCTATCTTCCGGTCCGAAATTACCCAGATACAAGCCGTGTTCATCGCGGTTGAGTTTACCGATTACCGCGTCAAACCAGATATCGACACCTCCCAGTGTTGATTTACCGGCAGACTTCAGGATGATTTTCCTGACCGGGAATTTGGTAAGCACATTACCCATCGAATTCCTGTTTTTAATAGCCAGTTTCGAGAAATCCCAATCGAATTGTTTCTTTTTGGCAGTCGAGTTGGCAGTCAGGTTTACGGTAACGATTTCGGCTTCACCATTGTCATTGGCAGTGAAATACAATACTTTCGATTTCGGACTACCCATGGTTATGTCATATTCTTTGTCGCGTGTGATACCCGCCACAAAGAAACGCTTGGCATAAGAGGTGCCCGATTTGGCATCTATATAAACTGCGTTGTATATTTTCCGCTCATCGTTTTTGCGGAACACCGAGCAGTAGACTATGTCTTTTCCGACAAAGACTTTATCCTGAATTTTTGTAATTACGTACTTGCCGTCTCGTTTGAAAGCGATGATTTCATCGATATCCGAGCAATCCATTACGTATTCGTCTTTTTTGAGACCATAGCCAATAAAGCCGCCTTCGCGATCTACATAAAGTTTCTGATTATTGGCTGCTACAATTGTTGCCTGCACAGCTCCGAATTGTCTGATTTCGGTTTTACGCTCACGGCCTTTGCTGTATTTTCTGAGAATCTCCTTGTAGAAATTAACGGCATAGCGAACCAGATTCTGCAGGTTGTCTTCTACTTCGGCGAGTTCCTGCTCCAGGCGACGCATCAGCTCATCGGCTTTGAATGAGTCGTATTTAGAAATACGCTTGATTTTGATCTCGCACAGGCGTAGTATGTCTTCTTCTACAATTTCGCGATAGAAGTCTTTTTTGAAAGGATCCAGACCTTTATCTATAGTTTCTATTACTGCCTCAAAAGTTTCGCACTCCTCAATGTCGCGGTATATACGGTTTTCAATGAATATTTTCTCTAAAGAACTGTAAAGTAATTTTTCTTTTAACTCATGTTTTTTGATTTCCAGCTCGCGTCTCAGCAAGTGCATGGTTTGCTGGGTGGCAAGACGGAGAATCTCACTTACAGTTACAAAAAGAGGTTTTTCATCAATAATAACACAGGCATTGGGCGAAATGGAAACTTCACATTCTGTGAATGCGTACAGGGCATCGATAGTGATGTCCGGAGAAGTATTAGGTGCCAGATGCACAATGATTGATACTTCTTTGGCTGTGTTATCCTCTACTTTTTTGATTTTTATCTTGCCTGTATCATTGGCTTTGATGATTGAATCAATAAGTGAGGTTGTTGTTGTTCCATAAGGTATCTCGTTGATGATAAGGGTTTTTTTATCAGCCTCTATAATTTTGGCTCTTACTTTTACCTTACCACCACGTAAACCGTCATTATAGGTGCTTATGTCAATCATACCACCCGTAAGAAAATCGGGGTATAACTGAAAAGGTTCTTTCTTCAGAAATGCTATGGCTGCCTCACAGACCTCAATAAAATTGTGCGGAAGTATTTTGGTAGAAAGACCCACGGCAATACCTTCAACACCCTGCACCAGTAACAATGGAAATTTGGAAGGAAGATTGATAGGCTCCCGCTTCCGGCCATCATAAGACATCTGCCATTCGGTGGTGTCTTCATTGAACAGCACATCGTTGGCAAATTTAGACAAACGTACCTCAATATACCGCGGAGCAGCGGCGCTGTCGCCGGTACGTATATCACCCCAGTTACCCTGGGTGTCGAGCAAAAGATTTTTTTGACCCAGTGCCACAATGGCATCTCCGATAGAAGCATCGCCATGGGGGTGAAACTGCATGGTAGAGCCTATTACGTTGGCAACTTTGTTGAAGCGGCCGTCGTCCATCTCTTTCAGCGCATGCATTACCCGTCTCTGAACGGGCTTGAGACCGTCTTCAATGGCTGGTACTGCCCGCTCTAGAATTACATACGATGCATAGTCGAGAAACCAGCTCTCGAACATGTCATCGATAACTTCTTTTTGATGAAGCGGATCATATTTAGGTTTTTCATCATTCATGGGAGTCAATTCAGAAAGCATTAATTTGGGAGCAAATATAGCAAAAAATTGCCTGAAAATAAGCAAAAAAGGACTTACTATGCGTAAATCCTTTTCAAAGCGTTGCTATAAAATGAGTTATAATCAGGCAGAAGCAAATTTTTCGTTCACCTTATTCCAGTTTACCACGTTCCAGAAAGCGTTAATATAATCGGCACGTTTATTCTGATATTTCAGATAATACGCATGTTCCCAAACGTCGATAGCTAGTATAGGTGTTCCCTTGTCTGGTGTTACATCCATCAACGGGTTATCCTGATTAGGTGTTGACGTTATTTTTAATTTCTTATCGGCATCTACTATTAACCATGCCCAGCCCGAACCGAAACGGGTGGTAGCTGCTTTGGCAAATTCTTCTTTCATTTTATCGAAACTACCGAACGAACTGTTGATAGCCGCGGCCAGTTTACCTGTGGGTGCACCACCCGCATTGGGTCCTAATATCTGCCAGAAAAAGGTATGGTTCCAATGTCCGCCGCCGTTATTTCTTACCGCAACCGGATACTTGCTTATGTCTTTCAGCAAATCTGTAAGGGCTGCTTTTTCAAGTTCTGTGCCGGCAATGGCTTTATTCAGATTGTCTACGTATGCTTTATGGTGGCGATCGTGGTGAATCTCCATCGTTAGCTTATCTATATAAGGTTCAAGCGCATCGTTGGGATAAGGAAGCGGAGCCAGGACATGCATACCTTCAAAGCTGACAGGTTTTGCAAAGACATCGCCCATTTTCAATAAAAAGGAGCTTCCGACAATTGCTTTGATAAAATCTTTTCTGTTCATGGTTTATGCAGGGGATTTATGTAATAAATAGTCTACTTGAAATTTGATATGTACAAATATAAAGACTTAAATCTTATTAATTTCATTAAAAAATGTTTCCAGTTTAAACAAATCAAGTTTGCCGTTTGTTCGGACACCACTGCATAAATCGAGCCCATAAGGCTGAACATGGTCAATGGCCTCTCTTACGTTTCCGGCATTTAATCCACCTGCCAGAAATACAGGCACTTTTGATTGTTCTACAATTTTACGGCTCACTGCCCAATTATGTACACGCCCGGTTCCGCCTAATTCTTTTACCGTAAGATTCGGATTACCCGAATCGAGTAAAAGAGCATCTACCTGCCCGGCAACTGCCAATGCCTCATCAATGGTTTTTTCATCAATTACGTGTATAACCTGCACTATTTTTATAGCGGGAATTTCCTGTCTGAAATCTTCGTACTTACCCGATTCCAGGGCGTCAACAATCTGAACCACATTGCTGTTTACCAGTTTCTGGTGCTCAATGATTGCTTTACTATCAGTGCGGCTGGTAAGCAGAAATGAGGCTATAGGGGGTGGTATGGTCGCTACAATTTCGCGGATTAACTCATCTGCTATCGGGCCGGGACCACTCGGCATTCTGGCTACAAGGCCTAAAGCAGAGGCACCAAAACTGATGGCGTCCTGCGCCTCCTGAATAGTACTGATACAACAGATCTTAACACGTGGTATGCGTCGCGGAGCAGGGCTTGTGTTTTGTGTTTCCGGGTGTGTCATGTTTTTTTAGAATTCCGTGCAAAATTCTGCGCCGGTTTTACTCATATGCTATGCGGCTCAGGATACTCCTGCCGAGGGTTACTTCATCTGCATATTCCAGATCACCACCAATGGGGATACCTCTGGCTATAGTGCTGATTTTAACCGGATAAACTTTTAGTTTCTTCTGCAGATAAAAGGCGGTAGTATCACCTTCCATGGTTGGGCTTAGTGCCAGAATCACTTCCTGAACTTTGTCTGCCTCGTCGGTGTGCTCTATTCTTTTCAGAAGCGAATCGATGTTGAGGTCGTTTGGCCCGATGCCCGTCATGGGTGATATGATACCCCCCAGCACATGATACAAACCACGGTACTGCGCTGTGTTTTCAATAGCCAGTACATCCCGGGTGTCTTCCACTACGCAGATAAGGTGCTTGTCGCGGCGTGATGAGGCGCAGATCAGACATAGTTCATCATCTGAGATATTATGGCATTGCCGGCAGTAGGATGTTTTTGTGCGCATGGCAATCAGCGCATCGGCCAGCAGTTGTGTCTGCGTTTCTTCTCGTTTCAATAAATGCAGAACCAGTCTCAATGCAGATTTTTTTCCAATACCGGGTAGCTTAGAGATTTCGACGACAGCGTCTTCTATTAGTTTAGAGGGGAAATTCAATTCAATAAGGCCTTTTATTGTAACAGATAAATAGTGTAATGGATTGAATACTGAGTAGAAATATTCTATCTCAGCATTACCTCGGCCGAGATTTCTCTTTTGCAGATTTCGTTTCTCATAGCAACCAATTCTTCAAAATCGCCTGATTTTACTGCACATTGCCCTTTATAATGAATGATAAGCGTACATTGCTCGGCTTGCTCGGGCGAATGCTGACAAACATCAATCAAAGTTTCAATCACGTGGTCGAAGGTATTAAAGTCATCATTATACACAACCAATTCCCATAGTTTAACGCTTGCAATATCCTCAATTACTTCCTCAATGATTTCAACCTCCGGATTCGGTAATGGTGTCATTTTATAAACTTTACTATATTTTAATGTAATAATCTGATTAACAATCAATTAACTACTAAGAAAACAGACTTATTGTGCGTATATAGCTGCTATTTTCATGCTAATATAATTCATTCTTTGAAAACAGCAGTTTTGTTATGGCAAAAAAAGTTTTGATATTTGACCTAAATTGACATAAACAGATAAACCCCTGTACAATGAGTTCTACGCTTGCCCTGACCATTCTGGTTATCTACTTTCTGGTTCTGATCCTTATATCTGTATATACCGCCAAAGGCGCCGACACTAATACTTTTTTTACGGCCAATCGCCAGTCGCCCTGGTACCTGGTAGCCTTTGGTATGATAGGAACATCAATTTCGGGTGTAACGTTCGTTTCGGTACCCGGCGCTGTTGGAAAAATACAATTTTCGTATTTTCAGGTAGTGTTGGGTTATGCAGTGGGCTATTGGGTAATTGCCACGATTCTGATGCCCATGTATTATAAGCTTAATCTGATTTCTATCTATGGTTATCTTGAAAAACGCTTTGGGTTCTGGTCGTATAAAACTGGGTCTGCCTTTTTCCTGCTTTCGCGTACTGTGGGTTCGGCTGTAAGAATGTATGTAGCAGTACAGGTGTTACAACTGGCTATTTTTGAAGATTTGGGTGTGCCGTTTGAACTGACGGTAGTTATAGCCATGAGCCTTATTTTTGTATATACTTTTAAAGGGGGAGTAAAAACCATTATTATAACCGATACGCTTCAGACTTTCTTTTTGTTGGCGGCTTTGGTGATGACTATCTATCTGATATCCAAACAGCTGAATCTGACCGGGAGTGAATTGTTAACAACTATTACCGGCAGCTCTTACTCTAAAATATTTGTATGGGACTGGGCCAATAAACATCATTTTGTGAAAGATTTCCTGTCGGGTGCATTTATTGCCATGACCATGACAGGGCTTGATCAGGATCTGATGCAGAAAAACCTGACCTGTAAAAGTATAGGCGAAGCACAGAAGAATATGTTCTGGTTTTATGTAGTACTGGTGTTTGTGAATCTTTTGTTCTTGAGCCTGGGAGTATTACTATATTTTTATTCAGAAAAAATGGGCTTGCCCATACCGGCCAAAACAGACGATTTGTATCCCGGGCTGGCCTTGGGTAATCATTTCGGTACTTTTGCGGCTGTTACGTTTCTATTGGGTATTACGGCTGCCACCTATGCCAGTTCTGACTCGGCGCTTACAGCGCTTACCACCTCGTTTTGTGTGGATTTTCTGAAATTTGAGAATCGTACAGAAAAAGAAAGACAAAGATTGAAACACTGGGTACACATTGGTTTTACGGTTGTGTTTATTATAGTAATTGTGGTGTTCAAGGCTTTGAACAGTCAGGAGGTAATTTCGGCTGTATTTAATATTGCAGGCTATACTTACGGACCATTGTTGGGCTTGTTTGCTTTTGGGTTATATATGAAACGCCCGGTGATTGATAAATTCGTACCGTTTATATGTGTGGCATCTCCTTTTCTGACTTACGTTTTGGAAGAAATCAGTATGAATGTGTTTTCGTTTGAATTCGGATTCTCAAAACTGATGCTGAATGGATTTATAACTTTTGTAGGGCTTTTTATATTTTCGAGGAAATAAAAGTAGAATATCTATAAAACGAAGAAAGCTGCAGACATCTGCAGCTTTCTTCGTTTTGGCTTAATGATTTAGCTTTATTTCTGCCGGATTCTTTTCGTGCTTGTGTTTAAACAATATGGCAAACAGAATGGCTACCACTAATGAATAGATTGAAAAGGTAAGCCAGATGCTGTTCCAGATTTTTGTGCCGTCGGGAAGAGTGAAATATTTCTGAATCACATAGCCGCTTATTAAGCTGCCTGAAATGGCTCCGAAGCCATTCACCATCATCATGAATAACCCTTGCGCACTGGCTCTTATTTTAGGGCTGGTATAGGTTTCAATGAACAATGAGCCTGAGATATTAAAGAAGTCGAAGGCCATTCCGTACACAATACAAGAAAGGATAATCATCCACAGTCCATCACCCGGATTCCCATAAGCCAACAGACCAAAGCGCAATACCCAGGCAAACATACTGAAAAGCATTACCTGTTTAATACCGAATCTTTTCAGAAAGAACGGAATCGCCAGAATGAATAAGGTTTCCGAAATCTGAGAGATCGACATGATAATAGCAGGATACTTTACAGCCACGGCATCTTTATAAACTTCGATATTTGCAAAATCGTGCAGGAAAGTATCTCCATAGGCATTAGTTAATTGCAATGAGGCCCCCAGAAACATGGAAAAAATGAAAAACATGGCAATTTTCACATCTTTAAACAAAAAGAAGGCGTTTAAGCCCAATGTTTCGGCAATTGTCTTTTTCTCTGATTTGGCTGCCGGCGGAGGGCAATTGGGCAAGGTAAACGAATAAACCGCTAACACTAAGGCCGCACCGGCCGCAATATAAAACTGATTGTGTGAGGTTTCGTTACCCGTTAAACTGATAACCCAGAGGGCAACTACAAAACCCACCGTACCCCACACGCGGATAGGAGGGAAGTCGTTTACAATATCGTTTTGTTTATTGTTAAGAATGGTATAGGCAATAGAATTGGCCAGTGCAATGGTAGGCATATAGAAAATAACTACCAGCAGAATAGCCCAGAAAAAATCGCCGGGATTATTGACTTGTGGAATATATAACAAAGCTGCCGCTCCTAATAGATGCAGAATTCCGTATAGTTTTTCGGCACTTACCCATTTATCGGCAATGATACCCGTGAGTGTCGGCATAAAAAGTGAAGCGATACCCATGGTAGAGAAAATGGCTCCGAATTCTGCTCCTGACCAATGTTTGTTATTAAACCAGTAACTCCCGATTGTAATGAGCCAACATGCCCAAATAAAAAACTGGAGGAAATTCATAACGATTAATCTGAACCTGATACTCATTGTAAAAAAAGGGATAGAATGTTGATTAAAATAAATTTTTAGACAATAGCTGATTTTAAAATCATATAAAAGTATCTTTGTAACTTGCCAAGTTCATAAAACCAGCGTTCGTAGTTACAGACATTACTTGAACTGTAATTGATAAAGCTATTGTTAAGATTGTAATAAATGTCTGATATTGAACGTTTTGTGTGCACAGGTTTTCTGATAGATTGATTTCTGACAGAATGTTTCTGAAGTAAGAGTTGCTCTGAAAATGCCTGTAAGTAGTAACATATAGAGTTTATAGAGTTTAGGTATATTGTATATATTAATGCAGTTTATTGATTTTTTACCTATTATTCTCAAAATCTGTGTCTGATTTTAGAGTTAAACTGTGAATTAAGCAAATATTATTGAAATGAACACGCTTTAATACGTTTTTATCGTGCTTTAATTGAAAGTCATTCCTAATATACATCGTGAAATATTTACTGTCCTTTTTATTTGTTTTGCTGTTTTTTAATAGTAGCAAGGCTCAACTTATGTACCGGTCGCGTTATACTTCAGCTTTGATGGTTGAATCGTTTGCATCAAGCCCCATAGCCTCAGTTAATTATGAGCATTTACCTGTTCGCTGGCAAACCAGTTTTCTTAGTCTGCGAGGGGGAGTGGGGTTTCTGCCAAGTGGTACCGGAGATTCGCTTAAACTAAATAATGGAACAACCGTGCCTGATGCTACTAATGGCGGAGGCGTATCTTTCCCACTAACGGCTACTTATAATTTTCTTTTTAATAATCTGCGCAAAAGTCTTTTTAGAAATGTGCATACCAGGCCTTCCAAAGTTTCTATGGAATTTTTTGGTGAATCGGGCCTTGGTTATACTTTGAGTGCTTATAAAGGAGGTGAACTGCGGAGTAATATATTTATGATAGTGGGCTTCAGGCAGCATATAGTTTTTGACGTTCCTCCAAAACCGAGAGTTCTTTTTCTTAGAGCTACTTTTACGCCATCTTATGCCTTACATACTTTTGAACTGAGAGGGGGTGTAAGTTTAGGATTATCTATCAATTAAGAAGAGGCTGTCTTCTATGTTTAAAAACAAGCTTTGTATTGATTTTAAACATAGAAGATAACCGCTTTCTGCACTTATCTAAATACCTTCTGCTTTTTCTGCTGCTTTGGTATTGTCTTCTGCATGCCGGTCGATGAGTTTGTTGATCGGGTCTACACCGGCTTTTTTAGGCTCTTCTTTTACAATGATCGTGAAAGTGTTCTGCTTTTGAGTAATCTTGTGTTTTTTCAGATACAATAACTTATCGTTTCCGTCTTTGTCTTTTCCGTAAACACCTACGTCAATCCAGTCGTTAATAGCAATCGGTGATTCAACACCCGAGCTGTCTGCCCTGAATTTCTCGTTTACAGCAGTAATTTTTACTTCAAAGGTTTTGTCTTTCAAAGGCTTATATTCAACTTTTTCGACTTTGTTTTCAAACAAAGTGATGGTTTCAAACATATCTGTAATAATGCTTTTCAACGAATCAGGTGTTTGTTCTTTGAAATACTTCAATAAATCGTTACTGGTTGGGTACCTCTTATTTTTTGAATCGGGTCCGGGATATTGCCAGTCGTTCAGGAAGTTTCTCAATGCCAGATTCACTTTTTCTTCACCTATGTAATCCTGAAGGGCAAACATTGCTACCGAGCCTTTGCGGTAATGAATATAACCCTGCCCCTCAACCATATTCAGCGGTTGTTCTTTTTTGCGTTCAGTGGCACGTCCTTTCAGGTAACTGTTGAGTTCATATTTCAGGAATTTCTGCATCAATTCAGGTGTAACTGCATGTTTCATTACCATTAGTGCAGAGTATTGCGCCTGTGTTTCTGAAAGCATGGCGTTGCCTTTCACGTTGGCTTCGGCCACCTGATGCCCCCACCATTGGTGTCCTAATTCATGGGCAGTTACATAATAGGGCATATCAAGGTCTTCTTTCGGGTCTGCTACTTTCTGAATAAACCCGATACCCTCTGAAAACGGAACCGTATTAGCAAACGACTGTGCAAATTCTGAATAACGCGGGAATTCCATGATTCGCAACTGGCGGTATTGATAAGGGCTGAAATTTTTAGAGAAATAGTCGAAAGAGGCTTTCATGGAAGCCATCATTTTATCCAGGTTGTATTCGTGCCCTTTATTATAGTAAATTTCCAGGTCTACACCTTTCCATTTGTCTTTTTTTACCTCATACCGGGCCGATACAATAGAGTAGAAATTACACATGGGCACATCCATTTTATAATGGAAATACTGACGGTCGTTCTCGTTCCATTTTTTTTGCAGATAACCCGGCGCAATAGCGGTCTGGTCTTTTTCGGTACCGATAACCATTTCGAAACGGATATAATCGGCGTCATCACCGAATAAGCTCTGCGATAAACCCACAGGATTTGTCTGTTCCATCATCCGTTCCTTTTCAGGTAGTTTATGTTTGCGACGGGTGTCATCATCGCTCAGTTCATAATTATCTGAGTATCCGATGGTTGGGAAATACAGATTATTAAAGAAAGTACCGTTATATACCACATCAGTATTGCCCCCACCGGCCACAAAACCTTTGGTTTCATATCTGGTTTTAAACGACATTTTCACCGAATCGCCGGGTGCCAGAGGCGTATTAAGTGTATAAATAGTGTATCCGTATTTGGCATAGGTTTTGTTTTCTTTAGCTCCTCCGTCAAACTTCAGATACTCAAGCTTCATATTGTGCTGCTCGTCATTTTGTATGTGCACATCCGCCAGCGTTTTCTGGGTTTTGTTTTTCAGCCAAAAATAGCCCTCTGCCGTAAAATTCCTGTCTAGCGGATATACCTCCACTTTCAGGTTTACATCAATTATCTTAGGCTGAGGCAGATGCTCGAATTTCTTCAGGGCTTTTTCATAAGCTACTCGTTTTTCTTCGCCTTCCTCGCGGGTTTCGTAAGTGTTCAGTTTGTTCATATTGTAAAATACGTACAAACCTACTGCTACAAACGACACGAACGAAAAGAAACCAATGGTAATAACCGAACGTGTCAGGCGCAATTTACCTACTCTCAATCGTGTTTTCATAACGGCTTCGGACCCCCGAACTGAGAATACAACCGCTACTATAAACAGAAAAGCTACCAGCGACAGCCAGTAAAGTTTTAGCCAGGAGAATCGGGTAATGAAGTGCCCATACTTGTTCATGTCGGAGTAGTCGCGCAAGCTACCACTACCAAATGAAAACAAAGGATGCTGTATGCCCGATGCCCCCAGAAAGAAAGTAACCAGGAAGAAGACGAACATCATGGCAAAGCCTACAAATTTATTATGGGCCATTACCTGCACAAAGAGCGAAAGCAATGTATAAAGCACCAGAAATATAAGTGTATTAGCAAAAAGTGATTTGAAGTAAAGTGATATCTCGAAATTGAAATACCCATGACTCGCCTGGATGAGTACACCTGATATTATCAGAATAAGCAACAAACCTATATAAATGAGCAGAAGACCAATGAATTTGGAGAAAAGATTCACCCAATCGGCTACAGGTGTTGCATCTATAATGAGGTGCATGTTGGTTACTCTTTCTTTCCAGATTAGCTCACCTGAATAGAATACCACAATAATCAGAAAATAGAGGTCAAAATTATTCAACAGGCCAATTACATTGGCCGTAATAGGATAGGAACTTGTGCCGTACATTTCTTCAAAGTAGAACGAGCTGATTGTCAGATCGGCCAGGCCTACAAAAATAATGGCTATAAAAGGGATTTCGCGCACAACCATTCTTGTATAGAAAACTGATTCTTTCCAGAGTTGTTTCAGGCTGGTTGAGAAGCCGCTAAACTGGTGAACCAAAGGAATGCGCACTGCTTCCGGTTGTATCGCAGATTTTTCTTCTTTCATTGCTTTTTTCTTGAACAGGCTGCTTCGAACCACATTAAAGCTGAAAGAATAATAGGTTGCAATCAGAATAAGCAGGGCAATGCCAACCCAGATGAGGCGGTTCCATAGCAGAACGCCATCAAGAGGGGCAATCAGCGTATTTTTCTCGGCGGGTGTCCAGTATTCAGTATAGATATTGAAGGCCCTGTAGCAGAATGGGTCAAGTAGGGCAGCCAGATTTTTGTTCTCAATATCTCCTAAAATAGTATCCGTTATCTGATACAATACAAATAACACGATACCTTGCGTATAAATAACAACGGTAGAGCGGCTTAAAGCTCCGGCTGCAAAGAAGATGGCTCCCTGAATAAAGATATTGGTAATACCCCAGAACAAGAACGGCTGAAAATAAGACCAGGCATTAAAGGGTAGCATTGATTTACCTTTCCATGACGGATCCCATGGTAGGTATTCGCCGATACTGAAACCTAACATCAATGCCATCCAGATGGCTGAATACACCAGAACCATCACCAGAAAAGAACCCACAAATCGCCCGAAAAGGTAGTCGAACTTTGATACGGTAGTACTGAACATTAACGACTCCACTTTGTGTTCAAAGTCTCGCAGTATGGCTACACCCATAATAGCCGAGCAGATGAAGGTCATGAAGAAAGTCATGATGATGGTCATCGTGGCCAGAAAAAAAGGCGAATTCTCTTTGATTTGTCCTCCGGCTACGCCCTCAAAACTTACATATTTAGAGGTGGCGGCAGCAAAACAAAGTATAAATAAGATACCGAAGTAGATATAAGTAGCAGGTCGGTTTTTTCTGTATGAAAACTCAAACCTTAGTATTTCTTTTAACATGTCAGAGAAGTGTATAAGGTTTAAGCAAATATTTTAGAGAAGTAAACATCTTCCAGGTCGCCCTCAACGGCTTCAAACGATCCGTCCGGATTGCTATCGGCATAAACATGGATAATCGGGTTACCTGCAATGAGTTTTTCAGATATCACCTTAAAGTTCTGTTTGTAGTCAGCTAGCTCTGCTTTGGTGATGCGCTTCTCCCATATTTTACCGGCAATTGCCTTCAGGGCTTCATCGGGGCTGCCTTTGAAAAGTATTTCTCCCTTATTAAATACGGCCATGTCCGAACATAGTTCTTTCACGTCGTCTACAATGTGTGTCGATAATATTACCACTGTGTTTTCACCGAGTTCTGACAAAAGATTGAGAAAACGGTTTCTTTCGGCAGGGTCAAGACCTGCAGTAGGTTCATCTACAATAATAAGTTTCGGGTTAGCTAAGAGTGCCTGAGCAATGCCAAACCGTTGTTTCATACCCCCTGAGTATCCTCCGAGGTTCTTTTTGCGGGCATCCCAGAGATTAGTTTTTTGCAATAAGGCTTCTACAACTGCCTTGCGTTCAGAAGCATTGGTTATGCCCTTCAGAACCGCCAGGTGATTCAATAAGGTGAGTGCATCTACTTTAGGATAGACGCCGAATTCCTGAGGCAGGTAACCCAATGTTTTACGTACTTCATCTTTCTGAACCAGCACATTAATATTTCCAAGACTGATTTCTCCACTATCCGGCTCCTGTAAGGTGGCTATGGTGCGCATCAATGATGATTTACCCGCGCCGTTTGGCCCTAACAGGCCGAACATTCCCTGATTGATTGTGAGGTTAACGTCTTTCAGGGCATGAACGCCGTTGGAATACGTTTTGTTGAGATTGGAAATAACAAGTTGCATAATGAAGAAGGTGTTTAGGATAGAAAAATTACCTGTTAATATACAGAGAAAAGATTGAAAAATGCTGACGATTATGATGAAAGGGCAAGATTTTGCTATAAAAAACGGTTCTTTTACTAATTAGTGTTAAATACTATGACCGTCACCTCGGTTTGTTGACTACTTCGGTTGCAAACTTCAAGTATTGCTCCCAGTCATAGGCATTCATGTGATGTTTACCTGAACGATAATGGTAACGTATGTAATTACCGACCGGGTTATCTGCCGGTGGTTGCGTATCTGTGCCTAATCCTTTTATTCCGTAGAGAACAAAAACCGGTTCTGCGTTTTTGAGAGAAAGAAATTCGCCCATAGGATCAGCCCATTGATCGCCCTCAGCACTTGATACATACACAGGCCGGGGAGCAATTAAACCAAACAACTGGTGCTGGTCGACCGGGAGAGCAGTTATGTTACCTGCAAAGGTTTTGTATTTTGCTGAAAACCAGTGAGGGAAATTAGTGTTGATAATCTCGTGGGTTTCGCCATACCAACGTCTTTTCAGTGCTGCACCGCCTTCTCCTGATTCGTTTGATATAAAAGCGGCAAATCGCTGGTCTTGTGCTGCTGCCCAAAAAGCAGCTTTCCCAAGCCTTGAATGCCCGATGGCGATGGCTTTTTTGCTGTTAACATCGTTGTCAGTTTCCAGATAATCCAGTATCCGGCTTAACTGCCAGGCCCAGGCACCCATTGCACTCCATTGTTTTTCGTCAGGTGTACCAATTGACCCTCTCAAGGCCAATTGCCAGCCATTGGCATGATCCGGTTCTATGTCTCCATAATAGGCAGTAGCCATAGCGAAACCATTATTGATGATGGTCTCGGCAGGCCAGCTTTCTACTACCGCTTTACCTCTTGACGCCAAAAGAGCCCTGTTATTATATACGTAATCAGGATTTTTCTGAAAATCAATCATCCAGTTCTGTGTAATCAGTACATCAGGGTCGTTGCCGATGGAGTGATTCCCCTCAAAATTGAGTCCGACAAATACCGGCGGTTTTTTTACATGTTTAGGAATATACAGTAAAACATTGATGCCGCTAAGGTGAGGGTAGTCGTCAAACGTAATCAATACCTGTTTGCGGATAGCCTTGCCTCCGAGCGCATCATTTTTTGTTTCAATGAGTTTGTACCTTTTGCGGGTTGTAATTCGAGGTGTAACTCCATATACATTTTCGGCAAATAGCCTGAGCAAAGCCGGACGATTAGCTTCCCATTGTGCCGGTGAAGTGATTTTCTGGTTATCAGTACCTGTCAGAATATCAGGTAAGGTATAAGGCGGTATCAGAGTTTCGTCGTAATTGACATTCTGTGCGAGCATCATTTGCGGGATGAAATATAAGATGAAGAGAAGTTTTTTCATGGTTCTAAAAGAATTGAGGTACATTTTCTAAAAATGTACCTCAATTTAAACTAATTTTTCAAATCTTCTATTTCTTCTGTAGTTTTCGGGATTGGTTTCCCTAAAATCTGATAGCCATCGGCCGTTATCAAACAGTTATCTTCTATACGTACCCCTCCAAAGTCTTTGTATTTCTCCAACTGTTCATAATTAATGAAGTCGGTGAATTTTTTCTCTGCTTTCCATTTATCAATTAAGTCCGGAATAAAGTAAAGTCCGGGCTCCACAGTCACAACAAAGCCAGATTCTAATTCTTTTGCCAGCCTGAGTGATTTCAAACCCAATTGTGTGCTTCTTTCCAGTCCGTCTCTATAACCCACATAATTTTCTCCCAGGTCTTCCATGTCATGTACATCCAATCCGATGGCATGGCCGAGCCCATGAGGCATGAAAAGACCTTGTACCCCTTCAACCAGCATTTCATCAATATCCCCTTTTACAAACCCAAGGGCGCTTAGTCCTTCTAGTAGTACTTTGTTGGCCAGCAGATGCACGTCTTTATAAAGAACCCCGGGTTTTAGCGCTTTTATGGCCGTTAGCTGCATCTGCAAAACCAGATTGTAAATCTCTTTTTGTTGTCCGGTGAATTTTTTACTTACCGGAATCGTCCGGGTTATATCTCCTGCATAGAACATGCTGTTTTCAGCCCCTGAATCATTCAGTGCCAGGCGCCCTTCGGTCATGGTGTTACCATGATAATGATTATGCAGGGTTTGTCCGTTGATGCTGAAAATGATAGGATAAGCAAGGTCTCCGCCACCTTCTCTTGCTTTCTGGTGGAGCAGGGCAGCTATTTCAAATTCTTTCCGGCCTGCTTTGGTTTCACGCATGGCTGCTATGTGCATTTCACGCGTGATGTTTACAGCCTCTTCCATCTGTACAATTTCTTCTGCCGATTTATAAGAGCGTTGGCCGACAATAGCTTTAATAAGATCAACAGAAGCTTTTTCTTTTAACTGATCCACAGGAATATTCAGCCAAGTACTCAATTTGAATTTGTTTTCGTAGCGATAGGGTGGTGTATAGTGTACTTTTTTTACACCAGCCAGTTTTTCGGCCAGCTTTGCGTAGGCTTCTGTTCGATAGACCCCAACTTTACGAGCCTGATCGGCCAATGTAGGTTGAGGACCAACCCATATAATGTCGTCCATTGTAAATTCATCGCCATAAATAATCTCTTCACCCGAATCCACATCGATTATTGCAGCCAGGTTTGCCAGACTAATGCCAAAATAATACAAGAAATTGCTGTCTTGTCGGTAGCGGTAGGTATTGTCGTGGTAGTTCATGGGAGCTTCTTCATTGCCCATTATTAAAATCAGGCCGCTTCCAACAGTACGTTTCAGGGTGTTGCGTCTTTCGATATAGGTTTGCGTAGAGAACATTATCTGCTGATGTTTAGAATACGAAATAAGTAAAATTGACTCAAAATTACAGGCTTTTAGTCTAATAATTTATGGTGCACAAATGAATGAAATAACGCTCTAAAATATTTTTCTGAATCAGTTTCAGGAGGCTGCAATTGCGGCTTCTTAAAGAACGATTTTAGTGAAATTATAAATAGCTGTTAATCAGTCGATTACGAAATTGTAAATTTGATTCGTTTTTGTGTTGAATTTTCCAAAATATTTTCAGAAAATTTTGAAAATTCAAAATTGTTATTTTACTTTGAGACAATTACGCTTACGTGCAAAATATAATATAAAGTTAAGGATGTCTACGATGGAGTTAAAAGAAGCAAAAGACAAGTTTATCCATACTTGGGGTACTCTTGCCACGCAGTGGGGTATTAACCGCACTATGGCACAGATTCACTCCCTGCTTTTGCTTGCGCCAAAGTCTATGAATGCCGACGAGATTATGTCAGAACTTCAGATTTCGAGGGGAAATGTAAACATGAACCTGCGCGATCTGATGGATTGGGGTCTGATATATAAACAGCTTCTTCCCGGAGAAAGAAAAGAGTATTTTATTGCAGAAAAGGATATATGGAAAGTGGCCAAACAGATTGCAAAAGAACGCCGGAGAAGAGAAATAACCCCATTGATTGAAGCAATGGAAGGCTTGAAAGAAAGTGTAAAGCCTGATAGTGCCGAAAAAGAAGAATTTCTGAAAATAGTTAATGATATCAGCACCGTAACAGTTTTTGCTGATAATACATTGAGTTCGTTATTAAAATCGGATGAAAACTGGCTGATAAGCAATTTTATCAAAGTTTTCAACAAATAAGTTTTTCGCTCGTTAGAGCTGTATTTTTTTTGGAGTTTTGGGGTTAAGCAGTAATCATCTCTCAGATAGGCGATTACTGCTTTTTTTATGACCGGGCTTACTCTACCGTTACCGATTTGGCCAGGTTACGCGGCTGGTCTACATTTCGGCCTCTCATTACGGCAATGTAATAAGAAATTAATTGCAATGGTATAGAGGTTATCAGCGGAATCAACAGATCGTTGGTGCGGGGCACCTCTATTACAAAATCTACCATTTTGGGTATCAGACTATCTCCTTCTGTTACAATGGCAATTACACGCCCTTTGCGTGCTTTTACTTCCTGAATATTCGATACAATTTTTTCGTAGGAAGCATCCTTGGTTGCAATAAATACTACTGGCATGTCTTCGTCAATCAGTGCAATAGGGCCATGTTTCATTTCTGCAGCAGGATACCCCTCGGCATGGATGTACGAAATTTCTTTCAGTTTCAGGGCGCCTTCAAGTGCTACCGGGAAATTTAAACCCCGGCCCAGGAAGATAAAATTGGAAGCAAAAGTGAACAGCTTTGATATGTCTTTTATTTTCTCGGCACTTTTCAGGATTTTTTCAACTTTTGACGGTATGGCATCCAGTCCCAGTAAAAGCTCTTTGTACAGGTTCTGGCTGATAGTGCCTTTCTTCTGAGCTGTGGCAATGGCAATCAGGCTCAATACGGTTACCTGTGCCGTAAATGCCTTGGTGCTGGCAACGCCTATTTCGGGGCCGGCGTGAGTGTATACACCTGCATGGGTGATACGCGCAATAGAAGAACCAACCACATTGCAAACCCCCAGAATAATAGCCCCTTTCGATTTGGCTAGTTCAAGCGCAGCCAATGTATCGGCTGTTTCGCCTGACTGGGAAATGGCAATGACGATGTCTCCTTCTTTAATGATCGGATTCCTGTATCTGAACTCCGAAGCATATTCAACTTCTACGTTTACTCTCGCAAGTTCTTCAAAAAGGTATTCTCCAACCAGGCCTGCATGCCAGGAAGTTCCACAGGCTACAATAACAATGCGGTCGGTCTGTGCTATTTTATCAAGATAATCTCTCAGACCGCCTAATTGAAGCGTAGCATCGTCCAAATGAATCCGGCCTCTCATCGAATCAGCAATTGAACGTGGTTGCTCGAAAATTTCTTTAAGCATGAAATGGTCGTATCCTCCCTTTTCAATGGCTTCCAGTTCCATTTCAACCGTTTCTATATAAGGCGAAATATCTTCGTTGGCCAGGTTTTTAATTACCAGTTCGTTGTCTTTTACTATGGCTATTTCATAGTCTTCCAGATAAACCACTTCTTTCGTGTATTCAATAATAGGTGTGGCGTCTGAAGCAAAGAAAAACTCATTTTCACCTACACCAATTACCAGTGGACTTCCCTTGCGTGCGGCTATCAGCTGGGTCGGGTTTTCTTCATCAATTATCACAATGGCATAAGCACCTACTACTTCATGAAGTGCAATTCTGACTGCTTCTTCCAACGAGCAATACATATTGGCCTTGATGTCTTCTATGAACTTAATCAGTACTTCGGTATCTGTGGCGCTTTCAAAAGTATAACCCTTATTGAGTAAACTCTGCTTGATTGCTGCATAGTTTTCGATGATACCGTTATGGATGATAGCCAGTTTCTTATTAGTAGCATAATGGGGGTGAGCGTTTACATCATTAGGCTCGCCATGTGTAGCCCATCGGGTATGCCCGATACCTACACAGGCATGTAATTCTTTGTCTTTCAGTTCTGTCTCAAGGTCAGATACTTTTCCTTTCTTTTTATATATTTTCAGGCCTTGCCCGTTTAATAAAGCGATACCTGCGCTGTCATATCCGCGGTATTCCAGTCTTTTAAGTCCTTTGATAATGAGCGGAGCAGCTTCCCGGTGCCCAACATAAGCGACAATTCCACACATAGTATAAAATGATTTTAGTTTTCTATGAATAAAGAAATTTAAGATTAGAAAAATCCAACGTTTGGCTATATAACTATTCAAATTTATGAAAAAAATCCAATAATAAAACAAAAAAAGAGGAGATTTCGGTCTCCTCTTTTCTGTGCGAAAATCTATCAGATGTTATTTCTTGCCTGAATAATAAACATTCAGTTTTATGCTTTTAATAACTGCTCGAGTCACGTTATTATTATAAATGCCAATTGTAGAAGCTCCTGTAGAATTATCAACACTAACAAGACTAGGTACAAGCGCAATGCCGTCGGTAGTCTTTTTGTTATTCAGAAGATCTTGTAAATAAGAGGTAAAGTTGAATTTGTAATTATTGTTGGTACTGTTGTATTCTGAAACGTATTGCACACCCGTGGCTACATCAAGCGCTACGAAATCTTCAACATTATTTGTTTTTTTCAGTCGATTATCTTTTCCGATTTCAACGAGCACGAATTGCGTCGGTGGCCGTAAATTTCCGGCGACCTGATCCAAATCAGGCTCAATAATTAACTCTGCTTTATTAATTGCTATATTGCTGCTTCCTACTTTCAATAAATTGGCAAGGGTAGGGAATGATATCTTGGTTGTAATACCGGCTCCTGTCTGAATGTAGGTCTTATTCCCGGTTGCCTGAGAAGGGATTGATTCTAACTCTTTCAGGCTTTGAACAACAGTGCCCTGTCTGTTACCTTTAATTTCGCTGAAACGTTCTCCAAGAAACGTTAAAGAAAAAGCTTTCCCCACGGTATCTCCTTCTGCATGATAATAAATCATCGGGAAGCTATCCAACGAGAGTGAAACACCGTAGACAGTCTGAGCATCATTATTAATTGTTAAGGCAAAACCTTTTACAGCAGCAGTGAATTTATCAATATCTGATGACTGGTCTTTCCCTACTAATGAGAAGATTTCGGTTCCTACTGTATTGGGCAATTTGAATTTAATCAAACTGTCCAGACTATTGGTAGTAGCACGTTTAAAGTCTTTATACGTAAGTACCTGACTGGCCAGAGGAGTAGGATTGTAAGCTAAAGAATTAGTATTGATATATCTTTTTCCTTTAACGAAGTCTTCAGTCAGCCGGTGTATATTAAGTGTAACAGGTTTGGTGGAGTCTCCGTACGCAAATCCGTTATGCTTTAAGAATACATACACTGAGTCATATACGGCTTTATCTTTATCGGCCTCAGGAAATGTCAATGCTGCGTAGGCTCCGGTGAGACCATCAATCGGTAGCGTTACTTGCGCATATAAAGTAGCGGATACATCTCCAAAAACAGGATCTTTATAATGCCCTACAACTGCACCCGATTGCTCTGATGTCACGACAGAATCAATCATCACTGTGGCTCGCGCTACTGTGAGGGTATCAGTAAATGAAGTTGAAAACTGACCACCATCCGAAGGGGTGTCTACTGCAATGTTGATAGGGTCTTCGCACGACAAAAAGAATGCGGAAAGTAGCATAAGGGCTACGTTCCGCATTTTATGTGTGAAATTTCCGCTATTTTCAAGGAACGAGTTCTGTGTAAAGATTAAAGTACGTTTCTGTAACGTCGTCGTCTTCAATACCTGCTTCAATTTTGTTAGCTGTAATTTCATTCAATAATTTACTTAAATTTTCGTTCATATCCTCGTTAGCTTTCACTATCGAGTCGGCATATTGACAACCAATTTTGATGAAACCTTCAAAGTCAGCAGAGCGTAGATTAGCCAGGGCTTCATCTGATACGTCCATTGCTTTGGCTTTTTCCAGAATGTTTTCGTCAAACTTATGCTCAAAAGCATTATTATAAATTGTAAAAACTGACTTTGTATCTTTGAAAACCGGATCGTTTTTATAAGTTGTTTTCAGATACAAAGGAATCAGAGCTGTCATCCAGTCGGTGCAATGTACGATGTCAGGAGCCCATCCCAGTTTCTTCACAGTTTCAAGAACACCTTTACAGAAAAAGATTGTTCTTTCATCATTGTCATCATAGAAACTTCCCTCTTTATCTAAGAAAACGTATTTCCTGTTAAAATAGTCTTCATTATCTAAAAAATAAACTTGCAACTTAGCACTTGGTATAGAAGCCACTTTAATAATAAGCGGTTTTTCGTCTTCACCTACCGAAATATTGATTCCAGATAATCTTACAACTTCGTGAAGCCGGTTTTTGCGCTCATTGATGGAACCAAAACGTGGAATCAGAATTCTGATTTCCATGCCTTTTTCTTGCATGGCTTGCGGAAGTTTACGAAGAAATTCAGCTACTTCTGAAATTTGCAGGAAGGGATTTATTTCACTGGCAACGTACAGAATACGAAGTTTACGCATATCGATAAAAATAATTTATTTGGGAGTGTCTTCCAAAAAAGTATGCAAAGATACGAAAAAAACTAATAATTTGTAATAAAATCTTTGAAAAACAAATCAATAAGCCCAATAAACTATTAAATAGACCCGAGTAATAAGTAAAAAATACACGCTTTCTACAAGCCAAAACCGTCTGAATCAAATCAGACACCGGATAATCAGATTCTTAATGGCTAAATGTTATTTCATAAACCTTTGGCCACATTTTACCGGTTATATAAATCTTATTGTTGGTAGAGTCGAAGGCAATTCCGTTCATTTCAAGTGATTTCGGATGTTTGGTGCGGGCATCGGCCGCTATAGTTCCAAGGTCTAGTTTTGCAACTACATTTCCGGTAGTGGGGTCAATTTTAACAATCTCATTGGTTTGCCAGATGTTGGCATAAATAAATCCCTTGATAAACTCAAGCTCGTTCAGTTGTTCTTTGGCATAGCCATTTTCTCTTACCGGCAGTGTTTTGATAACAGATAAGGTGCTTGGGTCAAGATAAGTCAGTGTGTAGGTTCCATCACTCATAATCAACGACTGCCCGTCGGTTGTTAATCCCCAGCCCTCAGCGTTGTTAAACGCGAATTCTTTTATTTTAGAGAATGTCTTCAGGTCATATACAAATCCTGTTTTAGACTTGTAAGTAAGCTGATATACTTTATCGTTCAGAATAGCAATGCCTTCACCGAAGTATTTCGATTTATCAAGCCTTACTTTTTTATCAAGTTGCCCAGTTTTTAAATCCAGAATACCGATGACGGATGAAGTCTCTGAAAGTTCTTCTGGTGAACCGGTGCTTTCAAACAATTGATTATTATGCACTAAAAAGCCCTCAGTGAAAGCAGTGGTATCGTGCGGATAAGTGTTAACTAATTGAAAGGGCAGTAGGGGGATACTTTCTTTTTTGTCAGAGGTAGATTCTTCAGCATTGTTACAGGAAAAAAGGATAACAGCTAAGATAAAAATACCCGATAAAGTCTTTTTCATGATTGATAGGCAAAATCTTTCTGCAAATCTAAAAAAACTATTTCAACCGGATACTATCTGTGGCTGTTATCCTTTGCATTTAACTTTTTTTAACCAAAGTGTTTTTGGTACCACTCAACAGAAAGCTGCAAATCATTTTTGGTAAGCTGATGACCTGTCGGGATACTATAACTGTCTATATCGAAACCTGCGTTTTTCAGGATACTGACATATCGGGCAGTATCAGCCTGATTAACCGTAGGGTCAACCATACCGTTGCTCATAAATACAGGCGTGTTTTTAATGGTTTTTAACGCAGCACTAACACTTTTAAAAGGTTGCATAGGCCTGTAGAGTATAGCGCCTGCCAGAAAATCAGGATACAGCACCAATGTGCTTCCGGCAATATTGGCACCATTCGAATATCCTAAGGCTATTACTTTCGAGCTATCGAAATGCTCTTTCACGGATAATTCTTTGATAAAGTTTACCATTTCGTGTGTGCGGAATGTTAAATCTTTTTCATCGAATATGCCCATGCCCAATCTTTTGAAAAACCTGGGCATTCCATTCTCGGATACATTCCCTCTTAAACTCAGAATATTGAAATCGTTACCAAAATCTTTGGCAATGGGGAGCAGATCCCGCTCGTCGCCGCCTGTGCCGTGCAGGAGCAACAAGGTGTTTGCTCCTGCCTGACCTGCGGGCTCATATACATATTTTAATGATTGAAAGTCCATAATAAATGAGCGGTTTGTTTTAATCCAGTTTTACCAAATGTGCTTCTATCTCTTTCCTGCGAGACTCATATTGAGCAGGCAGTTTAAGATTAGTGCCCAATTCTTCCAAAGACTCATCGACCGTGAAACCGGGATTGTCAGTGGCAATTTCAAACAATACGCCACCCGGTTCTCTGAAATACAAAGAATGGAAGTAATTACGATCTATTTGCGGGGTAATATGAAAACCTAAGTCCTGAATTTTTTTGTGGTATTCCATTTGTGTTGCGTCGTCTTTCACCCTGAATGCAATGTGATGCACCGTGCCACCGGCGCCTAAACCTCTGGCTTCGTTGGGTAGTTCAACCAGATCGATAATGTTGGCAGTTTCAATGGCATCAGTTGCATACCGATAACGGTTAGCTTCCTGTGCTATCAGTTTATACCCGAACACCTCTGTTAATACCGCTGCAGTAGGTTTAATGTCATTGAGCGTAATAGTGGTGTTATAAAAACCTCTGGTTGCTGCATCGGCTTTTACTTCATCAGTTTCATATGGTTTTCTGGCGTCTGCCTTTTTTGGTACAATCAGTTCCAGTTTTAAACCATCCGGATCAAGAAAAGTAAGATACTTTTCGCCGAATCTTTCTGATGGCTTGTTATAAATGACATTGTACTTTTTAAAACGTTCAACCCAGAAATCCAGACTGCCCTCAGGCACAGCATAGCCGATTTCAGTGGCCATGCCAGCTCCACGTTTGCCTTGCCTTACCGCATTACCCCAAGGGAAGAAAGTAAGTACAGAACCGGGAGTACCCTCGCCATCGGCAAAGTAAAAATGGTATGTACCGGGGTCGTCAAAGTTCACAGTTCTTTTAATGAAACGAAGGCCTAATACTTTTGTATAAAAGTTGAAATTGCGTTTGGCATCTCCCGCTATTGCGGTTATGTGGTGTATGCCTAATATGTTATTTTCCATTGTCTGTTTTATTTTATAATTCAAGAATTGTTTTGTTTCAAACCGCAACACCTTTGTTGTTGATTTGATGATACAAAATTGCAGCCTTGAAAATTCAAAAACATTGAACTAGGACAAGAAGTGAAGCAGATAGTGATAGAGAGGCTCAGGTTTTGTTTTTGGCCAGCTTGGTTCTCACCTTACTCAGAAACTCTGGTGAAAAACCCAGATAAGAGGCTATATAATGCTGGGCTACCCTTTGAGGGATGGTGGGGTATCTTTCCAGAAAATCAAGATATTTTTCAACAGCTGTGGTGGCAATGGTCTGAAAAAGCCTTTCTTGCAGGCGGGTAAGGTTTCTTTGTACCATCAGTCTGAACATGCGTTCAAACCGGGGTACCTGCGCCAGTAATTTTTCTTTGGTTTCAGGCGTCAGTAAAAGTAACTCACAGTCTTCCAGTGCCTCTATGAACATCCGGCTTGGCTTTTGGTCATGAAAACTGGCTATGTCGCTCACCCACCAGTTTTCAATGGCAAATTGCAGCGTTACTTCAGCACCGCTGGGATCTAAATAATAGGTGCGGATACACCCTTTTTTAATAAATGCTTCAAATCTGCATACTTCGCCTTCCTGAAGCAGAAACGTTTTTTTTGCAACACTTTTAGGTTGAAGTATTGCATTAAACACGGCTACTTCATCAGCTGTAAAATTGGCATAGCGGGCAATGTAAGCATTTATCTCTTCAAACATAGATTAAAACCTGTGGACTGTAATTACTCGATAATTTTGTAAAGTTCTTTGGCTCTGGCACGTGAAATGGCATTAAAATGCCACCATTCGCTGTCAATGCGCATATAGCCCGCTTTTTGCATAGCATTGCGTAAAATCAGTCGGTTAGCTATCTGTTTCTCTGTGAGTTTGCCTTCCACCAGCATCTGATCTTCATAAATGGGGTAGGCCAGATCACCAAAATAGTCATATTTAGTGCCCATGTCCAGCGGTTTTCCGGTTTTAGTGTTAAAAACAGTGAGATCGACTGCTGACCCAAAGTTATGAATAGAACCTTCTGCCGGATTCGCTACAAAGTCGGATCTTTTAGCAGGGGGTATGGTGTCTAGCATGGCCCATAATTTGTGTTGCACCGACAGCGGCCTTGAACTGTCATAAACCAGCAGTCTGTAATCAGGATACTGGCTTTGCAGAATCTTACTGGCTTTGGCCAGCATTTCCGCGGGTTTCTGCTGCATATAGGCGCGGGTTAGGTCACCGTATACATCGGCATGAACAAAATTGTCAGTAGTAGAATATTTTAATTCAACCATAATGGTCGAGTCGAGGGTCTGTAAATTTACCAGCCCCTGGTTTATCATGCGCTGTTCTAATTCCGGAATTTTTTCTTCTGTTACAGCCACAATAGTATCTTTAGGTACCAGAACTGTATCAACTTTAGTGCTATCACCTGTTTTGGTAGTGGTTGTAGAAGTGCAACCTGCTATCAGCAGTGCAATAGTTGCGATTCCTGAAATTAGCTTTAGTTTTGTCATTGAATTGTTCGTTAGGCTTGTAAGGTAGATTTTTGCAGAAAATGACGTACAAGCAATTATAAATCTTGGTTTATTTATATCTTGCCAACAAATCTAACCCTAAAATCTCAAATTTATGGCATTAAACTACATTTGGGTAGCATTTTTTCTTATAGCATTTGTCATTGCCCTGATCAAAGTCATTTTTACCGGAGACACCGAAATATTTAAACTGGTGGTTGACGGTATGTTTGACTCGGCAAAGCTGGCTGTAATGGATATAGCTCTACCTTTAGCCGGTGTAATGACGTTCTTTTTGGGAATACTGAAAGTGGGAGAAGAAGCGGGAGTAATCAGAAGAATGGCCAGAATTATCGGGCCGTTTTTCAGCAAACTTTTTCCTGAAGTACCCAAGGATCATCCGGCAAACGGACAGATGATTATGAATTTTTCTGCCAATATGCTGGGCTTAGATAATGCTGCTACACCCTTTGGGCTGAAAGCCATGCAAAGTTTGCAGGAACTGAACCCGCATAAAGATACCGCAAGCAATGCCCAGATTATGTTTATGGTACTGCACAGCGCAGGGCCTGTACTGATACCATTAAGTATTATGGCGCAACGGGCTATATACAATGCGGCCGATCCCTCAGATATTTTTATTCCGGCGCTTATATCGGTATATGTAGCAACACTAACAGGTATGCTGTTTGTAGGAATAAAGCAGAGAATCAATTTTTTTGATAAGACTCTATTTTCGTGGCTGGCAGGATTAACGGCATTTATCGGATTCGTCATCTGGTATTTTGCGCGTTTATCGAAAGAGGAAATCGAAACTACTTCCAAGATAGTGAGCAATATGATACTCATGATTTTTATTGTGGGTTTTATAGGAGGGGCCGTCTACAAAAAGGTTGATGTTTTCTCGGCATTTATTGACGGTGCCAAAAACGGATTTGAGACATCGGTAAAAGTTATTCCTTATCTGGTCGGCATGCTGGTAGCCATCAGTGTTTTTCGGAATAGTGGTGCTCTGACCTATATCGTTGATGGCTTGAAGTGGGTGATCGGACTTACGGGTGTTAATACCGATTTTACGGATGCGCTTCCTACAGCCTTGATGCACCCTTTAAGTGGCAGTGGGTCGAGAGCCATGATGATTGACGCCATGAAAACCTATGGTGCTGATTCGTTCGTTGGCCGGTTGTCATGCGTTTTTCAGGCTTGTTCAGACACTATTCTGTATGTGTTGGCGCTGTACTTTGGTTATGTTAGCATAAAACATACCCGTTATACGTTGGTTGCAGGCTTACTGGCCGATTTAGCCGGAGTAGTTACTGCTATTATTGTTTCTTATATTTTCTTTTATTGATTTCTATGAAACTGCAAGTCATCATAAGATTAATGCAATCCTATAGCAAAGCATGCAGTGTTTTATGTTTTTTTTTCTTTGTCAGCATCAGTCCTGAGCTGCTGGGACAAGATACAACCAATGTTATTTTATTAGATTATGATGGCAGTTGGCAGAAACAAAATATGCCGGCGGGGCTTCATTATTTTCAGGACAAAAGCCGTAAACTTACCATTCAAAAAATACTAAGGTCTCCGAAAAAATTCCGCTTCAAGCAGACGAAAGGCAATGCACCGACTTTCTGGGCAAGAGGTAACCCGTTCTGGTTTAAGTTTAAGCTAAAGAACTCAACACAAATAGATCAGAATTTTATTCTTGATTTGCCTACACCGTTATACGATGTGGGACACCTCTACGTGGTTGACAGCAATGTAGTTCGAAGTGAACAGTTTCTTTCCTGGAGAGTGCCCCAACTTGAAAGACCCGTTAAGCACAGAAACTTTTTTTTCCCTGTTAGACTGAAAGCCAATCAGGAAGTTGTATGCTATCTGAAACTCCAGAAAGAAGTCGGGTCTATCTGGGCTCCCATAACTGTCTGGGAAAGAAATGCGTTCGATTATTATTATTACTCAACCGACTATCATAACTGGGGGCTGGTAACAGGCATATTAATGTTTGTGGTTATTTTGTCTTTTCTTCTGTTGTTTGCGTTTAAAGACATGCTCTATTTTTATTATGGAATATATGTCTGGATGGCCCTGGGATTCTTAGCCAGTACACAGGCGTATTTTATCAGATATTATATGAATGGCTCATTTGGTGTGCCGGGCAACAGGCTCAAGTATGTAGCTTCATTGTTATTTCTTATTTCAGGGCTTTTGTTTATACGCAAATACCTACGATGGGATCTGCTTAAAACCCGGGTAGTGAATAATCTGACCTGGGGTTTAATTGGTATACTCACAGGCATGCTTATTTGTCTGTATGTAGATAATCTTTTGTTGGGTGGTATCTTATTTGAAAAGTACCTTTCTATAGTGAACCGGGCCCTGGGAGTTGTATTCTGGATACCCACTACGTATGTAATTCTCAGTTCAATTTATTGTATTTACGTAGGCCATTTTAAAAAAGAAGCCTTTTATTTCCTTTTAGCTAATTTTCCTATAGCTCTGATTGTTTTCTATTCGGCATTAAGCAACTATGAAATTGTGCAGGGCAGCCGTTTAGTTGAAATGGATTATTTCGCTTTTGCATTTATTATAGAAATTGTCGTTTTAATGGTTTTACTCGCCTACAGATTAAAGGCCATGCAGGATACATCTGAACGACTTTTCAGAGAGAAGGCTGTGGCGCAGCAGCAAAGAACAGAGGCCATTCTACAGGCAGAAGAAAGAGAAAGAGTAAGAATAGCCCGTGATCTGCATGATGGAGTAGGCCAAATGCTTGCTGCTGCCAGAATGGCATTGGGGAATTTTATGGCAAAAAGAAAAGTTGAAAATGAGCATATCCAGAATTCTCTTGATTTGCTGGAAGATAGTATCAAGGAAATCAGAGAGATTTCGCATAATATGATGCCGGGTGCATTGACAAAACTGGGGTTGTCAACAGCCATGAAACAGTTTGTCAATAAAGTCAATTCTTTAGGAGAACTACAGATCGAATTACAGATAATAGGACTTAAAGAACGCTTGAATGAAAAAATTGAAACCATGCTCTACAGGGTTGTGCAGGAGGTTCTGAGCAATATTATAAGGCATGCCGAAGCAACCAAAGTAAGTATTGAACTCGTAAAACATGAAAAGGAATTAGTACTGATAATAGAAGACAACGGAAAAGGTTTTGACAATGCAGAAGTAAAAAATCAGGGGATTGGAATTAAAAATGTGACCACAAGAGTAGAATATTTGAATGGAAGTGTTAATTTTGATTCCGCAATTGGAAGAGGAACGAGTGTAATTGTTGAAATCCCTCTTGTCTGATTTAAACCTAATGACTGCCAAACTCAAAATTTTAATTGTTGACGATCATCAGATTCTGATTGATGGTATTGAAGCTATGCTTCAGGATGTCGATAATTTTGAGGTAGTAGGTAAATTATTAGACGGAAAACTGGCACTGTCTTATCTTCTCGAAAACAAGGTCGATATTCTACTAACAGACCTGTACATGCCTAAAATGACAGGCATAGAACTTACTCAAAAAGTTAAAAAGGAATTTCCGCATGTAAAAATACTGGCGCTTTCGGTTTCTTATGATGTGTCGATAGTACATGACCTAATGGATGCCGGAATATCAGGTTTTATATTGAAAACCATAGGCCGTAATGAACTGATTGAAGCCATTAATGAGGTGTCTAAAGGGAATGTTTATTTTAGCCGGGAAGTTTCAAACGAAATCTTAAGAAGCCTTGCAAACAGGAGCGAGCTTGAAGAAGAGGTGTATCGTCTTACCGATAGAGAAATAGAAATTTTAAAGCTCATAGCAAGGGAATATTCCAATGCTGAGATCGCTAAACAATTGTATATTTCTGAAAGAACAGTGGAAACCCATCGAAAGAATATCTACCGCAAGACCAACACCAAAACCATTGTTGGGTTAATAAAATATGCCGTTGAACGGAAACTGATTTAAAGATATGCGTACTGGTACGGATGTTAATCTTAAAAAATACCCTGCAGTGGGTATTGGCATGCTTGATAGTCTTTGCGATATTTGCACTACAAACACGAGAGTGTTATAGCCATGAAGACGCCCTTCTTCATATTCAATTAACTTAACAAGTTTTAATAGCAGATTCCAACCTTTTTTGAGTGTTAGGAATCATAAGTTAAGACAAAAATTAAGTAAAATGAAGAAGTTTTTTTACGAATATTTCGATGAAATTGTTGTAGTAATGTTTTTTGTTGCAATTATAGCGATAAATGCATGCAAAGCATAAGGCGAAAGCCCTAAAGTCACCGGCCCGTTCGCAAACACCAACGGCTCGATGATTTTAATAATCAACAGCAGTTTGACGAGAGCAAAAGCAAGAGTCATCTGATTCTTGCTTTTCTTATTTTAACACAATTACTCCTTACAACTTCCTTTTCCCGCTATCCACTTTTAACTTTATTTTTTTACTGCGCGGTAGACTCTTACGTAGTCTACCTCCATGCGTTGGGGGAAGATACTGTCATCAATACCCTGCTGACCACCCCAACCTCCGCCAATGGCTATATTTAGCAATAAGTGAAACTTCTTGTCGAAAGGCCATTCTGCCCAACCGTAATTACTTTGTTTCGGAAAAGTGAAATATTTGTTGCCATCAATTTCAATACTAATCGCATCGGGTGTCCACTCGCAGGCATAAATGTGAAAACCGTCTGATACACCCGGCACAACAATATTATTACCTTTATTGGTCTTGATGGTATGGTTAAACGCTTTCGTGTGAATATTACCGTGAACGCGGTCCTGATCAAAACCTACGTGCTCAATGATATCTATTTCGCCGTTGTCAGGCCAATAATTAGCGCCATAAGATTTATCAGTAGCCAACATCCATCCGGCAGGCCAGGTGCCTCTGCCTTTAGGTAGCTTGGCTTTTATTTCAAAACGTCCGTATAGAAAATCGCCTTTATTTTTGGTTACCAATCGCGCCGAAGTGTAGTCGTTATTTTCATATTTTTCTTTTCTTGCTTCTATTATTAATACACCGTTTTCAACACGTGCATTTTTGGCATCTTTGGTATAGTATTGTTTTTCAGCATTTCCCCAGCCGTGTCCTCCGATATCGTAGCCCCATTTGCTGGCATCAGGCAAACCAGTATAATTAAACTCATCTGCCCATACCGGGGCCGAATCATCAATTACATATACAGGTGGTTGCGGATCAGTTGCTTCTTTTGTGTCGATTTTCTGGCAGGCAACATACAGGGTGAGTACTGACAGGCTCAGGCAAAACAGGAATGGTTTTCTCATAGGTATAAATAGATTTAAAAGCAATTTTAAGCATTTATCTGATTAATGAATCACTTATCAGAAAAATATTTCTCTGAAACATTCGATGCCCTCGGCAGGAAAGACAATTTATTCTATTCTCACAATTGATTGAGCCGAATTTTGCCTCCGAAAATTACATTTTCAATTTCTTTTTGTTCATTTGTATAATTTCAACCTGAATTTATCGAATCTATCATTATGAAACGCTGGATAAAAATTGCCCTGGCGCTACTGCTTATTTTAGCCGCATTTATATTAAAAACTCTCTGGAATTCCGGCGCCTTTACGAATATTGAAGCTCATTTTGATGGGACAATTAAAGAAATTTACGGATTTACCGGGGCAGAAGATATTACCATAGATAAAACCACAGGATTAGCCCTCGTGTCGTCGAGTATGTATACAGAGAATGCGCCTAATGGCAATATCTATCTGCTTAATTGTAATGAAGCATCCCCGAAACCGATAAACCTGACCCAAAACCTGCCATTGAATGATTTCCACCCGCATGGTATCAGTTTGTATCAATTACCTGATGGAAAAAAACAGCTGTTTGTGGTTAATCACCGGAAATCAGACACATCGGTTGAGATATTTTTGTTTACTGACAGCAGTCTGGTTCATAATGAAACCATAACTGATGCGTTGTTCATCAGCCCGAACGATATTGTTGGAGTAGGTGAGCGCCAGTTTTATTTTACCAACGACCACGATGAAGTAAAGTCCTGGTGGCGTTCAAAGAAAGATTTATTACAGATACCCATGGGAAATGTAGGTTATTTTGATGGCAAAAAGACAAGAATTGTGGCATATGATTTGTTGTATGCCAATGGAAT
Organism: Emticicia sp. GW821-FHT11C11; assembly: GCF_058808615.1. Classification (NCBI taxonomy): domain Bacteria; kingdom Pseudomonadati; phylum Bacteroidota; class Cytophagia; order Cytophagales; family Leadbetterellaceae; genus Emticicia; species Emticicia sp. GW821-FHT11C11. Next base: position 1,624,456 of record NZ_JBXARV010000001.1, read on the forward strand.
CAACGTAAATTATGATGGAAAGAAATTGTACGTAGCAGCTACAACAGGAAGGAAAATCGTAATATTTGACCGCGACATAGCTACTGGCAACTTAACCGAAAACAGCGAGATTGCTATTAATGGAGCCGATAATATTGAAACGGATGAAGCGGGAGATTTGTGGGTAGGATGTCACCCTAAATTACTGGCTTTTCTAGCACATGCCCGTGACCACTCAAAACTGTCGCCGTCTGAGGTAATTAAGATTTCTTTTGCATCTGAACAACCGAAACTGGAAAGCGTTTACCTGAACGATGGCACTCCTTTATCTGGCTCAAGCGTAGGGGCAGTATGGCGGAATAAACTGCTGATTGGCAGTGTTTTCGGAGAAAAAGTCTTACTGGGCTCATGGAAAAAATAAGGTTACAAACTGTGTTAATACTGAATCAGAATGCAGGATAAAATCCGGTGACTTGCGATAGAAATACTACCAGAGTAAAAATGAAATTTAAACGGCAGCTTTTTAAGATACATAGTTGGTTAGGGCTTATTAATGGCTTTTTTCTGATACTACTGGGGCTCAGTGGCTCTGCACTGATATTTAAAAAGGAGATTGACAATTGGGCAAATAAAGAACTGCTTACAGTGCCGGTAAAGGAACCCCGCCTGCCTTTAGACTATTTCTATAAGGATATTACACGACGGTATCCGGCACTTGATGGAATAGCCTGGATGAATCCTGATGATGCCGCTGATAAGGCATACAATTTCAGGCTATATCTGAACGATGCACGGATAACGAGTTATGACTTAGGCCTTATTACCTTTGATCCTTACACAGGCCGAATTCTACGCGAAGGAGAACTAGATGATTTGAACCCGAGTGCTATAGAATGGATATACCAGTACCATTTCAGTTTGCAATTAGGTGTACCCGGAGCCGCCTATGTAGCGCTGCTGGGAATTGGCATCCTTATTTCAATTCTGACGGGAATCGTCATTTACAGAAAGCATATAGTGAAAGTGCTGACATTCCGGATGAGAGTTAACCGCAAAAACTGGCGGACAATTACATCAGATTTACATCGGATCGTAGGCGTATGGTCTTTGTTTTTCAATGCCATTATTGCTTTTACCGGGTTCTGGCTGAATCTGTTTACTTTTGATAGTGACGTTTGGGCTAAAGAGGTAGTGCCAACCCAACCAAATACACTTGCCAGGTATTCTCTCGATTCATTATACAAGCAGGCCTTAGTAGAAATGCCTGATCTGATGCCTGACTATGTGTATCTTCCGACTCAGCCACAGAAGAAATTGATAGTAAGAGGACAAATAAAAAATGAGGGGAAAATCTGGGCAGGTAGTAATTCGGTCGAATACAATGCATTAACTGGCAAACTGATACAAATAAACCGGATTGCCAATGAGAGTGTTTGGAATAAACTTGAAGCTACGTTCTATTCATTGCATATTGGCAGTTATGGAGGGTTACCCATCAGAATTATCTATGTAATAACCGGCTTAACCCCCGGTATACTATCTATTACTGGCTTCATGCTCTGGGTAAGGCGCAGAAAAAAGCAAAAACCCGGTAAAAAATAAGCGTTCGCAAGCTGAATTACGAACGCTTATGAAATAGCTAATAAGGCAGATTAATACAAAACGCTTCTTAGTAAATCTACACTTTTCTTCACACCTGTTTGAGGATCTTCGTTTCCTTCAAATTCAATAGATACGTATCCCTGGTAGTTTACTTTTTTCAGAATATCGGCTATTCGTTTATAGTCGAGATCAAGGCTGTACCATACGCCACCGCCATAATAGGTTTTGGCTTGTACAAAATTGGTTTGCGGGGCAATTTTTTCAAGCTTATCATAAGGGTTTTCAAGAAAATTGCCCGTGTCCATCAATAATCCTAACCACGGAGAATCAATAGCATTTTTAATACGCAGCATACCCTCAGGTGTTGAACCAAGACCCCAGTGATTTTCCAGAGCCAGCAGCACACCACATTCTTCAGCTTTTTTCAAACACTGCTGAATACTGTCGATACACCATTTGAAAGCTTCATCGTCAGTATAACCTGCTATGGCAGGCTCAATACCTCTTTTGGCCATAAAATCGTCGAAAGACTTGATTGTACCCCAACGACCGGTGTTTAAGCGCATACATGGAATTCCCATTTTATACGCCAACTCAATGCAATGATTGGTGTGGTCGATGTGCTGTTTCAATACTGCTTTGTCAGGAGAAACAAAGCCCTGATGGATCGACAGACAGGTCATGGCGATACCATTTACAAAGGCATGCTTTTTCAGCTTCTGCAGATAAGCGTTGTCTTCTCCGGCCATCTGGCGATGCAATACATCAATACCTTCGAGCCCTAGTTTCGCAGCTTCATCAATTACTTTTTCAATCGGGAATTTCTCACCTTTAAAATGCCAGTAAGAATAGCTTGACACACTTAGTTTAATTTTTCCCGCTGCTGGAACAACAGGTTGTGCCTGAGCTAAAGCAGGAGCACATGCCGCTGCACTGCCAAGTGCGGCGGTTTTAAGAAATGAACGGCGGGTTGAATGCATGAGAGTTAAACGTAAATTAGGTTATTTTAATAGACTAAGAATACTGCATTACCAAATAGTAATTTCCCTCCATACCAGAAACCTCTGAAAATCGGATCATCGGCCATGTATACGATTTTGCCTCGTCCCAATTCATGAACCCCGAGAATCATCGTATTTTTCATTTTGTCTTTGGCTTTCTGACCTACAAATCCTGTGATATAATTATTATCTTTCAAATAGCCTACATTCCAGCCCTCTTTCAGGTATTCAAAACTGTAAGGATCGCGTGCAAGCAGGTAATAGCTACCATCAGTACCATAGCCCAACGGATGGGTTTTATCAACTTCTACTTTGTATATGGCTCCGACAACCTGTTCTGAAATACTTTCGCGTTCACGGGTGCCGTAGGTTTTCAATTCTGGTTTATCTTTCCCTTCGCTGTCTTTGTCTTTTTTACGCTTTAAACCAAAACCGTCTTTATCTGCAAAGTAATTAGTAGCTGATTCTAGCGCAATTACTTTACCACCACCCTGAATCCATTTCTTTAGGGCATCACCATTGCCAAAAATTTTATCATAGCTGCCATCGGCCAGAATCAACACATCCAGTTGGTCAAGAGGCACGCGTGAAAAAGTTGAGCCTTCAATTACCGTAATCGGATAATTGATCTGTTGTTCAAAGAAATGCCATACTTCACCAAAGGCAGTAGGAGACACGCCGTCACCCGAAATGACTGCTACCCTCGGATTTTTCAGTACATTCACAGAGCTTGAACCAAAGTCGTTACCCGAAGTAACCATACCTGAGTTGGTTGCCAGTAAATCAATACCGAAAGTTTTGGCTGCCGATTGAACAATTTTATCGAACGAATCTTCCAGGCGAAGGTTGTTGGTTCTTGTAATGATAATGGAGCCTATATCGAATTTTCTTCCGCCGGTTTCAAAAGGATTTTCATTGAAACGAACTTTGATACCTTTTGACAGAATATGGGTTAAGAATTTTACATCTTCAAATGAGCTATAAGACGCCACATAAGCATAAGGCTTGCCGTCAACATTCAATGCCGGGATAGTATAACTTGATTGCGGATTGCCAACCGATAGTTTCTCTTTGGTTGCGTAAGCCTTTAAGCCATAAGCATAGGGGAGTCCCCAGGCTGTAATATCATAGGTCAGCGAGTCTTCCAATACTGTTTTGGGTTCAAATAGAATCTTAACAAAAGTACCTTTAGGCTGATACGTACTCACAATCAAATCATTGTTTTCAACTTTGAAACTTTCCTCTTTCAGATTCTGATAGTTAATACCTGAAGCAGAAGCTTCTTTACCCGCAAAACCATACGTAATATTGAGTTTATCAAGCAGGCCTGTTAAGGCTTTTACTTTTGCTTCGCTGCCTTTGCTTTTCAGAACAAACGACTTATAAGTGCCAACGGGGTTGTTTTTGTTGCGCTCGAAGAATTTCACGAACTCATCGACAGTTTTATCTGCCCTGGATGATATGGCTTCTAATGTAGCCAGACTGGCAGAAAAATGATGCGATATGCGGTATGACAATGTCAGGGTATCTCCATCGTCTTTTGCTATGGCAATACCGGCCCGGCCGCCACCGCCTTGTTCGTAGGTCATCCCTATGGCTCCGTTATAAGAAGGGTAAGTATCACCATAACTCGGATAAAGCAGGTCATAGCTTTCTTTTGAAAAATACAGCCAGTAGTTTTTATCAAAATACTTTTTGTTGTATTCGCCAATAGTCTGTTGAAATTCTCTTTGCCAGGTAGTAAGGTCTTCATGAAAAGGTCTTGCTGATGGTGGAAAATAGTAAGGGCTATTTACTCCCATTTCATGAAAATCAGCATGCAGGTGTGGCATCCACTGATTGTAGATTTTAAGCCTTTGAGCCGAAATCTCCTGTGTTTGCCAGGCCCAGTCACGGTTGGGGTCAAACAAATAGTGGTTGAAGCGCCCACCCGGCCATGGTTCGTTATGTTCAGCAGCAAAAGGGGTCGCATTAAACACTTTGCTCGATACACGGTTATACCATTGAGCGTACCGGTCTCTTCCGTCAGGGTTGATACACGGGTCTATCAATACCACTGTGTTTTTTAATATATTCTGAGTAACTGTATTGCTTTTATTAAGCATTTCATAGAGCACCTGCATCACTGCCTCAGAGCTTACGGCTTCATTACCATGCACATTGTAACTTAGCCACGCAATGGCAGGTACTTTTACAGTGGGTTTCCCTTCCAGTAAGCCAATGTTTTTAAGATTTGAAGTACGGATATCTTCCAGCTTCGGTAGGTTTTCAGGAGTAGCTATTGCAACCAGTATAAGCGGGCGGCCTTCAAATGTAGTGCCGTAGTCAAATATTTTTACCTGTGTCGGATTCTGAGCGGCTATGTATCTGGCATATTCTACTATGCGATGATGAAAACTGAATTTAGTTCCTAATTTGTAGCCAAGAAATTCGTCGGGTGTTTTAGTTTTTTGGGCTTGAACCCATAAAGAATTAACAAAGAGTAGGCAATACAGAAATATTCTTTTCATGTCTTAGTTTGAGGTGGTTTTCATATAAGCATCAAATATAATATTTTTCGTTCTGAAAATGAGCCGGAAAAAAGATTTTGAAATTTTTTTAGTTTTTTTTTGTGCTACTCTTGCATTGTAAAAAAAAGGTCGTACTTTTGCACCACAATTTTGGAACGCAGACGATAAATGGAACCAGCCGGCCCTATCGTCTAGCGGTTAGGACAAGTCCCTTTCACGGATTAAACAGGGGTTCGATTCCCCTTAGGGTCACAAAATCGCTGCAAAAGCAAAATTGTAAGAGCCTGATAATGAGATATTTATCAGGCTCTTGTTTTATATTCTCAGTAATTTTGTCAGTGAAAACAATCGATGTTGAAACAAAGCTGACAGAAGAAATTCTAAGAATTTTATTACAGCACGAATGGTAAATAAGAGACTTGCATTTTTATTTACAGCAATCAAGGTTTTATTAAAAAATTAAAGTATTTTTGTTTTCAGTGTATACATAACCGTTGGTTATTTCAGGCACAATCGGAACGCCGCTTAATAATTGATTTCATAAGCTAAATGATAGCTTAATGAATTAAAAAATAATAAAATTTGCACTTTATTAAGGCATTTTTTATTGAAAAATAGTACTTTTTCACTCTGTTTTAGTATTTATAGTTAAAAATCAAAAAGAGAGATCATATTTAATTTTTTATTAATTCATAATTTTTCAAATTTGTGAAATTTTTCACCCTAAACACAAAGTAGATTAGTGTATGAGAACCCCTTCTAAGTTTCTATTTTTTATTGTAGTAGGTATTTTAATGTCGTCGTGTGTGGCGAAAAAGAAGTATGCAGGTCTTCAACAACAGTACGAAAAAGCGCAAGCTGATTTGGTAAAATGTGGAGATACCGTACAAGACTACAAAGACCGTCTGTCGAAATCTGAGCAAGAAAAAGCAAGCTTAGGTACATCATCACAAGGTGAGATCAGACAACGCGATGCGCAAATCAAAGATTTGAGAGATCAGGTAGCTGATTTGAAAGGTCTTCGCGACAAACAAATTGAGCAGGTAGGTAATCTGACTGTTCTTTCAAAAGCAGCTAACGACAACATCGATAAAACTTTGGCGCAATTGGAGCAAAAAGATAAGTATATCAACTTATTGCATGCTGCCAGAACTAAAGCCGATTCTATTAACCTTGCTTTGGCGGTTAATTTAACCCGCGTATTGAGTTCAGGTATTGAAGACAAAGACATTGATGTTAAAGTTGATAAAACTGTTGTAATGATTAATATCTCTGACAAAATGTTGTTCGCAAGCGGAAGTTTCAAACTTTCGACCAGATCAAATGAAGTTTTAGGTAAAATTGCACAGATCATCAAGTCTCGTCCTGACCTTGAGGTTATGATTGAAGGTTACACAGACAACGTTGCTATCCACAATGATTGTATCAATGATAACTGGGATTTGAGCGTAAAAAGAGCTACTTCTGTAGCGCGTTCGCTACAAGCCAATTTCAAAGTTGATCCAAACAGATTGATTGCAGCTGGTAGAGGTGAGTATAACGTTCTTACAAGCAATGATACTGCTGAAGGTCGTGCAACTAACCGTCGTACAAGAATCATTTTGATGCCGAAATTGGATCAGTTCTACGATTTGTTGAATCCTGATAAATGAGATTCTAAATAGAGCAGATAGATATATAAAAAATGAGCCGGTCAGGATTTTCCCGACCGGCTCATTTTTTATAGCTGCTTTTTTATTTCAGGCTCTTGAAATGTGCGTAGGTAACTCCGATAATAATGGCCGGAATCGTGATTGAGAATAAGGTCCAGGAGCCAATGCTGATCAGAACAATCTGATGTAAAACATTGAAAACAAGGTAAATGTAAAGTCCCCATCTTTTTAAGAGCCAGATGCCTCCGGTGCCTAAATAACTGACAACGACTGAAAAAGCAAGATAGAGTGGGTACCAGGGACCAACTTTTTTACTCTCACTAAAAAAAATAAGAGGTATAGATAAAGAAGCCCACACAAAAGCTACGGTACAGATAAATGTAATGGCCGATGGCCTGTTTGTTTCAGTTGATTGAGTCATTGTACTATGTTATAGTATAGTCTGAATTATTTTTTTCTTAATGCTTTGAACTCCGAGCCTTCTTTCCATTGAGGCCAGGTGGTTTCAAAAGCTAGTCTTTTACCTATCTGGAATAATAAGATAGTGTCTTCTAACCCACCTTCCATTTTCCAGGTTGAGGCATTGTATTCGTCAGTGGTTTGGTGGTAAAATTTTTCGGTATATAACTCCTGTTGTGTCTTGCCATATTCCTTACCCTTAGCAATTTCGTCAATCCCGATTCCTGTTGTTAAAGCAGGAACACCTACTTTGGCGAAGCTGAAATGATCTGAACGGAAATAATGTCCTGCCTCTGGATGTGCTTCCGGCGCAATGTAACGACCTTTGCTTTCTACTTCTTTCTTCAGGTAGTCTTCCAACTCAGACTGGCCTTCACCAGCAATGGAGATGTCTTTGGTGCGGCCAAAATTGTTGATAACATCAATATTCAGATTACCCACTGTTTCATTAGCCGGATATACTGGATTCTGCGCATAATAGGCTGAGCCCAGCAAGCCTTGTTCTTCGCCGGTAACAAATAAGAAAACAATGCTGCGCTCCGGTTTGTTGGTCATATTTTTAAAAGCCCGGGCAATTTCAAGAATAGCGGCTGTTCCGCTGGCATTGTCCAAAGCACCGTTGTAGATAGAATCACCTTTGGCGTCAGGTTTACCAATACCGAAGTGATCCCAATGCGCCGTATAAATGATGTACTCGTTCGGGCGTTTGGTACCTGTTATTTTTCCGATTACGTTTTTCGATTCATTGAATACGGCTTTCACTTTCATGGAAGTAGAAAGTTTTATGGGCAACGCAACCGGCTTGAAGCCTTTTGCATTGGCTTTGGCCAGTAGAGATTCGCCTTCACTCACTGTGTTTAATAACTTTTTAGCAGCAGACTCTGTGATCCATCCCTCAACCGGACAACGATACTCTTTGCTTCCGCGTGTATCTAAGTGTTGCTGAGACTTGCCCCATGAGTTTTGTACCACACTGAAAGGATATGAGGCTGCTTTTTCATTATGAACAATCAGACAAGCTTTGGCGCCTTGTCTGGCGGCTTCTTCAAACTTATAGGTCCAGCGTCCATAATAGGTCATTTCTTTCCCTTTAAAAAGCGTGGTATCACCTGTACTGAAGCCCGGGTCATTGACCATCACCAAGACTATTTTCCCTTTTACATCGAGGCCTGCATAATCGTTCCAGTTATATTCAGGAGCTACTACTCCGAAACCCGCAAAAACTACTTCGTCATTATTGAGTGTTATGACAGAATCCGTATTTTCAGTCCAGATAACATAGTCTTCCATGTTTTTCAGGGCGAAATTTCCTTTAGTTGAGGTTACGCTCATGGTTGGGGCACAGGTTGGGGTGATCTCAACCATTGGTACTTTCTGAAAATACTCGTTGCCGTTTCCGGGTTCAATGCCCATATTTTTGAGCGACTGGGTGAGATATTCTACGGTTTTGGTTTCCCCAACAGTAAATGGGCGGCGTCCCTGAAACTCATCTGAAGCAAGTTTGACGATATGCTGTACCAGACTATCCTGATTAAACGAACTCAGGCCGTCCTGCTCGTCGAACGAACTTTCTGATTGACTGCAAGCCGTTGCAATTGCAACGGTAAGTGCTACCAATGAATATGAAAAGATTTTTTGCATAGTGGAATAAGATTGGAAAAATGAAGCAAACGGTCTCAAGTATCGTTTACAGTTATACTCTTGCTCAAATATACTATAATTTTCATTTGGGAGTCAGGAGTAACTTTCATATGGTTCTTAAATTGCTATCTGCTGCTTTACCAAGAACTTTCTACCCTTGCATAAAAAGCGAATGGCCGATTTTGAGAGAGCAGCTTGCCGCACTAGTTTATGCTATCATACAAATGTATAAGTCTGTTGATATTTTCCAGAATGATTTCTACAGGAATATCTTCGGCAGGGTTAAGTAATATACTCTGATACCTGTCTTTCAATCGGACACCCGGTATGGGTTCCTGTAAACATTTATCTTCTACAAAACCTACTTGCAGGCGCTTTTTGGTTACCCAAAGGTATGCCAGTTTTCGCCCCTTGTAAAGAAAAAAAGGTATCTGGAATTTTCGTTCATGGGTAATGAAAGGACTGATGCCCAGAATGATATTCTTTAACGCCAAAAGACAACCCTGTATAGGTTCAGGTTGTTTCAGATAATAAGTTTCAAGTGCTGACGGCATAAGCAGGTCTTATCGAATTCAGTAATTAATCAAGAGCTTTTAATTGCCTCAGTATATTTTTTGTGATTTCTTTACGGCATTGGCTGAAGTTCGGATTGACAGTACTACGCTTTTTTATGATTCGCGTAGCAAAAAAATATACATTATCAGCCCGTTCTACATAGCCTACCCACCAGCCGATGTCATTTCCTTCAACCCGGGTCCATCCGGTTTTTGATCTGATGCTGTAGTTGTCAGTTTTTTCAGTAATCATTACTTTTTTGAGAATCTCCATATTTCTTTTTGAGAAAGGTAGCTTTTCTTCATAAACTTTTATTAAAAATTCAACCTGATTGGCGGCAGAAATAGCAAAAGGGCCAAAATTCCAGAAGTCGTCGTCTTGATGCGACAGATTCTGATTCCCATAACGGCACAATTTCAGATATTTCTGATATCGTTCCTTACCGATTTTCTTTGCCAGTTCAATAAAAACCCAGCCTGCCGATACCTCAAAGGCTTCCTTCACGGTCATGTCTTTGTAGATATCAGGGCGATAACCGTAAAGGGTGGTATCTGTTTTACCTACCCATTTAACTACCTCGTTTTCATCTTTAATGACTCCGGTTTCCAGAGCTATCAGCAAATTAATCACTTTGAAAGTGGAAGCTGGTTGCGTTTCAAATGTAGCATCTGCCTTATTGTTGAACAGCCATTTTTTGTTTTTGTAATCATAGATTGTTGTACTACCCTCAATCTGGCAATCTTTAAAAGGTTTGGCAAAATCGATTTGTGCGGTGGTAATTAAAGAAGAAAGGAAAGCAAAAAAGAATGTAGTATTTCGCATAATGTGGGTTTTATCAGATAACACGGGCATTTAATAAGTTATTGGTCTTTGGTTAAGATTTATTTCTGTTGTCTATCTGTTTGTGATAAATTTATCGAACATCTTTGATTTACAATTGCGTGGCTTCAATTTAAATATATATAGTACAGTATAAATAGAAGAAAACGGTTTGTCTCAATTTAGGATTTGAAAAACGACTTGTTTGTCAGAATAAATTAAGTAATATTGTATAGCATAATCAACTTTAACTACCGGGTTTTATGAAGAATGTTTTGATTTGTCTGCTCTTTTGCTCCCTTTTTGCCTGTAAAGATACCGATACTACTCCTGAAAGTGAGATTGTCGGAAAATGGAAACTGGTGACTTATTGTAAGCCATCCGGAGATAAATCTTGTAATAATATAACGGTTCCTGATAACAAATATGTATTTGTGGAGTTTTCTAATAAAGGACAATTCAACGAATACTATAAAGGAACGATTCCTGCTGAGCATGCTTTTTTAGGCTGTGGAATGGGAAAATATGAACTTGAAAATGGCGATGTAAGAATCAGAGCCATGTGTATGTCATCTTTGCAGGGATCATTGGTCAAAGTGAAGTCGATTTCTGATACCAGGCTGGTTTTATCGTATTTTGAAAACAATGAATTTGTTTTTGAGCGATTATAGTACGCCGCTTATATTTAATATATATTTCATACTTGCTCAAACAAACGGCAGTACTGTTTGATTATCTTTGTAACTCTTAACGTACAACTTATTACTGCCAGATGAAAAAAATCCTTATTTCTTGTTTTATTTTCTGTAGTGCTTTCAGCAGTATAGCACAAACTGCGAAAAAAGCCGTATTTGTTATTGTGGATGGGATTCCGGCCGATGTGATTGAAAAAATAAACAAGCCTCATCTGGACTCTATCGCAGCAATCGGCGGGTATGCACGTGCCTATGTGGGGGGTGAAAAAAAAGCCTATTCGCAAACACCGACTATTTCAGCTGTAGGCTATAACAGCTTGCTGACAGGTACCTGGGTTAACAAGCACAATGTATGGGGCAACGACATAAAGGCTCCTAATTATAACTACTGGACCATCTTCAGATTCCTGAAAGAGCAATATCCCAAAAAGAAAACTGCCGTTTTTTCTACCTGGTTAGATAACCGCACCAAGCTGGTTGGCGAAGACCTGCCCCAAACCGGCAACATCATGACCAATTATCATCTGGATGGGCTGGAACTGGATACAGTTAATTATCCGCATGCCAAAGACAGCAAGTATATTAATCTGATCGATGAGAAAATAGCCGATGCTGCTGCGCAATCTATCAGAACTGATGCTCCGGATTTAACATGGGTGTATCTGGAATTTACTGACGACATGGGCCATCAATTTGGAGACAGCCCTCAGTTTTATTCGGCCATTGAGCAAATGGATAAGCAGGTAGGGCGTGTATGGCAGGCGATACAGTACAGACAGAAAAATTTTAAGGAAGACTGGGTAATCTATATAACGACTGACCACGGTCGTGATGCCAAAACGGGTAAAAACCACGGAGGGCAGTCGGACAGGGAAAGAGGAACCTGGATTGTTACCAATGCCAAAAATCTGAATCCGTATTTCAAGCAATACCAACCGGGCATTGTTGACATTATGCCTTCCATTGCTTCTTTCATGGACTTGACTTTGCCCCGGGAACGATTATTTGAGGTGGATGGCGTGACACTCACCGGAAAGGTATCTGCCGTGCAACCTGCTGCAACTTTTAAAGATGGAAAAATAGATTTAAGCTGGAAAGCCATTGATAAAAAAGGTGCCGCCAAGATATGGTTGAGCACCACTAATGATTTCAAGACCGGAAAAACAGATAGCTATTTGCAGGTGAAAAAAGTGCCGGTTAGTGCAGAAAAAGCTACTATCGATGTAAGTCAATATAATTCTTCATTTTATAAGGTGGTTCTGGAGATGCCACATAATACGCTGAATCGCTGGATTATTTTAGATAAAAAGAATTAGAAATAATCAATTTCATCTTGTCGTCAATCAACGTTCTAAAGATGAAGTTTCATTCCTTCGTGAGTCGCCTTGAAACCAAGCTTTTCATAGAAATGCAAGGCTTCAGGGCGGCTTTTGTCTGTAGTCAGTTGCAGAATATGCGCTTTTCTTTCCCTGGCTCTATCAATGGCCCATTCAAACATCTGTCGGCCGATTCCTTCACCTCTTACATCATCGCGAATCCGTACGGCCTCTATTTGTGCTCTCACACCACCCTGATAGGTTAAATATTGGATAAAACTCAGTTGCAGCGTACCAATCAATTCTCCACCTTTCTCTTCTACTATCAGTTCCTGATTAGGGTCAGTATTGATGTTTTCAAATGCCTCGTAGTATTTTGCGGTAAAAGGTCCTGATAATTCTCTCTTAGCATACCCAGTTTATCATTGGCCAGCATTTGTACAATAAACGGAACATCGCTTCTTACGGCTTTCCTGAAAATCATGTTGTTTTCTACTTTTTGCTTATTTTGGCTTCAGCCAACTCAATTTTTTTGTCAATGAGCAGATAAGATTTCACTGTATTTTTATTAAAGTCAATGAGCTGGCTTACACCAATACCGTCTGCTTCTGCCCAGGTAATAAACAAATTGTTACCTTCCAGTTCTTTCTGATGAAACCGGTCAGTTTCCTGTCTGCCTTTCTCTTCTCCGAATACACATTGCCAGTTTAAGGTGCTGTCAGTCAGTATCTTCACTTCATATCTGGCGTCGCCGTAATCATAAACATAGGTTTCGCCTGTTTCAAATTTTGTTGGGGTTACAAGAGGAATATCTTCGCCTTTATTAACGCAGGAAGACATAACAACTATTGAAAAGATAAATAGTAAGATTTTTTTCATGATAAGTTACTTTGTGGGTTGAGTATTTGAACTAATTGAGCTTCAATGCTAATACTTGCGCTCTGTGTCGGTTTAAATGAAATCTAAGGAAATCCAGTCGCTGACGGATATCAAAAGAGCCCGAAATAGGATGAGGAAAAGTGATAACATCCAAATCTTTATCCGTAAGTTTATCAGCAAGTGCTTTTAATGGGATGTCCAGACTTTGCAGATTGGCTGACCATAAATCAATCGGCCCTCCCAATCTTGGTGCAGCACTGGCCGGGACTATTTCTTTGGGTTTCCATGTGCGTTCAATAATGGTTTCAATGGGCAAACCTTTATTGATATGTTCTCCTTCCCAGACTGATTTTCCTTCGGATTTGGCCTGAATCGTTTTATAAATAGCTACCAGCCCGTTTTGTTCAGCCCAATACAGATGCTCTGTTATTTCAATGGCATTCCAGATTTCGTCTGATATTTTATGGGTTGTCTGATGCGGAGTCAGGGTGTTTACTTCAAGCAGATATTTAGCCCGGGCATCAACAATAGAATCAATAAGTGATTGCACCTCACGCATATTTGTAAAGGATAGGTTTATTTGTTTTGCCGAAAATAAGAAAAAATTATGGCCGGGAAAACTTAATTTTTAGGGATTATGGCAGTCGCTTCTATTTCTATCAAGACATCATCCCTATACAATCGGCTGACTTCAACTAAAGTACTTGCCGGAGGATTTTTGACATTGATGAATTTATCCCGGGTATCTCTGATAACCTGAATTTTGCTAACGTCTCTGATGAAATAGGTCAGTTTTGCCAGGTGATTGATGTTACCCCCGGCTTCTTCTATAATGTTTCTGATATTGATAAAAGTCTGTTCGGTTTGTTTGGCAAAATCGTCTTTACCAACCAGATTACCCTGTTTGTCGAGTGGCACCTGACCTGAAATGAGTAGCATGGTGGCATTCCCGAGGTCTATCTGTGCTACCTGAGAATATCCGCGGGGTGTAGCCACAGAAGAAGGATTAACCAGTTTGAATGTTTCCTGAGAAAAGGAGGAAAAACTGAGTAACAGTGCTGAAAGAAAGAGTAATGGTTTCATTTTTGTTATTTAAGACGCTTAAAATTAACAAAAATGAAACCAAAAACAATTACATATAGGTATAAGTACCTTGTGAAGACTGGTGTTTGAATCGTTCAAAGGCTTCTTTTTCTAATTGTTCTCTATGGTCAGGATGCGCCACTTTTATCAATTCTTTGGCGCGCTCAACCAGATTTTTGCCATACAGGTAAGCGATTCCATATTCAGTCACTACATAATGCACGTGGGCTCTGGTAGTAACTACCCCGGCACCTTCTTTCAAGTGTGTTACAATTTTTGATTCGCAATTTTTTGTGGCTGCGGGTAAAGCAATAATAGCTTTACCGCCTTGCGACAGTGCCGCTCCTCTGATAAAATCCATTTGTCCGCCTACGCCAGAATACATCTGATACCCGATGCTATCGGCACAAATCTGGCCTGTGATGTCTATTTCTATGGCACTGTTGATAGCAGTTACTTTCGGATTTTGACGAATGATAGAGGTATCATTGACATAATCAACCGGAAGCATGCTAATCAGCGGATTATCGTCTACAAATTTATAAAGCTGCTCTGAACCGTATAAAAAGGTAGTTACCACTTTGCCCGTATGTTTTTTCTTGTACTTACCCGTAACCACTCCTTTTTCAATCAGCGGAATAAGTCCATCTGAAAACATTTCAGTATGTATGCCTAAATCTTTGTGGTTGTCCAAAGCGGCTAGTACAGCGTTAGGAATATTACCGATACCCATTTGCAGGGTAGCGCCATCTTCAACCAGTGAGGCGACGTTATTACCTATTTGCTGTTCAATATCGGTTGGTTTGCTCCATGTTACGGTTGGTAGTTGTTCGTCAAAAGGAACCAGATAATTAATCTTACTGATATGAATCTGACTATCTCCCCATGTACGCGGGACATACTTATTGGCTTGAGCAATCACAATATCTGCCGATTCCAGCGCAGCCAACGTGGCATCTAATGAAGTACCTAATGAGCAGAATCCGTTTTTATCAGGCGGGGAAACAGAAATCAGAGCTATGTTGAGATTGATGATATTCTGACGAAAAAGCCGAGGGATTTCTGACAAAAATACAGGAATATAGCTTCCTCTTCCCTCGGCAATTGCTTTTCTTACGTTTTTACCGATAAAAAACGCATTGGTATGAAAAATACCTTCATACTCCGGCCGGGTATAAGGTGTTTCTCCCTCAGTGTGCAAGTGATAAAGCTCTACATGTTGTAATTCGCCCGAGCGTTTAACCAACTGCTGTAATAAATGCTGCGGAGCTGCAGCTACGCTGTGAACATATATTTTATCGCCCGATTGAATAAATTCAAGGGCTCTTTCTGCTGAAATAATTGTTGCCATTTTAGGATTATGAACTTTTATGGGTGCAAAATTCGGTCATAACGCCGTCTGTGAATATGACATCGGTCAGTAATCAGCCTGCTAAATATCCTAAATAGATTAATGGTTCAACTCTAATTACAGCAATTTGTTCAATGTATAGCAAATCAGATTATTGAACAGATATCTTTCGTCGTCGGTTTTTATATCTCCGGTGCGCAATTCATATACATATCCTGCTTTCATTTCGGCCAGTTCAATCGATACTTTTTTGCGGTCTGCCGAGAGTGTAATTGATTTCACCGGTACCTCCTGCAAATCGAACTGCTTGGAGCCATACGCCTGATGATACTCATAATAATAACGTCTGAACTTGTAATTAGTTATTTCTTTTGCTGCTTCTGCATTTAATGGAAGTGTGAAAGTTAAATCAAATCCGGTTTTAGTGAGGTTCATAGACATCACATCCAGATGTGTTTTACCTTTCCAGCTGATTCGCTGTATACCCCTTGCACCTGCCCAGCCGTGGTCGTTTTGGCCCACCCACAAGCTACCATCCGATGCAAAAACAAGCCTGTTGTTACCGATTCTCATTTTTGAGCCGAAGTTCATAGGTATGCAAGCGCCTTGTAAGGCTCCGCCTACTTCTTCCAGAAGTGTACGCATTACATATTTATGGTCCATGTCTCCCACAAGCATTTGTCCTGCAAATGGCCCGAATTTCCCTTTGGTATTATCCCAGATGGGTTGAGTAGGGGAGTTCGCAAAGTAGCCGTGCGGAAATTGTATGGATTCTTTAGTACGCATGCTATCCAGTTTTGCTACAGGCAATGTAATAGGAACTACTCTCGGAAAATCTTCTTTCCAGATTAAGCCGGCCGGATGCCCGTAAAACTTACCTTCTTCTACATGAAACAACTTGCTGGTTCCCAGCCAGTCACCCTGGTTGTCGGATACGAATAGTCTGCCCTGCGCATCAAATCCCATTGTATTGGGTGAACGAAAACCAACTGCGTAAGGATGTAGCTTGCCGTCTTTGGTCAGTTTCATGATCCATCCTCTATAGGGTACACACGAGTACATGCGCCCGGGACGAGACAGCGAATCATACTTGCCTCTGATTTCAGGTCTGATTCCGGCGCCATTTGAAGCAAGGTTGAGAGCTATGTATAAATTACCCTGTTTATCGGCAACGGGGCCAAAGGCAAATTCATGGTAGTTACCAGACATACCAAAATCATCGGTTACGGTCTGATAATCATCTGCCACGCCGTCGCCGTCTGTATCTCTTATCCGGGTTAGTTCGGGGCGTTGCATAATCAGAATCTCACGATTATTAATCACCAGAATACCTAATGGATCGTGCAGGCCTTCGGCAAACAGTTTCCACTTTTTGGTTTTCAGGTTATAGGTCATGATTTCGCCTCGGTGGAAACAGGCAATGAAACGGCCATCGGGCATAAAGCCAATGGCACCTGTTTCGGCAATCAGTCCGTCAGGCAATGGAATGTTTTCAACCGTATAATAGTTCGCAGCTGAATCTTTCAGCATACTATTTTGCGCCGTTGAAACTTCAGAATAAAACAAGCATACCGCAAATAGGGCTATATATCTTAATATTTTCATGTTACTTCTTCATGGTTATGGTTACTGTTTGGGTACCTGCAGGAATCTTCAATATTCCATCTTTAAATTTACCGACCGAACTCTGGTAGGTAATGCCATCGTCTGTTTGGGTCACAAAAAGAAGAGACTTAGTGTTATTTTTAAAAGTGAATGTTCTGCGTAATCCGGCATTATTCGGGAGCAGTTTCAGGGTTTCTTTTACTTCTATGTTATTAATGAAGTAGCGAAACGTAGGAATACGGTTAACAAAAGAATAACCTTTGAAGTGAACTTCGGGAATGGCATCTGTAGTACTTACTCTTAATGGGAAACCCGTTTTATCTCTCCAGTAAACATCGCCCACAATTTTAGTCAGTTTGCTGCCATTGCCTTTCCACTGCTCGCTGTTATCTACAAATCCACCCGACCAGGCATATCTTAGATAGCATTTTCCGGCATCGAAGCAATAGGATTCGGTTTCACTCAAAGCAACGGCAATAGCCGCAGGGCTACAGTCTGGCATGAATGTGCGGTAATGCATCGGATATTTGAGCGGATAAGGATGAGGTGAAGGTGCCGCCATCTGATGACCCGCATGGCTGGCTGGCATCGTTGTTTTTTGTCGCTGCCCTTCGGGTACATTCAGATCTTTTTCAAGAGGTGGCAGCGGCTTGTTGGTTACATACATGGCACCGTACATCACGTATCCATGCCCGGGGTAGGTACATACATAAGGATAAATGCCCTCTTTGCCCACCAGAAAGCTAATGCTTTCTAAACGACCGGGTTCGAGTATTTTAGTATTGGCAATAACCAGAGGTGAGTTAGGTACGTAATCCATTTTGGCACCTCTATCGGCCAGTTTCAGGGCTTCATCAACCACTTTCAGGCGGGCACCGGGTTGGGTAACTACCAGGTTATGCGCCATGTCGTCATGATTGTCCAGCGTAATGGTTACTCTGGTGTTGGGGCGTACTGAAAAACGGGGTAAATCGAACTGCAGTCCTCCTAATACTTTAATAACAATGGTGGTATCTTGTTGGGCAGACGTTGAGTGAACTGTAAAACAGAACAATAATATTAAGCCGGTAAGCACTCGCTTAGCAGCTAAAGCGGTTTTAAACATGTTACTTGGATAGGAGGTGAATAAGTACCCAAAAATAGGCAGTAATCATTATTTTTTCTATATTTACTGAGCTTAAATTTACTACTCTCACCAAATTTCTATGAAAGTTCGCTACCGGGTTCTCTTTGGTTTGTTTCTTCTTTCTATTATTACCTACCTCGACAGAGTCTGTATGAATGTGGTGAGTAAGTATGTGAAATCAGATTTGGGTCTGGACAACGAATCGTTTGGGTATGTGTTGGGTGCTTTTTCTCTTTCCTATGCATTGTTTGAATTGCCCACCGGTATTTTAGGTGATAGGATTGGCCCTAGGAAAGTTTTAACGAGAGTAGTCTTATGGTGGTCGGGCTTTACGGCATTGACAGGTTCTGCCTTTAATTTTTTGTATTTGCTGATTGTCAGATTCCTATTCGGTGCAGGTGAGGCCGGAGCTTTTCCAAACGCATCTATTGTGATTTCGAAATGGTTTCCGTCGGTAGAAGTAGGGAGAGCTCAATCGGTTATATGGGCAGCGGGTAGATTAGGAGGGGCTTTAACACCATTATTAGTAATACCATTGGTACATGCAGCCGGTTGGCGCATGGCCTTTTTTATATTAGGAGCAGTTGGTGCAGTGTGGGCGATAATCTGGTACTTCTGGTTTAGAGATACACCTGCCGAAATGCCGGGGATCAGTGCAGATGAAGTAGAAGAAATTGAGACTAACCGGAAAAAGATGACATCAGATCATAAAATTGACTGGAAAATTGTGATTAAAAACCGGAACGTATGGGTTTTAATGCTCATGTGTCATTTGTTTTTTTATGCTTCTTATTTCTTCACCAACTGGTCGTCTACTTATTTTCAGGAAGGCCGACACATGACCGAAGAGCAGGCAAAAAACTTTGTATCGTTATCTTATTTTCTGGGGGCTGTCG
Source organism: Emticicia sp. GW821-FHT11C11 (assembly GCF_058808615.1). Lineage (NCBI taxonomy): Bacteria > Pseudomonadati > Bacteroidota > Cytophagia > Cytophagales > Leadbetterellaceae > Emticicia > Emticicia sp. GW821-FHT11C11. The sequence continues at coordinate 1,643,625 of NZ_JBXARV010000001.1, forward strand.
GGTGTCTGGCAGGTGGTTTTGCAAGTGATTTGTTAAGCAAGAGATTTGGATTGAAACTAGGCCGCAGAATCGTTGGAGTATTGGGTCTGGGGAGTTCAAGCATCTGTTTTTTAGCTTCAGGCCTTACGACGGACAATGAATTGGCTGGTTATTTATTGGCTTTATGCGTTTTGTTAAAAGACTTTACCCTTCCTGTGGCTTTTGCAGTCTGTGTAGATATTGGTAAGCAATATTCAGGAACTGTAGCCGGAGCAATGAATTTTGCCGGACAGCTAGGTGGGTTTTTCATCACCATCATCTTCGGCATTATTGTTCAGAAGACAGCTAATTTCAATTACCCGCTATTTCTGATAGCAGGCTGCCTGATTGTTGCCTCTATGCTATGGTTTGTGATTGATCCTACTAAAAATCTGGTTGTTGAAAAAGAGGATTAGAAATCTCCGTACTGGTTTTCCAGAATGGTCTGTATATCAGCAATATCATCTTTACTGGTCAGATCAGGCAATACTTCTGATATCGGAATAGTATAAATGCTTTTGGGTGTTTCGTTTGCCCACAACCTGACTGTAACCGGAATCTCTTTTTCATTACGAACCGGATGCAAAGGCGTTTTTTGCAGAAATGGCAAAAGGTGTTTTGCAGTAAAGGCAAAGATATTCCAGCTTATACCAATGCGTGGCATGGTGCGCACAATTTCTTCCCATTCGGCATCAGTGGGTTTTTCAAGTAAGTCAATCAGAAAACCTTCTTCATCTTTTTTAATGATGGCACAGTTGCGTGTCCGTTCAACGGTATTTCCGGCAGAGTCCCAGTCGAGCATGGCATTTGGATGCGCATCTTCTGATAACAGCTGAAAAGCCTTAACCGGGTATAGGTTGTCTCCGTTGCAGGCTATAAAGCGGCTTTCAGCCCATGAGGGGTGTTGAGCCAGCGCCTGTTCGATAGCATCACTGGTACCTAATGGTTTTTCTCTGTTTTCGGGTATATGCTGACGGGCAAACTTAATGTCGAGCCCCCAATTATTATCTGCTTTTGTCAGATTCTCATAGTGAGCCTGGGTAACTGTATCTTTAGGATTTAACAACAGAATAACCTCTTTTATACCTGCTTTTGATGCATTGTATAATACATAATCGAGAAACGGCCGGCCGTTTTTCCCCAATCCTATCATGCATTTGGGTAAAGTGTTAGCTTGTTCAATGAGTTTGGTGTCAAGTGAAGTATCAGAGGCCAGAGCCTTTTTCATTCGGGACGACATGCCCCCCGCCAGAATCAGAAGTTTCATTTAAAGTATATTGCTATTCAATTGTTGGCAATATAATGATAATTGTGGAACCGTTTCCTACTTCTGACTCAATTGATATTTTTCCGCGATGGATTTCTACGATTCTTTTGGTAAGTGGCAGCCCGATACCATGACCCGAGACATCATGCGTATTGACAGAACGATAAAAAGGTTTGAATATATGTTCCAGGTCTTCTTCCGGAATACCCGTTCCGTGGTCGGTAAAGCGTATTTCTAGTTCTTTTTTGCTTGTATGAATAAGCGTCTGACACGAAGGTTCAAGGCTATATTTACAGGCATTTTCCATGATATTCATAAACGCCATTTTCAAAAGTGCTGCATTGCCCATCACAGTGATGTCCTCAGATTCCGGTACTTCTTCAAAACCAATATTTATTTCATAATGAGGTTTTTTCTGAATCAATTGTCCTCTTGCCTGCCACAATAGGTCATCAACTCTCACTTCCCGCATATCTACCAGATGCGCATCAGCATTGGCTCTCACCAGTTCAAGCAACTCATTTACCAGCTTAATCATATCCTGTACTTCGGCTTTTACCGAGTCAAGCGCCTGCCGGTATTCTTCACTGGTCCGGCGTTTCATCAGGGCAACTTCTGCCTGTCCCTGCATAATGGTGAGGGGGGTGCGGAGTTCGTGCGTTACATAAGAGACAAAGTTTCTTTGCTGCGTATAGGCAAATTCGAGCCGGTCAAGCAAATCATTGAAAGTACGGGCCATCTGGCCTACTTCATCGTTCAGATCGGCTTCCGGTAAGCGCTGGTTGGAATCATGCGCAGTTATTAATTCCATCCGGTCAGCTATCTGGCCGATGGGCTTCACATCACGCTTTACAAAAAAGCGCATCATCAAAACAATAACAATAATGGCTATGAAAGTGCCAACAATCAGTAAATCTCTCAGTCTTTCCTGTTTTGCATAGCCAAAATCATCAATGGCAGTTGCCGATAAGATTACTTTCTGGCGAGTTTCTGGTACTTCATATATAAAGAGAATCCGGTCTGAGTCCAGACTGTCTACAGCCACTTCTTTTTTTTTCAGTACTTTCTTTAAAAGGGCAGTTGAGAGCTGTTGTTCGGTAGGTGAAGCATAAATAGTCCTGCCGTCCAGGGTATAGATACCGTTGGCTTCTCCGGTCATTCTGAATTCAGAATTGATTTCGATCCGTTCAAGAATTTCAGGTGTGAGGCTGGTACTGTCTGCTAACAGACGCTCACGCGAAATGGCATTTTGTTTAAGAATCTTGAGGAATTCTTTCTGACGGAAGTCTGCGTAAAAATTATAGATGACTATCGAAAAAGCCCCAAATAAGATTGAAACAATTAATGAGGCACGAAGAGGCTGTCTGTCTATAATTTTCATTATACGTATTTAATCTTCTTTCAGAATATATCCCATTCCCACTACTGTATGAATGAGCTTAACGGTGAAATCCTTATCAATTTTTTTGCGCAAGAAATTAATATAAACATCAATTGTATTGGTACCGGTGTCAAAATGGATGTCCCACACTTTTTCAGCAATATCAACTCTCGAAACCACCCGGCCTCTGTTGCGCATCAGGTACTCAAGCAAGGCAAATTCACGGGCTGTTAAATCTATGGTTTGCTGGCTGCGTCTGGCAACCTTTTCGTTTAAATCAAGTTCAAGATCTGCAATTTTTAGTACATTTTGCTGAGGCATCATGTCGCTTGACCGGCGTTGCAGTGCTCTCAGCCGCACTAATAGTTCTCTGAATTCAAACGGCTTTACCAGATAATCGTCAGCGCCTGCTCCGAATCCTACCAGTTTATCATTAATGCTACCCATAGCGGTAAGCATAAGAATCGGGGTGGATAATTGCTCCTGTCTTAACTGTTGAGCCAGATCGAAACCATTTATTTTAGGCAAATTTACATCAAGAACTAATACGTCGTATGGATTACTGAGTGCCATATTTCTGCCGATTTGTCCGTCATAAGCTATATCTACATTACAGGCGTTTTCTTCAAGACCTTTTTTTACAAATTCGGCTAATTTTGGCTCATCTTCAACTACTAAAACTCTCATCTCGTTTGGCATGGTTATATTAAATTTTTAAGTTAGTCAATAAATTCTGTAATATAAAAACTCTGAAAAATTTTATTCCAACACGAGTGATGCCTTTTACCGGACAGAGAATTTAATATTACCGCTGCAAAGTTGAATAGGAGAGATGAATATAACTTTAATGCGAAATTAAAAACCAATTAAAACACAGGATACTGTTTTGCGGAGCCGACAGACTATTCATAGCTAAACGCAAATAAAAAAAGCTGGGTCAAATTGCCCAGCCTTTGTCCTATTGAATCCACACAACTTTTATGAAAAAACTATATTATTATATTTTTAATTTCTGATACAAAATTATGAGAAGGTATTAAAATTGTCATTAATAGCGGGTTAAAAAGCGATTAAAAAGATAGGCATGCACATAAAAAAAAAGGACTGGAGTAATTACTCCAGCCTTTCCCGCTACTAAATCCACACAACTTTTATCTTTAATATTTTTGTTCTAATGCAGTAGAACTTAAAATTTAAGTCCTGTTCCGATATCTTATTTACCTCACTTTTCCTTATCGCAGATTTCGGTATCAAATATAAAAACGAAAACAATAACTAAACAAGTATTTCTTCAATTATTTATTTTCTATGGGACAAATTTAAAAAAAACTTTGGTAAAAAAACAAGAAATTTTATAATTTTCTTGAAGTATTATCGTTGCCTCTTCGTCTTTATCCGATTTTCATTTCAAATTTATTACTTTTTTTTTATTGTGCAAAATTAATATTATGCCGAATATTTAGACGAATGTACAAAATTTATCTACGAAATTTTTTGTCTTTGTTAAAAATACTTTAAAAAGTGATTCTTTAGGGTTGGTTTGCACTTTTTTGCGTCCAGATTGCTATCGGAATAACTTGTATAGACAAATGTAGTCAATATTATAAATTTTTTTTAAAACTATTAATGGAACATTGAAATTTTTAAATTGATTTTAATGAGACGGAGTAAAGGCTGATTCGGTCATGAGTTGATTTGCCTGTTTTCTTTTTCGGAATGTCCACCTGTAAATATCCTTAAATAAATCGGGTTGAAGTTCGAACCCAAAACTATAATAGAAGCCGTCGTAATTTTCCTGAATATTTTTTGATATGAGTGCGTAGCGGTAACCTCCCTGTACTGAAAGCCCTATCCATCTGGTTGCTTTCCATTTGGCATACAGCCCTGTTTGCAGCGGCATAAAGAAATCTTTTCTTTTCCATACCTGTATTTCCGTCAGCAGGTTTGTTTCCTGATTTTTCGTGGCGCCGATTCCTACTTCAACAGGCATGCTTACGCGCCATCGTTTATTGTCGATGAAGTTTTTCCAGTACATCAGACTGAAAAAATACAAATCGGTTTTGGTATAATAATCAAGATTAACCCGTTTTGAGGTTTTCTTCCGGAAATCGAGCAACCGCATATAGGAATTGAAGCTGAGCCAATAATACCCGGCTGTTATCTGGTTTCTTTTACGACCAAAAAAAATGCCGGAGTTTACTCCCCATATATTAACTCGTTTGTCTTTTATGAATGAACTACGGGCATCCCAATTCAGCACAAACCCCGCACTTGTACGGGGCTTATCAAGCGGTTTTAAAAGCAGGGAGTCGGGCAATGCATGCGTGCTTTGTGCATAAGAACCCAGATGGCAAGCGGCGACAAAAAACACAATTGCCAGTATACAGTAGTATTGAGACTTTATATCTTTTATTAGTAATCTAAAAGGTATTAGCACGCCCTGGCAGAAAAGATTATGCATTTAATAATAGGATACATATCTTATTGTTTTGCTTTTTTCTTAACGGCCTCTTTTTTATCAGTATAAATCTTGTACTGCTCGGGAGTAAGAATTTTTTCGAGCTCCTTATTTTGTTTTTCCTCCAGTGTTGCTATTTTTTCCTTGGCTTCTTTGATTTGCTGAGGTGTAGGCCTTGTGTCGCCGAAATCTTTTTTGATCCGTTCATACATGTCTTTTCTTTGATAGGCATAGTCTTCGTTCAATGATGATATCAGCACTTCTTGCTCATCTGTTAATTTGAGCTTCTTTATCATCCATTTGGTTTCTTCTTTGGCAACTTCGTCGGGATCTAACGGAGCCTTGGGCTTCGGATTATCAAATTCACTGCCATATCTGTTCAGCCCTCCACCATAGCCTGAGTTGCGGCCATATCCGGGATAGTACTGCGCCTGAACGAAAGTGACAGAAAGAAAGAAAAAGCAAATAAAGCTTAGGGCGAGCTTTAAGGCTCTTGAAATAGTACTCATACTAAAATGTGTTTTGTAAATACAAAATTAAACTTTTTTAATGAAACACAATATTTGGGTCACGATTTTGTGCCACAATAACCACTGCAAACCAGTAATCAGGAGTTATTCCATGCAACCAAAAAGAGGCATGTGCCGTCTTTCTTTCATTACTACACCTATTATGCTTGTTAATTAACGAAACCAGATAAGCATATTACATGAACACCACAACTATTCTTACTGTAGTAGTAATAATCTTTTATCATGAAACCGTTTCAGCACAACTATCTACTGATAAGACGACTCATAATGCAATCTACATAGAGGCTCTGGGAATGGGAGGTTATGGCTCTGTTAACTACGAGCGGCTTATATTCAGGAAAGAAAATGTTCATATAGGAGTAAGGCTTGGCGTTGGTACCTACCGATTAAGAGATTTTGAGACCAGAGTTAATCCCGATGTGACCATCCCGTTTTCATTGAATGCCTATTATGGTAAAATACATCATGTTGAAGTGGCAATAGGGCAGACATTTGCCAGCATTGTAAAAGCGAGTGCAGTAGATTTTAAGGTCGAGCGGGATAATTCACTAAGCTCCAATCTCAGCATAGGGTATCGTTATCAGAAGAGCAGTAAAGGGTTAGTTTTCAGATTAAACTATTGCCCTATTGTTTCATCAACTACAACATTAAAGCATTGGTATGGGTTATCGATAGGTTATGCTTTTTTTTAAACATGTTTATATGAAAAAAATCATCCCGTTTCTGTTGCTTTTCATCTTTGCTTCCTGCGAAAAGGAGGCAATCATTTTTGCAATCAATAATCTTAATCGTGACATGATTACCGTATTGGGTCATGGAGGGATGGGTATAGCGTCTGCTTACCCGATGAATTCGTTTGAGTCGATTAAGAATTGCATAAATGTAGGCAGTGATGGCACAGAGCTGGATGTACAAATGACAAAAGACGGAGTACTGGTGGCTTTTCATGATTCTGATTTGTCGGCCAAAACAAACCTGAAGGGAGTAGTCAATTCATTGCTTTGGGATGAAGTAAAAAATGGGTATTACAATGAAACACCTTATATGAGGTATGCTGTAGTATCTCTTGAACAAATTTTGGGTAGCATAAAGAACGTTGATAACTACAGATTTACTTTTGATTGCAAATTGTACAGGGAAACTACCGACGACGATACCTATTTGGATAAGTTTGCAAATGCCATTGTTGAACTGGTTGAAAAATATGAATTGGAACGGAGAATCTGCATTGAGTCGACCGATGTAGCATTTCTTAAAGTTTTGCAGCAAAAAAAAGACAGATACAAACTTTTCATTTATCCTTCAAACTTTGAAGAAGGGCTAAGCATAGCCAGGTCGGAAGGGTTTTATGGCATAACTATTTCGACAAATCTCATTTCTGCTGAAGATATTCAAACGGCTCATATAGCCGGAGTAAGAGTGGCGGTTTGGGATGCGCATTCTACGCAGGAGAATCTGGATGCTGTTCAAAAAAATCCTGATTTTATACAGTCAGACAATGTGAAATACCTTGTAGGCCTGTTAAGTGCCACGACAGAAATTGCCGAGGCAAAAAAAGCCGCATGGCTCGATTCCCTATTGTATAGAAAGAGCTTGCCGGCTGTTGATACCAGTAGCCACGACAGTACGCATCAACCTGAAAACTGACTGCTCTTTTTTTCAATGAAATCCTTGAAGGCTTTACGATAAGTGTCACTGATAGGCAGGAAGTTACGCGCAGGGGTACCTGTCTGATACGTGATAGGAACAATCTGTACTTTTTCTTTTTCGATGGCTTCTATGGCATCAAAAGAAACAATATAAGAATTGTGAATACGAATAAACTGATCGGCCGGTAACTGGCTTTCGAACGATTTGAGTGTTTGTAGCGGAACAATCCTTTTGTCTTTCGTATAAATGATGATATAGTCTTTAAGGCCTTCTACATAAATAATATCATCCAGCTTAACTTTTACCAATTTTGTCCGGTCTTTTACGAATAAAAAAGACTTGTTGTTGGATGGCCCTTCATGCGCTGCTGCCTGTCTGATAATTTGTAAGCGATTTTCAGCTTTTTCTATGGCTTGAAGGAATCTTTCGAAAGTAACGGGTTTCAGCAAATAGTCCATTACATCGAGCTCGTAACCTTCCAATGCATATTCGGGATACGCAGTAGTGAGTATAATCAGCGGTTTGATGGGCAGCACTTTTAACAGGCTGATACCGGTGAGTTCCGGCATCTGAATATCAGAAATCAGTAAATCAACCGAATTGTGGTGCAGAAACTGAAGTGCATCCAGTGGATTCGGGAATGACTGAACCAGTTCGAGATAGGGTACTTTATGTATGTACTGTTCCAGCAGGTTACGGGCCAGAGGTTCGTCTTCAACTATTATGCACCTGATTGTCATCTCAAATCTATCTTTAACTGAATGCTGTGTTTATTATCTTTGTTTTCCACACTAAGCCTGTGTGCACCCGGGTAGCTCAGCTCTAATCTTCTTTTAAGGTTTTGCAAGCCTATACCTGAGCTTTCGCGGATTGTGCTGGTTGCTGCTAAAGTACTGTTTTCTACTGTATAAGTACAGGTTTTACCATCTATCTGCAGCAGCACTTTTACCCATGAGCTCGGGTCATTGCCGTTTACTCCATGTTTGAAGGCATTCTCCAGAAACGTAATCAGAACCAAAGGTACAATCATAACCTGATTAGTAGGGCCTTTTACTTCAAAATCTATAGGAATCCGCTGATTCAAACGTAGCTTTTCCAGACTTATGTAATTTTCAATGTATTCAATTTCTTTATCAAGAGGCACCTTTGCATGATTGGAGTCATAAAGCATATACCGCATCATTTTAGATAACTTGGCAATTACTTCGGTTGTATTAGGTGAATTTGAAAAAGCCAGCGAATAAAGATTATTGAGTGTATTGAATAAAAAATGCGGATTTATCTGTGCTTTCAGGAATCTTAATTCAGCTGTCAGTTTTTCATTTTCCACTTCTTTTTTCTGACCTTCCAGTTCAAACCAGTCTTCCAGGAATTTCAGCATCCCTACGAAAATAACAATGAAAAAAGCGCTGATAAAACTCTTGATAAAGAACTTGGTACTATAAACCACTTCAATACGGCGCAGGTCTCCGCTGTCTACATAAATCTGTCTTTTAAGATAAATCAGGAAAATATGCAGGACGATAAACGGAATGATAAACTCAAGGATGTAACGCCAAAGTTTTTTATGTTTCAGAAAACGGGGAAGAAAATAAAAGTAGTTAATATAACTGGCCGTTGCAATGACAGACACGTGTGCACAGGCGTCGGCAAGGAGCCGCAGATAACTACTTTGTTCATCATCCTGGAAACTAATCTGGTAAAAGAAAAAAGAGAAATAGGCGCACCAGAACATGAGGTGGACTATTAGGATTCGGTGCCGTTGAACAAATGATTGGATGGCCATGTTTCTGAGAAAATGATAACGAAATAAACGCTTATTGTTTAATAATCAAATCTATGACAGAAAGCAAGGCGTCGCTTTTATGCAGTTTAGGAGGTTTTACCGACTTATTGTAGAAAAAACTCGACTATTTTATAATAAATCTGCTTACTTGTCGAGAAAATATGCCCAATGGTATAATATGTGTTTGAACATACATTAATTGTTAGTTGTTTTGAAGAAAAATAGAGGGCAGAAAAATTAAATAGATATTAAAACCGTTTTTTTTTGAAACCCATTGGGATCGTTTTTCGTCTATTGCTTAGAGTGTAACCAATACACCGAATCATCATCCGATTTTTTTAACTCAGACTTACATCATCTTTCTTCATATAAAAGAAGAGATCAAGATTTTAATATAAAATTAGGTTAATAAAAAGGCTTGTTGCTTTGCGACAAGCTTCTTTTTTGTAAATTTGAATACAATATAACCTTTGAAACCTGCCGTATCTGAAAAATACTGAAACACTTTCTCCTTGTATAAATATAATAAGTTCAAAAATTAAACATAAGGTTTATGAATCAAGAAATTATTAATTTGTTCGACGAGTACACACATAAGCCACTCAATCGTGAGGAGTTTATGAAACGCCTGATAAAACTTACCGGAAGTACCGCTGCCGCATTGGCTGTGCTACCACTATTGGAAGTTAATTATGCGTATGCTGCAACCGTAAGCGAAGAAGATGAAGAGTTAATTATTGAGAGTATAACTTACCAAGGTGACGGCGTAACCATGCGTGGGTATCTGTGCAAACCTAAAAATGTAAAAGGTAAGCTGGGTACAGTAGCAGTTATACATGAGAACAGAGGGTTGAATCCGCATATTAAGGATGTAACACGGCGTGTAGCCAAAGAAGGATATCTGGCACTGGCTATTGATGCACTGTCTCCTTTTGGCGGTACTCCTGCTAATGAAGAGGAAGCCAGAGGTTTATTTGGTAAATTGGATAATCAGAAAAATATAAATAATTTTCTGAAAGGATTAGACTATCTGAGAACCAGACCGGATAGCAATGGAAAAACCGCTTGTGTAGGTTTTTGCTGGGGAGGTGGGCTGGCAAACCAATTGGCAGTTAACGATCCGAAATTAAATGCTGCGGTAGCTTATTATGGCAGACAAGCAGATGCTGCAGATGTACCTAAAATAAAAGCAAGACTTCAGCTTCATTACGGCGGATTGGACGAAAGAGTGAATGCGGGTATTCCGGCTTACGAAACGGCGCTGAAGGCGGCTGGTACTAAGTATGAATTATACGTATACGAGGGTGCGAATCATGCCTTTAATAACGATTTAGCACCGACACGATATAGTCCGGAAGCTGCGAAACTGGCTTGGGAACGAACATTAGGGCTGTTTAAAGAAACCTTGTCTTAATAGAAAATCTACAAAATTTTTAGTGAAGATTCACGAATCAACAGTTCAGGGGGAAGTATAATTTTTTCAAATTTCGCTTCTCCCTCTTTGTCTACATTCTGAGAGTTAAGAAAAAGCTGAGCGGCTTCTCTGCCGATTTCAAAACTTGGCTGAGATATGGTGGTAAGTGATGGCGTAATATAGGCCGATGAGGGGTCGTTATCAAAACCAACTACTGCAATATCGGCAGGAATATTTAATCCTTCTGAACGGATAACTGAAATGGCGCCAATAGCCGCCCGGTCGTTTACGGCAAAGATTCCATCCGGACGATTCGGATTGTCTAATAGAATCTTGGTAGGGAAAATGGCTCTGTCTGATAGAAACCCCGCTGTTTGAATTAAATCTTCGTCTACCGGAATATTGTTATTTTTTAAAGCATCAATATATCCTTCCATTCTTTTTTCTGAAACAGACGTGCCACTTGGCCCTTTCAGATGCGCAATTCTTTTGCAGCCCATCTTTATCAGGTGTTCTACTGCAATATAAGCACCATGATAATCATCAATCACTACACGGCTTGACTTGAAACCCTCATAGTCGCGGTCAATGAAAATCAGACTTTTATTGGCATTAATGATTCTGTCAAAGTGGCCATAGAAACCCAGATTGTAGGTCTCCTGACTTACTGACAGGAAAATGGCATCTACCCGGCTCGCTAATAATTGTTCTACATTCTGCGCTTCAATTTCGTGGCTTTCCTGTGAAATGAAAATACTGATGGTATAACCTAATGGCTGTAAAACCGATTGCAGACCTTCAATAACCGAAGCCTCAAGATTACTGTATTTGAGAGAGGGGATAACAACACCTAGCGAATATGTCTTTTTATTCAACAGGCTCAGCGAAACCTGATTCCGCTGATAATTCATTTTTTTTGCGTATTCCTGAATGGTTTTACGCGTTTCAATATTGATGGCATCGTGGTCATTCAGCGCCCTCGATACAGTCGAGGGCGAACACTTGAATTTTCTGGCAATGTCTTTAATGGTAATTTGAGACTGTCCACTCATATACCGAGGTTCTTTTTTATATAGTTTCTTGCAATCAGGGCATACTCTAAAGGATTCGCCTTCGCAGGATCTTGCTCAGCTTCTACAATTGCCCAGCCTTTATAGTTATTCTCCTGCAAGATAGAGAATATTGCCGGAAAATTGATACATCCTTCAATATCTCCCGGAACGGTGAATACGCCGTTCTTAACAGCCGTAAGGAAACTCCACTTTTCGTTGTGTACTTGTTGCAATACTTTCGGGCGGATATCTTTCAGATGCACATGGCCTACACGGCTGATATATTTTTTCAGAGCAGTAACCGGGTCTTCACCCGCAAAGAAGAAATGGCCGCAATCATAATTCAGAAATACATAATCAGAGTTAGTGTTTTCCAGAAACTTATCGGTCTCTTCTATAGTCTGAATGATAGTGCCCATGTGATGATGGAACGATAACTTAAAACCTCTGTCAGATGCTATCTTGCCCAGTTCGTTCATGTTTTCTCCGTACTTTTTCCAGTCGGCTGCTGAGTGCAACATACCTTTGCCTTCAAAAACCGGAACATTCTTTCCCTGACAGCTATTACCTGTTTCTCCGCCACCAACTATGGTGCAACCCATAGCACCCAGAAAGTCGAGCAGTTTATTAAACTCAACTACGTTTTCCTGTAATGATTTGGTGGTAAGCTCGTAGCTGAACCACTGATTAGCAATCTGCAAATTGCGTAGGTTCAGTGCTTTCTTCAGCACTTCTGTATCGCGTGGGTATTTGTTGCCTACTTCGCAGCCTTCAAATCCGGCCAATGCCATTTCACTGATGCATTGCTCAAAAGTATTTTCAGCCCCCAGTTCTGGCAGGTCATCGTTAGTCCAGTTAATAGGTGCTACTCCTAATTTTATATTATTAGTACTCATTGCCGTAACATTTAGTACGCTGTGGTTAACGCGTAATAGATTATAAATAGATTTTTTGTGTTTTCTTATTGGTTTTGTAAGTATCGAATGCCTTTTGAACGCTTTCAGACTCTGAAACTTCTGCAATAGGCACTTCCCACCAGGCGTTGTAGCCTTTTACGGTTCTGTACAGGCTGGTTTCAATGTAAATGACGGTGACTCTATCCTGAGTTTTAGAATCGGCTAAAGCCTGCTCTAACGATGCTCTGTCGGTAGCTTTTATCACTACTGCCCCGAGGCTTTCAGCATTTTTGGCTAAATCAACAGGCAGGAAATCACCTGATAATTGTCCGGAATTTTCGTCGCGATAAACATATCTGGTTCCGAAACGCTCGCTTCCTATACTTTCTGATAAGCCGCCGATACTGGCAAAACCATTATTATTGAGAAGCAATATGGTAAATCGGTATCCTTCCTGAATAGCTGTTACAATTTCGTGGTTATTCATAAGGTAACCGCCATCACCGCATATTACATATATTTCACGTGAAGTATCAGCCATTTTCGCTCCTAAACCGGCAGCAATTTCATAACCCATCGTTGAGAAACCATATTCCAGGTGGAAGTTTTTAGGGTCAGTTGCACGCCATAATTTATGTAAATCGCCGGGAGCAGAGCCGGAAGCATTAATCATAATATCGCGGTCTTCCATGAAACTGTTCAGGGTACCGATTACCACCGCCTGGTCGATAGGAGGTACTGTTCCATTACCTTCTGCATAGATATTAGTTACTTCTTCGTCCCATGCACGGTTCATTTCTGCAATGCGTGCCCGGTAGGAAGTCTCCACTTCAAAATCACCTAATAATTCACCCAGTTCTTCTAGCGTTACTTTGGCATCTCCAACCAATGGTAAAGCGGCATGCTTGAAGGCATCGAAATCTGAAATATTAATGTTGATGAATTGCACTTCAGGATTCTGGAAAATAGATTTGGATGCCGTTGTGAAGTCGCTGTAACGGGTACCTATACCAATTACCACATCGGCCTCGTTGGCTATTTCAATGGCATATTTGGTACCTGTAGCGCCTAGTCCACCCAATGCGTAAGGTGCATCGTAACGCACTGCCCCCTTGCCTGCAAAGGTTTCACCTACTGGTATGCCTGTTTTGGTAGCAAACGTGTGAAGTACTGAGTTAGCGTCACTATAAGTAGCTCCGCCTCCTGCCACAATTACGGGGGCTTTGGCGTTTTTTATAATATCAGCCGCTTTTAGCAAGGCAGTTTTATCAGGTCTCGGACGGGCAATATGCCATACTCTCTTTTTGAATAGTTCTTCGGGGTAGTCATACGCATGTGTCTGAATATCCTGTGGCATAGAGAGGGTAACTGTACCCATTTCTGCCTGAGAGGTAAGTACACGCATAACTTCGGGCAAAGAATAGATCAGTTGCTCGGGACGACTGATTCTATCCCAATATTTTGAGACAGGTTTAAAGCAATCGTTCACCGATATATCCTGTGTGCTGCTGCTTTCTAATTGTTGTAGAACCGGATTAGGCTCACGAGTAGCAAAAATATCACCGGGTAATAAAAGAACGGGAAGACGATTAATGGTTGCCAGTGCGGCTCCGGTAATCATGTTGGTTGCTCCGGGGCCGATAGAACTAGTGCAAACCATTGCCCCCAGGCGATTTTTAACTTTGGCATAGGCCACAGCCGTATGTACCATCGACTGCTCGTTGCGGCACTGATAATATCTGAAGTCAGGGTTTTGTTGCAGGGCTTGTCCTAATCCTGCCACGTTTCCGTGCCCGAAAATACCAAAGCAACCTCCGAAATAGAGTTGTTCTACACCATCTCTTTCGATGTACTGATTCTTTAAAAATTTTATAGTTGCCTGAGCAACGGTTAGCTTGATAGTATTTGCCATTTCAATGATGAATTAGTGAATGGTGAATTAGTGAATGAGTGCTTAATTTTTATTACTCAATTAACTAATTCCAAAATCTACACCCTTGCCAGTGGTGCCAAAATCGTCAAATTTATTCAGCATGAATTTTACGTATTCTTCCATCACCACCTTGCCCGGAGTAGTAGGAGCAAACTGGTCGGGTGTATCTCTGAAAAACTCACGTACAACCCTTGTCCATAATAAACGGGTGTCAGTTGCGATATTAATTTTACAAACACCCAAGGTGATGGCTTTCTGAATTTCGGCCATTGAAACCCCCTGAGCATCATCTTTCAGCGCACCTCCGGCATTGTTGATGCGACGAATTTCTTCCGGATTGACAGATGAACCTCCATGAAGTACAAGAGGAAACTCCGGCAGACGACGCTGGATTTCTTCCAGAATATGAAATTGTATGCCTTGTTTCCCTTTGAATTTATAAGCCCCGTGACTGGTGCCTACCGCAATGGCCAGACAGTCGCAATCGGTAGCATTGACAAATCTTTCTACATCTTCAGGATTAGTGTACGATGATTTACCTGCTTCCACAATGAGGTCATCTTCTATACCTGCCAGCACACCTAATTCTGCTTCTACGCTAATACCTTTGGCATGAGCTCTTTCAACAACGGCTTTGGTGCGGGTCACATTTGTATCAAAATTATCATGCGACGCATCAATCATCACTGAGGTGTAGCCTCCACTGTCAATGGCATCATAGATGTGCTCTTCTACACCGTGGTCTACGTGAACGGCATATACTACTTTAGGATATATTTTGGCTGCGGCCTCAATCATCGCTAACAGCATTTTGGGATGTGCGTAATCCCGGGCAAATGGGGTAGTCTGAACAATAAACGGAGCATTCGCTTTTTCAGCAGCGGCAAAAAGTCCGTGGACTTCTTCCATGAAAAACACGTTTACGGCCGGAATCCCGTATTTGCCGTAACTCTTTTTGAATATTTCTTTGGTTGTCAGGAGCATTACAATAATAATTTATAAATGTGGGGCAAAATTTGAGTTCGCCTGGATATCATTCTCACCAGAAAGCGGTATATAAAGCAGTTAAGACACCGCAGATAATAATGCTGCATATAATAAAGCCCATGGTAAAGTCAGGTTTCGGAATACCGATGTCCATGCCTTTAGAATTGTCTTTATTTTTAGAGGTCAAACTAATTGCTACCATCAGGGCAACTAATATCAGGAAGATGATTCCCATGCGGTCAAGGAATGGAATTTCTTCAAACCAGATTTTTGATGCCAGCGATAAAGGAATAGTAAGCAAGGCTGCCACCAATGCGGCTGTGCCGGTGGTACGTTTCCAGAATAAACCCAGGAAGAAAATGGCAAATACACCCGGGGTTATAAAGCTTGAATACTCCTGTACGAACTGATAGGCCTGGTCGAGCACTCTTAATTGAGGAGCAATCAGTACAGCAATACCCATAGCTACCCAAACAGCAATGCGGCCTACTTTTACCAGATGTTTATCAGATGCATCGGGTTTGATGTAAATCTTGTAAATATCTAATGAGAAAATAGTCGAGATACTGTTGGCTTTACCTGCCAATGAGGCCACAATGGCAGCAGTCAAAGCTGCAAAAGCAATGCCTTTTAAACCGGATGGTAGCAGGTTCAATAATACAGGATACGCATGGTCGGGTTTCACAACACCGGCAGCATCAAGCATTTCTTTCTGGAATACACCGTTTTGATACAATACAAAAGCGGCGATTCCGGGTATTACTACAATCAGAGGAATCAATAATTTTAGGAATGCGGCAAAGACTATACCCTGACGGGCCGTTTTTAAGTCAGCACCTAAAGTACGTTGTACAATGTATTGATTACAGCCCCAGTAGTTCAGGTTGTTAATCCACATGGCGCCAATGATTACTGTTAGGCCCGGAAGGTCTTTATAGTAAGGACTTGACTTTGGAAGAATCATGTGGAAATGCGCGTCTGTCTGTTGTTTTAGGGTACCAAATGCACTTAAAAGATTCGGAGTATTGAAATGTTTGGCGACTAAATCCATAGCCAGATAAGTAGTGACTAATCCACCTAAAACCAACACAACTACCTGTATTACGTCGGTATAACCGATTACTTTCATGCCACCTATGGTGATAACAATGGCAAAAACAGCCAGTGCAACAATCGAGATATTAAAGTCTACTCCGGCGGTTACTTCCAATGCCAGCGCACCTAAATAGAGAATTGAAGTAAGATTTACGAAAACATACAGTAACAACCAGAAAATGGCCATAGTAGTAGCTACCAGCGGATTGTATCTCTGGCGCAGAAACTGCGGCATGGTATAAATCTTATTCCGGAGATACACCGGCAGAAAGAAAACGGCTACTACCAGCAGTGTAGCGGCCGACATCCACTCATAAGAAGAGATAGCGAGCCCGATAGCAAAGCCTGAACCCGACATACCTATAAAGTGTTCGGCTGAAATATTTGAAGCTATTAACGAAGCACCTATCGCCCAGAATGTAAGCGAACCTTCGGCCAGAAAGTATCCTTTTGCTGTGTTGTTATCGGAGCTCTTTTTACGATATACCCAGTAGCCATAGCCACTTATCAATACAAAGTAAAAAAAGAAAACTACGTAATCGAGGGTATGCAAGCCGGGCGATTCCATTCGGATAATATGCTGGTTTAGGGTTGAATCTGGTGTTAGGTGTACTCTTCGAAACTATGCTGTAATGGCATTCAAAATCTCATCTATTTTTACTGGTCTGTCTTCCAGATACGATTGTTTGGCAGCCATGGCAATAGCAGTAGCCATTAGCCCGTCGTGTGCGTTTACGGGCACATTTTCGCCTGCCAGCACACTTGAAACAAAGACGTTTATTTCGTTCACATAGGCCTCGGCGTATCTTTCCAGAAAGAAATTAAGAGGCAACGACAGATGACCGCCTTTTTCATTATAATATTCGTGCGTATCGGGTGTATTGTTTTTGGTTTGTGTCATACCGCCTGAACCAAAGACCTCAATACGCTGGTCGTAACCGTAAACAGCCTTGCGGCTATTATCAATGACACCAATGGCGCCGTTGGCAAAAGTAAGCGTAGTAATGGCCGTGTCAATATCGCCTTCATCTCCGATGCGTGAGTCTACCAATACTTTAGCTTTGGAGTAAACCTCGGTTACTTCGCTGTTCATTACGTAACGAGCCATGTCAAAATCATGAATGGCCATGTCAAGGAAAAGCCCACCCGAAGATTTTACATACTGTATTTGCGGTGGATTAGGGTCACGGCTGGTGATTTTAAGAATGTGCGGGTCGCCGACCATTCCGCTGTGCACCATTTCTTTTACTTTCAGAAAGTTAGCGTCGAATCTTCTGTTAAAGCCCAGCATTAATTGAACATTTGCCAATTCTACGGCTTCTTTAGCCACAAGAATCTGCTCAATGCTCAGGTCAAGCGGTTTCTCACAAAAAATATGTTTGCCATGTTGTGCAGCTAGAATAGTATAAGGCACATGAGTAGGAGTAGGTGTACAGATAACAACTGCCTCCACTTCCGGATGTGTCAGAACGTATTCAGGGTTGGTAGAAACGTTTTCAACACCGTGTCTTCTGGCAAAATCCAACAAATTCTCAGTGATGTCAGCCGCAGCAACTACTTCTGCATTTTTTACCCGGGTAGCTATATTGGCCAAATGAATTTGCCCGATACGACCCAGACCTACGATGCCGATTTTTAAGGTATTCTTCATTAATAAATGTATAGGTAAGTATATAAATAGTTCAATTGATAATGGTTGAGTTAAAATTTACGTGTCCATTCTTTCAGCCAGCGTTCAATTACCACCTTGGTTTGGGTAAAGAACTCAACCGAATGCATGCCCTGCCCGTGCAGATCGCCAAAGAAACTGTCTTTCCAGCCCGAGAAAGGAAACTGTGCCATAGGCGCAGCTACACCGATGTTGATACCAATGTTTCCGGCATCAGCATCATGTCTGAATTTCCTTGCGCTGGCTCCGCTGCTGGTGAAGATACAGGCCGCATTGCCATAGTTGCCGCTATTGATAAAGTTGATGGCCTCGTCAACATCATTCAGGTGAAGCAGAGACATTACCGGACCGAAAATCTCGGTTTGAGTTACCTGGCTGCTGAGGGGTACGTCTTCAATAATAGTAGGCAAAATAAAGTTGCCGTTTTCATAACCTGAAACCCTTGCATTGCTTCCGTCAACCAATAATCGTCCGCCATCGCGTACACCCTGTTGAATCAGTTGTTCAACCCGGGTTTTGCTGGCAGGCGTAATAACCGGGCCCATCAGGCTTTTCTCGTCCAGTCCAAATCCGGTGGTACGGCCTTTAGCTGCCTCAACCAGACTTTCAGTAATCTGTTTATGGTCACCCACAGTAATGATGGTCGATGCCGCCAGACAGCGTTGTCCTGCACAACCATACACACTATCGGTTATAATCTGCGTAGTCATTTCAATATCGGCATCAGGTAATACCAGTACCGGGTTTTTAGCGCCACCCTGTGCCTGTACTCTTTTACCATACAATGCTCCTTGTGAATACACATAACGGGCTACATTGCTCGACCCTACAAAGCTGATAGCACGTATGGCCGGATGTTGCAAGATACCGTCTACTACTTCTTTAGTGCCATGAACCAGATTGATAACTCCGGCAGGCAAATCTAGTTTTTCTATCAGTTGCACCACCTTGGTCATGGTTAGGGGTACTTTTTCTGAAGGCTTAATGATATAGGTATTACCACAGGCAATAGCGTAAGGCAAAAACCAGAATGGAATCATACCCGGGAAGTTGAAAGGAGCAATGCAGGCACAGACACCAATCGGTTGGCGAATCATGAATTCATCTACACCACGGGCAATGTCTTCTGAGAAATCGCCCTGCATCATGGTTGGTATGCCACAGGCGTTTTCAACGTTCTCTATGGCGCGTTGCATTTCAGCCTTGGCTTCGCCAAAGGTTTTGCCGCTTTCTAATACTATAGTTCTTGAAATATCGTCGATATGGTCTTCAAGCAGCGTTTTCAACTTGAATAAATATTGCACACGGCGATGCGCCGGAACGTTTCTCCACTCCGGAAATGCCTTTGCCGCCGCTTCTGCTGCTTTCTGTACATCCTGTAATGAACCCTGTGGTACCAGCGCAATCACTTCCTGACTGGCAGGGTTTATTACATTCAATGTTTCACCTGAGTAGCCGTTTACCCACTGTCCGTCTATATAGTTGCTTAACTTTGTCATTATAATATTTAATAGAAATTTTCTTGAATCTTATATACCTCCTTTGCTATTGGCAAAGTCCATTGCTTCCTGCAGTGTAGCCATAAAGTTGGCACAACCATGCTTGGTTACCATAATGGCACCGGTGGCATTGGCCATGCGGACTGCCTTGAATAATTCCCAGCCTTGCAGATATCCGTACATGAATCCGGCAGCGAAAGAATCACCGGCACCCAGTACATTAATTACCTCAACCGGAAAACCGGGTACTTTTACTTCTTCTTTACCTTGTTGAAAAATAGAAGCGCCGTCAGCCCCGCGTTTCACGATAAGGGTTTTCACGCCCTTGTTCAGAATCTCCTGAATGGCGTTATCAATATTCCCTTGTATTTCCGGTGCGGAAATCTGCTGATGCTTAATCTCTAATTGTTTCGGGTCGGTCATGAACGCCGCCAGAATTTCTTCTTCTGTACCCAATACAAAGTCCATGTAAGGTAAGGCGGCTCTGATCGTTACACCGAAGGCCAGCGGGTCAAACCACTGATCGGCTCTGAAGTCAATATCTAAAGCAGTTACAGCTTTGTGCTTTTTTGCTTCTTCAATGGCATAAAACATAGCTGTACGGCTCGGGTCCTTACTAAAAGCAGTGCCCGAAAACATGACCGAGCGATACTGAGAAATATCTGCCTGACGGATATGTTCGAGATTGATGTTGATGTCGGCGCAATTGTCACGATAATATACCAGCGGGAATCTATCCGGAGGTTCAATGCCCAGAATAACGGCAGAACTGCGAGGCCCGGTCAGTGTAGGTATGATGGTGGTATCTATACCTTCTTTTTCAAGAAAATGAAGAATGAATTTACCGACCTGGTCGTTTCCTACGGCTGTGAGGAATCGGGTATTTAAGCCTAATCGCTGGCAACCAACGGCAATATTGAGCGGAGAACCGCCAACAAATGCTCCAAAAGAGGTAATATCAACAAAAGGAGAGCCAATATCATTAGAATACAGGTCAATAGAAGAGCGTCCTATTGTCAGAATATCGTATTTTTTATTGTTTTCTTGCATGTCGGGGTTTTATACGTTCATGTCTGCAGTTACAAGCGGAAGTCTGGAATCCTGTGTTTTCCAGCTGTCATATATCCACTCATGGTCAGGGTCATTGGTGGCAGTTAAGACCTGATCACTACCAGCCAGAAAATTAAGGTAATAGGCGTGGTAGCCATGGCAGGCTGCCACAGGATGATAACCTTTCGGAACCAACACCGCTTCGTTGTTTTTTGCCCGGATTATTTCGTCCAGACTACGGTCATACGTATACACTTGTTGGATAGCATAGGCCTGATGCGACTGGAATTTATAAAAATAAATTTCTTCCAGTTCAGCTTCTATCAGTTTCCCGTCTGCATCAATTTTTCGTTCATCGTGCTTGTGGGCAGGAAACGAACTCCAGTTACCTGAAGGTGTATACACTTCAACACAGACTATCCTGTCGCACGGGAAACCCGGCTGAATCAGGCTGTTGATTTGCCTGTTGGCATTATCACCACCGCGCAGTTCAATGGCTGCCTCATGTGGCTGTTTCAGATAAGGTGGAAAATCACGATCACTGACCACCCACGAATAGGCGATATCTAATGTTTCACTTGTAGCTGTAAGTGTGAGTTTAGTATGTCGGGATAAATAGAGTGTATGTGCAATGCCGCTAAAAACATCTTTCCGGCCATTCGTTATTTCCCAGTTTCCTTTGTCAGACTCCACCTTGAAATTACCACCCAGCACTACAATTGCTATTTCGTGGCCTGTTGTATCATATTGCCAGGTCTCGCCTTTCTTCATCAGGCGGGCACCGAAATTCAGATGTTTCCAGCCGGCTTCTTCAGCGGTAAAATTCTGATAAACAGGTTTAGGTTGTGGTTTGATTAACAGATTTTGGGATTTCATACGCCACACTATTGCTTTATATCGGTTTTTGTTGGAATGACTTGTCTAGACAAGTGAAGGTCAAAAATACAAGAACTCTATTGTATAGACAAGATTCTTTAAAAGAATAACAGTTATATGACCAATAACTATTGCAATAGTATTATATAAAGACTAAATATAAAAATATTTATTTTCGCAAACGTTTCAAATTGTCATGCAAACGTTTTAAATTATTTCTTTCAGAAACATGATTTTAAATAGGCAAAGAGTAGTGTGCCCGGTTTGGCTTATCCATTATTCTTAAGCCAAGGGCTAAAATCGGCATATTGAAGAAAAATGCCGAGAGATTCGGGGAGTATGTCGACTAATCGGGATATTTTTTGAAACGCTTTCTCATATTTGTTGAACTTAATCAAGTTATTGTTATGTTAAAGCAGGAAAAAAAACTTGTAGTTAAATTAAATGTATCTACATTTGTTATAAATCAATTCACTATTATTAATTAAATCATTTTAGACTAATGAAAAAAGCAGTTGTTTTGGTACTTGGCCTATTAGTATCGGTTGGTTCATTCGCACAGAAGTGGTCAGCGGATAAAGCGCACGCAAAAGTAAACTTTACTGTAACTCACTTGATGCTATCGGAAGTTGACGGTACTTTCAAGAGTTTTGATGCTACACTTACTTCATCAAAAGAAGATTTCTCTGATGCCGTTTTTGAATTGACTATCGATGCAAAGAGTGTAAACACTAATCAGGAAAACAGAGATGCGCACTTAAACAGAGCTGATATGTTTGATACTGAGAAGTTTCCGACAATTACTTTCAAAAGTACTTCTATTAAAAGTGTAGGACCAAAAAAATACCAGTTAGGTGGCGATTTGACAATCAAAGGTGTGACCAAACCTGTTACAATCGACCTTACATTGATCGGTACCAGCACTAACCGTCAAGGTAAAAAATTAGTAGGTTTCAAAGCGTCTGGTACTATCAACCGTACTGCATTCGGTGTAGGTGCTATGCCTTCAGCCGTTGTTAGCGAAGAAGTTGAATTGAGAGCGAGTGGTGAGTTTGTAGCAAACTAATATGAAATAATTTCTTTAAAAAGAGACTTGCTGTATATCGGGAAGTCTCTTTTTTATTACTTTTACCATAAACTTAAAACATCTATTACAATGAAAAGAACATCTTTACTATTAACCCTGCTGGCCTTACTGGTTTTCAGTTTTAAGGGCGCCTATGCTATTGATAAAGAGCAGATGATCAAAGAATGGGAGAGGGCAAAAGCCTATACCAAAGTGTATCTTGAAACAATGCCTGAAGATGGCTACGATTTCAAGGCATCGCCTGATATCCGTTCTTTTGCACAGCAATTATTACACCTGGCTGATGCCAACTACAATTTTGGCGCATTGGGTGGTGGTATCAAAAGTCCGGTAGAAAGAGGAGCTTGTGAGAAATCTCCGGATAAATCTAAAGCAGCTACTACCAAAATGGTTTTGGATAGCTACGATTTCGTGATTAATGCATTGAAAGGCGTGACTGACGCCCAATTGAAAGAGATGGTAACATTTGGAAACAGAGGCGAAATGAGCAAAGAACTGATATTTGCGAAGGCATTTGAGCATCAGACTCACCATCGTGGACAGACAACCATTTACATCCGTCTGAAAGGTATTAAACCACCTAATGAAATGTTATTCTAACATAAGCAAAGCCCGCCGGTAAATATATCTGAGCGGGCTTTTTTATTTGCTAAATCTGCAGAATAATTCTAAAAAAACTGAACAAAATAGTAGGTTAGAGCGTTTTCTTATTAGAAAAATCCAAATGGGCTTCGGCCATTTATATACTATGGAACCTAATATTCCTGATACTTCTCAAAAACGCATCGTGATAGTGGGTGCAGGTTTTGGGGGCTTGGCGTTAGCACAAAAACTCGCTAAAAATGATGTTCAGATTGTTTTAATAGACAGAAACAATTACCACCAGTTTCAGCCGCTTTTTTATCAGGTAGCTATGGCTGGTCTCGAGCCGAGCTCTATTTCTTTTCCGCTTCGGAAAATATTCCAGAAAAAGAAAAACGTGCATATTCGTATCACCAAAGTTACCAAAATAGTACCTGCGGAAAACAGGATTGAAACAGAACTGGGCGATATTGCATACGATTACCTGGTATTGGCGATGGGAGCCGGAACCAATTTCTTCGGTATGCAGAACATGATTGAAAATGCCATACCTATGAAATCGGTATCGGAGGCTATTTACCTGAGAAACCGGGTATTGCAGAATTTTGAAGATGCGTTGACCGCAGAAGATGCCGAAACGCGCGAAGGCCTGATGAATATGGTTGTGGTAGGAGGTGGGCCAACCGGAGTTGAAGTATCTGGTACGCTCGCCGAAATGAAAAAAATTATCTTGCCGAAAGATTATCCGGAGCTTGATTTCAACTTAATGAAGATTTATTTGTTTGAATCGTCACCGGAAGTTCTGGAAGTGATGTCAGATGAAGCTTCTGCTAAAGGAAAAGAATATCTTGAACGGTTGGGTGTAATAGTTAAGACGGGTGTAAGAATTACCGATTTCGACGGCAAACATGCCTATACCAGTAATGGTGAGAAAATCCGCACAAACAACGTAGTATGGGCGGCCGGTGTGAAAGGCAATACAATTGAAGGTTTTGCTCCTGAAATTTATGGAAGGGCAGGACGTATGAAAGTAAATGAGTTCAATCAGGTGGAAAGTTATCAGAATATTTTTGCTGTAGGTGACATCGCCGTCATGAGCGGAGATGAAAAATATCCTAACGGGCACCCACAGGTGGCTCAGCCGGCCATACAGCAGGGCAAGTTACTGGCGAAGAATATTATCAATCTGATGAAGCATGAGCAACCGGTGCCTTTCAGTTATAACGATTTAGGTTCAATGGCTACTGTCGGAAGGAACCTTGCCGTGGTAGACTTACCTTTCTGGAAATTCCAGGGAGCTTTTGCCTGGTATGTCTGGATGTTTGTACACCTCATGTCGATTCTCGGTATTAAAAATAAGCTGATGGTGTTTATTAACTGGGTTTGGAGTTACGTAACTTACGACCAGTCGTTGAGGTTGATTATCAGACCCAAGACGAAAGCGAATAATTGAGAAATGATTATATAGTGGGAGAGAATGGAAATTCTCTCTTTTTTTGTTTTAAGGCGGCCGCAGAACGGGCCGTAAACAAGAAATTATGAAAATCACGGGATATTCTTTACCTTTCATCAGTTTTTCAACCTGATATTCAATAAAATACCTATTCAAAATTACCTATGAGAAAGACATTTCTACTGCTTTTGTTGAGCGTGTATGTATTTGCTCAACAAAATACTTCTTTGCCCAGAAGTACCCCCGAAGCCGAAGGGGTTTCAAGTGAGGGAATCAACCAGTTTTTAGAAGCGGCATCAAAAAGTAAACATGAGTTTCACAGTTTCATGATTCTTCGTCACGGCAAAGTGGTGGCAGAAGGCTGGTGGAATCCTTACCGTGCAGACCTGAAACATACCATGTATTCGTGCAGTAAGAGTTTTACAGCCACTGCCGTAGGTTTTGCTGTAGCAGAAAAAAGACTGACTGTTGATGATAAGGTAATATCATTTTTCCCGAACGATTTGCCTAAAACCATAAGCCCTAATCTGGCAGAGCTGAGAGTAAAAGACTTATTGAGTATGAGCGCCGGACAAGTCCCTGACCCAACTGGACCCGTTGCTATCAGCGACAATTGGGTAAAAACTTTTTTGAGTACACCCATCGTCAATAAGCCCGGCACGAAGTTCCTGTATAATTCTGTTGCCACTTATATGCTTTCGGCCATTGTGCAAAAAGTGACCGGTGAGAGAATTGTTGATTATCTGAAACCGCGATTATTTGATCCGCTTGGAATTGAAGGCGTAGACTGGGAGGTTGATCCTAGCGGTATTAATACAGGCGGGTGGGGATTAAGAGTTAAAACCGAAGACATGGCTAAATTCGGCCAGTTGTTTTTGCAAAAAGGCAAATGGAAAGGAAAACAGATACTGCCCGCTGCATGGGTAGAAGAGGCATCAACCATGAAAATCATGCAAGACCCGGATGCTCCGCAGGCCAAAAAGGACTCGAGCGACTGGCTACAGGGGTACTGCTACCAGATGTGGCGCTGTAGAAATAATGCCTACCGGGGTGATGGCGCCAATGGCCAATTTATCATTGTGATGCCCGAGCAGGATGCCGTCGTTTTATTGACAGCCGAAGCACCCGATATGCAGTCGGAAATTAATTTGGTCTGGAAATACATTCTTCCGGCTTTTAAGCCTAAAAAATTACCTGCCAATTCAAAAGCACTTGCTGCTTTAAGAGAAAGAACAAAGCAACTGGCATTGCCGGTTTCACAGAAAAAGGCAGGTTCAGCCTTGGAAGCGAAGATATCGGGCAGAACTTTTGGAGTAATAGCTAAAGACAAAGGACTTGCCAGCGTTGGTTTTGATTTTAAAAACAATGTGTGTTATCTGAGCCTGGAAACAGATTCTGTCACGCATCGTATTCCGTTTGGGGCAGGTAAATGGGAGTATAGTGAAACAACCAAATTCGGGCCTTATCTTGTCGCCCGGGCAAAGGCTAACCGTTCAAACTTAGCGCCTTTTAAAATAGCAGGCAGCTATACCTGGCAAGACGACAACACCCTTGAACTGACTTTAAGATACATTGAAAGTCCGCATACAGAGACCATCAAATTTGCTTTTGACGGCGACAATGTGACAGTTGAGTTTGCCAGTATTTTCAATAAATTGAGCAAGAAGGGTGTTTTAAGAAAAGAACGAAATAATGCGCCTAAACTGATTATTCGCGGCGATGACATGGGTTATTCTCACTCGGGTAATGAAGCATTAATCAAATCTTACAAAGAAGGTATTCAGACATCTATAGAAGTTATTGCTCCGTCACCGTGGTTTCCGGAGGCTGTAAAGTTATTGGAGCAGCATAAAAGAACTGATGTGGGATTACACTTTGCCATTACCAGCGAATGGGATAACGTGAAATGGCGACCACTAACAGATGCACCGAGTTTAAGAGACAAAGACGGTTATTTTTATCCGATGCTCTTCCACAATAATAACTATTCTCAGCAGGCTATCATGGATAACCCCTGGAAACTGGCTGATATAGAAAAAGAACTACGGGCGCAGATTCAATTGGCCTTGAAGTATATTCCTCGTCTGAGCCATATTTCAGGACACATGGGAAGTGTAGCTTTCACGCCTGAAGTAAAAGAAATGAGTAAACGGGTGGCGAAAGAGTATAATCTTGCCTTGGTTGATGCTGATTCACAAAAGGATTTTGGTATCAGTTACACCGGATTCGACTTTAGAAATAAGACTACAGAAGAAAGAATAGATGCGTTTATCGGCATGCTGGATAAACTGGAGAATGGTAAAACTTATGTATACGTTGAACACCCCGGCCTCGATAATGACGAACTGAAAGCCATTTACCACATCGGTTATGAAGATGTGGCACAAGGCAGACAGGATGTAACTTATATTTTTACCAGCGACAAAGTGAAAGAAGCCATAGAGCGGAAGGGCATTAAACTGGTAAGTTATAAGGATGCTATTAAGGCTCAGAAATGACAAGAAATGCATGACAAAAAGCCAATACTGATTTCAGTGTTGGCTTTTTATTGTTCAAAGCTTTTGTTTTCAATTTTCAGTGATTATTGAATTCTATTTTTCTGAAATTTAGCTATATTGTTATCCTAAACAATCAACAATACTACCTTTCACAATGAAAAGACTTTTACTACCCTTTGCCTGCCTTGCATCTCTAGGGCTTGGTGCATTTATCATGAAGGTGGCAGATAACCGACCTATAACTGTAGAGGTCATTAATCAGGCTGAGAAAATCCTGGGCCTTGACTTTACTGATGCCGAAGCAGACTCCATGATTAATGATTTGAATGATAACAGAAAAGATTTTGAAAGCATCAGGAAAAAACCTCTCGATAATAGTGTAACACCTGCTTTATATTTCAATCCACTACCGGTTGGTTTTGAATTTGAGAAAAAATACGAGCCCTTCAAAGCCTCTCCATTAGGAGCGGTCAGTTTACCTTCCAATAAAGACGAGTTAGCCTATTATTCTGTAAGAGAACTGGCTGAGTTGATTAGAACACAGAAAATATCTTCGGTTGAACTTACACGATTTTTCATTGAAAGACTCAAAACATACGATACAAAACTCCATTATGCCGTCACTATTACAGAAGACCTGGCATTGAAGCAAGCGGCACAGGCTGATAAGGAGATTAAAGCCGGAAAATACAGAGGGTTGTTGCATGGCATTCCTTATGGTGCCAAAGATTTATTAGCCGTAAAGGGTTACAAAACTACCTGGGGCTCAGTGCCATATAAAGAACAGATAATTGACCAGGATGCCGTGGTGATTCAAAGACTGGAAAAGGCAGGAGCAGTGCTTTGTGCCAAGCTGACTTTGGGAGAACTGGCAATGGGCGATGTATGGTTTGGTGGCAAAACATTGAATCCCTGGGATTTGAAGCGGGGTTCCAGTGGTTCTTCCGCCGGGTCTGCATCGGCAGTGGCAGCCGGGCTTTTGCCTTTTGCCATAGGTAGCGAAACGCTGGGGTCGATTGTGTCTCCATCTACGGAATGCGGAACTACCGGATTAAGACCTACTTTTGGCAGGGTACCAAGAACCGGAGCGATGGCTTTGAGCTGGAGCATGGATAAGCTAGGGCCGATTTGCCGTACTGTTGAGGATTGTGCCATTGTTTTCAATGCCATTCAGGGGCCGGACGGACAGGACTTTACCTGTATGCAGGCACCTTTTAACTATGATGGATCGAAAGGTTTGAAGGGCATCAGAATAGCCTATCTGAAAAGTGATTTTGAGCGCAAGTATCCAACTAAAACGATGGATTCTCTTAGTTTGCAGGTACTGAAAAAACTAGGCGCCGAGCTTATACCATTAGAATTGCCCGATCTCCCGTCTAACGATATCAGTTTTTTGCTGGGAGTTGAAGCCGCCGCCGCATTTGACGAACTCACGCTATCGGGTAAAGACGATTTAATGGTGAGACAAGGAAAAAATGCATGGCCCAACGCTTTTCGTTCGGCTAGATTCATTCCGGCGGTTGAGTATATCCAGGCGAACCGCCATCGTACTTTGTTGATTCAGGAAATGGAAAACAAGCTGAAAGGTATTGATGTGTATCTTTCTCCGGCTTTCGGACGAAACCTGACCTTAACCAACCTGACGGGGCATCCATGTGTAGTGCTGCCTAATGGTTTCAGACAGGAGGGAAGGCCAACCAGTATTACTTTTATGGGTAAATTGTTCGGTGAAGCAAAACTGTTGCAGGTGGCCAAAGCATATCAGGATGCCACCGATTTCCATAAAAAACATCCGGTTTTATAAAGCTATTTATCCTTTTTTTTCCAACTAAAAAGATAAAGACAACCCATTACCATACAAATTATCAGGAAGTTTGATATGTTTTTGATAACTTCCTGATAATTAGTCAGTATAAGTGAAGTATCGAGCCTGTCGATTCCGGCAAAAATATCTTCAGATGCATCAGACTCCTTGTCATCAATGGCTTTACCCAAAACCTTTATTTTTATCTTTGATTTGAGCGTATCGTAAGCCTTGTTTTTAGTATTGAAGAAAATCCAGTAAAAGTATTTGTCAAGCGATTGCTGTCCTGAATCTTTAGGCACCACACGGTATCTGAATTCTTTTTCCTGCAGAGTAAAATCTCTGTTATGTTCTTCCTTGATTTCTGGCGGATAAAAATCGAAGAAGCTATCATTCACCGGAGATGAAACATTGATAGTGGAAAAATTCCCTCGTCCAACTATTTTGAAACTGTAATTAAAGCTCTTACCTGTATTTATTTTTCTTGTCTCAATTTCTTCTACCAGATCGAAATCTCCCGCAACAACTTTATCTTTCAACGGGTGGTCAGGCAAAGCCTCTACCTTGACGGTGAACGGTTTGCTGGCGAAGCTGATAATTTCTTTGTCGTCACTTTTCCTTTTTTGCTGTTCCATTTTCAATTCGACTGATGGAATTACCACAGGCTGGGCATTAAGAGGAAAGTAAATAGCTTCAAAAAACTTATAAACCAGAAACTTCTTATCGTTAATCGTGCGGTGCTCTTCTACTATATTGGTAATATTGATTCTTTCTTCCAGGCAATCCGGCGACTTTATTTTCTTGGCAATGGCATCCACCTGTGCATTTAAATTATCTGGAAAAACCATTTGCATGGTATTAGTTTCGGCAATATAAAAAGCCAGCGAAACCCTGAAACCCTCACTTACATAAACCGAAGTTTTGTCAATATTCAGCGCCAGAAAAGCATTTTCCTTGATGTCGTCCAGGCTGATTACCTCATTGTTTTCTTCCTCCTCTTCGTCTTTAGGTGCGGCCACGGTTACGGTTATGGGTTCAGACTCAAAAATTCGGCCGTTGACGGTCAGTTCAAAAGAAGCAATTCTGAAAACTCCGTCTCTTATCGGTGAGTAGTTCTGAGTAATTGTATGTAGCTGCCCTTTGGCATGTGTTATTTTTCTATCAGTTTTGGTGAAACCCGGTATGTCAGGAAAATTGCTGACCGTAGACTTATCGCTCCCTTTTATAATCACATTGACCACCAGAACCTCGTCAAGCATCAGATTCTTTTTCCCAAATTCTATTTTTACATCTTCCTGTGCAATGGCAAAAAAGCTGATAGTAAAAAGGAAAACAGTGGTAATAAATATGTATATTCGTTGCTTCATTTTACAAAAATATACCTCTATTCTGAATGATTGATATGATTAACTTTATTTTTAAGAAAAAACGTTTTTACCTTTTAATAATTTTATCGTTCACAAACGCCAAAGCCCAATGGATTAAACAGTATGCAGGCACTGATGCCTCGTTCCGTTCTATTTCTGCCGTAAACAATAAGGTTGTCTGGGCCGGTGGTACGAAAGGCACGGTATTAAAAACTATAGATGGCGGTACACAATGGCAGGTTTTAAAAGTAACAGGTGCCGAGACTTTAGATTTTAGAGATATACACGGGGTAAGTGATCAAACTGCCTTTGCCATGAGTGCCGGAGAGGGAGATAAAGGGGCTGCAAAAATTTATAAAACTACCGATGGCGGTGAAAACTGGCGTGTGATATTCCAGACTACTGAAAAGGGTACTTTTTTTGATTCGTTCGATTTCTGGAATGAAAAAGAGGGTATACTGATCGGTGACCCGGTGGACGATAAACCATATATATTAAGAACACTGGATGGTGAAAAATGGGAGCGAATTGCTCCGGAGAAACTACCGGCAATCAAACCAGGTGAGGCTTCTTTTGCGTCCAGCGGTACCTGCGTTAATACAAGAGCTAAAAAACTGGCATGGATAAATACACAAAGCCGTGTTTTTTATACCACAGATAAAGGAGAAAGCTGGCAGGTAGCAGAAACACCATTTAAACAAGGCGAAACATCAGGTATTTTTGGTTTACATTTTTACACCGATAAGGATGGTATTGCAACAGGTGGCGATTACAAGGATGATAAGAAAGTGTCGGATAATGTGGCCATCACACATGATGGCGGGAAAACCTGGACACTGACCGGACAAGCAAAACCTGATGGTTTGAAAGAATCAAGTTGGGTATTACCCGATAAAAGCCTGATTGTAGTAGGTACATCGGGTACGGGTATTTCAGAAGACTTTGGAAAAACGTGGAAAGCCGTTGATACGGAGCCTTTCCACGCTGTTTCATGTTATAAAAATGACTGTTGGGCTATTGGTGCTAAAGGGAATTTAGCCAAATGGAAAGGTCGTTAAGAGACCTCGTCGTTTGGTTATTCTTTAGATTTACGGTCGAGCTGCAATTGAACGTAATAAGACACAAGCAGACCTAAACCACCGAAGATCAGAATCAAGGCCGGATAAAGAGCTTCAGATTCGTCCTTGATGCTTTCAATCATGTTGGCTATAAAAATGCCCAGACCCACACCTACGAATAGACAACCCCAACGCAGGGCAGAAGCAGGATTTACCTTAGTGCCTTCTTTTTGTGGTGGAGTGAGGCCTCTTTCAATCATGGCCATTTTTTCGTCGTTGTCAAATTTTCTTAAAATAATCAGTAGCCCGACAAGTCCGAAAATGGCTGATACCGGAATAGCGATAGCGACTATTGCATTAGCAGAATCCATAATTATGTACGTTTTTTGATAGTGAAATAAGAATCTGGCGATAGGATGCAGCGTATTTAAATGAGGTTACAGGCAGACGGAAAAAAAAATATTTCATAATGAGTGTAACGTTTAACAGAATGGTGCATCCAATGGACCAGTGAACAACGAACAGAAAGATATTACCCTACTGAAACGCATGCAGGCTGGTGATAGGTTAGCTTACAAAGAGTTAATCTATCGTCATAAAGACTATGCTTTTACAGTGGCATATAGAATTCTGAATAACAGAGAAGATGCTGAAGAAGTGGCGCAGGATGCCTTTTTGCAGGTGTATAAGCATATGAATCATTTTAATTTTGATTCTAAATTTACCACCTGGTTTTACAGAATAGTCTTTAATGCGGCTTTGATGCAAAAAAGAAAAACTCGTATCTTTACTGAAGATATTGAGACATCGACCCAAGCGCTGATGGTCAGCTCACAGACAGATACCACCGAGCATATCAGAAGTAAGGAACGAAGCAAAGCTATTCAATATGCTATGCAAAATCTGTCGGCTGACGATGTTCTACTCATAACCTTATTCTATTTGCAGGAACAAACACTGGAAGAAATTGCGGAGATTATAAAAATAAGTGCAGAAACCGCCAAGGTGAAATTGTTCAGAGCAAGAAAACGATTAGCAGAGGAGATGAGAAAAAACCTGAAAGAAGAAGTGAGAAGCCTGATGTGAAAGCAAAGGAAGACATGGAATTATATTATAACCGGAATAATTACGTTGATACGAGACAGAGCTAAGATATTTATAAACGTAAAGCCTTCGGTTTCATAATAAAAAATTAAGAAGAGAGATGTTGAAAGACGAACAAATATTTGAGATTCTGGACGGCACTGCCACAGAAGATATTCTGCAGCAGCATGCTTACGAGATAGCGCATTCAGAGGCCTATCAGAAATATTTTAAGGAATTGGAAACACTGCACCTTGATATGGCCAGTATGCCTTTGGAGAAACCGTCAGCCGACTTTACTGAAAACGTGCTGGCTGCTGTTCCGACTCCGTTGCCTGTTGTAGTGGTTTTCAGGAAAAAATCATGGACCGGAAAGCTCTCTTATGTATTTTTTGGTCTGGTCATGATAGCATTACTGGCAACAGTAACAGTGGCTTTACTATCAACCCAAAGCTATGGTGATATCGACACCTTACAGTTGCCTAGTTTTGAGGGTGTAAGAAATTTTCTAATGGGAGATTTTATTAAAATTATTGTGTTGATAAATCTAATAGCCATGCTTGTGATTTTTGACCGGAAGGTACTAAGACCTTATTTTGGTCACAAAAAGGTGACATTAGGTTAGTTCCATCAGGAAACTGAATCCGTGTTTTCTGAACCCGAGCGACTCATAGAATTGATGCGCCTGTTCCCGGCGGATGTTACTGGAAAGTGCCATTTTATAACATCCTTTAGCTTTGGCATATTGCAGGGCATATTCCATCATTTTTTTGCCGATTCCCTGTCCTTGTAATCCGGGTAATACGCCAACATCTTCTACAACAGCAGAGGGCGTGCCCATGTGGGCCATGTTTTCCATTATTAGCAGGGCAAAAGTTCCTACAGGTTTCTGGTCGTATTCGGCTATAAAAGCACGATAGTCCGGATATTGACTTTGTTTGATGAAGATTTTCCGCGCTTCTTCAACTGTAAGTACTTTATTGTTGTCGAGAGCCTGGGCGTAAATATGTAAAATGGCAGGTACATCATCAATAGTTGCCACACGGATAGTCAAATTCATATTTTGATGAACGTTTAATTAGAAAGAAATTTAATCATACAGCAGAATATATCAAAATTGGGCGAACAGAAAAATAGTAAAGACAAAACTGTTTTACCTGCGCTTACAGCAGAAGATTATTATTTTGAAGGTGAATTGATGGTTTTTACAGCAATTTATCACAAAAAAAGAGGTTATTGTTGTAAGAACGGATGCAGGCATTGTCCGTATAGTTTCAAAAAAAAGTGAAACTTGTTTTTTTATTTAAGAAATAATTACGATTTTTGCACTCCCGTTTAAGGAATTCCATTTTTTCATAGAAAATATTATAATACAATGGCAAAGGTTTGTCAAATTACTGGTAAGAGAACACAAGTCGGTAACAACGTATCGCACGCTAACAATAAAACAAAGCGTAAATTTTTCCCGAATCTGAAAACTAAGAAATTCTTCTTAGAGTCAGAAGGAGTATGGGTATCATTGAAAGTTTCGACTTCAGCCCTTCGTACTATCAACAAAAAAGGCTTAGAAGCTACTTTGATTGATGCAGCTCGCAAAGGTACATTGGCGTTATAAGATATATTCTCGTTAGTAGATAAAAAGCATGGCTGTAGCAGTCATGCTTTTTGTTTTTATTTGTACCTTGCTTTTCCAATAAATCTTCACATGCATCATGTTTAACTTTATTCAGGAAGCGGCCACTTATATCCAGTCTCAGACCGATCATTTCAAACCGCAGTTCGGTATTATTTTAGGAACAGGCCTGGGAAAACTCGCCGATGAGATAGAGGTAGATTTTTCAATTGACTATTCCGATATACCGCATTTCCCGATTGCTACCATCGAATTTCATAAAGGCAGGTTACTGTTCGGAACACTGAATGGTAAAAAAGTAGTGTGCATGCAAGGACGATTCCATTATTATGAGGGTTATACCATGCAGCAGGTCACTTTTCCGGTTCGTGTAATGAAACTACTGGGTATTGAAAGACTCTTTGTTTCTAATGCTGCGGGTGGACTAAACCCAATGTTTAAGGAAAGCGATCTGATGATTATAGAAGATCACATTGCATTGTTTTTGCCTGAAAACCCGCTGAAAGGAGAAAATATTATGGGTGACAGATTTCCGGATATGAGTGAACCCTATGAGATGGAGGTAGTAGAGAAAGCGCTGCTGATAGCTACCCAGAACGGGATAGAGGGAGTGCACCGCGGTGTATATGTAAGTGTGCCGGGTCCAAGTCTTGAAACAAAAGCTGAATATAGGTTGCTAAGAGTGCTGGGTGCCGATGCCGTAGGAATGAGCACTGTGCCAGAAGTAATTGTAGCCCGCCAAATGGATATTCCCGTATTTGGCATTTCTGTTATTACTGATATGGGTATACCCGAGCTATTGCAAAAGGCAGAGCTCAGCAGAATTCTGGAAGCTGCCCATAAAGCAGAACCCGCCATGACTTTTATTATTAAAGAGCTGATCGGGAGTTTTTAAAATAGTCCTGATAGTAAAAGAGCCTGATTCAATCAGGCTCTTTTACTATCAGGATAATATGCAATATTACGCAAATACTAAGTTTTTCATGTAAACAGCATCTGTCTCGGCGGCTTTTAATGGGTTTGTGCCATCAAAACGCTCCTGCTCAACAATAAAATAGTTAACTCCATTCTGAGAAGCTACATTAAGCAGGCGAGGGAAGTCAATTCTGCCGGTACCAATAGTAGTAGAGAACGAAAACAAAGGATCCGTTACCTTCTCCTTTTCTGTTATTTCTTTCACCTTGGCTTCATTCAGTATATCTTTTACATGCACCAGACGGAAACGGTTTTTATACTTGGTAAGCCATTCTTCTGGGTTTTCACCGGCGGCTACTAACCAATAAAGGTCTGCTTCAAAATCTACCAGTGCAGGGTCGGTTCCTTCCAGAAGAATAGTTTCAGGCATGGTGCCATCTGCAAATTTTTTGAACTCAAAATTATGATTATGGTAGGCTACGCGTAATCCTGCTTTGGCAGCTATTTCTCCCTGACGATTCAATCCCTCCGCCGCTTTTTTCCATTCATCCGCTTTGGTCAGGCTACCCAGAAAAGGATTAATCAAATATTTCATACCTATGCTTGCGGCATCGTCTACCAATTTTTTAAATTCTCCTTCCGTTTCTTTTTTCATGGTATAGTCCGGATTACAATGCGTGCTTATCAGTTTGCTGCCAATGTCATCCATCAGTGTTTTAAATTCTTTGGCGGTCATGCCCCAGAAAACACCCTTGTCTCCCTGAAAACTCTCAATTTGTTTATATCCATAGCTTGCCAATGCTTTCAATACACCTTTAGGGTCTTTAGCCAGGTCTTCTTTCACTGTCCAGAGCTGAATACCAAACTCTTTAACAGATGGCTCGGCCGACATAGCTGCTGTAGCAGTTGAGTCGGTAGTTTTTTCTTCAGTTTTTGATGAGGGTGTACAAGACCAGAGCTGGCTGGTAAGTAACGGTGCGGCTGCCAGAATGCCGGTATTTCTTAGGAAATTTCTACGATCAAGTTTCATAGGGCTTATCTGAATTATTTAAGGGTAAGAAACAAATGTTACAATTATTAGTAGGCGTAGTAAATGTAAATATAAAATTGTAAAAACGTTTTCTTTGGCCTCTTATATTTTCTTATTTTGTATCTGCAACAGGAACGAAACAGAAGATTATGTACGCAAAAGTTTTTTTACAAGGAGGTAAAGAGCAGGTAGTGAAGAGACTGCATCCGTGGGTATTTTCGGGTGCTATAGCTAAAACAGAAGGCCAACCTAATGATGGTGACATAGTAGAGGTTTGTGACAAGAAAGGGGGTTTTCTGGCTACAGGCCATTTTTATAAGGGTAGTATTGCGGTAAAGATTTTTTCGTACGAGCCATGTATTGTTGATGAAGATTTCTGGTTAAAAAAACTCAAAGTGGCATACGAAGTCAGACAGACCGTGCAGAATGAGAATATTACTACCTGTTACCGATTGATACATGGAGAAGGAGATGGCTTTCCGGGATTGATACTGGATTATTACCAGAATGTCATCGTTTTTCAGGCACATACCATTGGCATGTGGCGTGAAAAAGAAAAAATAGTGGCCGTATTGAAGATTATTTACGGGGATGCATTGCTGGCCATCTATGATAAAAGTGCCGAAACCCTGCCTGATGAATTTTCAAAGACTGTCAAAAACGGTTACTTGTATTCGGCAGGCCCTGCAGACTCTATTTTGCCTCATCCGGTTCTTGAAAATGGGAATACATTTCTGATTGATTGGGAAACAGGACAGAAGACCGGCTTTTTTCTTGATCAGCGTGATAACCGGGCGCTGCTGGCGCATTATGCCAAAAACAAGAAAGTACTCAATGCCTTTTGTTATTCGGGCGGATTCTCTATTTATGCTTTGCATGCCGGGGCTGAATGGGTACAGTCGGTAGATGTTTCAAAAAAAGCAATTGAACTGGTGAACCAGAATGTGGCAGCCAATTTTGGTGATGTAGATAACCACAAGGCTGTAGCCGAAGACGTGATGAGTTTTCTGAAACAGAATGACCAGATATATGATCTGATTGTATTAGACCCGCCGGCTTATGCCAAAAGCATCGCCAAAAGACATCAGGCAGTGCAGGGGTACAAAAGGTTGAACATGGAGGGTATTAAACGATTGGCGAAAGGAGGGATACTATTTACTTTTTCGTGCTCGCAGGTGGTTGACAGAGAACTATTCTATAATACTATTGTTTCGGCTGCGCTTGAAGTGGGTCGTCAGGTAAGAGTACTTCACCATCTGACACAAGGAGCCGATCATCCTGTCAATCTTTTTCATCCGGAAGGCAGTTATCTGAAAGGATTGGTGCTATATGTAGAATAATTGATACCAAATGGTCTTTCAGCCATGCTGAAAGACCATTTGGTCAATAGAATGTATCAGCGACCGAAATCGTCCTGAACACGCACGATGTCGTTTTCATCCGATGGATTTTCCGGGTCAGTATGTTGCCATATTTCTGCAATTATCCCCCATTGGTTCAGACCAATCAGGCGGTGTCTTTCACCTTGTTTAAGGCTTATTATAGCACCTAGTGTCAGGGTTTGCAATTCATTTTCTTCATCGGTTTCACTGGTTACTACGCCTGCAATGCCACCTATTACTTTCCAGATTTCAGCTCTACGAAAGTGATACTGCCACGAAAGGCGTTTCTCCGGTGCCACAACCAGAATTTTCGGACTTAATTTACGGCCGACTCCGAAGTCGCCGATGCTTAAGTGAGGGAAATAGGTTTCTATGAATTTCGGAGCCTGCGATTCATCCAGAACAAAAAAACCACCCCATGGACGGCTCTGATCCTGATTGGCGATTGTAAAACCTAAATCGGTTATTGCGTTCTCTACTTCTGTAAAAACAACGGTTTTTTCTGTATCTGCCGAAAAATTCATGTGACGAAACGATTAAGAGATATATTAAAGGATTAGTTTTGCAGGCAAAATTAAATATTGTCAGAAAACAATTAGCTACATGATTGAAAAAATCATGCAATGCCATGATACAGGTTGAAAAAATAGATACTTTTACAGGTCACAGAGATTGCGTTTATGCCTTGGAGAGGTCCGGAGAAAAGCATCGTTTTTTTTCTGCTGCCGGTGATGGATTTGTGGTCAGATGGAATCTTGAAAAACCTGATGTAGGAGAATTGATTGCGAAAGTAAAAAATTCTGTATATTCGCTTGCCTATTTACCTCAACACAATCATTTATGGGTTGCCCAGAATCAGCAGGGTATCCACGTGATTGACCTTGATACTAAACAAGAACTGCGCTCGTTAAAATTATCACCGGCTCTTTTTTTTGATATTCAGATATATGACGGCAATGCCTTCATAGCTGATAGCACCGGAGTAATATCGGTCATAGACACTGAAACACTGAGTTTTCGCAAACACATTAAGGCGGCGAATGTCAGTGTGCGATGTCTGTCCATAAACCCGGTAGAACGTGAACTGGCAGCCGGATATAGCGATAATACCATTAAAATTTTTGATTTAAAGACTTTCGAATTGAAAAGAGTAATTGAAGCACACAATAACTCTGTTTTTACTGTCGCATATTCTGCTGACTTTACCAGACTGCTCTCCGGCAGCAGAGATGCACGCCTGAAATTGTGGAATGTTGAAAGCGGATATCAGCTGGAAGAAGAGATTGTGGCCCATACTTTTGCTATTAATCATCTGGCTTTCAGCCCTGATGGACAAAGATTTTTAACCTGCAGCATGGACAAGTCAATAAAAGTCTGGGATACAGAGACAATGAAGCTATTGAAAGTAATAGATCGCGCAAGGCATGCCGGGCATGGTACTTCTGTGAATAAGGTTTTATGGGCTGACTACCGCAAGCAGATTGTGTCGTGCAGCGACGACCGCACCATCTCTGTATGGGAATTGAACGAATGAGCTATTATCTGTACAGAAGCCCTTATAATGACCCTCAATTGAGTGATCAGATAATACTTTGGCCGACTGCTTGTAACAGAAGAAAATAATTGAAATAAAGAGTACCCATAGTTTTTTTATTAATTTTGCCATAATATTTCTATAAAACATTGACGAAATGAAAATTACACCGCTCGAAATACGCCAACATGAATTTGAAAAAACTTTCAGAGGCTACAATATCGAAGAAGTTGATAATTTTTTAGCAAATCTCTCGCAGGAATGGGAACGCATCTTGAATGAAAGCAAGATGCTCAGAATGCAGCTGGAAATGGCTGAAAAGGAAGCAAGCAAGCTTCGGGAGATCGAAATGACCCTATTTAAGACCTTGAAAACTGCTGAAGATACCAGCACCATGATTACCGAACAGGCGAATCAGCAGGCAGATAAGAATATACAGGAAGCAAAGCATAAGAGCCAGGAAATTGTACGGACGGCTCAGGCAGAAGCAGATGAACTTGTTCAGGAAGCACAGTTGAAAGCGAAGTATATTAAGGAAGAAGTACTGGCTGAAGTGAAGAACCTCGAGAAGGACTTTAAGGATATGTATCTGCATAAGACAGATTTATTGGTTCAGCTAAAAAATCTTTCTTCGGCCACTCTGGAACATGTACAGCGGTTTGAGGATAAATTTGACAAGGAAATTATTGCAGAGAAAATCAAAGAGGCGTTTGATATTTTTTCTGATAAAAGTGTTGCCCCGGTAGTTAGTAAAAAGAAAGATGAAGAAGTTTTGCCTGAAGCAATAGTTGAGGAACCGGTTGAAAATATCGTACAGGAAAATGCAGTTGAATATACTGTTGACAATTCTATTGATGAGCCGGCACTTGAAGAGGTATCTGAAGTAGCGCCTTCTGCTGAACAAGGAACTGAGGAGGCTGATAAATCGGATGAATTAGGAATTATTGAAGGCATTGGCCCTAAAATAGCCATGTTGTTATATGATGCCGGTATTTTTACATTTAAAGATTTGGCTGTAACTCCAGTAGCAAGAATTCGTGAAATACTTGAAAATGCCGGTCCTGCTTATGCCATGCATGACCCAAGCACCTGGGTTGAACAAGCTTTATTGGCTGCAGAAGGGCGTTTTGAAGAATTGGAAGAGATGAAAGACCTGCTGATAGGCGGAAAAGCAGAGGAAGATGTAGAAGAAAAAGGAATTGATAATACTTCAGCATTTATAGAATCAGTTGAAGAGAATCAGGAAGAGATTGAAACAATACCGGCAGATGTGAAGGACACCCAAGAACCTGCCAAGCCTATAGAGAATAATGTAGAGGCGATTACCGAAGAAATGCTTGAAAAAGTAAACAAAGTAAAAGCAGCTATTAAAAAAGCATTGGTTGAAAAAGACGAAAAACCTGGAAAGGATACAACACCATTGCCCGCTTTAAAGGATATAATCAATAAAAATAATAATAATAACGACGGCGGTTCATTCTTTGACAACATCTGAAATAATTTACCGGATAACCGAAGTAACCACACCAAACAATAATTGACGATTTAAATCTATGGGAATAATCTCACTTGAAGGCGTAGAGTTTTTTGCGTATCATGGGTACTACGATGAAGAGCAGAAAATAGGTAATAAATACTCGATTGATATTGCCATTACAGCCGATTTAAATCGGGCAGCGCAGGAAGACAGATTGAGATTAACAGTAAATTATGAAGTAGTATATGCTCTGATAGCCGATGTTATGAAAGAAAAACACCGGCTATTAGAGCATATTGCGTATAAAATCATTGAATCTGTTAAGTCGCAGTTTCCTGAGATTCAACAGATTACGGTGAGTGTTTCCAAATTTAATCCGCCTATAGGTGGGGTTTGTGAACGCTCTAAAGTAACAATTACCACTCCGTTTAGCCTTCCTATTGCAGAAGAAGGATAACAAAGTGGTGATAAACGAATATCAATTGGCCTGTTGTGTATTGTATCTGACAGGCTTCCACTGATTATTTTTCGAGTTTACATCCGGCAGTTTCGAGTCCGGGTCAATCGTTACACTTTCAATAGCTGAGGTTGACGGGAATTTGAAACTCCATGAACTACCTCTTTGCCAGATTTCAACAGGCAATTCGACACGTTTGGTGCTTCCGTTTGATTCTCTGATTTCAACCGTTACGGGCATTGGCATTTTCTCAAGATTCTCAATGGTAATTACTGCCCCCTTGGATACATCCTGCTGGATATAGCTTACGTCTTTCACACCCTGGTCAATCTTCCAGTCGTTTACATACCATCCTTTCCAGAACCATCCTAAATCTTCTCCTGCTGCGTCTTCCATGGTTCTGAAGAAATCCAAAGGTGTAGGATGTTTGAACGCCCAACGATTAACATATTCTTTAAATGCGTAATCAAATCTTTTTTCGCCTAAGACAACATCACGCAGCATGCTTAAACCGAAGCCGGGCTTCAAATAAGCAGCCACACCCAGGTTATTGTTCTGAATTACATCAGGAAGATTCATGATGGGATCCCGGTCATAAAAGTAAGGAGCATACTGGCGTGCATTTTCAGGCTGATAATACTCTCCGTTATTGAAATTTTTGGTTGAAAGCGTATTGATAAATGTATTGAATCCTTCGTCCATCCAGCCGTATTTTCTTTCGTTCGAACCCACGATCATCGGAAACCAATTGTGACCAAATTCATGGTCGGTTACTCCCCAAAGACTTTCGTTCTTATCTCTGTAGCTGCAAAATACAATACCCGGATATTCCATGCCTGCAACAATACCGGCTACGTTTGTAGCAGACGGATAAGTATATTCGAATATATATCTGGAATAAAACTCAATACACCCCTTTACGTATTCTGTAGAACGGTTCCAGCTGTCATCAGTGGCACTTTCGACAGGATAAACTGATTGGGCAATGGATGTTTTACCACTTGGCAGGTTAATGCGGGCGGCATCCCATACAAATGCTTTTGAAGACGTCCATGCTATATCACGCGCTTGTTTGCATCTGAATTTCCAGGTTAGTGTGCCGTTTTGGCGCGGCCTGCTTCGATCGTCTGTTACTTCTTCTTTGCTTCTGATGATAACTGTCTTGTCGCTGTTTTTGGCTTCATTAAATCTTTTAATCTGTTCGGCCGTCAATACCTCATTCGGATTCAGTAACTCACCCGAGCCTGCCACGAGGTGATTCCAGGGTACAGTTACATTATAATCAAAATCACCGTATTCCAGATAAAACTCACCTGCCCCCAGATAGGGTAGGGTATTCCAACCCTCAATGTCATCATAGACAGCCATTCTGGGATACCACTGCGCTATTTCGTATATCGTACCGTTTGATGATTCCTGCTTCCCCATCCTGTCTGAACCATAACGGGGTATTTTGAACGAATAACTGATTTTTATTTTCAGTTCTTCTCCTGTCGAAAGCGGCTCCGATAAACGTATCTGCATACGCGTATCGTCGGTCAGGTGTTCTGCATATACTGAGCGGTTGATGCTCTTTTTGCCGGTAATTACTTTTTTTTCGGCGCTTACAAACTGAATCGAATAGCCGCCGTCAAAACCGGTATTTCCAAAACGACCACCGGAAATAGTAGTTGTTTTTCCACCGCGCGAATTATCGTTGAACTGGTTCTGGTCTAATTGCAGCCATACAAAAGGCAGTTTATCCGGGCTGTTGTTCTTATAGGTTATTTCAACTTCACCGGCCAGTGTATTGGCCGTTTCGTCAAGGGTAACGTTAATTTTGTAATCAGCGCGATTTTGCCAGTAAAGTGGTCCCGGTGCTCCTGTTCCGCTTCGATAGGCAGTGCCCGGCACAAAATTGAACAAAGG
Source organism: Emticicia sp. GW821-FHT11C11 (assembly GCF_058808615.1). Classification (NCBI taxonomy): domain Bacteria; kingdom Pseudomonadati; phylum Bacteroidota; class Cytophagia; order Cytophagales; family Leadbetterellaceae; genus Emticicia; species Emticicia sp. GW821-FHT11C11. The sequence goes on from NZ_JBXARV010000001.1 coordinate 1,686,457, forward strand.
ATTAAATGCATCTCTGTGATCGTACTTTGATGCAGCGGGTGTTTGTGCCTGTGTAATTTGAGTAACAATTATAAGGCTCGCAATAAACAGTTTTTGTAATTGCATATCTGGTTTGAACGTTTTTTCAGGTTTGAAACTGATTGTGTACACTCTGTAGAATTAGTAAAACAGAACAGATCTGTATTTTTAATTCGGTACTGAATATTTGTTTAGTTTAAACGGTAAAGTTATGGCTTTCGTTTACCGGAAGAACTTAAAAATCAGAAATGTTTATCGAACAAAGTTCCAATTTAATAGTTTTTGTGTAATATTGGCAATCAAAAACAACCCCCTTATAATTATGGACAATTTTAAAACTCAAGCCAGATTCCTTTTGGCAGGAATACTTCTAATGTACGCAGGTATGGCCTGTCAATCAAAAAATAATGAAAACAATATGGAAACAACAAAATCTGAAGCATCGATTTCAAAGCAATCCTGGGGAGAATTACCTGACGGCCAGAAAGTTGATTTATATACACTCAGAAATGCCAAAGGCATGGAGATAAAAATAAGTAATTATGGTGGTTTGATTACACATTGGACGGCTCCTGATAAAGACGGCAAATATGAAGATGTGGTGCTGGGATACGATTCTTTGTCGGGCTATCTGAAAGCCAGTCCGTTTTTCGGAGCGCTGGTAGGGAGATACGGTAACAGAATAGGCGGAGCAAAATTTACACTTGACGGAAAAACCTATTCACTGCTTCAAAACAACGGACCGAATCATTTGCATGGCGGTAAAGTCGGTTTCGACAAGGTAATCTGGAAAACCGAAGAACTGAAAGATGGCAGAACCGGACTAAAACTGAACTATGTGAGCAAAGACGGAGAAGAGGGGTATCCCGGAAACCTGAGTGTTGAAATTACTTATGTGTTGACCGAAGACAACGCCCTTGAAATCAATTATAACGCGACTACTGATAAATCAACAGTTATAAATCTTACCCAACACTCTTATTTTAATCTGACTGGCGGAAAAACGGATCATCTCGGACATGAGGTAACGATTCATGCTGACCGTTTTTTACCTGTAAATAAAACCCTGATACCAACCGGAGAACTGAAACCTGTGAAAGGTACTGTATTTGATTTTACGTCACCGGTGGCTATTGGCAAGGGTATCAATGATACGACCGACGCCCAGATCAAAGCCGGAGGCGGATACGACCATTGCTGGGTATTGAATAAACCGGGTAAGGACTCGCTAACGCTGGCTGCGTCTGCCTATGAGCCAACTACCGGCCGTTTCATGGAAGTATTTACAACCGAACCGGGAGTACAATTTTATACCGGCAACTTTCTGGATGGGTCAATTACCGGCAAAAACGGTGTGGTTTATAAAAAGAGATACGGATTCTGTTTTGAAACAGAGCACTTCCCTGATTCACCAAATCAGAAAGCATTTCCAACAGTTGTGCTGAAACCGGGCGAAACGTATCGTACCACAACAATTTATAAGTTCTCAAGTAAATAATAGTACAGGCATAAATGCTCGTGCTGCTTATAACAAGATTAATAAGACAACAAAACCAGATAAGAGCGCTTCACGTTGTGATGTCTGCCTTTCAATTTAGTATTTATCTTTTTGTGAGTTGGAGATTCAGACCATTCAGAAATACATGGTCTGAACCTCCAACTCACAAAATCTAAATAGATGGTACAGTTTTTTTCTTTGAAAAACTGTTATCATCACTTTAATGGAGTATAATATTTAAATCCGTTCGGATTTAAATTAAATCAAATTCAGACACTTTTAAAATTTAAGAAAATGAAAAGATCTTCATTTGCGATTCTCGCGCTTGTGGTATTATTATTACCAATAGCTGGTTTTTCTCAACAAAACCCTGCTCCGAATCAAAAATCTTCTCTGTGTAATTCGTTGCCGTATCAGGTATTTCAAGGTAATGCCGACAAAACACCTGTTGTGGTAAACCGATTAGGTACGAGTCCTCAGTTCGGGGAAATTCCCAGACATACAGCGCAGTCAGCCTACAGTCATTTGAAAAGAGTTTATGTCCGGAATCAAAGAGGTATCAAAAAAGAGATGGACGACCTTTTGATTGCTCTTGGTTATTCAGGTGTAAATGACCCTTCATTTACCGCAGCCAGTATCGCTCCGGAGGTTCTTCCTAAAGGCTCTACGGGTTGGATGGGTGCTTACGCCCGAGGCCATAAATATACCTGGTCGATTTTAGGGAATAATTTCGAGACCTTCAAACTCGCGGCAAAATCCGGCGATTGCTTTATTTATATCATGAAGAAATGCGGTAATGCATTTTACGTTCCTGTTTATCTTCCGGCTGGGCCTGTTGCAGAACCTACCAGAGTTGTGCAGCAAGAGGTAACCATTACCGCGAAGGGAGAAATTGCAAGCGGTGAGGTGTTAAATGCAACTAAATCGATGGAAATTGTTGCAGTAAACGGTACTAAAGGATTATGCCTGGGCACTTATCCGGTTAACTATCGCGCTACGTACGATTACAGCGTAAAAGGTGAGTCGTCGTACACTACAACAATTCCGGTATGCGTTACAGGAAACGAAACTGTTGCTCCTGTCAATCTGATTTTACCGTTAACTTTAGATTACAGAATTACAAAATCTGACATTGGTGTAGGCGAAGGCGATAAAATATATCTGAATGTTGATGAGAAACAATTCAAAACATTGAGCAAAGCGTATAAATCTTGTCCGGTTTCTGCAAGTGCAGTAGCTACTTCGACTCAATCAATCGAAAAGAAAATACTGTCGAATAACCCGGGCGATGCCACTATCGGAACAGCAGGTGCAACTCAATGTGCTGACCAAAAAGTCAATTTCATTGGAAGATCTGAAATTCAGGATGGTAGTATTAAAAATAGCTCACAGAATGTAACAATAATAGGAGTATACAAAAAAACCGGTAAACTGGCCGTGGGCGAAACAGCAGATAAATATCTTTGCTTAGGTTCATATTCGGTGCCTGTTAAGTCTGGTTATGAAGTAGTTACAACCGGTACAAGCACGATTTCAAAGACATTCAGAGTAGCTAATGCTGATGGTAATAGATTGCCTGATCTGGATGTGAATATTCCGGTATCACTAAGCTACAATTTCACAAAGCAGGACGTAATGGTTGGCGACTATAATAAGGTATATGTAACGCTTGATGAAACTCAATACAGAAGACTCAGAAGATCATATAGCCGTTGTTGTAGTACGGGTTCTTGTATCATAAAGAAATTTTAATTGTAAAAAATCCCTGCAAGTTCAACTTGCAGGGATTTTTATTTATCAGTGATTGATATTACCAGCCAATATAACCAATGGGTGTGACACCATTCAAACGCAGGTAACAAATGGCTTGTCCGCGATGATGAATAATATGATTTTCGAGTGCATAGAATAATCTCCACACAGGAATTTTGTCTCCTGCATAAGCTTCCGGTTGCATCAGTTTCTCAGGTTTTGTTTCAAAAACTGTTTTTTCAACCCAGGCATAAAATCCTTTCAGTTCAGTTTCCAGTTCTGCTTTAGACAACTTAGCCCAATAACCGTTTTGTTTTTCTTTTTCGTCATAAGGATTCGGAATGTTTAATCTTCCGCAAAGCTGTGCTGTTGTAAAAGTAATACAATGCACAAACTGGGTTCTGAACGAAAAAGACTCCGGCGTATACTTGTACTCGAATTTATCTTCCGGCATTTGATTGAAAATTTTCAATGTATAATCCAGCGAGCTTTTCCAGGCTGTTGCGAACTCGTCTTTAAAGCCCGGAAGATCTTTATTGTCCTTTTCTTTTGCCGCTAATGCAGGCAGGCCAATGAGGGTTGCCAATAGTGATTTTAGTGCGTTTTTTCTAGAGATATTCATAGTTGATCAGACGTTAAATCCGGGAGCTAGTAAGTGTTTGTATTCTTCATAGTGTTTACGCACATAGGCAGCCATAAACGGGCATAAAGGCATAATTTTCAGGCCATGTTCTTCTGCATAAATCAAGGCATTTTTGGCAAGTAAACTACCTAAACCCCGGCCTTCCAATTCCTTAGGTACTTCGGTGTGTGTAATAACCAAATCAGTTTTGGTTTGAATATATTCCTGATAGGCCATGTCGTCGCCAATGTGTATGGTAAACAGATTGTCTTCACTGTTATGAACAACTTGCAGAGAATTAGTCATAAGTATAGCTGAGAATGTTTAGAGATTTTACAGCTATAAAATTACTTATTTTCTTGAGAACAAAATGATTTGTTCAGGATTTACATGAGTTACTTTGGGTTTGACAGCCGATTGCCTCTTATCGGCCTCACTTCTACTATTATCTTGTAGACCCTTGTTGGTGAAATACAGGCGGTTTTTACAATTGTAATAGAAAGTTTTAAACGGTTCTATGCCGTAAACGGTGCATGATTGAATGTGTGGCATAAAGTTTTATCTTAATTAAAAAGCAAATGAATGTTTTTATAACCTTCATCAAGTTTTTTGATAGTAATCTATAAGAAAGTAAAATAAACATCCATGAAAACTCACTTACCAATGAATCCATCATTAACTCTACGCTTCCTTGTAGGAGGCAAGTCTAAATTCGTTCGTCCGGAAGAAGTTATATTTCTGGAGAGTAAAATCAATTACACAATTTTGTATCTGACCAATGGCAGAACGTATCTGAGTGCCAGAAATCTGCAGGTTTATGAGAATAAATTGATGGTATTACCGTATTTTTTCAGAATACACCGCGGTATAATCATTAATATGATGCATATAGAAAAAATCAAACTGGATAAACTTTCTGGTTCGGTTTTCCTTCAATCCGGAGAAGAATTGTGTATTTCCAGAAGAAGAATAAAAGATTTTGAGGCTCGTTATAAGTCAATATAAATAGATATTTATTATCAGAATATCTGTAATTGTCCGTTTGTCAGTCACTATTTTTCTGATAAACGGACATTTTTTTGTATAAGAGATTCAACCAACTGAAATGTAATTAGTATAGATTATTGAGGTATTTACTCCACTATATTCAAATCAGGTAATTGTAGAGGTTGTTTCGTGGTTATAGCGGGTAAAATGGGGGGCAGAGGAATAATTTGAACAGATTGGGGAATATAATCCCCATTTTCCGAATGGAGCCAATAACCAATGCTTATAATCAAAAAAAAATAAAAAAATTAAGAGTAGAAAATAGACCCCATTAAATAGGCTCAGATAAATGGCATGGCTTTTTTGCCTTTATAGGTGTAACTAAATCCTGTTTTATCATGAAAAATAAAAGTGTTCTATTAGGTTTAGCTGTTGCCGTAATAATGGGAATGGCGTCATGTAATTCAAATTCAACTGCCGAAGATTCAAAAGATTCTACAGAGCAAGTTAATAATCAGGCAATTGATGCAACCGCTTCTACCGATTCTATGGCAGTTGCACAAAAAGAGGATGCAGAGTCAGTAGTTGAGATAGCAAGCGGCGGAATGATGGAAGTTGAGTTGGCGAAAGTCGCATTGCAAAAAGCAACATCAGCTAAGGTGAAAGAATTTGCCCAAATGATGATTGATGATCATACTAAAGCCAATGCAGAATTGAAAAGCCTGGCCGAAAGTAAAAATATTGTTTTGCCCGCAACATTGGCAGACAAACACCAAAAGACCGTTAATGATGTTTCTGAAGAAACCGGAAAACAGTTTGACAGAAAATATATGGACGTGATGCTTGATGACCATAAAAAAGATGTTGAAAAATTTCAGAAAATAGCAGATAACGCTAATGATGCTGACTTGAAGGCTTTTGCAGCTAAGGTACTTCCTACCTTGATACATCATAAAGAAGAAGCTGAGAAGCTCGAGAAATTAACAGATAAGTTGTAAAAACTGAAAAGAAAAATATTCTTTTCTTAAGCAAGTATATTATGCCTTGGACAAAATCAAATTATCCGCAGTCTCTGAAGAACTTCCAGGCACCGGTAAGAAATAAGGCTATTGAAATTGCAAATGCCTTACTTGAAGATGGGAGAGAGGAAGGTTCTGCCATTGCTATTGCAACGTCAAAAGCAGAGGAATGGGCAAAGAACAGAGGCAAAAAGGTTAAGAAAGAGAATTCTTAACCGGAATTTTGAATACTGAAAGCAGCCTGTTTACAGGCTGCTTTTTTGATGCCTGATATTTAAGTCTTTAATTTTTTCTTCTTTGCAGCCGGAAAGAGAATATTATTTAGAATAAGCCTGTAACCTGCTGAAGTAGGGTGCAGGTTCAGATCAGTAGGTTCTTCTCCAACAAAATGCTGATAATCTTCGGGGTCATGGCCTCCATAGAAAGTCCAGAATCCCTTACCCATTGTACCGTGTATATAGCGCGCTTCACCCAGAGACCGGTTTTCTGCCAGAATAATAGCCTCAGGTTTAATGTATTGTTTCTTAAAGGCGGTGGTTTGACCCATAAATCCCTTAATCAGATTCACGTGGTTTTGAGTGAGCATGGTCGGAATCGGATCCCACTTTGCCGAAAATTGGAATAAGGAAAAATAATCGTTGGTTTCATTTACTCCTCTTTCTTCCTGTTGGTTATCAATAGTTGAAAACTCCAGTTCATAAGGGTTGAGTATCAGCCTGAAATTCTGAAAAGCAAAGCAGTTATCGAAATTCAGTTTTTTATCAGCGTTTGGGTCCGCACCATCTCCGTCGTATGGGGTTTCAACAATGTCTATGCCGTCAGCAGCCAGGGCGATATCGAAAGTATCGGTAGCATTGCACATGGCAAACATATAGCCACCGCCGGATACAAAATCCCGGATTTTCTTAGACACCGCGAGTTTGAGTTCTGAAACTTTCTGGAAATTAAACTTTCTGGCTATGGTTTCGGCTTCCAGCTTTTGCTCCTGATACCAGCCTTGCCCGCGCATACGCAGAAATTTACCAAACTGCCCCGTGAAATCTTCATGGTGCAGGTGCAGCCAGTCATATTCCGGAAGTTTATTCTCTAGTACTTCCTCATCAAAAATTTTATCGTATGGAATCTCGGCATAGGTAAGCACTAATGTAACGGCGTCGTCCCAGGGTTGGGTAGTTTTAGGAGAATATACGGCAATTTTTGGCGCCTTATTCAGCTTCACGGCATCCATGTTGGCATCCGGCGAAGCAATCTGAGCTAAAACAGATTGCGATTCTGCGTCAGAAATTACTTCATAACTTACACCTCTGATCACACACTCGTTGATATAATTCTGAGAGGCACCGAATAAAAAACTGCCCCCTCTGAAATTCAGCAACCACTCTACTTCTGTTTCGTGTTCTTTCAATAACCAAAATGCAATACCGTATGCCTTCAGATGGTTTTTCTGGCCTTCATCCATTGGTATTAATATCTTATTGGCAAATACCTGAGAGGTGAATGAAAGAGACAACAGTATTAAAATAACTAATTTCTTCATAGATAAAAACCAAATTAATTTCTCATATTTCAGCAATCATTACATCACTAACGAAAAAAATATAACCTTATTGAATGCCGGATAAATTGCCTTTTAAGCAATTTAAGAAAAAAAAATGAATTTGTGTCCAAAAAGCAAAAACTGGTTCGTCTACTGAGTGATATTAGTTTTATGAACATCTAAAAATAAAAAATCATGGAAAAATTCATGCTTATTTTTCGCAACGAAATGGAAGTTGAATCAATGTACGAAAATTTCTCGCCAGAAGACATGCAGGCTGAACTTCAGAAATGGAATACCTGGATTGGCGGTATAGCTGCTCAGGGCAAACTGATTGCCACAGATGCACTTCAGGCATCGGGTAAGATTGTAAAAGGGGCAGGCCATGTGGTGACAGACGGACCCTATACCGAAGCGAAGGAAATTGTAAGTGGTTTTATGTTGCTAAAAGCAGACTCAATAGAAGAAGCCATTGAGCTGTCTAAAGGTTGCCCCATGTACGACTATGAAAGCGTGGTAGAAATAAGACCTATTCAGAACTACGAATAATTTGATTGAACCATCAGAATATCAACGTGTTAATCAACTGGTAGGTCATCTTTTTCGCCATGAGGCGGGAAAGATGACTGCCGCGTTGGCACGTATGTTTGGTTTTGACCGGATCGAAGTGGCCGAAGATATTGTGCAGGATACCCTTTTAAAGGCAATACATGAATGGCGTACAACCATACCCGATAATCCGTCGGCCTGGCTCTACAGAGTAGCTAAAAACCATGCGCTTGATTTAATAAGACGGGAAAAACTTTTTGCTGAGATAAGTGAGGAATTAACGTATCTGGCCGAACCTGAAGAAAAACTGGGCAGGATGTTTTTGGCCGATGAAATGGAAGACAACCAGCTAAGAATGCTGTTTGCGTGTTGTCATCCTGCATTAGCATTGGAAGCGCAGATTACGTTGAGCCTTAAAATTTTAGGAGGGCTAAACGCCGCCGAAATAGCCAGAGCTTTTCTGACAAATGAGGACACAGTTAACAAAAGACTTTACAGAGCAAAAGAGAGGATCCGGACGGAGAACATAATATTAGAAGTACCACAAGGTAAAGAATTGGCCGTGCGGCTGGACACAGTATTGAAAATCATTTATCTTATTTTCAGTGAAGGATACAGCTCGTCGCATCCTAATCAATTAATCAGACAAGACCTTTGTGAAGAGGCCATTAGATTGGGTTTATTCCTGACCAGAAACGAGCGTACCAACCTGCCCAAAACCAACGCATTACTGGCTTTGATGTGCTTTCAGGTGGCCAGGTTCCCGGCGAGAATTGATGAGAACGGAGCTATTGTATTGCTGAAAGACCAGAACCGAAACCTTTGGGACAGTTTCATGATTTCACGCGCTTATGAGTTTTTCAGGCAGTCGGCATCCGGCAATGAGATTAGCGAATATCATTTAGAAGCGGCTATTGCTTCGTATCATGCTTCGGCTCCTGCATTTGAACAAACCAACTGGGAGGTTATTCTGAGACTATATAATCTTCTGGCAGAGCTAAAGCCAACACCTTTTGTACATCTAAGCAGAGCCATTGCGAAAGGATATGTTCATGGGCCGGAAATAGCATTGAAAGATATTGAAAACCTGGAAAGCCTTGAACAGAACTATATATATCACACTACTAAAGGAGATTTATATACCGAGCTGAATGATGTGGGTAACGCGGCACAATGTTATGAAAAAGCTTTGAGCCTGGTTGTTTCAGAGCCGGAAAAGAGATTGATTGAGAAGAAACTAAAAGGCCTTTGAGATGATTCAAAGGCCTTTTAGTTTAAAAGAAATATTAGTCCAGACCACCTTTTCTGGTTGGAGACCTTTTAGCCGGCCATGAACCACGCTCACCTTTTTCATTCAAAGGCAGAACACTTTTTTCGGTTGATATCTTGGCTGGATCTTCACTTGCCTGATACGCCAGAATAGCAGCAAGAATGGCATTATTGCGAACATCATCAAAAACGATTTTATCGTATGTGTCACGGTTGGTGTGCCAGGTATAAGTGCCATACGACCAGTTAAGCGAGCTGAGTGAAAAGCCCGGTGCACCAGCTGCTACAAATGAAGCAAAGTCGGAACCACCGGCTCCCGGAGATCCTGGGAAGCGTGTTTCAAGTCCTTTTTTATATTCGGCAGGTACTTTAGACAACCAACGGCCAATGTAATCATAAGCATGCAGGTAACCCTGACCTGAAATATTCACAACCCGTCCGGTACCGTTATCCTGATTAAACAATGCCTGTAGGTTGGATACAATTTCAGGATGGTCTTCTACAAAAGCTCTTGAGCCGTTCAGGCCTTGCTCTTCGCTACCCCAGTGACCCACCAGAATGGTTCTTTTAGGATTCGGATAGAATTTCTTTAACAAACGCATGGCTTCCATCATGACAATAGTGCCGGTACCATTATCGGTTGCGCCGGTACCCCCGTCCCATGAGTCGAAGTGTGCCGAAAGCATTACATACTCGTTCGGTTTTTCAGTACCTTTAATTTCAGCAATAGTATTAAAAGTAGGTACAACACCCAGTTCCTTAGAGTCGGCGCGTACACTTATTTTAGGTTTAATGCCCGATTCTGTCAAACGATATAGAAGGCCGTAGTCTTCCACTGAAATATCGATAGTCGGAATAGTTTTAGTATTAGCTCCGAAAATCTTGTTGGCGCCAAAACCTCTTGACCAATAGCACATCACGATACCCACTGCGCCGGCCTTTTCCAAAGCTATCGGAAGTGTACGTGTATTCAGTCCTGTTTTGCTGATGCGTTTGGTCCATGCTTCGGTTTGCGCATTACGGTCGGCTTTCATTTTTTCAACCGATTCTTTAGTGCCGAACTCCTCCCAGTTGTAATCCGGGCGACCAGTAGGTTGGTTCATTGATATCATCACAAACTTACCTTTTACAGTCGGCAACCATTTCTTGAATGCAAGGGAATCTGTCAAATCAGGTATAATAATGGTTTCCGCAACTACCGATTGCTCTTTAGTACTGGGACTCCAGGCTAATTGCATACCTTCGAGCGACTTTACACGCGGATGCACCATATCTATATGCGAAACGCCTCTTTCCCAGCCACGCCATTCGCCCCACTTTTCATTTTTCGCCGGTATTCCCCATTCTTTATATTTGGCAATAGCCCAATCGTGTGCCTGAGCCATTTGAGGAGAACCTACTAATCTCGGGCCGATTCCATCCATCAGTTCATGGGCTATTTTTTCAAGCTGTGAGTTTTCGTTGGCTTCTTTAATGATGTTGGCAATAACCGGGTCTTTTGGCGTATCTTTGGTTTGGGCATAACCAAAACCGGTAGATAAAGCTAAGCCGGTAATAACAAGTAAGGTAGTTTTTTTCATACAAGAAAATTTGTTTGATGAGGTTATTTGGACTGCCGAAGTTAGGCAAATCCTGAATTATTTTGCTCAAATTTGCTTAAAAGTAAAAGACCTTGTTCTCTTTTGACTGAAAAAGAGACGATTCGCTTAAAAATAATGATAAACGGCTGATTCAGTTATCTCATTGGTTTGCTGGTTTCAAAACTCTTATTGAACTTTGTAATTGTAACGTCTGGTAGAAATATCGGCATGCATCTCTCCAAAAACTCAAGCAGTTTGTTCAATGAATTTACAAGAAAATGTTCGCGAGGGGCTTCGGTCTATAAAAGGTAATATGCTTCGCACAGTGCTTACGGCACTTATTATTGCTATAGGTATTACCTCATTGGTAGGGATTCTGACAGCTATAGATGGCATGCAGAGTTCGGTTGATAATAGTTTTGCCGGGCTGGGAGCCAACTCATTTGATATTCTTGGCCCAAGACCATGGCGCCGTAGAAACGGCGGAGTAGAGGAGAAGGATTTTCCGCCGATTGATTACCGTCAGGCAAAATTGTATAAAGAGCTGTTTCAGGGCAAGACATCGGCCACTATCAGTATTTATACGAATGTGGCAGGAGCCGCACAGTTGAAATACAAATCAATCAAGACGAATCCGAATACTATGATTCGCGGTATTGATGAGGATTTCCTGACCATTAAAGGATATAAACTACAGGCGGGGAGAGATATCAATAAAAATGACATTGATTTTACCAATAATGTAGTGATTCTCGGAAATGAACTTTCTGCCTTACTCTTCCCGAAAGAGAATCCGATAGATAAAGATATTACGCTTCTCGGATTAAGATTTAAAGTGATTGGTGTGATGGAGAAAAAAGGGAGTATCAATGGCGGTGGCGACGACAGGGTGGCTCTTGTGCCTCTTGAAACCGGGAGACAAATTGCCGGAAACAGGAAGCTGACATTTGATATCACTACTTCGGTGCAGAATGTATCGGATATGGATTATATCATGGGTGAAGCTGAAGCTGTGATGCGCAGGGTAAGAAAAGACCCTGTTAGCAAACCTAAATCTTTTGAAATGGAGCGGTCGGATGCTTTGGCCAAAGATTTTGAAGAAGTAACGGGTTATCTGCGGGTTGGCGGATTTGGTATTGGTATCATTACATTATTAGGTGCTTCTATTGCGCTTATGAATATCATGATGGTATCGGTGACCGAGCGGACCCGGGAAATAGGTATCAGAAAAGCAATTGGAGCCACGCCGTTCAAGATTCGTTTGCAGTTTTTAATGGAGGCCGTTGTGATATGTATTTTAGGCGGGATTGGGGGCATCATTCTGGGGATATCAGTCGGAAATGTGATAGCCTCACTCATTAGCGATAAAAGCAGCTTTATTGTGCCCTGGGGATGGATGACCATGGGGATTATTGTGTGCGTGGTAGTAGGTATTATTTCGGGTATTTATCCGGCATATAAAGCTTCGAAACTTGATCCTATAGAATCGTTGAGATACGAATAATTAAAAGAAGTAACGTAACGGATTAGCTGCTGAATCCACCTTCATAAGGTTTGAAAAATTAATATACAGGCATTATTTCAGCCCCGATTATTTATTTTGCTACATTTACTTAGTTGTTTTACAAACAGCTAAGTAAATGTTTTTTTATACTACACCCTGTCATGTTCTATGGCCAGAATCCAGATTATTACCATCATCATTAATTTTGCATTTCTGTTATCTATTGCCTATCTGGTTTTAAAGGGCAAACTAAGAGAAGAATACGCCATTGTCTGGTTGATTTGTACGGTTTTGCTGGGGGTTTTTTCGATCTGGCGTGATGGACTTGAAGTGTTAGCCAGATTATTCGGCGTGTATGAGGCGCCAAACCTTGTTTTTACAGGATTCATCTTCCTGATACTGATTTATCTGTTGCATCTGTCAATAGTCAATTCAAAATTGCAAAAGAGCGTAACGAAGCTGACACAGGAAATTGCCTTGCTAAAGCAGGAAAATGAAGAGAAGGCGAAGAGAGATTTGAAGGACGAAAATTGAAATAGCTTATCTGAAACGCATAAAAAAAGTCTGATAAACATTGGTTTATCAGACTTTTTACTTTATTCAATATTATTTCTGCGGTTGAGCCGGTGTTGTATTGGCTGGTGTCTGAGTTGGAGCAGCCGTCGGTGCCGGAGTTGTTGCCGGGCGAGTCTGTGCTTTTTCAACATTCAAACCATTGTCTTGAACATTACCTGCGGTTTTATCAATGAAAATCCCTGAAACCAAAGCTCCTACAATGATAAAAGTGAAGAATCCCCAGGTAAGTTGTTCCAGAAGATCTCCGGTACGTTGAACCCCAAACATTTGTGAACCAGCACCACTAAATTCGCTTGATATGCCACCACCTTTTGGATTCTGAATTAATATGATTAAAACTAATAAAATGGCAACAATAACCATCAAAACTAAGATTGTAGTGTACATTTTTTCAATTAAAATTAACTATGAACAATGATTTATTCTGAAACAGAGCCTCTTACTCAAAGAGTCTTCTTTTGTAATTCCGCTATTTTTTCTGCAAAGTAAGTATTTTTTTCGGGATTTTTTGCAATAAGTTTATGATAAACTTCTATTGCTTGCGAGAAACGACCCTGACGCGATAAAATTTTGGCATAGCTTTCGGTCAGGAGCGGACCTTTCAGTGTGGTGCTCACCTCACTTAGGTCTTCCGCTTCGTAGCCTGACACCGTAGTGCGAATAGGTTGGATACGAGGCTCTTTTTTTATAAACTGCTCAATAATAGCCAGTTGCTCGTCCTGTATGTTTCTTAAAGCGGGTTTGGCGATAGATTCAATTAATTCTTCTTCGAGTTTTTCCCGGTTCAGTTCTTCCTCTATCGAATCGTGTGTGAATTTTGCCTCAACAGGCGTTTCGTTTATCCGAACGGCTGAAGTGAAATTCCAGTCCATGTCATCTTCAATTACTTTTCTGAGTGCATTTCTGCTTGAAGCATAAATAGCTGCTTTGCGGATGGCATCATGAGCAATCTCCGGAGCTTTGATGTAAATGCCTTTGGCAATCATGGTATAGCCCAATTGAAAATACGGATACTTTTTGGTAGCATTTTCAAGAAACATGGTGTCGTTCAGGCTCAATGACTGCGGATTGCTGAGGAGGTCTATAAAGTTATTTTTATCAAGCATCGGAATGCACCATTAATAAGGTCTTGGGCGTTTGAATCCTGTCTTTGAGATTCTTAGTCAAATGTAAAAATAAAACGGCAAATCTTAGCAGATATGATAGATAATTTGCCCATAGAAAAGAGAATCTCGCAGTGGTTACACTGCGAGATTCTGCAATCTTTTAATTTTTTATGATACTATATCAGATACTTAGCGTACTCAATACATTATTCATGTTTCTTACAGCATCGGCTGATTTTGCAAATGCTTCCTGCTCTTCTCTGTTCAGGCGGTAGTTAACGATTTTTTCCCAACCGTTTCTGCCTAAAACTACAGGCACACCTAAGCAAATATCTTTTTGTCCGTATTCTCCGTTCAGAGATACCGATGCAGGCACAATACGTTTTTCGTCACGGATAATAGCCTCTACCATTGAACACGAAGCTATACCCGGTGCATACCATGCTGATGTACCTAATAAGCCTGTTAGCGTAGCACCACCAACCATTGTATCGGCAGCTACTTTAGCAAGTGCTTCTTTTGATAAAGATCTGCTGACAGGGATACCATTCCATGTAGCCAGACGGGTAAGCGGAATCATGGTTGTATCACCGTGACCACCGATTACGTTAGCATGCAAATCGCCTTGAGAAACACCCATGGCTTGTGACAGATAATAACGGAAACGCGATGAGTCAAGCGCGCCGCCCATACCGATTACACGTTTTTTGTTAACTCCCAACGATTGAGCTACCTGCAAAGCAAGGTAAGTCATGGTATCCATCGGGTTAGATACAATCAATAAGATTGCTTTTGGAGAATAGGTAAGGATCTGCGTCACTACTCCTTTCACAATACCTGCATTGATACCGATCAACTCTTCGCGAGTCATGCCCGGTTTACGAGGTAAGCCTGAGGTGATCACTACAACGTCAGATTTAGCTGTTTTGGCGTAATCGTTTGTAGAGCCGATGATTTTAGTGTCAAACCCTTCTAAAGAGGCAGTTTGCATTAAATCCATAGCTTTTCCTTCGGCTACTCCTTGTTTGATATCTAATAATACTACTTCATCGACAATCTGCTTGCGAGCGATGTTATCGGCAGTGGTTGCTCCTACAGCACCTGCACCAACTACGGTTACTTTCATTGTGGTAATTATACCCCTAATTTGCTCTGTAAAAAGCTAGTTTGGTTAGAAACATATCATGCCTTGGGGTAAAATTTAGCAACATGAAGTTTCATAAATATGTTAAAAAATGAATGTAATAAGGTAACTTAATTGCCGTCAATTGCGTATAAATACATATGTTTTTAAAATACCTGTTCGGTACGCGTACCCAATAAAGGACGATTAAGAAATTTTGCTCAAATTTATTGGACAAAACTAATATAATACAAGGTTTTTAAGCGTTTTTTTTGTATTTTTTCTTAGAGCCTTATCTTTTTTAACAATTAATACGTTTATTAACCGTATAATAGCTATTTTAAACCCTGCATGGCATCAGATACCAACCAATTGCTTTCAAAAGTGCTGGAATCAGCATTTTATAAAACTGCGTTAAGAAAAGCACCAAGACTCGCAAGAAATGCGCATAGCTTGCTTAAACTTTTAAGAGTGGCGCTTGTCAAAGTACAGAGTCTGGGTGTGGGCACCACGGTAGACATCTTGCGCGATAAAATTGTATTGTTGGGTGGCTTGCTGAAAGCATATGCCACAGGCGAATATAGAAATATAGAGATTCAGAATCTCCTGAAAGTGATAGCCGGGTTTGTCTATTTTATATCACCAATAGATTTACTGCCGGATATGTTGCCTTTTGTCGGACTAACCGACGACGTCGCTTTGCTGATGTTTATTATTACAAGTATCGGCAATGAAATTGAGAAATTTGAACAGTGGAAAAAGAAGGTGCCGCAATCTGAGTAATGGATTTTAAGTGCAATTTAATTTTTTAATTGTTCTGATTTCGTTTATATTTGTGTTAAATTAATTGTTGAAAACTTTAAACTTATTACATCATGTTTGGTCTTGGAACAACTGAGATGGTTTTGATTTTGGTCGTTGTCCTATTCTTCTTCGGAGCGAAAAAACTTCCTGAGTTGGCTCGTGGTTTAGGAAAAGGTATCCGTGAATTCAAAGATGCTTCTCGTGAAGTAAAAGAAAATATCGAAAAGGCTGCGACTGAAGAGAAATAAGAATTTCTTTCATTCGGCCCTAATCCATAAAACAATAGCATTCTTGTTATGACATGAAATGCTATTGTTTTTTTATTTTATGCTGTTTCTATTCTCCGTTTTATATTCGGGTCAATAAATGCCCCTTTCTCTCTCTCTCATTCGCTTAATTTTCATTCACGTGCTGCTGATTCTTTAAAATGGTAGTTATGCAGGTAATTGGCTGAAAAATAAATGTACACTCAAAGTAATGTAGAAAAAGTTATATTTTTAATCAGTATGTATGATATACTCTTGAAACCTATTTTTCGGGTTTTTTATTTTTTTTGAAGCGAATAAGCCTCTTTTGAATCCTTATTTTGTCTGTTTTGTAAAATATTTATTGTATTATTCTAATATTTAAAAGTACGTAAATAAGAACATTGTCAGAATATTATTTTGTGATATGCAGTAGCGACAAAATTTATTTAAAAATACTTGACACAGACTTAATAAATATTTTACATTTGCATACTTAAACAACAAAATCATGAGAAATAACATAGACAAAGAAACTTATACCTGGACATCTAAAGTATTTATTCTTCTTGGAATCCTACTTTTGATTGTGAATGTCTTCCTGTTTTTCTCGCAGAATCCTTTGCACGCAATGGCTTTTAAATTTGCGAGTGCGGTTATGTTTTTGTTGTTGGCCGTAATGGTGTGGCTAAGACTTGAGTATCTGAAAGTTTTTAAAGTGGCAGTATACAAAGCACGCCGTGTACCTATGTGGGCATCTATCTTTGTATTTGTTGCAGTAGCATTTTCGAGGATCTTCTAACAAACTATAAATTAAATAAGTAAAATTAAGCGGGGCCCTGTGCCTTGCTTTTTTTTTATATGGTTGTTATATATTTAGTTGCAGCGCTATCAATCTTCTCAATTTTTGTAAGTACCTGATTCAAGACAGCCTTTCTTACTTCTGTCGTAAGTGTGCAGCGGTTATCATATACCTGATTACTTATTTTCAATGAGAATTCTTTTATCACCTTCATCACGTCATTCATGAACTCAAAGTCAAAGCTGACTTCATAGATATCATTCACGGTTTTTTCAATCATTTGGGCATCGGCCAGCGCTTCTACCGTAGCCGATTTATAGGCATTAATAAGCCCGGGCACTCCCAGCAGTGTACCTCCAAAATACCTGACTACTACTACCAGCACATTGGTTATATCTTTAGAAAGTAACACATTCAGTATCGGTCTGCCCGCAGAACCTGAGGGTTCGCCATCATCATTGACCCTGAATTGATTCCGGTCTGTGCCCAGGCGATATGCATAACAATGATGATTGGCCTTTGGGTGCAAGCTACGCAGGGTATCTAACTGTTTCTTCACTTCTTGTTCATTACTGATTGGAAAAGCAAAGGCCAGAAACTTACTTCCCCTGTCTTTGAAAAGTCCTTCGGTTGGTTTGTCTATAGTGGTGTAGGTGTCTTCGAAAAGCATGTTGTCAGAATAAGACTTCAAAAATGCTAAAAAACTCAAACAAATACTTAAAATCGGTCGTTTTGTCTTCGTTGTTGGCGCATTTTCTGTGGTTTTTCTGTCAATTTTTCCGAAAACATCCGTTCTGCATACTTTTTGTGAATAGTGGGCTATACGAAATTCTGAAATTATGAACTTTAATCAATATACCATAAAGGCACAGGAGGTTATCCAGAAGGCAGTGCAGATTGCTCAGGGAAACATGCAACAGGCGGTTGAAACCGGCCACTTGCTAAAGGCTGTGTTGGAGGAAGATGCCAATACATCTTCGTTTATTCTGAGCAAGCTGAATGTTAAGCAGGATTTGCTCGTCAGTCGGTTGGAAGACATCGTGAACGGTTATCCGAAAGTAAGCGGCGCACAGGCATATCTGGGAAATGACCTTTCTGCTGCACTGACTAAATCGCAAAGCTATCTGAAAGAATTTAATGATCAGTTTGTCAGTATCGAATTGCTTTATCTGGGTTTATTGTCGGGTAAAGATTCGGTGGCCAACCTGATGAAAGAAACAGGTTTTAAAGAAAAAGAACTAAAATCCACTATACAGGAATTGAGAGGAAAAAACAATCCAGTGAAAGACCAGAACGCAGAAAATACTTATCAAGCCCTTGGGCGTTACAGCAAAAATCTGAATGATTTGGCTCGACAAGGCAAAATCGACCCGGTGATTGGCCGCGACGATGAAATCAGAAGAGTTTTACAGATTTTGTCGCGTCGTACCAAGAATAACCCGATTCTTTTGGGTGAGCCCGGTGTAGGTAAAACAGCCATTGTAGAAGGACTGGCACAAAGAATAGTATCGGGCGATGTGCCTGAAAACCTGAAATCTAAAACCATTGTATCGTTGGATATGGGTTTGTTGATTGCAGGTGCCAAATATAAAGGTGAGTTTGAAGAGCGTCTGAAAGCGGTTATCAAAGAGGTGACTGATTCGGAAGGAGAGATGGTGCTTTTCATTGACGAGATTCATACCCTGATTGGCGCCGGAGCCGGCGGTGAAAGTGCGATGGATGCCGCTAACTTGCTGAAACCAGCCTTGTCGAGAGGGGAGTTGCATACGATTGGTGCAACCACCTTGAGCGAGTATCAGAAATATATTGAAAAAGATAAAGCTCTGGAACGACGTTTTCAAACAGTGATGGTTGATGAGCCTAATGTGCCGGATGCCATTTCGATTCTACGGGGTATTAAAGAAAAATATGAATTGCACCATGGGGTACGTATTCAGGATGATGCGGTGATTGCTGCTGTGGAGCTATCAGACCGATATATATCAGACCGTTTTCTGCCTGATAAAGCCATTGACTTAATGGATGAGGCGGCTTCTAAGTTACGTTTAGAAATGGACTCAATGCCTGAGGAACTGGACGAACTGAATCGCAAGATTATGCAGTTGGAGATTGAGAGAGAGGCGATTCGCAGAGAAAGCAATAAGGATAAAGAGAGCATTCTGAATAAAGAAATTGCCGATTTGAGCGAAAGACGTAATGAACTGAAAGCCAAATGGGAAAATGAAAAAGGGTCTATCAATGAATTGCGTTCGTTGAAAGAGCAAATTGAGCAACTGAAACTGGAAGCTGAACAGGCCGAACGTGCCGGTGATTACGGTAAAGTAGCCGAAATTCGTTACGGTAAGTTGGTAGAAGCCAATAACAGGCTGAACGAAATTCAGAAAGAAGCCAATAATGAGCAGGCTACCTTATTGAATGAGGAAGTTTCGGCAGAGAATATAGCAGAAGTAGTAGCTAAATGGACGGGCATACCTGTAGCCAAAATGCTGCAGAGTGAGCGTGAAAAGTTGCTGCATCTGGAAACGGAATTACACCACAGGGTGGCAGGCCAGGACGAAGCCATACAGGTAGTGGCCGATGCGGTGCGTCGTTCAAGAGCAGGTTTGCAAGACCCTAAACGCCCGATTGGTAGTTTCCTTTTCTTAGGGCCTACCGGGGTTGGTAAAACAGAATTGGCAAAAGCGCTTGCCCAGTATCTATTTAATGACGATAATGCACTGGTCAGAATAGATATGAGTGAATATCAGGAGCGCCATGCCGTAAGCCGTCTGGTGGGAGCCCCTCCGGGATACGTAGGATACGATGAAGGTGGACAATTGACAGAGGCAATCCGTAGAAAACCCTATAGTGTGGTACTTCTTGACGAGATTGAAAAGGCTCACCCCGACGTTTGGAATATTCTGCTGCAGGTATTGGACGAAGGCCGCCTGACCGACAATAAGGGCCGCGTGGCGAATTTCAAGAATACGATTATTATCATGACGTCGAACATGGGAAGTAATATTATTCAGGAGAAATTTGCCGAGAACGAAGGTTGGAATTACCACTTGATTCTGGAGGAAGCAAAAAATGCCGTGCTTGACCAATTGAAAACCTATGTGAGACCGGAGTTCCTGAACCGTATTGATGAGATTGTATTGTTTGAACCGTTGAGCAAACAAAATCTGCAGAAGATTATCGGCATTCAGTTTAAACAGATTCAGGAGCGTATTGCTGAGCAGGGTATAACTTTAGAGGCAACAGAAGAGGTGCTGGCGAAACTCGGAGAAGAAGGTTATGACCCAAGCTTTGGCGCCAGACCTTTGAAGAGAGTGTTGCAACGCAAGATTCTGAATGAACTTTCGAAAGATATACTTGCCGGAAAAGTGCTTAAAGATTCTGTTATCATGATGGAATTGGATAGCAATGGTGAGATAGTCTTTGAAAATGTAGGAAATAGTGCATTTGAGATTGAATAATAGCTAAATGGATTACAGACAAATTGCCGCTGATGTATTTCGGCGGCAATTTTTTTGATTAAATACAGAGTGAAACGCGTTACTTTATAATACGAGTCGGTAAATCTTCAGCTTGATACCTTTAGGAAGCAAATAATTTGCAGGAACTGAATCATTACTGATTAGCTCGAATCCGTTGCGTTCATAGAAGCGATGGGCTGCATGAGTTACCAGAGGAGTATCAAGCAATATTTCTTTTAAATGTTGTTTGCGGGCTTCAGCAAGTAATATTTCGAGTAACTTTTGAGCTAAACCCAGTGTTTTACCTCTGTATTCCTTTTTGATAAACATCTTTCTTAAAACTGCCTGTTCGTGGTTGAGTCTTTCCAACCCAATAGAGCCGATTACCTCATCATTGTTGTTGGTGGCTACCCATAGCCAGTTTCCACGGTCATTATAAAAGGCTTTCAGATTATGTAAATCCGGTTGGCGTTGGGCTGTTAAGCCCAGGTTAAATTCGCCGTTCTGAATACCCAGCACCATTTCTTCTACCTGTGTCTGATATTTTTCTTCGAATAACTTTATATCAATCTTTGGTTGTTTCAATTCCTCAAAAGTTTCATAATACTGGCGTTTGAAATTGTTTTTGTCGAGAAAATCCTCTATTTCCTGCATCGCCAGCAGAATGTTGTGTTCAGAAGCACGAATTATTTTCTCATTGTTTTCTTTAAAACTCACCCACATTTCTTCCAGTTGTGGCAATTGCTGCCAGGCTTTTTCCGTAAGCTTTAAATGCCTTTTCCGCGCATCTGCTCCCGATTTTACTGATATTATCCAACCTGCTTTTTCCATTTCTTTCGCAATCTGAATAACTCCCGGGTGGGTAATATTTAATATTTCGGCAATTTCCATAATTCCTTTCTCGCCTTCTTTGCTCAGCAGATAAAACATAGGGAACCACTTCGACTCAAAGTCAACTCCAGAACTTTTATATATCTCAGAAACCGACTTCATCATGCGGTCGCTTAGTCTTTTTAAACGGCTGCCTAGTGCCAGTGCGCCTAAATCAGATATTAAATCCATCTTATGTAAGTATTTACGTAATTAGTTACGCAAATATTTGGAGAATAATTTTTCTTTGCAAATTTTTGTGAAAAAATAGATAAGCATGCAAATAGTTAATGCCGGGATAAATGATTTAGAAACCTTGATGCGCTTTTATGACAATGCCATTGCTCACCAGAAAGCGGTTAGTAATCTGGTCTGGAAAGGGTTTGATAGGCCTGTGATAATAAAGGAAATAGAGGAAAGCCGCCAATGGAAAATAATGATTGATGGCCAAGTGGCTTGTGTATTTATGACAGCACTGAATGACCCTGACATTTGGGATGAAAAAGACAAAGACGGAGCTGTCTACATCCATCGTATTTGTACCAACCCGGATTTCAGGGGTAGAGGATTTGTGAAAATAATTACCGACTGGGCAATCGGCTTTGCACGAAACAACCGACTAGACTATGTGCGATTGGATACCTGGCAGGATAATGCCCGGCTGCATGAAATCTATATTAATGCCGGATTTGCCTATGTAGGCAAAAAGTTGGTTGACGCTTCCGGAAATTTACCTAAACACTATTGGGGTGTTACTCTCGGATTATTTGAAATCAGCATCAATAAGTCTTAGCTGATAACAATGCCGTATTTTTCTAACAAACCGGCTAAGCCTTGTGCAGAAAATCTTGCCTTTTTCATTTTGTTGCGCTCGGGGTCAATGGAGTAATTATAAGCCGAACGAAAATCCGCTTTTTCGAGGTTGGTATTACCGAAAACGGCTCTGGTTAAATCACAATTTTCAAAAACGGCCGTATTCAAATCAGCATCTGAGAAATCGACTTCGTGCAATACACAATCCTTGAATATTGTTTTTTTAAGGTTTAGGCCTAGAAAGGTTGAGAGGTTGAGCTGGCAATTCTGAAAGCCCACCTCAAAAAGAAAAGGATTGCACTGGTCGAAATGCACACCCAGCAATTTGCAGTCTATAAATTTTGCATTTTTAAATGAAGTTCCTCTGGTATGCGCCATACTCAGGTTGCAGTCTTTAAAAACGCATTCGGAAAAAATGTAAGTAGAAAGATGTATCTCAGCAAAATTGCAGTTACTGAACTTACAGTCTTCATATTCACCTTTGGGTAAAGGATTAAGTTTAAAATCAATTTTTTCGAAGGATTTACCCTCAAAATAGTTGGTGCTCATAGATTATTGATGGGTTCGCATTAAATTGTCAAGTACAATGGCAGTTGCTATGCCTACGTTTAAAGACTCCGCCTGTCCGAATCGGGGAATCGTCACCTTATCAGTTACAAATTGCTCCACATTTTCACCGATACCGTTAGACTCATTGCCCAACACGATATATCCGGACTCTGGAAATGAAAACTGATGGATATTGGCACTGTTTAAAAAAGTACCAATTACAGCAGGCTTATTTTTTTGTTGGCCAAAATATTCATTCAGATTTGTGTAAAAGGTTCGTACACGTGTAAATGATCCCATAGAAGCTGCAACTACTTTCGGGTTATAGAAATCAACAGTTGTGTCTGAACAAACTATTTTTTTGATACCGTACCAGTCAGCAATGCGAATAATTGTACCAAGATTACCCGGGTCGCGTATGTCGTCGAGCACCAGAACAAATTCATTGGCAAGGATCTCTAACGATTCGTTAGGTCTCATTCTGGCAACGCCCACGGCCGCATCATTGCTTTGCAGGGTGCTTATTTTCTCTAATTCTGCTTGAGAAATTTGCTCTGCTGATATTTTTTCGAGTTTTTTTTCGTTTTCATCAAAGAATTTAGATGTGCAAAGCAGCAACTCAATCTCGAAATCAGAGTCGAGCAGTTCCAGCACACTTTTAGCGCCTTCTACTAAAAAAACCTGGTGTTCTTGCCGATATTTTTTGATTTGTAAGGATTGAACGTATTTTTGTTGTTGCTTAGAAAACATACCCGAATAATTTATGCGTTTTTATAATTTATCGTCAAGACATAAACGAACTCCAAAAGCCTCAGGAAATGTCTTGTCTGATAAAGTAAAATTTCTGCCTTTGCTTTTTATATTGCTAATTTCTTGTTCAAGAGAAGTTCAGCTGGCACCTGACGAATACCGTTTACATGCTCTGACGTTCAAAGGTAATAAACAAATTTCAACTGAGGAATTAGAGTACCTCATTCCTCCTACACAAAAGCCAAACCGCCGCCCATTTAATTTACCAGTAACACCTTATGTTGGATTATATAATCTGGGAAAAGCTTTTTATAGCGAGCAGAAAATTAAAGGTCGCCTTGACCGATGGGAAAATAGATTGAAGGCTTTGCCCAATCCGGTTAATTTTGATATTGAAGTAGAAAAAAAGCGAAAGCGATATCAACGCAAAATAGCGATATATAGAGACAGGCTCGAAACCAAAGAAAACTGGTGGATGAAAAATGTGGGTGAACCTCCGGCCAAAATTACCGAAGCGGCTATCAGGCATACTTCAGATAACATTGAGAAATACATTTATAATAAAGGTTTTTTTGACAACAAGGTTAGTTATCAGATTGATTCGGTCTCAAATAAAAGAGGTATTAAACTGACGTATCAGGTCGAAGAAAAAAATGCTTACTACATAGATACGGTTACTTATGCTATTGAAGATACAAGGGTAGACAGCATCTTAAAAGTATCAACACACACGCGGTTAATAAAAAGTGGTGAGCGGATTGACATGAACAACATAACCCTTGAAAAAGGAAGAATAGAATTGCTTCTGAAAGACGAAGGGTACTATAACTTTGTAGCTAAAAATTCGATCGCTGCCGAAATTGATACGACTGACTACGTCAAGCGTAACTATAAAGTCAATGTAAAAATACTTGTCCGGAATCCTCCGTTCAGAAACCAGCATGAACAATTCAGGTTCGACTCGGTATACTTTGTTTCTGCTGACCCTTCAAACGAACCTGTTGCAGGAGGAGATACTACCAAGGCAACTTATAATGGGATCAGTTATACTTTTATTGGAAAAAGATTCCCAACCCGGCTGCTTGATAAAAAAATTCTGATCAGGCAGGACCAGCTCTTCAGAATCTCTATGGTAAACGAAACAAATCGCCAGTTGTACGGTTTAGACCAGTTTGCTTTTGCCAACATCCGCTTTACGCAATTGCCTGATAACCGCTTACGCACCGAAATTATAGCACCTACTAACCCTAAGTATACAGCCTCTTATAATTTTGATGTCAATAACATTAACGGGATTCTGGGTGGGGGTGCCAATGTGTCTCTGAGAGCCAGAAACTTGCTGAGTGCATTGGAAACCACTGAGTTGGGGCTACGAGCGAATCTGGAAGGACAACCGGGACTAGATACTACCGTGCAACGCAGCCGGGAGCTGGGAGCGAATCTTGCATTTAATTTTCCGAAGATTATTTTCTTTAACAGGGTTGCCAATCTGCTTAGTCTGAAAAGTCCGCGCACGCAGGTGGCTTTAAGTTATAATAACTCTTCGCAACAATTGTATCGCCGGCAGGTGTTCCGACTAACTGGCAACTACTCATGGTTGAAGTCGAAATATGAAACCATTCAGATTTCTCCGTTTGATATTAACCTGATAAACACTCCATACAAAAGCCATGCTTTTGACTCGATTCTTACTTCAGAATCATTGAGAGGAAACAACCTGAAAGTATTGTTTGACCCTCAGTTTGTGTCGAGTATCAGTGGAAGTTATATATTTAATAATCAGGTGCAGGGGAAAAACATCAGTGCCAAATACCTGAGAATTTTTGTGGAATCGGGCGGTACGGCTATTAATTTCTTTCCAGACAGAAACAAAATCAGATTCATAGATCAGCTATTCCCGATTGATACGAATCAAAGAGCCTATTTCAGGTTTTTAAAAGTAAATATTGACTTCAGAAGATATCTCCCCATCAATTCCCGAGACTCATGGGCTTATCGCATTAATCTGGGTGTGGCGCATCCTTATGGCGATAATCAGGCACTACCTTTTGAGAAGAACTTCTTTATTGGCGGACCAAACAGCCTCAGAGCCTGGCGGCCAAGGGCTTTGGGGCCTGGGTCGGCGCAGGGTGTTACGGTGGGAAATAGATTTTTCCAGCAACCGGGTGATATTCTGTTGGAAGGAAGTATTGAATACAGAAAATTTATGTTCCGGTTTATCGGTAACTGGAATGCGGGCTTCTTCATAGATGCCGGGAACGTCTGGAAATGGTACCAGATTAACTCTAAACATAACGAAGCCAATTTTGATTGGGGACGATTCTACAAAGAATTTGCAGTGGGCACAGGCGCGGGTATCCGTCTTGACCTCGATTATTTCATAGCCCGTTTTGACTGGGGAGTGAAAGTGATAGATCCATCGAGAGCCGTGGGCGATAGGTTTGTGCTCGACAAAACAAGATTTGGCAGAAGTAACGAATATTATCCGGTCTTCCATTTTGCCATTGGTTATCCGTTTTAATTAACCAATGAAGGCATTTAATGCCAGTACACCCGCTAAACCTGACACAGAAACCAGGGTTTCCATTACTGACCATGTTTTCAGGGTCTCGGACATTGATAATTGAAAATACTCCCGGAAAAGCCAGAAACCTGCATCATTCACATGTGAAAACATCATACTGCCCGCACCGATGCTCAAAACCATCAGATGGGGCTCTGTATGCGAAGTAGCCAGTAAAGGCGCAACAAATCCTGCCGTAGTGATACCTGAAACTGTGGATGACCCAACCGCCACACGGATAATAGCTGCCATGCCCCACGCCAGAACCAAAGGATGTAACGATGAAGCCTGCATCATGTTGGCAATTGACTGGCTCACACCACCATCAGTCAGCACCTGTTTTAAAGCCCCGGCACCTCCGAAAATCAGAAATAACATGGCCACTTCTTTGATGGAGTCTCCTAAAAGATTGGTTACTTCTGCCATTTTTTTATTCTGCTTAATACCCAAAAAGTAGGCGGCGAATAAAACTGAGATAAACATACTCACAATAGGGTCTCCAATAAAAACGATGGTATTGGCTATAAAAGAATCCTTCGGAAAGTAGGAGGTAAGTATTGTTGAAAGGCTGATTAGTAAAATAGGTAAAAGAACTGAAATAAAACTAATGAATGTAGAAGGCATTTCGTGTTCTTGTAAATCAGGGGCAATAAATGCTTTATTGGGTAGGGTAACGTATTTTTTCACGGTAGCACCAAATAAAGCTCCTGAAACCAGAATGGCCGGTATAGCCACAATGATACCATAGAAAAGGGTAAGCCCCATATCTACATTAAATTGTTTGACTAACGCCAGCGGAGCAGGGTGAGGTGGCAGATACCCCTGTGTAACAGAAAGCGAAGCCAACATGGGCAGACCAATATAAACAGCGGGTAGTTTGTAACGATAGGAAACCGTAATAACCAGTGGAGCCAGCAACATAAAACCGACTGAATAAAAAAGAGGCAGACCGACGATGAATCCGGTGATCATGAATGCCCAGCGGACATACCCCGTGCCAATGATTTCCATCATTTTTACGGATATTCTCTGAGCTGCACCACTCTGCGCCACGAGTTTTCCGAGCATGGCCCCTAAGGCAATAATTGATACGATTGAGCCCAATGTACTACCTATACCTTGCTGCACGGCCGTTAAAATTTGTGCGGGTGCCATTTGAAGCGCCAGACCAACTCCTAAAGAAACCACCAGAAAAGAGAGAAAAGTATGCAGTTTGAAATAGGAGATGAGCAATATGAGTACAACAAGCCCAATAACGGTAATGAGCAAAGGCATAGAGCAATAGTTTAAAGGTTGAATAGCAGGCAAAATACAAAGGATTATTCAAATTAGATAGAGGGGAAATCGCTATAAAGCGATTTAACATAAATTATTTCTTTTATTGCTGACAATCTGTCAGTATTATCTTAATTTTGTGTCTGAATTAAGCAACGCTTCTGATAAGCACCAGAACTTTATTTTTATCAGCAGAGTTGTGATTAATAAATCAAGGTTAGCAATCATGGAATTAGTAACAGGCAAATTAGAGATTCTGAAAGAAGAAGATAAGAAAGATTTAGACATGGCTCGCATCAGTGTAGATGAAGACGGCGAGAACAAACGCAAACTGTATATTGAGAGTTACGGATGCCAGATGAATTTTGCAGACAGCGAAATTGTGGCGTCTATCTTAAGAGAAAACGGATTTGCCACTACGTCTAAAATCGAAGAAGCCGAATTGATTCTGCTGAATACCTGTGCCATTCGTGAAAATGCCGAGCAAAAGGTGAGGAATCGGCTGCAGCATTTAGTGCCCATGAAGAAAAAGCACAACAACGTGAAGATTGGTGTGCTGGGTTGTATGGCAGAGCGGCTGAAAACTAAGTTTCTGGAAGAAGAAAAAATAGTGGATATGGTAGTAGGACCGGATGCCTACCGTGACTTACCTAACCTGATTAATGAAGTAGAAGATGGCCGTAAGGCTGTTAATGTGTTTCTATCAAGAGAAGAAACCTATGCAGATATTACACCAATCCGTCTGGATTCAAACGGGGTTACAGCGTTTATCAGCATTATGCGTGGGTGCGACAACATGTGCAGCTTTTGCGTGGTGCCATTTACCCGTGGACGTGAACGCAGCCGTGATCCGTTCTCTATCGTAAAAGAGGCAACAGACTTGTTTGAACGTGGTTATAGAGAAGTGACACTATTAGGACAAAACGTAGACTCGTACAAATGGAAAGGAACAGAAGAGAATCAGACTGAAACCACAATCACTTTTGCTGATTTGCTGGAAATGGTAGCTCTGGTTCACCCTGACCTACGCGTGCGTTTTTCTACTTCACATCCAAAAGATATTACCGACGAGGTGCTCTATACCATGAAAAAGTATGAGAACATCTGTAAGTATATTCACTTACCTGCACAAAGTGGTAGCAGTCGTATGCTTGAACTCATGAACCGTACCTATGACCGTGAGTGGTA
The DNA here is from genome assembly GCF_058808615.1 of Emticicia sp. GW821-FHT11C11. Lineage (NCBI taxonomy): Bacteria > Pseudomonadati > Bacteroidota > Cytophagia > Cytophagales > Leadbetterellaceae > Emticicia > Emticicia sp. GW821-FHT11C11. The sequence continues at coordinate 1,714,914 of NZ_JBXARV010000001.1, forward strand.
TATGGGCAAAATAGAAAGAATACGTGAGATACTGGGTGTGGAATGCGGTATTTCTCAAGACATGATTACCGGGTTCTGCACTGAAACGGAAGAAGATCATCAGGATACACTTTCATTGATGGATTTTGTGAAATACGATTACGGCTACATGTTTGCCTATTCCGAAAGACCCAACACACCGGCTGCCAAAAAACTGGTTGATGATATACCTGCTGAGGTGAAAAGCCGTCGCCTGACAGAAGTTATTAACAAGCAGCAGAAACATTCGCTGGAACGTAATCAGATGGCCATTGGTAAAGTGCATAAAGTGCTGGTTGAGGGTTTCTCAAAACGCTCGGCAGAACAGCTTTGCGGTAGAAATGACCAGAACAAAATGATTGTTTTCCCGAAAGAAAATTTTAAAAAAGGAGACTACGTAAATGTGCTCGTGACCGAATGTACTGCAGCTACTTTGATTGGAAAAGCAGTAGAGGAAGTTTTAGCTTAGAATTATAATGACCAACAACGCAGAAATACAATCAGTCAAGAATCGTTTTGGAATAATTGGTAATGCTCCGGCATTAAACTATGCATTGAGCATAGCCATACAGGTTGCGCCAACCGATTTAACTGTACTGATAACCGGAGAGAGTGGGAGTGGAAAAGAATCTTTCTCAAAAATTATCCATGCGCTCAGCACACGCAAGCATGGCCCTTTCATTGCCATTAACTGTGGCGCAATACCCGAAGGGACCATAGATTCAGAGTTATTCGGTCACGTAAAAGGCTCGTTTACAGGAGCCATTGATGACCGCAAAGGGTATTTTGAGACTACTAATTCAGGTACCATATTTTTAGATGAAATAGCTGAGTTACCCATTGGTACACAGGCACGCTTGCTTCGTGTATTGGAGAACGGAGAGTTTATTCCGGTGGGGTCGTCAAAGGTAAAGAAAACCGATGTACGCGTAGTGGCTGCTACAAATGTAAATCTGATTGAAGCGGTAGAGAGAGGCAAGTTCAGAGAAGATTTATATTACCGCTTGAATACAGTACCTATTTATGTACCACCGCTTAGGGAGAGAGGCTACGATATTGATTTGCTGTTCAGAAAGTTCTCAGCCGATTTTGCAGATAAGAATCATATTCAGCCCATTGAACTGACAGATAGCGCCACGCAATTACTGATGAGTTTCCGGTTTCCCGGTAATATACGTCAGTTGAAGAATATTGCCGAGCAAATTACCATTCTTGAAACGGAGAGACTGGTTTCTGCTGAGGTGCTGGCCAAATACCTCCCGCGTGAACAAGCCAGTGGATTACCAGCCTTGCTGAAAGGTATGAACGGCGGAAACGATGGTGGTGTTTCAGAAAGAGATTTGCTGTATAAAGTCCTTTTTGATATGCGGAAAGACATGACCGATCTTAAGAAACTGGTGTTGTCATTAATGCAGGGAGGGCAGATTAATCCGGAGATGATGAAACAGCACAGTGAACTGTTTAACGGCATTAATCAGGATGATAACGTGTCATTAGTGCCTCAAACAGTGTATAGCCCTATTCCTGCGACTCCTTACCAGTCTTACCAGCCTGTTGATAACGATGGCTTCATCAAGATAGACGAAATCCAGGATGATAGGAATAATATAGAAGATATTTCGCACGAAACACAGGAAGATTCGTTTTCATTGGAGAAGCAGGAGAAAGAAATGATAATTAAAGCTCTTAAAAAGAACGGATTTAAGCGTAAGTATGCAGCAGCCGATCTGGGTATTTCAGAACGAACGCTTTATAGAAAAATCAAGCAATATGATATTGAAGATGAATAACAACGGAAACATAAAAAGAACCCGGTTCAGGACTATATTGATTTTGTCTGGTTTTCTTGTTTTATCCTTATTGATAGGTTCGTGCAAAATCTATTCGTTTACCAGTGCGAAGGTGTCAGCCGACCTGAAAACAATCACGATTCAGAATTTTGTAATGAATACTGCCGGAGGGCCCGCTAACCTGACACTCACTTTTACCGAGAAACTAAAAGAGTATTATCAGCGTAACACCGACCTGAAATTAAAACCTACCGATGGAGATTTATTTCTGGAAGGGTCTATTATAGGTTATGAGTTAACACCTGTTGCCGCTACAGCAAGCGATAAAGCAGCCATGAACAGACTTACGATCAGGGTAGAGGTAAGATTTGTCAATACAAAGAATGAAGACGAAAATTTTGAGAAAGAATTTTCCTTTTATCAGGACTTCGCACAAGAGCAAACTTTAGCTCAGGTTGAGGGTTCTCTGGTGCCTAAAATTCTTGATCAATTGGTATTAAATATCTTCAACGATACCGCTGCCCAATGGTAGTGCCGGTATCCGGTAATTATTTCAAATCCGTTAATGTGATTAAGTTTAATAAGATATTTTTGCTTTTTAGTTGCATTTTTCTAAGTTATTTCTGATGCATCTTCGATAAAATCAAAATTCTGTACTAACTTTGTTCTTCGATTAACGAATCGAAACCCCTTCACAGAAAAAATGCCAAAAAATTCCAATCTTAAGTCAGTTCTTATCATAGGCTCAGGCCCAATTATTATAGGTCAGGCGTGCGAATTCGATTACTCAGGCTCACAAGCAGCAAGGTCATTAAAGGAAGAAGGTATTGAGGTAAGTTTGATTAATTCAAACCCTGCTACAATCATGACCGATCCGATCAACGCCGACTACGTTTATCTAAAACCACTCGAGAAAAAATCAATCGTTGAAATTCTGGAAAAACACAAGGCAATGGGTAAACCTATTGACGCTGTTTTACCAACCATGGGCGGCCAGACGGCACTCAACCTGGCAATTGATTGTGATAAAGGTGGGGTCTGGAAAAAATACAATGTTCAGATTATTGGTGTTGATATAAAGGCTATTGAAACTACCGAAGACCGTGAGAAGTTCCGCTTGAAAATGCTGGAACTCGGCGTGGGCGTTTGTAAAGGACGTACAGCCCGTTCGTTTCTGGAAGGTAAAGAGATTGCCCAGGAGATAGGCTTCCCGCTGGTTATTCGTCCGTCTTTCACACTGGGTGGTACCGGTGGTGGGTTTGTACATAATCCGGAAGACTTCGATAAAGCGCTTAACCACGGTTTGCATGCTTCGCCGGTGCATGAAGTACTGGTAGAACAATCTATCATGGGTTGGAAAGAATACGAGTTAGAGCTGCTTCGCGATAACAAAGGCAATATTGTAATCATCTGTACTATCGAGAACTTCGACCCGATGGGTATCCATACCGGCGACTCGATAACCGTAGCTCCGGCTATGACCTTGCCTGACACCATTTATCAGAAAATGCGCGACATGGCCATTAAGATGATGAACGGTATCGGTCAGTTTGCAGGTGGTTGTAACGTGCAGTTCTCACTACACCCTGATACAGACGAAATCATTGCCATAGAAATTAATCCGCGTGTTAGCCGTTCGTCTGCACTGGCATCTAAAGCAACCGGGTATCCGATTGCCAAAATTGCCGCTAAAATGGCGATTGGTTACAATCTGGATGAACTCATTAATCCGATTACAGGTAGCACGTCGGCATTCTTTGAGCCTGCCATTGACTACGTAATCGTGAAAGTTCCTCGTTGGAATTTCGATAAATTCCCTGGTTCTGACCGCTCATTAGGGCTGCAGATGAAATCTGTAGGTGAAACCATGGGTATTGGCCGTAATTTCCAGGAAGCCCTTCAAAAGGCCTGTCAGTCGCTTGAAATCCGAAGAAACGGATTAGGTGCTGATGGAAAGGAATTGAGAGATCAGGAAGCCCTGAAGAAATCATTGGCGAACCCGTCATGGAATCGTCTTTTCCATATTTACGATGCCTTCAAAGCAGGGCTTTCGTTCAAAACCATACAGAATCTTACGAAGATAGATAAGTGGTTCTTACGCCAGATTGAAGAATTGATTCTGTTAGAGAAAGACATTGAGAAATTTACAATCGACGACCTGCCCAAAGACTTACTGCTTACTGCAAAGCAAAAAGGCTATGTAGACCGCCAGATTGCGCATCTTTTGAATTGTAAAGAAAGCCAGGTATTTAGTAAAAGAAACGAACTGGGCATTAAACGCGTATACAAATGTGTTGACACCTGTTCGGCAGAGTTTGAGGCTAAAACACCTTATTACTACTCAACCTTTAACGCCAATCAGGAGAACCCTGACAACGAATCGGTACGTTCAGATAAAAAGAAAGTATTGGTGTTGGGTTCAGGCCCTAACCGTATCGGACAAGGCATTGAGTTCGACTACTCTTGCGTGCACGGTGTATTGGCAGCAAAAGAATGTGGTTATGAAACCATCATGCTGAACTGTAATCCTGAGACGGTTTCTACTGATCCTGATATTTCGGATAAGTTATACTTCGAACCTGTTTTCTGGGAACACGTATACGACCTGATTCTGCATGAAAAACCTGAAGGTGTGATTGTGCAGCTGGGGGGACAAACGGCCCTTAAAATGGCAGAGAAACTCACTAAATACGGAATTAAAATAATTGGTACTTCTTATGATGCCCTTGACCTGGCTGAAGACAGAGGTAGATTCTCTGAGCGTCTGAGAGAATTAGATGTACCTTATCCGTTGTTTGATACGGTTCGTTCAGCCGACAAAGCAGTTGAGGTGTCACGTGAGCTTGGTTTCCCACTGTTGGTGCGCCCTAGCTATGTATTGGGTGGGCAGAGCATGAAAATTGTGATTAACGAGCAGGAACTGGAGCAACACGTAGTGAAGATTCTGAACGATATTCCTGATAACAACATTCTGATTGACCATTTCCTTGAAAATGCGATCGAAGCAGAGGCTGATGCGATTTGCGACGGTAAAGATGTATACATCATCGGTATTATGGAACACATAGAACCGGCAGGTATCCATTCGGGTGACTCTTATGCCTTGCTGCCACCGTTCGATTTAAGCGAAAATGTAATTAAACAGATTGAAGAATATACCAGAAAGATTGCCGTTGGCTTGAATACAGTGGGATTAATTAACATACAGTTTGCGATTAAAGATGAAAAGGTATATGTAATTGAAGCCAACCCGAGAGCCTCACGTACAGTACCGTTTATCTGTAAAGCGTATCGCGAGCCCTATGTGAATTACGCAACAAAGGTGATGCTGGGTGAGAAAAAAGTGAAAGACTTTAAATTCAAACCTTACAAGAAAGGATACGCCATCAAGATACCGGTGTTCTCGTTCAATAAATTCCCGAATGTGAATAAGGAACTCGGCCCTGAAATGAAATCGACCGGTGAAGGTATTTATTTCATTAAGGACTTAACAGACGATTTCTTCCTGAAAGTTTATGCAGAAAGAAACCTGTATTTGAGCAGATAATATTTAATAATTGTTAATAATAAAGCCATTCTGAACAGAGTGGCTTTTATTTTTGTTTCAAATACAATCGGAAGTTTTTCTTTAAAAAGGAAACGGTCGTTCAACAGAGATATTTATATGTGGCTAAGTGTCAAAAGATTTATCAAGTATTTTTTTCTTTTAGTCTTCGTAATTGTTTTAGGATTCGTTGCGTTTAATTTCGATGCCACTTTATATGGTTTCCGGCAGGCAAAAGGGCAGTTGAAAGTGATGTTCAATACCCGATCGGTGACTGAGGTAATGGCCGATAAGAGTTTTCCAGACTCATTAAAAAAACGAATTGAATTGATTCAGGAAATTAAAAAATTTGCTGTTGATTCTCTGGGTCTGAATCCTTCGAAAAACTATACATCCTTTTACGACCAGCAGGGTAAACCTATTTTGTGGGTAATGACTGCCTGTGAACCCTTTGCTTTGAAAGCAAAAAAATGGCATTTCCCGATTATAGGTACTTTCAGCTATAAAGGATATTTTGAAAAAACTCTGGCAGATGCAGAGATTACAGAATTAAAGAAAGAGGGGCTTGATACGCAACTGAATGAAGTTTCTGCCTGGAGTACGCTGGGCTATCTAAAAGACCCGATTCTGAGTTCGATGCTTTATCATTCTGATGGAAGGCTGGCGGCATTGATTATTCATGAATTAACACATGGAACACTTTTTGTAAAGAATAATCTGGAGTTTAACGAGAATCTGGCCGATTTTATCGGCGACTACGGAGCTATCAGATTTCTTGCCTATAAATTCGGCAAAGATTCTGAAGAACTGAAAAGATACAGGTTTTCGAAGAAATACAGCGATGCATACAGCAATCACCTGCTAAGAGGTGCTAAAAAGCTGGATAGTCTTTACAGCGGTTTTAATAAGAACGTTACTACCGGACAAAAGACACGATTGAAATTAGATTTGATAAGCAAAATAATGACTTCTGCAGATACGTTGATGAAAGGTGAAATAAAACCACTGAGGCGAAAGCCAAGGCCCATTGCCGAGATAAATAATGCATATTTTATAGCATATATGACCTATCAGAGTAAGCAGAATCAATTTGAAGAAGAGTTTCAGGCAAAGTTCAATAAAGACTTTAAGAAGTATCTGATTTACCTTAAAAGTAAATATTCGGGCAGCCTGGTATTTTAGCAACACACACATTTTTTGTATTTGAAAACAGGGATGAAATACATGGTAAAAATATGGCTTGTCGGTTTTGTAATCATTACCTCTTCATTTGTGGTAGGTGATTCTTACCGCTTTGTGCCTAATACGAGCTTTAAAGCAGGGGAATATTTTGAATATAAAGTTAAGTTTGGCATATTGCCCGTAGGTGAGGCAACTGTGGAAGTTAGTCCGCAAATCTATTCTGTCAATAATAGGGCGTGTTTCAGGGTAAATGTGTTCGGGCGTACTACCGGCCTTACTGATATTTTTCATGTCAGAAACACCTATCGTACTTATTTGGATACGGCAGCCATCCTGCCACAGAAATTCCTGATGAGCCTGCAGGAAAACAATTATAAAAAAGACCAGGTAATACTTTTCGACCATTCTGACAATTCTGCTACAAGAGAACAGAATAACGAGAAAAAATCTTTTAATCTACCTAATAATATTCAGGATGTGGTATCGGGTTATTATTTTCTTCGTATCATCGATTTTTCAAGAATGAAAATCGGCGAGACAGTAGAGGCGCCTATGTTTTTTGATGATGAAATCTACAACATGAAAATAAAATATAATGGCAGAGGCGTGGTGAAAACGAAATTCGGTAAAATTGATGTGATAAAATTGACACCTATTTTGCCTAAAAATGAAATGTTTAAAGGGGAAGATGCCATAAAGATATGGGTGTCGGATGATAGAAACCGGGTGCCGATACGAATTGAAATTGCGTTTCCTATTGGTGCTGCCAGTATGGAAATGAAGGGATATAAAAATAACAGATACACTTTTGACTGGAGATAAAATAGTTGCCATGACAATTAAAATATAAAATTATCTTCATATTATTGCCTTAAAATAAGAAATGGGCATGAATATTCCATTATGGACACCTCCACTCAGCTATATTGAGCAATCCAATCTAAAAAAATACGAATCCTGGCTTCAAAATTGTGAAAATCTGTCATTCAAGGATTACCATGCACTATGGCAATGGTCTGTAGATAATATTGAGCATTTCTGGGAGACCATTTTTCGTTTTTTTGAAATAAAAAGCTACACTGAATACCAATCTGTTTTACAACAAGCATCTGATGAAATGATAGGAACCCGGTGGTTCACAGGAGCCACACTGAGCTATGCAGAGCATCTGTTCCGGTACAAGTCTTCAGACAGACCAGCTATAATTTTTCAGTCTGAAACACAGCCACTGACAGAAATTTCGTGGAAAGAATTGGAAGAAAATGTAGCAGGCATTCAAGCTTATCTTCAAATAATGGGTATCAGGAAAGGTGACCGTGTAGTAGGTTATCTCCCCAATACTCCTGATATCATTGCTATTTTTCTGGCAGTAAATGCATTAGGTGCAGTGTGGTCGTGCTGTTCTCCTGACTTTGGTTTAGAGAGCCTCATAGACCGATTTCAACAAATAGAACCTAAAGCATTGTTTGCCTGCAATAGTTATCACTATGGCGGAAAATTCTTTGATAAATCAGAAATAATTAAGACGCTTTCAGAACAACTCCCTTCTCTAGAAACAACTATTATTGTAGATAGTGCTGAGTGGGAGGCTATACTCAATGCAAAAGCGCAGAAAAGGGTTGTATTTACGCCCGTTGAATTCAATCATCCTATCTGGATTCTTTATTCGTCTGGTACTACAGGAAAACCCAAAGCAATTACACATAGCACAGGCGGGAATCTGCTTGAACACCTGAAAGCACTTGCCTTTCATCAGGATGTGCAGGTGGGTGAGCGGTATTTCTGGTATTCCACTACCGGATGGATGATGTGGAATTTCGCACTTTCATCATTGGCTTGCGGGGCTACGCTCTGTCTGTACGATGGTTCTCCGGCCTATCCTGATGTTAATGTTTTATGGCAGTTTGCCAAGGATGCTAAGGTTGACCACTTTGGGGGTGGTGCAGCTTTCTATATCAACTATATGAAGCATGGGGACGAATTTTTGTTGAAAAATCCGGTAAAATTGAAGACCATAGGCTCCACAGGGTCACCATTACCTCCACAAGCTTTTGAGTGGATTTATGCGCATGTTTCTAAAAACGTGCATCTGATTTCGCTGAGTGGCGGAACCGACGTTTGTAGTGCTTTTATGGGTGGTAGCCCGTATTTACCTGTTTATAGTGGTGAAATACAGTGCCGGATGCTGGGAGCAGCTATTGAAGCATGGAATGATGACGCACATCCTGTTTACAAAGAAGTAGGGGAGTTGGTAATTAAACAACCCATGCCTTCTATGCCACTATATTTCTGGAATGACAACAGCAATGAGAAATACAGAAGCAGTTATTTTGAAAAGTACGAAGGTGTGTGGTGCCACGGAGACTGGATAAAGATTACAGAAAATGAGGGTATTATTATTTACGGCAGGTCTGATGCCACCCTGAACCGCGATGGTGTAAGAATTGGTACCGCAGAAGTATACAATGCTGTAGAGGCCATACCTGAAGTAAAAGATAGCCTGATTATTTGTTTAGAAAAAAGCGATGGTAGTTTTTTTATGCCTTTGTTTGTGGTGTTGGACGAGGGCCGGGCTTTAAGCGAAGAACTGAAAACCAAGATCAAATCTCAGCTACGGAAGCAATACAGCCCACGACATGTACCTGACGCTATTTTTGAAGTTCCTGAGATTCCATATACCATAAGTGGTAAAAAAATGGAAATGCCCATCAAGAAAATCCTGATGGGCACTCCGATTGAAAAAGCGGTTTCTTTGGATGCTATGAGAAACCCTCAATCGATTGAATGGTTTAAGAAACAAAACTTCAATTAATATCTTCCGCGACTTTTGTTAGGATGGCGTCTGTCGTGGTGCCCATGTTTATGATGTTTTTGTACAACCACCACGCGTGGTTCAACCCTTACATAATGGCGGTGCGCATAAGGAGGTCTGTCATAATAGCGAACCGGCCTGCCGGTGTATACGCAACTTGAAAGCGATAAAGCTAAAATTGCAAAGATGGCTATTAATGTCATTGTGCGAAATTTTGATCGTTTTTTCATAATTTTATAACTGTTTATGTGTCTTTGACCAATTGAACTCAAATTGGTTTAAGCCATTTATACATATGACAACTCAATGCGTTGTCACCCCCGGGTAGATATTAAAAATTAAATCAAAAGTGGCAGAATCTTCTGCTATAATAAAGTATGGCACGCACTGAATCAAATATGCTTCCTATAGGAACAAAAGCGCCTCAGTTTGTATTACCAGATACAACTACCGATAAAATAGTGTCTTTAGAGGATTTACAATCTGATAAAGCCACTGTCATCATGTTTATATGCAATCATTGCCCTTACGTATTACATGTAAAAGATGAGCTGGTGCGTCTGGCGAAGGATTATCAGCCCAAAGGTGTCTCTTTTATTGCTATCAGTTCAAATGATATTGTGCAATACCCGCAAGACAGCCCGGAGAAGATGAAAGTTTTTGCGGAAGAAACCGGATTTACTTTTCCCTATTTATTTGATGAAAGCCAGGAGGTAGCCCGGGCTTATGATGCGGCCTGTACTCCTGATTTTTATGTGTTTGATGGGAAATTGTCTTTACGCTACAGAGGACGATTGGATGATTCGCGCCCAAGAGAAGCGAATCCAAAGCGTGTTACAGGAAGCGACCTGCGTGGAGCATTGAGTGCGATTCTGGCTAATCAACTTATATCCGAAATTCAGTACCCGAGTATGGGTTGCAATATTAAATGGAAGGCTTAATGCTGAGTAAAAAACAGAAGAGGCAAGCCTTGGCTTGCCTCTTCTGTTTTAGTATCATACCTTGTTCGGATCCGGATGTTTCCACGGCTGGCGGTATTGACGCGCCAAAAGTCCATTCGCTTCGCGGTCTCCCACAATTTCTCTTTTTATCGGGTCATATTTAACCGGTCTTCCGATTTTCATCGAAATATTTGCCAATAAGCAACTTGCTGTTGAGATATGTCCTTCCTGAATATCAGCTACAGGTCTGCCTTTACTTTCAATAGCAGAAAGGAAGTCGAGCATGTGCAGGCGGGTTGCCGGAGCTGCATTCAACTCAATTCTCTCTTCTGTTAAATCTTCAGGATATTTTTCACGCTCATAAACTACATCTTTATGTATTTTCTCACCTTTACCCTGCGGAACGAAGTCATAAGACATGGTACTGGCCCATAGTGTTCCTTTTTCGCCGTAAAGCGTAAATGACCACGGATAGTCAGGGTTGTTTGGTGTTCCCCAGGTGCGATGTTGCCATACGCAGTTCAGTTCGTCATATTCAAAAACAGCCGATTGGGTATCTGAAATATTAGATTTTCCGTCTTTTTGTACATAAATACCGCCGGTAGAACTGATCTTTTTAGGCCAACCCAGTTTCAACATCCAGCGGACAGTGTCAAACATATGGATGCACATATCACCCATGATACCATTGCCGTATTCTTCAAATGTGCGCCACCATCTGATGTGCGGCAGGCCATCATAAGGACGCATAGGAGCGGGGCCTGTCCACATTTCATAGTCAAGAAAATCAGGCACAGGTTGCACAGGCGGATTCCCGTTATTGCGCATATGGAAATAGCAGCACATTTCAACATGTGATATTTTCCCTAATAAACCGGCGTCTACAATATTCTTTTTTGCATCAATAAGATGCGGGGTACTTTTACGCTGTGTACCTACCTGCACCACCCGGTTATATTTACGGGCAGCAGCCACCATGGCTTCGCCTTCCATTACATCAACACTAATCGGTTTTTGTACATATACATGCGCACCGGCTTTTACGGCATCAATCATTTGCAAGGCATGCCAGTGATCTGGGGTACCAATTAGTACAATATCTAATTGATTATCGGCCAATAATTTGCGGTAATCGGTATAGAGTTTAGGAACTTTGCCCGATTTCTGGCGCTGGCTAACCAGTTTCCCTGCTTCATTGAGCATGTTCTTATCTACATCGCACAGGGCCACAACCTCTACGGGTGCTACCTGTATCAGGCGGAACAAGTCGCTCTTGCCATACCAGCCTGTGCCTATTAAGGCTACTCTAAATGTTTCCGGTGGATTGGTAATGTCCATTCCTCTTGCACCAAAAGTAGATAAGGCAAGGGAAGCTGATGCGCCTTGTAAAAACCGGCGTCTGTTAATATTAAAATTATTCATTAGTATTGAGGGGGTTGACTTTGATGGTTCTAAAATCTATCAAGTATAAGAAAATTTTCTTAATACATTTATAGATTTTAGGAGATACTTACAAAAATAATAACCAAATATATCGAGAAAACAGGTGTACTAATGAACGGTATCGGCTGTGAGAAGCAAAATATAGACTATTGAATACTATTGCTAGACCAACACTAGGTTTATATCTGACAAGCCTAAGCATGAAAAAAAGGTCATAGAATTTCTATGACCTTTTTCAGCACTGAATCTAAACTTATTTTATTTTTTCTTTACTAATTTGTATTCAATCACTGGTTTACCGCGTTCGCCGCCGTCAGATGCTAAGCCCATGCTTACAAATTTCAATTTGTATACATTGCCAAGTGGATCTTTGATAACGTAGAAACGGTCACGTCTGATACCAAGTGTTGCACCGCTGGTTACACGCCATTTACTGCCGATAGCATCTCTTGTTTTAAGGAAAGTAGAAGTAGCTATGTTAGCTTCTGCAAACGCATCATAAGTTACAGTACTTTCAAGTACTTCGGCTGCTTCAGCTCCGGCTGAATAGTTTAACAATACGAAATCCTGGAACCAATATGGGGTAGGAGGAACCGTACCTGCATTTGAAGTGCTATATCCCCACGAGATATCCCAGTTAGTTTTACGTGGCTCAACTGAAACAAGATTACCACTTTCTAATGAAAGGAAGCTGAAGTTTACATCTGCATTTTTAGCGATATCAACAGTTTTGATAGTTGCATCACCAATTTTAGCAAATTGTACTTTATAGCCTTCGCCGTTACGGTTTACTTTTACTTTATACCATTGGTTTTTTTCTTTGCTTCCTTCAAAAGCTACAAGATATACTTTGTTGTTGGCTTCAGTAGCTGAAACTTCGGCAAATACGGTTTTAGTAAGATCACCATCCCATGAGTCAGCCAAAGCTGCAGTTCCTTCTCCGCCAGGGCTGAAGTTAAGGTTTGGTACCAGGTCAGCATCGGCCAAAGTTACAGCTGCAATATCTGTTTTGGTGGTGGCAGTGGCAGACGATTGATAGCCCGGGTTAAGGATAACACGGAACTGACCGCCCTGATAGAAACCAAGGTTCCAGCTTTTACGGCTAACTGAAGTAGCAGTATTGGCACTTAAGTCGGCATATACGGCATTGGCATAAGGTGACTCAGCCGTTTTGCCTTCCAGTGTTAGAGTGCTACCGGTTGATGTGATAGCAGCAAAGCTTAATTTCAATTCTGTATTCTGGTTAGTTAAAACAGGGGTTCCTACTGAAGTTATTTTCAAAGTTAGGGTTTCATCACCATTTAAGAAAACATTTGCTTTTTTCTTAACTTTGAAAGAAACGTTTGATTGTCCGCTTGGTATTGTAACAGTAAGTACATTATTGGTGGCTGCTGGCTCTGTAACAAATTCTTTGTCATAAGTAACCAATGTAGGCGTCAACTGAATGCTGATTGGTACAGCTACGTCTGCAGCGCGGCTCAATGCAATCTGAACGGTGGCCTCTTCACCTTCAATTCCTTGTTGTGTTGCTGTAAATCCAGCCAGGTTGTCTGGCAATTCCACGTCTTCTTTGCAAGCTGACATTACAATTATGCTGCATACAATCAGAAATTTGCTAAGTAATCGATTCATTTTATTAAAATGTTTAAACTTTGGTATGTATGTGAGAAATTAATTAATGCTTTGTTAGTTGTGCTGTCAGCCCCAGAAAATAAGAGCGACCGTAAGACATTGGTACTGCGCCTCCACCAGAGCTGTGCGCTCCGCCTGTATCGACAGACGTGTTGTTAACCCGGGTAACATTGAACAGGTTTCTAACGCCTGCCAGTAATGAGAAATTCTTGTAAAAGATTTTATTGAATGTCAGGTCAGATGTATGGAACGCGGATGTCTGTGCCAGTCTTGGTTTTACACCCGATTCAGTATTAACTGCCTGATAGCTAGGTTGTTTGCCGGTAAACTTGTAGAAGAAGCTTATGCTGGCATTTATTTTAGGAAATGTATATCTGATATTTGAGTTTATTTCGCTTGACCACACAAATTCAGGAAGGCTCTCGGTAGTTGAAAAACGGTTGAATCGACCGATGTACGAATACCCTAAAGTTGCCTGCAGGTTTTCCCAATAAAGTGTGTTGTTCCAGGTTGTTCCGGTAGTTTTATATTTGTCTACATTGATGTACGTCGATACCTGCGTATCGTTCGGGTCTACGCCTATTGAAATCAGATTGTCGAAAACATTATAAAAGCCACCTAAAGTAGAGTTAAGACGTAGTTTTGGTTTTTCAATGGCCTGATATGACAGAAACGCATTGAAACTGTTTGAATATTCTGCTTTCAGGTTCGTGTTCCCTCTGATCGAGTGATTGCTGTCAAAGAAAGTAAAGTATAATTCACGCAAGGCCGGTGAGCGGAAACCGCGGGCATAGGCTGCTCTCAGGTCCAGGCGCTTGGCCAAAGTAAACTTGGTGTTGATGGAAGGTATCAACGGAGGGGCATCATACACTGAATTTTTGATAAAACGTAACCCCGGGCGAATATTGATGCCAGGATTCAGTTTGAATTCAGATGAAGCAAAATACGCATACTCGCTGATGGTTGGTGTACCTTGTATTCTTGCTCCTGAACTTGAGTTGATGTTGACTTCCAAACCATGTTGCAAGGAGATTGTCGGAGAGAACTTGTGTTGCCCCGTGATACGGACAAAGGTAGTCTGGAAAACGGCTTTGTCCTGCGAGCCCTGGGTTAGTGATAAGGTTCTACGGTTTCTTATCAAATCAATATCTGTCGTTTCTGTTTTACGGCTGTAATCTGTATAAGAAGCTGCTGCAGTAAGACTGTTTTTGTCATTAAACTGATATTCTCCCTGTGCCTGATGAAACCATCTGTTCGTAATATAGTGCTGGTCTGTAGCCGAAAGATTTCCGGTTTGGGTGTTGGTATAGGTATTTCCTAAACTTTTTAGTGTTTCGGTCGTACCATTGAAACGATACCAGCCATTGAATTTTTGTGTGCGGTAAGTAATACCTGCTGTGCTCAGATATTGTTCTTTGGGCATCCATTCCTTGCTTCTTCCGGTTGACAGGCCCTGCCACCCTCCAAAAAAATTGCGACTGAAATTACCGGCTAACTGCAAGCCTTTTCTTTGCCAGGCCAATCCTAAAAATTCGTTGTGAGTACCTTTACCCTGAAACGCCTCGTATTCATCTCCTGCGGTTTCTTCTTGCGCTCTGGCAGTCAATGTCCAGGTTGCATCGGTTTCACTTTTTTTGGTAATAATGTTGATTACACCAGCCAAAGCGTCGGTTCCGTAGTTGACAGACATCGGCCCTTCAACTATTTCAATGCGGTCGATGATGTTTATATCTATTTGTCCGATACTTTCACGGGTTGAGCCTCTGTCAACCAAAGGCACACCATCCAGAAGTACCTTTACGTTTTGCCCCGACATCCCCATTAATTGTACATCGGTAGTACCTAGAGTCAAATCATTCGAAAAACGCATGCCCAACTCGGTGTTCAATACGTTCTGAATATTGGTAGCCCCTCTCAGTCTTATTTGTTCGTTGGTTATGGTGCGAACCTGGTAAACAGAATTACGAACTGACTGTGGCCCGAACTGACCTGTGATGACAACATCCTGCAATTCGTTTGATTTTTCTGCCAGAGTAATTTCACCAAGGTTCAATGTTTCGTTGCTTTTTACTTCAACGGTTTTCTCAATACTTGAAAAACCAATAAATTGTATAACTAAGGTCTGTTTTCCGGCTGGCACATTTATCGAGAAATTTCCGTTGCCGTTAGTCAATCCTCCTGAGCGAGTGTTTTTTACCTGAACAGAAGCTCCGGCAATTGCACCGGCAGGGCTTATGACTTTGCCCTCTATTTTGCCGTTGCGTTCTTGAGCGTAGGTGGTAGCAGTAAATAAGTATATAAAAAGTAGTAGGTAAGAATACTTCATCTAAGGTTTTATTTAGACTTAATAAAAATAATGCACAAATGTAATAGTTTATTTAGACTAATTCCAAATAAAATATGTGATTTCCTGATATTTGAAGACGAACGAGCCTTTTATAGTGAAGGTAAACGTAACCTAATGCTGATCTGGCGTAGAGTTTAAGGAAAATGAGAGGCAGTACAAAACGGTCAGTTGGGAAGAAAAAAAACAGCATCACTTCGAAAGAGAAATGATGCTGCTTATGACAAAGGTTTTTGTGGGGACTATAAGTTTCTGTTTACTTGACAGCATTTCATGGAGATTAACGATTTTTTGCTAATGTTGCACCACGATTGATTTCTGTACGGATTACAAAGTTTTGAGAAACTTTTTCTGTTGGAGTTTCAACTATAAAAGTATATTCACCATCAACCAGATTGGTAAGGTTAAATGCTTTTGCGTATTGAGCATCACCTGATGTATACTCATTATAGTAAACAATACGGCTGTTATCTACTAAAGATATCTGAGCTTTTTGTTTAGTCGGGTTCTCGAATGACAATTTGAAACGTAGGCTACCTAAGTTCTGAACGTTAAGGTTTGCTACATTCTCTGATGCACTTACTTTACCGTTTGAAGTGCTTTGTGCAAAGCTGATGCTTGCTGACGACGCGATGATTGCGATTGCTACTACTAGTGCTTTCATAATTTTCTTTGTTTTTGTTTTCTATTGGAGTAATTAATTAAAAGAATAAACTAAAAAAAGTTATACCTGTTATTGTCTCCTTCGAAAACCTTTGTTGATGCAAATCTACGTAACTAATTGAATACAAGTCAATTAAGAATTTGTTAAATTCGAAAAGTTGTTTTAATAGTATACCTCATTATTAGAATAGTGCAATGTTTTAAGGAAAATTGCAAGAGAAAGTTTAAATAATCCTATCAAAAAAGTAGACTAAGTTTGTAGCAGGAATTTGCCGTATGTTGAAATCTTGAAAACGCAGCTATGAATAGTACAAAAAGCCGGAAATGAGCCAAAAATCGCTGGTTTTAGTGCTTCTGAGTAAATAAATATTTAATCGGGAATAAATCATAAAAATTTATTTCGTTCACATAAAAACGGATAATTGAAAATCATGCTTACAATCAGAAACTTTCTGAAAAGTTACAACAATCACAAGATTTTAGAAATCGAAAACCTTGAGATTCCACAAGGAATCCATTGGGTAAAAGGTATCAATGGTTCGGGCAAGTCGACCCTGTTCAGGTCGATAGCCGGTATATTACCCTTCAAGGGGGAAATAGTATTCAAGAATCTGGACATCAACAAGGATGCGGTTGCGTATCGTTTACTGGTTAACTTAAGCGAGGCTGAGCCCTTATATCCTGATTACCTAACAGGATACGATTTACTGAAATTTATTGCGGAAGCGAAGCACGAAACACCTAAACAATTAGATACGTTAGCTGAGATGCTGGGAGTAGATCAATATTGGAGATCTCCCATCGGCACTTATTCCAGTGGTATGCAAAAGAAAATCTCATTGATTTCGGCTTTCCTGGGAAGTCCTGAGTTAATTATGCTCGATGAACCCCTGATTACTATTGATGACAGAAGCGTGGAAATAGTGTATGAACTCGTAAAAGACAGGTATGAAAATCAGGGTGTCAGTTTCCTGTTATCATCGCATCAGGATTTCCGTTTTGAAAAACTGGCCATTAAAAACGTTTATTTAGTACAGAACCAAGCCGTAAGCCAGCAATGAAAAGCTTGTACAGAATATTTAATCTCTCCATAGTGAAGGAGTATTACCGTCAGAACGCCGTTTTTGTATTTGCCGTTATGATGTTTGCGTTCGGGTTTCTAAGAGCCATAGAACATATAACGTTCATCAAAAATGCTTTGAATTCCCCTTCATTGCTGGGTGTTGTTTTTCTGATCTGGGCATTGCATGCACTAAAAGTAACTTTATTTACGCTACGATTGCTTGAGTCTAAACAGAATGAATTTCTGTATCATGCCCGGTTGTTTCCTGCCATAAAAAGGTTTGGTGTGTTTTGTCTCGTCCAGTTGAGTCTCATACAATTAACTTTTTTGTATGCCCTGGCCATGATAAAATTTGGTATTGATGAACAAAACTGGTCGGCAGTAGTTTATATAATACTATTTAATGTAGTACTCGTTCTGGCAGGAGCAGCCATATACGAATTCAGAATTCAGCGGCCTAATGCCGAGCAGGTCAGAAGCAAACCGATTCAGAAGTTTCTGGCAGGATTCCGGACCCCGGCCTACCTGTTCTTTGTAAGATACCTGTTTGCTAAACAGCCTGTATTACTGCTGCTTACCAAGCTTTTCGGATGTTTGATACTAATGGGTGTTTGCAATCTTTATCCGACCGACGATTACGATGAACGTCTGTTATCGTTAGGAGGGCTCTTTGTAGCAGCCGGGCATACAGTAATTTGCCATCAGTATTTTGTTTTCGAAAACAGATTTTTATTGATTGCCAGAAATCTGCCGTTTACTTATGTACAGAGGCTTATTCAGTTTGCGCTCACGTATGCAATTCTTTTGTTGCCGGAATCAATTGTATTAATCCGGAACCTTCCGGCAGAAGTAAATTATGGATTCGTTGCGTTACTGATGGTTTTTATATGGTCAATGATATTTCTGAACCACCATGTGCAGTATATCAACGGTGTATCTAATGATGCGTTCATGCAAAGGCTTTTTTTTACAGGAATTCTTTACCTGCTTTTAATAATGTTCAGGGTTTCTGCATTGTTAATGGCACTGGTTAATTTCAGTATAATTATTTTAGTTTTCAGGAAACACTATTTCAGGTCAGAATATAATCCTTAATGCTATGATTCGAATTCTTACTCTCTTACTATTGATTTCCTCAGGTGCTTATGCACAGGGACTATTCAGAATATCGGGCGAGGTTCAGAACCCGACAGAACGAAAAGCGATTCTTGTTTTATACAGAGATTGGATCAGTTACGAAGAAGAATACGAACTTACATTAAACAGTGATAACCGCTTCAGCTTTGTTACTACACTAAAGGGAACCGGCTATTTCGACTTGCACTATGCCGATCAGAGCTTTCATTTCTGGATTGCAGAGCCTGATGATGAAATAACACTTAAGTTTGACCCTTCGAAATTCTGGAAAACACTTCAGGTGACAGGGCAGGGTTCTGAAAAAGGGCTGTATTATATTGAGCACCAGCAAAAATTTGAAATAACCAATGACTGGGAACTGCAAGTTGAAAAGTGGAGAAAGGAACCTTTGAAAAGCTATTTCAGAAAACTGGATGAAGAACAGGCCAGACAACTGGCCTTTCTTGAAAGCTATCAGAATTTGTCTCAGAATTTCAGAGATATCCGTAAGGCAGATATCATTGGTGCTATTCAGAATTATAAGGTGGAAGCCTTGTCTGATTCAAAGTATGCCACATGGCCCATTGACAGTATCATCAATGCGCTGAAAGTGGGAGAAGTACCGCCTTCGGCACAGGCGACTTCTCTGGAATACGGCAATGCTTTCCTGAATCTGACAGATTTATATATAGCTAAGGAAGGCCAAAGAAGAAAAAAGGATCTGACAGAAGTAGATGAGTATCATTTCATTAAGTCTCTCTATGCTAAGAAGCAAATATCGCAGGAGCTAACAGAACGGATATTGGGTTTTAAACTGAAAAATGCGATTGAAGCGAACGGGCTCACACCGAAAATTTTAACCGTTTCTTATGATTATCTGGGTTTTGTAAAAAGTAAAAGTTTCAAAAATACGGTTAATCAGCTTGTTTACCTGCAGCAGACCCTTACGAAGGGCTCCCCTGCAAAGACCTTTGTGCTCAAAGATGCCAATGGGAAGAACGTATCCCTGGAAGACTACAAAGGCAAAGTGGTATATCTCGATTTCTGGGCCAGCTGGTGTGGTCCCTGTATTCTTGATATGAAGTTTGCCGAAAAAATTAAAGAGCACTTCAAAAATAAAGATGTGGTTTTTATACAGATATCGATAGATGATGAGGATGAATGGAAGGAGTCGCTGAATTTATATAATGTGAAAGGAATTAATGTCAGAACAGACGATAACAGTCAGCTAATGAAAAATTATGGTGTATCGGGCGTGCCAACGTATTTCCTGATTGATAAAAAAGGCAATTTTGCTTTGACTAAAGTGGCTGATCCGAGCGATGATGACGGAAAAACGCTGATAAAACAGATAGAGCAAGTACTTGCCGTTAACAACTAAGTGTTTTCAGGTGCCAATCAGTCTGATAAACTCTTTGTAGTAACTCTCACCAATAGGTATGGTAGCACGGCCTATAAATATGCGCTGCCGCTCAATAGAATTGATTTTATCCAACGAAACAATGTAAGATTTGTGTACTCGCGCGAATCTGCCTGATGGAAGTAATTCTTCCATTTTTTTCATCGTCTGTAATGTCAGAATCCGTTCTTCGGGTGTATAGATAGATACGTAATCTTTCAGACCTTCTATATACATAATGGAAGACAGGTTCAGTTTAATAATTTTGTATTCGGTCTTTACGAATATAAAATCCGGTTGCGGTTCAGCAATAACAGGTTTCACTTCCGCTGGTGCAGAAATTTCCGGAAGCGGTGCAGAAGCGGGGCTCTCACCCGACTGAAATCTGCTGATTGCCTTCTGAATAGCTTTCAGATATCTTTCAAACGAAATAGGTTTTAACAGATAATCAATTACATCCAGCTCGTAGCCGTCCATCGCATATTCTGAATACGCCGTTGTCAGGATAGCCTTACATTTGCCGTTTACTACACGAAGAAACTGAATGCCCGTGAGGCTAGGCATTTGGATATCCAGAAAAACCAGATCAATTTTTCCTTGTTGTATCAGGCTCAATGCTTCAAGCGCGTCAGTGCAGGCAGCAATCAGAGTTAAAGAAGGTGTCTGATTGATGTATTTCGCCAGAATATCCAAAGCCAATGGCTCATCATCCACTACCAGACAGCGTATTTTTTCCATGTTACAATATCAGATTTAGTTCAGATGAATAGCTTTCGGCATTATTTTGCACTTCTAAATTATAATTTTTAGAGTAAATCAAATCAAGTCTTTTTTTGATATTTTCAAGACCCACTCCCCCAAATTTATCTTTGTTTTGATTGGCTTGCTGGTTTTGCACCATAAAACTTAAGTTATTTTGGTTCACCATCAGTTTTATTATAAGCGGGTGATTGGGGTCTTGTACGCTACCGTGTTTAAATGCATTTTCAACAAAGGGAATCAACATCAACGGAGCTATCAGTTGCGAAGATACATTGCCTGTCACCTCAAAATCAATGTATGTCTGGCCTGAGTAGCGCAATTTTTGTAACTCAATGAAACTGTTCAGATAACTCAATTCGGTTTCAAGGCTCACTTTCTCCTGATTAGACTCATATAACATATACCGCATCAGTTCAGACAGCTTCATGACTGCTTCAGGTGTTTTGGGAGACTGATTCAACGCAAGTGAATAAATATTGTTGAGCGTATTGAACAAAAAATGAGGGTTCAGCTGATTTTTCAAGAAAGCATTTTCAGCATTCAGTTTTTCGGTTAGCAAGGCTGTTTTTTCTTTTTCATTGATAAAGAAATCTTCAATCATTTTCAGAAAGACGGCATTGAACGAATAACCAATTACATTATAAAGATTATCTGTTATGTAATAAGGAAACCGTCGTGATTCTTCCGAATAGTTATGATATCCTGCCAGTTTCCATATTATTACCTCTTCAAGCAGATAACGAAGCAAAATATAAATGGCGCTAACAACTACAAAGGCTATGGTAAGGTTCAGATATTGTTTGGTAGAAAAATACCTGTTAAGAATATACCGGATTAAGTAAGTTGTAAATATGGTAAGAAGAATAGAAGTCCATACAAATATGCTTTGGTATCTCTCCCAGGCGAACCTGTAATTTGTATTTCCGATAAGGTTCAGCAATTCTCCTTTAAAATAGAAGAATAGCCAGAAAATGACGTGAAATACAATCTGCTGACGCTTGTTCATACTTATCTGATTAAAATTTGGTGGTGAAGGTAGTTCATTAGGTAATTATCTCAAACAGATACCGACAAACGCCCTTAAAATACCGTCGAACTGATTAAGAGAACGATGAAGCCATTACAGTGGGATTGTCGAACCATTCAGGCGTTGGACGGTGAAAAAAGTGCCTGCGACGATTTAAGAACGTGGGTTAGTGAGCCACCATCTACTTTTGAGCCATAATCAAAACCAATAATCAGTATATGAAAAAGCTATTAGCTACTTTATTAATCACTGTCATTTATTCTACCCTATTTGCCCAGACACCAACTCAGGATTTAGAGGTATTGATGATTGGCGCCTCGCACCAGTATGCCCCGCAACCGCGGCAGGATATGACGGATATTCATGCAAAAATAAGAACCTTTAAACCGGATGCCGTTTTTGGAGAATGGTTGTCGCCGGAAGACGAAAAAGCTATTAAAACCTATTGGAACAAAGAGAATGTACTAGGGCGTTTAGACCGCTTGAAACAACGAAATAAAATTGATGAAAAAGATCTGCCAGCCGCCATAGCCCGTTACGAAAAAGTTCTGGACAAAAACCCAGATGATATGAAAAACCGGGTTGATTTGGCAGTAGCCTATTATTTAAGCTATGATGCGGGCAATGGGTATTACCAGATGTGGCATGTGGCTAAACATTTACAGAAAAACCCAACGGATACAAGTGTGTTTAACTATGCCCGCAGGAAATTCTTTACACCAGCGGTTGATTCTGTACAAAAAGCAATTAATCCGTATATAGACGATGAGTATGATTATGTCGCTCACCCGATGATGATAGAATTTGGTATGAAAAAGATATATCCGATGGATTCACAACGCTGGGATAATGAGTGGAGCGATGCCTGGAGCAAGGCAGATTCGATATTCAAAACAAGATTGAATATACTAAAAGCAGATTCTTTGTCTGAAGAAGGGAAAAAAGCCAAAGAGATATCTAAATATGTTAAAAACAGGATGAGCTATCTGCAGAATGATGCCGTTAAAATTTATGGACAAGATCATGTAACAGAAATATTAAATGGCCCGCAAATGACCGAATGGCTTTTCAGGATTAACTTCTTTTCTGAAGAGTATCGCCAATTGTCTGTTTTCCCTGCCGATTTGTACGGATGGATGTTCCATTGGTGGTGGCATAGAAATAACGATATGTGCGATAATACGATCAACAGAGCCAAAGCCAATGGTTTTAAGAAAGTTGTGATTGTAGTAGGCTCGAACCACGCAGCTATTATGAGTAAAATATTCACAGAGAAAGGCGTGAAGGTGATAAACATTCTTGACGCACCATTGAAGTAAACTAAAATATTTTCTGGTTCAATAAGTCCACTCTCTAAATCTCTCCTCCGGCAATGAGGAGGAGAGATTTAGTCTCCATCATCAATTTATGAAACAGCTCTTCATCTGGATATGCATTTTTTCTTTGTCTTTGGGGTCGTTACGCAGCCAGACACCAGGCCAATATCAGAAAGACTTATCAGCGCTTTATACCTTATTGAAGAAAACGCCATCTTTTAAAGATCAGATGAGGGACACCGGACTTAAGCAATATCATACGCTTTATGAAGACTTACAGAAAGATACCATCAACTTAACACCCTATCATTATTTTACTAATCTTGCCAAATTGATGATGCCGATTCACGATGGACATTTAGGGCTGGCGCAAGTACCGGATTTTACAAATTTTAAAGACCGGGAATCGATTGAGAAGTATGTCACAACTCAGGAATTTAAAGACTTCCCAGTGCACTCTGTTAATATAGATTCCCTGAAAGCAGTGCTGAAAGAAAAGCCGGCCGATTCAATAGAGGGCATTTATTACTATGACTGGTATTACACGGTTGGTGTTTTCAGAATTGCATCTGATGAGTATCTGGGTATAATTGTAGATAAACATGAAGACATGCATTTGTGGGAGAAAGGACAGATAGCTATACACCTCTATGAATATAAGCCCGGTTATTTTAAGGCTATTTATGCGCATCCGCTTTTTAAAAATTTCATTCTGTATAATAATGAGAGATTCGAATATCAAAGCCTTATTAATTCACATTTTTATCTTTCTTATTCCGAAACTATCTACCAAAAGAAACCACCGGTATTTGATTATACGCAATTACCGGGAGAGTCACCCATGTTTCAACTGAAAAGTCTTAATGAAGGCACTCAGTATTTACTTATCAAAAACTTTTCAGCAAATTCTTTTACAATTAAGAAGTCAATCGCTTTTTATGATAGTATCCGGAATAACCTAAGGGCTTCGTCATTGATAATAGACTTACGCAACAACGAAGGAGGAGCAGATAAGGTCGCCGGAAAATTCATGAATCTGATTAAAAAATATGCAGCAAAGAATAAAGTATATGTTTTAGTAAACAGTGCTACCATAAGCCAGGGAGAAATATTTGCATTGGAATTACGTAAGCAGAAAAACGTAAAAATTCTGGGCAGAACAACCAAAGGTGTGGTTAGCTATGGGTCAAACTACGGAAACTGGGAAAAACTGCCCGGCAAACAATTTGAGGTATACCTGACCGATATGAAGGATACACGTAAACTCTTGCTGCGTTATGAAAATGTAGGAGTAAAGCCTGATGTTGAATTAAATAATGATAATGATTGGATACAACAAGCCTTGCAGATTATTAAAAAAGAATGGTAGACACAGGTTGTGGCTGCCTTTATTTTTTTATAAGAATTTTATACTTAAAACATCAATTACTCCCGTTTTTTAGCGTTCTTTGCAGGTATATATCTGTAATAACGTATAGTATGCTACAATCAATGACCGGTTTTGGCGCTGCCACTCTTGAAAACGCCAAAATCTCTGTAACAGTCGAAATAAAATCTCTCAATTCGAAATTTTTTGATATCTATTGTCGGATCCCAAGGGGTTATTCTGAACGTGAGGTTGAAATAAGAAATATTCTGACACAGGAGTTAGAAAGAGGGAAAGTAGAGTTTATGATGAGCATTACTCCTAAGGATGATTCGTCTGTTTCTACAGCGGTAAATCGTGCGTTAGTAAAAGCATACTTCAAAGATTTAAGGGAAACGTCGCTAGAATTAGGTTTTGAGCCCAGCCCGACAGAGTTGCTTAGAATGGCCACTTTGATGCCGAATGCTTTTAATACCGATGCCCTTAATGATGCAGAAGCAGAGCAGGAGTGGATACTGATGAAAAATGCCATAGCATTGGCCATTGGCAAGTGTAAGGAGTTCCGTTTGCAGGAAGGTAAAAATACAGAACTGAAATTCAGAGAGTATATAGAAAGTATAGACTCACTGCTTGCATTGGTAGAAGAACAGGCTCCTAAGCGTATACCGATTGTACGCGAGCGTATTGAAAAGGCAGTATCTGAATGGGTGCAGAACGAGAACTTTGATAATAACAGATTTGAGCAGGAGTTGATTTATTACGTTGAAAAGTTTGATATTTCAGAAGAAAAAGTACGCTTAAAAAACCATCTGGAATATTTTATCAAAGAGCTGAAAACATCGTCTAACGGTAAACGTCTGAATTTCATAGCGCAGGAAATAGGCCGCGAAGTAAACACAATCGGGTCGAAAGCCAATGACTCTGTGATTCAGCGACTGGTGGTTCAGATGAAAGACGAACTGGAAAAGATAAAAGAACAAACAATGAACATTGTTTAAAAATATCTGTACTTTTGTGCCAAAATGTTAAGGAATTGACATATTTTTTATAGACTTTATATTTTTTTTACCAATAACTCTAAATTTTATTTTTGAATTATGAGCCAAATTGTTAGAGTACACGCCAGACAAATTCTTGATTCAAGAGGAAACCCTACGGTAGAAGTAGATATCCTAACCGATAACGGTTATTTGGGACGTGCCGCTGTACCTTCAGGTGCCTCTACAGGTATACATGAAGCAGTTGAATTAAGAGATGATGATCCTAAAACTTACGTAGGTAAAGGTGTGTTGAAAGCCGTTGCTAACGTAAATAATACGATAGCTCCCGAAATATTAGGTGCAAATGTTTTTGAGCAAGGCCTGATTGACAAAATCATGATTGAGCTTGACGGCACACCAAACAAAGGTAATTTAGGAGCCAATGCTATTCTTGGTGTTTCTTTGGCTGTAGCGAAAGCTGCCGCTTATGAAGCAGGTCTGTCATTGTTCCGTTACTTAGGGGGTGTAAATGCTAATACGCTTCCTGTACCGATGATGAACATATTGAACGGTGGTTCACATGCCGATAACTCAATCGATTTTCAGGAGTTCATGGTAATGCCTGCTAAAGCTGAGTCTTTCTCGCAAGCATTGCAAATGGGTACAGAGATTTTCCATAACCTGAAAAAAGTATTGAAATCGAAAGGTTACTCTACTAACGTAGGTGATGAAGGTGGTTTTGCACCAAACATCAAATCGAACGAAGAGGCCATCGAAATCGTGTTGCAATCAATCGAAAAAGCCGGATTCAAACCCGGTGAAGATGTATTTATTGCCATGGATGCCGCAGCTTCTGAATTCTACAATGCAGAAACAGGTCTTTATACTTTCAAGAAATCAGACGGTAAACAATTGACTTCTCCTGAAATGGCTGCTTACTGGCAAAGTTGGGTAGACAAATATCCGATTATTTCAATTGAAGACGGTATGGCTGAAGACGATTGGGCAGGTTGGGCAGAACAAACCAGACTGATTGGTGACAAATGCCAGTTAGTGGGTGATGATCTTTTCGTAACCAATGTAAACCGTTTACAGGAAGGTATCGACAAAGGTATAGCGAACGCAATTCTTGTAAAAGTAAACCAGATTGGTTCATTGACAGAAACAATCAATGCGGTTAATCTGGCTCACAGAAACAAATACAAGAGCATTATGTCGCACCGTTCAGGTGAAACTGAAGATTCAACTATTGCAGACCTTGCGGTGGCTTTGAATACCGGCCAGATTAAAACCGGTTCAGCTTCACGTTCTGACCGTATGGCGAAATACAACCAATTGCTTCGTATTGAAGAAGAATTGGGTGAGCTGGCTTATTTTCCGGGATTGAAATTCTGATAAATAGCAATACATCAATAAAAAGCATCGGACATTAAAATTGTTCGGTGCTTTTTGTTTTTACGCCCGTTATTGGTATTTTTGGATTGAAATCGTGCCCGATTACCATTCCTAATGAAAGCCTGCGCCTGTGTGCATAGGCTTGAACCATAAAAGCTCAGTATAGTCTATGAAAATTTACGTTCCTGCATTTTTGCACAAGTATCGATTCTATGTGCTTACAGCTTCCGGTTTGTTAGTTTGGATTACCTTTTTTGATGGGAGTAATCTTATTTCTCAGTTTAGACTCTGGCAAAAATATAGGGCCCTTCAAAATGAGAAAGAGTATTATGTGGAAGCACTGAAAAAAGTGAAGCACGAAGAAAAAGAAGTAATGGGCAATGCCGATGCCATGGAGAAATTTGCCCGTGAAAAGTACTTAATGAAAAAAACCGGAGAGACGGTTTTTGTGATAGTAGACGAAAACAACCAATCGATAGAAAAAGAAGAAGATGACGAATAAACAAAAGCCTTCGGTGAATCCGAAGGCTTTTCTCTTTATCTTATTTCTACTCTTGCGGTTCTCTGTCCTGATGCATTTCTGATCGCTACTTGCTGTGCCAATGCCTCTGCGGTAGATTTGAAGGCTTGGCTTGTAATAGGTTCATCTTCCATCATAATCGGGCGGCCTTCATCACCACCTTCTCTGATGCTCTGTACAATCGGTATTTGCCCTAAAAGCGGAACGTTATACTTCTCAGCCATTTCTTTACCTCCATCTTTTCCAAAAAGAAAATACTTATTGTCTGGTAATTCGGCAGGCGTGAAATATGACATATTTTCAACAATGCCTAAAATCGGAACATTAATTTGTGGTTGACGAAACATAGAAATACCCTTGTTTACATCAGCCAGTGCTACTTTCTGCGGAGTAGTTACTACGACTGCTCCGGTAAGAGGAACGGTCTGAACTAATGTCAGATGAATATCGCTTGTACCCGGAGGTAAGTCAATCAGAATATAATCCAGCTCGCCCCAGTCTACATCACCAAAAAACTGACGCAATGCCTGACTGGCCATCGGGCCACGCCAGACAACGGCACTATCGGGAGGGGTAAGAAAACCGATCGATATCATCTTTATGCCATATTGCATAATAGGTGATATCATGTTTTTGCCATTTTTCTGCGAAATCAACGGTTGCATGTTCTCTGCCCCAAACATTAAAGGTATGGATGGCCCTGAGATATCGGCATCGATAATCCCTACTTTAGCACCTGATTTTTTCAGTGCCATAGCAAGGTTAACCGTAACCGTAGATTTACCAACCCCACCTTTACCTGAAGAAATAGCGATGATATTTTTTACGCCGTCAAGCACGGGCGCATTGTTTCTGATCGAGGTAACATCGGCGGTCATATTGATAGTTACCTGTACATCTTTATTCAGCTGAGTATGAATAGCGTCTACACAATTCTTTCTGATTAGCTCCTTAAGAGGGCAGGCAGGAGTAGTTAAAACTACAGTGAAT
Organism: Emticicia sp. GW821-FHT11C11; assembly: GCF_058808615.1. Taxonomy (NCBI): domain Bacteria; kingdom Pseudomonadati; phylum Bacteroidota; class Cytophagia; order Cytophagales; family Leadbetterellaceae; genus Emticicia; species Emticicia sp. GW821-FHT11C11. Next base: position 1,743,217 of record NZ_JBXARV010000001.1, read on the forward strand.
GAGACCTGATTAACGCCTACAACAACGTCACGAATCATATTCAGGGTCACTAGGTCTTTTTTCAGGTCAGGCTCCTCAACTGTACTTAATGCTTGCAGTATTTTTTCTTTGGTGATAGTAAATTCTCCCATGCAATGGTAATTGGTTCGTAAATACTTTTGTCGTACTTATCAAAACAACAAGTATTCTCATTTTTTAGTTTAACAATCCGGCTATTAAAAGCATATAATTAATGCCTTTTGCCAGGTATGGATTGTCTTCCTGATTCGATAAAACAACGCTGTAAAGTTCGCAAAAATAGCATTGCGAACCAATGAATTTGTAAAAACATGGAACCTGAGACTATTGCCGAAGAATGTCAGCCAGACTTTGATTCTAAAATGATTTATACAAATGCAAATCTGTTTCCTGAATTAAGCACCAGAAAGCCAGATATCCGTAAAAAAGTAATGACAGAACTTTTTCCGGGTAGAGATTTGAGAATGAAAATTGAATAATTGCCTGATATAAAGGCGCAGGATGGCTTATGATTACGCTGCTACCAATTGTGAGAGTACTTTTTCCCGTTCGCTTGAAACATCAAACTTATCGCTGTACCCATCTATTTTTTCAAGTAAATCGGTCAGGAATTTTTGATGCGCTGGTGTATCTGTCTGAATCGGACGGTGATTCAACGACATCTTTACCTTATTCCAATCTTGCAAAAAATTGCTCAGGTCGTCGGTGAAATAAGTTTCAGAAAACTTCTCGAAGATATAGTTCTCAGCCAGGTCATTCGGATGAATCATATCAGCTTTGTAGAAGCGATAGTCACGCAAATCATCCATCATGATTTCATAGCTTGGAAAATAATGAACATCATTGAATTCTTCTTCAATATGATAACAGGCTGTACGAAGAATACTTTTACTAACCGAATTAAGCTGCAGGGTTTCGCGGGTGTGTCTTACCGGGCTTACGGTTACTAAAATTTTTATTTTATTATTATACATTTTCAGTTGCTCATACATAGCCCTGAAACGCAGAATAATATCTTTCATATTCAGCATTTCTTTCTTGAAATTCGAGGCAGGGGCTTTATGGCAATTAGCAACGATAGAACCGTTTTCTTTCAATTGGTGCACTATAGCAGTTCCGAAGGTAATAATCAGAAAGTTGGCCTTTTTCAGAAATTGCTGTGATGTGCTGTTTGTTTGATAAAGTAATTCTTCTAACTCTTCTCTTGAATTAGCAAAAAACTTTGAATGATAATCGTAATGCTGCCAGATGCCCGAATTTTCGACCATCATGTGTTTGAAAATAGGCTTATTCTGCAAGCTATTACTGATCAACTTGAATATCGATAAAGGATTGAAAACAGTCCCGTAAGGATTGCACAGGCATTGAATTTTATTCTCGGCTAACTGGCTTCCAATGACCTCAGAAAAGCAAGAACCAACAGTCATTATTCTGGAGTCAGTGCCGATACGGAAGCTGGCCGGGCTCACTTCTATTTCAGTACGGAAATCCATTTCTTTAATTTTTAAGCGCTTAATTTTTTTATTATTGATAAGTTGTTGATAATCAATAATTTGCGAAAATAGACTTTTCAATTGAAACTCACAAATTTTTTATTAAAAAATCATTAAAATTAATGGAAAAATGACAATTTTTTAGTCTGTTGCGAGCGAATGAAGGTATATTTCACTATTTTATTGTTGTACAATCACTTAAATGTTGCCTGCTATAAGCGGGTATGTTCAAATTTTTACGCGCCGGCTAACAGATAACACCTTTAATTAATAGCGGACATTGGATGAAATTTATTGTATAGTGGACTCGATTATTATTAAAAAGTTGCTCAGATTAAGGCCACTGTGCTTCTGATAATCGGTTGTATTATTAGCAAAGTTTGGTCTTTCAAGTATCAAAAATAGTATAGAACAATCGATCAGCAAAGTTGAAAAAATATTGTGGCAGACGAAAGATTAGACTCAATTAAATGCTATTTTACCGGCATAGCCGGCTTGTCATAATTTTAGGCAAGGCTTGTCTACACAATCGGGTAGATTATATACAGATGGCCGGTTTGACGCAGATATTTATATCATTTGGCGGTAGTTTTTGGTTTCATAAGCAACAATTCAGGTTTACACTCAATGATTTTTCTTAAGCGCTACTCCGTTTGGTTACATATTATAGGCTGGATAATCTTTATTATTATGCCGTTCCTTACCACACCAAATGGTAGTTTTAATTTTTTCAGACAAACAGGTTTTCCGTCGTTCGTCATATCGCAGTTGATAAACGATATCGTGCTGATTGCTGTTTTTTACTTCAATCTGAATTTTATAACTCCCAATTTAATAATCAGGAAAAATACGCTGTTGTTTGTATTGTATTTGCTGGCGATATTTCTGGTAATGTTGCTGCTTAATAAGTTTACCTTTGACACTTTCAGAAGACCCGATTTCCTAAGAATACATCCGCAGGATTTGTCGGGATTCCGGCGAAGGTTCCCACCACCGGGTCCGATGTTTATTCCCTTTCCTTTTTTGTTCAGAACTACTATTTCATTTTCGCTGGTAATACTGGTCAGTTCATTACTGGCACTGATAAAAGAGCGGAGTATTCAGAAAGAAGAAAAACAGCAGATAGCACTTGAGAAAACAGCAGCTGAACTGGCCGTGTTGAAATTGCAGATAAGTCCGCATTTTTTATTCAATACTCTAAACAATATCCGCTGGCTGGCCAGGCAAAAATCTGATGCTACGGAAGATTCGGTTGTGAAACTCTCACAGTTATTGAGGTATATGATTTATCAGGCCAAGCATGATAAAGTACCGCTTGAACAGGAAATACACTATCTGGAAAACTACATAGAATTGCAAAAAATGCGGCTATCAGAGAAAAACTCTGTGAAGTTTACCTACGAAGGTGATATTAAACAATGGAGCATTGAACCCTTATTATTTATACCTTTTGTTGAAAATGCCTTTAAGTATGGGCTACATAGCCAGAATGAAAGTGAAATAGAAATCAGTCTGACAGTAGAAGGAAACAAACTCCGTTTCTTTGTGAAGAACCCTGTCTCCGGTAATAATTTTCCGGAAAATACGGAAGACTCAGGGATAGGAGTTCAGAATGTGGAAAAACGTTTATTGCTGCATTATCCGGAAAGACATGAATTGAATATTATAAATATAGGTGGGTATTTCAGTGTTGATTTAACTATTATTTTAAACTATGGGCAATCAGAGAAATAAAGATAGAATCAGGTGTATTGCCGTAGACGACGAGCCTTTCGCTTTAGAAATAATAGCGGATGATATCAGGAAAATACCCTTTCTGGATTTGATCGGAGTATTCAGCAACGCACTAGACGCTGAACAGTTTTTGAAAGAGAATGCAACAGATCTGATTTTTCTGGATATCCAGATGCCTACGTTATCCGGCACACAGTTTATAAGAGCATTACCTGATCCGCCTATGGTGATTTTCACAACCGCCTATGAGCAATATGCACTGGAGGGATATGACCTGAATATTACAGATTACCTGCTGAAACCAGTACCCTTTGAAAGATTTCTGAGAGCTGCCAATAAGGCTTTTGAAATGTTTACGCTCAAAGCAAAAAACGATGAGCAATTACCGACCGATGAACGACATTTTTTCTTTATCCATGCTGAGTATAAGCAAATAAAGCTGTTTTACGATGATTTGCTATACATTGAAGGATTGAAAGATTACGTGAAAATATTCGTCAGAAATAATCCTAAACCTATACTGACCCGGTTGAATTTGAAAGCAATTGAAAGCAAACTGCCGGATAACCAATTCTGCCGGGTGCATCAGTCTTATATTGTTGCTTTAGACAAGATTACTTCTTTTCAAAAAACCAGGTTGTTAATTGATAAGCAGGAAATTCCTGTAGGAAGGACATTTCTGGAAGTATTTAAGTTGAAATACTCAGATTCTTAGTCAAATTCGTTTATTGATAAAGGTTTATATACACAAATCAGTTAAATCTCTACACTCTTCATTAGCCTGGCATCCCAAATCTTAGTGCGCTCGTCCTTGACGATGAACTAATTTAAATGCCTGTATGAGAAAAAGACTTTTCCGCTTTCTTTTAATTATTTTCTGGATTGGCTTGGTGGGGGAGGCGCATGCCCAAAATGCTAAAAAATCTACCGTCAATAATCCGCTCATTAAAGACGAATTTTTTAATAATATTCCTCTGGCTGATATATTGGTCGAGATGGAGAAGAAATATCCTGTCAAAATAATCTACGACAAAGTTGAACTGAAATCGTATAACGTTACTTACTGGTTTGCGAACGAAACTTTTCAGGATGGTTTGAAGGCACTATTAAAAAAAATGCCTTTGAAATTTTATTTAGACGAAAATGAGATAATTCATATTATAGGCAAGAATAAGAAGATAGAAACAATTGCCGATACCAAATTTGAAGGACAACCCACACGAACCGACTTCACCTTGACAGGTAGAATTGTAGATGCTACCAATGGTGAGAATCTTCCTTTTGCCACTGTGGCTATTAAGGGTTCTAAAACAGGCAGCCAGACCAACGTTGACGGTCATTTTACATTATTGAAAGTGCCTTCTGATACTGTCACGCTTGAGGTAAGCTATGTAGGCTTTATTACCCGTCTGTACCACCTGAATCCGAAACTGAATCTGGAAGACCTAAAGATTGAGATTGATCCTGCCATCGGTACATTGGAAGAGGTAACAGTGATGGAAAAACGAACCGAAGTTCTGAAAGCCAATGAGATAGTGGGAATGATTAAAATGACCCCGAGAAATATAGCTAGGCTGCCCAATGTGGGCGAAAGAGACCCTTTCAGAGCGTTTCAGCTGATGCCCGGCGTAAGCGCTTCTAACGAATCTTCATCAGGTTTGTATGTTCGCGGCGGTACGCCCGACCAAACCCTGGTTTTGTACGACGGCTTTACGGTTTACCATGTCGATCACCTTTTTGGATTCTTCTCAGCCTTTAATTATAATGCCATTAAAGACATTCAGCTATATAAAGGCGGATTCGATGCCCGATTTGGTGGTCGTATATCGGCAGTGGCTGAAATTACCGGAAAAGAAGGGAACAAAAAGGAATTCAATGCAGGTGCAGATGTGAGTTTGTTGAGCACCAATGGTTATATTGAAGCACCGATAGGTGATAAGTTTACTTTTCTGGTGGCCGCTCGTCGTTCGTGGAAAGGCCCCTTGTACAAAAAACTGTTTCAGAGTTTTACAGGCGAAAACTCCAGTCAGAATCAACCAACGGGTGCATTGCCTGGAGGCACAGGCAGAAACCCGTTTGGCGCATTCGGACAGGAACAGGTGGCCAGTTCTTATTTTTATGATTTAAATTCAAAACTCACTTATAAGCCTACAAAAAAGGATATTCTATCGCTAAGCCTGTATAACGGTACCGATAATATGGATAATTCGAGCAGTTCGAATCTTACAGGATTTGGCCCTCCGGGAGGTGGTTTTGGGGGTGGCCGGGGTTTTAATACGGCAACTAATGATATTTCAAACTGGGGTAATCTGGGAGGAAGCCTGAAATGGTCGAGACAGTGGGGTGAGAAGTTCTATAGTAACGCTTTAATCAGTTACTCAAACTACTACAGCAACAGAGATAATAGCCGCTTAATGACCATAACCCGTGATAGTGTTGACCGGGACGTGAGGATAGGGCAGATTGAAGATAATAATTTGTCTGACATAACTGCCAAGATGGATTTTGAATGGAAACTGCTGCCAAATAATCAACTTGATTTTGGCTGGCAGGCAACCCGGAACAACATTAAATATACCTATAGCCAGAATGACACCATTAAGGTACTGGACAGAAATGATACCGGAAGTACCTATACGGCCTATGCTCAGGACCAAATTAAGTTGTTTGGGTCAAAGCTGCATATCAACCCCGGTGTCAGAATCACTTATTTTGACGTAACCCAAAAAAGCTATTTTGAACCCCGGTTCTCTGCCAATTTCAATCTGACGCCCAAGTTGAAACTGAAAGGTGCAGCCGGTATTTATTACCAGTTTGTGAAACAGATTAACCGCGAGGATATTTCGCAAGGCAACCGCAATTTCTGGGTATTATCCAATTCATCTACGCTGCCTGTTACCCATTCCAGACACTTGATTCTGGGCGGTAGTTATGAAACCTCCGACTACCTGTTCGACGTGGAGTTTTATCAGAAAAAAAGTACAGATGTGACCGAGTATACATTGCGATTCGTTCCACAACTTAATCGCATGTTGTCGGCTAGTGAGACTTTCTTTAACGGTGACGAGACCATCAACGGGGTTGACGTATTGATTCAGAAAAAATTCGGAGATTTTAATGGCTGGATTGGCTATACGCTGGCCGAGGCAAAACGCCAGATAGACGCCTTTTCTGACAAATCTTATTATTCAGACCAGGATGTAAGGCATCAGTTTAAAATTATTGGTTCTTACAAGTACAAGAAATGGGATCTGGCAGCTACCTGGATTTTTTCAAGTGGCAGGCCATACACCTCTATTCTTGGCGCCTACCAGGTTACGCTGCTTGATGGCAGTGTCAGGAATTTCACGAATCCTTCCGACAAAAACGCTAATCGTTTCCCGGCATATCATCGAATGGATATATCGGCAACATATAATTTCAGTCCCAGGTTTAATGTAGGATTCTCCGTTTTCAACCTGTATAACCGGACAAACGTGTGGTATAAAAGATTCCAGGTTATTACAGACGACGACCTGACGATTCTTCAGACAACGAATGTGAATTATCTGGGTTTTACACCTAATGTTACTGTAACGTGGAAACTTAAATAAGAATGAAACAATGAAAAATATATATAGCATCCTATTGACGATCATTACGTTTGCTGGTGTAATGAGTTGCACAGAAACAAACGATGTGGTGAATCCCGGAGAGAAGCCCATTGTAGAAGCATATCTTGCTCCCGGGCACCCGGTAAGTATGAAGGTTTTTACGGAAATTCCTTACGCTGAAAGTTCGGAGGGGGTATCAGAACCGATAGATGGTTTGAGTATTAAAATTACTGCAAGTAACGGAAAAGTTTTTGTTTTAAAATCAGCAGCAAGCGGCGTTTACACCTCAGATAGCGCTGAATTGATAGAAGAATCTCCTGTGAAGTATAAAATGGAATTTGAATACAAGGGCAGGGTTGTCAGTGCTGAGACTGAAATTCCGGAAAAGCCGATAGGTTTCGGTATTAGTACCCATGAGATTTCTCGTACGCAAATCAATTTATCCGGAGGTGGTTTTCCGGGTGGTGGAGGTTTCGGTGGAATCGACAATACGCCTATAGAGCTTTCGTGGATTAATCCTGAAAATGTGTACCACTTCATAGCGGTAGAAAATACTGAAAGCGAACCGGTGCAAATCATTGTGCCACCCACAGGAGCCGAGTTCCCGACTTTCAGATTCAGATTTACCAACGAACCGGTGTTGGGAGTGCACAGTAATATTCAACCACAAAGCCTTGAATACTTTGGTAATTATGACGTAATCCTTTACAGAATCAATCCTGATTACTCGGCATTGTATCAATCGAGTGGTACTACTACACAAAACCTGAGTACCCCGCCGTCGAGTATCGTGAATGGTTTGGGTGTTTTTACGGGTATCAATGCCGATACGGTGAAATTATACGTAAAAAAGAATTAATATTTTTCATAGGTTCGATAATTTGATAAAGGGTTGGCAGAAAGTATTGCCAGCCCTTTTTATCTTATTGTTAAGAAGTAATAATTTACAGGCTGTTTTGTGCCTTAATTGATAATCTATTGTTTATTTTGTGAAGGTAGGTTAATAGCCCTGCTAACTGATTCAATTTTCAACCAACAAAACCAGCACCATTTGCTATGAAATTAAATTTTCTTATTCTTTTTTTTAGTTTTCTGTCTTTTTCCGAGGGCTTTGCACAAAAAAATACACCTATTACGGTGGCTACCTATAATCTCCGTTATAATACGCCCAATGATGGTGTAAATGCCTGGCCAAACAGAAAAGAATTTGTAAAGGCGCTTATCAGTTTTCATGAATTTGATATTTTCGGAACTCAGGAAGGGCTGAGAGGCCAGTTAGATGATATTGCCGAATTGAAAGATTTTACATTTCTGGGAAAAGGTAGAGACGATGGAGATAAAGCAGGCGAACACTCGGCTATTTTTTATAAAAAATCAAGATTTAAAGTGTTGAAATCCGGTGATTTCTGGTTGAGTGAAACACCCGAAAAGCCCGGCAAAGGTTGGGATGCTACCTGCTGCAACCGTATTTGCTCATGGGCTAAATTTCAGGACTTAGCCACCAAAAAGAACTTCTATTTCTTTAGTGTGCATTTTGATCATCAGGGAGTAGAGGCACGGCGCCAGTCAGGTAAACTGATGGTAAAGAAAATTCAGGAAATAGCAAAAGATGCACCGGCTATATGTGTAGGTGATTTTAATTCTACGCCCGAAACCGAGCAAATTAAAGAAATGCAGACCCTATTGAACGATGCCCAAAGTGTGAGCGCCTTAGCTCCTTATGGACCTGAAGGAACATTCAATGCGTTTAAATTTGATGCACCCATGAAAAACCGGATTGATTACATATTTGTCGACAAGAAAATCAGTGTTTTGAAATACGGCGTGTTGACCGATTCAAAAGAGCAACGTTATCCGTCAGATCATCAGCCGGTGGTTATTAAAGCTATCATAAAGTAGTAAGTTGTCTGGCAATAAATAAAGTCATTCTTTCGCTGAAGGAATGACTTTATTCGTATTGTACGTATATAGGTTAGAAGTTTGCAAAAAAAACGCATCAATCATTTTGTAGAGATGTGATATTTCGCGCATATTTGTACTTTGCTAACCATTCACTAAAAAGCCCATGCTGCGCTATCTAAGAACATTTTCCTTTTCGCTTTTTTTAGCTTTCTCTTCTTTTCATGTTTTTTCACAAGTTTCAGAGCCGAAGGTAACGTTTGGTATATTTAATCTTGCAGATTTGGAAATGAAATCTTATGCCAAAGATTCATCTGCCGAAGCTGTGATATTGTATGATTACGCCGACTATTCTTATTCGTTTGATGATAATTCGCCGATGGTAGTGTATTACTTTCATAAAAGGATAAAAATTCTGAAGAAATCAGGGCTCGAGAGAGGAACAATAAGCATCCCTTTCAGATACGAGTCGACCCGCGACAGACAGGAAGCCGTAAAAGATATTAAAGGAATGACCTTTAATATAGAAGATGGAAATGTGAAGATGACGGAGCTGACCAAAAAGTCTATATTTCAGGAAAAATCATCAGGTGAAGTAAGAGAGATAAAAATTGTTTTTCCGCAAGTAAAAGAAGGATCGGTAATTGACATTTCTTATACTATTTCGTCTCCATTGTGGTATTACCTACGCACATGGAATTTTCAGAAAGATATACCAGTCGTATGGAGCAGTATTAAAGCGCTTATTCCGGGTATCACAGGAAAGGGAGAGGACGTAAAAGATCCTTACTTATCTTATCATTTTGCAATGAAAGATTTACCTGCCATACGGCCCGACGACTACATGACTACCGTAGAAGATTACCGGAGTTCCATAGATTTTGAGTTGGCCCGAACATTTTTACCTACCGGTGGAGAGCGCAATTACTCAGTCACTTACAAAGACCTAACCAAGACACTTCTTGAGGATGCTAATTATGTAGGCGCAATACGGAAATTCGGTAAGACTGCCAAAAAAATCGCGGCTGAAATATTGGCTAAGTCTGACTCTAAAGATTCGCTTAAGCTTATCAGTAGTGCCTATGAATATGTGAGAAACGATTTAAAATGGAACGAGGAAAATAGATTTATTGCGATGTCAAAACTTGACCAGGTGTATGAAAAAAAGGAGGGGAATGCCACTGAAATAAATATGATTCTGATTGCGGTATTAAATGAATTGGGTTTTGATGCTAACCCGGTTGCACTGAGTACGCGTTCCAATGGCAAGCTTTTAACAGAAATAGCGCTTATTGACCGATTTAACTACACAATAGCACATATAATAGTTAACGGTAAAGATTTTTTACTGGACGCAAGCGACAAGCATGTGAAGATGAATATGCTTCCTAAGAGATGCCTGAACGAACGCGGATGGCTCATTTCGAAAAACCCTAAGTGGGTATCTTTAGTAGCTAATGAAAGAAAACAGAGCACGACTGAGCTGATATTTACGATAGAAGAAGACCAGAAATTAAAAGGTCAATATACAGAATCTTATTATGGGTATGCCGAAGCCGAGAAAAAGACAGAAATCAATAATGTAGGTGCAGAGAAGTATATTGAAAATCTTAAAGGACAATTTGCACAGTTTGAGAACCCTGCATTTACTTTAAAGGAAAGTGACACCAAAGAACTGCGTCTCCAATGTGAAACTATCGTAAATGATGCCTATTCAATATCAGGCGATAGAATTTTTATAAGACCTTTGCTATGGAAAACCCAAGGGCAGAATCCATTTGTTAATACGGAAAGAAAATATCCTGTTGATTTCGGCTACGGCATACAGGAAACCGTTATTGCTAAATACACTATTCCAAAAAACTATAGTGTAGAAAACATGCCAAACTATATCAATATATATTTACCAAATAGTAAAGGAAAGTATTTATTTATGATAAAGGCTGAAAATGGGGTAATTGAACTCACAAACCAGTTGTTAATTGCAAAGTCAGTTTTTGCAGCTGATGAATATGCAGATTTAAGAGAATTTTTTACAAAAATGATCTCTAAGCAAAACGAGCAGATTATATTAAAGAAAAACTGATTTGATTATCTTTTCTTCAGTTGCTCTCAATGCTAATCAGGTATATACTTTTAAAACTTACACAAGCTGTTTATGAAAAAAAGCACACTTCTGCTATGTCTCGTTAGTTGCGTGCATATTCTATTTGCCCAGCAAGCAGCTGAGCCCAAAGTTACATTTGGCGTTTATAATCTTGCCGATTTAGAGATGAAATCTTATGCCAAAGATTCATCTGTTGATGCAGTCATATTATATGACTTTGGAGACTACGTGTATGATTTCAATTCAAGTATACCACACGTAGTGTATACATTTCACCAACGCATAAAAATTCTTAAAAAATCAGCTCTGGATTGGGCCACTTTTAGTATTCCATATCATTGGGATTCCGATCCGGAACGACAGGAAATAATAAAAGATATTAAAGGATTTACCTACAACTTTGAAGACGGTTACGTAAAAACCAGAGAACTTACCAAGGCTTCTATTTTTGAAGAAAAATCATCAAGCAAGTATAGAGAAACGAAGATTGTTTTCCCACAGGTGAAGGAAGGATCTGTGATTGAACTGAGCTATAGAATAGAGTCTCCGTTGTGGTATTATCTGCGAAAATGGCGATTCCAAAAGTCGATACCAGTCGTTTGGAGTGGCATAAAGGCTGTTATTCCCGGATATTTTGATTACAAACTTACCTATTTTGGATTTTATCCATTTGCTATAAGAGAAACTAAGAATGGAAGAGATGTATTTATGAGCAGAACTGACGGGCTCGGGAATCCGATAAAAGATCCGTATCTCTCCTACTATTTTGCCATGAAAGATTTGCCGCCCATTAAAGAAGATGAATATATGACTACTGTAGAAGATTACAGAAGTGCTATTCATTTTGAATTGGCAAGAACTTTTTTCCCAACCACCGGAGAGCGTTCGTATTCTATTACTTATGAAGACCTGACAAAAACGCTTTTAGAGTATCCTGATTTTGGTATATCCCTTAAGAGATTTGGTAAAACTGCTAAAAAGATAGGTGCCGAAATTTCGGCTCAATCTGCTAATAGTGATGCGCTTTCACTTGTAAGTAATGTTTATGAATATGTTCGGAATACCATTGCGTGGAATGGGGAAAGCAGATTAATGACTACGCAAAAATTAGAGAATATTTATGAAAAGAAAATGGGTAATTCTTCAGAAATCAACCTGATGCTGGTTGGCATTTTGCAAGAATTAGGTTTTGATGCAAATCCGGTAGTTTTGAGTACACGAACCAACGGGAAAGTGCTTCAGGACATAGCATTGCTGGATAGATTCAATTATAGCATCGCACATGTGGTTGTCGATGGAAAGGATTTTCTTTTAGATGCAACCGACAAGTTTGTTACAATGAATATGTTGCCTAAACGATGCCTGAATGAGCGTGGCTGGCTTATTTCTAAAAAGCCAAGATGGGTATCGTTACTGCCCGCAGCTAAAAAACAGACAACTACGTTGCTGACTTTTACGATAGAGGATGACCAACAATTGAAAGGACAATTTAATGAATCATATTCCGGATATGCCAGTACAGAAAAAAAAGCAGAAATTGAGGGAGTAGGTAAAGAGAAATATATTGAAAATCTTAAAAGTCAATATTCTTCATTTGAAAACCCCACTTTCCTGTATAAAGAAGGTGAAAATAAGGAAGCCCGCATAGAATGTGAAACAAAAGTGAATGAGGCCTATACTATAGCCGGAGACAGAATATTTATTCAGCCTTTACTATGGAAAACCCAGCAAACAAATCCTTTTGCTAAAGCAGAACGGCAATACCCTGTCGACTTAGGCTATAGTATTCAAGAAACTGTGGTTGGAAAATACACTATTCCTGAAGGTTATTCAATAGAAAGCGTGCCGACGGCTGTTAAATTTGCTTTAGCAGAGAACAAAGGCCGATATAATTTTCTGGTAAAAGTTGATGGCAGGACGGTAGAGGTGCTGAGCCAACTCTTACTGGCAAGACCAATCTTTTCAGCTGAAGACTATCAGGATTTAAGAGAATTGTTTACTAGAATGATTGCTAAGCAAAACGAGCAAATTGTATTGAAGAAAAACTAAACCACTTCTGCACCGTATTATTTTAACTGTGAACTGAATTATAATTCTGTAAAATTTACACGAGCTGTTTATGAAAAAAAATGCAATTCTGCTATGCCTGATTAGTTGTGCCAACCTTCTGTATGCCCAAAAAGTAGCTGAGCCCAAAGTTAAATTCGGAGAACTTAATGCTGCCGAAGTTCAGATGAAAGTCTATGATAAGGATTCTACTGCCGATGCAATTGTTCTCTATGATTATGGTCATACAAGTTTTGAGCTTAAAGTAGGAAGCATTTATATACGCACAACCTACCACGAGCGTATAAAAATCCTCAAAAAATCTGCATTAGATTTAGGAACAATTTCATTGCAATTGTATAAAGATGGTAATGAGAAAAGTCAGTACATCTCTGATGTGAAAGGGTTTACTTATAATTTTGAAAACGGAGAGGTAAAAAAAGAGAAACTCACTAGAGAGTCTATCTTTACCGATAAAGTTGTAGGAGAGAATCAGAATATTAAAATAACAATGCCGAATGTAAAAGAAGGCTCTGTGATAGAATATACCTATACTCTTGAAACCCCATTCACAATTGCTACTAATCCTGACTCCTGGATTTTTCAGGGAACCAGACCGGTGTTGTGGAGTATTTATGAAATCAGTATTCCGTCATATTTTAACTACAGAACCCTGATGTCCGGCTACTTAGATTTGACTGATAATCAGACAAAGCACGTGAATCTGTCGCTTGGCACTAGTCCTGTAGACGGAACTTTTCAAAGATTGGTAGTTAAAGATGCCCCACCTTTTAGAAATGAAGCTTACATAACATATACAGGAGATTACATTTCGAAAATTGATTTTGAGTTGACCAGTGTTACGTGGCCGGGTGTTTTGATGCAGAATTTTTCTCTGGATTATGCTTCGCTCAACCAAACAATGTTAAGTGGGTCGCTGGGAGGACAGCTTGAACGAACGGGCTTTCTGGATGATATAGCTAAAGAAATTAAGAGCAAGCATAGCGATTCAACAGCCCGGTTGAAAGCAGCGTGTGAGTATATTCAGAAGAATGTAAAATGGAACAAAAGATATGGTATTTATGTAGATAACCTTAAAAAAGTATTAGATAAACATACAGGAGACGTAGCAGATATTAATTTGCTATTAGTGGCTTTGCTAAAAAGAATAGGATTCGATGCCAATCCTGTCATTTTAAGCACCAGAGGGCATGGCAAAATTCATGAACAATATGCACTAAGAAAGAGATTTAACTATTTGGTCGCTCATATCGAGCGTAATGGTAAAGATTTTCTGATTGATGCTACTGATGAATATCTTAAGCCGGGTATGTTACCGGTTGACTGTCTGAATGAAAAAGGCTGGCTGATTCATCCTACCAATGCCCGGTTTGTTTCGATTTTACCAGTTGAAAAAAATTCTAAATACAAGAAGGCAGATATGACCATTGATGCAGATGGTGAATTAAAAGGAGTTTTGAACAAGTATTACGGAGGCTACGGAGGTTTGATTGAAAAAAAGGATTTTCAGGATAAAGGCCGTGAAAAATATCTTGAAGAAGAGGGTAAAAATAATACTTCGTGGGTAATTGAAAAGGCAAATTATAACAATACCACATCAGTTGAGGAGTCAATGGAGGCGCAATATCAGTTAACCATGAATGACTATCTGACGAAAGCTGGCAATACAATTTATCTGAAACCAATGCTTTCTGAGGGACAAAAAGAGAATTTACTGAAAGCTAAAGCACGCCTTTATCCGATTGACTTCGCTTTTCCTATTGAAGAAACTTTTATTGCAACTTATGAGCTTCCTAAAGAGTATTCAATTGTTGAAGTGCCTGGAAATATTTCAATCAGCCTGCCTGAAAACACAGGAAGGTTTATGTATATGATTACTGTAGCAGACAACAAAATAACTGTAACAAGCCGGGTACAATTTCGTAAAGCTGTATACTATGCTGAAGAATACTCTTTTTTACAGGAATTTTTTGATAAAATGGTGGCAAAACATAATGAACAGATAGTACTAAAGAAAAACTAATAAGCACATGCGGTTTATAATTTTAATATTGATAAGCTTTCAGACAATAGCGCAGGATTTCTCTGCTTTAAATATTTCGCCGGATTTAAAAGAAAAAGCGCATGCAGTAGTTCGTAATCATGAAACAGAGTTTTATGTAAAAGATAAAGGCGAGGGTGTGATGCGTGTAAAGGGCACAATCACGATTTTGGATGAAAAAGGTACCAATCACACAAATATTGTTTTGTTTTATAACAAATTCAGCAAAGTGAATAGCATTGAAGCACAATTATATGATGTGAATGGTAAGCAAATAAAAAGACTGAAAAAGGATGACATTGATAAGTACAGCACATCTTCAGGAGGAAACGAAATTGATGACAGCTATGTGAAAATTGCATCATTAACGCATACGTCTTATCCGTATACTATTGATTATTCGTACGTATATACAGAAAAGAATATGATGTTTTACCCTGTATGGGAGGCCATAGTAGATAATGCCGAATTCACTGCGGTTGAAAAGGCTTCCTTTAAAGTGGCAATGCCGGAAGGTCTTGAACTGAGGTATAAGGAACAGAATATGCCTGCAAAGGTATCTATTACAACAGAAAGTAACCGTCGTAATTATAGTTGGAGTGTAAGTAATATAAAGGCTGTAGAGAGGGAGACTAACAGCCCTGGTTATTCAGAAATCATGCCGATGGTTTACACAGGCCCTACAGATTTTAAAGTAGATGATTATGCCGGACAAATAAATTCATGGAGTGATATCGGACTGTTTTATTACACCCTGAATGCTGATAGAGATAAATTACCTGCCGACTTAGTGTCTAAACTAAGGGATTTAACAAAAAGTGAGGCCGATGACATTGGTAAAGTCAGGAAAATTTATGAATACCTGCAAGCTAATACCAGATATGTAAGTATTCAGTTAGGCATTGGTGGTTGGCAATCAATGAAAGCCATGGAGGTGGCTATTAAGGGATATGGCGACTGCAAAGCATTAACCAATTTTGCAAAGGCAATGTTAAAAGAAGTGGGTATCACTTCGTATGCGGCACTAGTGAGGGCAGGAAACCGTGCCCCGGTACAGGCAGATTTCCCTTCATTTCAGTTTAATCATGTTATTTTGTGCGTACCAATGAAGAAAGATACGCTTTGGCTGGAATGCACAAGCCAGCATAATCCCATTGGTTATCTGGGAAGTTTTACAGGAGACAGAAACGTAGTGTTAATTACTGAGAACGGTGGGAAAATGATACGAACACCCGCTTATGATGCCGAAGACAATCAACTTTTGAGAACCGCCACCATTGATATTGAAGAAAATGGCGAGGCAGTAGCCAATATCAGAACAGAGTATACAGGGTTACAGCAAGAGATTTATGCAGATGTGGCCAATTCTTTGAGCAGTGAAGACCAAAGGAAATGGCTGTATAAAAAACTAAGCTTACCAAGTGTTGAAATAGTCAGTTTTTCGCTGACAGAAAAAAAAGGGAAATTGCCGGTGATGGAAGAGAAGTTAAAATTGCATTTAAGAAACACAGTTAGTAAAAGCGGTACAAGATTGTTTTTAACACCCAATACATTAAACCAGCAAAAGGGTATACCTGTTGCCAATGCAAACAGAAAGACGGAGCTTGTTTTGAATGATAATTATCTGGATATTGACAGTATCTCATTCAGGATTCCTAAAAATTATATAGTTGAATACATGCCGGAACCAATCAGGATTGAAACTAAATTCGGTGTATATTCGGCAAATATACAAATGAAAGAGGGTGCGGTTTATTATTACCGTAAGTTAAGCATATTTAAGGGGCGTCATGCTGCTGCAGCATATAATGATTGGGTTGATTTCAAAAAGAAAATTGTAAAAGCTGATAAAAATCAGCTGGTTTTAATTATGAAACAGTAACAAATGTGAATGCTTTCTTGTTATCAGTTAGCCATTTAATTAATCAACGCCTCATGTCTTCTATGCCTTGAGACATGATAAACCTTAAACACCTTCCTTACATGCCGAAGGCCGCATTTGATTTAAGGAAGTTAAGATGCAAATATGAAAAAAACATTTCTCTCTCTCAGCCTTGCATTCGGTGTATTTATACTCACGAGTGCTTTTTTAATTAAACCGTTCAAACCTGAAATCAGACCTGATGAAGACAACGGAGGTATTAAACTGGCTTCTGGTTTTGGGGCTGTAGTGGTAGCTGAAGCAACCGGTAAGGCCCGTCACATCAAAGTATTGCCGAATGGCACTATCTACATTAAAAACAGTAATGCCAAAGATGAAAAAGGGATAACCGTTCTGAAAGACAACAATGGTGACGGCAAAGCAGATGTAACAGAGTACTTCGGAACGTATAACGGCACAGGCATTGATATCCACAACGGGTATTTGTATGCTTCGTCTAATTCTGAGGTGTTCAGATATAAGCTGGATGCAACCGGTAATGTAATCGACAGGAAAAATCCTGAAACGGTTATCACAGGCTTACCGGATTTACGCCAGCATGAAGCCAAACCGTTCACTTTTGATGGTAATGGCAATATTTACGTAACAATAGGAGCCCCCTCTAATGTATGCCAGGAAAAAGACCGGCAGAAAGGCTCACCTGGTATGAATCCTTGTCCCTTACTGGAAAAGCATGGAGGAATCTGGCAGTTCAAAGCCGATAAATTGAACCAGAAACAGGAAGACGGCGTTCGTTTTGCCAGTGGGATCCGTAATGCGGTGGCACTTGATTACGATTCTTTCTCAAAAAACCTTTATGCCTTGCAACATGGCCGCGACATGCTGTTTCAGCATTATCCTGAAATGTTTTCGGCAGAAAAAGGAGCAGAGCTGCCGTCAGAAGAATTCCTGTTAATCAAGAAAAACGATGATTTCGGTTGGCCGTATTCTTATTACGACAAGGAAAAGAAACAGAAAATGCTGGCTCCTGAATACGGCGGTGACGGTAAGAAAATTTATACAAAAGCGAAGCGACCAATCATGGCATTTCCGGGGCATTGGGCACCAAACGATTTGTTGTTTTATCATGGAGACCAGTTTCCGGTTAAGTATAAAAATGGCGCATTTATTTGTTTCCATGGTTCATGGAACCGTGCACCATTGAATCAGGCAGGCTATTTTGTGGCCTTTGTACCATTTAAAAACGGTGTGCCGTCTGGCCCATATGAAGTTTTCGCTGAAGGCTTTGCCGGAGGACCCGAAATCAAAAGTCCGGGCGATGCTAAGGCTCGTCCGATGGGTTTGGCAGAAGGCCCCGATGGATCTTTGTACATCACCGATTCGGTAAAAGGAAAAGTGTGGAGAGTAATGTATAACAAATAATAGCAGCTATATCAACAAAACCGTATTCCACTATGCGGGTAGGGTTTTGTTTTATAAAATTAGTATGACAAGAATTATTATAGGTTTTCTGAGTGTAATTTGTTTCAGTGCTTTTGCACAAACGCCGAAGTTGACCGACGGCAAAGCCATTTATAATCAGTATTGCCTCCCCTGCCATCAGGAAGATGGCACAGGGGTGCCGAATCTGAACCCGCCCTTAGGAAAATCTGATTGGGTGAATGGTGACAGGAACAGATTGATAAAAGTAATACTGGAGGGATTGGATGAAGAAATTGAAGTAAACGGTGAAAGCTATAACAGAGTGATGGCCTCTCACAGTTTTCTGACCGACAAGCAGGTAGCCGATGTGTTGACTTTTATCAGGTCGAATTTCGGAAATAATTCTGATGCCATTAAAGAAGAAGAAGTAAAAGCTTTGAGAAAGAAAAAACCGTAGTTAGGCTACGGTTTTTTTGTACGCGAGTAATTTCAACTTCCCAATACATAGATGGCGTCCAGATTCCTACCCAAACCGTCATAATCTAATCCGAAGCCAACCACAAACTTGTTCTCAATCTCAAAGCCGGTATAATCTATTTTAAGTGGTACTTTCAACGCTTCAGGCTTATATAGCAGGGTCATTATTTTAATTGACGCAGGTTCCAGAGAAGCGAGTTGTCCGAATACCTCCTTCATGGTGAGTCCGGTGTCAACAATATCTTCTACAATAATGATATGTCGGTTTTTAATATCTTCGTTCAGCCCCAGTATTTGTTTTACATGCCCTGATGATTCAGTCTGCTGATAAGATGCCACACGGATGAAGGTAATCTCACACTCAATTTCAATCGACTTAAAAAGATCGGCTACAAACATAAAAGAGCCGTTTAGAACACCTATCAGCAGTGGATTCTTTTCAGCATAATCTTTGTTGATTTGGTGTGCAAGCGCTTTGATTCTGGCCTGAATTTTCTCTGATTCTATAAACAGAACAAAGTTTTTGTCTTTAATATGTTTCATAATAAGGGATTTGCCGTAAAGCATGGAGTGTATTTCGGCCACAATTTAGTAATTTTGCCAGAGAAAATTAATTTTAAGAAAATTTTAAGTTTTACAATTTTATTTTTGCTCGTTTCGTTAATCTGGAAATTTGAATCAAATGAAATTAAAATATTGCTGGTTGATACTTGTGCTGATGAGTCAGGCTGCTGAAGCGCAATTTTCCTGGTTTGGGGGTAGCACAAAAAAGAAGCATCATGAAATATTGTTGGCCAACAGAGCTATACAGATAGAAGCCACCGAGGCCATTAATAACATGTATAATTTTAATTATGATGCGGCTGAGCGTGATTTTAAATGGCTTACTGTGAAATACCCTGAGCATCCGATTGGTTATTTTCTGATAGGTTTGAATGAGTGGTGGAAGATATTGCCCGACAGTAAGAATGAGAAGTATGATGATGCCTGTTTTTATAACATGGATAAAGCCATAGATATGGCAGATGAAATGTTGGATGACGACAGTGAAGATAAAGAAGCTGCCTTTTTTATGTCGGCAGCTTATGCAGTAAAAGGGCGCCTGCATGCAGAGCGAGAAAACTGGATCAAAGCGGCCTGGGCGAGTAAGCAAGCCATGAAATACCTTGAAAAATGCAGAGGATTCGGCGATTTCAGTCCGGAGTTAGCCATTGGCGATGGTCTATATAATTACTATTCGAAATGGATTCCTGAAAATTATCCTTCTTTAAAACCCATGCTGATTTTCTTCAGGAAAGGTATAAAAAACGACGGGATTAAACAGTTGGAATACGTATCACAAAATGCCTTCTATACACGCATGGAGGCCAAGTATTTTCTGATGCAGATATATTCAATGGAAAACCAACATCAGAAGGCCTATTATATGGCCCAACAAATGCATCAGATGTATCCCAATAATTCGTTTTTCCATCGTTATGCGGCTCGTACTTCCTTTGTAATCGGCAAAGCCGACGAAGCAGAAGTGTTGGCTCAGGAGTTATTGAATGGTGTTAATTCAGGCAAGACCGGGTATGAGGCTACAACAGGCAGATATGCAGCCTATGTATTAGGATATATTAATTTGAATTATAGAAGTAACATACCTAAAGCAAAAGAGTATTACCAGAAAACAATTGAATATGCCGAGCAAGCCAAGGCTAAAGACTCAGGCTATTATCTGAGCGCTAATATGGCATTAGGTAAATTGGCTGTTGCAGAAAAGAATTACCCACAGGCTATACAGTATTTTACAATTGTAGCAGACAATGCCGAGCGTAAATCTGAAACGCAGAAAGAAGCTAAAAAACAAATTGAAGAAATTAGGAAACTGATTAAGGGAGTAAAGAAAAGATAAATGAACAGGTTTCAGTAAATCCAGAGATAATCAAAAAGGCCATTTACGATAGCGTAAATGGCCTTTTTAATTTCAAGATTTTCATTTTCAAGGCACTGGTAAAACCTGGCTGTCTTTGAAACTGGAAAGAATAACCATGGTTTGTGTATTGGCTACTTCTTCAATTTCATTGATGGTTTCCATAATCAATTTCTGATAGGAGTTTATATCTTTAGCAATTACTTTCAGTAAGAAATCGCAAGAGCCTGTCACGTGATGACATTCAATAATTTCAGGAACCCGTAATATTTTCTCTACAAAAGCATCAGTTATAGATTTTCTGTGTCCGGATAGAGAAACCTGTACAAAGGTCATAACACCCAGCCCTACCTTTTCTCTGTCAATTTGAGCATGATAACTTTTGATAATTCCTGACGATTCCAGTTTTTTTACACGTTCAAGCGTGGGCGCAGGAGATAATCCAATTTCTTTTGAAAGCTGTGCGTTGGTAATCTTGCCATTGCTCTGAAGAATATCCAGAAGTTTATGGTCGATTGGATCGAGTTTATTAATACTCATTGTTAATAGTTATTTGAAGTGCAAAATTTTCTTTGGCACAAAGTTATTGGTTTTTTCTTTAAAAACATAATAAAATACCGGAAACCTGCCAAAATATAAAATATTTTTTCTGTAAAATCAAAAAAATCAGTAATGGGTAAAAACATAATAAAAGGTTGATGCCGGTGGAATGTAATTATTAAGTTTAATGTTTATTGAAGAGTTATGTATTTTAAATCAGGTCTTAAATGGATAATCAAACAGGTATTAAAGTAAGGGCAATTGTAACCGGCGCTACCGGTATGGTGGGTGAAGGTGTACTGCATGAATGTTTATTGCATAGTGACGTAGAAGAAGTGCTTGTTATTAACAGAAAACCATGTGGTGTGCAACACCCCAAACTGAAGGAGATTATACATTCAGACTTCCTCGATTTTTCTTCTATTGAGAGTCAACTGGAAGGATATAATGCCTGTTTCTTTTGCCTTGGGGTGTCTTCAGTAGGTATGAAGGAAGATGAATATTACCGACTTACCTATACGTTGACCTTGCATGTAGCCGGTACCATAGCGAGACATAATCCGGACATGACTTTTTGTTATGTTTCAGGTGCCAGTACTGACAGCACTGAAGCAGGAAGAATGATGTGGGCGCGGGTAAAAGGCAAAACTGAAAACGATCTGATTAAACTACCGTTTAAAAAGGTTTATAATTTCAGGCCGGGAGCAATTGAGGCAACTAAAGGATTAAAAAATGTTTTGCCGTATTATAAATATTTCAGTTGGCTTTTTCCTGTTATCAAACTGTTTGCGCCCAATGCTGTAGTAAAGCTAAAAGAAATTGGTATTGCAATGATTAACACGGTTACGAAAGGATATGAAAAACAGATATTGGAAGTAAGCGATATAAAGACACTGGCAGCAAGGTAAAAGAGTAGCCTCTTCAGAAATAAGAGGCTATTTGCTATTAGTTAATCACGGTATTTCTGTAGTCTCTCATTACTTATATTATTCTGAGTGCCAAAGTGATTTGCCAGCCACTTGCTTTTTGGCTAAACTGCTCATTGCTCTGAAGATTCAGCGCCGAAATTTCAGATAGACTTCCTTCTTTTCGTAAATCAATATCGAATCTTAACAGTTTAATACCTATTCCAAACTGATACCCGTAGGTTGCTTTCTTCATGGCTTCTCCAAAGCTGCCGGATGTATAAACTTTAATGGCTTGATTCAGTTTTTGATCTTCATCCAGTTTGAAAGTCGCTACGGGGCCTCCCATGATTCGAAGAAATTTAAACAGTTTTACACCTACCAGCACGGGCACGTCAATATTGCTGTATTTGTATTTTACATTGCCAATGTTTTGCAGGTTAATTGTACCCCCTCTTTGAGCAAACAATACCTCGGGCTGTAAGTAGAATTTATTGCCGATTCGTCCGAAGGCGCCGAAAACGTATCCCGTTTGGGTATCCATACTTTCATTAATAATATTTTTTAATGAACCGGCATCTGTTCGGATTGTATTGAAATTGATGCCGCCTTTAACTCCCAGCCCTGACTGGGCATAGGAAATTGTAAAAGAGCATAAGAATGCAAGAAAACTAAGGATGATAATTTTTTTCATAGTGTTTTATGTAAAAAGGTGAGCAAAAATTATGGAATAAAGATTTTGTTGAACTGTCAGAGCAAAATATTGGGAGTTGATAACCCCTTTTTAATCATAGCAGAAACACTATACTATTTCTGAATCTTAATGTCTAGTTCCAACCACCAGCTTTTTGTGTCGTTTCCAAATTTGTTTAGTCTCATTACCCCTCTCTTTCCTTCAGCAGTTATAAATCTGTAGAGCGTTTTATTCCAAAGTATTTCCGTTTGACATTTATGATTAGGGTCGTTTGGTGGTGTAGCGATTTGTGTCCAGGATAAGGTTTCATCAACAGTGAACAATTGATGTGGATTTGGAAGCATGAACAAAGAGTCAATGTCATTATAGTCCATTATTTCTGGCCACTTATTACTATTAATGTAGGCAGGGTTGTCGGGATTATCTCCCGATTTAAATTCAATGGTTCCTTTCTTATAAATGGGCCAGTTTTGATTTTTGAGAACTGAAAAGATGTAGCCGTGAGGATCCCACGAGATGGTGTAAGGTGTGCTCAGCTCGAATCCGCAGTAATAGAAGAAAACTGCATCTATCTCAGACGATACAGCCTTTCCGTCTTTCAATGGGTAAACTTTACCAGTTGAAAGATTAAGTAAGCAATTATCTCCTTCAATATTCTCATCATCACTGAGTGTAATTCTGATATTCTTAAAGTAATTAATATCTGGTGAAACTTCTTCTCCATATTCAATATTTTCTGCAGAACAATTATATAAGGGCAGGCAAATTAAAATAACTATACTTCGCAGAAAGTGTTTAGAGATTTTCATAGGTTTATACTTGATTTCAGAGAAAATATAGAACTGATCAGCAAGTATATTCCGGCTACTAAAGAAAAGTAACAGAACTGTTGTAAAATTTTTTGCTTATTTTCTGAATCAATATAAAAAGAAAAGCCTCTTCATGACGGAGAGACTTTCTTTGATTAACCAACAGTTACATTTCTGTAATATGTTATATTATTTTCATTGCCAGAGTGACTTGCCAGCCACTTGCTTTCTGACTGAATTGCTGATTGTTCTGTAAATTCAGACCTGATATTTCTGACAAACTGCCTTCCTTTCTCAGGTCGATGTCAAATCCAAGTATTTTTACACCAATTCCTACCTGATACCCGAAGGTTGCTTTTTTCATGGCGTCTTCGAAACTTCCGGAAGAATAACCTTTTATTGATTCACGCAGATTCTGATCTTCATCTACCTTGAAAGTGGCAACAGGACCACCCATGATCCGGAAGAATTTTAAAACTTTGACCCCAACCAGCACCGGCACATCAATGTTGCTGTATTTGTATTTTACTTTACCGATGTTCTGTACTTCTATAGTACCACCCCTTTGGGCAAATAATACTTCAGGCTGAAGGTAAACTTTGTTTCCGATTCTTCCGAAAACCCCGAAAACATAGCCTGTCTGAGTATCAAGGCTTTCTTTGATATTGCTTTGTAAAGTACCGGCATCGGTATAAACTTTGTTAAAGTTGATACCACCTTTTATTCCCAAACCAGACTGGGCATAGGAAATTGTAAAAGAGCATAACAACACGAAAAGACTTAAGACTGTGATTTTTTTCATAATGTTTTTTATTAAAAAGTATTAGCAATGAATATTAAATGAATTTAATACAAGAGGAGTGTTATGCATCAGGTTAGTTTTTTGATTAACGCATAATAGTTTCCAAATTGTATTAGTAAACACATTTTCTGTTCTGATTGTTACTTATTTTTTATTTGTATCAAACAATTCTAAATTTTATATATTTACTGCAAATCTGCGTCAACTTCAAATTTTTAAAAACTTTTTAATGGCAAAAATCAGAACAGCATATTTCTGTCAGAATTGCGGATACAATTCGCCAAAATGGTTGGGCCGCTGCCCTTCGTGTGGCGAATGGAACACCATGGTTGAGGAAGTTCTCAGTAAAGATGAACCAGAAAAGGGCAACTGGAAATTCTCGGCGTCCGGTACACCTAAGACAGCTAACAAGCCTAAAACCCTCACGGAGATTTCGAAACAACAAAGATACAGAATTATTACTGACGATAATGAGCTGAACCGGGTGCTTGGCGGCGGAATAGTGCCGGGCTCACTGGTATTGATTGGTGGCGAACCCGGCATTGGCAAGTCTACTTTAATGCTTCAAATTGCGCTGAGCTTAAAAGACTATACCATTTTGTATGTATCGGGTGAAGAAAGCGAGCAGCAGATAAAGATGCGGGCAGAACGAATGAACTTTACAAACGATAAATGCTATATATTGAACGAAACCGCAACTGACAATATATTCAGGCAAATTGAGCTAACAGAGCCTGACATTGTAGTGATTGATTCTATACAGACACTGACATCGCCACTGATCGAGTCAGGTGCCGGTAGTGTGTCACAGGTAAAGGAGTGTACAGCAGAATTGATGAAGTTTTCGAAGGAATCAGACACTCCCGTGATTGTGATTGGTCATATTACCAAAGACGGTTCACTGGCCGGCCCGAAAGTACTTGAGCACATGGTAGATACCGTTTTGCAATTTGAAGGCGACAGACACATGACTTATCGGATACTCCGCACTACCAAAAACAGGTTTGGCAGCACTTCAGAGCTGGGTATTTATGAAATGCAGAGCGAGGGACTGCGACAGGTAAGTAATCCGTCAGAAATACTGATTTCGCAAAGAGAAGAAGATTTAAGTGGTATCACGATTGCGGCAATGCTGGAAGGAAACCGACCGTTGTTGATAGAAATACAATCGTTGGTGAGTACAGCAACCTATGGCACGCCTCAACGTACCAGTAATGGATTCGATAGCAGGCGCATGCAGATGTTACTGGCAGTACTTGAAAAAAGGGGGGGATTCAGACTTGGTACTCAGGATGTTTTTCTGAACATAGCCGGTGGACTAAAAGTAGAAGACCCAGCTATAGATTTAGCCATTTGTACTTCGCTTGTATCGTCTTTTGAAGACCTGAGTGTGCCTCATTTATACTGTTTTGCTGCCGAAGTAGGCCTGGGTGGTGAAGTGCGCGCTGTAAACAGAATAGAAAACCGTATTACAGAGGCTGAAAAACTAGGGTTCAGCAAGATATTTATATCAAAGTACAACCTGAAAGGTCTGAATCCGAAAAACTATAAGATTGAGATTTTTGCCGCAAGTAAGCTGGAAGAGATTTTTAGTGAGCTTTTCGGCTGATTTTTTTGATAATCCATTACAAACTCGTGGTTTCAGAAGCATCTTACTATTGCATAATCCAACACTATGAAAAAACTATTCATACTTCTACTGCTGACTTCTGTTACCGGAGCCTGCACATCTAAAAACTGGCATTCAGATAGTGTCAGAGACGTGACTACTTATGTAAAAAAAGTAAATCGAAAACCCGGTAAACAAAAATACACAGAGCGACTGCAATTGGCCTATAAAGAACAGAAGAATAGAATTTTATTAGAGATTGCAAGTCTTGAAAAGGTAAAGAAGCCTTTCTATTGGGAAGAGGTTTATGCCCGATACCGAACTCTGAATGAAATGGCTGCGAAAATTGAAAATTGTTCTGAATGCAGGCATATACAAATGCCTGTATTTTATGAAGTTGAGCAAAGAGCCGCACGCAATCTTGCTACCGAAGACAGGATAGAAGCCGGGCGAGTGGCATTGGGTTTAGAGTCTAAAATAGATGCGCAAAGAGCCTATCATAATTTTCAGATGGCTAAGAAGTTATCTCCTTCACGCAAGGAGTTAGATTTACTGATTAGCGAGTCGCTGGCAGAAGGAACCGTGCGAATAGTGCTGGAAGGAGACTACAAAAATGACGAGGATTATGTGAAAGATATTGAGAAAAGTTTGAAGAAACAATTGCCTGTGTCTGCAGAAGCAAAGCCGTTCTTTCAGTTTTATAGTCCGGATGAGGCCATTGAAATGCAACTGAAACCTGATTATGTAGTAAGGTTTGGCTACGAGATTCTGAACGTAGGAATGGAACAAAAGAGCTGTTCGGAAGAAACATTCAATGTGGATGTAAAGGTTGGTGAAAAGAAAATTGACAGTGTAAATGTTAAACCTGTTTATGAGAAAGTGACAGCAAAGGTATCGAAATGTAAAAAGTCGGTATCTGCTCATGGGAGAGTATGGATTCAGATTCTTGATTTCCAGTCAGATGAAATCGTTGTAAAAGACAGTTTTCATAGCAATGATGACTGGGTGAATGAATGGGTTGTTGTTTCAGGAGATTCAAGAGCCTTGCCGGGCGGAGCAAGCAATTCCGGGTCAGAAGATATTGCTCCAACCCGTTGGCGGCAATTTGATAATGTGACAGCTAATCTGACAGGTTCATTAGCATGGAAAATAAGGACTTTTATCCGCAGCCAGAGTAAATTGGCTTCGCTGTAAGAGTGGCAGATTTATATCACCACCGGAATCTTACTCTGAGAAAAATTACCAAAGGAAAGCCTGATTGCTCAGAATTCCCAACGATAACTCAAAATCGGAATAAGACCTAACTGATACTGCTTAACCACTTTTTTCTGATATACATCATAATAACTATAGGCTGTATTCTGATAACCCGCAACATTCTGAAGATCTAATGCTAATGTACTCGAATAACGCTGTTTAGATCTTTTCAGGTAAACACGTAGATCAGGTCTGAAATAGTCGGGTTGTTTGATGGTAAAGGCCTCGCTGGTTCTGTACACTGCGCGACCCGCCGCTTGTGATGCCTGCTCGTCAATTGGTGTTTCATAGAATCCACCCAACCAGATAACACGGATACTTGCTCCTATAATACGGTTTTTGCTGCGGTTCCATTCTTTACCTGCCGTGAGGTTAAAGATATGTTTACCATTATAGCGGCTGTTTCTTTTTATGTCATCGCCTCCTAAATAAGTTGCGTTATAGAATGTGCCGTTTACTAATGCATAGAAACCATTAGTTAGGTATTGTTGATAGGTAAGTTCAATACCGTAGTTCTGCCCTGTTCCTTTGTTCTGCAACGGCTCTCCTGAAAACTCTTCAACCAGATTGAGAGTAGAGAACCCGGGGTCAATTGCATTAGGAGCAGTAACCGGAGCATTGAATATTTTCTGATAGAACAGTTCTGTTTTCATATAAGAGCCTCTTTTGAAATAATACTGGTGGCTCAATACGTAATGATGTGCTTTAGTAAAATCTAAAGCAAGATTCGGGGTGGTTTGTGTAAATGGATTAACCGCAAAATATACCTGTGGCAATTGCAACTGGCTGTGCAGGCCATAAGCTAAACTCAGAGACTGATTACCCGTTAACTGATAGCCGAGTGAAACGCGTGGCTCAACCGATTGAGCTTTGCTTACCGTGTAGTTGAGATAATGAAGCCCGATATTTGCAGTGAGTTTAGAAACCGGAGTAAACTGCCAGTTTACATAAGGCTGCAACACATAGCCTTTCCCTTCTCCACGGGCGGTTTTGTCGCTTGATAAAGAATAGATACCATCTGACTGATGAGTAATAAATGCACCGACTTTTAATAGGTTTTTCGAGTTAATCTTATAGCTCAATGAGCTTGAAAGAGATATTCTGCTTTTGGTAATACTATCAGACTGCGTTAACTGTCTTTGAAGTGTGGTTTTATCTAGCTTATATCCTTTACGGACACTTTCTAAACCAGAACCTACTAATACGGTTCGCCACAAAAGTTTATCGCCGATATTTTTACTATGCGTAGCACCTAAAGCGCCCATTTTATTGGTGTAATTAATATCATAACCATCTTTTTGTACTTCCCATTGCGTAGTGTCTCTGTTACCTGCAAAATAATTGCTGCTAAGGCCACCCATACCAAAAACAGTAAATACACCGGCTTTCCGAGAGGGTAAAGTTAAGTTGAAAGATAAGTCCTGAAATGTGATATCTTCGCCACCAAAGGTTACTCCCATCAATCCTAACAGACCGGTGAACGAATAACGGTAATTGACCAGATAGCTGCCATTCTTTTTAGTATTATTCAGTGGGCCTTCTGCTGCTAAGTCGAGGCCGATAAGCCCGGCCTGTGCAGTAAATTCGTGTCTTTGATTATTACCTTTTCTTAAACGCATATCCATTACACCAGACAAGGCATTGCCGTATTCGGCAGGAAAAGCACCTGAAAGAAAATTCATGTTGCCAAGTAATTGTGCTGAAAGGATATTAACTCCGCCGGAGTTCTGAGTAATGCGGTCGCTGAAAGTGCCGGCATTACTTAAGTGATTCGGATTCACAATTTCAACGCCTTCCAGTCTCCATTGCATACCATTAGGCGAGTTGCCTCGTATAACCATACCATTGGCCTGATCATTTGAATTGGCCACACCCGCATAAGCAGATGCCAGGCGCGCCGGGTCAAGGTATGTGCCCGGATAACGGAATATCTGTTCAGTTGTAATAGAATGAATACTTGTTAAAGAGCCGGACAGGTTGTTTGAGGGCGCTTTAACAATAGCCTCACCTAACAGTTTGGTAGCTTCCTGCAGGCGGATTTCCAAAATCACTTCTTTGCCTGATTCGACCAGTATTTCTGAAATAGTCTGGGTTTCAAAGCCAACCGAACTAACTTCTAACTGATGACGGCCTAGAGATACTTTCTCTAGTTTGAAATATCCGTTTTCATCAGTTTGAGTGCCGTGTGTGGTACTTTTCAAAGTTATATTAGCCCCGGCTAGTGGTTTTTCATTATTTGTATCGATTATTCTGCCACGGATCGTCTGTGTCGTTTGTGCATGCACGTTTACGATAAAAAAAACAGTAATTAGCGATAAGAAGATTCTCTTTAACATCTGCTTTGAAAGTTGAATGAACGTAATTAAAATTTTCGTTAGGTGTAAATTTTACTATTGTAGGCATACAAGAGATTGATTGACAACTAAGCAAAAATTATACTGCAAAGCTACGCAAAACAGATTTTAGAAAGTAATTTTCTGAATTAGAAACATAAAGCAAAAGTAGTTTTACGAGTTCATCAGGGCTACGTTATATGGGTTTTTCGGGAATCAGGAGCGAGATGAATGTTATTTATTGGATTTAACATTTGTTCGAACAACTATCTGCTACTTTAATCTGATTGCGGTTTGATATTGTGTGATTATGTATAATGAATGTCTTTTTCTTTTTAAGTAAAATTGATTAAGGCAAATTTTATAACATAATTAATATGGACTATGACATCGTATTCGTATAAAATCTTTAATATTGTGAACTGATAGAAACTACAACTATCATACAATTGCTAATTGAATCTGCGCTAACGATAAAAAAAGCGGCGGTTTCGTGAAAATATTTCAATCTACTCTAAATTAATTTTTAAGTTGTCAAGTTCAGAAAGGATTGCTAAAAATACGTTTTTCTTATATATCCGTTTGTTTTTTACGCTAAGTGTATCCTTGTATACATCAAGATCTATTTTGAAGATTCTGCATGTTGAAGACTATGGAATTTATAGTATTGTTGGAGGTGTGATTGCGTTATTTGGATTTTTTAATTCTGCCATGTCTACTGCAACGTATCGTTTTTTAGCCTTTGACATAGGTAAAAAAGACAAGGACCAACTTAAAAAAACCTTCAATACCACATTTATCATTCACATTGGAATTTCTCTTTTGGTTTTATTATTGTCTGAAACCCTGGGCGTATGGTATATCAATAACTATTTAAATGTGCCGAAAGAAAAGTTGGGATTAACTCATTGGGTTTATCAATTTTCAATTTTCACATCTTTAATTGGCATAATGCAAGTTCCTTTTAATGCTTTAATTATTGCGAGAGAACGGATGAACGTATATGCAATTTTCAGCATTGTTGATTCTATTTTAAAATTGTTCGCCGTATTCTTATTATTTATAATTGATTATGATAAGCTGATATTATATGCTATTCTTGTTTTTTTCTTTAGCATTGTTTTGGCAATCGGTTATAGAGTGTATTGCTACAAAAACTTTGAGGAAAGCATATTTGAACTTTATTTAGATAAGGATTATTATAACAAATTGATTTCGTTTTCCGGCTGGAATCTTTTTGGCAATATTGCAGCTGTTGCAAAAGGACAAGGAGTTAATCTTCTGCTTAATATTTTCTTTGGTACGATAGTTAATGCTGCGTATGGTATTACCATGCAAGTCCAATTTGCAGTTGCTATTTTTGTTACCAATTTTCAGACGGCCTTAAATCCTCAAATAACCAAGAATTATTCTCAGGGAAATCTGGTGCAAACGAATAATCTGATTTTTAAAGGTTCAAAGTATTCGTTTTTTTTAATGCTATTATTGGCTAGTCCCTTTTTTTTGAATAAACAGTATATACTGGATTTATGGTTAGGACATACTCCCGCTCATACAGTAACTTTTGTTCAACTGGCTATAATAGGTACGTTAATTGATGCTGTATCCGGGCCATTAATTGTAGGTGCGCAGGCAACCGGAAAAATAAAATGGTATCAGATAATTCTGGGTTCTGTACTATTTTTAAATTTACCTATAAGCTATATTGTATTGAAACTAGGAGCTACTCCTGAGAGCGTATTTATTGTAAGTATTATAGTATCAATTGTATGCTTAGTTTTTAGAATATTTTTTCTGAGAAAACTTCTTAACCTGGATGTTTATGCTTTTTTTACTGAAGTGATATTGAAGATTGTTTTAGTGCTATTGATTCTTATTCCTTTTTTCATGTTCACAAAAACTCCTGTGGTCAGTATCAAAGATATTCTATTACAGACTTTTTTAAATAGCTTAGTAACTGTAATAGTGGTATTCATTATAGGAATTGATAAAAGTGAAAGGAATGCTTTATATGCTATGTTAAACAAGATGGTTTTGTTCTTCAAAACAGGCGAAAAATGAATGTTAGCATTCAGTATATTATAATGGTCAATTTATGTGCATTTAGTTTGTGTTTTTGAAGAAAAAAAAGTGATTTTTCCTGATAAAAGAAGAAAACTTTTATTTAATTCATCTTAATTTAATTCAGAAACAAAGATTGAAATTGGTTCTTTTATTTTATTGTAGGATTCAACGGCCGAAGCTTCTTGTTATGGCATAAAAGCAATACTAAGTATAAAATATTAGGGCATAAAAAGGTTACGTAGTAAATTTGAGTGAAGACTTCATTACAACTATTTTATATTATCAATTGGGTATACTGACGGAAGAAATATCATTTTGTGCTATAGTGTGTGCACCCTTCTGCATTTTTAAACTCCATTATTGATTCCAATTCCATACAATTACTTTTGCATAATTGTCGATATATAATTTCGATAAAGTTAAAAGTTATTATGTCATCTTTTGATAGTAAGGAATTTTATCTGTTTAGAATAAGTAAAAATACTTAGATTAGTAATCTGGAATTGTAGAGATTAATTAAATTATATGAAGAAAATAGCTATTTTAACGCAGCCACTTGGGAAGAACTACGGAGGAATAATACAGAACTATGCATTGCAATTGATACTTTCCAATAAAGGTTTCCAAGTTGTAACTGCTGCGAGAGAAAAAAGGTTTAATTACTTTTATAGACTTTTATCAGGAATTAAGAATAAAACATACAACCGGGCAATCGGAAAACATAGAAGAGTATTTACAGCAGAAGAGTATCAGGAGATTACCGCTGAAACCCAGCGTTTTTTAGATACTAAGATGAGTATCTCGGAGAAATTATATTCAACAAAAGCTCTGAAAGCATATTTCGCGAAAGAGTCGTTTGATGTTGTTATTGTTGGTAGTGATCAGACCTGGAGACCGAAGTATTCTCCTGATATTTATAACTATTACCTTGATTTCCTGAAGAGTAACAAAGTCATTAAAAAGATTGCCTACGCATCTTCATTTGGAACGGATGAATGGGAGTATAACGAGAAAGAAACTAAAAAGTGTAAAAACTTAGTAAAACAATTCGATGCGGTGTCGGTACGTGAATCTTCTGGAATCAGGCTTTGCGAAAAATACTTAAATATCAAAGCAGAGATAGTTATTGATCCAACATTGCTATTAGATAAGGAAGATTATATAAATCTATTAAGCGAAAAGAAAGCACAGCAAAGGGGAGTGTTTTATTATCTTTTTGACAGAGATAAAGAGAAACTAAAACTTGTTGAAGAGGTAGCAAAAAGATTAGGTTTAACAACTTTTAGCACTCAACCCAAAAAGAATATGGGGATATTGAATGACTATGATGAAGCGGAGAATTATAAGTACCCGTCGTTGGAATCCTGGTTGAAGTCATTCTACGATGCGGCATTCATAGTAACGGATTCTTTTCATGGTACAGTTTTCTCGATTATATTTAATAAACCCTTTATTTCTATAGTAAATCATGAAAGAGGGGCTTCAAGATTCTACTCTTTGTTGGAAATGTTTAATTTGCAAAATAGGATAGTAGTAGATTTTGAGAATATTGATGAGAAGCTATTCAGTGAACCGATAGATTATGTGAAGGTAAATTCCTTGCTAAAATTGGTACGAGAAAAATCGTTTGCATTTATTGACGGTAATATATAAGATAATTATTGAAGTATCTGGTATTGCGTCGGTGTGCGATGCTGTTGGCCTTTAATTAATCTTTTGAAAGTCTAGTGGCGAATTTTGGAGAGAAGAATGGCTCTTATAATATCTGACACATTCATTTCAATTCTTTCCGGATATTCTGTATTATTTTCATTTTAACCATAAAGTAAAAATTAGATGAAATGAAAATTTCTATAATAATTCCAGTATATAACGTAGAGCAATATATTTCAAGATGTTTTGATAGTATTGTTAATCAATTGGAATTAATTACTGCAAATTCTGATCTGGAAGTTCTTGTAATCAATGATGGGTCAGTTGATAATAGCCAGCAAATAGTTGATTTGTATGCTCAGCAATATACTTTTATAAAGTCTTTTATTAAAGAGAACGGTGGGGTATCTGATGCCCGGAACTTTGGTCTTTCTAAAGCTACAGGCAACTATGTCTGGTTTGTTGACCCTGATGATTGGGTTGCCGGAAATTCTCTCAAGGTTTTATTTGATGAAATACAAAATGACGATCTGGATGTTTTAGAATTTGATTATTCAAAAAAGGTTAGTGATGCAGATGATACATTAAATTTAGATTCTTATTATTCAAAAATAGAAACGGGTATTATCTCTGGTAAGACAGCTATTAAATTATATGGATATTGTATGTTTGTTTGGAACCGGGTGTTCAAACGAGAGTTCTTGACCAGTATAAACTTTTTTTTTCCTTTAAATAGAACCTCAGAAGAGGCCATACCTGTTTTGAATGCACTTTTAAATGCTGATAAATATAAAAAGATAAAGAGCTGTCTCTATTTTTATCTTTCAATGCGAGAAGAGTCTCTCACTAATATAAAGACCAAACACCATTTGCAGAAGCGAAATCTGGATATGCTTGCCAACATTGGCGAAATGAGTGCGATTATCGAAGGGCAAGACAAAAAGATTGTATCAAAAATAAATGAAATACAAACTGATATAGCTACATCCATTCTTGCCACGGCGGTTTTGAAAGTTAAATCAAATGAGCATTTTCTTATTATTATTGCTCAGCTAAAGCAACTGACGATTTACCCAATCAGAAAGCACCCGGATTATAATAGTTTAAAATGGAAGGCCTTCAGAACTTTTGTGAACTCCAAAAGTTTAACTTCGTTATTCTTTATTTTGAATGAAGAATAAATCCAGTCATTTGCTTCTCAAAGTAAAGAAAAATAATGCCGAATCCTTTTGGACAATAATGTGAAGAGCCCTCAAATCAATCTTCAAGCAGAACTATATACTTTGGTACAAATACGCTATTTGTTTATATTATTAATTGCTATCCTTATACTTATATCTCCGGAATCAATATTAATACAAGTTAATGTGGGTTTAATTGTATGGCATTCAGGTAAAATATTTAATATTGCAAATCAATAAACACTATACCAAATATATTATACCAGTCATGTTGTTTTTCAATTGAATTGGTACCAATGACAAAACTGCTAAAGTGAAATATTTTAATCTATTCAAAATTACTATTTAAGTTGTCTAGTTCAGAAAAGATTGCTACAAACACGATTTTCTTATATATCCGTTTGTTTTTTACGCTTAGTGTATCATTATTTACTTCCAGATTAGTACTAAAGACTCTGCAAGTTCAGGATTACGGGATATTTACTATTGTAGGTGGGGGAGTTGCCATCTTCAGTTTTTTGAATCTTGCTATGTCGTCGTCAACTCAACGTTTTTTGGCTTTTGATATTGGCAGAAACAACATCAGTCAATTAAAAGAAACCTTTAACACGGCGGTTATTGTGCACATCGGAATTGCCCTGATAGTTCTTTTATTGTCAGAAACACTAGGGTTATTCTATATCAACAATTATCTGAATGTACCTAAAGCCAGATTAGGAGCAACTAACTGGATTTTTCAGTTCTCAATATTTACATCCTTAATCAGCATAATGCAATCACCTTTTCATGCCTTAATTGTAGCAAGAGAACGAATGAACATTTATGCAGGCTTCAGTATTTTAGATGCTTTATTGAAGCTGGGAGGAGTGTATATATTATTTGTAGTTGATTATGACAAACTAGAATTGTATTCTGTTATCATTTTTCTGATTGCTATTGTTCAGGCGGTTTGTTATAGAATATATTGTATTAAGAACTTTGAGGAATGCAGTTTTAAATTTTATAAGAATAAAGAAGTTTACTTTAAATTAATTTCATATTCGGGTTGGAATTTATTCGGTAATATGGCTGTAGTTGGCAAAATTCAAGGTACCAATCTTTTGCTCAATATTTTTTTTGGTACTATGGTAAATGCGGCTTATGGCATAACAATGCAAGTGCATTTTGCGGTAATAGGTTTTGTGAACAATTTCCAGCTGGCAATGAACCCTCAGATAATTAAGAGCTATTCGCAGGGCAATTTGGACCAGACGGGTAATTTGATTTATAAGGGTGTAAAATATTCATTCTTTTTGATGCTGATATTGGCTAGTCCGGTACTTTTAAATACAGAATATTTATTAGGTTTGTGGCTGGCCA
Source organism: Emticicia sp. GW821-FHT11C11 (assembly GCF_058808615.1). Lineage (NCBI taxonomy): Bacteria > Pseudomonadati > Bacteroidota > Cytophagia > Cytophagales > Leadbetterellaceae > Emticicia > Emticicia sp. GW821-FHT11C11. The sequence continues at coordinate 1,779,071 of NZ_JBXARV010000001.1, forward strand.
ATACCCCCCCGAACGCCCCGGTTTTTGTTAAATTGTGCATGATTTTTTTACTCATTGATACTATGTCCGGGCCATTAATGGTTGGTACTCAGGCAACAGGAAATGTGAAATGGTATCAGATAGTGGTTGGTACACTAATCTTTTTGAATCTACCAGTGAGTTATATAGCATTAAAGTATAATGCCGGTGCTGAAAGCGTATATATTGTCAGTATTATGTTTTCGGTTGTAATAGTTGCCTTCCGACTTTTTTTCGTCCATAAGGTACTAAATCTTAACGTTTCCGCCTTTTTTACGCAAGTTCTATTTCGGATTGCTTTGGTACTGATGGTCGTAATTATTTCAGGATTATTCATGAATATGTATATAAGCGATACCATAACAGGAATTTGGATAAAAATAATTCTCTATCTATTAGTGACAATAGGTGCCATTTTTACTTTAGGTATTGATAAAAACGAAAGAAATTTGTTGTTCGGTCTTTTTAATCGAATAACAAAAAGAAAATGAATGTAAGTATCAAGAAATTATAAAGGCGCATTTATGTACAGGTTGTGGCGAGTGTACATCTTAATGATACAGAATGAATAGGGTTTTCTCACCGGAAGCAGTGTTTTTTTTGAATTTTTATATACTTTAAATTCCATTATTGGTCTCATGTAATTACTTTTGCAGGTATTATTCTTATAATATTCAATTAACTCACTTATTTCAACTTTCGATAATTGAATCTGATGTCTGTAAATAAAGTCGCAAAGGTTGTTATAATAAATTTGTAGAGTATTAGAATAAATGAAGAAAATTGCTATTTTAACTCAACCACTCGGCAGGAATTATGGAGGTATTATGCAGAACTATGCACTGCAGCTAGTGCTCTCTAATAAGGGCTTTCAGTGCATAACTGCTGCAAGGGAAAAAGGATTTAGTTATTTGCGCAAGCCTTTATCAATAATAAAAAATCAAACATATAACCGACTAATAGGAAAACACAGGAAAATATTTTCTGAAAAAGAACTGCGATATATCACTGCTGAAACACAACGCTTTTTAGATACAAAAATGAATGTTTCTAAGAAGTTGTATTCTACAAAAAAACTTAGAAACTATTTTTTGAAAGAATCGTTTGATATAGTTATCGTGGGGAGTGATCAGGCCTGGAGACCAAGGTATTCACCCGATATCCATAACTTCTACCTTGATTTTCTGGAAGGGAACAATGCCATTAGAAAAATTTCATATGCATCGTCATTTGGAACGGAAGAATGGGAATATAGTGATGAACAGGCAGCCCAATGCAAGAGTCTAATAAGCCAATTCGATGCGGTGTCTGTACGTGAGTCTTCAGGAGTTAAGCTCTGCAACAAATACTTTAATATAGAAGCAGAACTGGTTGCTGACCCTACGTTTTTATTAGATAAGGAAGACTATGTAAATCTGTTTAAGGATCTGAAGTCTGAGAGAAGTGGATTATTTGTATACATATTTAGTAAAGATGGAAAAAAAGAAAAAATGGTTAAAAGTATAGCAGACCATTTAAACTTAGCCCCATTTATCAATGAACCGCAAAAGGGTTTGTGGCAGGTTTACGATTTTGACAGTCTTGATGATCATAAGTTTCCATCTATAGAATCCTGGGTAAAATCATTTTACGATGCAGATTTCATAGTGACTGACTCTTTTCACGGTACAGTTTTTTCGATAATATTCAATAAACCGTTTCTTACTATTGTAAATGAGGCGCGAGGGGCGTCACGCTTCTATTCTTTGCTGGATATGTTAGGTTTAGGAAACAGATTAATTAAGAATTTTGAGGATTTTGATAGAACAATTTTAAGTGAACCGATAGATTATATTAAAGTAAATTCTAAGTTAAAATTGATAAAAGAAAAATCAATGACATACATTGATACTAATATTTAGTATTAACTTACTAATTCATTGCATGTTATATAAAAAGTTATCATGTAGAAAATACATTGATTTGATAATCGGTTAATCATTTGAAAGTCTTGTGAAGAGTGTGAAAAAACAGGAGAGAATATAGACAATCAATTGATAATACAAAGAAGCCCGGATATTAAAAAAAATACACACAAATAAATCCTTCTGGATTTGGTTGATTCTCGTTAATGCTGATGAATTACTTCTTTCTTGTATTATTTACAAAATATACTCGCTGTTGCTTTATGTCAGACTCCAGCAGGATAATCATGTTTGATTGCGTCACAAGACTTAGGCAAAAAATAGATGCAGAAGTCTTGAAATGTACTATTTGTAATAGCGGCGGTGATTGAAATATTTCATTCATTGGCGTCACTTGCGGTTTGAATTATGCTGATTTTTTTCTACCGCAGAAAAGGTATAAATATTTGTACATGAGAGAATTAAGGTTGTCTGTTTTTTTTAAATCGAGCCGTTTTTGTTTTTACCATATAACTTTTAGTTTCATTACCCTATAAAAATCAGAGAGATATGCAGATTTCTATAATAGTTCCGGTATATAATGTAGAGCAGTATATTTCCAAATGCCTGGATAGTATTATCAGTCAATCTGAATTGCCAGCTACAAAAAGCAAACTGGAAATCTTAATAATTAATGATGGCTCAGCAGACAACAGTCAGGAAATAATAGATCAGTATTCAGAAAAGTATAGTTTTGTGAAGTCTTTTGTTAAAGAAAACGGAGGGGTGTCAGATGCTCGAAACTTCGGAATCACCAAGGCTACAGGTAATTATATCTGGTTTGTTGATCCGGATGACTGGATCGCAGAGAATGCACTAAGTGTTTTATTTGCTGAAATACAAAATGAAGATCTGGATATATTAGAGTTTGATTATTCAAAAAGATTCAGAAAACCGAGTACAAAACTGTTTTTAGATCCTTATTATTCAACAATAGAAACAGACGTTATTACAGGCAAAAAGGCTATTGAACTATATGGGTATAATATGTTTGTTTGGAATCGCATTTTCAAACGCCAACTACTAAATGATATCAACTTTGAATTTCCTTTAAATAGAACTTCGCAAGAAGCCATACCGGTTTTAAAAGCGCTTTTAAATGCTGATAAGTATAAGAAGATAAAGAGTTGCCTTTATTTTTATCATTCAATAAGAGAAGGGTCTACCACTAATATAAAGGACAAACAGCACTTGCAGAAGCGAAATCTGGATATGCTTGCCAACATTGGTGAAATGAATGTGATTATCGAAGGGCAAGACAAAAAGATTATATCAAAAATAAATGAAATACAAACTGTAGTAGCTACTGCCATTCTTGCCACGGCGGTTTCGAAAGTTAAATCAAATGAACATTTTCGTAATATTGTAACTCAGCTAAAGCAATTTGCGGTTTACCCAATCAGGAAGCATCCGGAAAATAATAGTTTAAAGTGGAAGGCTTTCAGAGTTTTTGTGAACTCCAAAATTTTAACTACGTTGTTCTTTATTTTGAACAAAGAATAACTTGATGTATCATGTTCAGTCATTACTTTTCAAAGCGAAGAAAAGTAATGTCGAAATTGTTTTGTTCAATACTGCAAAGAACCTTCAGATCAATTCTTTAAGCAGATTCAGAGTTTTAGTATAGTTTTTGTCAAACTTCGGGATGCTTAAAGAATATTTCAGATAGCGGTTATTAAAAAAATAGTTAATTTTGATTGTATAAAAGTAAAACCAAAATAAGCCCGGAATAAATCGTGTTTTACACATAAGATTCCTATTCTATAGTATGATAGATTTTCAGATTAAGTTCTATGCAGTATATGCGTTTCTAATCTTATTTGCGGTGCTTAATGCCTTAATAATGGATTTAAGCAAAAAGCGATTAGTTAAGGAGCCTTTTATAGTTACGATTTGCATGATAGGGTTCTTTATTTATTTTTTTGGTACAAGAGATTACAGTATTGGAACAGACACACCCATCTATTTATGGCAATATACTAATTTTGGAAAAATGGATTATGGTACAGACTTCCTGGTACCAGTTGTGTTAGGATTGTTAAATGCGATAAGTTCAGATGCGAGAATATTTTTCCTATTTATGGCAGTAGCTTTTTTAGTTCCTATTACTATTTCCCTAAGGAGAGTTTCAAATTTTTTTCAATCTAATTGGTTTCTTGTTTTTTTCTCATTTGTTAGTTTTTTCTTTTTCATTAGCTTAAGTATTAATGTAATAAGGCAAGCCGTTTCATTGGGCTTTCTCATGTTGGGTATAACAAATTATTGTTTAAAAGTAGGAGGAAAACGGTCCTGGATTCTCCCTCTTATTATTTCCGTAGGATTTCACTTTACTTCTATAGTGCCGGCTTTTATTTTTCTATTTGTTGCCGGGTTCCGAAAATTCAATTTACTCTATTTCTATGTAATATACTTTGGTGCAATTTTTATTGCAAGGCTTGAAATCAGTATTTTACAATTAGGTATAGTTGGTCAGATTTTGATGGACGATAGGCGTGGGGCATATCTGGATGCAGAAGATACAGAATACGAAATAGGTTTCAGACCCAATTTTGTTATTTTTAATACTTTCTTCTTAGTAATAGCGACTTTTGTATTCAGAAAATTACAAGAAACTGAAGTATACCGTTTCTTTCTGATGTATTATATATTAATGAGTTCATTCTTTTTTGTGACATTCCAGATACCTTACTCGGACAGATGGGGGGTAATATCCTGGATAGTTATACCTTTTTTATTGAGTCCTATTTTTTCTCTAAGATTCCCCTATAAAATAGCGATAATGACCGTTATTATGCTGGTAGGCATATTCCTGTTTTTTCAAAACTATGGCTAAGCGTTTTGGGTGATAAGAAGTATTCAAATAATATTATAGTTTCCGTGGAACAAAAATTTAGTATAGACTCCCAATGTTTAGTAACAATTGGGTTGCCGGTTTATAATGATGAAAAGTATATTAGACTGGCAATACAATCAATTATTAATCAGACATATAAAAACTGGCATTTGATTGTGGTTAACGATGGATCGGTTGATAATAGTGACAGTATCATAAAAGAATTCTTACCGGATGATCGGATTACTTATATTTCGGAAAAGAATCTTGGGTTGGAAACACGCTTGAATCAACTGGTAGAGTGGTGTAACACTCCATATTATGCCAGGATGGATTCTGATGACATTATGCACCCGGAGCGTTTGCAGAGGCAGATTGAAGTTTTAAAGACACATCCAGAAATCGATGTTTTAGGGACTAACGCATTTACTGTCGATGAGCATAATCGGGTAATTGGAGCCAGAAGTAATTATAAAGAGAAAGCATACTTAAAAAAAGTCAAGTCGTTTATTCACCCAACTGTAACTGGTAAAACTGAATGGTTCAGAAATAATCCTTATGATGTAAAAACCGGCCGGATAGCGGATTCTGAACTTTGGTATAGAACTGCTTCTAAATCTAATTTTGTGATAATCACCCAGCCATTATTTTTCTACAGAGAAGTTGGCAATGGATATTACAGAAAATATTCCATGTCGGGCCGGGGTAAAAAGAGAATAGAAGAGAAATATCAGCATAATTATTTCTGGAGAAGGTTCTTTATAAAAAATACAATTGTGGAATTTATCTATAGAGTGTTTAATCTATTCAATAAAGAGCAGACTCTTGTAAACAAAAGAAATAAGGTCATTTTTAACGAGCGCTTATCTTATGAAAGTTATATTGAATAGTCTTCTTTTTATTTTGCTGAGTTTATTTGTGCAAAAGCCACGAATATTTGAAGTGAAAGTGGTGCCGGAAAGTATCGCTTATAATTATTATAAACCTAATACCAGGTATAAGCTGCCTCATGGCACCTACCGTATCTCTAAAAAGGAAATAAGCCGGCAGGTAGATGTAACAAATTACTTACAGGCGATTATCAATAAATATGAGTCGGTATTATTGCCTGATACCAAGATAGAAATTTCAAAACAAGGGTTGAGGATTCCTTCCAACAGAAGTATATACTTTGATAAAAATACATTAATTGTTTATACAGGGATAGCCTTAACGAAGTTAAATGACATTATTAAAATTTATGATGTCTCTAATGTGAAAATCTATAATGCGAAGATTCAGGGCGGAAGACAGTTGCCTGATCAGAAAGGTGAATGGAGTGCCGGGATATGCATTCTTAATTCTACCGATGTACATATAGAGAATTGTCATATCTATGACACCTGGGGTGACGGTATTTTTATCGGATCAGAAAATAATGGCGTCTCAAAGAATATTACTGTAAAAAATATCTGGATTGATAAGGCCAGAAGAAATGCGATATCAATTACCTCAGCAATTAATGCAAATATATTTAATGTTTTGTTAAGCAATACTCATGGAACCCTTCCGGAATGTGGGGTTGATGTGGAGCCTAGCTTATTTGGTGAACACATAGAAAATGTTAAATTCAAGAATTTGTATTCATACAATAATAGAAATGCTGCGTTTAATATTAATTTAACTTCGTTTAATTCAGATACAAGGCAATATGCAGATTCTGTTAAAATAGAGCTTGAGGATTTTTATGATCAGTTTTCGAACGGATTCATAGGCCTTAATCTTAATAACTTCAATAAGAAGAATACACCTTCTGGCGTAATACGGATTTCCAATGGGGTTTCTTATTCTGAGAAACACAATGTTGAATTGAACCGAAAGAAGATAGAATCGAACGTGATATTACTTTATGGTAACCTCAAGAAAGAAAATTATAAGAACTAGTACAGTCCCCAGCTCTCTAAATGGATTGTTAAAGGGGCAATTGGCCTTTTTAAACCAATATTATAATATAATAGGGGTATCGGGGGAAGGAGAGTCTTTAAATGATTTAAGAGAGAGAGAAGGAATACGGATATCTTCTGTTGAAATGCAAAGGCATATATCTCCTTTCAAAGACTTAATTTCTCTTGTAAGATTATATCGCTTTTTTAAAGAAGAAAAACCGGTAATAGTACACTCTATTACCCCTAAAGCAGGTTTGTTAACCATGTTAGCTGGTAAAATGGCTAGAGTGCCAATACGTATGCATACTTTTACTGGTCTCGTCTTCCCTACTAAAACCGGCCCGATGCAGCAACTGTTAATAAAAATGGACTGGTTACTTTGTTGGGCGGCAACTCATGTTTATCCGGAAGGAGAAGGGGTGAAAAAAGACCTGCTGCATTATAAGGTTACTACTAAACCCCTGAAAGTTTTAGGAAATGGAAATGTAAATGGGGTCGATCTTGAATATTTTAATCCCGATTCGGTTTCTGCAGAGCAAAAACAGCAACTCAGAGAATCGTTAGGTATTAGACCAAATGATTTTGTATTTGTATTCGTCGGCCGCTTGGTCAAGGATAAAGGAATCAATGAATTAGTAGAGGCATTCAAAAGATTGCAGTCGAAAGCAAATAGCGGCCTTAATGATAATGTAAAGCTGCTGCTAGTGGGCAAGTACGAACAACATTTGGATCCTCTATTACCCACAACCTTGCATGAGATTGAAAACAATGCAGGTATAATTACAACAGGCAGTCAGAAAGACGTTCGTTTATACTATGCAATATCAGACTGTTTGGCTTTGCCGAGTTACCGGGAGGGTTTCCCTAATGTTGTGTTAGAAGCCGGTGCAATGGGCTTACCAAGTATAGTCACTAACATTAATGGTAGCAATGAGATCATTAAAAACGGTATTAACGGAATTATTATTACCAAAAAAGACCTTGAAGCACTATACGAGAAAATGCTATATCTTTACCAAAGCCCGGAAATACGGAACAGCATGGCATTTAACAGCAGGAAGCATATTGCCGAAAAATATGAGAGAAAATTTGTCTGGAATGAGTTATTAAAGGAATACAATAAGGCATTAGAAAGTAAGAATCTTTAAAGACTGTTGTTGATTTGAAGAACATACGATATTACATTTTTTGGACATTAGATTTTCTCAAAGGTTCACCGGTTAGAAAACACTACAAGGAAATTAAGAATGCCTTTTACGACAAATCTGCTACGCTAAAAATACAAGAGCAACGACTATCCGATATTCTACACTACGCAATTAATAATACTTCCTATTATAGAAACTGCTCTCCCGAGCACTTACAATCATTTCCGGTTATAACTAAGCAGCAAATAGTTGAGAATATAGATTCAGTGTTTTCAAAAGAGTTTTTTACTGAAAAAAACTCGTTGAAGACAATGATGACAAGCGGGTCGAATGGTATACCCTTTAGAGTATATCAGAATCAGGATAAGGTAAGAAGGAACCAGGCCGACCTATTGTTTTTTTATAAAATTGGGGGATACGATTTAGGAGACAGGCTTTATTCTATGAGGGTCTGGAATAAATTAAACCGAAAATCGAAAAGAGCGCAGATAAAAGAAAATCTGAAGATGTTTGATACAGCTAATCTGGATGTTGAAGGAGCGCAAACATTTGTAAATACACTCATAAAAGATACCAAGCCCAAAGTGGTGTTAGCGTATGCTTCGTCGTTCACCAGCCTGTTGCAACATATTGAACCGGGCGAATATAATTGGAACATTAAAGCCATTTTTACAGGAGCTGAAGAACTGATTAAGGAAACCAAGAAAAAAATGCTGGATACTTTTAATTGTCCTGTCATGTCAAGATACTCTAACCAGGAGAACGGGGTTTTGGCACAGCAACCAATTACTGGCGAAGATTATTTCCGGTTAAACGAAGGGAGTTATTACTTTGAGTTTTTGAAGCTTGAGTCAACCGATGCCGCCGAGGAAGGAGAAACAGCCCGGATTGTGATAACGGACTTATTTAATAAAGCTATACCTATGATCAGATATGATACCGGTGATGTCGGAACATATAAGTTTGCTACAAATGGTAAAAGAGTATTAACCGAGATAATTGGCCGGAAAACAGATTTTTTACTTAACTGTGATGGCAAAGTACTATCTCCGTTTGTAATCACTAATTTAATGTGGGAATTTGATGGTATTGCTCAATTTCAATTTATACAAGAAACACTTACAGTTTTTAATTTGAAGATTGTTTATTATGATGTAAGCAAGCATGTTTTTTATTTACAGAAATTGACCGAAGATCTAAAGCAAATTTTCGGAAAGGATGCTACTATTAATATCATAAAAGTAGATAGTATTCCACTGGAGGCATCAGGAAAACGAAGATATATCATTTCAAAGTTAAAGACACAACATGGACTCAATTGAGGTCTCCGTAAAATCTGTCCTTAGATTTTACATGAATTTTATACTGGACAAAGACAAAAAGACGATTAAGGAAATGCTTTCGGATTTAAGAATTCTGAAAAAAGAGAATTCTTATAGAGATCTGGTTCATTATATCTCTTGTATGATGTACAAAAAAGATGCGGGAGATGTCAGAAATTACTTCAACAGGAAGACCTTATTGAATATAATTTATGGGCATCACCGTAAAAATGGGAAGCATCCCGTTTTGAACAATAAGAATATCCTCCGGATAGTCATGCAAGATAATAAGCTTCCGATAGCCTTGTATTTGGGCATGATTAAGTCAGATGTACTGACTGACTCTGATGGAAATTCAGTGGCATTAAAAGAAATGGCACTCGTAAAATCGAAACTGATGGAATGGGTGGATATGCATAAGCAGGTATTCATTAAGCCCGTAGACTCTAACGGTGGGAAAGGTATTTTTAAATATGATAAAAAAAGTAATTTCGATATTTCAGGATTAGTACCTGGTCTGGAATATATAATTGAAAAGGGTTTTGTTCAGCATAAGGATTTGGATAAAATTAACCCGCATAGTATTAACACATTAAGAATTATATCAGTAAATATTGACGGAAAAATAGTTATTCCGAGTTGCTTTTTCAGGATGGGTACCGGTAATTCATATGTAGATAATGGTTCGTCAGGAGGTGTATTTTTAAACTATGACATTGAAAATAATAAATTAGATAAAGTAGCTTATAAATTGCCAAAGAGCGGAGGTTTGTCTTATTTTAAACACCCTACTACTGGTTTTGTTTTTGAAGGTGCTGGATTACCATACCCTGATAAGGTGATTCAACTGGTGATAGACGCAGCCAAAGTGTTTCCGGAGCATGATGTCATTGGCTGGGACATAGCATATACTGACGAAGGACCTGCAATTGTAGAAGGAAACGATAACCCGGATATCACCATGACGCAGATAACTTTGAGAGGTTTGAAAAACGTGCCGCTTTATACGCAGATATACAATCTTTGAAGACCGTGATGAAGGTACTATTTATGATTCAATTTTAGCCTTCAATTGTTTTTATTCTGCTTTGTTGATTTCTTCTATGCATTGATATTGAAAAAGTGGCGAAAGCACTATTCAGTTTTTTTATTTTTGATTTCTGCCTAGCTGCATGCAGTTGTATTTTTTTTTGCCTAATTTTATAAAGAATTGAGGTGTCCTTTTTTAGATATACAATTAAAAACCTACCCTTATGTATTAAACTTATGTTGCTGACCGGGCATAAGTAATTGTTTATGTAAAATGTATAGACTTTTTTTTAAACGCTTTTTTGACTTAATAATAGCGCTTACAGCTTTATTAATATTTAGTCCATTATTTATTATTATAACCATTTGGTTATTGGTCGCGAATAGAGGAACGCCTTTTTTTGTCCAGAGAAGACCCGGAAAAGGTGAGAGGATTTTTTCGATTATTAAGTTCAAGTCTATGAATGATAATCGTGATGAGGAGGGGAATCTCTTACCTGATGCCCAAAGAATGACCAGCGTGGGACTGTTTATCCGAAAGACATCACTGGACGAATTGCCTCAGTTAATTAATGTTTTAAAAGGAGACATGAGCCTAATTGGCCCCAGGCCGTTATTAGAACAATATTTAACGTTTTATACGGACAGAGAAAAATTAAGACATACGGTTCGTCCGGGAATCACTGGATACGCCCAGGTTAATGGAAGAAATATGCTTGATTGGGATGAAAGATTAGAATTTGATGCCCAATATGTTGAAAATTTATCGCCTGTCAATGATTTAAAGATTTTGGCAAAAACAGTTAAGAATGTGGCTACGAGAAAAGATATTGTAGTCGTTCCCGGACAGTTTTCGCAGTCGCTTGATAAAAAAAGAGAAAATGAAAATAATCTCCAGACGGTTTAGCCGCGAACATATAGAAACAAGGGTAGATTGGATTAATTGTGAATCTATCCATTTGAATATGTTTTTTGATTTACCTATAAGTGTAGAAAGTACGATAGCCTGGTATAAAAACAATTTAAATAGTAATAAAAGACTTGACTTTACTTTTTTAGATGAAGCCAATACAATTGTGGGAATGGGTGGGTTTACTAATATTATAGAAATAAATCGGAATGCAGAATTTTACATAATGGTTAATCCTGAGTTGCATGGTAGAGGTTTTGGTAAAGTGATATCCAGATGGATGTATAATTATGCCTTTTCTGTACTCAATTTGAATAAGGTTTATCTGTATACCAATGATGATAATATTGCTGCCTATACAATGTATGAAAAGGCAGGATTTATTCTGGAAGGAATACTGAGAGAGCATAAGGCTAAGAATGGTAGATTTATAGATAAAAGGATTTACGGGCTATTAAGAAAAGAGTGGGAAGCTGCAGCATGGAAAGAATACCTGCAAGATGAAATTTAGTTTTGTTCAAGATATAACGTCAAATATAAAGATATTCAGAGACGATCTTTATCCCTTTTTAGGCGGTGGTAACAAGGCTCGGAAAATGGACTCCATCGCCCATGCTATCTTCTCTCAGAAGGCGAATGCCCTGGTTGCTACTGGTGGTATTCATTCTAATCACTGCCGTACTGTTGCAATTTTTGCTGCCAAGCATAAAATGAAATGTACACTGGTTTTATCTGGTAACAAAAGTGCATTTTACGAGCAATCGGGTAATGCAAAAATAATGCGGCTCTCGGGTGCAGCTATTGTATTTGTAAACAACCCACAAGAAATTGGCCCGCAGATGGATTTTGCGATGAGTCAGTATCAAAAAGAAGGTTTTTCACCCTATTATATATGGGGAGGAGGGCACACACTTGAGGGTGGAAAAGCATATATAGATGCCATTGAAGAGTTGAAGGATTATTGTGATGAAAATGATTGGCAGCCGGATTACATTTTTCATGCTTCAGGTACTGGCTCTACACAGTCCGGAATTCTGGCAGGGTTAGATAAATTCGGTTTTAAAAATACGAAAGTGGTTGGCATCTCGGTTGCCAGACCATCAAAGCGGGCAACCAGAATTGTGAATGAGTCATACAGGAAACTATGCGTGCATTACCAAATCGAATGCACGGAAAGGGAAGTGATAGTTTTAGATGATTATTTATGCGGAGGGTATGAAAAGTACAATGACGAATTGAAAAGGATTTCTGATAATTCAATCCGGGAGTATGGCTTTACACTTGATACTTGTTATACTGGCAAAGCATTCTATGGAATGCAACATTATATAAAACACAACAATATTGGAAGCAACATCTTATTCTGGCATACGGGTGGGGTGTTTAATTTTTTAATTTAATCATATGAATTTATTATTTACCTGTGTTGGCAGACGCAACTACCTCATTAATTATTTCAGGCAAGCGCTAAAGGGTGAGGGAAGCATCTGGGCAGTGGATAATCAAATTACAGCACCAGCCTTAGCAGAGGCAGATAAGGCCATACAGATGCCTTTGATTTATGATGACTTGTATATTCCCACTTTATTAAATATTGTGAAGCAAAATGCTATTGATGCTATTATTCCACTGAATGATTTAGAACTGCCTATTTTATCTGCTGCAAAAGGAGCCATAGAACACCTTGGTGCACGGGTAGTAGTTTCTGACCAGGTAATAATTGATCAGACTTTTGATAAATGGGAAACAGTAAAGTTACTTAAAAAGGCAGGTCTTAAATCTCCTGATACTTATATAGATTTAGCAGAAGCAAAAAAAGCAATCAACGCAGGTGCCCTAAACTTTCCATTAGTTATTAAGCCAAGATGGGGAAGCGGATCCATTGGCGTGAGTTTTGTAGAAAATATAGAAGAACTTGAACTTACTTATAAACTTCTGCTGATGAAGTTAAACAGAACCATTTTGGCGACAGTAAGCAAAAATGATATGGAGAATGCGATTCTGATTCAGGAAAAAATCGATGGAGTAGAGTATGGAATGGATGTTCTCAACGATTTCAATGGCAATTATGTCGGAACCTTTGCCAGAAAAAAGCTCGCGATGCGTTCGGGAGTAACCGATAAAGCAGTATCGGTAGTCAATCAAGACCTTCTGACTATTGGTAAAACAATTGGAGAACACCTTAAACACATCGGAAATCTGGATTGTGATGTTTTTGAACGTAATGGTGAATACTACGTACTGGAATTAAATCCCAGATTTGGTGGCGGTTATCCTTTTTCTCATCAGGCAGGCGTAAATACACCAGCTATATACTTGGAATGGATGAAAGGGAATAATGATATTGAGAAGTATATTGATTATAAGCCCGGAATAATGCATGCTAAATGCGACAGGCTTATCTATATAGAATAACCGGTCAGACTGTCTGAATCCAATTAATTTTGAAAGGTATAGTTGCACAAAAAAGAATAAAGATTATAGTAATACTTTGTAAAACATGGAGTTACAGGAATCGGAAAACTACAACTATTGACACAAACTAATTTTAATTTTTTATTTAAGTTTTGTACGCTATCTTGAAGTAGTTTTTATTTTTTAACACTTATAATAAGTATTGACCTATAGACACAAGTAGTATCAAATACCTATTTTTGATAGTTATTTTTTTTGCTTAGTAGAAATGTACTAACCTGTCGAACTTGCTATCCCAGAGTGATTATAAGCTAACTGCACTAAACATGAACACCATTTTATTCTGCTGTATAGGCAGGAGAGTCCGTCTATTAAAGGACCTCAAGGCGTCGCAGGAAGACGTCAGAATTCTTGCTACAGATAATAACCCGTTTGCTCCCGGATTATTCGCAGCCGACAAGCATTTTTTAGCTCCAAGTATAAAAGATGCCGGCTACATTGATTACCTCATAAACCTTTGTGTTTCGGAAGGAGTAACAGCCATCACTACACTAATTGATCCTGAGATTGAAATTTTGGCCAGAGATAGTGCGAAATTTATCGAAAACGGAATTTTACCGTTGTTTCCGTCGAAAGAAACAGCCGAAATATGTTTTGATAAATTCAAAATGTTTGAGCACTTGAGAAAGCACAATATCCCTACAATACTGACCTATGATAGTCTGGAGAGTTTTGAAGACGGCTTTGCAGCAGGAGAAATTTCGTTTCCGGTTTTTATTAAGCCAAGAAAGGGTAGCGGAGGGGTTGGATCTGCTAAGATATACGACATGAACGAGCTGAAGGAAGCGCTGAAAAATGGCCACTTTGAATACATCATTCAGGAAATGATGATTGGCGATGACCTCGACGTTGATGTATATGTAGATTGTATCAGCAACAGACCAGTAGCCATGTTTTCAAAGAAAAAACTGGAATCGAGAATAGGTGGGGCTATTAAGACGGTTTCATTTAAAGACAAAAAACTGATTGAGTTTGTCAAAGAAGTGCTCAGTAAATTTGAGTTTTGCGGGCCTTTGGATATGGACTTGTTTTATATAAATGGACAGTACTATCTATCAGAGATTAATCCGAGATTCGGAGGGGCTTATCCTCATGCATTTGGGGCAGGGGTCGACTTCTTTCAATTCATTTCAAATAACATGAATGGCATTGAAAACCCTGAACAGTTTGAGAATTATGAGGAAGATGTCATGATGATTATGTATGAGGATTTTATAATAGAACGAAAGGCAGCGTTGAGCGAATCTCTTGCTGAATTGCAGACGTCTTCTCTCGAATTGGAGTTGGTCTAGTGTTGAACAAAACCTTTTCTCGGAAGTTTAATTCTTATGTGCTGTTTGTATAGAAGTTCATTATGTTTTTTCCGTATTTTGTAAAAAACAAAGCTGATGAAAATTCTATTAACAAGAAAACTGAAGAATGATGGCCATTATGTGTCTGAGATAAAAGAAGCGGATCAATATACTATTGCACATGAGCCGATTGCATCGATAGACCTAATGGAGCGGGCTGCCCGTATGTTTGTCAGTCATTTCATACAGCGATTCCCGTTTTCTTATAAGAAAGTGCATGTGCTGTGCGGACTGGGGGATAATGGAGGTGACGGCCTGGCAATTGCCTGCATACTCTATACCTTAGGATACGAAATTGAAGTTTTTGTATTCGATTATTCTCCTAAGCAAACAGATAATTTCCGTACGAATCTGAACAGGCTTGTTAATAAAATTTCTGTTCAATCAATTAAAACTGCAGACGAAATTCCGGCGTTTAATTCCGGTTATTTATATATTGACGCACTGCTTGGAGCCGGTTTATCGAGGCCATTGGAAGGCCTGATAAAAAATGTAGTAGAAAGCCTGAATCATAGCAAAGCAGAAGTAGTAGCGGTAGATATCCCTTCTGGTCTATATGCCGATACACTGAATGATGCAGCTGATGTAATTGTACAAGCGGCGCATACCATTACTTTTCAAACGCCTAAATTAGCTTTTTTTCTTCCGCAGAACGCCGGCTTTGTTGGTGATTGGTCTGTCATAAACATAGGTTTGCATGAAGACTTCATTCAAAGTATTTCTTCAAGATTTGAGTATACTGACGCCTCCGCTGCCATAGCTCTAATAAAACCAAGAAGCAGATTTGCAAATAAGGGTAATTTCGGGCATGCGCTGATGATAGCCGGAAGCTACGGAATGATCGGCGCGGCTGTTCTCTCTACAAGGGCCTGCTTGCGGTCTGGCGTAGGTAAGGTAACCGTTTATACACCCAAATGTGGGTATGAAATTCTACAGACGGCTATTCCTGAAGCAATGTGTCTGCCGGCTGTAAATGAAGAATTTCTGGAAGAACTTCCTCCTCTAAACAATTATCAGGCTATTGGTATTGGTTGTGGTATCGGCACAAAACCATTAACCGCAGCAATGGTTGATGCCCTTCTTGAAAATATAAAAGTGCCCGTTGTAATTGATGCAGATGCACTTAATATCATTGCAGCAAAAAGCACAAGATTGGCAATGATACCCAAAGATGCCGTGCTGACACCACACCCGAAAGAGTTTCAAAGGCTGATAGGAAAACAATGGGTGGATGACTATGAAAAACTAGATATACTTTCTGATTTTGCCATAAAACACCAATGCATAGTGTGTCTGAAAGGAGCTTTTACTGCAGTAGCTCTGCCTGATGGTAAGATTCACTTTAACTCAACCGGAAATGCCGGAATGGCCAAAGGCGGTAGTGGAGATGTGCTTACCGGTGTGATTCTGGCCTTGCTGGCGCAAGGTTATTCTCCGCAGGAAGCCGCTATCCTCGGTGTTTATGAACACGGTTTGGCAGGAGACCTCGCTGCCAAACTGAAAGGAACCACAGCTATGATAGCCTCAGATATCATAGAGAATATCAGGTTTTGATATTAAGGGTTCACTATTACAAACTCTACCCGTCGGTTCTGTTGTCTGCCTTCTTCAGTACTGTTATCTGCAATCGGTTTAGTGTCACCATAGCCTTTAAACCGGATGCGTTTCCCGACAATACCTTTGCTAATCAGATATTCCCGTATTTTGAAGGCCCGCTCAAACGACAAGCGTTTATTTTGTGCCGGATCACCTATATTATCAGTATGCCCTTCAATTACGATAGTCATGGTTGGGCTGTCTTTCATCATCTTCAATAAACCGTTCAACTGCGCATGCGATTCAGCCAGAATGCCTGATTCGCCTGTATTGAAATACACTTTGTCTAGCCTGAATTTGTTTTCTTCAACTTTTACAGGGGCCGATTCTTCTCTTGGCGGTTCAATTTTCGGAGTGGTGATCACGGGTGGTTCTACCGGCGTTATTTCAGTTTTGGGCGGTGCCGGTTTGGTTTCGGCACTCAATGGAGTTGTCTTTACAGCCGGATTCAGATAAATATCCTGAGGAAATTGTTGTCCTTTTTTTAGCTTCGATAAATCCATATTTGTCTCAGCCGGCTCATATCCTTCCGCTGTTGCCTTGAAAGTATACACATCAGGTTTTAATGTAAATGAGAAACCACCATTAGGCTGTACAACTCTATAGCCTGTTTTCTTTGAGTCGCTATCAACGGTATAAACAACTTTTCCCCCTATAGTTTTTTGAGTTCGGGCATCAATCAATCGCCCATTGATGATTAAAGAAACTGTCTCGCCCGATGGCACAGCGGTTTTCCTCAACGGATTCCTGATATGTATACCAGTAAAATTCCAGAATTGCAGTTTTTGTTCCGGGGAGTTTTTGCCTTCAATCAGGTTAAAAAGCTCAATACCGGGGTCGAGCCTTTCGTAGTAAACTTTAAATGTATAAATCTCGCCGGGTATTACAGGTTGTGCATCTGGTAGTTCTACAATACCGCTTGCCCTGATATATTTAAAGCGCTTGCCATTACTACTTAGATAACTATCCGGATTTATAGAAATAGTTGTAGATTGCTGAAGAGGCTGCCGCCTTTGATAAGGAAGCGGAAAATTAAAGTTCTGACTTCTTCGCCTGCTGTATTTGTATCTGAAATGGATAATTGTAAATTCGTTCCGCAGTTCAACTTTAGTAATATCAGTTTCGTAACTGCTTTGGTTATCAATTTCAGGCAATTGAGTAACAATCTGGCCAAAACTTTCCACAGCGAAAAGGGTAAAAATCAGCAGATATATTAGTCGTTTCATAGGTAAAACATTTGTTGCACAAATTTTAACGAAACCAAACTTTTTTTTGTTTGCACCGGTTCGTTAATATTTGTTAAAATCATGTGAAGCTACTTAAGCAAAGTTGAATATAAGAAAATTCAGATAATAAACGTAATACCCATCCATTAAAATGAAACACTTAGAAGATATGGTTTTGTTGGGTGACCCCCGGCTGTATGAAATATGCGAACCTGTAAAACGAGAAGAACTGCCGCTTGTGAGAGAATGGGTAAAAGATTTGCACAATGTGATGGAAGAAATACGGGCGAAGTATCAATTTGGACGTGGTATTGCAGCCCCGCAGCTGGGTATTATGAAGCGCCTGATATACGTGAATATTGACCGACCGGTGATAATTATAAATCCGGTTCTTGAGAATATGAGTGAGGAAATGTTTGAACTATGGGATGATTGCATGAGTTTTCCGAACCTGCTTGTACGGGTAAATCGCCATCAATCATTGGTGATGAAATATCTGGATGAAAACTGGCATGAACAAAGCTGGCATGCAGAAGGAGCCATATCGGAACTACTGCAGCATGAATATGACCACCTGAATGGTGTTTTGTGTACCATGCGCGCTGTTGATTCGCAGTCGTTCCGGTGGAGACCCACTCCTTAATATTTCTGCAAAGGTGTATACGTTAACTGGCATAGTTTTTTAGTGATTAGAGGATATAATTCACTAAAAACTTTTATCAATTATGAAACTGATTAACTATCTATTGGGCATTTGTTTTATTCTGTTTGTCTCTTCATGCGATGCCATCGTCGGTATATTTAAAACAGGTTTCAACGCAGGAGTAATAGTAGTGCTGATTGTAATTGTTCTGATAATTGTCGGCTTGTTTAAGATGTTTGGAGGAGGTAATAAACAATGATTTCGTGGTCTGAAAGATAATTATTAAAAGAGGTCTTCCTGATTCTGTAAAAGTACCAGCCAGGCTTCTTTTACTTTGTTTTGTGCTAAAAGCCTTTGAGCCTCGTCGTGCAAAAGATTATCAAGATAGGCAATACCGTTTAAAGACTCATTGAGTATCTGCTGTATTTTTTGCGTTTGTCTGTATTCCAGTATTTCTTCCGCGGTTGGAAGTATTTCAATATTGCCCAATTGTCCTAAATGATTGCCTGTCAGGATTTTCGAAAGCCTGATGGGCTCGGGTATGGCATCATAGCCTATTCCTATTTTGGTGTTGGGCTTTTCAACCTCGAATAACGCCGGTTCATTTACACGGGCATACCAATCTGCGCCCAGGCGTGCTACCCAGTCGGTTTTGCGCTGGTCAATTCGTCCGTTTTCACCAATGATACTTTCAGAGATATGCGCCATCAGAATCTGGCATATATACAGATTCATGGTGCCTATTTCACGTACTTCCAGTACTTTGCATTCAAACTGTGCAGGAGATTCCTTTACGCGAGGTGGTTTTACCAGCACAGATGGCTCAGGTGTGAAACCCGACTTTACAAATTCGTCCACTCCACGCGGATACTCCACACTGGCTAAAGACATTTGTTGTACCATGGGGTAATCTATCATGTTAATCACTACCTCGTGTACTTCATTAATATTGAGAGTGGTGTCTTTTTTTGAATTGTCCCGGCTTCTGTTGTTAGGAGCAAATACCAGTAGGGGTGGATTGATACCCATAATATTAAAAAAACTGAACGGACTCAGGTTTACATTCCCCTGGCTGTCTACACTACTTACAAATGCAATGGGGCGAGGAGCGACTGTTCCTGTCAGGTAACTGTAAAATACCCGTGGTTCTAAATCTTTTGGGTCAAGTGTAAGCATGTTTCAATATTTATGGTTGGCTGCAAAATTGGCAAAAGTAGTTTATAAAGCAAAAAATCAGTTAGCAGCAAGTATTTTGCCACTCACTTCACCAAAACCAACACGTATACCATTTTTTATACTACTGCCTTTTATAGTTAGCGTATCGCCGTTTTCCAGAAAAGTCCTTTGCTGTCCGTCTTCCAGTACTATTGGTTGTTTACCACCTGCACTCAGCTCCAACAGAGAGCCATAACTACTCGTATCTGGTCCGCTGATAGTTCCGGAAGCCAGCAGATCACCCACTTTCAGGTTACAACCATTAATAGTATGATGAGCCACCTGCTGTGCCAGATTCCAATATAAAGAGCTATAATTGGTTCGGGAAATAAGATGCGATTTCCCATCACCTGATTGCAGAGTTACTTCCAGGCCAATATCAAAGCTACGTTTACCTTCAAAATGGAGGTAGGAAAGAGGCTTAGGGTCTTGCACGGGGGTATCGACTCTGAAGTGTTCCAATGCTTCAAGCGTAACAATCCAGGGTGAGATAGATGAAGCAAAATTTTTACCGAGAAATGGGCCTAAGGGTTGGTATTCCCATCGTTGGATATCCCGTGCAGACCAGTCGTTAAAAAGTACCAGACCAAATATATAATTTTCGGCCTCTGTCGTGTCAATGTTTGTACCTAAACCGGAGTTTTTCCCGATAATAGCTCCTATTTCTACTTCAAAATCAAGCTCTTGCGTAGGGGAGAATACCGGCATTGGGCTATCAACAGGTTTTATCTGCCCTTTGGGTCGGGTAATCGGAGTACCTGAAACTACAATTGAGCTGGCTCTGCCATGATAGGCAATCGGCATATGTTTCCAGTTGGCAACCAGCGGGTTATCCGGCCGGAACAGTTTGCCTACATTGGTGGCATGCTCAAGGCTGGAATAAAAATCGGTATAGTCACCGACTTTTACAGGCAGGTGCATTTTTACCGATTCAATCGGGTGAAAAAGCTGATTGAAGTATTTTTTCAGAGGCGACCCGGGGTTGATGAGCCAATCCTGCAATTGTACCCTGACAGCGTTTGTTTTCTTTTTACCTAAGCTGATGAAGGCATTCAGGTAGGGTTGGTTACATGTGTTTCTGGGTATTTCTAATATACCCAATTTTCGCATTTGCTCCAGATCTATTACGTAATCACCAATCCGCACACCTGCCCGCGGAGAATTTTTACCGGCACTGAATATACCAAAGGGAAGATTATAAATAGAGAAATCAGAGTTTGCGGAGATATCTACCCAGGAATTCATCAGGTTTCAAAACATTTAAGGTCGGAAGGTAATTAACTGACGTTTTTATGAATCGTATTCATAATTCTCACTAACTCATCATAGTCAGCGTTCGTCAGTCCATCCCACGATTTCCGTCGGATTTCCCCAATTACTTCCAATGCTCTGGCATGCAATTGTTCACCTTCTTCGGTCAGATATATATTAAACTTTCTTCTGTCTTCATCTGCCATTTGTCGTCTTACCAATTTTTTTTCAACCAATAAGTCCAATATCCGGGTTACGGTCGGGGCATCTTTGGCAGTATCTACAGCGAGGTCGTTCTGACTGACGCCCGGTTTAGGCATGATATGATCAAGCACTACCCATTGGTCAACCGTCAGGTCTATGCCATTGTCCGTAAGTCCCTTTTGCATAAAGCTTCGGATGCGCTTAATGGTTGTATCAATTTTGAAGAAGTAAGAACGTTGGTCAGAATGTGTCATTTTTTATTTTAGGTCTTCCTTTTGTACGTAGCGCGGATTGGTAATCCGCGGGTTTCGCCGAATGCAGGTTCGAATCGATTAAAAGAATATTCTGCATTCATACATTTTAGCGACAAAATATTTTACAAAAGTAGGAAAAACCTTCAATTATTGACATACTAATAATTGTTGCTCCAAAACTTTTTCAAATTCGGGTAAGGATG
The DNA here is from genome assembly GCF_058808615.1 of Emticicia sp. GW821-FHT11C11. NCBI lineage: Bacteria > Pseudomonadati > Bacteroidota > Cytophagia > Cytophagales > Leadbetterellaceae > Emticicia > Emticicia sp. GW821-FHT11C11. Next base: position 1,800,618 of record NZ_JBXARV010000001.1, read on the forward strand.
TATACAACGCTTCATACGAATCAATGACGAAGTACTTCTTTTGATACGCGTCAATCTTTACTTCTGTAGCAAGTATTTCTTCAATATTATAAGGTACTCTTTCGGGTGCATCACTATGCAGGCTGTATTCGCTTTCTCCGCTCGACGACAAAATCCCTCCACCATAGATTTTCAGCTGACCATCTTCTTTTATCAATCCAAACTCAACGGTATACCAGTATAAGCGCTGCATCAGTTTTATGGCAGTTTCGTCTTCAATATATTTTAAAGAGATTTTACTGAATTCGGTCAGAAAATCGCAAAATGCCTGATTGGTTAGTAAAGGCACATGTCCGAAAGTATCATGGAACATATCCGGTTCTTCAAGATATTCCAGTTGCTCAGGTCGTCTTAACCAGTTAGACGCAGGAAATTGTCTGGCGGCCATCAGTTCAAAAAACTCTTTGATGGGTACCAGCCCGGGCACACCAATTACCGACCATCCGGTCAATATCTGCAGCCGGGGTGTCAGTTCCTGCTCAAAATCGGGTATGTGGTCGGCTACGAAGCCGGCTTTTTCAATGCCATCCAGATAATCCTTACTTGCCAGTTGCGGTAATTTCTGTGTTTGTCTTTCAAACAATAGCCGCCACATCTGATGGTCTTCTGCCGTATAGGATGAATATGACTGATTCATAATCTTCAATATTTATCACAAAGTACCTCTCAGTACCTGTTCACGTTCAATGGCTTCGAAAAGGGCCTTGAAATTTCCTTTACCGAAAGATTTGGCGCCTTTCCGCTGAATAATCTCAAAAAACATAGTGGGTCTGGGTTCAATAGGTTTGGTAAAGATTTGCAATAAATAGCCTTCCTCGTCTCTATCTACCAGAATACCCAACACTTTTAACTGTTCTATTTCTTCGTCAATATCTCCGATTCTGCCTTTCAGTTCTTCATAATAACTATCAGGCACACGCAGAAACTCAACGCCCCGCTCGCGCAGGTGAGTTACTGTTGTAATGATATCGTCTGTCGCTACTGCGAGGTGCTGAACACCTGCGCCATCATAAAAATCAAGGTACTCTTCTACCTGCGATTTTTTCTTGCCCTCGGCAGGTTCGTTGATTGGAAACTTGATGCGACCGTTTCCGTTCGACATCACCTTGCTCATTAAAGCCGTATAGTCTGTCGAAATATCCTTGTCATCAAAACTCACCAGTTGTGAGAAACCCATCACCCGGCCGTAGAAGTCAACCCATTCATTCATTTCATTCCAGCCCACATTACCTACCATGTGGTCTACAAATTTTAAACCGACAGGTGTAGGATGATAGTCGGGTGTCCAGGTTCTGAAATTCGGCAGAAATACCCCATTGTACCGGCTGCGCTCTACGAAAATATGGACAGTATCGCCATAAGTATGTATACCCGAACGCACAACTGTGCCCTCTGCATCTTTTTCTTCCACGGGTTCCATATAAGGTTTAGCCCCGCGGGATATGGTTTCATAGTAAGCATCACGGGCATCGTCTACCCATAGTGCCACTACTTTTATGCCATCCCCGTGTTTGTCAATATGCCGGCCAATTTCTGTATCACCATGTAGGGGAGATGTAAGCACCAGACGGATTTTGCCTTGTTGTACTACATAACTTTCACGGTCTTTCAGGCCTGTCTCAAGACCCGCGTAGGCCAAAGGCTGAAACCCGAAAGCTGACTGATAGTAATGTGCTGCCTGCTTGCAATTGCCTACATAGAGTTCCAGATAGTCGGTTCCGTTAATAGGCAGGAAATCGGTGTTTCCTGTTGTGTCGATTGTATTTTTTTGTTGATGAAGCATAATTGCGATGTTTTATTCTATCCAGCTATGAAAATATTTCCCGTCGTCCAGTTTTAGAGCTTCTTCCGTTAGCGTCAATGGCTTGAAGGTATCTACCATTACGGCCAGCTCCTGGGTTTCTTTTTTTCCGATACTGCGCTCCATTGCACCGGGATGCGGCCCATGTGGAATACCGCCGGGATGCAGCGTGATATGTCCCTGAGCTATGTCATTCCGGCTCATGAAATCACCATCTACATAATAGATTACCTCGTCTGAATCAATGTTTGAATGATTATAAGGAGCAGGAACTGCTTTGGGATGATAATCATACAACCTCGGACAAAACGAACAAACCACAAAGGCATCTGTCTGGAAGGTCTGGTGTACGGGCGGGGGTTGGTGGATGCGCCCGGTTATAGGCTCAAAGTTATGTATCGAAAAACCCCAGGGATAATTGTAACCGTCAAAACCCACTACATCGAAAGGGTGGTACTGATATACCAGACTATGAAGTTGATTCTGTTTTTTTATTTTGATGATAAACTCTCCCTTTTCGTCGTGTGTTTCCAGTTGTTCAGGTAATTTGTAATCCCGCTCACAAAACGGGGAATGTTCCAGTAATTGCCCGAAATAATTGCGGTAGCGTTTAGGTGTATAGATTGGTGCGTGAGATTCTACGTAGAAAATGCGGTTATCAGTCGTGTCGAAATCGATCTGATAAATTATCCCTCTTGGAATAATCAGATAATCGCCGTATTCAAAAGAGATATTACCTAACTGTGTACGTAGCGTCCCGGTACCTTTATGAATAAAAAGCAGCTCGTCAGAATCGGCATTTTTATAGAAATAATCCCGTAATGACTTTTGCGGAGCCGCCAGACCTATGATGCAATCTTTGTTTACCAGCAATGGTACACGGCTGTCGAGATAATCTTCCCGGGCCTGCACATTAAAACCTATCAGCTTGCGCATCATCAACTGATGTGTATTTGCTATACGCGGACTTACGTCTTTACTCTCCAGCATCTGCATCACCTGCGTAGGCCGATGGATATGGTACATCAAAGACGACATGCCATCGAAACCGATGGTACCGAATAACTGCTCATAATACAATCCTCCACCATCCGGCTTTTCAAATTGTATATGGCGCTTAGCAGGTATTTTCCCGAGTTTATGATAAACAGGCATATTTGCTATAACAATTATTGTTATGCAAATAAAATAAAATTAATTGTTATGACAAATAAATTGGTAATATTTTTTTATTGAATAGGATAAAATTGTGTTTTTGTAGATTGAAGTATTAAAAGATGGGCTGTCTGATTACAAGTTTGTTACACGTGTTTTTTCTGCTTGTATGAGTATTCGACAGAAGAATGAAGATAATTTATATTTTGGTATCTTTCAGTATTTAATTGGCTTTAAGATTTCTTAATCATTATTGCTGTAAACCGAGTAATAATTTGATTACTATTGCGGTAGATCTGACAATCGGCCAAATGAAAGAATCAAGTAAAAAGCCTTTTAGTCATCGATTATTCCCTAATTTACCAGCTGACAACAATTACTATTTTATCCGGATAATTAATACAATGCGTCTGCCATTTATATTTTTTCTGCTACTGTTTAGCTTATCGGCTCAGGCTCAGCGGTTTCGACTAAATGGAGAGATAAAATCTCTTAAAGAAGGTTCCTGGGTTTACTTATCCTATGATGTGCCAGGGGAAAGAATTCTTGATTCTGCTCAGGTTAAGGGAGGCAGATTTCGATTCTCTAATAAGCTCAAATACCCGGTTTACGCATATCTATCCGAAAGTAACTACGAATTATATGATGGAGATAATCGATTTTCTTTTATCCTTGAACCTGCAGAATTCTCAATATATTCAGATGATCAGATATACACCAGTGAAGTGAAAAATTCTCGATTGAATGAAGAGCGCCAGGAGTTAATCAGGCGAGTGCTTAGTTTTTCTTTTTCTATGAAGCGCAATAGTGTTATACAGGAATATCCTGAATACCGCAGGCCGGAAGAAAAAGTTATCCTATTATCAAAAAATGCTGAGGAAAGGGAAAAACAAGAATCAATTCTTAGAGACAGTGTATGTATTGAATTTGCGAAAGCATACCCGGATTCTTATCAATCAGCTCAGGTTTTAGCTAGTATAATGTCTTGGAATGAAAGCAATTCAGCTATTTATCAACGAGCTAAAAGTGTATTCGACCGTTGCCCCAGACGTTGGAAAAAGGCACCTGCGATAAGAGAAATTATACAGCGTAAAATGCCGAGAACCATATTTGTAATGGGGGAAGGGTCTTTCGATTAAAGAAGGTCGTCACCGCAACGCCGTGACGACCTTCTTTTGATATAAATCTATAGTCAGGTTTGAGAAAATAGTCATTCCCAATGGAATTGCCACAATGGAATTGCCAAACGACCCGGCATTACTTCAAGCCTTGCGCACCTTCCTTAATTTCCTGAACCACACTTGGATCAAGCAGGGTAGAGATATCACCCAGATTTGAGGTTTCTCCTTCTGCAATTTTGCGCAGAATACGACGCATAATTTTACCAGAACGCGTTTTAGGCAAACCGCTTACAAACTGAATTTTATCAGGTTTGGCAATCGGACCGATAACACGCGATACCGTAGCCAGAATATCTTTTCTGGTCAGCTCCAGATCGTTCAGGTGACTTTCGCAGATAACATAGGCATAGATACCTTGTCCTTTGATGTCGTGCGGATAGCCTACCACTGCTGACTCAACCACACCCGTGTGCATATTGATGGCGTTTTCAACCTCTGCAGTTCCTATTCTATGGCCTGATACGTTCAGTACATCGTCTACCCGGCCGGTGATTCTGTAAAATCCGTTTTCATCACGCATGGCGCCATCGCCTGTAAAATACAGGTCAGGGTATGCCGAAAAATAATTGGTGCGACAGCGCTCATGGTCACCCCAGGTAGTACGAATAGTAGACGGCCATGGGAATTTGATGCACAGGTTACCACTCACATTTCCTCCCAGAATCTCATTACCGTTTTCGTCTACCAGCATCATCTGCACACCCGGCAATGGCAATGAGGCCCAGGCCGGCTTCAATGGAGTAATACCCGCCAGTGCCGATATCATAATACCGCCCGTTTCAGTTTGCCACCAGGTATCTACCACAGGGCATTTATCTTTGCCAATATTTTTAGAGTACCAATGCCACGCTTCTTCATTAATCGGTTCACCTACTGAACCGAGTATTTTCAGAGAACTCAGGTCTTTTCCTTCTACATATTCAATTCCAAATCCCATCAACGAGCGGATGGCAGTAGGAGCCGTATAAAGAATATTTACACTGTGCTTGTCGACAATGTCCCACATACGACCTGCATCAGGGTAAGTAGGTACACCTTCAAACATCAGAGAGATAGCACCACAGGCCAATGGGCCATACACAATGTACGAGTGTCCGGTTATCCAGCCGATATCGGCAGTACAGAAATGAACCATGCCCGGTTTATACTGAAACACATTCATAAATGTATAGGCAGAATACACCATATAACCTCCACAGGTATGTACCACACCTTTGGGTTTACCTGTTGAGCCTGAAGTATAGAGAATAAACAAGGGGTCTTCAGAGTCCATTTCTTCAGCCGGGCAGTCAGAATTTACGTATTTTACCTCTTCTTCCCACCATACGTCGCGGCCCTTAATCATACTTACAGGAGTACGGGTACGAGTGGCCACAATTACTTTTTTTACCGATGGACAGCCAATCAGAGCATCGTCCACCGTATCCTTCATAGGTATGGCTTTATTCCCCCGAACGGCTCCGTCGGTAGTGATAACAGCCACACATTGTGAATCGTTGATGCGGTCAGCAATAGATGAAGCCGAGAAACCTCCAAACACAACCGAGTGAATAGCGCCGATACGAGCACAAGCCAGCACTGCAATGGCTAGCTCGGGTATCATAGGCATATAGATACATACTCTGTCGCCCTTTTGCACGCCGTTTCGTTTTAGCACATTAGCAAAACTACATACGCGGTCGAACAACTGCCGGTAGGTAAGTGTGATGCTATCTTCGTTGGGGTCGTTGGGTTCCCAGATGATAGCCGGTTGCTGAGGTTTATCTCTTACATGGCGGTCAAGGCAGTTTTCGGTAATATTCATCTTGCCACCTACAAACCATTGTATTTTCGGTTCTTTGAAATTCCAGTCCAGTACTTTTTTCCAGGGCTTTTTCCATTCAAAATTATTAGCTGCAATTTCAGCCCAGAATCCTTCAGGGTCCTGCACACTGGCCTCATAGGCCGCTTGGTATTCTTCGAAGGTTTGAATAAGCATAATTTAATAAGAGGGTATTTATAAAGTAATAATGTACTCCAGGTCGGGCAACATACAATCTGTATGTTGCCGTTACAAATATCGCAGATTATCAACCTACAATCCAACTACCGACTTTAGGAATTTTGCTGATTATTTTCACAATCAGATAACTGATAACAGCTCCCAGCAAAAAATGAACGGTTATTCCCAATAGTGGATGTATCCACGTGAAGTTCAGATGGAACTGCCGTGATAATATCCGTAAAATCAATGCATGAACCAGATACATGCCATAGCTTGTTATGTCGAGTTCAGTCATTATTACAGGTAGAAACGGCTTATCATAATGCTGCTTGAACAATAAAAATAGGGATACAGACATCAGAATAACCACTATACTCAGGTAGTCGGTATAATCATATGCATATTTTCCTGCCTGCCAGGAAACCGCATAACATATATAGGCAGTTAATGCCCATGATATCAGGAACGAGACAATAAGTAAGGCTTTGGGGAATTTCCTTTCCGTATTTCCTAACCAATAACCTAACACGAAATATCCGATAAAGCCACTGAAATACCTGATTTCGAATTTAATTTCAAACCCAAACCATTGGTTTACAAGCGTGTAAACTACATTGCCGACCAACCATAAAGACAGAAAATAGACAATCTCATTTCGTTTAGTAGAGGCATAGGCACTGGCCTCAGTTCCTTTTATCCAGCGGCTTATCACAGGTGTAATGGCATAAATACCCAGCAGCATGTATACAAACCACAAATGGCCTGATCCGCCACCATTGCCTGTCAGTATTTTCTTTATGAAATCGCCTACCGTCCATGGGGTTCGCTCGCCCAGTAGACCTTTAAAATTAGACCAAATGATGTATATCAGGCTCCAGATGAGAAACGGTACAAATATACGGCTGAATCGTTTTTTTATAAAGCTGCTTAATTCTTCATATTTACCTATGAGTAAGTAACCCGAGAGCATCACGAAAACAGGCACAGCAAATCTGCCAAATACATTAATGATATGGCAAATCCACCAGTCTGTTACCGGTATTTTCTTTACATGCAAAGAGCCGTAACCTGCCGCATGCAACAAAACAACTGTAATAGTCGCTAAAACTCTCAGGTTAGTTACCCAGTGTTTTTTCATAGTTTTTCGCCGTCCTTAGTGCTGTAATCACCTTGCCAGGCATAATAGCCGAATATCGACATTCCTAAAGAAATAATAGGAGCAAGAATAAAAGTATAAATAATGGCAGGAACCAGATCGTTGCCACCGGTTTCCCATAATGGCAGGGCCTGAAAATAGATAAGATAGATTCCGGCACTTATGCCAACCAGAATCCAGATAATCCCTAATATTTTTCTTATTGAGTTCATTTGCTTCGCTGAATGGGTTAGTCGTGAATGTTTTTGTCTTTGCCGTTAATGTAAAATAGTCCTATAAAGAAGCAGACACCGGCAATAATAATCGGGTAGTACAGCCCCTGCAGGTACGGTTTGTCGAATACCACAGCTTTCCCTGCGCTTGCAGCTGCTGTGTTTATATCATTGGCTTGCGTAGCCAGAAATGTAGCAATGGCAGGCATTAAACCACCAAATACACCATTGCCGATATGGTAAGGTAAAGACATAGACGAATACCTGATTTTGGTCGGGAACATCTCTACCAGAAACGCCGCAATAGGCCCGTAAGCCATGGTTACAAAGATTATCAGGCAGAATACCAGCAATATCAATGTCCATTTATCTGAATTGTTGATAGTAATGGTTTTTCTGGTTTCTGACTTAGGAGGAGCAACAGATTTATCAGCCAGAATGGTTGTTTTCTTTACCTCTTTCATAATAGTACCATCTTCATAATCATGCATGGTTGTAGTTGTAACTACCGAATCGGCCAGCGTTTTATCCATCAATACAGTTTGCACGCTGGTTTTGTCAGTTGCATTGATTTCGGTTTTATTGGCTACGTTCGCTGTCTGATATATCTTGTCGAAGATAGGTCTGTAGAGTAGCACAGCCAGAAACATACCCGCCAGCATAATGCCCTTGCGGCCGATTTTGTCAGACAGAGCTCCGAAAACAATAAAGAACGGTGTGCCTAATATCAAAGCCCACATCATAATGCTATTGGCCTGCACATCGTCAATATTACAGGTTTTAAGCAGAAAGTTCTGAGCATAGAATTGGCCTGTGTACCACACAACCCCCTGGCCCATAGTAGCTCCGAAAAGTGCCAGTAATACAAACTTGAAGTTTAACCGATTACCAAATGATTCTTTGAGTGGATTGGCAGAGGTCTTGCCTTCAGCTTTAGCCTTAGCAAATAGGGGAGACTCAGACATATTCCGGCGGATGAGGAAAGAAACGAACACCATCAGAATAGAAACCAGAAATGGCAGACGCCAGCCCCAGTCTTCAAATGCCTCTTTCGACATCGACTTGCGGGTTATCATGATTACCCCCAACGACACAAACAAACCCACAGTGGCTGTAGTCTGAATCCATGATGTCCAGTATCCGCGTTGACTGGCAGGAGAATGCTCAGCTACATAAGTAGCGGCACCACCGTATTCACCTCCCAGCGCGAGGCCCTGTAAAAGTCTTAAAAGAAGTACTAATATAGGCGCCAAAGCACCTATGGTTTCATAACTAGGTATGAGCCCGATAGCAAAAGTAGCGCCACCCATCAGCATGAGGGTAACCATGAAGGTATATTTCCGGCCGATGAGATCGCCTAAACGGCCAAAAACCAGTGCACCAAAAGGCCGCACTACAAATCCGGCCGCAAAGGTGGCAAGTGTATTCAGGAAACCTGCAGTAGGGTTATCAGTAGGAAAAAACTTGGAGGCCAGCACTGTGGCCAGACTGCCGAAGATATAAAAGTCATACCACTCAATAAGCGTACCCACCGACGAAGCGCCGATGATGTAGCCTAAGCTTTGTTTTTTTTCAGACATTTTAAATTATAATATGTTAAGGGAATAGAAATTATATAATGGTTTGGTTGTATTCAGCTATTTTTTCATCCTTTCCCACTTAATAAGCATAAACTTATCGTTTACCTCGGTTACTGTCACGCCTATTCCTTTCAGATTTTCCTGATTCGAATAAAACGCTATCAACTCAGCATGTGTCAGAATCTGTGTAGTAGGTTTGTATTTTTCCGGATGATCGGGCATTACGACCTTGTACTTTTTTACCCAGTTCATTACCGAAACATGGCTTATACCCAGAAGCCGCTCAATTTCGCGGTAACTGATTCCTTCTAAATATAACTGCAAGGCTTTGGTAACCAAGTAATTCTCTATATTCTTTCCGAGTTTTTCAACAGTAAAGTTATAGTTGCATTCTTTACATTTATAACGCTGCTTTTCTTTGACAATCCCGTTTCTTGAGATATTAGTTGAATTACAATGCGGGCAGTGGGGCAAATCCATTGCATGTCAGGGTTTTTTAGCAAATATAATTTTTTTAAGGCATAGTGCAATTGAGCGCAGATTTTATATTAATCAAAGAGAAAATTGTACCTGTATATTAATGCTTTACGCTGTTTTAAAGGCTTTAAGCCACACAAAAGCCCCTCATGATTCTGAGGGGCTTTGCATAATCGGTTACTTAGAATAAATTCCGGATATCAATTAATTAAAAAATACCTGATATTGTATGATGGCAGAGCCTTTTCTATTACTGAATTCACCCTTACCATTCGCATCTGTCAGGAAAACCGGGCGATTCTGATATGCCAGCGTTAATTTAGACGTATGGCCATTCAGCAACCAGTTTATGCCAAAATCCCAGTAATTCATATCCTGATGCAAGCGTTCATAGTCGGCATGTTGCAACGATACATAAGGCATCAGTGTAGTCTTGCCGATCAGGTTATCTTTCAGTTTGTAACCCACCTGCGCATAGATCACATTACCGGTACCATAACCCGGAAATCCATTACCCGAACCATTGATTACGTCTTTCATGGTGCTACCATTGGCGGGGTTCATAGCTGCAATGTTGCGGATATAGTTCTTACCGAAGTCAAAATGTCCTACAGATGTATAAGCGCTGATGGCCTGTCCGTCTTCATTAATCGGGGCATCATAAAATGCATCCAGCGATAGTTGCACCATATTGGTTTCTACAGTATCTACTTTGTTGGGAGCGAGGTTCCACATGGCTTTAGGCTGGTATACAAAACCGGCGCCAATATTGAAAACTTTTTTCTTACCCAGATACGTACCCGTCATATAAGGCGTCAGGTTTGATTCCTGCTCAAGAAACTGCCATTGAAAATATCCGTTCCATTGTAATTTGGGCGGTTTTGAGGAGAAGTTAGCGATGTCCGGACTGATAACCCCACTGTATGAAGCTGCTTTCTGAAATGCCATCGGGTCTGATAATGCCAATCGGTAATCGAATCTGCCCAATTTACCTTTGGCATAGACCGATAGTTTTCTTAAAAACTGATCGGTTACATCGTTGGTGGACTGTTGATATAGCGGTGCATCTACACCTAATATACTGCCTACCGACGGAGACGCAAAACGTGCCAAACCGCTCCAGGCAGCCAGACCACCACCCAGTGACAGTTTATTTTTCACTACCGCATATTCACCCAGGGCATCATGCACAAAGAAGCCAAACTTGCGGTCTGAAATACCATTAAAATTGTTTTCTCCGATTTGTGTATAAATAAACACTCTGTCGGTAAGCTGGCCATAGAATTGTATTCTGAAACGACGTATGCCTATATCCCAACCGTCTTTTTTCGCATATCCGAACACCGTTGAACCTTCATTGAAAGTAGTATTGCGCAACCAGGTTTGGTTAACTATCGTAAACTTTACATAACGAGAACCGTCTTCATTCAGACTCAGTTTTCCGTCTTTCAGTACCTGCGCCTTAGAAAATAAAGGCAATACAATAACAATTAGCCCTAATAAGGCTATTTTAGATAATTTCATAAAAGTGAATTATTTGTGAGATTCTAATTAAGTACAGGTTTTAAGAAAAGACTCCGATACAAACGTATTGTTTGCAAAAGCATTTCTTAAAGCTTGTTACACATTAAACTCAAAGTTAAGAAAATTATGCTACTGTAGATAGTTTTTGCTGCTTGCAAGCCGTCAGTTTATGAGAAGATTTTGGCTATACCGAGCAATAATTTCTATTGGATATTAAACCCAATACAATGAAAAAGAAACTCTGAAATATGAGTTCATTGATTATGGATACCTGAACCCGCCCTTGATCTTTGAATGAAAACCCTATAGCCCCTTTTCCATCCAAGATGCAAGGGCGTTGGTCAGGTAAATAAAATTTTATGTATATCAAACACTCCTCAATGGTCATAGATGAATGCTATATATTCAAAAGGACTATTTTCCTCTGCTGATTGAAACGAACCTTAAAAAGTATCGACACTAACCCTGAGAAGGTGACTATTGGTAAAATTAGCATTTAATTAGTTTATTGCCAGAAGACAAAACTATTTCAACAAATGTAAGGAATCGATAAAATGTCGCAAGAGGCACTTTTTTATAATGGCAGGAAATATTTATTTTATCTTATTTTGTATATGTTTTGTTCTATTAGTGCGTTTAATTTAATCACGTTTTAATCTGATATTCAAGGGTTTATATGAATCAAAAAAGACGTCCATCATAGCGGGTATATTGCTATACCCACTGACAAACGCCTTTAAAAACAAACGCAAACTGTCAAATTAATGGTCTACTTCTTCTGCCTTCTTCGTCTTTTTCTTGTTAAAATCGAAGTTGTAGACGTCTTCCAAAGCATCATGGTCTTTTGATTCAATCTCAATAATGGGTTTGATAAGACCTGTGTGCAGATCTACCACCCAGCCATGAAGCATCGGGTACTCACTGTTAGCCCAGGCATTTTGTACAATAGTGGTTTTGGCTACATTTTTCACTTGCTCAATCACATTTACCTCCACCAGTCTATCAAAACGATCCTGGTCATCTTCAATGCCTTGCAATTCGTCCTGATATTTGGTATAAACATCTTTAATGTTTCTAAGCCAGTTATTAATCAGGCCGTAGTCGTTATTAGTCATAGAAGCTTTCACCCCTCCGCATTGATAATGTCCTACTACCAGGATGTGCTTCACCTTTAATACCTCTACCGCATATTGCAATACGCTGAGCATGCTCATATCGGTATGAATCACCAGGTTGGCTACATTTCGGTGAACAAAAATCTCACCTGGTTGCGTGCCGGATACCTGATCGGCCGGTACGCGGCTGTCAGCACACCCAATCCATAAAAATTCCGGCTTCTGGTCAGCAGCCAGATTTTTGAAATAAGTAGGATCTAACTGAAGTTTTTCAGAAGCCCATGCCTTATTAGCTAATAAGAGTTTTTGATACGATTCCATCACTTTTCCTGTAGTTTAATTTTCTTCTTTTAATGTTTTTAAATTCTATATTAATGTGTCGCGTCTTGGCTTCAGACTGGAATTCCTCAAGTGTCAGGAAAATATCGTGATCAATAAAGGTAGTTTTGCTACCATCAATCAATACCACATCGCCTGATTTCAGAGAAGCCAGGTTTTGCATCAGTTCAGATTTATTGAAATAGAAAATATCTTTGTTAAACTGAATCAATACATTTTTTTTGTCTCGGACTACCGACATCGAGCCTTTGTAATTAGTATACAATATATATACCATGGCCACCATTGTGCCAATGGCGATACCCGTCAACAAGTCTGTAAATACAACAGCAGCTACCGTGATTACAAAAGGCATAAACTGGTCATGTCCTTCTTTAAACATTAATTTAAAGACTTTCGGCTTGGCCAGTTTGTAACCTACCATAATCAATACGGCGGCAAGAGAAGCAAGCGGAATAAGATTAAGAACGGCGGGAATACTAAGCGTACAAACCATCAGAATGATGCCATGTACAATAGTTGATAGTTGTGATTTACCGCCAGCCAGAATATTAGCCGAACTACGAACAATTACTTGTGTAATAGGTATACCACCTAACAAACCGGATACAATATTACCTGAACCCTGAGCTATCAACTCTCGGTTGGTTGGTGTAATTCTGCTTTGGGGGTCCAGTTTATCGGTTGCTTCTACTGACAGCAATGTTTCAAGACTGGCTACCACAGCAATTACAAATGCGGTTTTCCAGATGAGTGGATTAGTAATAGCTGAGAAATTGGGAAAGGCTAAAAAACTTGTTACTTCAGAGAATGACTTAGCAATGGGTAAACTCACCAGATGATTACTTTGCAGGTGAAAATTAACCGGCAGAATACTCAAACCGCTGTTCAGAAATATACCTAACAATACGGCAATTAAAGGACCAGGTATAATACCAAGTATTTTGTTCTTTTTTATAAAATCCTGATCCCATAGAATCAGAACCAGAATGGATACAACACCAATTACCAGTGCGCCTTCGTTAAAAAACTCAGTTATATTCAATAACTCAGAGAAAGTGTTCTCTCCGTCTTTTTGTGCAAAAGCTTCGTCGCCCTCATAATCCTTATCAATACCTGCCACGTGAGGAATTTGTTTCAGGATAATGATAATACCGATGGCTGTGAGCATTCCTTTAATAACTGAAGAGGGGAAATAGTAGCCTATTACTCCGGCTTTCAGGGCTCCAAGAATAATCTGGATAACACCAGCCAGCACCACAGCAAGAATGAAAGAGTCAAAAGCACCGATTTCGGTAATGGCGTTAAGTACAATGACTGTAAGCCCGGCAGCAGGACCACTGACACCCAATTGAGAGCCACTGATTGAACCGACTACGATACCGCCTACAATACCGGCAATAACACCTGAAATAAGTGGAGCTCCTGATGCCAGCGCTACACCGAGACATAGCGGCAGTGCCACCAGAAAGACCACAAGACCGGCCGGAAAATCGCTTTTAAGATTTGAAAAGTTTATTGTTGATTTCATTGATTTGGATAGATGATTGTTCAGAAATTCTACAATATATTTATGCTTAATACTTTAATGAATGATTAAAATACAAACCTAAACGCATGCCGGAACCGCCGATAGAAATGTGTAGAATAGCCGTTAGGTATTCTGTCAAAGAAAAATGGATTTTACTTTGTAATAAGAAATGTCAACCGGCTTACGCCAATAAAACCAGTTATTAAGCCTTAGGGGGAGGAGATTGAATTAGTCTATACGGAAACTTTTCGGAGGATTTTGTATAGAAGTAGATGCTCTTCTTTTGTAAGATTGTATTAAATGCGAAGTTCAACCCCTGGAACGAAATCAAATATTTGTTGGTTTCACTTTTCTTTTCCTGATTTTCGTTTTCACATTCAGCACTATCACTTTCGCAGACATCCAAATTGCATGCGATTACCTCGCCAAAGAAATCTTTGACGTATTCGCTGAAAGTCGAACATTCGATAATCAGAAACAGGAATAAAACTGCGATTTTCTTTATCATAAACTGAGACCTGAAACTTTTCAGGATAACAAAATAACGAAAAAGTATTTATATTCGTTCAAAAGTACAACGCTTAAACCATAAAAAATGCATTGTGTGGAGATTTTATAAGAATTTAATTTTGCGATAATGTATAAAGGTAGAATTTTAAACCATCTTGCTCACGCTTTACCGTATTTAATTATAACAGCATATCTCACATTTTAAAGGTATAACTTATTTATTATAAGTCAACAAGCGAATGATATCAGTGCGGTTCAAAACCCGATTTTCTTCAAAAACTCGCTTCTGGCCTTAGACATCGTATCAGACTGCTTCGGGTCAAACCAGATAAAATGCCCTGCACCTTGTAGAGGATAGAAGTCTATGTTTTTATTTCCGGCTTTAGTCATTAGGTCAATGAATTTTTGTGCACCGGTAAAGGGTACATTTTTGTCGTTGGTGCCATGAAAAATAAGTGCCGGTGGAAAATTACCGGTAATCAGGTAATTGGGCGATATTTCTTTTGTCAGATTTTTATCACGCAAATCTTTACTGATCCAGGCTGTCAGATCGTCGTTTAATTCATATACTCCGGCATTAACGATTAGCGCATCAGGCTTTGCACTGATCGCAAGATCATCCGTTTTTTCATTCCAGTTGTTTACTAATGCTGTAGCTAATGCCAGATGCCCACCGGCCGAATTCCCCGAGGCTATTATTTTATGAGCATCAATACCATACTTGTCGGCATGCTGGCGTATCCATCTGATGGTCGATTTGGCATCTTTTACTGCCTCAAAAGGCAAAGTGCCGTGCCGCCCGTAGGTGCGATATTCTACCGCACAAGCCACCCATCCTTTTTGTGCATAACTCTGGCAGGTACTGAAAAACCAGTCTGGCTTGCCTTCTGACCAACTACCCCCATGAAAGTAGACTATAGCGGGCCTTTTATCGGTAAAAACGGTTTTATCAGGTAAAAACAAATGTATGTCTAATTGATAAGGCCCGACTGTCTTATAAGTCTGTATTTCATGCCCTTGTTTGCCGGCTATGTCTTCGGCATATAATTTACTCACCTGATTCAGATAAGCAGTGTCTTTGCAGGTAGTAGTGAATTTTTTGTAAATGGAACCGATACCTTTAATACCATTATTATCTATTTGATTAAAGAGATAATAAAACTGCCAGTATTCCAGGCATTTGGCATTAGCAATATATTTAGGAATCAGTTTCCAGGTAGCCAGAAAATGCTGATTATCCTGATTTTTATAAGTGCCTTTTCTATGTTCCAGATTCGTCTGTAGTGAAATGAAAGCCTTGAAATATTCTGTAAAATCTGAATTGGAGAGCAGCTCCGGCCTGTTAAAATCCTTGAAATTGCTTTTTAACCTTTCCGGTATTTTTGATGAGAGGGGAGACGCATTGTCAGCGTATATTTCATGCGTAAGTGGGTACTCAATCAATAGCTTGTCAAAATAATACTTTATTTCCAGCTTTTGATTCTCCACATATTCAGGATTCAGTTTACTCTCAAATCGGCTTAGTGTATGGTTGAATTCGTCACGGGCAGAATCTATTTTAGCTATAAAGGCTTTTTCGGGCATCCGATAAATCCGGGCGTAGTTCGGATAAAAACTGCCGCTGAATTTACGGCCTAAAACCTTTAATTCGGCCAGATATGCCTGTTTTTCCGGCTCATTGGTTTGTGCCTTTGCATATAAAACATAAAGTAGTAAAATAAAAGTAAGTTTCAGTTTCATATTTTGGTAGATTAGTCAACCGGGTAATTCTAATGTAGCAATTTAGGGATTTTGAATGAAAATCACGATAGATAGTCAGGAAAAACAGTACACGCATAAAAGAATATCGAAAATCATCAGTAAACAAGTCTATCGGTTTGTGGAGGCATGCTAAATGTTGTACTTTTACCGACCGGAAATGGTGCGAAAAATAGTTAATGAATATAGATTTATTATTACAGGCAAGAGATACAGCGCTTCAGATTCAGGAATCTGATATACAGACCTATATTCTGAAAAACCGGAATAAGATGCAGGCTGATTTTCTGCATTTAGTGGCCGATCAATGGATAGCCCGTCAGAAAGCCAGGTATAAACTGCCGACCTGGTATGCTAATCCTGAAATCATCTATCCTGCGCCTATTTCAGTTGAACAGTCTTCCTCCGAGACTACGGCTCATTATAAAGCTGAACTGTTTTCTGATTATCCTCAACTAATTGACCTGACAGGTGGAATGGGAGTAGACACTTCCGCTTTTGCCAGACAGCACGAGCATGTAATCTATGTAGAAAGAAATGAAACGCTGACTTTGGTTGCCTGTCATAATTTTGAGGTGCTGGGTCTCGAAAATATAGAGATAATAAATCAGGAGGCGAACGCTTTTTTGCAACTCGCCAAAATTGATTCAGGTACTCATTTTTATGTCGATCCTGCCCGTAGAGATGCGTCTAAAAACAAGGTTTTCAGAATTGAAGACTGCGAGCCTGATATACTTGCCATAAAACATCTGCTAGGCGATTTTCTGATAAAGTATTCGCCTATGTTAGATATAAAACTGGCCATAACTCAGTTGCAGCCAATTGCAGAGGTACACATAGTGGCTGTTGAAAATGAAGTGAAGGAACTGTTGTTTATGAATCATCAGCGATCAGATTCAACAGAAATAGTTTGCGTAAATTTTCTGCCTGGTGGTATCAGGCAAACATTTACTTTTAATTACCAGCTGGAACAAAGCGCTGAGGTAAGATTCAGCGTACCTCAAAAATACATCTATGAACCCAATGCGGCTATTCTGAAAGCCGGGGCATTCAGAAGCGTTGGTCAGGTATTTAATCTTGAAAAACTGGCACCTAACAGTCATCTTTACACGTCTGCCCATCTGATAAAAGATTTTCCAGGTCGTAGTTTCGTTTGTGAGGCTGTTTGCAGATTTAATAAAAAAGAAATTCTGTCCAGATTACCCACTAACCAGGCCAACATCAGCACCAGGAATTTTCCAATGAAACCGGAAGAAATTAAAAAGAAACTCGGCCTGAGAGATGGGGGAGAAATGTACCTGTTTGCCACAGAGGACTTTCAACAACAGAAAGTAGTTCTGATTTGCAAAAAGGCAGGTCTTGAAGCCTCGTGATTATACAAGGATTGTAATTATTGCGCATTGAAAAAATAGGTACATACATTAATTTATAATACCTATAAAGAAAACCGGGGTTTCAGATAGGGAATTTATGCGCCATTTGAATCGATTCAGCAGGCGTAAGAATGTATTTTAATTACGAAAAACAGCCATTATAAAGCATTGCATTTAAACAACAAGTTGTTTAATTTTTACAAGTGATTAATTACAAGGTATTTCATCGTATACATTTTTTTCTATTTTTGCACATACCACCTAAATGAACCTAACATGACAGAATTGGCGGAGAAGATACGACTTAACCTTAGAAAAGATAATAAAGGATGGAAAAAGTGGGGGCCTTATCTTTCGGAAAGGCAATGGGGAACCGTGCGTGAGGATTATAGCGTATATGGGAGTACATGGGATTACGTTTCTCATGACATGGCTCGTTCATGGGCATATCGGTGGGGAGAAGACGGCATCGGCGGTATTTCAGATAATAAGCAATTTCTATGTATCGCTTTTTCTTTCTGGAACCATCAGGATAAAATCGTAAAGGAAAGGCTATATGGCCTGGCAGGTTCGGAAGGTAATCATGGTGAAGATGTAAAAGAGTTATACTATTATTTAGATAGCACACCTACGCATTCGTACATGAAGATGTTGTATAAATATCCTCATAATGAATTTCCTTATAAGCGAATCATTGAAGAAAATCAGCGAAGATCAAGAAAAGACCCGGAATTTGAACTCATAGAAACAGGTGTTTTTGATAACAACGAGTATTTTGATATTGTTATAGAGTATGCCAAGGCAGATGAAACCGATGTGCTTATAAAGCTGACTGCCTATAACCGCGGCAAAAAAGCTGCTCCGCTAACCATTTTGCCTACTATCTGGTTCAGAAATACCTGGTCGTGGGGATACGAAAATTTCAAGCAAAGACCAATCCTTACCGGTATTGCCAACTCTCAGATTGAGGCCAGCCACCACCTGATAGGTAAGTATAAGCTTTATATTGAAGATGCCGACGAGTTGCTTTTCTGTGAAAACGAAACCAATATGGAGCGCGTTTTCGGCCGGCCCAACAATACCATGTATGTGAAAGACGGTATCAGTAATTATGTAACTACCGGTAAAGACAAATACGTAAACCCAAACCGTATAGGCTCGAAGGCAGCGGCTAAATATACCAGAAAAATAGCCGGTGAAAGCTCATTTACTGTCAAACTCAGGTTCAGCCAGAACAAGCTGAATGAACCCTTTGCCGATTTTGATAATGTTTTTGCATCGAGATTACAGGATGCGGAAGATTTTTATGCCGAGATTCAGAAAAATATAAAAACCGAAGAGCTCCGCAAAATACAAAGACAGGCCTTTGCAGGCATGATGTGGAACAAGCAGTTTTATTACTATAATATTAATGAGTGGACAAACGGCGACCCTAAAATGCCGTTTGAATTTAAGGGGAGAGCCTATCAACGAAACCATACATGGAAACACGCCTACATGGCCAACATACTTTCCATGCCCGACAAATGGGAGTACCCTTGGTTTGCCGCCTGGGATCTGGCCTTCCATACACTTACTTTAGCACGTGTTGACCCCGATTTTGCCAAGAGACAACTTGCGGTAATTTTGAGGGAATATTACATGCATCCCAATGGTCAATTACCGGCCTATGAATGGAATTTTTCTGATGTCAATCCACCGGTGCACGCCTGGGCAACCTGGAAAGTGTATGAAATTGATAAGAAAAATAACGGTAAGGGAGACATTCTTTTTCTGGAGAAGGTTTTTCATAAGTTGTTGATGAACTTTACATGGTGGGTGAATCAGAAAGATGAAGAGGGAAACAATATCTTTGGCGGAGGATTCCTTGGGCTTGATAACATTGGAGTATTTGACCGGAATACGCAGATTCCCGGCGTAAAACTGGAGCAAGCAGATGCCACCGGATGGATGGCCATGTATACACTGAATATGTTACGTATTGCCTGCGAGATATCGCTCGAGCGCCCGGTGTATCAGGATATGGCCTCTAAGTTTTTTGAGCACTTCTTGCATATAGCCGGAGCTATTAACCGGCCTATTAAGGGTAACGACCTGGGTCTATGGGATGAAGGAGACCAGTTCTACTACGATAAGTTGCACGCCCCTAACGGAGAAACCATATTCATGAAAATCCGTTCGTATGTAGGGCTTATTCCCCTTTGTGCAGTTGAAGTACTCAATGAAGAAACCCTGGACAAATTACCTGATTTTAAAAGAAGAGTAGAATGGGTTTTAAATAATCGCCCCGATCTGGCCTCTTTAATTTCCCGCTGGCACGAGCCGGGCAAAGGAGCTACGCATTTGCTGGCATTGCTACGCGGCCACCGGATGAAAATGGTTGTAAAGCGGATGTTTGACGAGGCCGAGTTTTTGTCAGACTACGGTATCCGTTCATTATCTAAATTTCACCATGAGAGCCCCTACAAGTTTAATATGCATGGCGAGATTCTCAGTGTGCAATACACACCTGCTGAGTCAGATTTAAGCATTATGGGCGGAAATTCCAATTGGCGTGGGCCGATCTGGTTTCCGATTAATTTTCTTCTGATAGATTCAATGCTGAAGTTTTATGAATACTATGGCGATGATTTCGAGATTGAGTACCCGACTAATTCGGGCAATATAATGTCTATTAAAGATGCTATCATGTTGGTTGCCCAGCGACTGATTAATATTTTTATGGCCGGGCAAGACAAAAAGCGCCCCGCTATGGATGGCAACGAGAAGTTTGATCAAGATCCCCATTTTAAAGATCTGTATCTATTCTATGAGTATTTCAACGGTGATACAGGAGCAGGTCTGGGTGCTGCGCACCAATGCGGCTGGACCGGACTGGTAGCTGACCTAATAGCCGCCGTGAGTGAGAAAGATGCCGGTAAAGTTTTATAGTAAAGCAGTTCTGAAATATAATTTGTAAAATAGACACAGCCTCATTCTTTCATTAACGATGAGGCTGTTTCTATTTGTTTTTCTTTTTAAAAGTAAGGTCTTAAAGAGATGATAACCCAAATAATGTACAACCAATACTTTATTAAGGAGCACGTATTTGTATATTTGTCTACTAAAATCAACAAACAAAACCAGCAATGAAGCAAGTACTGAAATCACTACAGATAAAAGCCATTAACGATGGCATAAGTACCGGACTGAACAACTGGGCAGGTAAAGGTAAATTGTTAAGTTCTTATTCGCCGGTTGATGGTGCTTTAATTGGCAAGGTACGTCAGGCTGCACAGGAAGACTATGAAAAGGTAATTGCACAGGCGCAGGAGGCATTCAAAATCTGGCGTGAAGTACCTGCTCCTAAACGTGGCGAAGTAGTGCGGCAAATGGGCGATGCCCTACGTGCCAACAAAGATAATTTGGGTAGATTGGTGAGCTACGAAATGGGTAAAAGTCTGCAGGAGGGTTGGGGAGAAGTACAGGAAATGATAGATATCTGCGATTTCGCCGTTGGGTTGTCGCGTCAGTTATATGGTTTAAGCATGCATTCTGAACGCTTGCAGCACCGCATGTATGAGCAATGGCACCCATTGGGTGTGGTGGGCATTATTTCAGCGTTCAATTTTCCCGTGGCAGTCTGGTCGTGGAATTCGATGCTGGCCTGGGTTTGCGGTGATGTTTGTGTGTGGAAGCCATCAGAAAAAACACCTCTTTCAGCCATTGCATGCCAGCATATTATTCAGGCAGTATTACGCAAAAACAATATTCCCGAGGGAGTATCCAGCCTGATTATCGGCAATAGAAAAGTAGGAGAGTGGCTGTCGCATGATACCCGCATCTCGTTAGTTTCTGCTACCGGCTCAACCCGCATGGGCAAAGCAGTAGGGCAGGCAGTTGCTGGTCGACTGGGTAAAAGCCTGCTGGAGTTGGGTGGCAACAATGCCATTATTCTAACAGAAAATGCTGATTTACAGATTGTGATTCCTGCCGTAGTGTTTGGTGCTGTCGGTACTGCCGGCCAAAGATGCACATCTACTCGTCGACTGATTGTACATGAAAACATTTATCAGGATGTAAAAAACAGATTGATAAAAGCCTATTCGCAACTGAAAATTGGTAATCCGCTTGATACTAATAACCATGTTGGCCCATTGATTGATGTTGATGCCGTGAGCAATTATCAATCGGCCATAGAAAAAGTGCTTTCAGAAGGAGGAAGTGTGCTGGCTGGCAATGAAATATTAAGCGGAGGCGAGTATGCCTCAGGTTGCTATGTAAAACCTGCTATTGTTGAAGTGGCACAACAAACGCCTATGGTTTGCCATGAAACCTTTGCGCCAATTTTGTATCTGATCAAGTATAAAACGCTCAACGAGGCTATTGAAATACAGAATGCAGTGCCGCAGGGCTTGTCATCAGCTATATTTACACTTAATATCCGGGAAGCTGAACAGTTTTTGTCGGCCGGTGGTTCTGATTGCGGCATAGCCAATGTGAACATCGGTACCTCTGGTGCTGAAATCGGTGGTGCATTTGGTGGCGAGAAAGAGACAGGAGGTGGCCGCGAGAGTGGTTCAGATGCCTGGAAAAACTATATGCGCCGGCAGACGAACACAATTAACTATAGTACTCAATTGCCTTTGGCGCAAGGAATAAAATTTGATATTTAAGTAAAACGAGGTCGAGTAAAGAAAGCCCGATGCAGCATCACTGCATCGGGCTTTCTGTTTGAAAACAAAAGCATCCTTTTATTTTCAATTGCCAGTATAAATAACATCGTTAGATGACCTGCCCAATTCAATACGGTTTTTGTCAAAAATATTCATCGGTTAAAATTAACCAATGTCCCCTTTTTTTCTTCCAAACGTCGAAAAAAAAGCCGCCCCCTTCTCATTGTTTACAACTTTGTATAGTAAATAAAGACTGAAAAATCGCAGTTTCTTAATTCATAATAAATTTTCTGAACGATGAAGAATAGCTTTTGTTTAATGACATTCCTCCTTACGGTAATCTTGAGTTCATGTATGCCGGAGTTCAAGGACGTCACACCTAATCCAGTCCCAGATAACACCACAAGTGGCATTGATAAACTGAATATCCCTTCAGGATTTGAGTTCAATACAACAACTGATGTTAAATTTGAAATTGGCACCTTCGATAACTCCGATGCCCCAATCAAAGGTATAGTAGTTTCAGTATATAGTTCTCCTCAGAATGAGTTGTTATTTAAAGGAGTAACCGGCTCCAACGGTTTGCTTACCATGACTCAGAAAATACCGACATACGTAAAAAAAGTGTCACTACAGTTGAGCTTCATTGGTTTGCCGTCTGAAATCATTACAGAAATTAAAAATAATAAAGTAGAAGTAATTTTTGGTGGTAAAAACCCTAAAACATATGGTAGTGCTCAAAATGCTGCACCTTCAATAGCTGGAGCAAGAGCATCTGCCCAGGATTACCCCCCTTATAATTATTTAGGCTCCTGGAATAACCTGGGTGTACCTAATTATCTGGACCCTGTCAGAGATATTGTTACGGCACAATTTCTGAGAACCGTAAACGAGACTCTTCCTGAAAGTAAATCGTATGCGGCAAAACATCCCGGAAATCTGACAGTAAATAATCGTAACTATTTATATGTTAAGGAGCTGGCCGATGTATGGATAACATTTGTACACGAAGGCGCGAGTTTTCTGAATACCCTGGCATTTTATACGTTTGATCCGGCTAACCCGCCAACTAAGATTAAAGATATCAACCGAATCAATATCATTTTCCCGAACGTGTCTTATACCAATAGTGGCGGTGGATTGGTATTGGGCGACAGAGTGAAGATTGGCAGATTTCCTGCCGGAACAGCAATCGGATTTGTTTTAATATCGAATGCCTATTCGGCTTCTACAAATACTGTCGGAAATGGATTATACGCTATTTATGGCCATGATGATTTCAATGTTGAAACGGCTGCTAATAAGAGACGCCACTTTATTGTGTTGAATGATCCGGCCACTAACAGATTTATTTTGTCTTTTGAGGATAGAAATCGTGAGCAAGGTAGTGATGAGGACTTCAATGATGCAATTTTCTATGCTATGTCTAATCCTGTCAAAGCCTTTGACCCTAATGGTATACCAATGGTGGAAGGGGTGTCTGACAAAGATGGTGATGGCGTGAATGATTATGAAGATGAATACCCTGAAGATGCATCGCGGGCAATCAACAATTACTCTCCGTCAAAAAATACTTACAGTAGCCTGGCTTATGAAGACCTGTGGCCATACAAAGGTGACTATGATATGAACGACCTTGTGGTGAACTATCAGGTTCACGAAGTATTGAATTCAAGGAATGAGGTGGTTGAAATGAGCGTGAAATCATACGTAAAAGCAATCGGAGCTTCTTTTGCCTGCGGATGGGGATTTGAAATGCCTATAGAGCCGTCTCTTGTTAAATCTGTAACAGGAACATCCTTAAAAGAAGGTGTGGTGAAACTGGCCGGCAATGGTGTTGAAACCGAACAGAAATATGCCACCTTCATCGCATTCGACAATGCCTTCAAGCAAATGAACTCAAGCGGAGGTTTCGTGAATACGATGCCGGGAGTTCCGTTTGTGGCAACTAAAGATACGCTGAAATTGAGTATTAAATTCAATTCACCGGTTGATAAGAACAAATTAGGATCAGCTCCTTATAACGCGTTCCTTTTCAAGTCTGACGAAAGAGGCAAGGAAGTTCACCTGATAAACCAGGCGCCAACAAGCAAGGCAGACCTTAAATTGCTTGGAACAGGACACGACCGTTCGTCGGTCAGCAGTAAGAATTATTATAAAACTGCAAACGGAATGCCCTGGGCTTTGAATCTATATTCAGAATTCAAATACCCTTATGAAACTAAGCCGATAATTGATGCTTATAAAAAGTTCTCCATATGGGCTGAAAGTGGTGGAACAGAATTTCCGGACTGGTATCTGAACAAAGAAGGATACACAAACGATGACAAGATTTATAAACCCAATAAGTAACAAATAATAGTTAAGCAAAAAGCGCGGTTGTTTCTGAAACAGCCACGCTTTTTTGTATATAGATGATTATTATTTTACTTCCTTAATCAGATCAGCAGGTCTAACCTGATTACTTAAGATCCATCTGAACAATTCCCAGTGTTTGTCCTGATCAGCGGCAGTTCCACCATTGCTTTCTATGTAATTTTTAATAATGTCTTGTCCGTAATTGTAATTGATTACATAGCTTCTGTATTTTTTGATAAAAGCAATATCTTTTTCTGAAAGATTGTCTTCTCTTAAACCATAGGATTTCAACCATTTCATTTGCTCTTCCTGAGTATTGGTGTTGTCAACAATGCCGCGAGCCACTTCATTCCGGGCATAGGCCAATTGTGCTTTCAACGTTAATGCCTGAAAATACAAATCAGTATTTTCTGTTTTGAGTCCGGCCAGAGGCAATAATACTTCTTTCACAAATTTGTTTTTTTCCGTACCCGGAAAGGCCACCTCAATACCATAGTTGGCGCTCCCTTCTGCAATCAGTGATTGTGGGCTGAACAACGGATACAGCGAAATCTCTACCTGACGTTTATCATGATACAGATTTTTTTCGAGCAGCATATTGTATACATGGTGCCCCGGATACCCCTCATGGCAAGCCAGATCAATAGCCCTTTCAATAAAAATTGGCATATCGATACTAATCTGAATCTTGCTTTGATAGTTTCCCTGATACCAGTTATAGCCGGACCAGGGCTTACCGGTTACATACTCTAGTGTAAAATTCTCATTGGCAGGTAACTGATAATGTGCCAGCGTACGCTTGCGTGCTTCGGCAATAGTAGCTTTGAATACTGTATCGACTTTGGTTTTTGGAATGATAAACTGGCTGGCAAGTTTTTCAAAACGACTGCTCACACTCCCGGTACCCGGTAGCAGACTGTCAAGTTTTGATACCAGTGTCTGATAATGGCTTTCAGGATATGAAGGAGCAACTACTCCGAACAAATCTTTTGATTCCTGATCAAAAGTCTGGAATTTGCCCGAATAAATATTGATCCGTCTGCCAAAAGCTATCAACTGCCCCGACATCCACTTGGCGCGTTTGGCCAGTGTATCGTCAGATACAGACGAATTAAAGTCTATCAATTGCCCGATAAGTCCGTTTACTTCTCTTAGCAGACTGTCTTTCGGAAACGTAGCCTTAGCGGGTTTCGATGGTTTCAGAGAGTCAGGGCCGTAATAGGCATCTACAAAGTCGGCGTCATATTGCCCGATTGTAAGCCCAAGTCTGATATATTTTTCGGCCAGTTGATTTAATTTTTGGGCTGAATTGTCGGTTTCAGACGTTTCTTTACAGGCAATCATACCGACAATGATAAACGAGAGAATTAATTTTTTCATATTTAATAATGGAATGACTTATATAAAAATACGGTAAACAGTTGCTGTAGGCAGGCACATCGGTGCAAATAAATCAAAAAATATTCAATAATTGAGTTTTGATTTGCACCAAAGTAATGAAGGAATATTTGCCTTGCAGAAAATTTGTTGATGTTACGGTTGAAAATGAATCGTATAATTGATAATCAGATTTGTAAAAAAGGAAAAATATTTCTATCTTTGCATAAGAATTGTGCAAAAGGAGGAGCGGAGCCCTCCTTTTTTCGTTAACCATATATTGGAAATTTACAGTAGGACGGGGAGAATATTTATTGAATAAATGAATACAGATTATAAACAGAAAATAGAAGAACTTTTACAACCACTACTTGAAAACGACAAGTTTTTTGTAGCGGATATCAAAGTTTCAACGTCAAGAATCAATAGCAAGGTTACTATACTGCTTGATTCGGACGAGGGAATAATGATTGATGAATGCAGCGAAATCAGTCGGAAACTTGGTAAAGAATTAGACGAGCTAATGCCCGATAAGTATACACTCGAGGTGTCGTCGCCGGGTGTAGATTTTCCTTTAAGGAGTGAGCGGATGTACCGAAAAAACATAGGCCGCACTTTGAAGGTGACTTTGACAGACGGCACGGAGATCAAAGGTAAACTGGAGGGTCTTGCTAACCATGAAGTTACTTTGATTGAAGAGAAAAAACGAACAGGTAAGGCTAAAAATGAACCTGTGGAACCAATAAACATTTCACTTGAAAATATAAAAGAAGCACAAGTAGTTATTTCATTTAAATAAAAAATTAAGAAATTTGATTTAATGAGTTTTGATGAATGAAATGAATCATTCACTAAATCAACAAAATCGCTAACTCATGAATAGAATATGCACAGCGGAGAGTTAATTGCATCGTTTTCAGAATTTGCCCGTGAAAAAAACATTGACCGTCCAACTATGATTAAGGTGTTGGAGGACGTGTTCCGGACAATGATTCGTAAAAAATTCGGTACTGATCACAATTTCGATGTTATCATTAATGCAGATAGCGGCGACCTTGAAATGTGGCGTACGCGTGAAATTGTAGATGACAACTCTGAAGATATCTGGGATCCGGACAAAATTATGTTGTCGGAAGCCCGTAAGATTCAGCCTGACTTTGAAATTGGAGAAGAAGTGGCTGATGAAGTGAAACTGGAAGATTTCGGACGCCGTGTGGTACAAACTGCCCGCCAGACACTCATCCAGAAAATTAAGGATTTAGAGAAAGAAATGTTATATGCCAAATATAAAGATTTGGTAGGTGAGCTGATCATAGTAGAAGTGTATCAGATTTTAGGGAAGGAACTGGTGTGTCTGGATGCCGAAAGCAACGAATTAGTGTTGCCGAAGTCAGAACAGATTCCGAAAGACCGCCCAAGAAAAGGAACCAGCATTAAAGCTGTGGTTCATAAGGTAGAGATGAATAACGGTACACCGCGCATTACGTTGTCGCGTACTTCACCGGTATTCCTTGAGCGTTTATTTGAACAAGAGATTCCTGAGATCCTTGATGGTCTTATTTCAGTTCGTAAAATTGTACGTGAGCCGGGTGAAAGAGCCAAAGTGGCTGTTGAGTCATACGATGACCGTATCGATCCGGTGGGCGCTTGTGTAGGTATGAAAGGTTCCCGTATTCACACCATTGTGCGTGAATTAGAGAACGAGAATATTGATGTTATCCAATGGACTGATAACCTGAATCTTTTAATTTCAAGAGCTTTGAGCCCTGCTAAAATCAGCAGTATTCAGGTTGACAACGAAAAGAAAAGAGTAGCGGTTTATTTGAAACCAGATCAGGTTTCGTTGGCTATTGGTAAAGGTGGCATGAATATTAAACTAGCCGGAAAGCTGGTAAATATGGAACTGGATGTATTCCGCGACCTTGAAGGAGAAGAAGAAGAAGAAGATGTTGATCTATCTGAATTCTCTGATGAAATCGAGGAATGGATTCTTGACGAGTTCCGCAAGATTGGTTTGGATACTGCAAAAACTGTTTTGGCGCTTTCAAAAGAAGATATTGCACGCCGTACCGAACTTGAAGAAGAAACAATTGCCGAGATATTTGACATTTTGAGCAGAGAATTTGAATGAGACTATGGAACAGCAAACCATAAAATGGTGTTGAATAATTATGTGGAGGTCTTTAAAATTTTTTCTTAGATAAATCCGGCAACTTAAAATAACTCAACTGATTTTAAATTTACTTTATGATAGAACAAAAAGAAATGCGAATAAGCCTTGCGGCCAAGAAACTAAACGTTGGTATTACAACTATCGTTGAAAAGCTGGCTAATAAGGGGCATCGTATTGACAACAATCCTAACGCCAAACTTAACTTTGAGCAATTGAATATCTTGTCGAAGGAATTCAACAATTCTTCATTGTTTGAAGAAAGTGTGGTAGCAAAACCTGTGGAGGAACCCAAACCTGCATCAGGCAATATGGATATTCTTTATTTTAGAGACCACCCGAAAGTTGAAGAAAAAAAAGTAGAGCAAACACCCGAAGCAGCGCCTGAAAAAGAGGTAGAAACGATTCGTGCAGAACAAAAACTGCAGGGAACTACTGTATTAGGGAAAATTGATTTAGACAAAAAACCTTCAGCGCAACCAACACCAGAACCTCAGAAAGCTGAACCTGCCTCTGTTGAAAAACCTAAAACCGAAGAAACTCCGAATGTCGGTGTTCCGCCGGTTGCTGAAAAACCTGTAGCAGAAATACCAAAGGCCGAAGAAAAAGCCCAGCCTGCTATAGAAGCGAAAGAAGAATCGCCTAAAACTGTTGTCGAGCAGCCGAAACCAACTGAAGCACCAAGAACCGAAGAGAGGCCGAAACCACAAGACAATCAGCAAAGAAGAGATTTTCAACAAAATCGCAACGTACCTCAGAACAGAGATTCAAATCAGAATAGAGACGGACGTACTGACAGACCCGGACAGGAGAAATCAGGCAACCCGAATTATCAGAATAGACCCGGTCAGGACAGACCCAGTCAGGATAGACCCGGCCAGGATCGGCCGAATCAAAGTCAGGGTAACAGAGATCAAAACAGACCACCAAGACCTCCACAACAAGGTCAGGGAGGATATCAGCAAAACAGACCAGCTGCCGATCAAAGACCTCAACAGAATCAACCATTCAAAAAACCGGCTCCTGCACCACCGGTACAGGCAGAGGAAGAAGAACCTGAATTGATTCAGGCGAGAGGAGAGAAACTGCAGGGTTTGAAAGTGCTGGGAAAAATTGAACTGCCGGTTGAGAAAAAACCAACGGCAGGTAGTGCTGATGACCGCGATGCGAAACGTAAGCGTAAACGCAAGCGTGTAAAGAGAGCTGAGAAAGTAGATAGTAATGATGCTGCGTCTAAACCTAAAACACCAGGTATCGGTACAACTACAACCGGAAGCACAGTAGCTAAAAAAGGTGACGTTAAGAAGAAGAAGGAACGTCGTGAGGAAGTATCTCAGACTGCTGTTAAAGAGCAAATCAAGCAAACGATGGCTCGTATGCAGACCAAGGGGCCTGACTTCGGAGCGAAATACCGTAAGGATAAACGCAAGATGCGTGCCGAGCAGGAAGAACAGCGTATTATTCAGGAGAAGGAAGATAGCAATATTCTTAAAGTAACTGAATTCATTTCTGCATCTGAGCTGGCATCAATGATGGATGTATCGGTTACACAGGTAATCTCGGCTTCGATGAAAATGGGTATGTTTGTGTCAATCAACCAGCGCCTTGATGCAGAAGCCATTCAAATGATTGCCCTTGATTTTGACTTTGATGTGCAGTTTATTTCGGCTGAAGATGAAGTACAGGCCGATGTGATTGATAAAGACGAGCAACTGGAAGATACAGAGCCAAGAGCACCGATTGTTACTATCATGGGTCACGTTGACCACGGTAAAACATCATTGCTGGATTATATCCGTCGTACACGAGTAGCTGCCGGAGAGGCCGGGGGTATTACCCAGCACATTGGTGCCTATTCAGTGGAGATGAAAGATGGTCCGAATAAAGGCAAGAAAATAACGTTTCTTGATACACCTGGTCACGAGGCCTTTACAGCCATGCGTGCCAGAGGTGCTAAAGTAACCGATGTGGTTATTGTAGTAGTAGCTGCTGACGACAGCGTGATGCCTCAGACACGTGAGGCCATTAACCACGCGCAGAATGCAGGTGTGCCTATCGTATTTGCTATCAATAAAATTGATAAACCGGGGGCTAATCCTGCCAAAATACGAGAGGATTTATCGAAAGAAAATATTCTGGTTGAAAGCTGGGGAGGTAAATATCAGGAGCAGGAATTATCAGCCAAACAAGGTACTGGTATTGCTGACCTGTTAGATAAAGTATTGCTGGAGTCTGAGTTACTTGAATTGAAGTCGAATTCAGACAGAACAGCGGTAGGTACAGTTATTGAAGCGTCATTAGACAAAGGTCGCGGATATGTGGCCACTATTCTGGTTCAGAACGGTACATTGAAAATCGGAGACATTATTCTGGCAGGCCAATACTTTGGTCGTGTGAGAGCCATGGTTGATGATTTGGGTATGAAGATAAAAGAAGCCGGTCCATCAACGCCTGTACAGATCTTAGGTTTACCGGGTGCGCCACAGGCGGGTGATAAATTCAACATCATGGAGTCGGAACGTGAAGCACGTGAGATTGCCAACAAACGTGAGCAGATTATCCGTGAGCAAAGCCTAAGAGCAAGAAAACATATTACGCTGGAAGAAATCGGCCGTCGTAAGGCTATCGGTACTTTCCATCAGCTCAATGTAATTGTGAAAGGTGACGTGGATGGCTCTGTTGAGGCTTTATCTGATTCATTATTGAAGCTTTCTACTGAAGAAGTTCAGGTAAGTATCATCCATAAAGGTGTAGGGCAAATTTCAGAATCTGATGTGAACCTTGCTTCAACGGCTGATGCCATTATCGTAGGCTTCCAGGTACGTCCTTCGAATAACGCAAGAAAAATTGCTGATCAGGAAGAAATAGAAATCAGATTGTACTCAATCATCTATGATGCCATCAACGAGATAAAAGACGCGATGGAAGGTCTATTGGCACCTAAGGAAGAAGAATCTATTGTTGGTACGGTTGAGGTAAGAGAGATCTTCAAGATTAGCAAAGTAGGTACCATTGCCGGTTGTTATGTTACTGATGGTAGTATTAAACGTAACAATAAAGTGCGTGTTGTCAGAGAAGGTATTGTAGTGCATGAAGGTGACATTTCTCAATTGAAACGCTTCAAGGATGATGTAAATGAGGTTAAAACCAATTTTGAATGTGGTTTGAGCGTGAAAGGCTTCAACGACATTGAAGTGGGAGACACCATTGAAAGCTTTGAAATCAAGGAGATTAAACGTACTCTTTAAGAGTGTTATACAAAATAATAAAGGGGCTGCTTTTAATAGAGCAGCCCCTTTTGTTTATTACGCGCCGGGAATCGCCTCTACCAGCATTTCTCTGCCTTTCCGGTCGTAATAGGTGCAGGTCATATTTATAATGTCTACCGCCCATTTTTCTACGCCGGTTTCTGCCGCTTGCTTGCAGAAGGTAACATAATCACTTTGTCCTTGTTGATGTGCTCTCAGATACTGTTCAAACAGTTCCTGATTGCTTTCTCCGGCAATTACAAGGGTTGCATATTTAGCTTCAGAAGTAGCAGTCTGGCTATCTGTACCAATGAATTCCGTATGCCCGTCGTTTACGTAAGAGGTGTAAGCTAATATACCTAATTGTGATAGCTCCTGAATGTATTTCGGGAAATCGGCACCACTTTTTACTTTTGCATGTGCTTCTTTGATCTGACCAAGTGTAAACATTTTCTTATTGATTTAAAGTTTATACAAAGGTCGCCCAGCTCATCATGCTGCAATTGTAAAAAAACGTTTACTTATGGATAATCAATAAAATTTCGGTGGTGGATTCAGCGTCAGATTCTGACGTTGATGCCAGTACGGATACACCGTAGGTATGTCGCTGGCCTTATCCAGTCTTTGTAATTGCTCTGTGTTAAGGTTCCAGCCCACTGCACCAAAATTCTGTTTCAATTGCTCTTCATTGCGTGCACCGATAATAATACTAGATACCGTTGGTCTTTGCAATACCCAGTTAATAGCTACCTGCGCAATAGTTTTTCCGGTTTCGTTGGCTATTTCTTCCAATACATCCAATGTGTTGTATAAGACTTCATCGTTAACAGCTGTAGCCGCAATGGGGCTGCCACCTTGTGCTACACGGGCATCTGCCGGCTTAGGCTGGTTCCTTTTGTATCGGCCGCCTAATAAACCTGCCGCCAATGGAGACCATACAATAGCGCCAACTTTCTGATCAATGCCCAGTGGCATTAATTCCCACTCATAGTCCCGGTTTGCCAGCGAATAATATACCTGATGGGCTACATAGCGATTCCAGCCATATTTTTCTGATACCGCCAGCGACTTCATCAGATGCCAGCCAGAGAAATTAGAGGCGGCAATGTATCTTACTTTCCCGCTTTGAATCAGGTCATCCAGTGTTCTGAGGGTTTCTTCCACAGGGGTGTTGCCGTCAAAACCATGCATGTGGTAAATATCTATATAATCGGTTTTAAGGCGTTTCAGGCTTCCTTCAATCTGCTTCAATAAATGAAAACGACCTGACCCCTGATTGTTAGGGCCTTCGCCAAAGGTGAAAGTAGCCTTGGTTGAAATCAATAACTGGTCTCTTTTTCCGACAATAGCTTTTCCAAGAATCTCTTCCGATAAGCCTTGAGAATAGACGTCAGCAGTGTCGAACAAGTTGATACCTGCTTCCAGACACAAATCAACCAGTCGGGTAGCTTCTTCTACCTGTGTGCTACCCCATGCCTTAAAGAACTCGGTTCCACCTCCAAACGTGGCAGTACCAAAACTTAATACTGATACCTGCAAACCAGATGCCCCTAGTTGTCTGTATTCCATGATATTATAATTTAGTGATTTCGTGAATGAGTGATTTAGTGTTTTTTTGATTGTGAATGGTGAATAAGTGAATATTGTTTATTGAGTGATTAAGCGGGCAATGTTTACTGAATGATTGATTTTTTATTTCCGTCGCGATATGATTTTTTCTCTTGGCACATAAATCATGCCTATCAAATTTTCATTTCAATCGTTCAATCAGTTAAAAAGATACTCCATTTTAAAAAAATTATAGATAATCACACAATCGCTTATTCGCTAAATCACTAAATAAGTATTAAGACCAGATTCCGTTCATCTCGGTCAAAATAATCGGTTTGTCGGCAGTTACTACAATGGTATGTTCGTGTTGCGCTACGTAGCCTCCTTTGTTGCCTAAGAGTGTCCAGCCATCTGCCTGCGTATCAGCGGTGGTAGAGTGGGTAGAGATGAAGGTTTCAACAGCTACAACAGCGTTCTTTCTGAATCTGGCGGTGTAGTATCTGTCGTAGAAATTGGCAATTTCATAAGGCTCTTCATGCAGGCTTCTGCCTACACCATGCCCCGTCAGATTTCTGATAACTTTATAGCCGGCTTTTTTCGCCTCTGTTTCTATAATTCTTCCAATATCAGCTACTTTTACCCCACCTTTTATCTGGCTGATAGCCTTTTTTAATATTCGTTTTGATGTTTCAACCAAATGCTCGTGATTCTGCGTGTCGGCACCTAATACAAAAGACCCACCGTTGTCTGACCAATAACTATCCAATTCGGCCGATACATCAATATTGATTAAATCTCCTTCCTTCAAGACTGTTTTCTCAGACGGAATCCCATGAGCAACTTCATGGTTGACGCTTATACAAGTGGCTCCGGGAAAGCCATAGGTGAGAGAAGGAGCTGGTTTGGCACCTAAATCAGCCAGGATTTTAGCGCCGTAATCGTCCAATTGTTTGGTTGTCATGCCAGGTTTGGCATAATTCCGCATTTCTTTGAGTGTAATAGCTACAGCTTCGCTCACCCTTTTCATGCCGACAAGTTCGGCTTCTTTGGTAATAGACATAGTTTCAAATTTCTGCTTTTATTTTTAACAAATGAATCGGGGTTAAGATTCAAAAAATCAACCCATGTTTCGGTTTTGCTTCGGGTATAGGGCAGGCCAATAAAAAAAGGCGTTGGTAACAACGCCTTTTTCTGAAACTTAATAATTTTTATTTAGCATAAGCTACACTTCGCATTTCGCGGATAACGGTAACCTTTATCTGGCCCGGATACTGCATTTCTTTTTCGATGCGCTGTGAAATATCAAAGGATAATTTGCTGGCTATTTCATCATTCACGTTTTCAGAATCAACAATTACCCGCAGTTCACGTCCTGCCTGAATAGCATAGCATTTTTCAACACCGTTGAACGATAGCGCCAGGTCTTCCAGATCACGTAAACGTTGTACATAAGACTCCATCATTTCACGTCTCGCACCGGGACGAGAGCCAGAGATGGCATCACATACCTGCACAATAGGAGAGATCATTGAGGTCATTTCGATTTCATCGTGGTGAGCGCCGATAGCGTTAATAACCTCAGGGTGCTCTTTGTATTTCTTGGCCAGTTCCATACCCAACAAAGCGTGTGGAAGCTCCTGCTCTTCGTGCCATACTTTACCAATGTCGTGCAGTAGACCGGCGCGTTTAGCTAATTTGGCGTTTAAGCCTAATTCAGCGGCCATTGTGGCACACATTTTCGCTACTTCGCGAGAGTGTTGCAAGAGGTTCTGACCATATGAAGAGCGGAAACGCATACGACCAATCATTCTGATTAGTTCAGGATGAAGCCCATGAATGCCTAAATCGATGACGGTACGCTCACCAATTTCGACAATTTCGTTTTCTATGTCTTTTTTGGTTTTGCCTACTACCTCTTCAATACGGGCAGGGTGAATACGGCCGTCCTGCACTAAACGATGCAATGACAAACGGGCGATTTCACGACGAACCGGATCAAAGCTTGAAATCACGATTGCTTCCGGGGTATCGTCTACAATTACCTCAACACCGGTTGCGGCTTCAAGCGCACGGATGTTACGCCCTTCACGACCGATGATTTTACCTTTTACTTCATCACTTTCAATATTGAATACCGATACACAGTTTTCTATGGCCTGCTCAGAGGCTGTACGCTGTATGGTTTCAATAATAATCTTTTTCGATTCTTTGGTAGCCGCCAGTTTAGCCTCTTCTATCGTTTGTTTGATATAAGACGAGGCTTTCGTTTCGGCTTCTCCTTTCAGTGCATCAATCAGTTGTTGTTTGGCCTGGTCGGCGGTCAGGTTAGCAATTTTTTCCAATTGTTCTACCTGTTGGCTGAGCATTTTCTCGGCTTCTTCTTTACGTTTGTTAGCCGCTTCAATCTGTTCGTTCAGCTTGTTCTGTAAAGTGTCAAGTTCGTTTTCTCTGCGTTTGTTTTGTTCCAGCATTTGCGCAGCCTGTTGCTGCATTTGTTTAACCTTCTGCTCGTTTTGAATGATGATGTTCTTGCGCTTGTTTGCTTCTTCATCAAACTCTGACTTTAGCTTTAAAAAATGTTCTTTGGCTTCTAAAACTTTGTCTCTTTTAATGTTTTCGGCTGTTTGTTGGGCATTTCTCAGTAATTCATTAGCACGTATTTCGGCGTCGGCCTCTTTGCTTTGGAATGTTTTCTTAATAAATGCTCTACCTACAAAAAAACCTATTACCAAAGCTAATAGGTCAGAGAAGAGCATAGTGATGATTTCTGACATCAATTTATATGTTTAAAAATTATGAATGTTACAAAAACCACTTTTGCTTTTAATGGTTTCTACACCCGACTCTTGTGGGCTTTAATAAAAACGCAACAAAAATGATTTGATTGACAGGCTTGCAGAAAAGCTATTTTTGAAGAAATACGAGATTCGTTTAGTTGAGGGTAAGGCGGTTGCTGAGGTCTTCCAGGCGTTTATCCAGGTCTTGTTGCAACAAGTGGTATTTATCCTGGTTTTTTTGGTTTTCAACTATGCCTTCAATGGCAACGATGATCAGGAAATCGAGGAAATCCATTACACCGTCTTTATTATTTTTCATATAGAAATTAAGGCGTTGATTGACAAAGGAAGCCGCATTGCGGAAATATGGCTCTAACTCCGGCTGAATCTTAAGTGTAACAACCCTCTGAAGTACCCTTAAGTTGATTTCTATTTTCTCATTATCTGCCATCGCATGCCTGTTCTTCAGGGCTATTTAGGTAAACCTACTCTTCGTTCAACAACTCAACGCACACATCAATCTCTTTTATTAAATCTTCTATTGTTTTCTTCAATTGTGCTTTTTCTTCAGACTGTCGTACTTTATTTGCTACAATTTTAACACTTTCTTTTTTAATTTCTTTGTTTTTTTCAATAAAATCTTGATTCGTTTGCTTTATTTTCAGTTTTTTGATCTCACCGTCCTTCTCTTTTATTATTTTATACAGACTGTTTATCTGCGTTTTCAACAATTGAATTTCTTCTCTTGCCTGAGTGTTTTCAAAAAACAATGTATTGGCCACCTTGTTAAGAAGCGTAAAACTATGAATGTTCTCTTCTTTAACTATCTCTGCAATATATTGTTTTTCAACAGTCAGGTTATTCATTTCATACTCTTTTTAGCTGCCTGTTTAAAATCTGCTATTAAATCGCTTACATCTTCCAGACCTACCGAAACTCTGATTAAACCCTCTGTTATACCTAGTATGGCTTTGTCTTCCTTAGGTAGTTTGCTGTGAGTAGTTGTATTCGGATTGGTGATAATGGTGCGCGAGTCTCCCAGATTAGATGATAACGAAACTATCTGCAATGCCTGAGTGAAACGGTTGACACGCTCAAAGCCGCCTTCCAGCTCAAACGTAACCATTGAGCCCCCGGCTTTCATTTGTTTTTTTGCCAATTGGTATTGTGGGTGCGACGGCAGATGCGGATATTTTACATTGACAATGCCTGCCATTTTCTCTAACGCTTTGGCTAGTTTTACGGCATTTTCACAATGTCTCTGCATTCTGATTTCCAGCGTTTCCAGACTTTTCGACAATACCCAAGCGTTAAATGGCGACATAGAAGGGCCGGTATGGCGGCAGAAGAAACGGATGGGCGCAATCAATTCTTTTGTACCTGTAATGACTCCACCTAATACACGTCCCTGTCCATCCATAAATTTGGTGGCTGAGTGCACAATCAGATTAGCACCGTAATCGGTAGGTGTATGAATAATGGGTGTAGCAAAGCAATTATCTACGTAATAGATAAGATTATGCTTTTTGGCAATGCGACCGATCATGGCCATATCGACCAGTTCAAGACCCGGATTCGATGGTGTTTCCAGATAAATCATCTTCGTGTTAGGCTGTACTGCTGCCTCCCAGGCGCTTTCAGAGGCCGTAGCATCAAGATATGTGTGCGTTACGCCCCATTTTGATAATATCTGGGTCAGAATCTGATGTGCAGAACCAAACAGCGCTCTTGATGAAACCACGTGGTCGCCCGATTTCAAGTGAGCAGCAAAGCCTGCAAAAACTGCAGCCATACCTGTAGCTGTTGCCAGTCCGTCTTCGCAGTTTTCCAGCATACATACCTTATCTACAAATTCCTGAACCGAAGGGTTAGAAAAGCGGGAGTAAATATTGCCTTCGAGTGTTTCGTCAAATAATGCTTTGCCTTGTTCAGCATCTTCAAAACAGAAACTGCTGGTTAAAAACAAAGGGGTAGAGTGTTCTCTGTATTGTGAACGCTTGGTCTGAATCCGTATCGCTTTCGTTTGTTTTTTCATTGCACGCGGTTGTACCTACTTATTTATCTATTAAAAATTCCCTTTTTTATAATTGGCGAGCCAATCTTTTTTTACGCCTTGTATATTTTCGAAAAACGGGATAAAATACGTTTTCATGTCGGCCTCAAAGTCTCCACTGGTATAAAACGGTTTGTCGACAAAAACAGTTTTACGGGGGTAGTCAAAACCTACCATAACAATAGGTACCCCTGCGGTATGAGCCATGTAATAAAAGCCTGTTTTGAGCTTTTTTACGTTTTTTCTTGTTCCCTCGGGTGCAATAGCTACGAGCAGACTTTCATGTTTATTAAAAGTGTCGGCCACCTGCTGCACAAAATTGGTGCTGCGCGAACGCACAACGGGTGTGCCTCCCAGAGCTTTGAAAATAAAGCCAAACGGCGGGCGGAACAACTCGGCTTTTCCCAGATAGACTATTGATCTTCCTAAATCAGCACGGGTGCCTACACCAACCAGAAAATCGAACCAGGTGGCATGAGGCGCTACAGCAAAAAGACCCTTTTTCAAATCGGAAGGAAGACTATCGACGGTTTTCCAGCCTGCCAATCTGAAAACAGTTTTAAAAAGCCAATTAAACATTTTGTATAATAATAAAGGGCTTTGGTGTAAAGCACAGAATGAAAATCAACAGTGCAATCCAGCCCAGAATCTTTCTTTCAAGTGTCAACGGCTGCTTGTCATGAGTTGGTGGGTGATAAATTCCAAGAAACCGGCCAATCATTAAACCAAAAGCCAAAAATCCGGAATAACCCTCAACTGTTGGGTAAAAATACGTGATTATTAACTGAATCGCAATAACACTGAGGGTTATCAGCCAATTTGTTATCAAATTTCCGGAAATCCTGGAAAAACAGAGATAGATAAAAACAATATACAGGGCAAACTTCCAAAGTAAATCATTGAATACGTCTGTCCCGGCCAGCATAAATTCATGTGCGTTGAAAGTACCAAGACCCGCATAAAATACAAAGCCGGTGAATAGTATAGGTGAAACAATATTAAAGGCTTTGTCGCCGATTAAGCCATACAAAATATGCCCGCCATCCAATTGGCCGATCGGGAAAAGGTTTAAAGCTGTAAAGAAGAGAGATAAATAGCCTGCGAAAATAATAGGGTAATTGGTATACAAATAGGGGTGGGGGAGTTCGCCGACAGAAATATAGGTCTCAAAAAACTTGAACAAAAGGCTGTCGCCCAGTTTGATTGAAAAGTAGTCGGGGCTCGTTTCCAGAAAATGACCGTATTCCATGCCGTATTGCTTAAGCACAGGAAAAAGCTCGAAGACGTAATCCAGGCTAGGTAAATGTGTAAAACCATACCATAATACTACCAGAGCAGCTACAAAGCCTGCCAGTGGCCCGGCGATACCTATATCGAAGTATTTTACCCGTGAGTTTATCCGGTCTTTGATTCTTATAAAAGCCCCTAATGTGCCGAAAGTTGAACTAAGCCCACCCAGCCACATCGGTATGTAATAAGGGAAGGTTACTTCTGTACGGTGTTTTCTGGCTACAAAATAATGCCCGAACTCATGGATGGTTAAGACTCCCAGAAACGGAATAGAATATTGAAAGCCCGTTACGAATTCATCCCAGCCCATTGGTCTTGAGCCGAAAAAAAAAGAGTTGCCGAATATCCATTCAGCTCCGGTAAAAGTAGTGGTGATGAGCGTAATAATAAACAGCGAAATTTGTATAATTAATGTCCGGTTTTGTTTCATTAGTGGTTGTCATTGAAATACAAAGAAACGATTTAAATAATCGTTTTACAATATTCAACTATTGAAGTTGGCGGCTCTACCAGAATCGTTTGCATACCCAGCGCATTGGCTGACTGAATATTGTGTGCATTGTCATCCAGAAATAGCACCTCCTGAGGCTTTAATTGGATAGTCTTTAGCACATGATGATAGATTTCGGCATCGGGTTTCCACATGCCGATTTCGTATGATAAGAAAAGCTGGTCAAATAGTTCGTTGAGAT
Source organism: Emticicia sp. GW821-FHT11C11 (assembly GCF_058808615.1). Lineage (NCBI taxonomy): Bacteria > Pseudomonadati > Bacteroidota > Cytophagia > Cytophagales > Leadbetterellaceae > Emticicia > Emticicia sp. GW821-FHT11C11. The sequence goes on from NZ_JBXARV010000001.1 coordinate 1,840,524, forward strand.
GTGCTAAACCGAAGGTCTTTTTGAGATAGCTGTTGGAAGCTTCGATGTGAATACTGTTGGTGTTGCTGAGCAGATAAACCGGATACTTTTTTCTGATTTCCCTGAGCAGATGGATGCGGTCTTCGGGGATGTCGAGCAAAAGGGAGTTCCAGGCGATGTCGACCTCGTGGTCGCTTAGGGGGAATCCTACCGTTTGTCTGACAATTTCCCGGAACTCAATATCAGTAAATTGGCCGGTTTCATAACGCCTGAATAACTGGTTGTCGGCCACAAGCTTTTCAATGACAGATTGCCTTTTTCCGGTAAATTGAGCGAAAGCCTGAAAAGTGCGGGGAATGTCGATGTTGATGATTACGTTTCCGAAGTCAAAAATAACGGCTTTGAATTTCATAAGAGGGATAGTAGAAATGGGGCAATAAAAAAGTGTCAAACTGTTTTTAAACGTCTGACACTTCTGAAATATTTTGTTGGCAGGATGTTCAGAATTAAAAAAAAATCAGCTACCGGTTCGAATGAAGAAACCACAATGAAACTCAGCCGGAACCACTGCAACTGTGTTGAATACTCATTTCTCAATAGTTATTGCCTGATACCCTTTGCTTTTGTCCCACATTAAGGTGTCATTCACAAAAATTCTATCTGTGTATATGTTCTGTTTCTGGTGTTTTAGCTCAAATTTAATCTTATCAATATTGGTGTCTGTCCAGTAAATAGTTACCGTATGTTCAGTACCCATCGGCTCAAAAGTAGTCGGAAAAATTCTCAGGTAAGACTTGCCATTATTCTGAAAAAATATAGGTTTGCTGATCGATATTGAGGCAATGCTTTGCTTTTGTTTCGGAGCCGTAGAAAACTCAAGCATTACATTGTTAATATCAATATGGTTGGGCTCACTCTGGTTCAGCAGGTCTTTACTGGTAGATTTTTCTATAACCGAAATATCGACAAATGCTTCAATGTTGGTACAGCATTCTCTGGGTTCACAGCTGATGAGCATTAATGAGGTTGCAAAAGAGAAGAGTAGTTTTTTCATATGACAATACAGTAAAGTAAAAGTTTTTTTCTACTGACAGAAAAAGGTCTTTTGAGGTTGGAAAGGTTATGAATAAAATTTGTTCATTTTCAATTATTTCTTTACTACATAATTGCCAACCTTAACGGTTAGAACAAAAAAGCGGATAACAGCCTGTGCCATTACCCGCTTTGTATATAATAGAAATATTCCTTACGCTTCTTCAAAGTAACCCATAGCGCAGAACTTATCTATGCGGGCATCTATTCTTTGTTGAGGAGTCTGTTTTTCTAATTGTTCAATTTCTGACAGAATACGGCTTTTCAAACGTTGCGACATATCTTCCCAGTCCAGATGAGCACCGCCCAGTGGTTCTTCGATAATGCCGTCAATCAGTTTGTTTTCAAGCATATCAGTAGCCGTTGGTTTCAAAGCTTCGGCTGCCTGTTCTTTGTAGTCCCAGCTACGCCAGAGAATGGTAGAGCAGTTTTCAGGAGAAATTACGGAATACCATGAGTTTTCGAGCATCAATACTTTGTCACCAATGGCAATACCCAAGGCTCCACCGGAAGCACCTTCTCCGATAATGATACAGATAACAGGCACTTTCAATACGCACATTTCACGCAAGTTACGGGCTATAGCTTCGGCTTGTCCGCGTTCTTCTGCTTCCAGACCCGGGAATGCACCGGGTGTGTCAATCAGTGTTACAATTGGCCGGTTAAATTTTTCAGCCAGTTTCATTAGTCGTAAAGCTTTTCTGTATCCTTCCGGATTCGGCATCCCGAAGTTACGGTATTGTCTTTCTTTGGTTTTACGACCTTTCTGCTGACCAATCAACATGATTGCTTTTCCGTCGATATCTGCAAAACCGCCTACAATAGCCGGATCATCTCTTACAGTGCGGTCGCCGTGTAACTCATGAAATTCCTGACATATCTTTTCAATATAGTCTAAAGTATATGGTCGATCAGGATGACGCGATAACTGTACCCTTTGCCAGCGTGTAAGGTTCGAAAACGTCTCTTTTTTCAGATCCAGAATGTTATCAGAAAGACTTCTTACGGCCTCGCTTACATCCACATTGTTTTCATCTGCCAGACGCTTCATATCTTCAAGCTTTGCTTCAAGTTCTGCAATGGGTTTTTCAAAATCAAGAAGAGTTCTCATAAATGATTAACCTCTATGGGGTTTTGTTAAATTTCGAAAGTTTGTCCTTTGTCGGGTATTTCAATCTGGTTATACCCTAATTGTTCAAGTGTAATTTTAAAGTTATTCATGGTGTTGTGTTCACCATGTACCAGAAATACCTTTTTTACTGTATTAATATCTTGCGAAGTCACGAAATTAGTCAAATCTTTGAAATCTCCATGTCCGCTGAATGCATCAATTCTAAGAATAGTGGCATTGACCGGGTATTTTTGCCCTCTTATGCTCAGCTCTTTTCGTTCACCGTTTAGTAATTTCCAACCCAGTGTGCCCTCACTCGCATAGCCAACCATCAGAATAGTGGCATATGGATTACTGATATTGGCCTCTATGTGGTGTTCTATACGGCCTCCTTGTACCATGCCCGATGCAGATATGATAATGCAGGGTTCGGCATGATTAGAGACGGCTTTACTTGCCTGATTGGACTCCAAATATATCAGATTCTCAAAATCAAACAAAGACTCATTTTCTTCCACGAATAACCGGGCATGTTTATTCAGTAGTTTCGAGCTCTTTTCATACACTCTGGAGCTCGCCTTTGCTAAGGGGCTGTCTGTAAAAACTTTGATGGGGGTAATGCCTTTCTCGGTATACAATTTATTGAGTGTATACAACATTGCCTGTGTACGCCCCACACTGAAAGAGGGGATGATTAAACGCCCTGGCACATCAATACATGCTTTTTGAATAATACCTGCCAGAATATTCCCGGCTTCGTCCTGGTCAATGTGCTGGCGGTCACCGTAGGTGGTTTCGGTAATCAGATAATCAACCGGTGGGAGTGGTTGCGGATCAATCAGTAAAGGGTAATTCTTGCGACCGATATCGCCCGAAAACCCGAGTGTTTTCTTCTGTCCGTCTTCCCAGAACTCAATATATATATGCGCAGCGCCTAGTAAATGCCCGGCCGGAATAAAAGTTACAAAGCCGTTGTCTTTAAATCTGAACCGCTGGTCGAAAGGAATCGGAACAAAATTTCCGATGGCTTCCTTCACCTGTCTGTCCAGATATAATTCACGCGTATCAATGTCCTTCCTTTTTTTCGAACGCTTCTTGCTGTCATGAATGAGCTTAAATTTACGCTGGTTTAACGAGGCGGAGTCAAGCAGCAATAGCTCACTTAAATCCATCGTGGCCCGGGTACATAATACCTGCCCTTCAAAGCCTTCTTTATATAGGTTCGGAATCTGACCCGAATGGTCAATGTGCGCGTGAGTAAGAATAACTAAGTTGATTAATGAAGGATCGAACGGAAAAATTCCGTATTCAAACTTAGGTTTTTCTGGATTATTTTCTCTTTCTAAATCAGTACCACAATCAATCAGGACTCTGTATTCATCATCAAACTCAAGTAGGGTCATACTACCTGTTACCTGCCTTGCCGCTCCCCAAAAAGTTATTTTCATACGAAAATGTTATCAGAATATGGTAAAATATCAAACAAACAAGTTTTTGCTTCATATTCAGGCACAAAAATACAGAAAGAAATCTTTTTTTTGCTAAGCATTTTTTTTAAATTCGTTATTATCAAATGCCTTTCCCAAACTCGCAGTATTTCCGATGAAGCTAATTTTATTTATTCTACTACAACTTGGTTCACCTCTTGAAAAGTTTCAGCAACTATTAGACAGTATTCAGAATGACCCCGAAATCAGCACAGGTACCGTAGCAGTCTCTATCCGTTCTGTGCAGACAGGTGCCTATAGAGTTCAATATAATGCCAATAAGTCGGTCAATTCAGCTTCAACACTCAAACTGGTTTCAACGGCTTCGGCTTTGTCGGTCTTGGGTGCAAATTACAGGTATCAGACCTTCGTAGAATATGACGGTTTCATTGCGGATAGTGTGTTGAAAGGTAATGTTTATATCAGAGGTACGGGCGATCCTTCACTCGGTTCTTCCAGAGTGGGGCTGGATTTTCATCAGGTTGTGAGTCTGTTTGCCCGGAGAATCAGAGATTTCGGAATCAAGAGAATTGAAGGATTGATATTGGGTGATGCAAGTATTTTTCCGGAAAACACGCTGGCGAACTCATGGGTGTGGGGCGACATAGGTAATTATTACGGAGCAGGGGTAAGTGGCCTTAATATCAACGAAAACCTGTATGAAATTCATTTCAAACCGGGTAAGTCTTTGGAAGCTGATGCTCCGCTGATAAGACTTTCGCCGGCTGTACCAGATATTACTTTTATTAATAAAGTAACAACAGCGGAACGCGGGTCGGGCGATAATGTGATTGTGTATAATACACCGCTCAGCAATACTATTCTTGCCGAAGGTACGGTACCTTTAGGTCCGGCATCATTTGTAGTGAAAGGCTCGTTGCCAGACCCTGCTTATTTTCTTGCCTATCATGTGCAGCAAAAATTCTTTGAACTGCAGGGTCAGGTGAGTGGTAGCGTAGTCAGCTGGGCACAGTATAAAGCCAGATTCAGAGAAGCCGGCAAACCCAGAAACCTGATTCTGAGTTATGACTCGCCTGCTATTTCAACCTTGGCGCAGCACTGTAATTTTCAGAGTATTAATCTGTATGCCGATGCTTTCCTGAAAACAGTTGGCTATGCACTGGTGAAAGATGCCGATTTTGGAGCCAGTTTGAAAGCCACCAAAAATTTATGGACTCAAAAAGGAGTAGATATGCAAGGATTTATGGTGCGCGACGGCAGCGGCTTGTCTCCGTCGGGGGTGCTTACTGCCAATAATCTGACAGACATTTTGTTTACCATGCACCGTGATAGTTCTTTCAACGATTTTTATGCTTCTATTCCGGTAGTTGGAATAAACGGTACGGTGCAGAATCTGGCCAAAGGCTCCAAAGCTGTGGGTAATGTGAGAGCAAAAAGTGGTTCAATTGCCAATACAAGAGCCTATTCAGGCTATTATACTGCTACCAATGGTGAGTTGATGTCATTTACGTTTATTATCAACCGCTATGCCGACGGCGCCGATAGAAAAGCAAGGAGATACCTGGAAGACATGATAAAACTGATGGTGTCTATCTGAGGCGTGAGTAAGATATTTAAACAGAAACTAATGCTATTGAGCTGCAATTTTAGATTGTTATTTTTAATTTCATACAGATAAATTTTACAGCCATGCCTTACCTGTCTGTCAACGATGTAAGCTATTATTATGAAGAAACCGGAAACGGCGATGAAACTATTGTATTTGCGCATGGACTGCTATGGAGCGGGCATATGTTTCATAAACAGGTAGCCTATTTTAAAGACCATTACCGGATTATTACGTATGACCACCGCGGGCAAGGAAAAACAGAAGGGCCTGCCGATGGATATGATATGGACACGCTCTACGAAGATGCGGTGGTGCTGATAGAAAAGCTGGTTGGTAAACCCGTAATTTTTGCAGGGCTTTCAATGGGAGGTTTTGTGGGGATGCGCCTGGCCGCGCGAAAACCGGAGTTGATTAAAAAACTTATTTTGCTTGAAACAACTGCAGATCCTGAGCCTGTCGAAAATGTACCTAAGTATAAGATGCTTAATAATATTGTAAAATACATTGGCTTTTTCCCTGTTGTTTCAAAAGTGATGGCAATTATGTTCGGGAAGAAGTTTCTGGATGATCCTGCCAGAACAGATGAGAAAAAATACTGGATAAAACAATTGAAGCAAAATAACAGGAAGCATATAACCCGGGCTGTGGAAGGAGTAATTTACAGAAAAGGCATTGCCGATGAAATACCACAGATTAAATGCCCTACCCTGATTATGGTTGGTGATCAGGATTCTGCCACTAAACCGGAGAAATCGCAAAAGATTCACGCACTCATCACAAATTCAAAACTTGTTGTTTTTGAAGGCGGCGGGCATACTTCATCTGTCGAAGAGCCTGAAGTGTATAATAGGGAAATCGAACAGTTTTTGAGCAATTAACGCGCATTGTTCATTTTGGCGTTCATGATTTGTCCTATTTCCAGGGCTTTCTTTTTTACAAACTCAGCACGTGGGCCTGCAAACAGTGTGTCAGTTGTTATAAACCATAACGCAAGCCATTTTTCAAAACGTTCAACTGTAAGGCCATGTTTCCGGTGGGCATCCATATGCACCCACATCATGCCACCATCGTAGCTGCCGGTCTGGAAAAGCCAGTTTTCCCAGAAATTAACCACTCTCGTAATATGCCTGTCCCATTCTTCTTCGGGCATTACAAAAACCGGAGCAAGGTCTGCGTCTTTATGTACTTTTTCGTAGAAGCTATTTACCAGATTCTCTACATCTGCTCTATTCTCAATATCGTTCATTACCGCTGAAATTTTTGCAAAGATACTTAAGAACCCCAAAAGAAAAGCTGATATAAATCATATTGGGAGGTTTTAGAAATATTTCTAAAAAAATATATCAAATAAATTTGTCAAAATGTAAAATATACTTTACTTTTGGTCTGTTAAAATTTACATATAATTAAAACATTACAAAATTATGGAAGCCAGGTTCTTATTTCCTCATCGTTACAAATTAATTGGGTGGATTATTGCTATCCCATCCCTTATTCTGGGGTTATTTATTATGTTTGGTAATTTTGAAATCGATTTACTCACCGTTAAGCTGCCTTTTCATTATGTGTTTTCCGATACTTTTACACTAGGTAATAGCAAAACTAACATTGATGAGCAGGTTTCAATATTGAATCTTACAGATGAAATAGCGTCGGTCGGTACCATTATCGGCCTACTTTTTATTGCTTTTTCAAGAGTAAAAATTGAAGATGAGTATGTATCTAAAACAAGACTGGAATCGTTGCAATGGGCAATCTACCTCAATTTTGGGCTCTTGACACTGGCAACTATTTTCATTCATGGCGGGGCATTCTTCAGTGTCATCATCTACAACATGTTTACCCCACTGATTTTTTTCATAATCAGGTTTCATTACATTCTATTTATTAAGCCGGGGTTCGAGTCGAAAGGAAAACTACAAAACAACTGAAGGCATGAAAAACAGGATCAGAATTGAAAGGGCTATTCTTGATATCACACAAGCAGATTTAGCCGGGCGTATTCAGGTGAGTCGGCAGACCATCAATGCGATAGAAAGCAATAAATATGTGCCTTCAGCTATACTGGCTATGAAAATTGCCAGGGTTTTCGAAAAAAAAGTAGAAGAGATTTTTGAGCTGGATGAGAATGACTGATTGAGTTTCGCACCGTAACCACATTAAATCATATAACAGTTATGATACTTTTGGAACGGTTTGTCTCTATACAATAATTATGAAAAAGTTTACCAAACCCTCACGCAAGCAGTGAGGGTTTGGTAGTTTATAAGCTATGCCGATAGCATGCTTTATAATATTCTACGGATTATTAGCTTACGATTATTGATTATTTCTGCACTTTAGCATTTGAATCGTCTTTGGATTGCTTGCCTGATGTATAAAATTATGGAGCTTTCAGTATTGCATGTGGCGCAGGAACTTCGTTAGTTGACTTTCAGTTGAATAATAGAGAAGAAGTATAATTATATAGCGCATTTGAATAGTTATATTTTGTGTCGGTGTAAAGCAAAATTTATTACCATTCAATATTTAATTCGATTTATCGTTTTTCGTTTTCATCAGAAGCCGTTATTTTTAGGAATTTGTAAAACAGCTCATTATGGTTGAGTCTCAAAGGTCAGGCAAGGGCAGATTATAAAATTCGATTTGAAATCTTATAGCTATAGAATGTCAGAGTTCCTCAGAAATTTTTTTAAACGATTCTTATTCTTACTGAATATGATGCTTGCTTTGTATACACTGTTAGTGTATCAGCTAAGTTATTCAGTGAGTGTTAAGCATTGGTTAGGAGGATTCCTTACTTTATCATTACCTCTGGCATGGCTTGGGAATATCTTTTTTATTCTCCTCTGGACTTTCAGGAAATCTCGCAGAGCATTTATATCACTAGGCGTTTTGTTGATTGGTTATCCGCTGCTTCTCAGAACATTTACCTGGCACAGGGCAGATGATACAGAACAGGGAAAAAGAATTTCTGTATTGACTTATAATCTTATGTGGTCTGATACAGAACTGTATGATCCACAAAAGCACCCGACTCATGCCGTCGATATAATGGAAACGGCAATGGGAATAGATGCCGATATCAAATGTGTTCAGGAACTATTCAATTTAAAAAGATGGGAGTTCTCTCTGATTAAAAGGTTCAGAGAACAAAACAAGTATTATACTTATGTCCACTCAACACCTGGTAACGATGAGGGGCAGGGGTCAATCGGTTTGGCAATTTTTTCGAAGTATCCCATTATAAGAAAAGAAGAAAAACACTGGTCGACTAATCACAATGGAATTTTAGCTGCAGATATTCTGGTCGATAAAGACACGATAAGAGTAATAAACATTCAATTGAAGTCGATGGGAGTGCGAGTTAACAGAGTGCTGGATGCAGGTGATGATAAAGAAAAAGCTAAAAAGGAAGCAAAGAACATTTATCGTCAGTTAAGAGAAGGATTCAGCGCCAGAATTATACAGACAATAGAGCTTGAAAACTGGATAAAATCCAGCCCTTATCCGGTTATACTAACGGGCGATTTTAATGAGGTGCCTTACGGCTATGCGTATGGCAGAGTCAGTAAGTATCTGAAAAATGCCTTTGAAGAAAAAGGACGCGGTTTTGGTTTTACTTATCATTATCCTCCGGGCTTCTTAAGAATTGACAATCAGTTTTTCGATGACGAGCACTTCGAAGTGAAAAAATTCAAAACATATTCTGATAAACCTTATTCAGATCACTATCCTGTCTGGGCAGAATACATTATCAAAAAATAAGCCTTAAAACTTTCCTTATTACTTAATAGCTGTACTAAAAAAAATTAATGGAGAAACTACATCAGGTTGCTTTAACGTTGGTTGAAGGTATCGGGAGCATCATGTTCCGTCAATTAATTAGTCATTTCGGGTCGGCTGAAAATGTTTTCAAAGCCAAAACCGAAAAATTACTGAAGATTCCCGGTGTAGGAAAACAGATTCTGGAAGGTTTAAAACAATCTTCACTTCTTTTAAAAGCCGAAGCTATTCTGAACGAAGCCGAGAAACAGCAGACCCAACTCTATTTTTCTACAGATAAGGATTATCCTGCAAGACTTAAAAGCCTATACGACGCCCCGGCTATTCTGTATTTCAAAGGAAACGGAGATTTAAGCGCAAAACGATCGATCGGAATTGTTGGAACCAGACAGGCCTCTGACTATGGAAAAAAAATAACTGCGGAAATTGTAGAACAACTGAAACATTTGGACATATGCGTTGTAAGCGGCCTGGCCTATGGTATTGATATTGCAGCTCATAAAGCGGCGCTTGACAATTACCTGCCCACCATTGGGGTAATGGCAAGTGGTCTTGACATTATGTATCCGGCGGCGCATAAAAAATACGCAGATCAGATGCTTGCCAATGGAGGCATACTATCTGAGAATCCGTTTGGTATGAAACCTATACGGAATTTGTTTATTGCCAGAAACCGCATTATTGCAGGCTTGAGTGATATTGTAATTGTGGTAGAATCGGCTGATAAAGGAGGGGCACTGGTTACTGCCGATTTTGCGAACAATTATCATCGGGAGGTTTTTGCTGTACCCGGCAGCCTGGAGAATAAGTATTCAGTCGGGTGCCATCAATTAATCAGAGAAAACAAAGCTAATATATTCACAGAAGTGAATGACATTGTAAATGCAATGAACTGGGATACAGAAGGCAATGGCTCATCTAAAAATAAGTATAAAGAAGCTGAAATAGACCTGAGCCAGTTTACACAGGAAGAAGGGCAGGTAATTGCCTGCCTACGAACCACCGGCGAAATGCATATTGATAACCTGAGCTGGCAAACACAAATACCCGTCAACCGATTGGCCTCACTTTTATTAAATCTTGAGTTTCAGGGTATTATAAAAACTACTGCCGGTAAAAAGTTCGGATTAAAATAATCAGAAATTAATAATATTTAACAAACAGCTGTAAACCATTGTGATTCATAATACGTTATTAAAATAACCCCCGAAAACGTAATTATAGCATATATATAGTGAACCTGATTAAAAAACTGAGTGGCAGAACAAAGCGGTTTTTGATTTTTGCCACCCTTAGCGTTTCTCTTGCGTCTTGTTTCAGCCGATGGATTATGACGGAGTCTGAGTTGAAGGAGCATTATCGTGACCGGCTCGCAAAGCCTTTGTATCACATGGTTGAGAACGACTCCCTGAAACTACATTTTGTAACATTTGGCTCTGATACCGCCCAACCTGTGTTATTTATTCATGGCGCGCCCGGCTCATGGGATGGCTACATGAATATGCTGGATGATAGTGCATTGCAGCATAGCTATCATTTAATTTCTGTCGACAGACCCGGATATGGCAAGTCTCAGAAAAAGCCGAAAAAGAAAGTATATAGTCTGGCCGAACAGGCTCATGCTATCAGTCTGGCGCTCAGGAGCAACCATTCCGGCAAAAAAGCCATTGTTGTGGGTCGTTCTTATGGAGCACCGGTAGCTGCCGAACTGGCCGCGTTGTATCCGCAGTTGGTTAAGAAAGTAATATTGCTTTCGCCTGCTATTGACCCCGATACCGAGAAATTCTGGTGGTTTTCAAAATATGGTAAGCTGTTTCTGGTAAGATGGTTTTTACCCGAACGCATGAATACTGCCACCGACGAAAAATATGCGCATGTAGCTGAATTAAAAAAACTCAAAAATGAATGGCCCAAGATTCAGTCGGATGTGACCGTGATGTGTGGAGGAAAAGACTGGATTGTTGATACTTCAAACTTTTCTTATGCGAAAAAAGTGTTGACGGGTAAAAATGCCCGCTTTATTTTCATACCCGATTCAGGACACCTGATTTCATCTTCCCGACCCGACCTTGTGAAAAAGGAGATTTGCGGAGAAGAAGAATTAAAAGAGTCATTGGGAAATTGAGGTAGTATCCAGAAACCCCGGATGCAGTAGTGTACCATTCCGGTCTGGGATTCAATTAACAAAAGAGAAAATATTGTCATAATTGCGGTTCGGAAAACCGAATCAATCGTCTGATCACCCGGATTCCGTCCGGGTGATTTTTTGTATATCTTTGAATCTTTACCCGTTTCAGTGTATCTTTAATGCCGACACATAATTCAATCAATAAACATGAAAAACCTTTTCTTCTGTTTTGTTTTACTGACAACCAGTGTATCAATATCTGCGCAAGACAGCAAAAGTAAAATGCTCGAAAGCATCGCCAAAAAAGAAATGTATTATGGCACTATAGCCAAAAAAATATGGAATTATGCCGAAGTGGGTTATCAGGAGACCAGGAGCTCGGCACTTCTGCAGGAGACCTTATCGAAAGAGGGTTTTACAATTCAGAAGGGTGTGGCTGATATTCCAACCGCCTTTGTGGCTTCATTTGGTGAGGGCAAGCCTGTAATCGGTATTTTAGGTGAGTATGATGCCTTGCCGGGCCTTTCTCAGGATTCAACGGCCGACCAGAAGTCGATTGGTGGTACGGCAGGACACGCTTGCGGGCACCATTTGTTTGGTACAGCATCTGCGGCTGCAGCCATAGCTGTGAAGGAATACATGAAAGCCAATAATATTAAAGGTACTGTTCGTTTTTATGGTTGTCCGGCCGAAGAAGGTGGCTCAGGCAAAGTTTATATGGTCCGGGCAGGACTCTTCAATGATGTCGATGCCGTTTTGCACTGGCATCCCAACTCAATTAATTCAGCCAGTTTTGGTAATTCTTTAGCCAACAAATCGGGTAAGTTCAGATTCTATGGTGTTTCAGCACATGCATCTATGGCACCTGAAAAAGGTCGGTCTGCCTTAGACGGAGTAGAAGCCATGAACAATATGGTGAATATGCTCCGCGAACATGTTCCTTCGGATTCGCGCATTCACTACGTAATAACCAATGGAGGAAAAGCGCCCAATGTAGTACCCGATTTTGCAGAAGTCTACTACTATGCACGTAATCCACGGCGGGATGTGGTAATGGATGTGTGGTCACGCATTGAAAAAGCTGCAAAAGGAGCCGCACTTGGAACCGATACCCGGGTTGAATGGGAATTAACAGGGGGCACTTACGAATTACTCTACAACGAAACACTGGCGCAGGTGATGCAAAATAATCTGACCAGAATAGGGGGCTTAACTTATACTGCTGAAGAAAGGACATTTGCAGAACAACTCTCGAAAAGTTTAGGAGCAGACCGCCTGAAATATGAAGACGCCTCAGATATTAAGCCTCTCGTTAACGAAAAAGGTGGGTCTGGCGGCTCGACCGATGTAGGTGATGTAAGCTGGACTGTACCAACCGTTGGACTAAGTGTATCCACCTGGGTACCGGGTACACCCGCACATAGCTGGCAGGCAGTAGCCGCAGGCGGCATGAGTATTGGCCGGAAAGGTATGATTATAGCGGCCAAAACTATGGCACTGACAGTCACTCAATTATTTGAAAGCCCCGAAACTCTTAAAAAGGCGAAGGAAGAATTTTTGAAGGTCAGAGGTGAAAATTTTAAGTACACATCTCTATTAGGTGATAGAAAACCGGCACTGGATTATAGGAAGTGATATTAAGCGCAAGAAAAGAACCACAAATACGAAAAATGCCCTATTCTTCAGAATTCAAGAATAGGGCATTTTTATGATGTACTATCGCTACAGGTTTTCTCTGGTTTTTATCCCATTTCTTCTCACAATATATGCGGGCACTCCAACAACTGTGCAATCGCTGGGTACATTTTTTACGACTACTGCATTGGCTCCTACGATTGAATTATCACCTACTGTTACCTTACCTATTACTTTAGCCCCTGCATTAATAGTGACATTATTTCCTAATGTGGGGCGGTCTGTTACGTTAGAAAAACCAATAGTTACCTGTTGGTTTATCCAACAGTCTTTTCCGATAGATTCTGCTCCAATCGTTGTTGCAAAGCCGTGTTGAATGAATAAGCCCGGGCCGACGTTTTTTGTTCTGATAAAAAGTGTGTTTACTTTCGGGCACATCCATGCAATCAGTGATGAATACCCTTTCCCTATTCTATAGTAAAACAGGTTTCTGAATTCTGGGTAGGTTTTCATCAGAAATATAAAGCCAAAAAATACGTTTTCACTTCTTGCAAACCTTACGATTTCTGCCCAGCGTTTTATATCGTAATGAATGATTTCTTTTTGGCTATGTGTATTTAAAAGAATAATGTGCGGAATAAGTCTTAGTATATAGAGTAGAATTGAAATTCTTATAAGGATTCGTGTCATGATTATTCTGAATTGGAGATGAATCTATCCGAATATTGAAGTTAAAAGCAGCATTTCGTTATTCAGACAAGTGAAGTTTTGGGCTGTTATCTTATCCTCAAATTTTGATTTGTTTTCTGAACTATTAGAAATCCGGCAAAATCAAACATCAAACTTTGTTTCATTCTTAATCTCGCTCATTACAAAAATACTGTGAGTGCTGCCGATATTTTCAAGAGAAGCCAGCTTGTTCATCAGGAAACTCTGGTATTCGCGCATATCATCGACCACCACTTTTATCATAAAATCATATTCGCCTGAAATGTTGTGGCATTCAATTACCTCCACCAGTTTCACGATCTGCTCCACAAACTTTTTACCGGCTTCCTGTGCGTGCTCTTTCAGCCTGATATTGCAAAACACCATCAGGTCTTTTCCGATTTTTTCCCGGTCAATTACTGCCACGTATTTTTTTATCACGCCATCGTTTTCCAGGCGTCGCACACGCTCATATACGGGTGTGGGTGACAGGTTCAGACGAGAAGCCAGTTCTTTGGTTGTCAAATGTGCGTTCTCCTGCAGGTATTTTAAAATATCGCGGTCTGTAGCATCCAGTTTTTGCATAGATAAAATGTCGTTTTAAGCAAATATTTCCATCAAATTTAAAAATAAATCTGGTAAGTGTTCTAACTAATTTAGATATTTTATCTATTTTATTAAATTTTTTCAAAAAATCAATCTTTAAATAGTATTTTTGTAGGATAAATTTTGTTGTTGAGCCATAGGGTGATATACACCTGATGGCGAAACTTAAATGATACTGAAAGTGACCGACATTCGCGAAATTCTAAAAGACAGGATTCTGGTTCTAGACGGAGCCATGGGTTCTTTGATTCAACAATATAAACTGGGCGATGCAGACTACCGCGGAGAAAAATTCCGTGATTTCCCGCATGAAGTGAAAGGAAACAACGATATGCTTTCTATTACACGCCCCGATGTAATCAAAGAAATCCATGCCCAATATTTTGAAGCAGGAGCTGATATTGCAGAAACCAATACCTTTTCTTCTACTTCTGTTGCCATGGCCGATTATCACATGGAAGACTACGTGTATGAACTGAATTATGAGTCGGCAAAAATAGCTAGTGAAGTAGCTGCAGAATTTACGGCGCGGAATCCGGACAAACCCCGTTTTGTAGCCGGTTCTATCGGGCCAACTAACCGCACTTTGTCGTTATCGCCCGATGTGAACGACCCCGGTTATCGTGCCATTACTTTCGATGAACTGGTTGATGCCTATTATGAACAGATACAAGGCCTGGTTGATGGTGGTGCTGATGTATTGCTGGTGGAAACTATCTTCGATACGCTGAATGCCAAAGCGGCTCTTTTTGCCATAGATTTATACGATTCTGATAAAAGAAAAGGAACCATCCGTCCGCTGAGAAGCAAGTCTATTCCGAAACAAGATAACACAAATGCACCTTTAGCTAAGAAAGAGATCAGAATCCCTGTGATGGTGTCAGGTACTATTACCGATGCCTCGGGTAGAACATTATCCGGCCAGACTACCGAAGCCTTCCTGACGTCAGTATCTCACATCGATCTGCTTTCAATTGGTCTGAATTGTGCACTGGGTGCCGATTTGATGCGGCCGTATGTACAGATTCTGGCTAAAGAAGCGCCATTTCTGGTATCGGCTCACCCTAATGCTGGTTTGCCTAACGAAATGGGAGAATACGACCAATCGCCGGAAGAAATGGCCGACATCGTAGAAGATTTCCTACAGAACGGATTCATGAATATCATCGGTGGTTGCTGCGGTACCACACCTGCCCACATCAAAGCCATTGCAGAAGTAGCGCAAAAATACAAACCGCGCGTGATACCTGAGTCTGAACCGATTCAGAAATTATCAGGATTGGAGCCATTGAAAATAACCAGAGAATCAAATTATGTGAATATAGGCGAGCGCTGTAATGTGACAGGTTCGAAAAAATTTGCCCGTTTGATTCGCGAGAGTAAATATGATGAAGCTATTTCTGTTGCACGTGAACAGGTAGAAGGAGGAGCACAGGTAATAGACGTAAACCTTGACGAAGGGATGATTGATGGCGTAGAAGCCATGAAGACATTCCTGAATCTGCTAATGGCCGAGCCGGACATTGCCCGCCTGCCAATTATGATTGACTCATCTAAATGGGAAGTGATAGAGGCCGGACTGAAATGTGTGCAGGGTAAGTCAATTGTAAACTCAATATCACTCAAAGAGGGCGAGGAGAAATTTAAAGAATCGGCAGAGAAGATAAAACGCTATGGCGCCTCAGCGGTTGTAATGGCATTTGATGAACAAGGTCAGGCCGATTCATATGAACGACGTGTGGAAATCTGCAAACGTGCCTATGACATTCTGGTGAATGAGTTGCATTTTCCCCCACAGGATATCATCTTCGACCCAAATATTCTTACCGTTGCTACAGGTATAGAGGAGCATAACAACTATGCAGTTGATTTCATCAATGCAACCCGTTGGATAAAAGAGAATCTACCGTATGCGAAAGTATCAGGTGGAGTATCTAATATTTCATTCAGTTTCAGAGGGAACGAACCCGTGCGTGAAGCCATGCACACGGTTTTCTTATACTACGCTATTAAAGCAGGCATGGACATGGGTATTGTGAATGCGGGTCAGCTGGGTGTGTATGATGACATACCTAAAGACATGCTTGAACTCTGTGAAGATGTGTTATTGAACCGCCGCCCGGATGCTACGGAGAGACTAGTAACCTTTGCGGAAACGGTGAAGTCGAAAGGGAAAGAACAGGTAATTGATAATGCCTGGCGGGAGCTGCCTGTTGGCAAGCGTCTTGAGCATGCCTTAGTGAAAGGTCTGGCCGAATATATTGATGAAGATGTAGAAGAAGCCCGCCAACAATTTGACCGCCCGATACAAGTAATTGAAGGCCCGCTAATGGATGGGATGAATGTAGTAGGTGACTTGTTCGGTGCCGGAAAAATGTTTTTGCCGCAAGTAGTAAAATCGGCGCGGGTGATGAAAAAAGCGGTAGCTTATCTGTTACCATTTATTGAAGAAGAAAAAGCCGGAGGCGAGAGTTCAAGTGCCGGAAGAATATTGATGGCGACTGTGAAAGGTGATGTACATGATATCGGTAAAAATATTGTTGGCGTAGTATTGGGTTGTAACAATTACGAAATAATTGACCTGGGTGTAATGGTACCTACCGATAAGATTCTGGCTGAGGCTAAGAAACATAATGTAGATATCATCGGTCTGTCAGGACTGATCACGCCGAGTCTTGATGAAATGGTAGGCGTAGCCAAAGAAATGGAACGGCAGGGCTTTAAAATGCCATTATTGATTGGAGGAGCTACCACTTCTCGTATTCACACAGCGGTTAAAATAGACCCGCATTATTCAGGCCCAGTTATTCACGTATTAGATGCCTCCAAAAGTGTACCGGTGGCGGGCCGGTTGATGCAGAATGAGCAGACACACCAGCAGATTTTTGATGAAATTAAAATGCAATATGCCAACCTGCGTGTTGAACATGCCAGCAGGCAGAAAGATAAAAATTTTATCAGCATTGAAAAAGCACGTGAGAATCATGTGCCGATTGACTGGAAGAATTTCCAGGCGGTTAAACCTAAGTTTTTGGGAACCAGGGTTTTTGAGAATTACGATTTAGCCGAAATTGCAAAATACATAGACTGGACGCCGTTCTTCCAAACCTGGCAGTTACATGGTAAATATCCGAAGATTTTCAATGATGAAGTAGTAGGAGCAGAGGCTAAAAAGCTATTTGATGATGCGCAGAAGATGTTGAAAAAAGTAATTACTGAAAAATCTTTGAAAGCACAGGCAGTGATTGGGTTTTACCCGGCCAATTCTGATGGTGACGATATTGTATTACATGATTATGAAGAATATTCGTATGATCTTGCCGGACAAGGCAGTCTGAAAGGAACAGGTTACAGGATATTGAGCAATACTGCCGTATCTGAAGACGGTGAGTTGGTTGAGAACAATACTTCTGTGGCTACTTTACATCACTTACGCCAGCAGAACCAGAAAGCACAAAACCTGCCGAACCTCTGTTTATCAGATTTTATTGCGCCTGTGAGTTCCCATAAAGAAGATTATATCGGTGCTTTTGCCGTTACAGCCGGACTAGGCATAGAGGCCTTGCTGGAGCAATATGAAAAAGACCATGACGATTACAATTCTATCATGCTCAAAGCTATTGCGGATCGTTTGGCAGAAGCGTTTACCGAACTGATGCACGAGAAAGTGCGTAAAGAGTACTGGGGTTATGTAACCAATGAAGAACTGGACAACGATGAATTGATTTCTGAAAAATATCAGGGGATTCGTCCTGCCCCGGGTTATCCGGCTTGTCCTGACCATACCGAAAAGCGCACCTTGTTCAACCTGCTGGAAGCTGAAAAGATAGGAATTGAACTCACCGAAAGCTTTGCCATGTATCCGGCTAGTTCAGTGAGCGGTTGGTATTTCTCTCATCCAGAAAGCAAATACTTCACTATCGGTAAAATCAGCAAAGATCAGGTGGTGGATTATGCCCAACGTAAAAATATGACGGTAGAAGACGTTGAAAAATGGCTGAGCCCGGTTTTAAATTATGATTAAGAATTATAAATAACAATATCAGAAAGGCAACCCGAGAGGGTTGTCTTTTTTGTTAGGCGATTTTGGCGTAATTTTGTTGCTTCTACAACCATTAGAATATGTTCACCTACCAAATCAAAAATCCGGCTGAGGCATTTATCAATATTGAAATAGGAGAGGGAGCGTTTGCCGGAAAAATACTGAAATCAAACGATCTGCAACCCTGCATGGACTTATCCTGCACTTGTGGAAATATCTATTTTGCTGATGATGCCGAACAAGTGTATGCGCTGGATGTAGCCACCAATCATATTCTGAAGTACACAGAATCAGAAACCATAGAAAGCAACAAAGATGCTTATCTGAAATCGCTTGAAAATGAGATTACTGATGAACAATGGGGAGAATTGAATGCTTTCTACAGAGACCTGAAAGGCATGGCATCGGAAATGGCTGATACCGAAAAAATAGAAGCAAATTTTGCCAATTACAGAAAAGTATTGCAGGAATCGCAGATGGTTTCTTATTATGAGGTGCTTCCCTGGTCTTATGATTTGAATCTGGAAATAGACGGCACTAAATATTGGATCAGTGATTTCTACTGCGTGCAGCCATCTTGCCAGTGTACCAGTGTGTTACTATTATTATCATTGAGCTACGATCAGCAACCGAACCTGGAACTGTGGTATGACTACGGCAAACAGGAGGTGTCAATGGGACAACTGGATGACAAATCTTTACCCGTCACCAAAATCATCAGAGAAATTAAGTATACACAGGCAGATAGATTCAGAAAAACGTTAAGCAACCGCCATGAACGAATGACAAAGTTTTTTGGTGATTTTCTGAAGAGAAACAAAATTGCACCGACATTAAAGTCACCCATTATAACCGGGGATTCAGTTGGCCGGAACGACCTTTGTAGCTGTGGCAGTGGTAAAAAATATAAGAAGTGCTGTGGGGCGTAAACAGTAAGAGCGGGCACAATACCCGCTCTTTTTATGTATATCTTAATCTTACAATCAAGCCATTCTCAAAACTTCAAAACGGCGTTGCAGCAGGTAGAATCCACCAAACAGCACACCTGAATAGAATAAGTCTCCTAATATCTGGTTTTTGAAAAACTCTAGTCCTGCCGCATAAGAAGCAATAATTCCTGTCCAGTTATGCGGATAATTACCTAATGTCGGATTCGATACCAGGGCTTCCGGATACAAAAAAGCAAAGTTGGTAATCAGGTAGAAAATTAATGAGCTTACTAATGCTGAAACTGTTACTTTTAAAACGGTGACTTTCTGTAAGAAAAACACGCCAATTAATGTAACAAGCAGAAATGAACCATAGATAACGGGCATGCCCGAGTGAAAACCCCTACCGGTAAGGAGTTCATACATCGTATCACTCAGCAGCATTGTAACCAAAGGAACCAGTACAGCTACCCGGCGATTCGTAATGTAAGCACCCCCAAACAGAGCTAAAGCTGAGATAGGAGTGAAATTAAAAGGATGAGGCAGAAACCTCACTATGGCTGCCGCAACTATAATGGCTACAATAGTTGAAAAACGTGTTATATTCATAAGAATCAATTTGTCTGTATAGCTCATTAGGCTGAACCTTCAGCATAAGCTCCGCAAAATTACAAAGCAATTATAATAAACAAAAATTAATAGGTCTTTTACATTGTCTGAACAGATTAATATAACACCCAGGTGTCTTTACTGCCACCTCCCTGCGATGAGTTAACAACCAGCGAGCCTTTGCGCAAGGCCACTCTGGTGAGTCCGCCTGGGGTTACGTGAATGCCATTGCCATACAAAATATAAGGGCGCAAATCTACATGCCTGCCTTCAAGGCTATCTTCCAATACGCAAGGGCTGCGCGAAAGTGAGATAGTGGGCTGGGCTATATAGTTTCTGGGGTTTTCTTTGATTCTTTTTCTGAAAAGATCGTGTTCTTTTTTAGTGGCTTTCGGCCCGATCAGCATGCCATAACCACCTGCTTCGTTAGCTTCTTTTACTACCAGATCTGCTATGTTTTCCAGTACGTATTTCAAGGCGTCTTCTTCACCGCATATATACGTATCTACATTAGGTATAATGGCATCTTCCCCCAGATAATATTTGATGATTCTGGGCACATAAGCATATACTACTTTGTCGTCAGCTACACCGGTGCCAGGTGCATTGGCAAGCGCTATGTTTCCTTTTTTATAGACATCGAATATACCCGGAATCCCTATCAGCGAATGCGGATTAAATGTAAGTGGGTCTAAGAAAGTATCATCTATTCTTCTATAAACCACGTCCACGGTTTTGAATCCCTTAGTGGTGCGCATTTTTACATAATCACCAGATACCACCAGGTCTCTGTAGTCTACCAGTTCAACACCCATTTGTTGCGCCAGATAAGAATGCTCAAAATAAGCCGAATTGTAGATACCCGGAGTCAGAACTACCACGGTTGGGTCTGGTCGACCAGAAATATAACGGAGCACTTCCAGCAACTTGGCAGGGTATTCAGAAATAGAACGGACACTTGATTGAGACAGTACATCAGGGAATGTCTGTTTTGACAGCTCCCGGTTTTCGAGCATGTAAGATACACCCGACGGGCAACGCAGGTTGTCTTCCAGTACTCTGAATACGCCGTCGTTCCCACGGATAAGGTCAGTGCCGGTAATATGTATCCATATTTTTTTAGGGGGTGTAAGTCCCTTACATTCCTTGAGAAATCCCTTGCTCGATTCAATGATTTCACGCGGGATGATTTTATCTTTAATTATCTTTTGCTGATTATAAATGTCCTGCAAAAAGAGATTCAATGCAGTGATGCGCTGAATGAGCCCTTTTTCCAACCTGTTCCATTCTGAAGAATCAATAACCCTTGGGATGATGTCAACCGGTATGATGCGTTCTGTTCCTCCCTCTTCCGAGTATACGTTAAATGTAATACCCGCCGATACCATAGCCCGTTCGGCTGCCTTTTGTTTGGTCAGTAATTCGCCAATAGTCAGTTTCTCTATACGTTCTTTCAAAAAGTGATTTCCTACCCGTGCATTGGTGTCAGCAGTAAGCATTTCGTCAAAGAAATCGTCAGTTTGGTAGTTTTTGAAATCGTAGGTCATATATGTTTCTTTGGTTTAGAATAAACTAATATACTAAAATATTACAATTTCCAATTAATTCAAAATCTTCTTTCTGTTTTTGTACGGAAATAATTAATTTTGACGTTTATTTAGCATAGGGCTATTGTTTACGCTACAAATTCAGCAGAATTAATTATAGATAGATGCGGGTATTCGTTTGTGTTTTTCTTATTTTTATACAATTTACAGCTTTCTCTCAGCAATGGTTGGGTATATCTGCCAGCAATTATTCTGGAACCTACAGTACTTACACCAATCCTGCCAATGTTGCAGATACACGTTATAAAATCTTTCTGAATATAGCTGGAGCAAATGTCGATTTCATCAACAACTATGCTTCATGGGGTGCTCCTTATTCACTTTTCGGACTTTTGACTAATACGGTAGCCAATCAATACAGAGCTTCAAACGACAAGATTTTATATCAGAATGATTATCTCAGAGATGCACTTAGTAATAAGAACGTTACCGCATTTTTAGGGACGGATGTCAGAGGACCTTCTTTGATGTTCACGTTCGAGAAAGCAAAGATGGCGATTGGCCTGACCACAAGAGGTAGGCTCTTGACAAATCTGAATAATACTACGACGCCAATAGCGAGAATGTTGATATTCGGTACTGTTCAACCGTCAGAATTTGGTACGCTCCAGAACAACAACCATTTTGCGATGAATGTTAATGGGTATGTGGAAATGGGATTGACGCTTGGTAAAGTGATCAGAGATGACGATGAGCATTTTCTGAAAGTCGGAATGACCGTGAAACGAGTGAATGCGATAATGAATGTTCATTACCTTGTAAAGGATGCTGATTATAGGATAGATCCGCTGGCGGACAATCCGACGAAGCAGGATCTTTATTTTGAAAATGCAGTTGGTACCTTTGGCCTCACAAAAAGAGGCGCCTCAGATATTGTCGGATTTAGTCCGAACTGGTTATTTGGCAACGCTCCGGCAGGTTATGGTTATGGACTGGATGCAGGTTTTGTGTATGAGTACAGACCAGACCACAGAGATTATAACATAAGAGTAAAAAAAGGGTGGATCATTGAAGGAACAAAGAATAAATACCTGTATAAGTTCGGGTTGGCTCTGTTGGACTTCGGACAGATGAGATTCAGGAGCGTGCCGTATGTATTTCAGACGAATATTAACAAGTCAAATGTGCTGATACCACAAGGGACATTTAATAAGGTTGATTCGCAGGACAGGCTTTATGATCAAATGAACGAAGCATTTGGCTTAACCGATAACGACTACCGGCACCAGTTTAACGTGCCGCTTCCGACTGTTATATCAGCTACTTTTGACTATGCTCTTTCAGAAAAGCTATACGTAAATGCCACATGGATTCAGAATATCAGAAACACCAAAACAGTTGGTATGAGTCAGCCGTCCTTGTTTGCGGTTGTTCCACGTCTGGAAACCAAATGGCTTGAAGTGTCGGTGCCTTTGTCTCTTTATAACGGTTACCGGAACCCGGCGATAGGATTGGCCGGCAGGGCAGGCCCGCTTTTTGTTGGAACCGATAATTTATCTGCACTTTTGAACATTGGAAATCCCAGAGGGGTGAACGCCTATTTCGGTTTGTTCATGCCGATATTCAGAAGACTACCCGACTCCCCTGATAATTGCTATTACGACCCGAAATCGGGCTTGCTGAAAGGTGTGAAGGATTTTTTTAAGAAGAAAAAGAAACGATACAGGTATTGATTTGTTTAAAGTTCTTCATTGAGCTACTGAAATAAAATAATACAATAGCCCTAAACTGATACCTCTCCGGTTTTAATCTGAGTGCTTTTGGTAAACTCCACCTGATAAAAAAAGAGTCGCCTGCAGAATTGGTTTATTTCTACAAACGACCCTTCAATATAAAGCATAATCAGAAACTATATTTTTACGCCATATGGAGTACGTAGTTTTCTGGTAAGCTTCTTATTAGCTTCATTGTCATCAAATTTTTCTGTCTCCGGATTCCACTTCAATGGTTTGCGTAATTCATAGCCAATGTTCGCAATGTTACAAACGGTGCAGGTACGGTGCCCGATTTCCACATCACAGAGTGGTTTCTGACGGGTTCTCATAGAGTTGAGAAAATCTTTGTAATGATTTCCACCTACAGGAGACGCCAGCTTTATATCCGTTGCTTTCAACTGCACATCTTTTAGGTTATCTGGTACATTCAGAAACGAACGGCTTACTTCAATGATACCATCTTTACCTCTGAACTGCACAGCATTGCCTTTACCGAAATCATGGTGAATCATGTCTATGCCATTAGCATACTTGAATACCATTCCCTGCTGTGCCTCAGGGTCAGTTGGTGGGTACAATTCCACTGGACCGCTTTCGTCCATGCCTAAAGCCCATTGGGCGATATCAAACATGTGAGCGCCCCAGTCGGTTACATCGCCGCCGCCAAATCCTTTATAATAACGCCACTTACCCCAGAACGTATCTTCTAAGCGAGGGGCCAAAAAATGATGGTACGGATGCGGTTGGTTTGGCCCCAGCCACATATCCCAGTTCATAGTGGTTGGTACAGTTTCCGGTTGGAAATCAACAGGTTTCGGAGGGCCGCCTACGGTTACTCTGACCTCGGTAATTTCGCCAATATATCCGTTTCTCACCAGTTCGCAGGCTCTTCTGAAGTTATCGCCGGAGCGTTGCATGCTTCCGGTTTGAAGCACTCTGTTATTTTTCCGAACGGCATTCACCAGAGCACGGCCTTCAGCTACAGTAAAGGTAAGCGGTTTTTCCAGATAGATATCTTTACCTTTCTCTGCGGCTCTGATGGCAATTGAAGCATGCCAGTGGTCTGGAGTGGCAATTACCACTCCATCAATATCTTTTCTGTCGAGCAGTTCCAGATAATTTTCATACACCTGTGGAGTTGTTTTGGCTTCACCCAGATATTGCTTGCTGTTTTTGGCAAACAATTCTTTGGTAAAGCTTTCAGATTTGGTCTTGTCTACATCGCAGGCTGCCAATAGGTTGATTTCTTTAGTTTCAAGAAAACGACCTTGCAAGCCACGCGCCTGTCGGCCAAGGCCTATAAAACCAACGTTGATTACATCGCTGGGAGCAAGAAAACCAAGACCCAATACGTTTCTCGGTACTATCGAGAAAGCAGCCAGGGTTCCGGTTGTTTTTAGAAAGTTTCTGCGGGTTGTCATAATTAATAAGGTTGAATATAATTGGTTACCGGGTAAGGACACAAAATCTTGTTCTTTATGAACAGATAGAAAATTATAGGGCTAAATACTGTTTTTCTGAAAAGTTTTTCCGACTATTCTCACACCAAATTTTCCGGCGCATCCAATGTATAAGCATGTGTATGGTGAGTCATGCCAATGCGTGGATAATAATTGATAGCTTTAGGTGCAGAAAGCAGAATGAGTTTGGCATCGGGGCTTGCCAGTTTTGTATGCCGGATCAGCTCACGGCCAATGCCCAGTTTCTGATAGGCTTCATCCACAAATAAATCAGACAGGTACGTGCAAAACACCCAATCGGTTACTGACCGTGCCACGCCCACTAGTTTGTTATTGACTCTGGCCGTGATAATCAGATTTGCGTTTTCAACCATGATTTTGATGCGCTCAAGGTCATCCACAGGGCGTCTTTCTCCAAGAGTAGAGGCAATGAGGGTGGTTCGGAATTCCTGCCAGTCAAGGTCTTTTTCCTGGGTATACTGTACTGATATTTCCATAAGTTTTGTTTTGTTGCAGCTCTTACAAAAGTATTAAAATGCAGAAATAAATCAAATCTAAATAATGGTGGCCGCCAAGGGCAATTATACCTTGGGTATACTTCGTATATAATACTGTGCAGGGTATCAATAAGTACTGTGGTAAGCCTCATAATTTTAATTAAAGTCTGCTAACCGTGCTGAATTACTTGGTTTAATCTGCAATAAAAAAAGCCTCCGGTTCGTTCTGATTTTGTTTGTTTTTCTTCATTAAATATTTTATTAGCAAAGAAATTTCTACATTTGGAACAAGAATCGGGTATAATGAGAAAAATATTTCTATACGCTTTAATATTTGGCCTGGCCGGGTGCGCAACCAACAAAAAAACGAATAAGGCTGCACGTGAGATAAAATCTGTAACGAACTATCCTGAAGTAGTGGCAAAACCAATAGTAGTGGCTATTAAAAGCCGTTACATTGTAAAGGACTCTTCGTTTGTCAGGGTTTTTCTGGAAATGGATGTGGAGAATCTCAAAGCTTCTGAAGCCCTTCAACAAATGAAGGAGACATTTCGTTTAAGCTGGTTGTTGCAGTCTGATTATGGGGTCAGAGACCGCCTGGCTTATAACAGGGTTGACTTCAGTGAGCAGAATTTCATTTTAAAGGATGATAAGGTTGAAGTATCGTTTGAGGTGCAACGCCCTAAAAATGTGACCAGAGCCTTGTTGTTGACAGAGATTTTTGAAGTAGCAACCAGCAAGAAATCGAATAATGATTTGGTGATTGATTTTACAGCTAACCGGTTGAGCGACAGATATGGTTTATACGTAACTGACTTTTCCCGCCCGCTTTTCAGGAATTACATCAATAAAAAAGATACGTTTCAAATCAGAAGTATCGAAAATCAGGTGAATGATTTGTATCTGATTCGATACGCCAATGAATTTGACCCTGCGCAGTCACCAATGGCTACCTCGATAAGACCACCATTCAGGTCTTTAAAAGCAGAAGAGATAGTTAAGATAAAATCGGGTACACCACTGCATCTGGAAAACGAAGGTTTGTATTTTGCGGTTGAAGATACACTGAATACAAAAAACGGTTTTGGTTTTATGATTGTCGACAACCGTTTTCCACGATTCACTCTTCCTGAAAAACTGGTAAAGCCGCTTATTTATATGAGCACAAGCCAGGAAACCAGAAATGTGAGCGAAAACAACGATGCCAAACAGGCGCTTGACCGTTATTTTATTAACGTAACAGGTGGGAACCAGGCATTGGCAAAGAAAATCATCAAGACGTATTATCGTAGAATAGAAGAGGCAAACAAATTGTTTACGTCGTTTAAGGAAGGGTGGAAAACCGACAAGGGTATGGTATATATTATTTTGGGCCCACCAAACAAGGTACAGAGAAGCCGGGACCGTGAGGTGTGGATGTATGCCCAGACCCAGAATTTTTCAGAAATTATATTTACATTTAATAAGAAACCAAATCAGTTTACAGATAACTATTATGAGCTTGTTCGGTATCCCGAATATCAGGCATATTGGTATCCGTTTGTAGAAGCATGGAGAACAGGAAACGTAGCGGAGTAAAATCCGAGTCCGGTGGTCGTCCGGACTATAATAAAAAACCAAAGTTTTTTGCCCGACCAAATTTTGAAAAACCTTCGAAACCAGATATAGTTTTTGGTGTGCAATCGGTTTTGGAAACCCTGCGAGGCACCAAAGAAATTGAGAGAATATTAATACAGAGAGAATTTGGCCATGCCGAAGTAGAAAAGCTGGCTAAAGACCGTGACCTGCCTGTTCAACGGGTGCCGATTGAAAAGCTCAACCGCATTACGATGAAAAATCATCAGGGGGTTATTGCTTTTGTTTCAGCGGTAAATTATGCCAAAACATCTAATGTAATAGCCGATATTTTTGAGAAGGGCGAGGTGCCTTTGCTGCTGATACTGGACAGAATCACAGATGTACGTAATTTCGGAGCGATAGCACGTACGGCAGAGTGTGCAGGAGTACATGCCATTGTGGTGGCATCGAGAGGAGCGGCGCAAATCAATGCCGATGCCATGAAGACCTCTTCCGGCGCGTTGAATTTCCTGCCTGTTTGTCGTGAAAACAGTCTTTCACAGGTAGTTGAAGAATTACAGCAATCGGGCATTCAGATAGTAGCCTGTACCGAAAAGGCCACAGATGAACTATATCAGATAGATTTTACTGTGCCTACAGCTATTCTGATGGGCTCAGAAGAAGACGGTATTTCTGAAAACCTGCTTGAACAAGCGGATCTTTCGACCAAAATACCTATGCTGGGCAAGATAGGATCGTTGAATGTTTCGGTAGCCACAGGTGTTATTTTATACGAGGCCGTCAGACAAAGAGTTTAATCATAAGTAAATAAGAAATACGGATATTAACCCAGTTCATTGAGGGTTTCCTGCAAAAATGCTCTGATAGCCACCAGTCTGGTTTTCAGAGCGTTTTTGTTTTTATTCAGGTCAGTCTTTTTATTAATGGTCCGTTCAGTACCTTTCAGTGTCAGGGTGCCTTTGCTTTTTACATTTATAATTTCCCGCAACTTATCCAGGTCTTTCTGGGTCAATTTGCGGTCACGACCCAGCCGTTCAAATTTCAGATTGAACTGTTTTTCGTAAAACCGTATTTTGGAGGCTGCCACCCCAAGTATCTCGGCTGCTTCTTTGGTTGTATAGAAAAGCTTCATTAGCGTACCAGAATATCTTTTTTCTCTAAATCAGTCACTAATTTAGTCAATTCTTCTTTCTTTGATGCTAACCTGACAAAATCATTTCCTTCAATAAATACACGTTGCAGTTTTTCAAACTTCCGTAGTTGCGTGGGTACCTCCACAATCTGATTATGTGTGATATCAAATTCGACCAGATTTTCTAATTGATATATCTGTTCGGGTAAAGTCTTGAAAAGATTATGCCCTACATGCAACAACTCTAAATCGGGCAGAATGGGTAATTCAGTCAGCCGGTTATGATGTGCATAAAGCGTTTTCAATGTTTGTAGCCTGACTAGATTTTTCGGCAGGCTCCAGAGTTCGTTGTTTGATACCGCCAATGTTTTAAGCATGGGCATATCACATATTTCGTCAGGCAGTTTTTTCAGATCGTTGTAGTATAAATCGAGCTCTTCCAGCTTTTTCAATTTTATCACGTTGGCTGGTACTTCTGCTAAGCCGGCATTATACAAATTCAATGCTTTCAGGCTGTCTAATTTTTTAAAGTCGCGTTTTCTGAATGTAGCAAAGCGATTATTGCCCAGAAATAGAACTTCCAGTTTTTGATTGCGAGCAATGGTGCGTGGTATCATATTGATACCCGTATATTGAATATTCAGATCCTTCAGGTGCGTATTTTTCTTAAACTTCAACTTATGTTTATTGATGGGATTATTACTGATACTTATAAATTTCAGGTTTTTAAAATCTGATACGGCTTTGGGTATTTTCTGTATATAGTTATTAGATAAATCGAGCTTTTCCAGATTCTTGAATCTGAACACTACCTCGGGGAACAATTCAAGATACAGGTTATTCAGCATCAGTGTTTTTACAGTATCAGGTTTGTCGCAGGCTTCTGCCATTTCCTTGTTCCAGATAAACATTTTGCTTGATTTTTTGCTTATCTGCCCTATGCTCAATATAAAACCGATACTGAATTTTTCTTTACTCAGGTTGGAAGGTAGCTTATAAACACGGCAGAAATTCTCAGCTACCGTTTTAAATTTCCTGGTATTTTCGGCATTCAGTGTATCGTTCAACATGGGGTTCCTGCTTGCACCCTTTGTATTTACAACGATAGCGGCCTGATACCCATACTTAAAATAATCAATGGTGCCATCCGGCTGTACCAGAATTTCAATAGGAATATTTTTGTTTTCGTCAAACTTATGGAATGCTGATCCTTGTTTTATAGCCAGTAAATTAAAATCGTTAAGGATTTTCTTCACAGCCACATCCATAATTATTGCTTTACTCTTCTTATCATTTATATCTACTACCGATAAAGAGGGGTAGCGTTTACGGGATTCATCCAGTCCGAATAACTCTTTTTCGAAAATTGAGGCATAATACACTTTTTGCTAAGCAACCGAGCAAAAAGAGGTGAACAGAAGCAGGTATAATAGGTTTTTCATGTCAGTATTGTTTAGTAAGCAAATATACAACTAAAATTTTAGTTGTATATTTTGTCCAATAGTTTTTTTGTTTGCGGGTATATGCCTTTTAAATCAATAGTTAAATAGGAGGTGTAATTTTAAAAATCATATACATCTGTATATATTTGTATTGAAACAGACTTACTCTATTGAGATGATGCATTTGTCACCACACATATTTATATGGATTTTCAAGAAATTATAGTAGAATATCGCCAGGCAATAGCCATTATAACGCTTAACAGACCGACGTCATTAAATGCACTTACGCCTTTAATGATAAGAGAATTAAAGGAAGCCGCCGATAGAATAGCCCATAACACTGATGTAAAAGTATTGATAGTAAAGGGCGCCGGCAGGGCTTTTTCAGCGGGAGTGGATCTGAAAGCATTGAATGCAGGTATACAAGCCGGCCAATTTAAAGCAGACGATATTTTACAGGATGGCAATGAACTCGCCCGCACATTGCGCACTATGCCACAGCCTGCTATTGTAATGATACATGGACATTGTTACACAGGCGCTACTGAACTGATGATGTTTTTTGACTTGATTCTGGCGGCTGAAGATGCAATGATAGGGGATACGCATACCAAATGGGGTATTTTACCAAAATGGGGAATGACTCAAAGATTGCCCCGGCTTGTGGGTATACTGAAAGCGAAAGAATTATCGTTTACAGCAAAACCGATTACCGGTAAAGAGGCAGAACGCATTGGTTTGGTGAACCGGGCAGTGCCTTATGAAAATTTAGAACAGACAGCGCTCGATTTAGCGGATGAGATTATCCGGAACTCATCACAAACCATTGCTGCCATGAAATACCTGTATAATGAAGGTTTTTCAAAAACATTGGATGAGGGTCTTGCTCTGGAGCAGAATTATACAGCAGAAATAACTGACAGAACTGAATTTTTAAAGAATTTCGAAAAGAACAAATAGAGTAACATTTTTTGACCTCCGTTTACAAAATATATAAAAGCAAAATTGAAGATGCTGTATTGAAATAAATTGCTCGTTAGCTGTTATAATAAAATCAGATGAAACCATCTTTATCGGGTAAAGCACCTTGTAATAATATTGAAATTTATTTTGAAGCCTTTGGCAAAAAAGAGAATCCGGCTATTATACTGATTATGGGGCTTGATTCTCAGAGTATCATGTTTTCGTATGATTTTATCAGGCCATTAGTGGAGGCAAACTATTTTGTAGTTCGTTTCGATAACCGAGACATTGGTCTGTCAACCTGGATGAATGATACATGGCACAGAAAACGGCCTTATACGCTGGAAGACATGGCCATGGATACAATAGACCTGCTGAATTATTTGTCTATTGAGCGCGCGCATTTCATTGGGGTGTCCATGGGAGGTATGATCGCCCAACGAATAGCCCTTTCTCATACTGATCGAATCATCAGTCTTACTTCCATCATGTCGTCGGGCTTTGCAACAGACCCTAAGGCTGTGCCTTTTTTTAAAGGCCGTCCGTTTTATTATCTTATTCCTTTTGTACTGAAAAATTTTAAGGTTAAAAGCAAACTTATCTATCCGGTTGTAACGGTAGAAAACTACCTGAAAATTTATCGTAGGCTTAACGGCAAGACTTACCCACTCAATATGGAGCAATTGCGTAAATCTTTTGTTGAAGGGATAGAAAACAGGAAAGGGCAAAACCCTCAGGCCCGATTTCAACAGTTTTGTGGTATTGTAGCTTCCGGTTCGCGTTTACATGAATTGCCGTCAATCAGAATACCTACGTTGGTGATTCATGGAACCGAAGACCCATTAATTCCACCGGCACATGCTCGCATATACGCTCCCAAAATACCCAATGCAAAAATGCTCTGGATTGACGGAATGGGGCATCAGTTGCCGAAACCGGTTCTGGAGATTGTAATGCCTGCTATTATTGAACACCTGACGGGTGCTCACCAAAACTGATAGTAAAAATCATAGTATATGGCTTGCCGATAGCAATTAATGCTTACTGAGGTTTGATTATATTTCTTCTTTCAGGCATCTGTCCTGTTTTTATTAAAGAACACTTCAAATAATCTACAATTTAGACTAAATTTGCACCCTCAATAAATAGAATAAAAAAGGAAGTTCAGGAGATAAATCTTACGGACTTCAGAAGAACAATGAGCGGTTTTGGTGAATATCCGTTTTCTGAATCGCTTGTTCTGTCAATCATAAAATAAATTTATCGCAGATATGACTTCGCACGAAATTCGTAAGGCCTTTTTAGACTTTTTCCGCAGTAAAGGACACCTGATAGTTCCATCGGCTCCGCTTGTAGCAAAAAACGATCCGACACTGATGTTCAACAATTCGGGTATGGCACAGTTTAAAGATTTTTTTCTGGGTAATGGAACACCACCCTCTAAACGTATTGCGGATACTCAGAAATGTCTTCGTGTAAGCGGTAAGCACAACGACCTTGAAGATGTAGGCTTTGACACCTATCACCATACCATGTTCGAGATGCTGGGCAACTGGTCGTTCGGAGATTATTTTAAGAAAGAAGCATTGACGTGGTCGTGGGAATTATTGACTGAAGTTTATAAACTCCCGAAGGACAGAATCTATGTTTCTGTATTTGAAGGTAATCCTGATGAAGGGGTGCCGTTTGATCAGGAAGCATTTGATATCTGGAAAGGCCTGATTGGAGATGAAAACCGGATTATATTAGGAAACAAGAAAGACAATTTCTGGGAAATGGGTGATACTGGCCCATGCGGACCTTGTTCAGAAATACATATTGATTTGCGCGGCCAGGAAGAAGTTGATAAAATAAGCGGAAAAGACCTGGTAAATAACGACCACCCGCAGGTGATAGAAATCTGGAATAATGTATTCATGCAGTTTGAACGAAAGGCAGATAAATCTTTGGTGCCATTACCTGCCAAACATGTGGATACCGGGATGGGTTTTGAACGCCTTTGTATGGCTATTCAAGGAAAACAGTCTAATTATGACACCGATATTTTCCAGAATACCATTAATGTATTGGAGCAGATGTCGGGCAAGAAATACGGTGAAAACGGTACGTTATCTTCGGAAAGCTATGTGGATGTAGCGATGCGTGTCATTGCTGACCACATCCGTGCAGTAGCCTTTACCATTGCCGACGGACAGTTGCCATCTAATGCGAAAGCGGGTTATGTTATCCGTCGTATTTTGCGTCGGGCAGTACGTTACGGATATTCGTATCTGGGTTTCAGCGAGCCATTTATGACCAAACTGGTGCCGGTTCTGGCTGACCAGTTTGCTGATGTGTTCCCTGAGTTGAAATCTCAACAGGACTTTGTAGCCAAAGTAATAGAAGAAGAGGAAAAAACTTTCCTGCGCACGTTGGAAACAGGTCTGAAACGTCTGGACGTGATTATTGCCGCTGTAAATGGAGATGTAATTGCCGGAGAACAGGTGTTTGAATTGAGCGATACTTACGGTTTCCCTTCTGACCTAACAGCCTTGATAGCTCGTGAAAAAGGATTTAAAATAGATGAAGAGGGCTTCCTGAAGGCGTTGCAGATACAGAAGGAGCGGTCACGTAAAGATTCCGCAAAAGAAGCTGCAGACTGGGTGGAACTGAACGAGGGCCAGGATTTTGAATTTGTGGGTTATGATCAGCTTACAGCTGAAGCCCAGATTGAGAAATACCGTAAGGTAAAAACCAAAGCTGGTGAAGAGTATCACATTGTATTAGACAGAACACCTTTCTACGCCGAAATGGGTGGACAGGTAGGTGATACCGGAAAAATTGTAGCGGGTAATCATGTCATCAATATTGCAGATACCAAAAAGGAGAATGATTTGTTTATTCATATTTCTAGAGATAAAAATCTGGATGAACTATTGAATGGGGCTACTACCGTAGTGGCACATGTAGATGAAGCACGCCATCATAAAATTATGGCTAATCATACGGCAACCCACCTGATGCTGGCAGCTATGCGTAAAGTATTGGGTAGCCACATTGTACAGAAAGGCTCCTACCAAGATGATAGCGTGACCCGTTTCGACTTCTCTCATTTTGCCAAAGTAACTGATGAAGAACTAGCTCAGATTGAAGATATCGTAAACGAGAAAATCCGCGAGAACATTGTACTGGAAACCAAAGTGAATATGCCTATCAATGAAGCCATTGGTTTGGGTGCTACGGCAACTTTTGGTGAGAAATATGGTGATTTTGTAAGAGTAGTGATTTTTGATCCTCAGTTTTCGGTGGAGCTTTGCGGAGGTACTCACGTGCCGTCTACGGGTAATATCGGCTTGTTTAAATTTGTATCTGAAGGTTCAGTAGCCGCCGGAGTGCGTAGGGTAGAGGCTTTGACAGGAGAAAAAGCACTTGAAAAAATTAAAGAAGACCTGAAATTGAAAGATGAGATTGCATTGCTTCTGAAAAATCCTGCTGACCTGTTGAAAGCGGTTGAAAACCTAATTGCCGACAAAGCCGCTTTGCAGAAAAAACTGGAAGTACTGGAAAACGAAAAACTGCAGGAGCTGAAAAAACAGTTACTTGGTGAAGTGGAAGAGATAAACGGAATAAACGTACTGACAGCGAAAGTCACGGTGCCATCAGCCGATGCATTGAAGCAACTGGCATTTGAGCTGAAAAACCAGGTGAGTAATTTCTTCGGAGTGCTTGGAGCAGAAATTGGCGGCAAGCCTCAGTTGGCTGTAATTATAGATGAAACCGTACAGAAAGACAAAAATCTGCACGCCGGTAATATAGTGAAAGAACTGGCCAAGGAAATGAAAGGCGGTGGTGGTGGCCAACCTCACTTTGCAACTGCCGGTGGTAGTGATGTATCAGGCCTTGATAGAGCCATAGAGAAAGGTAAAAGCCTGATCTAAGATAAATTAATCCTATTAATGACCCCTCTTTCAGACAATGGGAGAGGGCTATTTTTTCTCTCCACATTGCTGAAGTTTAGGCGTAATAGCAATTTATAATTGCTTTTTCAAATTGTATGAGAATCAGTCTGCCAGGCGAACCATACATCTGACGTCACTATCATTAATATACCATTCAATACATGAACCCTTTGGGTCAATTCCCGGGTAAGCTATCAGTTCTTCAAATGCATTTCCTATTGCCTGAATGTTGGTCATAAAGTCTGTTATGTATATACATACATACTGCCCTTTTTTTATCAGGTAAGTTTCCAGACCAAATTTTGCGGCTTCACCATCAGTTGTTTCACTGGCAGCGGCTCTGTATATGATTGAGCCCTCCGGGTTTGGAAACGAAATACCAAAGTATTCCCGGCTTTCTGTTCGCGGAACAACACCGTGCAATTGTTGATGAGCTTTAAGTACTCCATCAGGAAAACTCTCTGCCTCCATGTACATCGTATAAATGTCAGCTTCTAAAGAGTATTTCTCCATCTACTTTACCTGTTGACTTTAAGTTTATGGAAATACACATAAGATACCATCAGAATAGCCAGAATAATTAAAGGGAAAGTGGTTTCTCCGTTTAGTCCATCAATGACCCAGTGGCTGATAAAAGCGGAAATCATATTAAAGGCCAGACCTGCATAGGCCCATTCCTTTATTCTGGCCGGTATAAAAGGTAATGTAATAGATGTAGCACCTAAAACTTTAAAAACAGCCAGCATTACTCCAAAATAGTCAGGATAACCCAGGTGCCTTACACCTTCTTTACCCATTTCTGACTGAGAAAACAGTGCAGGCATGACGCCTTCCCACAGGAAAATAAAAATGGTGGCCACCCAGAAAATAATTTTGTCTCTTTTCATATTTGTTCGTATTAGGTTATGGTAGTTGTTTTTATTGAAAAAATGGTTTTGTGAGTACAAGATTGAATCAGTTTATTCCTGCGGATATCCGTTCGGGTCCATCCAGAATACTTCCCATTGATGGCCGTCCAGGTCAGCAAAGCTATGTTGGTACATCCATCCGTAATCCTGCAAATCCCTGTAAACTGAGCCACCTGCTTCTACGGCGGTTTTCACTACCTCATCAACTTTTTCCTTGCTTTCTAGCTGTATAGAGAGAAGTACCTCAGTTACTTTTGTAGCATCGGCAATCTCTTTTTTGGTAAAAGTCTTGAAATATTCTTCTATTAAAAGCATAGCGTAGATACTGCCCTCTTTAATAATCATGCAGGCTGCATTCTGATCAGTAAATTGCGGATTAAAGGAGTATCCCAGTTTGCCGAAAAATTCTATGGATTTTTGGAGGTCTTTAACCGGTAAGTTTAAAAAAATCTGTGTTGACATGGTTTTGATGTTTATTCAATAATTAATTAATGATACAAAAGTAGGGCAAACAGATATTTTCTGCGATGGTTAAATACGCCAATAAAAGGGCTATTTGCGACAAGTTCTTTTGGTCTTTAAAACAGACATTTTTGATGAAGATATTAAAGTTATTTTAATAAGCAAAACAAAAGCCCCTGTCAGTGAGTGACAGAGGCTTTTTTATAGATAGAATGCTCTTATTTTACACTTACCAGTTCAATTTCAAAAATCAAATCTTTTCCAGCCAATTCGTGGTTTGCATCCAATAGTACTTTAGTGGCTGTTACCTCACGCACGATTACAGGTATTGCCTGCTGACCATTGTGCATGTTTAGCGTTCCACCCACTTCTAATGGAATATTTTCTGGTATATCCAGGCGATTAAAGGTAAAAATCATATCTTCTCTCACAGGGCCATACGCTTCTTCAGCCGGAATATGCACCGTTTTTTTGTCGCCGATTGCCATGCCTGTTACGCCGTTATCAAAACCCGGAATCACCATTCCGCTGCCTACAGTGAACTGTAGTGGTTGACGTCCCTCTGAACTATCAAAGACTGTCCCGTCATTTAATGTACCTTTATAGTGTACGTTTACTGTATCACCCGATTTTACCATAAGAATAAATTTTAAATTCTGTTTCCGGAATTTCGTTATCCGTAGAATAGAATAGTGTTCTAAACTGATTTTCGTACAAAGTTCTGCATTTGTTTTGATTTTTTGGATATGAATCCTAAAAAATACATTCATTGTTTGTTATAAGTTTCTTGTAATTAACCTGTTAAATGGTTTTTAGTTCTGCTCCCTTTCATTGAGTAAGTAAGAATTTGCCGGCTATGTATTTAACCGGTCAGCATTTTGAGTTTTTCAGTATTAATAATTGAAAAGTGTTTTACACACTATAATTGGCTAATTTTTTCTACATTTAGAACAAAAAATAAAACTTAAAATGAGTAAAAAATTATCTGTTAATACTGAAGAACAACCATTAAGTTTTGGTGATAGAATGGCCGATAAGATTGCCGATTTTGGCGGCAGCTGGACTTTCATTTTGTCTTTTTTTAGTTTTTTGCTGGTCTGGATTTCGTTCAATATCTATTGGCTCAAAAGCGGTAGCTTTGATCCGTATCCGTTCATCCTGTTGAATCTGATTCTTTCGTGTGTGGCAGCATTGCAGGCGCCTGTAATTATGATGAGCCAGAACAGGCAGGAAGAAAAAGACAGAGAACGGTCAAAAGAAGATTTAAAGATTAACCAAAAAGCTGAGGAAGAAATAAGAAGCCTGCATAAAAAAATGGATTTACTAGTAAAACAATATGACGATATACAAAAAAAACTCGCAGAAATAACTAAAGCTAAGTAGGAGACTCAAGCGTTTTTTATTATAATATGAGAAGAAATGCAGTTGCATCGCCCTATCTGGAAGAGGCGCTTCAATTCACTGAATTTAATATGGGTTATGTATGAAGTCGTGAAAACGTTTAAAAAAGAAAATGCCTGGATACTCGGTTTATTCGAGAGTACCCGAAAACTCTGGCATTGCTATGACCTGTCATGCTTCATTAAGTAAAACCATAGAATATATTTGACAGAAAGTGATTAATCTAATTTCCAAGAAGTTCACTTTCTTTCATAAGTAAAGGCAGAGAATCAACATCTCGTAAGAAAATAAGATCCTTTTCAAATTCATACATCTTATACTCTTTTACAAAATTCGGATCTTCATCAAGTAATCTTATCGTATCTGATGCGAAATTTGCACCACCAGCAGCAAAACACTGCGTTGTGGCGATGTGGCGCACGTTAATTTCAGTTATGTAAGCTTTGCCATTTTCGTCTTCCTTCATATCAATAGTAAAAAAACCGTGTTTTGAAGACCCCGTTTTTTCAAATAGGTAATCCATAGCTCTTTTTGCCTCCTTCACAAGTTCAGATTCATTAATTAGTCTACCAAACGATACGTTGCCTGTTATACCCGATGGAGCTACTTTTGCCATTATGTACTTAACTCTTTCGCAGCAGGCTGT
This sequence comes from Emticicia sp. GW821-FHT11C11, assembly GCF_058808615.1. NCBI lineage: Bacteria > Pseudomonadati > Bacteroidota > Cytophagia > Cytophagales > Leadbetterellaceae > Emticicia > Emticicia sp. GW821-FHT11C11. The sequence goes on from NZ_JBXARV010000001.1 coordinate 1,877,958, forward strand.
TCTTAATAATGATCCGTTGAAATATAACATTTTGCAGGCAAGGTTTCGGCCGGATAAATATTTACTGGCAATAAACTCCTGTACATTTGGATTTATCTGTATCCAGTTCTTTAAAGAATTTTCGTCAGTAATCTTAAGTGATCCCAGGCCGCTGGTTCCTTTGGTACTTCTTACCCAGAAATTTCCCTTAAACAGATCGAATACTTCTGATAAATTTTGTTTGTCTCTTGAGAAAGTTATTGAGGGTGGTACAATATCCTGATCTTTTAATACCTCAGTCATTTTTGATTTGTCTACCAGAAGTTCTGCCATTGCAAAATCAGGAATAAGTGCTTTGCACGGCAACTCGCCTGAGCCTTTTCTTCGGCTCCATTCTATCACTTCGAGTTCCGGAAGTATAACAGCAATTTCAATATCATTTTCTTTGATCAGTTTTTCAATTACCGGCCAGTAGTCCGGACTGGATGAATGAGGAACAATGAATGTTTTATTGAATAATTCGTTCTGATAAAGTCCAATCGATAAGCGATCTGTGTCGGTACCAAAAAAATCGTAGCGTTTGTAGATTGAGTATTTTTTTAATGCAATGGCAAAACTTCGGGGAGTTGGTCCCCCGATGCCGGTAATTAAAATTTTCATCTTTGTCGTGTAATATGGTTATGGTTTCCTCAGGATCAAGTGTTCTTATTTTCTCAATGTCGGGTGTAGAGAGACCGTCCGAAAATTTTAAAATTCATACATCCAGATCCCTATAAAAGTATGATGGAATAAGCTATGGAAAAGCTATTAAAAGACTTTTTCTTTGAGGCAGTCAACAAAAAGATAAAGAGAGTTAATAGATATCCAACTGTAATTTATTTAAAAACCTGATATTATCCAAAAAGGCAGTGAAACAATTCGTGTAATTTATTAAAACATAATTTTCGTTGAATTTAAAAAGTTGGTTGTTTCGAATTATTCTGAAGGAATAAGTCAGGATTTATTAAATAGCAGAAAGCTATCAATTGGGTATTAAAAAAGATTGAAGCGAAGTTAATTACTTCCATTAAAAGGAGTCATTGGAGTGTCATCTGACTGGTTAATATCACTACGCTTTATTACCTTCATAACTGTTCTCCACAGAATGAGGATGTCAAGACTTAAAGAAACGTTTTTGACATAATAGATATCAAACTTGAATTTTTCGGTCCAATTGATAGTATTTCTGCCATTTACTTGTGCCCAACCTGTTATGCCGGGCCTGACATTATGGCGTTGCAATTGCTCTTCACTATAGAGAGGTATATATCTGGATAAAAGAGGTCTCGGGCCTACCAGGCTCATGTCTCCGATTAATACGTTAATCAGTTGTGGCAGTTCATCGATTGAAGTTTTACGTATGACATTTCCGATGTAGGTAATTCTCAGTTTTTCCGGAAGTAAATTGCCAAATTCATCCGTCGCATCAGTCATTGATTTGAATTTGATAATGTAAAAAGGCTTCAGGTTTTTACCGGGGCGTTTTTGATAGAAGAAAGGTGTACCGTTATTCTGGATAACAAGAACAATGATTACTATTAATAACAGAGGAGATAAAATAGTTAATCCAACGAACGATATTATGATGTCGAAAATTCTTTTAAAAAAATGTCTATACATACTAATGGTCACTTAGGCACTTGATTCTGACTACCTTGCATGCCTCATTTTTGTTGTAATTCTATAATGTCGTTTTTTCGATACTTTGTAAAAGGCTGATATACGCTGCTATATAGTACTATATTCAAGAGCAATAGTCTTGAAAAACTATTGCTCTTGAATAATAATCAGACAAATGATTAATACGCCCTTGCGAAAATCACTCTCTTATTTGATGGCTTACCGGTAAGAATGCATTGGCCTTCTTCTTCTTTGGCATCCATTGGTATACAGCGTATAGTAGCTTTGGTCAGTTCTTTGATCTTCTCTTCGGTTTCAGAGGTGCCATCCCAATGGCAATGTAAGAAACCACCTTTTTCAATCTGCTCTTCAAATTCTGCCCACGTATTTACCTCCAGCGAGTTTTCTTTTCTGAAATTCAGGGCTTTCTGATAAATGCTTGTCTGAATTTCATCCAGCAAATCTTTTACATAAGTGGTAATGCCCTCCAATGGGCGTATCTCTTTGCTTAAAGTATCTCTGCGAGCCACTTCAATAACACCATTCTGTAAATCTCTCATGCCTATGGCCATGCGCACGGGTACTCCTTTCAGTTCGTATTCAGCAAATTTCCAGCCCGGACGGTTAGCATCGTTGTCATCAAACTTAACAGTAATGCCATACGATTTCAACTCTTTTATAATAGGGAGAACGGTCTCTTTAATAGTAGCCAGGTCTTCATCCCCTTTATAGATAGGTATAATTACCACGTGAATAGGAGCCAGTTTAGGTGGCAATACTAATCCGTTATCATCAGAGTGAGCCATAATCAAAGCCCCCATCAGGCGGGTACTAACTCCCCACGAGGTGCCCCAAACGTGTTCCAGCTTTCCCTCTTTCGATTGGAACTTCACATCAAATGCTTTGGCAAAGTTCTGACCCAGAAAATGGCTGGTACCAGCCTGTAAAGCCTTGCCGTCCTGCATCATAGCCTCGATACACAAGGTCTCTTCAGCACCTGCAAAACGCTCATTGGCCGACTTGAAACCTTTCATCACTGGCAAAGCCATAAACTCTTCGGCAAATGTAGCATATACGTCAAGCATTTGTTTGGTTTCGGCCAGAGCTTCATCGCTGGTAGCATGGGCTGTGTGGCCTTCCTGCCAGAGGAATTCGGCCGTACGTAAAAACATACGTGTACGCATCTCCCAACGCACCACATTGGCCCATTGGTTAATCAGAATCGGTAAATCGCGATGAGATTGTATCCAGTTTTTATAGGTGTTCCAGATAATTGCTTCACTGGTGGGTCTTACTATCAGTTCTTCTTCCAGTTTGGCTTCAGGGTCAACCATGAGTGTGCCGGGTTTATCAGGATTGCTTTTTAAACGATAGTGCGTTACCACGGCACATTCTTTAGCGAATCCTTCCGCATTTTTTTCTTCCGCTTCAAACAGACTTTTAGGTACAAAAAGTGGAAAATATGCATTAGAATGCCCGGTTTCTTTAAACATGTCGTCTAATGCGCGTTGCATTTTTTCCCAGATCGAAAACCCATAAGGCTTAATAACCATACATCCTCTTACCGCCGAATTCTCAGCCAAGTCTGCTCTTTTAACTAATTCGTTGTACCATTCCGAATAATTCTCACTTCGTTTTGGAAGACTTTTACTCATAATTATTATTAAAATTAAACTTTACGCCCTGCAATGAATCTAATAAGTATATTTTTTCGTTTTATCTATGTAAAGCACAATCCTGACTACTTTTAATTAAACTTTCATTTGGATTGACTTGCAAAGATAAGTTTTTATATTAAGTTTGTCACAGATAATTTTGTTACTTTTAGGTAACAGTATCTTTGATAAACCTGAAAAAGTGAGGGCTGATAAAGTTTGTAAAATTTTATTATTTTTTTTGTACAATCATACAACCTTTTTCAGGGCCTGTGCATCATTCACATAGATAGAAGTTTATTTTTAGTTCACAATTAATTTAAAGATAAAATGAACACTTTCAAATCTTTCAGGTATTTGTCGGTTGCAGTGCTTTTGGGTACCTGGGGTTGTAGTCAAAAACAAGTTGCCACCAAGGGCGATTATGATGACCTTTACGGTTCATCAAAAGATGCTCCTCAGGTAGCTTATAAAACATCTTCACAACAACCTTCGATATACCAAAATCCTGACTATGAAGATAACTTGCGTTATCAGAGAGAAGATATACCAGCGCAGACTGAAGGCACTGATGAGTATTATGATGAGAACTATGTAAACTCACGTAAGATAAACCGTTCTTATTCTTCAGAGCCGGGTTATTCTTCAGGGTTCTCTGACGGTTATAAATCAGGTTGGAATGATTATGCCTGGAGCCAGCCAATGGGTTGGGCCAGTCCGTTCAACCGATTCGGATATTCTTCTCCATTTGGTTTTAATTCTTTTGGAGGTTTTAACAGCTTCAATATCGGTTTTGGTCTAGGCTTAGGATACGGTGGTTTCGGTAATCGTTTCTATGATCCGTTCTGGGGTGGAGGTTTCAATAGCCCTTATTATAGCTCGTTTTATTCTCCATGGGGCAATCCTTATTCATACTATAACTCATGGTATAGCCCTTATGACTACTATGGTTATGGTGGATACTACGGTGGCGGATACCCTGGCTATTACTACAATGCTACGGCAGGTGTAGTAGGAGCGGCCAGAAATCGTACTTACGGTCCACGTGACGGAGGCAGAGGTTCGGCTTATTACAACGATCGTTTCAACAATACAGCGATTAGAACCAACGATGGCGGGCGTCGTGCCGAGGGCAATGCCAGAACTTCTACAGGTGGTGGCAGAACCTATACAGGTAACGATGGTTACTACGCAACACCAAGAAGAAATGGTGGTGGCAATGAATCATTCAATAATACACCAAATACCTCACGTGCCAACAGTAATGATACTTACTATGCTCGTCCGCGTAGAAACGGTGGTTATGAAAGTGGTAGTAGCAACAGTTCATACAGCCGTCCTTCGTCAGGAAACAGTCGTTCGTCGAACAGCTGGTCTAATGGTAGCGGTAACTCATCAAGAGGGTCTGATAATTTGAGAAGCTCGGGTTCATCATCAAATTCAAGCTGGAACAGCGGAAGCAGCACTCGTAGCAGCTCAAGTAGTTCAAGCAGCAGCAGCGGAGCTTCACGTGGAGGCAGTAGTGGCGGTGGCGGCGGAAGCCGTGGCCCAAGATAATAACCAACTCTGCTAAACAGTCGGATGGTTATGTTTGTTAAGCTCTCAAGAGCGAACGTGAAAACGGTAATATCAATGTTGTAAATATTCAGAAACCTCGCTGAATCATCACTGTTTGGCGAGGTTTTCTATTAAGAAAAAGCTGTTATAAATTGTACCCTTTAATCCAGAAGAATGGTTAAACAATTACTCGGTTTAAACTCCGGCTCAAAGGCATGCGAAAGCATCCTTACTATTTCTTCAATCATAAAGTTTAAAAAAATGAAAATCTCACGCATTCTGATTACTACTTCCCTACTTATGGGAGCAATCGGAGCTAAGGCACAATTGAGTTTAGGCGGACACTTTTATGGTGAAGATGCCCTAAGATTCTCAGAATCAAAAATATCAGGCTCGGCCCGTATGCAGGGTATGGGTGGCGGATACGTTTCTCTTGGTGCTGATGCTACTAATAACTATACAAATCCTGCCGGATTAGGTTTTTATAACCGCTCGGAATTAAGCATTACCCCTGTGCTTAATTCAATAAACGTGTCTTCAGTTTATGCCGGATCTCAATTTAGCAGAAATACTACCAGTCCGAACATCGGACAACTAGGCCTGATATTCAGCAGTGGTGGTGTGGGTACAAGAAAAAAGCGTTCTGCTTTTGCAATTACTTATTCCAGACAAAACAGTTTTCTGTCTGACTTCCGTTATGCCGGACAAAATCAGCGTAGCTCAATGATGGACTTTTTTGCGGAAAAAGCTACGCGTAGAGGAGTTAATGGTGATGTTCTGGACGACGAATATGACCCTGGTTCCGGAACTGCCTATACTTCAACAGCCATGTACTATCAGGCGTATCTGATTGACCCTTTGTCAGACGGAGCAACTTCTTACCGGAAACTCGAACCATCGCTGCCTTCTAATCAAGTAGGAGATATTTCAAGTACAGGTTCTATGAGCCAGTGGAATTTGGGATACGGTATTAATTTTGATGACAAAACCTACATAGGCCTTGGAATCGGCTTTGTGCGTTTAAATTACGAGAACGTTACGTCGCACGTTGAGAGTTTCTCAAACGGGGTGATTTTCAATGGCTTTGATTATAACGAAAATCTGTATGTGCGCGGTACGGGTGTGAATTTCTCTTTAGGGGCTATCTATAAAGCAACTGAAAACATCAGTCTGGGTGCAAGTCTTGTTACTCCCTCATGGTTGAGCGTAAGTGAAATTTACAATTCAAGTGTGAACATCAATCCTAAAGCCGGAAACGGAGTTATTCCTACAGGAGCTTCAACGAATGTGGCTACAGAAGAAAACCTGTTTAATTATTCGCTGACAACCCCTTTGAAAGCCAGTGGAGGTGCTACTTTCTTCTTCCCGAATAAAGCCGGTTTTATTACTGCAGATGCCGAGTATGTGGGCTACAGAGGAATGGGAGTGAAAGACTCAGAAGATAATACCTGGAGTAGAGATCAGAAAAGTGGTATCCAGACGACTTTCAATGATGCCGTGAACGTGAAAGTAGGGGCGGAATACCGTATTCAGAGTATCAGGGTTCGTGCGGGTGCGAAGTATATGCCAGACCCGTACAAACAAAAAGTTGACAATCTTGACCGTTCTCAGATGCTGTTCACAGGTGGTTTGGGTTATCGCTCTTCCAAGTTCTTTATTGATTTAGCAGGAGTATTCAACCAGTTTAAAGGTTCTTATACACCCTATCAGCTGAGCAATCCACAAAACTATGGTTCGGCCGCCCTTACTTCTAAAGGAACAAGTTTTGTAGTATCTGTGGGTACTTTCTTCTGAGAAGATACCAAAAGCAGTGTTTATAATGTAAATGAAATACAAATAGTGTGAAAGTGAAATGACAAACCTTCAGGTTTGTCATTTCTGTTTTTAGCGGATCTTTCTGGCGAATTCTGCCTCCAGTATCCACAAAATGGCATTGGGGTCAGTGTCGCCTTCAATGGTGATATCTGCCTGTGTATAGTAGAATAAACGTTCGTTGTATTTATCGGTAAGTGTCTCTAACAGATTTTTACTTTCCAGGTCATAGAGCGGGCGTTCATTTTTCTTTGAAAGCTGCATTCTTTCCAGTAATCGCTCGGGTTTTACATCCAGAAAAATACTGATGCCGTTAGCTTTAATGTATTCGAGGCCATCCAGAAAACAAGGCACACCACCACCGGTGGCAACTATCGAACGCGCATCTTTCTGGATTTTCTTTAACTGTTGATTTTCTGTTTTTCGAAAATACTCTTCTCCATTTAATGCAAATATCTCTGAAATCTTCTTTCCCTCTGCTATCTCAATCCGGGCATCTAAATCGATAAATTCGTATCCTAAACTCTTGGCTAATTGCCGCCCCAATGTACTTTTACCTGACGACGGCATGCCAATCAAAAAAATGTTAGTAGTCATTCTGTCTGTTTGGGCGTAATTTAATTAGTATAGTAATAAATATCTATTTGAGTAATTGGGTTAGTTTTTCCTTATCAGGTATGCTATGGTTGCTCCATTTGCCTTTTACTACTCCATTTTCTAACAAAATCACACACGGATTTGTTCGCGCCATGGTTTTTAATACGGTGGCATCGGCAGTATAATAAGGAATATCGATTGCATGCGCCTGTCTGAACTCTTCAAACTCGGTCTGTATAGCCGATGTCAGTATCATCGATTCAATGTTTGTACCTTCTACACTCTTTGCCAATGCTTTTATTTCGCTTACCTCATCGCCGTCAATGTCTTTGATATTCTTAAAAACAAACATCAGTTTATTGCCGGTGAATGTTGAGTCGGTATAGACGTTTCCTTGTGAATCATTTACGAAATAGTCGGTAATTTTAGGCTTTACCTCATCATCATTCAGTGTTACTGACGATACATATTTGTAAGTTGTGGTGTCCATTAAAAACTCTGAAGAAATTACTTCTTCGTTGGTTTTTTTATTCAGAAACGTATACTCAAAAACAGGCTTGATGCCCGTTGGTTTCATTTGATCAGGTATACTTTTGCCTATTGCATAAGGAAGAAAATCGATAGGCGGCAGGTAACGGATGGCGTAAATTCCGATGCCAAACGAGATGACAGACACTATTGCCATAATTCCGTGCAGATGAGAGTCTTTATACTGATTTCGGAACAGAAATATGACAATAATAAGGATGGTAAGAAAGATGTCTTTATTGAAGGATGTCCAGGGTTTTAATTTCAGGAAATCCCCGAAACAGCCACAATCTGTTACCTTATTGAAATAAGCAGAATAAAAAGTCAGAAATGTAAAGAATACAATAATACCCAACAAAAGCCAGGAGGTTATTTTCATTCGGTAAGAGAGAAGCGTAGCAACTCCCAGAATGACTTCCAACGCACAGAAAATGAGTGACAGTGTGAGTGAATTATGCGCAAAAAACATAAAGAAGCCTTCCAGTGCCGGAATATCCTTAGAGAAAACCTCAAAATATTCTTCAAGTTTAATGCCTGTACCTACAGGGTCAACCACTTTTACAAAACCCGAAAAGATGAATATGACACCAACTATTATGCGCGCAATTTGTGCAAGTATTTTCATAAAAGAATAAGATAAGGTTGTAATGGCATACAAATATAGCTGCTGTAGACAAAGTCACTTGTTAAACAACCGGATTATTGCTGGCTTTGTGCCTGCCCCAGTTTTATTAAGCAGAAAACAGCATAGTTGATAATATCCTGATAACCCGCTTTGATACCCTCTGATACCAGTGTTTTGCCCTGGTTATCTTCTATCTGTTTAATTCTGAACAACTTCATCAGGATGATGTCCGTCATTGAACCAACACGCATATCGCGCCAGGCTTCGCCGTAATCATGATTTTTATTAAACAAAAGTGCCATTACCTCGGCCACTTCCTGATTATACAGCTCATGCAATTCATCAAACGGAATTTCTATTTTAGTATCGTCAACCAGTTTTTGCTGTATCAGTGCCATTACGCAATAATTAATGATACCAATAAACTCAGGTATTTCGCCCTCATCTACTTTACTGAAACCGTTATCCTGAATGGTTCTGATGCGTTGTGCTTTAATAAAAATCTGGTCGGTGATGCTGGGCAGCCGGAGTATCCGCCATGATGTGCCGTAATCTTTGTTTTTTTTCTCGAAAAGATCCTGACAAATTTTTATGATATTTCTGTATTCTAGTTCAGTCTGGTTCATGCACGAATCTCAAAAAAAGTTAATCTTAAGGAATTTCCGATAATATAATCTATTATTGCAAAACTATAAAACTTCGTCACGATAAGCAAATGTCAACCATAAAAAGCAATACCCTGATACGGCTTCCAGACGGCAAATTGCTTGATTTGTCTGCCCCTTGTATTATGGGTATTCTTAATATTACGCCCGATTCTTTTTTTGAAGGGAGTCGCTACCAACCGGCTTCTCAACAGATAATAGATGTGGCCGGAAAAATGCTTACAGAAGGGGCCGCTATTCTGGATATCGGCGGGTATTCAACCCGGCCACATGCCGAGGAAGTTAGTGTGGATGAAGAAAAAGATAGAGTATTACAAGCTATTGAGTCTATTTTAAAGCATTATCCCGGTGCTGTCATTTCAGTCGATACTTTTAGAAGTACCGTAGCGCGGGCAGCTATAAAAGCAGGAGCTTCTATGATTAATGACATTGCCGGCGGTAATCTGGACAATCTGATGTTTGAGACCGTTGCTGAACTGGACGTGCCTTATATACTGATGCACAGCCGGGGCAATCCGGAAACGATGAACAGTCTGAATCAGTATCAGAATTTAACGCTTGATGTGATTTCGGAACTTCAAAGTAAAGTATCTGACTTAAGACAATTGGGTGTAAAAGATATTATCATAGACCCGGGCTTTGGTTTTGCAAAAAGTGCAAAACAGGGTTTTGAAATGATGCGTAATCTTTCGGACTTTCAGGTGTTGGGCTTACCCATGTTGGTAGGTGTATCAAGAAAATCAATGATATGGCGTACGCTCGGAATAAAGCCCGAAGAGGCATTGAATGGTACTACTGCATTGAATATCGTTGCATTACAACATGGAACTGATATCTTAAGGGTACACGATGTAAAAGAAGCAGTAGAAACGATAAAGCTTTATGAAGAAATGTATGCCTCACCGGCTCGCCACCACATTTCTGATTAGGCGGATAACGATGCCATAGAAAATAACTGCCCCTATAAAAATCAATCCCCAGGATACCAGCCTGCTTTCGGTAAAAGAAAGGAAAAAGACGGTACCCGCTATGCCCACCCAAAAGAACAGTCGGGCAGTAAACCGCTGCAGTTTCCGGTAGCTTTTTTCTTCGAAACTCCTTGTAAACCAGTTATTGCCCGCAAAAGCACTGCTCGGGTGCAGATTTGACTGGAAATTGCCACTCGCAAATAAGAACAATGACAAGGCTACACCGAGGTATCGCGGAGGGATGTTTTCCCCTTCTGAATCATGTAAAATATAGTAGAACAGAATAAAACCCAGTGCAGACAGATAAGAAGACCAGATTAAGCGGATGCGTTTATCACTTCGTATAAGGAAATCGGCATTGGGTTTCTGGGTGTCAAGATACTGCATCAGCAACGGCAGAAAGTAAAAAAAAACAGCAGCAATACTGTAGAGCACCAATACACGAGTCTGCCCAGCCAATATAACAGGATTCCAGCTGATGAGCAGATAGGCAAAAGGAGCTAATACAACGCCAATAATCAGCATTTCGAATATCAAACTGCGTTTCATGACATCCAAAGTTTGTTTGGGCTTTTAATCAGCAATAGTACGGGAATTAACCTGAAGACGGATTCTTGGTTTTTCGACAGGAGCCGGTTTAAACTGAATAAACCAGGCCAGGATTTCGTCCATCACAGTCATATTAAGAGAGTAATAGATAAACTGCCCTTTTTTTACAGAAGCTACCAGATCGGCTTGTTTCAGTAAATCGAGGTGATGAGAAATACTCGGTTTGGTCATATCAAAACGATCGGCTATATCGCCTGCAGTCATGTCTCCGTCTTTCAGCATCTCCAGAATTTCACGGCGGGTAGAGTCGTTCAGTGCTTTAAATAAATTGTTCATTGCATGAAAAGTAGTAAGTATTGAACAAATGTTGTGATTACGAAATACTGAAAAAAAATCGGAATAATCAAATTTCGCTGCTTAAATATTTAGATAAACTTCTAAATATAAGTGGGCTCAAGGCTTATTCTTTGAAAAACACAATTTTACGGCTATTTCTATTGCATTGGTATATAAATCATTATATTTGCAGACACTTCATCAACATCTGCCCCATTCCTTGCCGAAGTGGGGATTTTTTTTGCGCTTCAGTAAGTCGGCAGACTTCTGCAGGTTAATGATATGATATTTTAGCAATTCGAAAACAATGAAAGTTTTAAAGTTTGGCGGTACTTCGGTAGGCACAGTAGAAAGCATAATTCAGGTCATTCAGATTATCAGAGAGAATCTTGATGAGGGGAGCAAAATAGCAGTGGTATATTCGGCTATGGGTGGTGTAACCAATCGCCTGATCGAAATTGGGAAAATGGCTTCTCAGTCAGAACCTGAGTTTATAGAACAACTGCGCTCGGTAGAAGAAAGGCACTTCAACGCAGTAAAGGGGCTGATAGACATAAAAAATCAAAGCAGCGCTATTGCTAAAGTAAGGGGGCTTTTCAATGAATTGGAAGACCTTCTGAAAGGCGTGTCGTTAATCAAGGAGCTATCGAACCGCACTTTAGATCTGATTGTTAGTTTCGGAGAAAGACTTTCAACTACTCTTATTACCGAAGCGCTAAAAAATAAAGGCATTGAGGCTGAGTTTCTGGATGCCCGAAAGGTGATTAAAACCAATGATAGTTTTGGCCATGCGGATGTGAATTTTGAGCTGACCAATGAACTGATTCGCAAACATTTTGCCCAGACCAATAAGTTACAGTGTATTACGGGTTTCATCGGTTCTACTATTGACGGCGTAACCACAACGTTGGGCAGGGGTGGTTCAGATTACACCGGTTCTATTTTCGGGGCAGCACTGAATGCCTCCGTGATAGAAATATGGTCGGATGTGAACGGAATGATGACCGCAGACCCACGAAAAGTAAAAAACGCATTCACGATTCCGACCATTACCTATGCTGAGGCGATGGAACTATCACACTTTGGCGCTAAAGTTATTTATCCGCCAAGTCTGACCCCGACTTTTTATAAGAACATACCTATCAGAGTGCTTAATACTTTTAATCATAAGCATCCGGGGACGCATATCAGCAAAACTGCTGAAACCAAAGAGTATTCTATTACGGGTATATCGTCGATTGATGATATTGCCCTCGTAAACGTGCAGGGTGGGGGTATGATTGGCGTGGCGGGTATATCTGCCAAGTTGTTTTCGATACTTGCCAAAAACAAAATCAGTGTTATTTTAATATCCCAGGCTTCGTCTGAACACTCTATCTGTTTTGCCGTAGAACCTAAATCTGCTTACGGTGTAAAAGAGATTCTGGAAGAGGGTTTTGCGAATGAAATAGCCCAGGGGCTACTGGATAATATTTCAATAGAGCACAACCTGTCTGTACTTGCCGTGGTAGGCGAAGGCATGAAATCGAGCACAGGTACATCAGGAAAACTGTTTTCTGTACTGGGTAAAAACGGTATCAATGTGGTGGCTACAGCGCAAGGTTCTTCTGAGTTGAATATCTCGGTAGTTATCCATAAAAAAGATATCGGTAAGGCACTGAATGCTATCCATGAAACCTTCTTTCAGGTGGATGGTCTTACGCTTAATCTGTTTCTGGTAGGGGCTACAGGCTTAATCGGCAGTACTTTATTACGCCAGATCCGTGAGCAGAAAGATTACCTGAAATCGCGCAAAAATCTTAATATCCGTCTGGTTGGTATTACCAACACCCGGAAAATGTTGCTGGATGAAGGAGGTATCAGCCTTGAAAACTGGAAAGAAGAACTATTGGAAAATGGCGATATCGCCAATATCGGTTCGTTTGTATCTGATGTACAGGATCTGAACTTACCATATAGCGTATTTGTAGACTGCACAGCCGATAAAAACATTGTTCAGTATTATTATTCACTGCTTAGCTCAAGCGTTTCAATCGTTACTCCTAACAAGGTGGCTAATTCAGGTAAGTTTGAGCAGTATTTTATGTTGCAAAAGGCCGCTCAGAAACACGGAGTGAAATTTTTGTACGAAACCAATGTGGGCGCAGGGCTGCCAATTATTAATACTTTACAGGGTTTAATTACCAGTGGTGACAAAATTCACAAGATTGAGGCGGTGCTATCTGGTACACTGGCGTATATCTTTAATAATTTCAAAGTCGGCGACAGATTTGGGGATGTGGTAAAAGAGGCGAAAGCCAAAGGATACACTGAACCGGACCCACGCGACGACCTGAGCGGGCAGGATGTGGCACGTAAGATTCTGATTTTATCAAGAGAATGCGGTTTGAAACTGGAACCTGACGATGTTAAAATTATAAATCTGCTTAATGACGCCTGTCTGCAGGCAAAAACAGTAGAAGAGTTTTTTGTTGAACTGGAAAAAGACAACGAACGATTTGAAAACCTATTGGCTGCAGCCGAGGCGAAAGATGAGGTGCTGCGTTACATTGCAACGCTTGACGAAGAAAAAGTTACCATTGAGCTGAAATCGGTGGGCCGCCGGCATCCGTTCTTTAGTCTGGCAGGATCTGAAAATATTGTTTCATTCACTACAGAACGCTATAAATACAATCCTTTGGTTATCAAAGGCCCCGGAGCTGGTGCCGAAGTAACGGCGTCCGGAGTGTTTGCCGATATCATGAGTATCAGCAGTTATCTGGGTTAATACTTTACTTTTTTGTGATTTTATCCCCGAAAAACTCCAACGTTTTTTCCATTGATTCGCTTAGTAGCGTCCAGTCGTGGGTTTGTTCAGGATAGAAATTGTAGGAACAAACCACTGAATTGGCTTTTAATCGCTGAATCATCAATTCTCCCTGATTAGATGGAATAGTTGTGTCTTTACCGCCGTAGAACAGTATTACAGGTGGCGATACTTTACTGACATGAAAGCGCGGACTGGCTATTTTGTATAAGTCAGGTGCATCTTCATATGTTTCTCCTATCAGTTTTTCTATGTCTTTACCCAATTCGCCTTTTCTGATTTCTTCTGAAGTGAGGTCAGAGGGAGGAGTAATGGCTGACACACCTTTGATGTATTTAGACTTATCGACCGAAAACGCATAGGACAATGCCAGATGGCCACCCGAACTTGAGCCGACCAGATATATTTTATCAGAGAAGCCATAAGGCTTTCTTAAAGAGATAATTTTCTTTATCAGCAAGTTGATGTCTTCAATCTGATTCTCATAAGTAATACTGTCTTTATAAGTAAGTCTGTAATTGGCATTGACAATCACCCAGTTATTTCCTTTTTCTTTAATCTCTTTTACGCAATTATCCATATAACTTTTATCCAGCTTTCTCCATGCGCCACCGTGCAGCATCACTATTACTCTTGTTTGCGTATAACTGCGTTTGGCCGGAATGTGAATGTCGAATGTTTGTAGCTCATCTTTCCCGTAGGTCTGATCCAGTAAAGTAACTGCTGTGGTATCGACAATATCCGGTTCATTGATTAAGCTCAATGTAGAATCTCCGGAAGGTTTCATGTCGTCCGATTTTTCGCATGACGTAAATAGAATCATGGAAAACAGGACCGTTAAGACGTGTAGAAGGTTTTTCATACTATTCAGGTTTTTGTGTGGTGTGTGAACACGTATTTTTGTATTAAAAAAATATTCCCGGGGCATTCTTTGCCAATGCCTATAATATTTATGGAAAAGATTCCCCAGAATGGGGGATTTGTCCGGATAAAATCAACTGATAAAAAATCAGAGATAATTTCAGTTTATCGTTCAGACATTCGTCAGAAAACTGTAATTTTGCAGCGATAAGCGATAAAAGATTAGACGACAAACCACTACTTATATTTTGGAAAAAGTAATTCTCTACAAAAACTCTCAGCCATTTGACGTAAAAATTCCTTTAGCTTCTTCAAAGTCAGAAAGTAACAGAGCTTTGATTATCAATGCTTTGTCTGGTTTTAAAGGAGACCTGGAGAATCTTTCATCGGCGCGCGACACCCAGACGATGATACGTCTGCTGCAATCAAGCGATTCTGTAGCCGATGTGATAGATGCCGGTACGACCATGCGTTTTCTGACGGCCTATTTTACTGCTACCAATCAAAGTAAGACCATGACAGGCACAGCACGTATGTGTGAGCGGCCCATCGGAATATTGGTTGAAGCCTTGAAAACTATAGGTGCTGAGATTGATTATCTTAAAGTAGAGGGGTATCCTCCTTTGCAGCTTCATGGGTTGTCTGACCAAAAAAACAATGAGGTAACCATAAGAGGAGATGTAAGCAGCCAGTATATATCTGCCTTGCTGATGATAGCACCGACATTACCTCTGGGATTGACTATTAATCTGACGGGAGAAATAGGGTCTATTCCCTATATAAATATGACCATAGCGCAGATGCAGGCTTTTGGGGTAGCCGCCAAAGCTGATTGGGATGCTAAAGTGATTACTGTTGCCCCACAAAAATATGAACCAACCAACTACAAGATAGAGTCTGATTGGTCAGGAGCCAGCTACTGGTACAGTATTGCAGCTTTATCTGTCTTTGAAGATACCCGCGTGGAATTATTGGGTCTGAAAGAGCATTCATTGCAGGGAGACAGTGCCATTGTTGATATTATGACCCAATTGGGTATAAAAAGTACTTTTACAAAAGACGGAGTTTTACTGACTAAAATACCAGCTCAGCAAAACATTTCGTGGGATTTCTCCAATTGCCCAGACCTTGCCCAGACGGTAGCCGTTACCTGCGT
The DNA here is from genome assembly GCF_058808615.1 of Emticicia sp. GW821-FHT11C11. NCBI lineage: Bacteria > Pseudomonadati > Bacteroidota > Cytophagia > Cytophagales > Leadbetterellaceae > Emticicia > Emticicia sp. GW821-FHT11C11. The sequence continues at coordinate 1,893,711 of NZ_JBXARV010000001.1, forward strand.
AGCAAAAGGTATTGAAGCCACTTTTACAGGTATTGAGAGCTTAAAAATAAAAGAAACAGACAGAATTGTGGCATTGCAGAATGAACTGAAGAAATTCGGTGGAAGCCTTACCGAAGTGGTGCCTAATACAGAATATAAAGTAACAGGGTCAGGTTTTGAATTTGGTAGTGCACCCATAAGTATAGCTACTTATGACGACCACCGTATGGCTATGGCGTTTGCGCCTTTGGCTATGCTGACCGATGTAACAATAGAAGAACCTCACGTGGTAGTGAAATCATATCCGAGTTTTTGGGATGATATCAAAAAAGTTGTCGGTATTGAACAACAACCTGCCGTCGCCATTTCATGATTTTCTTTAGCCCCTTTTGTGAATTGGGGCTTTTTTTTTAATTTTGTCAAACATATCTTCTCTAATTAAGATGCAATCATTGAGTACAAAACATCTACTCGGTATAAAAGACCTCACTACAAACGATATTCAACTTATTTTAGAAACAGCCAAAGAGTTTAAAGAGGTCATTAATCGCCCGATAAAAAAGGTGCCTTCCCTGAGAGATGTAACGATTGCCAATGTTTTTTTTGAAAATTCCACCCGCACACGTCTGTCGTTTGAATTAGCCGAAAAAAGACTTTCTGCCGATGTCGTCAACTTTTCAGCATCAGGAAGCTCTGTTAAAAAAGGAGAAACCCTGCTCGATACCGTTAATAACATATTGGCCATGAAAGTAGATATGATTGTGATGCGCCATAGTAGTCCCGGTGCTCCGCATTACCTGTCTAAAAAAATAAAAGCCAATATTGTAAACGCCGGAGACGGTACACACGAACACCCCACGCAGGCATTACTTGATTCGTTTTCGATGCAGGAAAAACTGGGCGACCTTGCCGGAAAGAAAATTGCCATCATCGGCGATATTCTGCATTCACGGGTTGCGCTTTCAAATATTTTCTGCCTGCAGAAATTAGGTGCAGAGATAACCATCTGCGGACCGAATACTTTGCTGCCTAAATATATCAACGAAATAGGTGTCAGAATATCGCACAGCGTAAAAGAGACCTTGCAATGGTGTGATGTGGCCAATGTGTTGAGAATACAGCTGGAGCGCCAGCAGATTAAATATTTCCCTTCTTTAAGAGAATATTCTCTCTACTTTGGTATTAATAAACAAATGTTGGATGAACTGGATAAAGAAATAGTACTGATGCACCCGGGACCAATCAACCGGGGAGTGGAGTTATCGAGCGATGCGGCCGATTCACATCATTCTATCATACTTGATCAGGTTGAAAATGGTGTGGCGGTAAGAATGGCAGTTTTGTATCTGTTATCGCAGCAAATTTAAACCAGCACATAGAGCATAAAAATAAAAGGCATAACCGGTATCAGTTATGCCTTTGTATTGAAGCTGCCGATAGTTTATCTCCTTCTTCTTTCTTTCCATTTGCCTCTCATTTCGGCTCTTCTTTTTTTAGCTTCTTCACGAAATTTTGTCATTTGTTCGGGTGTAAGCACACTTTCATAATTTTTTATGGCGGCGTCGTGGTTTGCCTTCAGTTTCTGACGGGTGGCTATCATGCGCTCTCTTTCTTCTTTTCTGAATTCATCTCTTTTTTTCTCCTGCTCCAGGTTAATACCAAGCATTTTTTTGTATTGCTCGTCATTTAGGGCAAGTGATTCCTTCATGCGATTGGTTCTTATTTCGGCACGTTGTTCAGGCGTTTTTTGCTGCCTGTCTCCACGGTTAGGTCTTTCCTGCTGAGCAAATGCTCCGGTAAATACCCCACCGGCAAGCGCGCATACTAAAAGTATTTTTTTCATTTTCTGAATTGGTTGATTGTAATAAAAATAGTCTCTTTTACAACGTTGCAAATCTTAGAACAAAATATCTGTAAAAGGTTTAAATGACCGAATAAACTTATTTGATTTTCAGGATAACAGATTATGTTTTACCTTTATGAAGATGATGGGTTAGAATGGTCATAAATTAATCACGCATTCGCTCAATCACACATTCACTCAATTGATAAACATGGATTTTGACCAGATAAGATTATTAATTATAAGCGCGTTTGATGAGACAGTTATTCTGAAGGAAGACAAAACATCAATTCAGCCAAACATAACGGTTCCTGCAGAGAAGATTCTTGAAATCTGTCAGTTTTTACATGAGCATCCGAAGCTATATTTCGATTATCTGGCCTGTATTACGGCTATTGATAACGGAACGACTGTCGGAACCATAGAAGTGATTTACAACCTCACTTCAATCCCTTACGAACACAATTTTGTTCTGAAAGTGGAATTACCCCGTAATGCCGAAGGTGAGCCTTTACCACAGGTGCCCTCATTGACACCAATCTGGAAAACAGCCGACTGGCATGAGCGTGAGGCTTATGATCTGGTAGGTATTGATTTTACCGGACATCCGGACTTAAGAAGAATACTTTTAACCGCCGATTGGGAAGGCCACCCACTACGCACCGATTATAAGGAACAGGAGGAGTATCACGGTATAAAAGTGAAATACTAAAAAATGGTTTAGTGTTTTCACACTAAACCATTTCAGTTTTAAATTCGGAGGTAGTGTGGAACTTGATGTCCGGATTATTCTGAATATTCATACGTAAAATCCAGTCGGTCTCTGCCATAAATACCGGATTCTGGTCTTTGTCGTAAGAAATATAATTCCCTTTCAAGCGTATAAACTCGGCCAGTTTTGTTTTGTCTTCGGCAGTTATCCAGCAAGCCTTTGAATAAGGGCGGGCTTCGAATCGGCAACTGGCTCCGTATTCATTCAAAAGGCGGTATTGAATTACCTCAAATTGAAGCTCACCCACGGTACCGATAATCTTACGGTTACCGGGTTGTAGGGTAAACAACTGAGCTACGCCTTCGTCTGTCAATTGTTGCACGCCTTTCTCCAACTGTTTCGATTTCATCGGGTCGTTGTTAATTACCTCTTTGAATATCTCCGGCGAAAAGCTTGGGATACCCGTAAATTGTAATTCCTCACCCTCTGTCAGAGTATCGCCAATCTTGAAAGTACCCGTATCGTATAAACCGATTACATCGCCCGGGTAAGCATCTTCTACCACGTCTTTCCTATCGGCAAGAAAAGCAAACGGACTAGAAAAACGCATTTCTTTGCTTAATCGTACGTGCTTGTAGAATTTTCCCCGTTCAAACTGTCCGCTGCATATTCTTAAAAAAGCAATTCTGTCGCGGTGTCTCGGGTCAATGTTGGCGTGTATCTTGAACACAAATCCGCTGAATTTCTTTTCTTCCGGCTCTACCATGCGTTTGTCTGTCATTCGGTGAACAGGCAGCGGAGAAACATCACAAAAAGTATTCAACAACTCCATTACACCAAAGTTGCTCACGGCACTACCAAAAAATACGGGAGCAAGGTTGCCGGCACGGTATTCACTTTTATCAAATTCACTATATACACCTTCAATCAATTCTACATCTTCGCGCAATTGGTTGGCATCTTTTTCACCCACTTTCTGATCCAGCACCTCTGATTCCAGCTCAATTACGTCAATGTCGTCCTCCAGACGGGTTTTATTAACCGCAAAGTGATTCATCTTTTTTTCAAGCAAGTGATACACCCCTTTGAAATTGGAACCACCGTTTACAGGCCAGGTAATCGGGCGCACTTTTATGTTCAGTTTTTGCTCGAGTTCGTCCAGTAAGTCAAACGGATTCTGACCTTCACGGTCAAGTTTGTTTACAAAAATAATTACCGGTGTATTACGCATGCGGCAAACCTCCATCAATCTTTCGGTTTGTTCCTCCACACCTTTTACACAGTCAATAACCAGAATTACGCTGTCAACAGCCGTAAGCGTTCTGTAAGTATCTTCGGCGAAATCTTTGTGGCCGGGGGTATCAAGGATATTGATTTTCAGCTCCCGGTATTCAAAAGTCATTACTGAAGTAGCCACAGAAATACCTCTCTGTTTTTCTATTTCCATGAAGTCGGAAGTAGTAGACTTCTTGATTTTATTCGATTTTACTGCCCCAGCTGTCTGAATAGCCCCTCCAAAAAGAAGCAACTTTTCTGTAAGCGTGGTTTTACCGGCATCGGGGTGAGCAATGATGGCGAAAGTACGGCGTTTGTGTAATTCTTGAAGAAACGACATTTTTATCTAATTTTGCGAACCTGATACAGACGGATGTGACACCGCCGGAATATCAAACAATGATTGCTCATATAATGAGCATAAAACGGGTGCAAAATTACGCATAAATTATGGAAGAAACATGGCAAGTTTCGTTTGAATCAATAATTTCTCAGATATTAGACCAGGGCTATGGAATTTTAGACGGTTTTTTATCGGACGAAGAAATAACCGGGCTGAACGAAAGTTTCCTGGGCCATTATCAGGCAAACGAATTTAAGCAGGCTGGTATCAGTAAAGGCCATGAAGTGGTAAAGAACATCAGAGGTGACGAGATTCTATGGTTGGATAGCGACAACGCCAAAGGCATAGAAACCTTGTTTCTTGACAGGCTGCAGCAATTTATGGGTTATGTCAACTACACCTGTTTTCTGGGGCTTCGTTCTTATGAAATTCATTATGCGTCTTATCCTGTAGGTACTTTCTATAAGCGCCATCTGGATAAATTCAGAGACGATTCAGGCCGTAAATTATCATTTATCTGTTATCTTAATCAAGACTGGCAGCCGGATAACGGGGGTGAACTGGTTTTATATTTACCGGAAGGGGCCAAGACCATATTGCCGGTGGGTGGTAGATTAGCAGTATTTGAAAGTGATAAAATTGAGCATGAAGTGCTTCCCGCCGATCGGGAACGCAGAAGCCTGACAGGGTGGTTGCGCAATATTGATTGATAACAGCACCTGTTTTTGAGTTACCATTGGAATGAGATTTATATTGTGATATAGACTAATACAGAAATTTGTAATAAATTTGTACAAAATCATGAAACTATGACTTTCGAGGAATATCTGATAAGCAAAAAAATAGACAAGGAGAAGTTCTCTCAGGCCGAGCCCGAAAGGTTTAAAGAGTGGAATACCCTGTTCAGTCAGATGCACCCTGAAAGTTTTACTGCACATAAGAAATTTCTGATAAATCCGGTTCGCCGGAAATACCATTTGTAATTCGCCCCCCTTTTTGTTCTTCATTGCTATTGTATCACTTATCTACGCATCTACACCTTTCATCTATTATTTTACGGTAATGGTGTTTTTTATAAATCTTTTAATGACAAATCTGGTATTTAATGCAAGATTGAGTGGTAATTTTGCACAAAATCAAGAATTTTAGCCTACTAAACACTATATTTTTTTAACCGTTATTTACACAAATGAAAAAAAGAATTTTACTTACAGTTCTGACTTTAGGACTATTAACCACAACTTTTGCACAGTTTCCGGGTGGAGGAGGTTTCGGAGGAGGAGGACGTTCCGGGGGAGGATTCCAGGGTACGAATCAGCGGCAACAACAAACACCTCAGGACGATACGCCAAGAGGATCAGCTAAAATAAGTGGTAAATTAATTGACTCAACTACCAATAAACCAGTTGAATTTGCTTCAGTGGCCGTATATGACAAAAACAATAAAGTCATAGAAGGTGCAATGACTGATTTGAACGGTGCTTTTACGGTTAAAAACCTGGCTAAGGGAAGCTACAAACTGGTGGCATCATTTATTGGCTATAAAAACACTACGCTTAATAAGGTTGAAGTGCCAAGCAATAAGGCTGAAGTAAGTGTAGGTAATTTGCTGATGGGTACAGATACCAAAATATTGAATGAGGTTACTGTAGTAGGGCAGGCTGCATTAGTGGAAGACAAGGTTGACAGATTGGTTTACAATGCCGAAAAAGATATTACCAGCCGTGGAGGTACTGCCGAAGACGTGCTTAGAAAAGTACCTATGCTGACGGTAGATATGGACGGCAACGTGCAGATGCGTGGTAGCAGCAATATCAAGGTGTTGATTAACAATAAGCCGTCGAGCATTCTGGCTACAAATCTTGCGGATGCCTTAAAGCAGATTCCGTCTGATATGATCAAATCGGTTGAAGTAATTACATCGCCGTCGGCCAAGTATGATGCCGAAGGCACTGCCGGTATTATTAATATCATTACCAAGAAAAACACGCTGCAAGGTTTAACGGGCTTTGTAAATGCAGGAGCGGGTGTTCGCGGAGCCAATGCTTTCGGTAACCTTAATCTTCGCCAGAAGAAGGTGGGCACGTCATTGAGCTTTGGTGGTAACGGGGGGTATAATACGCCAAGTGACGGAAGTTCAACCCGTGAAAGTTCTGTGCGTGGTATCAGTACAACCCTGGCACAAACCGATGCGAATAACGTAAGACGTATCAACGGCAACAGCCAGTTGAGTATTGACTATGATATAAATTCTAAAAACTCGCTGACACTGACCGGCCGCCTGGGTATCGGTAATTTTGATACAAGAGGCCCACAGACTTCGTTATTAACAGGAGCGTCTGATCAGGTATTGCAGCAATTTACGCGTTCAGTAAAACAACTGCGCACAAATAACAGCCTTGATCTGGATTTCAATTATACACGTACCTTCAAAGAGCAAGGGCATGACTTTACCTTGTTGATTCAACACGGCAGAAGCACCCGTGATACTGATTTCAGAACCAATCAGGACAACAAGCCGTTTAACAAAAGCAATAACGATGGGCTGAACAAGGAAACGACTTTTCAGGCAGATTATAACTTGCCGCTTAAAAAGAATATTTTTGAAGCAGGGGCGAAGTATATCATCCGTGACGTGACCAGTGGCTACGATTTTTTTCAGTTTGATGAAAATGCCAACGATTACGTCATATTACCGGGCAGAACCAATAACTTTAGTTATGAGCAGAAAGTAGGGTCAGCTTACACCACATTTACATTGGCTTTGCCGCAAAAATGGGGCTTGAAAATGGGTGTTCGTTATGAGAATACTACTATTAATGCCAAGTTTCAAAGTTCTGACAAACCGACTACTATTGCTCCTTATGATAACATAGTACCGACTTTTACGGTGTCTAAAGATTTTCCGAAAAACCATAAGGTACGATTCAGCTATGGCCAACGTATTCAACGTCCATCTCTTGAATTCCTGAATCCGTTTGTGAACTACGCCGACCCATTGAATATCTCTTATGGTAACCCGTTGTTGAAACCTGAGTTAAGCCACAATTTTGAGATTAATTACAATACTTACTTTAAAGCCAACTCAGTAAACGTAGCTGTTTTCAGACGCTTCACAGACAACAACATCACTTCTGTTCGCTCGGTTGATGAAAGCGGGGTGATAACTTCTACTTTCGATAATATCGGTAAAACCAATTTTTACGGAGCCAACATATTTTTGAATATACAACCAACCAAGAGCCTCAGATTAGGCGGAGGAGCTAACTTTACTTACAATCTGCTTAACGGTACCATTGTGATTCCGGTGTTGCAATCTGATAATACTTACAAAAACACGCTTATCGGAATTGAAAATAAAGGCTGGAACTCAAACTTTAACTTCAACGCTTCTTATAACTTTAACAAAGGATGGGGTGCACAGGCATTCGGGTTTATGGGTAGTCGCCGGGTACAGTTACAAGGGTACCAGGGGGCGTTCAGATACTACAATATCGGTGTGAAAAAAGACTTTAAAAACAAAAAGGGTAGCTTCAACTTTGGCTTAGATAATCCATTTGCTAAGAAAATGGTTATTAAGAGCTTTGCAAGTGACCCGACTTTTGTTTCAAACTCGGTGCGTAATGTATACAACAGAGGTGTGCGTTTCTCAATTAATTATTCATTCGGCAAGATGGATTTCAACGGCGGCGGTGGCTTATTCCGCAGTAAGAAAAAAGTGAGTAACGAAGATGTAAAAGAAGGAGAAGGCGACGGCGGTGGCCAAGGACAAACCCAAGGTGGTGGAGGTGGACGCCCACGCTAATTGTTTAAGATTATAAGCAGGTAAACCTGAAAGTGTCGAATCCCGTTTTGTGAATCTATTTCTCAGGAATAAATTCATGAAATGGGATTCGTTTTTATAGCACCTAACCGATTATGCCGGAATCTACGAAAATTCAGTATCTTGCCTGACGGTTTTAACTGGGCTAACCCCTGCAGTGCATCTTTTTTGACCTGTTTACCTATGGTTCATTATGAAAATTATCTTTACAACTTTCGTTTCGCGAACAGCTTATGACGATACAGCAGGCGGTGCTAATAATTTTCACGATGCCAATTTTCTTACTTTTCACAGAATAGAGAACTTCAGAAAGTGGCATTATAAAAGCAAGGAATAGCAACAAACGATAGTCGTTGGTATTTTTAGTAGTATAAATGTGTCTGTTTAATAAAGATTTTATCAGGAAAAGCCATATTATAAGGTGTGGCTTTTTCGTTTTTTTTGTACTTTCGCAAATCACGCATAAAAAATCCTGACTCATGCAAATAGGCTTTCTGGAAATTAAATGGACAGATGTACTGGACGTCGTATTAGTAGCTTTTCTATTGTATTACATATATAAACTGGTAAGAGGAAGTGTAGCCAGCAGAGTGTTTCTGGGGTATTTGCTCATCTATCTTTTCTATCTGATAGTAAAAGCAATAGGATTAGAGTTGCTTACCAGGATTCTCGAATATTTTATGGGTGTAGGTGCTATTGCGCTCATTGTGCTTTTTCAGCAGGAAATCAGGAGATTTTTATTGATAGTGGGGAAATCTACCTCATTGACCAACAATAAGTTTTTTGCCAGAATACTGGGAACCCAACTTGAGGAAGAGAGTACTACGCCATTAAAAATTATTGCCGATACCGCCAAAACCATGTCGAGTGAGTTTACGGGAGGCATTATTGTTGTTCAGAAGGATGATGACCTGAGTAAATTTGTGGAGTCGGGCGATGTATTGGATGCCGTACTATCTAAAAAATTGCTGATTTCTATTTTCAGCCAGTACAGTCTTTTGAACGATGGTGCCGTTATCATCAACAGGGCGCGTGTTCAGGCGGCACATTGCATATTGCCTATTGCTAATGGTGACGATCTACCCGGCAATTACGGATTCCGCCATCGGGCGGCTTTGGGTATATCTGAAGCTACCGATGCCGCAGCCATTTGTATTTCGGAAGAAAACGGCCGGATTTCACTGGCACTTGACGGGAACATAAAAATAGTAACAGGTGTTGAATTGGAAAGAGAACTGAGTGCTTATTTTCTGAATAAAATTCAATAGATTTAATACTTTAACAGGCCATAAAATTTACGGGTTATCATCCGGGGAATCAGACCTGTTGTTTCAATACGCATGATAACATTCTATCCGGGGCCATCGAAAATTTATCCGCAGATAGCCTTGTATCTGCAGGATGCTGTAAAGGCAGGTATTCTTAGCCAGAACCACCGAAGCGAAGCTTTTATGGAAATGCTAAAAGAATGTATTGCTTTAGTGAAGCAAAAACTGAGCATTCCGGCAGATTATAACGTTTATTTTACTTCGTCAGCTACCGAGTGCTGGGAAATTATCGCACAATCATTTACACAAAAGGGAAGTCTGCATTTGTATAATGGGGCTTTTGGCAAAAAATGGTTTGAGTATGCCCGTAATATTGCAGCAGGAGAAGTGCAGGATTGGAGATTTGACATGGAGGAGGGTATTCCGGCATTTACGGACAGAGACGAAAGATTTGATGTAATTTGCATCACTCAGAATGAAACTTCAAACGCCACACAAGTAGATTCAGGATTAATACCGGCCACTGATGCCCTGGTTGCATTTGATGTAACGTCGTCGATAGGGGGGATATCTTTAGATTGGTCAAAAGGAGATATCTGGTTAGCTTCGGTACAAAAATGCCTGGGTTTGCCTGCGGGGTTAGGCCTGATGGTCTGTTCTCCCAAAGCAGTTAAACGCGCTGAAGCAATAGGAGAGAGGAAGCATTATAACAGTTTCCTGTTTATACACGAGAATTTTGAAAAATACCAGACTCATTACACGCCTAACGTACTTGGGATCTACCTGCTGAAAAGAGTAATGGAGCAGGTAGATAGTATCGAAAATATCAGTAAAAGAACCATTGCACGAGCGCAGGATTTTTACCGGTTTATTGAAAATGAAACTCAGTGGGAATTACTGATTAAAAACGCTGCGGTGCGTTCTGATACTGTTTTTGCAATAGCAGGTGAAGCAGCGGCTATCAGACAGATTAAGACGAAAACCACAGAAGCAGGAATCACCCTGGGCAATGGCTACGGACAATGGAAAGACACTACTTTCAGAATAGCTAATTTTCCGGCTATTGAAGACTGGGAAATTGAAAAATTAAAGACCTGTCTGCTTTAATCATATAGACCTATTCATCAATTATACTATTTCGAAAATGAACTTCAGCTTTAAAGAGATCATCTCGGTTACTATTATCTTGTTTTCGGTTATCGATATACTGGGGTCGATTCCGGTTATTATTGATTTACGGAAGAAAGCAGGTGGTATTCATGCTGAACAGGCTACCACAGTTGCCGGATTACTGATGATCGTCTACCTGTTTCTGGGTATCAGCATTCTGAATTTATTTGGTGTTGATGTAGAGTCATTTGCGGTAGCGGGGGCATTGATTATTTTTCTGATAGGTATGGAAATGATTCTGGGAAGGAATATCTTCAAACATGAAACGTCATCCAGCAAGGCTACTTCTATAGTCCCTCTGGCGTTTCCGATTATAGCCGGAGCCGGTACCATGACCACCATCATATCTTTAAAAGCAGCGTATAAGCAGGAAAACATCATTGTAGGTATATTATTAAATATCCTTATTGTTTATTTAGTGCTGCGCAGTTCGGTCTGGATCGAAAAGAAACTGGGCCAGACCGGTGCAGATATTCTCAGAAAAGTATTTGGTATGATTCTGATAGCTATTTCAATTAAGTTGATCAAAACGAATCTGGTATGAAAAATATAAAGGCAAGACAGTGTCTCGCCCTATATAACCTAAACTAAATTTGTATGATTAAACTAGAACGTAAACCTTAAAACGTCGAATTAGTTACAGCTTCATTGAAGTTTTTTCTTTGACTTAATTGCTTCAATAAGCATGATGATAGACTCGGCCACTATTGCCGGATTATCGTAATGAATCATGTGACCACTCTTAGGGTCGAGAATAAATTTTGAATTGCCGGATAGACCTGCCAATGCCATTACCTGTTCGTCTCGCTCTTTTCTGATGGCATGCCATTGCTCGTCGGGCGTTCCGGGAGGTTGATTCCTTTTACCTGCTCCAATCACTATCAGCGGGCGTTTCTTTAACGACTGTTGGTTTCCCAACTGATTAATATACATGGTATGAAACTCTTCGGCCATGTAATCTGCCGTTGAATCATATCCTATGGCTATCTTATTTTCAAGCTGTGGTTTGGGTATCGGTTTTCCCTGAGCTTTTTCGCGAAGTCGAACCCACCCACCATACTTCATGCTACCTAACAAACTGCTCTCATGAGTGGGGTCGATCAGTACGAGACCAATGACATCCTTACCGTATTGACGGGTATAAAGCCTTGTCATCAGTCCGCCAATCGATTGGCCTACTAAAACGTAGGGGCCTTTCAGATGTATTTTTTGTAACAATTGGTGCAATTCGAAAACTTCTTGTGCCATTGTTCGCGGCAGTGGGCCTTTTTCACTTTTGCCGCTTCCTGCTCTGTCGTAAGCAATGGTTCGTATATCTGATGGCAATAATGCTCTTACTTTTTCCCAGTCATGAGAAGTGCCACCTGCACCCGATTCAAAAATGACAGTATACTTTGATTTAGGAGAACCTTTGATACTTACAAACAATTGATGTTGCCCGATATTGACCAGTTGTTCAGAAAGCGTATCAGATAAAATCGTTTCATATTGCGTATACCCTGTTTCCACCGTCATGCACAACCACAAGGCAACTATTGCCTTTAAAATTCTGTCATTTCTCGGTTTCATCAGAGTAAATTTTAATGCGTTGGTTCTATTTTTCTTTCTTTTTTCGCAGATAGATATTCCCATGTTCCGATTTCAGTTCAATGGGCATACCCCCGCCGTTCAATGATGCTGTCAGAATATTTTGTCTATTCTCTGAAACCGGCAATTGAAAATCTGTGAAGACGTCATTCCATTCAGAAATTCTGATTTTTAAATCTGCTTTTATAACAGGGGGTACTTCAAGCACAACTTTGCCATAGAGGCTCGACAGATAGATGTTTCCGGTTTGGTTCAGGTAAGCATTTACCGACCCATGCCTGCTATATGCTTTTATATTGCCTACTACATTTTGCAGATAGATGTGCCCGAATTCGGTGCTGGCATCAAAGCTGCCTGTCATATCTTTTATTGCCCAACGTTGCCCATGTTGAGGGAAATTTTCATAGATCATCAGGTTGAGCCGATTGGGTAAATAAATGGTATAGGCGCCGCTATAGCAATTACATACTTCACGTATCACCAGTGTTGAATCTTCCTGTAAGAGATTGAGACCTAGTTGTGTATTGTCTTCCAGACCCTTGATTGCTACCCGTGTCAGTCCGTCAGCCTGCTTGGGTGCTGTAATGGGCTGATCAATCTCAATTCTGATTTCGTTACCCTCATAACCCTGAATATTGATGTTGTTACGCTCTATTAAAATGGCACTTTGTCTGACAGATGTTTTTAAAGGAGTGGCGTATCTGATCTGCGCGAAAGCAACCTGCCCTGTAAGGCAGCAGAAGAGGAATAATAGTTTTTTCATAATCAGAGTTGTAATAGGCAGGTAGCAAACCACTTGGGCTTGCTACCTGCTTGATTTGGCTTATTTCTTCTTTCTGATATAGATATTGCCATTGCTCGATTTCAGGTCTATGACCACTCCACCGCCATTGATAGTTCCTTCAAAAGCATCTGATTTACTTCCTGTAGCAGACACGTACACAAATTGGTCTCTTTTGAAAATATCTCTTTCATTGCAATCTTCACAGTCTGCTCTGGCGGCTACTTTGGCTTTGCCACTTACGCTTACCTCACTGGTAGCTTCACCTTGTCCGCTGATAGTTTTAGTGCCTGAGCTGGCCACGGTTTTGGTTTCTTTCTTTGCCGCTGCGATATCCCAGTCGGTAAACAAGTCACCATAATAGCTACGCACTTTCAGATTCGCCTTGGCGTCTGTCGGTAGCGTTACATCAATAGCACCTGATGCATTGATAGAACTCGGAGAACTTTGTGTAAGCTTAGAGTAAGTTACGAAAATCTTTCCATGACCGGTATGCGCCACTAACGGGCCGGTGATATCGTTCAGATACGCTTTCGAGCCACTGGTTTTTAGTTCAATTTCACCGGCTATATCGCTGATAACGATTTTCTGTTCACCGTAATTCTGGCTTTCAGCTACACTTAAATCTAAGTTCTTTGGTACCTTAATAGTCAATACCCCGGTATAACGGTTTTTAGGAATCAGAATTTTAAGCGTATTGCCTTCAACTTCGGCGCTGGCACCTACACCTGTGTTATCAACCACACCACCGGTTACAAGGCGTAGCCCATCAGCTTCTTTAGGCAATTCTTTACGGTTTTCGCCGGTTTGTTCTATGCTCACTTCAGAGCCGTCAACACCTTGTACGTTTACAGAAGCCTGTTGAACAATAATCTGAACTTTTTTCCCTTGTCCGCTGAACGACAATTTATAAGGTTTGGTTTGCCCGAAGGAGTTGGCATAGGCCAGGCAGATAATAATGACAACTAATACTTTTTTCATGATTTTTTTTTATTGGTTTATGTGATATTTTTTAATTATTTTCTTACTGATTGTTGTTATTTTTATCAGAAAACCAAGCCTGAAACCTTTGGGCAAGCCTAGGTATCAATCGCCGCCTTTTTTGTCATCATTGCTGATGCTTTTCTTCGATCTTTGCGGCTGGCTGCTCATTTTTCCGAACTGGTAAGAGAAACTAACTCTCCATCCCTGATTATAATATCTTGATTTACCTGTCTGAGTAAAGGTTGGCCCAGAGAACTCAGATTTCTGTGAGAAATACGGTGCCAGGAAGTTGTCGAATCCTAAACCAACTGTTGCTTTCTTTTTCATGATTTCTTTCTGGAAGGCAACGTTGTAATAGGCGAATCCGCTGATTTTACCCTGCAACATTACTCTTGGCGAATTAAAGAATCCAAAGAACTGGCCTTTAAAGCCCTTGCCGAAATCGTAGCTTGAATTAAGATTCAGTCTATACATCAGGTTTTCGTTACTTGTTTGTAAAGCGGGGCTGTTCAGAATATTATAGTATACATTGATAGCACCGTTGGCTGTAAATTTCTTAATCTTGGTATTGCCGCTCAGAGTCAAACCATAAGAGGTGTTCTGCGCAATGTTCTGATATGTTAATGAGGCTATACCTTCCTGATCAAAAGTTCTGATACGCTCAATGGCATTGTTGGTAGTACGCATGAACAATGAGGTATTGATAGAAGATTCCTTGATATAAACACTGTAATTAATTTCGGCACTGTGCGTTAATTCCGGTTTCAGGTATGGATTACCAGAGTAAGTCATTAAAGGTTCGCTGGCATTTACGTACGGATTCAGGAACCATAGCATTGGGCGCTGAATACGCTGTGTATAGCTGAGTTTCAATTTCTGGCTTTTAGGTAAACTTCTTGATAAGCTTATGTTCGGAATCAGATTTCCGTAATTGCTGCTGAAAGGTACCGTACCTGCCAGAAATTCGGCCTGAATAAATGTATGTTCGTATCTTACACCGGCATTAATGCCCCATTTATTTTTTGAAGTACGAGAATAAGTCAAGTACGAACTGGCCACCTGTTGGGCATATTCAAAGACATTGGCCAGTGCGGGTACATTCTCGAAATTGTCGGAACCATCAAGAGCGTTAGAAACCTGGTAATCGCTTTTTACGTTTCTGAAAATCGATTTCACACCTATTTCCATAGTGCTGACACTATCCAGCGGATTTGTAAAATCTAACTGCACGGTGCCTTCATAATTGGCGCTGTAATTGGTACTTTTTTCTCTGTAATTAATTACTTTATTTTCGTTCGACTGGTCGAGCTTATAAAAACTGTCTTCACCTTCTTTTGAAAACATCGTGAGTATGTTAAACTCTCTCTTCGGTTTTTTAAAGGTCTTGGTATAATCCAGATTCAGTGTATTTCCCTGCCAATCGTAGATACGGTACAGGTTACGGGTGAAATACTGGTTAGTTACACCCTGGGTCGAGTAATCGTTCAGGTAGTCGAAATACATACCGTTTTTGCCGTCGTATAGATTTAAACTGGCGCTTATGCGGTTCAGAGAGTCAATGTCCCAATCGGCGGTGACAGTGCCGTAGCCATTCTCGCCATCACCTCTGAACGAGGTCGTCTGCAACAAAGTAGTCGTTGCACCTTCTACATTGGTAGTGCGATTGTTTTCGTTACCACCCTGATTGCGCCAGCGGTTAAAACCACCACGTGCTGAGATACCAATTGATTTTTGTCTGACGTTTACAGAACCGTTAAGGCGGTCATTCCAACGGCCAAGTGACAGGTCTGCATTACCATTAACACCCTGCAGATTATTCTTTTTGGTGATAATATTGATGATTCCGGCGGTACCTTCTGCATCGTACTTAGCAGACGGAGAAGTGATCACTTCAATCTGTTTGATGTCGTCGGCAGGAATCTGTTTCAATACATCAGCAATGCTGCGTGCCATCAGGTTCGAGGGTTTGTTATTAATCAGTACCTTAATGTTTGAGCTTCCGCGCAGCTCCACATTTCCATCCATGTCAACGGCTATCGACGGAATCTTTCTTAGTACATCTCCGGCGTTTCCTCCTTTAATGGTGATGTCTTTTTCGGCGTTGTAAACCAGGCGATCAGGTTTCTCTTCGAATAGCGCCTTTTGCTCCACCACAGTTACTTCCTGTAATTGCTGAGCCGTTTGTGAAATTCTGATTACACCCAGGTCAAGGTCTTCGTCAGCCACATTAACGTTATTAATGAGCTTGTCCCGATACCCTACAAATGTAATTTTAACCTGATAAACGCCTTTGCTTGCTTTGGTAAGAGTGAATTTTCCTCTTTCGTCGGCCGTTGTTCCTTCAACGGGTTTACTGTCTTTCAAGAGAGCCACGGTAGCAAACTCTACCGGTTTGTTGGCTGTGGAATCGAGCACGAATCCGGTGATTTTGCTTTTTTGAGCCAATAAGATGCTGTTTACTCCAAGGAGCAATGTTAATAGTAGTAGCTTTTTCATAATTTTAGTTTAAAAATTTTGATAGTCTATTTTAAGAGTCTCATCAGATTTGAAAATGTTGCAGTTTCTGGTGAAATTTTTTTGCTTGAAACTGCCTGTTGTGTTCTGATATATCTTTCAAAACTATCGGATTAACCGTCGTCCGAAAACCTATTTGTGACGAATCGCTGGAAATATGTTTTCAGATGATGATTTTATTTTGCTCCTTCGAGAAAATTACATGCTCAGTACCTTTACACTCTCTTGTGCTTTACGTTTCACAAAGTCGTCGGTTTCGTTGTTTTGTAACAATTTTTGTAAAGGTTTTACCGCTCTTTTATCGCCCAGATTAGCCAGTATATCAATCACCGTTATCTGTAAAGTTGGCTCCTGTTGTGTCAACAGGGTCTGAATCAGGGCATCGCGGGCTATTTTTTCATCTCCGAAGTGCGAAAGCGCCTCTGCAGCGGCGGTTCGCACGTTAATATTCGGGTCATTATTTAAGGTTTTGACCAATGCTTTCAGCACTTCAGAATCGGGCTTATTCAGGTCATAACTGTAATTGACTGCCTGTATTCTTTCAGATGCAGATTCCCTTTTGAGCATCGCTAACATCACCAATTCTTTAGTAGCTTCTACATCGCGTTTAATCTCTGTCAGTTCCTGAATATCGGCAAGGTTTTTATCGGCTGTTCTTCTTCCTATCCAGAAAATCCCTAATAACATAATCACACCGGCGGCGTATTTCAGAACCGGAGAGTTGATCCAGCGCACTTGCATATTTGCTCTCTGTTCTTTTTCTTTTCGCTTTTGCTCGGCGCCTTTTTCTTTTTCGAGCATCATGTAGAAACCAAGGTCCAGATTCGCATTAGGGTCAACTGTAGCCGGTTGAGGCATTTCAGCATAAAAAGTTTTTAGTTCTTCAAACTCTACTCTGAGCGATTCATCATCAGCCAGCAGTGTTTCGAGTTCTTGCTTTTGTTTTGTATTTAGTTTGTCTTCCAGATAATCGGCAAATAATTGTTCCATAACCACATCCTCCTTTTGTTAATTAAGTTTTAAAAATTCTTCTTTCAATTGTTTCAGTCCACGATGCACCCGCACTTTTACCAACGATACAGAAATATTCAGTATATCTGCTATTTCATCATATTTCAGGTCTTCGTACCGGCTCATGGTGAGTACTTCCTGGTACTCCTGAGGGAGTTTCTTTAAAGCTTTCTGAATTAAAAGGTATTGTTCATCTTCATAATTTTCTTCTTCGGCTACGTCTAAGTTTTCGTGTAAATCTTTATGGTTGTGCGATTTTTCTTTCAGATAATCATGGTAAATATTTCTGGCTATCCTATAAATCCATGTGCGGAACTCATATCCGTCACGGTAACTCTGTCGGTAATGAATGATGCGATAGAAAACCTGCTGAGTCAGATCCTGACTCGAATCGCGCTCTATACCAAATCGTAAATAAAAATTATATAATGGGCGTTTGTATCGTTCGTACAAAATCGCAGCCTTATCCAAGTCGCCACTGGCTACCAATTGCATAGCTGCTTCGTCAGTCATATAGAGCTTTTTCGTTTTAGGTTTCTGATAATGATTACTTGGGGATACATAAAAGGTTACAAATATTCTGAAAATATTTTTTTGTCTTGAACTTTGATTTAGCTGATTAATCTGAATAACCTGATTGCATCCTCGAACTTCTACCTAGACGACTCAGGTGACATTTAATTACAGAATCGCAAAAAAATCTATTTCTGAATCAGTGCAATCTCAAAATCAGGTTAATCAAAGTTCAAGACCATTATTATCCCCCAAATTAGGGGATGCCTCGAAACAATATTTAATACAAATTTGTAGTTTGGTTTCTTATGCAAATTAATTCACTAACATTTTAGTAATTAATCTTTCCATTAGATACTTTTACAAAGTTTTTTTTCATCAAACTATTAAATATTAATTATGAAATTATTACGCCTAGCACTTGTACCCTGTGCTCTTTTGGCGATGACCCTGACGGGAAATGCACAGAAGAAGGACGACAAGAAAAAAGAAGAACCTGCAAAACCTACTACTCAAACACCAGCCGTTACTCCTCCGGCAGCCAGACCACCCGAAGCGCCTAAGCCAGGTCCGAAACCTTACAAAGAAGTAATCACCGATAAAGCTAAAACCAGCAAAGGATTAGTTACCGTTCATAAAATCGATGAGAAGTATTTCTTCGAAATTGCTGACAGCTTATTAGGCCGTGACATCATGACTGTAACACGTTATTCTAAAACTGCAGCCGGTGGTGGTATTTTTGGTGGTGAAGAAATAAACCGTCAGATGATCAGATGGGAGAAAGGACCAGACAACAAAATCTTCTTGCGTTCAATCTCTATCGTGATGACTTCGGCCGATAGCACCAAGCCTATCTTCCAGGCAGTAAGAAATTCAAGTGCCGACCCGATTATTGGTGCGTTTGATATCAAAGCGTTGAAAAAAGATACTTTGTCTGTTATTGAAGTAACAGATTTCTTCAAAGGCGACAACCAGGTATTCTCTTTGGATCCGGTTAACAAGCAGTTTCTTAAGATTACTGCCTTAATGCCAGACCGCTCTTATATACAGCACATCCGCTCGTATCCTATCAATACCGAAATCCGTACCGTTAAAACTTTCGGTGTTATTCCTCCAACTGTTTCTTTGATGCCAATTCCACAAATCGGACAATATTTACCGGCTTCTCGTGATGCGGGTGTAGTAACGATGGAATTCAATACTTCAATGATATTGTTACCTAAAGCACCTATGCGTAAACGTATTTTTGACCAACGCGTAGGCTATTTCGCTAACCAATACTCTGTTTTCGGTGAAGAATCACAAAAATCAGATAATGAAGTATTTGCTGTAAGATGGAGACTGGAGCCAAAGAGCAAAGAAGATGCTGAACGCCAGAAACGTGGTGAAGCCATTGAGCCTAAAAAACCGATTATCTATTATATTGACCCTGCTACTCCTAAAAAATGGCAGAAATACCTGAAAGCAGGTGTGGACGACTGGCAAACTGCTTTCGAAAAGGCAGGCTGGAAAAACGCTATCCGTGGCGAATATCTTGATCCGAAAGACAGCCTTAGCCTAGAAGATGCCCGTTTCTCGGTTATCCGTTATTTTGCAGCTGATATTCAGAATGCATACGGACCTAACGTACATGACCCACGCAGTGGTGAAATTCTTGAAAGCCATATCGGCTGGTACCATAATGTAATGCGTTTGTTGCGTAACTGGTACCTGATTCAAACAGCTGCGGTTGATCCTCGTGCCAGAAATAAAAACTTCAGTGATGAACTGATGGGAGAATTGGTACGCTTTGTGTCATCTCATGAAGTAGGTCATACGATAGGTTTACGCCACAATATGGGGGCAAGTTCAGCTACGCCGGTTGAAAAACTACGTGATAAAAACTGGGTTGCTAAAAACGGACACACGTCGTCTATTATGGACTATGCGCGTTTTAACTATGTAGCACAACCGGAAGATGGAGTAACTGACTTTTTCCCTCGTATCGGTGATTATGACGACTGGGCCATTAAATGGGGTTACTCATACTTTGCAGACGCCAAAGACGAGAAAGATGAGAAAAGGATTCTGAACGATTTGACGAAAGAAGCTACGAAAGATCCCCGTAAGAGATTCGGTACTGAGATTAGCCCGTATGACCCACGTTACCAGACAGAAGATTTGAGCGATAACGCTATGAAGGCTTCTGAGTATGGTATTAAAAACTTGCAGAGAATTCTTCCTAATCTGATTGAATGGACTAAAGAAGATGGCGAGTTTTACAAAGAGTTGTCGGAACTTTATAACAACGTTGCGTTCCAGTACCGTCGTTATATTGGTCACGTTACTAAAAATGTAGGTGGTATTTATGATACTCCAAAAACCTACGACATGCAAGGCAGTGTATATGAGGTTGTGCCGAGAGCTACACAAAAAGAAGCTGTTGCGTTCCTGAACCGTCAGGTATTTGCTACGCCAACGTGGTTATTAGACCAAAATGTATTGAACAAAATCAATATTGAAACCGGTGTGGAATCGGTTAAATCTATTCAGGAAGTTACTCTGAACAACCTATTGGCCGGTGACCGTGCCGTGAGATTGATGGAAACAGGCGCTACAAACCCTGCGAACTATAATCTGGATGAGTTGTTTGTTGACTTGCGTAGCGGTATCTGGTCTGAGTTGAAAACACATAAAACCATAGATGTGTATCGTCGTAACCTTCAAAAAGTATTTACTGAAAAAGTAATTACTTTATTGACGCCGACTACTACTACTGTCCTGTCAATTCCTCCAGGAGTAACTTACGGATATGATATGCGTGTAGTTGACCTGAAGAAAACAGACTTACCATCTATCGCAAGAGCGCATCTGGAGTCATTGAAAGCGGAAATCAAAGCGGCATTGCCATTGACAACCGACAAAATGAGCAAATACCACTTGCAGGATGTTTTGAAACGCATTGAAAATGGTTTAGACCCTAAATAATGTGGTTTTGATTATAATAGAAAAGCGGAGGGGAGACCCTCCGCTTTTTTTGGTTTTGCAGAACCTCACCACCTTGTTGGTTCAGTTATAGAATAAACTCTTAATAATTTCTCTAATAAATATAAGTGAAGCCAATTAGTATAATAAGCCACAAAACTATTTATGATAGAAAATTTTCCCGACCCGATTTATATGGTCGATAACATCCGGATTTGAAATCTGATGATAAACTGATAGGTCAAAATGATACGGTAAAAGTAAATCGTCTAATTGCAGTTCGATTTTACTAATGATTGACAGATTTAAATCTTTGCCTATCAATGTTATATCAATATCAGACGAGGGCTTGAAGTTTCCCTTGGCTCTGGAACCATACAGAATAGCCTGATCAATCTCCTGAAAGTTTTCGAATACTGACTGAATCTGCTGTATATTATTTTCTTTTAATCCATACATGATTTACTCAGAATAATAAGGATTGTTCACCGCGAGCAATTTCTTCCATTTTAGTCTCAAAGGCTAAAAATAGGGGATAATAAGATATAGTTATTTTTTTATAAATCTCATTAGTAACCTCTTCATCATAAGTGTGAGTGGTTTGATTTCTACTTCCAATCATATCCATCCATTCTTCGCCATTTTCAATCAGTTTCATTTTAAATGCTTCGCGAGTAGCATCTCTTGAGCCACGAATCTCAGTATTTCCCTGATACCCGGCATAGTCTTTCATAACATTCCATGCCAATTCATGCGTGTATTCAAATCGCTGAATCAAACCTTCTTTGATAATCTCATCAACTTCGTCACCAAAATTATCCTGTTCCATTTCCTTTTGGGCTATAGAAACGGCTTGCGATAGCTTCAATATTGCTTTCTTGAAGTTTGTAAACCGTTGCAGCCATCTGATGTCTTGGTCCATATGCTTATCTTATAAATTTGGAAATCAATAATTTGGTGATATCATCCAATCACAAAATTAGTTTTTAATTATTTAGCAAGCTAAAAATTTAAGATGGTTCAGGAATGATTAAAGCCATCTAAATCATTGATTTAGATTTTGAATTGTTAAGAGGGGATATATTGCACTCTCACCCTAACTCTAAATGCAAAATAGGAAAGGGCTTACCGGTGCCATCTAATGCAGAACGGCTGATGGTTTTAAAACCATAATGCAGATAGAAACCTACAGCTTGTTTATTCTGTTCGTTTACGTCTACTTTTGTTATTCTCTGTGTTTCTATTGCATGTCTTAATAGGGCCTTTCCAATGCCATTGCCAAGTGCGTCCGGGTGTACAAACAGCATTTCGAGGCTGTCATCAATAGTACCAGAGAAACCCTGAATCCGGCCTTTCATATCTCGAACACAAAAAAGAGCTACCAATTCAAAATACTTATGCTCATGAATGGTCTGTTTAAAAAACAGGATATTTTCTTCTTTCAGAAAATGGTGTGTGGCTCTGACAGACGACTCCCATAAATCAAGCAGTTCGTCGTATTCTTCGGGCGTAACAGCCGAAATGGTATAAATTAAATGCGTCATTATCTTAGTGTCATCCGCAACATAATCATGTGTTTGCATTGAATGCCGTTTTCAAAGATAGGTTCCGGATAGTTGTCGATAAAGAAATTGTATCTGATATCACTGATTTCGAATCCTTGCTGTTGGTACAAATATAATTGACCCACACTGGCATTTGAGGTCCCTATCAGCAATGTAGTGAATCCTTGTCCGGTGGCTTGCCTGATGGCATCCTGCAACAACAATTTACCAATGCCACGCCCTTGATGGGCTTCATCAACTGCAATGTTTTTTATTTCGACTTCACATTCATTGATACGGTAAAGTACATACTCTCCGATAACCTGCCGATTAACCTCTGCAAGAAATACGGATGAATGTGGCAAATAATGCTGAATGACAGTTTCTGATGGGTCGGCTGATAAAAGTAATGCATAGGGGAGAGGTTCGTCTTCCCTTAGTGGCCTGATCAATAAATCATTCATGAATCAATTGGCAGAAGCATCTTTCAAACGGCTGATTTTAACAGAGTCATCAATCATTTCTTTCAACACATCAATATCAATATCTGTCAATCTTTTAACGTAGATACAGCCTTTGCTTGCTTTATGCTTACCAAATTTTTGCAGAAGCAGGTCTTTCTTGTCCGGATCAAAACCAAAATAAAGACTGATGGCATCTTTTCGGGGTGAAAAGCCAACCAGAGGAGCATCTCCCTCATGCCCGCTTTCGTATTTATAATGGTATAATCCAAAGCCAATTATGCTTGGTCCCCACATTTTGGCAGGGAGTCCGGTCTGTTGCTCCATGATTTCGAGCAACTGATAACCATCAGCTTTTCTTTTTTCTTCAGGAATCAGATTCAGGAAGTCTTCAACTTTTACTTCAGTTTCATGAGTTTTGGTCTTTGCCATAATGGTATTGTGCAATTGTTGAAATAAAACAAATATAAGAGATTTGTCCTTAACTTTACATCTTAAACTTAAAACCAAAGAATGATTAAACTGATTGTGTGCGACATGGACGGCACTTTGCTGGACGACCAGAAACAACTGAATAAGGAATTCTGGGAGTTAGAACCAAAATTGGCTGCCAAGGGGATACGGTTTGCAGTTGCCAGTGGAAGGCAATATTATAATCTTCTCGGTGAATTCGACCGGATAAAAGATAACCTTATTTTTTTGGCTGATAATGGTTCTTACGTAGTATATCAGAATGAACAGGTGCATATAGATTCGCTCGACAAGGAGTCAACTGTTCGATTCATTGAAATTGGTCGAAAGATAGAAGACGCTCACGTCATTGTAAGTGCTAAAAACTCCGCCTACGTTGAAAGTACGGATGAACGTTTTTTGAAAGAGGCAAAGAATTATTTCAAGCGGATGGAGGTGGTTGAAGACCTGACTAAAGTTGAAGATACTGTACTGAAAGTAACCATTTGTGATTTTAATAATTCTGAAACCAACAGTTATCTACACTACAAAGCTTTTGAGAAAGAGTATAAAGTGGCAATAGCCGGAAAAATATGGTTGGATATAAGCGATTGGGGAGCTAACAAAGGTGCCGCTATCAGGAAGATTCAGGAGAAATTCAGTATTTCACACGAAGAGACGATGGTTTTTGGTGATTATCTGAACGATATGGAAATGATGAGCGCAGGCAAGTATAGTTATGCCATGAAAAACGCGCATCCGAGAATTCTGGAAGCGGCTAATTTTGTAACCAGATATACCAATAACGAAAACGGTGTACTCGAGACCATAAAAGAGCTAGGCCTGGTTTAAAATCTGGTTTCAATCTGTAAAAATAGAAAAGGGCAGAAGTGATTTCATTCCTTCTGCCCTTTTTGCTTTGCTATATTTCAAAACTATCTGATTCAATATACGCTTTAATCAACGCCTGTTCGCCTTCTTTGCCCGGTTTGGCATTGCCGTGTTCCATACCAAAAATAAAGGTTTTGTTTTCAGCTTTACTTTTATTGTAAACATGTTTGAAGATATTCTTGTAATTGATTTCCCCTGTTGTTGGTTCTTTTCTGCCCGGGTTGTCACCAATCTGGAAATAGGCGATTTCACTCCAGGTCCAGTCAATATGCGGTATGATATGGCCCTCATTTTTTTGCATGTGGTAGATATCAAACAATATCTTACACGACGGGCTATTGACACCACGGCATATTTCATAAGTCTGGTCTGATGTTCTCAGGAACAGATTCGGTGAATCACTCAATGGCTCCAGTACCATCACAATGCCGTGTGGTTCAAGAATTTCAGCGCCACGTCTAAGGGCATCTATTACATTACCGGTTTGTACGCCTATGGGTAAGTTACGTTCAAAATCACCGGGCACAACTGTTACAAATTTTGCATTAGAACGTTTGGCAACATCAACCGCACGTTTGCAACCATTCAGGAATATATCAACGTACTCTTTTTTTCCGGCAGCCAGAGTGTTTGCACCATTACCACCTTTGTCAACTACAAATACACCCATTTGCATGCCTAATTTGGCCATAGTGTCGCCAATTTTGCTTTGCATTTCAGGTGTGCGGCCCATCATGCCGTTATCTTCCAAAGCTGTAAAGCCAGTATCGGCCATAAACTTCAACTGATCGATCAGGTCTTCACCGGCTGAATGTTTGAACATACCGAAATGAGGGGCATATTTAATTTTAAAATTGTTCTGACCAGAAAGAATATTCAGTTTGTCAGTAAACGGAATAGCCGATACACCGGCTACAGAGAAAGTGTTTTTAATAAAATTTCTACGTTTCATTGTAATTGTGCTGATTAGCGATGGTTTGTGAGGGTGAATAAAATGAAGTTAAAATTAGCAAATTCTTTGAGAGTCTGTATTACAAATGTGTAATCCTTAAAAAAACAAAGATTGATTGTAGGTAATACAACCAATCTTTGACTTATTAATAAGCAAATTATTTGAGTACGCACAATGCATGGCAGCCTCGGGGCATAAAAAGTTTGAAATCCTGTTTTTGTAAAGCCGGTTTATCTCCCTGTTTTACTTTCCAGAATTCGATGGCGCCAAAATGCTTGCCGTAATTAAAATAATCAAATACGGTTACTGCAATGTTTTTTCCGGTTTTGTCGAAAGAAACATTTTTGGGCAGAATACCTTCGAACTCATAAGTGCCGGCATGATTCAGGCTTCCGTCTGACGTCAATTTCATCAGGCTAAGAGAGGCCTTTCTGGTTATGGCAGCATTTTCCCAGGCATAATGTGTTCTTCGCGAATTGATTATTACAACCAGGTTCCCGTCAGGATTAATGGCGATGCCTTCAGGGTTCTGTCCCACCTTGGTTCTGGTTATGGGATAATGCTCGGAGGTTCCTTCCAAACTAAACTTGATAACGAAAATCTCCCCGTCGGCGCCTTGTTCTCCCTGCTTGTTATCAGAAAGGATATAAAACCGGCCGTCAGGTGTAAATAATCCTGAGGTTGCAGACGAGCCCACTTTCAGCAGTTTACCCTGTAATTCAAGGCGGATAATTTTATTGGTAGGGCCGTCACGGGTTGTTTTCAGTAAACCTATTTCTTTGCTATCGGCAAGGTTGAAGGCAATGTAATTGTCATTAGGATGCCAGCTTACATCTATTATTTTTCCAGAGGGCAAACCCTGTGGTTTATGTATCACTCTCACGGGTTTACCATTAGTATCCAACTCCAATACCTGTAGTTCTTTTCCTTCCTCTTCGGTGCATATCACCAGATACTCTCCTTTGGGGCTAATATCTATACCAATAGGGTTTTTTCCGGTAGGGAATTTATACAACACTTTGGGATGTGCCAAATCGGCTATATCAACCACAGTAATGAACCCACCTGAGGGTAGTTCTTCACCCGGGTTTTTCAGCTCGGCTATATTATCGGACACTACGCCACGGGTTTCGGCTACATAGACCAGGTGGTGAATCGGAGAGATTGCCATTGCCTTAGCATGACCAACCACCGAATTAGACACAACGACACTCTTTACTTCGTCATATGACATACCCAAAGGGAATTTCACAGAAGTAAGCGCGTCTTTTACTCCTTTTTCTTTATACAATTTACCATCAATAAAAGCAGAAGCTGCCAGATCAGCATCTGAAATGGCAATTATTCCCTTGGCATCAAACTCTAAGTTCTGAGAAAAAGAAGTAATACTAATGAATAAAAATACCGGGGCTAGGAAGTTCTTCATGATTAGTACGACTTTAGTTTAAAATGCGGAATTCCAAAAGGTAGTTTCTACGAAACTTTTTTAGCTTTCAGCATCATAAACTGCTACTCTCTCCCACAGGTGCGAGCATTTCGCTACGAATGCCAGGTGATCCGGGTGAGTCTGATATTCAGCCTGTTGTTCGGGTGTATCGAATATAAATGTGATAGAGAACTGATAAGAAAAGTCAATAACCGCACGGTTAGTATCAGCAGGGGTACCTACATAGGCTGTCTGAATTAAATCTATTTTAGATAATTCCAGCAGACCTTCATGCAGAGCCTTGTGGTCGGCTTGGTTGTTTTTATCTTTTAACCAGAAAAATACAGTGTGAACAAATCCTTTTTTCAAATTAGCCATGTTAGGTGATGTTTAGTTATATATTTAATTTATTGATTACTAGCAAAGAAGGTGACAGTCGACAGCAGGAAAGACTCTATGGTAGAAGTGTGTGTGCCATTGTTGATACCATTAAGTTTTACATTCGTAGCACCCTTTTTTATCATGGCATCATAAGCAGTCTGGGTATTGAAATAGGGTACATAGGTATCTGCAGTACCATGCGTTAACTGCGTTGGTGTTTTGGGCTTCCAGTCAAAGATGTCATTATCTTTAACGGCATTGAGCAAAGCCGTATCGGTGCCGTTAATCAATCCTTGCTTAAATGTGTCGGTAATGATTGCATTAAAGCTAACAGGAATGACAACATTCTGTTTATCTTTTTGTATCTGGCTTGCGTAAGGCTCTACAAAATAAGTACTCATTGTACGATTCAGCTTATAGATGCGGTCGTATGTAAGCAAAACCCATATATAAGAAGCGTTGTAGGTTGGGTCTCCGTCTGAGGTAGTGCTTGCAAAGGTTTTGAAACTAAGTGTTTTATTGTAGGCTCCTGCACCACAACTAGAGGCCCTCAGGTCAAATTCATTGGGTGTTTCTTCTTCAATTTTTTTCTGCAAAGCCAGTGTGGCATAACCACCTTCTGAATAGCCGCCTATATAAAGCTTCTTGTTCCAGTTTACTTTTTCCATTGTAATAAACTCTTTTGCCGCACGTACCATATCCAGACTAGCTGTTGCCAGGCCTTCCCGATGTTCATAAGAATGTAGCAGCTGATTACTACTCCCGAAACCTATGTAGTCGGGTGCAGCAACAATATAGCCTAAAGTTGCCACTAAAGATGCGAGCATGCCTTCTCCATCACTTGAAAAGTAAGAGGGGGCATCTTCATCAGCGAAAATGGTGCCATGCTGGTAACTCGCTAATGGCAGTGCAGAAGTGAGATTCGGGATGGTTGGTATTATTAAAGCGCCAGAAGCCTGAATCTCGGTACCATCTGTATTTTTAGTTTTGTAAACTAATTTATATTGTTTTACTCCGCCCCTGATAAACAGCGCAAATGATTGCTGACCTGACCCTAAAGCGGCTAGGAGTTGTTCTTTTGAGTATTCTTTAACTAAAGTTGAACTAACGAGTACGACAGGCTGTGGGGAGGGCTCAGAAGTATCATTACATGACCATGCAAATATGGAAATTGTAACAGATATTATGAGATACTTAAAGTATTTGTTATTCATGTAGTGTATGATTGCAACTGATGACAAAGTTATTAAATTTATTGAATTAGCCTTGCCGCCAATATGCTTTTTTGGATTAATTAAAATATAGGTAACAATATCTTTAAGAGATATTGAAATTTATACCATTGATTTATTTGATGTTACTTCGGCATTCTATTCGAATGTTCAGGCAGTTATTTATTGTCAATAGAAGAGATATTCATTTCTATAACGAAGCAGTGAGGGAATTCTTTAATAAAAGAATGAGAATATTAGTAAGCCGGCGTTTCAGAAAGGGTTGACGTTATAATCCGAAAGATGTGCTGTTTTGAAGAGAATAAAATAAAGGCCGCATCAGGTTCAGTTAAAATCCGGATGCGGCCTTTATTGCATAGAAAACTACTCTTTTTCTGTTAATTTTGGCTTTTCAGAACTGGTTTTTACATCTCTTGCGTCCGGTGCTTCGTCTCTATTACCGGCTTGTGTATCACGAGGTGCGTTCCGCATGGTGTTTTTAGGACCTGCATGGTTCACATCTCTTTGTTTGTTTTGTATTGTTGCCATAGCTTTAATAGATTAATGTTCATGAATATAAATGAGTTTCAACTCTTTATATATGATAAAAAATCTATTCCATCGGTTATAGCTTATTATTTATTCAATGAATTTGAGGGAAAAATTCCTCGCAGATTATGTGTTTTTTCAATGTAATCCTGAGGGTAAAACGACTCGCGAAAACACGGGCAATTAATCTTTTTTCGGTTTGGTGTTGCCTTTAATTACAGCCTGTATTATATCCCACATATCGTTTGGAATAGCTCCCAGATGGTTGAATTGCCCTGCTCCGTTCAGCCATTCGCCGCCATCAATGGTTATAACGTCACCGTTAATGTAGGCCGAGAAGTCAGACATCAGATAGGCTGCCAGATTGGCCAGTTCCTGGTGTTCTCCTACGCGTTTTAAAGGTACATTTCCGAAATCGGAGAACCTTTCCCGCAGGTGTTCAGGGAATGCCTCAACCGGGAACAATCTGTCCCATGCACCTTTGGTTGGGAAAGGCCCCGGCGCAATGGCATTGAACCTGATGCCATATTTGGCCCATTCAACTGCCAGGCTGCGTGTCATAGATAGAACGCCGGCCTTTGCCATAGCTGACGGCACCACAAAAGCAGAGCCTGTCCAGGCATAGGTGGTCACAATACTTAATACGGTTGCTTTCTGCTGTTGTTCGATCCAGTGTTTACCAAAAGCCAAAGCACAATAGTAACTGCCTTTTAAAACAATATCTACTACGGTATCAATGGCACGGTGTGACAGCCGCTCGGTAGGGGAGATGAAGTTCCCAGCTGCATTGTTCAGCAAACCGTCTACTTTACCAAACTCTGCAATAGATTTATCTTTCATGGCTTCTACAGCTCCGTAATCGCGTACATCACAGGCAATGGGTAGTACTTTGCCACCGGTTTCCTGCATGAGTTCATGCGCTGTTTCTTCCAATACCTGAAGTTTCCGGCTGCTGATTACCACATTAGCTCCTAATTGAAGAAAGTACTTAGTCATGGCTTTGCCAAGACCGGTGCCACCACCAGTTACTACAAATGTTTTTCCCTCCAGGGCACCATCTCTCAGCATTGGTTCGTTATAAGTCATTGCTTGTAGCGTTTTTAATTGTTGAATCAAATTTGTATTATTTCAAGAAAAAACTTTGTTGGAATAATTTCGTAAAGCTAAAATAAAAAAGCCACAGATGAAACACTCAT
Source organism: Emticicia sp. GW821-FHT11C11 (assembly GCF_058808615.1). Classification (NCBI taxonomy): domain Bacteria; kingdom Pseudomonadati; phylum Bacteroidota; class Cytophagia; order Cytophagales; family Leadbetterellaceae; genus Emticicia; species Emticicia sp. GW821-FHT11C11. Next base: position 1,923,539 of record NZ_JBXARV010000001.1, read on the forward strand.
CTGTGGCTTTTTAGAAATGGTATGTCAATTCAATAAGCTGTTATTAATACTTATTTTGTTGCCGCCAATTTAACTTCTACAGTAAAGTTATCATAGATAGCTTTGTCGCCAATGGCATCGAAGAAAGACTTCGAAGCATATTTGCTACCAAATTTGGTACGATCTACTTCAAATTTAGCTGAAGCAGTTGCAATACCTTTTTTGTCTACGTTTACAGTAGCAGGGAATGCAATGGCCTGAGTAACACCGTTGATGGTCAGATTACCTGTGATGTCATAATTAGCACCACCTTTAGGAGTTGCTTTTGTGATTTTAAAGTTGGCAGTAGGATATTTCGCTACATCAAAGAAATCGGCTGATTTCAAGTGACCTGTCAATTTAGCATTGTAATCGGCATCTTTCAGGTCAAGAACTTTGATAGTGTTGATATCAATAGTGAAATCGCCGCCTACTAATTTGTCACCATCTACAGCCAGGCTACCATTCTGTATGTTGACAGTACCGTTATGTTCTCCGGTGATTTTCTTGCCAAGCCAGTTAAAAGTACTTGTTTTGGTGTCTACTTTTAAGGTTTGAGGCGCTTTTTTGCCATTGTCAGCCATTGCTGAAATACTCACTAAACCTGCAACTGCTACTGTAAATAAACTTTTAATAATTTTCATTGGTTTTGAAATTTGATTTTTTAAAATAAATAATTGAAAATTCTTTATAATCAATAGATTAAGTAGATTATTTAATAGTTACTTTTCTATAACGATTCTGACTCGGTTTAATTGCTGCCTCTGAGTTTATCTAATAAATTGCTCAGTGTTTCAGCTTCTTCGACTGTTAAATTTGAAAATGACGATTCCCAACTTTCCTGCAGTACATCAATTTGTTTCAGTACATCAAGCCCTCTTTGCGTAATTCTTATATCACATGCGCGGCGGTCGTCTTTATTATCGCATCTTGTTACCAGCTCTTTTAACAAAAGCTTATCTACCAGGCGCGACGCGTTCGACATTTTATCTAACATGCGTTCGATGATTCCGTTTACGGTAATCGGGCTTGGAAACTGACCTCGCAGAATCCGTAAAACATTATACTGTTGTGCTGTCAAGTCAAACGGTTTCAGAATATTCATGTGGTCGTTATTCATCCAGTTATTCGTAAAAAGGATATTCACCACTAATTTCTGATATGGACTCTTAAAAGGCTTTTGTTGTTTTATATCTTTTTCGAGTGACATGTTTTGCGTAAATAACTAATGAGGTAAAATTTTATCTAACAATATATGTTAGTACATATAATACAAGTGTCAATTAAATATGGTTCCCAGAGTTCAGAAAAAAATTATCTTAACGGAATAATAGCTGGGGCAGAGATGTCAAAATCGCGCAGACGGAAAGGTTGGGTGCCATCAAAAGCAACGCGTAGGGGAGAACTGATATTAGGTATGTTCGGATAATAGCCGATTCTGATCTGAAAGGTTTTGATGGTCAGGTTTTCATTTCTGAATCTCAGACCTATTCCATAACCCTGATAAAGTTTGCTCGAGAAAAGGAACCTGTCGCTTGGGCTTACGAGTCCGAAATTGGCAAAACTAAAATAGGCAATTCTGAAACCAATCAGACTTTTCTTAGAAAACAATACCGATTCCAGCCCGAGCGTCAATCGTTTATCACCAATCAGAGAGTTACTGTTTACACCAATTATACCGTCTGGCCCACTTATATTCAGGTAATCAATAGGATCCCTGTTTATTCCATAAGTAAAACCAAGATTGATAAAGTTACGCATCTGTGCCTGCCCTAAGCGCATTAAAGGACTGAAATAATAGCTTTGCAGGCTTAAAATACCTTGTTCGGCAGCTTTCTTTTTGAAATAAGTACCGGCAGTGGCCAGAAAATACAGATAGCCGTTATTACGTGACAGATAGGTTCCGTTCGCATATTGAACCCCGGCGTAGCTCCGGGCGCCGAATTCCGTTTTTTCCTGACCGATAGTAAGCGAGTGTAAGCTACCGGTCGGAACGTCTTCCGTTCTACCAAAGCCGTAAATAAGAACATCTCTCCTATAATTACGAGTTGAATAACCTATGCTGGCTAAGACGGTGGTTCTATCCCAGTAAATTTTATTGGTGTCAAGCCGCACCTCGGGTCGTGTGCCAAAATTATAGTTCTGAACCCGGGCAGCCAGAACAATTCTTTCGTTATTTTCGAACTTCTCTAATTTGAAAGCGTGTCCATACCACACATCGGTGTAGTAATAGCCCGTTTGGTAAATCAGTTCATTATTGATGATACTGTTGCTCAGTTTTTTGTACTCTCTTATTTTGTAATAACCAAACTCGGCTGCGCCCGCGTTTTTCGTATCAACCGTTAGAAATGGTCTGAAAAACTTTACTGTGTATTGAGTTAAATCTCGTTCACTAATGGCACTGATTTGTCCGGTAACAAATGTTTTGCCGATATAAGGTACGGTATAAATACTTCTGTAGCCAAAAGCCTGATAGGGGTCGTCTTTTTTCCACGTCGCTTTATGAAGAAAAGAATGGCCTGTACCCAGAAAATTGCGGTCTTCTATTCCAAACTTGAAATCGTTGATACCACTGGCTGCCACGTCAAAGTTAATAGACCATAGATCCTGTACCAGCACTATCAGGGTTACTTCTTCTTCGTTATCAGGATTTAAGTCGACAAGAATACGTGCATCGTGTATGGTGGGATTGGCACGCAACAGCCGCTCGGTATCTTTCAATGTCTGCGGATTCAGCTTGTCGCCCTCACTGAATAACAGAAATGACCTTTTGATTATTCGCTGACGGGTATTTCTGTGCAAATTTTTACTGGCAAATCGCTCAAATCTGTTTCCGATACGCGTGGTATCATTTACCGTTGGCCCGAAAATATCCAATTGTCTGACAATAATTTTGCTGATTGTTTTCCCTTCGTAGGTATCAAACGGATTAGAATCCAGTCGGTTAATTTCATTTTTCAGTACGTTCGAGTTATATACATCTCTGAACAAAAAACTGTAAACCTGTCGACCTATTCTGCTTTGGTCCATTCTGGTTTTTAGTTTTGTGTACATCACACTATCTTTAGCAGACTTGTCGCTGTCAAATTTTTTGTAGTCAGGGGTTTGTCCGAAAATAAAATGAGATACCAGTAAAAATATAAAAGTCCATTTGTTCATGGTGAAAAGATACGATTTTTTCAGAAATCGTTGCAACCGCAGTCATGTATTAGCTGGCGTTTATCAAAACGTTTGTTGTCAGGATTCATTGTAGTTTAAATCGTAATTAGCACTAAATTGTTTAAAAAAACTCAAAAAAACAGAGAATGGTGGTAGCATAATTTTTTAACAGACAGAAAATTTAATTTTGTTCTGCGGGGTTAGCTGTCAATATAGCTTTGCAGATATGCCTTTGATACCCACCGGTTCTTTAAAACTTCCGTAAATGTTCGTAATTCTAGCCGGTATTTGCTTATTTCGCATTTCAATTTTTTGGCAATGCAATTAACAAGACCGCTTATACTGGCTTCTAATTCTCCTCGTCGGAAAGAAATCATGCACAATGCAGGATTTGATTTTTCAGTAAAGGTAATTCCTACCGATGAAGCTTTCTCTCCGGACATGCCCGTGGAAGATGTACCGGCTTTTCTGGCTGGAAACAAAGCCACTTGCTTTAAAGAAAATCTAAAGGATGAAATAATTCTGTGTGCTGATACCGTAGTAATAGTAGAGAATGAAATCATTAATAAACCTGCTGATATTAGTGATGCCCGCCGGATGCTAAAACTACTCAGCGACCGAACACATAGGGTCATTACCGGAGTTTGCATAATGACAGCAGAAGAAACGATTACTTTGAGTGATACTACTTATGTGACTTTTAAGCCACTGAGCGAATGGGAAATTGAATATTATATTCAGAAATGTCAACCGTTCGACAAAGCAGGTAGTTATGGCGTTCAGGATTTTATAGGTATGATAGGCATAACAAAAATAGAAGGTTCATTTTATACAGTTATGGGTTTGCCTATTCACAGGGTTTATGAGCAATTGGAAAAATACCTTGATCGTTAGCTCACACGAATTTTATATAACTTCTAAATGATTCAGCAACTGAGTGATACAAGTATTATTTTAACCTTTAAAGCTCCGTTTAAGCAATCGGTTCATGTGGTAGGTGAATTTAACCATTGGCAGGTTTCTGACGAATATGAGATGCAGAAACAACCGGATGGCGAGGTATTTGTGATTAGAATAGACCATTTGCAACCCGGACGCGAATATGCTTATCAGTTCCTGATTGACAGAGAAATTGCAATAGCAGACCCCTATACGGAAAAAATTCTGGATCCTCAATTCGACAAACTGATTCCGGCTAATACTTATCCGAACCTTAAGAAATATCCGTTTGAAAATCCTTTCAGAGGTACAGTTTCAGTTTTGCAGACTAATCCTGATGAGTATCACTGGCAAGTACAGTCGTTTATACCTCCGGCTAAAGAAGACCTGGTTATTTATGAATTGCTGATACGCGATTTTGTGGAGTCACGCAAATACAGAGACCTGGTCAATTTTATACCTTATTTCAAAAGACTGGGTATTAACGCTTTAGAGCTATTGCCTGTTCAGGAGTTTACCGGAAACGATTCATGGGGTTATAACCCTACTTCTTATTTCGCCCCGGACAAAGCCTACGGTACAAAAAATGATTTGAAGTATCTGATCGATAAGTGTCATGAAAATGGCATAGCTGTTATATTGGATGTAGTATTTAACCATGCTGATAAGAAATTCTCTTATTATAAGGCCTATCATGAGCACAACGCTAAAGCAGGTGAACATCCTTTTTTTAATAAAAAAGCCACACATCCCTTTTCAGTCTTCTTTGATTTTAATCATGAAAGCAAATATACGCAGGCATTTTTTGACGATGTTTGTCGGTTCTGGCTTACTGAATACAAAATAGATGGTTTCCGGTTCGACCTCACCAAGGGATTCACCCAGGTGCATTCTTATCCGGATGTAATAAAGTGGTCGGGCTATGATGCCAGTCGTGTAAAACTGCTGAAAAGGCTTTTTGATAAAATCAGAACCTACAATAAAAATTGTTATCTGATTCTGGAACATCTGGCTGCCAATGATGAGGAGACTGAATTGGCCGATTACGGGTTTCTGCTATGGGGGCATCTGAATCATCAGTTCAGAAACCTGCTGAAAGGCAAAAATGACAGTGTCGCATGGCTGAGCTATAAGAACAGAGGATGGAAGGAGGCACACCTGGTAGGTTATATGGAAAGCCACGATGAAGAACGCCTTGTATATGATGCCCACCATAAACTGAAAGATTTACCGGCTACACTGGCCAGAGTAAGAGCAGCCGCAGTCTTGTTTTTTGCGTATCCGGGGCCAAAACTATTCTGGCAATTTGGTGAATACGGCTACGATATTTCGATTGACTACGGTGGGCGCACGGGTGTAAAACCTATTAAGTGGAACTATCTACAAGAGCCTGACCGACAGGCACTATTTGAAGTTTACGTACAAATGATTCATTTACGGAAAAATATTGTTGCATTAAAAGAAGGGGAATTTATTGAGGTGTCAGACAGCCTTGTGAAGAAAATCAACATTAACCACCCTGATATAAAAATAAGAATTCTGGTTAATTTCAATCTGAAAGAAGTAGAAGTAAAGAGTAATTTGGAGGTTGGCCAATGGTATGATTTTTTTGGACAAACAGCCGGATACGTGCCGGAAAAGAACCAAAAAATAGTATTAAAAGCAGGGGAATACTACCTGTTTAGTTCTAAAAAAATAGATAAATATTAAAGCGAATAAGGATGAGAAAAGATGATTTGGTTATATTTTATAATGAACCTGATGAAAAAGTATATGTAAAAGTGCCGCCCGGTATTGAAACGCATTATCAGTTGTCTAATCTGGCCGGAAAGATTCTGCAGGAAGAAGTACATACAAAAGCCCTGCACGATTTTGATCTGGCAGGGCTTCCGGAAGGTATTTATTTTGTAATAGTTAATCAGGATGAAGTTATCCGTTCAAAGAAAATCATCAAAAATTCCTGATTCTATCGGTTCATTGTCATTAAAAACTCTTCGTTATTACGGGTTCCTTTCATTTTGTCGAGTAGGAACTCCATTGTTTCCATCGGGTTCATATCTGCCATATACTTACGCAGCAACCATACTTTCTGAAGGGTTTCTTTGTCCATCAGCAGGTCTTCACGACGGGTACCTGAGGCCAGAATATCAATAGCCGGATACACACGCTTGTTAGATAGCTTACGGTCAAGCTGCAACTCCATGTTACCTGTACCTTTAAACTCTTCAAAGATTACCTCATCCATTTTTGAACCTGTATCAATCAAAGCAGTGGCAATGATTGTGAGCGAGCCGCCGTTTTCCACATTACGAGCTGCACCAAAGAAACGCTTAGGTTTGTGTAATGCATTGGCATCAACACCACCGGAAAGGATTTTACCTGATGACGGAATAACCGTGTTATACGCACGGGCCAGACGGGTAATGGAGTCAAGTAATATGACAACATCATGGCCGCACTCTACCAGACGCTTGGCTTTTTCAAGAACCAATCCCGATACTTTCACGTGTCGGTCTGCGGTTTCATCAAAAGTTGAAGAGATTACTTCGGCACGCACACTGCGTTGCATATCGGTTACCTCTTCAGGGCGTTCGTCAATCAGTAATATAATCAGGTATATTTCGGGATGATTACGTGTAATCGCATTGGCAATTTCTTTCAGCAATACAGTTTTACCTGTTTTAGGCTGTGCTACGATCATACCACGCTGGCCTTTACCGATAGGTGCAAACAAATCAAGCACACGGGTTGAGTAAACGTCCGGCTTGCTGCTTAGCTTAATATGTTCATCCGGAAACAAAGGGGTAAGGTATTCAAACGGAATACGGTCACGGATTTCCTCAGTGGTTTTACCGTTTACTGATAGTACTTTCAGAAGCGCAAAATATTTCTCACCTTCTTTGGGCGGGCGAATGGCTCCCTTAACTGTATCACCGGTTTTTAGACCAAAAAGCTTAATTTGAGAGGGTGATACGTAGATATCATCCGGGCTGGCCAGATAGTTGTAATCTGCCGAACGAAGGAAACCATAACCACCTTCCTGCATTATTTCGAGCACACCCTCGTTTTCAATCAGGCCGTCAAATTCCTTGATAAGATTGTTGAATTGCTTCTTGATAACCTTGGTGTAATCGTCAACAAATCGTTTGTCTTCTTTAGGCTCGGAATCAGGCACTATGTCGTCTGTAAGACCCTCATATTCACTCATTTCTGCATCGATTTGAGCAAGGTCAAAATCTTCTGCTTCTTCTAAATTCAATATAGGTTCCATATCCGGTTCTAAAATGGTATCCGGATGCGCGGGGAAATCGTCATTAGCCTGAACAGGCTGAGCTTCCTCAAAAATATCGGAAGGAGCCGGCTTTTCAAAAGTTTTCTTGGCACCTACTTTCTTTTGCGGTTCTTTAAACAGATTATTGACTTCGGCAGGTTTATTATCTCCTGGTTTACTTATCCTTGCGCGGCCCTTAGACAATTTGTTGTCATTAAACAGGGGCTCTTCAAAGTTGGCGATAACACCAGCTTCAGCTACTTCTTTTGGCAAATTAAAAGTGAGTTTATTGGATTGGTGTTCCAAAATCTTTTCAATTAGCTCTGGCTTTGAGGCATTGCGGACATCTTTAATGCCCGTTTCAATACAAATTTTTCTTAACTCTGATAGAAGTTTCAGATTCAGTTCTTCTGATGTATACATACGTGAGAATCAACTATACTATTTTGCGATGGTTAGAGACTATGATCGGTGCTGAAAATAAGAAAAGACATTACAAGTTTGTGAACAGTTCAAAGCAAATTACAAGCAGTATTTGAGCACTTTTGGTGAATGTAAGTATTTTACTTTAACTGGAGATTTCTATAATTTTTACTTAGTAATATAATTCACTTTTAGTCGGGGAAATTCCCAAATTAGCAAGCAAAAAAATGAATTGTAATTTCAGAAATTCAGATTGATTCAAAGAGGGTGATTTCTTAATTCAGAAAGCCTATTGAAGTTTTACTTAGATTTGAGTGCAATTATAAGACTTTTATTTTGATTAGTCAAAACTTTTTCATATTAATTTTCATTTGTCCGGTATCAGACCAGGCAGCAGCAAATCAAAATATTACTTATTTATCAGCGGACATTGGGGTAACAGTAAAATAACTAATTAAAGTTCATGAATGCTCAATTTTCAGCCAATTATTTTAGGTCCCTGCTGATTAATGCCTGAAACATAGGCATTACAATGGATGCTGGCCTTCTGGAAAGCCGTTTTCATGGCCATTGATACCCTGTCTGCCGTTTCTTTACCCTTGCTGAACGCAAATATGGAAGGCCCAGCACCAGATATACTACAACCTAGTGCTCCGGCTTCAATAGCGGCATGTTTTACTTCCCAAAACTCCGGAATCAGTATTGAACGTACCGGTTCTATGATAAAATCAACCATCGAGCGGGCAATAAGGTCGTAGTCAGACTGAATCAGTCCGGCAATCATGCCTGCTACATTGCCCATCTGGGCTATTGTGTTTTTCATCGAAACCTCGTTTCTTAAAATGTAACGGGCATCTTTGGTATTGACTTCAATATCCGGATGTACTATGGTTACATAGAGTTCTGCCGGTGTAGATACGTTGAAAAAATCAAGAGGGCTGTAGCTTCTGATAACCACGAAACCACCCATCAACGCCGGAGCAACATTGTCGGCATGCGCTGACCCGCAGGCTATACGTTCGCCTTCCATTGAGTAGGGTAATAACGATTTAACGGGTACAGGTTTGTCCAGCATCGCATTTACTGCAAATACACCCGCTACCGAACTGGCCGAACTACTGCCAAGCCCACTGCCCAATGGCATTTTTTTATGAAGCTCTATATCGAATCCCTGACTAATACCCTGCTGATTGAGGAAGGTAATAATCGGAACCGTAACTGCATTTTTATGAGCATCGTAGGTGAGTTTTCCGTTGTCGCCGCTTATTTTTGTGATAACAATTTGCGAGTCATTACGTTTGGTTACGATAACTTCGTCGCCCGGGGCATCTACTGCAAAGCCAAAAATATCAAAACCGCAGGCAACGTTGGCAACAGTAGCAGGGGCAAAAACTTTAATAGATTCCATCAAAAAAAAGCGGTAAATAGGTTTGCATCAAAATTAGTTTTTTTGGAGCATTTTTAGAAATAATTTTATGATAGCCTTGCACTAAGTGTCAAATTTTGGGGTCTAAAGTTTGCTTTCTGGTAATTTTGTAAAGAAAAACCTCAGAGATGATTGCAGTTAGGTTACTTTTTACTACTTTTCCCGTTCGAAAAGGAAAAATAGTATTATATTTTGTAGGAGCGATTATTTATCCCGGCACTGATAATAACTGTTAATAAAAACTATAACTAACCAAAAAACTAACACTCAGGACTATTAAATGAAATTGGAACCATGGAAGATATAAGCGGTCTGTTTGCTGATTACGCCTTGGGAATAGTATTTTTCTGGCTTTTAACGCTAGGCCTACTCTGGTGGTGGCTGAATCGGAATCTCAGCAAATGGAAATATAAATCCTCAGAACTGCAAAATAGAATAAAATTTCTGGAAGGTGAGTTAGATGCGTGCCGTAAAACAAGAATATCGGTTTCTGTTGATACTGCAACCAATACAGGAGTAGCTGGCCAGGGTGCCGCTGCTGCAGTACCTCCACCGGCTAAAGACGACCTGAAAATTGTAGAAGGAATCGGACCAAAAATAGAAGAATTGTTCAATAAAGCAGGTATTTATACCTTTGCCGAAATGGCAGATACTCCTGTTGCAAGAATGAAAGAAATACTAGATAAAGCGGGGAGCCGTTTCCAGATTCATGACCCTACTACCTGGGCTGACCAGTCGGCCATGGCACGCGACGGCAGATGGGACGAACTGAAAAAATGGCAGGATGAGCTCTATAAAGGAAGACTGTAACATATATAAAGTAAGCATCTCGAGTCTCCTTCATCTTAATAGGTGAAGGAGACTTTTATTTTCTGTATGGCGGTAGAAATGAAATTATATTCTCAACGCGTGTTTAACTTAAAACCCACTTGTGTAATATGCCTGCAACCGTGCTTTTTTGTGAACTAAAGTTTAAAACTTTAAAAAAAAATTCCGTGATTCGCACTCTGTAAGTATACACAACCTGAAGCTTTTTTTTAATAAGCATTTATGGGTTAAACAATATTCTGGTTTGTCAGATATTATTATTGAACAATGATACGTATTGCCATTTTAGCCTCGGGTTCGGGGAGTAATGCTGAAAGAATTATCAGTTATTTTGAGAACAATGCCTCGGTTCAGGTTGATTTGATATTGACCAATAACCCTCAGGCAGGTGTAATAGAGAGAGGTCGCAGGCTAGGAGTGCCGGTTCTGATTTTCGACAAAAAATCTTTTGCCAAAACTGATAAGATAGTAGACATATTGAAAAAACAGGAGATTGACTGGGTGATTCTGGCCGGTTTCCTTTGGTTGATTCCCGCTAACCTTATTAAGGCGTATCCTAATAAGATTATCAATATTCATCCGGCGCTATTGCCAAAATATGGAGGGAAAGGCATGTGGGGGCATTTTGTGCATGAAGCCGTGCATGCCAATAAAGATACTGAGTCGGGTATTACGATTCACTTTGTGAACGAAAATTATGACGAAGGCGAAGTTGTTTTTCAGGCAAAATGTGAAGTGTCAGAATCAGACTCTCCAGAAGATATTGCCGCTAAGGTGCAGGTGCTGGAACACAAACATTTCCCGGAAATAGTAGAAAAGCTAATTCTGGGTTAAAAATCTTTGACGCATGGTACGTATTTTTTTCAAAGAGGGTAAACAGGTCAGGAAGGAAACAGATGTACGTGAACTGGGGCATCTCAAAAACCTGATGTGGGTCGATCTGCAGTCGGCATCGCAAGAGGAAGAAGAGTGGATTGAAACCAAGTGCGATATCAGTTTTCAGACACCGCAGGAGATTGTTGAGATTGAAAGCAGCGCCCGGTACTTTGAGCAGAATAATACGATTAATGCCAACTCCAATTTTTTGAAAGCAGATCATGACGGTTATCATTTTTATCCGGTGTCGTTCATGATCCGTGAGAATGTCTTGTTTACCTACCGGCAGGGTGATTCCAGAACTTTTGCAGATACCGTAAAAAAGATAAAATTGGGTGAAGAGGTTTTCAAAGACGGGGTGGATATACTTCTGCTTTTGCTTGAGACCCGCATAGAAGCAGATGCCGATATGCTTGAGAACATGACCAAAGAGGTAAAAAACATAAGCAAGGCACTCAGCCTGGAAAAGAAACCCAAACAGGATTCCCTGCTGAAAATAAACAACCTTCAGGAAAACACCATGCTCATCCGTGAAAGTATCATTGATAAGCAAAGAGTACTTTCGCAGATTTTAAGAAGTTCGTATTTCCCCGATGACCGAAAAGAACGGTTACGTATTGTGTTAAAAGATATTACTTCACTACTTGAATACACTACTTTTAATTTTGAGCGTTTAGAATATTTGCAGGATACCTTCATGGGTCTTATCAATCTTGAGCAAAACGAAATCATCAAGATTTTTACGGTTGTTACTATTGTGTTTTTACCACCAACGCTCATTGCAGGTATTTTCGGAATGAACTATCAGGTTATTCCGTCGTCCAACCATCCGTACGGATTCTGGATTGCTATCATACTGATGCTCTGTTCATCAATGACTTTTCTTTTCTTTTTCAAGAAGAAAAAATGGATATAATGCCTGTTGTGCGTTCCACATAGCTTTCAGGCCAGTTTAAGTGCTTAACAAATTAATTGTGCAGAGTTATGCCAGTTTTACCAGTCAATACCGAGTATCGTCCTCCCAGATGGCAATTCAATGCTCACATCCAAACCATTTATCCGAGTATTTTCAGAAAAATACCCGTGCACTATCAGAGAGAGCGGGTTGAACTGGAAGACAGTGACTTTCTTGACCTCGACTGGTCTTTTGCCGATACAAAGCCGGGCAAAAAACTGATTATTGTTACCCATGGGCTGGAGGGAGATTCCACACGCCATTATGTAACAGGTATGATTAAGAAATTCAACGACAACGGGTATGACGGGCTTGGGTGGAATTGCAGAAGCTGTAGCGGTGAAATGAACCGTCTGCCAAGGTTTTATCATCATGGCGATGTAGACGACATCAGATTTGTAGTAGAATATGCCATTCAGAAATACAAATATGAAGAGGTATTACTGGTGGGTTTCAGCATGGGGGGGAGTATGACTTTGCGGTTATTGGGGGATGACCCCGCCAAAGTGCCGCCACAAGTGAAATTGGGAGTGGCTGTTTCTGTTCCGCTCGATTTGTTTACTTCGGTATATGAATTGTATAAACCCGGCCGACAGTTTTATATGAAACGATTCATCAGTAAACTCGGTAAGAAAATTAAACAGAAAGCGGTGCAGCATCCGGGTAATGTATTATTGAATCATGAAGGATATGAGAAAATAAAGAACTTTGAACAGTTCGATAATCGTTATACTGCCAAGCTCTATGGTTTTAAAGACGCGCACGATTTCTATAAAAAAGCGGGCGCTAAGCCGTTTCTGAAAAATATTGATCGCCCGACATTAATAATTCAGGCACAGAATGACCCGTTTCTGTCACCTGAATGCCTTGATTTAGGCGATGCCTCTGATAATCCACATTTATTTTTGCAACTATTGCATTTCGGTGGGCATGTAGGCTTTATGTTACCCGATAGCAGCGAAACCTGGGTTGAACGAAGAGTGCTTGATTTTGTGAAGAACGATATCGATAGTCTGGTATAGAATCTGTCGGTTTATAAATTGTATTGGTAATGGATAAAATGCTAAAAACGACTTTCTTTTATAATACAGTCGAAAACTGGTTGTGGTTTCTCGGGATTCTGCTGGTAGGTTTCCTTTTTAAAAGAATTTTATCGGTTTATGTCAGTAAGCTGGTATATAGAATCATGAAAAGAGAAACCAAGCATGTTCCGGTGGCGCAATTCGTCGAACTGATACGGAGTCCTGTTGAGTTTCTACTGACCTTATTTATTATTTATTCGACCCTTAATGAAATCGTTTTTCCGCGCAAGTGGCGCATTCTTCCTCTGGGCAAAGTACGTGTGTCTGACTTCATCGACCGGGTTCTGGATACCCTTTTTGTGATAGCAGTCACCTGGCTTCTGATACGCCTGGTTCGGTTTTTCGCGCTGGTATATCTGAAAAGGGCCGAAGAAAGCGATTCTAAAAAAGATGCACAACTGGTGCCGTTTTTTAGAGATATCATTATTGTTGTTGTATCCTTTGTTTCTTTTTTCCTGCTGCTTGGTTTTGTATTCAAGCAAGATGTGGTGAGCCTCATTACCGGTTTGGGTATTGGTGGGGTGGCTTTGGCTTTAGCAGCGCAGGCAACCTTGCAAAATCTTTTTGCCTCATTTACACTATTCACCGAACAACCATTTATAGTAGGCGACGACATAGAACTCGGTAGCATGATTGGCAAGATTGAAAAGGTAGGGTTCAGAAGTACACGTATCAGGCACGTAGATGGTAGTCTGGTTGTAGTGCCCAATCAGATGCTGGTGTCGCAGTCGCTCAACAATATTTCTCAGCGTGCAGAACGCAGGCACAAGTTTTTTATAAGATTGAAAATAGAAACCTCAATTCAACAGGTTAAAAAAGTGATGGAGGAAGTACAGACCCAGTTAGATAACCACGAGTCTATAAATACGGGAGCACACGTAAAACTAGATGCCATTGGTGAGTATTCAATCAATATTATGGTTGTTTTTATGGCTGCTACAGCTGACTATTGGGAAAGTAAAAGCATACGTCAGGAAATAAACCTGGTCATTATGAATATACTGGGGAAAAATCAGGTTGAACTGGCCGTACCCACCACCACACTGATGAATATGGGTGATGATAAAAATATTGACAACGACTATTAATTAAGCACACAAAATTTCAGATATGGCTCGTATAGCATTGATCACCGGCGCAACTTCAGGCATAGGCAAAGCCACGGCTATTGCTTTTGCAGATAGCGGAATAGACTTAATTATTTGTGGACGTCGGCAGGAGCGTTTGGATAGTCTGCAGGAGTATTTATCGAAGAAGGTGAACGTAACCACTTTGAAATTTGATGTCAGCAATAAGGTTGAGGTCTTCAACGCAATTAATTCATTGACGGAAGAATGGAAGGAAATTGATATTCTGGTTAATAATGCAGGCAATGCACATGGATTGTCGCCGATTCAGGATGGAAACACAGACGACTGGGACGCCATGATTGATGGTAACGTGCAGGGACTTCTGTATGTTTCTAAAGCCGTTATTACGGGTATGGTTGAGCGGCAGTCAGGACATATCGTGAATCTAAGTTCTGTGGCCGGTAAGTATACGTATGCGAACGGAGCCGTTTATTGTGCGTCAAAGGCAGCAGTTGAAGCGCTAAGTGAAGGTATGCGTTTTGATTTAACACAGCATGGTATTAAAATAACCAATATTGCACCAGGGGCAGTGGAGACCGAGTTCTCGTTGGTAAGATTCAAAGGTGATAAAGATAGGGCAGAAAAAGTATATGAGGGTTTTGAACCTATACAACCGGAAGATGTGGCCGATGCGATTCTTTATGCTGTTAATACGCCCGCCAGAGTAACCATTGCCGACATCGTGTTATATGCCAAAGCACAAGCTGCACCAACCGTGATATACCGTAAATAAGGGTTATTATAATACTTCAATAGTGCCTCAGAGTATAATCAAATGCCGTCCAAATGTTTCGATTTGGCCGGCATTTGTGATACTGAGGTAAAAAAGGAATTCAAAATCTTGTTTTCTAACAATTCAAGTTCCATATTTGCACCATCAATTCAAATAGATACTCACTTGTAGCTGATGGATTGATTTATACAGACGAGAGGAGAGAATAGGCTCTGAGAATCTCGGGCAACCTGTCCCGCTACTTGCGATAAGGTGCCAAAACCTACCGAAAGGTTCACAAGACCATTCGGGCTTATAAACCAATCATAGACAATTCGTTTTAAAATTGGTTTTGTTTGCCGTATTACCGAAAGGTAAGCGTTTTATGTATGCTGATTTTCTGCCTTGCAGAAGTCAGAATGAAGATTTTGTATACGCAAAAAATGGAAAACCAACAGATATTTCGCTACGAAGAACCATTTAAATTAGAGTCGGGCCAATGGCTGCCTGAGTTTCAACTGGCTTATACCACCTTTGGGAAACTAAACGCCGCCATGGACAACGTGATATGGGTGTGCCATGCTTTTACAGGTAATGCTAACCCAACCGACTGGTGGAATGGATTGATAGGAGAAAAACGATTGTATAATCCTACCGATCATTTTATTGTTTGTGCCAATGTGCTGGGGTCTCACTACGGCTCTACCAACGCGCTCACTAAAAATCCTATTACCGGTGAGCCCTATTATCATGATTTTCCGTTTATCACCATTCGCGATGTAGTCAGGTCTTTAGACCTGTTGCGCCAGCATCTGGGTATTTATAAAATCAATACAGTATTGGGTGGTTCGTTGGGTGGCCAGCAAGCCATTGAATGGGCAATTATGCAGCCTGACCTGATTGAAAACCTCATTTTGTTTTCAACCAATGCTATTCATTCTCCCTGGGGTATCGCCTTCAACGAGTCGCAGAGGATGGCTATTGCTGCCGACCCTACCTGGACAGAACGCAGCCCGAAAGCCGGCATGACCGGTATGAAAGTGGCGCGCTCTATTGCGCTGTTGTCTTATCGTAATTATGCTACCTACAACCGCACACAATCAAGAGATGAGGGGCAGATTGATTTCTTCAGAGCCAATACTTACCAGAATTATCAGGGAGAAAAACTGGGAAAACGCTTCAACGCCTTTTCTTATTGGACACTCTCAAAGATGTTTGATTCTCATGATGTAGGCCGGGGCAGAGGCAAGGTAGATGAGGTGCTCACTACTATTAAATCTAAAACACTTGTAATAGGTATTTCGTCTGACGTGCTGTTCCCACCCGAAGAACAGGCTTTTATAGCACAGCACATACCAGACTCGCAATATACACTCATAGAGTCTCTTTACGGACATGACGGCTTTCTGATAGAATTTGAGGCCATGACTGATACCATCAGGAACTGGAAGAGAGATTTAATTCTGAAGTAATTTAGTGATTGTCGAATTGTGAGATGACGTATCATTTTAACTGATTTTCTCATTGACTCTACAGTTGAATCAGCGAAATCATACAATCAGTTTAATCAAAGTTTAAGATAGTTTAAAAACTCTGAAATACTCTCAACCGATAGTTTCCGGTTAGTTTTTTGCTTCGTAAGCCATTCTGCAAAACTGTAAAAAGCGGAGACGCAGCCGTGAGACCGGCAGCAAGGGCAAGCTTTGGATTGGTAACAGGATTTACATTCCAGGCTGCCCATTCGATTAATATATAGGCGAAAGGAGAGAAATTGGCAATACCAAAATGGATCTGTTTTTTAGGGTATTTGTAAATGGTCTTCACATCGCTCAGCTTCACTTCCACGTATTCATAGCGGTTCATCACTTCATTAAACGTTGTGATTACAAAAGATGAATCGGTGATATCGAACAAATCGTCTTCATAGTGGATGTCATCTTTTGTCTTAAATCTGAACACATCTCCTTTATAAAACTTCGTTCGCTTGCCGCTTCGTACTTTTTCCAATACCAGATACTTGTCTTTCGAAAACATGCTACGGGCTTTGGTCGGGTCTTTTTTATACAGCAATTCTTCTACTGATTTTGCTTCCCGCTGATGGATATCCTGCGCAAAAGCTATTGAGGTTAGGCAAAGGAACAGGAGCAGAAAGAAATATTTTGCTTGTGTCATGAGATTAGTTGAATAGGCGAAACGTAATAAGGTTATAAATCTTCTGATTAATCAGGATCATTTTTATATCTTTTCATTGATAGATACCCCTCCGGAAACAATCAGTTTCATTATTTCGGCACTTGGCAGATCCAGCATCTGCACGTTTTCTTTAGGTACCAGTACGAGATTCCCTGAAAAAGCATAGCTATGCGGAAAATACACGGCCACTAAGTCACTAACGCCCAGACTACTCAAATCATTTTGTGTAATAAAGCCAATTTTATAAATCCGGGCATCTTTATTAATGAGCACGATAGCTCCCTGATTGAATTTGCGTTTGTCGCCTACAAAAGCTGATATCAGGTCTTTGAATGCAAAGTAGAATATTCTGACTAAGGGCAAGTGGCTTATGGCGTTTTCCAGGATGTTCTGTAGTGTCTGCGGCAGCAACACAGAAAAAATAAAGCCAATGAACATGGTTCCGACAATAATAATTAAGGAACCCAGGCCCGGGATAAAAAGGTCTTCGTTGGGATTGGCTGTAGGAATTCTGATCCGGATAATGTTATCTACAAAATCAAAGGCACCCAATAAAATAAAGAAAGTAAAGCCCAGTGGCGCTACAAAGAGTAATCCACGAATGAAATAAGAAAACAAGCGACCCAGGAATTTTCTGCCAGACATAAAAAAGGTATTATCAGTAATAAGTTTAAGACGTAGCTACTTATTGAAACGCTATTGTGAAATTAAAAGTTTTAAAAAACTTAAATATGATTCAATTTGCAGACGAAACAAATAACTGGTAAAAAATACGGCAAAATCAGGGTGCAGAATCATGAAAATAATGCTCGGGCAGGAAATGATTCAGCGCTAAACAGTATCCTGCAAACGTGTATCCGGTCATACAGAATAAGGGAATCGGTTAATGAATATTCCTGATGAAAAGATAAGCTTTCTGTCTGTTTCTGAAGGATTTTGCGTCACCGATAAAAAACATTACCCTTGTAGGCAATTATACAGAAGAATTCCATTTTTTTAGCGTTATATTTTTCAATGTGTTCATCAATCATTAACCGGGTTTTAAAACTATCATTTATGAGAAAAACCAAACATCTGTTGCTGTTCTTGCTGTTGGCTGTTCAATCATTTGCCCAGAACCTGAACACCCCGATTCCCAATGACCCTGCTGTGAAAACCGGAACCCTTAAAAACGGTTTGAAATATTATATCATGAAAAATGCTGAACCCAAAAACCGGATGGAACTACGCCTGGTTGTGAATGCCGGTTCTATTCTTGAAACTGACCAGCAACGGGGATTAGCGCATTTTATGGAACATATGAATTTTAATGGTACCAAAGAGTTTCCTAAGAATCAGTTGGTTGATTTCCTGCAAAAGTCGGGTATGAAATTCGGTGCTGATCTCAATGCCTCTACCAGTTTTGATGAAACCATTTATCAGTTACAGGTTCCTACCGATTCGGCCAGATTATTTGAGCGGGCTTTCCAGATATTGGCTGACTGGTCGCATTACGCTACCTTGGATACTGCCGAAATAAACAAGGAAAGAGGCATTGTGCTGGAAGAAGAAAGAGCCAGGCTGAAAAATGCACAAGGGCGAATACAGCAACAATTGATGCCTCTGCTTCTGAATCACTCAAGATACGCCGAGCGTATTCCGATAGGGAAAGTTGACGTTTTGACTTCGTTTAAACCTGAAGAGATTGTTAAGTTCTACAAAGACTGGTATCGGCCCGATTTAATGGCTGTAGTGGCCGTTGGCGATTTTGATGCAGCACAGGTAGAAAAACTCATTAAAGATAAATTCAGTAATATTCAGGCCAATGCAAATGGGCCGAAGCGTATAAGGTATGAAGTTGCACCTGCCAAAGGCACACAAACGGCACTGATTGTTGACAAAGAAATGCCGCAATCGGCTTTTCAGATGCTCACACGGTTTCCAAGAAAGAAACTTATTACCCAGGCCGACTACCGGGATAGTTTTGTAGACATGTTGTTCAATCAGATGATTAACACCCGTTTGCAGGAAACCGCCAAAAAACCTAATTCACCTTTTGTTTTCGCAATTATGGGCTATGCTCCTTTTATTGCCGGGCTGGATGTGTTTCAGGTGGTAACTGTACCAAAAAATGCAGATGGTATGGAAGCCGCCATTCGAGCTGTGATGGATGAGCACGAGCGAATCAGGCGTTTCGGTTTTACCGAAGGCGAAATGGAACGTGCTAAAAAAGAGACATGGACGGTCATAGAAAAAGGCTATAAAGAAAAAGACAAAACCAAGTCGGCATTTTTTGTGAACGGCATGGTAATGAATTATCTGTCAGGTGCAGCCATTGTAAGCACCGATTTCAGATATGAATTTGTGAAAAAGTACCTTGAAGGCATTACTAAGGCAGATTTAAACGCGCTCATAGCCAAAGTTATCAGAGACGATAATCGCTTGGGTGTAATAATTGGGTCTGAACGCGATAAGGACAAACTGCCGTCAGAAGCCAGAATGCTGGAATTGATTAATACGAAAAATCCTGATTTGAAACCTTATGAAGATGAGGTTGTGGCGAAAACAATATTGGAGACAATTCCGACGGGTACGAAAGTAGTTTCTGAGAAAAAAATAGATGAAATTGGAGTTACTGAACTCACTTTCGGTAATGGTGTTAAAGTAGCATTGAAACCTACTACATTCAAAAATGACCAGATTCTGTTTTCGGGTATAAGTAAAGGCGGAACATCGCTTTACAGCGATGCCGACTATTTCTCTGCCGATTTGGCCTCAACTGTAGTGTTGCAGAGTGGCGCAGGTAAGATGTCTGATACTCAACTTGATAAGTTTCTGGCCGGTAAACTGGTAAACGTTTACACCTATATCAATGAACTCAACGAGGGTGTTGGCGGAAGCACTACTCCACAAGACCTTGAAACGGCTTTGCAATTGATGTATGCTTATGTGGCGCAGCCAAGAAGAGATGATGAAGTGGTGAAAAGCTTTCTGAAAAATCAGAAAGAACTCATTGCCAATTCGCTTAAAACGCTCACGCCCGAAAAAGTGTTCGGTGATTCAATAACTACCATTTTGTATCAGAATAACTTCCGCCGATTACCGGTAAAGCCAGAGGATATCGACAAAATGAGTATTGACCGTGCTTATAACATCTACAAAGAACGGTTCAGTGATGTGAGCGATTTTACTTTTGTATTTGTGGGCAACTTTGAGGTGGAGAAAATAAAACCATTACTTGAGAAATATATCGGTGGCTTGCCTTCCACCAGGCGTGTGGAATCGTATAAGGATTTACATATTGATAAAGTAAAAGGTAAAGTTGAGAAAACGGTATATAAAGGATTGGAAGACAAGGCATCGGTAAACCTTCAGTTTAACGGCGTATTTGACTATACGGAAGAGTCGCAAATGAACCTCGATGCATTGGCTGAGGTACTTGAAATTAAACTGATAGAACAACTTCGCGAAGAGGCGGCGGGGGTGTATGCACCTAGTATCGGGGCATCTTACGAGAAACTACCAACACCTACTTATAACCTTACCATTTCGTTCGGGTGTTCTCCTGCAAATGTCGAGAAACTGATTAGAATCTCGCTGGATGAGATTCAGAAGATTAAAACCAAAGGCCCCGAGGCTGTGGATATTGAGAAAGTAAAAGCAGAAGAAAAACGCTCGGTTGAGTTGCAGGTGAAAGAAAATGGTTTCTGGAATTCTTATATAATAGATCAGTATTTTAATGGTGAAGACCTGAATTATATCAACCGATATAGTAAAGAACTGATTGACAAATTAAGTGTGGAAAGCGTAAAAAAGGCTGCTAACCAGTTTTGTGGTGAAAATTTCGCCCGATTCGTTTTGCTGCCTGAGAAGAAGTAAGAGAGTGAAAGTACGAAAATCTATTAAAGAAGATAACATCAGGTTTGGTTTCTACGCGACATCTCCCCAACGGAGGGGATGTCAACAAAAAGCCCTTCTCCCCACTGTTGGGGAGAAGGGTTGGGATGAGGGGTTATTTATCGACCGATTTTAATCGGTTGTATCAATGCAAGTAGACCTTTGTTAAAGTAGCCCGCCAATTTATTGGCGGTTTATTTAAAACGAGGTTAGTTTATTCCGCAACCGCCACCATACAAAAAAGGCACGCGTGGCCAGAACCAACACAACCGGAATCAGCGAGTAATTAATTTCTTGCGGCAGAAACGCCCAACTTACCAGTAATAATATCTGAATAATACCATAAGCCATAAAGTGCTTCGATAACCACTGACGAGAACTGTCTTTTTTGAGAAACAAGGCTATCGGAAACAGGAGTGGATACGCCCATAGAATGTTAAGGTTGTATTCGGTAACACCGTGATTGGTAAAGAACCACAAGAATATAATCATCCAACCCACAATGCCTGCAATGCTAAAGAATACTTTATCGAACAGAAAATTGCTGTTGTCTTTTTTAAGCTGAATAAAAGTAAGCAGACCCACCAAAACAAACAAACCCCAGAACAAAGCACTCGGCGTTACTTTTTCTTTTTCCGGTGTAATTCCATACACTATTTCAGGATTCAAATCATATTGTCTTATTACCAGCGGTTCCCAAATTCCGTATCTTTTAATTTTGGCATGTTGGAATGCATCTTTCAGGTTGTCGGGTAAAAACATAGCACCACTTGCCCCGGTTAGTCGGTCAGAAGGCTGGCCAATGGCTAAATCCATTCCGAAATCGGCCCAGAGTTTTTCGTTTTTGCGTGCATACTTATCAATCCATTGGCGGTAGGTACTGTCATTATGTACATTCTCAGGCATACGTAAACTATCGCCGCAAACAGTTTTTAATACATCTCTCAATCGGCTTGAGCAGTTGTCATAAAAGAATTTATAGGCATATTCACGGTTTTCGGGTAGATAATTTTTCACCAGAAAGTCATAGGTTGCCTGTTTCTGCTCTCTTGACAGATTAAGTACCTGTTCGGTTACCAGACGCCGCTCATAACTCCATCCGTAAATCTCGTTATCGAAATAGTCAACACTTATTTTGTAGGGTAGGGTGCCTCGCAAAAATTTCAGGTAGAATCCCTCGGTACTGAATTGAAATGCTCCGTAGTTATATACAATATCTAAACGATGCATAGGGTCTTTTATTCTGATACCGCTATGCCCGAAAGTAGAGTAAAGCGCATCACCTGGAGCAATGGTCAGCAGGCTGACAGAAGCATAAGGAGAAAGGGTTTGTGCTCTTGAAACAACAGAAATAAAAACAAAAATCAATACAAGGGTTGTTCTTTTCATGCAGGATAGAGTTTTACGCAAAGATAAAAATAAAAGCACACAGGTATCAAGTACCTGTGTGCTTTTTGAAGATGTTATACAAATTAATAACGAACAATCTTCATGGATGACAGACCCGCATCGGCATCAATTTTGATTTTCTTGGTAGCGTTTTCGTAACCGGGCGTTCTCCACAATCCACTTTTAACTTTCTGAAACCCGTCCAGTTCTCTCGAATTCAGGGCGCCATCCATGTGCAATTCGCAACCCACGCTTTCAGGAACACTTATTTTGACACTGGTCACACCTGAATTGATATCTACATCTACATTATCAACCTTGTCACCCAATTTTATGTCAATATCGGTAGCACCTGTGTTCAGACCAAGCCTTTTTACTTTGTATTCACTGAAATCGAAATCAACTTCACCGGCACCGACACCCATTTCGATATCCCATACGGGTGCTTTGTTTAATTTAATGATTACATCGTTATTGAAGTTTTTATCACTGTCAAAATGCAGGTTGAAACCTTTTCCTTTTTTGCCTTTTTGCTCAAATTCGATAGTTTTTACGCCATTCTGTAAGTCTTCGGTGAGCGTATAACCACTTTTGTATCCCAAATTAGTGCTCGCTTCAAAAAGATTGGTAGGAGAGTCTTCCAGATCGAATTCAGCTGCACCGCCAGCCAGTTTCAATTTGGCTTCCATGATATCAGCACCCATTGGTACCGAATAAAAGTTTTTGTATCCATCGCTTTTCGAAGAATCACTATGAGAATAATGATGGTCATCCTCATCGTCGTCATCAATGGTTACGTGCCAGTCATTGTCAAATTCATCTTTCCAGTTGCTCACGCCGTCATCCACACAGGTAAAAATACCCAGCGGTATAGCAAAGGCTATCAGCAGCGCCGAAGTGGCATTATAAACTGTACGACGACGATTAAGGAAGGCAAAGACACCGGCCAGAATCAGAAGAAGAGGCCAGAAGCGGGCAATCTGACGAAACGACCAGTTTAAATCGAACCAGTCAAGATTTGTGCCGAGAAACAAGACGCCGATTACAATGAGTATGGCACCCCAGAAAATACTACTGCTTTTTCGTTCCATTGTTTTAAAAGTTTAGGAACCCTGTTATTACCGGCTCGGATAATAAAAACCCTTCCCCATTTTAGGGTGTACCTGCAACGAGAAAGGGTAGGGAAATGAAGGTTATTAAAGATTAATATCTGTATCGTTTTTAGGATAATTCGGAAAATTATCGTCTTTGCGGTCTCTGAGAATTAACCATACCCCTAAACCAACCAGGATGAGCGGCCACATCTGACCAAAGTATCTCCAAAGGTTAATATGAAAGAAAGTTTTAAAAGAGAAGATGATTCCCAGGATAATGAGGACTGCTCCTCCAACCAAATTGTTGTTTTGATTGCGACTGCTCATAGTTGTATAATTTGAGGTTTCAGAATTAATAGTTCCAGTATTTGAAGGATCAACAAAATCAACAGAATCTTTCACCGGCAGTACTACCCATAAAATGAAATAAGTAAGCGCTGAAGGAAACGGAGTGAAAAACAATAGTACGAAAACCACACGAATAAGTGTTACGTCTGTATTGAAATATTCGGCTAAGCCTTGTGCTACTCCTCCGAGTTTCTGATTTTGTCTGATTCGATAAAGTCTCTTTTCCATTTTTTTGTTGTTTTGAGGCAGGCATTTCACCTGCCTCTTTTAAGAATATCTGAGTTCGTTTGCTACATTAAGCAACTGATGTTGCTTAAGAATTGATAACTATGTTGTTATCTCTCATGATTGATTCTTTAGTAGGCATAATGGCCCACAAAATGATGTATGGGATTACCGATGGAATTGGAGCAAAGAAAGCTACCACGAACAATACCCGTACCAATGTTACATCTATGTTGAAATATTCTGCAAAACCAGCGGCAACACCACCTAACATTTTGCTATTTTTGATTCTATACAATCGCTTTTCCATTTTATTTATAGTTTATATTTGTTTAGCTTTTCAACCACTGCTTCGTGATTGATGAAACAAAGATATATGCTAAATACGGTACTATGTATAGCAAACTACATGAGTGGAAATTTTCAATGTCGAAGGGATAAATTGATTGACGATTCTACAAATCAATTTTCTCGCATTCGCGTTTTTTCCTGTGCTTTGGCTCTATATGCCTTATCAGAAATAGGTGGAAAAGTAATGATTAAAAGCTATTTTGTTGTTAATCAGTGCTTTGTTTTTTTAGTAGTGCGGAATAACCATACGGATTAATCAATCTCTAATACTTCCAGAATCTCACTCAGTTCATCATAGTCTTTATAGCCGGGACGGATTTCGTGTGATCCTTTCAGTGCGATGCCATTTATAGCCGTATCTTGCAGAAGTTGTTGGATTTGGTCGGCGTTGATGCCGAATCCTAAAATGATGGGATAATCGCGTGCATACTCTTTCAGACGATAAAGGAAAAAATCGGACAATTCCTGACCCTCTATCAGAAAACAATTAACAAAAGAACTGTACAGTTTAAGGTAGTCGTCCAGGTAGGTACTTTCGGCTTCTACTTTCAATATAATAGGTTTACCGGTTTCGGCTATTTTGGGTAACAGACCCGGGTCTGCAATTTGCAGTATGTCTATGTCATAATTTTGCAACAAAGATACGATTTCATTATAATCGGTCGATTCGGTCTCTCCAACAATCTGCACCCCTGCCACCCACGACTGAATCTCTTTCATTTTTTCGGGTGGCATATAGTCATCAGAAAATTTATCCATCACAAAACCAATCATTTCAACTCCCATGCCTGCACAATAACGTGCATCAGATAAATTAGTGATACTGCTTACTTTTACCAGTGTTTGAAGTGCCATTCCGAAAATTATATTAAAATAAGGCTTCAAAATTAGTTCAGAACTATTCAGAATCAAATTCTGTTGACTAATTTTGCATATTAATTCACTAAACGGTAGACTTTGAATCTACGACGGTTGTAAAAATGAGTAAACACGGACGAATTCTGGTCGCCATGAGTGGCGGCATTGACAGCTCTCTTGCGGCTGTTCTTCTACATGAGCAAGGATACGAAGTCATAGGCATGACCATGAAAACCTGGGACTATGCCTCGTCAGGCGGAACAAAAAAAGAGACAGGTTGCTGTAGTCTTGATTCTATCAACGATGCGCGCAATATTGCCGTAAGTCTGGGGTTCCCTCATTATATTCTTGATATCAGAAATGAGTTCGGTGATTATGTGATTGACCATTTCACTGGTGAATACCTGGCCGGACGCACGCCTAACCCATGTGTGCTTTGTAATACGCACATTAAGTGGGATGCGCTGCTTCGTCGTGCCGATAAACTGGACTGCGAGTATATTGCCACAGGGCACTATGCCAATATAAGGGAAGAAAACAGCCGGTTTGTGATATCGAAAGGGGTAGATACCTGGAAAGACCAAAGCTATGTGCTGTGGGGGGTATCGCAGGAGAGTCTGTCGCGCACCCAACTGCCATTGGGACATTTGAAAAAAACGGAGATCAGAGAGATGGCTACCGAAAGAGGTTTCTTTGATCTGGTTAATAAATCGGAGTCGTACGAAATATGTTTCGTGCCGGATAATGATTACCGGGGTTTTCTGAAACGCCGTGTAGAAGGATTAGAAGAAAGTGTGAAGGGAGGAAATTTTGTAATGCAAGATGGCAGCGTGGTAGGTAAACACGAGGGTTATCCTTTCTATACCATTGGTCAGCGGAAAGGTCTGGGCATTGCCTTGGGTAAACCTGTATTTGTAACCGAGATCAGAAAAGATACGAACGAAGTTGTGTTAGGCGATGAAAAAGACCTGGATAGAGATGGCATGATGGTGGGTAAGCTGGTAATGCAGAAATACGAAAATCTGATTGACCGCCCACTTGAAACGGTAACTAAAGTGAGGTATAAGCATGAAGGTTCTCCTGCCGAGATTGTACAGGAAGGCGATAAAATGAAAGTTTTGTTTCATGGCCCTGTGAATGGTATTGCTCCAGGACAGGCCGCCGTTTTTTATGAAGGTGATGATGTAGTAGGAGGAGGCTGGATTCTGAAAAGTTTCAGACAATAGCCTGCCAATAGCTGCGGCTTTGAGATATAACCCGATTATTCAGATTAGTTCAGATGTAAAAGTGTGTCACTTTCAGAAGCGGACACACTTTTTTTATAATCCCCTAACAAATATATATTACTGTAATTATATTTGGGGTAATTAACGGATATGCTATGAATAAGATTTTACTAGTTATTGCAGGGTTCATTTTACAGGCGGAAGTTTTTGCGCAAAACCAGTATCTGGTGGTGTTTAAAGACAAAGCCAATTCTACCTATGCCGTTAACCGACCTAAGGAATTTCTTTCCGACCGTTCCATTAAAAGGCGTTCGAATCAGAAAATATCCGTTACAGAGCGCGACCTGCCTCCGAATATTACTTACCTCAACGAACTGACAAAGGCAGGAGCAAAGATATTGTATAAATCAAGATGGCTAAATGCTGCATTGATTGAGACCAATGAGATTACATTAGATAAAATTCTGAAACTTTCTTTTGTAAAAGGACTGGAAGGTGCCGGTGATATCAGAAATGCCCGGTTGAATGAATTCAGTGAGTCTGCATCACCCAGAAACAAGTTTGCTACTGACGATACCTACGACAACGGCCCTTCTCAAACCCAGCTGGCTATGCTGGGTGCGGACAAGATGCATCAGAAGGGCTTCAGAGGAGAGGGAATGCTGATAGGTGTGTTGGATTCGGGCTTTCTGAATGCTGACAAGTTGGGGTTCTTCAAAGATTTGTTTGCCGATAAACGAGTAGCAGGTACTTTTGATTTTGTGAATAATGAGCAAAACGTTTACAATGACCACACACACGGCACCAGTGTTTTGTCGTGTATGGCGGCTTATGAAGACGGTAGAATTGTAGGCACTGCCTACAAGGCTTCTTACCTGCTGCTCCGTACTGAAGATGCTGCTTCTGAAACCAAACGCGAAGAAGCGAATTGGCTTTTCGCGGCCGAAATGGCCGACAGCGTTGGTGTAGATGTAATTAACACGTCATTGGGATACACTACTTTTGATAACCCGGCTCAAAACTATAAGTATGCCGATTTGAACGGTGATAAAGCGCTGGCCACAAGAGCAGCAGATTGGGCTGCTCAGGTTGGAATATTGGTTGTGGCATCTGCAGGTAATGAGGGCAATGATAGCTGGAAATATATCGGTACGCCTGCCGATGCGGATTCGATAATTGCCGTAGGAGCTGTATCAGGTACACGTACTGTTGCGTCATTCAGTTCGTATGGACCATCGGGTGACGGGCGAGTAAAACCAGATTTAGCTGCTATGGGGCAAAGTACATTGATAGGTACTCCCAATAATACAATTACTAATGGAAATGGCACTTCTTATGCTTCTCCTTTACTGGCAGGTTTTGCTGCTTCTTTCTGGCAGGCTTTCCCTGGGTTTACCAATATGCAGATACGGGATTTCCTGATTCGGTCAGCCAGTCAGTATGAATCACCTGATACCAGGGTAGGGTATGGAATCCCGGATTTTGACAAGGCATATCAATTAGCTGAACTGGAACAATTGATTGCCAATGTAAAAAAACAGGGCAAAGACGTAGCCGTGTTCCCGAATCCGTTTAATGAACAAACCAATGCCATTAAAGTTTGGGTATTAAAGGATGGTGCCGGGCAGAATTTTGAATATAAGCTGGTAGACTTAACTGGTAAGATTGTATGGTCTTTAACAACTGACCAGAAATACATTACTTTGCCTTCTAATTATTGGCAGACCAATTATATTCTGAAGGTAACAGCCGAAAATCTGAATTTCTCAACCAAGGTGGCGAGAAATTAAACTATG
This sequence comes from Emticicia sp. GW821-FHT11C11, assembly GCF_058808615.1. Lineage (NCBI taxonomy): Bacteria > Pseudomonadati > Bacteroidota > Cytophagia > Cytophagales > Leadbetterellaceae > Emticicia > Emticicia sp. GW821-FHT11C11. Next base: position 1,951,714 of record NZ_JBXARV010000001.1, read on the forward strand.
CCTTGAACTGTGCGTATGATGAAGTGCCGTTTTAACTGATTAAGATGATTTTCCTGAAAAGACAATTAGTTTTTATTACAAATCTCAGGCAGAATTAAAATAATCACTAATTCACTCAATCGCTAATTCACTCATTTAATCATATCACCTCATAATTCTTATACTCCCCGATTCTCCAGCCTGTCAGGTTTTCTATCAAAAGTAGGATTCTGTTCTTGAGCGAATACCTTTTTTCAGCTACATTAAACTGGAAATTCCAGTCGGTTCGCAGAATCCTTTCCTGCATCACTTTCGGGTGCGTTCCTTCAAAAAGTCTTAGTGAGTCAATTTTTGAATAATCAAACTCTGTATCGGCCAGTTGCATTTTCTCAATCTCTTCAGCGGTGTGCCAGAGCGCGTGAAAGTTCTTTACTTTTTCGGCCATTTTTTTCGGTGGTCTTACCCAACCGTAATGATTGATATAGGCATCTATAGGCTTTACACGTAGTTTGGTGTTATCAGATTTTCTGAATCCCTGGGCATCCCGATAAGACATCACGTTTTTGGTGTGTCTGATTACCCTGATTTCGTTTCTATACCATTTTCTTGAATCGGCCACGTAATTAAACGAACCGTAGAAATGAGTATATTTGAATAGTAAACCCTCTACAGATGTATCTTCTGCATATTGTATCATGGCATGCCTGATGGCATCGTAATATTTTTCATGCACTACCTCATCACACTGAATATAAAATGCCCAGGTGGTGTCGTCACTGATTGCAGCAATGGCTTTATCGGTTTCAACCGCCAGTACACGTCCGCCCGTTTTCAGGGTTTCATCCCAAATGGTTTCAATAATCCGTATTTTGTCAGACTTTATAGATTTAATGAGTGCCAGCGTTTCATCTTCTGATTGACCGACAGCCACTACGAATTCATCGCACAAAGGCAAAACAGACGTGATAGCCTCCACCGCCGGATAGTCATATTTGAGTGCATTCCGCACAATGGTAAAACCCGTTACTTTCATGCGGGTATCAGGGTTTTTCTGACCATTCTCATCATTGATTCAGAATTGTTCAGTTCTTCTACTTTTGCCAATTCCACCCAGGCCAGACCATTCGACTCCTCGTTTATCAATAACGGTAATGATTTATCAGCTCTGAATAAAAAGCGCACATCATAGTGCAAATGTGCCGGAATATCTTTTCGTTCGGGTATAGGATGTATATCAACATCAAAAATGGCATTGCTGGCTACTGTAATTTCACTTACGCCGGTTTCCTCTTCGGCTTCTTTTAGCGCAACGTGCAGCACGTCATTATCGCCGTCACAATGCCCGCCGGGTTGAAACCATTTGTCCAGTTTCCGATGGTGCATAAGTAATACAAATTGTCCGGAATGATCCAGAATCCACGCTGACCCAGTTACATGGCCAATGAGCAGTTCTCTGTCGAAGCAATTATCGTAGGTATTTACGAAGTCAATCATTTGTTGTGTCATGGCGGTTTCATTATTATCGACCCCTACATGATTATCTAGTAATTCAAGCAACTTTTTTCGGTGCATACCTCTATTTATTATTAATTTGCAACGAAAATTAGTTTATTAAAACAACGAAACATCACAATTACATGAAAAAAATTACAGTTTTTTTAGTAAGTTGTTTATTGTCAGCAACTTATACTTTTGCTCAGGTAGCGCCTGCTCCAAGCCCGGCTGCTACTGTTTCTCAGGTGGTTGGTACAACAAAAATTTCTGTGGATTATTCTCGTCCCGCTATGAGAGGGCGTGAGATTTTCGGCAAGCTGATTCCATTTGATAAAGTGTATCGCACAGGTGCCAACTCTGCAACGAGAATTGAAATCTCAGCAGATATTACTGTACAAGGACAAACACTGAAAGCGGGTAAATATGCTGTAATGTCTATTCCGGGTGCCAGCAACTGGACCGTTATTTTCTCTAAAGACCTGAATGTAAGTGAACAAAGCTACAGCCAGTCGAATGACGTATTGCGTGTAACTACTACACCGCAGGCGGTTCCGGCAGTTGAATCGTTCACTATCGATTTCTCTGATGTGAAAGACGATGCAGCCAATCTGAATATATCATGGGAGAAAACCAGAGTATCATTAGCTATTGGTGTGGACAACGTAAAAGCGATGGAGGCGGCCATTGCTCAGAAGAACAGTGATGCGGCAGGGGCGTTCCAACAAGCTGCTGAGTATATGTTACAGAAAGGGATGGATCTAACCGGTGCTTTGTCGTTAGTTGATAAGTCTTTAAGTTTGAAAGAGAACTTCCGCAATAACTGGGTTAAAGCTCAGATTCTTGACAAACAAGGTAAACCTGCTGAAGCATTGACCTTTGCCATGAAAGCACAAACTTTGGGTGATGGAGATGGTATTTATCCGTTCTTCAAAGACAGCATTGAGAAAGGAATCAGCGATTTGAAATCAAGAATCCCGGTTCCTGCTCCGGCAGTTCCTGCCAAGAAAAAGAAAGCCTGATTTCAGGTTTGAACCTATAAAAAATCCCAGGCAAGCACTATGTTTGTTTGGGATTTCTATTTATCGGATATTAAAATACGGTGGTATGTCGAATAAAAATGTCACAGATATTTGACGAAAAAAGTTTTCAGTCTAATTTTAGAATTAAATCAGCAAAAATAGATTAGGAAAGGGTGTTTAAAGAATGAAAGTATTAATCACTCAATCGCTAATTCACCAATCACTCATTTAATAACACCCCTAAATGGCAACTGAATCAATTACCTCCAAGAAACAAACGTTGTATATTATTTTATGCGGCATTTTTTTAACCAATGCCATTGTAGCTGAAATAATAGGTTCAAAAATCTTTTCGGTAGAGCAAACGTTGGGTATTGCACCGATGCAGTTGCCGCTCTTTGGTCAGAAATTCGATTTCAATATGTCGGCAGGGGTATTGAACTGGCCTTTTGTGTTTGTGACGTCTGATATCATCAATGAGTATTTCGGTAAAAAAGGAGTAAGGAAGATATCGTACCTTACAGCCATTCTTATTGCCTATGCTTTTATTGTTATTTATATTTCAACCATCGTAATGCCTGCAGATTTCTGGGTTAATCATAACAATAAAGATTATTCGGGCAATTCACTGAATATCAACGATGCCTACAAAATTATCTTTCGTCAGGGTTTAGGAATTATTCTGGGTTCCATTATTGCCTTTTTAGTGGGACAGATTCTGGACGCCACGGTGTTTCATTGGTTGCGTAGGTATACCAACAATAAAATGATTTGGCTGAGAGCCACCGGATCAACATTGGTATCGCAGTTAATAGATAGCTTTGTAGTAGTGTTTATTGCTTTTTATGTATTTAATAACTGGACTTTAACAGAAGTATTTACGACGGGAACAAACAACTATATCTATAAGTTTGTAGTAGCAGTGTTGATGACACCTGTGATTTATCTGGCGCATAACCTGATTGATAAGTATCTGGGCAAAGAACATGCCCACAAGATTATTGATGAAGCTACTTTTACGCCGATGTAACACGGAGTGCCACTCCGTGGAACGTATCACGGATAGATAATCCGTGGTTTTTGTCGGAAAGATATTCAGTTAAAGAGCAGCAGTTTTACTGCTCTTTAACCTCCGGTAATTTCGAAAAGTCTACGTTGCAGGTGCCGCATCCTTTGGCGCAGCCTGCATTTTTGGCTGTAAATTGTTTTCTTACCATGTTGCCTAAATAGGCCAGGGCTCCCAGAAATACAACGCCGATCACAATAGTCTCTATCATCTTCTTCCTAAAGCTTGTAAAATGTGCTGGTAATGATGTTCCGAATGCCAGGCATACAGGGCAATCACTTCCTGAATTTCAAACGACTTTTGGTATCCTCCATGATAATAAGTCTTTCTCAGAGAGGCTTTATCAAGGCTTCTGAACAAATAGACCATCCGCTTGTGTATACCCTCCACAATTTGTAGAGAAGGTTTTATTGGCAGGCCGTGGTCTGGCAATTGTGCCCATGCTCCTTCATCATAACCTTTTATTGGCGGATTTTGTTCAGTCAATGCAAAACGAATCCGTGTAAACATATTGATATGACTGTCGGCCAGATGATGAACCACCTGACGGACTGTCCATCCCTCCGGACGATAGGGTGTGTCTAATTCTGCATCACTCAGTTTGGCCGTAAGCACTTTCAGGCGCGCAGGGAGTTTATCTAATACTTTTATGTGTGCTTTGGTGTCGCGCAATGTATATTTTTTACCATACACAAAATCACCGATAGGGTACTTCAGTTGTTCAAGGTTCATCAACAGATAATAGGTTTAGTTTTAATTCCAATAACGTTGTATTTCGGCCAGTAGCTCTTTATGTACTGCCGATCCTGCTACCACATCTCCTCTGAAAAGGTGTTCGTCAGTGCCCGAAAAATCAGATACAATTCCACCGGCTTCGGTAATGAGCAAAATCCCGGCGGCCATGTCCCACGAATTGAGGTTATACTCATAGAACCCATCAAAATAACCGCAAGCCACATAAGCTAAATCAATAGCCGCTGAACCCATCCGGCGCAGGCCATGTGTTTTTTGCATGAGAGATTCTAGTATTTTTAGGTACTTATCCTGATTGTCAAATTTATAGTAGGGGAATCCCGTAGCCAGCAGGCTTTCGCTGAGGTGTTTGTTCGACGATACGCTGATTTTCTGACCGTTTCTGAACGCGCCTCCACCTTTGGTTGCCGAGAAAACTTCTTCTGTGCACACATTATAAATCACACCCAGCAATACATCCTTCCCAAGGGCCAGTGCAAGGCTCACCGAATAATTGGGCAGCCCATGTACAAAGTTGGCTGTTCCGTCAAGCGGGTCAATAATCCAGTTTAATCCTTCAAAATCTTTGGTTTCCACGGTTCCTTCTTCGGTAATGAATCCGGCTTCCGGCAAAATGGCTTCCAGCTTGCTTACTATTAGTTTTTCAGTTTCCTTGTCTACGTATGACACCACGTTGTTGGCAGCCTTGTATTCAACCGAAGCGGTACTGAATTTTCGGGCTTCTGTAGCTATAAATTTTCCTGCTTCCTGTGCTACAGGAATCACTTCCCGGCAGATTTTCTCTAAATCCATCATGTTTGTGACACGAACTAAAAGTTCGTGTATTCTTTTATTGTGTTTAATAAACTTTAATAGCCCTCAACCGGCGAAATTTTACAGGTTTCTGATGACAATTTTAAGAAAAAATATTTGCTTTGCCTTAGTTTTATTTACCCCTGCAAAAAATATAATAATTGGTATATTGATTAAAGGGAATTTAACAGAATGATCTATTAAAACTGAGGTTTTTGCATTTGATTTGAGAAAAATGAATATTAAGGAAAAAAGATTAAGAAGATTTACTGAGAGAATATTTCTTGCATTAGGTTGCTCAACTAAAGATGCCAGACTGGCAGCTGATGTACTTATTTCGGCCGATTTGAGAGGAGTAGATTCACACGGCACGGCGCGCCTGGCGGGTTATATCAGGTTATATGATAATGGGCGTCTCAACCCTGCACCACAAATCAGAATAATCCACGAAACACCCTCAACTGCGGTTATTGATGGTGACAAAGGACTTGGACTGGTAGTGGCTCCTTTTGCCATGAAAGTAGCAATGAAAAAAGCGAAGAGATACGGCTCAGGATGGATTTCGGTACAGAACTCCAATCACTTCGGTATTGCCGGGTATCATTCCATGCTGGCATTACAGAATGATATGATCGGTTGGGCTATGACCAATGCGGCACCGTTGGTAGTACCTACCTTTGCCACCGAGAAAATGCTGGGTACTAATCCAATTGCCGTGTCTGTTCCTGCGGGTAGTCAGCCTCCATTTGTTGCTGATTTTGCCACTACTGCAGTGGCTTATGGTAAAATGGAGATTTTACAGCGTAAAGGCTTACCGGCTCCGATAGGTTGGGTACAAGATGCGGAAGGCAAACCGACGGATGATGCAAATGCCGTTAAAAACGGAGGAGGTTTGTTGCCATTGGGTGGCGACCGTGAGCATGGTAGTCATAAAGGCTATGGATTGGGGTCTATTGTAGATATTTTCTCAGGTGTTTTGTCCGGAGCTAATTTTGGGCCGTGGGTACCCCCTTTTGCTACGGCGGGTTTTCATGGTGTGGCAGCCGAACAGGTAGGAAAAGGGACGGGTCATTTTCTAGGAGCCATGCGCATTGATGGTTTCAGACCTAAGGAAGAATTCAAGGCAAGCATGGATCAATGGATTGAGCGTTTCAGAGCAGCTAAGCATGTGGAAGGTAACCGTGTGTTGATACCCGGGGACCCCGAACGAGAACTGGAGCAAATCAGAAGAGCAGAAGGAATACCTCTGAACGATAAGGTGGTTGAAGACCTGCGTGCATTGAGTGATAGGTTCGGCGTGAAGTTTTGAGCAGGCAGTTGTATGTATAAACGTAATATTAATTATTGAATAAAAAGCATTTGGAACGGGCATAACCTTGCTTTCAACAAAGATATTGTCATATTTTTTTCATAATTTTGCAGTTCAAAGAATGCGGAATACATGAAAAAAATAAAAATTGGCTTAGTGCAGATGTCCTGCACTGCTGATGTATCAGAGAATATAAACAAGGCTATTGCAGGAATTAAACAGGCGGCAGAAAATGGCGCCAACATTGTTTGTCTGCAAGAATTGTTTACTTCGCTATACTTTTGTGATGTAGAAGACCACAACAATTTTAATCTGGCAGAGGCTATTCCCGGTCCGACTACCATGAAGCTGTCGGAGGTTGCCAAAGAAAACAATGTGGTTATCATCGCTTCTTTATTTGAGAAAAGAACAGCCGGACTATATCATAATACTACTGCCGTAATAGATGCCGACGGAACTTATCTGGGTAAGTATCGCAAAATGCATATCCCTGATGATCCCGGTTATTACGAGAAATTCTACTTTACCCCCGGTGATTTGGGCTACAAAGTGTTCGATACCAAGTTTGCTAAAATCGGGGTGCTCATCTGTTGGGATCAATGGTATCCGGAGGCTTCCCGTATTACAGCGCTGATGGGAGCAGAAATCATGTTTTATCCGACTGCCATTGGCTGGGATGTAAATGAACCCGAAAACGAAGCCAATATTGAACAATACAATGCCTGGCAGACCATTCAGCGCAGTCATGCAGTAGCTAATGGTGTGCACGTGGTATCTGTAAACAGGGTAGGGCGCGAGGCTGAACAACAGTTCTGGGGTGGTAGCTTTGTAGCTAATCCGTTCGGAAGTCTGTTGTATCTGGCGTCTCACGATAAAGAAGAAGTACATGTACAGGAAATAGATCTGGCGCTTACTGAAAAATACCGCACCACCTGGCCATATCTGCGCGACAGAAGAATTGACAGCTACGAGCCCATCCTGAAAAGGTATATTGACTAAAACTATCCAAAGAATAAATCGGCTTGCCGAAGTTTAATAAAACATTTGAATGCTTACTATTAATAATTTATCGTTCTATTTTGGCGGAAGAGCCATTTTTGAGGGAGCGAGTTTACAGATTAAACCAAAGGATAAAATAGGCTTGATTGGTCTGAACGGAATGGGGAAATCGACCCTGTTGAGACTGATTGTAGGAGAGTATCAGCCGGATGCCGGAAATATCAGTAAGGCTGGAGATTGTACCATCGGTTTTTTAAATCAGGACTTACTTTCGTATCAGACCGAAGACTCTATTCTATCGGTAGCTATGCAGGCCTTTGAGCGGGAAAACTATCTACAGATAGAAATCGACAAAGTGCTGCATGAAATGGAAGTGAACTACAGAGATGAACTGGTTGATAAATTGGGACACCTGCAGGAGGAGTTTGACCACCTGGGCGGGTACACCATTCAATCAAAAGCAGAAGAGATTCTTGAAGGGCTTGGGTTCCGCACCGAAGAGCTCCACATGCCCTTGAAACAGTTTTCAGGGGGATGGCGCATGCGTGTAATGCTGGCGAAACTACTTTTGCAAAAGCCTTCTTTGTTGTTGCTTGATGAGCCTACCAACCACTTGGACTTACCGTCAATTCAATGGGTTGAAAAATACATTGTGAATTATGAAAATGCGGTAATAGTGGTATCTCACGACCGTGAGTTTCTGGATAATGTCTGCAACATGACCGTTGAGGTTACCCAAGGTAAACTTTGGCCTTATTCAGGTAACTATTCATTCTTTGTGGAAGAAAAAGCCCTGAGAAATGAGATACAGAAAAGTGCGTTTGAAAACCAGCAGGCACAGATTCGCCAGACCGAACGATTCATCGAGCGTTTTAAAGCAAAGGCTTCTAAATCCCGTCAGGTTCAGTCGCGCGTGAAGGCGCTTAATAAGCTGGAACTGATTGATGATGTGATTGACGCAAGCGCTCGCGTAGCTTTCAAATTCAAGTTCAGCGTGAACCCCGGGCGCAATGTGATGGCTTTGGAGGATATCAATAAAGCATATGGAGAGAAAGTGATTCTGAAAGACTCAAACATTAATATTGAGCGGGGAGATAAAATTGCCCTGATTGGTGCCAATGGTAAGGGTAAATCAACTTTGTTGAGAATTATTGCAGGTAACGAAGCGCTTAATGGCAGCAGAAAACTGGGTCACAATGTCAACTTCTCGTTTTTTGCACAGCACCAGTTAGAATCATTGCATCTGGATGAATCTATTCTTGAAGAACTAAAGTATGCTGATTCGGCCAAAACAGAAGCTGAACTACGTCTGATTCTGGGCTGTTTCCTGTTTAAAGGAGAAGATGTTTTTAAGAAAATCAAGGTGTTATCCGGTGGAGAAAAATCTCGCGTGGCATTGGCAAAGGTTCTGATATCAGAGGCTAACTTTTTGCTGCTCGATGAGCCTACCAACCACTTGGACATGCAGTCGGTGAACATCCTGATTCAGGCGCTTGACCAATATGAAGGTACTTATGTGGTGGTATCGCACGACAGACACTTTGTGAGCCAGGTAGCGAACAAAATATGGTATATTGAAGATTATCAGATTAAGGAATACCCGGGTACTTATGATGAATACGAAACATGGGTAGAAGATAATAAGGCTAACCGTCCGTCGACAGTTCCTGTTCCGGCACCTGTAAAAAAAGAAGAGAAACCTGCTCCGGTAGTTGAGACATCGAGCAAAAATAAAAACGAGATTAAAAGACTGGAACGTGAGATTGAAGAAATAGAGGCAAAAATTACTGAGCTGGAAAAGAAGAAATCTCTATTGGAAGCAAAAATGGCTGACCCAGGCATTTTTGGTGATGCTGTTGCCCTTCAAAAAGCAAATACAGAATATGAACAAACCAAAGTAGAGTTAGTAAAACTGAATGAGGTTTGGGAAAATAAAATGCTGGAGATTGCTTAAATGAAAAATAAGCTTGATATTGAAAATAGCGTTTGGAATACCCAAACGCTATTTTTGTTAACAACAAGTTGATAGATGTTGCATTATAGCTTTAGCGATTATTTTATACTCGAATGAATTCGCAGTCTACTTTAACAAAGGTTGTTTTAGTATTTGTGACTTAAGTCGACAAATGTCAATTAAATCTATCCTTTGTTAGAAAAGACACCGAATTTATTCGGTGAAACCAGAGGTTTAATTGAGTGCAATGAAAATCTAAACAATTTCAACGTTTTCCCCTAATCTTAAAACCTTATATGGTGTGCCATATTCTTCTGCTTTGACTACGAATTTCTCAGGATCTTCGGTATTGAATTCAAACAGATGGTAGTGATGGGGGATAGTCAGTTTGGTACCGATTTCTTTACCCAATCTTGCAGCTTCTTCAAAGTTTAGATTCCCGGCTACTTTTCGTTCAGGCTTGTTACCATTGATGGGCAAAAAGGCCACATCTACCTGAAAAGGCTTTAGAGTTTCAACAATCCCGTCATACCAGAGGGTATCACCGGAGTGATAAACTTTATAAGGTCCGAATTCGGCCACAAAACCCATGTATTTCAGCTTACCGGTCTCATCTCTTTCCAGATTATTATGTGCTGCCGGTACCCCGTATATTTTAAAAGAATGGACTTCAATATTTTCGTTGTCATTCAATCCTATAGGCAAATCGAGGGGACATTTCAACCTGTCGGCTACAAATACACGATTGGCTTCGGGGATAATCAGATCGATAGCCGGATTAAATGCCAGAAGCGGTAACAACGTTTCTGCATCCAGATGGTCGGTGTGATTGTGAGAGGATGTGACCACATCAATCATATTCAGCAATTCAGGATTAATAACCAATTCGCTGATACGTGTGTGAGGTTTATCGGTCTCTGCATATTTCTTTGTCAGGGAATCTGACAAGTAAGGATCAAAAAGCAAATGTTTTCCCTGATACTGAATCAGAAAACCACTTTGCCCTAGCCACCAGACCCGAAAGCCTTCGGTTTTATGAATAGTACTTTGAATATCTTCCAGTAATTGCTGGTCTTTTCTGTATGCCTGAATCATCTGATTATTGTAATTTATCATATCCATCCGCTGGCTTCCATTTAGATTTAGGCTCATAGTAATGCCAGAGCAAAGCGCCTGCCTTGCGTAGCAATTCATAGCCTTCATTGTTACGGGTCCACGATTCGTCTTTCTGGTTTTTGGTAATGATACTGTAAACGTATTCTCCATGCGGTGCATGTACCAAAGCAGTTTCGGAGCGGGAACGGTTCACCGCTCCGTTTTTGGTGGCAACTTTTACATTTTCCGGAATCTGCGACAACCCTTCTTTATCCCAGAACTGTCGGCCGAGATTCCTGTACATGCGGTCTGAAAATGCAGGAGATATGACTTCGCCTTTTCTTAGCATTGTAAGTAATCGGGCCATTTCACGTGGTGAGGTTTGTCCCCAGCCAAATTTGCTTCGGTTGGCTTCCCTGCCGGGTGTCCGGGAATTGACTCTGGTTGCTGTAAAACCGAGCGAATCCAGAATGGCATTGATACGTTTCCCACCACCTGCCAGGGCCTGTAGCCATAAGCTGCCTGTGTTATCACTGATGGTGCACATCAGCATTACTACCTGACTCAGAGGTATTCTGGCACTATCGCGCAATGACCCTACAATGCCATCATCATAGTGTAATGAATCCCTATAAACCAGTTCCTGTTCGTATTTCAATTCTCCCTGGCGTATTTTGTCAAAAGTACCAATCATAATTGGTATTTTAATCATACTGGCAGTAGGGAAAACGGTGTCGGCATTGATGGCAACAAACTTATTAGTTTTAAGATTTTGTACATAAATACCTGCATCTCCATTAAAGCCTTTCAGGAGTTCTGTTAATTGTGATTTCAATTTCTTGTCTTCTTTCAGATTCTGCGAAAAAGCTGTAAATGATTGAGCAATAATGCTGAGCAGAACTATTAAGTAGCGTTTTTTTCTCATAAAGGTTCAGTAAAGCCACGAATATAGGAAATTTTCCGTGGCTTTAACTCTTCCATTGTTGTATTATAGGTTTCTTGAAAAACTAATTCTGCTGAAGTTTCAGTCTGGCTTCATATACTTCTTTTTCTTTAGCAACAATATCAGTAAGAATATATCTTTTCTGATTGACAATCTCCATTTCATCTAACACATCTACTGTATTTTTGTAATTAGCCTCGTCTGTCGGGTGAATAATAACCGAAAAGTGGTCCTGAATTTTGGCTTCTCTTCTTTTTTGCAGAATTAATTGCCGCAACTCTTTTCCATAACTGATTTCCTGAAGATGGCTAGCATTCAGTACCTTGTAGTTTTTCTGATGCCAGAAAATCCTGTCATCTTTCCCAAGAATAATAGTCAAAGAGTTTAATTCAGAAATGGGTGGTGGGGTGCCATTCATATCAGGCATGTTCAATTTCATCACGTAGGGTGTCGAAAACCTGGTTGTGAACATAAAGAATGTGATGAGTAAGAATCCTAAATCGACCATAGGGGTCATGTCGACGCGAGCAACGCGAGCGGAAGTAGTGATTTCTGCCATTTTTTTAAAGTTTAGTTGAATACATTATTTAGAAATATATCTAAATATCTAAATAATAATTTAAGAAACAAACTTTATGGTGTGAATTTTTAATTCGCGGTAGGAAGAAATAAAGAGATCAAAGGAAGGTTAATATTCAAGACGCAAATGCTTGCATTTCGCCTGAGTCTACTGTTCTTTCTCCAATAAACTCTTTTTGTGCCCATGCGGACATGGCGTTGGCTACTGTTTCGCCTTTAATGGCCTTGTATTTAGCCGGAATAAGGAAGTCTAAGTTTGTCATTACAAAAGAGGCAATACCTTCACCGGCTCTTGATTCTTTGCGCTCGCCTAATAGCAGGGAAGGATGGAAGATAATCAGGGTAGGGAAGTTTAAAGCACTGAGAGCCTTTTCAATTTCACCTTTAACACGGTTATAATAGAAAACAGATTGGGCATCGGCTCCCATAGCGGTAACAATCAGGAACTGACGGGCTCCATTTTGCAAGGCTGCCTTAGCGGTTTCAAAGGGATACAGAAAATCGACTTTATAAAAGGCATCTTTCGAACCGGCCTGTTTCATAGTAGTACCCAGGCAGCAGAATACATCATCGGCTATTACAAGAGACGAATCGAAATTATCAAAATCAATCAATATCTGTTCCAGCTTTGGGTGCCGGAAATCCAAAGGTTTCCGGACAAGAACCTTTACCGTTGAATAAGCAGGATGATTGACCAGCTTATGTGTCAGATGGTTACCGATTAATCCGGTTGCACCTACTATCAATGCTGTTTTCATAGGATTATATTTCTTTAAACTGAAAAGTTTAATTTAATGTCCACGGAATCGATTCGAGAAGTGTTTAAGGCACCCCGTCAATTACATGACATGTCATGTAATTGACACCCTTCCTTGAAATAAGCAGGGGAAATTCAAACGCTATCTGCGTTTATTGAAATCCACTAATTTATATCCCACAATTCTTTCTGAACGGGCAGTAACGGGTTTATGGTAAACGAAGATTTCGTAAGTGTTCTCGGCTTCTGCAAAATTCCCCTCAAAAGCCGCTTCATCAGGTTTGTTGTCTTTTACTAAAACGAAATCATAATTGTATACACCCTGTTTCAATTGAATGGTAGCTGTGTAACCTCCAAAATTATTATCGTAGGCCATCTCATTCAGTTTGTCCAACCGCCAGTCGTTAAAACTTCCGTTGACGTATATTTTTTCATTGGCATTCAGTTCCTGACTTTTCAGGCCGAATGTCATAAAAATATAATCGGCTTCGGTTTCTGCTCTGTTGCCTTCACGGTTATCTATTACATACATGCCATTGAAATCGTTCGACTCTATATACACTGCTTCACTTCGGTCTCTTTGAGATGCTACCCACATGTCATCTTCTTTCCCACGTCGAATCTTATCAATAAACAATCCTGCGTTGTAAGTGCTTCTTGAATCAAAAAACCGGAACTCGTTTCCACCGGAAAAAGTGTTTTCGTCATCAAAAAAACGAAACTCTAAGGCGCTGGTAGCATTATTGACACTAAAAGGTTTTAGGTTTCTGATGGTTTTATCCCATCGGTAATTCTGCCTGATGACCACCTTGAACTCATCACGAGGCGACATTACGTTATAGCCACCATAGTTGAGCTGAAAATCAATCTGCTGATGTGTTTTAAATTTCGAAGGATTCTGGGCCTGACGCACGGTGCCACCGGCACCAACCCCATTTTCATAAACCATGAATCTACGTGAAAGGATTATGTCGTCCCGCTTACGGTCGCGCCAAACTACTACCAGATAATTGCCCGAAACCAGCATCTTTGGTAATTCGATTTTATAATGATAGTACGGTACTTTTGTGTTTTGAGAAACCTGATAATCGTTGATTATGAGGTCATTGTATTCGGGCATGTATTCTATTTCAGAAAGAACCGACTGCTTCCAATCCATGCCGCAGTGTAGTATTTTAACATGATACTGCTGATAACCTACGTTCAGGTCGTCAAATTCCAACCATAAGCTGTTGTTATCTTTCAACTGTATTACGGGTGGGTTAAGGCTTTTGGCGGGGTCTCCGGCCGTGCCTACCAGCGGATATAATTGCACAGACCTGATGTTGGGCTCATAAGTATAGTCTTCAAAACGTAATTGCTTGGTTTGTGCCAGCAGCCATTGAACCGGAAAAAGGAGTAATATGATAATCAGTTTTTTCATAAGATGTGGGAGGCAAGTCTTTGAACTATGCCGGGATGGCGTACCATTTTACCTGATTAAATGATTTTGCTGATGAATTATTGTCTTCGACTGAAAATGATATGAAAATTTCAACTGTAATCAAAACAATCAGATTAATCAGCTAAATCAAAGTTGAAGATGATTCACTAAATCACTCATTCACTAATTCGCTAATTAATTAAACCATCTGTCCATCCTGCATCACCAGTTTTCTGTCAGACATATCAGCCAGGTGCTCATTATGTGTAATAATTACGAAAGTCTGATTGAGTTTTTTTCTGAGTTCAAAGAACAAGTGGTGCAATTCTTCGGCATTTTTAGAGTCTAAATTGCCGCTTGGTTCATCAGCAAAAACTACCGATGGCGAATTAATCAGGGCTCGTGCCACAGCAACCCTTTGTTGTTCACCACCTGATAATTCAGAAGGAAAGTGCTTTACTCTTGCACCTAAACCTAACAGTGTCAGCAGTTCAGTGGCTTTACGTTCTATTTCTTCCGACGAGGCTGATTTCCCTCTGCTCTGACCTATCCATGCCGGAATACATACGTTTTCCAGTGCGGTAAACTCGGGCATCAGATTATGAAACTGAAAAATAAAACTTATTTTTTCATTTCTGAACCGTGCCAGTTCTTTGTCTTTGAGAGATTGGTAGTTGGTGCCATTGAGTATTACTTCACCAGAGTCAGCCTTATCGAGCGTGCCCAGTATATGCAACAGCGTAGTTTTGCCTGCCCCGGATGCCCCAACGATAGAAACAATTTCGCCCTGATTGATTGTGAGGTCGATACCTCTTAAAACCTGAAGATTACCGTAGCTTTTTTTTATGTTTTTTGCCTGTAGCATAATCTGTCTGCCGGAGTGATTTTATGAATCCCGTATCCTTTCTTTCCTGAATACGATGCTCATGTTACGATTTCTTTAAATCGTAAAAAATGATTAGGCAAAGTAAGCGATATTTGATTGATAATTAATAATTGTTCACTAATTTAGCGAAAATTTTATAACCTCTAAAATCTACTTTACATGAACGTTCACGAGTATCAAGGTAAAGAAATACTGAGCCGTTATGGTGTAAGAATTCAACGTGGGATAGTTGCCGAAACTCCGGAGCAGGCTGTAGAAGCTTACAAGCAGATAGCGGAAATGACTAATTCTAAGTTTGCAGTAGTTAAATCACAAATACATGCAGGTGGACGCGGAAAAGGTAAAATTGTTGGTACCGAACAACGCGGTGTGCAATTAGCAAAATCTGCCGAAGATGTGGAACGTATTTCTACAAACCTTTTGGGGAATGTGCTGGTAACGCTTCAGACAGGACCTGAAGGTAAACCGGTTAACAAGATTCTTGTTGCAGAAGACGCCTATTACCCTGGTGACAGCGAGCCTAAAGAATACTATATGGGTATTTTGTTAGACCGCGCCAAAGCCTGCAATGTAATTATGGCTTCAACAGAAGGCGGTATGGACATTGAAGAAGTGGCAGAGCATCACCCTGAGAAAATTTTCAAAGAGTGGGTTGACCCTCGCGTAGGTTTACAGGCATTTCAGGCACGTAAAATTGCCGATAAGCTGGGTTTAACAGGCGAAGCCAATAAAGAAATGGTGAAATTTGTAGGCGCTCTTTATAAAGCTTATGTGGAGTCTGACTCGGCAATGTTTGAAATCAACCCGGTTTTAAAAACATCAGATAACAAAATATTAGCCGTTGACGCCAAAGTGAATCTGGACGATAACGCTTTGTATCGTCATGCTGATTTAGTGAGCATGCGTGACAAAGCAGAAGAAGATCCGTTAGAAGTTGAAGCAGCTGACAACGACCTGAACTACGTAAAACTTGATGGTAACGTAGGTTGTATGGTGAATGGTGCCGGTCTTGCCATGGCTACTATGGACATCATCAAATTATCAGGTGGTGAGCCTGCTAACTTCCTTGATGTAGGTGGTGGAGCCAATGCAAAAACTGTAGAAGCCGGTTTCAGAATTATTCTGAAAGACCCGAACGTAAAAGCCATTCTGATTAATATTTTCGGTGGTATCGTTCGTTGTGACCGTGTGGCAACAGGGGTAGTAGAAGCTTATAAAGCTATTGGCGAAATACCAGTACCTATCATTGTTCGCTTACAAGGAACCAACGCTGCTGAAGGCGCTGCGATTATCAATGAATCGGGCTTGAAAGTTTACTCGGCTATCTTGTTAAAAGAAGCTGCCGAATTGGTAGAAAAAGTATTGAAAGAAAATGTATAATTGACGTTTTCCGGATAAACTATATTGAAAAAGGAGGTGATATCACCTCCTTTTTTATTGATTCTGATTTCATTTTACCTGTAATCCGTGAATGAATTCACGGGCTATCGTAACAAAGGAATGGTTTGCATTTAATACCCGACTAAAGTCGGGCATGTGAAAGTTAGTTAAACTTTTAACGCCCTATACACCAAGCCCTCTGCCCAGTGCCCTATACCCTCTGCCAATTAGTCCTTATGTGCTGCAGCAGTTTTCTGACAACAATCAGGCAGGGCATCGTGCGATTTCTGATCAGCCACTACTTCGTCGGCATCATAGCCTATTTTTGAGATAGCCGTTTTGATTTTCTCGGCACTTGTTTTCTTAGGATTATAAGTAACCGTTACCACTTTATTATCGAGATTAAGATTCGAGCCAACTATTCCTTTAGTGAGCCCTAAATCGCGTTCGATGCGTTTTTTGCACATGCCACAGATGGCCGAAGTCTTGATTTTTACTTCTGCGGTTTTAGGTGGGTCTTCTTTAGCAAAACCGTTGAAAACTGTGGCAAAGAAGATGATAAACAATAAATTTTTCATTTTGGTAAATTAACTGTTTGGTTATAAAACTATTATTCTCTTAAAACAATTCCGTTGGGGTTCAGCCCGACCGGGATATCTGTAATTTTTTCGTGCGATGCCACATTGATTACCGATACGGTGTTGCCTTTTTGATTCGCTACATAAGCGGTCTTTTCATCTTTCGAAAACTTAACAGCATGTGCATCATCGCCGGTTACAATGGTCGACTTCAAAACCCATTTTTCGTTTTTGCGCTCATAATAAGCTATTTTGTTTTGTCCGGCCTGACAAATCCATAATTCATTCAACGCTTTGTTATAAGCCACCTGACCCGGTTTAAAGTCCAGATCAAGCAACTCGGTTACATTTAGAGTAATTGGGTCTACTATGTTAATCGTTTGCAGGTTTTTGTTTTCTACATAGATGTATCCATCACTTGCCGCCCACACATTAGTAGGGAACGGGTCAACCTTAATGTATTTTTCCAGTTTCTTTAGTTTCGTATTTACTGCCAGAATAAAACTACTCTCACCCAATGCTACAAAAGCATAATTGCCGTCGGCAGAAAAAACTACTTCTGTCGGGTCTGCACCCAAGAAAATCTCTTCTTTCAATACACCGGTGATTGCATCAAACACGTGCATTTCTCCGGCATGGTTGGTAGAGGCCGTCCATATTTCTTTATTATCATGAGTAAACACCGCGTTGAAGTTTACCCGGTCTAAAGGCATTTTTAGTAGATTTTTACCATTCAGGGCATCTATTATGGCTATGCCTCCTTTTTTGTCTGTGGCATTATGCAATTGATCATGGCTTTGAGTGAAATCAAACTCTGGTAGTGCTACCGAAAGCTTTTTACCATCAGGCGATAACTCAATATGATGTGCGAAACGCCCCAGATCTGTTAATTGAATGATTCGCTTTACTTTTCTTTCGTTAAGGTCGATAATTGAAATTGTATTACTTCCTCCGTTTACAACGTAGGCAGCAGGAAAATCAATGTCCTGAACGGGAACCTCTTCTTTATCTTTACATGATGCCAGTAAGATAATAAGACCGTAAAAAAATACCTGATAAATTTTCTTCATAAACCGTAATCCCTTTTCATTTTTAACGTTAAAGAGCCCGTCTAACGTATATCAAGACCTATACATTAAATTCTGCCGCCTAATTTATATCTGGTGCCAAAATAAATGATTCTTCCAACCACAGGCCCCCAGGCGCTTCCGGCATCGAATCTCGAGCCAAATGGGGTATCGGGTGTTACAATCGGGTCTTTTTGTGTGAAATTGTTCAGGTTCTCACCTCCCAGATACAGATCCCAGCGACGGAACGAACGACTAACCTGTGCATTGATGTTTACAAAAGCAGGGGCATATTGAATAGGCATGCTTTCATAACTGGTGTGCTGATAGTTGGGCGATAGATTAGGCACCCGCCGGGTACCGTTGTATTGCAGGGTAAAATCCCATTTCCACTTTTCGTAGGGTAGAGAATACCCGATATTCAACAGAACACGATCGCGCGGAATGAACATTTTCCTGACCGTTATTTCCTGATTATAAGGTTTACCTATCGTTTGCCACACATCAGTGTAACGGTAAGCAATTTTAAACTCAAGCCGGTTAACAGGTGCCAGATTTAATTCAATCTGCGCTGAGTTGGCATAATTTTTCTTGTTGCTCATGCTTCCGCCGGAATTATAAAAGGACAAAAACTGCGGATGCTCGGTATCAGCAATCAGCTGATTAACAAAATTGGTATGGTATAAGTCAAGGATAATGTTCGATTTTCCGAAATGCCTTGTGTAACTCAGCCCATAGTTCCAGCTGATTTCGGGTTTTATTTTACCCAGAAACCTCACTGTTCTCGAACTTACCAGATTACCATAATACTCGGCCAACGGATTTGGTGTCCTGAAACCTTTTCCGGCTGAAATCCGTAAGGCATTCTCCGGATTTACATTATAGAGCAAATGCAGGCGCGGTGTAAATATGGTGCCATACAGATTATGAAAATCCGCTCTCGCACCAGCCACTGCCGTGATTTTATCGAGATACTTATAGGTGTATTCAAAAAAAGCGCCGGGTACTATTTCAGTGCGCAGCATAAGTGTATCGGCGAATTTTTCACGGTAATCGTCATACAGGAAACTTACGCCAGTTTTATAAGTATGATTCGTATTACCGATGATATCCTGATAAATCAGATTACCATACAACGTATTCTGGCGCCCATCGTAAGGTCTGAAACCAAACTCTGATTTTGAATCATGAATAACTCCGTTCAGAATCAATCCTAAGCCTCTGTATGGTTTGTTCGGGTATAATTTCGCAGTTTTTGAAAATAACTCAACACGATTGGTAGTATTGGTGAACTTGTAAATGTTATCGTCCAGCACCAAAGGGTTTCGGTTTATCTGCCCTCCCAAACGGTCTTCATGCAAAAACTTAACTCCAAATTGCGCCATCATTTTTTCGGACTCGTATTTCCAGCGATTAATGAAATTGGCCTGTGTGTATTTGGGCAAATCATAAAAGTTGTCGTTGTTATTATCAATGCTGGTTTGTAGTGTTGAACCGTGCGAAAGCAGACCTACCGACCATTTGGACTTGCCGGTCTTTGATCTCAGAATTTTTGCCAGATTCAGATTCACTTCGCCACGCCCGAGACTATTAACGTAGGTGTTCAGATATATCTTCTCCGACAGATCAGGCTTCTGTAATTCCACATTAATCTGGCCTGTCATAGACTCATAACCGTTTACAATAGAACCTGCCCCTTTGCCCACATCAATTGATTGCACCCATGTGCCGGGCACATAATTCAAACCAAATGTAGTGGCCAAGCCTCTGATAGCCGGAATATTTTCCACGTTGGTCTGCACGTAAGTACCGGCCAGCCCTAACAACTGAATCTGCTTCGAGCCTGTAACGGCATCTGTATAACTTACCGAAACTGAGGCGTTAGTCTCGAAACTTTCAGATAGATTACAACAGGCTGCTTTTGCTAAAGCCTTTGAGGTAATAATTTCAGTTTGGATGGGTGACATCCGGTCAATAGCCGTAGAACCGCTTCTCACAACCACCTCCTGTAACTGATTCTCTGATTTCAGATACACTTTCAGGTCGGTTTCATTGGTAATCGTGAGGGTGTCAGATTGATAACCAACAAAACTGATGATTAATTGTGAGGATTTAGTACGCGGAATAACAAACTTGCCTTCGGTATCGGTTTGGGTAGCTACTTTGGTACCTAGCCAGTGTACGGTGGCC
The DNA here is from genome assembly GCF_058808615.1 of Emticicia sp. GW821-FHT11C11. Lineage (NCBI taxonomy): Bacteria > Pseudomonadati > Bacteroidota > Cytophagia > Cytophagales > Leadbetterellaceae > Emticicia > Emticicia sp. GW821-FHT11C11. The sequence continues at coordinate 1,971,977 of NZ_JBXARV010000001.1, forward strand.
CCGATAATTGCTTCTTCTTTTCCATTCGAATTGTCGAGCACTATGCCGGTTACGTTCTGCCCGAAGGCGATTCCCGAACACAAAACGAAAATGGAAAAAATGCTTATGGATATTTTATTTTTAAAATTTTTCATGTGGTTTAAATTTTCATCAGCTATTCAGCAAGATGAATGCCTTAGTATTAATACACGGATAACATCGCTACTGCCATACCCACCATCAGTAAATCTTCAATAATAGTAACGGTACTCATGGGCAAGTTAAATACTGCACCCAGGCACGCGCAACGGATTTTTTTCTTATTGAGCACACTCATGATAACGCCTATCGAACTAAAACCCATGACTACAATAGTGGCTATATTGGTTGCCTGTGGTTGAAAATTTAACAAATAGGCAAGCCCGAGTGCTAATTCAATAAATGGATATACATAGCCATAAACCGGAACTTTCATAGCCAGTAAGTCATACATGGCGTAGCTTTCGGCAAAGCCTTTCAGGTCTAAAAATTTAAAGAAAGAGAAAACCAGAAAAAAGCCGGCCATGAAATGATTCATGAAATGCATACCGCTGAAATGCTCCGCTTCAAAAATATTGGCATGAAAAGCCGTCAGCGCTGAAATACCTGTAATGAATCCGAAAATCAGCAACAATGGCTTATAGGTTGCGAACCAGCTTTTGGGTGCTTCTTCTGTAAAAACTGCTGTGTGAGCGGGAGAGGCTGTTTTTTCACTGATGCTGTATTTAGGATACGGTTTCAAAGATTCCTGAAACACAGATATGGGTATATGCTTTTCCATTTCAATGGTAGCTGTGTTATGTGTTTTGTCGGGTGTAACCGATTTAACTCCATCCACATGGCCCAGCACGTGTTGAATTTTATATTCGCAAGCCTCGCAGGTCATGCCTGTAACTTCGTATGTATGTGTCATTGTTTTGTTAATTTTAATGATACAAAGGTAGGGTATAAGCCCGACCTACTTGTTACAGAATTTCACATGATACTTACATGATTTTTGACTGCATCTATCGGCATGAGTGTATTCTCTTTCCGGCGTTTAAAATCGCTCGGGCTCACGCCTACCACCTGTTTGAATTGATTGGAAAGATGCGCTACGCTGCTGTAGTCTAATTGCCAGGCAATTTCAGACAGGCTTACTTCTCCATTCATCAACAATGCTTTGGTGCGTTCAATTTTCTGTGCAATGATGTATTTCTCGATTGTTATTTTTTCGACCGAAGAGAAGAGATTGCTCAGGTATGAATATTCATAACCTGTTTTTTTTACCAGAAAATCAGAGAAGTTCTGCGAAGCCGGTTTTTCACCTTTATGATGGTGGATTTCGTTGATGATAAAATGCTTGATGCGCTCTATGACAGTAGCTTTATGGTCTTCAATCAGTTCGAAGCCTTCCTTTTGTAAAGCCTGCTGAACGATATTATATTGAAAGGATGCGTCTTTAAGAGTGATGGTTGCAATGCCCAGCTCAACTTTTGAAACGTTCAGGCCTATTTTCTCTAATTCTTCACGCACCACCCGCACGCAGCGGTTGCATACCATGTTTTTGATGAGTAATTGCATAATTCGATATAGTAAATAATGATGGAGTATCTGTCAGAACAACAGAATAAACACAAAAACCCCAAACCGGTAACGACTTGCGGATTACTAATTATTTAACAATATCAGATTAAAAAAGATTGATTGGCCGTAACAATATCTCGCCCGGCAGGTAGGGGTGGAGAAGTACTGTTTGCTAATGAAGAATTCTGGCTGTCAAGAATAGTCTCGATAATGGTTTTAACAATATCGTTAAAGGTAGCTTTAAGCCAGTCTATACTACTTTGTGTGAATTTGGCTACAAGTTGAGAAACAGAAGAAGAGTATTGAACGTTTTCGTATTTTTCTTCTTCAGTACAACACGAAGATTTTTTTAATACAGCATTCTTGTTAGCGAGCGGGAAATGCTTTGAATTTTTTGCAGCACAACATAAATCACCGTTTTTATGAAGAGAAATTGATTTTCCTTTCACTATACAGCTATGCTCAACAAAGCCAAAACCTGTGCTACTTAGCAGCACAACTACGGCCATTATTACATTGAACAATCTGGATAATGCTTTTTTCATTCTTAAACGAGAGAATTATGTACAAATGTATTTATTAAAAATGAGACTTCCAAGATATTTTCTGAAAATTTAAGCCAGACGGCTGCCGTTGGGCACTTTCCTTTCAGATTCAGCAATCACTACCGCACCATCGTCAAGAATGAATCCGGTCGTTAGTACTTCCGACATGAAATCAGCGATTTGTCTGGGTGGAAAATTGGTTACGCATAATACCTGCTTGCCCAATAGTTCTTCCTTACTATAAAAAGTGGTAATCTGTGCCGACGAACGTTTAATACCTATTTCCGGCCCGAAATCAATCAGTAATTTATACGCGGGTTTTCTCGCTTTCGGGAAATCGTCAACCTGTATAATGGTACCGGCTCTCAGCTCAACTTTTTCAAAATCGTCCCAGGTGATAGGTTCTTTTGTCATAGTCATTCGTATTCTTTTTCAAATTTACTCCATAACGCATTGGCTTTATCTTGTATTACATCGGGGAGTTGTTTAAATGCGGCATCAGGGATATTTTCTTTCGGGTGATTGAATCCCATAATAACGGGCGTCCCTCTTACAACTGCCTTGCTTCCATTTTGCAGAACTATCAGTTTTAGTCCCATAGAACCTGCATCACTTTTGCAGCCGGTTTTATACATAAATATGATTTCGGCATAACCGTTTTTATCCAGATCTGTTACTTCAAACGCGCCTTCAATCAGACCAAGCTGATTGTCTAAGGGGCAATCTTTTTCGAAATCTACTATTTCCCTGAGCAACTTAGGCTCTTTTGTGGTACTCTCAATGAAATGCTCTATCCACAATGTTCTCGAAGTGTAATCGTCTTTCTCGGCCTCTTCCGTTGCTGCTATTAAGTAATTGATTCCGTTTTTGTCTTTGAACTGAACGCTTTTTAATAACAAAGCCCCTGCCGTTTTAAACTTTGTCAAGGTTTCGGCAGATATTGGGTTCACCTCAATTTTTTGCGCAAAACCTTGAAGTGACAAAAGTGCTATGGATATTATTACGAATAATCGGCTCATTTCAGGTTTATTTTTCTACTCAACTACTGCTGCTTCACATAGGTAAGTAGGAATAATACCCGTGCTCTGAATATGTACTTTTACATCTTCTGCCTGTGTATTCCCACTTAGTACTAATGCCGTGTCCAGACCGAATTTATTACCACCCAGTATATCGGTATGCAGGGTGTCGCCTACCATCAGAATATCTTTTTTCTCTATGTTTTTGCTTTTAATGTGTTCGTAGGCAAAAATAAACATTTGCGAATCCGGTTTGCCGAAACCCACAAACTGCTTGCCTACAATGGCTTCTATCATTCTTGATAAACCACCCATTGCAATAGCTATTTCTTTTTTGGATACCGGATACGTGCCATCGGTATTGGCCACAATTACAGGTATGTTTTTTCTGCGCAGCAGATTAATAGTTTTGTTCAGATCATCTCTCCAGTCGAAACCTTCATCGTCCAGAAACGCCAGTGCTTGTATATCTTCCAGTTTGTTCAAATCCAATTCGCTGATAGGAACAGCCTCGAGTCCAACGGTTTCGATATAATAAGCAGAATCCACGGTTCCTAGAAAAACTACTTTACCACTTTTGACCTTTTGTTTCAGATAGTCCATTGCCAGCATGCCTGACGAAATGATATTACCCGGAACCACGTCTTTGATACCCAAAGAATGGTAAGAATCAACCAGCTGCTGGGGTTTTCTCGAGGCATCGTTAGTTAAAATATAGAATTCTTTTCCGGTTTCTTTCAGGTATTTAAAGGTGTTTTCTACTCCCGGAATCAAGCCATTATAGTTTTTAAGCACGCCATAGGCATCAAAAAAAATAACTTTATATTTTTCTAAAACTGCTTTAAAATCGTGTATCTGCATGTAGGATAATGGTATGTAGGTTTAAATATTAAGCGCTTTCAGAATTTTACCGGCATCAAATTCTTTCTCTATTGACGGAAAATAAATCTCGTAGGCTTCTCTTTGCAATTTGGTTGAATAGGCTTGATGAAAGAAATACCGGCCGTATTTGATAACATAGTTTAATATGAAAAAACGATAGGCCTCTTTCATGAAAAGTACGGCATTTTCTGTAAGTGGATACACCTTATGGTATTCTTTCAGGAACAGAATGAAGCGGTCTTCCATCAGTGGGCCAATATAATAGCTGAAAGCCGTGCGGTCACCTACATCAGAGGTTACCCTGCTGAAGAAGTAAAAATCCATTACGCGATAGCTGATTCTGAACCAGTCGTAGTCCCACCGTGAGTAAAGCTCCAGATTTTTGGTAACTGAAAAATTACCAATATTCCAGTCCATAAATACGGGCATGGTTTCTACTGTTCCGGCTACCAGTTTTTGCCGGTTTTCAAGGAATATCTCACATTGTTCTCTCAGGTAGCTGATGTGCATGCGATGCTCAAACTGCCCTACCTCGGTATCCAGTATGTTTAGCAGGTCTTGAATATCTGAGCGCAATGTTTTCGACGCTTTCGGTAAAACGGTACTTACGCGGGCACAGGCCTTATGAAACCGCGCGATCTCGGTACCGAGTTTTTTTATCTGGTCTTCATCCAATCGGCGGGGTAACCGGTGCAGACTTCTGATAGGATTATAAAAAATTACCCATGCGTCGGTGATGTCATCCTGAAAACGATAGGTATATACCTCGTTATCTTTCACAAGCGATTTGGCCAATACGTTTTCAAAAGGATACAGCAGGTTATTCTGTAAGGTATGTATAATCTGATGGTCTTCCTTGAAATGTTCGTAGGTGCCGAAATAAGATAATTTGGCAATGATGATGTCATCATTATCAAATCTTACTCTGAAAACGTGGTTCGTAGACACCTTGGCGCTGATGTCTTCAATGGTATCAATGGTTTTAGAATCATCAAAATTGGCCCAGGCAAGCTTTATGATAGACGGGTAGTCGATAAGTCTCATGGTTTCAGATTCTTGGCTTTATTTTTTTTCTTGGTTACTTCAATATAGGCTGTTTCGAGTGCATCGTGCATCAGTTCTCTTTCCAGCTTGCTCAGTTCAAAGAGTGTCCAGCCCTGTTTACCCCATTTATTAGGAACCGGATAAACTCCACCGGATTTATGTGTACAAAAAACAGACTGGTCGATTTCAGATAGTTTCAGGCAGGCACGGTGATCTTGCACTGAATAAGTGGCAAAGATTTTCTTTTGCGCCCGGAACGAGGTCTTTTCAAAATGAGGTGCTTCTTCTGCCCCTGCAAACGATAAGGCTATGTCTCGGAAAGTTGCTTCATCTACCATGAACAGAACATTTTGTGTTAGTAGCTCAAAGATAGGCAACACTTCCTGATTTAAAAGCGGATGATAATGGTAGTTTTTTATTAGGCTTGAGTATAATCATAAAAAAACTTGTATCCATACTATTTTTTAAGGATATTCGGGAGGTTTTTGAAGTATACTTGACTAATGAATTATCAGAAATTAACCTGGATAAGTCTCGCTGCGGCTGTTCTCATAGCTGCCGGTTCTGTTTATCATCTTACACGAAAGCAAATCAGCTATAACGAAGAAATCCGCCCGATTTTTAACAAAAAGTGTATTGTTTGTCATGGAGGAGTAAAGAAAAGCGGAGAGTTTAGTCTGCTTTTCAGAGAAGAGGCACTGGCCAAGGCCAAGTCGGGTAAGTATGCTATTATTCCGCATGATGCCGATAATTCAGAATTGATAAAAAGGCTTAAAACTCATGATAAAGAAGCACGGATGCCTTTGGACGCAGAACCCTTAAGCGACGATGAAATAAGCAAAATAGAAAGGTGGATTAATGAAGGCGCACAATGGGAAGACCATTGGTCTTACATTAAACCGGATAAATCGATAATTCCTCCGGATGTTAGCGATAAATGGGTAGTAAACGGAATTGATAAATTTATTCTGGATAAACTTAGTCAGGAAGGGTTAAAGCATGCTCCGGAAGCAGATAAAACAGCATTGCTGCGCCGATTGAGCCTGGACTTAATCGGATTACCACCCACCATTGAAGAAACACGGGCTTTTCTGAAAGACAACAGCACCAATGCCTACGAAAAGCAGGTAGACCGATTGCTGCAATCACCGCATTTCGGTGAGCGCTGGGCCACCATGTGGCTTGATTTGGCCCGATACGCTGATTCGAAAGGGTATGAGAAAGATTTAGACCGAAGTATCTGGCAGTATCGGGACTGGGTTATCAAGGCGTTCAATGTAGATATGCCATTCGACCAGTTTACGATTCACCAACTGGCCGGTGATTTATTGCCGCAATCGGCCAATACTAATGCCAGAGAAATAGAGAACCGGTTAATTGCTACGGCTTTTCATAGAAATACCATGGCCAATGACGAGGGCGGAACCAACGACGAGGAGTTCAGAAACATGGCCTTGCTCGACAGGGTTTCTACTACGTGGGAAGTATGGCAGGGAACAACCATGGCTTGTGTACAATGCCATAGCCACCCGTATGACCCTTTCAGGCAGAAAGATTTTTATCAGTCGTTTGCCTTTTTTAATAATACACAAGACAGAGATTTATACAATGACAAACCTCTCTTAAAAACCTACAGCCCGGCCAGAGAACATGAGTTGAGAGATTTGCTGATCTGGCTGAAAAATATAGAAAAGAATCCGGAGCCGGTTTCGGCAAAAATACCACTAGACAGGCAGAAGCAGGATTACCTGCGCCGAATGGGTATCTACAGAATTGAAGCGGAAGACTTTGACAGCGCCAGCCGCCACATAGAGCTGTGGAATAATCAGAAAACTATCATGCAAACCACTGAAGGTGCCTATACTGTGTACGAAGATGTGGATCTGACAGGGGTCACTCAGGTCACTTATGGATACCAGAGTGGGGCAGCCAATGCATTTATTGAAATGCGGCTTGGCAGCTCGGAAGGAGAATTGATAAGTAAAGTGGAAACAAAATGTAGTGAAGAGACCGTAAATGACGGTTGGTCGCGTTGGAAAGATTACACTACCTCAAGCGGAAATATAAAGCCAACCAAAGGTGTGCATGATGTGTATCTGGTATATAGAAAAGGTAAAAGTTTCTGGACCGACCTGATACATCTGGACTGGATGGATTTACAGTCCAAAACCCCGTTGAAGAATAATTTTACGAAGGCATTCAAAGATTCACTGGATAAACTAGTGAAGATTGAAAGTATCACTACACCGGTTATTATGGAAATGGCTCCGAGCAGAAGCCGTAAAACCCATGTGTTTATCAGAGGTAACTGGATGGTGCATGGTGAACAGGTAAAACCGGATGTGCCGGCTTCTTTGCCACATTTGGGTAATTATAAAGCAGACCGTTTAGGTTTTGCGCAATGGCTGGTTAGCAAAGATAATCCGCTTACGGCAAGAGTAATGGTGAATCGGTTCTGGGAACAATTGTTTGGAAACGGCATTGTGGAATCGCTGGAGGATTTCGGAACTATGGGTGCCAGGCCTTCTCATCCCGAATTGTTGGACTGGCTGGCTGTGCAATTGATAGATACACATAACTGGAGCATAAAGAAACTATTGAAACAGATGGTTATGTCAGCTACTTATCGTCAGTCGGAAACCGTCAGTAAAGATTTGATAGAAAAAGACCCTAGAAATCTGCTGCTTGCCAGGGGGCCAAGGGTACGCTTGTCGTCGGAGCAAATCAGAGATCAGGCATTGTTTGTAAGCCATTTACTTAATACGGAAATGTATGGCCCGAGTGTAAAACCACCCAACCCTACTGACGAAAGCTGGCGCAGAGAACCTAAAGGAAACCTGTTCAGAAGAGCGGTGTATACCTATTGGCGCCGCACCAATCCGTATCCGTCGATGATTACTTTCGACAGCCCTCAACGAAATGTTTGTACTTCACGACGTATCCGTACCAATACACCATTGCAGGCGCTTACTACCTTGAACGATACCGTTTTTTATGCAGCTGCACAAAGCATTGCCTTGAAAATGAAAGAGTTCAAGACACCACGAGTGGAAGAAAAATTGAAGCAGGGTTACCAATACCTGTTCCAGAAAGCGCCGAGCGACAATAAAACCCGGCTGTTATATCAATTGTATCAGGAAGCACTGCTTGAGCTGAGAAAGAAAAAAGAAGAAGAAGCTGAATTAGGTGCACTGACACTGACAGCCAATGCCATGATGAACCTGGATGAATTTTTGACCAAATGAAAAGAATATCACTTACAGAAGAAGCTTTTTTAGAAGAAGCCAGATTCAATACCCGACGCCACTTCCTGAAGCAATGTACATCTGGTTTAGGCGGATTAGCCATTTCCTCTATGTTAGGTAGCTGTTTCAATGGTTCATCAGAGAAGCCACTTCTGGATGAGAATCCTCTGGCTGTAAGGCCATCCCATTTCAGCCCCAAGGCCAAGCGCATTATCTTTATGCATATGGAAGGCGCTCCGTCTCAACTGGAATTGTTTGATTACAAACCAGAACTGGCCAGACTAGACGGGCAGCTTTGTCCTCCGTCGTTGTTGGAAGGTAAAAGATTCGCTTTTATTAAAGGTGTACCCAAAATGCTGGGGCCACAATCTACTTTTCAGCAATACGGTCAGTCAGGAGCCTGGTTTTCTGACTACTTCAATTATCTGCCCAAACTGGCAGATGATCTGACATTCCTGAAAGCCATGCATACAGATGAATTTAATCATGCTCCGGCTCAGTTATTTATGCATACGGGGGCATCGCGTGTAGGGAGGCCAAGTATGGGTTCGTGGATAACGTATGGTCTGGGTTCTGAAAACCAGAATCTTCCGGGTTATGTGGTGCTGGTGTCCGGTTCTGAGCCTAGTGCCGGTAAATACCTGTGGGGCAATGGTTTTCTGCCCTCAGTATATCAGGGGGTGCAGTGCCGTTCGAAAGGTGACCCGGTGTTGTATATCAATAACCCGGGAAGCATTGATAGCACTTTGAGAAAGAAATCAATTGAGACCATTAATAAAATTAACGAGCTGACCTACGAGGAAGTAGGTGACCCTGAGATTCTGACGCGTATTTCACAGTACGAATTGGCCTTCAGAATGCAGGCCGAAGTACCCGGCACAATGGATATTTCGGGTGAGCCGGCTTATATTCATGAAATGTATGGCACAGAACCGGGTAAGTCAAGCTTTGCCAATAATTGCCTGCTAGCCAGAAAACTGTTGGAAAAAGGCGTAAGAGTAGTACAATTATTTGACCGCCGTTGGGATAACCACGGTACTGATGCCGGAAGTGGAGTAGATATTGGCCTGCGGCGCAATGTAGAGTATGTCGACAAGCCTATTTCTGCTTTAATACTGGACCTGAAACAAAGAGGATTGCTGGAAGATACACTGATTGTTTGGGGAGGTGAATTTGGAAGAACGCCTATGATGGAAAACAGGGCAGGGGATAACAATACGCCGTTCAAAGGTCGCGACCACCACGTAGATGCTTTTACTATGTTCATGGCAGGAGCGGGCCTGAAGAAGGGATATTCGCATGGAGAAACCGACGAAATTGGCTATTACGGCATCAAAGGCCGTACGCATATACATGATTTGCAGGCAACTATTCTGCACCTGATGGGCTTTGATCATGAAAAGCTGGTTTTCCCTTTTCAGGGCAGAAACTTCAGATTAACTGATGTGGCTGGGAAAGTGGTGAAAGAGGTATTGGCGTAGAAAAAAAGACGGCTTCAGATAATAAATAAAGCCCTTTCCTCTAAAGAGAAGAAAGGGCTTTTATATTTTCAGATAGTTGAGTGCGAATTACTTCAAACTTCCCACCATATCTTCTGGTTTTACCCATTCGTCAAACTCTTCTCCTGTCAGGTATCCTAGTCTGATAGCTGTTTCTTTCAAAGTGCTGCCTGTTTTATGAGCAGTCTGTGCAATTTCAGCTGCTTTGTAATAACCAATTTTGGTGTTCAGTGCAGTGACCAGCATCAATGAGTTATTGACATGTTTTTTGATGTTCTCTTTCAAAGGCTCAATACCAGCGGCACATTTATCATTGAAAGACACACAACCGTCACCGATCAAACGTGCCGAGTGAAGGAAATTATAAATCATTACCGGTTTAAACACGTTCAACTCAAAGTGCCCCATTGAACCACCTATGTTAATGGCTACATCGTTACCCAACACCTGTGCTGCAATCATGGTCAAAGCTTCGCATTGGGTTGGGTTCACTTTACCAGGCATGATTGAAGAACCCGGCTCGTTATCGGGAATGTATATTTCTCCAATGCCAGACCGCGGGCCAGATGATAACATTCTGATATCGTTGGCAATTTTCATCAGGCTTACGGCTATGGTTTTCAAAGCGCCATGTGCTTCTACAATGGCATCATGTGCAGCCAATGCTTCAAATTTATTCTCTGCCGTTACGAACGGAATACCTGTCAGGCCGGCAATGTGTTTTGCTACTAGTTCTGAATATCCCTGTGGCGTATTAATACCCGTTCCAACTGCAGTACCACCCAGAGCAAGTTCCGAAAGGTGGGCCAGGGTATTTTTTATAGCTTTTAATCCGTGATTTAATTGAGAAACATAACCTGAAAACTCCTGTCCGAGTGTCAACGGTGTGGCATCCATAAAGTGTGTACGACCTATTTTCACCACATCCATAAATGCTTCCGATTTCGCGGCAAGTGTATCACGTAGTTTTTCAATACCGGGTATAGTTACTTCAAGCAGCATTTTATAGGCTGCAATGTGCATAGCCGTAGGGAATGTATCGTTTGATGACTGCGATTTGTTTACATCATCGTTCGGGTGTAAAAACTTGGTTTTATCGCCCAATTCGCCTCCTTGCAGTACATGCCCACGGTAAGCGATTACCTCATTGCAGTTCATGTTCGATTGCGTACCGGAACCCGTTTGCCATACTACCAACGGAAACTGATCATCCAGTTTCCCGTCCAGTATTTCCTGACAAACCGTGCCTATTAAATCTGCTTTTTCTTTGGGTAACACACCCAATTCAAAGTTAGTCAAAGCCGCTCCGTGTTTCAGATAAGCAAACGCTTTGATGATTTCCTTAGGCATTTTATTGATATCCTGCGCAATTTTAAAGTTTTCAATAGAACGTTGTGTTTGTGCCCCCCAATAAACGTCGGCAGGTACTTGCACTTCGCCCATTGTATCTTTTTCTATTCTGTACTGCATAATTATTTATGTATTAGAAATGTAAGTTAAAAAGGAATTTGCTTGCAAAAGTAAATCAGAAAAAAACAGGCTAATAGTTTTTTAAGGTTTTTTTCTGAGAAACCATCAATAAAAAAAGCACGGTATTTCCGTGCTTTAGTGTATTATGTTTCTGTGTATTGTCAGTGTTAATTTAATCTGTAAGGAGCAATTAAATTGAACTCCGGAATCTGTACTCTGAACTGCCTGCCATCTACCAACCGTTCCATGATATAAGAGCCCGACATTTTGCCTATCGAAGATTTCAGGCTGCAGCCTGAAACATACTCGTGGCTTTCACCGGGTTCCAGCACAGGAGTAAGACCCACAACACCTTCTCCTTCAATTTCTTTTACAGAAGCAACAGAATCAAAAATAATCCATTTACGTCTTTGAAGTTGAATGGTATTGTTACTGTGGTTTTCGATCCTTATTCTATAGCTGAACACAAAATGTGATTGATAAGGACTGGAATATTCTGGTTGGTACTCGGTTAGCACACTAACTTTTACGCCGTCAGTAGTTGCCGTAATTGTGTTCATATATTTATAGGGAATTCATGGTTTAAGTACCAATTGATGCCTTAAACACTCTTAGCAATTTGAATAACTAAAAGGTAAATTAATAAATTATTATTATTGGTAACTATTTTTTCGCAAAAAAGTTGTTAAGCGGTAGCATTATGATTGAGTAATTCTATTTTTCATATATTTGTTCCGAACCTACTTTAATTTCATTTACTATGGATGTCAAGATTGCAGATAGCTGGAAGGACAGGCTTCAGGAAGAGTTTCAAAAGGATTATTTTAATGACCTTACAGCGTTTGTGCGAAACGAATATAAGTCCGGCGTGTGTTACCCACCCGGTAAGTTAATTTTCAATGCTTTTAATGAGTGTAGTTTTGAAGATACGCGTGTTGTAATACTCGGTCAGGACCCTTATCATGGAGTAGGGCAGGCCAATGGCTTATGTTTTTCTGTCAATGATGGTGTGCCGTCTCCGCCTTCGCTTATTAACATTTTTAAGGAGATTCATGATGATTTGGGTAAACCTATACCAAAAAGTGGCAATCTGGAGCGATGGGCCAAACAAGGGGTTTTGTTACTCAATGCAACTCTGACGGTGCGGGCTGCTACGGCGGGTTCACATCAAGGAAAAGGATGGGAGACTTTTACAGATGCCGTTATTAAATGTGTTAATGACGAAAAAAGTAATGTTGTATTTTTGTTATGGGGCAGATACGCGCAGGAAAAAGGTAAAATAATTGATGATAAAAAGCATTTTGTGTTACGTGCCAAGCACCCTTCACCCATGTCTGCTAATGGTGGCGGCTGGTTTGGTACCAAACATTTCAGCCAGGCCAACAATTATCTGGTTAGTAAAGGATTACCAACTGTAGACTGGTAGGGTAGGGCAAGCTGAAAAAAGGAAAAGCTCATTCGCAACCAACGAATGAGCTTTTCCTTTTTGAATGGTCTGTTATTATCTGATGATGCTAAACAGACGACTCCAACGGATTTTGTTCAGGAAACTGCCGTCTTTATCGATAGACATCCAGATAAATACCGCTTTACCTACAATATGATCTTCAGGCACAAAGCCCCAGAAACGTGAGTCGTCAGAACCATGGCGGTTATCGCCCATCATGAAGTAATAATTCTGTTTGAAAGTGTAAGACGTAATCGGCTTACCGTCAAGAATGATCTGTCCGTTTACATACTTCGCATCTTCGTTGCCGTCGAAAGTAGTAATCACGCCTTTATATAGAGCCAGATTTCTTTCGTCCAACTGAATGGTTACACCTTTTTTCGGAATAGTAACAGGCCCGAAATTGTCTCTGTTAAACGGAAACAAACGCGAGTTGTAAGGGAATGTATTATATCCGTACTGACTAGTGTCACCTTTGGCCGATGTCAGGGGCGTAATGTTTTTTACAAAGTCAAGACTTTTGATATCCTTGATTGCCTGATCGGTAGCTTTTACATAGTATACGGTTTTTTCGGTCTGACTTGGGTCTTCCTCGAATTCTGAAATATTATATTTCTGGAAAACCTTTTCATTCACCTGGGTAGTAGCTTCGATGGCATATTCCATCTGCAAGCCCGGAGGATTAGGGAATATTTTATTATTCACATAGGCTTGGCCTTCTCTTACTTCAACCACATCACCCGGGATACCGATACAGCGCTTAATGTAGTTGGTTCTCAGATCAACCGGATATTTATCATAACCACCGAATTCGTCAGGTCTTTCGGGGCAACCCGGATAGTTGAAAACCACCACGTCGCCATTTTTTACATGCGTAAAACCCGGTAATCTGTATTGCGGTAATTGAATTGCGTCTGAATAAGACGGAATATCAGTAAACCAGATTTTCTGATGTGTTAGCGGAACCTGTAAAATGGTTTTTGGAGTACGGGTACCGTAGTGCAATTTACTTACGAAAAGGAAATCGTTAATCAACAGACTTTTTTCCATCGAACCCGTCGGAATCGTATATGCTTCTAAAAAGAGCCAGCGGATAAGCGTAGCGGCTATTACTGCAAATAGCACGGAGTCGAACCACTCTCTTACTGCCGATTTCTTTCCTACAGATTTATTTTCAGCTTTTTTTTGAACTTCTGCCATAAAGACTAACTCCGGAGCGGAGATTTATTTTTAAGTGATTATCGGTTAAAAATGTTATTTGTTAATGGAAATGACAGTCTAGAACCCAAGCATATCTTTCATGCCGAAAATTCCGGTTTTGCCATGCAACCACTCTGCCGCAATAACCGCACCCAAAGCGAAGCCATTACGACTGTTGGCGATGTGTTTGATCTCGATCTGATCTACATCAGAGATGTACTTAATTTCATGAGTGCCAGGTACTTTCCCTTCTCTCGACGACCAGATGGGCACTTCGTCTTCAGCGGCTATCTGGTTGTTTACCCATTTTGTTTTATTGCCCAGGTTTTCTATAATTCCCTGTGCTAATGTTATGGCTGTGCCACTGGGGGCATCTTTCTTTTCAGTATGGTGAATCTCATTGCTGCTTACCTTATACTCATTGGTATACGGACTCATCAAGTGAGCTAAGGCCTTGTTCAGTTCGAAAAAGAGATTTACTCCGATGCTGTAGTTAGAGGCATAGAAGAACGCACTTTCGTTTTCAATGCAGAGTTTTTCAATTTCAGACTGATGTTGCAGCCAGCCGGTAGTACCGCAAACTGTTGGTAGCCCGAACTCCATACAATACTTAAGGTTACCATAGGCAGATTCAGGCGAGCTGAATTCTATCACAGCATCGGTATTTTCGGGGTTTATTGACAATAATTCTGTACGGTTACTTATGTCTATTTTTGCAGAAATCTCATGTCCTCTTTGTAAAGCAATCTGTTCAATTACTTTACCCATTTTTCCATATCCTAAAAGAGCAATACGCATAAATTTCTAATTCTGAATAATTTAAAATTTTAAAACAACACTGGCACCTACGGCATTTCCGAAAGCTGTTGACTGCACGCTTGGCTCAAATTTCAACGAAATGTCGTCGCTCATGTCAAAGTTTTTCAAATGCGCCGATACATTGGCTTGCACTGCCTGGAGGGTCCAGCCTACTGCAAATATTATGACGGTCAGGTCGCGATAGCGTCGGTAACTGTTAACAACGGGTTCGACCTGTGCTTTTCTAAACGGCCCTATCTGCTTATCAGACTGATGGATTCCGATGCCCTCATAAGGGTTAATCATTACCTCAGTGGCTCCACCAACCACAATTTCTCTCAGTTTACCTTTATAATACTGATACCTGTGATTATTGACGTAGAAAGAGAAAATTCCTCCGGCCGCAGCGCCATAAACAATCGGCAGTACCCAATATTCCTTGTTGGTAGCCTGACCCCAACCGGGTAATATTAATGACCGTATCAGGGCTTTGCGGGCAGGATTCGCTTTTTTGGCTGAATCTGCTTTAAAAACTCTGCTTAAAAAATTGGCTCTTCCGGTAGTATCAGTTTTGATAAGTTTATTAACAAGACCTGATTTTTTGGAAGAGTCAATCAATATTTTTTTCAGAGAATCGGCTTTAACCGCATTGTTCTTTACTGTATCTATTTGCGCAAAAGAAATATTTGTAATCAGTAAAAGAAAAACTAACATCCGAACCATGTTCCGAAAATTTAATTGCGAATAAAGAGACAAAAATAGGCTCTCATCTTTCTTTTTACAATCATTTAACAAATATTAAACAATTACGACCCTGTTTGGTATTACTGATTTACCTTGATTGCACTCAGTATTTTATCCAGCTCGTCTTTCGAGGCAAACGGAATTTTGATTTCTCCCTTATGGTTATCGTCTGCTTTTACCTGTACTTTGGTACCGAAGTACCCCTGAAGGCGAAATTGTAACGATGAAATCTCCTGTTTTATTGAATGCTGACTTTTACCTTTGATTTCGTCAGAATCAATCGTTGCCAGTCTTCTTACTTCCTCTTCAATTTTCCGAACCGACCAGTTTTCTTCTATTACTTTCGTGAAGAGCTTAATCTGGGTTTCGTGATTTTCGATATTGATCAAAGCACGGGCGTGGCCCATGGTAATCTCGTTGTCGCGCACGGCTGCCTGTATCACATCCGGAAGTTTCAATAAACGCAGGTAGTTGTTAACAGTAGTCCGGTTTTTACCTACTCTGTCGCCCAGTTCCTCCTGTTTCAATTGAAACTCGCCCAACAGTCGATGATAACTCAGGGCAATTTCTATGGCATTCAGGTTTTCACGTTGAATGTTTTCAATCAATGCCATTTCGAGCATCTGCTGGTCATCGGCCTTACGAACATAGGCAGGTATACTGGTCAATCCGGCCAGTTTCGATGCCTGCAAACGGCGTTCTCCCGAAATCAGCATATATTTACCCGGTGTTTCTTCCTTAACCGTAATAGGCTGTATGATACCCAGCATCTTGATAGATTCCGAAAGTTCCTTCAGCGCTTCCTGGTCAAAATGGGTACGGGGCTGGTATGGATTGGTTACAATCGACGCAATGAGTATCTCGTGCATACCGCTCAAAGATTCCGGCTTGCGCGGTACAACCGCTTCCGTTCCTGTATTTTCTGAGTCAGAAAGCAAAGCCCCTAAACCCCGGCCAAGCCCCGTCATTCCTTTTTTTGTATTGAATGTTTTAGATTCCATAGTCTGTAATAGTAAATGGGAGCAACTGAATTAAGCACTCACTTAACCGTTGTTTTAATTCATCAGTTTTCAGTTACCAGCTTTCCATTCTTAATTAAAATCTCACGGGCCAGATTCAGATAACTGATCGCACCTTTACTGTCGGCGTCCTGAGCAATGACCGGTACTCCATAGCTTGGCGATTCAGATAAACGGATGTTTCTCGGAATAAGTGTCTGAAAGACCATATTCTTGAAATGCGTTGTTACCTCATGCACTACCTGATTTGAGAGACGCACGCGCAGGTCATACATGGTAAGCAGAATGCCTTCGATAGTCAGTGCAGGATTAAGGCGTTGCTGAATAATTTTTATAGTGTTCAACAGTTTACCCAGGCCTTCTAAGGCAAAGTATTCACATTGCACAGGTATAATCACTGAGTCAGCAGCTGTAAGGCTGTTGATTACAATCAAGCCTAACGAAGGAGAGCAGTCAATAATAATGAAATCGTACATGTCTTTCACGTCATTCAGCGCTTCTTTCATTTTTTCTTCTCTTTTAGGAAGATTAATCATTTCAATTTCAGCCCCCACCAGGTCAATGTGTGACGGCAATAAATCAAGATTAGGGAAGTCGGTCTGAATGATGATATCTCGCGGACGGATATCCTCAACCATACATTCGTAAATACTATTTTCTACTTCTTTAGGGTTAAGCCCTAAACCGGAGGTAGTATTTGCTTGTGGGTCGGCATCAATGATGAGCGTACGGAATTCTAGTGCAGCCAGACTGGCCGCTAAATTTATGGAAGTGGTTGTTTTACCTACGCCTCCCTTCTGGTTGGCTATTGCTATTATTTTTCCCATTATTAGTGGTTTGAGAAAATTTCGGTTTCAAATATCAGACTTTTAATATTAAGAAACAATTAAATGTTCCACGACGTGGAAAAAACGTTCCACGATGTGGATAACATGCTGTATGTATATCAGACAACGTTTTTGCCAAACATTATACACCAGACGAAAGGTGAAATTTATGTATTTATAGTCTTATAATGCTTTACAGTTATGTTATATTTGCCGCATGCGTTATTTAATAGAGTGTTCTTATAAAGGTACTTTCTTTCATGGCTGGCAGGTGCAGGAAAACGCCCCGACCGTGCAGGGACACATTGAACAGGCACTGACAACTGTGCTGAGACAGCCCACACAGATAGTGGGTAGCAGCCGCACGGATACCGGTGTGCATGCGTATCAGCAGTTTGCCCATTTTGATGTAAATGCTCCTTTGAATCAGGTTGATAAAATTGTCTATGCCTTGAACGGCGTTTTGCCTAAAGATATTGCTATTAATTGTATACGGCAGGTAGGTGACGATTTCCATTCAAGGTTCGACGCCACTTTTCGCAGGTATCTGTACCGGATTTCGCATCAGAAAACGCCCTTCTGGCGTGAGCTTTCATACTTTTATAGAGCGCCGATTAATCTGGAGCAAATGAATAGGGCAGGGGAGTTGATGAAAAACCATATTGATTTCCAGTGTTTCAGTAAGGTGCATACAGATGTGGCTACCTTTAACTGTAAAATTGAATATGCCTATTGGGAACAGCAGGATCAGTTTCTACTGTTTCATATTAAAGCTGACAGGTTTTTAAGAGGGATGGTGAGAGCAATTGTAGGAACAATGCTAGAAGTTGGCACAGGAAAAATGAGCCTGGAGGCATTTGAGCAGGTTATTTTATCAAAGAACAGACAAAAAGCAGGCAGGGCTGTACCTGCAGAGGGTTTAACATTGGTTGAGGTGGGATATCCTGCCGGATCATTTTCATAATATACCTGATATAGATGAACATAAGTATTGAAAAAATTGCAACACCCGAAGATCTTGATGAGATAAAGGGACTGTTCCGGGAGTATGAAAAATTTCTGGGCGTGAGTCTCTGTTTTCAGAACTTTGAAGAAGAATTGGCCAAATTACCTGCTAAGTATGCCGAGCCTGATGGGGCCATTTATCTGGCAAAAGCAGATGGAGTAAGTGCCGGATGTGTGGCTTTATGGAAACTGGAAGATGGTGTGTGCGAAATGAAACGGCTCTATGTAAGACCTGCGTATCAGGGTATTGGCTTGGGCAAAAAACTGTCGCAGACCATTATGGAAGAAGCCCAACGAAAGAATTATAAGAAAATGAAGCTGGATACTTTAAGGAGGCTTGAGTCTGCGAATCGCTTGTATCATTCATTACAATTTATTGAAACAAAACCGTATAACTATAATCCGGAAGGCGACGTTGCCTATTTTGAAAAAGACTTGGTATAATGGCAATAATCAGTGAGGATATAGACCTGGCAGTCAGGATTTTGAAAGACGGAGATGTAATCGGCATTCCGACAGAGACCGTGTATGGTCTGGCCGGAAACGCTCTGAATACAGATGCAGTTGCCCGGATATTTGAAGTGAAAAACAGGCCGACTTTCGATCCGCTCATTATTCATACGCATAGTATTGAACAATTTGCCAATTATGTGGAAATAGCAGACGAGAGAGTTTACGCACTGGCTGAGAAATTTATGCCCGGGCCACTGACCCTCTTACTACCCAGAAAAGCTATTATACCGGATCTGGTAACGTCAGGGCTTGATACCGTGGCTATCAGAATTCCTCAGCATCCATTGACACTTGAATTATTACGGAGACTTGATTTCCCTCTTGCCGCACCGAGTGCCAATCCATTTGGTTATATTTCTCCTACCAGTGCCCGGCACGTCAATAATCAATTAGGCGGACAGATAAAGTTCATTTTAGATGGAGGCGATTGCGAAATAGGTATAGAGTCTACCATTGTAGGTTTCGAAGGGAAAGAGGCGATTGTTTATCGCAAAGGCGGGCTTTCAATAGAAGCCGTTGAGTCTGTAATTGGCAGAGTAAAAGTCGTTGAGCATTCTTCTTCCAATCCTTTGGCACCGGGTATGCTCAAAAGCCATTATGCACCACGGAAACCACTTATTTTGCTGAAAGTGAATGAGATAACCGGACAGGCCGATGATAGAACCGGTTATCTGGGTTTTCAGCATTATCTTTCTGATATTCCGCAAGGAAACCAGTTGTTACTCTCGCCAAAGGGGGATTTCAAAGAAGCAGCCAAAAACCTGTTTGCTTACATGCGCCAGCTTGATAGTATGGATATCGACATGATTTATACCCAACTGCTCCCTGAAATAGATCTTGGCAGGGCTATCAATGACCGTATCCGGAGAGCTACCGTAAAAGAATAAATCTTAGTTAACAAGCACCGTAAATTCAACCCTGCGGTTTTTCTGCCGGTTTTCTTCCGTATCATTAGAGACAACAGGCTGTTGTTGCCCTTTGCCGGTACTTGCCAGCCTGCCAGGGGCAACACCTTTATTGAACAAATAATTAGAAACTGCCTTTGCCCTCAATTCAGATAAATAAAGATTCAAACGCGGGTCGCCAATGTTATCGGTGTGGCCGGTTATTTCGATATTTATTTGCGGATTCCCTTTCAGTAAATCAACCAGCTTATCGAGTTCAGGAAAAGACTGGGGTTTAATAATGGGCTGGCTCTGGTCAAAAAACACGTTTTCCAGTTTAATGTGTTTCCCAATCTCTATGCTTTTAAAGTAATTGTCGGCAATAGCTAAGATCGGTGCTTTGGCGGTTTCTTTTGGAGTTATTACCAGGGGCGTTGCCTTTTCTTCTTTTGGTAGTTCAGGTTTTTCTTTCTTTTGAGCACTTACCGTTTCCTGCGGTTGTGCTGTGTTTTTTACAGAAAGCGGAGGGGTAGAAGGTGGCACAGCTATTTTCTCAAGCAGTACATCCTGAGAGAAATTAGAAGTCACCAGATTCATAAGATTAATATCTGCAGTATATGGTTTATAATTATCTGCCTGCACACGCAATACATATTTCTGATCTAAATTTTGAACAGCTACCTCATTACCTGCCTTGTTGCTTCCTAATATCAGGTTTGCATTATCTGCTGCCACAAGGGTTATTCTGGCATTCGTTATAGGCTCTTTTGTTAATGCATCAATTGGGTTAAATGTAAAAGTATAGCTGCTCTTTTTAAGTTCAACCATAATCACATTGTTAACAGCTTTGGTGATATTCACAGCGTTTTTAAAGGTCGGGTATCCTGCTGATGTAATTTCTAATTCATAATTTTTATCGACAGCCAGCTTTGCTTTGAATCTGTTTTTTTCAGGGTTCAGGCTTCCTTCCACAGCAGTTGTGCCTGCCTTTAATTGATAGTCAGCCTGCAACACATTTCTTGTATAAAAATCGGTTGCCATAAAAAGAATCTCATTCTGTGGCACTTTACTGATTTTCAGATAGACGGTCTTATCATTCTTAAGCAAAGTGGCTTTATAAGGTAAATAACCCTGTGTAGTTACCTCAGCCGTATAAGCCTCTTCAATTTTTAGATTGGCCTGCCATTCTGATTGAACCGCAGTAGTGGTAATAGTAACCGGTTCATTTTTTGCATTGAAAATACGTAAACCTGCACCGGGTACATTCTTGTTTGTTTCATCGTCAACCACGATTAACCGGTAGCGGTCAACTGATTTTTTTATCAGCAATATTTCCTGCTCAAACCTTCGTTTTGCGATTAAATCTTTCAAATCAATATTCTGAATGGCCTGATCATATCCATCTGAAAAAACCTCTACCGAATACTCAGACTCTGGCGATAAATTGGCTGAAAAACCATCTTTTTCAATTCTGGCGGCAATAGATTGTCTGCTTTTCAGATTGAGAATTCGCATCCGTGTGTTAATGATGTTTTCTCTGGTTTGCTCATCAATTATTTTAAAGAGAAAATTGTACATTTCTCTTTTCAGAGCAAACTGTTTCATCTGTAGTCTGGCACCAGGATACTCGGTTCTGAAATTTTCAAACAGAAGTTGTTCGGTATTGGTCTTATATCCTTCCGAGCTTATTTCAACAGTGAATTTCTTTTTAGGAGAATACTCAATTCTGTAGGGATTGTCCTTGTCTGATCGCCCCGTGAGGGTCGTTTCTTCCGGTCTCAGTACTTTGAAAGTAGCAGGAATTGTTTCATGTGTAATGGCATCAATGGCAGTCAGCGCCAGTAATGCCGATTCATTTTTTTTCAGGCTGATACTGATAAGCCCGCCTGCATTTTTTCCATTCCTGTTTGTCTCTACGGCATCAATTTCTCTTTCAACACTTATATAGCCGGGTGCTTCAATGCTTACGAAATAACTCTTGGTCTGGTCGAGTAGTGCTTTCCATTCACCGGTTTTCTGATTCACCGTAGCTTCAACCGGTTGATTGGTATTGTCTTTTACTCTTACAATAGCTGTAGTAATAATCTGTTTGTCTTTGGCGTCGGTTATTAGAAAAATGTATTCGTCCAGTCGTGGTTCCTGTATATATATTCTCTTTGCAATAGATGCCGTAAAATACTCAGGTGCATTACCTGCAAAGGCCTGATAAATACTAATAACAGTAAAAATGGTAGGTAGAGCCAGATTTCTCATAGACAATCAAAAAACGCAGGTTTCTCATTTAATCATACTTCAATAAAACGAAGAATTCAAAATGAATTGTAAGTTTTTATTAAATTATGTTGTTTTGTTACATGGATGAATATGCAAAAAAAACAGTTTTAATGGATTTACAGTACTTACCGTGTACTCATTTTTTTTCGACCCTGATAAATGCTGACGAAATTCTGCTCGAAAACCATGAGTATTATGTGAAGCAAAGCTACCGGAACCGGTGTTATATTCTTGGAGCCAACAAGGTCGAAATGCTGATTGTACCGGTTATAGATGGCAACAGCAAGATTGCAGTAAAAGACATCCGGATTGATTACCAGCAGCGATGGCATGACGTGCACTGGCGGACAATCAGCGCTGCTTACGGCAAATCACCTTTTTTTGAGTATTTTGCCGACTACCTTCATCAGGCATTGCAAAAGAAACATCCGTTTTTGTGGGACCTGAATTACGAACTGCTGACAATTTGTCTGAAACTTTTGCAGGTAAACAAGACAATTCGTCTGACAGATAATTATGGAAAAGAACCTGATTCTGAAATTTTAGATCTTCGTGGGCTGATAAGCCCCAAAAAAGCATCAGAAACTGATATTCTTTACATTCCGACGGCCTATCAGCAAAATTTTGGCAATGATTTTGTACCTAACCTGAGTGTTATTGACTTACTGTTTTGCAGAGGCAATCAATCTTTAGGAATTTTAAAGAAATCTGCCACAAATTGAACAGACTTTGTTAATAAATCGTTATATTGCAAATGCAAATGTTTTGCTTAGACCAAATATTTAAGTAAAAAAGCAATATTGACCATTACAAAATTTTGAATAATGGGAAAATTGAATAATTAGATTTTTCCATACAATCATCGTTAAATTAAATGGAGCCTAAATTTTCACAAAAAGTCAAAGACATCATTACCCTTGCCCGTGAAGAAGCACTTAGGCTAGGTCATGATTACATCGGGACGGAACATTTGATTCTTGGAATGATCCGTGATGGAGAAGGTATTGCTTTAAATCTATTGAAAGGGGCTGGTGTATCGCTTGAGGAGTTGCGTATTACAATTGAACAAGCCACCAAAGGAACTGCGACCAATAACATTAAAAATTTGGCGAACATTCCGCTTACACGCCAATCTGAAAAAGTTTTAAAGATTACGCATTTGGAGGCTAAAATCTTCAAATCGCAGTTAATAGGAACCGAGCATCTGCTGTTAGCAATTCTGCGTGACGGAGATAATCTCGGTGGGCAGATTTTACAGAAATTCCACCTCAACTATGAACAGGCTAAAGAGATGCTAGACTATCAGCTTACTGGTCAGAAACCTGTGATGGAACGCCCTGAAACAGATGATGACGACGAAAGATTTTTGGGTGGTGGTGCCGGGGGATACTCTCAGCAAAGAAACGACCCTAAAAGTCAGGAAAAATCGAAAACACCTGTGTTGGATAATTTCGGACGTGATTTGACCAAACTTGCAGAAGTAGGCAAACTGGATCCGATTGTTGGTCGTGAGAAAGAAATTGAGCGTGTGGCTCAGATTCTTTCAAGACGTAAGAAAAACAACCCGATTCTGATTGGTGAACCCGGTGTTGGTAAAACTGCCATTGCCGAAGGCCTTGCCTTAAGAATTGTGCAGAAAAAAGTTTCAAGAATTCTGTTTGGTAAAAGAGTAGTGACGCTTGATCTGGCTTCGTTGGTAGCAGGTACTAAATACCGTGGCCAGTTTGAAGAAAGAATGAAAGCCGTGATGAATGAATTGGAGAAATCGCCGGACGTGATTCTTTTCATAGATGAGATTCATACCATTGTGGGTGCGGGGGGTGCTAGTGGCTCATTAGACGCCTCGAACATGTTCAAACCTGCTTTAGCCCGTGGAGATATCCAATGTATTGGTGCCACAACGCTTGACGAGTATCGCCAATATATTGAAAAAGACGGAGCCCTGGCACGTCGTTTCCAGATGGTAATGGTTGAAGCCACTTCCGTTGAAGAAACCATTGAGATTCTGAACAACATTAAAGATAAATACGAAGACCACCACCACGTAAACTATACGCAAGAAGCACTGGAGTCTGCGGTTAAGTTATCTGAAAGATACATTACCGACCGCTACCTGCCGGATAAAGCCATTGACGTGTTAGATGAGGTTGGTGCCCGCGTACATATCAACAATATTTCGGTACCACCGGATATCGTAATGCTGGAAGAGCAGGTAGAACTGATTAAGAAAGAGAAAAATCAGGTAGTGAAAAGCCAGCGTTATGAAGAAGCTGCCCAACTGCGCGACCGTGAGAAAAAACTGTTGGAGCAATTGGAACGTGCCAAAATTGCCTGGGAAGAAGAAGCTAAAACGAAACGTTACAACGTAACAGAAGATAACGTGGCTGACGTAGTAGCAATGATGACGGGCATACCGGTGAAACGCGTGAACATGAACGAGGGTGAGAAAATCCTGAAAATGGGTGATGCCCTCCGTGGAAGAATCATTGGTCAGGACCCTGCTGTGGAAAAACTGGTGAAATCTATCCAGCGTACACGTGTTGGTTTGAAAGATCCTAAAAAGCCGATTGGTTCGTTTATTTTCTTAGGGCCTACCGGGGTTGGTAAAACCGAGTTAGCTAAAACACTGGCCGAATATCTTTTCGACAAGGAAGATGCACTCGTAAGAATCGACATGAGTGAGTACATGGAGAAATTCAGTATCTCTCGCCTGGTCGGAGCGCCTCCCGGATACGTGGGTTATGAAGAAGGTGGTCAGTTGACGGAGAAAATTCGCAGAAAGCCCTATTCTGTTGTATTGCTTGATGAGATTGAAAAAGCTCACCCTGATGTATACAACATTCTTCTACAGGTATTGGACGACGGTGTGTTGACTGATAGCCTTGGCAGAAAAGTTGATTTCCGTAATACTATCATCATCATGACTTCGAACATCGGGGTTCGTGATTTGAAAGACTTCGGTACAGGTATTGGTTTTGCTACCAAGGCACGTAACGAAAATCAGGATGAAATGGTGAAAAGCACCATTCAGAATGCATTGAGAAAAACTTTCTCACCTGAGTTCCTGAACCGTCTGGATGATGTGATCGTCTTCAACTCGTTAAGCCGCGAAGATATTCATAAGATTATTGACATTGCCTTGAAACGCCTTACTTCTCGTATCAGCAGCATTGGTTACAAAATTGAGTTGACCGAAAAGGCGAAGGATTTCTTAGGTGATAAAGGATATGACCAACAATATGGTGCCAGACCTTTGAACAGAGCCATTCAGAAATATGTGGAAGACCCATTAGCAGAGGAGATTCTGAAAGGTGAAACGAAAGAAGGAGATACCATTGAGGTAGATTACAGCGGAGAAGGCGAATCGCTTACTTTCAAAGTAATTAAGAGAGAAGCTGAAATTGAACAGTAAAATTTGAGTTTCTTGGTAAATAAACAACAAAGGCACGGCTTTTAGCTGTGCTTTTGTTATTTTTGCAGCATATGATTCTCGATTACCTGAAATACCTTTTTCGAGCCGGAAATGAGCATAGTCTGCATTCGCCGTTTTTGTTTGATTTTTATCTTAAAGTCTTAAAGGATTCGGCAGAAACCAACGACTTTGAGATTATTGAGACCTTAAGAAAGAATTTATTGAAAGATGAACGGGAAATTGAGATTACTGATTTCGGTGCCGGTTCAAAAATAAACAGGTCTAACCTGAGACGAATAAAGGATATAGCCCGAAACTCTCAGAAATCGCCCCGGCTTGCACAGCTTTTTTATAGAATCATCAGGCATTATAACTATGCCAATATTCTTGATTTAGGTACATCGTTAGGTATTACTACTGCCTATCTGGCGAAAGCCAATACCGATGCAAAGGTCTATACCTTTGAAGGATGCCCTGCCACTGCGGCTGTCGCAAAAGAGAATTTTCAGAAATTGGATATCAGTAATGTAGAGATCATAGTAGGAGACCTGAACGAGACCCTGCAAAAACATGTAGAGAAAGTTGATAAGATAGACTTTGCTTTTTTTGATGCTAACCATCGTTACGAACCCACCGTTGATTATTTTGAAAAATGCCTGACCGCAATACATGAAGATACCTGTTTTATTTTTGATGATATTTACTGGTCTGATGGCATGAAGAGAGCCTGGGAATACATCAGAAATCATCCTCAGTCCACTATAACTATCGATATTTTCCGGGTCGGAATTGTGTTTTTCAGGCAAAAGCAACCCAAGCAGCATTTTGTATTAAGATTTTAATTTTAAGCAACAAAACCCATCTGATATTTACCCCACAGAACAAACTAAAACGGGGTTTTAGATGTTAGGTAGAAAATAGAAACCACAGTGCCACCATGTTAGATATACAGAAAATAAGAGCAGATTTCCCGATTCTGGATGAGAAAGTGAATGGAAAGGATCTGGTATATTTTGATAACGCAGCTACTACCCAAAAGCCATTGCCGGTGTTAAATGCACTAGCTAATTACTATGGCCATTATAATGCAAATATTCATCGTGGGATACACCATTTAGCTGAAAAAGCAACCGCTGCTTTTGAAGAATCCCGCAAGGCCATTCAGAAATTTCTGAATGCCAAGTATTCGGAAGAAATAATTTTCACTTACGGTACTACAGATGGTATCAATCTGGTTGCACAAACCTACGGGCGTGCCTTTTTGAAAGCCGGCGATGAAATCATCATCAGCACCATGGAGCATCATTCGAATATTGTGCCCTGGCAAATGCTTTGCGAACAAAACGGATGTATTCTGAAGGTGATTCCGATTAATGATAACGGAGAGTTGATATTGGAAGAGTATGAGAAGTTGTTGTCGGAGAAAACGAAATTTGTTTCGGTGGTGCATGTATCCAATGCTTTAGGTACAATTAATCCTGTAAAATATATTATTGAGAAAGCGCATGAGGTAGGAGCAAAAGTGTTGATAGACGGTGCACAGGCTACATCACACCTGACGATTGATGTACAGGATCTCGATGTTGATTTCTATGTGTTTTCGGCACATAAGATATACGGCCCAACCGGAATGGGAGCTTTATACGGAAAAAAAGAAATTCTGGAAGCCATGCCGCCGTACAGGGGTGGAGGAGAGATGATTAAAGAGGTGACGTTCGAAAAAACCACTTATAATGAACTGCCTTATAAATTTGAAGCCGGTACACCGAATATTGCCGATGTAATAGCAGTAAAAACTGCCTTGGACTATGTAAATGAATTAGGAAAGGAGAACATTGCAGCGTATGAAAATGAACTGTTAGCCTATGCTACCGAGGAACTATCAAAGATTGAGGGACTGAAAATTATAGGCGAGGCAAAAGAAAAAGTATCTGTTATTTCCTTTGTTATTGAGGGTGTTCACCCTCAGGATATCGGGGTGATTCTCGACCAGCAGGGAATTGCAGTGCGAACTGGCCACCATTGTACTCAGCCACTCATGAAACGATTCGGAATTCCCGGAACTTCAAGAGCCTCATTTGCTGTTTATAATACAAAAGAAGAGATTGACAAGCTGGTGAAGGGTATTGAAAAGGTAAAGAAAATGGTACTTTAATTAACCATAAAAAGCATGACGATTAACGAAATACAGGATGAACTCATAGAAGAATTTGAACTTTTTGATGATTGGGAGGGAAAATATGAGTATATCATTGATTTAGGAAAGAAGCTGCCAAAACTGGCGGATGAATATAAAACAGAAGATAATATCATTAAAGGTTGCCAGTCTATTGTATGGCTGAATGCCTATATGGAAGGCGACAAATTGATATTTGAAGCAGATAGCGAAGCCATCATTGTAAAAGGTCTGGTGAGCATGCTGTTAAAGGTTCTTTCCGGGCATACGCCGGAAGAAATTTTAAATGCCGAACTTTATTTTATCAATAAAGTAGGGCTGAGCAGTCACTTAGCGCAAACACGCTCAAACGGACTGGCCTCTATGGTAAAACAAATGAAAACTTACGCTTTAGCTTTTCAAGCAATAGAAGAAAATAAATAATTACCCGATGACAGAACAAGAACTAAAAGATAAAGTAATTGAAGCCCTTAAGACCGTGTATGACCCTGAGATTCCGGTGGATGTGTATGAACTGGGGCTGATATACGACATTAAGGTTTTTCCGGTAAATAACGTTTATCTGTTAATGACACTTACGTCGCCTTCATGCCCTTCAGCAGAGTCGATTCCTGTAGAAATTGAGGAAAAAGTTAAAGGTATTGAAGGAGTAAGCGACGTGAGCGTTGAACTGACTTTTGACCCACCGTATACAACCGAGATGATGTCAGAAGTAGCCAAGTTAGAATTAGGTTTTATGTAATATTATTTCCGGCTTATAAAAAGGAAACTGACCCCTTCTGTTTAGTAACCCGGTTAATCAGTATTTTTTTAACCCCCCAAGGGTCGGGGACTTATTCATAAATGTCATGTATCCTCCACATTTAGTAGCACCAATGAAAGCTGAATTAGTAAATGCAGGCTTTCAAGAATTACTGACTCCGTCAGACGTTGACAATTTCATTGAAAATCAACAAGGTACATCCGTTGTAGTAATTAACTCGGTTTGCGGTTGCGCAGCAGGTACTTGTCGTCCTGGTGTTAAACTGGCATTGGAACGTTCAGAAGTAAAACCTGATAATCTGGTAACAGTTTTTGCAGGGGTTGATACTGATGCAACGCAACAATTACGCTCTCATATTCCGTTCCCTCCATCGTCTCCGGCTATTGCCATCTATAAAGACGGTGAGTTGGTACACTTTGTTGAAAGACACCACATTGAAGGTCGTTCGGCAGAAATGATTGCTACGCACCTTACAGCAGTATTTGAAGAAATAGGTGCTGAAGCATAAGCGCGCAGTTACTATATAAAAAACCTCACCTTTCATCTATCTTTTAATAAAAAGAAGAGAGAAGGTGAGGTTATTTTTTTAAGCAGCCACTGCTTCTGCAATCAGAAGTTCGGCTTTAACAGATATTTCGCATAAAATTCATCAATTACTTTCACAGCGTCTTCTGCAGTATCTACCATCTTAATGAGTTTCATATCTTCCGGATTGATATTGTGGGCAGTGTCACACATGGTTTCTGTCAGCCAGTTAATCAAGCCCTGCCAGTATTCTGTGCCTACCATTACGATAGGGAAACGTGCAATCTTTTTGGTTTGAATCAACGTTAAGGCTTCAAATAACTCATCTAAAGTACCAAACCCACCGGGCATAATAATAAAGCCCTGCGAGTATTTCATGAAGCACACTTTGCGTGCAAAGAAGTAGTCGAAGTTAATGCTTTTATCAGGGTCAACATAGGCATTAGGTACCTGTTCAAAAGGCAGTTTTATATTCAATCCTACCGATTTTCCTCCGTTTTTGCTGGCTCCCAGGTTTCCGGCTTCCATGATACCGGGGCCACCGCCGGTAATGACACCATATCCATTTTGCACCAAACGGGCGGCAATATCAACCGACATCTGATAATACTTGTGGTCGGGCTTGGTTCGTGCCGAGCCATATATAGTAACACAAGGGCCGATTTTAGCCAATCTATCGAAACCATCTACAAATTCAGCAACAGTTTTAAGAATTTGCCATGAATCCTGGCTATGAATTTCGTTCCATCCTCTTTCTACAAATGCTTCACGGATTAAAAGCTCCTCATTTGATTCTATTTCGTTTTCGCTCATAGTAATAATTATAGAAATATTTGTCGTACAAAAATATAATTCTTCTCGGTTGTTTTCAGAAGAATTGGATTATGAAAACGTATATTTGCAAAAAAAAGTTTGAACCTACAAATATATATCAATGAAAGTTGCAATAGCAGGAGACCACGCAGGATTCGAGTATAAGAATATTATCCTGAAGTGGTTGCAGGAACAGAATTTTGAAGCGGCTGATTTTGGTCCCAATTCTGCCGATTCAATGGATTATCCTGATACGGCACATCCTTTGGCCAGTGCGGTTGAGAAAGGTGATTATGATTACGGTATTCTGATTTGCGGTAGTGGTAATGGCGTATGTATGACAGCCAATCATCATCAGGGTGTCAGAGCAGGACTTGCCTGGAACGTAGAAGTGGCAGAGCTGATCCGTCAGCATAACAATGCTAATGTGATGTGTCTACCGGCCCGTTTTATTGATTTAGAACTGGCTTTGGCTTGTGTTAAAACATTTCTCAATACACCATTTGAAGGAGGCAGACACGCCCGCAGAGCGGATAAAATTTCTTGCTGAAAAGCAGAAGCCGTCAAAGGAGGTTTCAATACTTCCTTTGATAAACCCCTTTTATGTTAGTAGTTTTATAATCAACTGCCAACGCAGGGAGGCGCTGAAAGATTTTAGGGACTACATTCTGCTTGTCGATAATAATCTTCGGCGGGTCTTTCTTGAAATTATCAAATATATTGATGATACTCTCGTAGTTATCCGGGTTCTCCAGATCAATTTTAGATAAATCCCAGTTCAGATAACAGGTAGCAGATTTCCCCCATTTGTACTCATCAATTCTTTCACCGATAATTAGCATTTTTTGTCCTCGCATATTTTCCGGCAATTCACGGGGCTTTATTCTCATATCTGAAAGTTGCTCAAATCCTTTGCCGAATATCGGTGTTGAGCCCTGATACTGCACCAGAATGATACCTCCGAAAATGAGTGTAAAAATCACCTCCGGTACAAGCGAGCCCTTGAAGTGTAAGAAAAAAGCAGTATTGAAAAATGCCAGACAGGGAATAAAAATAATAAACTGCATGGGTGAAACATTGGGCGACAAAAACAAGGCTAAAAGCGCTATTACTGCCCAAAGAAGCATGATCTGCTGGATTCTCTGCTGATAGTTGCTGTAACGGGTTGCTTGCGACTGACGGAGGAATCCCAGAAATGAAATGATTACAGGAACTGTAATGGCCAGCAACGAACTCTTGAAGTCTTCAAGGCTGTATTGCTTTATTTTCAGAATACCGTTGAACCAGTTGTATTGAAATTCTTCAAGACTATTATTTAGGTAGAAAAACAACGCTGCCAGAATGATAGGAATCGTGAAACCTAATAGGGTAAGGAAATATTGCCTTAAATTGGCATTGGTAAAGAAAACAAGTGACGCCGCGCACCAGATGATGAAAACCATACTGGGCTGATGAAACAAAACGGCTATGCCAATATAAAGACCTATTTCAAATACTTCGTCTGATACCCCTTCTCTTCGTTCTATCTGTTTAATAATCTTGCTAAATGCAAAAAGCAGGAAAGTAGTAGCCAGCAAAACAGGGGAGAGTTTGCTCATGTCGAATGACAGGCTCATCAATAATATGTAAATCAGACCCGGCGTATAAGTTCTTTCCAGATAGGTATGTCTGGTATTGCAGATAAACGTAAAATAGAGTGCCTGAAAATAAGTGAGCAGCATGGCTATAAACTCATAGGCAAACTGGCTTCTGCCAAAAGATAAATCAACAAGCCAATAAATGAATGCCGACAAGGGACCAATATTAGTCCAAAGCTCTTTGTAGAGGAAATTTCCTTCATGAATTTTCTCTCCAACCAGCATCCACTCTAGTTCAGGTAATAACACAGGTAGTTTTTCACCCAGAAAAGGAAGCTTCAGAATTATTATCAATAATAACAATGACAGGAAATGAAAAAACGTATTAACTCTGAAAAACGTTAGCAAGGCCTTGTGGTTTATATATTTTTAGCAAAGTTATGAAAAAAGTGGTTGATGCGTGTAACTTTACTTTACTTAACCGAAAATAGTACAGATATTTGTATATTATTTATTGAATTTGAATAAAATGGAATCGAAAAGACAAAGACAAGTAGCGAAACAAATTCAGAAAGATTTGGGAGAGATTTTTCAGAGAGAAATGAAACAGGTATTTGATAAAGCATTTGTTACCATAACCGATGTAAGGACTACTCCTGATTTGGGCATCGCCCGGGTATACCTCAGTTTTTTGCTTTCTAAAGATAAAGAAGGGCTGCTGGAGAGTATCAGAGAGCATACCAAAACCCTCAGAAATCATCTGGCTGCCAGAGTGCGGCATCAGTTACGGATTGTACCCGAATTGCAGTTTTATCTGGACGATACCGCCGAGTATGCGCAAAAAATTGAGAATCTTTTTGCTACTATTGTAATACCACCCGCTCCGGTAGAGGAAGAAGAAGAGTGATGTTGTAGCATAATAAAATTGAGCCTAAACTTGAACCTGTCCTTTCTAATAGCCAAACGATACTTTTTATCAAGAAAGAAAAAGAGTTTTATTAACTTTATTTCTTTCATGTCTATGTTGGGCATTGGTATTGGTACAATGGCAACTGTAGCCGTTTTGTCGGTCTTTAATGGACTTGAAGAGTTGAACAGAAGCATTTTTAAATCGTTTGACCCGGACATTAAAGTAACACTAAGAGAAGGAAAAGCCTTTGAATTGGAAAAAGACAAACTGACCCGGCTAAAACAACTCAATAGTGTTGACTATGTGACAGAGGTGATTCAGGATAATGCGCTTGTCATGTATCAGAACGGCAAAATGGTGGTTACATTGAAAGGTGTAGACACCACCTTTCAGAGAAACAGCCGCCTGAGGGGCTCTTTAGTTGAGGGTAACTTCTTAATACAACAGGATGGGGTCGATTATGCTTTTATCGGTGGTAATGTATATGGTGCCTTGAGCATTTCGCTCGATAACATACTGGAATCTCTCGAAATCTGGTATCCTAAAAACCAGAAGAAACTGTCGATGATACCTGAGAATAATATTAACAAACGGGTATTAAATATTTCGGGTGTATATGCATTGGAGCAATTACATGATGACTACGTGTATGTACCGCTGTCGGTGGCAGAAGAATTAACCGAGTATAAAAACAAACGTACAGCCCTTGAAGTACAAATAAAACCTGATGCTGACCTGGATAAAGTTCAGGCAGAAGTCAATAAAATCTTTGGGAAAAGCTACCTGGTTCAGAACCGTGACGAGCAGAATGCCAATCTGTTCAGAGCCATAAAGATTGAAAAGTTGTTTATCTTTATTGCATTGATTTTCATTATCGGAGTGGCGTCGTTCAATATCTTCTTTTCACTTACCATGCTTGTAATTGATAAAAAGGAAGAGGTACAGACTTTGTATGCCATGGGAGCGGATGACACAATGATAAAGAAGATATTTTTTGGCGAAGGGGCCATTATATCGGTCGTTGGTACAATAACGGGGCTCATACTTGGGGTAATATTCTGCGTTACTCAGGCGCGATATGGCTGGCTGGGAATGGGGATGGACACGGCTCTGATTGATGCCTATCCGATAAAAATAAATCCTATGGATTTTATGATTACTGCAGTGGCGGTTATTATTATTACTATGCTGGTTTCATACTTCCCTGCTAAACGGGCTACCAGTCAATATTGACAGAATCTGATACTAAAGCTTTAAAATATATCAATGAATACCCTGCTGAAAATCTGTTTGCCAGTTTTCATTGTTTTGCAATCCTTTGCGCAAAATACGGCACTGCAATCAAGAAAATGGATTCTACTGGATAGCAGAATTGAGAAAAACGACATCCATCTGGCTGCCTATAGCCCGGGTAAGCTGAAGACAGATTCGTTTGTGATGAGATTTCTTGAAGAAGGCAAAATTGATTATGACTACGAAACCAACGTGTACACAAAATCAGGCCGTAGAACAGAATTTCTGGATATCGATATGCGGGTCTCTGGCTGGGTATATAACGATTCACTTAAGATTCTTACGCTCACTTTAAAAGGAGGATACGCTACACTTGATGACTTTAGCTTTATACGTAATTATAAAATTGAACTTAATAATGGCGGATGTATATTAAGGCTGGTATCAGAGCAATCGGTAGATAATATCAGTAGTAGTGTGCCCACTCGGCCAGAGGTGACCAAATTGCTTGTAAAAGAAACATCTGACAACCCAATTGCAAGTACGGGCGGCCCGATAGCGAATGAATCACCGGAGCTCATAAAGGAATCGTTTGCAGATAAAACTGAAGCAAAACTGCTTGCGAACAAGGCCATAAGTAAATCTATGTTGATTGCTTCAAAAAAATGGATTCTGATAGGCAACAAAATAACCAAGAACATTATACGTTTTACATCTTACGATGTTTCTAAGTTCCGGATCAATACGATGGTTCTGAATTTTGCACCAAACGGTAAAATTGAATATGATTACGAGAGTGATCCGGAGATTGAGTTTTGTGCTGGTATTGAATTTCTGGATATAGATACGGATGAATCGACCTGGGTTTTTGATGAAAAAAACAATTTATTAACCCTTACTATTAAAGGAGGGTTTTCTAGTCTCGATGATTTTAAGTTTAAACGGGATTATAAAATTGAACTGATAGACGATGAATATGTGCTGCGTAAATCAAAGGAGCATTATTTCATAGACTTCAGAAAACAAAACAAAAGGAAATAAGTTGTTATATTAACCTTTGCGGTTTACTTGTTGAATGATTTTAGATGAAGTGATTCAGGATGTAGGAAATAATTTCAGACTATTCAGGAAAGGAACGTATCACTGATTCACTCAATTACTAATTTAGACTAAAGATGCGTCTGTACCATCTGCTTATATTTATTTACTTCGCACTGAGTGCCAGTGCTCAGGATACCCGGCTGCCGGTTCCTTCTCAGGGGAAGTATAATCCGGAACGAACCAAAAAGAATGATCTGATTCATACAAAACTTGAATTGCGCCCCGATTGGAACAAGCAATACATGTATGGTGTAGCTACTATTACCTTCAAGCCTCATTTTTATCCACAAAGCACACTTGAGCTGGATGCAAAAGGTTTTGATATTCAGCAAGTGTTGATGAAAGGCCAAAGTCTGAAGTATGACTATAACAAACGCCTGATAACTATTCAGCTGGGCAAAACACTCACACGTAACGATACCACGCAGATTCAGATAGTTTATATAGCCAAGCCTAACGAACTACCAGCAGGTGGAAGCGAAGCTATTACTGCCGATAAAGGACTTTATTTTATTAATGCAAATGGCGCAGATCCTGAAAAACCAAGGCAAATCTGGACTCAGGGGGAAACAGAGGCCAATTCTTGCTGGTTTCCTACTATTGATTCTCCTAATCAGAAGACCACGCTTGAAATTTTTATTACTCTGGATAAGCAATCAACCCAGGCAAAGTTTCTGACACTATCAAATGGCAAGTTAATTTCGTCGAAAGTAAACGGTGACGGAACAAGAACAGACTACTGGAAACAGGACAAACCCACTGCCCCTTATCTGACAATGATTGCCGTGGGTGATTTCAGAAAAGTAGTTGACCCGACTTACAAAAACTTTGAAGTAAGCTATTACGTAGAGCCGAAGTTTGAAAAGTATGCCATGAATATTTTCGGGCGCACATCTGAAATGATTACCTACTTTGAAAACCTGCTGGGAGTGAAATACCAATGGGATAAATATTCACAAATTGCAGTTCGGGAGTATGTGTCTGGTGCCATGGAGAATACCACGGCCACCGTACATGGAGATTTTGTGCAGAAGGATAATCACCAGTTGGTAGATGATAATGACGATGGCGTAATTGCACATGAACTGTTTCATCATTGGTTCGGTAATCTGGTAACCTGCGAGTCCTGGTCAAATCTGCCATTAAACGAGTCTTTTGCCAATTATTCGGAGTATCTCTGGACAGCGCATAAGTATGGCCGGGATGAAGCCGACCTGATAGCTTATATTGCATTCAATCAGTATTTTGGTGAGGCGCAGGAAAAACTAGAGCCGCTGATCCGCTACCGGTATCATGATAAGGAAGACATGTTCGATTCCCACTCATACGCTAAAGGAGGCAGGATATTGCATTTGCTGCGTAAACAGGTTGGAGACGAGGCCTTCTTTGCTGCTTTGAAACTATATTTGACCCAGAATGCCTTCAAAACCGGAGAACTTGACCAATTGCGACTGGCCTTTGAAAGTGTAACAGGCGAAGACCTGCACTGGTTTTTTGACCAGTGGTTTATGAAACCGGGCCACCCGGATTTGCAGATAACGCCGGAATACGGAAACGGCAAGCTCAAACTGACCGTTAACCAGATTCAAGATACGACCTACTCACCAATATACAGATTGCATTTGTCGGTTGAAGTGTGGGCGAATGATCAAAAAACTACTCATGAAGTTACAATAGATAAAGCCACACAAACTTTTGAGTGGCCTTTGGAGTCAGCCCCTCAGATGGTATTGTTTGACCCTGAGAATGTGTTGGTGGGAAGAGTGCTCCACCAGAAAACTAGAGAGGAATACGTTTATCAGTATTATCATGCAGAAAGAATCTCGGCCCGTCTTCTGGCGCTGGAAATTCTTGCCTACGAACCTGAGGATGACAGCACCACAGTAAGCCCGGCTTTGGATAAGGATATTAGAAAAGTATTGTTGGATGCCACCAAAGATAAATTCTGGAGGATACGTCAGCTGGCTGTTCAGAAATTTAACGATTATGACGGCGACGATTTTCTGGAAGTTGAAAGAGCATTACAGAGCAGGGTGCAGATAGATGAGCGGTCTTATGTGCGGGCAGATGCGATTCTTGCCATGAAAGGTTTTCAGAACGCACAGAACGATAAGCTTTTTCGTCAGGCGCTTAATGATACCTCTTACACCGTTCAGGCGGCTGCCCTTGAGGCTATATTAGCCAGCCGGCCACCTGATGCGGCTGAACTGGCGCAAAAGTACGAGCAGTCTACCATTACATCTGTTTTTGCTTCCGTAGCCGGATACTATGCCGAGGAAGCATCACCTGAAAAATTCAGTTGGTTTTATGA
Source organism: Emticicia sp. GW821-FHT11C11 (assembly GCF_058808615.1). Lineage (NCBI taxonomy): Bacteria > Pseudomonadati > Bacteroidota > Cytophagia > Cytophagales > Leadbetterellaceae > Emticicia > Emticicia sp. GW821-FHT11C11. Next base: position 2,008,797 of record NZ_JBXARV010000001.1, read on the forward strand.
TCATCTGAGTAAAATGAGTGGGAGCGACTTATATCAGGTCTTAGGCATTTTTGGTACTTATCTGGTAAAATCGTCAGCAGAAATTCAACAGAAGAGCCTGCCATTGCTGAAGAAAATTGCCATGAACGAAACACAATGGTATGTAAGATTTGCAGGTATGCAGACACTGACTCTGCTAACAGATTTAAATGAAGCCAAAGTGATAATGAAAGCGATTATAGCAGCCGAAAAAGATGCCCGCTTGCAGAATATGTATCAGCAATATAAAGATTTTTAAATTCTCTTTTCGAAAGGGAATAAATACACACACCGGTTTATGAACAGAAATCTGAAAGACGGTTTGAATTTTTTCTCAAAGGTGACTCCGGCCCGTGCCTGGAACGCCTTGAAGAATGTTTTCAGTTATCTGGAGTCAAAAATGACCGGAAACGCCGTCCACAGAGGCTTGCCGATTGCTATTTCAATTGAGCCTACTACCTCATGCAATTTACGTTGTCCTGAATGTCCGAGTGGTTTAAGGAGTTTTACGCGCCCAACAGGCATGCTGGAAGAGAAGCTTTTCAAACAAACCATAGACGAACTTGCTGAAACACTTCTTTATCTTATCTTCTATTTTCAGGGTGAACCCTACCTGCATCCTAAGTTTCTGGATTTGGTGAAGTATGCTTCTCAAAAGGGCATTTATACGGCCACTTCAACCAACGCACATTATTTGAATGATGTGAACGCAAAGCGAACAGTGGAATCAGGACTTGACCGTATGATTATTTCAATTGATGGCACCACGCAGGAAGTGTACCAGCAGTATCGGGTAGGAGGGAGTTTATCGAAAGTGCTGGAAGGAGCAAAGAATATTGTAAAATGGAAGAAAGAACTGAAATCTTCTACACCTCATGTTATTTTCCAGTTTTTAGTAGTAAAACCTAACGAGCACCAGATAGAGGAAGTAAAAAAACTGGCTAATGAAATTGGTGTTGATGAAATAGCGTTCAAAACAGCGCAGATTTACGATTACGAAAATGGGTCGGAGTTGATTCCGACTATCGATAAATATGCACGATATGCGCAACAGACAGATGGCAGTTATAAGATTAAGAATAAACTGCTTGACCATTGCTGGAAAATGTGGCATTCATGCGTAATAACCTGGGATGGTCTGGTAGTGCCTTGCTGCTTTGATAAGGACGGAGAATACAGGCTAGGTGATCTGAAACAAAATACATTTAAAACCCTTTGGCAAAGCGAGCCTTACCTCAATTTCCGGCAATCGCTTGTGCGCTCGCGTTCAGAAATAGAAATGTGCAAAAATTGCACGGAAGGAACAAAGGTTTGGGGTTGATAATTCGCCATTCATTTTATAGATTTGCCCATCTGTTTATTTTTAACCAACCGCTCTATGAAGATTTTCGTAAGAATCAAATTAATGCTCATGATGTTCCTCATGTTTATAACATGGGGTTCATGGTACGGACAAATGGGCAAATACCTCTTCACATCACTCAATGCTACCGGCGATCAGATCGGCTGGGCATACGCAACTTTTTCAATTGCTTCTATTGTTGCTCCTTTTTTTGTGGGAATGATAGCAGACCGGTTCTTCTCAGCACAAAAGGTGATGGGCATTTTAAATATACTTGGTGCAGCTATTCTTTATTTTCTGATACAGGTTCAGGATGCTGACATGTTTATTTGGTATATTCTGGCTTATACGCTCACTTTTGCTCCTAATCTGGCTTTGTCGAGTTCAATTGCCATGAATCAGATGCGAAATCCTGAAAAGGAATTTCCGGCGATTCGGGTATTAGGTACTATTGCCTGGATTGTCATTACTAATATTATCGGGTATTATGGAGTAGGAGATAACGTGGCCATTTTTCAGATTGCTATGTTTACCTCTCTGGCCTGGGGTTTGTTTGCATTTACCTTGCCCGATACACCTCCCAAAGCTACAACGGCTACTTCATTCGGGCAGATTCTCGGAACCGATGCATTTGTACTTTTCAAAGACCGTTCGTTCCTCGTATTTTTCATCAGTTCAATACTGGTTTGTATTCCGCTTTCATTTTACTACGCTCATGCCAATTTGTCTTTAACGGAGTCGAACATGACCAACGTTGAAAACAAAATGTCTTTAGGACAGGTATCAGAGGTGTTGTTTATGCTTTTAATTCCATTTGCTTTGACCCGTTTCGGTATCAAGAAAATGTTAATTGTAGGTTTGGCAGCCTGGATTATCCGTTTTATCTGTTTCGGATACGGAGATGGTATCTCATCTGAATGGATATTATACATAGCCATAGTATTACATGGCGTTTGTTACGACTTCTTCTTTGTAACAGGTCAGATTTATACTGATAACAAAGCCGGAGACAAAATAAAGAGTTCTGCACAGGGGCTTATCACATTGGCAACGTATGGTGTTGGTATGGGTATAGGCTCGGTTCTTTCAGGATGGGTGCTGGATTTCTATACTACCAAAGATGCCGCCGGAGCAATTACTCACAACTGGCAAGGTGTATGGATGATACCCGCAGGCATTGCGGCTGTAGTGTTGGTATTCTTTATTCTGATATTTAAAGACAATACCCGCAAGGCTAAATAGTAGTTTCCGGGTTGTTATATATTACTTCCCTTACAGACTATGGTTTGTAAGGGAATTTTTTTTGTATCGGGTGAAGTAGCCCTGATGCTATGGGAATCACCCGGTACAAACATATAGCTGCTGCTGATTACTAAGAATTTGTTTATTCTTTGAATTTAAGAGCCTCTACTATCCTCATTTTGGATACAATAAGCGTAGGGATAGTAATCACAGCTAGAATCAGCAGAATGGTTGCAACATTTAGTAGCGCTATAGTGAACCAGTCCCAGGCAATAGGAACGTGGCTGATATAGTAATTTTCAGGGTCAAGCGGAATAACCTTGAAATAATACTGGATAAAACTCAGGCCGATACCAATCAGATTTCCATATAGTATTCCTTTCAGAATAATAGTAAGCCCGTTGAATACAAAAATCTTCCGGATCTGTGTATTATCTGAGCCAAGGGCTTTCAGAATACCTATCATAGAGGTGCGCTCCATCATCATCACAAGCAGAACCGATATCATATTAAAGCTGGCAACTACCAGAATGAGGCCCAACACGATTAGTATGTTTTTGTCAAGAAGACCAAGCCAGTCAAAAATTGCTCTGAACATCTCCGTCACCTTGGTAGCTTTCATATTCTGCTCAATCTCACCGTTTATTATTCCGGTTGCAGCATCCAGATCGTCAAAATTCTTTAGAAAAACTTCATAGTGTCCACAGGTGTTCGCATCCCATTCATTCATTTTCTGAACCAGAGTCAAATCGCCCACAATAAAGTTTTTATCAAATTCTTCCAGACCGGTTTCATAAATACCCACTACTTTCACTTTTCTGACTCTCGGTGGTGTCTGTATAAAATAGATGAGCACTTCGTCTGCCAGTTTGATTTTAAGCTGATTAGCAATTCTTTTGCTGATAATCACTTCATTTGAAAAAGTCGAGTCAGCGAAATTAATCTTTCTGCCTTCTACCAGATTCTGTGAAAAAATATTCCAGTCGTAATCTCTGCCTACGCCTTTTATGATAATTCCTGCCAGTTCTTCATTTGATTTCAACATACCGGCTTTATTGGCTACCGCTTGTACGTGTCGTATCAGAGGGTTTTTGCTGTAATGAGAATAAAAATTTGTATTTATTGGCATCGGAATTTCTTCATACGACTGATTCAATGTAATTTTGCTAACTTGTATGTGTGAGCTGAGTGTGAAGAGTTTATCTTTGATAGCCTGTTTATAACCGACAAGAATAGCGAAGGAAATAATCATAACTGCTAATCCCAGAGCTATGCTTGCAACGCCAACTTTAACAACGGTAGAGGTAAAAGATTCAGATTTGGTTTTTTGGATACGTTGAGAGATGAAGCGAGGTAAATTCATGATTTTATCAGATACAAGCCCAGGGAAATGCCGGTTATCATTTCAAGACAAAAGATTTTTACAAAACTATGATTTTTTGTTTGATAACAACCTTTCTTTTAACGAATACTCTATAGAAAAAATATAGTCAGTTTAACAATTATCAAACCACATAAGATTGCGAATCTGACAAAAAAGCATAATTCATGAGTCAAAAAATTAAGTTAATTGTATTAAAAGTATGTCTGTTAGGGTTAGCTACTTTAGGAACCATAGAATTATTATACCGGTTTAATCCTTATGCCAAAAAAGAACAAGAAATAACTTATAATGCCAGTATTGCAGAGAAATATGAAAGGCTTCAGACGCTGCCCTCACCAAAGATTGTTTTAATCGGGGGGTCCAATTTTGCATATGGTATAAACAGTGAAATGATTGAACAGAGCCTTCATATGCCTGTTGTGAATATGTCTGTTCATTATGCCTATGGTTCTGAGTTCATGTTACGACAGATCCAGAATGAATTGCATAGTGGCGATATCGTAATTATCGGATTTGAGTATATTGTTGAGCATAAGGGGCTCATAGCTGATAAAATACAGATGGCCAGGATGTATCCGAAGGCTAATGAGTGGTTTGAATACGATAATGGTATGCAATATTTAAGAGAAAATGGTATTGCACGTATTTCTAATATGCGGCTTATTATAGATCGCATTATTAAAAAAGATGTAGTTCCTACTATTGAAGATACCACCAGTGTTTTTTTCAGAAGGGCTATTAATAAATATGGCGACCTCGTAAGCCATCTCAATAATCCACCGTTTAAAGCAATTCCACAGGCACTTTTGGGTAAACACACAAGTATGCTTCCGGCAATTGCAGATATAAACGCCTTTTATAAAAAAATGAAGAAAAAAGGAGTATATGTATACTATACTTTCCCTTCTTATGCAATATCAGGTTATGAGCAAAACCACGAAGTAATCGACAAGATAAATACAGAGTTCAGGCAGAAAGCAAAATTTCCTGTTCTGGGTAAATTCCAGGATTTTATTTTTGCCGATAGTTTATGTCATGATATGGTTTATCACCTCAATGCTAGAGGTAGAAATATAAGAACACAAAAGCTGATAGATCTTTTAAAAAATGAAAACTGATTGTTTATGAAATGCCTTACCTATAAGATTGAATGACATCATTACAGAAGTTTTTTTTAAGAGTAATTGTATTTGGTATAATCGTCACTGTCTCTGTTATATTATTAAACAGAGTTTTCATTAGACTAAGTTACCCCTATGAGTATCTGGGAGGAATGCTAAATGATAAGCATAAAATAGCAGAACAGACTCATTCACCAAAGGTTCTCATAATCGGAGGATCGGGCGGCTCGTTTGGAATTAATAGCGATACGCTTGAGAAATATCTGGGAATGCCCGTAGTTAATATGTCGCTTATGGCGCCATTAGGCACTTATTTTCTGATGAATGATGCATTGAAGGAGATAAAAAAGGGAGACAAGGTATTCATCAGTACTGAATATGATATTGAAAGATACAGTACGCCGGATGTAATCTATCCGGCTGTTGACTATTATCCTGAAGGAACACAGTATATAAAGAAGGATACGTCGATATTAGTGGAAACCAACCATCTGGTGAAGCACAAACTATCTAACTTACGAAAATTGTTCTGGAATACTGTCAGTAAAAACAAAGCAAAGGATGCCCGCATTGATGATACGTCTTCTGTATATTTCAGAAATGCCTTTTCATCAAAAGGAGATATCATCAGTCATGTTAATAATCCGTCGAATGCAATTAATTTTACTTTGTTCACCAAAGAGAAAATAAATTATTCGGCGCAGATAGAAGATATTAATAACCTGATAGCACAAGCGAAAAAAATAGGGGCGGAAGTATACTTTATTTTCCCTCCTTTGGCCAGATCAACATTTATGTATAGCAAGGTGGCTGTGGAGTCGGTTGAAAACCAATTAAAAAAAGAATTGAAATGTGCCATTTTGGGTAGTGCGCAGGATTTTGTGCAGGATGATAGTTCTTTTTTTGATTCGTTTTATCATTTAAAACCTGCTGCTAGAGACATAAACACCTTTAAAATAGTACTATTCTATAACCTAAATAAAAGCAACAGCACGCAGCCGGGTCATTGACCTGTTGATACCATTGCGATTCATTTGACCTGACATGATATTTAATTCTATTGAGTTTGCCATTTTCTTCCCTATCGTAACTTTAGTATACTTCTTGTTGCAGCACAAGCATCGATGGTGGTGGTTGCTGGCCACAAGTTGTTATTTTTATATGTTCTTTAAGCCGGAATACATTCTCATTCTGGCCTTTACTATTGTAATTGATTATTTTGCCGGAATCCTCATTGAGCAGACCGAAGGCAAAAAACGAAAGTGGTACTTAATTATTAGTCTGATTGCCAATATAGGTGTTTTGGCTGTATTTAAGTATTACAATTTCTTTAGACTGGCTTTGGGAGAAGCCGGATTGGTAAGCTGGCCGCTATTGGATATATTACTACCTATTGGTTTATCTTTCCATACTTTTCAGGCCATGAGCTATACGATAGAGGTATACAGAGGAAACCAGAAAGCAGAGCGTCATTTTGGAATTTATGCGTTATACGTGATGTTTTATCCTCAATTGGTTGCCGGGCCGATTGAACGTCCGCAGAATATTTTACACCAGTTTTATGAAAAACATGCATTTGATTATAATAGAGTTACTAGTGGTCTGAAACTAATTGCCTGGGGATTATTTAAGAAAGTTGTCATAGCAGACCGCCTGGCGCTGTTTGTTGATAAAGTATATAACCATCCGCTTAACTTTGAGGGGATACCTATTATAGTAGCGACCGTATTTTTTACTTTCCAGATTTTTTGTGATTTTTCAGGTTACTCCGATATCGCTATTGGCTCTGCTCAGGTAATGGGCTTCAAATTGATGAAGAATTTCGACCGGCCTTATTTTTCGAAAAGCATTTCCGAATTCTGGCGCCGCTGGCATGTTTCCCTTTCAACATGGTTTCGCGATTATCTCTATATTCCATTAGGAGGTAACAGAGTAGGAGTTTATCGTCGTTATTTCAATTTGTTTTTTGTTTTTACAATCAGTGGTTTTTGGCACGGAGCCAACTGGAACTACATTATCTGGGGTGCTGTGCATGGATTATTTCTGATCGGAGCAATTATAACTGCTGCACCACGTAATTTTATCAACCGGATTACCGGAATAACCAAAGTGCCGTTTTTGTTTAAGATTGTTCAGATACTAACCACATTTGTATTGGTGGCATTTGCCTGGATATTCTTCCGGGGTAACTATACTGAAATCAGTTGGACGTGGCATCTGGTTACACATTTATTTACTGGTTGGCCAAGTCTGAGAGAATTTCTGAGTTTCGACTACTTTATCAATAATGTATGCCTTGGCAATGGAATCAAAGAGTTCTTTACTGCGGTTATACTGATAATTTTCATGGAAACCATACACTATATTCAACGCGACAGAAGTATACGTGAAATTATATCGACTAAGCCAACCTGGGTTCGCTGGAGTATTTATTACATTTTTGTAATGATGTTCTTCGTTCTGGGTGTTTTCGATTCTCCTGCACAGTTTATTTATTTTCAGTTTTGATAATATATTGATAATTAAATATTTAAATTAGGTCATTAAATTTGTTTATAGAATTCAGGCCCGCCGATTGGAGCGGGCTTGAAAATTTTTTCATTAATCTACTTGTTTGGTAGATTATATGTGTTTTAATTTGTGTCAGAATCAAATAATCGTCAACAAGCAGGTAAATAAACCTTTATTTTTATTTGAGACTACGGTCGTGAGTCTTATATGGAAGACAAAGAGTTTCATAAACTCTTTTAAGTGGTTCGAAACCACTCACGACAACTGGGTTTTAAACATTGATTTGGTTAAGTGTTGAGTCATAACTGGGTTCAATAGCTTATTTACCTTAATCCTCACTTACAATGGTTATCAATTATTTAGCATTGGCTGTTCCATTCTTTTTGTTTTTTATCTGGCTGGAATACTACGTTGCGCAAAAACAGGGCAAACCTTATTTTAAGTTTAACAGTTCAATTGCGAATATCAATGTTGGCATTGCAGAACGGTTGATTGATTTATTTACAGCCGGAGGATTCTATTTCTTTTATGACTACCTGCATACTCATTACGCCATTTTTGATATACAACCGAGCATTTTATTGTGGATAGGTCTGCTGCTGGCGACTGATTTTCTCTGGTATTGGTACCACAGATTCGGGCATGAAATTAATCTTTTCTGGGGTTTTCATGTGGTGCATCATCAAAGTGAAGAGTTTAATTATACTGCGGCAACCCGTATCACTATTTTTCAGGCAGTTGTACGTACTTCCTTTTGGTCGGTATTACCGGTTATTGGCTTTTCAGCCGAGATGATTACCACCATTTTACTGGTGCATGGCATCTATCCCTTTTTTACGCATACCCGTTTGATTGGTAAGCTTGGATTGCTGGAATACATTATCGTTACGCCATCGCACCACCGGGTGCATCATGCCAGTAATGAACAGTATCTCGACAAAAACTATGGTGATATGTTCATCATCTGGGATAAACTTTTTGGAACTTTTGCCGAAGAAAAAGAAGAACCAACTTATGGTTTAACCAAGCAGCTGGACAGTTATAGTTTTTTATGGCAGCATTTTCATTTTCTTGTTGAAATAGCCTATGCGGTTAAGGCCAAAAAAGGATTATGGAATAAACTGAAGGTGATTTTTGGGAAACCATCCGACTTTGACCCGGAAATGCGGGCAAAAGCAGAAAGGAAATTCCTGACTGTCAGAAAAGTGAAAGCACATACCAATAAGTTCAGATACTATGTAATTGCTCAGATTGCCGTTACACTGGCGGTTTTGTTTCTGATTCTGTTTTTTGAGCATTATGTTCCGTTCTTTTTACAGGTAATGACAGCCCTTTTCATTCTGATAACATTGATTAATTGCGGAGCTATTCTTGACCAGCGGCGTTGGGTGTTTTACCTCGAGTTTGCAAGGGCCAGTCTGGTAGTTATAGCAACTTTTTACTATTTCCCGAGCCCGACTCTTATCGGTATGTCTATACTGTTGCTCATAGTTAGTCTGGCATATTTTTCAAGTCTGCAAAAACAATACTTAACATTCATATATGGAAAAAGAAAAGTAGTTTAAAGACTTTACAGATGTTTATTCATCGTAATAGGTTATGGTAGTTAAATTAGCTTGGTTAGTCATTAACCAAGCGTAATTTTTTAAGAGTATCCCACAGATTTTCAGAGCCATTTTTTATAACGTACAATTAAAACCATTTTAAACATGAAATTTGAAACCCTTCAGTTACACGCCGGACAGGAGGTTGATCCGACAACTAATGCGAGAGCAGTACCTATTTATCAGACAACTTCTTATGTTTTCAACAATGCCCAGCATGGAGCAAACCTGTTTGCTTTAAAGGAGTTCGGAAACATCTATACCAGAATCATGAACCCAACCAACGATGTGTTCGAGAAACGCATAGCCGCGTTGGAAGGTGGGGTAGCCGCTTTGGCTGTGGGTTCTGGTCATGCAGCGCAATTTGTAGCTATTAATAATATTACTACCGTAGGAGACAACTTTGTTACAACGTCGTTTCTATACGGAGGTTCGTATAATCAGTTTAAAAACTCTTTTAAAAATATTGGCGTTGAGGCGCGTTTCGCAGATGGCGATAAAGTAGAGAGTTTCGAAAAGCTTATCGACGAAAAGACCAAGTTTCTGTATCTGGAAACCATAGGTAATCCGGGCTTTAATGTACCTGATTTTGAAGCCTTTGCCAAACTGGCTCAAAAATATGACCTGCCACTAATAGTAGACAACACTTTTGGCGCAGCGGGTGCCATTGCACAACCGATTAAATACGGCGCCAATGTGATTGTGGAGTCGGCCACGAAATGGATCGGCGGACACGGCACTACCATGGGAGGTGTAATAGTCGATGCCGGAAATTACAACTGGGGCAACGGCAAGTTTCCACAGTTTACCGAGCCTTCACCAAGTTATCATGGTCTGGTGCTTAACGATGTATTCGGTATAGGTGGTCCGTTTGGTAATATTCAGTTTATCATCAGAGCCAGGGTTGAAGGTCTGCGCGATTGGGGCCCGTCTCAAAGCCCTTTCAATTCGTTCTTATTATTGCAAGGCCTGGAGACGCTTACTCTGAGAGTCGAAAGAATCAGTGAAAACGCGTTAAAACTGGCGCAATGGTTACAAGCACATGAGCAGGTGGAAAGTGTAAATTATCTGGGCCTGGAAGGCAATCAATACCATGAGCTGGCAAAAAAATACCTTAACAGGGGTTTTGGCGGAGTGTTATCTTTCAAACTGAAAGGCGATAAAGACAGAGCATCTAAATTTGTTGATAGTCTGAAACTGATCAGCCATCTGGCCAATGTAGGTGATTCAAAAACACTGATCATCCATCCGGCTTCTACTACGCACTCGCAGCTGTCAGAAGCTGAGCAAGTAACTGCCGGTGTTGAGCCTTCTCAGCTACGTATTTCTGTTGGTATAGAACATATCGACGACATAAAGGCTGACATCGAACAGGCTTTTGCCGGTCTGTAAATCAAAGTAGATTTTGAATGGAATAATCATTAACTAAAAGCCTTTGGTAACATGCATCAGAAAAGCATTTTTTCTAAGATACTTCCGGGATTATTCGCCATGACAGTTCTGATTTTATGTGGTTTTAACACACACGAATCAGATTCTCCCTATGAGGCAGACATAAAAGCATGGCATAATACCAGAATTGAGAATCTGAAGAAAGAAAGCGGCTGGTTAAATCTGGCGGGGCTTTTTTGGTTGGAAGAAGGTAAAAATACTTTTGGCACAGATTCGAATAATCAGATAGTTTTTCCGACTGGAACAGCAGAGGGTTTTCTGGGTACTCTGATACTGGAGAAAGGAGAGGTGTATATTGAAACCACCGCTGATAAAGCTATTCTCAATAATCAGGAAGCTGTTACAAAACTGAAGGTTTTTCCTGCTGAAAAACCGATTGTTCTGAAACACAAATCATTGAGGTGGTTTATTATCAAAAGAGGAGATAAATATGGTATCCGTCTTCGTGATCTGGAGAGTCCGTTTCTAAAGGAATTTAAAGGGATTGAGACTTTCGCGATTAATGAAAAATGGAAAGTGAAAGCCCGTTTAGTTAAAGAGGAAAACAAGAAAATACCGATTCTTGATGTGCTAGGCCAGACCAATCTGCAGGAGTCACCCGGAAAGGTGGTATTCAACATTAGTGGAAAAGAATATAGCCTTGATGCCCTGAGTGAAGGAAATGGTCTGTTCATCATTTTTGGTGATAAAACCAACAAAAAAGAAACTTACGGTGCCGGACGGTTTTTGTATACCGACAAACCTGACGAAAACGGATATGTGTATCTGGACTTCAACAAGTCTACGAATCCGCCCTGTGCGTTTACACCGTATGCCACTTGCCCTTTGCCGCCCAAACAGAATATATTGCCTGTTGCCATTGAGGCCGGAGAAAAGAATTACGGACATCATTAAAATATATCTCGCTGAGAGCATATAAAACCTGATGGTTTGCAAAACTCACAACGTGGTTTTTTGTACTCTGATAGGCTTCGTTGTTTTAATAAACTAATGAGGCAATCTGGCTTGGCTTATCATTAGCCAAGTCAGATTTTTTATGCCGCTAGTAGGTATTAAAATGGGATAGTAACGATAAAATAATCTACTAAATTGATAGATTTTATAGAAATATAAATTATATTTGTAAGGTCAATAAACTAAACCGAACAATTACACTTTAAGAGCGGCACCATGATTTCCAAAAAAGCTAAATATGCCCTGAAAGCCTTAAAGGTTTTGGCTGAAAAGTATGGTGAAAAAGATTCACTTACCGTAACTGATATTGCCAGTGAAGAGAGTATTCCCAGAAAATTTCTGGAAACCATTTTGCTGGAATTACGAAACAATGGGTTGCTGACCAGCCATAAGGGTAAAAATGGCGGTTATTCGTTGAGCCTTGAACCGGGCAGAATTACCCTAGCCCGTATCTTACGCATTACCGATGGCCCCATTGCTCCAACTTTATGTGTTTCAATTTATTACTATGACAAATGTGATGATTGTGGCGATGAAGAAACCTGCCCGATACGGCCTATTATGCTCAAAGTACGTGATGCTAATCTTAAAGTGTACGAAAACACTACATTGCTTGACTTCGTAAACAAAAAAGAATTAACATTTGCGTAATTGCATTCGTTTCTTCGTTGATGCCTCATTGCTTTGGATACCCTCTTTGTTCATTAAATTCTTTTTTTTGCCGGCATTTAAGTTTTAATTTAATGTGACAGTTCGGATTTGTGAAATACAGTAAAGATGTTGATAAATAATGGCTCAGACTGATTTTGATGCAATAGTGGTGGGTTCCGGACCGAATGGACTTTCTGCAGCAATTGTTTTGCAGCAGGCCGGGCTTTCGGTTTTATTAATAGAAGGCAAACCTACCATAGGAGGTGGGCTGAGGTCTGAAGAACTGACCCTGCCGGGGTTTATACATGATGTTTGTTCGGCTATACATCCTATGGCAGCGGCGTCACCCTTTTTCAGGTCTTTACCCTTACAGGAACACGGGTTAACGTTTATACAGCCGACCATGGCAGCGGCGCATCCTTTTAGTGATGGTACCGCAGCCATGCTGACACGCTCGGTAGAAGAAACCGCAGCAAGACTGGGTGCCGATGAGGCTACCTATTTAAACTTAATAAAGCCACTGAATGATGGATTTTCATCTTTAACAAACGATATCTTAGCCCCTTTGCATATTCCGAAAAATGTGCTTCAATTCATTCAATTCGGATTGAATGCACTTTGGCCGGCCAATCTGTTCGCCCGGCGCTTTGTAACTAAAGAGGCCCGTGGTTTATGGGCAGGCATGGCAGCTCATTCAATGCTGCCTTTAAACAAGCTCACTACTTCTGCTATTGGCTTAGTGCTGATGACGGCAGGCCATGCCTATGGCTGGCCGATTCCGAGAGGAGGCTCAAAGCAGATTGCTGGTGCGTTAGCTTCTTATTTCCAATCGATAGGTGGTAAAATAGAAACCAATTTTTATGTAAAGTCATTGCAGCAATTACCTTCATCAACAGCTGTATTATTTGACGTAACTCCCAGGCAGCTATTACACATAGCCGGCCATACCTTTTCTTCAGTTTACCGATCGCAACTGAATAAATACAGGTATGGCATGGGAGTTTTTAAAGTAGACTGGGCACTGGCAGAGCCAGTACCTTTTAAGAATAAAGAATGTATGCAGGCGGGAACTGTTCATGTAGGTGGTACATTTGAGGAAATTGCCTATGGCGAACAACAAACATGGTCAGGGCGGCACCCCGATAACCCCTTTGTTCTTCTGGCACAGCAAAGTTTTTTTGACCCTACACGAGCGCCAGAAGGTAAACAGACCCTGTGGGGGTATTGCCATGTACCCTCCGGTTCAACCCGCGACATGACCGATTCCATTGAAAAACAGATTGAGCGTGTGGCACCGGGTTTCCGTGAGAGGATTCTGGCCAGACATACCATGAACACCGCACAAATGGAGGAGTATAATCCCAACTATATTGGGGGCGATATTAATGGGGGAGCTCAGAATTTAACGCAATTGTTTACAAGACCTGCCTTGCGCTGGTCGCCGTATCGTACTTCTACGAAAGGATTATATATCTGCTCTTCGTCTACGCCACCCGGTGGTGGTGTGCATGGCATGAGCGGCTTTTATGCGGCTCAAAGAGCGCTTAAAGACTTGTTTCCGAATGTACAAAGAAAAAATTAATCAGAAATTCTATAAAGATTTTTTATATTGACCACTTAAACTATTCTAATCTCTCTCTTATATGTCGAGCCCTACCACAAAAATCTCTTTAACTGAAGACTGGACAGTAGTTATTTTAGGTTTTGCCATTATTTCGCTTGCCGTTTTAGGTGTTTTATTACCTGTTCCTTCATTTGGCTGGAACAGCACAGCCGAGTTGTTTGACAAAGTACTTGCAGTAGACAACCTGGTGAAAATTCTGATTATTCTGGCAGGTGTGCTAGCCATTGGTGTAGCCGGAGCCTTTCTGCTGGGTAAGCGCGTCGGGCCATTTCTGATTGGATTGCCCGTGATTTATCTGCTTACCATTGGAGCACTCATAATTGCCGGAAACAGTGCTATGAAGGATCTGAATCTTGAGGCGGTTATATTTAGCCTTTTGATTGGCTTAATCATCGGTAACACCGTTCGGCTTCCTGTATGGTTGAAAGCATCTTTATCAACTGAATTATTCGTTAAAATCGGATTGGTACTTCTGGGTACTACTGTTATTTTTTCTGATATCCTGAAAGCCGGTTCACTGGGGCTTATTCAGGCGCTGGTTGTTGTTATTTCAGTTTGGTATTTTGCTTTCTGGATTTCTAAAAAATTGGGTATAGACGAAGAAATGGCTATCATGCTTTCAAGCGCGGTTTCTATTTGTGGTGTTTCTGCAGCTATTGCTACCTCGGGTGCCATTAAAGGCGATTCAAAAAAGCTTTCGTATGTTATCTCGTTGGTACTTATAACCGCAATACCCATGATGATATTCATGCCTTATATTGCCAAAGCACTGGGTTTGTCGGAAGAAGTAACCGGCGCTTGGCTGGGTGGAACCATTGATACCACCGGAGCCGTGGTGGCATCAGGCACATTAGTAGGGGAGGTTGCCCTTAAAACCAGTACCATTGTTAAATTCTCTCAGAATGTGTTGTTGGGAGTAGCTGCTTTTGCTATTTCGATATACTGGACCTACACCAATAACCCTCTGGCTAAAGATAAAGATACCAAGCCTTCGTTTGGCGTAATATGGGAGCGATTCCCGAAGTTTGTTCTGGGTTTTATAGCTGCTTCATTGCTTTTCTCGTTTGTGGTACCAACAGATACCGTCAATGCTGTGAAGGGTAGTCTTAAAAACTTTCAGGGTTTGTGGTTTGCACTGGCATTTACCAGCATTGGTCTGGAGACAAATTTCGCTGATCTCTTTAACAAGGACAGTAAAAAACCGCTTTATGCATTTTTGATTGCGCAGACTTTCAATATTCTTATTACACTGGTAATAGCCTATTATCTGTTTGGCTAATATTAATAATAGTATTAACCATACGGTGGCATTCTGAATTTCAGAATGCCACTTTTTTTTGTCTAAAATGAACTGAATAATTTATAAGAAGGTTATTCAATTAATTTATAAATCTAGTAATTTTATAGATTAAATATTCTTATATTTGCTTCATATAAAATCAAAGAAAATTATGAAACTTTTTACCGTATTTCTCGCTATAGGTCTGTCGCTGGTTGGATTAGTATCGCAAGCGCAAAAAGGTCCAAAAAATGGTAACTGGCGTGGTACTTTTAAATTAGCTGGTGGCCAGGAGTCACCTTTCAATTTCGAACTGCAAGGTAAGACCGCTTACCTGCTCAACGGGGCAGAGCGTTTTGAATTAAAGGGTATCACCCAGGTTAACGATTCTCTGTTTATACCGGTTGATATTTATGATGCTGTTCTGGCTGCAAAAATTGTTGATGCCAATACATTAAGTGGTGTTTTTAAGAAATTCAATACAGCCCGGCCTGATAAAGGAATAGCGTTTACAGCTGAGTATGGGAAGAAATATCGTTTCTTTGAGCATCCCGTTGCGGCTGATGTGAGTCTTCAGGGTAACTGGGATGTAGTAATAGGAGAAGGCAGCAATAAAATTGTGGGTGTTTTTGAGCAATTCGGGAACAAGCTTACAGGTACTTTTCTGACCACAACGGGCGACTACCGTTATCTGGAAGGTACAGTGCAGGGTAATGATTTCTATCTTTCGGCTTTCAGCGGGTCAAGTCCTGTTTTGATTAAAGGTAAAGTAACCGGTGATGATTTGACAGGTGAATATATAGGAGTTGCGTCGTCAAGACCGATCAAAGGAACCCGGAACGATAAAGCAGCCTTGCCGGATGCTTATACCTTAACCACTATTAAGGAAGGAACCAAACTTGATTTCACGTTCCCTGATGCCTTTACCGGGAAACCCGTTTCGTTGCAGGATCCTAAGTATAAAGGCAAAGTGGTTATTGTTACCATTCTGGGCAGCTGGTGCCCTAACTGTCTCGATGAATCTATATTTCTTTCGCCATGGTACAAAGCCAATCGCAAGCGTGGCGTTGAAATAATAGGTCTTGCCTTTGAGCGTAAGAACGACCCCCAATTTGCCAAAACCCGTCTTGAAGTATTGAAAAAACGCTTTGGTATAGAATATGATTTACTTTTTGCAGGCCTGGCCGATAAAGAATTTGCTTCGAAAGCATTACCCGCCCTGAGCCAGGTATTGTCGTTTCCAACCACTATCCTGATTGATAAAGCAGGTAATGTGAGTAAGATTCATACAGGTTATACCGGCCCTGCCACCGGAAGATACTATGAAGAATTCGTAAAAGAATTCAACCGGGATGTAGACGAGGTGATAGGTGATGAAAACACCGCCCATAAGAAGAAACTGACCGAAAAATAAGTAAAGTGAAGAGGCAGGTATCCTACAAGAACCTGCCTCTTTTATTTCCCAATTATCAGGTAAGAAAATTCTAATAAATTAATCTACTAAAATAATAGACTATATAGATTATTTATTTATATTTGCATCAGTAAGCCATCAACATAATAAAACTGTAAATCGGATTAACACATGAGTAACTATAGCCAAAAATATGACCCTGCTTTCTGGGATACAGATATTCCGGTTAAGAAGAATAATGCTAAGTTGCTGCCTTTGCTAACGGGCTCTAAAGCCCCTGATATCACTTTCAAAAAAGATCAGGGTATCTGGCAAAAGGTTTCTTACCGATTCAATTATACACAGGCAACTATTAAATCCATTATTGATAATAGGCCGTTGGTACTTAGTTTTTTGTCGGGTGGATGGAATAATTATGGTTTGAAGCATCTGAAACTATTGACTCAGGCTTATCCGGAAATTCTTGCACTGGGTGGCAATCTTCTGGTAATAGTGCATGCTTCCTATCAGGATGTGCGGGAAATGGCACAATATTTCGAAATTCCATTCAATTTAATGGCAGACCCCTCTAACGAAATTGCAGAAAAGTTCGGATTGTTTTCGAAAGACGTTCCGGTATGGGATAAGGTCTCAGGTATCTCAGCAGAAGTGCCCATCCCGGCAACCTATGTACTTAATCAGTATGGGAGCGTGATTTATCATACCATTGACGAAGAATTTCTGCATACATTTTCTGCAACCAAAGTTTTGGGAGCTGTATTTGCAGCCGTTAACAGGGTTCCGTTTATTAATCATGCAGCATAAAAAATTTGACGGCCAACATTTGCTGATTGATTTAGTGAATGGCGAATTTCCGGAGGATGATTAGCGAATGAATAGACATTTTTAACTTAAGTAATCTCTGAATCACTTATTCACTCAATAAGTATCATGCAAATCTCATCAAGTATCAATTTCCTGACGGTACCGGGTCTGGCAAGTTCAGGACCAAGGCACTGGCAGACGATCTGGGAGAAGCAGCATCCGCATGTATTTACCAGAGTAGAGCAAGAGAACTGGGACCTGCCCGTACGGCAGGACTGGGTTGAGAGATTACAAGACTATATAGAGAAACTTACGCAACCTACCATTTTGGTGGCTCATAGCCTGGGATGCCTGACAGTAGCTCACTGGGGCGGAAAATACTTTTCGCCTCTGGTGAAGGGAGCTTTGCTGGTTGCACCTGCTGATGCTGAACTGTGTGAAAGATTGAGTTTTGTTGAAGGATTTGCCCCTATACCTGCAGATTATTTACCATTTGAAACGCTGGTAGTGGCCAGTACTAATGATATCTATGCTTCTATTGAGCGTTCTGAATATTTTGCCAATACCTGGGGAAGTACGTTTTTGAATATCGGAGAGAAGGGACACATTAACGCGAGTTCGGGTTTTGGCGACTGGGATGCCGGTAAAGCAATTCTGAACCGGCTGGTTAATATAGCAACCGCGCCAGTCATCTTACAGTGTGCATAGTGTGCATAGTTTGCTGAGTTTGTCAGGATAAATCT
Source organism: Emticicia sp. GW821-FHT11C11 (assembly GCF_058808615.1). NCBI lineage: Bacteria > Pseudomonadati > Bacteroidota > Cytophagia > Cytophagales > Leadbetterellaceae > Emticicia > Emticicia sp. GW821-FHT11C11. The sequence continues at coordinate 2,026,940 of NZ_JBXARV010000001.1, forward strand.
ATTAATTAACCTAAACTAACAAAAATGCTCTTGGCATTGGCTGAGAGAGAGTATCGTATTGTCACATTTTTTTGTATTTAAAGGAATTATCCGAAATTTGACTATTTTTGTGACGGATACAATTAATCTAACCTAATGAAAAAAGTTTACCTAAGTGATTCAGGCCCAAAAGTATCAGAGGCAATTTATGGGTTTTGGAGATGGAACGATGAAGGTCAAAGCACGACTTCCAAAATTGAAAAAATAATCAATCTCTGTCTGGAATTAGGTATCAATACCTTCGACCACGCCGATGTCTATGGTAATTATACCATTGAAGAACATTTCGGCAAAATTATTAAGAATAAGTCATTTAAGCGCGAAGACATAGTACTATTCAGTAAATGTGGTATCAGGCGGTCTAACGACGGTCTGTTTGATTATTATGATACATCAAGAGACCATATTCTGAAAAGCGTCGATAATTCTCTCAAAAACCTGAAGACAGATTACCTCGATATTTTTCTTTTACACCAAAGTGATTTTCTGGCCGACCCGGAGCAGACGGCCATGGCGCTGGCTCAGGTAGTCAATTCGGGTAAAGTAAATCATATTGGAGTAGCCAATTTTACAGTGTTTCAGCATCAATTACTGGCATCGTATCTTACCATACCTATCGTAACGAACCACATTGAGCTGAACCTGATGAACACCAACGCTATTGAAGATGGCCGGATCGATTTCATCAAGCAGAGTTTCAGTAAGCCTTTGGCATGGGCACCTTTAGCAGGCGGCCGTATACTGACCGGAGAAGACGAAAAGGCTGTGAGAGTGAGAAGTGTATTAGAAAAAATAGGAAGCCAATACAATGCCAATGTAGAGCAAACAGCTGTTGCCTGGCTAATGAAACTGGGTACCTTGCCTATCATTGGGTCAATCTCTGAAAGTCGTATCAGAAATGCCGCCAGTGCCTCTGGTATTAAACTGAGCCATCAGGAATGGTACGAAATTTATAATGCTGTAGGAAATCTCAGCAGCAGCGACATTTCGCACGAGTAGAACAGACTAATAATCCGAATATTTAAATCCATTGTCCGGCTAGTATCCGACAATGGATTTTTTTTGCCCGATGAGAGAAAGTGAAATTACCTGCTGTGCTGATGAAGGTTTGAATACCAGGCAATGTTGTGGATTTTGCTTAAGAATTAATATATTCAGATAAAAATTGCAATGTGACATTTAAATAACTGTATCATGAAAGACGAAGTTTTAATTAAAATCGCAAGGTTTATAGCATTTGTAGCGCCATTTACCATGTTTTTTCTGAAGATATATAATCTTTATTGGTATATACCTTTTCTTCTCTTGTCGTGCTTTATTATGTATAGTGATTATAGGGTAGTTTCACCCGAAAAAAAGTTTGGGTTTCTTTTGCCTAAAGTTCTTGCATTGGTAATCTTATTTTTTCTCTTTTTAAGATATAGAATTTCTTAAGGCCAATTCGCTGAAATCAAGTATTATAATAGTTTTTAAGAAACATATTGCACAGACTTTCTAAATCTGCTAATTTTGCATTTTAGAAACCAATCATGACAGAACAAATTCTTATTCTTGATTTCGGTTCGCAATTTACTCAACTGATTGCCCGAAGAGTTAGAGAACTAAACGTGTATTGTGAAATACACCCTTTCAATAAAATCCCAGCCATTACTTCTGATATTAAAGGTATTATCCTTTCGGGTAGCCCTTGTTCAGTGCGCGACGAAGATGCCCCCATTGTTGATTGGCAGGACTTCCCGGCCGAAATACCGGTACTGGGCATTTGCTACGGTGCACAGATGATGGCGCAGACAGGTGGAGGAGAAGTACTCCCTTCGTCGATCCGGGAGTATGGTCGCACCATTCTGAACAAGATAGACAATCGTTATGCACTTTTGAAAGACATTGCCGATAATACACAGGTGTGGATGTCTCATAGTGATACAATCGCTGCTCCGCCAAGTGGGGCCGATATTATTGCCTCTACAGATACTGTTAAAGTAGCAGCCTTTAAACTGCAAGGACAACAGCGTTATGGTATTCAGTTTCACCCGGAAGTTACCCATACATTGCAAGGCAAAACCATTCTGAAAAATTTTGTAGTCGATGTGTGCGAGTGTTCTCAGAACTGGACACCTGATTCTTTTGCAGAAGCAACTATTCAGGAGCTAAAAGAGAAACTGGGTGATGACAAAGTAATCATGGGGCTGTCAGGAGGAGTAGATTCTTCTGTAGCTGCTATTTTGATTCATCATGCCATTGGCAAAAATCTGTATTGTATTTTTGTAGATAACGGCCTCTTGCGTAAAAATGAATTTGAAGAGGTTCTGGAATCGTATAAAGGATTGGGGCTGAATGTAACAGGAGTTGATGCCAAGGAACAATTCTACACGGCATTAGAAGGACTGACCGACCCCGAGGCCAAGCGTAAGGCTATCGGTAAAACATTTATCGATGTTTTTGATGCCGAGTCGCATAAAGTAGAAGGTGCCAAATGGTTAGGACAAGGTACTATTTACCCCGATGTAATAGAGTCTGTTTCAGTAAAAGGGCCGTCGGTTACCATTAAGTCGCACCACAATGTGGGAGGACTGCCCGATTTCATGAAGCTGAAAGTAGTTGAACCACTGAGACTTTTATTTAAAGATGGCGTGCGTGAAGTAGGCAGATCATTAGATATACCTGATAATATTCTGGGGCGTCATCCATTCCCGGGGCCGGGTTTGGCAATCCGTATATTAGGTGATATCACTGCCGAGAAAGTGCAGATTTTGCAGGAGGTAGACGCTATTTTCATCAATGCATTGAAAGACAGCGGCCTTTATGATAAAGTATGGCAGGCTGGCGCCATTTTATTGCCTATACAGAGTGTTGGAGTGATGGGTGATGAAAGAACCTATGAAAAAGTTGTTGCGCTTCGTGCGGTAACTAGTATCGACGGTATGACAGCCGACTGGGCGCACTTGCCTTATGAGTTTCTGGCGGATGTATCCAACGAAATCATTAACCGCGTAAAGGGTGTCAACCGTGTGGTATACGATATCAGTTCTAAACCACCTGCCACTATTGAATGGGAATAAATCCATTATTCGTTATAAGCAAAGAAGCTCTTTCACTGAAAGAGCTTCTTTGCTTATATAGTATCTGGAATTAACTAATTAATTGGCACTTACTTCTCTTAATTGAAGTTTTTCCTTACTCTGAATTTTATCACCTGTTTTACTTTCAGTACCATTACTCGCGGTTGCGTCAGGAGTGCTTTCCTTAGCCTTTTTATCCTGTAGCGCTTTGTATCTTTTTATTTCAAGCCAATTGGCAACAAAGAAGTAGCAAACCAGCAAAAACATAATAAAGAAACATAATTCGGTATTACTGAAATAGACACGCGCTGAATAAGTAAGAACAGTAAGCACAATAGTTACGGCATAGAGTATGAAAGACCCTTGCATGTGCGACAAATTATTGTCAATCAGCAAATGGTGCATATGCATACGATCTGCTTTGAAAGGCGATTTACCCCGTAGTATTCGCACCGAAAATACCCGGATGGTATCGAAGATCGGAACAATCAGAATAACAATGGCTATGATTGGCGCACTTACAAACGAACTGCTCGGATCCCAAGCGTGCATTACATTGAAATGAATAAACTTAACGGCAAGCACTGTGATAATGTATCCGATTATCAGTGAGCCGGTGTCACCCATAAATATTTTGTTATTCTGCGAAAAATTGAATCTTAAAAAGCCCAACAATGAACCTGAAAGGCAAAGCGCCAGACATGCCAATGAATAATGGTGGTTTACCAGAAACCATAATCCGAAGCCTGCACTGGCTATCATTCCAATACCACCGGCGAGGCCGTCAATACCATCAATCAGATTGAAGGCATTAATCATGGCAACAAAAATGAAAATTGTAAGGCCAATACTTAGCAGATAAGGTATTTCGCCGATACCGAATATGCCGAAAAGATCAGAAATCCTAAGATCACAACCTACGACTACAATGGCAGAAGCAATAACCTGAATCCCTATTTTCTTTGTTGGCGATAATGCGTATAAATCGTCTTTTATACCCAAAAAGAAGAGGATTGTCATCCCTGCAAAGACTTTATGTAACAGAATTCCTTCATCACCGAAATTCCAGAGCATATATCCGATTAGTATACCGGCAAAGATAGCCACACCCCCGAAAGTAGGAGTAGGTGCACTATGAGAGCTTCTTTTAACCGGATTATCCATTAAACCCCTTAATCCACTGATATTGATAATGACAGGTATAGAACGCAGATTAATAAAAAGTGCGATGAGTGCAGATATTAAAATTTGAATATTCTTGTCAGGTACCAGAGATTCAAATGTGGGAAACATTATATCTTCTTTTATTTAAAATAATACTTTTGGGGCATCTATATATTACAAAATAAACACTTTTTTTTCGGTTTAAGGAAAAAAGTGAAATTCTTTTTGACATTTTTTTATCCAATGGTAATCATTCTTTTGCGAACGGCTACCGCCGGATTGCCCTGATAGACATGATTTGCATCCAGATTGTGTGTAGCAACTGAATTAACTGAAAGCACAGCATGCGAAAAACAGGTGACGCCCGTACAAACTACTGACCTGGCACCTATCCAGACACCGTCTTCCAGAACAATGTCTTCAATGATAAGATCAAAGGTTGTTTTCTTGTAATTATGATTACCGGAAAGCAGCAAAGCGCCTTGTGAAATACATACATTATTACCGATTTTTACTTTGCCAATGTTATCAATCCAGACACATTCTCCTATCCATACATAATCTCCGACTTCCAGATTCCAGGGAGCTTTGATATTTACCCTTGGCTTTATGGTAGTTCCTTTTCCGATTTTAGCTCCAAAGGCTCTTAGAATACTTATCTTGATTGACATCGGAATTGGCAGATAGGAATTAATAAACACACTACCGGTTATAAACCATAGTAAAGTTGTAAAGAAACTCCTCGTAAAATCAGATCGATGATACCAATCGTTGTTAAATTTCGATAAATCCGTTTTGTTCATAAATCAGAAGTTTGCGTTGCTTTCCTATATGCTACGCAGTTTGTTAATGAGTAATCCACTTTTGTGCCTGCCTTCTTCAAGCCGTGGTGAAAGATACTCCTTCGTGGCTTCAAAGTGTTTTTTGTAACTTTCTTTGTCGCCCATTTCCACTATATTAGCCCATTCATGAACAGCGGTATGAAAAGCGAGGTCTTCTCCTCTGATGCTTTTATCGAATAAGGCCGTTTTGATTGATTCTTCCAGCAAATCTTCGTTCATGAACAGGTATTCTGCCATACCTACTCTTAGTTTGAAGGGTGGGGTCTGGCAAACCAGGTTTTTATATGGATTCGTGCCGAGCCTGTGCCAGGTATCTACCATTGCCAGTAGGCTAAGGTGCGAATTCGGTTTGTGGCCCGTATCCAGACTCAGACTAAACTCACTCATGATTTTATCATCGAGCATCAAGGCTTCACTTTTGTCTTTAAACACATGGTCGCGTGCGGCATAAATACGTTTTCGAAACCTTTTCTCATCTTCCTCAATCATCATTTCAAACAATTCCATTTCGCAATTGGCGTATTTCCTGACATCCTTTTTGGCATAAGGATTCAACATTGCCAGCCCTGAATATACGTGAAACTTGTAACTGTAGATACGAAGGGTCATAAGAAACTTGACGTTGTCGAGCCCATTCGGATGCAGAGGATTCTCCCACGGGTAGACCTTCCTATGCATACAGGCTGTGCCGATACTTTCGAACCCCACATGTGTAATGGCCTGAATATCTGCCATCATTTTATCGTGTTCATGATAGTCGCTAAGTTCGTGAATAACAGAACCGATTTTGGCAAATATATGCATTGATTCATCGAAAGCAGCTGAGCTCGCTCTATGATTAATCAATACCAGCGTCTGATTTTCGGGATTAACACTAGGACCATATAGGGCATGACAGGTAACAATCTGTGCATCTTTAGGCAGATACTTTTCGAAAGCGGCAATTTCGGGCGTTTTGACGGAGGTTTGCCCGGCTACTATAGCGCCGAATTTGGTAGCCGCACCGCATTGGGCTACTACTTTTTCAATATTTTCTGCCTCTACCGAATATAATATGAAATCACAAAGTCGGGATACCGCTATGCCGTCTTTTAATACTTCAATTCCGTCAGGCTCCAGTTCTGTTCGTAAAATATCATGGTTTTGCGGGAGGTCACAACCATACACCTGAAAACCTGCTTTAGCCCATATCCGGGCAAACATTTTTCCCATATCTCCCAGGCCAATAATCCCTATCTTCATTTCTTTTTTGTTTAAGGCAATTCAGGTATTGTATCGGATAAACGGATATCGCACCTATAGCCTAGTATAATCCATTAATCCGGCAGATAAATATTTATCTCAATACTTATGGTTTTAAGATTTTTCCGTTCGAATTTTGCGTGCTTTTATTCAAATAAGTGGAATTGCAATTTTCCGGATATATCCCATTTGCAAAATTAACAATAATTATAAATCACTTACGAACTAAATTTCTGCAATGCGTACAATTTTGTTGCTTATCGTATCAAACACCTTTATGACATTTGCCTGGTACGGACATTTAAAAAGACCGGACCTGCCCATGTGGAAAGCCATAGCCATCAGTTGGGGAATAGCTTTTTTTGAGTATGTTTTTATGGTGCCAGCCAATAGAATCGGCTTTGGTCAGTTTAATGCCTTTCAATTAAAAACCATACAGGAGGCCATCACGCTTTGTGTCTTTGTGGTATTTGCAGTGCTTTATCTGAAAGAGCCTCTTAAATGGAACTACCTTGTTGGTTTCGGATTGATATTTCTGGCGGTTTGGGTGGTGTTTAAAAAATAGATTTGTATCACTTTTCAAACTCAATTATGTGTTCAGAGGCGTAAGAATCGTCTCCGGGTTTAATGCGTTTGACAAAAAAACGTGCTTTTTTACCCAGTTTCAGACAGGTATTACGGGCATTGATATCCTCAGGAGTATTCAAAGGCTGCAAAGACGGATACCATAATATATACCCTGGTTTCTCGAATACCAGTTGAGGTTTTGTCCATTCCTGCGAATGAGCACCATTACTTAAGTCGGGGTTTTTGTTGAAAGAAATATAAACTTTGTATCCTTTCCAAGATTTTCCTTCTGATTTCGCCATCATCATAACCCAGCAGTTCAGATAAGTATTCCAACTGACCGAAGGCCCCCAATGAAAACCATTGGTAGGAGAAGAGGCAGGCCCACCGCCTTGCTCCATGGGTATTTGCAGAGATGCCACCGGTTTGCCTATCCCGTTGTATGGGGCATTGAAACTGGTGCCATCCCATCTTTTAGCTTTGCCTGCAGGATTATCCAAATCGGTCAAGGCGATGCGAGCCATACTGATGCACTGGCCAGCCCATTCGGTTTTGGGGTTATAGGTAGTTTCAGTGTATTCACCCGGATAACCATATTCTCCATAAAACAGATACAAGTACTCACCACTAGCTACTGCAGAGGGGTCACCGACACCACCGGCAAAAGTATTTGAGGTGTTGTGAGGTTTCAGTATCATCCGTGGGTTCAGGTCCTCTATGAAAATACCTTTGTTTTTCCAGCTTTTTCCTCCATCAACCGACTTCATGATACCAATGCGACAAACGGCAGCCGGACTGGTTTCTCCCGTAAGTCCCTGTGGCCATTTTTCATTCTTATAACCTTGTTCTGTTTTTGGGTCATAAGGCAGGGTTTGCGGGTAGTTTTCATTGTGATACACGGCATATAATGTTTTACCGGTAACATCTTTGGGTAATTGATACACGGTTTCAAACCAGACAGCTCCGTGTAAGCCGTCTTGCCCTGTTGGGGCATTGACCGGCATAGCAGGTTGACGAAAGTTGTCAGCCTTGCTTTTAAATACCTCGTCGGCATTTTTCCCATCGGCATATTTCAGGTCCCGGGCATCACCCCAAAGCGGATCTTCTCCGTACTTACCCGGAAAAATTCTGAAAGTATTACCTACCCAAACCTCAGCCATATTACAATCTACAAACGAATTGAAGGTAATCTTTTCAGCAGGAATCAGCTTGAATTCCGGACTGAATTCCTGTTCTGTATTAGCAGAAGTGCAGGATGAGAAAACAAAGAAACCCGCGGTTAAAATCAATAATGCGGGTAAAATCAGGCTTGAATGTATTTTCATAGGTTAGATTTAACAGGTTATAGGCTCAAACGGTTTTAGGCTCATTAAACATAATCCGGTTACCAAAGGGGTCGGTTACAGTCATTATGTAAGAGTTCCACTCCGAATCCTCTACCGCCGGCTTGTAATAGCGGTAATCTTTAGCTTGCAGGGTTTCGCAATATGCTTTGAGCGCTGTGCAGTTAATCATGACTTTAGAACCGGGGGTGGCATCACCATAATGTTCCGACAAGTGTAAAGTGATATCGTCTTTTGATACAGACATGTAGAGCGGAGAGTTATCGTCGAATCGATGTTCCCAGTCAACTTTGAAGCCCAGCCAGCCAATATAAAACTCTTTGGCTTTGGCCTCATCAAAAATTCTGAAAATAGGTATAACAGTATTCATCAGTATAGGTTAAATAGATTATACCAAAGTTATGATTTACAGGCATAAAACAAAAAAGGATTGCAAATTTCTTCGCAATCCTTTTTCGCAATATCTAATATTTTATTTTTCCGAAATACCGTATTTACCTACGTATTTCTTATACAATCTCTTTTGTTTGTCGTCAAGGTCAATCTTTTTACCTCTGATAAACGCCTGCTCTACTTTGCTGGTGCGCATATCAAGAATATCACCTGCTGACACTACGATAGTAGCATGTTTGCCTACTTCTAATGAACCCACTTGTTTGTCAATGCCAAGAATTTTGGCGTTGTTAAGGGTAATCATTTTCAAAGCGTCTTCCTGTGCCATACCGAAAGCAGCGGCTGTGCCTGCAACAAAAGGTAAGTTTCTTGTACGCCAGAATTCTTCTGTATAATACATACCGACTGTCAAACCACCTTTCATTAATACGTTTGGTAATTTGTAAGGGTTCCATACATCATCGTCAACCGTATTTGGCAAGCGGTGAGTACCGTTTACTATTACCGGAATATTGTTTTCTTTCAGAAAATCAATGGCCAGTTCAGCTTCTTCACCACCTACAATTACAATTTTCTTGATTTTGTATTTCTGTGCCAGTTTCACGGCTTCTACAATTTCTTTACCGTAGTTTACACGGATAAACAATTGTTTCGAACCATCATATAAGCCTTTCATGGCTTCAAGTGGTGCGTTTTTAGGATTCGGATTACCGATTTCAGAATACGCAAGTGCCTCTGAGAAAAGTTGTTCCAAATCAGCTCTTTGCTGAATGTACTTGTCGTTTTTCTTGATGGCAAACTTCATTTCTTCAAAGCTGAACTGGCGTGTTACCAATGCCGGATAGTTTAACCAGATACCGTCATCTTTTTTCAGAGCTGCATCTTCCCAGTTCCAGCCATCATATTCCATAATGGCAGATGTACCAGAAATGATACCACCTTCAGGAGTACTTTGTCCGATCAGAATTCCGTTTCCTCTAAATGTAGGTATTACCTCTGAGTCCGTATTGTGGGCAATCAGGGCTCTTACGTGCGGGTTCAGATCACCTGTTTCGCGTTGGTCTAATGTTGCTCTTACTGAAGCAATTTCAACCAGACCTGCCAAGGCTGACGGAGCAATAATACCCGGATAAACCGCCTTACCATTTACATTGATAATTTCAGTGGCACTTTTATTAAAACTGGTTGAGGCATCGCCAATGGCAGTAATAATGCCCTTGTCGAATACTACGGTTCCGTTCTGAATAATTCTGCCGTCGCCCACGTGTATGGTTCCGCCAACCAGTGCAATAGGTTTGGTTTGCGGAGAAGCAGGCGCCTGATTCTGCGCTTTACCCCAGAAACTTAGCAATGATAAACCAATAACTGTTATATATTTTTTCATTTTGAAAATCTTATTTTGAATTGAATGCTTTTAATGAATGTATCAGTCTTTGTTATTGAAAAATCTTGCTTCAACTTCGTGGTCATGGGCATCAGTACGGTTTTCGGTGGCTCCCATTTCCATGATAGTATCGCAATGAACTTCCTGATTACGTCTTGGTGCAGGTCTTTGTGTAGGTGCACCTGACGATTTCTCAGCCAACATTTTCAACATAAGGCGGTTACGCTCTTTAGCTACCGACTGACGCAATTGTTCGTCTTTTTCAGCATCAAAATAAACTGTTCCGTCAATGATTGTTTTTTCCGGACGTGCATAAATAGAAAGCGGGTTGTTATTCCATAGTACTACATCGGCATCTTTGCCAGCTTTGATACTACCTAAGCGATTATCAAGGTGAAGCATTTTAGCAGGGTTCAATGTTACCATTTTCCAGGCTTCTTCTTCCGAAATACCACCGTACAAAACAGTTTTAGCTGCTTCCTGATTCAAACGACGGGCCATTTCGGCGTCGTCAGAGTTGATGGCAGTTACTACACCCAATTTGCTCATGATAGCAGCGTTATAAGGAATAGCCTCTTTCACTTCCATTTTATAAGCCCACCAGTCTGCAAAGGTTGACGCAGCCACGCCATGCGTTTTCATTTTGTCAGCTACTTTGTAACCTTCCAGAATGTGCGTGAAAGTATTGATATTGAAGTTGAAAGTTTCAGCTACTTTCATCATCATGTTGATCTCAGACTGTACGTAAGAGTGACAAGTGATGAAACGTTTTTTGTTCAGAATTTCAGCCAAAGCGTCTAATTCAAGGTCTTTCTTAGGAGGTGTAACACCACTTTTGTTCGAAAGCGCGTTGTAATCATTCCATGCTTTTTCGTATTCTTTGGCTCTCTGGAATGCGTCCATATACACTTGCTCCACACCCATACGAGTAGCAGGGAAACGGGTAGTAGCTTGTGCACTATTACCTTGTTTTACGTTTTCACCCAGGGCAAACTTGATGAAACCGTCAGCGCCTTTGATTAAAAGGTTGTTAGGATTCTCGCCCCATTTCAATTTAATCAATGCCGATTGGCCACCGATACAGTCAGCCGAACCATGCAGCAATTGAGAAGAAGTAACACCACCGGCCAATTGACGATAGATGTTTACGTCTTCAGAGTTTACTACGTCTTCCTGACGAACCTCTGCCGATACACTTTGTACTTCGTTGATTGAGAACAAGGCAATGTGCGAGTGCTCATCAAAAATACCGTTGGTCAGGTGTTTACCTGTACCGTCAATGGTTTTAGCACCTGCAGGAGCAGCCAGGTTTTTACCAACCTTAGCAATTTTACCATTTTGTAGTAAAACGTCAGTATTATTAATGATTCCTTCTTTTTCGTTCGTCCAAACCGTTGTGTTTTTAATCAACAAGGTTTCCTGTTGAGGTTTGGTTTCGCTACCAAACGCTGTGAATGGGAACAATACTTTGCCTACTTCAGGAGTTTTAGCCTTAGTAGTATCTTTCTTGGTTATTTCTTTACCTGCTTCTTTAAAAGTAGCAGCCCATTTCACTTGTTTGCCATCCGGCAATACGGCATCACCTTTGATATTCTTGCCATCATAATAACCGCTTAAACGGGTATCACCGGCATCTTTTCTATCTAATTTGGTTGTAATAGTGAACAGGTCAGAGAAACGGGTTACTTTGGTTGCCAGTTTAACGCTGTCACTTACTACAATCTGATATTCAGGTTTGTCTACTTTACCTGTAATATTCAGTTTCAAACCTGTTTTGTCGCCTACACTTAAATCATATATACCTCTTACATCGGTCACGTCACCATCGGTGATGATGTATCTCTTACCCTGAATCCAGTTTTCATAGATTACGTTGTCTTTACTGAATAGGTTGTCTGAAGTAATAATGAAATTGGCAATCATACCTTTTTTAAGGCTACCCAACTGGTTATCTACTTTCAATAATTTAGCAGGAGTAGTTGTCAGTGCTTCCAATGCTTTACTTTCTGACAGGCCATTTTCTATGGCTTTTCTCAGATTTGTCCAGAACTCAGCTTTAGTTCTTAAAGCGCTGGTAGTTAAAGCAAAATTGATTCCTGCTTTAGCAACTACGGCTGCGTTGGCTGGTGCCATTTCCCAGTGTTTCAATTCTGTCAATGAAACCTGAGCGGCATCAAACGGGTCTTCAACATCATAAGCAGCAGGGAAGTTTAAAGGTAATATCAATGAACCGTTTGTGGCTTTGATTTCATCGATGCGTTGGTATTCGTCACCATTACCTTTAAAAATATACTGAACATTAAATTCTTTTCCGATTTTATCACCTCTCAGAATTCCCAGTTTATCATTGGCGTCATAGATTTGTGGTAAACCCTGTACAGTATTAAATGCTTCTAAAGAAAGATTTCTTTCGTCCTTAACACCACCTTTTTTATACCAGTCGGCATCGTAGTAAGTCTGGCGCAATAAAGCAACCGAACCCATCATAGATACCGGATAGGTTTGTGTTGATGTACCCTTGTTTAATGAATAGTGTGCCGAAGATTTCTCTTTCAACAACAATTCATTTTCTTTACCATTACCTAACGAAACCAAAGCACCGGTACCTCTCACAATACCGTCAGCAATATGCACTGATGCTGCACCAAAACCGATTTTTCTCAATTCTTCGGCTTTCGCTGCATTAGCTTTAAATTCTTTAGCCGCTTCTACTTCCGGTTTCACGGCCTGGTTCCAGTCATAGGCTCCTTTTTTGTTGCTTTCTAACTGAGAAGGGCCTCCGAAACCACGACCGCCTTGCGGACGAACAATTTCGGGCATTCCGTAGTCTGAATAGATGTCGATCAGACCCGGATAAATTCTTTTACCTTTCAGGTCATAAACGACCGTTCCACTTGGGATTTTCAAGTCTTTACCTACAGACTCAATGATGCCGTTTTTGATGTAAATCATGGCATTGTCAAGCACGGTCTGGGCATCGACCACAATAGTAGCATTTTTGAATGCGTATTGAGCAGGACGCTCATCATACGCGCCATTACGAGGAAAAGTTACCTGAGAAAACGCTTGAATGTTGATGAATAGAATGAAAAAACTGAGGAGGATTTTTTTCATGGATGGGTTTCTGATGTTTGGTTAATGATATTGCGAATTTGATAATTTTGCCTTAATAAACAAAACTATTGATACTTTTGTAGTGATTATCGTCTAAATGTTAAAAAAACGCTTTTAAAAGTGAAAATCAATAGACAGAGTGCAATCTCTAAATTTAGTTTTTTTTCATCCGCGAAAATCCCCTTTTTATTTGTGATAGATTTTTCGGGTGAAAATTGTGTGGTGGAGCCACTGGATAGCATTGATAACCACGAGATTAAATTTTGGGTGAATGGGAAAACCAACGATGATTCTGACCCCAGTGGTGAACAGGAAATAGTGCTTGAAAAATACCCTTTGGACTTTGCGCAATATAAAGCCGGATTTGATTACGTGCAGAAGCATATTCTGCAGGGAAATAGTTTTCTTACTAACCTGACAGCAGAAACCCCTGTTAGTCTGAATATCAGTTTAGAGGAAGTCTTTAAACGAAGCGAGGCAAAATATAAACTGTGGTGGAAAGACCGGCTTGTGTGTTTTTCGCCGGAGATTTTCGTACAGATTGATGAAACAGGCCTCATGTCGTCATTCCCGATGAAGGGTACCATTGATGCGTCACTACCTGATGCTGAAAACATTCTTTTAAACGATCTGAAGGAATATTACGAACATACCACCATTGTAGATCTGATCCGCAATGATTTGAGTAGTGTGGCGGAAAAAGTATGGGTAGAGAAATTCAGGTACATTGATAAAATAGAAACTCAGGATAACAATGAGTTATTGCAGGTGAGCTCGCAGGTGAGTGCGCAATTAAATGAAAGCTGGCGAGAGAATTTAGGAGAAATTCTGTTCGGAATGCTGCCCGCAGGGTCTATAACAGGAGCACCAAAGGCTAAAACTGTAGAGATTATCAAGAACGCCGAAAAAGAAACTTATTTAAAAGATAGCGAACGAGGATTTTACACAGGCATTTTTGGCATTTTTGATGGAGCAACGTTAGATTCAGGTGTAATGATTCGCTACATTGAGCAGAAAGAAGACGGTAGCCTGACTTTTAAAAGTGGAGGCGGCATAACCGCCAACAGTATTGCAGAAAAGGAATATGAAGAAATGATTCAGAAAATATATGTCCCTATTGTTCGAGACCATACAATTGCGCAACCGGAAGCTGCACAACCTTGCTTATCATAACCAACGGATGCAACACAGCCGGAGTGATTTGCTGGGAATACATGAAGCGATAAATTTGGAAGAGGTGATTCAGATACCTGAATCAATAGGTGATGGACTATACCGCTGTAGAGTGAGCTATAGAAATGAGGTAGAGAGAATAGAGTTTTTCCCATATCAGCCTAAGCATCCAAAAAAGATTCAATTGGTAGAGGATGTCAATTTTGTATATCCTTATAAGTATGAAGATAGAACAGGGTTTCAGAATTTATTGAATCAGAACCCTGAAGCTGATGAAGTGATTGTATTACACAACGGGAAACTGACCGATGCTACTTTTGCTAATATTGCGGCATTTGATGGTACAAACTGGCTGACACCTGATAGCCCATTGCTGAATGGCACCAAACGGCAGGCGTTATTACATGAAGGAGTTTTGAAAGAGGCAAACATCAAAGCAGAAGACCTGAAATCATTCCAGCAGATAGCTTTAATAAATGCCATGCGCGACTTAGACATTGTTTATGATTACAGTTTTCACGATAACCACCTGATTATTCATGGCGTGCATTGAAAATCTGATTATTGGAGCGGGGCCATCGGGTTTGGCTATGGCAGGCAGGTTCAGAAAACTGGGCATACCGTTTGAGATTCTGGAAAAATCAGATAAGGCGGGTATTGCGTGGCGAAACCATTATGACCGCCTGCATCTGCATACTGATAAGAAATACTCTGCATTACCGCATCTGCCTTTCCTGCCGGAATATCCGATGTTTATATCGAGGAATCAATACATTGCTTATCTGGAACAATACTGCGAGCATTTCGATATCAAGCCTGTTTTTAATCAGCATATAAATAGTATCAGCAAAAAGGATGAGCATTGGGAGGTAGTGACAAAGGATAAAACTTTTGAAGCTAAGCGTGTATTGATTGCTACCGGATACAATCGAGTGCCGAAATTGCCTACCTTGAAAGGGCAGGAAGTATTTAAAGGAGAAGTGCTTCATTCCGGAGCATATAAGAACGGAAAGCCATTCAAAGATAAAAATATACTTGTAGTCGGTTATGGCAATTCAGGTGCTGAAATAACCCTTGATTTATATGAAAGTGGAGCCAATACTTTTGTGTCTATCAGAAATCCTGTAAATATTATCAGACGTGAGTTTAAGGGATTCTCTACCCAAAGTCTGGCCATATTCTGTATCCGGTTGGGTAATACAGTTTACGATTTTGTAGGGAAACAGTTTAAGAAACTCCTGCTCAAAGCCGTTGAAGGTACAGGTATTCCGATTTCACCACTGGCACCATCTGAGCAATTACGTACGCAGGGCAAAGTGGCTGTAATTGATGTAGGTACACTGGCACAAATAAAAGCCGGAAACATAAAAGTAATGCCGGATATTCAGGAGCTAACCGCTCACGAAGTTGTATTTGTGAATGGTGAAAAGATACCTATTGATGCCATCATTATGGCAACGGGTTATCATGCAAAATTGGAAGAAATTGTAGAAAACGTATCTCCCCTGCTGAACGAAAGAGGATACCCAAAAGCCATGTGGTTTGAAGACGATGCCTATAAAGGTTTATATTTTATAGGCTTTAATCTGCCTCTAACAGGTATTCTACGAGATATTAGTTTAAGCTCGGAGAAGATTGTGAAGCATATAATGAAAGAAAAATAGATTGGTTATTTATGCAAAAGGCCGACTTAAGTCGGCCATACAAGCAAGAAATACCTTTGTTCTTATAGCCGGTGAATTTATTCACTAAAATGCTCACCGAATAAATTCGGCGTCTATTATAACAACGGATAGAATTTTAGTGCAGCCGGACTTTAGTCCGGCTTTTACACAAACTTTTCTTTTGAAAACAGGCAATCGTTGATTTAATGTTTCTTACGGCAAGGCAAATGCCACATACTGATTCCCTTTCTTTGCTCCCAGTTTAGTGCCTCCGCAGGCAATAACTACATATTGTTTTCCATTAATCTGGTAAGTAGATGGCGTGGCAAATCCTGCAGCCGGTAATCTGGTTTCCCAAATTAATTCACCAGTCTTTTTATTGAATACCCTGAACTTCTCGTCTTTTGTGGCGGCAATGAATAACAAACCGTTGGCAGTTACTACAGGGCCACCATAGTTTTCAGAGCCAGTGGTAGGTATTCCTTTCTGTTTCAGAGATTCAAACTCACCCAAAGGGATTTTCCACAGGTACTCACCAGTGTTCAAATCAATGGCATTCAAGGTTCCCCATGGTGGACTGATAGCAGGCAGACCTTTGCTGTCTAAAAACTTGTTGTAACCGGTACTCATGAATGGCAGGTATGGGTTTTTAAAACCCTTGTTATCAGAAGTGCTCACTTCTTTCTTTTCTTCACCAAATAAAAAAGCTACCAATGCCTGTTTTTCAGTAGCATTCAATGAAGTAAAGCCGGGCATCATGCCCTTGCCATTGCTGATAATCTTGCTTACAAAGTCTTTTTCTCTGCGTTTTTCAATATTTATTAATGAAGGGTAGCCACTTTTAGCGTTGCCTTTCCTGTCGGCTCCGTGGCAGGTTACGCAGGTGGTAGTGTAAATTCGTTCACCTGTGCTCAGTCCTGCCAATGCATCTTGTTTAGGTGTGGATTTCATGGTGAGTATCCATGCCATTTCGTTGCTGTTTACATATAATATACCTTCGTTTGGATCGGCCGCGGCGCCTCCCCATTCGGCACCGCCATCAAAACCGGGGAAAATAACTGTGCCTTCCTTACTAGGTGCGGCAAATCTGTTGCGTTTGTAGGTTCTGAATCTGGCCAGCAGAGAATCACGGTCTTCGGCATAAGGACTGATGTCTTTTTCAGTCAATGTATGTGCCTGACGGGCAAAAGGAGCAGGTTTAACAGGAATGGGCTGTGTAGGCCAAGTTACTTCGCCCGGTAAATCAGATTTAGGCGCCGGTAACTCCTGAATCGGGAACAGGGGTTTACCCGTGACACGATCAAAGAGATACACATAGCCCTGTTTGCTTACCTGAGCTACTGCATCTACCAGTTTACCATTATGTTTTACAGTGATGAGGTTCGGCGGAGCAGGCAGGTCTCTGTCCCATACATCATGATGGGTAGTCTGAAAATGCCACAACAATTTGCCTGTTCGAGCATTAAGTGCTAGCAAACAGTTGGCATAAAGATTTTTGCCTTTACGTTTACCACCATAAAAATCATATCCTGCCGAGCCTGTAGGCACATAGATAATACCACGTTTTCTATCCACGGCCATTCCTGCCCAGTTATTGGCAGCGCCTACTTCAATGTTTTTATAAGCTTCTTTCGGCCAGGTGGTGTAACCGGGCTCATTAGGGTAAGGGATTGTATGAAAACTCCAGGCTAGTTTTCCTGTTTTTACATTAAATGCTCTGATGTCACCCGGGGCAGCGTCTGCTCCCTCTGACAATCGGACGGGCATAACAATTAAATCTTCAAATATAGTGCCCGGGGTATTTGAAATAATGAATTTAGACCGGGCTATTTCCGGCAGACCTGTATGTAAATCTACTCTGCCGTTATCACCAAAAGAAGCAATAGATTTACCCGTTTTAGCATCAATTGCATAGAGAAACGCACCAATGGTATGCATAATCCGTGTATCATTTCCTTCACTCCAATAGGCAACTCCGCGGCTGGTACTTGCAAAATTGTTTAATTTGTCACCAAAACGCCATATTTCTTTTCCTGTGGCGGCATCAAGGGCAAAAGCCTGCACTGATGCCGTAACACCATATAAAATGCCATTGACTATAATGGGATTTACCTGCATTTGTCCGGAGTCGGGAGTGCTGTAAGTCCAGGCTACTTTCAGATTCCTTACATTGTCGGGTGTAATTTGGCTTAATCTTGAATAATGGTTGCGATCAGGCCCACCGAGATATTCTTTCCATTCGGTATAATCATCGTTTTCCGGTTGATTATGTGTTTGAATAGCAGCAATCAGGAAAATACCTGTGGAAAGTAGGGCTGCATAAATGCTTTTTTTCATAGGTTATATAGGGTATGTCGTAGTTATAGCGCTAATATATAAGCTATCGGCTAATTTTTGTTCTTATCTTCTATTTTATCCGAATCATATACGCGGGTATCTTCGTAGTTTTCGAAAATTTCGGGGTATCTCGCTTTTATCCAGCGATACTGCCTACCTGATAAAAATATGTACTGCGGGCCTGTTGGTTCTTCCTCTTCTTCACTGAACAACTCATAAAATGTATATTCTGAGTTCTGTTCAACCAAAGCTTTATTGATGAGTTCAATCAGCTTTACTGTATCAAAATCGAAATAGTCGTAGTCTTCTTCAACCGTTTTATTCCTCAATTTTGGTATAGCTTTTACAAACTGGTTATCGTTATATTTTTTATTGCTTAGCACAAAACTATATTTAAAAACACGATCTACATTATCGCCTTTCTTGATCATCTGCCGGAAATTGTCTTCAATCTTTATAGGATTGAAATGCCCTCTTGAAATAGTTTTCAGCGAATCCATTAAAGATTTATACACATCTTTGAAATGCGGGAGTTCCCATAAATTAGCTGTAACAATAATATGAGGGAGTGTTTCCAGTAATTGTTTCCCACTGGCCGGCGCACGACGGAATTTAAGAATGAATTCCTCTTTCTGAACTTCATTCATGGGCTGGATTAAACCCATTCTGCCTAATTCGAACAGGGTAATGTTTAAACTATCCCGGCTAAACTCCCGGCTAAACATGCTGAAGTCGACATAATTATTAGGCAGAGTTTCCGGCACCAATGCTGCCTGAGTGCTGTCGAGCAAAACAAATGAAAGCATGGGACTCCGGTAGTCGCACACTACAACCAGCCTTTGCAATGAACCTGTATCATTGAGATAATCATTAATGACTTTGAACTGATTTTCGCCGATGCCCGGGAAATACTGAGAACTGATATCTTTTAAAGAATCAAGGGCATTTTTTACCACTTTTGAAAGAGAAGAGAAGATTGTCTGTTCATAGGGCTTGCCATTTATTTTTAAAGAAACCAATTGCTCGTTATAGTCGATAGAATCATTGGCTGGTGTAATCGGGAGGTATTTAATATCGCTGAACTGCACTTCAGGCAATAGCTTTGAATTGATTTTGTTAAGAACATAAGCGTATAAATCCGTATCGCTCTTAACGCTTAGCTCGTTCATATCAATCAGTATCGCCTGCGGGCTCACCTTCAGCACATCAGAAGGCTCCTTTGCATTTGCTAAATCAAGTCCTTTTCTGGCTTCTTCTGTCAGCAGGTTTTCTCTTTTCAGGGCATCTGCAAAAACATCGATTCTGAAAGCCGCAATCTGAGATTGATACGAATGATATACATTCTGTTCAGCTGGTTCGTTGAAAACTTCAGAATGATTGTTTTCCAGATAATCATATTGTTTACCCGACAGAAAAATATAGTGGCTGTAATTGGTAAGACCCAGTGAACTGAAGTTTGAATTAATCTTATAAAAAGCTCCGTCTTTTTTATTCTCTTCTAATGATGCATTTACGAGCTCAATCAGTTCATATTCATTCAGACTGATTTCATCTGTATCAGTATTTTTTTCATTTTTCAGAATCTTATCCGCCGGGTTAAGACCTTTGTCTGCCTTAGGTAAATCCTGTTTATATTCGTATTTTTTATCTTTCAACCTGAAACTCATTACCAGGTTGCGGTCTTTTCTGTTGCTTTTTATTATTTCGCTTTTGAAATTATCAGTGATTTTCTCAGGTTTAAACTGACCGCGAGACACCCGAGCCAACTCGGCAATAAAGGTTTTAAAGGATTCAATTTTTTCTGTCTCTTTTGTGGAACTCACATTTATTCTGGCAACTACCGACGGGTAGGAGAGTAACAAGCTTCTCTTAACATATGTACGATTACGTGATTCAAGCCTGAAATCTACAATGGCCTTATCTGCGGCCTCTTCGTTGTTGGCGGGTAAAATACCAATATCCTGAAACTGCTTTAGAATATCTCTGAGTTTTTCACGACTAAATTTATCCGAAAAGTCAACTTTATCCTTAGCCGGAAATAAAGCATTTACCTGGGTTTCCTTAAAAAGTGTGCTTTGAGTGCTATCAAGCAGCACTAAAGCTTTTCGGGCATCCCTAATGGGCAAAAGCGGATTTATTTCGTTGGTTACAACCAATAGTCTTTTTGATGACTTACTGTCGGTCAGGAAATCATTGACTGATTGGAAATCCCTGGTGCCGATACCCGTAAGCGGAGAAAAGAAAACAGCATAAGATTTTACAACACTTGTATCCAGATTAACATCGGGCGGCAAACTCTGCAGTATGGTTTTCATCCATGCAAAATCTGTGTCGGCTTTCTGGGCATACAACAGGTCATTGACTTTATATTGAAGCCGGTATGTTTTTTTATCCTTACCGGCGCCTATACCAAAAGGGATGGGTAAAAGATTATTGAGGGGTTGTTCGAGGGTAGTTTTCTTAATTTCTTTGATGGAGAATTCGGTGTAGGAAAACTCAGGAAGTAATTTTGAAGAGATTTTCCTATATAAGTTTTCATAGATTTCTTCTCTGGTATAATTACCCTGTTCTTCCGGAATTATCAGTACATTATTGCAAAGTGAAAGTATATCAACTTTACTTTTCAATTCGAAAGGTTTGTAGGAGTTTTTTAACAATTGGGCCTTTTCCTGCGTGAGCATCTCATTAGCTTGCAGGTTGTTAATCAGCTGAAGCTGCTGTTTTTTTAATGACTCATAATTATCATAAAACCATGTTTGTTTAGCTGCATATATAAAGAATCCGAAATCGCTGATGAGTTTGATGCGGTCTTTTTCCAGCCATTGCAGCAGTTCATTGTAAACCCGCTCATCAATCAGCCTGATACGTTTTAGTTTGTCTGCCAGTATAAGATATTGCTCTTTGGATGCTTTCAGATTCTGTTCTAGTCCGAGAAAAGAAACCGGATTCTTCGGATTTATGTTTCCGTCTATATCTGGCTTAAAATACATGCTTTCGCCCAGAATTTTTTCTGACATTTCGCGCAACTGCACCAGCTCGTCTGCTGCTGAACCCACATTGCGCATGAGCTCAAACAACCCGACAAAACCCAGAATTGCCCCCCTTGATTTGAATACTGAATCAGGAATATTGCCGAGGGCTCCGATGGGTATCCCTGTTAACCTTTGCCTGACAGCAGGGTTGTCTTTTGCGATTGATTTCAGAAAACCGTCTTTCCCGAACTCAGAAATTATCTCTTCTTTTCGTAAATCTTCAAGGTATTGTCTGACTTGTTCTTCCGATAATGTCTGCGCAAAAGACGTGAGGGTAAGAACTGAAAGTGCAAACAAAAGTATGTGTTTCATGGATGGTAATAGTTTTATTTAAGAGTAAACAGACAACTCTGGTTTGCAGCAAACCTGTCAGGAACCCTTGATAGTTAAGCACAGTTAAATTTAATAAATTTATAGCATAGGCCACTTGAAAGTACTCGATAATTTTATTTTCATACCTGTGGCCGACGATTTTCTGGCCGCTTCTATAATTTCGAGCACGTGCAGGGCATGTTCCACATTAATGAGCGGTTCAATGCCTTTTATAAGGCTTTCGCCCACCACGCGGGCACCTTCCTGCCATTCGTAGCCTCCCTTGTCGGTAGAGGTCAGCACGGGTGGTTCTGTCCACGAAGTATCCAGTACCACTCCATTGGTTTCCCAGTCGTAACCGATTAAACGCATATTGCCGTGGTCGCCATAAATCTGGATAGAATGCAGCGACTGATTGGTGGCTTCGTGCCCATGCGGATCAAAATAATTAAAACCGCACATTACATGCGAAATCACACCTTTGTCGTGTTCCAACAGTACATGCGCATTGTCTTCGGCTTCTACTTTTATTTTGCCTTTGTCGTCAACCGTCCTTTCGTTGTTTACAATGCTGGTCATGGCCATTACACTGCGGGCAGGGCCAAGCAGGCCTGTCAAGGTAGCCATGTTGTACACACCTAAGTCGGGCATGCTGCCACCGCCTTTTTCATAGAAGAAAGCACTCCACGTAGGACCGGTATGTCCGTACTGCCCATGGGCGGAAGCTACCTTACCCAGTTTTCCTTCCTGAATGGTTTTATTCATAAAGGCAAACTGCGGGCTGTTTACTACGGCGGGCGCACCCCATATTCTCAGTTTTTTACGCTTAGCCAGTTCGAGTAGGGCTTTACCTTCAGCATAAGTATTAGCCATGGGCTTTTCGCTCCATACGTGCTTACCTGCCGATAGTGCTTTTTTATTGAGTGCGCCATGTACTTGCATGTCGGTGAGGGTAACCATCATATCAAATGGCTCTCCGGCCAACATCTGGTCTATATGAGCATAGGTTTTGGCATTGACCTTATATTGATTGTTTTGTTCAATGGCTCTTTCGGGCTTGATGTCACATAAACTAACCACCTGTATGAGAGGTGAGGATAACAATTGGGGCAGATACCGGTTGCTTACACTTCCACAACCAATTACTGCCACGCGTAGTTTTTTATCGGCAGTTTCAAAGGCAAAACTTTCAAGCGAAGAAAGAAGCAATGCAGCCCCTGCAGACGCAGTATATTGTAGAAACTTTTGTCTGGAAAGCGTTTCGTTCATTTAATTGACAGGTCTATTGAATAGGGGCTTGATAAATATACAATAATAGCTAAAAAAAATGATATTATAATATGCAACTCCTGTCAAATTCTTAATAACAAAATACAAAAAAAGGGTAGCTTCAAAAAGAAACTACCCTGATAATCAGATGCGGTTATATCAGAACTGCATTCGCTGAATCCTGACGGCATTCAGAATGGCCAGAAGAGCCACGCCCACATCGGCAAAAACGGCTTCCCACATAGTGGCAAGTCCGCCTGCTCCCAGAATCAGCACTATTATTTTTACACTAAAAGCCAGCACAATGTTTTGGACTACAATGCTTCTGGTGGTTTTACCAATCTTAATAGCTGTGGCTATTTTAGACGGTTGGTCTGTCTGAATCACCACGTCAGCAGTTTCGATGGCGGCGTCGCTGCCCATCGCACCCATCGCAATACCTACATCGCTTAGGGCAAGTACCGGGGCGTCATTAATGCCGTCGCCTACAAAGGCTGTAACTTTTGTCGGGTCTTTACGTAATTCTTCCACCTTTTGCACTTTGTGTTCAGGCAGTAAATCGCCATAAGCGGTATCAATACCTATCGATTTTGCTACTTTTTGAGTAATGGAATTTTTGTCTCCACTCAGCATAATGGTTTGCGTAATACCATTGGCATGCATTTGTCTGATGGCATCAGTAGCATCTTCTTTTATTTCGTCGGCAATAATAATATGTCCAGCATATCTGCCGTCAATAGCTACCACTACAATACTCTCGACAATCTCTTCCAAAACTTTATTATAGTCAATCTTAAACTTTTGGAGCAGTTTAAGATTACCTGCTAATACCTCTTTCCCTTCTATTGCACCTTTCAGGCCGTGCCCGGCTATTTCTTCAATAGTGCCAATTGCAAGCGTTTTTTCTTTATTGGCATGCTCAGCAATGGCTCTGGCAATCGGATGGGTTGATTTGCTTTCAAGTGCAGCCACCAGTTGGATAAATTCATCTTGGGTGAAACCCTCAGTTATTACTTCCTGAACTTTGAATACTCCTTTAGTTAATGTGCCGGTTTTGTCCATTACTACAGTATTTACCTTAGTCATCAGATCCAGATAGTTGGATCCTTTGAACAGAATACCGTTTCTGGAAGCAGCCCCGATACCTCCGAAATACCCCAGAGGTATGGAAATAACCAATGCACAAGGGCAAGAGATAACCAGAAATATCAGACCCCGGTAGAGCCACTCACTAAATACATAATTCTGAACAAATAAACCCGGTAGCAATACAACCGCCACTGCCAGAAAAAACACGATTGGCGTATAGATACGTGCAAATCGACGAATGAGCAATTCTGTTTTTGCTTTGCGGGTGGTGGCGTTCTGTACCATATCCAGAATACGTGCCAGTGAACTATCCTGAAAAGCTTTGCTTACTTTTAGTTCGATTACCTTGTCGAGATTCAGCATTCCGGCCAGTACGGATTCCCCTTTATAAATGCTCTTAGGCTTACTTTCTCCTGTCAGGGCAGAGGTATTGAAACTACTGCCTTCACTCAGCATCTCACCGTCGAGCGGTACTTTTTCTCCGGCTTTAATCTGGATGATCTCACCGATTGTTACCTCTTCGGGTTTTACGTCTACATAGGCGTTATTTCTTAACACACTGGCCGAGGCAGGACGGATATCAAGCAATGCCTTGATATTGTTTTTGGCTCTGCTTACTGCCGCACTCTGGAACAACTCACCAACTGCATAGAAAAGCATTACGGCAACGCCTTCGGGGTATTCGCCAATAGCAAAAGCTCCCACGGTTGCCAGTACCATCAATGTAAATTCAGTAAAGAACTCTTTCACTCTGATACCTTCCCAGGCTTCTTTTATAACCGGAAAACCCACAGGAAAATAAGCAACCAGATACCATATTAACCGGATGTAACCATTGAAAAAGCTGTTTTCGAGGTATTGGTCAAAGGCAATACCGGCTATCAGCATCAAAAAACTGATAATAGCCGGGCGATAGGGTAACCAGCCGCTTGCATTACCGTGGCTGTGGTCGTGATCATGACTATGGCCATGTTCTTTTTCGTGAGAATGAGTACTGCAGCATGCATCGTCATGGGAGTGCTCCTTGCTCTCTTTTTTTGATATAAGCAGATCCTGTGCATTGGCCTGCGTGTAAATCTTCTCTTCCTGAGAACAACAGGTCATTCGACCCTCTGCATCATATGTGTGCACGTGTTTGGGGTCTGTGTTAAACCCTTTTGGTGCAGCGTGCGCGTGTGTATGGTCATGTTCGTGTTTCATATATGCACCATTGTATTGTCTGCTATTTATTTAATTTCCTAAAATTTAAGCTTGATGCCCCCATTGAAAGAACGCCCCTCGGTATGCGTGTATACTTCGTTGAAGTGCGGCGTGTTGTGGGCATCAAAAACTACTTTTTCAAATCTGTTTTGCCGGGTATCGGTAAAATTCTCGGCGTTGGCAAATACACTTATATTGCCGAATGTTTTCTCTAAAAACAATCCGAACTCCCAAAAAGATCGTGTAAGGCGGCCATCGCTCAACACTTGTCTGTCAGAATAGTATCCTTCCAGTCCTACTTTAAAATTCTTGTGCTTTTCTGCCAGCAAAGCCATATTTACTTTGTTTTTAGGTAGCAGCGGTACAGTCTGGTTGGTAATTTTGTAAGTGGCTTTGGCATCGGTAAAGGTGTAACCTACAAAAAGTTTCACCCAGTCGGCAAAAGTAACCCTTATATTGGTTTCAAACCCTTTTGACAAAACCGGCTTTGCCGCATTTTCAAAATAAAACTCCTCTATCGGATTGCTTCGCAGTACCAGGGGCTGGTTAATTTGGGTTACAAAAAACAACTGATTGACCGTGAAACTGAGATTCTCACCAATGCTGTTCTGGTAATTAAAATCAATAGTGCTGCCGTAAGACTTTTCTGCTTTGGCCTTGCTGTCAATGGCCAGAACTTTCTTAAAGGCCAGTGTTTCAGTTGTTTCTGTAAACATGGTGGGCAATTTATAGCCTAACCCGCCACCTAAACGGCTGCTCCAGTGCTCAGATATTTTATATAAGGCTGATATTCTGGGTAAGGCAAATACACCATGTCGTTGAGCATAATCGAGCCTGAATCCGCCCTCTATCAGTAATTTTTCGGTCAGGTCCCAATTATCCTGTATATAAGCGCCTGCAATAAAGTTATTTTCTTTTCTTGGATTCGTGCGCTCTTTTTCTCTGAAATTATCAAAAATAAGGTTCGCACCTGTTACCAGTGTGTGTTTATCAAGATTCGTAATGTACGAGAAATCAGTGTATGCATTGGTTTGTAAACCTCTGAAACTATAGCCCTGAATCTTGATTTGTCTGTCGAATATACTCAGACTTTGTTTCAGTACCAGTTGTCTGTTTTCTGAAATCTGTCGGCTGAATTGTGCCGTAGATATATTCCGTACCGATTCATTTTTCTCGAAATAAGAATGCTGACTGTCGGCTTTCCCGTCAATCACAAATACATCACCACCAAAACGGTTCTGGAAAGTGGTCGAGTTGCCCAGTATCAATTTGGTTTTATCATTGAAATAGACAAAAAGGCGTGGGTTGATGTTTAGATCACGGCTTTTCGGAATCTCGGTGAAGTCGTCTTTATCGACATCATAAGGTCTCTGGATGGTACCCGAAACCAAAAAAGAGTAACCTATTTTTGCATTTCTTTTTGCCGAAAAAGCACTGAAATTCGTTCCGCCACCTGTTGAGGTCTGATTAATAATGGCCGAAAACTCTTGTTTTTCTTTGGGTTCTCTCGAGACGAAATTGACTACTCCGGCAATTGCACCGCCACCATATAGAGTAGACGCCGATCCTTTGATAATCTCAACCTGTTTCAGGTCTAACGGTGGTATATCCAGAATGCTTAATCCGCTCGAAAAACCTCCGAAGGTGGGAAATCCGTCTTTCAGAATCTGAGTATACCGGCCGTCAAGCCCCTGTATTCTGATGCTCTGATTAGCCGAAGTATAACTGGTTTGCTGTACCTGAATACCTGTGCTTTCGTGCAAAAGCATTGATACATTATTCGGGCGCATATTGGCTTTTTCGTCAATTTCTTCCATAGATATGGCCTCAATACGCGTAGGAATACTCTCAATATTCCGGCTGATACGAGTGGTTGATACCACCACTTCTTCCAGTTCTTCATGATCCCCTTCGAGCAAAATCTCTACGTCTGTCGAAAGAGGAAACGTGATTTTTTGATTTAAGGTAACATAGCCGATAAAAGAAACAACCAGGGTCTGTTCACCATCCGGCACATTTTTCAGGCTGATTCTTCCTTCTGCATCGGTCGTACCTCCAATTTTACTTCCTTTTACGGATACTGTTGCACCAATCAAACTCTCTTTTGTCTTGCTGTCTTTTACTGTAATGCCGGGTGTGTTCTGCGCAAAACTGATGCAGGATGCTAATAAAAATATATATAATAAGCTTACTTTTTTCATTGGTTTCAATTAGTTAATACAATACTTATTAAGGCTTACTGTGGAGTAAGCACTGGGTTTCCTGTTCCGGAAATTCTTTTAAGTCGTATTAAGCCAATTGTGGCGGTTGCCAAAGCAAGGAAATAAAACCGGCCGTATCCTGAGTTTCGGTCAGGAATACTGTTTGTACTGAAAAAACCTCACGAACAATAACTTGTTCTGAATAGGGAGAAATGATAAGATTACCGCAACAAGCGCAACTGCAAAGAGGAGAACAGAGATCTGAATCGTCGCCGTGGCTTGCCTGAGAATCAGTATTACTGCGAACAATAGCCTGCATGTTTATATCCGCGTTCTCGTTGGTGTCATGACAGGGCAAGCACGCCAGAAAAAGCAGATAAAAACTCAGAAATATGTTCGAAAACTGACTCATGTGACAAATGTAAGTAAGAAACCCATGCAACAGGAGTGCAAGAAAAATATTTATTTTTCTGAAGGTTACCAATGCTTATGTCATAGCGATAGGCCCGACAAACTACTATCTAAATACAGTATTATTCAATTTTAGTAGCTTCATAACTAAAGCCACCGGTAGTGCCATCAGGATTGGGCCATTTCCATTTGCCACTATAATATTTTCTATCTTCGCTAAAGGTAGATTCACTATAATTACCTGAGCCAATGTCTCCAAACCAATACCAGAATTTATCTCCGTCTGCATCATAAGTATAAGAGAAATTGCCTCCGTTTATCTCCATCAGCCTCGATCGTATGGTTTGTGTATTTTCATCAAAACTGATGTACTCAACTCCCTTGTGGCGTTCGCCGCCTTGTGTCATATCAAAATGCTGAATAATGAAGAAACCGCCTTCCATCCACTCATAGGTTGATTCGCCAATCAGATCATCTCCGGTTATCCTCCATGTGCCAATCAGAGGTTCAAGTTTTTTCAAGGCCGGATTCGGTGTTTCAGGCAGTTTGCCTGCCATAGCGTTATTGTTTTCAATCGTTGCCATTGTGTCTTTTCAGTTTATTCAATAACAACTCATTTATTGTCAAAGTGTTAAGGATTTAGTAAATAAAAAAATCGCCACATGAGGTGGCGATTCTGAAATTATTGTGTTCAAATTAATGACACTTCTATTACTTTAGTACCTGCACTTCAATGCTCGAGTTAGAATATACCTTATGTGTAGCTTTAATAAAGTCAGACTCTTCTGCTTTGAAAATATTTGGTACGAATTTCTGCGGATTACGGTCAATCAACGGAAACCAGGTACTTTGAACTTGAATCTGTATCTTGTGGCCTTTCTTGAAAGTATGCAGTACATCCTGCAACTGGATATTAACATCAGTCACCTTATTGGGAACAAATGCTTCGGGTTTTTCGAAACTGTTTCTGAACCTACCTCTCATTACTTCACTGCGTACCATCTGATGATAGTTGGCCAGCATCATATTTTTATTGGGCATATAAGGGTGATTAGGCTCATTGCCCGGGTACACATCAATCAGTTTTACAACCCAGTCTGCATCACTTCCGGTGGTGCTCACTTTCAGTTTGGCGAAAATCTCACCACCCAGCGTTATGTCTTCTGTCAATACATCGGTCTCAAATACCAGTACATCCGGGCGTTTGGCTGCAAATCGCTGGTCTTCCGACATATAGTTGAAAGGTGTAAAGCCTGTCATGGCAGAAAGGTCTTCACTATAAGGAACAGGTTTTTTCGGATCACTGATGTATTCACTGGAGCTTACTTTGGTAGTGCTGGTCTGAGCAAGTTTTCCATTCGCGTTCAGGTAGAATGATATTTTTTGTGCTGAAGCCACCGGCCATTTGTCAAATTGTTTCCATTCTTTAGCACCAGTATCAAATAGATAAGCATCAGGCAAGCCTGTTTTGCCGTCTCCGGCTTCTTTCAGAAAGTGGCGGAAAAATTTCGCCTCGATGTTTCTCTGATAAAAAGTAGCGATACTATCTCCGAAATACACATTGCTGTGCAGGGTGTGCCCGGTTTCAGCCGACCAGCGACCGTGGCCGAATGGACCCATTACCAATGTGTTATAAGTGCCCGGATTATTCTTTTCTATTTTTTTGTAGACAGTAAGCGGGCCATATAAATCTTCGGCATCAAACCAGCCGCCTACGGTCATTACTGCATGCTTTATGTTTTTCAGATGTGGTACAATGCTTCTTTTTTGCCAGAATTCATCATAGTTAGGGTGTTCAACCGTTTCCTGCCAGTAAAAATTATCTTTATAATATTTCTGAGCGTTTTTCAATGACCCCAAATCAAGCTGAAACTGATAGCCATCTTTCATCTGGCTGGTGTTTATCATCTGGTTGCTATACCATGCCTGTGGTGTTGGCCCTGAATGTTGGATACCAAATACCGGAAAAGTGAATAGATAGGCCTGAATAAAAGCACCGTTGTGGTGGAAATCATCAAAGAAGAAATCACTTACAGGTGCTTGCGGAGAAGATGCTTTTAATGCTGGATGTGCATCTACAGCACCTGCTACCGTATAGAAACCTGGATAAGAAATGCCCCATTGACCAACCCGTCCGTTATTGGATGGAATATTTTTCAATAGCCACTCTATGGTATCATACGTGTCAGAACTTTCATCAGGGGCGGTGTTGGCACCATTGCCCGGGTTGTTAGGCGTCATGTTTGTCCAGGTTCCTTCAGACATCCAGCGGCCTCTTACATCCTGATACACAAATATAAATTTGTCTTTCATTAGCGTTTGTGATGGCCCCAGTCTTGCCGGATACTTGTCTTCGCCATAAGGTGCCACGCTGTAGCAGGTTCTTTGCATCATGATTGGATACTTGGTAGCTTCAGATGCGTCATTGGGTACATAAACGGCCGTGTGCAGTTTGGTGCCGTCTCTCATGGGTACTTTATACTCGTGTTTGGTGTAATTTTGTTTGACAAAATCATTTTGTGCTATAGCCACAAACGAGTATAGCACGAAAAAGATCATCTTTTTCATGAAGTGTTAGTTTAGAATAAAGAATGAGTAAAAAACAGACGCAATTTAGGAGGAATGCGAGAGCGTTTTACAAAAAGCGAACAAAATTTTTAAACCTTGTACTCCAGAGATTTACTTTCTTGAAATCAGGAAAAAATCGCCAAAAAACAAATCGATGCCACAATAATGGCCGAAACGATTTTTTTGACTTTGTGTAATTTTACCTCACGAGTAGCCCGGTAACTTAAATGCACCGAATGTCTCATAAAAAAAGGGTGTTTAGGGGGTGTTATAAATAATCCTCAACGCGTTTAACGTAATACAAAGTTATCAACATTTTAATATTTTTCCAAGTTATGAATCCGTTAAAATGCTTCTAAATTGCTTTATACAATTTATTCCTTTGCAAAAAACGTTCCAAACTGTATTTTTGCAATCTTTTCAATGAAATCACAAATAAATGTCGAATAAAGATTCAGTTTTGCGAATAGCCCTACAAAAGTCAGGAAGATTAAGTGAGGACTCATTTGGACTTTTTAAAGAATGTGGTATAAAGTTTGAAAGCGGGACCGGCAAACTTAAAACCTCATCGTCCAATTTTAATGCCGAATTCCTTTTCCTTCGGGATGATGATATTCCCGGATATGTAGAAGACGGTGTGGCAGATATAGGAATTGTAGGCGAAAATGTTTTTGTTGAATCGAATCGTGAAGCAGAACTGGTCTATCGTCTTGGTTTTTCCAAATGCCGTTTATCCATTGCCGTGCCACGTGGAGTTGAATACAACGGCATCAATGATTTCAATGGTAAAAGTATAGCCACTTCTTACCCTCGTATTTTGGGAGCTTACCTGAAAAGCAAAGGTGTAAACGCCGAAATACATGAGATCAGCGGCTCAGTTGAAATTGCCCCGAGTATCGGGCTGGCAGAAGGAGTTTGTGATATTGTGAGCTCGGGAAGTACATTGCTTAGCAATGGTTTGAAAGAAGTGGAGGCTATTTTCCGTTCGGAAGCTATTCTGATTGCAAGTAAAAATTTGTCGGACGAGAAACGCGAAACCCTGAATAAATTGTTGTTCAGAATACGGGCGGTACAAACGGCTCAGAATTACAAGTATATTCTGCTGAATGCACCTAACGAAAAGCTGGATGAAATTATCAGCATGTTACCGGGCATGAAAAGCCCGACCATTGTACCTTTGGCGATGTCAGGTTGGAGTTCGATTCACTCAGTACTGGAAGAAAACCAGTTCTGGGAAAACATTGAGGCCATTCGGGCTGCAGGTGCAGAGGGTATTCTGGTGATTCCGATAGAAAAAATGATTTACTAATCTTAAATTATTACTTTAATGACCACCTACGATACTTCCGCCGATGCTATTAATGCTTTAGTAAGTAAGGGATACGATCATAATTTTAATCTGAAAGAAGAAGTGTTGTATTGCCATACGAACAATACGAGTTTGGAGCCAGATGAATTTCAGATTGATGAGGTGTATCGTTTTGAAGGTGAAACCGACCCTGACGATGAGGTAGTGGTGTATGCTATTTCGTCGCCGGTTACTCATGTTAAAGGAATTTTAGTTAATGCCTACGGGGTTTATGCCGAAAGTATTTCTGCGCAATTGGTTGAAAAATTGAAAATTATCAGATAGAATGAAAATAGTTTCTTTCCCGCCACGTGCTGAGTGGAAACAATTATTAGCACGTCCTGTACAGGAGATGGCCGATATTGAGCAAAAAGTACAACCTATTCTGACAAAAGTAAAAGCAGAAGGCGACAGAGCGTTACGTGAATATGCATTGAAGTTCGACAAAATTGAGCTGGATACGATTCAGGTACCGCAATCGGAAATTGATGCGGCCGAACAACAATTGAGTGAAGCACTTAAAACGGCTATAAGACAGGCTTATCAGAACATCTATACTTTTCATGTGGTACAAAAACAGGAGCCACAGATAATTGAAACCATGCCCGGTATTAAATGCTGGAGAAAAAGTGTAGGCATACAAAAGGTAGGATTTTATATACCCGGTGGTACAGCACCGCTATTCTCAACGGTATTAATGCTGGGAATACCGGCACAGATTGCCGGTTGTCGGGAAGTAATTCTTTGTTCACCGAGTAATCACCCTGCTATTTATTATGCTGCCAAACTGGTGGGTGTAACGCAGGTTTTCAGAGTAGGGGGGGCACAGGCTATTGCGGCCATGGCGTATGGTACTGAGACGATTCCGCAAGTATATAAGATTTTCGGGCCGGGTAATCAATACGTAACGGCTGCCAAACAATTATTGAGTAAAGAAGGTGTAGCCATAGATATGCCTGCGGGGCCATCGGAGGTAGCTGTCTTTGCTGACGATTCAGCAGTTCCGTCGTTTGTAGCCTCAGATTTACTCTCACAGGCAGAACACGGTGCCGACAGTCAGGTTTTGCTGGTTACTACCAGTAAGAAACTGGTTTCTGCCGTTAATCTGGCAGTATCAGGCCAATTGAATCGTTTGCCCAGAAAAGAACTGGCAACGCAGGCTATTGAAAACTCGAAAATTATTCTGCTTGAAAATGAAGCAGAATGTATAGAATTATTGAACGATTATGCCCCTGAACACCTGATACTATCGGTTGAAAATTATCCGGAAGTGGCCGAGAAGATTGTTAACGCAGGCTCTGTATTTTTGGGCAACTACACCCCCGAGTCTTGCGGAGACTACGCATCTGGCACCAACCATACTTTGCCGACCAACGGTTATGCACGTGCCTACAGCGGTGTATCGTTAGATAGTTTTGTGAAGAAAATTACCTTTCAGGAAATATCAGAAACCGGCATCAGGAATATTAGCAAAACGGTGGAATTGATGGCTGAAGCAGAGTCGTTAGAAGCGCACAAACGCGCAGTAAGTTTGAGAATTGAGAGTTTAGGTTAAATGATCTATCAACAAACAGTAATTAAATCATACTTATCTTTTAAACTGTATATCCATGAAGAAATTACTCTGCGTTTTATTAAGTATAGGTGTTTTTAGTGCCTTTTCTCAAGAGCAAATTACTGCTATCAAAGCCGGGAAACTCTTTGACAGCGAAAAGGGTATCTTTCTGGATAATCAGATCATTCTTATAAAAGATAATCTGATAAGTGAAGTTGGAAGTAACGTAAAAATACCGACCAATGCACAAGTAATTGATTTAAGCAAGAAGACCGTTTTACCGGGTTTAATTGACTGCCATACGCATATTACAGGACAGCCGGAAAATTATATGGAAGACTTGTTCCGCAAGTCACCGATTGATATAGCCATCACTTCACATATTTTTGCCAAACGTACATTGGAAGCCGGTTTTACTACCTGCCGAGATGTAGGTGCTAATGAGTATATTGACATTGCCCTTCGAAACGCTATCAATGCAGGTAAAATACCGGGGCCGAGATTGTATGTAGCTGGTTTTTTTATTGGTGCCACCGGTAGCCATGGAGACCTGACCGGATTTTCTCCTTATTTGCATTTTCAGCAGGAGTCTGGTGTGGCAGATGGAGTGGATGGTGTCAGGAAAATGGTTCGCAAGAATGTGAAATACGGAGCCGATCTGATAAAATTCGGAGCAACAGCAGGAGTGTTGACGGAAGAAGAGTCTGTCGGAGCTCCTCAGTACTCTCAGGAAGAAATGAATGCCATTGTAGCAGAAGCTGCTTTATGGGGAAAAAGAGTAGCCGCCCATGCCCACGGTACCGAAGGTATCATTATGGCTGTGAAAGCCGGTGTGAATTCGATTGAACATGGTAGTTTTCTGAACGAAGAGGGCATTCGCCTGATGAATGAAAAGGGTACGTATCTGGTGGCAGATATTTATAATGATGATTTTATATTGTCTGAATATGCTAAAATGGGTGTTCCGCAGAAAATAATTGAGAAGGAAAAATTGGTTGGCCGAACACAGCGAGAAAACTTCCAGAAAGCAGCCAAAGCAGGTGTTAAAATAGCTTATGGCACTGATTCAGGGGTGTATCCACACGGAGACAACGCCAAACAGTTTTTTTATATGGTGAAATACGGCCTTACGCCGGTGCAGGCCATTCAGGCAGCTACCATCAATGCTGCTGATTTGATAGGAATAAAAGACAAAGCCGGCTCTGTCAGTGTAGGAAAATGGGCTGATTTAGTGGCAATTGATGGCAATCCGCAACTAGATATTACCCTGATTGAGAAAAAACTGACTTTCGTAATGAAAGATGGTAAAGTTTACAAGAATCAATAAAGACACAGTTGTATCAAAACAATAAGGCCTTTGAGTATTCTCAAAGGCCTTATTTTATTCAAACTGAAAGGCAAAGTAGGTAACGGTACCCTTGCCGATATTTCTGATGGCATGTGATACATTCGATTCCAGAAAGATAATATCCCCGATTCCTGCTTTTATCCATTGTCCTGCTATGTGTTCTTCGGCAATGTTATCAATGGGTAACAATATTTCGGCTGCTTTGTGTGTATGTGGCGGGTGACTTTCCAAGCCTTCCTTCAGTGTGGTTACGTGCATTTCAAAGCGTTTGGCCATAGAAGTAGGTTTATCAAAGAATTTTCTGATACCTCCTTTATCGTGTGTCTGAAATGGTACCTTGCTCCAGTTTACAACAAATGAGCCACCAGCCTGTTTGCCTCTTTCAATGTTTTTCGGCTCGCGCGACTCATACCGCATTACATAATAGGTAGTGTTTGTATTGCTCTTGTTTTCGAAACTGTGCTCCTCACCCGACATGATCAGCGCTATGCTTCCAGTTTCGAGCGTATGCACTTTGCCAGCAATAGTTACGGTTAATTCACCTTCTTTTACAATAATCAATTCTTCTTCTTCATGGCTATGGCCCGGGTGTGGTGCCTGATTCGGATAAACCGTTGTGGCATGAATCTTAATATGTTTAAACGCAACCGAACTGCATTCTACCAAAGGTCTTTGCTCGGAATGTTCTGTCTTTTTTACAGGCGCATCAATCCAGTGATAAATTTTGGCTTCAATGGGTTTAAGATTATCCTGCCCTGTTACCTGAAATGCACAACCGAAAAGAATGAATAATAAGTAGTTTTTCATTTTAATATACATATTAGGTTGAATTCTCATTGAATCATCAGAACTTCTTTTGTAATGCTTCTATAGCTGCAGCCAGGTAGACTATCGGAGCATTCCAGTTGATGGCAATTTCGTTAGAGGCATAAGAACAGACATCATCAGTGAACGATTCATCTGCAATTCTGGTGGTATAGGTGGCGCATTTATCCTGCTGTCCCGGATTCGGCCCGCCTGAAAGCAACCCCGGTACCGGTTCCGCAATGCCGTCGGCCTCTGACGGTCGATGATGCGGGTGCATCACCTGCTTTGAACCGAAGCCTGTCAGAAATGAATAGCCTGTTGCATTTCTGCCCAGTAAATAATCCAGATTTCCCAACGCTGCCACCAGATATTTTTTATCCGGATTAATCCTGTAAGCCTGCAATAAAGCAATACCTTGATTGGCCGCATGAGAACTGCTCCCCCACATATAATCGCGGGTACTTTTGCCCATAACAGTATTGTAAGCTTGTTTATCCGCGCCATCCAGCAGGCCATCTGCAAAGCTAATTAATGATTTTTTCAAAGCCGGTAAGGTCTGTTTCGCTTTTGGGGTCAGTATTTTTTCAGACCTGACAAGGCTATAATAGCCCAGCATTCTCACCTGGCTCCAGGTTGGCAGCATTAAAGCGGCTTCAGGGAACAGATTAGTCGCATCAGCATAGGTGTCATCCTTTGTAGTAATCCAGAGCTCTATGGATGCCCAGATCCACTCGTCGGTACTATTTCGGTCACCGTATTCCCCTGTTACAATGTCGGGGTCATATTGCTTATTGTTTTCGTTTTGCAGATACAGCACCTTCGGGTTTGCTTTGGCCCACGCCCATGCTTTGGTAGCGGCTGTCAGGCAAGAGTCAGCAAGACCGGGTAGGTGTTTTTCATAACCCTTAAAAACTCTGCTTGCCTGCGCCATCACTGCCGCAAAGTCCAGCGTTGCTATGGTGTTTTTTTGTACCACGTAACGGGGCTTTGTGGCTTTATCGGGCATTACCATCCCGTCAAATGAAGGATTAGTCAGTTTATGATAAACGCCTCCGTCATTAGGATCCTGCATCGTCAGCATCCATCTTAGGTTATACAATGCTTCGTCCAGCAAATCAGGTATCGCATTATCGCTTTCGGGTATATTGGCTTTGAAATTTGTAAAATAGGCCGGATGGTCTTCAAACAACGAAAACAGCGTTGCCATCGTAATACCCGAATTGACAATGTATTTATTGTAGTCTCCGGCATCGTACCATCCTCGTGGAGAGGAGATAACTGTATTTTCTGGACGTTCTTTTGAAACAGCTGAAGCGTGTATCAGTACTTTATCATCAGGATGCCCGGCTTTTCTATGCCATTTGCCTGCATATTTTTCGGGCAGGTCAGTTGAAACTCTTTGGTAATAAAAACCTTTTAATGCGGCTATGGCTGCATTGCGGTGTATATCGTTTTTAATTTCGAAAGAGTAGGAGAGTCCTTTATCACCAATGCTGATGTAGTAAGTGCCTGTTTTCTGCAAAGCTGAAAAATCGGCTATCTGGGTCTTTTTCTGAGAAATAGCATTGGTTCTTTGCTCAGATAATTTACCTCTGAAAACCACATCTTTTTTGTTTGAGGCCAGCACCGCAAAATCACTTTGTGGTTCACCTACCCAAACGGCTGTTTTAGGGGCCTTCTGATAGAAACCGACCTGATTGAGTCTGATATTATCGGTTTGGGCAAAAGCGTTATAAGTGCAGCACACTAATGCTGACAATATTGCAAGTAAAGGAAGGTTGAATAATCGCTTCATAACGGTATGGTTTGATATAAATAAAGCCACACTTGCGCATTTGTATTGTAAGTGTGGCTTTGGATTTTATGCAGATGCCTGGAGAATTATCTCTTTGGGCCAACCGAGTCATACACATTTACTTTTTCCCATAAATGTGAGTAATCTTCTACGAATTTCAAATGGATAGGGTGTGTCTGATAGATTTCTTCTTCTTTCAGATTATCGAAGAAACAAAGCCACGAAACCGAATAATCGCGTACAATTACACTACGTGTTGTACTGGCCGGTACCCCAATATGAACCATACGGATAGTTGGTACTTTCGACAGTTTCTCAAGGCCTTCCAATAATTTGGCTTTATCTGCTTCGCTATTCGGGTTTTTCAGATAAAAATATACGTGATGCACAAACAGTTCTTTGGCTGCTTTGGCTTCGGCAGTTCCGATGATTCCGGCAGCACCTACTGTTAAAGCGGTGTTTCTTACGAAGTCACGACGGGAAATCTCTTTCATTTTCTTTGATTATTTTAAGTTGTCTATAGTTTTGAAACGTACTTTATGAAAACTGATGCTAATAAAACAAATAACTGTCGGTTTGACAATTATCTGGTGTTGTTATTATAACATCATAAAGGCGAACCGGTTACTCAATAACTATTTTCTTAATGATTGAACCGGCCTTACCTGATAATCTGACAAAACAAGTTTGTGCAGACAAATGATGTTGCATTTCAACTTTACGGCTTGCTTTTGCAACATCCTGCCGATGAATGACTTTCCCTTGTAAATCTAATAATTCCAGTTGGTCAAATGTTCCGGTTTCCCATTCAATAGATATTTTTTCGGTAGAAGGATTCGGGAAAACCTTAATCTTAAAATCTTCGCCGGTTTCTGTTCCTAAAATACTAACCTGACCTACTTTTCCACCCAATTGTATTGTAGTTACTGACATTGGGGGCAGTGAAATGCTCAGTTTATTATCTGTTACGTTAATGGTACTTTCAGTCAAAGCATTGCGGGTATGAGAAAAGAATGTTTCTGCAGCAGGCAATGACTTAATACTTAACGCTTTTGTGGCTGTTGTATTGACTACAAAATTATCAAAACTGATATTTGTATTCTGGCTGCTGGCACTGCCTCTGTT
Source organism: Emticicia sp. GW821-FHT11C11 (assembly GCF_058808615.1). NCBI lineage: Bacteria > Pseudomonadati > Bacteroidota > Cytophagia > Cytophagales > Leadbetterellaceae > Emticicia > Emticicia sp. GW821-FHT11C11. The sequence goes on from NZ_JBXARV010000001.1 coordinate 2,065,321, forward strand.
AACCAATACTATGGTAATAGAGTCTTTAGCTGCATTGATGCTCGGGTAAGCAGATACAAGCGTTTCGTTGGATGATTCACCTTTGATAACGTTCGCTTTATTGTATCGGCTGAACAGATGCAGGGTTTCCCACATGCCGGGTTTCCAATGCCAGGGGGCGAATATTTCCACGCCGTTTTTCATAAACTCTCCTATAGTTGAAGCATATGAAACAGCTGTTACGCTCGCATTGTCTCCCTCTATTCCCATTTCAGTAACCCCGAGTGTTATACCATGATTTGCGCCCATGTATTTATTGAGCCAGTCGTTCACACGTCCGAAGATATATTCCTTGTTCTGGCTGTTATCCCAACTGCCATTTACATTTTTTACGCCATTGGCACCCGGATAGGCATAATTACGGTCAAAAAACACCCGGTGCAATTGTACTATTTCATCGGTTATTTTTGTCGGTGGATAAAAGTGGATATCCAGCACATCCAGCAATTTCACGCCACTCGTTTTTTGTTCTTCGGATATACGTTTAATGAAGTATTCCAGCCAGGGGTAGTTTCTGCCCTCGTGACTGATTACCGTCGGCCAGTTATACCATTGCCATTCATTGGCGGTTACCGGGCCAACCAGTTTTATTTCGGGATATTTCTCTCTGGCTTTTTTGGCAACGGCAAAATATTTCTGCATAAATTCTTCGGCCGATATGGCTGTGGGCATCACGTCATCATGTGTGCCGTTCCATATTTCAGCCTCGTTGTCCATGTTCCAGTAAATGATCTTGCTTTTATCAAGACCCAAGCCATTTGCCCCAAACCAATGATCAAGAATACCCGTAGTTGAATCGGCTGTCCATTTTTCAAGATACAAGGTCGGGTCACCATCAGTTTTTGCCTTTGTTCCGGTCGCGTTTAGCACACCGTTACCCGCCAGATTCTGATTGACACCTTCCCACCAGGTAGAGCGGTTGTAATTCCAGTCATTAAAATTATATGCGTCGGTTTTGGCTGCCCAGCCTATCAGCTGAAACGCCCACATGCCTTGTGCATACGGGAAATTCTTTTGTAGATTCTGAGCAGCCTTGTCCCAATCGTTGGTATATACATTGTTATACCAATCCGGGTGGCTAGATAGTTTTCTTCGCCAGTTATATTTGGTGCTGTTGTTGCCGGTACTTTCTCTGAAAAACTGCACGCCTGCATCCTGCAAGCGGGTCAAATCTTCACTGGATAATTGCTCATTCGGGTTAGTAGAGGCAAAAGAGTTGTTACGGCCATAGAGATACGGAGAAATCGGCTTTACCTCTTGTGTGGGGTCTATTTTTATAGTTACCTGTGCTGAAATATTCAGGCTTATCAATAAGAGAAGTATGGATAGTTTTTTCATGGTAATTTAATAATGAGGAAGTCATGGGGCATTCAAAAAGCGAAACAAACAAAATCTTATTTCATACAATTTGACCCCAAATTTCAACACCAGTGGACGACTGTCCCTCTTCCAAACAGCGGAGAGACGTACTTTTTCATCCCCTCCCCATTGTTGGGGAGGGCAAGGGAGGGGTTGCATTATTAACCTTTTAAAATCAATTCAATCGCGTTGAGTTCATCATGTGTAAAATCAAGATTTTGCAGGCATTTCAATGAATCTTCCAATTGAGAAACGCGGCTGGCGCCAATCAGAACAGAGGTAACTCTATAATCTTTTAACAGCCAGGCTAAAGCCATTTGTGCAAGCGTTTGCCCTCGTTCTATGGCTAAACTGTTGAGTTGCTGAATTTTGTGAATGGCATTTTCAGTTACCTGATTTTCCTGCAGGTGTCCGTGTTGTTTAGCTGCTCTGGAATCGCCCGGAATACCTCTCAGATATTTATCCGTCAATAATCCCTGCGCCAGCGGAGAGAAAGGAATACAGCCGACTCCCTGTTCTTCTAAAACATCTAGAAGTCCGCCTTCCACCCAGCGCTCAAACATTGAGTATTTCGGTTGATGTATCAGGCAGGGGGTACCCAATTGTTTCAGAATATTGATGGCCTTGGCGGCATCTTCTGCCTGATAATTGGAAATGCCGACATACAAAGCCTTGCCCTGACGAACAATCAGATCAAGTGCGGCCATTGTTTCTTCCAAAGGGGTATCAGGGTCGGGGCGATGATGATAAAATATATCAACGTAATCCAAACCCATTCGTTTCAGGCTTTGGTCAAGACTCGCCACCAGATATTTTTTAGAGCCCCATTCTCCATAAGGCCCCGGCCACATCAGATAACCGGCTTTTGAAGAAATAATGAGTTCGTCGCGGTATTGTGCAAAGTCCTTTTTCAGCAGAATGCCGAAATTCTCTTCGGCCGAACCCGGAGGTGGGCCATAATTGTTGGCGAGATCAAAATGGGTGATGCCGTTATCGAAGGCTGTTCTGAGAATCGCCCTATAATTTTCAAACACATCTACTCCGCCGAAATTGTGCCATAGTCCCAATGAAATGGCAGGCAGTTTAATTCCGCTTCTACCGCACCGGCGGTAGGTCATCTGTTCGTATCTGTCAGGATTCGCTAAGTAACTCATATTTTTCAGGTCTATTCGAATTTATTTCCGGCTGTTAGTCCTTTCCAGTCGTCGGTTCTGAACGGGCTGGCAGGCAAACCATCTTCATTATATAAATTGGCATCTTCAGGTGCATCAGCCCAGCCGTAACGAACAGCTGAGGGTTTCAGACCTTTCGGATGATACACCACTACTTTATCACCTACTATATCAGCCTTGGCGTAATAAAATACTTTGTCGTCACCGGCTATTTCAAAGCCTTTCAGATAACCGAATTTGTCTTTAGCAGTTAAACCTTTGCCAATGTACTTAAATGAAAGGGTAGCTTTGCCTTTTTCGAATTTCGCTGACTCGTACATTGGCCCTGTGTGCAGGATATCCTGTGCATAATCGAATTTCAAGGCGTTCAGAGCTAATCTGTGGCCTACGTCCTGCTTATTGGTTGGATGAATATCTTTCGGATTGCCCACGTCGGTCGATACCGCCATTCCTGTTTTGGGCAGACTCAATGTCATGGTTTGTGCCTCGCGTAATTCTCCCCAGTTACTTCCCTGATTGCTACTCCGGTAATCACCATAGCTCGATAACTGTACAAAATAGAAAGAGAAATCATCCTGCCATTGTTTGCGCCAGTCGTTGATCATCAAAGGGAAACTCTTGCGATACTGGTAGGCTCTTCCTGCATTGGTTTCTCCCTGATACCACAGCGCACCTCTGACGGCAAAGGGTACCAAAGGGGCAATCATGGAATTGTATATAGTAGTGCCCACATTATTGCTTGAATGCACGTAGTCGTGCTTATCGGCAAACGAAGGCATGATTTTCCAATCATAGGCCAGACTGATTTTATCGGTTCCGGCACTCAGATACAAATCATCATTGCCACCCATCAGCCCCAAACCATACCAGGCAGGGTCGACCATCTTACCGAATTTTATGGTCAGGCGATTGTTGCCTGCTTTCCATGTATTAGCCGGAATCGTGATTTTCCTTGTCCCTTTCATGATGCCTTTAAAAATCAGGTCACCATTAATATAAATTTCGTTCTGATTATCCTGAATGCCTAGCCCGAGTGTTGTTTCTTTACCAACCATGTCAGCAGGCACTTCAATGTTGCGTGCCATGTAACCGTTGCCTCTGAACATCCAGACCCCTTTCCAATCCCATTGTCCGAGCGGGCTGCCGGCGCTGAGCCATTTAGAAAAATCATAATTTGCTTCCAGATACTTCTTTTCATCTTCAACTGTCGGGTTGATTTCCGCGCTGCCGAAAATGGTTTTTCTGGTTTTCTTATCATGAATGGCATCTGAAGCTTCCCAGTTGTCGGGTAAGTTTTGTGCATATGGTTTCAATTCCTCATCAGTCAGCATGGCTTCTCTGCTAATCCAGCCTTCTATCTGTGACCCTCCCCATGAAGAATGCAGTAAACCTACCGGTATGTTCAGTTTTTTGTACAGTTCCCGGGCAAAAAAGAAGCCTATTGCCGTAAAATTGCCCACAGTTTCGGGTGTGCATATTTTCCATTCTCCGGCTTTTAAATCAGCCTGGGGTGTCATAGTTACCTCGTGTTCAACATAGAAATGTCTGATTTTCGGATAATCAGCATCATTTTTTTCTTTCATGTAATTATCAGCCTGCGACACCCGCCATTCCATGTTCGACTGCCCCGAACAAAGCCAGACTTCACCTATAAGGATATCTTTCACCGCCAGATTACCCGATGCTGCCGATACATCCAGCTGATAAGGGCCACCGGCTTCCATGGGTGCAAACCGAACTATCCATTTACCCGAGGCATTTGCCTGTGCGGACAGGGATTGATTCCCCAGCGAGACTTTTACGGTTTCATTAGGATTGGCCCAGCCCCAGACCGGAATAGACTTCTGGCGCTGCAACACAACGTGGTCTGAAAACAAACGGGCCAGCTTTAATTGAGCGAAAGCAGTTGAAGTTAATGCGAGTAATAACAGAACCGACAGGAATCGTTTCATAGTGATTTTTTGAAAAGGCGGTTGAATAATTATTTCAATACAATGATAAGCAAACTTTTATGATAATCGTCTGATTACCTCCATGCAGGCACGTGCATTATGATAGGGGCATTTCCAGAACCCGGCCTTATCGTGCTTTTTCATGGGCTGGTTGTTTGCATCCAAACCCCAGTACCATTCACCGGTGGGAGTAACCAACGATTTCCGGATGAAATCCCAACTGGCTAACGAATGTTCGAGAAAGGCCTTCTGTTTTGATATTTCATAGGCATTCAGAAAACCTACCATAGCCTCGGCTTGTACCCACCAGTGTTTTTCTTTGTTCAGGTGATGGGCATCCTGCTCATTAAACATACCCCCATCCGCATCGAGCCCTTTTACTGATGCCTGGGCTATCTTCACCGCCAGTTGTTTGATGTTTTCCAGCACCTTTTTATCTCCAAGCACCTCGGCAGCTTCAACCAGTAACCAGGATGCCTCGATGTCATGCCCGAACGAAACGATATCTGATTGCACCGTCCAGTCGTCGGCAAAGAACAGATGCTGCGTATGTGTTTTTTTATCTACTATATGCTCGGTAAAGTCTTTCAGTAAACCATTAATCTGTTTAGCCAGGTGCTCGTTTTTCCAGACTCTGTATAGATTAGTATAAGGCTCAATGATATGCAAATGCGTATTCATTGATTTCTTCTGGTCTTCTTTTCCCTGTGTAATTACCTTGTCTTGTATAACTTTCCAGTCGGCAGTAGTTACTTCGTAGTATCCTCCGTGTTTTTTATCAAAAGCTACCTGTTCTATTATCTGAAATAGCTCAATGGCTTTGTCTAGTGCGTGTTTGTCATGAAAAGCCCTGTAATATTCTGACAAGCCGTAGAGCATGAATCCCTGCCCGTAAATCTGTTTGTGGGTTTGTTTAGGCTGCCCGGTGTAATCAACTGACCAATAGCCGCCGCTGTTCGTTTTGTCCCAGAAATGCTCCAGCAGATAATCATACGCTCGTTTGGCGATTTCTTTATAGGCAGGTTTCGGCTGATGCAGCCAGGCCGCAGAGAATGTCCAGAGAATACGGCTGTTCAGTACAAGGCCTTTTTCGGCATCTGCAATAATTTTATCATCTGCAGTTATTTTACCGTAAAAACCACCCTGTTCTTTGTCGAGGCTGTGGTTTATCCAGTAATTCAGAATATGATCCAGCTCGTTTGATACTTCGTTACGAAATGTTTTTAAATCCATTACAGATATATTTTAGCAGGCATTGGGTTAATGGCAGGATTACAGATACTGAACCGCTTTGAAATTTAGACATTAATCAGATTTCTGACTTCTGCATGGCGTAAATTTTTTTCTATTAATGTATTGATATTTTTTACGGAAGTCGCAGACCTGAAGCCATCTTCCGGAGTATTCATGCAATAGTCTGTCAGTTTATCAATGGTGCTGGTGGCTACGTGCATACGGGTGTCAGAAGAAGCATAATAAATATAAACAGTACCATCGTCATCAGGAATCCATCCGTTTGAAAAAGTAACGTTCGATACATCTCCCACACGTTCGACGCCTTCCGGTGCAATAAAGTATCCGGCCGGTTTGTATATCACCTTTGTCAGGTCATGAATATCAGTCATAAACATGTATAATACATAACGTAACCCGGCAGCAGTGTTACGAACCCCATGTGCCAGATGCAGCCAGCCTTTATCGGTTTTGATAGGAGCGGGGCCTTGTCCGTTTTTTATTTCATATACCGTATGGTAGTGTTTTTCATCTATAACATATTCTTTCTCAATGATTGCATTTTCCATCGAATCAGCAAAGCCAATGGCTATCCCACCACCGGTGCCTGCTTCAATGAAGCCATCCTGCGGGCGAGTGTACAAGGCATATTGGCCATTCACAAATTCCGGATGTAATACTACATTTCTTTGTTGTGGCGAAGGGGTTTTTAAATCGGGCAGGCGTTCCCAGTTGAGCAGGTCTTTGGTGCGTGCTATACCACATTGAGCAATGGCCGACGATTCATCTCCCGGTTGAGCGTCAGGGTCTTTACGTTCCGTACAGAACAGACCATATATCCAGCCGTCTTCGTGTTGCACCAGCCTGATGTCATACACATTGACATCGGGCACCTCTGTTTCCGGCATATCAATGGGGTAATCCCAGAATCTGAAATTATCTATTCCGTTCGGGCTTTCGGCAATGGCAAAAAACGATTTTCTGTCGAGCCCCTCTACACGCACAGCGAGAATATATTTCTCCTGCCATTTAATGGCTCCGGCATTAAATGTAGCATTGATACCAAAGCGTTCCATCAGATGTGGATTACTTTGCTTGTTCAGGTCATAGCGCCAGAAAAGCGGCGTATGGGCTGCGGTAAGAACAGGGTTCTGATATCGGTCGTAGATACCATTCCCGAGTTCAATTTTCTTATTGACTTGTGTAACAAGGTCTTGATGTGCCCTTTGGAGCAACGAAAGTCTTTGTTCAAAAAAGGTCATCGGATAAAATCAGGTTTGTTTTCACTAATTATATAATAAGGTTTGTACGTATACTTAGTCTGTCGGTAGCTTCTGGTACCAGGTTTTGCGCAGAATCAGCACGCAAATGCCTAATACTATGGCTGTTATAATGCTATGCTGGGGTTTCAGCAATACAATAAACACCGGCAAAGCGGTAATGGCTGTCTGTGCTATAACGCCTACAATAACATTGAACATATCTTTGCCGAAATCCTGATTCTTTCTGAACCCGGGGTTGTCTTTCAATACTTCTGCATGCACCGGCTGCCAGAATCCCCATGGTCGCACACTTGTATAAAAACTCTTCAGTACGGTCATATTGGTAACTGGAGTCAGTAACGAGCCGGCAATGCACCCGATAACCGAAAGCAACAGGATTAAAGGGAAATAATAGAGTGGTACGGCGTTCTTGAATATATAAGGAAACACCATAGCCGACAGAATCCCTGCCAGCATGCCCCAGAAGAAGCCGTTGGCATTGAAGCGCCACCAATACCATTTCAATACGTTGGCAGCTATATAGCCACCGTAAAGGGCACCCACAATCCATTGCAGAATACTGTTTACGTCTTTGGCGAAAATACCCAGCACAATACTAATCACCACTATGACAATGCCCGATATGTAATTCATACGGCTGATTTCTTTGTTGGTTGCTTCAGGCTTGACTGATTTCAGGTAAATATCGTTTACCATATATGCCTGAGCCGCATTGAGTGTACCGGCGAATGTTCCGATAAAAGCTGCCATGAGCTCGACCAGAAAGAGACCCAGCAAACCTACCGGAGCAAATTTGAGAATGGCTGCCGGAAGAATGCGCTCAAAATCTACACCACCAGTGGCGGTCTGAATGTTGAGGTCTTTGTAGTATAACAAACCCAGAACTGTAAAGCCGATGATCATCAGGTATCTGGTAGGCAACAGCACCACATTTACAAACATGTTCATCAAGGCAGCGTCACGAGGTGACCGCGCCGAGAGTATCTTCTGCATATCATAATTAGGAGCAGGGCCGGCCAGACTGGCCAGTATCCCTTTGGCGGCCATCAATGAAAAGAACATACCAAACGGATCAAAGTTATCTTCTTTTATTTTGGCGTTTACTTCGGGTAGCAGATTGCTCCAGTCTATGCCAAGATTCCAGCCGAATGACAAGTCGAACCAGCCATCCGGTACAGGCAGTGTTTGCCCGCCTAATTCATGCATGGCAATAACAGCAATACTGATTGAACCCAATGCCATGAGTGAATACTGAATTACATCAGCCCACACGATGCTTGACATGCCCCCCATGATGGAATACAACACTGCAAAAAGAGTGAAAATAATTCCATAGAAATGCGCGGTAAAACTAGACGGAACTGTGAATGGCAGATAAGCCTGAATGCTGTCGAAAGGAATGAAAATTTCAATAAATTTACCCAGACCGATAAAGCCGTAGGCCATAAAACCCATACAACTCAACAAGGCAAATGCTACTATGATTTTGTGCGAACGCATGGCATCTTTACCTGTTCCGAATCTGGTGAGCATCCATTCGGCACCGGTAGAGGCATTGGAGCGGCGCAACCAGATAGAAAGATAAACGAACATAAACACCTGATTGAATACCGGCCAAAGCCAGGGTAGCCAGATACTCTTGACACCATAAACGAACATGATGGATACCATCCATAATGTACCCGAAATATCAAACATGCCCGATGCATTCGAAATACCCAACATCCACCAAGGCAGGGTATTGCCGCCCAGCATGTATTCTTTTTTGTTGCGCCTGGCTTTATTTCTCATAATGAATCCTATGGAGGATACAATGAGCAGGTAGGCCAGAATTACGATACCGTCTAAAAGCTGTATTTTCATAAAAAAGAACGAGTTGGGTAGAAGCAGATAGTATTACTTTCCTTTATACAAGTTTTTTCTGGCGGCCCCTTTTTCAAGAAGCACTTTATCTGTGTGTATCATTTTCAGAAAATCCGGTGCGCTCTTCTGGCCTTCATATGGGGCATAGTAGTGGCGGTCGTATCCATTCCGCCATACCAGAAAATACGATAGCTTACTATCCTGCACAACGGGCAACACAATGTTTGTCCACCAGTCGGTTTCTGTTATCTGTTCCAGACCCATTTCTGTTACTGCGCAAGGCTTGTCGAATTCTGTTGCAATTTCTTCCAGTGTGGTAACCATGCGCTTAAAATCTTTTTTGAACGATTCGTTGCTGGCAGGTGCTTTTGTATGATAAATATCAAAACCTACCATATCTACATAGTCATTGCCGGGGTAACGTTCCAGATAATGTTCTTTTGAAGTAAAACGATCGGTTGAATAGGCAATCAGCATATTGTGAACGTTCTTCTTTTTGATCAGGTAATCAACCGTAAACCGCCACATTTTTTTATATTCTTCAGGCGTGCAATGCCCGGATCCCCACCAGAACCACGAGCCTGTGTGTTCATGAAACGGGCGGAAGATTACAGGAACCGGTTCTCCATTTTTACCTTTCAGGCTTTTGATGAAAACAGCTACTTTGTCGAGCCAGCTTTCATATCTTTTTAGGTTCTCTTTGTTGTTGAATGTGTTTTTTATAGTCGAATCAGCTTTATCCCAGGTTGTTTTCTTAGGGTCAGTCGGATTATTAAAATGCCAACTAATAGTATTTACACCTCCGCGGTTGTAGGTGTCTTCCATGTATTGTTTCATTCGGGTAAAAGGCACTTTGTCCAGATTTCTGGCACTGTCTAATTCCATTTTACCTAAGTCCCAGCCTATTACAGCCGGGTGTTCTCCGGATACGGTTTTTATGTCTGAGCGACCATCTTGTCCTATCCATCGGGTGCCATCGGCATTCAATCCATACGCCAATGCGTCCTGATGCCCGAGCATTACTCCGTGCTTCTGTATGGCTTTTAGATTATTATAAAGATTTCTGGTCTCTTTGGTAGCTTTCTTATCAATTTGTGCAAAACTGATGTTAAAAGTAAAGACCAGTAAAAGAAATGGGATTAGTGTTTTCATAGGTTTTTTAGGGATTTTAGCGATTTAGTGAATGAGTGATTTAGTGATTGTTATCTTGAACTTTGATTTACCTGATAAATATGATTTTTTGATTATTAAGAAAACTAAGAATTGATTTTGAATTCATCATTACCAAGGTTTCAATATTCATAATCATTGTAATCCTTAAATCAGTTAAATCAAAGTTCAGACAACATTTATCGCGATTTAGCATAATCACTCATTCACTAAATCACTCAACCGCTCACTCATTAATTATTTCACGAGCATTACATCATCAAAATAGAAGACTTCATCCTGCTTGTCTGGTCCCTGGATTCTGAATCCTATTTGTTGAACGCTTTTGCCCGGAGCCCAGAAATCAATGTCTGACAATTTGACTTTGAAGTAATTCCAGACACCTGCTTTTACATTTACTTTGTTGGCTTCCACGTAGTTTCCGAATCCGGCGGCGCTTCCATCTGTAGTGATGTATAACGAATAATCTTCCGAAGCACCCTTAATCCACATCGTAATGTAGGTGTAATCAGCTGAATAAGGAACAGTCGGCCACCAGTTGGTGAAGCCTATCAGGTGCCAGTTTCCTTTCTGATAGTTTTTGCCTACCGATTTACTGCCTGATTTAAACTGGGTTGTTGAGATTGCTCCCGCATCACCCCATGAGCCGTCACCAAAGCCTTCGCCGTATGCGTCAGTAAATATCTGAAGCGCTTTGTCTACATTTACAAACTCCTGTGTTGTTTTAAACAAACCGGTAGCGTTTATAATGTCTAAAGAAGCTCTGTTCGCATCTGATGCAGGCATTTTCACAACCAGTTGCTTTTTGGTTTTTGATACAATGGTTGCTGCATCACTCGTACCAGTCAGCGTAACTGAAGTTACATCATCAAGGTTGTTTCCGGTAATGGTAATCTCGGTATCTTTTGTGAAATTGTAGTTTGATACCTCCGAAACCGACGGGAACGCCAATACTTTAAAAGGTACGCTTAATTTAGCGCCTGCGCTATTGGTGAAAATTACATTCTGCAAACCACCGGCGGCATCTTCAGGCACGCGGAAAATAAGCGATTCGGCCGTATTTAAAGTGGGCTGAAAACCGGCGGGCACATTGTCTTTTTCGAAAACAATGGAACGCATATCGCCCAGTCCGGTTCCGGTTAGAACTATTACGGTGCCACCTGCGGCAGAATCAGGCTTGATACCTGCCGATTTTGGATTACCCGGGCCAATCTGTGGTCTTCCGTCTGTATCCTCTGTACATGAACTCACGCCAAAGCCGAGTACAAGTGCAAAGCATGCAAGGGTTATGATATTCTTGAATTGATATTTTTTCATTGATAGAATCTTTAAATATTATTTGTAATAAGGTACTGCCGGTTTTGCTAACTCTGGATCCTGAACGATTTCACCTGCCGGAATCGGTACATACATTCTGGCTTCCGTAAAAGTGGTGATGTAGTTAGGGCCACCGTCAAACGAACCTCTATTTTGTTTTTCGATTATCGCTTTTGCTTTGGCATATCCCTGGCGTTGGATATCGTACCAGTAATCGCCTTCAAAAGCAAATTCCACGCGGCGTTCATGTAAAATGTTGTCGTTAGTGATTGAGGTTCTGGCTACCAGTCCGGCGCGGGCTCTTACTGCATTCAGTGCTGCAAGTGCTGATGCATCGGTAGTTGATGCCGCACCTGCCAAAGTAGCTTCCGCGTAAATTAACAGAATGTCTGCATAACGAAGTAATACAACGTTATTACCTGAGTTCTGTCCTGCTACAGGTTCACCACCATAGGTTTTACCCGGGCCTGCAAAATACTTGGCAATATTGGCTCTTACTGCATTTTTGGTTCCACCATTATCAACCGATTGAATTGTGTCATACTTGTAACCATTGGCCATGAAAGTATTGTAGCCGGGAGCGTTGGCGCGTTGTGGTTTCCAGTTTGGATTGGTCCAGCCATGTTCCATAACTGACCATTTACGGCGTAGGTCTCCGAATTCGTATTCATTCAGAATGTCAAGCGATGGCATGTACATTTCCCATGCATCGGCTTCGGCAGTTCTCAGGTTGCTTGGGCCACGGTCAGGGTTTTTGATATTTCCTGTTCCCCATGGATCTGACGCAAACTGATGCTGAATGGAGAAAAGAGATTCTGAATTATTGTTCATGCTGGCTTTGGTAAACATGCCGTTGTAATCACTAACCAGACTGTATTTGCCCGAATCCATCACCTCTTTTGCTTTAGTTTTGGCATTTGGGTAATCTTTGTTATAGAGATACAACTTGGCCATCATGCCCTTTGCCGAATATTTGGTTAAGCGGCCGGGTTCGTCAGATTCAGGTAGTTTAGCTTCTGCCAGTTGTAATTCTTCCAGCGCAAAACGAAGCACGTCTTTCTGAAAATACCGCGGAATATTGAAATTACCTGACAAGGCTGTTTCACCCGGATCGGTGATAATCGGTGCATCGCCCCAGGTGCGGGCAATGTAGAAATAAACAGCGCCTCTAATGAAGTGACACTCGGCAATGGCAGGGTCCAGATAATCGGCACCGCCACCTGCTGCTTTTTTCTCTTCGAAGGTTTTAATCATTACGTTGGCATAACCAATGATTTTGTAGAATGCACCCCAGGCTCCGGCTACACGCTCTGATGCCGACGATAGCGAGAAGTTTACATACTCAATATCAGTATATGAAAACATATTACCCGACATCACGTCGCCAATGGCATCCTGCGCACGGCTTTCGTAGTTACGCCATGGCAAACCACTGTAAAGCGTACTGGTAGCCGCTCTTACCTCTGCGGCATTGTTATAATAGTTTCCTGTCGTTGTCCCCGACAGCGAGGGTCTGTCAATAAAATCTTTACTACATGACGCCGATATTATCATGGGGATAACAAGGGCTGATATTTTTAATAGTTTCATTTTCAATTTTGATTTACGAAGCGCCGGGCTTCTTTGTTAATAAATGCTTTTCTGCTTAAAATTCAACATTGGCACCTATTGTAAAAGTACGTGGATTTGGATAGTGACCTGTGTCAACATTCATCAGCTTGATACTGTTATTGAACGCACCGATTTCTGGGTCATAGCCCGAGTACTTGGTAAATGTTTTCAGGTTCTGGATTGAACCGTAAATTCTGAAATTAGAGGCTTTTATTTTACCCAATACTGTTCTTGGCAGGCGGTAACCCAAAGTAATATTCTGAATTCTCAGATAGGAAGCATCCTCAACGTATCGGTCTGACATCGCCGTATTGTTCTTGTTGGTATTAGTAAAGCGTGGCAGGCTGCCGTCGGTGTTGGTATCAGTATAACGATCCAATACAGTACGCATCTGGTTAGACCAGGGGCTGTTCAAACCCTCTAATTGCCAGCGAAGGAAGTTGAAAGCTTTAGCTCCCTGGCTGCCTTGCACAAATAACGTGAAGTCAAGCCCTTTGTAGTTCAAAGTGTTGGTTAAACCATAAGTGAAATCGGGAAGTGGGCTACCCAGGTAGGTCATATCACTCGCATCGATTTTACCGTCTCCGTTTATATCTTTGAAACGAACGTCACCCAGATAGGTTTGAGTAGGGTCAACAATATAACCAAATTGCGGCAGGCTGCCGTCAAGCTCAGCCTGTGTACGGAACAAACCATCGGTAACTAATCCCCAGAACGAACCTACAGGGCGACCCGGAGTAGTGTGGGTAATCAGATAGTTGTTGTAATATACCTTGCCATCAAGGGCAGAAGCTGCACTGGCTGCTCTATCGTAAGTATTTTTGAATCTTGTAAATACTACGTTGGTTTTCCATGTCAGGTCATTGGTTTTAATATTGGTTGTTGTGATACCAATATCGATACCTGTATTGGTCATTTGACCTGCATTACCAAGTGGCGCTTTCAGGTCATCCCACTGGTCGCCCACTCCAATCAGGTTTGGCCCGGTAAGGAAGATAATCATGTCAGAAGTTACCTTCTTATAAACATCAATTGTTGCATCAATGCGACCGCTCAGCAAACCGATGTCTACACCTGCGTTGGTAGTTTTAACAGACTCCCATTTCAGATTAGGGTTCGGAATACCATTGATCATGTTTGAAGTACCAAAACCAACAGGGCCTGAGAAGAATTGTACCGCACCTACGTATGCAGGGTTTGGCGCACCACCCGGGAAGTTCTGATTACCTACCAATCCGTAACCTACTCTTAGTTTCAGATATGTATTGGCAAAATTATCTTTAATGAATTTCTCGTTAGAGATTGTCCAGCCTGCTGATACACCGGGGAAATAACCCCATCTGTTATTAGGGCCGAAGTTAGAAGAACCATCAGCTCTGAAACTGGCAGAGATTGAGTACTTGTCGTCAAATGTATAGTTGGCTCTGGCAAAATAAGATTCCATAGCCCATTGCCCTTTACCACCGCTTAGCCCCCAGGTTGTCTGGTCGGCACTACCGGTGTTCAGGTCGAATATATTGGCTTGCAAGTCAACTTTTGTGCCTGAAATGGCCTGATAATAAGATGATTGCGCCTGATGACCCAATGTAGCCTGAATACCATGTTTATTGATATACTTGTTATAATTCAGGTAATTGGTAATTGAATAATAATAGCTGTCTGAGCGGTTATCTATCAATTTACTTCTGAAAGTATCACCACCTACGTTACCTGTTTTCTGGAAGGCAATGTTATTGTCTTGTCCTAATGAATAAGACAATTCGTTTCTTAGCGAAAGGTCTTTATACAACTGGAATTCGGCATACAAACTTCCGAAAACATTGTTGGTAGTTTTGGTATTGCCTCTGTACTGGCTGTTACCTACTAGGTTGGCGTTGCTGTAACGTACACCACCAATTATTTGTCCACCACCCCATGTTCCATCCAGATTTTTTACCGGAGTCAACGGGCTGGTAACGGCTCCCCACCAGATGGTACTTTCGGCAGCATCGGCCAAACTTACGTTTTGAATACTTCTGGTAACGTTGGCACTAAGACCAACCTTCGCCCAGCTTTTCAGCTGATTATCAATACTGAAACGGCTTGAGAAACGTTTGAAGTCTGACCCCAGCAAGATACCGGTGTTATCGTAGTAGTTCAATGAGAGGTAATAGGTAGTTTTATCTTTGCCACCTGAGAAACTTAACTGGTGATTCTGTACCGTTCCTTTTCTGAACATAGCTTCCTGCCAGTCGGTACCATTACCGAGAATCGAAGGGTCTTTGAATTCATCTGAAGTCGGATTCCCGATTATCGGAAGCACTTCGTTCTGATATTTTGCGAATTCACGCAGGTTCATCAGATCCAGTTTTTTGGCTACTTCAGAAACCCCATAGTACATTTCATAGTTAATTTTTCCTTCTCCTTGTTTTCCTTTTTTAGTAGTGATCAGGATCACCCCATTGGCCGCTTGCGAACCATAAATAGCCTGCGCAGAGGCATCTTTCAGTACATCGATTGATTCTATATCATTAGGGTTCAACATGGCCATTACACTATTTCCGGTTTGTCCGTTCGAACCTCCCAGTCCGTCAAAGCCCCGGTTATCGCTGGTATTACCGCTTACAAACGGCACGCCGTCAATTACGAAGAGTGGGTCGTTACTATTGATGGATGTAACCCCGCGGACTTTTACAGAAACCCCACCACCGGGCTGACCACTATTGCTGGTTACAGTAACCCCTGCGGCTTTACCTTGCAGCATTTGGTCGATACCGGCTACGGGCATGTCTTTCAGATCTTTTGCCTTGATAGAAGTGATAGATGAACTGATATCGGCCCGTTTAGAGGTACCATAACCAACCACTACTACTTCTTCGAGTGCTTGGTCTTCTGAAGTTAACTTTACATCAATTTTGGTTTGATTACCAATAATTACTTCTTTGGTAAGCATACCCACGAATGAAAAAATCAAAGATTGTGCTGTGTTGGAAACAGTAATAGAGTAGCTGCCTTCCGCATTAGTTGCAGTACCTTGATTAGCGCCTTTTGCTACTATCGAGACTCCGGGCAAGGCTTCGCCCTTGTCGTCTGTAACTTTTCCTGTTATGGTTCGTTGCTGTGCCACAAGCGAGAGGCTCATCAGCGAAAGAAAACCAAACAGTAGTGATTTGATAAAATTTAGCTTCATAGAAAATTTGAAGGATAGTTAAAGAGAAAATTTTGCACAAAGTTGATAAAATTTTGTATATAAATAATAGTACTATTTTAACTATTTATGACACGAAATAGATAATTGTCGAAATGACATGTATTTTTTCATTATTAGTTTAATGATAATAAATACCAAAACAGTTAAATTAACAGGAGGAAATTTACAGATATTTATTAAAAAAAATTAAAAATGTATACAAGTCAGGCTATGATACTATTCTGACTTGTATAGACATCTTTGCTTATTTGAAAGGCCGTGGAGGCAAAAGAAGAAATTAAACTTTTTATTGGCAATTCTCTGAATTTCAAAGTTTTATGAATTTGAATTTCAATTTTAGCTCTCTGCTAAAACGAGAGGTTATTCGGTCTTAAATGATGAATATTTGTAAGCTTGCTTGTGTTCGATACCCTAATTATTGGATGCGTTTGCCCGTTCTGATACTTCCGCTGAAATCAAGTATTAGTTTATTAAATCGCCCTGTTTCATCTTTGGCAAACGATATCCCGATTTCTTCCTGCTCTGTATCAAAAAAATGTGTTTCGTCCAGCGCTGCCAGAACGGACCTCGGCCCATTGACAGGATAAGCAATCAGTGTGTTGTTTTCTATTTTGAATTCGATAACCAGTTTCTGTTGCTCAATTTCGAAAGTGCCGGTGTAGCGTTTCACGACCTCGTCATTCAACTTTACGGCTTGTTTTGCCTTGGGTATTTTGTAAGGCTGGTTATACAGAACAGCCATAATATTTTTGGTAATAATGCCCAGGCCGGGTATTTCGGTATTATTCAGAAGAATGATACAGACATTATCGTCTGTTACTCGCGTAAAATTACTGCGGTAACCCGGCATGCCTCCGCTATGAGAAACGACCCTTTTTTGATAAAGGGAGTCGGTGATCCAACCATACCCATAATTCTGTCTGAATGGAGTATAGGCCTTTTCGGCAGAGTATTGGCTGATGATTCTGTTGTTCTGTAAAGCCTGATGCCACTTGTATAAATCGCTAACAGAAGAATAGATAGCACCTGCCGCATAGGTGACTGATGAGTCTTCTAAAGGTGCCTGTTTGTTGTAATCTTTTCCTGAATCTGAATAATAACCTAGCGCTTTCTTTTCAACAGGAAGGGCAACGAAATTGAACCCACTGTTTGTAATACCTGCCGGTGCGAACAGATATTTCTTAACGGCAGTATAATAAGACAGTCCGGTTACTTTCTCAATAATAAATCCTAAAAGAGAATAACCCGAATTGCTGTAGTTCCAGCCTTTTCCCGGTGCGAAATCAAGCGGTTTATTTTTAAACAATGAAAGCATCTTTTGCTCACTCGCGTGCTTTGTAGCCTCATTGAACATAAAATCGTTGTCGTTGGTATAATTATAGATGCCCGATGTATGCGTTAACAGGTTTTCGATGGTGATGCTGTCACCCGATGGATAATCAGGAAAATACTTACTTAGTTTATCCTGTAAAGATAAGGCCTTTGTTTCTGTCAGTTTTAGTATCAGGGTAGCCGTAAAAGTTTTGGTAATAGAGGCAATAGGGTAGAGGGTAGCCGGAGTATTCTTTATCGGTTTCTCCAGATTCTGAGAACCATAGCCCTTTTCTAATAGTATTTTACCGCCCTGTGCCACCAGGACGGTACCGTTGAATTCTCTGTTTTGTGCATAGGCACTCAGGAGTTCATCCAACTTTTGTGACACGGTTTGGGCAGATATTGCAGAGGATATCCCTGCCAGAAGGCAAAGCGTTGCCATCATCTTTTTCATAAGATTGAAATTTGAGGTTAATAATTACAAATGGGTTTAAACTTTGGAGTGCGCCAGAATGAATTTTTCTACGTCAGGACTGTAGGCAGCACCGATAGACAGTTCTTTTGACTGAATCCAGACGCTTCGTTTATCGACCTTCGTGATTTTCTTTCGGGCAACGATAAACGACCGGTGAATACGGATAAAAGCCGATGCAGGTAGCAGTTCTTCTGCTTCGGCCATTGTAAGCCGCGAAATAACTGTTTGTTTACTGCTTACAAATTTTACGTAGTTGCCTGTGCTTTCGGCATATAGCAAATCTGCCAGTTCGAGTCGGATCTGCTCATAACCACTTTTTATAAAGATAGCCGGCAAATTTGAGTCATTGGCTTGATGATTATTCCTAAGTTCATGTTGTTCATGAGCTTTGGTGCAGGCCTGCAGGAAACGGGCAAACGAAAAAGGTTTTAACAGGTAATCAATGGCATTGAGCTCGAAACTTTGCACGGCATGTTCACTGTATGCCGTGGTGAATATAACATATGGGTTTTGCGGTAAAGACTTTACCAACTCGATACCCGATATACCCGGCATTTTGATGTCAAGAAACACAAGGTCTGTTTTGTGGGCCTGCATATAAGCAATTGCTTCGGTAGCATTCGTAAAACAGGCAATCAGGTCTACGAAAGACACCTGCTCAGCCAGATTCTTAATGATTTCCAGAGCAATGGGCTCATCATCAATAGCAATGGCTTGTAGCATACTTTTAGTGATTCGGATGGATGGTTAAAGTGGCTTTGAATTCTTTGCCGTCAGACCCATAATAGAGTTGGTGCCTGTTCTCATAAAACAAATTTAATCTTTCTTGCACATTTTCCAATCCAATGCCTGAATGTCCTTTTTCCGGGTCGACTCCGACGGCAGGATGAATGCTGTTGACTACCTCGAACCGGATGGTGGTCTCGTCGCAGTTCAGTTTTATTTTTATCCATGACGGTTCACCGGTATGAATACCATGCTTGAAAGCATTTTCAACAAACGGAATCAGAATCATAGGAGTAATCACATGGTTGCAGGCCTGATCAGTTATGTTTTCTTCAATACTGATAGCCGGAGTAGATTGTATTCGCAGCTTTTGTAAACTGATGTAGTTCTTCAGATAACTGATTTCGCTGCTCATCGGAATATAGTCAAGATGATTATCGTGTAGCATAAAACGCATCATGTCTCCCAGTTTCTGTATGCCCTCGGCAGTTCGCTGCGAACCGTCCAAAAGGGCAGTGCCATACAGTGTATTTAAGGCATTGAACAGAAAATGCGGATTAATCTGTGAGCGCAAAAACTGCAAATCTGCTTTTGATTTTACCAGTGCTTTCTCGGTACCGCGTAATTGCAATAGTTTATCTTTCTGTTGTGTATATATTAACCAACTGATTGGGGTTACTATAAACAATTGCCCTGCCCATGAGGTTGTCCAGAGCGATATTAGATTAAACTGGCGGGGTATCAGAATAGTTAAAAAAGTATAGAATAAAGTAGAGAGAATGACCAGGGTAATGCTCCGGATGTTCGTCCATGGTTGTGAGTCGGATGAAGGGAAGATCCAGAAAATATTGGTAAGAGAGACAAAAAGGGCAGGGGTGATAAATGAAAGATAGATTGTAAAGAATATCTCGTTATCACCGCCTATAAATATGGCAGTGAAAAACGGAACGGCCAAATAAACGACTACTGCTAAAGCTATCTGATTGGCCACCAGACTGAGATAATCTTTTCTGGCCGATTTTTGAATCCGGATAATCAAATGCTCTCTGAGCGCAGCATAAACCAGATACACACTCATCAACGCAAAAGCTCTTTTGAAACCAAAAAATAAATCGGTTAGGGGGGCATCATTATATCCGAAAATCGCCAGTAGCCTGTATCCACCGTAACTAAAAAGAGAAGGATGTGCAAAATAAGTAGCTACATTGGCGCTCAAAGCAAGCAAAAAAACAATGATAGCAATAAAGGCAATCAGCCAAAAATCCTGAATGATATTCCTTTTATGATTAATAAGCAGCTGAGGTATGTTCAGCAGATGAAATACTAAATAAAGCAAATAAATAAAGATAACTGTGCCAATCTTAGGTGATAGCACATTCGTAAAATAATGAAAGGAAAGACCATTGGCTGCAAATACCTGTAAGTATCTTTCATTGATATCACTGCTGCTGATACTTAAACTTTCCCATATATAGCTGGCAAGCGTGATGCCTGCCAGCAGTGTGACTAGTGTTAATTCGTAATTTCTGATTCTGATTTTCATAATCCTGTTTTTTTCTGACAAGATTACGGATTCTACCACATAGTTTTTTTGAAATGTGACAAACCCTGAGAATCCGGGATAGAAATTGTAAAGCTGCTAAGTAATGCGTTAGATAAATTACATAAGCGCGAATATTTACCTATAAATTTGTTAAAAAGGAAGCCTGTCAGGTAACTCGAGCTACAACTATGTAATGTCAAAATTTTCTTTAAATTTGTATTAGCAGAATACGGTTGTTGCCAAACTTTAACCAGACTAAACTTTGCTATTTAATTCATTTGAATTTTTATTATTTCTACCGATTGTATTTTCCTTCTATTGGTTTGTATTCAACAAATCACTTAAATGGCAGAATGGGTTGGTTTTAATGGCTAGCTACGTTTTCTATGGATGGTGGAGCTGGAAGTTCCTGTTATTGTTGTTGCTAAGTACATTACTAGACTATTGTTATGGATTTCAGGTAGCATCTAACAATAAAAAAAAAGCCAGATTCTTTCTTTGGCTTAGCATTGTTAATAACCTGGGTATACTTGGCGTATTCAAGTACTATAACTTTTTTGCTATTGAATTTCAGAAAGCATTCGAAATGATAGGGTTTCATACTAATCCTGTAATCCTGAAATTCGCATTGCCTATCGGTATTTCATTCTATACTTTTCATGGGATGTCTTATGTGTTTGACATTTACAGAAGTAAACAAAAACCAGTCTCAAATTTTGTTGACTATGCAGTTTTTGTATCATTCTTTCCTCTCCTTGTAGCAGGTCCAATTGAACGAGCCAATCATCTTCTTCCACAAGTACAGAAATCACGAGTATTTAATTATACGCAAGTTGTTGAAGGTTGCAGGCTGATTTTATGGGGAATGTTTAAAAAAGTAATAATAGCTGATAATCTTGCCATTGTAGCGGATAGGATGTTTAATAATTACGAAAATCATAATGGCGCCTCATTGATTATTGGTGCTATAGCATTTTCATTTCAGATTTATGGAGATTTCAGTGGTTATTCTGACATCGCTTTGGGTACAGCCAAACTGTTCGGGTTTGAACTATTGAGTAATTTCAAATTTCCTTATTTCTCCAGAGATATTGCTGAGTTTTGGAGAAGGTGGCACATCTCATTATCTTCTTGGTTCAGAGACTATCTTTATATTCCTTTGGGAGGATCAAAGCATGGAAAATTAAAAGCTATTCGGAATACATTCATAATTTTTCTGGTAAGTGGCTTTTGGCATGGTGCGAGTTGGAATTTTATTGCTTGGGGATTTATTCATGCCTGTGGATTTATGCCATTACTTCTCCTGAATCGTAATCGAAAACATGTATCTGATGTCGTAGCAAACGGTCGGCGTTTTCCTAATTTGAAAGAAATAGGGCAAATGGGGACGACCTTTGCTTTTGTGACATTCGCTTGGATATTCTTTAGATCGGATACTATTACAGATGCGTTGAAATATATTGCTACATTAGTAACCAGCTTATTTCAACATCCTCAGTTAATCCTGCATGCCAAAGGTAAGATAGCATTTCTTTATATTATACTTATGCTGATGGTTGATTGGAACCTTAGATATGACGAAAGACATCTCAGAACCTTTGAAAACCGTGCTTTAAGAAGGTTTTCATATCTAATTATTGGTTTTGTTATAATTTATGGGATTTTGTTTTCACAGGAACAACAGTTTATTTATTTTCAGTTTTAAAATGAGAATATTTTTAATCAAAATAGGTATTTATCTTTTGTCTCTGATAACCCTTTGGGCAGTTATTCTGGCAGTATATCTCATCAATGACCCATTTAAAATAATTCGTGATTATTCTGACTATTCTTATTCGAATGTGTCTCTCAATAGAGATTTTGTTTCGACCGAAATGTTCATTAAAAATTATAAAAAATACGGATATAATTCCTACATCTTCGGCAGTTCCAGAACCCTTGCTTTTAAGCCGCTTGAATGGAAGAAATTTCTTCCGGAAGATGGAAACCCCTTTATGTTTGATGCATCAGGAGAATCGATTTATGGAGTATATACGAAATTGAAATTTCTGGATTCAATCAATGCCAGGATTGATAATGCGCTAATTATTATATGCACTGACGTAACATTTGAGACTGACAAAAATTATAATAGTTATTTGTTTATAAAGCATCCGAGAGTCTCTGGTGAAAGTATTTTGGAATTTCACAAGATATTTTTTAGTGCCTATTTAAATCCGATGTTTCTGATTAGTTATTATGATTTTAAGTTCACGAAATCCGTGAAGGCATACATGAGTGATTATATTGATTTTAGAAAAATTAAGTATGATACAATAACAAACGAGCTTCGGATAATTGATCAGGAAGAAGAAATAGATAATAACCCCAATGATTATTATGCAAAACGAAAACAACTTTTTTATGATAGACCGGATACAGAATTTACTGATTCGACGGAGAGAATCAATGAAAGACAGTTAATGATGTTGAATGAAATCAATAGGATTCTGAAAAAAAACAAGACCAATTTTAAGGTGGTTATTAGCCCTTTATACAGCCAGGTCAAAATCAATTCAAAAGACTTTCAAAGACTTCAGAAAATATTTAGCAGCAACTTATTTAACTACTCCGGTAAGAATAATTATACTGACTCAGTTACTAATTACTTTGAGACAAGTCATTATCGACCAATTGTCGGGAAAAGTATTATGCAAGAAATCTATAAAGAGATTCCCTTAGAATAAGCAACACCCCTTTCTACTACGAAAGTAGAGAGGGGTGCTATTGTCTTAATTAAATTGTATGTTAGCCGGTCTTGAATTTTAAACGACTTGTTATTCGCTAATAATTACTTTTTCAGATACTTATCAAACCAACTGATGTAGCGTTCGAAACGATCTTTCTGAAAAGCAGGATTGCTAATGCCATGAAACTGACCCGGGTAGATAATCAGTTCGGTCGGGATGCCCAGTGATTTAAACGCCTGATACATCTGTTCACTACCGACTGACGGCACATTGAAATCACTTTCGCCCACCATAAATTGGGTTGGTGTCTTAATACGGTCTGCTTTCAGGAACGGATAACTGAGCGCTACGTATTTATCAAAGTTTTTCCAGGGCGAGCCCAGTTCATGCTCATATTGCAGAATATACTGGTCTACACCATACATCGATGAAATCATAGCTACACCTGCACCACTGGCAGCTGCTTTGAAGCGGGTGTCGGTCGCAATGGTATAATCGGTCAGTATTCCTCCATAGCTCCAGCCACCTATTCCCAGTTTGTCAGGGTCGGCTATTCCGTTTTGTACCACATAGTCTGCCGCACCCAGAATATCAACTACTTCTTTATTTCCCCAATCGGCCCAGATAGCCTTGCAAAAATCAAGCCCTCTACCACTTGAGCCTCTGTAGTTGACAGCCACCACGGCATATCCGGCTGCTGCCAGCATCTGGCGGCTCAGATCAAAACTGTATTCGTCTTGCGCCACGGGCCCACCATGAATAAAGAAAATAGTAGGCAGCTTATCTGTCTTGCTGGCATTGGCGGGTCGGTAAAGAATATTAGAAACCTGCGTTCCGTCTTTACTTTTAGAAGTGAATCCTTCAACCGATGCCAGAGAAAGTTTAGATACAAAATCGTCCTGATGCTTCGTTAATCTGCGTACAGAACCGTTTTCAAGTGCATACATTTCAGAGGGTGTCTGTGGGTCGCTCATGGTTGTGAGATAACTGCCCGAAGGGTGTCTTTCCAGTCCGCCGAAGCTTCTGTTGCCACTCACTACCTTTGTCATTTTTCCGTCGGCTGTGTTGAATTGTGCCACATAGCGTGTGCGGTCATCAGCCACTAATGCGTAAATACTGCTTCCGTCTTTTGTCCAGCGGGGAGCAGCCACAGGTCTGTCCAGCGATTTACTCAACAATTTAGGTTCTCCACCATCTTTTGAAACCACACATAGAATCGTCTGGTCATACATAATGTAATTCTCTGCCGATGTACTTCTTAAATAAGCAATCTGCTTGCCATCAGGGCTCCAGTCGAAGCCAAAGTCTCTGCCTGTCCATTTGGTCAGTTGTTTCAGAGGCGCGTTGGCTTTGGCATCAACCAACCAGATGTCAGAGTTTGAATTTCTGTCCGGGTCTTCGGTGCGGTTGCTGCTAAAAGCAATCTGGGTGCCATCCGGCGACCATTTCGGATTGGTTTCGTCATAATTACCTTTCGTGAGGGTATCCAGTTTTTTGGTGGCTATATCATATAAATACAAGTGGATAGGCGCTTTGGTCAGGTAGCCTTCCACATCTTGCTTAAACTGGAACCGGTCCAACACAATCGGTTTAGGAGTTTTGATTTTCGAGGTGTCGGACGGAGTCTTAATAGCTAAAACCAATTTTTTACTATCAGGCGACCACGCATAGTCTGTCAGAGAACCTTTCTTCAAATCGGTCAACTGTTTGGCTTCACCTCCTCGTCTGTCCATCAGCCATATCTGGCTGCTTGTCAATCCGTTTCTGGCAGATACAAACGAGAAATTTTTCCCGTCAGGCGTCCATCTTCCCTGAGATTCGCCATCAGCACTGTGTGTTAATTGAATCGTTTCTTTTCCGTCCCACGATACCATCCAGATATCGGCGTTACGTTTATTTTTGGCTGAATCAACCGATGATAATGTATAAGAAACCCAGTTACCTTCCGGTGAAATCTGAGGGTCGCTCAATGTTTGTAGTCGGTAAACGTCCGATGGTTTCAAATTTCTTTTGGCGGTAGATTGTGCATGGCTAATGACGAAAGAGAACAAATAAATAGCCAGAAGAGGCAAGGTCTTTTTCATTGATAAAGATATTGTTTAGGTAGTTCAGTTTCAGAAAACCAAAGTTAAAGTTCAGCCGCTGATTTTGAAAGCGGAAAGCAATTTATTCGCGACTAATTTTATCGGTCATTGCTTAAGAATCTTTTCTTGAACCCAAGTGGATTCTCTCCGGTTACTTTTTTAAAAGTACGGTTGAAGTAAGATAAACTCTCAAAACCGCATTCAAAGCATGTTTCTGTCACGTTTTTATCAAGCAGTAATAATTTCTGCGCTTGATTGATGCGATAATGGTTCAGGAATTCAACGAATGTCAAGCGCGTAATCTTCTTGAAGTACCGGCAAAAAGCTGATTTGCTAAGGTTAGTCATTGCCGCCACTTCATCTACTTCTATTTTCTGTTGATAGTGCAAATCAATATAATTGTAAATGCGTTTCAGCCTTTCCTGTTCCTTTTTATTATGCTGGTTTTCGACAGGTTTGGTGTGCAGCAATTCCATTTCCGGGCTTTTAGCAAGCACTTGCAGAATACTCAGTATTTCCAGAAATTGCTCGAAATGTCCCAGATTCTTCAGGCTAAGCAGTCTTTCTCTCAGCATCAGTTTAGTGGCTCTTCCAAAGGCAAGCCCATATTTCGATTGCTCGAATAAACGATACACTGTCGATAATTCAGGAATACTGGCAAAGGCATTGCCCAGAAAATCCTGCCGTATCTGCACTACCACTTTTTCGCACTCGGTTTTTACACCATAGTCAAAATTCAGGTGGGGTATATAAGAACCTATAAAAACCAGGTCGCTTTCTTCGTATCTTGATATATGTTCCCCCACATGTCGTGTGCCGTTGGCACCCTCAATGTATACCAATTCGTATTCCGGATGAAAATGCCAGTAAAAGACATCGTTCAGCTTTGGGTTGATAATCAGCCGGAAAGAACTGTCTGAATCGGGCGTAAATTCTTCAAAATGGAGTTTCATCGTATTGCGGAGTGATACTCCGCCAATTAGTTCTTCGGAGCGGTGCTCCGAAATTATTTTGTCCATTATTCTCAATGATTGGTTAAAGATATAGGTAAAATATCAATATTGTTCAAAAATAGGCAATTATTAGAGTAGAAAAACAGATAACGAATACTGTAAATTTGTATCATTATTTTAATTCAAAATATAACAAATTATGGAACTCAAGCAACAAACCATGACTCCCACCATGGCGCCGACTATGGCAGTGACTCCGCCGAAACAGAACAATGCACATAAAGATATTCCGGGTAATCCTTCTACTGCCACCAGCAGTGCTATTAAACTAAGCGACCGCTCTAATGGCAAACCATTAAGAGTTTTGAGTGAAGAAGATTGGGATTTCTGGATTGAAAATGGCTATATTGTTGTTAAAAATGCAGTACCGCGCGAGCAGGCGCTTGCTACTGCAAAGTTTATCTGGGAATTTGAAGAAAAAGATCCGAACGACCGCAACACCTGGTACACTGCGCCTCGGGCCGATATGCAGATGAAAGAACTGATAGGCAGCGGCATGGTAGAAGTCTACAACAACCAGCACTTATGGAATAATCGGCAGATGCAGCGGGTATACGATGCCTTTGCAGATGTATGGGGTACAGAAAAACTATGGGTAACTATTGATAGAGCCAATCTGAATTTCCCGCTACGACCACATGACGAATTCAAAGGGTTTATCCACTGGGATTATGACCCTGAAACCAAGCCACAAAATGTGCAGGGGGTATTGGCACTTGCCGACCAGACCGACGAGAATATGGGTGGTTTTCAGTGTATACCGGAGCTTTTCCGCACTTATGATACCTGGAAACTGACACAACCGGAAGACCGGAATCATTTTAAACCGGATATTACAGGCTTTGAAGACAAATTGGTGAAAGTGAAACTGGAAGCGGGTGATCTGATGATTTTCAACAGCAGCCAGCCGCATGGTATCAGACCGAACCGGTCGACAGATAAAGTGCGTATTGCACAGTATATCTCTATGATGCCAGCGGAAGAAGATAACGACGGCTTGCGCCAATGGAGAATCAATTCATGGAAAAACCGCATTGCACCTGAAGGGTATGCGTTTCCGGGAGACCCGCGTAATTGGGAGCAAACAAAATATGAAGTAGCCGAGTTAAACGAATTAGGCGAAAAACTTTTAGGATTGAAAAACTGGTAACTATGCAAACTGAACAGTTAATGACAAGCCTCAACAATGGTGTCCGAATGCCGTTGTTGGGGCTTGGCGTGTACGACATGTACAAAAAAGAAGCCGAACAGGCAGTATTATGGGCTTTAGAAACGGGCTACCGTTTAATTGATACAGCCAGCATGTATCGCAACGAAACCGAAATCGGAAATGCCGTTAATCAAAGTAACATCAAACGAGAAGACCTTTTCATTACTACAAAAGTCAATAATGATGAACAAGGCTATGAGAAAACCTTAAAGGCTTTTGATGTCAGCCTTCAAAAGCTGAATCTTGATTACGTGGATTTGTATATGGTTCACTGGCCCATTAAGTTCACAAGAAAATTTACATGGAAAGCGCTGGAAAGACTGTATCATGAGGGTAGGGTGAAAGCCATTGGAGTAGCCAATTATATGATACCATTTCTGGAAGAGTTGAAGATAGAAGCAACTGAGGTTCCGGCTGTGAATCAGGTGGAGTTCAGCCCGTATCTGTATCAGGAAGATTTGCTTAATTATTGCCGCGAAAGAAATATTCAGTTACAGGCATATTCGCCTTTGGTAAGAGGAGAACGCATGACCGATTCAAAACTGTTGAGCGTGGCCGAAAAATACGACAAAAGCCCAGCACAGATAATACTGCGCTGGGCTTTGCAATTGGGAGTATCTACTATACCTAAATCATCTAACTTAGAACGCCTGAAAGAAAACTTTGCTATTTTCAATTTTGAAATCAGCAGCGAAGACATGGCTTACATCAACAGTTTCAACGAAAACCTGAGAATTGTAGGCGACCCTATGGAATTGCTGTAAAAAATTCTTCTTTGATAGATTTTAAATATCTCTTTCCCACCCCGGGGAAAGAGATATAGAGATACGGGTTACTCCACGCGGTCTTTTTCTGAATCAGCGGCATTATCGTTGTGTCGACGTTTGCGGGCAAAAGTTTCTTTTCCGAAATTATAATTAAAGCTAATGCCGACTCTGCGGGTGTCCTGAATATTGAAAGTATAAGAGGTAGCCTGTTTTAAGCCAATGATGGTTGATTTCTGAAAGCCGGTATGGAAAATGTCTTCAATACTGAATTTCAGATTGCCTTTGCCTTTTAAGATTTTCTTTTGCACTGCTGCATTCAGCCGGTATCTGGGCTCAACTATTCGCTGCCAGACATTCATTTTTGAGATATAATTACCACTCAGTTCAGCACCCCAGTCTTTCTTGAGTTTGAACTGAGAGAATAAATTGGCCCTTGCAGAATACATAATGGTTCTGATTTTTTCTGAACCGACTTGTCCTTCATTAAAAAACCTGCCGACACCCGTATTAAGATTAAAGGTCCACCATTTGGTTGGAGACAGATTCAGGTTAGTGATAAGACCTATTAAATATCCATTGGCCATATTAGTGGGCTTTCTGATAAAAATATCTTCTACCGCTTCTGTTGCCTCAAAAATATTATCCTTTAGCTGGTCATATTGAAGCATTACACTAAGGAATCGTTTATATCTGTACGAAAGCTCAAAGCGGTAGTTGTAGGTAGGATTGAGATATGGGTTGCCAGACGAGTAAGAGTAACTGTCTCTGTAAAAAACAAACGGATTTAATTGTTGATAATTAGGCCTGTTAATCCGGCTTGCATAATTCAGATTAAGTGTATGTTTCCCCGTGCTATCTAATTTGTAATTAACAAATGCTGTTGGAAATAGACCTATATAGCTCCTGCTGAAATACATCTGAGCTACTTCTGCATTACCTAACTGATTGCCAGATAACTGCGTGTTTTCTAACCTGAGTCCTAA
Source organism: Emticicia sp. GW821-FHT11C11 (assembly GCF_058808615.1). Taxonomy (NCBI): domain Bacteria; kingdom Pseudomonadati; phylum Bacteroidota; class Cytophagia; order Cytophagales; family Leadbetterellaceae; genus Emticicia; species Emticicia sp. GW821-FHT11C11. The sequence continues at coordinate 2,094,354 of NZ_JBXARV010000001.1, forward strand.
TTGCATTCCCCATCTTTTCCAGTCCTTCTGTGTATTTACGTACGCTGCATTAATGTTCTCTTTATAGATAAAATGGTTGGACTGCCGGTTATCGATAATATTTCCTTCGTCGATCACATTAAAATATTGAGACAGATTGTCGTCTTCTACAAAACTGGTTTTGATTCCGGTTTCAAATTTGACCTTGTTTTTAAACGGGTGAGTGTAATCAACTTTAGCTGTGTAGATATGCTTGTCTGACGGTAAACGATATAGAAATTCATAATCTCTTATCAGGGTACCATCAGAAGAATAAATAAAGTTGGGCATTATTTGTTCGCCATCCGTATTATAGCTTATATAATTGAGGTCGGCGCTTAGTTCGCGGCCTTTGTTATCGAATTTATGCTGAAAATTAACGTTAGCGCCTGTCTGTATCCAGCTGAAAGTTCCATCGGTATATCCTTTGCTGACCGAGTCAGGAGTTGATGAAACATCGTAGGTTTTGTTTACATAGTCTAGTCTTCCTTGTCTTGGGCGGGTATTAAGATTGAGGTTAAAACCAAGAATGGTTTTGGGAGATAGCGTAAAATCCATCCCGAATCTACCGGAAATGGCATCGCTTGAGTTCCGGTATCTGTTTTCTACATTTATAGTTGCCAACGTGTTGCCTTCGCTATTTGTTAAAGTTCTGTCAGAAAACTCATCAGAATAGTTCGCATCTCTGTTATAAGACAGGTTTCCGAAAATATTGATTTTTTTCTTCATGAAGTTAATATTCAAGGCATCATAGCTTCTGCCCGTTGTACCCTGATTATAACTTAAATTCAGACTTCCGTTAAAACCCTGCACTTTGTTTCGTTTCAGTCTGATATTAATGATAGAATTTCCGTTGGCATCGTAGCGGGCAGGCGGGTTGGTCATCAATTCAATTCTATCTAAAGCGCCACCGGGCAGAGACTTAAGATAAGCGGCCAAATCTTCTCCGGACATATAAGTCGGCCTGCCCTCAATGAGCACGAGCACTCCATTTTTGCCATTCAGACTGATTTCGCCGTTATTATCAATCGTTACGCCCGGGGTTTTTTCCAGCACCTCCAGCGTATTACTGGTAGCTGCACTGGCCATTGACTCAACGTTAATTACTGTCCTATCAATTTCCTGTTCTACCAAAGGTTTTTTGGCTGTAACAGTTACCGCTTTCAGATTGATATTTTTGGCCGGTAATAAGATAATAACCGGCAACACAATAGCCGGCCGGCTATTGTCTAAAGTAATACTTACACTTTTATATGGCCGGTTACCAATGGCTGAAATCATCAGGGCATAAGTGCCGCTCTCTAAATGAGTAAATTCAAATTTACCGTTGGCATTGGCTATTTTACCCTGCACTTGGGTAGAGTCCGGGATTCTCACTAACTTGATGGTAGCACCCGGCACAGGTTCGTTTTGCGTATCTTTCACTGTCCCGCTGATACTTTTAGTGGGAGTTTGTGCAAAAGAGACAATTGAGGTAAAAACAGAAGCAAAGATGTAGAGAAGTAATTTCATGCTTTTCATTATTTTAATTGATTGCTTTTTCAGTAATTTTTTCAAATATTGAACAGCCGCATTACACCTTAAAATAATTATGACATATATTGTATTTTTACTGACAGAATGAGTTTTATGGCTGATAAATGAATTGGTAATAACAATGGTGGTGTATGTCCTTGTTTTTCAGAGTTTCGTCAGATAAAGTTTTCCGGTTTTTATCCTTTTCCCAGATTTAGCCTAAAATAGAGGTGCATATGCAGTCAGCAGTTAATAATTCTGAAAAAAATACTTTTGGTAGAAACATGAGTTATCTGGCAGGAGCAATCTTGCTGAGTATTCCGGTTTTTATTTTTGTCAATTCTTATACCGAAGACGTTCTATATAAAGATCAGGAAAAAGTAGCTCTCCTCATAACTTTATATTTTCTGGCAGGCATTGCGATCGGGCGTTACCTGGCAATTTTGTGGGTGCCTAAAAACAAGCCGATTCCTAAATTGCCTTTTTTCCTTCTGCCGCTTTTGATACTGCTCTGCGTTGGTGTAGTCTTTTTTGTAGCGCAGTTTACTTCTAAATTAGACAGGTTTTTTCTAAACATGCTGTTCTTCAGTGTGCCTTTTTTTATACTGAGCCTGGCTATTGGTATATTAGTTAAGCTGGTCAGGATATCGGCGCACCGACAACTCTACGAAGCCAAGGCAGAAGCACAACATAGCCAGAGCGAATTATATCTGCTTCAATCGCAACTCAGTCCGCATTTCTTGTTCAATACACTGAATAATCTGTATGGCTTGTCTATTACCGAGCACGAGAAAATACCGGCATTGTTATTAAAACTGTCTGAATTGCTAAGGTATTCGGTGTATGAAACAAAAGAATTATTTGTGCCTTTAAATGAAGAGCTGAGCTATATTAACAATTACATAGAGTTTGAGAAAATAAGAATAGGAGATAGGTTACTACTAAAAACGGACTTGGAAGAGCCCCGGAATGCCGATTTTAAAATTGCTCCCATGCTATTGATTGTTTTTGTTGAAAATGCCTTTAAGCATTCTAAGAATTCTGCCGAGCAACAGATACATATTGAGATTTCTTTAAAAATATGGGGTTCATACGTTCTTTTTTCTGTAAAAAACTCGCAGAATAAATTGAAAGAAAAAAGTACCTTTGATAAAAACAGCGGCTTCGGTTTGGCAAACGTTCTGAAACGATTGGAGCTGTTGTACCCCAAAAAGCATATAATAGAAATAGATAACAATGAAGATTCCTATGCTTTGCGGCTGCAATTGAAATTGAAATAGCATGCATAAAATCAATTGTCTGATAGTGGATGATGAACCCATCGCCCGGGAAATTGTAAAAACCTATTGCGGGCACTTGTCGGCATTGGAGGTGATCGCTTCCTGTGGGAATGCGCTCGATGCCAAGAGTATACTACAGCAGCAGAAGATTGACATCCTGTTTCTGGATATTAACATGCCTCTGCTGGATGGCATTGCTTTTCTGAAAACTCTTCGGTCACAACCTCAGGTAATATTCACAACTGCTTACAAGGAATATGCTGTAGATGCTTTTGATTTATCTGCCTGCGATTATCTGTTGAAACCCTTTTCTTTAGAACGTTTTATTATTGCTGTCGACAAGGCTTTAGACCGGCTGCAAAAAACTGCGCTGTCATTAACCAATGCAGGCACTACAAAAACCGAGGGCCATTTTTTTATTAAGGCCGATGGTAAAATATTCAAAGTACAATTTGATGAATTGATTTTTGCTGAGGCACAGGGTAATTACACCAAAATCAACACGACGCTTTATACGCTTTTGCCTGCCATGACATTCTCAAGCTTTGAAGAACTGCTGCCTAAATCTCAATTTCTTCGTATTCATCGTTCTTTTATTATCAATAAAAGTAAAATTACCCATATTGAAGGCAACCGGGTTTTTATTGATCACCATGAGCTACCCATCGGAAGCAATTATCGTGATGCGTTTATGAAAGAGCTGGGGATATGATACCTGTTAATTATGAACCCCATGGCTAATATTAAAATTGAAACAATTTCTATGAATATTCTGATAAAGAGATATTTTTGCGTTGCCTGAACATTAAAAATATCTGATAAAGAGCAAATGAGTAATATATATCATGAAATTACACCATTGACGCCGAATGATTGTTTCATGGTTTTTGACAGACATAAAAGTAATTTCGACTTCCCTATTCATTTTCATGAAGAGTTTGAGCTCACTTTTATAGAAAATGCCAAAGGTGCCAAGCGTATTGTGGGCGATAACATCGAATTAATCGATCAACTGGAGTTGGTATTGGTCGGTTCGAATATCCCGCATAGCTGGTCAGGGTATCAATCCGACAAAAAGAATATTCACGAAATCACGATACAGTTTCATAAAGACCTGTTTGATGATAAATTTTTGCAGAGAAATCAACTAAGCTTTATCCGTTCTTTGTTTGAACGTTCAGTAAGAGGTATTTCCTTTCCGGCAGAGACGATTCTCGAGATCCGGCCGAGATTAATGGCCCTGAGCCAGAAGAGCGGTTTTGATTCTGTATTGGAGCTAATCTCTATCTTGCATGCCTTATCAATTACAAAAAATATACGATTGCTCACCAGCAGTACTTTTGTGAGTGAGAATGTGAATTTCCACAGCAGGCGCATTGAAAGAGCGTTTGAGTTTATGCGGGCTAATTATGACAAAGATATTTCGCTGGCCGATATTGCCAGAGTTGTGAATATGGCCGAAGTAAGTTTCAGTCGGTTTATAAAAAAGCGGACGGGTAAAACTTTTGTCGACAGCCTGAACGATATCCGTTTGGGGCATGCGTCCCGTTTTTTAATTGATACTACCTATACCATCGCAGAGGTTTCTTTCAGATGCGGATTCAATAACTTGTCTTATTTTAATCGTATTTTTAAGAAAAAGCATGCCTGCACGCCTAAAGAGTTCAGAGAGAATTATGCTGGCACCAAGACTTATGTCTGAGTCCGGATTTAAAGCCGCTGTGAAGATTTCCTGACTATCAGTTCTCCTTTTATCACTTTGGTATAAGGCTCAAAACCGGCTTTATTAATAATATTTTCAATCAGTATGCCTGCTGCTGTTTCGCCTATGGTAAACGGAAACTGATGAAATACCGTAAGTGATGGTTCTATCAAAGAAGCGATTAACTCATCACCAAATGCTACAATTCCCATTTCTTCGGGTATCCTGATATTTCTTCGTTTCAAATCCATTATCAGTTCAATGCCATTGGCATAATGCACAGTAAAAATACCATCCGGCCTGTGGGGTAAATCCATCCAGAAATTAAGGGCCTTAGCTGATTCGTCAGGACTAAAATTGCCGTGATAGACAAGGCTTTCATCAAACGCAATACCATGTTTTTCCAAGGCTGCTTTATAACCATCAATCCGGGTTTTACTAATCAGTAAATCTTCAGGGCCTGCCAATACGGCTATTCTTTTATATCCTTGCGAAATAAGGTGTTCAACCAAAGTAAAACTGCCCTGAAAATCTTCCTGTATCACTTTTGCTGTATCCAACTCATTGCAGACCCTGTCGAAATGTACAATCGGTACACCTTTTTTTAGTTGCAGTTTTACGTGTTCAAACGAATTGGTTTCTTTAGAATGACTTATCAGCAAACCGTCAACACGGCTCGCCACCAAAGCCTGCACATTCAGCGTTTCGGTCGGGTGAGATTCATTCGACTGGCAAATCATCACCCTATACCCGGCCTCGGTGGCTACTTTCTGTATACCGGCAACTACTCCGGCAAAGAAGGGCCGTTGTATGTCGGGTATAATCACACCTATGGTGTGGGTTTCACCGCGGTTCAGGCTTTGTGCCAGAAAATTGGGACGGTAGTCCATCTCATTAGCCACCCGCAGAATTTCCTGCCGTGTGTTTTCATTGATTTCAGAACTGTTATTCAAGGCCCGGGATACCGTAGAAGGAGATATTCCTAATACCCTGGCAACATCAATAATAGTAGTTTGATGCGGTTTCTTTGGAGGCGTGTGATTTGGCGGCGCAATTGTAAAATACAGGTTACAGTTCTTGCAATAGAGCCGCTGTTTGCCACGGAGAAAACCTGATCTGACAATGGTTTCTGTATTTTCACATGTAGGGCATGCATTCATTAAATTAGATTTTTTCAATATGGGCGTTAAGGTGTCTTCGTTGGTCTTTACCCGGCAAAGTTGCAGAATCAGCTTACCGTCAGGTAAATATAGTTTGTTTTTTGATATATCGGAAACGTTTCCGAAAACGAATCCGATAGTTGTATAGTGGTAATGTATTAAAATTAGACACTATAATCTTTTTTTTATACAAAAAATGACATATTATTCACCCATAATCAATAAGGTATATGTAGTGCCATACCCTTTGCAATTGCATTATTTGTAGTATACATCATTTAACTTTATAGCGGCATTACCACGGTTGTGGCTGTTTATGGAACCTAATTTTATATTCATACATTTTTTTTGACAGATGTCGGGTGGTGATTTTCACCACCCTCATTTTTAAGAAATGGATTACAGCAAAAGCCCTGAATAGCATATGAGGTCTCTCATACGGTTAATATATATCTTTCTTGTTTTATACGGAAAACAATCCTTTGCTGAAGTAAGGCTTCCGCGCCTGATAAGTGATGGCATGGTGTTGCAGCAAAAATCAACAATAAAAATATGGGGTTGGGCAAATGCCGGAGAAGCAGTAACCATTCAGTTTAACGATCAGGTCTATGCTACTGTTACAGGCACTGACGGCAAATGGCAGACAAGCATCACCACTCCACAAGCTGGTGGCCCTTACAAAATGCTTGTGAATGGACAAAACCGGATCGAAATAAACAATATTCTTTCAGGTGAAGTGTGGCTGTGTTCCGGTCAATCTAATATGGTATTGCCCATGGAGCGTGTGAAGGAAAAATATGCCGATGTAATTGCCAAAACCAATAACCCGCTGATCCGGCATTTCTTTATTCAAACCCGATACGATTTTAACAGACCTCAGGAAGATTTTCAGACCGGCAAATGGGAAGCCGCCACTCCTGAAAACATCCTGCGATTCACCGCCACAGGTTATTTTTTTGCTAAACAACTCTTCGAAAAATATCAGGTTCCGATCGGGCTCATTAATGCAAGTGTGGGAGGTACTCCGGTAGAGGCCTGGGTCAGTGAAGAGGCATTTAAAGCCTTTCCAGATCATTTGTCGACATTGGCGCAGGTGAAAGACAGCAGCTATGTCAATCGCATCAGAAAACAAGAGTCGGCTGTTAACAATGAGTGGTACACACGGCTTCGCAGGAACGATGAAGGCATGAAGGGTACCAGCAAATGGTTTGAAAATGAGTATGATGCCGCCGATTGGTCTACCATGAAACTACCGGATTTCTGGGAGAATCAGGGACTGAAAAATACCAACGGTGTAGTCTGGTTCAGGAAAGAAATTGAGGTACCGCCATCTATGACCGGTAAACCGGCAAAATTCTTTTTGGGCCGGATTGTTGATAGTGACTCGGTATATGTAAATGGCAGGTTTGTAGGTAGCATTGGTTATCAATACCCTCCCAGAAGGTACGAAATACCCAAAGATTTATTGAAACCGGGCAAGAATGTGATTGTGGCAAGGGTTATCAATACATCTGGAAAGGGAGGCTTTATAAAGGATAAAACCTATGAAATCAGGGTAGGTGAAGAAGTGATTGATTTGAAAGGCATATGGCAATATAAATTAGGTGCTAAACAAGAGCCTTTAGAAGCTACCACTTTTTTTCAATACAAACCCACCGGATTGTATAATGGCATGATTGCCCCTTTGGTCAACTATGGTATCAAAGGTGTGATATGGTATCAGGGTGAATCTAATACAGATGACCCTTCTGATTACAGAGCTCTTTTTACAACCATGATTGAAAACTGGCGACGAAAATGGAAACAAGGTGATTTCCCGTTTCTGTTTGTGCAACTGGCCAATTTCATGGAAGTAACAGAACAACCGTCTGAAAGCCAGTGGGCTGAATTGCGGGACGCACAAAGACAAACACTAAACGTACCCAAAACCGGAATGGCAGTGGCAATAGATGCCGGAGAGTGGAATGATATCCATCCGCTAAACAAAGAAACAGTTGGCAAAAGGCTGGCCTTAGCCGCTCAAAAAATAGCTTATAATGATAATACAGTGGTGTCTTCAGGCCCGATGTACCAGTCAATGGAAATCAGGAAGAATAAAATTGTGCTTGGTTTTACAAATATCGGCAGCGGTTTAATTGTGAAAGGGAATAGTGAACTGAAACATTTTGCCATTGCAGGCACAGATAAAAAGTTTGTTTGGGCTAAGGCGAGAATCCGGGGCAGTAAGGTTGAAGTATGGAGTGATACTGTAGCTGAACCCGTCACGGTGCGATACGCCTGGGCTGATAACCCGGACAATGCCAATTTATATAACAAGGAGGGGCTTCCGGCTTCACCTTTTACAACAGATACAAATTAAAGAAAATCAGATTAAGTATGATTCACACCATGCGTTGGTTCGGGCCGAATGATCCTGTTTCGTTGATGGATATCCGTCAGGCAGGTTGTACAGGTGTTGTTACGGCTTTGCATCAGATTCCGGTCGGTGAAATATGGTCGGTTGAAGCTATTGAAGAACGAAAAAGAATAATTGAAGCGGACAATCAGCAGTATGTCCCTTTACAATGGCTGGTTGTAGAGAGCCTGCCCGTGCATGAAGCTATTAAAAAGGGGCTGCCATTGCGGGAAGAGTTAATTGAGAACTATAAAATATCACTGCGGAATCTGGCACAATGTGGTATCAAAACCGTTTGTTACAATTTTATGCCGGTGCTCGATTGGTCGCGAACCAATCTGAGCTATGAAATGCCCGATGGCGGCAAGGCCTTGCGATTTGTATGGGAAGACTTCGCCATCTTTGATTTGTATATTCTGAAACGCCCCGGTGCTGATAAAGACTATACAGCCGAAGTGCAGATACGGGCATTGCACAAAATGAACAGTATGTCGGCAGAAGAACTGGATATACTTACCAATACAGTTTTATTGGGTCTACCCGGGTCAGAAGAAGCCTTCGATCTGGCTACTTTTCAGGGGCTGCTGAATAATTATAAGCACATTGGTGAGCAGGAGTTAAGACAGAACCTCTATTATTTCATACAGCAGATTGCACCTGTGGCACAGGAAGTAGGCATTAACCTGTGTATTCATCCGGATGATCCTCCGAAACCATTGCTAGGCTTGCCGAGGGTAGTAAGTACTGAGAACGATTTAAAACAACTGATGGCTGCCTGCGATATCAGAAATAACGGTGTTACTTTCTGCACTGGTTCCTTGGGCATAAGAGAAGATAATGACCTGGCCGGAATGGTGGAAAGGTTTGGCGACAGAATACATTTTCTGCATTTGAGAACTACGAGACGCGAAGAAAATCCACTGAATTTCCATGAAGCAGCGCACCTGAATGGTGATGTGGATATGTATGCAGTGGTGAAAGCCGTAGTTAAAGAAACCGGCAGAAGAAAAGCAGAAGGCCGGGCAGACTGGGATATTCCGATGCGACCCGATCATGGGCACCAGATATTAGACGATCTGAACAAGAAAACGTATCCCGGTTATTCAGCCATAGGAAGATTAAAAGGTCTGGCAGAATTACGTGGTCTGGAAATGGCCATTGAGAAATCAATTAACTTGTAATAAGCATATTCAACCGATATTAACCTTTATGACTCCTTCAAGACGAAATTTCATCAGGCAGGTAGGGGCGGTCTCGCTTCTTGCCACTTTGCCTCCACATCTGTTGCTGGCAGCAGAGACCAATAAGGCTTTACCTCGTAAAACACCTGAATCTCAAGGGGTATCAAGTAAAGGTATCCGGGATTTCCTCAAGGCGGTGAAAGAATCGGGTTTAGAATGGCACAGTTTCATGTTGCTCAGGCATGGCAATGTAGTAGCCGAAGGCTGGTGGAAACCTTTTGATGCGTCTTATAAGCATACTTTATATTCTTTATCGAAGAGTTTTACCAGCACTGCCATAGGTTTTCTGGTAAGTGAAGGCAAAATATCGGTTGAAGATAAAGTCATTTCTTTTTTTGCTGATGAAGCGCCTGCCAACCCGAGCGATAACCTGAAAGCAATGAAAATAAAGCATCTGCTTACTATGAACACCGGTCATGATGTTGATACCATGCCCAAATTACGCGAGTTTGGTAATCAGACCTGGACAAAGACTTTTCTGGCTCAGCCCGTTGAGCATGAACCCGGTTCGTTCTTTCTTTATAACACCGGCGCTACCTATATGCTGGGAGCCATAGTGCATAAGGTAACAGGGCAGACACTTGAAAAATATCTGGCACCAAGATTATTCCAGCCATTAGGTATTGAAGGCTATGACTGGGAAACCTCACCGCAGGGTTTAAATACGGCCGGATTTGGCCTGAGAGTAAAAACAGAAGATATTGCCCGGTTCGGACAATTTTATCTGCAAAAGGGTAAATGGAATGGCAAACAACTATTGCCGGAAGCCTGGATTGAAGAAGCTACCAGCAAACAAACTACTTCTAATAAAGGAGACAGCGACTGGTCGCAAGGCTATGGGTATCAGTTCTGGCGTTGTAAGCCCGGCTTCTATAGAGGTGACGGCGCCTTCGGACAGTTTTGTATGGTAATGCCCGAGCAGGATGCCGTGCTGGTAATGACTTCTGAAAGCTGGGATCTGCAAAAAACAATGAATGTAGCATACCAGACCTTATTGCCTGCTATGAGCAATGCTGTTTTACCAGAGAATGCAGCTGAATTAGCGGCTTTAAAGAATGATATCAAGAATCTTTCCTTGAGTGTTCCAAAAGTCTCTGCAGTTTCGCCTTTAGCTAATAAGTATATAGGCAAAGTTTTTGAGGCAGAAGCCAATCCTTATGGAGTAAAAGAACTTGGTTTTCAGTTTACAAAAGATGCCTGTATTCTGAAACTGACTACTGATAGCCGGACTACTGCACTCAAATTCGGTTGGTCTGACTGGGTTGTGAACGACAATTCAACCAAAAATATATTTGCTGTTCCGAATCGAACGCATATGCCTTCAAAAATTGCCGGTACAGCTACCTGGCTTAATGACAATACTTTACAATTGAATGAGAAATTTGTGGAAGCCGTGCATGGTGATAAGCTGACTTGTGTGTTTGAAGGAGATAAAGTCACGATAGCATTTTTAAACAGTGTTTCGGAAAATACGAAAAACACACCTGATAAAAGAGCAGCATTGACCGGAATACAGAAAAAAGCATAATTGCCGGTGAAGTAAAACAACAAATAAGGGCAAAAAATTGATAACTATGTTGAAACAACTCTATATATTTTTACTATTCGTTTCTTTTGCTTCCAAAGCAGATGATGGTTCCCGGCTTTGGCTGAAATATGATTTATTGAAAGATTCCGGCCTCCGAGCGACCTATATCGTTTCAACGAAGTTTGTTGTGGTAAATCATGATTCTCCTGTTGTGAGTACGGCAGCCGCTGAATTGCAAATGGGTTTTGAAGGCCTCTTAGGGAAAAAAGTGGCGGTTGTAAAAAATACTGGCGGAAAGACAGGTGGTATTATACTGGAAGTAAAGTCTGCCGGCAGTGAGGTTGAAAAGCTGGTAAATGACGGATTTGCTATCAGCACCCAAAAAGGGAACATCATAATAAGGGCAAAGAATCAGGCTGGTGTGTTATATGGAGCTTTTGAATTGTTGCGGTATATTCAAACCGGGCAAAGTCTGCAAAACCTGAATATCGTAAGTAATCCGAAAGTAAAGATAAGAATGCTCAACCATTGGGACAACGCCAATGGTACCGTTGAGCGAGGCTACGCAGGTTCATCGATGTGGAAATGGACTGAACTGCCATTCAGAATTGACCCAAGATACATTCAGTATGCGCGTGCCAATGCTTCTATAGGTATTAATGCGGCATCAATCAATAACGTGAATGCCAGTTCAAGATTCCTTACGGCAGAATATCTGGAAAAAATAAAAGCGGTGGCTGATGTACTCCGTCCTTATGGTATCAAAGTGTTTATATCAGTCAATTTCCGGTCGCCGCGTACACTGGGTGGCCTCAAAACCTCTGACCCGCTTGATCCCGAAGTAAGAAACTGGTGGAACGAAAAAACAAAAGAGATACACAGGTACATACCTGATTTCGGTGGTTTTCTGGTTAAAGCCAATTCAGAAGGCGAGCCAGGCCCGCAGGATTACGGACGTACCCATGCCGATGGTGCCAATATGCTGGCAGAAGCCATGAAGCCTTTCAGTGGAGTGGTTATCTGGCGGGCATTCGTCTACAAAGCAGATCCTAACGGCGATCGATTCAAAGAGGCTTATGATCAATTCAAACCGCTTGAAGGTACTTTTGACCCAAAGGTAATTGTGCAGGTAAAAAATGGGCCTATCGATTTTATGCCGCGTGAGCCATTTCATCCTATGTTCGGAGCGTTTCCTAAAACTACACTGGGCATGGAATTTCAGATTACCCAGGAGTACCTCGGGCAATCTACTCACCTGACTTACCTGGCGCCGATGTTTAAAGAATGCCTGGATAGTGATACCTATGCCAAAGGTAAAGGCTCAACAGTTGCTAAAGTAATTGATGGAAGCCTTGAAGGGCATCAGAACTCATTAATGGCCGGAGTAGCCAATACGGGGTCTGATGTGAACTGGACCGCCCATCCGTTCAATCAGGCTAACTGGTATGCGTTCGGTCGTTTGGCCTGGGATCATACCCTTAGCTCAGAGCAAATTGCTTTCGAGTGGATAGCCATGACTTTGACCTCAAACAAAGCAGCGCAGAGTAAAATCAGAGACATGATGATGAAATCCTTGCCGGTTTATATCAGCTATACTTATCCTTTGGGCACTGCACACATGATGGGAGAAGGGCATCATTATGGTCCGGAACCCTGGCTGGCTAAAAGTGGTCGACCGGATTGGACTTCGGTCTATTATCACCGGGCTGATTCTATCGGTTTAGGATTTGACCGGACAGGAAAAGTAAGCAATGCTTTGAGCCTTTATCATACGGAAGTGCAGCAGGAATGGGGTGATCCTGAAAAGTGTTCTCTGGATTATCTGCTATGGTTTCATCATATACCCTGGACAAAGAAACTAAGCACCGGCCGAACGCTGTGGAATGAACTGTGTTTCAGATATTATGATGGGGTAGAGCAGGTAAGAAAACTACAAACTGACTGGGAAAGTATGAAGCCGCAGATTGATAAAGAAACCTTTGAGAATGTAAAGGGACGACTGAAATTACAGGAAAAAGAAGCATTATGGTGGCGGGATGCCTGTGTGTTATATTTTATTGATTATACCAAAATGCCGATTCCCGCGCCTTTGGTACCACCAACCCGCACATTGGACGAAGTTAAAAAACTTGTAGAAATATACCACTTAAGATGACAACAGAACAAAATATAAATGGCGTGGAAACCGCCTCAGTGAAAAAAAACGTGTTTTCTTTAGAAAATAAACTGGCATTGATAACAGGTGGCGGAAGCGGCATAGGGTTTGATATTGCACAGTGTATGATATCGGCCGGTGCGAAAGTAGTTATTACAGGCCGCAGGGAACATGCGCTCAGAGAATCGGTTGAGGCGCTGGGCAGTTCTGCATTGTATGTAGTGAATGATGTGACCGAATTGAACTCTCTCGAGGGGCTTGTTGAATATATTGAAACAAATATTGGCCTGATAGATATTCTGGTTAATAATGCAGGAATCAACATGAAAAAACCTGCATTGGAAGTTTCTGATGATGATTTCGGCAGAATTGTTCACACCAATCTGAACGCGGTATTTGCCCTTACACGTGCTTGTGCCAGCCGTATGATTGAACGCCGTAGCGGCTCTATCCTTATGATTTCGTCGATGGCAGCCTATTATGGTATCGACAGAGTAGTGGCTTATGCAGCTTCAAAGTCAGGGGTAGAGGGAATGGTTAAAGTATTGGCCTCAGAGTTTTCAAAGTTCAATGTGCGTGTCAATGCCATTGCGCCGGGTTTTATAGAAACCGCCATGATGCAAACAGCCATGGGTAGTGACCCCGACAGAATGAACAGGGCATTGGGAAGAACACCTATGGGTAAATTCGGGAAACCGGATGATATTGGTTGGGCGGCAGTGTTCCTGGCCTCAGAAGCGGCCCGATACATTACGGGTGTCTCATTACCTGTGGACGGCGGAAATTCAATAGGTTTCTGATAATTGCAATAGATAATATACTTTAAAATCTGAACAAATGTATAGCCTTAAGCAAAAAATGTTGGCGTTGTTGGCCCTGTCTGCTGTAGTGACAGTAAGCCATGCACAAAGCAAAAAACAACCCATTTTACAGCCATTGGTAAGCCATATTTATACAGCAGACCCATCAGCACACGTATTCAAGGGTAAAATTTACATATATCCGTCGCATGATATTGAGTCGGGTGTAAAGCAGGATGATAACGGGAGCCATTTTGATATGAAAGACTATCATATTTTTTCGATGGATAGTCCGACGGGCAAAATTACCGACCACGGAGTGGCTTTAGACATTAAGGATATTCCCTGGGCAGGGCGGCAACTATGGGCACCGGATGCGGCCTATAAAAACGGCACCTACTATTTGTATTTTCCGGTGAAAGACAAGGACGATGTTTTCAGAATAGGAGTAGCTACCAGCAAAAAGCCTGAGGGACCTTTCAAAGCAGAGAAAGACCCGATAGCCGGCACTTTCAGTATAGATCCAAGCGTGTTTCATGATACCGATGGAAGCTATTATATGTATTTCGGCGGTATATGGGGTGGTCAGTTGCAACGCTGGGCCGGTGGCTCATACGATGCCAACGGTAAGTTGAGAACAGCCAAAGAAGAAGCATTTTTACCGAAAATTGCGAAACTAAGCAATAATATGCTAAGCCTGGCAGAGTCAGCTAAAGACGTACAGATTTTAGACGAAAACGGCAAATTGCTAACCGAAGGCAACAACGATAAGCGGTTCTTTGAGGCCGCCTGGGTACATAAATATAAAGGCAAGTACTATTTCTCGTATTCAACCGGCGACACCCATTTTATCTGTTATGCCATAGGCGACAATCCTTATGGCCCATTCACTTATAAAGGAGTAGTATTGAATCCGGTAGAGGGTTGGACAAACCACCATTCCATTGTGGAGTTCAAGGGCAAATGGTATTTGTTCTACCATGATGTGCAGCTTTCTGGTAAAACCCATTTGCGCAATATAAAAGTTACAGAGCTGAAATATAATGCCGATGGAACTATCCAGACCATCAATCCATACAAATAACATCCGATTTATCCCACTCTTTTAAACATCAGAACTATGAAAGTTATCTTAACAACCGTATTGTCAGCCTTTCTTGGATTAGCATCTTTGCAGGCACAGGAAACCAAAGGTCTGAAAGATTACTATAAAGACTATTTCCTGATTGGTGTGGCGGTGAATCCAAGAATGATGAACCCCGGCCCTGAATCAAACCTGATTCTGCAGCATTTCAATAGCATGACGCCTGAGAATGCAATGAAAATGGGGCCGATTCATCCGGAGGAAAATCGCTACAACTGGGAACCTGCTGATAAGATTGTAGACTTTGCACAAAAGCATGGGCTGAAAATGCGTGGCCATACGCTTTGCTGGCATAACCAGACACCTCAATGGTTTTTTACCAAGGACGGACAGACTGTTACCAAAGAAGAATTGCTGGCCCGTCTGAAGCAGCACATAACAGATGTGGTGAGCCGGTATAAGGGTAAACTCTATGCCTGGGACTTGGTCAACGAAGCAGTGCCTGACAGAGGAGACGATATCTACCGGAAAACAAAATTCTATGAAATAATAGGAGAAGAATACATTGAAAAAGCCTTTGAATTTGCGCATGCTGCCGACCCAAATGCACTTTTATTCTATAATGACTACAACACTGAAAATGCCTCCAAACGTGAGCGGATTTATCAATTAGTCAAAAAACTGAAAGACAAAGGCGTACCGATTCATGGCGTAGGTTTACAAGGCCATTGGTCGGTGTATGAACCTACGGCACAGGAGCTGGATGAATCTATCAGTAAGTTTGCGTCGTTGGGACTACAGGTGCAGATAACCGAACTGGATGTTTCTGTCTACCGGAAAGAACACGAACGAAGAGAAAAACGACCAACCGATATCACAACGTTTCCAACTGAAATTCAGCAAAAGCAAACCGAACATTATAAGATGCTCTTCGATGTTTTTCGTAAACACAAAGGGCATCTGACAGGCGTTACGTTCTGGAATCTATCTGATAAATCAACCTGGCTGGATTCATTCCCTTTCCCGGGCAGAAAAGATTATCCTCTGTTGTTCGATGAGAACCATAAACCCAAACCGGCTTACCGGGAAGTAATTAAGTTTTAATAGTATTTAATCTTTAGTGCATTTTCTACGCCTAATTTCAAGTATTACTATTTTCACCGAATAAATTCGGCGGCTATCCTAACAAAGGAAGTGTTTTATTTTCTTATGCCGACTAAAGTCGGCTATTAGTAAGAAAAACCTTTGTTTAAATAGACAGCGAATTTATTCGCTGATACTCAAATTGTTCCAAATGCACTAAGGGTAGTATTTAATTCAACGCAAGGAGTATTTATTCAAACTAGGTTTGGTTAAATACTCCTTTTTTGTCTTTGGTATGGAGTTTTAAGCATCTTTTTAAATTATTGATAAACTTATGCAGCAGCAGAATTATAAAAATCATGTCAGGTACTATGTTCCACACCATTTTGTTTTTTATCCGGTTTTATTTTTTTGTATAGGTCTGAGTATTTATTTCAGCATAAGATACCCGGAGCAACAACTGATTTGGATAGCCTTTAGCATCGTGTGTGTCTTAATTGCCTTGCTTTCATTGATGTTACGCCAGCACTATGCATTGATGAATCAGGATAGAACGGTCAGGTTAGAAATGCGCTTTCGTTATTATGTGTTAACCCACAAGCGCCTTGAATTAATGGAACATAAACTTTCACTTAGACAAATACAGGCATTAAGATTTGCATCAGACGATGAACTACCGGATTTAGTACAACAGGCATTTAATAAGAATCTGTCTCCCGACGAAATCAAAAAAACAATTAAGAACTGGCAACCTGATTACATGAGAGTTTAATGACATTAAACCTATGTATTTATGTGCTTAATTCTATATTTGTAATTTCAACCTTATCATTACCATGAAGATACCCTACCTATCTTTAATTTTGGTATTATCAGTTAATCTGTTATTGTTTTCCTGCAAGTCTGAGTTGCCGGAAGACGTGTCTTTGGCTTATAATGAACTACCCGATGAACTAGATTATAATCTTCATGTAAAACCTATTCTTTCTGATAAATGCTTTGCTTGTCATGGGCCAGATAAAGCCAAGCAAAAAGCGGGGCTCAGACTTGATTTTGCAGCGTTTGCCTATGCAACCCTTGATGAAAACTCTGGCAAAGCGGCAATAGACCCGGGCAGTCTTGAAAACAGTGAGGTTTACCATAGAATCTTATCAAAGGATGTAAATTATGTAATGCCTACTCCTGATTCACACCTGAAATTAAGCGCCAGAGAAAAAGCAGTTTTAATTAAGTGGATTGAAGAGGGAGCCGTATATCAGCCTCACTGGGCATTTGTAAAACCAAAGAAATCAGACTTACCTGACGTAAGAAATGAGGAATGGGTAAGGAACCCGATCGATAATTTTATTTTATCAAAAATTGAAGAAGAAAAACTACAACCTTCTGAAGAAGCAGATAAGGAATTACTGCTACGAAGGGTATCACTTGACCTGACGGGCCTGCCACCAACCATACAGGAAATAGACGCTTTTCTAAAGGATAATAGTCCCGGGGCTTATGAAAAGCAGGTTGATAGACTATTGGCATCGCCACATTACGGAGAGAAAATGGCCGTAGACTGGTTAGACCTGGCTCGCTTTGCTGATTCGCATGGCTATACTGTTGACCGATTAAGAGATATGTCGCCGTATCGCGATTGGGTAATCAATGCTTTTAACAAAAACATGTCTTATGAGCAGTTTGTGCATCAACAACTGGCAGGCGACCTGATGCCGCAGCCTACAAAAGATAAGATTATCGCCACTGCCTTTAATCGTAACCATCAGCAAAATATGGAGGGCGGCATTATAGAAGAAGAATTTCAGACCGAATACGTGGTTGACCGCACCAACACTTTCGGAGATGCATTCTTAGGGTTGTCGCTTAGCTGTGCCAAATGCCATGATCATAAGTATGACCCTATTTCGCAGAAAAACTATTACGAGGTTTTCAGTTTTTTTAATAATGTAAAAGAAGCCGGGCAGATTTCGTGGGACGACGCATTGCCTACACCAACATTGATGCTACCTACCCAAGAGCAAGAGCAAATTATTCATTTTATTAATAACCGCATAAAACAGCAGGAGAATGCTATCGGAAAAGCTAAAGAAGCGGGCAATGCAGATTTTGATACCTGGGTAAAAGCGACTGCACTTAAGAAACTAATCGGAGAAAAAATACCACAAGCAGGTTTAGTGGCCTGGTATACTTTTGATGACGGCACATTAAAAAACGTAATCGACCGGAAGCAGGAGGGAAATATGAAACGGGAATCGGGAGCAAATGGCGATAAACCTGTTTTTGAGAAAAGAGGGAGCGGTAAGTCGATGCTGATGGATGGAGATAATTATCTGGACCTAAATGGAATAGGAGTGTTCAGAAAATCAGAACCTTTTAGCATAGGGGTGTGGGTATACATACCAAAAGATTTGAAAGAGGGAGTAATTATTCATAAAAGTCAGGCAGAAAGGCTATATAATTTCAGAGGATTTCATCTGTATCTGAAAAATGACAGGCTTGAGCTCAGTATGGCGCATACAGCGCCTTCAAATGCTATTACCAGAATTTCAAAACAGCCTGTTATGCGTGCAACCTGGATACAACTCACCATGACTTATGATGGCTCTTCAAAAGCCGGTGGCTTCAGGTTATATCAAAATGGAAGCGAATTATTGATGACAACTACCATGGATCAACTCACCAAAGAGATTTTGCTGAATGCTTCGGTTCAACCGGGCTTGCAAATAGGAGCCTGGTGGCGGGGTTTCGGATTTACGAAGGGAAAGGTTGATGATATTGTAGTATACGACCGGGTTTTGACACCATTTGAGCTTAAAATACTGGCCGAAAAAGCTAAATGGGAAAATATAACAACAGGAGAGTTAAAGGAATATTACCTTTCTGCTATCTCGCCTAATATCTTAAAGGCGCAAGCTGATTTGAAACTGACAAGAACTGCGTTGACTGATACGATGTCGAAATTAAAAGAAATCATGGTGATGCAGGAAATGCCTGAACGCAAAAAGGCATTTGTCTTGAAAAGAGGTAACTATGATGCTTTAGGCGAAGAGGTGTTCCCGGATACTCCTGATTTCATCCTTAAATTCCCTGCTGATCTGCCAAAAAACAGGTATGGTCTGGCACAATGGCTTACGCATAAAGATAACCCGCTCACGGCAAGAGTGGCGGTTAATCGTTTCTGGCAGAATTTCTTTGGGGTTGGTCTGGTGAAAACCACTGAAGATTTCGGGAATCAGGGAGAATTACCTAGCCATCCCCAATTGCTGGATTGGCTGGCGGTTGAATTCAGAGAATCGGGTTGGAATATGAAGAGCATCAATAAGTTGATTGTGATGTCGGCCACTTATAGGCAGAATTCAAAATCAACAAAAGAACGGAGAGAAAAAGATCCTGAAAACCGCCTGTTAACGCATGGGCCTGTTTTTAGGATGACAGCAGAAATGATAAGAGACAATGCCCTGGTGGCCAGTGGATTAATCAATAAGAAAATAGGCGGCAAGAGTGTCAAGCCTTACCAGCCGGATGGACTATGGGAAATTAACAGCGCCAATTATAAGCCGGATTCGGGTGAAGCAATGTATCGAAGGAGCTTATATATTATCGCGAAGCGGTCAGTTCCTAATCCGACCCTTTCTACTTTTGATGCTACTTCGCGTAGCTTTTGTGTAGTTCGCAGACAAAAAACCAATACGCCTCTTCAGGCTTTAGTAACGCTTAATGACCCTACTTTTATGGAAGCAGCCAAAGTAATTGGTGAACAGATGTGCAAAACAGCCAATAGGCAGGACGCCATTATTGAAGCCTATAGAAAACTGACCGGCAGAAAACCTTCTGTTAAAGAGATAAATTTATTAGTACAATTGCAAAAAATGGAGCAAAATAAATTTAAAAACAGCCCCGAGAAAGCAAAAGGTTGGTTAAGCACCGGGCAGTATCAGATTTCGAAAGATGCTGATCAGTCTTTGGTGGCAGCGAATGCCATAGTAGCGAGTACTATATTAAATTCTGATGCAACCCTAACTAAAAGATAGCATGTCAGAGCACCATGATGAAGAGTTCAGATTGAATACACCCGAATTTAATCGACTCAATAAGCAATTAGACAGACGAACTTTTCTGACCAAAACCTCATTGGGTTTGGGTGCTTTGGCTATGGGTTCTTTGTTGGGTTCAAAAGAGCTTTTCGGGCTTGGAGCAAAACCAGTTGCTGAAAATTCGGCCAATTTTGAAGAAGAAATATTAAGGGCATTACCTCATATTGCACCCAAAGCTAAAAGGGTAGTTTACCTTTTTATGAGTGGTGGGCCTTCTCAATTTGAAACCTTCGATTACAAACCTAAACTGGTTGAACTGGCAGGTGTAAATCTCCCTGATTCTGTGCGTAAAGGTCAACGATTAACAGGCATGAGTGCCAGCCAGAGCATTTTGCCGGTGGTGCCGTCTATTTTTAACTTTAAGCAATATGGTAAATGCCAGACTTGGGTAAGCGATCTGTTGCCTCATACAGCCAGTGTTGTTGATGATTTGTGCGTCATTAAATCTATTTATTCAGAAGCTATTAATCACGATCCTGCCATTACCTTTTTTCAAACAGGAAACCAATTACCGGGAAGACCGTCAATCGGTTCGTGGATAAGCTATGGTTTGGGCTCGGATAATAATAATTTGCCGACATTTATGGTATTGGTTTCTAAAAATGCACCGAAAGACCAGCCTCTGTATGCACGTTTGTGGGGAAATGGTTTTTTGCCGTCCAGGCATCAGGGCGTACAGTTTCGTTCCGGCAAAGACCCTGTGTTGTTTTTGAATAACCCGGAAGGATATGATGGGAAAGACAGAAAAGAAATGCTTGATTACTTATCGAAACTCAATCAGCTGCAAAATGAAGTTTACGGAGACCCTGAAGTTGATAACCGGATAGCGCAATATGAAATGGCTTATCGCATGCAGACTTCCGTGCCCGAGGTAATGGATATCTCAAAAGAGCCTGATGAAGTATTTGATTTATATGGCCCTGACAGTCGCGATTCGGGTACTTATGCTGCCAATTGTCTTCTGGCTCGTAAGCTGCTGGAAAAAGACGTAAAATTTGTGCAATTGTATCATCAGGGTTGGGACCAGCACGGGGGGCTTCCTAAAAGCATTGCGCAGCAATGCAAACAGGTTGACCAGGCAACAGCGGCCTTGATAAAAGATTTAAAGAGAAGAGGGTTATTAGAAGATACCTTAGTGATTTGGGGAGGAGAATTTGGCCGTACGGTGTATTCGCAGGGAAAGCTGACCGCAGATGATTATGGGCGCGACCATCACCCGAGATGTTTTACCATGTGGATGGCAGGCGCAGGCATAAAGGCCGGATTTAATTATGGAGAAACCGATGACTTTAGCTATAATATAATTAAAGACCCTGTGCATGTGCATGATTTTCAAGCAACTTTAATGCACTTAATGGGTATAGATCATGAAAGATTAACCTATAAATTTCAAGGAAGAAGATTCAGATTGACAGACGTTCACGGTAAAGTTGTGAAAGATATTTTAGCTTAAAGATGATTCTATTAGATATCACTACCTTTTTAGGCAGGCTACACCCACTTATTGTTCATCTACCAATAGGCTTTCTCCTTCTGGCTATTCTATTCAATTTTATGGCTTATGTGCCAAAGTATACCAACCTCAAAGCGGCAGTTTCTATTACGCTTTTAGCGGGGTTTACAGCCGCCACACTGGCTTGTATTCTGGGGTATATCTTATCTTTCTCTGGCGATTATAATTTTAAATTACTCAAAAGCCATAAAGTTTCGGGCATTAGTGTTGCCGTTCTGTCGGGCATCTTATATCTGTTTAGTCTTACACAGTTTAAGCATTGTATAAAGCCCCGGATTTATTCATTGGCGTTGATAATTCTGTTTGTGTTAGTTAGTTTTAGCGGGCATCAGGGAGGCACGCTAACGCATGGGAAAGACTACCTGTCAATGAAAACTCTACTTCAGCAGGAGCGTATAAAACCTGATAAGGTTGAAGACGCATATATTTTTGAAGATGTGGTTCAACCTATACTAGAAAAAAAATGCGGGCAATGCCATCAAGGAAGCAAACAGAAAGGGAATCTTTCAATAGAAACGCTGACTGATTTAAGAAAAGGAGGAAAACACGGGGCCGCCATTGTGGCGGGTAGCCTGACTGAAAGTGAATTATATAAAAGAATTACTTTGGCTCCTGACAACAAAGAATTTATGCCAACTGAAGGCAAAACACCCTTATCGAAAACAGAAACGGAAATCATAAAATGGTGGATTGAAAAAGCACAGGCAACCGAAAACAAGAAACTGACCGAATTAAAGAGTAACAAAGAGATTGGCCTTCAGATTGCTTCCTTTTTAGGTTTAGACGATAAGGATGCCATAGCAGAAGATAGTAGAACTGAGCAAAAGATTAACCACGATATACCACTAACAGCCAATGGAACGCAAATAGAAAGCCTGAGAAAAAAAGGTTTTGTAGTAAGGGTGATGTTGCAAAAACCAGTAATGCTCGATCTGACTTTGCCTGCGCAGTCAGCAGTGCAGTTGGCCAATTGTCAGCCGGAATTGAAAGCTTTGGCTAAAAATATTATATGGCTCAATTTATCGGATAACAACTTGTCAGATGCAGATTTAACTTTCCTGCAAGATTTAAGCAATGTAGAAAAACTGCGTTTAGAAAAGAACGCGCTCACTGATGAAATCTGCAAAAGACTGCTGGGCTTAAAATATCTTGAAGCGGTTAATCTTAATGAAACTCAAGTAACCGATAATGGCGTTAAAGAATTATCGAAAAACCCTGCCATTAAGCGGATTTATAGCTGGAAAACAGGACTTAAAAGTTTGTAATTGATTTCAGATTTATAATAATATTGCTATATGAAAAAGTTAACTTTTATTCTCGCTTATCTATGTTTCTGTATCGGCCTGCATGCCCAAACCAAAGCGCCGGAAATGCTAAAGGGTAGCTTTATGGACGATTACAAAATCACCTATACCATCAATGATTCACTTTGGTTGCAAAAACCTAATGCTCGATATCACATCATTAAATGGAATGAAAAAGAGCAGTATGTGATAGCCCGCAATGACAAAAATAATACGGCCGATGGGGGTTTATACACAAGAATTGATTTCATGACATTCGAAAACATGAACCCGTTCTTATGGGGTTTTTGCCTGAGCGCCTATAATGCACCAACAGCAGAAGCGGCAGAAGCCGTGAGGATAGCTGACCGGGCAAATCCTCGTAAAGGCTGCAACGGTTTTCCGTTTTCGAGAATGAAGCGGGTAGAAGAGTAGTTATTTGTGATGAAGCTTTATTTATGCATAAATCACAAGGCGATTTCAGACCTATTGATATCAATACAAATAAAAAACAAAAAAAGGGGATGAAGAATGAAGTCAGAGCCCTGTTGGGCATAGCAATAATTGCTATTGTATTGGGATATTTGATATCGAAAAACAATATTGAGTTTCAATTGCACGATACATATATCGTTTTGAGTTTTCCTTTTATGGTTACAGTTTTGATTATTATTCTTTCCTTTTTTGTATTTCTCGCCTGGCAAATACTTACTCTATTTAAAAATAAGATAAGAAATTATGTGCTGATTTTCATCTCAGGCATTATTGTAATCATCTCCGGACTAGCTTTTTTTTCTTTGTAATTGCTCTTGACTTCCAATTTGCTTTATTACTGTCTGCTTTGCCCTTTTCAATGTGTCAGAAAGGACTATTCTTCAGTAGTAATTTTCTTTTTGTGCTCCGCACCCCAATCAGCCAAAGTCGAAATGATGTCTTTCAATGTTCTGCTGTAATCTGTAGGCACGTATTCTACTATCACAGGTTTTTGATTAGCAAGTACTACTCTTTTCACCAAACCGTTTATTTCTAAATCTTTCAATTCGCCTGAAAGTACTCTGGCCGATATCCCTTTGATGGTGCGCTGCAATTCATTGAAACGTGTTTGTCCGCTTAGTAACGCAATCATAACTCTTAAGGTCCACTTTCCGCCTATTACATACAAAGCGTCTTCTGTTGCAGACAAATGCTTGTTGCATTGTGCTTCAGAAAAAACTACTTTTTTTTCTGCTGATTCCTCCATTTTTTTTGATGTGATAACAAAAAGGTTACTGCTAACCTTTAGTTTACTACTAATTATTTGTTAGCAAATATACATAAGTTTGCAGCAAAAACTAAAAAATGAACGCAAGAAAAATTACTTATTACGCAACTACAGGACTCATTTCTTTTGCCATGCTATTTTCTACTTATGCTTATCTGACAAAGCCTGAATTAAAGGGAGCATTTCAGCATTTGGATTTTCCTGATTATTTCAGAGTGGAGTTGGCAATCGCTAAATTTATGGCAGCTATTGCACTTTGGCTTCCGGTTCGTTTATTGAGAGAAACCGCCTACATCGGTTTGTCAATTAGCTTTGTATCTGCCTTTATTGCACACATTGCTGCAAACGACCCGATTGGCAATATCATTTATCCGTTGGTGGTATTAGCAATATTGATTGCATCTTATGCAACTTACACTCAAACGGATAAGGAAAAACTCACAAAAGCACGTTAAGTTGCAATAGGCTGACAGCGTAAAAAAATAAAAGCGGATGAAACCTCACCCGCTTTATTCATTCAACTATTATTTGACATCATTTAAACCGTTTCAACCTCTTGCACTTTGGTTTTGGCTTTTTTCTTTTCGTCCCCACCAAAGAGTTTGTTAACCTTTACTCTCCATCCTTCAATTACCAGATACACCGACGGAACCAGAATCAGAGTCAGAATCATTGAGCTTGTTAAGCCCCCAATAATTACCCACGCCATACCATTTTTCGTTTCTGCACCTGCACCTGATGCCAATGCTATCGGCAACATACCGAATATCATGGCCAGGGTTGTCATTAAGATAGGGCGCAAACGTTCTTTACCTGCTTCTATCAAAGCTTCTTTTGTTGACATTCCTTCACTCTTTAAGTGATTGGTGAAGTCTACAATCAGAATGGCGTTTTTACAAACAAGCCCGAGTAACATAATCAGACCCAGAATAGCAAATATGGTTAATGAGTTCATGGTCAGCGCCAGTGCCAGAATGGCTCCAATCATAGCCACCGGTATGGAAAACAACACCACAAACGGATACACCACACTTTCGTAAAGAGCAATCATAATCAGATAAACCAACAGAATACCGATACCCATTGCCAAGCCTAAACTTCCGAAGGCATCACCCTGATTTTTGGCGTCTCCGAGGTAATCAATAATTACACCTTCAGGCAGTTTGGTTTTTGCCAGATCTTTCTTGATATCTTCAACAATAGTACCAGACGGACGACCTACAGCTGCTGAGTTAATCTTGATTGAGCTCAGACGGTCAGTTCTTTCCAGAATCGACTGCCCCACAATTTCAGTAATATTGGCAAAGTCAGTTAGTTTCACTATTGCTCCACGGTTATTACGGATGGTCAGATTTTTTACGTTATCAATATTTCGTTTATCCGATTTGTCGAAAATGATATTGATTCCGTACTCCTCACCTTTATCTTTATATTTCGTGTTGTTATTACCCTGGAAGGCTATCTGAACAGCCGAACCTACTTCCGGAATACTCAACCCCAGTTTCGACATCTTGTCGCGGTCAATGTTAATGGCAACCTCTGTTTTCGGGCTTTTCGTACTATATTTCACATAATCGGTACCCGGGGTTTTCACAACAATCTGTTTCACTATGGCTGCGGCTTTTACCACATCTTCCATCACAGTGCCTTTCACGGCAATGGTAATTGGCGCCTGTGCGTTACCGGTAGCCGAAATCGGCTGAATATTCACACTCAAACCCGGAATCTGCGAAATCTTGTCACGCATCTCCTGTCCGAATTCATCAGTTGAAATCTTTCGGTCATGCTTATCAACCAAGGTTACTGTAATCTCCGCCAGGTTACTGTTAGAAGAGTTACCAACTACTGAAGCCTGTGTACCTACGTTTGAGAAAACGTTCGTTACTTCCGGTCTATCCAAAAGCATTTTTTCCACTTTTGCTACGGCCTGATTAGTTTGCACCAACGGTGTTTCAGGAGCTAAGTCTAATTGAATCGACAACTCACCACGGTCAGCATTACCGATGAATGATGCGCCTACAAAGCCTTTCGAAAGCAAACTGAAAGTAGCAACAAATAGTAGGATAATACCGATAAACACATAGCGTTTATGACCCAATGACCAGTTCAATGCGCTGATGTACATCTCACGAATCTTGTCTATGATGCTCTCAAAGCCCAGATTCAGTTTACCCCATAGTGTCTTTTTATTCAATATTTCCAGTTTACTCCATCTTGATGCCAACAATGGCGTAAGGGTAAATGAAACGAACAAACTCATTAAAGTAGAGAATACAATTACCAACGAGAATTCTTTCAGGATGTTCCCGATCAGTCCACCGGCCAGCGCCAGCGGTAAGAATACAACGACGTCAACCAGAGTAATGGCCATGGCTGTAAAGCCAATCTCATTTCTACCTTCCAGTGATGCTTCGCGTTTGTCTTTACCCATTTCAAGGTGGCGGTAAATATTTTCCAGAACCACGATACTGTCATCGACCAGAATACCTACTACTAGCGACAAGGCCATCAGGGTCATCAAGTTCAATGAGAATCCAAAGACCCACATCAGAATAAAAGTCGGTATCATAGCCGATGGAATGGCCACCAATACAAACAACGAGCTTCGGACACTGTGCAGGAATAGCACCATTACTGCACCTACAATAAAAATAGCCAGATATAAGTCGTGCATTACGGCATCGGCTGAGGCCAACGTATAAACCGACTGGTCAGAGGCAATTTCATAATTGAAGTCTTTCGACGGATAACTTGCCTTGATTTTCGACAATGCATCTTTGGCTCCTTTACTTACTTCTACTGCATTGGCATCGGTCTGTTTCATAATCTGAATACCGATGGCAGGTTTACCGTTAATACGGTTCAAGGTGCTGGCTTCTGTTTGAGAGTCGGTTACACTTGCCACATCTTTCAATAGAATACGGCTACCGTTAGCGTTTTCGCGTATTACCAGATTTCTGATATCTTCTACTCTTTTCAGTTTTGCATCCAGGCGCAAAGAAAAACGCGATTGGTCGGTTTTGATGCTACCTGCAGGGTAAGATACCCCACTGCTTGCAATTACCTGATTTACGGTTGATGAAGAGATATTGTAAGTCTGTAATTTATCGTTGTCCAAATACACTTCAATTTCTCTTTCGTTACCACCAATAGTATTTACCTGAGCCACACCGGCTACGTTGGTCAGCAGGGGTTTTACCTGCAAATCGATGAAATCGTAAAGTTCGGTCTGAGGTATTCTTGAGGTGGCGCTCACTTTCAGAATCGGCAGGTCATCAAGGCTTAGTCTTGATACCACCGGGTCTTCGATATCGTCAGGCAGTCTCGATTTTATCTGGTTCACCTTGCGTTCGGCATCCTGCTGGGCGTTGATAACATTAAAGCCCGATTTCAGTGTTACAGTAATTAGAGACAGTCCCTCTTGAGAAGAAGAGGATATCATGTCTACCCCTTCAATAGATGACACCGCTTCTTCCAGAGGTTTGGTTACGCTGCTTTCTACTTCGTCAGAGGCGGCGCCTCTATAAGTAGTCTGCACCATAATTACATTCGTTTCGAATTTCGGTAACAGGTTATAATTCAATGTTTTATAACTGATAAAGCCGAAGAGTATGAGGGTAACGAAAATTACTGTAATCAGTAATGGCCGTTTAATTGATAATTCTGTTATTGACATGGCTCAGGGTTATTTATTAGGTGAAACCAACACATTACTACCGTCTACAATATTGATGATACCCTCGGTAATGATAGCCTCACCTTCATTTAAACCGCTTAAAACTTCTACGTTTTCACCGATTTCTCTGCCTAAAACAATTTTGCGTAATACGGCTTTTTTACCTTCTACGACAAATACATATGGATTCTTCATACCGTCACCCAATGCTTTTTTAGGAATCTGCAGCGCATTGGCACTTTTGTTCAGATTAAATTCAACTTTCACATAAGTACCGGCTTTTAGTGCTGCATTACCGTTGGCTAACAGTACATCTACTTTGTAGTTGTGGTTGTCGTCTCCCTGCGGGCTGATGTAAATAATCTTACCGTTGAAAGTCTTGGTCGGGTAGATGTCAGTCGTGATGGTTGCCGATTGTCCAGGTTTCAACTCATATACATCTTTTTCGTTCACATACACCACAGTTTTCAGCTGGCTTACATCAACAAGCGACGCGATAACAGTACCTGTGTTTACATACTCACCGGCAGTCAGTTTTTTGTCAGTTACAACCCCGTTGATAGGCGAAATAATGCGTGCATCAGCAATTTGTTGTTTCAATTGTGCTGCCTGTAACTGGTTGTTTTCGTAGTTATACTTAGCATCAGTTACGGCAGTTTCATTGATGGCGTTGCCGGCTAACAAATCTTTGTTGCGGTCATAATCTGTTTTCGCTTTGTTGATAGTCAACTCAGTTGATTGCAGATTGATTTGTTTCACCTTTGAATCGATGGTACCAATTACCTGACCTTTACTTACTCGTGAGCCCAGCTCAATGTTCAGGGTTTCTATTTTACCCTGTGTTCCTGTGGATATAGTAGCTTTTTCTTTAGGTTCTAAAACAGCGGGTAGTGTAAGGTTACCGCTGACAGGCAGCAATGCCACGTTTGTGGTGGTCACATATACCGCAACCTGGCTGCGGTCTACTACTTTTTTACTTTCATCGATTTTCTTTTTATTGGCAGCCAGTTTGAACGAGATGGCTCCTATAATGACTACGACAATAGCTATTGTGATGATTCTTGTTTTCATTTTTTTATATATTGAACAGCCCTAAAGCTCTGGTTTTAAATGATGTTATTTTAATTGACTAATGTATGTTGAAAGGTTCCCTTGCGATTTCTCTAAATCAACACGGGCAGTTAAGAAACTTAATAATGATGAAATGTAATTGCTCTGTGCTTCTTTGTACGAATAGTCTGAGTTAAGAAAATCTGTCAGCGAAGCGGTTCCTTTCTGGTATTGTAAGCTGGTGTTTTTCAGGATATCATAAGCCAGGTCAAGCGTTTCTTTGTTATCGTTCAGATTTGAGTAAGAACGGAACAACGCTGTGTTGGCATTCTGAAACTGCAGTTCGTAGTTTCTTGAACTTATTTTCAGGTTTTCTTCTGCATTCAACAAGCTCAGTTTACTTTGGGTCAATTGGCTTTTCTTTCGGTTACCGTCAAAAATCGGAATGTTTAGTTTCAGACCGATCGATGAATAATCGAACCAGTTACCGAAAGATTTGCCGAATTCGTTACCGAATGACTGCGCTCCATAGCGCGCATATCCGGCCAGTGTAGGATAGAAGGCAAATTTCTTGCGCTCTACGTCTAATTGTTGAAGTTTGATATTGTTTGATAAAATCTTATAGTCCAACAGGTTTTTGGTATCCAATTGTGATTGGAGCGGTATACTCACCTGCATCGAATGATCGAGTGAATCGTTAATGGCTATTGTATGAGATAACTCCATACCCATGGCAAATTTCAGTTTGTTCAAGGCCAGTTCCCGATTGGTTTTCAGAAGCGCTAACTGCGATTTGATATTGTTCTGGCTCACACGCATGCGGTCGTAGTCAATCTTTTTAGCTACTCCTTTTTCGTATTGTAATTTCAGGATTCTCAGCAGTTCTTCATATTTTTTTGCATTCTCTACCAAAAGTTTTTCCTGCTCGTTAAGCGTCAGAATCTGATAATAGGCCGTTACGGTATTGTAAACAATGGCTTCATTATTCTGAAGCAATTTCTGGTCGGCCAATAAAGTATTTACCCGGTTGGCTTCTTTAGCTACTGTGATAGTTCTGTCAAAAAAGGTTTGGTCAACCTGTGCCACCACATTGGTGTTATATTGGTTACCAAACTGAACCTTGATTTCTTCCTTGCTGAATGCACCCGCCGGAAGCACAGTAACCTGGCGTTTCAGGTTATCGTCAAAAGTAGCTGTACCGTTTACCTGTGGCAGATAACTTGATAATGCCTCGGTTTTTTTCTCCTTGGCAATCAGTATTTCATTTTTATAAATGGTACTGCTTGGGTTATTGGCTAAGCTATAGGCTACACTTTCTTTCAGAGTAAAGGTAGTAGGGGCCGGTTCTTGTGCTTGCGCAATAGCCGAAACCATAATACTAAGGATGGCTATTGGTATGACTTTTACTTTTTTCATTATTTTGTACAATATTGAGAATTTGTTAAATTTTTTTAGTTCTGAATTAAAAGAACTAAAAAGGGCAAAAAAATTTTACTTTTTAGATAATTCCCACTTCTTGAATAAAACCGGGATTTCTCTGTTCATAAACTCCATAAACTGAATAAACTCTTCCAGTTTCAGGTTGAAGTCGTTCGTTGAATGTGGTCTTTGGTTCAATACCTCGCGCATAATTTTATTCACCTTGTCGAAATCAAGAAATTTAACTTTCATTGTTTCTTTCCAGTCTGACAAATTACTTTTAAAATAGCGTTTTCTGTCGCCCGGCTTAGTAATGTATTCAATTCTGTTCATAGTAAGCAATAAATTTAAGGCATTGCTGGTAGCACTTTTACTTAAATTCAGCATTTCACAGATCTCATCAAAGGTCAATTCCAACTTATCAGATACCAAAAGCAGCGCTGCTATTCTGGCTGCTGCCGGTTGCAAACCAGACTCAAATATGAGTCCGAGTCTTTCAATAAGTGCTAATTTTTCGTCGCTTAATTTTATACTGTCCATTGTTAATTCTGAATGACGTTGCAAATGTAAATAGTTTTTTTAGTTCTGCAAATAGAGAACTAAATATTTTACGGAAAAGTTTAAGGATAATTAAAATACCCTTTAAAAATGCAATTTTGTAAAGTGTAAATGCAAATAGATATTAGATAAGACAGGATTCCGGAAGAAGCAGCGTACCTTAAATACTCTTTTTCCGGAATTCTTCGGGTGTGATACCCTCATATTTTTTGAAAAACTTAGTAAAATAGGAGTTATCACTGAAATTGAGGGTATAAGAAATCTCAGATATACTTAGGTTTTGATTGACCAGCATCCGCTTGGCTTCAAGCAATACCCTGTTTCTGATTACTTCACCAGCCGTAATGCCCAGGTGTTCTTTGCAAAGGGCATTTAAGTGATTGGGAGTGATATACAGCAGCTCTGCGTAATCCATCGGGCGTTTCAGGCTGATGTAATGTTTCTCAACCAGTTTCTGGAAATTCTTCAACAATGTATAATTAAAAGAAGGAATGGAAGGCAGTTGCTTTGAATGCGTGTGCTTGTCTATTTCAAGAAAAACCTGTAGCAACAGCACGCGTACCAGATCACGACTGAATGTATTATTTTGTGGGGCTTGCCGGATGATTTCTTCAAAGATTTGAACGACTGATTTCTGAAGTTCTACAGGTAATTGAATGACTCCGTCTTCGGCAATACCATTGAAAAACGAGAATGTCTCCAGATAGTCAGGACGTAGCAGGAAAGACTGAAAAAAGGAGGTGGAAAAATTGATTACATAGCCATCAACCTCTCCATCAAAATTCCAGCTGTGTACCTGTCCCGGTACCATGAAGTATATCTGGTAGGGTTCGACAGGAAAATTGCTGAAGTCAATGGTGTGAGAGCCACCTCCTTTGGTAAACAACAATAAATGATAGAATGTATGCCTGTGAGCCGAACGCAGATTATGATGCGCTTTCAGATAGTCGGCAAAGCGACTGATGAGAATATCATCTTCTCTGAAATCGGTCAGATTACATATATCAACTACCGGAATATGGTTAATTGGGCTCATGTTTGCTTTTATCAATGAACGGCTTCTTTGTGCTGGGGTTGGTAATCGTTAAACAATTGCAACCACAATGACCTTGACACACGGTAAAACACCGGAAACAAAATAAAGGTTAGCAGCAGATAAAGCCAGATATACACACGCCAGTCGACTCTGCTTTCGAAATAAAGGTAATACGCAACAGTGGCAATTACAAAAAGTGCAATATTAAATGCATAACTGATAAACATTGAGCCGTAGAAAAAACCTACTTCTTTTTCATATCTCAGGTGGCATTCAGGGCAATGTTTGTGCATGGCTGTCATTTTACCAAAAACAAACGGATTTTTGGTCTCGAATATATCACCCTCGTGGCAGCGGGGGCATTTCATTTTTATGGTCGCTTCAACTTTGTTCATTTTCTTATCTGTTTTGTTGATACAAAGTTAACAAGCCCATTATTGAAACTATGGTAGGCAATATAGAATCTATGGTACTAATTACTGATTTGGATTTTATTGAGATATCATGTTTTAGTAGAGCCACAATGCATTGTGGCTTCGGGGGCATATCTATAACATTCATAACGTTCAAAGATTTTGTAAACCCGTAAGCCGCATTGCAATGCGGCTCTACCAAATTCATTTTCTTTAAAATGATAAAACAGTACAACAAAAAAGCCCGACAATTCAACAGAATCATCGGGCTTTCAGTATCAGATATTACTATTATAAATTGCCTTTCTTAAACTCTTTCACGGCGTAATCAGCAGCACGCGCTGTGATGGCCATAAAGGTAAGCGACGGATTTTGAGTTGAATTGGAGGTCATACAGGCGCCATCGGTTACAAATACGTTTTTGCAATGATGCATCTGGTTCCATTTATTGAGCAACGAGGTTTTCTCGTCTTTCCCCATTCTTACACCACCCATTTCGTGGATATCAAGACCGGGTGCTTTTTTAGGGTTATCATGAGTCTGAATATTCTTAAAACCAGCCAGTGTCAGCATTTCGGTCATTTGCTCATGGAAATCCTTAATCATTTTTTCGTCGTTGTCATCATAAGCGACAGATGTACGGATTAACGGAATGCCCCATGCATCTTTCTGGTCTTTATCCAGTGTTACGAAATTGCTTTCTTTCGGTATGGTTTCGCCCATCATGTGTGAACCCACCCGCCAGTTACCGATTTTTCTGTTAAACAGACTGGTTTTTAAATCCTCACCGATGCCACTGTTGTCTGTATATTGCATGCGGCTACCGCTGAATCCGGCGGCGTAACCTCTTAAGAAGTCAGTTTCTTGTTTGAATACATTGCGGAAACGAGGAATATAACTGCCATTCGGACGGATACCTTCTGTTGTTGTATCCAAAAAACCTTCATATTCGGCAGAGATAGTAGTACGGAAATTATGGAAGGCAATATACTTACCCAACAGACCATTATCATTACCCAAACCATTTTGGAAACGGTTTGAGGTTGAGTTTAACAGAATCAGGTTGGTATTAATGGTAGCAGCATTCACAAAAATGACCCTTGCGTAATACTCGGTCATTTGTTTGCTGTGTGCGTCAATCACCCGTACACCCGTTGCCTTGTTTTTCTTTTCATCGAAAATAATAGAATGTACCACTGAATCAGGCTTCAATGTCAATTTGCCTGTTCTTGCTGCCCAGGGCAGGGTAGACGAGTTACTGCTGAAATAGCCGCCGTAAGGACATCCTCTCTGGCACAGGGAGCGGTTCTGGCATTGGCCACGACCTTGCTGCAGGTGAATCGGCTGAGGCTTGGTAAGGTGTGCACAACGACCAATAATAACCGGGCGCGCACCTTTGTAATGCTTGGCCATTTCGCTGGTGAAGTGTTTTTCAACGCATGATTGCTCGTGAGGTGGTAAAAACTCGCCGTCTGGCAATTGCGCTAAACCATCTTTATTACCGGATATACCCGCAAATTTCTCCACATAACTGTACCACGGGGCAATATCGGCATATCTGATAGGCCAGTCGACAGCGAAACCGTCACGCGCCGGACCATCAAAATCGTATTCCGACCAGCGTTGGGTTCCCCGGGCCCACATCAGCGACTTCCCACCCACCTGATACCCACGTATCCAGTCGAAAGGTTTATCTTGTATATAAGGATGTTCGTTGTCTTTTACAAAAAAATGTGCGGCGTCTTCATTGAAAGCGTAGCAGCGGCTGGCAATAGGATTGGCATCTTTCAATGCTTTGGGTATCTGACCCAGATGCTCAAATTCCCAGGGTTGCATCATGGTAGTAGGGTAGTCGGTAACGTGCCTTACGTCGCGTCCACGTTCCAGCACCAATGTTCTCAGACCTTTTCCTGTTAATTCTTTGGCTGCCCAGCCACCACTGATACCCGAGCCAATCACGATTGCGTCAAAGGTACGTTCTTTGACAGTATCAATATTTAAATAGGACATAATAGCTTCTTGAGTAGAATAGATTGTAGTTATGTTGTACTGTCGTGTCGGTTAAGCCTTTACAGGCACACAGCCGTGGTAAAAACCCGGAGCCATGTTAAACTTAATCACATTCACCATGTAGTATTCAGAGTTGGTGTATCCCTGAATGGTCAGCCGTTTAATGGTATTGGCAAATGTTTTAGTGGTAGCATCTGAAGAACTCAGCATCTGGTTGAACAAAGCTTTTTTCTGCGTAGCATCTAACGCCGCGAAAGATTTCTGATAGGTTTGCTGTGCCAGCGATTCAGTGACTTTTAAACCGTCTTTCAGATTTTTCTGTGCGGCTTCGCCATAGCAATCATTGATCATTCTCAGTGCAAACTGATGTACTTTCAGAGATTTTGCGCCCGGAGTAGTGGTTTCGGGAATGATGGTTTCGACGATTTCGCCTAATAGCTCTTCGTCGTTAAAGGGTAAGTTGGAGGCTTTGCCGATAGACTCGGGTGTCCAGTTTGAAGCCCATGAAGGCAGGGTTACCAGACCACCAAATGCCAGCGACAAGTTTTTAATTGCATTTCGCCTTTGCATAATTATTCAAATATTTAATTGTCGTAAAACTATACAAACTTAAATATTAAAATCGAATAATGCCATCAGGGAATGCTAATAAAATGTTAATGGGTAAAAATACTTAATTTCTTGTGCGTTTTTCGTAAGATTTGCCATATTTCCTTTTCTTCTCTGCCTCGTGGTCTCTCCGCACATTTACTTTCTTGTTTTTCTCTGATTTCTCATGAAATGCCGGCCCGACTTCTTCTTTTTTTGGTCTTTTCAGTGCCGGTTCTTTCATAAATATCTTGGGCATTTCGTCTTCCGTCAGTTCATCCGATATTTCCAGTTGCTCCGGCAGCGGCAGCATGGGTATTTTGTAATTCATCAGTTGTTCTATAGCTGCTTTAGCTTCTTCGTCGCTTTCGATAAAGAAACTGATGGCGATACCTTTTTTATCCTGACGACCGGTACGGCCAATGCGATGGATATAATTTTCGGGCACTTCGGGCACATCAAAATTAATGACATGCGATACTTCGGAAATATCCAGACCTCTGGCTACCAGATCGGTAGCAATCAGTACCCGATATTCTCCGGTCTGAAATTTCCGAATGGTATCGAAACGGTTATTCTGAGATTTATTGGAGTGAATAACCCCGATTTCCGGTGAGAACTCCAATTCCAGCTCTTCATAGAGTTGGTCGGCCAGGTGTTTGGTGGCTACGAATATCAGCACTTTGCTTGCCTCATCAGGTTTTGCTATAAGCAATTCCAGCAGGTTCA
Organism: Emticicia sp. GW821-FHT11C11; assembly: GCF_058808615.1. Classification (NCBI taxonomy): domain Bacteria; kingdom Pseudomonadati; phylum Bacteroidota; class Cytophagia; order Cytophagales; family Leadbetterellaceae; genus Emticicia; species Emticicia sp. GW821-FHT11C11. The sequence goes on from NZ_JBXARV010000001.1 coordinate 2,129,945, forward strand.
CTTTCGTGTAAAAATTAGGTAATTGATAAGCTGACTGGGCAATGTTTTCCAGTGGAGTACCGGCAGGCGCTGCTTCAATGCGGGCAGGTTGATTAAAGTTAGAATCTATTATTTCTTCTACCTCTTCGGTCAATGTGGCAGAAAACAAAAGATTTTGCCTTTTGGCGGGTAGTAAATCAAGAATATCGACCAATTGAGGACGGAAACCCAGATTAAGCATTTCATCTACTTCGTCAATCACCAGTTTCTTGATTGATTTGGTCTTTACTATACCAGCAGATAGTAGATCTATCAACCGGCCGGGTGTACCCACCAATACATCAACACCATTGGCCAGCTCGCTCACCTGCTGCTTGATGTTTACACCCCCATATACACCTACCACCTGCACATCCATGTATTTGCTTAGTTGCTGAACAGATTCAACAACTTGTGTTACCAACTCACGCGTAGGTACCACAATCAACAACTGAGGATTTTTCTCTTTTGAAAACTGATATTGTCGCAGGCATGGCAACAGATAAGCAAAGGTTTTACCTGTACCGGTCTGTGCAATACCGCATACATCCTGCCCTGACATCACGACAGAAAAAGCTTTCTGCTGGATGGTAGTAGGAGTAGTATAGCCCAAATCGTTCAGGGCATTTAATAAAGATTTATTCAGATTTAATTCTTCGAAAGTCATTAGAAACAAAATTTTAAGCAGCTGCAATCTCTACTGCATAAATTATTTAACGCGCTTCGTATAGCAGAAGTTTCACAAAATGAAATATATAACGAATGTCTGGTATTAATCTAGCCTGCATTAAATGAAATACTATATAAAACTAAGATGGTATTTGTGTAAAAACTTAATGACTACTAAATTTTATCAGAAATTGATATAAGATTTGAAGGTATGCCTAATCAATGTTTTCTTGATGTTATTATTTTAGTCTGACAATAGAGATTTCTGCTACCGATTGTAAAGGTCTTGTTTTTTGAAATCTAAAGTGTTGTAAAATTCCGACTGATGATTGTATTGATTCACATGTCTTCAAGAGGAATACGTTTTTTGTATTTAAACGATTTAAAAAAGGAAGGTGTAAGACCGGTTATTTTCTTAAACTGATTAGAAAGATGTGCAACACTACTGTAATTAAGTTTATACGATATCTGAGTAAGATTTAATTCGTCATAAATGATTAGTTCTTTTACCCGCTCAATTTTGTGGACGATTATAAAATGTTCTATCGTAGTGCCGGTGGCTTCAGAAAAAATATTGGCAAGATACGTATAATCATATTGAAGTTTTTCACCGATATATTCAGAGTTTTTTACTTTCGGCAGTTCGTCTTCATAATGAACCATTTCAATAATAACATTTTTTATCTTTTCTATCAACATGGCTTTTTTGTCGTCCATCAACTCAAGCCCCGATTTCTTCAAATTAATTTTCAGTTGTTTCTGCTGTTCTTCTGTAATATTTCCGATTATTTCAATCTCCCCTAAATCTACTGTTCCGTAATTAAGCCCCAGGTTTTCAAGCTCAGCCTTTACAAGCATTTTGCAACGAATGCTTACCATATACTTGATATAGAGTCTCATAAGGTGAAGATATGGAGATTTAACTAGTTATGCTAATTTAAAATTTATGCAGGAAGTAAATCACATAATTATAGTAATAGATTATAATTGTGAGTGATGGTTGTTCCGATTGCCAAAGTCCGTTCAGGGAATTTTATACAATTGGTTGCCAATCGATACCAAATAGTACAGTTATCGGAGAATTATAGATATCAATGATTCAGCGGGCTATGATATTGTTTAAAGGGGGTATCAAACCAAATTACTGTAAAAAGAAAAATTCAAAATTTTCTTTTTACAGTAATGGTTCTTTAGTGTGATAAACAGTATTATTTGATTCACATCTCCGTTTCCGGAATACTCATTTTTTAAAATTTCGGAGTGGCTATTTCTGAGTTTATTTATATTATGTATCAGGTTGATGTTAAGGCAGCTCTGATCTAAGAAATGCTCTATCGTAATCTATCGGGCCAATATTTTTCATTTCTCTGGAATGCATCAAAAATCATAATCAGTTTTTCCCTGTTTTTGCCCAACATAATTTGAAGTCTTTCAAACATTTCTTCTTTTTGATTTTCTCTGAAAAATAAATCATATTGTATAAGCACCGATAATTTCTTCAATAGCTTCGATTTCAGGTTCTTCCATTCTTCTTTTAGCTTTTCTACGTTCATTTTTTTGTCATTTTGTACAAAAGGATTTTTGCACAGTAAAGGTGCAGTGTTTTATTACGCACAGTGTTATACAATTATTTAAAAAAGTTATATAATTCATATATCATATAAAGTGCTATAACTTTCTTTTTGTGACGTGTTTTTTTGTAAACAAAAAAACCATCTAAAATTAAGACGGCATTTGAAATGAAACCTAACTACTTATCTGAAATAAACATTTCAAATATTTGTAAAATCTTGAGATGTTGTCTTCTTAATAAAATATGGCCTGTTGAGCGGCTATTCTATCAGGCTGGCTGCCTTAGTAAAGTTCCGGATCTTTTATACGCCGGAATATTATATGATTCAGGCTAATAGCTACATGATATACACATTACTTTATTGGTTACGGGAAACCACAATTTTAACCTTTATTTTTTGATGCGTTTGTTTTCAATAGACCGCGAATAGACTCCAGATATTGTTCAAAGTTAATCGTGCTGATGCCTTTTTCTTTATAGGAGAGAAATAGGGGTGTTTCACTTAAATGATCGTAAAGCGTTGGAGACTCCATTTGAATTTTTCCTGTAACCAGAAAGATTTCACGCATCAATATTTTTTGTGTTTCCATCATTATGCATAGCCGCTTTTGATAACCGTAAGTATCATTTTGAATCGGCCATTGGGTACAATATAGTTGGGCGCATGTGCCGGTATAACAATTGATTGTCCGGTTGTCAGATCGTGAGACTCCCCATTAATTACTATTTTCGCCGTGCCTTCAATAATTTGAGTAAAGGTGTCAAAGGGAGTAGTTTTTTCTGTTAAGCCCTCACCGGCATCGAATGACATTACACTGATGTTGCCGGTTGATTTCTTTAAGATTGTTTTAATAACCACAGAATTCGGTATGTATTCGATGATTTCCACAGTAATGTGTACTTTTGATTTTTCGATTTCTGGAGTTTCCATATTGAATTCCGTAAGGATTTAAGATACTAAAAAAATTAAGATACCGCTCACCAAATGGATAAGCAATATCCTGATAAAAACGTAAGAGATAAAGTAGGGCGGGTTTCCTATAAACAATATCGTTTAATTCAATAAAGCGATACAAAATTGTATAGTAGCCTGCCTGTTTTTATCTGGTTTGTTTTTCATAAAGCAAGAATCAATAGACTGGCTTAGCTCTGTCTGAAGTTATATCCATAGCTTTTTGTAGCCTCTATATATTGGTTAGGTTATGCAAATGCAGATGAAAATAAAGCCAGGTTCAATCTTTACTGTTTCTTAATCCGCTTAAAAGTTTATCGGGTACTTTATCAACTTTTGCCGGAATAAATAATTTGCTTGCCAGCAAACCTATACCGATTCCGGCCAAAGCCCATAATAAGATTTTTAACGAATTTATAATGATGAATTCCATAATTTTGGTGTGTTTATTTTATTAAAAAACTTCTTTACTAAATAATTTTAGTAGACAGTACAATCTCATCACTTGGATACTGAACTCCGGGGTCATACTCTGTTGTAATGAATATTTTTATAGGCTTATGCGGAGATACCGTTTCTAAGGATGCTTTAAGTTTTTTTATGATAAAACTTTTTGAACTGTTAATCAGCCCAATATTCTTGGTGACTGTTTGCTCAGTAGTCATCCATACTACATATGCCTGCTTTGAAGGTACCAATCTTTTTACCTCTGCCAGATCAGATACATTTACTTTGATGACATAATTATTGTTATGGTCTGTATGTATGTCTACATAACCTCTTGCTGCCGGCACAATCGTTGATGTTAAGAATTTAGCTCTTTGTGCCGACGCACTAAATGAAAGGATGATGATAAAAAAAACAGATAGCACGATATTCGCTGATTTGTTTTTCATTGTTGTGGATTTCATGTTATTGGTTCAGCTTGTGGCTGAATTAGTAAGATGCAAAGGTGATGCTCTTTTGCTCAGGAAGTATTACAGAACTTTAGAAAAGAGTTACATTATTCATACATTCTCTTTCGCAATAAGTTTATCTAACTTGATTTTTATCTCTGCTAATAAACCAAATTGTTTTTCCTGAGTATCAAATAGTGTCTTGATTTGTTTTTCAAGTAATAAATCTATTTTTTGATTCAAACTCCTGATTTGCATTTCTGCTTTCAGATTAATAAGATAGTCGTTTTCACTTCTCATTCTATCTTTTTCTTCCTGACGGTTCTGGCTTATCATAATGATTGGTGCCTGCATAGCTGCAATGCAAGATAAAATGAGGTTCAGTAAGATAAATGGATATGGGTCGAATTTATCCGATTGAAGTGTTACTACATTAAAGACAATCCAGAATGTCAGAATTACCGCAAACGAGATGATGAATTTCCAGCTTCCGCCGAATCTGGCCACTTTATCAGAAATTTTTTGTCCCTGTGTAAGTGTTTCCAGTGGTGGATTCAGCAGGTTATGAATAATGAGTTTTTCGGCCGTAATTGCATTTTTTACAATTTTATGCAATTTTTCAAGGTGCGCATTTTCGTCCGATAATAGTTGGTCAATTTCTTTATTATCCATAAATAGGGGCTTAAAAAATAACTTTATATAGATGAAACGGACTATGAATTTTGGACGGGTGTATTATGGTTGGTTGGAAAATTGAGATAAATCATTTGAGACACCTGCGTGCTTAAAATATGGTTATCAGCAGGTTTTTGAATAAAACCTTTGGCTCCCAATTGATGAGTAAGTTCTTTTTTACCAGTATCAGAAGAAAGAAATACCACAGGGATATTTCTGGTTTGCGGGTTTTTTAATATTTCTAAGAAACATTCGATACCGTTCATCAAAGGCATATTAATATCTGTAAAAATTATATCAGGCATAACAACAGCGCTTTTAAGTTTATCCAGAGCCTCTTTTCCATTGTTCGCAATATGGTACAGCATTACGTTTTTGATTCCATCAATGGCTTCAATAAAGAAACTCTGGTCATCTTCATCGTCTTCGATTAGAAGAATATTCTTTGATTTGCTCATTTCAGATGAATTTTTAGAGTAGTACAAAACGAATTGAATGGTCAATAAATAAAACTTGCGCAGAAAGTTTTTCTATGAAATACCGTACATCATAGTTTATATTACAAGCAGTATAGCAATTGTAAGGAGCGTTTATGGTTTCTTTTCTTAATCAGTATCAGGCTTTAGGCATTGCTTATTTACTGATTACAACAATGCAAAGGTGAGATTATTATATAGGCAAAGTATTATATAATCGTGGAAAATAGTTATATTATTCACATATTTTTAGGTATGGCACGGTTTTATACCTGAACGATTTGGGAAAGGAAGAAGTTAATCCGACGATTTTATTAGATGGATTGAGAAGGCGAGCTTCACTGGTTGTATATGTACGGTGAACCACAAACGTTTGCCACTAGCAACTTTTTACCTGTTTGGGATTATGTTATAGAAAAGACTTAAAAAAAATGAAACAGTGCTTAATTCGTACTGGTTTGCTTCTTTTGCATTTTCTCATAAACTTTTGCTCCGAGCTTTTGCCCCCATTCCTGACCAGCACGCATGGATTCTACCATAATAACAGGCGTTTTTTCTAACATCTTTTTACCTGTAGAACTCTCAAAAAATGCTATCTGATCAAGAATTTCTTGATGAGTGTAATTTTTATCATAAATGGGTATATACAATTCAGCAAGTTCATCATAATTGATTTCTTTCATGAATTCGTCCCAGAAACCTTCTGGTAAACCATTCTGACTGCTTTTGCCTTTCATGGAATTAATCATGGTTTCGACCCCTAATCGTGCATTATTGACTGCACCACTCACTACCATCAGGCGTTTAATGTCTTTGATTTTTGCCTCATTCGTTTGGCTGAAGCTTATAAAAGAGATAAGCGTGAATGCGAAGATGAAAAGATGTTTCATGTTTTGATTGTTTACAGCTAAAAGCGATTGATAGTTGTACAATAATAAGCCTTTTTTTATGCTTGCACAAGCTGGAATTGTAAAGTTTAGGTAAACAAAATCAACAATGCAATGGTCACCGTAAAACCTGAAATACTGTAATAACTATAATAATGCCCACCAACGAAGTGTAGATACGCTGGGTGTAATGTGCCAGCCATTCCGGTAGGTAAATGTCAAAGTTATGTCTTTGTTCATCAGTATATCTGCGGGCTACAATAGTTAGCGGGCAGGTAAATCTGAAAAGTAATAAGGTTAGCCCTTCCAGCAGAACAAAACCATAGCACAACCAAAGCCATATATCGAGTTTGTTAACGATGGCGGCATAGAGCATATAGAAGATTACCAGATTGAAGAAAACCCAGATGGCTGTATGAACTGCCTTGACAAAGATAAGTTTCTGTTTATTGTTCATGAATACTAACTTAATTCTATTTGATGAATGCTAGTTGCTTACCTGCAATGCCAGGAAACGCTCAATCAGATAAAAGGCCGTATGAGCTACAGGAGATATACGGGGCATTATCAGGTCAAAAGCATGATCTGTTTGTGGAATAAGATAAAGGGCAACTTTAACTCCCTCTTCGTTCAGACGTTGATACAGTTGAATAGTAGAGTCAACAGGTGCGATTATATCATGAGTGCCTTGTATTATCAATGTTTGCGGGCAATTCTTATGCACCTGTTTTAGAGGTGAGAAGTTTGCATATACGTCGGGGCATTTATCGGGGCTACCCCCCAACATATCAGACAACATGCCTACTTTGGTGACATCTTTGTCCATACCCAGGCGATGGAAATTCTTGCCCATCTTATTCTGCACCCATGCAGGCATTGCGCCGGGTTTAGATTTTTTTGGCTGATTCGCAACGATATTCTGACCAGTGTAGTAATACATTGCCTGTAAATCAGTAGGGCCATATTCAGAGATAACCGCATGAACCGACAGATCCACTCCTTGCAGCTCAGAGGGGACAAACGATGGATTCGTTCCGTATGCTGCAAGCAAAGACAAATGACCACCTGCTGAGGCTCCGCCGATTACGATACGGTCTTGCCTTACTTGAAGGTCGGAAGCCTGATTTTTCATCCAGGCAACAGCACGGTGGATATCATTGACCATGCCTGTCATATCTGTTTCAGGAAATAACCGATAGGCAACATCCATAATTACGTGTCCCTGCGAAACCAGATGTTTAAAAAACGGACGAGTTCCGAAATCTTTATCAAGCATTCCCCAGGCGCTGCCATGGAAATAAATGAAAGCCACGCCGGAACGTTCAATGCTTTCTGAAGGAGTCCAAACGTCACATAACAGATCGCGGGTAGTGCCGGGCAAGGTGCAAAATGGAATATCTTGCTTGAGTAGGTAAGTAGATGGCTCAGGGTCAGGGATTGTCAAACATAATGGGTTAGAAAGGAAGCCTTTTTTCAGGCCAGGCCTTATCTGGTTTTCCCAATCAAGTCCATAAGCATGAGTAAAACCGGTTGGGGCATATACAGCTTTTTTCACCCGATAGAAATATAGAAAGAAAACAAGTGTACTGTAAAAGCCGGTTACTATCGGCCAGAGAGAACCTGTTGGAATACCAAGCAGAATACTAAGAATAGCAGCCAACGCAAAAAAAGGAACAAGCGCCGTGATGAATGCCTTGACAACCCACCAGACAGGAGATATGGGCTGTTTTAATCTGAAAACTATCATAAAGCTGGCTAAAACACTAACAATTGCTAGTATAGCAGCCAATATGTGGAGGAATGAATGCATCATTGAGGCTTAGAGATTTATCTTAAATCAGAGGGTGAGAATATACTCACCATTTTGCAAAGATTGTAGATTAGAAAAGCCTGGCTTATGACTTTGCTCATGTTTAAACCTGATACTTGTAGTATTCTGTAGCACTGACAAGTAACCCAATTTTATGCAATCAGCGGTTATAATGAAAAGTTGATTGTAAACTCCAAAATTCTGATTTTTCAGAAAAAATAAAAGCCCCTAAGGTAATTAGGGGCTTTTAAGCTGATTTATTCTTATAGATAACCTTCTAAAGCCATCTGATTAAACCAATATTTCTGTAATGAAAGCTATCTTATTCGAAAGTCAGATTAATACTCATTTTTTGGGTTTTGGAGACACTAAGTCTAAAGTAGAGTATTTACTTTTGCTTTCTAATTGATAAGCTGACTGGGCTTTGGTCTTGTCTACCATCGCCGCTTTCTTTATATTTTTATTTTTTTTATCTTTATCCATTACTGGTTTTATTTAAGTTTGATGCTCTGGTTGATGTTAACAACCTTTCGGTAAAAAAATGTACACCGAATTTACTTTCGCAAGTTCTGAGTTTTATAGTTTTTCTTTTCTTTCGATTGCATTAAAAACCATAATCAGTTCTTCCCTGTTTTTTCCTAATATAATTTGAAGTCTTTCATACATTTCTTCTTTTTGATCTTCTCTGAAGAACAAATCATCTTCTGTTAGCACCGAGAATTTCTTCAACAGCTTCGATTTCAGACTCTTCCATTCTTCCTGTAGTTTCTCTCTATTCATTTTCTTATCATTTTTAGCAAAAGAATTTTTGCACTATAAAGGTGCGTTGTTTTAGGGCAGTATGTCTTACACAATTATTTAAAATAGTTACATGATTCACACATTTTCGAGTGGAACACGTTTTTTGTGTTTGAGCGATTTGAAAAAGGATGGAGTTAGGCCGGTCATTTTCTTAAACTGATTAGAAAGATGCGCAACGCTGCTGTAATTGAGCTTATACGATATTTCAGTCAGATTTAATTCATCATAAATCATCAGTTCTTTTACCCGTTCAATTTTGTGCATTATTATAAAATGCTCTATCGTAGTGCCGGTGGCTTCAGAAAAAATATTGGCCAGATAGGTGTAGTCATATTGAAGTTTTTCACTGATATATTCCGAATTTTTTATCTTTGGTAGTTCGTCTTCATAGTGCACCATTTCAATGATCGCATTCTTTATTTTTTCTATCAGCATTGCTTTTTTGTCGTCCAGCAACTCAAGACCCGACATCAGCAGATTAGTTTTCAGTAGTTTGCGCTGATGCTCTGTCATATCGTCTTTTATTTCAACTTCGCCTAAATCAATTATTCCGAAATTAAGCCCGAGTTTTTCCAGTTCAGCCTTTACCAGCATTTTACAACGCAAGCTTACCATGTATTTGATATAGAGTCTCATTAAGTGAAGATACGGAGTCTTTATTGCTTATACTAATATAAATAAGGTTACCGGTTGACTATCTGAATGCACAACCAGATTATAAATCGGTAGGTAGTAAATAGAGGACTTACAGAGAGCAAGAGGTTGAAAAATGTAACAGAATCAGTTAAAACATAATGAAAACAAAACTATACTACTCACAACAAACGTAAATACTTTTTCAATTTATCTGCTATTTTAGTTTACTTTGAGTTTATTTTAAGATTAATGAAATAGGATTATTAAGCACTGTGTAGATTCTGATACAGTAACACAAAGGATTATCTTTATGAGTAAGCGTACAAATCAATTTTCGTTAGAACTGCAGATTTTGATAGAAGCTATTAAGCTGACCCTTCTTAAAACACAACCGGATAAATTCAGTGAATTGGTTAACTTATCCTCTGTCGATTGGGAGAAATTGCGGAAGTTAATTGAGTATCATCGCATCCGGCCCTTGTTTTATGAAGCATGCAGAATAGTTGAATTTCAGAATGACATAGTAACAAGATACAAAGATTTTGCAAAAAGGCAGGCTTTAAATAACATGGTTATCGGTGAGGAGCTGGGAAAAGTACTAGCCTTTTTTGAAGAAAACCATGTACAGTGTATTCCTTACAAGGGAATCCTTTTTATAAATAAACTTTATGGTAATAAGATGCTCCGGGAAAGCGGGGATATCGATATATTAGTAAGACCTGAAGATGCATTGAAGGCATTTAAATTGTTGCTCCGGAACGGTTATGTTTTTAGCTCTGCGTATTCTGAAACTATTGATACTGATGATGATATATTAATTGAATTAATAGAAAGAACGCAGATTCAAGAGATAAGTTTACATAAAGAATTACCTCCGGGTGTTATTATCCATATAGATTTCCATTGGGCAATCGGTGAAAAATTTCATCAGTATGATATAAAGATAGATGAATTGTTTGAGCAGTCTGGTATTGAAACATTTCAAAGAAGGCAACTGCTGATACCTAATACAAAAACCATTTTTAAAATGCTGCTAAATCACCACGGTGGCAGAGGCTGTTGGTTAGAGCTGAAGTATCTCACTGATCTAATTGCATTCCGAAATCAATATCCGGACGATTATTTTAATAATGGCAGGATATGGGCAAAAGAAATGAAAATGGAAAAGGCATTTGAAGTAGGTAATGCTATTGTCGAGAATTTGTTTTTTGAGTCGGAGAAGCAGGCAGAATTTGAACGGAAAATTCAGAAAATGATTTTCAGCTATTGGGAGGCCTGCAAAAGCTATGACCTGTTTAGTTCAAAATATAACCACAGAAACATTTACCGGCAAATACAGGATAAGCCGCTAAGCTGGATGGGTTTAATGCGGCAACTGCTGGTGTATTATTCTATACCCAATAAGGCAGAGAAAAAACGACTGATTGTTTTTCCGGACAGATATGTTTATCTGAATACATTCGCCAAGCTGATATCTTATTTGTGGCAGAGAGTGACACTGAAAAATTCGTAGAGATGTTTATAAAAGCAAAAAAGCACCTTTGAGGGTGCTTTTTTTATGTGGAGACGCAGAGAGTCGAACTCTGGTCCGAACATGGCACTTGTCGAGCCTTCTACATGTTTATTCGGTCTTAATTTTCGAGAAAAGGTAGGTGTCCGACATACCAATGCTTTTCCTTAGAAACCTAAATACTAATTAAGAACAAGTTACCCGCACTTAATCGCCTCTGCGGTTCGACACTCCGATTTCCCCAACGGCAGAGGTTAGCCGAGGCGGAATGTGGCTAAAAGTTTAATTCACTCCGGAATTAAGCAGCCATGGCATACGAAGTATTGCCAGTTGTTGTTCGGAAGAATTTTTAACAGGAGATTCTACCAACTCCTGACATGCTTTTACTCGCAACCACTCACGCCGTCAAAACCGGTCGTCCCCATGGTCATAATATGACAAAAAACAATTCTGAAAAGTTCGTTACTATTCAACTATTTCTTTTGACTCAGCGAATAAAACGGTCCGCCGTCTCCGGCTATTTAAACAAAGGAATTTTCTTTGATTAAGCACCGACTAAAGTCGGCACAAGCATGAAAATGTATTTGTCGTTCATACATCTGCAGATTGGAGTGGTGCACTACTTTACTCTGTGACTGTGCTATAAAGATCAACAAATCAGAGTAATCACTCATTCACTAAATCGCTCAATCACTAAATAAACTAGACCTTCATACTCAAAGCAATCCGTTTCCGGGCGGTATCTACTTCCGTCACTTTTACCTGCACTTTCTGATGCACTTTTACCACTTCGTTCGGGTCTTTGATGAAACGGTTGGCCATTTGCGACACATGCACGAGCCCATCCTGATGCACTCCTATATCCACAAAGCAACCAAAAGCTGTTATATTGGTTACAATACCCGGTAGTACCATGCCTTCTTTCAAATCTTCAATTTTGTGAACGTCGGCAGAAAACTCAAATTCTTCCAATGCTTCGCGTGGGTCTCGGCCCGGCTTTTGCAGTTCAGACAGAATATCGTTCAGGGTTGGTAAGCCCACAGTAGGGGTTACATAATTATTCAGATTTACTTTAGATTTTATCTGTGCGTTGTTGATGAGATCGGCCACTTTCAAGCCCAGGTCTTTAGCCATTTTTTCTACAATGGCATAGGTTTCAGGATGCACCGCCGAATTATCCAATGGATTTTTAGCACCGTTAATACGCAAAAAGCCTGCACATTGCTCAAAGGCTTTAGCACCCAGGCGAGGTACTTTTTTTAGTTCACTTCTTGTAGCAAATGCTCCGTTTTGTGCCCGGTAATCAACAATGTTCTGCGCCAGTGCCGGCCCAAGGCCTGACACATAACTGAGCAAATGTTTACTTGCGGTGTTCAACTCAACACCCACCAGGTTCACGCAGCTCTCTACAACTGTATCCAGACTTTCTTTCAGCATTTTCTGCTCTACATCGTGCTGGTATTGCCCCACGCCAATCGATTTCGGGTCTATTTTTACGAGTTCGGCTAGTGGATCCATCAATCGGCGACCAATAGAAATGGCTCCGCGTACGGTTACATCTTTTTTAGGGAACTCCTCACGCGCAATGTCTGAGGCAGAATAAATGGAAGCACCCTGCTCAGAAACCACATGAACCTGTATATTACTTAATTTCAATGATTTGATAAAGCTTTCTGTCTCGCGACTAGCCGTACCATTACCAATGGCAATGGCCTGTGTTTTATAATCATACACCAGTTTTTTCACCACGCCTTCGGCTTCCATTCTTCTGTCAGTCGGGTAAATCACGGTGTCGTAAATCAAATCGCCCTGTTCGTTCAGCACCACTGTTTTGCAACCGGTTCTGAAACCCGGGTCTATGGCCAACACACGCTTTTGTCCGAGCGGAGAAGCTAAAAGCAACTGCCGTAGGTTGGCCGCAAAAATTTTGATGGCTTCGCTGTCGGCCTTTTGTTTTGAAAGATTCGAAAACTCAGTTTCAATACTCGGTTTCAGCAAGCGATTATAAGAATCGGTAATGGCATCGGCCACCTGATCTTTCGCTTCGGGTAATCCTCGCAGGTAAATACGATCCAACGCATCAGTTCCTCTCTCTTCGTCAATCGAAATATCTACCGATAATATGCCTTCTTCTTCTCCACGACGGATAGCTAATAAGCGATGCGACGGGATACGTGACAAAGGCTCTGAAAATTCGAAATAATCCTGATACTTAGCGCCCTCTTCTTTCTTGCCCTTTTTTACCTTAGCCGTTACGATAGATTCACGATCAAATATCTTTCTTACGGCATTTCTGGCCTGTATATCCTCATTAATCCATTCTGCCATTATATCTCGTGCGCCTTGCAGGGCATCGGCTATGTTTTCTACCTTATCGTTCAGGTATTTCTCGGCAATGGCTTCTATGTTACGGTCTTTCTGGGCAAAAATAATTTTAGCCAGTGGCTCCAGACCTTTTTCAATGGCTATGGTTGCACGGGTTTTGCGCTTTTGTTTATAGGGCAGATATAAATCTTCCAGCTCGTTCAGATACAGGGCATTCTGCAATTTTGTCAGCAGTTCCGGGGTCATTTTTCCCTGTTCTTCAATCGATTTAATAATGGCTTCCCGGCGCTTATCTGCATCAAGAAATTTACCGTATAAATCTTTCACCTGAGCTATCTGCACTTCATCCATGCTGCCTGTCATCTCTTTCCGGTAGCGTGCAATAAAGGGTACAGTTGCGCCTTCATCCAGTAGATTGATGGTGTTGGCAATATTTTTTTCTGCTGTATTGACAGCTTGTACAATAATTTGTATTTGTTTTGTTGTCATGGTTCCAACCTTTTGATAAGAAAGCGAATCCTACTAGCAGGATCAATTCAAACACAAAAATCTATTAATAAAATGAAAATTCAACTTTTTCTGGGTATCATTCTTTCCACATTCTGCTTCATGGGTTGTGAACAACAAACTACAGAGGTTTTGAATAAGACTGCCCTGGATTTAAACACAACTGTAATAAAATATGGTACAGGTTTTGGTATGTGCCTGGGGCCATGTAAAAAAGAAATGACTTTGAAAAGCGATGAGGCGACGTTCACGATTTTCTTTAACGGTGGCCGTGGGGTAGGAGGTGGAGACCCTCAGACATACACAGAGAAGCTTACCGCAGACTATATTAATGAGGTATCGAAAAATGTTGATTTTGAAAAATTCAAGAAACTGGACGAAGTAATCGGTTGCCCTGATTGCGCCGATGGAGGTTCTGAATGGGTAGAAATCACAAAAAATGATTCGAGATATAAAGTCACTTTTGAGTATGGCCATGATGTGAAAGAAATAGCGCCGCTATTAAAATTACTTCGCGAAAAACGAGACTATTTTGATAAGAAATATGTAAATTATTGATAATGTAAGGCGGGTATTTTGAAATCTGCCTTAGAAACACTTGCTTTGCAGCCATAGCGTCACCTTAGTTGTATCATCAGCTAAGGTGATTTTTTTATCACGGCTAAATTTTCTTTTATGTACGACCTTATCATTATCGGTGGTGGCGCAGCAGGTTTTTTCACGGCTATTAATGCAGCCGAGAGAAATAAAAATATGCGGATTGCCATTCTGGAAAGAGGTCGTGAGGTTTTACAGAAAGTGAAAGTTTCCGGTGGTGGCCGTTGTAATGTTACCCATGCCTGTTTTGATCCGGAAGTACTGGTTAATTTCTATCCTCGGGGTAATCAGGAATTGCTGGAGCCTTTTAGAAGATTTAATCCGACTAACACAATTGAATGGTTTGAGAGCAGGGGTGTGAGAATCAAAAAAGAGGCCGATGGACGGATGTTTCCGGTAAGTAATTCTTCCCAAAGTATTATTGATTGTTTTATAGATGCCTGTTATAAAAACAGGATTGAAATCATTACCAATACACGAGTAGAAAGCATTGAAAACAATGCCGGAAACTGGCAATTGAATGCAATCGGTAACCGGCAGTTTACTACACAGAAGCTGATGATAGCTACCGGAAGCGACAACGCCGTATGGAAATGGTTGCAGAATCTGGGTATTGGCATAGTTTCTGCCGTTCCGTCTTTGTTTACTTTCAATATTAAAGATGAACGCATTCAGGATCTGATGGGCATCAGTACTGAAAATGCCATTTGCCGGTTGGGCGATTCTAAAAACAAGGCGTTGAGTGCGTTTTCTTCCAATGGCTCTATGCTTATCACTCATTGGGGTTTATCCGGTCCTGCTATTCTGAAGCTATCGGCATGGGCAGCCAGAGACTTGTATGAAGCGAACTATGACTTTGAAGTAACGGTAAACTGGTTAGGCATTGCAGATGTGGAGAAAGTCAGGCAGCATTTGCATCAGCAGATTGCCAATCAACCTAAAAAGAATGTGCTTGCCAATGCAGAGTTCGGTATGTCAATAAGGCTTTGGAAAAGCTTGTGTGCAGCTGCAGGAATAGGAGAGTATCAGAAGTGGGCCGAGACAGGCAAAAAGCACATTGTAAAGTTGGTAGAACAACTGACAGACTGCCGGTTTAAGGTAAACGGTAAAAGCACCTTTAAGGAAGAGTTTGTCACAGCCGGAGGCGTAGATTTATCAGAAATAGATCTCAGCACATTCAGTCTAAAAAAGTATCCGAACCTTTATATGGCTGGCGAAGTGCTGAACATTGACGCAATTACCGGTGGATTCAATTTCCAGGCGGCATGGACAGGAGGATGGATAGCCGCTCAAAACTTATGATTTCTTTTTACGTGATGCCTGCAGCATATCAGTAAATACATTCCTCTCGTGTATTTCGTCAAGTATCAGCGCCTCGTTCAATACTTCCAGAAGCGCCTGTTTTTTTGCATTCAGATCATCGGCATCAATCAAGGTAATGCCGTATATAAATTTTCTGCCTTTCGAATCCAGCAAGCCCTGTTCGTTCGATAACTGAAACCCTCGCAGGAAACACAGTTCAAGTCCTTTGACCGGGTGTATTTTCCCTATGTAACACACATCGTGTTTCACCTGATACATAGGCGTGTTAATCGTAAAGTGCTCCCGCATTTTAGGGTGTGCATTCAGTATCAGGTCCTGCAGGCCTGATATGAGCTTTTCGATATGAGTAAGCTGATGTGCTTTAAAATCATCAACCGACGTGTAATTTGTCATTGGGTTTCAAAAATGTGCCAACCAGCATTCCGGTAATACTTGCAACAAGTCCCCAGATAATACCCGGAATTTCAGTCGGATAAAATTGTAATGTAATCCATACTCCCATACCCGAAAACATTGATAACAATGCTCCCAGCGCTGAGGCTCTTTTCCAGTAGAGACCGGCTACCAGAGGGATAAACAAACCTACCAGGCTGATAGCGGAAGATTCGCCAACCAACTCGTAAATTTCAGCCTTATTGAGTGACAAAATGACACTTACCAAGGTAATACCTATTACTGACAGTCGCATGATATGTAATAGCTTTTTGTCTGAAAGTTTATGCCCATACAATGGCTTCAGAAGGTTTTCTCCTACAACGGTAGCCGGAGCAAGCACTGCGCCGCTGCAGGTGCTCAGAATAGCAGAGAGCAGTGCTCCGAAGAACAGAATTTGAATACCCAGACCCGAATGGTGTAGCACCAGAAACGGAATAGCCATTTGCGTGTCGCCTTCTTTGATATCAGGATACAGCAGGCTTCCGCAAAGTGCAATTACAAGCGGCATGCAGGCAACCGACAGATACATAAATGCCGACCAGTAAGCGCCCCGCACAGCAACCTTTTCTGATTTGGCAGATAACACTCTCTGAAAAATATCCTGTTGTGGTATGGAACCCCAACCAATGGTGATCCAGGCGCTGAAATAGGTAATCCAGCTCAAGAAAGAGTGTTCGCGCGGTATAAACCTGAAAAACTCCGGTGGCGTTTGTTTGATTAACTCGCCCCAGCCGCCAATTTTCCATAATAGTTCCAGCATCAGAATCAACATACCAATAATAATAATGGCTGTTTGTATAGTGTCAGTTATTGAGACAGACCACATACCACCTACGTATGTATAAAATACTACCACCGACGCGCATATCAATACTCCGTAAATAAAGGGAATACCTGCTATGGCCTGCAACACAATGGCTAATGCAACCAACTGGGCGGCGATCCAGCTAAAATAGGAGGGTATCAGGAAAAGCGCCGAAATCCATTCCAGGTTTTTACTGTATCTGATTCTGAAATAATCACTAAATGTAAGAATATTGAGTTTGTACAGGGGGCGGGCAAAGAACAAACCTATAAGCAGCAAACACAACGAAGCACCAAAGGGATCTTCAATGATGCCCAATACGCCGTTTTGCACAAACTCTGAAGAAGCACCCATTACAGTTTCTGAACCAAACCAGGTAGCAAACAGGCCCGAAGCCACCACATAAGTAGGCATTTTTCGACCGGCAATGGCAAAGTCGCTGGCTGTTTTAACAAATTTTGATGCGAACCACCCGACAAGTATCGTTGCCAGTAAATATAAACTAATAAACGCTAAGAGCATATTCAGGTTTTGTAATGAGGCTGTGTTTGATTAAAGTTTTGAAAATAGTAATTTTTGAGGTGCAAAGCCCTGCAGATTCATATTTTATTTGCAAAATTTCGCCTGCGCAATATTTTTTTAACAAAAGGTGCTAGTATTCGTTTTTTTAATGTGAAATTTGTAGCACAATTTTTACGTAATCGAAATCAATAGATATTCGATAAATCCTATTTTTAATCCAAAATTGCCCAACAGTGACCCATCTTATTGAGCGATTTACAGAAATACTGAAAAAGGGAAAATATAACTCCCAAACTATAGCCGCTTATAGAAACGCCATATTTGTTTTTTATAATCATTTTCGTGATGTGCCTCAAAGCAAAATCACCGATGAAGTGGTGTCTAATTACCTGATTGAACTGAGCGAAAGAAAGGGTGGCTCTTCTGAGGCCTCCAAGCAAGCCGGTAAGGCAATCAAGCTTTTCTACGAATTGATTTTTAAACGCAAATTAGGAATCAAGACCTCCGGCCGGATAAAGGAAGAAACCCTGCCTGAAGTTTTAACGGAAAGCGAAATAGAGTGTATTATCGGAGTACTCGATAATCCGAAGCATAAAGCGCTGATAGCCACTATCTATGCCCTCGGGCTGAAACTCAGTGATGTTCTGAGCATGAAGATAAGCGATCTTGATTTTGCAACGCGACACATTGTTATTCCGTCGTCAAATACCGACAAAGGCCGGAGATTAAAGATTCCAACCAAGCTTATTCCCATTCTAATGGCCTATTTTGATAAGCATAAGCCGCAGGAATTACTGTTTGTAGGAGAGAAAGGCAACCAATATAGCCCGCGCAGTGTGCAATTGGTGTTTCAACAGGCATTGCAAAAGGCCAAAATCGAAAAGAACGCAACCGTACATACGCTTCGGCACAGCTATGCCGTGCATTGTATGGAGCGTGGAATAGATATACATTTATTGAAAGAAATACTCGGGCACAAGTATCTGCAGACCACTTCAATCTATTATCAGATAGCCAATATTGATATTGCGAATATCCGGAGCCCGTTTGAAGACCTTGAAATTTAACCAGGCTTTCCCACTAAATTCAGTCATTATTAGTTTAAAGCGAAGAGGCACTCAAAGTCAGGAGTGTCTCTTTACTTTTTTAAGAGAGGTTAAAACTGATAAAGTACGACTATCATTCAAAGACGATTTTTTATGATCTTAAGATGTACTTAATTCTAAGAGTGGGGTTCAATTTAAGGATAATCGATTTAATCAATAATTTGTTGATGTGGTTCTTGCTGCAGGCTTACATGAATACCCGCCATGTCAAACAAAGCAGATTCAATCATTTGACACATGCTATTCAATGCCAAGTCATTCGGCTCTATCCCGAATGGTTCCTCAATCTCATCGGCAATTGCTTCAAAAGCTACGAAAGTATAAGCAATAAATACCACAATAAAGGGAGTAATCCATGCCAGACTATCCAAAAATCCGAAGGATAATAGAAAGCAGTAAATATATATTGTGCGATGTAGTAAAACACGATAACTGTATGGAATCGGTGTAGAGACAATTCTTTCACATCCGCCTACTACCTCTGCTAACTTATTCAGGTTTTCCTCAAAGTAACCCTGTTGAATAGAGTCAATTCTATTTTCATGCCTTAATTTTTGTACCCGCTCAGCTATAAGTCTCATTAGTACTACCGGTTTATACTGGGCTTCTAAAACTATTTTTACTTGCTCTTCACTAAGGTGTTTTCTTAAGTCCTGTTGTGCATCGGTTCCTCTTAATTGATGTTTCAGCGCATAAGTAAAAGCGTTAAGCAGATGTATGAATTCAACAACCGAGGGATCATCCGGACTAAAATTAGCTAGAGTTATCACTTGTCGGGTTAATGACCGGGCGTGGTTTAATAATGCTCCCCAGAGTTTACGCCCTTCCCAAAAGCGTTCATAGCTGGCATTGTTACGAAAGCCAAGAAATAACGCTAACACGAAGCCAAATAAAGCTAAAGGGGTTGGATTAAGAGGAACTTTAAATGAAAAGATAGTTCCATGCAGATAGACGATGAGTACAGATAAAATGAATAGCAAACTCAGGCGGGGCAATAGCTGCGGGAGTACAGAACCATGCCATACGAAAAGCATTTTAAACCAGTGCTCTTTCTTTCTAGTAATCATATAGGCAATGAATTTGCGCTGTTACTCAGCAAATTTTAACGTATATGGCAAAAGTAAGAAAATCTAAGTGTTGAATTTAAAATCAGGGCACCAAATTTGCCCCCAGAAGAACAAATATTAATAATTGACTTTTCCCTTATGAAGTTATATGCCCATTTAAGACTAAAACCCATATATGCCTTTCAAGAGACTGACTTGGTAGGCAGCCTCTTTCTTTAATCTTCCATGCTGGCTTCTTTCAGCACTATACTTTTCTTTTTCAGCGAATTAGTTTCCAACTCGCTGAGTTCAGACCTGTTTTTGGCTACATCAATGGCTGTATAAATGGCATGAATCATCGATGATTCGTCGGCTTCGTTTTTTCCGGCAATATCATAGGCCGTGCCATGGTCGGGTGAAGTACGCACTTTAGGTAATGCTGCAGTAAAGTTTACACCGTTTTCAAAAGCCAACATCTTAAACGGCATTAAACCCTGATCATGATACATGGCTAAGACGGCATCATATTGTTTCCATGCAGCCGTTCCGAAGAAACCATCCGCCGGGAACGGCCCGAAAACCAATGTGCCCTTCTTCTTCAATTCTATTAAAGCAGGCTGTATAATTTCTTTTTCCTCATTGCCCAGCAGACCGTTTTCACCGGCATGAGGGTTTAAACCTAAAACGGCTATTGTAGGTTTCTGAATGCCAAAGTCACGTTTAAGCGAAGTCTGCATCTGTTCAACCTTTTTTATAATTAATTCCTTGCTGATCTTCATTTTTACCTGCTCAATCGGAATATGCCCCGTTACCACCCCGATTTTCAGTCTTTCGCTGACCATAAACATCAGCACATCTTCTATTGCAAATTCACTTGCCAGGTATTCGGTATGGCCCGGAAACTTAAATTCATCGCTTTGTATGTTATGCTTATTGATAGGCCCTGTTACCAATGCATCAATCTTACCTACTTTCAGGTCTTCTACTGCTCTTTTCAATGATTCAAATGCCAGTTTTCCTGCTTCCGGAGTTACCTTGCCGGGTTGTATTTCCAGATTCTGGTCATTTATGCAGTTTATAACGTTTACCTGTTTATGATTAATCTGTTCAATCTTCTGAATTGTAAAAAATTGCCAGTCTTTCAGGTCAAGTGTCTGGCGGTATCTGTTAATGACCTTACCTGAGCCATAAATAACAGGCGTACAGATTCTGTTTAAACGATTGCCGCCAACCGCTTTTAGTATCACTTCCGGGCTGATGCCGTTCATGTCGCCGATACTGATACCAATAACAGGTTTATGTTGTTCGCTCACGTTGTCTATTAATTTAATTATTTCAATTCTTTGTTTAATGATACGTTGCCTGCTTTCTTTCTCATTTATAGTACCTCAACACGGATTCTTTCTAAAATAAGTTTGACATTTTTGCGTGCAACCGTAATTTTGTCGCAATTTACTGACAAACGTACGATAAAAAAAATACTGTGAATACTATTAAGCCCGATAAGCAAGGTTCTGTTTTGATTGTGGATGAAATGCACCCGAGTATTATACCCATGCTTGAAGAAATAGGTATGATTCCTGATTATCAGCCGAAAATAAAACGTGAGGAAATAATTGAAGTGCTCGGCAAGTATGCAGGATTGATTATAAGAAGCAAAACCAGAGTAGATGAAGAAATACTGCAAAATGCACCTAGCCTGAAATTTATAGGCAGGGCTGGTGCTGGTCTTGATTTGATAGATGAAGAATTGGCAAACGAAAGAGGAATAGTTGTTTTTGCCGCCAACGAAGGTAACAGAGTAGCTGTTGCCGAGCATGTGATAGGTATGCTGCTGGTGCTAATGAATAATTTACTTATTGCCGACAGACAAGTGAGAGAGGGCAGGTGGTTAAGAGAAGATAACCGTGGTTATGAACTTCTGGGTAAAACAGTAGGTATTATCGGCTATGGACACAACGGTGCCGAAACGGCCAGAAGATTTGCCGCCTTTGGTTGTAAGGTGCTGGTATATGATAAATACAAGGCAGGATTCACAGATGCATTTGTAACCGAGGCAACCATGCAGGAAATATTTGATACGGCAGATATACTTAGCCTGCATGTCCCTTTGGCAGACGATACCAACCGTTTAGTGGATGAAGAATTTTTGAATAATTTCGCCAAAAGTATTTATCTGATCAATGCAGCCAGAGGTGAGATTGTGGTTCTGGATGCGGTATTGACGAATCTTAAATCGGGCAAAATAAAAGGAGCCTGCCTTGATGTACTGGAGAATGAAAAACTTCATCAACTAACGGACGACCATAAAGGAACTTTCGGACAGTTGATAAAGTCGGATAAAGTTATTTTCACACCGCATATTGCCGGTTGGACACACGAGTCATACATTCGTATCAATGAGGTGCTGGTAGCAAAAATAAAGAGCTTAATGAGTTAATTGTCTGATCTGCTTATAAATCAACTGAATAATTGCAGGTATTGGTTTTCTTTTGAGCGCATCAGTTTTTCTTCTTCGTCGGTTTTATCGAAATATCCGCAAAGATGTAATATTCCGTGTGCCAATACACGTTTCAGTTCGTATTCAAAACTGACCTGAAATGCCTGAGCATTGTCTTTTACCCGGTCTATGCTTATAAAAATATCGCCTTCAATCAGTTCTTCTTCTTCGGAGTTATCAAAGGTAATAATATCTGTCAGGTAGTCGTGATCAAGGTATTCAATGTTAATTTTCAGCAGGTAATCGTCTGAACAAAAAATGTAGTTGATATCGCCCAAAGCAAAGCCTTCACTCTCAATAATACCCTTTAACCAGTTTTTGATTTTCAACTTTTGTTGAAGCTTGAAATCTATATCTTCTGCGTGAAAATTAATCATAAGTATAAATACCCTTTAATTGTTCTGATGTTAGTCTTTTTTCCTGATGCTATTCAATAAGTCTTTGGCTCCCTGTATCGGCAGCAGGTGGCCTGCCAGTATGTTTGTTTCTATACTACCCATCTTATCTTTTATGACAGGATTGTTGAAAAAATCTTCTTCCAATGTCTGCCTGATATATGTATGCAGCCATTCCAGGTTTTGTTTTTGCCGGTTTTGTTGCCAGAAACCGTTGCTCTGCATTTGCGTGGTATAAGCCAATACGGTATTCCAGATTTCTTCAATACCGATGTTCATCAAGGCCGAACAGGTCAGAACGGGTGTCTGCCAGCCGTTTCCGGATGCAGGATACAAATGCAAAGCATGCAGGTATTCGAGTCTGGCATTTTTAGAAGCCTGCTGATTGTCTCCATCGGCTTTGGTAATCGCAATGGCATCAGCCATTTCAATAATCCCCCGTTTTATTCCCTGTAATTCGTCTCCGGCTCCTGCCAGCATCAATAGTAGAAAAAAATCTACCATGCCTTTCACAACCGTTTCCGATTGGCCAACACCCACGGTCTCCACTATAATAACCTCAAATTGTGCAGCTTCGCAGAGCAGTATGGTTTCACGGGTTTTGTTGGCTACTCCACCCAGGCTGTTTCCGGCAGGAGAGGGGCGTATATATGCCAGAGGGTCATGTGCCAGTTCTTCCATGCGGGTTTTGTCGCCCATAATACTGCCTTTGGTAATCTGACTAGTGGGGTCAATGGCCAATACGGCTATTTTTTTGTTATGTGCCGTAATAGTTTTGCCGAATACTTCTATAAAAGTGCTTTTACCTACACCCGGTACACCGGTGATACCTATGCGGATAGATTTTCCGGTATAGGGCAGTATATGCTCCAGCAAATTTTGTGCAAGTGCTTTGTCTTGCGGCAATTGGCTTTCTACAAGTGTAATAGCCCGGCTGAGTATCATCCGGTTGCCGGATAATATGCCGTCGGTATATGCTTGTAATGAAAGCCTTTTTTGCATTATGTCTTGTTTATGCCTTAAAGATAATGGCGTTTCTTATCATAAATCAAATTCCGGGTTCAAATACCATTTATTTTTTCACCAGGAATTTTTCAAGTTTCCGGCAAATCTACTAACTTGCGGTCGAAATAATAAAACACTTCACGAAAAATGAATTTTCCTTCAGATTTACGCTACACCAAAGAACACGAGTGGATTAAGTTAGATGGTAATATAGCAGTGGTAGGTATTACTGATTTTGCTCAAAGCGAGCTAGGTGATATTGTTTTTGTAGAGATAGAAACATTGGGCCAGCAATTGGAAGCAAACGATATTTTTGGTACCGTTGAGGCAGTTAAAACAGTTTCAGATTTATTTCTGCCTGTAGCCGGAACAATAATTGAGGTGAATGCGGCACTGGGTAATAATCCTGAGTTGCTGAATTCTGACCCATATGGCGAAGGCTGGCTGATAAAAGTAGAGGTGTCTGACCCGGCAGAAGTAGAGACTTTATTAGATGCAACTGCTTACCAAAGCATTATCTAACCCTAAGACGATGAGATTCGAATCGAAGATATTTTAAATAGAGATGCCCTGCTAAGGGCATTTTTTTTGAATTTTTATAGGAAAATGAAAACTTTGCTTAAATCTGTAAAGATAATTAATACGAAATCAGGCTTGAACGGCCAGATAAAAGATATATTGATTGAAGGTGGGAGAATCAGCAGAATAGCTGATAAAATAGAAGAAAAAGCAGAGAAAATAATAGAAGGTGACAACCTGCACGTATCAACCGGCTGGATTGACCTTCGGGTATCACCGAAAGACCCGGGCTATGAATCGAAAGAAGACTTAAGCTCTTTGTGCAAGGCAGCAGCAGCGGGTGGCTTCACGGCCATTGTTACTTTGCCCAATACAAAACCGGTTGTTCAAACCAAAGAATCGATTGCTTACTATAAGGGATTCTCAAAAACGCAGGTGATAGATATTCTACCGGCAGTGGCAGTAACCAAAAACTGCGAGGGAAAAGATTTTACAGAAATGCTCGACCTGCACCATGCCGGAGCTGTTGCTTTTACCGACGGTGACCATCCTTTATGGAATGCTGATATTCTGTTAAAAACCCTGCAATATCTGTATCCGATTGATGGGCTTCTGATGAACCGTCCTGAAGAAACCACACTGACCCTATTTGGACAAATGCATGAGGGGATAGAAAGCACGCTACTGGGCATGAAGGGGATTCCGTCAACGGCAGAGGAATTAATCATTATGCGAGACTTGAAATTGCTGGAATATGCCTATAGCCAGGTTAAAGAGAAAAAAGAAAACCCGGCCTTGCATTTTTCTACCATTTCTACTGCCAGAAGCGTTGAGCTGATCAGAGAAGCCAAAGCAAAGGGCTTACCAGTCAGTTGTGATATTGCAGCGCACCAGCTAGCTTTTACTGATGCCGATTTAAAAGAGTTTGATACCAATCTGAAAGTAAATCCACCCTTCAGAGCAAAAGCAGATATTGCAGCTCTGCTGGAAGGCCTGGCAGATGGTACTATTGATGCGATCGTGTCTGACCATAATCCGCACGACGAAGAGTCGAAGAATCTGGAATTTGACATGGCCGATTTTGGTATAATCGGTCTTGAAACGGCCTTTTCAGTAGCTAATACGTACGGAAAACTGCCGATTGAGACGCTGATTGGTAAATTGACGACTAATCCTGCCAAGCTATTACGTTTACCGGCAAAAGATATCAACGAAGGAGCTTTGGCAAACCTGACTGTCTTTAACCCGGATATGGAGTGGACTTTTACAGAAAAAGACATCCGTTCCAAATCTAAAAACACACCATTTGTAGGCCATACATTGAAGGGCAAAGTGGTGGCAGTAATTAATAACAATATGGTGGCTTAATTATAAGCCACTTCTGAAAGATATTTTATGTTAAAAAGCAGAATTGTCAGGCACTCACTTTTTTATGGAAGCATAGCAGCTGTTGTTTGTATAATAGTAGCGCTTATACAGTTTTATGGTATTCACAAAAGTCCGTTCGGGCGGTATAAATTACCGGCGTTCGGAGTAAATATATTGTTTATCCTCATTGCCACCTGGACCTACCGCGCCACTAATCTGGGTGTTCTTTCTTTTACCGAGGGTTTTTCAGTCGGTTTTCTTACCAATCTGTTTGCAGCTTTTATAACGGCAATTTTCTATTATATTTTCCTCAAATTTGCCGGTAATGAAGCCATTTTACTATGGGTAAAGGAAAATGTGGAGGCCATCGAAAAAATCAGAGAAAGCCATGTGAAGAATTTTGGTCTTGGCGATTACACAACGTTACTTGCACAAGCTAAACAGGTACCAACTGCCGGATATGTGTTTATAGACGAACTCGGTAAAAAGCAGATATGCATTGTTGCTGTTACCATCATTTCGGTGATTTTCAGGCGACACACATACATAATATCGTAAATTTTCAATAAATTTACTTCATAACTACACCTTATCTAATCAGCAATTATGGAAAAACCTTCTACAGCACGCATCGCCCTTAAATGGGGAATCATCGTAGCGGTCATTATCAGCATTTATACGGTCACATTATTTATTTCGGGTCTGCATAGAGTAGGGCCTCTATCGTTTGTGAGTTACGTTTTCCTTTTGATAGGTCTTATTCTGGCATCAAGAGAATACCGGTCTTTGAATGATAATTACATGAGTTTTGGAGAAAGCCTTGGTCTGGGTACACTAACCAGTGCCGTAACAGGACTGATCGCTTCTATCTTTTCTTATATTTATATCAATATAATAGATACCACCATTATACAGCAAATGCAGGATTTGCAACGGGAGCAGATGGAAGCCCGTGGATTAACGGAAGAACAAATTAATCAGGCGATGGAAATGGCGGCTTCATTTACCCGGCCGAGCATCATGTTTCTGATTGGTTTATTTGTTTATGTATTAATCGGATTTGTTTTTTCGTTAATAGTATCAGCTATTGTAAAGAGAGAAAAGCCCGAAATGAATTTCTAATAGATGCTTACAATTTTCAGAAAAGAACTTAATAGTTTTCTTAATTCACTGGTAGCTTATATTGTTATCGGTGTTTTTCTGGTGCTGACAGGTTTATTTACCTGGGTTTTTGAAGGGAATGTGCTCGATTACGGCTTTGCTGATTTGACGGGCTTTTTTCAGCTAGTTCCTTATATCTTTATATTTCTGATTCCGGCTATTACCATGCGCTTGTTTTCAGAAGAATTTAAAACCGGTACTATTGAATTACTTTTTACCAAACCATTAACTGACTGGCAGATTATTCTGGGTAAATTTCTGGCTTCATTTATCCTGATCATTGTAGCGCTTTTACCTACTTTGTTATATTATTATTCAGTTTTTGAACTGGGTAACCCAAGGGGAGATATTGATACCCCGGCTGTTATCGGCTCTTATATTGGTTTGTTTTTTCTGGGTGGGGTTTTTGCTTCCATTGGTCTTTGGGCCTCGTCGCTTACCGATAATCAGGTAATTGCCTTCATTATAGGAGCCGTAGCCTGTTTTCTGTTTTATGATGGTGTGCATCAACTGGCACAGTTATTCAGCGGGTCAACCCAATATATGATTGAGTACATAGGCCTGAATTTCCATTATGAATCAATAAGCCGTGGTCTGGTAGACTCCCGCACGCTTATCTATTTTGTAAGTATTATTTTTCTGATGCTTTATCTCACAAAAATTCAGGTGTCTGGCAAAAAAAGCTGATACTTTTAGAAATATACCATGCAATTACCCATTTACCAGGTTGATGCTTTTGCAAATAAGCTTTTCGGCGGAAACCCCGCGGCGGTTGTTCCATTGAAAGAATGGCTACCCGATGCACTCATGCAAAAGATTGCATTGGAGAATAACCTCTCTGAAACTGCTTTTTTTGTGCCTGTTGATAAAGGTTTTCATATCCGGTGGTTTACACCAGCTGCAGAAGTAGCCCTTTGCGGGCATGCTACATTGGCTAGTGCTTATGTCATTTTCAATAACCTGAAATATATCGAAGATACCATCATTTTCGATTCTCAAAGTGGTATTCTTAAAGTAAGAAAGGAAGGTAAGATGTTGGAGCTGGATTTTCCGGCTCAATTGTTTGCACCGGCAGAGCCACCCGCTTATCTGATAGATGGTATTGGTAAAAAGCCAAAAGAAGTATATTGGGCACATGAGGATTACCTGCTGGTGTATGACTCTCAGCAAGATATTGAAGCTATTAAACCTGATTTTGGTCTGTTGAAAAAAGTTGAAACGAGGGGCATCATAGTTACAGCCAGGGCAAAATCTAAAAAACTTGATTTTGTCTGCCGTTTTTTTGGTCCGGCCGTTGGTATAGATGAAGACCCCGTAACAGGCTCAGCCTTTACCAAGCTGACACCTTACTGGGCACAACGTATGGATAAGACCGATTTCAAGGCAGAACAGATTTCTGCCCGTAAGGGGAGTCTTACCTGCAAACTGGTAGGAAGCCGGGTGTTAATAGCCGGTTCTGCCAAATTATATTTGAAGGGCAAAATTATAGTTTAGCCCGATTTTTAAACATTTCTACTAAAAGACTTGACACCCCCTATCTTGATTTAGTACATTTGCGACCTAAAAAACTGAAAGTCAGGGATATTCCTTTGCCTTTCTTTCTTCATGCCGGAAAACTTTATCCCCAAACATGAAGAAATTCAACAAAAATTTTCCGCTTCAGGTGGAATTGGGGAGTCTAAAAAATGAAACTTTCAGAATTTAAATTTGATCTGCCTCATAGTCTGGTAGCCATGTATCCTCCTGATCAACGTGATGGAGCCCGAATGATGGTGGTAAACAGAAAAACAAAGAAAATCGAACACAAAATGTTTAAAGATATCGTTGACTATTTTGGTGAAAACGATACTTTAGTAGTAAATGATACCAAGGTTTTTCCTGCCCGGTTATATGGTTCTAAAGAAAAAACAGGGGCTAAAATTGAAGTTTTTCTGCTGCGTGAGTTGAATCGTGAGATGCGTTTATGGGATGTACTGGTTGACCCGGCAAGAAAAATAAGAGTAGGTAATAAGTTATACTTCGGCGATAGTGATCTGGTAGCCGAGGTAATTGATAATACTACTTCCCGTGGCCGTACCATCCGGTTTTTGTTTGACGGCTCGCACGAAGAAATGATGAAGACTGTCCATGAACTCGGTGAAACGCCGCTTCCGATTGATATCATCAAAAGAAAAGTAACTGATCAGGATCGTGAAAGATATCAGACCATTTTTGCCAGCAAGGAAGGTGCTGTAGCCGCTCCAACGGCCGGAATGCACTTTACAAAAAATGTGCAACGCCGTATGGAAATCAACGGAGTTAATTTCTGCCCGATTACACTTCATATAGGTATCGGTACTTTCCGTCAGGTTGATGTAGAAGACCTGACTAAACACAAAACCGATTCGGAAAACTTTTATATACCGAATGATACCTGCCAGATTGTTAATAACTCTATTGACAAAGAAGGCAAAATCTGTGCTATCGGTACAACCGCTTTAAAAGCGTTGGAATCATCGGTTTCGGCCAATAATCATTTAAAACCGGTTGATAACGGCTGGACTGATAAGTTTATCTTTCCACCTTACGAATTCAAAATAACCAATTCTTTATTGACCAACTTCCATTTGCCTGAGTCTATACTTATCATGATGGCCTGTGCCTTTGGAGGTTACGATCTGGTGATGCAGGCTTACCATGAAGCCATCAAAGAAAAATACAAATTCTTTACCTATGGCGACGTGATGTTGATCCTTTAATACTGATAGTTCGAAAATAAACTTTATATAAACCGGGAAATGAAAACACAAATCATTTCCCGTGTTTGTTTATAAACCTTTGGAATCTTCATGGGAAAACAAAAATATGCCGTTCTGGTTGCGGGTGGAAGCGGTACCCGAATGGGAAGCGATATGCCAAAGCAGTTTTTGCCGCTGGCAGGGAAGCCAATTCTTCTGCATACTATTGAGCAGTTTCAGAAAATTGATGGTGTCCGGATTATTCTGGTGCTTCCGGAAAAGGATATTGATTTCTGGAACGAAATAATTGCGTATGAAGATTTCAAAAAACCGGATCTGGATTTGTTAAAAGTAGTAATCGGCGGTAAAAGCCGTTTTCAGTCTGTGAAAAACGGGCTGGCTCATGTACCTGAGAATGCGCTGGTTGCGGTGCACGATGGCGTAAGACCGCTTGTTACGGTTGAGGTAATCAGACGGTCGTTCGCAATCGCTTTAGAGTCAGGCAGTGCGGTTACAAGTGTGCCATTAAAAGATTCTATACGTGAAGTAGGGGATGGAACCAATCTGGGGGTAGAAAGAGACAGATTCAGACTGATGCAAACCCCTCAGACTTTCAGTGCAGATATAATCAAAAAAGCATACGCTACTGAAGAGCAAAGTTTTTTTACCGACTGCGCCAGTGTACTTGAATTTGCCGGATATGCCGTTAGTTTGATTGACGGTTCTTACGAAAATATTAAAATCACTACTCCGGAAGATATGATTGTTGCTGAAGCCCTTCTGAAGTATCAGCAGCGTTATTCACAATCATAGCTGAATGAAGAAATACCGGCAACCGTATTCGGCGGATCATTTCTGATAATTCTGATTATGTCGGGGAATCCCTTTCCGTTATAAGCCAGTTCTCTTCGGGTTCGCTGGCTTTCAACCTCTTCCAAGTCGTTTCCCTGATAAACATACACTTTCGATGAAACGATGTTGTTATTGCCAAAGGGTAGGAATAAGCTAAGTGGTCGGATTATCCAGTAAAACTGAATTTCCGGGATTCCCGAAAAAAAGTTTCGCTTGATGTCAAAAGTATGCTCGGTAACCGTTGGCGTCCTGTTTAAATCTGTGCGGAAGACATGATACGGATTACCAACCGCATTATATTCTATACTGCGGTTAATACCGAACAGGTTATGACTTTCTATATTGACAGGTCTGTTTTTTGAATCATATTCAATACTTATTTCGTCTTCCTTGCTTCCGTTGATAGTCTGTCTGATTTTAGCGACGTTGCCTCTGCTGTCAAAATCACCATCAAACCTTATTAGCAGCTGAGGATTGCTTTCATCACGCACTGCTTTCACTTTACCGTTTTCGTTGTACTCAAAATAGGCTATTATTTTGTTTAAGGTATCATGGTTAATATCAGTATCAAAACTGAAGAGCTTTTCTATTCTCCCGTCTTTCAACGTGATATAGTCATAATGAATACTCTTATTGATGGGGTTTTCATGAACGAATTTTACTAAATGACAAATAGCCTGTTCATCGATTACCCGACAGGCGGATGTTAGCATAGCCAGACATACCAGCAGTAGGAATCCGGGTTTCATGTCAGAAGATTTTTGAAAACAGCCATTCAGGTAATATTCTTAATAAAATTGCCAATAAAAAATATCTTTTTGTAACGTAGGCTACGTTCTTTTTAGCGTCAATAGCATCTGCAATTTGTATGGCTGCTTTTTGGGAAGTAGCCACCCAGAACATTCCCTTGTTTTGTTTGGTCATCGGAGTATCCACAAACCCGGGCCTGATATCAGTTACAGAAATGCCGTGCTTATGCTTCGCAGAGCGCAGTCTCAAGCCTTCCATATAGCTTGAAACAAAAGCTTTGGAGGCGTGGTATTCAGGCGCATAAGGACTACTACGAACGGCTGCAACCGACGACACCCCGATGATGTGTCCCTTACCTTTCTTTTTGAAATACTCATAAGCCCACTGGGCAATGCCCACAAAACCTCTTACGTTGGTATCAATGGTTTTTATTTCTTCGTCAAAAGTGGCTTTCCCGAAACCGACTCCGGCATTGATGATTACCTGGTCGAATCCACCATTATTATCGGCCAGGAGCTGCATGGTTTTTCTTGTATCGTCAAAATCTGCAATATCCATAGCCGATACGTGCACTTTTTGGTTGGGATAGGTATTTCTGATTTCTTCAAGCAAGGCAAGTCTCCGGCCTGTAATGGTTACCTCGTTTCCCCGGCTGATTAATAGTTCGGCCAATGAGCGGCCGATACCGGAAGTAGCACCTATGATGATGATTTTCATTTGTAATAATTGACGGAAAAGGTATTGTTTTGATCACCTCCCCCGAATTTAAGCTAAATTTGTGATAATAGAATCAATATTTTTCAGGCATAATCAAAATTCTTTCGATTGCATATCCTACATTCAGGCTTTAATTAAATTTAGCCCGTATTTCAGCTATCTGTTTATGGAAAGGCTCTCCTGATATGATTTCTGCCTGAAGGTTTTCTTATAGTCATTAAGTGAAAGAAAGGAGAGTTCAACCTCATGGGTCAATAAACTAATAACCCGACAGTCCGGATTGAGAATTTTGTGCAATTCTCAAGTAGAAAAACTCTTACTAAAACTAAAAATGAAACGTTCGAAAAGACTGCTTAGAATAATAATGCCCATTGTTGCTATTACCTGTGCTACGGTATTTGTACCTTGGCGAGTATTATGGCTATGGTTGAAACCGCTACCGCAAACAGTTCAGGAGCAAGTCAATGATGCAACTGATAATGGATTAGATGGTATCATAGTTTATATACATCAAAAGGGTAAGGCACCAGCATTTTATACTGCCGGTTGGAAAAACAGAGAGAATAAAATACCTGCCGATCCACATGCATTGTTCAAGATTGCCAGTATAAGCAAGTTATATATAGCAGTTGCCACAGCCAAACTAGCCGGTAAGAATACCTTATCGTTAGATAACACACTGGCTAAGCTTTTACCGGAGCTGGCCGGAAGAATCGAAAATGCTGATAAAATTACGCTAAGAATGCTAGTACAGCACCGAAGTGGTATTCCTAATTATACTGATGAAGACTATCCTTGGGCCAAACCCAATTCGGATATTAACGAATCACTGAAGCTGGTTCTGGATAAGCCTGCAGATTTTAAACCAGGCAACCGTTATGGCTATTCAAATACAAACTACCTGCTGATAGGCAAGATTCTGGACAAAGCATTGGGTTATAGCCACCGCGATTATATAAAAAAGGAAATTTTGCAACCTCTTGGGCTTACCCGCACTTTTGGCTTATTGCAAGAAGTAGATTTAAATGAAGTTACCAGTGGGTATTACACGGATTACGACAAAGATATTAAAGGTGTTCAGTTTTTTGAACCCGGTGGCTCAATGGTTGCAACGGCGCAGGATGTCGGCATATTTCTGCGGGCTTTAAATGATGGTTCTTTACTAAATGATAAGGAACAGGCTATTTATTCTTCAATCTATGTATACGAGCATACCGGTTTACTACCCGGCTACCAGAGTATCGCACGGTATCATAAAGATATTGATACCGTGGTGATCCAGTTTGTGAATACAAGTGGAGGAGATATGTGGACGATGTCGGAAGTAATTTACAACCGGATTGTCAGGATTCTGAAAAAATAAAAAAATGTGCCTGTAACATTTATTACCACTACTGATCTGATAAATTAAATCTGAGATTGATACCTCCTGAGGTAGTTTTTCTTGGATAAGAGAAGTTCGTTACAAACGGCGTGTTGTTCATGTGGTCAACATAGAAGTTTAGTAACAGACGTTTGTTTACCTGATAGGTAATTCTCGGACCCCACTGCAAATTATAGTTCCCTTGTGTCGGCTGTGGGTCTCCGTCTAATCGACGCTGAATGGCTTTTATGTCGCGTATCGTAAAAGCAAACTGAAAATTAAGGTCATTTCTTAAAGTGATAACTTTACCATCACGACCCCTCAGCGGTAGTTTCACACCGCTTTTTCTGAATCCCAGATTAAATACAAGATCAGAACTGCTGTATTCAGCCACCTGCGCATTAGAAAGATTCAATACCGCCCTGCGTTCACGGTTCCAGTCGAATCTACCGGAAATCTTACCCTTAGTTGTAAACTGAACACCGATGAATGGAGCAAATTTTTCTTCCAATGAAATAGTGCTCATGATGAGTGTGGGTAAGTAAAGATTGCGCTGGCCTATCATTACATTTTCATTCACGATACTGGCCAGCGGATAACCCGCCAATGCCCAGTCTATTTTTTGCGCGTCATACAACAGCGACGAAGTGAAATTACCTACGTTATAATTGGAAGTATAACTATGGCTGATGGCAATAGAGGTAAATACATTTTTGAAAGGCTCCAGATTGGCCAGACCGGTATAGTCGATTCGCCAGTTTGGCATTGGCATCGTCAGTTTTTTATCCGAGAATGGGAATCTCTTCAGGTTCAGTGTTTTGGCATCTTTGCCACTATAGGCGGCAATAAATGCCGGTATGAGCACATCCTGAGAGTTTTCAGAATACGCACCGTTTTCACCATTTCCGGCTTGCATGGCGTTGAGACGATCAATGATAATTTCCCGGTTGGTTTTCATGTTTTCAAAAACCTGATAACGGTAATTGTTGCCCACTTCCATTTTTTCAAAGAAAGTATTGAACGACCAGAACGACATGCCGAAGTTACCACTTCTTACAGGGCTTTTCCGCTCATATCTTTGCGTGGCGGCATCAAAGACAAAGTATTCCTGATAGCTATCACCTCTGCTGAAATTCCCGCTTATCTGCATTCTGAAATCCTTAAACGGTTCAATAGTGGTTCTATAGCTGAATTTTCTTTGTAATGATTGGGTATACGGTTGTGTTAACAGGGTTGTTTTTGACAACCAGCCTCTTTCATCAGCCTGATTGATAAACGTACGGTCTCTGTATTGATTCCCCAATACAAAGCCTATGCTTTCTGAGGTCAGGTATGAATCATCCAGACCAAAGAATTTAGGCGTAGGCAGAAAGCCCGGTAAAATGGTAGTTTCAATGACAGAATAATCGTAATCGATACCACGCACGGCCATCAGGAATCTGGTGAAAGTTTTGGCTACATTGCTTGGAGCTACCTCTATGTTTTCATCGTCGCCTGGGTTACGGGTAAACCGCTTTCTTTCCTGAGACGGAGTATTGGCAAAACGCAGGTACTTAACTTTATTATAAAGCTTTATGAAATCTATTTTTCCTCTTATTCCGGTTTCTCTGCCGTTTCTGATCGTGTTTCCGAATACCTGGTTGTTATCGTCCACAAGGTTCAGCGCCATGGCCTGATAATTGAAATTGTTGTTATATTTGAAATCGCCTGTCATCCAGTCCAGCAAGGCAAATTTATCAAGGGGTAACCGATAGGTAAAGCGCATTTCCTGATTGAAATTCTTGGCCCGCCCTGTTTTAAAAAGGTTATTCAGCAATTTACTTTCTTCATCACCAAAAGGCTCGTCTACTACGGCGTTCATGTTAGCCGTATAGGTAAACAGAATGCTCTTCGACAGATTCCATTGCAGATCATACAGACGGTTCATGAGGAAATATTTCTCAAAATACGGAACCACATCAGTAGTAGTTAAATCAGAATTTCTGAGCTGGGTTCGGGCAAAACTTCTGTCGAAATCAGTTCTGAATGCCAACACGGTAGGGATGGGCGAAAGATTGAAATCTTTGAGCCAGTACAGGAATGGGCGCTCTAACTTTTTATTGTTTTTGAATGGCTCCCAGTTAACCTGCTTTGGTTGATACTGATAGGTGAGCCCCCCTCTGTTTTGGGTGAGGGTGTAATCATCAATCAGAATATTGCTGCGGTTTACATTGTTTTGTGCATAAGTAAACGAGAAGTTTTCAATATCATACACATGTGCCTTTGCGCCGTCTTTTGTCTTTACTTTTCTGACATTCGAAAAATTAAAACCTTTACGGGTACTGTTGTCAATCACCATGCGCCTGTATGCTTCTCGTCTTGCCGGGTCGCTTATGTTATTCAGTGCATTTTCGAGCGGCATATCAGGGTCTAGCGGATTGAAATGCGGTGTAATGGTCTGCTTGTCGAAATTGACAAAGAATGGGATTCTCAGTCCCCAGTTTTCCGGAAAAAACTTGTCGAGTTCAACATTAGAAGCAATACCGATTCCTTTGCCGGTCTCTCTGGCTCTTTCTGAAATGCGATCCTGTACACCACCGAAACCAAAGGTTTTCAGATTGGCATTGATAGATAGGGTAGCAATATCGGCCAGTTTAATATTGGCCGACATAATACCCGCATCACCCGAGGTCTGGTCAAATCCATAAGCACGGAGTTCGTTGGCCCAGATCGTATACGTTTTGAGTTGTTCAACTTCTGATTTTGGATTCCGCAGACCGATCATAACCGTAAGCACGGCACTCAGATCCGGATTCCCCAATACGGTTATCTTATAATTATTCCCTTCAGTACCGTTGTCAATAATGCCTGTGGTGGTTCCGGAATACGGCAGATTAATATTCACTGCATTACGATTTCTTTCGCCTTTCAGCGCTACCAGGTCTTGCAGGGCTACGTCTATGAAGTTTTCTTTCGGCCAGATTACATTCTCATCTATCGAACCGTTCGGTGTGATTTTTAATTGTGGAATCTCGATTTCATAATAGTGCTGAGACAAATCGGTTCCGATTCTGATAAAAGCACCACCCACTGTTTTTTCATCGTTTGCCGTGTTTTCGGCATGTATAAACATTCTTAATCTTTTGTAATTAAGCATGTCGACACGCGTATTGCGGAATACACCTCTCGAATCGCCGTTGCGAAGGTCTGTTACGGCCAGTGACATTGACTGCTCATTGAATTTTACGTCGAATTGCTGCTGGGTAATGTCCTGGTCACGGATGAATCCCGGAGGAACTTTATAGGGTGTTTTCCCTTCTTTAATGTTACAATTCTGTCCGTCGTCGGCGCAGCCGTTTTCTTCTATGCTTACCACACCCATTTTGAATTTGGCGTCGTATAACTCCGGCACTTCTGTCAGGCTTTTGTCATAAACACGATACTGATTCGATTCGAGCTGAAGAGAGGCAAAACGCAACACGACCGGTTGCTCAAAGTCACTCAGGAGCATCCGCATGAAACGAATGGATTTAAAACCATCGATATCACCGAATTTTCTTGTAAACTGCTTTACAGGTACTCTGAACAGATACCACGTAGCCTGTGTGCCGGGTACGTTTACCTGGTCAACAATAAAACCATTGCCTACACCCATTCTGTTGGGCATCAGGTCTATTTCATATTCATAATAGTTTTCAAGATCGTTAACGGTATTATCGCCATTAATATCTTCTTTATCCGGTGTCACCGAGTTGGCCAGTGTAGGCGAGGTGTTAGAAGAATTATTGCTGGGTGGTGAGTTATTTTCAATACCCATGTAGTTTTTAAAGCGTTCTACCAACGATTGGTTTTCGGTAAATTCGGGGTCGGTATAGAATTTAAAATCATCTGCCGATGGGTCTTTTTCAATTTTTGCTTTTGCTGTCGGGCTTAATCTGTCAAGGAAAGATTTGATGTGATCAAAATTTCTTTCCTGCTCATTGCTTAATCCATCTAACCCTACATCTTGTTTTTCACGAGAACCCGGCTGATTGTCAAAGGCATCGGTCATAAACTGCACATTAGGTGCAAGTCCCCATCTGGTTTGAACAGGCTTCGACCTATCTGAAACCGATTCATTGGCAGGAAAACCATTCTCAAAGCTGTTACGGCCATCAGGTATCAAATCTTCCGAAATATCGCCTAGATGAAACTTCAGTTTTCCACCCGTGGTATTTACTTTATTGCCATTAAGAGAACCGTCTTTTACAATATCTTTGAATGGGTCGAGCATCCAGAAGGTGAGGTATTCGGTATTGGCATTGTCAAAATCATTATCAGCAGAAATACCCCTCATAACAGACCCGAAGTTCTGTTTGGGGTTGTTCAGATAACCGTCGGTAGTCAGGTTCGGATTATAATTATACATACCCCTTTCTGACGGAAAATAAGAGACATCGAGCAGGTTTACAGGTACCGACTGGCTGAATGCCGGAATGGAACGCCCCGGGAAAATCTGCAAGGGGTTAAAGGCTTTTTCGTACAGGTTATTATTGGCAGCTTCCTGTACTTGCGGTGGCAATGTACCTTCTGCAGCCTGGAAACCATTATCTATATAGATTGTCTGGTCAATGGTATATACCGATATTTTAGCTCTTCTGTAATTGTATTCGTAACCGGTAGGGCTTCCCTGATAATTTTCGGGTACGGTTCCAGGTCTCCATCGGGTTGGTTGTCTGGTCAGGTCATTGATGTTTCTGGTCGACTCAAAATCATCAATCATGGCATTGCCATTGGTTCTCTTGTTGTTTACCGACGGGAATAGTTTGGCGTATTCGGCAGCAAACTGAATGGATGACATCTCTTTGGTCTGAACCAACGGAAGTGCATCGAGCCATCGGGTCAGAAACCGGGCGTCTTTCCTGTAATTAATGTCCAGACCCACAATTGTGTTGTTGACAGGCTCCTGGCCTATGGCTGTACGGGTCATGAAAGCGGGGGTACTTTCGCGCAGGGTCATAGCCGTGGCACCGATTCTGATGTCTTTGCTCAGGTTGTAATCTAACCTTGTGCCGACCATCATTCTTATTTGTGTATTGAACAGATCGGGTTTTTCCCATTCAATTTTTATCTGACGCGACGAATTGAGCACGCTCTGGTTCAGGAACCTTATTCTGCCCATCTGCGGCTCAATAATGTAGTCAATGCCGTCCTGCAACATGACACCGCCGGCAAATATCCTGACTGATTGCGGTGAAGCACCCAATGGCAGCATGACTTCAGACGCATTGCTGGCCTGCAGACTGCCTCTTATAAAAAACTTATTCTTGGTGGTTACCTGCTGGGCATCGGCCAAAGTTGTGCGGTACAGTTCATTGTAGACGTACTTTTCCTTCAATGTCTGCTCATCAAGAGCAAATTTTGATGAAAGATGAGAGCCAAAAGGTTCAAGTACCGGGAAAATCAGTTTACCTGCTTTTGAATCTATGGTTACATCTTCTATAAAATCAAAGTTACCGTCGCCACCGGGTTGTGGATCATTGTTGGGATTCAGATTGTCGAGATTCATCACCCTAACCAGAGGTATATCTTTCAGGTTTCGCCCTTCCTGCAGGTTCGGATTGTCTATACCGGTTCGGTCGTCTTTGTATATAATCCGGAGCTGGAAACCCATTTTACCTACGCCGGGAACGCCTAAGGAGTAAATGTTTTTCATCATCAGGTCCCACATCGGGTCACTGGTCCGGTTCCGGATGGTAGACGACTTAATGAGTTTCAACATAATGGCCTCATTTTCCGGACGAATGGCGTAGTCTTCGGTAAGTTCTCCGACTTTATAGGAGGTGCCATTGAAGGTGTACTCATAAGCCACTGCCAGAATCTCGTCATTACGGAGGGGAGTTACCAATGAGATATAGCCCAGTTCTGCATTAAACTTAAAATCGCGGTCTGTCAGGCGTTTGGCCCCTCTTAAAATCTCGTAGTCGATTCCTTTTTTGAGATTCAGTGCACTCAAAGCTGCACCCGATGATGACTCATCTATTTTTCTGAAGTCCGGATTATTATTCAGGCTATTGTAAAGCGGGTTATCCTGGTTCCTGACCGGATCGTAAGTATTTCCTGTTCTGGAGTCGCCAAGGCCGGTAAATCCGACAAGGTTTCG
Organism: Emticicia sp. GW821-FHT11C11; assembly: GCF_058808615.1. Lineage (NCBI taxonomy): Bacteria > Pseudomonadati > Bacteroidota > Cytophagia > Cytophagales > Leadbetterellaceae > Emticicia > Emticicia sp. GW821-FHT11C11. The sequence continues at coordinate 2,168,982 of NZ_JBXARV010000001.1, forward strand.
CATCGATTCAACAGTGTTGGTCCGATTGGTAACGTAAACCTCAAGACGTGTGATTTTTACTCCTGATAACACTAATGGCAGGTTACGTAACGCACGCTCATAGTTGCTTCTGAAAAACTGTGCCAGAAAGAAGTGTCTGTTTTCTTCGTAATTATCTACTCTGATTTCAAATGAGCGGTTCTGAGTACCGCCATTGAGTATGATTGATTCTGTTTTTGAACGCTGTTGCGCCACTACTGCAGTTACGTCAAGCTTGCCAAAGGTGAAGGCCGTTTTTACCCCGAAGAGATTCTGTACACCCGGTATCAGCTGGCTTTTAACAGGCATGCTGATGTTTCCGGCTTCTACTTTTTGCAGGATGTCTTCCGGATTATTCTTGAAGTTCAGTTTTAACTGGTTCTCGAAGTTAAAAGCCGCTTTGGTGTCCAGATTCGTAAGCATCCCCAGTTTTTCACCAATCTGCCCATTGAAGTTAATATTGATTTGCTCGTCGAAACTGAAGCGTGTCTGTCTTCGTTGAATAATCGGCAAGAGCGGATTGTCAATAAACTGATGTATGAGCTTGAAATCGAGCGTTACAAAGCCATTTGGTTTCAACTGCTCCATCATGCTTCCACCAAAAATACGGTCTACCAGCTGGCTTTTCTGAAGCAGGGGTCTTAAACCCCTGTCGGTAGTGGCACTTTTACCGTCCTGCAGGTTTTCATACTCGCGCAAAATGCTTTTTCTGACATACGCATTCTGTATGCTTGAATACTCATTGAAAGATAATGACTGCGGAATTTTGTAATCTAAGGCTTTGCCTGCTTTTTCAGTAATCGAAATTTCCTTTGTATCGGGCGAAAGACTAAAATCTGTAGTTATATTGTTCGGATCTTTCAGATAGAACGGTGACTGCGGAATGCTCTGTGCGTATCTGTTCAGATACCGATCCTGCCACCGGTAAGCAGGCTGCCTGCCGGTTCGGGTAATGAGGGTGTCCTGAACCGGAGCTATCAATGTATCTCTTTTGGTAGTGTCAGTTTTTGCTGCCGTATTTCTTCTTCTACCTCCTAATTGAGCTTCTGCATTTTCACTTATTAATCCAAAGCTGAAAATTAAAATATAAGAAAATATATAGTTTTTTGCAAATAGCTGTCCGAACATACAATTTTGGGGAGTATCAATAGGTGCTTAGTTCTTAACGACCGAAATCTTATTAATAGTCTGTCAGAAATAAGAAAAAGTTATACGTTTGTTTCTTTATATTTTCAGTTTCAGAACTGACGGAATTGTCAGGGCCAATCCAGGCAAAAATTATCAGGCAAGAGTTGAAAAACTGTCGGTTATTAATTTAAAACCATCAGCATTCATATTACCTCAACGCCAGCTTTATTAATTGTTCAATCGTAATTTCAGTACCTTCACGTTTAAGAATAGTATCAATGCTTTTTTCAGCTGCAGCCCTCTGAAAGCCCAGTGTAACAAGGGCTGTGAGTGCTTCGTTTCTGAGAGTAGAGCTGGCCGGTGCAAAAATATTGGGCGCGGCGCCACTCAACAAGGCTTCTTTTTTAAGCTTATCTTTCAGCTCAATAATGGCTCTTTGCGCGGTTTTCAGACCTATTCCCTTAATGCTTTGGATTGTTCGTACATCTTCTGATATAATGGCATTTTTTATTTCACCGGAAGAAAGAGAAGAAAGCATAATAATGGCTGTACTCGGGCCTATGCCCGACACCCCGATCATGTCTTCAAATAGCTCTTTTTCAGCACTGTCATAAAAACCAAAAAGGGTGTGCGAATCTTCTCTCACAATCAGCAGTGTGTGCAGTTTGCATCTTTCACCTGTATTATGCAGCGCTGCATAGGTTTGAAGTGAAATTTTAACCTGATAGCCAACACCTGCTACATCAATAATTACATAGGTAGGATCTTTATAGGCCAGTTTGCCGTCTAGATAAGCAATCATATCGTATTACAGACTTATGTTCTGTAAGATTGGTTTAGTGATAGGTAACACGTATTAAAACGTAAAGAAAGAAAAAATATGCGAAATTGTATACCTTTTTGCTCTATTTTACGAGATTGATACGCAAACCGGCACTGATTTGTCCATTCAGGAAAAAAGGAGAGGGCAGTGCTTCTACATACAAACCGCCGTCGAGAAAAACAGCTATTTGCTGATTAGGCAGTTTAACCTCTATTCCGGCAGCACCTGCCGGGCCGAGAGAAATTTTGTTAACCGACTTCACGCTTTCGAATCGCCACGAGTCCGGAAAATGTTTTCGGTTATTGATTTGTCCACCGAAACCATAATATACGTGTCCCCAATCTTTCCCGAAGAGCGGATAATGAAAAAGATAAATACCCTGAATCATTAATCCGGCTGTTTTGTATTCGCCTTTGTTATAACGTCGGTTGTTGTTAATCAGCAAACCGTATGTACCTATGTTTACATCAAAAGCCCGGGTGCCTTCCTGAAAGTATTTTCTGATATTGAATCCGAGAGGGTCGCCAACGCGGAAACCTACAGCCCAGTTGTTGTCATACTGTGCCTGAGCCAAGGTGGCCGAAGAAATAATAAATGCGGGAATAAGCAGAAATAATAATTTTTTCATAGTTCGAATTTTTATAATTGTGTCAATCGAATGATTCTTTTACTAAAGACAACTAACCGCAGCCAAAACCCTATATGCCTGCTGAAAACAAGATATTGTAATTGTAACGAAGGCAGTATAGATGAAATTTTGCTCGTGTTACTAAGATTACTAACAATCTGAATTTGAATACATAGTAATAGTGTGCTATGACACTGAATATCAGGGTATATTCAATAAAAATGCGTCTGATTATAACACCAGACGCACACAAAAGAATTCTAAGGAAATAAATTACTGAACCAGGTCTGCATTGGCCATAATGTAGTTCAGCTCGTTAATATCGTCTGCATTCAGCTTTAATGTACCTTTTACTGTTATTCTGTCGTCGGTATTGAATCGCTTTGTATTTTTCTTGAATTTCACCTGCACTACTGATTCAGGCCCGGCCTGTCCACAGAAAAAACAAGAACTATAAGGATTAGCCGAAAGAACATACATATTGGCATCTACATCAACAGGTATCATATAGCCAGTAAGTACCACTTCTTTACCTTGTAAACCGGCTACTTTTTGTCCGAAAGTAGGGTAGAGGATAAACATAGATTCTTCTGCACTCCATTTCTTTTTAAAGGTAACGTCGCGCAGGGTTTCCCAGCTGATTTTGGTGGGTTCTTCAGCCACAAAACCAAAAGAAAGTGTGCCAAGAAAGAAAAGATTGATGATGAAGTATTTCGATAGACTTTTCATGTTTTCATACCCCTCTAAAAAGGGACGTTTAGTTTATAGATGTTGTCCTCAATAATGACCCTGAGCCCAAAATTATTGCTAAAATTAGCAGATAATTTATTCTTCAGCAAGTGTTCTGGAAATATTGAGCCTGTAAATATTGATTGATGGCAGAGCCGCAGCTAAAATGCCAATGGCCAACGCACCGATAAACAGGTAAATTTCGCCGGTTTGTAAGCCAATCTGGCTGATGTCGAAATGAAATTTCTTACTTATCTGGTTCGAAATCAATATAATACCTACTCTGCTCAGCACCACACCCGCTACAAAACCGAATACGGCCAGCAATACTCCTTCTAATAACAACATCAGAAACAAACGGGTTCGCCCGGCACCCATTGAAAGCATCAGCGCCATTTCATATTTTCGTTCCTTTAATGAATTATAAAGAGAAACAAAAACGCTGATACCCGAAATGAGCATAATTACCGCCGCCAGAATCTGTAAGCCGTCAATGCCGATGCCTAATAATTCAAATAATCGATTGACCTCAATAGATGGTAAAGCTGCCTGTAATTTTGAATTCTGGTTAATGTTGCGGGGTAGGGTCATCAGACCCATCGGTGAGCGGAATTTTATCAAAGCGCTGGTAATTTCTCTTTTGCTGATGTCGGCTTCCTCTACTTCGTGGTCTGCATGAGCTTCGCCCTCTTCGTGTTCTTCTGCGTGGTCATGGATATGCCATACACTGCTCAGGCTTGTTACTATGATGTTGTCTAATACAGAATTATTAAATGCAAGAATGCCCACAACTTTATAGTTTTTGTCGCCATGTTTTTCTCCTTCTGCATCAAGCCCGTGCGCACTTGAAAAAGTGTCTCCGATTTTCAGCCCTGTGTTTGTAGCTACCTGCGCACCCAAAACTACATCGAGGTCTTGTTTAAACAGAGCTCCCGAAGCAAATGTAGCCTTGAAATGCTCAAGATACTTTTTGTTGGTTCCTACTATCCGGTAGCTCTGGTAATTATCTCCCATTGATAACGGAATCAGTTCTTTCACGAGTGGGTTTTGTGCAATTTCCTGCACATCACTCATATACACGTTTCCGGTGGGGTTATCGATCTGATATATACTTGACAGAATCAGTTGTAGCGGGCTACCCTTAGCGCCAACCACCATGTCAATCCCGCTGATGTTCTTGGCAAACTTATCCTGCAATTGCTTGCCTAATAGCAGCAGCAATGAGATAATGGCTATGCCCAGTGTCATGAGTAAAACACAGAGAAAACTATTGAGTTTTTTATCTAATATATTTTTCCAACTTATTTTCAGTAGCATTGGTTCAGTAGTTGAGTAATTAGTATAAAGAATATAAAAACCTTATTGTGAAACCAACTCAATCCAAAATTATTCTATTGCCGAATTTATCTTTCAGTCGTTGGTCGTGTGTTACAATCACTAAAGAAGCGCCAATGTTTTTAGATTGGTTTTCAAGTAAATTTATTACTTTACTGCAGTTTTCGTCGTCCAGATTAGAGGTAGGCTCATCTGCCAAAATCACCTCTGGGCTATTCATTAATGCACGGGCAATGCTTACTCTTTGCTGTTCCCCACCACTTAGCAGAGAAGTCTTTTTATTCAATAACTCATAAAAACCCAGGTTTTGCGCCAGTGTTACGGCTTGCTCTTTTGCCAGATGCTTATCGGCCAGATAATTGGCTAGCAGCAGGTTGTCGAGTACGCTTAGCGAACTTACAAAATGAGATTTCTGATAGATAATACCCAGATGCCTGGCGCGCATTTTAGTGGCTTCTTTTGGAGTAAGCCGGGCGAATTCCTGATTATCAACTTTTATGGATCCACTTTTGGGTGTGAGCAAAAGTGCAAGCAAATGCAATAGGGTTGTTTTACCAGTGCCCGAATTGCCCAGTATGAGCAGGGTGTCACCGGCAGCACAAGAGAAAGACGGAAAACTGAATTGCTTCTGCTGATTATAAGCAAATGTAAGATTGTGGCAAGTTAGCATTAGGGTATTTTTATTCAAAGATACATCTTTGCAACTGTATTGCACAAATGTTTCCTGTCAGTTCATAAAAATTTAACTCAAAGCTACAAAGCACAATGTTTTAAGGAAAGCGGTAGGACGATTTTCATTGAAATAATTTGAATCTATATCAAAATAAACGAGGAGGCTGTTAGTCAGTCTCCTCGTTTTAAAAATCCCCCTTTAGGGGTTAGGGGCGTCTTACTACTCCGTCTTCAAAGTCTTAACCGGGTTCATCAAGGCTGCCTTTATAGCCTGATAACTAACCGTGAGTAAAGTAATTACTAGAGCAAGAATAGTTGCCCATATAAAAATAGACCAAGATATCCCTGTATGGTATTCATATTTTTTCAACCAGTTGTTCATCAGATAATAGGCAATAGGCGAGGCAATGAGGCAGGAGATAATTACCATCAGAACAAAATCTTTAGAGAGCATCTGCCAAAGATTTATAACACTTGCCCCCAATACTTTGCGGATACCGATTTCTTTGGTACGTTGTTCGGCTACGAAACTCGCCAGACCGAATAAACCCAGACATGAAATAGAAATAGCCAGAATAGCAAAAAGTGTTGCCAGTTGACCAATTCTTTGTTCGGCTTTAAACTTTTTGGCGTAGTCCTGGTCTACAAATGTATAATTGAATGGCGCAGAAGGAACCAGTTTTTTCTGAATGGCCTCTATCTTGTTCAAAGCCGTGCCGATGGGCAAATCAGGATTGATTTTTATCTGCATCTGCCATGATTCATACAGATTTTTATCTAACCAATAGAACCCCATTTTTACCGATTCGTAAGGTGATATTACCACAATGTCATCAACCACACCTATAATTTGCCTGCGTTGCTTATTCCAATCATGGGTTATGTATTCACCTATCGGATTTTTCAGTCCAAGATATTTAGCAGCAGCTTCGTTGATAATTACGGCAGATGAATCTGTGCCGAAAGCTTTGGAAAAATCTCTTCCCTGTTTAATTTTCCATTGAATGGTCTTCCCATAGTCTTCATTTATCCAGGTTACTGTAAAGCCTGATTCAGACTCCGGATTTTTGCCTTTCCACGTAAACCCTCCCCAATTGTCCCAGATTTCGGTAACCGGGCTGCTTGAAAAAGCTATCTGGCTGGCTATTCTGCTGGCGAGTAGTTCGTTTTTCATGGCAAGTTTGTTGTTCTTGAAATTGGGGTCTTTCATCGAAATCCGTACCAAACCTTCATTGTTATAGCCCACGGGTCTGTTTTGGGCATACTGAATCTGCCGGTAAACAACAACTGTGCCGATAATGAGTACCACCGAAGTAGTGAACTGTATAATTACCAGAATTTTACGTGGCAAAGATGCATGTTTTCCTAAACGGAGTGTACCTTTCAATACTTTGATAGGTTGAAATGATGAAAGATAGAACGCAGGATAAAGACCTGATAGCAAAGCTGTCATGGTCAGAAATATAAAATTGGAAAGCCAGAAGTAGGCATTGATAAAGGGTAGCTTAATACCTTTGTCAGACAGTTGATTAAATGCCGGAAGCAATGCCAGAACAAATAACAGGCTGATAATGAAAGCGATGAAAACCACGAGAAAAGATTCACTCAGAAACTGATTGATTAGTTGTATTCTCAGAGAGCCGATCGCTTTTCGTATGCCCACCTCTTTGGCTCTTTTTTCGCTACGGGCAGTGCTCAGGTTAATAAAGTTGATGCATGCCAGCAATAATACAAACAAACCCACTATTCCGAAAAGCCAGACAAAAGTGATTCTACCTCCAATGGCTTTACCATTCTTAAATTCGGAGTACAGGTACCAGTCTTTCATAGGGTAAATAAAGAGACTCGCTTTGTATTTTCTTGCGTTCTCTATGTTATCTGCCGGGGCGTCTTTCAGATACAGATTCTGAATAGCGGCGCTTGCCTGCTCCATACTTATATTGTCTGCTGTCTGTACGAAAATCCAGTGAGATGTATTACCCCAGCTATGCTCATTGCTTTTAATAGAGGCATTATTAGCTCTCAGATTTTCAAAATTGCCGAAAAAATCTACATCACCGAAAATCGAATTATGGGCGATGTCTTCATAAACGCCTGCAATTTTTCCATTAATCGTATTGTCAATTTTTATGGTCTTGTTAATGGGGTCCTGCGCTCCGAAAATGGCCTTTGCCGCAGATTCCGAAATAATAATGGCCTGACGGTCATTGAGACTTTCTTTGCTTCCTTTCAGCATTTTCAATGAAAACATATCGATTACCCCATTTTCTATGAATTGCCCTCTTTTGGTAAAATCCTTTTCGCCTGTCTGCACAGTGTAATCCATAGTTGAGCGCAACAATGCTACATGTTTGAACAGATGCCCGTATTTTTCACGCAAAACTATTGCCATAGGTTGCTGCAACCAGGGTATGCTAATGGTATTCTGGTCGAGTGGTTCGGTGTAATTCCTGTAAATCTGACCAATATGCTTATAGTTTTGGTGAGAACGATTATAACTTACTTCGTCCCATACCCATAGCCCGATAAGAATGGCAACTGTCATTCCAATGGCCAGCCCTCCGACATTGATAAGCGTATAAACCTTGTTTTTTATCAGATTCCTGTAGGCGATTTTAAAGTAATTGCGAATCATAATTTTGCTATTTAAGGGAATAGAAAATGCTTTTTTACAAAGACGACTGAACGAAGAAAACATTACAAAAAAAGAGCAGGGTTAAAGCCTGCTCTTTACTATAAATATGTTAAGCATTGAAGTTTCCATTCCCCTTTAGGGGTTAGGAGCAACTTAATCAGTTTTTAAAGTCTTAACCGGATTCATCAAAGCGGCCTTTATTGCCTGATAGCTGACTGTGATAAGCGTAATCAGCAATGCACCGGCGCCTGTTACTCCGAATACCCACAAGGGTATATCTGTTTTTAAAGTAAATTTCTCAATCCATTGATTCATGAAATAATAGGCAATAGGCGAAGCAACAAAAATTGAAATGATAACGAGTGTAATAAAGTCTTTAGACAACAGCTGCCACAGATTGAAAACTGTAGCCCCTAATACTTTTCTGACACCAATCTCTTTCGTGCGTTGTTCGGCCACGAAAGATGCCAGCCCGAATAAGCCTAAGCAACTGATAAAAATGGCCAGAACAGCAAAAGAAGTAGCAATTTTACCAACTCTTTCTTCGTCAATAAATTTCTTGTTAAATTCTTCATCGACAAAACCGTATTCAAAAGGCTGAGTCGGGTTATATTTCTTAAAAGTAGTTCCGAGTTTACTAACAGCCTCACTGGCACTTACAGCAGGGTTAATTCTGGCCAATACAATTGAACCTGCATCAACATTGAGGTAGTAGGCTACTGGTTTTACCGGTTCATAGGGCGACTTGATCACCATATCAGTAGCTACACCTATAATTGTCAATGGTTTTGAGAAGTATCTTACGGTTTCGCCTACAGGGTTTTGCAGACCCATAAATTTAATAGCAGCTTCATTCAGAATTACCGCATTGGAGTCAGAGGCAAAATCGCGCGAGAAGTTTCTTCCCTGTTTCATTTTCCAGCCTATGGCTTGGGCAAAATTGTACGAAATCCCCATTATCGGAATATCGGTAGTCAGATTAGGGTCTTTCCCTTTCCATTCAAAGCCTCCGGTTGTTCCCCACACTTCTGTAAGTGGATTTGTAGCCTCTGCTATTTCAGTAATTGAGCCTGACGCCAACAATTCAGTTCTTATTGCATCATAGTGTTTGTGTATATCGCCGGTGGCAATACGCATGGAAACCAGTCCGTCGGTTTCATAGCCTATAGGGCGGTTTTTGGCATATTGAATTTGCTTGAAAACAATAATAGTACCTATAACCAGCGTAACCGATACCGTAAATTGAACCACCACCAATGCCTTACGGGGTATAGCGGCAAAACGCCCGGCTCTGAAAGTACCTTTTAATACCTTGATAGGCTGAAAAGAAGACAAGTACAAAGCCGGATAACTACCTGCAATGATTCCGGTTATCAGGCAGAAGCCCAGCCCTGTCAACCAGAATAAGGTGCTGGTTAAAGGAATACTCAGGTGTTTGTCGGCGATTCCGTTGAAGAAAGGCAGGCTTAACTGAACCATAATCAATGAGATAAAAAAGGCCAGGCCAACTACTACCAATGACTCACTGAAAAACTGCGCTATCAGTTGAGCTCTTAGCGAGCCGATAGCCTTACGTATACCTACTTCTTTGGCTCTTTTTTCACTTCTGGCGGTGCTCAGGTTCATGAAATTGATACAGGCTAGCAGCAACACAAATACACTGATAATACCTATCAGCCAAACGTATTCAATACGACCTCCGGTGTTTATGCCGTTTTTGTATTCAGAATACAAATGCCAGTGGCTCATAGGTGCTAAAAACAACTGTGGTTTTTTCTTGGCCAGATCGGCATTGATCTTATTCAGCTTGGCATCTTTTATTTTGAATGATACCTTGTCTAATTCGGCTTTATCGTTCAATTGTGCATAAATCTGGAAGGCATTTGGTCGCCAGGGGTCCGCAGCAGTTTTAATCCACTCGGTACTATTAAAATAGAGGTCCCATGGAGCCACAAATGCCATATGATGAAAAGTAGTGTTTTCAGGTAAGTCTTCATACACTCCCGTTACTTTTACATCCTGATTATTATTGAGTTTAACAATTTTGTTGATGGGGTCTGCGTCTCCGAAAAGTGCCTTAGCCAAAGACCCGGAAAGCATTATACTGCCCGGTTCATTCAGCCCTTCTCGCGTTCCTTTCAGCATTTTAAGGCTTAGCATTTCAGCCATCTGTGGCTCGGCGAAAGTACCTGATTTATTGAGTTTGGTGTCACCTACAGTAAGAATATTAGCACCTATACCGGTGGTTAAAATCACTTCTTTAAAATCACTGCCATAATTTTTGCGCAGTTCGGCTGCTAAAGGGTAGGGTACCTGCGGTTGGGTGCTTGTTTCGCCGTTATTGTTCAGATTTTGCATAACCTGTACAATGCGGTTATGGTTTTTATGGTATTGGTCGAACGACAGTTCGTCATACACCCACAGGCCAATCAATATGGCAACCGCCATGCCTGTTGCCAACCCGATAATGTTAATGGATGAATACCCTTTATGCTTAAGGAGATTCCGGAATGCGATTTTAAAGTAATTGCTTATCATAGCCCCCAACCCCTAAAGGGGTGTTTTTAATAGTGAAATAACGAATATTTTATCTTTACCCGACCCCGAAAGAGAAATAATAAAAAACTATATGGATAGTTTTAAACTCCCCTTTAGGGGCGGGGGGTGGTTTACTCCGCCTTCAATGATTTAACCGGATTAGTCAGAGCAGCTTTGACAGACTGGTATCCTACAGTGGCAATAGAAACAATCAGCATCAACATGCCGATAAAGGCATAGAACCACCATTGGATATCGATATGATAGGCAAAGTCTTGCAGCCACTTGTTCATAAAATAGTATGAAAGCGGAATAGCAAAAACAAAAGCAATAGCCACCAGTTTCAGAAAGTCGGTTGAAAGTAAAATGGTTATACTTGAGATAGATGCCCCCAAAACCTTACGGATACCGATTTCTTTGGTGCGTTGTTCGGCTGAAAACGCCGCCAGACCAAATAAACCCAGACAGGATACCATTACTGCTACCACAGCGAAAGCATTGAATAGCGTAGCTGTGCGTTGCTCGGTTTTGTACAATTTATCATACGTTTCATTGAGGAAATGATATTCCAGCGGACGGGTAGGAATAAACTCTGCCCATAGTTTTTTAGCAGCACGTATGGCTTCCTGCTCTTTACCTTGTATCGGTTTCACAAATACATTTCCGCGCCAGTTGGTGCTGTTGAAAACAACCAGTGGCCCTATTTTTTCGTGGATGCTTTTGTAATGAAAGTCTTTCACAACACCCACTATTATTCCCTTACGACCGTGAAGGTGAAAGCGTTTACCTACCGGGTTTTTAATACTGAATTTCTTAACGGCTGCTTCGTTGAGCACCACGTTGTCGTTGTCGGCAATGTTATTTTCTTCAAACCAGCGGCCGCCCATCAATTTCAGGGCAAAAACTTTCTGGAAATTATGTTCTGCCGAAAGCAAAGCTACCGTAGGCTGGAAATCAGCCGGGCGGCCATCCCAATCGAGGCTTCCGCTGTGCGAGCTTTTAATATCTACAATGTTCTGGCTACCTACTGTTATTGCCTCAACGCTTGATTCAGCCAGCAGACGGCTTTTAACCGTATTTATATCAATTTTTGTTTTGATGTTCCACGGTATTACGAATTCAAACATATTGGCTTTTTCGTAGCCCAATGTCATATTCTGAATAAATTTTATCTGCTGAAACACAACCATTGTGGCAATAAGAAAGACCGAAGACACTACAAACTGCACCACAACCAGTGTTTTTCTGAAAGAGCTGTTGTTTGATTTCAGGACATTCAATCCCTTCAATGCACGAATCGGCTGAAATGAAGAAAGCAGGATTGAAGGATAAACGCCCGTCAACAAGATCGCTAACCCGGTTGTTCCTAATAAAACCTGCCAGATGGTAACATTGGTTAAATCTAATATGAAGTTCTTACCGGCCAGTTCGTTGAAAACCGGAAGGAGACCGTAACTCAGAAGCAAAGCCCCTGCAAGAGCTATAAGACACATGAGGACAGACTCAACCATAAACTGTATGAATAGTTGAGAATATTCAGCGCCGATAATCTTTTTTACACTTACCTCTTTGGCTCGCAGGCTTGCCCGTGCAGTAGCCAGGTTTACATAATTAATACAAGCCGTGAGCAATATGATAAACGCCAGTGCCATAAAAATATAGGTAGTTTTGGCATTACCACTGACTGAATCATTGAAACGCTGAATGCCATCGGTATGGATGGCTCTTATTGGTTCGGTTTCAAGGGTTATTTCTTCGTTAATTTTGCCAGTTTTTTCGTCTCTTCGTGCATATTGTATAACTCTGGTAACTTTCTGGTCAAGTTTTGAAAGGTTGGCTTGTGGTTTTAGTAGTATGAATGTTTCGTAGTTGAAATTACTCCAGTTGCTGTCGTTTTCAAATGTTTTCGGGTTCGACAGATGAGCAGCCATCGGTAAGAGAAAATCATATTGAAAACTTGAGTTGGTCGGGTTATCTTTAAAAACGGCTCTCACCATGTAGTCAAGCGTATCAATTCTGATGATCTTCCCGCTTGCTTTGATTGAGCCGAACATCTGCAAGGCTTTTGATTCTGTCATGGCTATGCTGCGTGGATTTTGTGCAAAATCATCAATATTGCCATCCACGAGCGCATAATCGAATACCTTAAACCAGTTGTTATCAACACAGGCTACTTTTTTCTCAATTGTAAGGCGATTATCTGCTTTCATGGAAGCACCGTTCCAGAAAGGATTGGTTATTTTTGTTACTTCCTCAATTTCCGGCAATTGTTTAATCTGCTCAGCAAGTGGCATAGGTGTGGTTGCCCAATGCCAGGTTTCTTCTTTACTTATTTTATTATGTGTCACAATCTGCCTTATTCTGTCTGCATTTTCATGATAGGCATCAAAACTAAGCTCGTTCTGCACCCAGATAAGCATGAGTACCGCAACAGCCATGCCCACAGCCAAACCACCGATATTAATAAAAGAAGAAACCCTGTTTTTGTAAAGATTCCTAAAGGCGAGAGTCAGGTAATTGCTTATCATAATTGTGTATAGTAAAGAGTTTATGAAAGGTAATTGTGCATTTATTGGTTTAACAGGCAGTTTACGTACTTTTAAATGCTCAAAGCCGATGGAATCAGATCCCACATGCGGTTGCGTAACAGACGAATTTCGTCTAGCGTTTTGCTGCCTTGCGCAGTCACTGAAAATAATCTTTTCCGACGTCCACCGCGCTCTGCGGTGGCCTCGCCCATCTGTGAGCTCAGCATGCTTTTCTCCTCCAGTCTTTGCAATGCTGCGTGTACGGCACTGATACTGACTACTCTGCCCGTTTGTTGTTCAATTTCATCGGTTATAGCTACTCCATAGGCGCCTTCGCTTAATAAGGCAACGGTTAGTAAAACGATTTCTTCAAACTCTCCGAGATAAGTTCTGCGCATGGTGTTTTCTTGCTGAGTCTGGTTCAGGATGAATTGAGTGGCAAAGATAAAATAGTAAACCGGACTCTTGCCGTAACAATAAGTCAAATGATATGCCAAGCCGGAATCCAGTATGAAATGAAGTAGTTTTAATGAGTTTTCGATGCCATGGTGTCCGAAATCGTACAGTTGTCTTGTCCGAAACCGTACAAAGAAACAACAGCCCGGTCAGAGCTGTTGCAGGTAATAGTCAACTTTTCAGAATCAGAAAACAGGGTTTTGTTTCAATGCTGCCAGTGTTTCTTTCACTCCATCCTGATAACTCGTCGGCTTTACTTTGAAGTAATTTTCAAACTTACTGCTGTCGAAAAAATAGTCCCGGTCAAACTGGTAACGCATTTCATAAATCTCTTTCATGAATCGTACGAATATACCTGTCAGCCATACCATCCAGGAAGGGAACAGTTGATATTTAGTGCTTTTGCCCATTGCATTGGCAAATAGTTGAATCCATTCTTCTCCGCTCAGACTATTCTTATCAGTTGGTAAATTCCATATCTGATTATAGGCAGCCCCTGTATTACCCAGCAGGGCAGTGGCCTTGGCGGCATCTGGCACATAGATAAAAGAGTGCTTTACTTTTGCGTTGAATAACCATTGGGCTTTTTTACCGGCTATCAGGTTTTTATAAACAAGCTCAATCGGCATGCTTCTGTCTTTCACTGCACCATAGAAGTCTGGTGCGCGTGCGATAATGGCTTGCAGGTTTCGGCTTTCAATGGCATTGAGTATCATCTTATTAAGTAGCATACGTATCTCACCCTTTTTACTGGTAGGACTAAAGGGTGATTCCTCGGTTATGTGCTTCACATTATCGCCACCTATCATATACACACTATCAAAGAATACAAACTTTGCATTGTTTTCAATACAGGCATCAATTACATTGGTCATCAAGGCTTGCCAATGTTGTTTCCAGACATCGAGGTTGTATTCAAATCCAACGGTTAGATACACAATGTTTGACCCTTTTATGGCCCTGAAAACCTCATCTCTTTGAGTTAGATCGGCAGAGAGAATAGTATCCGTATCGTTTATTTTCTTTGGATTGCGGCTAACCAGACGAATATCGTTTGTATAATTTTTTAAGGCTTTGGCGAGTTCGGTACCTATGGCACCGCTGGCTCCTAAAATGGTTTGCATGAGGCGTTTTGTTTAATTTGATGATGCAAAGTTCATCAACAAAAGTCCTCGTGGTATTGACAAAAATCAAGAAATGGTTTTACGTCTGATGCGGCTGAAAGTTTCGGGTGTCATGCCCAGCATAGAAGCAATGTATTGCAGCGGTACCTGATTGAACAATTCTTTGTTCTGCTCAAAGAAAAACTGATAGCGTTCTTCGGCAGACATCGACAAATGGCGAAAGATGCGGTCTTCCAACATTATGAAACATCGGGCAATAAAAAGCTTTTCGAGCAGGTGCCATTTGGGAATTGTGCTTCCGAGACGGCTGTAATCTTGTCTACTAATGGTGTATAGCTCTGCATCTGTCAGTGCCTGAATTGTCCAGCGGGCAGGTTTTTCAAAAACAAAGCTCGCCAGATCTGTAGTGAAATAGCCGGGTGTAGAAATCCACTGGGTAACTTCTCTGTCGCCGGTATCCGCGAAAATCCTTAACAGACCAGACCTTACAAAGCTCATTTTTTCGCAATACCTGCCTGTTTTTAAATAAAAATCTCCTTTTCTAAGGGTCTGAGGTTTAAACAATGAGCTTATGTGAAGAAGGTCTTCTTCTTCAACTCCAAAATAAGAATTGATGTACTTTTCTAACTCGGTCATGGTCTTTACTTTATTACGATTACATCAAATGTAAGAAGAGTGGTTATTTTTTATTGATTCTTAATATTACCGTTCAAATTAAGAATAATATTTTATGTAGTTTTGGAAATTCTAAAACTTAATGCCTATTCACTATGGAACGCCGCGACTTTCTGAAAAACATCTCTCTGGCTACAATCTTATTAGCCGACGGTAGTATTCTCCCTGCTTTGGGTTCGGATGCCTTTGCCAGGAAACCCAGGATACGGTTTGCAGTGGCTTCTGATGGCCACTACGGACAAGCCAAGACTGATTTTGATCAATATTTCTCAACGGCTGTAAACCAGATTAATGCGCAACACAAGAAATCGAAACTTGACCTTTGCGTTTTTAACGGTGATGTGATACATGATAATCCGGACTTCCTGCCTGCTTCTAAAAGGGCGTTGGATCGTCTTCAAATGCCTTATTATGTAACGCAGGGTAATCATGACCGGGTGGCACCTGACGTATGGGAGCAAACCTGGAAAATGGCACTTGATTATGATGTAACTGTAAAAGACAATGCCTTTTTGTTTGGCACAACTTCTAACATAAAAGGAGAATATTTATGCCCGAATGTAAGCTGGTTCAGAAATAAGCTGGAAGAGCATAAAGACAAAAAGAACGTGTTTATTTTCGTTCACATCACACCGGTGAAATGGACAGAAAATGGTAAGGATTGTGTTGAATTTCAGGAACTGGTTAAGCAGTATAAAAATGTGAGAGGGGTATTCAACGGACATGACCACGATCAGGAAGGAGTGAAGGTGAAAGACGAGATACCGTATCTGTTTGATTCGCACATAGGTGGAAGCTGGGGTACATCGTATCGCGGATTCAGAATTGTAGAACTGAATAAAAATAATGATATACTCACCTACCTGCTGAACCCGGTAGATGTAATCAATTTGGCCAATCTTTGATTCTATTAATGATTAAGCGAATTGAGAATAAAACAAGAAAGCAGAGGTAAGTCGTACCTCTGCTTTCTTGTTTTATTACTTTGCATTTTCAATACAACTACTTTTTCATTTTTAAATAAGCCTCAGCGTATCGTTTACCTATTGTACGCTGCCCTTCTGAATCGAAATGTATAAAATCTCCTTTGTGTTTCAAATCCTGCGTAGTGATTAAGGCTAAATTGGGGTCTGAGGCGACATAATCTTTGATAATACCATTAATGGTGCTCCAATTGTCAGGAGTTTTTGAGTAGGAACCCAATTCTCCTAATAGTATCGGTAGTTTATCATTGCCGGCGTAGGTTCTGAAAATGCCAAACAGTTTTTTCAGATTGTCCTGATATACCGGAATCAATTGAGCAGTTGCATCACTTTCTCCCTGATGCCACAAAATACCTTTTACTGTACCCTGCGTTTTCGCAAATGCCATTTTCTCTCTGAAATTACTTAACAGATGCACGCCCCTGTGCAGTGAATCTCCTAACCATTGCCTGCTCGAACTTCCACCCACGGCTGTAGGAATGATAAGAATGGTAATAGATTGGTCTATCTCTTTCAGAAGCGTTTGGGCAAATGATAAACCGCAGTCTACGCCTTTCAGGTTGGGTTCATAAAAATGGATAGGTTCGCGGGCTTTTATAATATTGTAGTCTTTATCAATAGTCAAAATTCTGCTGTTAGTTATGGTATCTGGTGCTTGTACTACACCACGGCCTGCCATATTTGACTGCCCGGCCATTATGAAAACCCAAGTTTGCTTTTTCTTTAGATGGTTATCAGTGGCTTGCTTTTGTGATTGGCATGCATAAAGCCCAATAAAAATGATTATTGCAGCGAGTATTTGTCTCATATTTTTGAATTTTGAATTCTTTTTTCCGCTCTGTCTAATGCCTTCACAACTAATGGCAGGGTGAGTCCTTGTATTATAAGCGTAATCAATACTACTACTACCGATATAAAAATGACTGATTCCCGCTGAACAAAAGGGCTTCCATCACTCAGTACCAGCGGTAATGACAGAGCTGAAGCCAATGAAACAATGCCCCGCATACCTGCCCAACCTATAATCATGGAGTTTTTCCAGTCAATCTTTTCGTCAGCGTATAGTCTTGTTCTGAAACCCATCATTTTCTTCGTTTGCTTATCTATTTCTTTCTGTATGTTTTTGCTATGCCCGAATACCCATTGAATCCTTAGAATCAACATGATAAAGCTTATCAGAAAACTATAGCCAATAAATGGAAGAATGTCTTCGCTGTTGATACTATTTATAATAGAAGGAAATTGTAAACCAATCAAAATAAAGACCAGCCCATTCAGAAGGAAAATGATTACATCCCAGAAATATTTATTCTGCTCTTTTGTTTCATGAGAAATAAGTCTTCCTGAATGAACCGTCAGCGCAACACCAAGCACAACCACAGCCAGTACCCCTGAAACATGCAATTCTTCAGCTACGAGATACGTAATAAAAGGTGAAATAACCATGGCACTGATAGCAATCAGGTTATTATTATATACTTTCAGAAGAAAAAAGCCCAGTATTCGTCCAATAACGATGCCTACTAACACCCCGCCTATAGAAACAATGAAGAACTCAGGAATGGCTTTTTGAAAACTGAAACTAATACCCGTAATAGCTGCTGCAGCAAATCGGAACGCAATCAGTCCTGAGGCATCATTTACCAGACTTTCGCCTTCCAGAATAGTTACCGTGCGGTGCGATAGTCCCAGCCCTTTGGTTACATTAGTAGCTGCTACGGCATCAGGTGGCGACAAAATAGCACCCAGGGCAAAAGAAATAGGCCAGGTCATACCCGGTATGAGGTAATGCACCACCACTGCTATAGCCGTAGTGGTAAAGAATACCAGCGGAATAGCCAGTGTACCCACAGTGGCCAGGTTACGTCTCAGGTCCTTATACGAAATATTAAAAGCCGCATCAAAAAGCAGGGGTGGCAGAAAAATAAGAAATATGATTTCCGGATTCAGAATAATGGTAGGCACGCCGGGTATAAAACCGATGCCGATTCCGGCGCTTACCAATAGAATAGGGTAGGAGATTTTTATCCGGGTGGCAATAGCCGATATGACTATCATGAGCCCGAGGATAAACAAAACAATGCTGTAATTTTCCATTTGTTACAATTTGCGGAGAAACGAAGCAAAGAAGAACAAAAAACAACAAAAAGAAAAATTATCAGGCTGAATGATACGCACGGTTAATTTTTTTTTAATATTATTTCTTAGTCGTAATTATAATTACGCCATTGCCGCCTCTAGCTCCGAATATGGATGCACCGGCGTATTTCATGGCACCAAGGTTTTCTATATCCCGAACGTTGATGGAAGCAAATATTCTTTCTGGGTCATCAATCAGATAACCATCCAGCAATAACGCTGCCGGTTGAAGTGCCTTCTGGAATGACATGGAACTCGAAAATGCTACAAGGTAAGTTCCGTTTATTGGGTCAAATCTCACTATCAGGCCGGGTATTCTTCTGAGCAAATCATAGATGGTCAGACTATAGTCACTTTCATGAATTTTTACATTGAAGTCATTTTCCAAACCACCGAAGCCTTTGCCTCTCGGCGCCTCAACTATGGTTTTCTGAAACTGAATGCCATTCGTTGCCAATCTGTTCAGGATATCAGGATTTGCCGGTTGAGCGCTGTTCAAAGGTTTGTTGCTGATAATCTCAATGTCATCAAAACTAATGCGGTCCAGGCTCTGCTGGTCGAGACTGAAATCGTTAGGTAAACTGCCTGATAATCCGTTATTAGCCCAGAAATCTCTCATTTCGGCATTCTGATAGTTGGTAATGGTTCCATCAGCGGCAAATTCCAGATACAAATTGGGTAATACAATCTGTGCGCGTTTGTACGGATAATCTTTAAATGTAAGCCTGATTGGTTCTGTTCGGTGTGTCAGAAACACCAGAAGCGGGTAATCTGAATGCAGATAAAACCGGTTGGTCATGGCATCAAACTTGCACAGTTCGGTGGCTTTGCAGGCTATTAGAGAACTATCGCCTAATTCTGATTTAACCGTTACAAACGTATCATATATATCCTGAATTTTAAGCATTTTAAAAACCGCAAAACCATTTTGCTCCAGTTTATTCTGGCTCAACGAAATCAGAAAATACTTCAATGTTTCTTTATAGATCTTTAATTGATTTTTTTCCCAGAGAGCCTTTTGTTTATCGTCTTTAGGCGTTAGTTTTTCAAAGTATTTGTCTCCGGTTATCTGATTTTCCTTACCATCGCTTTCAAAGTGGGTTAATTGATAAGTTATTTTATAACCCAATGCATTGTTTTGTATAATGAGTGGTTTGAGTGCTCGTGCAGCGAGTTTCGATTCATCTTGTATGAAACTGACCACTTCCGGATTGAGTATCTCACAACTTTCCGGAAACTGTGTGGGTGCCAACAATACATCAGGGTCGCCGAGTAACGCTTTCTTAAATACTTTCCAGTTTTTCTGATAATCGTTGTTTTTTTCATTCGTGACCGAAAAATTATCAGGTTTCAGACTTATACTGATCAATTCTGTATTTTCTTTGGCATTCACGGTTTGTTTCGTCATAAGAAACCTGGGGCTTGCTGCGAGCAATTCTAATTGTTGAAGCGTGACCGGTACTTTTAGAGTGAACTTCCCTTCGGGATTGGTTTTTGTGCTGGTTCCGGTATGGTTAATAAACACATCTGCATTGGCGACCGGCATGCCGCCCGCCTCAGATACTTTGCCATTAATGAACCAGAACTTCTGTTCATTTTCTGCATATAATCCTGCCAATGTTTCAGGCGAGGCGTTGGGGGCGATGATGTTTTCTTCTTCATAATCATCTGGCAAAAGGCTCGAAAACCCCTCGCTTCCCCAATGGTCTCTTACAAGTAAGCCCTTGGGTTTAGTAATCCAGCCGTTTGCCGTGAATTCGACAGAATCACGCGGTAAGACTAACTGGGAAAATTTATAAGGGTAATCTCTAAAAACAGGAGCAGGGCTAAAGTGATCTAGCAGGAAAACCAATAAAGGCTTGCGGGAATGAAGTACGTAACGTCTGGAAAGGCTATCATAGCTACAGATGCTGTCAGCAGCACATTTAAACAGATTACCATCTTTCATCTCGCCGGCTACAGATGTTCTTCCGAAGAAGTCTTCTCTTATTTTGGTTTGCTGATATACCTCGAATCCGTTGGCGCTCAGTTTTTTTTGTGCCAATGAAACCAGAAAGTTTCTGAACGAATTGTTATAGGCTCTTCTTCTTAATCTCTTCCAACGGTTTTCCTGTTTTCCCTCTTTAGGTTTCAGATGCTCAAAAAACTTGTCGCCGGCAAAGAATGTGAGCTTACCATTTGATATAAAGGTTTCCATCTGAAACATAATCTTATATCCAAGGCCTTTGTTTTCTATAAAGATGGGTTCGGTTGCTGTGGCTACTACATTTTTATCATTGTCATATTGCAGCCTGATAGCCTCGGGGTTCAGTATTTCACATTCGTTTGTAAATTGCGATTCCCCCAACAATCCTTCTTTGAATATTCGCCATTTTCTTTTCCAGTCCCGGTCTTTTCTGGCGGTGACTTTTACTTCATTCAGCATGGTTGAGCTTTCCATCAAAAAAATCACCCCACGGTTTAGCTCATTAGGGGTAAATACTTTTTTAAGCGTATTATACCCAATGAATGAAACCACAACCTCTATTTTCTGAACTGTCACAGGAATTTTCAATACAAAGCTGCCATCTGCTTTGGTAGTAGTACCGACAGATGTATTGTTGACGTAGACATTCACAAATTCTAATGGTGTCCTGTCTGGCTCCATCACTCTACCTCGCAATGTCCAGCTATCCTGCTGTGCATGGGTTCCAAAGCAGCAGACTGCAAGAAGTAAAGTTAAGAGGTTAGGTTTAAGCCATTTCATAAGCATGAATATTCTCCGGAAGAAGATGCAGGAACAATGAAAGCATCATTCAAATATACTCAATTCCTGCATTCCTGTTTTCAAAGGTATTTATTTTTTGCAATCGCTGATTTGATTATTGTTCTTGGTACTCCCGGATTTGAATTTACCGGACGTGAGAAAATGTCATTTATTCCATCAAAATAAATCAAAAATATATTGGAATTATCATATATTTATTTTATATTTCAACATACTATTAAGTGGCTATACAGTAAAGGGTAGTTTTCGCAGATAAAATTTTCTACACTCTAAAAATTTTTCTATCATGAAAACGAATTTATTATCGCTCATGCTGATTTCAGTAATTGCTTATGCCTGCCAGACAGCCAATTCATCTACTAATAATTTTCAGGATCTCGAAAAAGAAAAAACGGATATCATGGCTGTAATCGAATCTGAAACCGATTGTTTTTTCAAGCGTGATTATAATTGCTGGCAAGAGAAATTTGCCCATTCTGACTATTCATATCAGGCTTGGAGTAATGCCGATGGTACTTTTGATGCCAGCGTAGGCTGGGAAAGCATCAATAAAAACCTGGGTAAATTTATTAAGGAGAATCCCAATGAAAAAGAAGAAGCAGGCCACAGCCACCCCATAGTGAAACGCAAAAATGTGCGTTTCAAATTTTATGGTAACAATGCGGCACATCTTACCTGGGATCAATACAACAGCGATCGCACTAAAAATTATTTCCTGCAAAGTAAAGAGGTTCGGCTAATGGAAAAGATTGATGGTGCGTGGAAAATCGTAAATGTTTCTGCTTTCTGGAATTATAAAAACAAAATTCCTTTGGCACAGGTTAAATAATTATTCAATGACAAAAGAGGCTTCGACAAAAGCCTCTTTTTATTGATAACAATTTGGGTTTGAGGCAATAATTTCTGCAGTTTTTTTTACGTATATTTGGAACTAAAACAGATGCAAAAACATTGTCTATTAAATTAGTAGATTAATAAGGCCATAAATATTATTCATTTTTAAAATACAAAAGCTTATGTCACTTAGATTAGGAGATATCGCACCAGACTTTACAGCCGAAACGACACAGGGAACAATCAACTTTCATGAATGGTTAGGTAATTCGTGGGGTCTTTTGTTTTCTCATCCCGCCGATTTCACACCGGTTTGTACTACTGAATTGGGTAAAACTGCGCTTTTGAAAGGTGATTTTGAGAAAAGAAATGTGAAAGTAATTGCAGTGTCGGTTGATGACCTTGATTCACACAGCAGATGGGTGCCGGACATTGAGGAGGTAAACAATGTTGAGGTGAATTTCCCGATTATTGCGGATTCAGACCGCCAGGTGGCTACTTTGTATGACATGATTCACCCGAATGCTTCTGAAAAAGCAACTGTGCGCTCGGTATTTGTGATTGGGCCCGATAAAAAAGTTAAACTTACGTTGACTTATCCGGCTTCTACAGGTCGTAATTTTCAGGAGATTCTACGGGTAATTGATTCATTGCAGTTAACAGCTAATTATCAGGTTGCAACACCGGCCGACTGGAAAGACGGAGATGATACGATTGTGGTACCGGCTGTTTCGACAGAAGATGCAATCAATAAATTCCCGAAAGGTGTAAATGTGGTAAAACCTTATCTGAGATATACCCCGCAGCCAAATAAATAATTATAAGGTACGGAACGTTCTTAGAAAACCGGAAGCAAAAAACTTCCGGTTTTTATTTTTTAACTATTTTTGCATTCTATTGAGAACACCACCTCTATACAGAAGACTTGCGTTGCCGTATTGATGAAAAACACAAAAAAGAACCTGACGCGAACACCCAAACAGAAGAAATCGCTGGCAAGGCAGATAGCAGGCTTGAAGGGTATTTACGCAATTGCGGTGGTTTTGCTTATCGGCGCTTATTTCTTTTATGGCAGAGATACTGAAAAGTGGACTTACGTGAAGGATTTTGGCATTAAAGTGCCTATGGGATACACGCTTCATGGAATTGATGTTTCGCATCATAACAGTAAAATTAACTGGAGCAAAGTAACACAGAGTAACAATGAAGTGGATATAAGTTTCTGTTTCATAAAAGCTACAGAAGGAACCAGCCTGAAAGACAAAGATTTTAAAAAGAACTGGAGAGAAGCAAAAAAAGCGGGACTTATGCGTGGTGCTTATCATTTCTACGTTCCCTGGGCTGATCCGATTGGGCAGGCGAAGAATTTTATTGAAACGGTTTCTCTGGAAGAAGGCGATTTTGTACCTGTTCTGGACTTTGAATTGCATGGTACCAGCCGAAAAGTCAGAAAAAATCTGGTAGCCAATGTAACCACTTTCATTGAATACCTGAAAAGCCATTATGGTGTAGCGCCAATTATTTATACCAACAGGAACATTTACAGGCAGTATGTAAAGGATAATTTCGATAGTTATCCGCTTTGGATATCCGATTACAATAGCCGTAAATTAGAAGGCTTTGATGATTCAAAGCTGGTGTTGTGGCAACACAGTATCAATGGGCGCCTGAATGGCATCAGTGGCGATGTAGATTTTAATGTTTTTGTAGCTTCTGAAAGTCATTTAGACGATATTTGCATTAAATAAAGATTATTCCTAACCCCTAAGGAACAATTTACTAATCAAATGACACCTCACGATAGGGGCGGAGGTATTGACATTATGCTACCTACTACAAATTTTACGCAAACTCCGGCATTTAAGAAACTCAAAACACATCATAAAACCCTTAGCAAAAAATCGTTAAAAGAGCTTTTTGCAGAAGATCAGAATCGCTTCAAAAAATACTCGGTTAAGTTTAACGATATACTGCTTGATTACTCGAAGAATAGCATCAACGGGCGCACGCTGTCATATCTTTTTGAACTGGCCAGGGAGTGTAATTTATCTGATGCCATCGAAGAGATGTTTACCGGTGCTAAAATTAACCAGACCGAAAACCGCGCGGTGCTTCATGTAGCGTTGCGTAACAGAAGCAATACGCCGATTCTGGTAGACGGTAACGATGTAATGCCGGAAGTGAATGAAGTACTGGCAAAAATGAAAGACTTCTCTGAAAAAATCAATTCAGGTTCATGGAAGGGTTATACTAATAAGTCGATTACAGACATTGTAAATATCGGCATCGGTGGCTCAGACTTAGGACCAGTGATGGCCACAGAAGCGCTGAAACCCTATGCTAAAAAGCTGAAAGTACATTTTGTATCAAATGTGGACGGCACGCACATTGCTGAGACTTTGAAAAAGTTGTCGCCTGAAACCACATTGTTCATGATTGCTTCAAAAACCTTTACCACTCAGGAAACCATGGCTAATGCGCATTCAGCGCGTGACTGGTTTTTGAAAACCGCTATTGATGAAGCGTTTGTAAAGAAACACTTTGTGGCTATTTCAACTAACCGCACGGAAGTAGAGAAATTTGGTATCGACCCGACCAATATGTTCGGATTCTGGGATTGGGTAGGAGGGCGTTACTCACTTTGGTCGGCTATTGGCCTTTCCATTGCGTGTTACATAGGTTTCGATCATTTCACGGCATTATTAACAGGTGCACATGAAGCAGACAACCATTTCAGAACTACGCCTTTTCAGAAGAATATCCCGGTAATATTAGCACTGTTGGGTGTATGGTATAACAATTTCTACGGAGCAGAATCGCACGCCATATTGCCCTACGATCAGTATATGCACCGTTTCGCTGCCTATTTTCAACAGGGAGATATGGAGTCGAACGGTAAATATGTTGACAGAAACGGCAATCAGGTTGATTACCAGACCGGGCCGATTATCTGGGGAGAACCGGGCACCAATGGTCAGCATGCATTTTATCAGCTGATACATCAGGGCACCAAGTTGATACCTGCCGACTTCATTGCTCCGGCCGTTTCACATAATCAACTGGGTGAGCACCATAAAATGTTGCTTTCTAATTTCTTTGCTCAAACCGAAGCTTTGATGAATGGCAAGTCGCTTGACGAAGTGCTTAGTGAACTGAAAGGCAAACCACAGGCTGAAATTGATAAAATTGCCCCTTATAAGGTTTTTCAGGGTAACAGACCTACTAACTCGATTCTTGTTAAGAAAATTACTCCTAAAACTTTAGGAAGCCTGATAGCTTTTTATGAGCACAAGATTTTTGTACAGGGTGTTATCTGGAATATCTTTAGTTTTGACCAATGGGGTGTTGAACTTGGTAAACAGCTGGCGAATAAAATTTATCCTGAATTGCAGGATGAAACCTCTGTTGCAACGCACGACAGTTCGACCAACGGTCTTATCAACCAATATAAAAAGTGGCGTAGATAAAATTTTCTTTATAACCTGCTATAAACTAGCAGGTTATATTTTTGTTAATTATTTCAATTATTTTTGAAAAAACAGTATTATTAGAAATTATAAAAAAAAAATTTCATTTACATTTGGAAATCTGAATGACACCATGTACTTTAGCATCAGAATTACAAATAAGCTTTCCTAATTAAATAAAAAGGGGTTTGGTTGCTCAAAAACGCCAAACTCTCGCGAGAACGCAAGTTCAATCGCAAATCCCGCGTAAAGTTATCAACTGTGATGGGAGACGGGTTTATGTCTCCCATTTACATTGAAAAATTGACACTGAACAACGACTTACGTGCTTTCTAAAATATCCTTTTTTGATTTATTATCAGGTTATTGTTGAAATAATAACCATGAAACTCCCTTCTGCGGAGTAAATTACCATCACCAATACAGATTTACTGTTGATTCTTTAAAATGAACAAGGCCTTGATGGTTTTGTGCGTGATATCGCTACGTTTAGTATTCAAGGTGATACGGTATTGTGTAAAGTATTTGCAGACTACAATTGATATATTGATAAGAAGATTACTGAATATCTTTCACGCACCTGAACCCCACGTGCATCAGGCTCGTTTCAGGACTTGTGAAAGATCTCCCCGAAACTCTGTATCCATGGCACCAAGAGGGCTCGCAGAGGAATGAACCACCTCTTTGCACTTTTTCTTTTTTATCGGCGGCTTCTGCTGTTTTACCTTCTATTAAGGTCTGGTAATCGGTTCGCCAGTCTTCACACCATTCCCACACATTGCCTGATAAGTCATAAATACCCAAAGGAGACTTGCTGAATGAACCCACCGGCGCCGCTAGATGAAACCCGTCAACTGCCTTATCAAAAGTCGGGAACGTTCCGTTCCACGTGTTAGCAAGATAGGTACCGTTGGCAATTAATTCATTCCCGAAAGGATAGAGTAATCTTGAATTAATGCCATTGCGGGCTGCGTGTTCCCATTCTATTTCATAGGGCAATCTTTTACCTGCCCATTTGGCATAAGCCTTTGCGTCGTTCCATGATACCTGTGTAACCGGATAATTGTCGGGCGCTTTTGGTTGTTTTTTACCATAAGGGTATTCCCAGCTGGCGCCTTTCTCCAATACCCATTGTTTGGTGTCTTCGTTCATTACACCGCCATCTCCAAAATTTTCGGCTTCTGTTTTGTAATTAGTAGCCAGCACAAACTTTCTGAAATCACCTACGGTTACTTCATGCGCATCCATCAGAAAGGGCTTCACTTTAGCCCAGAACATCGGTTTCTCCCATTCAACACCATCTTCCGCGCCAATAAGTGTCACTCCACCCGGTACATACACCATACCTGCGGGAATCTCCGACGGTGGAGTATTTACTGCAGTTTTATCGGTAGGTTCTGATTTATATATGGATATGTTACCGGTAAACTGGTAGCTGTCAACCTCTTTGTGGCATGACAAAAATAACAATGAGAGCAAGAACAAGGCTGTGTGTTTCATTTCTGAAAAGAAAGCATCAGAACATAAGCCTGATATGCCGTTTAGGTTGGGTATTATACGATAGCTGTGGTCTTTGAAGATTTGAACACCGTTACTTTTTTATAATCCAATGCAAATCTCGCTACAAAAATCATGGCCGTCCATCGCGCGTAATCATAAGGCATACCCATTGTGAAGTTTTGTATGACAGTGACGAGAAAAGCATAAGCCGTAAAAAGCGTGAAATTGCAAGTAGGGCGTAGTATTTCTTTGCCAACCCAGATTAACAGCACCACATGTAAGATGATAAAAAACGAAAACCCCATAATACCCAAATCGTTTAGCGTTTGGAAAAACGGCGAGTCAATGTATTTATGCTGATAACCCTTACCGAAAATGATAGTGAGCCAATCACCATTATCTATTCTCTCATCAATATCTTTAAAAAGGTCTGTAATATTAGTTACCCGTGTAGAGGCAGAGTCATCTCCTGCCAGAGTAACCGTAGATGCTGTTTCGGTATCAATAAGCGAAGTGGCGATGCGTTCAATTCTATTAGTTATAATACCAGATACGTGTTCAAAATATCCGGCAAATCCGGTATGTACAATCAGATAATATACCCCGAAACAAATAACCATCAAAAACAAGAGTCCTTGCCAGCCTGTGGTCCATTTTAGTACTCTATAGATATTGTTTGCCGTGAAACTGGTAAGATAATAGAGAAAGAAGAAAATACCGGTTACCAGAATGATGGCCATTGCCTGGCATAATGCTACAACCAATAGCAGAATTAGCACCGACCCGATGTAGAATAATCGACGCATAAATCGCTTTTCACCTCTGAGCAGAATGACACCTGCCACAACACCTGAAAAAGCACTTTTGGCATAAATGTGCGGATTACCCATGGCAGAAACGGCGTCGTCTCCACTAAAACTGATAGATGCCCGCATGCCTATCACATACAGCGGGTTTCTAAAAACATAATATAAAAGACTCAGACCGCCTATGACACAAATGATAAGGGTAAAAAACAAAAAATTATCTTTCAGACTATTGATAGAAGTACCTGCAAAGATGAACATCGATAAGATAATTAACCCCTGATACACTGCCTCTACGGTAGTATCGGTAAACCAACCACGGTTGGGTGTAAAAAAAGCCAGATAAAAAATAGCCAGAACAGTGTAAGCTATACACATAAGGTAACCCAAAGTATTGGGTTGATATAGCTTTTTAGCAGAGAGCGGAAACGCCAGCAAAATACTTCCGAATGTAAAAGCTCCGGTAAAGGCAGTGCTGCCCGGTGCCAGGCCAATGCCGTCTCTTAAAAAATACATAATAGGGCCTCCGAAAAAGAAAAAACTCAAACCCAGGCTCTGGCGGTACTTTAGTAACCTATTAAGTATGTAATCAATATATTTTATCATCCGGAAACATTTTTACAAATATACTTTACCATTTCTAAAAGTTATTTATTATCCTTAAATTTTCTGTTTTAGGTACATTTTTTTCTTAATTTTGGCGTTGGTATTAAAAGATAAAACGGCGCCGGATGAGAATACTTATCATTCACCAATACCTTTGGTCGCATTATAAAGGTAAAATTTACTCAGAGCTTCAACAAATTGTCAATAACCACAACGAAGATGAATTATTAGTTCTTCAAACCTCATTAAATGAAATAACCAGAGCCAATCTGGGGCCAGTAGACAGAAGTATTCATCAATACAATTATAAAGTATTGGTTGATGATTATTATGAAAATATCTCTAATCTCACCAGAGCGCAAAAAATGCTGTATTGGGTGCGCAAATTTAAGCCTGACGTAGTCAATATTTCCGGCTATTATGAAGGCGGCATGAACACCGTACTGTTTTATTGCCGATTGGTGGGTATCAAGGTTATTGTTTCTGTTGATTCTACCGAAGACGATAAACCCAATATCTGGTGGAAAGAAGCATTCAAGCGCTTTGTGGTTAATCGGGCTCAGGGCTTTTTTTGTTATGGGTCTAAAGCGGCTGAATATATGCTGAAATTTGGTATTAGACCACATCAGATTTTATTGCAGAATAATGCAGTCGATAACCGGAAAATTTTATCGATTTATAACGAAGCGCTGCCCGGCAGAGAAATTGAAAAAGAGAAATATGGCTTAAGAAAGTATAACTTCATTTATGCAGGCAGATTAATGACCATAAAGAATGTGGCTAATCTGGTGGTAGCATTTTCGAAATTAAAGAATGAAGACTGGGGCTTGATTGTTCTTGGTGACGGAGTTGAAAAAGAGAACCTTAAGAAATACGTAGCAGAAAACAAACTGGGCGGAGTAAAGTTTATAGAAGGACAGGCGTGGTATAATGTGCCGAAGTTCACAGCGTTGGCCGATGTGTTTGTACTACCCAGTTATTCAGAACCCTGGGGGCTGGTGGTTAATGAAGCGATGGTCTGCAGTATGCCAGTCGTTGTTTCTAACAAGTGTGGGTCGGCACATGATCTTGTCAAAAACGGACAGAATGGTTATACGTTTAATCCGTATGATACCGACGAGCTTGCCAGAATTATGAATGAGTTTGTAGCAGACCCGGATATAATTGAGCGTTTCGGAAGCGTATCAAAAGAAATAATTAAAAAATACTCACCGGAACAGGTTGCGCTGGAAATGTACGAAGGCTTTAAAAAGGTATTACATGACTATAAATAGAACTAATAATTTTGACTTATTGCGCCTGATTGCGTCCTTACAAGTGCTTATCTGGCATGGAGCGGTACACTTTAAGGTATTCTACCACATGAAAGGCTTTATGGCTGTACTTTTCCATTTTCCCGGTGTGCCGGTTTTTTTTACAATCAGTGGTTTTTTGATAAGTCATTCATTAGAACGGAATAAATTTGATTTGAAGAAGTACTTCAGAAACCGGGCTTTAAGAATTTATCCGGCATTATGGGCTTGTACCGCCGTCACAGCTTTGCTATTGATTTATTTTTTAAGACCGGTTATAGTTAAAGACCTGATCCTCTGGCTGGTAGCACAGGTTTCGTTTTTACAGTTTTATGTTACACCTTCTCTTAAAGCCTGGGGAGCGGGACATCCGAACGGTAGTTTGTGGAGTGTGGCCGTTGAGTTACAGTTTTATCTCATTTTGCCTTTATTGCTTTATATTATTAATATTCCTAAAAAATTGCTGCATATTAATCTTGTTCTTGCGGCATTGTTTATTACTTCCATCAGCTTAAAGTTGTTAATAAATACAAACGAGCTGGTTTTGAGTAATGAGCTGGTTCGCAAATTTTTAGGGAATACCGTCTTTTACTATTTACATTTTTTCCTTACGGGTATAGCTATCTACAAAAATTTCGAATGGATTGAGAAATACATAAAAGAGAAAGTATGTGTCTGGCTAGCCATTTATGTAGCTTATATACTGATAGCCAATACATGGTTGAAATTATACGTTGATCCTTACGATATCAATATCTGGGGTATTATAGCCAATGCCCTGTTATCTTTGCTAAGCCTTTCTTTTGCTTTTTCGTATATACACCTAAGCAAGAATCTGCTGAAAGAAAACGATGTTTCGTATGGTATTTATATTTACCATGTGCCTGTTATAAATACTATGCTGAGCCTCGGTTATGAAGGCAGTATCTGGAACATTGCAATAATGGCAATAATTGTATCTGTTGTAGCTTATCTGAGCTGGATTTTTATTGAACGACAGGCGCTTAAAGCCAAATTTTAAACTCAGGGCACAATTCCTTTTTGCTTGAGTGTCTGATACAAATAGTCTGCAGCAACAGCGTGTCCTTTTTTATTCCAATGCAAATCAACCGGAATGTAAAAGGTTTCAACCGGATTCTTCACTTTGGTCATTTCACCAGTAAATGAAGAGAAGTCAATCTGGTTGTCTTCACAATATTTCTTTAAAGATTGTTCTACTTCTATTTTACCTGTTTGCTGCCATTCTTGTAAGGAAATATGGCTGGGGATATAAAACATAAGAAATTTTGCACCCAATTTCTTGGCTTCATTATCAGCGCCCGAAATATACTTGTAAGTATGATACAACGAGTCCTGGTTACTAACAACAGGAGCGGTAGAGGTAATTGTTTGCTTGGTATTTGCGGAAGAGCTATCGTGAGGGGCTGAACTTTTTGTATCAACAGCCGCCACTTTCTGTTGGTTATTAGCCTCACTTACTTTCCGGTTCCATATTACACCGACACTGTAACGAATCAGGCCGAATAGTTGTGAATGAGACGATAACCAGTTATATAACCCACTGTTAACCAATTGGTTCTTCTTCATGGCATTGGCCTTTGTGAATGCACTGGGGCCATTGGTTATGATAGAGTCATTTTCAATATGATAATAAGCGTTAGCCATATTGTCATACTTATCGTTATCAAAGTAAAAATAGACAATGGTATTGGGTTTCATGGCTGAGCCTCTTACCTGAAGAAACTTCATCACATAATCGGTACCCGAACCTGATATTCCGGCATTCAGCACAGCAATGGAATCTTTGTTTATTTTTTTCTCAAGCAAATGACTGAACGTCTCGTTGTCGTTTACACCCCATCCGTATGTAAAAGAATCGCCTATGCACAATATACGGTTTGCGTATTTTTGGTAGTCTGTAACGTTGCGTGTATCACGCATACCGATGTCATTATTTACGTATTCATAATAATATACCCCGGGGTATTTCTTGAAGCCTTTCTGATTGGGTACGGGCACTACGCCCTCCAGTTTTTCGTCGTAAAAGAACTGAACAGGCGAGGTAATCTGTGGATAAAACATTCTGATTATGAACTCGCCAATCAATAGGGCAATGCTTATACTAACAATGGATGTTAAGACCAGAGCTAAAACTTTTTTAACAGACTTAATCATTAATTCTGATAATTTAATTGCAATTTTGTGTACCGTCGGCAAATATAATAATAATGATGAGGAGCGACTAATGAAATGTAGTAGTAAATATGAATTGGATAAAACCTCTCACTTTAGTTGAATACGTTTTTATAGGTATATTCCTGCTGGTGTATGTCGTTTATTTTGTACGCAGTTATATTATAGCATCGCGTTTAGGTACTACTGCACGTTCAGTAGCTATCAAATTTTTTATCAGAGCCGCCTATTTGAGTCTTTGTATTCTGGGTTTATTGGGACCGAGTTTTGGTGTAAGTGAAATTGAAACACAGGCTGCAGGAAAAGATATTTACTTAGCAATTGACGTTTCGTGTTCAATGGATGCAACAGATATACAGCCCACCAGGCTTGAGAAAGCAAAGTTTGAACTGGTGAAGAATTTAAGTGCTTTGAAATCAGACCGGGTCGGTATTGTTGTTTTTTCTTCGTATGCGTATGTGCAGGTGCCGCTCACTTTTGATAAAGACGCTTTGCGTATGTACATTCAAAAGCTTAACAGCAATTTGTTTACCGAGTCTGGCACTGACCTTAATTCTGCGCTTAGCCTTATTCAGACCAAGTATAATTCAGGTAGCGCGCCGAGCCGTAAGGCCAAGTTGATCATACTAATAAGTGATGGAGAGGATTTCGGACAACTGGAGCCGGAAGTTATACAAAATCTGAAGCGGAGCAGAATCAATTTTATGGTTTTAGGAGTAGGCACCCCGCAAGGAGGGAAAATAAAGAATGGCTTTGACTTTAAAAAAGATGAAACAGGCAAAGAAATTGTTTCAAAACTGGATGCCGGCTATCTGAAACAGTTAGCCAGAGTTTTGGGAGGCAAATATTTTCAGCTTTCGAACAATGTAAATGATGTTCCGGCTATTCTGAAGGAAGTGGGACAGCTTAATAACAACTGGGTTGATACAAGAAAAATGACTGTTGCCAATAACAAATATTTCTATTTCGTTTTTCTGGCTTTAGTATTAATGATATTAGACATACTGATTACCGTGCGTACAATCAAGCTTTAGGTACAGGTGGAGGTAAACTGAGATTTTTAATGAACACGTGGTTTTTCTATATTGTTTTATTGTTTCTGAATATTCGTTCACTCACGAATGTTTCAGAGCGTAACAGGCTCAAAGTAGAAGCCGGTACTGCCTTTGTAAAAAAGAACTACGCTTTAGCCCGCGATAAATATCAGGATTTAGCCAACATCTCATTTAATCTTGAGCCTGAAGCACGCCTTAATATGGCACATGCCTTTTTTTATACTCAGGATACCGCCAGAGCATTGCTTGAATACAAGCGCTTGCTGAGGGTAAGTGATGAAAAGATATTTACAGGTGCCATTATTCAGATCGGAGTAATTAATGCTATGCAGAGAGATAGTGCCACGGCCCTGCAGTTATTCAGGGAAGCATTAAAGAAGAACCCGGATAATCAGACAGCCCGGTATAATTACGAATTACTGAAAAAACGATTACCTGATAAGAATCCGCCGCCGCCCCCACCGCAGGAGAACCAGCCGCAATCGGCTGAAACGCAGCAGTCGGATGAGAAAAAAGATGAATTACAATCGACCACTCCGGAAAAAATGAGTCGTGAAAAAGCACTGCAAATACTGGAATCGATGAAAACCAATGAGTTGCAATTTGCACCTCAGCGGCAAGGAAATAAAAAAAGAGATAATAAAAGCGAAAAAGACTGGTAATACCAGCTATGATTTTTAAATTAATTATTTAAGTATGACAAACATTTCTGTAGTTAAAGAAACTAATTTCAATTTTGAGGGACAGACCGGGTTTTACCGTGGCAAAGTACGTGATGTTTATGATTTCGATGATAAAGTGGCCATGATTGCCTCAGACCGGATTTCGGCATTTGATGTGATTCTGCCGAGACCTATTCCTTCAAAAGGCCAGGTATTGAATCAGATTGCTTCAAAATTTCTTTTTGCAACCAAAGATATTGTACCTAACTGGCTTTTGGCAACTCCTGATCCGAATGTTTCGATTGGTATTAAGTGTCAGACTTTCCCGGTTGAAATGGTGGTAAGAGGCTATCTGGTAGGTCATGGCTGGCGCACCTATAAAAGCGGACTGAGAACCTTATGCGGTGTAACACTGCCGGAGGGTATGGTTGAGAATCAGAAATTCCCGACACCAATTATTACTCCTACTACTAAAGCGCATGAAGGACACGACGAGGACATATCGCGCGAGGAGATCATCAGCCGCGGGCTGGTATCGGAAGAGAAGTATTTGCAGCTTGAAAAATATGCTCTGGCACTTTTTGAAAGAGGTACACAAATAGCTGCAGAAAAAGGTCTGATATTGGCTGATACTAAGTATGAATTCGGTGAAAAGGACGGAGTTATTTATCTGATTGATGAAATTCACACGCCTGATTCTTCCAGATATTTTTATGCCGATACTTACGAAGAAAACCTGGCAAAAGGATTACCGCAAAGGCAGTTGTCTAAGGAGTTTGTAAGAGAGTGGTTGATAGCCAATAATTTTCAGGGAAAAGACGGCCAGACAGTGCCTGAAATGACAGATGAGAAAGTAGCTGAGATATCACAGAGGTATGTTGAGTTATATGAGAAAGTGACCGGCGATACATTTGAACAGACTACCGGAGGAGACATTATTAAAAGAATTGAAGATAATATCAATAGTTATCTGAGAAATTAAGCGTTCAATGGCCTGAAAAAAAATGAGCCATACCTCAGGTGCGGCTCATTTTTTTGAAGATAAAATCAAATGCCGATATATGCCGGAGAAATCATAGAAACTGCTTTAGCTTCCAGCAACGATTCTCCCATCAGATATTCATCTACTTTTCTGGCACATTCGCGACCTTCTGAAATAGCCCATACTACCAGCGACTGCCCACGGCGCATATCGCCTGCTGCAAACACTTTCGGATTATTTGTTTGATATTCCAGTGCTTTTACGTTTTTGCGCTCGTCAACTTCCACTTCCAGTTGCTCCAGCAAATCTTGCTGAGGGTTAAGGAAACCGGCCGCTATTAATGCCAGGTCGCAAGGTATCTCGCGCTCGTTCATTTCCACTCTCTGGCCATTGAAAAAGGCCGCTTCTGAAATGATGATGCCCTTGAGATTACCGTTTTCATCACCTAAATATTCTTTCACATTAATGCTGAACAGACGCTCGCAACCTTCTTCATGCGAAGTAGACGTACGCTTGGTCAATGGCCAGTTGGGCCATGGAGTCGTTTCTGCCCTGAATTTATAGTAAGGTTGTTTTTTGTCGTCCAGACCTGGCTCAGGCATTACTTCTACCTGCGTGATACTTTTCGCTCCATGACGGTTCGAAGTACCCACACAGTCAGACCCTGTGTCACCACCACCTATTACAACTACGTTTTTACCTGTTGCTAAAATCTCACCATGTGCATATGCTTCACCTCTGTGATCGGCGTTTCGTTCAATGCCTGCTACTCTTTTGTTTTGTTGGCTCAGGAACTCCATCGCAGGGAAGACACCCTTCAACTCTTTGCCTTTTATTTCAATCATTCTTGGTACGGTAGACCCGCCTGCAAGAATTACGGCATCGAAGTCACGCAGCAAATCATTGGCTTTCACATTGACACCTACATTTGCATTGGTTTTAAATACAATGCCTTCGGCTTCCATTACTTCTACTCTGCGTTTTATTACCGATTTATCAAGCTTGAAATCAGGAATACCATATCTTAACAGACCACCCACTTCGTCGGCTCTTTCAAATACAGTAACCCAATGGCCGGCTTTATTTATCTGCGAAGCAGCTGCCAATCCTGCAGGGCCGGAACCTATAACTGCTACTTTTTTGCCTGTTCTTTTGCTTGGGATATTTGGTTTCACCCAACCATTTTCGTAGGCTTTTTCAATGATTGATTTTTCAATGTATTCTATAGCTACCGGAGGTTTGTTGATGCCCAATACACAAGATGCCTCACAGGGGGCAGGGCAGATACGACCAGTAAACTCGGGGAAATTATTAGTAGAACTCAGAATCTGGTAAGCATATTCCCAGTTTTGTTCCCACACTGCATCATTGAATTCAGGAATGATATTACCAAGCGGACAGCCATTGTGAC
Source organism: Emticicia sp. GW821-FHT11C11 (assembly GCF_058808615.1). Lineage (NCBI taxonomy): Bacteria > Pseudomonadati > Bacteroidota > Cytophagia > Cytophagales > Leadbetterellaceae > Emticicia > Emticicia sp. GW821-FHT11C11. Next base: position 2,204,968 of record NZ_JBXARV010000001.1, read on the forward strand.
AAAACGGTACACCGCAGTCCATACAGCGGGCTGCCTGTTGAAGTGTCTGTTGCGTATCATAGCCTGTCTCAACCTCGTTATAATCTTTTTTTCTTTCTAGAACATCCCTCTTAAGCGATGGCTGGCGTTCGAACTCCAAAAAACCGGTTGGTTTTCCCATTTTTTTATTATGATTTTGTGTATGTCTATAGGTTAATAAGTGAGCGCTTCTGACAGATGAAACACTGACGGAATCAGGCGTTTCATCTGTGCAGGGCGGTAGCATTTATGCCAGAACTTTCTCTGATTCGGTTTTCTTTTTTCTTTCAAGCAATACACGTTTGTAATCAGTAGGCATTACTTTTACAAATTTCGTAAGGGCTTCATCAAAATTGTCCAGAATAGCTTTGGCTACCACACTATTGGTTACAGCCAGATGCTTTTCAATGAAAGCTTTCAGCATTTCGGCATCTTCGGCTTCCGGTTTTTCCAGACCTACCATTTCAGTATTGCATTTAGATCCGAAGTCTCCGTCAGTATCATAAATGAAAGCCATGCCACCACTCATACCTGCGGCAAAATTACGGCCTGTTTTACCCAGAATAATAACCAGACCACCGGTCATGTATTCGCAGCCGTGATCACCCACTCCCTCAACGACCACTTTGGCGCCGGAGTTTCTTACGCAGAAACGCTCACCCGCCATGCCTCTGATATAGGCTTCACCCGAGGTAGCACCATAAAACGCCACGTTACCAATTACCATGTTTTGCTCTGCGGCAAATCTTGCTTTTCTGTCCGGATACACGATCAGTTCAGCACCGCAAAGACCTTTACCGAAGTAATCATTAGAATCACCTTCCAGTTCCAATTTCAAGCCTTTGGTTGAGAACGCACCGAATGACTGGCCCGATGTGCCACGATATTTATAATGGATTGTTCCATAAGGCAAACCTTCTCCTTTATACACTTTCGAAACCTCGTTCGAAAGCATGGCACCAATACTGCGGTTCAGGTTATTAACTGTGTATTCGGCAGTTACTTCCTGTCCGCTCTCAAGTGCCGGTTGGGCATCCTTGATCATCTGCCAGTCGAGCACGTGGTCAATACCGTGGTCTTGTTCTTCCTGCTTGTATTGAGCCACATCAAGTGTAGTAGGCTCTTTGAAGAGAATACCGCTCAGATCAATTTTCTTGTATTTCCAGTGAGATAAATCATCACGTTTTTCAAGGAATTGTACCTGGCCTACCATTTCATTAACAGTACGGAAGCCAAGTTCTGCCATTATCTCGCGCATTTCTCTGGCCAGATAAGTAAACATATTTACTACGTGCTCCGGTTTACCGCTAAACATGGCACGCAATTCTTTATTTTGTGTAGCTACACCCACGGGGCATGTGTTCAGATGGCATTTGCGCATCATGATACAACCTACAGAAACTAATGCTGCCGTAGCTACGCCAAATTCTTCAGCACCTAATAGGGCTGCAACTACAAGGTCTTTACCTGTGCGAATCTGTCCGTCGGCCTGAACTACTACTCTGCCACGCAATTTGTTTTTAACCAAAGTCTGGTGAGTTTCAGCCAGACCAAGTTCCCATGGCAAACCTGCATGTCTGATAGACGATAGCGGAGAGGCTCCTGTGCCACCGTCGTGACCGGCAATCAGAATCACATCTGAGTGTGCTTTAGCCACACCGGTTGCGATAGTTCCAACACCTGCTTCCGACACCAGTTTTACTGAGATACGGGCATCACGGTTTGAATTTTTGAGGTCATATATTAATTGAGCCAAATCTTCAATCGAGTAGATATCATGGTGAGGTGGGGGAGAAATCAACCCTACACCCGGTGTACTATGGCGCACACGGCCAATCCAGTCATCTACTTTGTGGCCGGGCAACTGGCCGCCCTCACCGGGCTTGGCACCCTGAGCCATTTTAATCTGTAGCTCTTTTGCATTACTCAGGTAATGGCTAGTAACACCAAACCTACCCGAAGCTACCTGCTTGATGCTGGAGCTTAAATTATCGCCGTTCGCATCTGGTTGATAACGGATTTCATCTTCGCCGCCTTCACCCGAGTTGGAGCGTCCACCGATGCGGTTCATGGCAATAGCCAATGTGGTATGTGCTTCCCACGAAATTGAACCGAACGACATGGCACCCGTAGCAAAGCGTTTGAAGATGCTTTCAACCGGTTCTACTTCTTCAATCGGAATCGGATTTCCCTTTTTGAAGCGGAGTAAGCCTCTTATGGTAAGCGCATCTTTGCTTTGATCGTTAATCAGTTTTGAATATTGCTTGAAAACCTGATAGCCCTTCTCTACATCTTTCTCGCCGACTCTGCCCGCTTGCTGTAATAAATGAATGCTCTGCGGATTAAACATGTGGCGTTCTCCACGTTGCTTCCATTGGTAAACTCCACCCACTTCCAGCCTTTGGACAGAAACCTGTGGTACATCCGGGTAGGCAACTGTATGGCGTACAATGGCTTCTTTAGCAATATCGGCAATACCCATACCACCAATACGTGAAATGGTGCCGGTAAAATATTTGTCAATTACTTGTTTGTTCAATCCGATACACTCGAAAATCTGTGCGCCCTGATATGACTGCAGGGTAGAGATTCCCATTTTTGAGAATATTTTCAGTAATTCTTTATTAACAGCCTTAATGTAGTTTTTATAAAGAACGTAGTCTTCGTGTTCGCCTTCGATCAGACCTTTCTTGTTCATCCATGATACAGTCTCAAAAGCCATGTACGGACATATAGCCGAGCAGCCGTAGCCAATCAGGGTAGCCACATGGTGTGTTTCCCAGATGTCGCCGGCTTCAACAACAATGCCCGCTTTACCTCTGATGCCTTTTTTAATCAGGTGGTGATGAACTGCTGCCGTAGCCAATAATGATGGAATAGGAGCGTGGTCTGAATCAATGGCGCGGTCTGACAGAATTAGGATTTCGAATCCATCTTCAATGGCATCTTCCGCATAGCGGCAGATTCTGTCAAGGGCGAATTCCAGCGCTTTACCGTGGTCTGCTGCTTTTGCATTGAAATACGTATTAATGGTCTTGGCCTGAAAACCCTTATGATCAACAAAGCGAAGCTTGTCAAATTCCTCTACGGTAAGTACGGGCTGCTCCAACTCTACCATACGGCAATGCAGCGGAGATTCTGCCAGGATATTTTCGTTTGAACCCACAAACGAAATCAATGACATAATGGCTCTTTCTCTGATCGAGTCGATAGGAGGGTTGGTTACCTGTGCAAATAACTGCTTGAAATAATACGATAAATGCTGACTTTGGTCTGATAGAATGGCCAGTGGGGTATCAACACCCATTGAGCCTATCGCCTCTTGTCCTGTCTGAGACATAGGAGCCAGGATCATTCTTAAATCTTCTGATGTAAAGCCGAAAGTTATCTGTCTTTTCAGTAAAACCTCTTCGCTGTAGTTCTGATACGGACGGATAGACTTAGGCAATACAGAAGTTTTGATTTTGTACTCATCAAGCCATTCCTGATAGGGTTGTCGCGAACAAATATCTGCTTTTACTTCTTCGTCCGGAATAATTCTTCCCTGCTCCATGTCCACAATAAACATTTTACCAGGTTGAAGACGACCTTTCGAAATTACTTTTTCCTGATCTATATCTAATACGCCGGCTTCAGAAGCCATAATAACGGTGTCATCATCTAATACCCAGTAACGAGATGGGCGCAAGCCGTTTCTGTCGAGCGTGGCGCCTACCATTTTACCATCTGTGAAAGAGATAGACGCGGGGCCATCCCATGGTTCCATGATGGCTGCATGGTATTCGTAAAATGCTTTTCTGACAGGATCCATGTGTTCGTTGCCATCCCAGGCTTCCGGAATCAACATCATCATTACATGCGGTAATGAACGGCCTGAAAGATATAATAATTCAATTACGTTGTCGAGTTGAGCTGAATCTGAGTTACCTGCATCACAAATCGGAAGAATCATATCCATTTCTTCCTTGGTGAAGTACTCCGACAAAAACGATTTTTCTCCGGCTCTTATCCAGTTTACATTTCCTTTCACAGTATTGATTTCACCGTTATGCGCAATGAAGCGAAACGGTTGTGCCAATTTCCATGAAGGGAATGTGTTGGTCGAGAAACGTGAGTGTATAACCGCAAATGCAGAAGTAACCGATTTGTTTGATAAATCAGGGAAATAATATTTTAACTGTTCAGTGGTCAGCTGCCCTTTGTAAGAGATAGTTCTGCACGAAAGCGATGAAAAATAGAAATGCTCTTTGGCACCTGCTACCGAATCGCGGATGATGCGTGAGGCGTATTGACGTAAAATGTATAATTTTCTTTCAAAATCGATTTCTTCTGTAATATCAGAGGGACGTTTGATGAACACTTGTTCCACACGCGGTTCAACTGACCCTGAACCATCACCCAGGCAATCGCCTTTTGTAGGTACAACCCGGTATCCTAGCAATTCCAGCCCGATTCTCTCAATCTTTCGGTTGAATATTTCTCTACATTCTTCTCTTTCAGTTTCATTCATAGGAAAGAAAATCATTCCTACGCCATACTCACCACTTGAAGGTAACTGGAAATTCAGTTTATTACATTCATCCAATAAGAATTCATGGGGTATCTGCAATAAGATACCTGCACCGTCACCAGTATTGGGGTCGCATCCGCACGCACCACGGTGGTCCATGCGTTCAAGCATCTTTATAGCATCGGCAACAATACCATGAGACCGTCTGCCTTTCAGGTGAGCTCTGAAGCCAATACCACAGGCATCGTGCTCGAATTCCGAACGATATAGACCTTGTTCCATTACTTGTTCTGCATCAGTCATCGTGCGATAAAATTTATAGGGTTTTAAATTGTACTCTGATTATATATTTTGTAAATAAACCGTGAAGTTTAAAGCCTAATAATCTTCTGAATTGTTATACATATATAGTATATACAGCAATTGAAATGCAATATAATACTAAATTTATTTGGCATAACAACTTTGAAACCAAATTATATAAAGCTAATTTAAAATACTTGTTTTTGCAATAATTGTTATGAGAATAATGCAAAAGCACTTAAAACGGGCAAAATCCATCTCCCAAAATGAGGGAATTTTATAGCGAAAATTCGCTGTAAAAGCCTTGTTTTGCGATGATTTCAATCTGATATAGCTAATTTACAAAAATATAATCTGCCTGGCAAATTTCTTTCTACTTTGAAAGAAACAGGTTTCTTGACAGCGGGAATTTTACACCCGCCTATACCTTCAATAGCTTTGAAGTCAGTCTGAAAATATAGATTCAACGATAGGTTTTGTGTGCTCAAAGACTCCCTTAATACGAAGCCGTAAGGCTCTGGTCTAGTGCCGGAATGGCGAACTCAAATGCCACTACGATAATTGTATTTTTCATGGTTTTACTCTCAAAATCCAAATATAAGTTTGAAGTATTCCAATAAAATCCGGCAATAAAAGTGGTCTGAATTTAGTGGAAAATTGACCATAGGTGGGCCGGATTATGAGGCAGAAATAACACAAAAATCAATAATTGCTTGATAATCAGGATATTAATTTTTACCTTTGTGTCGTCAACAAAATTGATATCCCAAATGAAGCAAATTAAACTACTGCTACTGACCAGTTTTATGGTCAGCATGACGATTATTAATTCAGAAGCTGCATCCTTTGAAAAGTACTTTGAAAAACTCATTAAATTTGAAGGTAGAGGGTACGGAATTAACAAAAAAGTATGGGGCAAAAAGAACTTCACAAAGGCAGAAGCATTCAGAATCCATCGGAAACACTACTGGAATAAGTATCACGGAAATTTGTTTAAAAGCCAGGCAGTTGCCGAAACGCTCATAGACCAGATTATTACTGCCGGAGAAGGTCTGAACCGCGTAAACATCAGAGCATTTGAAGCAATTATTGGTGTAGCCCAGGATGGTAGGCTGTCGTTAGAAGATGTAGAGATGGCCAATTCGTTTTTTCAATGTGAGTACATAGTTAATCCTTACATGAACTATCGCTTACATTATTACGGCTCCAGAAAAAATGCGAGTAAATATCCGGGGTGGACAAAAAGAGCAAAAGCCTTTGGTATTTATGACACTGAAAAAAATGCACTTGCTGACTTTCTGCTATTGCCGGATATACTGACAGGCAAAGAACTGGAGTTAGATCTGAGCGATAAAACTGAAGAGATTGCCTCTAAAGCGAATTAATATCTTTATTATGGAAAATCCCCTTATTACCGGATGGTTTTAAGGGGATTTTTTGTCTTGTACCTTTGAGAGCGACTACCCGAGTAACAGGTAAATTCAATTATGAATGAAATGCCTCTACCAGTTGCTCAATTTGTTTTTTACCGATAGGCTTGATCAGAAAGTCAGATACAGTTGTGTAGGTTTTTGCTTTGTCATGATCTTGCATATCTATTGATGAACTCACAATATAGAGTGTAATCTTCTTGTCTAAATGTATCTTTTCAAATTCGTCCAGAAATTGCCAGCCATCCATTACTGGCATGTTCAGATCTAACAGTATGATATCTGGTATCAACTCAGGATTCTTTTGTGTGGCAATCAGCTCATCGAAAGCTTCTTTGCCATTTTCGAACACATCAATGTGTTCAAATGCGTCAGTCAAAGATAGCATTCGCTTCAATACATACGTAAGTATCTTATCATCGTCTATTATCCAGACTTTATTTATTTTCATCGTAGTGTGTTTCTCTGACCAACAAAGGAATTAATTATTTTCAGCCGGGCAATTACTGAGAATAAGCACGAAAGGCTTATGAATTTTTAATGAAAACTTTAAAAATACTTCCTTGGTTTACAGTACTTTCAACTTCTATTTTTCCGCCCATGGCATCAACCTGATTCTTCACTATAAAAAGACCCAGCCCTCGGGCATCTTTGTTCTGATGAAAGGTCTTATACATGCCAAAGAGTTTTTGTCCGTGTATATTTAAATCAATTCCCATGCCATTATCTCCAACTTCCAGAATTATATATTTTTCAATCTCTTTAGTCTGGATATGAATAACAGGTATCCGGTCCGGATGTTGAAATTTAATAGCATTTGTAATCAGGTTAATCAATACACTTTCTATGTATTCCGTACTATAGTTAATGGTCAGATCCTTCGGAATCTGATTATATACAACAGCAAGTGAGTTTGAAATGATGGCTTTCAGGCTTAACAGCACTTTTTCAACTTCAGTATAGAGGTTTATCTTCTTTATTTGCAGGTTAAGATTTGTCTGTATCTGTAGTACTTCATTAAGATAATGTACGGTTTCCTGCAGATTATTAGCAATTGTAATCAGAAAATCAATGAGTTCACGTTTCTTGTTTTCGTCTGTTTCTTCAGGAAGCAAATTAAGAAGCATTTGAAAATTACCAATATGTGATCTTAAATTGTGTGAAGTAATGTGGGTAAAATTCAATAACCGTTTATTTTGTTCACTTACCAGGTCTATGGTATTTTTTAGTTCCTGTTCCTTGTCTTTTCTTTGGGTTATGTCTGCATGAGTGCCCAGCATCAGAATCGGTTCGTTGTCGGCCGACCAGTCAACTATTTTGCCTCTGTCGTGAATCCAGACCCAACTGCCATCTTTGTGCCGCATTCTGTATTCGCATTCATAATATTCTATTTCGCGCTGGAAGCACCTTTCAATGAATCTGTTTGGTATTTCCTTGTCGTCAGGGTGAACCAACTCGTTCCACGTATTTCTGTTAATGGGTTTTAATTCATCAAGTGTATACCCTACAATTTCAGCCCAGCGTTCATTATAGATAATGGTGTTTTCAGGTATATGCCATTCCCAGGTGCCTATGTTGGCTCCTTCAATGGTTTGATAAAGCCGCTGCCGTTCGCGCTGCAACTCCTCATTTGCCTTCTTTTGTTCGGTTATATCAGTTATCTGCGAGATAAAGTACAAAGGCGTACCATTATTATTCCAAATCAGTGAAACCGCCAGTTGTATCCATACGATATGTCCGTCTTTATGGATATACCGTTTCTCCATCCGGTAATTGTCAATTTCTTTATTAAGCATCTGCTTCACATAAGAAAGGTCTTTGTCCAGATCGTCAGGATGCGTAATATCATGGAAAGTGAGTTTCATCAGCTCACTCTCGCTGTATCCGATTATTCGAGGCAGCTCTTTGTTAACTTTTATCCAATAGCCCATCGGCGAAACCAAACCCATACCTATGGTAGCATATTCAAAGGCTTTTGAGAATTTTTCTTCCGTTAACTGAAGATCCTCTTTTAGTGTTTTTTCGCGTGTAATATCATGAAAAGTACCATAGAGTAGTACACATTCACCTGCTTCAAATTCAGCATGCCCGCTGCTTTCCACCCATTTTATATGGCCATTTACTGATTTAATCTCAAATTCTTCAATAAAAGGTTCTCCGGTTGCAATCAGGTTCTGGGTAAGTGAATTTATTCGCTCTTTATGCAGATTATTTGTGAAAAGATTGATAGTTGTTTCGGGAGTCGGGGAGTAGTTTAACGGAACTTCGTAAATTGATTTGGTGATTTCATCCCATTCTAAAATACCCGTTTTAAGATCTAATTCCCACACCCCTACTTTGGGAAGTATATTTGCCCTTTTATATTTCATTAGTCAATAAACAAAAATGATATCAATCACTCAATTAAGCAATTAGTAAACGTTTAAAATTGTATGCAATGACTTACTTTCTATTTTTTGGGCAACCTGTTAAAGTATGATTCAAAACTGATACATGCAGGGAGAAACAATAGTTGTTGTCATAATTTATGACAACATTATCGAAGTGCAAATCTATAACTTTACCATAAACCCAAATATATCATTTTTTATTTAAGAAATATATTTTATGACTTATCTGCATAAAAATTTATGTCATTTTTACACTTAATAGTCATGAATAGATGAATCGCCGTCTTATTTTATATGCTTACTCTGATTGACTAACAATAATACCGACTTGGATTTCAGCCACTCTTTCAATAGAGTGCCGGGTGTATATCCAATCGGGTGATTACCCAGAATTATGTCGATGTCACCATCGTTGTCAATGTCTCCGGTATCCATTACCATCCAGCGGCCGTAGTTTTTTATGTTCAGTACTTTTGGAGTTAATTTTTGATTTTGGTTTTCGAAGAATACAAAATCTTTCGGGGTTTTCTCAAAGTAATCAACAAAGAAAGCAATGGCAGCGATATCAAGGTCGCCATCCAGGTCAAAATCTTTGGCTACTGCTTTATATGCACCATTCATCTGGAAAAAATACGATTCTTTAAAATTATTCTTTCCCTGATTGGTAAACAGATACACGCCGTGATATGGCTTCAATTCTCCTGAGTAATCAGAGTTGTCTCCGGCTGTATACAGAATATCTAATAAACCGTCTTTATTGAAATCAATTAATTCGAAGCCTGAGGAACCATAAACGGGTGGAAACCTAAGCAGGGTAGTGGCGCTGAACTGCAAATTGCCCTTGTTTTTATACCATACTATTCGCTCATCTCCCTGCCCGTATAAGGTTACTAAATCAGGTAACCCATCTTTGTCAAAGTCAATGGGAATGGTTTTAATAGCGCCCGGACTGTTGTCTATTACATGTTTTGTGTAGGTGGTTCCATTCTTTTTCCAGACAGCTAATTGCCCGGTATACACGCCAAATTCATTAACTACCAATTCTTCATCCGGTGTGGCGTCAAGATTAACCGATAGGGTTTGTGTGGGTCTGTACAGGTTAGTAAGCAACACTTCAGTCTTTTCATGGTTTATCAGATCTGTTTTTTTAACATATCCATGGTGCCTTACAGACGGGTCAATCGAATTGCCCATGTAAGTAAGCAACAGATTGTCTTTCTGAATTTTTATATCACTAATAGCGACATGACCTGTGAAGCGATTAATAGGTCTGCTATCTTTATCCAGCATCCATATTTCCTGATTTATTTCATCGGCAGCATAGGCTACCTGCGCTATGGTATCGATTCTGACACTGGTTATATTAGGCATCTTTTTAGAAAACGGCATGAAACTTTTGCCGATAAACAAGTCTTTTTCGGTAGCATTGACACCACTCAGAGGAAAACTAAGGCTATAGGGAGCTTTTGCAATGTAGTAATTCTTTATTTTCTCCCAATCTTCGTCAGAAACCGTCGGTTTGGCCGGTACATTCGTTTGTTCTATGGCATCGATTTTTGTCTGCTTATTAATGGCAGAAGTAACACCCATAAACAGCGCCATTTTGGGCAGCACTTTTTCCCAGTTGTTTTTGTCGAGCAATTCGGGCTGTGGAAACAAATGGCAAGTGCTACAATGTTTTTGAACCAAAGCCAGATCGGCCTTGTGTTCTTCTTCGGTATGGCATGCGTTCAGAAATATTGTCAGCAGGGCTATTGCAGATAATAGTAGTTTGTAAGTCATAGTTGAAATATTTGTTGCTCTAATTAAAGCAGAAATTCTATAAAAAAAAAGACAGCAAAGATTGCTGTCAGTTTTCACCGAACCCTAAACTAATTCAAAGCTTCAAGTCTGGTTGATGAATATTTTATAATCGTGTTATTCTACAAAGCCTATACCCACTGTGTTGTTCGTTATTTCGTCAATTAAAATAAAAGCACCGTTTGTCGGGTTATCTACGTATCGGTCTGCATAAACAGGGCTTGCTGTTTTAATAGAGACCCATCCGATTTCGTTTAGTTTAATACCACCCTCGTGTGACGGTTCGGTATCTAAAGTCATATTTTTAATATCAATCATCGAGTTAATACCAGTAACTTTGGCTTTCACGCGGTTGATACCATGCTGAAGCAGATAGGTTTTGCCTACTTTTAAAGCTTGTCCATCTAACCAGCAGATACGGGCATCAATTTCTTTTTTCGCTTCCGGTTGTTGGCCCACTTTCACAATCATATTACCTCTACTGACATCGATATCATCTTCAAGGGTAATGACTACCGATTCACGGGCGTGAGCAATCTCCAGATTCGTACCGAATTTCTCGATGGTTCTTATCTTACTTACTTGTCCGCTTGGTAGAGCCTCTACTAAATCGCCAACCAGAAAACTTCCGCTGGCAATTTTGCCAGCATAACCGCGGTAATCATGAAAAGCCTCAGTTTTAGGCCTTACTACCAACTGAACCGGGAAGCGGGCTGGCAGATGCGAAGTAGGATTTACCTGATTGTCCAGATTTTCTAAAGTTTCCAGCAATGCAGCCCCTTCATACCACGGTGTTTCGGTTGATTTTTTTACCAGGTTTTCTCCAAATAATGAAGAAATCGGAATAAATGTAATTGTCTGCCCTTCAAAACTTACCTGTTCTGCCAATTCTGAAAAGGCATTTTTTATTTCATCAAAACGTTCCTGACTGTAATTGACCAGATCCATTTTGTTGACTGCTACAATGATATTTTTGACGCGGAGCATCGAAGAAATGTAGAAGTGGCGTTTGGTTTGTTCTACCACACCATTGCGGGCGTCAATCAGAATGATAGAAACGGAGGTGTTTGAAGCCCCCGTAACCATGTTTCGTGTGTACTCAAAATGCCCTGGTGTGTCTGCGATGATGTATTTGCGCTTAGGAGTACTGAAATAGATATGAGCCACATCTATTGTAATGCCTTGTTCACGTTCGGCAATTAAGCCATCTGTTAAAAGAGATAAATCTACGAAATCAAGGCCTTTACGTTTTGAAGCCGCTTCAAGGGCTTCTATTTTATCGCCGGTTATAGAATTTGTTTCATAAAGCAAACGCCCGATAAGAGTACTTTTACCATCATCTACCGAGCCTGCCGTTGCTATTCTAAGTATATCCATTGTAATGTAATTCAAAAATTAACCAATCACTAATTCACTCAATCGCTCATTCACTAATTAAAAATACCCTGCCTGTTTGCGTTTTTCCATGGCTGCTTCCGAGCGTTTGTCGTCGATACGGGCACCACGTTCAGAGATTTTTGCAGATAATATCTCCGATATCACATCATCCAGATTATCTGCTTCTGAAGCAACTGCCGCAGTACAGGTCATGTCACCTACGGTACGGAAACGTACTTTGGTAGTATAAGGTATTTCGTCTTCCGATTTATTGATAAACTCAGAGTCGGCCCAGATGAGGCCATCACGGTCAAATACCTGCCGATCGTGAGTAAAATAGATGGTCGGAATACGTAATTTTTCTTCTTTGATATAATTCCAGACATCAAGCTCTGTCCAGTTCGAAATCGGGAAAACCCTCACGTTTTCGCCTATTTCTATTTTTCCGTTAAGCATGTCAAACAATTCGGGTCTTTGTTTTTTTGCATCCCATTGACCGAAATCATCACGAACCGAGAATATTCTTTCTTTGGCTCTGGCTTTCTCTTCATCTCTGCGGGCGCCTCCAATACAGGCATCGAACTTAAATTCTTCAATGGCATCAAGCAACGTAACGGTCTGTGCTGCATTACGGCTGGCATATTTACCGGTTTCCTCTTTCACCTTACCCTGCTTGATAGAATCCCCCACGTAGCGTACGTGAAGCTCCAGGCCCAGTTTGTTAACCAGCCAGTCGCGGTATTCAATCGTTTCAGGAAAATTATGACCCGTGTCTACGTGAAGTAGTTTGAAAGGTATTTTGCCCGGATAAAATGCTTTTTCGGCCAGCCTCACTACCGTGATGGAGTCTTTACCACCAGAGAAAAGAATGGCCGGTTTCTCGAACTGCGAAGCTACCTCTCTTAAAATATAGATGGCTTCATCTTCCAGTTCACGAGGGAAAACCCCGTTGATATCAGACGATGAATTAATAATTTCAGAATTGTTTAAAAAATTACTCATAATGCTTGTTTTTGCTCACCAAGCGCAAATTTACGAAACTTGGTGTAATCCACACTCTTTTTTAGATTCTTCCCACCACCAGCGACCTGCCCTTGGGTGCTCGCCCGGCTCAATGGCGCGGGTACAGGGTAAACAACCAATACTGATGAATCCTTTTTTATGAAGCGGATTATCGGGTATACGATTAACGGCAATGTATTCCAATACCTGTTCATAAGACCAGTGTATCAACGGGTTAAATTTCCATACCTTATTACCACCATCCCATTCCCATATCTTCATGTCATTTCTGTTCTCTGATTGCTCTGCTCTTAAACCTGTTATCCATACCTCGGCACCGGCCAGTGCTCTTTTCAGCGGTTCTATTTTTCTGATCGCACAGCATTCTTTACGGTTTTCAACCGATTCGTAGAAACTGTTGAAGCCTTTTTCGGTTACGAGTTGCTGTATGCGCTCAGTATTCGGGAAATACGTTTCTATGGGCTGTGTATACCGGGCACGGGTTCTGTCCATTAACTCATAAGTTTCCTGAAATAAACGACCCGTATCCAGGGTGAATACTTTAATGTCTACCGGGCCACCACTCACACTGTTTTTGAAAATAGCATGGGTAATAACCTGATCTTCTTGTCCGAATGAAGTAGAAAATACTACTTTACCCGGATATTGAGCAGCTATAAAGTTGAGACTCTCGTCCAGAGAAAATTTTTCTAATGTATCTATATCTAACATCGCAATGGCTAATTAAAACCAGACTTTAATAATATTGTAAATGCTAAGGCCTGAAACCAGAATCCCTACAATAAGCATGATGGTTTTAGGTCTGAACAATTTTACAAGGAAAGCCCCCAGCGGAGCTGCCAGCACACCTCCTAAAATAAGACCGGCAATGGGTTGCCAGGCCTGAATATCAATAAAAAGCATAAAAATACCTGTGCTGAAAAACGCCACAAAGAATTCGGCAGTATTTACGGTACCTATTGCTTCTTTAGGTGCATTACCTTTGTTGATAAGGTTGGAAGTAACCAAAGGCCCCCAGCCACCACCACCAATGGCATCAAAAAAACCACCGACCAGGCCTAATAGACCAAGATTCTTGTTGGTCGGGCTGGGCGGTCTTTTTCTGAACGCTTTAATGATAATAATCATACCTAAACCCACCAGATAAAGTGAAATATAAGGACGTATAACTTTGCCGTCCAGAATCTCAGAAATTAAATAAGCTCCTATCATGGAACCAATCACACCTGTGATAACGATTCTGAAAAAGAGCTTTTTATCAATATTGCCAAAATACAAATGTGAAAGACCGGAGACACCTGTTGTAAATACCTCAGCCGTATGTACACTGGCTGTAGCATAAGCCGGTGGAACACCTACACCCAGCAACATGGAAGTACACGTGATGCCATAGGCCATACCCAGAGCTCCGTCAACCAATTGTGCTAAAAAGCCAACACCTACGTAATAAATAAAGAGATTGTCAATACCCCATTGGAACGAATGAATACTGGCAAAAATACGATAAGTTAACACTCCAATTAAGAAAACTTTTAAAGCAAGTATTGCAATGGCAATATATTTCAGTCGAACATGCGTGCTTAGGGTATTCGCGATTCTTTCCATGTACTTTTGTTGCTTGTCTTAGTTTGTTTTATCTTTTCCGGAGTATTGATGACCTAAATAGCAGAGATGCTGAATACTGTTTTGTTTTACAACATTACCAATCAGTATAACTGCAGGATTACTTAAGACATGATTTGCCGCAATTTCTTCCAGATTTTTTACCTGGCCGATACCTATTTTCTGCTCACGTGTAGCCGCGTTCTGAATAATTGCCACTGGTGTGTCGCCAAAGCCCTCTTCTTCAAATATACGGGCTATAGCGGCCAGTTTTTTCATGCCCATTAGTATGACCACTGTAGAGTTAGAACGAGCCGCCAGTCTTACATCGTCAGACAATGACTGATCTGCTTTGGTACCCGTAATGACCCAGAAACCATCGGCAACGCCTCTGGCTGTCAAGGGAATTTCATAGAAGCCACCCGACATAATGCTTGATACTCCCGGTATGTAGGCTGTTTCAATACCTCTTTCTTTGGCATAGGCAATTTCTTCATTGCCGCGGCCGAATATAAAGGGGTCTCCACCTTTCAGGCGCACTACATGTCCTTTTTCGAATGCTTTTTCTGCAATCAGAAAATTGATACTATCCTGACTGACGCTTTTTAAATAACCGCGCTTGCCTACATAAATACGTTCGCAGGCGGGGTGGCAGTACTCCAATAGTTCTTCATCTATCAGGGCGTCATACAACACTACGTCGGCTTGTCTTAATGCGTTGATCGCTTTAAGTGTAATCAATTCAGGGTCGCCCATTCCGGCACCAACCACAGTCAGTTTGGGAATAGGGTGTAAAAAACCGGATTTTATGTTCGGGTTATCAATCATGCTTCAACAACAGCATTTTTATTAGCTTCTCTCCAGGTGATTGCTTCTTTCAGGAAGTTTTCAGATTCTGATATATAATCAATGGCAAAAATCTGGCTGGGTTCGTTCTGGTTAATTTGTAAAACCTGAGCTTTGAAATTACCACCAAACTCTTCAGCATAACTTTTATCAAATTCGTTCATCACACCATGTTGTGTACTGGTGTTGATGTTTTTATCGAGCAACAATGCTTTGGCAGTGTTTATTTGCGACTGATAAGCGTAATATATGGCATCTGCCCAGCGACCTTCGTCAAAGGCTGTTCTGGCCCAGTCTATTTTTTCTTCCGACTCATAGAAGAGTGTAGCTACCAGGTCAATAATCACACTGGCACATTCGCCCACACCAATTTCTGTCTGGAACAACTCGTCGCGTCCCCAGTCAACAAAATCAGTATCAATTAGCGTCGTTAAATCAGCCAATGGCTTCAATAAGGTGTAGAAGTATTTTTCACCCTGGCGGTCGTAGTAATCGTTGAAATACTCACCATCAAGGCCATTCGTTTCGTAATCATTCAATACAAGTCTTAACACTTGCGGGCCTCTCTTACTCGGAATCTTGATTACCTTATCAGAAATTCTTCCTTCTCCATTTCCTTTGATACCACCGCCCAGCAATACCTGAAGCGCCGGTAATACCTTTCCTGCCGATTTCAATGAACTGCCATGGAAGCCAATATGTGCCATGCTGTGCTGTCCGCAGGCATTCATACAGCCTGATATTTTTATCTGCATGTCGGTTTCCTCTACAAGTTCAGGGAAGTCTTCACGCAGTACTTTTTCAAATTCAAGGGTGATTTTGGTGCTGTCAGAAATGGCCAGGTTACAGGTATCAGTACCCGGACAAGCCGTGATATTCGCAATACTGTTGGCACCCGGCGAAGCCAGGTTATATTCGCTCAACACACTATAGACATAAGACAGATCTTTAGCCTGTACAAATCTGAATAACAGACCCTGATTGACCGTTACGCGCACATCATCTGCAATATAGGATCTCAGTTTTTCTATCAGACTTCTTGATACCACACTGGAGATGTCGCCCAATGGAACTCTTACAAAAACACCGTAGTAGCCTTCCTGCTTTTGTGCAAATACATTGGTTTTATACCAGTTTTTGTAGGCTTCCGTATTGTTTTCAGGTATTTCCTGTGTTTCCGGAGTTGCGTAATTGTACTGAAAATCAGGATTTTGAGCATCAATCGGATAGTTCTTTACTTTCAGCGCAATTCTTTCGTCTTCTACCAGTTTCATAAACTCCTCAAAGCCTATTTTGGCTATCAGGAACTTCATACGGGCTTTATGACGTGAATTTCTCTCACCGTATCGGTCAAAAACTCTGATAACAACTTCTATGAAAGGAATAACCTGATCTGCATCCAGAAACTCATACGCTACATGGGCTAGTTGAGGTTGTGCACCCAAACCACCACCCAGCATCACTTTAAATCCTCTTTTGCCGTCCTGAATTTTAGGAATAAAGCCTAAGTCGTGCATGAAAGTAAGTGCGGTATCGTCATCTGTGTTAGAGAATGCGATTTTGAACTTACGTCCCATTTCCTGACAAACCGGATTACGAAGAAAATACTCAAACGCCGCATGCGTATAAGGTGTTACGTCGAAAGGTTCTTTCGGATCGATACCAGCTGTAGGCGAGGCGGTGATGTTTCTTACTGTATTACCACAGGCTTCACGGAGGGTAATTTTATCCTGCTCCAGTTTAGACCATAACTCGGGCGTTCTGTCAAGACTTACAAAGTGAATCTGTATGTCCTGGCGGGTTGTAAGGTGCAGGTTACCTGTTGAGTATTCGTCCGAAATATCAGATATCCTTTTCCATTGGTTGAGTGTCATTTTACCATAAGGTAATTTGATTCTGACCATCTGTACCCCCTGCTGGCGTTGACCGTATACCCCTCTTGCCAAACGCAGACTACGGAACTTCTCCTCATGAATCTTTCCCTCGCGGAAAAGCCTGATTTTGCGTTCTAAATCAATGATATCTTTCTGAACTAACGGATTCTCTAATTCTGTACGAAAACTTTGCATGACTTCCTTAATTTAACTTTGCAAATATACATAAATCCTATAATTATTATAGACTATATAGGAGTGAATTTTAACTTTTTTTATAAAAGGCTGATAGTAAGTTTTTTATGATTTTTATTGCGAGAAGTGAATTGTCGTGTATAACTTATTAAGTAAACTTTTACGTTTTCAATTTAGTTTCAAAATCTGTAATTAAATTCTTCATTTAATTGATAGATTTGAATTACTCTATTAAAGCCGAGTATATTTCTCTGTTTCCGTAGATGGATGGTCTTGCATTAAGTTTATGGATATGTCTATAACCTGCTTTGGAAAAAAGAGACCTTAGTGACTCGAAACTTAATGGATACGGAACCCAGGTATTGGGGGAGTCGGTATCATATTCAATAATCAAAAAACAGGAATCTTTGGACAGATATTGTTTTATTTTGTTCAGAAATACCGCTTGTTCTTTTACAAAATGCAAAGAATTGGCCATCAGTATACCGTTCAGGTTTTCTGCATTCAGCGCTTCATTAACAAAGTTGACCCTCTGTTTACTGATAGCTATCTGATTCAGGCTTTCAGGTATTTTGTTTAATGCTGATTGGTCTGTATCAACAGCTAAAATTTGGCTGCCAGGCTCAAGAATAATTGCCAGTGCCCTTGTAAATGTTCCGGAGCCGCACCCTAAATCAGTCCAGTTTCTCTTGTTCTTAATCGAAAACTCCGGATGGGTAATCAATTGTATGGCATTAGTAAGCTCCATGCATGGATCAATAATATGAAAATAGTAAGTGCAATTTATAGAAATTCCTGAAAAAACGCGGTTTAGGGCTTAAGTTTTAAGTAATTGGAAAACTATTTCTAATTTTGAGTAAAATTACTGGCACATTCTTATGTTTGAAAAAATCAACGATGGGGAGTACCCCACTATTACGGAGTCAAAAGCTATTATTCGTTTTCAGGATTGCGACCCTCTGCAACACCTTAATAACTCTAAGTATTTTGATTATTATTTCAATGCACGCGAAGACCAGGTAGCAAAGCTGTATGGCTTTAAGTTTTCGGAAGTATTCAAAAACTACCGCACAAGCTGGGTGGTGTACCAGCACCAGATAGCCTATATTCGTCCGGCAGTGCTAAGCGAATGGGTGAAGATTTTTTCAAGAGCCATTTTTTTTGATGTTGATACTTTAGTGACCGAATATTATATGACTGACGAGAATATGAGTGAGCTGAAGAATTTTATGTGGACCACCAGCAAATATGTAAGTGTGGAAACGGGTAGGAGAGTGCCCCATCAGAAAGACATCATGCATTATCTTGAAGCTACCTGCGAGAAAAACGTCAATTTTAAAGAAATCAGCTTCAACGACCGCATTAAAGTAGTTAAACAGGAATTACTGCTGAAACAGGCTTCACTATAAAAGCTTGAAAGAGGCTCCCTCCTGTGCCAGGAGCGTATTTTCAAATACTTCCTGTGCTTCTTTCAGGTGTGTTTCGAGGGTTTTGTATCGTGAAGAATAATGCCCGATGATCAATTGCCCTGCATTAGATTTTTGTGCAATGGTAGCCGCCTGACGGGCAGTAGAATGGTTGGTGATAACGGCTCGTTTTAATTCTGTATCTACAAAAGTAGCTTCATGGAATATATTTCCTACATTTTGCAATTGCGGTATAATCGCCTCGTTGTAGGCCGTGTCTGAGCAATAGGCGAATGATTTTGAAAGAGCACCTGAAATGGTGTAATCTTCGTTTTTATATACTTTTCCGGTTAATGTATCTTCTACATCAAGCCCTTCTTTCAGCATTTTCAGGAACGGAACCGGGAAATTCTCCGGTAGTTTTTCAGCCAGCAGTTTTCTTTTGGTTTCTTTGGTTCTGAACAAGTAGCCGCAACAATCTATCCGATGGATTAACGGAATAGTTTCAACCGTCAGAATAGGTGTTTCTACTATCAGTTGTGCTACTGTGGTGTCTGTAGCAACAAAATTAACATTGAAATGCAGGTAGGTATGCGAATGCTTAAACTGGATAGTCAGTATTTCTGCCAGCTCTTTGGGGCCGTATATGGTTAAATCTTCTTTGCGTTGATTCAGGTTCCAACTGGAGATGAGGCCTATCAAACCAAAATAATGGTCACCATGCAGGTGGCTGATAAATATATGACGGATGCGATGAGAACGAACTTTGTGTTCAAGCAGGCGAAATTGCGTGCCTTCACCGCAGTCAATCAGATAATGTTCATTGTCAAGTGTAAGTAAGTAGGCTGATGGATTATGTTCAAGCGTGGGCGTAGCAGAGCCGGTACCAAGTATTAATAGTTCAAAATTCATGATAACCCCTTGCCCCTAAAGGGGTACATTTAAACAAAGATGGTTGAATAGATAGTTGCTTGTTTGAGTGATTCTGTTTGCATCAGAATTTTTCTTCCTGAAAACCGTTTTCTTCACCCAGATCAAACTCGTCATCGCTTTCCTCACGGAAATCATTTTCAAGGTCGTTCATAAATACGGCATCGATGCCTTCGTCAACGGTAGGCAGAATGACTAATTCAGTAATTTTTGCCGCGTCAATCGTATCTATTAAATCATCATCTTTTGTGCAAATCACAAAAAGACCCTGTTCGGTTCTGCACACATGGGTAGCTTTTCTGATTAAAGAAATGCCTGCGTCATCAATTTCGGTAATTTTGGTGAAATCAACTACCATGTTGGTGAAACCTTCACGGTATAGCAGCACCACTAATTTTTCGAATGGAGCAACAATCTCAGTTCCAAAAGAAGTTTCGTCTAAAGAAATAAGTACGTATTGCTCTGTCTTTTCAATTTTGTAATTCATAAAACGAATGTCAGGTATTTTGCAAAATTAAGTTAAAAAACTATTTCATTCAAACTATTGTATCAAATCGATTAGTTTATCAACCAAACCATTTATCTTCCTTATGTTTCGGGCAATACCTTTACCTATTTTATTTTCTTTAGGGTCAGGTATTCCATAAAGCGGTTCTGTTTTCTTAATCGGATTTTTCCGTAGTTTTTTTCTGTACGCGCGCCAGTATTTCATGCCTTTAAAGTTGACTGAAATGAGCGGCTGGCCATTGACAGTATTTTTTGCTGAATCAATTTTTCTTTCAGGTAAACTCCAGATGCCTAAATTCAGCCCTTCATGTTTTTGTATGAGTACTTTATCATAGAAAGCCGGAACAAATTCAAGCCAGAGCTGGTCGGTATTCAAGCCTTTACATAGATCAACATAGCCTTTTTCAGCCGTGCTTTTGCTCCACCATTGCAGAAACCTGTGTGTTTCTTCCGACCTTCTGAAACCAATAAAACCTGAATGAAAAATACCGGTATTGAGTATTTGTTTCTCATTAGGGTGCATTCCTACATGCAATAGTTGCGGTACAAGAATGATATTGTAATGGTTCAGGTCATTTTCTAAGAAGTCAACAGAGCTGAAGAGCACGCTGGTGCAATCAAGGTAAATGACTTTGTCAGAACTCTTTAAGGCATAATCAACAAAGAACGGTTTGCAGTCAGGCAATAATTCACTGACCAGGTAACGCTCTGTCATACTATCAAAATGAGGAATGCCTATTTCACTCACTTCAATAACTTTGTAAGCGACTTCAAAATCATCCGGAATCCTATCTTTCTTGTCAATCAAACCGATAAAAAAATCAGCATCGGGTTGATGTTGCCTGATGGAGTCGCCCAATAGATGCGCCTGTGGTAATTGATGAATATTGCAAAGTGTAAAAAAAAGCATACGGTCAAGACAGAGAAACACCCGGTTTCTCTAAGCTACAGGTAATAGTTTATGTTGATTAATAGCCTCAATTACTTCGTCGACGGGGATGTCAGCACTCGGGCCTTCTGTATTTCTTATAATTAATACGTTTTCACCGGATTTATATTTACCGGAATAAGGATTCTGATTAATGAAATCGGCCAGTTTACCTATCATAATAACGCCATAGGTACCAACGGCATTGGCCAAGTGAGCAGGGCCACTGTCTATCCCTATAAACAGTTGTGCTCTTTTAATAACTTCTGCTGTTTCCAGCAAGGTCAGTTTTCCGCACAAATTGATGTATCTTGGACTGGTTACATCCAAATCACTGCTCAGGCCTATTTCAATGATGTAACAATCTGTTTTTTCAAGTAAATAACTGATTAAGGCTTTCCACTTGGTATTATTCCAGTTACGGCTGCTTTGTGCTGACTGGCAATGAACAATCAGAAATTTTTCCGGTAATTGTAACGAATCAACTTTTGCTCTGTGTGCATCAGTAATAAACAATTGCGGTTGAATATCTTCTATCGGAATACCAGCCATTTTTTGTTGAACAGTGAGCAGGTTTCCTTTAAAATAGTAATTATTAATGGTGATATCCTTACTATCTGCCGCCGGATTTTCTACAAACACGTCGCATGTGGGACAATAACTGTTGTTGCGAAACTGCAGATTATAAATAACATCAAAAATACCTGAATTAATCAGCAGACGCCTTTGGTTGGCACAGAATTCTTCCAGGATATCATCCAGATTCGGATTATTTTCGAGCAATTCTCTGAACACCGACCTCACGATCCAAAGAATATAATCATCCGGGTGTTTTTCTCTAATCTGCCGTGTAATAGGCTCTGCAGCTACTATATCGCCAAACTGTTGGGTAAGCACAATAGCAACTACTTTTCGTTTACCCGAAAACCTGATTTTTAATAACTGTATTTTGAAATAGACGGCTAAAAAATTCAGATAAACCAAAAACAGATGAGAGTATTTTCTATAACGATGTTGCCAGAGTGCAATAATTTTCTGCATAAACAAGATCACTCAAACACCTGAGCTAATTTTTCGAGTGGGAGTTTTAAATACGTTCTTACCCGCAAATATCGCTTTATTTTAGGAGGTTTAATATAGTCACACTTAAAATGTTTCCAATACAACTCATTATTTTTCAGCAGCTCGTTTCTGTATAAATCAAATAACGGCACCAGATCGGAGCGTTTTTCAAAAGTATACCTGTTCTGGTATTTCGAGATTTCTTGTGGCTTGGCAATGAGATAACCACTGAAATGGAAAAACTGCAAAGGTACGTTTTCATTAACAAACCATTGTCCGTCTTTCTGGCTGCAATATCTCTCATGTATGTTCCAATAGGCTACGTTATAACCGGAGTGCTTGTCAATCAAAACCTTATCGAAATAGGCCGGAAAGAAGTCGGCCCAATGCTGGTCTACAAAAAGGCCGTTGCAGAGGTCTATCACACATTCTTTTTTGAGTTTTTCGCACCACCAATCAACCATCTTTTGGGTGGTTTCTGAACGACGCATGGCCACAAAACCAAAATTGAAAATTCCTGTGTTGGCATGTGTCTCATCAGCAGGGAAGGCCGTGTCAGTATAAGGCGAAGTAATGTGCGGAGTAACAACAATGTTATAATTTTCTAAGTTTTTCTCCAGTAGCGTCAGTTTATCGAATATGATAATGTCCGGGTCAAAATAGATAATATTGGTTACTTCCGGATTATTTTTCAGAAAATGATTGATATAATAGGGTTTTACAGCCGTATTAAGTTCTGTAATATCATATCGTTCGCACATACCTGCCAGGTCTTCAATTTGTATTTTGTCGAGTTCCAGCAGGGGGTACTCCGGCAATTTACTTTTATCAATTTCTTTGGTATCCAATTTATCAACCAGACCTATGATAAACTTAAAATGAGGGTTATGTTTTTTAAGTGAATCACCTAAAGTATGAGCCTGAGCAAGATAATTGACCGAACAAATGGTAAAAGCAAGTGTCATGTAAGTATCAGTCTTTTAGGATAAGTTTTGTAATAATTTTTCTATTTTAAGAATCGAGTTTTCGAAACTATACTGATTCAGTACTTTTTCTCTGGCTTTTTTGCCATACAGGTTGGTTGGATTTTTACTAAAATCAACAATTTCCTGCGCCATCTTTTCAATGTCAAGGTAATGAAACAATTTCCCAGCGTCCTGCTCTATGAATTCAGAGCACCCTCCGGTTTTTTCAAACCCGAAAATCATTCTTTCAGCTAATGCGGCTTCGAGCATCACCAAAGGGAAAGGATCTTCTCTTGATACTACAGTAAATATATCAAAGCTGCTAATTAATTCTATGGCCTCAGGAGTAGGCTCTATGAATGTAATATTATTGCTGATACCCATTCTGGTGACATCAAAAGCAACCTGTTGGTAGTATTCTCCTTCTTTTTTTATACCCACCCAGGCAAAGTGTATATTTTCCGGATTAATATCCATCACTCTGCGCGCCAGCGAAGCGAATACATCGACACCTTTTCTCCATTCTGCATTGCCACAGCCTCCAATCAGGAAGGCATCTGGTGGAATCTGATATTTTTCTTTGATAGCAGCACGATTGGTTTCGGCTGATCTACGTAAAACATCCTGATTATTTACAAAAGAGTGAATTACTTCAATTTTTTCCTTGTCAAACCCATGATTCTCGATCAGATTATCGGCCACAGCTTGTGAACAGGCAATCAATTTGCTTGTATTATGAAACAGAAAATTTCTGTTTTCTGCAGACGAGTAAAACTGAATGGAAAATTCAAGCTCATGTATATGCGTAATGAGCGGTAGTTTCAGATATGAAAGTAGTTCGGGCATTACATTTGCCGTAGCAATTGTATTGGCATAAATGTATTGGAAGCCCTCAGAGGCTAGCTTTGTATAGAGTAACTCTCTGGACCGTTGAATGGAATTATTAGCACCTATACCTAGTTTCTTTAAAACTTTACCCACCAGATTTTGTGACAGGGAATTTGTTTCTACTGGATATTGATGTACCGTACAAATTTTTTCAAAATCCTTTTCCAGACTTCCTCCTTCAAGCAACAACAAATGCATGGACACCTTTTTCTGTTGAAAATATTTCATAATATTCAACAAAAAAATTTGCGCTCCGGCGCGGTTGGCATCATGACTAATGAAAAGGATTTTCATGACAGGGTTTATGAATAGAGAAAAACTTCTTGAACTGTGATGAAACTGATTCTGATAATCGTTGTGAATTTTAAATCGGCTGATTTAATTATCCCTGTATTTTAAGAATCAACTAAACCATCATATTCAGTTAAATCATAGTTCCGGATTTATCACTCTTTTTTCAATCAACAGAATCAGGATATGAATAACTTTGATATGGATTTCCTGAATACGATCGGCGTATCCGAAATGAGGTACTATAATTTCTACATCGGCCGTGCCTTTCAGTTGCCCGCCCTCTTTACCAGAGAAAATAACTGTTTTCATACCTTTTTCTTTGGCTGCTTGCACTGCATTGATAATATTTTTTGAATTACCACTGGTGCTGATTCCCAACAGTACATCTCCGGTATTACCTAAGCCTTCAATGAAACGGGAGAAAACGAAATCATAGCCATAGTCATTACCTGTGCAGGAAATATGGCTCGGATCAGAAATAGCGATAGCAGCCAGTGCGCGGCGATTTTCTCTGTATCGACCAGACAACTCTTCGGCAAAGTGCATGGCATCGCAGTGTGACCCGCCATTACCGCAGGAAATAATCTTTTTGTCGTTTTTCAGTGCATTGGCCATTAGATCGGCCGTAGCTTCTATATTTTTCAGATTTTCTTCTGATGAAATAAAATCGTCAAGCACTTTCTGTGCTTCTTTCAGTTCACCCAATATATCGTTCAGTGCACTCATGTTACAATACTATTAATTTAATTAAAAAAAGTAACCCACTTTTCAATCTGATTTCTGATATCAAAATTTAAAGCACGGTTTTTTAAAGTATCTTTATTTATATCAATTTCCTTATTCTGAATCTTTATCATGGCATCGGCTAAATCTTTCGGATTAAAGCTATCAACCACCAGACCCATGCCGGCCTGCATAAATTCATCTATTCCGCCTGAATTGAAACCCGCAATTGGCTTTTGCAGAAAAGCAGCTTCAATCATCACAAGCGGGAATGGGTCTTCCCGCGCCAGCAAAACAAAGCCATCGGCCATGTTCAGGTAATCATAATACTTGTCTGATTGTTCTCCGGCCACAACAAAATTCAGTTTATCGTGTTTAGTCCTCTGCTCAAGGTAGTGCAAAACGCCCGTCTTTTTAATATTACCCAGCCAAAGTAAATAAACGTTGGCAGGCAGATTTTCTAAAACATCCAGAGCTGTATCGTACCCTTTCCGGAGGTTCATGGAGCCTGACATAACCCAAACGTAAGAATCCTGCGGAATACCCAGTTCCTGTCTTAATTGCCCTGTGTCCGACTTGGTACTGATTTTTTCAGTATCAATAAAAGAATGAAGCAGTATGGTGCTGGTATAACCCATCTGTCTGATTCTTTTCTCTACAATGGCTGAGCAGCAGATTATTTTCTCGGCATTGTCAAACTGAAATTTGAAATCATCGTACATGATTTCGTCATAAATACTGACCAGTTCGTGCACATGCACAATGTAAGGTATGTTAAGGCTATGCGCTAAACGGGCGAATCGCGGCATGGTTAGCGTATTCAGATACCATTTGTCGGCTTTTACCTGCTGCTGAATTTTCAAAATACGGCTCTCCTCAGGAGTACGCTTGAATAGCTTAAAATAAACGCCTTCGTATATTTTTGATAGAAATCCATCTTTGCGGGTGTTCACGAAGGTAAGGTCAGCAGTTGAATGTTTTGCAAATAACTCCCCATTCTTACAGCTATAAACAACTGATTTGATTTTGCCCGATAAATGTCTGAGCAGGTACCAAATCATCATTTCAGAGCCGGTTCGTCCACCAGTTGGTGTAAGAAAAAGAATGGTTTTCTCTTTCATTTAATTTTATAAAAGGTTGGTCTTTTCAGTACAATTTTCAAGAAAAACGCCGAAAATCTGCCGATTGTTCGGGCAAATCTTTTTTGGTTGTATAAATCGCCGAACGGATTTTGCATCTTCAGCAGATTTGATACCATTTTCATCAGAAAAAAAACAGGTACCCACAGCCAGTAGTGTAACATTAACAGAAAATAATGAAACACACCATATTGTTTACGTATCCATACCAGATTCGAGAGATGAATCTGCTCATCAAATCTATTAAAATAGGTATATCTTTGTGCTTCTTCATACCGTTCCGGCTTGCTTCCCCATTCTTCATGTATGATTCTGCAATCTTTAAATACCAGTAATCGGCCAATCTTACCTAATCTGTGTCCCCATTCGGTATCTTCTCCATACAGGAAAAACTCCTCATCAAAGCCTCCGGTTTTCTCAAAACCTTCTTTGCGCACCATCAGAAAGGCAGCAGCAATATAATCGACCTGTTCGGGGTCATCATACTTTGTGTAAGGAATAAGCTTATCTAAGTATTTTCTGAGTGGGGGCGGGGTAATCCAGAAATCTCTTCTGAAAGTAAAGGTATGATAAAATGCCCTGGGACTGAAATCAGGATATACCTGATAGGCACCTCCGGCAATGGCATCAGGGCGATTTTCCATATTTTCAACGCATCTGTCAATCACCGGTTCAAATAACTTGGTGTCTGAATTCAATAGCAGAAAATATTTGCCGGTGGCCAATTTCATACCGAGGTTATTAGCCCGGCCAAAACCCGCGTTATAGCCCATAGGAGCCCACCTTACCTCAGGAAAATGCTCTTTAACAAATTCTTCATCATTATCTTTCGATTGATTATCAACAATTATCACTTCATAGCTTACTTTCTTTGTAAACTGTTTAACTGTTTTCAGGCAGTCAACAATCAACTCAGGAGTACGATAATTGACAATAATTATAGATACATCTATCACTGATGAAATATATTGGCTTTGAATTGAAAAATATTAAAGCGTACTATTAACTATTCTGGCTATTCTCTCTACATCTTTCAAGTCCAGATCGTAGTACAAAGGTAATGATAATGCCCCTGACGACAACCTTTCTGAAACCGGGCAGGGGTTATAAAAATCAAGATAAGGAAGTTGGTTGAGCGACGGATAAAAATAGCGGCGTGGTACGATATCCTCTTTATGCAAAGCCTCAGTAACCTCAAATAGTTTTTGTTCTGAAGGCAGCATAATCGGGTAATAGGCATAGTTATAAACAAATCCTTCTATGTCTTGCTTGGGTTGTTTTAGTTTTGTCCAGTCTAAAAGCTGATCATATTTTTCAGAAACTATTCTTCTTTTTTCTATGATATCTGCTACTTTAGGTAGGTTACATAAACCCATTGCTGCATGAAACTCAGAGTTTTTGGCATTAATGCCTATCATATAATAGTCATCGTTTTTATGCCCGAAACTTCTATAATGAGTCAGCACTTTCAGCAGTTCCTCATCTTTGCAGATAACGCAACCTCCTTCAATGGTATGAAAAACCTTGGTTGCATGAAAACTACAAGTGGCTACATCGCCAAAAGATAAAACAGAATTACCCTTATAGGTAGCACCAAAGCAATGTGCTCCGTCGTAAATTACCTTTAAATTGTATTTGCGCGCTATTTGGTCTATTTTTTCAATATTGCAAGGGCGACCATATACGTGTGTGGCCATAATGGCCGATGTCTTTTCGGTTATGGCCTGCTCTATCAAATCGGCGTCGATATTATAAGTATCTTCTTCAATATCAACGAAAACAGGTTTTACGTTTTCCCAAAGTATAGAGGTAGTGGTTGCGCAATATGAAAACGGTGTGGTGATGATTTCACCTTTCAGATCAAGTGCCTTAATAGCTATTTGCAAAGCTATAGTACCGTTGGTAACATACAGGAGGTTTTCTACACCCAGGTAGTCTTTCAATTTAGCTTCTAACTCACGAACCAAAGGCCCGTTATTAGTTAGCCACGTATTTTCCCAGATACCTCTTATTTTCTCCTGGTATTCTTCAAATGATGGTAAAAATGATTTTGTTACGTTTATCACAATAAAGGAACGCTTTGTTTAAACCGATGAAGATTCTGAACCGACTCAGATTTTATTGCTGCAACATATATAAGCAAATTTCTCCATCCGTTCAGAATGTAGTTTGCAAATGTAGTTAATATTTGAATATAAGGAAGACGATTTACCGAATCCTTTAAATCGTATAATACATTTAAGGGATTCGGTTCAGTGATTTATATTAAACCGTCTACTTTCCAGGTTTTTAATGGAATATGTATCGGACGAACCGCTCCGGGCCATTTGCCATACCAACTGGTGCCTTCTCTGAAATCGGCCACATCAAAACTAATGGCATCTTCTAATACATATACCGGGTCAGAAGTGTCTTTTACAATCATTACAGATATATAATAAGAACCATCATTCAGAAAATTACCCGGAATCTCGAGCACACCTTTCACCAAACCCATAGTAAATGTCTTCGATTGGCTGCCTACATTAAAGACACACTCGCCTGTCATGTTATACAAAAACACACTCAGGTTCAGGTCTGCCTTTTCAGTCATATTCCAGAACTCGAATATTATTTTTAATGGCGTGCGTACATCTATGTTCTTACTGCCATTCACAAACTCGGGCAATACTTCAATATGTTTTATTCTTACGAGGTCATTACCGGGGGCACCTTCGGGGCTATCCCAATTCTGTATTAGCTGAAACTTGGAAATACTCGTCATGTAATCATGCAGTACTTCGCCTACTTCTCCATATTTTACTAAGTTACCTTTCTGCAGGAAAGCCGCCTTATTGCAAAGCCCTTGAATTGCAGTGGCATTGTGGCTAACAAATAGAACGGTTCGGCCGGTGCTCGATACATCCTTCATTTTGCCGAGGCATTTCTTCTGAAATTCAGAGTCTCCAACGGCCAGCACTTCATCTACAATCAGTATTTCAGGCTCCAGATGGGCAGCAATGGCAAAACCCAAACGAACATACATACCTGAAGAATAACGTTTCACGGGCGTATCAAGAAATTTCTCAATTCCGGCAAAATCTACAATGGCATCAAATTGCTGTTTGATTTCTTCCTGGCGCATGCCCAGTATGGCTCCATTCAGAAAGATGTTTTCTCTTCCGGTTAATTCCGGATGGAAACCTGTCCCCACTTCAAGCAAACTGGCCATTCTGCCGTTTACACGAACCTCGCCATGCGTAGGTTCTGTTATGCGGCTTAATATTTTTAACAGCGTCGATTTTCCGGCTCCGTTTGAGCCAACAATACCAACACGGTCTCCTTGTTCAATATCAAAACTTACTCCTCGCAGCGCCCAAAAAACCTCCTTGGTTTCGTGCTCTTCTTTGTTTGAAAAAAACTCCTGCACAAAACCCGTAAGCGATTCTGTCAGATTCTGATATTTCTTCTTCTTATGACTGAGTATGTATTTTTTTGATATATTTTTTATTGATATTGCTTTCATGCGAAATGTCTTTCAGAAATACTGATGTTAAATGTAATCGACGAATGAGTTTTCGTTTTTCCGGAAAAACCAAATGGAAAAGATAACAGAAATCGTTACGAATATCAGAGTCGGAATCAGACTTTGCCAATTAAATGGGGAGTAATCGCCTAATAAGGACCATCTCAGGCCGTCGATTGCACCTACAATCGGATTAAGATTGTAGTAGGGGTACCACCAGGCATCTTTTTGCTGCTCGCTGGTATAACCTACCGGAGAAATGAAAAAACCAAACTGAACTATAAAAGGTATTATTTGCGCAATATCACGATACTTTACATTAAGAACCGAAGCAATAAGGCCAAAACCAAAAGCGCCTAAATATGCCAGAATCATAAATAAAGGAGCAAAAACTATATGCCAGTTGGGAATGAACTGATAATAGATGCAAAAAATAAAAAACATGGCAAAGGCAATAAGCGCATCTAAAAGCCCGACTAATAATGAGCTGAAAGGGATAATGATACGCGGGAAATAGACCTTCGATACTAGATTACCGTTGCCAACTATACTATTACTGATTTGTGATAAACACTGAGAAAAAAACAACCAGATAATAACACCCGGTATCACAACAATCATATAGGGCAGGGTTACACTGGTTTCCATTTTGGCAATTTTACCAAAGGCAAATGTCATAACCATTGCCGTTAGCAAAGGACGAAAAACTGCCCAGGCAATACCTAAAACAGTTTGTTTGTAGCGGACCATGATGTCGCGCTTTCCTAGAATCCAGAATAACTCTCTCTGCCGCCAAATATCTTTCCAATAATGAAATGTCGATTTTCCAGCCTTTATTATTATTTCATTTTCAGATTTTTTCATGCACAATTCTAATTCAATCAATAAATACAAATTTAACTTAGCTCATTAATTCCTGATAGGTTCTTCTGAAAATAATAAACACCAAGCACAGGAAGAAACCCAGAAAAGCTCCGATTTTTGAACTGCTCCCTATGGTGTAGTCTTTACGTATTAACGGTAAACGCACCGGTTGTAGCATAGTAAATAAGGGCGTTTGGTGTATTAAGAGCATACGAAGATTCTCTACCGACGCCATTTGCGAATAATACTGATTTGATATAAACGTATTATTTCTATTTAATTGCTGCTGGCGCATAGGTGCGGTAGGGTCAACAGCATTTAAGTTCTGATAAGTGGTGATAGCCAACTGGCGATCCGTTGAGCTCAATTTAGACTGTAATTCGTTCAGACGTTCTACTTGTATATCATAAATCTCTTTCGTCTTTTTGGTTCGTACTTCAATATAGAACTCTTCCAATGTTTCCAGAAGGGTTTCAATCCATATTTTCGTAAGTATTTCACTATTAGTAGTAGCCGAAAGAATCATAATTGAACCATTCTTATCCAAAGGTGCCAATTCTGTCTGCTTTACCAGTTTCTCGTAAATGGTAGCAACTATTTCATTTTCAGTTTTGGTAAATTGTTCCGGGCTTTTGGGTGTAAATCTGAAATTAATAAAGGCAGTGTTCGGCTTTTTGAATAAATCACCACCCCATTCTTTTCTTTTTATATCACTACTGTCTTTATAATAATTGATAAACAATGTTTTCTTATTACCAACCATTACTTCTTTCATTAATGCTCTTTCATATAAAGTTTTGGAGGCAATAACCGAATTGAAGTTGCCGCCACTGAATAGATCGTTCGACTGAGACCCACCCACGTTGCCTACTCCGAAGGCATTGGCAATACCTGCAAACCCAGCCATACTGTTTTGACCTGAAGAACCTGATTCCAGATTGAAATGAATCTCGCCGGAGTATTGAGACTCTTTGAAATTTTTTATGTCAAATAGAATACTAACTAAAGTACCTATTGAAATACTTATCAATAATAACTTCCATTCACTTCCAATCAGTCTAAAGATATTGATTACTTTTCTGAATAAGTCTTTTGTACTGATTTGCTCTTCTTGAATGATTTGTGTTTCAGCCATTTTTTTAATAATAATAATGTTTCTTCTAACCGAATATTACCTTGAAATACTGATAATACCCAAAATACCAATAAAGGTGGTCATCGTGGCACCGATGGCAGTTAAGAAACCTTGTACCTGGTTAATTTGTTGTTGCGCAGTAGTACTTCTTTGAGGAATAATAATCTCAGACCCCGGAGCAACTTTCGGATAAATGTTAACAAAGAAAAAGCGTCTTGTTCTGTCTACAGAGCCATTGGCATATAGCACATAAGATTTGCTTTTCATTGAGCGTTTGGTAAAACCACCGGCTTTAGAAATGTAGTTGATGAAACTATCTTTGTATAAATATTTAACAGTAGTAGGGTATAGCACTTCGCCTTGTACACGAACAGTCTCCAGCAATTTAGGGATTCTGATAATATCTCCATCCTGTAAAATCATGTCTTCATTTGAGCCGGGGCTTTCAATGATTTTTCTTAGATTGATACCTATCGAAGATTTTTTGATGTCGCTTACATCATCTACCTGAATAGACTGATTATTATTTGAGCTATTGGCAATTTCGTCAATTGTTTTTCTGCGTTGCTCAATTTCAACATCACTTAACTGAATTTCTCTGATCAACGTGGCACCTTCAAGATACGATTGTGGGGTTAAACCGCCTGAACGGGCTATTACATCTGATATCTTTTCATCTTTATTCTTGATACCATATTTGGCAGGGAATAATACCTCTCCCTCTACCTCTACAAAAGCCTGCTTCAAATAATTGGGCGATTTTCTTATGAAGATTTCATCGAAAGGCAACAGCGTAAACGTATTAGCACTTTGTTCAACACTTAAATCAGGGCGAATAACGAATTGGAAAGTATCTGAAATTTGCGCACTTGCTGATGTTGGATCCACGTTTCTTTTTCTACGAACAACTTCTACTCTTGATAAAGAAGCAGATTCAGACAAACCGCCAACTTTTATCAGTACGTCTTCAATAGTAAGGTTTTTAACATATGGAATTTCAATGCCCGTTTCACCTTCCGGATTATTCACTGCTCCCTGAATACGCACATAAGCCGATTCAGTCAAATCAAAGATTGACGGGATAGACACAATGTCTTCTCTTTTTAAAGGTA
Source organism: Emticicia sp. GW821-FHT11C11 (assembly GCF_058808615.1). Taxonomy (NCBI): domain Bacteria; kingdom Pseudomonadati; phylum Bacteroidota; class Cytophagia; order Cytophagales; family Leadbetterellaceae; genus Emticicia; species Emticicia sp. GW821-FHT11C11. The sequence continues at coordinate 2,237,794 of NZ_JBXARV010000001.1, forward strand.
TATCAGCAGACCGTCCTTTCAGAATATCATCAAGATTCAACGATATGTTTTCTATAAGCATATCTTCGCGTGTTCTAACAATGGCCACTCTTCCGGTTAGCGCTTCTCCTCGTAGTCCTTCCGCCGATTTAATTAATGCCATAAGGGTTGGGCTATTATCGAGAGAATATTGACCCGGGCGAAAAACAGAACCCTCAATTGTAACCATGTTTTCGTAGCGTTCCAAAAGCCTTTCGGTTATGATAGAGTCGCCAGACATGACAGGAAAAGAAGGAAATTGTGATTCCATCACATCCAGAATCTTCTTTTCACGACTGGTATTCCTGTGTATCTTCAAACGATGTCTATAAGCGTATTGATTAAACCCACCAGCATAAGCAATGGCGTCTTGCAGCTTTTCTTCTTCTGTTAACTCAAACAAACCATTTCTTTTAGTGTGACCCTGAATAGCCACTCTTGAAATATAAGGTGAAACCTGAACGATGTCCTGGTCCTGTAATATAATGTTGTCTTTAGCAAAGCCATTTACCAAAACTTCATACAGATCAAGTGTGGCTACCTCTTTATTACCTCTAATCACTTTCACTTTACGATAAGTACCCAACTCATTAGGGCCACCGCATGCATACAGTGCGTTCATAATAGTAGAGAGAGAAGAAAGCGTGTAGGTACCGGGAGCAATGACTTCTCCGGTAACGGTTACTTTAATGCTTCTGATATTACCTAACGATACCACAAGATGTGTATTGGGCGAGTTGCCCTCGTATGATCTTAAACCCGTATATACTTTTGATAATTTACTCAGTATTTTTTCTTTGGCCTGTTCAATAGTTGAGCCCGCCACATAAATAAGACCGACAGGGTTTATTGTAATGTAGCCGTCAGGAGAGACGATAGCTTTAACTGTAGATTGTGAATAACCATAAATTTCTATAATTAACTGATCATTCGGGCCTAAAACATAGTTGTTGGGTGTAGCAATGTTAATGGCTGGTGTTGGATCAAACTTAATGGTGTTGAAAAGATTATAGCCAAAAATTCTTCTTCTTAATGTTGCTCTGGCCACATCTTTTTCAAGGTCAGCCTCCCGAACTGCTTTTATCGAATCTTCTTTCGCCATACTTGCCAGATCAGCTGTAGTTAATTGCTGATTCCTGGTATTATTTGGATCATTGGTGACGGTTCTGGTACGATTTGGCTGTTGATTTTGTTGCACAGTTTGCCTCTGAGGCACGTTTGTGGGGTTGGTTTGCGGATTGCCTGGTGTTCCTTGTGTACCTTGTGTATTGGTAGGAGTTACAGGTGCATTAGCTGGTGCGTTTCCGGTACCGGTTGGGGCATTTTGTCCGAAAGAATTGCTTAGAATTAGTGTAAAAACCGTAATTTTGAAGAAATTTTGTAAGAAATTATTTTTGCTAAATTTCATATCTATAACGTTATTTGCCAAATTACTATTTCGAAAGTTTAATTAGCCACAAATGAATACAATGCAAAGTAAGTGAAGTTTTTTTATTTTTTCGCTGTTTGCTGTTAAGTATGTGTTAAAAAGAACTTTGAAATACAAAGTAAAATATAAAAACGGATAAATCAAAATATATTTTTCAAAATGGCTGAAAACAAGGAAGTAACTTATAACGAAGACAGTATTCGCTCGCTAGACTGGAAAGAACACATAAGATTGCGGCCGGGTATGTACATCGGGAAATTGGGAGACGGTTCGGCCGCTGATGATGGAATCTATGTTTTAGTAAAAGAAGTTCTGGATAATTGTATTGATGAATATGCCATGGGTTATGGCAGATCTATTGAAATAAAACTGGACGACGGAAGAGTTGAGATAAGAGATTATGGCAGAGGGATACCTTTAGGTAAAGTGGTTGATGTGGTATCTAAAATAAACACCGGAGCAAAATACGACAGCAAGGCTTTTCAGAAGGCGGTAGGGCTCAATGGGGTGGGTACAAAAGCGGTGAATGCGCTTTCTGCGAAGTTCAGGGTACAGGCGTTCAGAGAGGGAAAAACAAAATGGGCAGAATTTTCTAAAGGTGAGCTGCTGAGTGAATCGGAAATTATAGATTCTGATCAGAAAAACGGCACATGGGTTATTTTCACTCCCGACGACACCGTTTTTAAACACTATCATTATATTCCGCAATTTGTAGAATCAATGATTTGGAACTATTGCTATCTGAATGCGGGCCTGGCTATTTTTTTCAACAAGCAGAAATATGTATCGCAGAATGGTTTGTTAGACCTTTTACGCCGTAAAACTGATGAAGATTCCTTGCGATATCCTATCATTCATTTAAAAGGAGAAGATATTGAAGTAGCTCTTTCACATAGCAACCAGTATGGAGAAGAATATTATTCATTTGTAAACGGCCAGAATACAACGCAGGGTGGAACTCACCTTTCGAGTTTCAGAGAGGCAATTGTGCGCACAGTAAGAGAGCACTTTGGTAAAGACTACACACCGGAAGACATCCGTCAGTCAATCATTGGTGCTATTTCAATAAGAGTACAGGAGCCGGTTTTTGAGTCTCAGACCAAAACCAAATTAGGCTCACAGACCATGTCACCCGAGCCTAATTCGCCTACAATACGGGTATTCATCGGTGATTTTCTGAAAGAGCAACTCGATAATTATCTGCACATGAACCCGGCAGTGAAAGAGGCGTTGAAGAAAAGAATTGAGCAGTCGGAGAGAGAAAGGAAAGAACTGGCCGGAATTAAAAAACTGGCTAACGAAAGAGCAAAAAAAGCGAATCTGCACAATCGTAAACTGCGCGACTGCCGTTTCCATCTGGACGACGAAAAAAATGAAAAACGCCACGAAACCGTGATGTTTATTACCGAGGGTGACTCGGCCAGTGGCTCCATAACGAAAGCCAGGAATCCTGAGTTACAGGCGGTTTTCAGCCTGAGAGGTAAGCCATTAAACAGCTTCGGACTCACCAAAAAAATTGTTTACGAAAACGAAGAGTTCAACCTTCTGCAGCATGCACTCAATATTGAAGACGGACTGGATGCACTACGCTATAATAAAATAATTGTGGCAACAGATGCCGATGTCGACGGTATGCACATTCGTCTGTTGTTGCTGACATTCTTCCTGCAGTTTTTCCCGGACCTGGTCAGAGAAGGGCATTTGTATATTCTTGAGACGCCGCTTTTCAGGGTACGTAATAAAAAGGAAACTATTTATTGTTATTCGGATCAGGAAAGAGAAGCCGCTATCAAGAAATTATCCCCCAAGCCTGAGATAACCCGTTTCAAAGGACTGGGAGAGATATCACCGGATGAATTTGAAGGATTTATAGGTGAGGATATCAAACTGGAACCGGTTATTCTTGAAAAGGAATCGTCTATTTCCAAAATTCTGAGTTATTATATGGGCAAAAATACACCAGAGCGCCAGAAGTTCATCATTGATAATCTTAGAATTGAAAAAGATGAAATTGATGAAAAACTGGAAGCAATTCTGGATATTAAAGAGGTTGCCTGATTTTAATATAACATACCCGAAATTATCATAAAAATTTTAACTCCTATCTGAACAGTGACACTCGACGAAGTAAGAAAAGATATTGACTCTATTGACGACCAGCTATTAATACTACTTAACAAACGCATGCAGTTGGTGCAGCAAGTAGGTGAAATAAAGCGCTCTACCAAAGCCATTATTTACAGACCTGAGCGGGAGAAGTATATTCTTGACAGAATGAAAACCCAAAGCAGCGGGCCTTTGACGGAAGACGCCATTGATGCTATTTTTCTGGAAATATTTGCGGCAGCCCGTAACATAGAGCTGCCTGAAAGAATTGCGTTTCTGGGGCCGGAGGGGAGTTTTACTCACCAGGCAGCAGAGAGCCGTTTTGGCGCAATGAGCGAATACATGACCCTGCCTACCATTAAGTCGGTATTTGAAGCGGTTGATACAGGCAGAGCCAAGTATGGTGTGATTCCTATTGAAAATAATCAGGAAGGAATTGTTTACGAAACGGTTGATTTACTGAACGAGATGAGTGTAAACGTAGCCGCAGAACTGAAGATTCCTGTCCATTTTGCTCTGGCTACAGAGGCGGAGAATCCATCAAGGATTAAGAGAATCTATTCGAAAGATATTGCGTTCAGACAATGCCGCGGGTTTTTGAATAAATACTTTGAACAAACGCACCCGGAAGAGATTCAGGTGGAGTCGACCTCGAAAGCTGCTAAACTGGCTGCCGAAGACCCTGAAAGTGCGGCCATCTGCTCTGAAATTGCAGCTAAGTTGTTTAGCTTGCCTGTACTTTTTAACAATATTGAAGATAACGGACAAAACCGCACAAGGTTTTACATACTGGCCAAAGACTTTGTTAATCAGAAAAGCGGTAATGATAAAACTACGATTATTGCACGTTTACCTGATACCGATAAACCGGGTATTCTTGCCAATTTTCTGCAGGATTTCAAAAAGGCTGGGGTTAACCTTACAAAGATTGAGAGCCGCCCTTACAAAGGAAGCGAAGACTTTAATTTCTGGTTTTTTATTGAACTGGAAGGGTTCTTCAAAGACGAGAATCTGGAGAAGGTTTTCAAAAAGCACAGACACGCCATCAAATGGCTGGGTAGTTATGTGAAAAATGCCTGATGCTATTTTTTGCGGAAAACAGCCACCACTGCAATCAGCACCCAAATGATATTCACGGCCATTGACGGATACGCCTGGTGGAAATATGTGTTAATTACAAAGCATATTCCACCAATGGCGTTGGCCCAAATGTACCGGGTATCTTTGGCATCGAGTTTCCCCTGAATATTCAGAAAATAGGAGCCAGTAATCAATACAGCACCAATCCAGCCGACAATCTCAATTACATCTATTTGCATAAAATTTGTATGGCGGTATCTGTATCTTTAGAAATCTGACTTTTCAGTTCATCGAGTCCGTTGAACTTCTGTTCAGGTCTGATGTAGTCTACGAGTTCAACCGTGATGTGCTCACCGTAGATGTCCTCATTAAAATCAAGAATGTAAACTTCCTGTGTTCTACCGATGCCGTCAACCGTAGGGCGGTTACCGATATTCATAATACCGTTGAGCAGGTTTCCTCTTACCCATGTTTTTACGGCATACACGCCGTTGACAGGAATCAGTTTATATGACTCGGCCACCTGAACATTGGCTGTAGGGAAGCCGATGGTGCGACCTAATTGTCGACCTTTTACTACAATGCCCGAAAAACTATATGGCCTGCCAAGTAATTCATTGGCCGCTTTTACCTGTCCTTCCAGCAGAGACTCACGTATTTGTGTAGAGCTGATCACCAGATTGTCGATTTCCTGCCGGGGTATTTCTTCAATCTCGATTCCGAACCGGTGAGAGTTTTGTTCCAGATATTCAAAACCTCCTTCACGGTTTCTGCCAAAACGGTGGTCATAACCTATTACCAGTTTTTTAGTACCGATGGTATCAAGCAATATATTCTGCACATATTCTTCCGAACTCAGCTCTGAAAACTCTCTGGTAAAAGGTACGATTAACAGATGATTTACCCCCTGTTGCTCGAGTAACGATATCTTCTCGTCAATGGTCGATAATATTTTCAGGCTCTGGCTATCCTGAGAAACCACCATCCGTGGATGAGGCCAGAAAGTCAGTACTACCGATTCTCCACCGGAAGCAATCGTAGTTTCCCGAAGTATTTGTAAGATTTTTTGATGACCCAAATGAACACCGTCAAAGGTGCCGCTGGTTACCACAGCATTTTTGAGGGGTGTAAAATCAGATAAATTATAATATACTTTCAATGGTTGTATCGTTTTAAGAGGCACTCGGCACAATATCTAAAATAAACAGCTTACTTTGCGGGCGCAAAATTACGAATATTATCTAAAAATTGTTCGAGGCTGAGTGCATTTTCAATGCGGAATTCACCAATACGCGTACGGCGCAGCGAACTCATGTAGGCTCCTGAGTGAAGTAACCGGCCGAAGTCTCTGACCATGCTACGGATATACGTGCCTTTTGAGCATACGATTCTGAATGATATTTCGGGGAAGTGACTGGTATCTACATCAAATGCTTTTACTTCTACCTGTCTTGATTTCAAGGCAACGTCTAGTCCTTTTCTTGCCGACTCATAGGCTCTCTTGCCGTCGACACGGATGGCAGAATGTGCCGGAGGAATCTGGTCGATGAGTCCGGTTAATTGAGAAACTGCTTCTTTAATAGCTTCGGGCGTAATATGATCTACAGGATACTCCGCATCAAACTCAGTTTCCAGGTCAACAGAAGGAGTAGTTTTACCCAATACCAGCGTACCTGTATATTCTTTTTCCTGTGCCTGATAGGTTTCTATCTCTTTGGTTTTCTTGTTGGTGCATAGTATCAGCAAGCCAGTGGCCAGTGGGTCGAGTGTTCCGGCGTGGCCTACCTTTTTGTATTTGGCGGCATACCGCACCTTGTTTACCACATCAAACGATGTCCATTTCAAGGGTTTATCTATCAGCAACACATCGTTTCGGTCATCTGAGGGTGCTTGCATCATTAAACAATCTTCAAATCGTATCCGGCTGCTAATAGTCCTAAGATTATCAGGCCGACAATTATTCTATAATATCCGAAAACCTTGAAACCGTATTTCTGAAGATAACCTATGAAGAACTTAATGGCTGCCATGGCTACAACAAATGCTACTACATTACCAATCAGTAAAAGCTGAAGTTCGTCAGTTGAAAAAGTTAGCGTGCCTGCTTTGTAGCTTTTTAACAGTTTGTAGGCAGAGGCTGCAAACATGGTTGGCACGGCCAGAAAGAAGGAGAACTCGGCAGAGTCTTTTCTTGACAGGCCCTGAAACATACCACCAATGATACTGGCTGCCGAGCGCGAAACGCCCGGAATCATGGCAATGCATTGAAACAAACCAATTTTAAGTGCGTCCGGATAGCTGATATCTTCTTTGGTAGCTTTGTTTTCAAAGTATTTGTCAATAAATACGAGAACAACTCCACCGATAACCATTGACACGGCCACTACGAGTACGCTTTCAAGCAGCGAATCGATGAAATCATTGAGCAGAAAACCGATTACCATGGCCGGTACAAAAGCCGCCAGCAGTTTTGTATAAAACTGGATAGACTGAAAAAAGCGCTTCCAGTAAAGTACAATTACTGATAATATAGCACCAAATTGAATATTTACTTCGAAAACCTTAGTGAAATCTAATTCGCTGATGCCCATTAATGAAGAACCGATGATCATGTGCCCGGTAGAGCTGATGGGCAGGTATTCTGTTATGCCTTCAATAATGGCCAATATAATGGCTTGTATAAAATCCATTGAAAAAGTAATAAATGTTCAGGAAATGCAAATAATTAAGCGGCTCACTTCTTTTTGAAAAGAGCGTAGAATTCAAACAGGAAGCCAATGAAAACAAGGGCAGGCCCTAAGGTAATACCAAGAAAACCGAAGCCGAACTCTTCTTTGTCCTGGGTCATGACGATAAACCCTAAGATGATAAGCCCGATGCCTATCAGCATTAAAGTATAGTTTTTACGCGTAAACGGAAGAGCGCTTTTGGTCTCGTTGATAGACGTTTCTTTTACTTCCGATGCTTTCGAAGCTGCATTTTTCATAAGTACAAAGGTTCTGTATCCCAGAGAAATATTTTTATGGTATACTCATGCAATAGGGATATTCTTCACATGAATAATATTTATTGTTGTTTTAATATAAGTCGTCAAGGTCTGTTCTGAGATACCTGTACATCGACTGAAAAGTACTCAAAACACTGATCAGAATACCCAATGCGATGACCCCGCCACATAGAAAACCTATTTTGATATAGTCCTGAAGAATAACCAGGCTCTGTATTTTATTAACCGCAATCTGCTGTACTCCAATAAATAAGCCTATGGCGATTATTCCGGACAGAAACCCATGCCATAAGCCACGCCCGATAAATGGTTTCTGTATAAACCAATGGGTGGCACCTACCAACTGCATGCTTCTGATTATTAAACGCTGAGAATAAAGCGCCAGGCGAATAGTATTGTTAATGAGCAAGACAATGGCCACCAGCAGAATCACGATGATTGACGTAATAATAAGAAATGCACTGTAGGCATTTTTATTGACACTGTCTACAAAATCTTTGGCGTAATCGGCTTCAAAAACGCCAGATAATTGTTCCATGTCTTTTTTGATATTCTCAAGATTGGTTTCACTCAGAAAATCTTCCTGAATCTTGATACTAAAGGCATCGCGGTAGGGATTCTCGCCCAATACGGTTTTATAATCCTCTTTCAGGTCTTTTAGAACTTTCTGGGCGGTAATTTCTTTCGATATAAACTTTATCTGTGGTACGTTGTTCACATAGGCCACATAGCTCTTTTTAGCAATAATATTCTTGATAGAATCCTGCTGAACAGGGGTTGTTGTTTTATCCAGATACACCTGTACCTCAATATTTTGCCTCAGGTACCCGACCAATTGCTTCGATGTGAGTGCTATCCAGCCGGTAAAGGCAATCAGAAATAAAGCAGTTGTTAAGCTGATAATAATTAAGAGACTCGGAAAACTGCCTATTTTTCGTTTCGACATCTTGAATATCATTAGAACAAACTTTTGCCTGTTTGTAATTTAGGGCAAAGATAAAAAATGTAGCAGAAATATGGACTAATTTAATGATTTTTAACAGACCCGGCAGTATCACCCCGCCATCTGGCTATTCTTTCCGGCATGTTTTGTTCGATGATATTCTTTACTACTTCGGTTATTTCATCCACCGTTGCATCGGGCGAAAAATGGATAGGGTCTTTGAATTTTACCCGTAATTCGGTATTGCGTTTTTTGTAGGCAAGCCCCGTTTTATTAAATGCTCTCCGGAAACCGTCGATCACTACCGGCACCACAATCGGGTTGTTTTCTTTGATAATGTGTGCTGTACCTTTACGGATAGGTGCATAAGGGCTGGTAGTACCCTGCGGGAAACTCACCACCCAACCGAATTGTAATCCCCTGGCCACGTTGTTACCAGCCGATGTATCCAGTTCTCTTTTCACGTTCTCGCCTTTGGCTCTCCACGACCGTTCCACCAGAATGGCTCCTGCCAGGCTGAAAATACGTGGTATCCATCCGCCTTTCATGGTCTCACTGGCGGCTACATAAAAAGTACGGGCTCTTGGTGCAAATAAAGCTACCGGGATAACCCTGTTGCCAAAGCCCCATTTTACAGAACAGAATATATGATAGAACGTAATTACGTCGGCAAAGTAGGTCTGGTGATTTGAAATGAAATAGACATTCTGGTTAGGTAAACGGGCTATTTTCTCGGCACCTTCTACTTTCAGTTGATTTGCCACTGCTATGCGCCAGTAGGTAGGGAAACCGGCAATCAGGATAATCAATCGTTTTAAAATCAGCCAGTTGCCAAAAGGGTCGCGCTCAAAAACACCAAGTATGTCAATATATGAAATATACCTAAAGAAGATATTAGGGTCTTTATTGGGGATTGGTAAAAAATTACGCAGTATTCTAATCATTCTAAGCTTCTATTGTTTAGTCAGGGTTTATGAAAGTGTAAGATAGCAAAAAAACTTACATGTTCATAACCCAGACTATACAATGCTATTAATTTTTAGGAGTGGCCAGTATATCAAAATGCTTCCAGTCACTCATATTTTCACGTTTTATAGGCAATTTTTTAGTAGTTGCGTCAAATGCTTCTACATAATACAGGTCATAGCCCATGTTGGCTACCAGATCGAATAAATGCTGTCTTTCTGCTCTGGATAACTTCGGGAAACACTCAAAAATGATAAACGGTTTATACTTTTGTATCAGCGGAGAAATCGACTTGATGATATCGGTATCATACCCTTCGGTATCGATTTTTATCAATGTTAAATTACCCAGTTGTGCAGCATAATTGGTATCCAGAAAATGCTCCAGGTTAACACCTTTCACTTTCTCGTTCAATCCGTATTTCCCATGTCTGTTTTGTTGGGTTTCGGCTATGCCGCCGTTATTATATGTTGCTTCAGACGAGCTGTAGAAGAAGTCTCCCTCATAAGTAGTAATTGCCAGCTTTAGCGGAATGATATTAGTCAACTCCTTGTTGAGAGCAGCATTCTGCTCTAATATTTTGTAAATGTACGGATTCGGATCAAAGCCTAAAACGGTTCCTTCTTTGCCAACAGCCAGCGCCATAGGTATAGTAGAATCACCAATGTGTGCACCTATGTCAATGATAAAATCACCTTTTTTTAGAAATTTCTTGTAGAAATCGACCTGGCTTTGCGAAAGATGCTTTTCAGCTTCCAGCGGGTTTTTCCATTTGGCAAAACTCACTTTCCCGAATTCGGGTAAATCATACTCATCTACTTTGTAGCCGTATTCCTTAAAAGTTGTTTTAATTTTGTGTTTTTCAAATTTTCTTTTCAGGTAAGAGAACATAATAATAGGTTTTAAAATGATATATATGAGAATTAGTAAAGAAGCCAGCAAAGAACTAAAGACACTCATATCAGCTATCGAAGCCCAAATCTATAAAAACTATATTACGTTTTAAGGTGTTTTTTATTTTAAATTAATTTTTTCTTAAAATATTGGTGAAATCTGAAGGGCTATAAAAAAATAAGCTGTTTGTCCGAAGACAAACAGCTTATAGTATATAGTTGCAGAAAAACAGTTAGTTTCTCTTACCTATTTCATCTCTTATTTTAGCAGCTTTCTCGTATTCTTCATTCGCCAAAGCCTGGCTTAGCAGGTTGTGGAGTTCTTCCAGATTCAGGTCTTTCAGTGAATCTTTCTTGGCTTTTTGCGGGCGGGAAGAAGACGATACCAGTTCCTGTGGCTCATCAGCGGTTGATGCTTCCTGTGTGGTGATACCGGCATCTGTCAGAATCTGATCAGTAGTATAAATAGGCACCTGAAAACGCAGGCCGATGGCCACGGCATCTGACGGACGAGCATCGATTGATTTCTGACGGATACCATCAGTACAAACAACTTTGGCGTAAAAAATACCTTCCTTCAAATCTGAAATCAGAATTTCTTCAACTGTAAAATCGAAAGCACGTGCAAACGATTTAAACAAGTCGTGTGTCATCGGGCGATTCGGTGTAATACGTTCCATTTCAATTGCAATGGCTTGCGCTTCGAACATTCCGATAATAATTGGTAACCGGCGATTACCGAATTCTTCTGCCAATACTAAAGCAAATGAACCCGTTTGAGATTGGCTTGGAGACAGGCCGAGTATTTCTAGTTTTATTTTTTCCACGTTGCAAATATACAGGATTTCTTAAATCGTCACTTCAATCAATCATAAAAAAGTCCGGCATGGTTAATCCTTATGCGTTGTAAACCTCAATTGAAGCGTTTTGGTTTCCGAAAAGTACCAAAACTCTGTGGCGCCTGAATAATCAGTATAACTAATCTCACTATATAAAAGCAAAAAGCCTCAAAGTTAATCCTTGAGGCTTTTTGCGTATCTGTAATAACTTATTTCAATTCTTTAACTGCTTTGGTGAGCTTGGGCAGAACATCAAAAACATCGCCAACAATTCCATAGTCAGCTGCTTTAAAGAAAGGCGCTTCGGGGTCTTTATTGATAACCACTATTACTTTTGATGAATTGACACCCGCCAGATGCTGTATAGCACCGGAAATACCACAAGCAATATACAGATTCGGAGAAACTTTAACGCCTGTCTGGCCTACGTGTTCATGGTGAGGTCTCCAGTCCAGATCCGATACCGGTTTTGAACAGGCTGTTGCAGCACCCAGGGCATCTGCAAGGTCTAGCAATGGTTGCCAGTGCTCTGGGCCTTTCATACCTCTGCCACCTGATACCACGAGGTCGGCTTCCGGCAATGATACAGTTCCGGATGCTTTTACAGTTTCTGTTACTTTGGCAGTAAAAAGGTTGTCGGCCAGTGCAGGAGCAAAGGTTTCAACAGTAGCGGCAGTTGTGCCTTCTACCGGGTTCACCACGTTTTTCTTGATTGCCAATACTTTTATATCGCTTGTCAGGTTTACGTCGGCAAAAGCCTTACCTGTAAAAATACTTCTTTTTACCTTGAATCCGTTCGATAAATCCGGAAGCTCCACCACATTACCAACTACTGCTGCTTTCAGTGTACCTGCCGCACGGGCGGTTACGGCATCAGCTAATGATGACTTTGCCGTTATAATCACTTTCGCATCAGTAATTCTGGCCGCTTCAACCAATACTTTGGCATAAGCCATGCTGTTGGCTGCGTCCAGCTTTGCATCGCCGGCATGTAAAACCTTGCCGGCACCATAATGCCCGGCAATAGCTAATTCTGCTGAGTCGGCCTTACCGATAGCCAATGCGGTAACGGTTGTGCCTGATTTTTCAGCCACCTGAGCGCCATAATAAATGGCTTCGAGTGATGATTTTTTGATTACTCCGTCGGCAATCTCTGTGAAAACTAATATAGCCATGTTATAAAGTCTTTTCTGAAATGAATAAATAATGGATTAAAGCACCTTGGCCTCTTTGTGAAGCAGTTCGATTAGTTTTTCTGCTTCATCGGCAGGAATCATCTTGCAGGCTCCTTTAGCCGGAGGCAGACTGTATTTGTCTGTGGATGTAAGTGCTTCACCCGATGCCGGAATCACTTTCAAAGGCTTGGTACGGGCCGTCATGATACCTCTCATGTTCGGTATTTTCCATTCGGCAATGGGTTCCTGGCAGCCTAAAACAAGTGGGAGAGGGGCTTCCAGTTTTTCTTTTCCGCCTTCTATCTCACGGGTCATTTGGGCAGTGCCGTTTTCTATATCTAATTGCATAACCGGCGAGAACGACGGAATACCGAGTATTTCACCCACAATACCATGCACCACGCCTGAGTTGTAATCACTCGTTTCGCGGCCCATTAATATCAGGTCATAGTTACCTTCTTTTGCCACGGCGGCTATTTGTTCAGCTACAAAGTATGAGTCGGTAGGGTCAGCATCCACTCTGATGGCGTCATCAGCACCAATGGCCAGTGCCTTACGAATTTGCGGCTCGGCATCGGCTTCTCCTACGTTCAGAACTGTGATACTTGCACCCGATTTTTCTTTTAATTCTACTGCTCTTGCCAGAGCGTAATCATCGTAGGGTCCGATGATGTACTGTACTCCTGTTTTATTCAACTTGGTATCGCCATCAGTAAAGCTGATTTTTGAAGTTGTATCAGGTACGTTTGAAATGCAGACTAGTATTTTCATAGTATTTTGTCCCTTACCCCTAAAGGGAGATAATTATAGAATAGATGCTTTCAGGGGTTTTCTAAAAAGCATTTTATTTATAATAATGAACAAATTTATTGCCTATTTTTGCCACTTCAGGAGGTAGGCTGACAATAAAATGTTATGCATGCATAACATTGCAAATCTAAATTAAAGAACAATAGTATGCAAGAGGAACGGTTAAAAATTTTGTTGCAGTATCTGGAAGAAGACCCTGATGATCCGTTCAATATTTATGGGGTTGCCATGGAGTATATGAACTCAGATCCGGGCAAGGCATTGGGTTACCTGAAAAAATTATTGATTGAGCATCCGGACTATGTACCGGCATATTATCATGCAGCGGCTTTGTATTTTGAGCAAGAACAGTTTGACGAGGCAGATCAGGTATACCAGAAAGGTATTGAAATAGCTCACCAGAAGCAGAATAAAAAAGCTTATGATGAGCTAAAGAGAGCTTACAGAATGTTTCTGGACGAAATCGAGTAATTAATAATAATACTTGTCTTCTTCAGGTACATTCTTTTTGCCAAACAGAGCTTTGAAAGTATCGGTCATATAGAATATATCCAACACTTTGTTACGCGCCTGTTTCATTATATAAACTCGGTGGTTTTGTTGTATTTGTTCCTCCAGGTGTTTCACTACAAACGCCATACATTCTTCGTTTACTGAAAAATCGTCAACGATATACATCAGGAAACGGTTTTCGAGGGCACTGTCTGAAAAATAAAAAGCTAAATGAAAATCTTCTCCTACCAGAAAAGCTGCAGTTTTGTCGGTATCAAACGTCTTGAACATTTCGCCGTTATCAACCAGGGAATCAATAATTGTTACATCGTCTGTTATGATTCTTAATGTTGGTTGCATATTCATATCTCCGTCCTTTTATCGTGTTTTTAGTTTGTTGCTTTTCAAATATAACGCAATATTTCAAATTAAATTCAAAAAAAGTGAAAAAAAATCTTGGAATAGTATAATTTGTTAATTCCAAAATCACCTTAAATAGGTTGAATTTTGAGTATTTTTACTCAAAAAAGTATATTTTAGAAAAAAACATGTTTCGTTTTAAGTAATTTCGCTTTCATATTTTAAAAAAAATCAGGATTCCAGATTAAAAGCAGGGTTTGCACTTTGCTTTAAAAAATCTTTTTTATGAGTTATAAAACCTCAAAAATCAACACTTCATCCATTAAAAATAATCGTGCCACCTCGGTTTTAATGATTTATACGGGCGGAACATTAGGCATGGTTTACGATTCAAAAAGTAAAAGTTTAGTGCCTTTTGTTTTCAGTGAGATACTGACCAACGTACCTGAATTACACAGACTGGAATGCGAACTGACTACGCTGACGTTGGACAAACCCATAGATTCGTCGAACATGCAACCCGCCGATTGGGTAGAAATGGCCCGTATTGTGTATGATAATTTCAATGACTATGATGCCTTTGTGATTCTGCACGGCACTGATACGATGGCTTATACGGCATCGGCGCTCAGTTTCCTGCTTGAGAACCTCAGCAAACCGGTGATTCTGACGGGGGCTCAGTTACCTATCGGAGTAGCCCGCACCGATGCACGTGAGAATCTGATTACGGCGTTGGAAATAGCTTCGGCACAAATCAATGGTCGTTCGATTGTACCCGAGGTTGCCATTTATTTCAATTCTTACTTATTGAGAGGTAACCGGGCCAAGAAGAAAGAAAGCAGCCAGTTTAACGCGTTCAGGTCTGAGAATTACCCTTTTCTGGCTGAAGCAGGTGTTACGATTGATTATAATTTCCCCTTTATACGTCAGTATCGTACCGATTTGCCACTGAAACTACATGAGCACCTGGACGAAAACGTAATGATATTGAAACTTTTCCCCGGCCTGCACAGAAATCTGATGCATAACCTGTTCAATACAGCCGGGCTAAAAGGTGTAGTGCTGGAAACTTACGGCGCAGGGAATGCCCCTTCTGAAGGCTGGTTTCTGGAAGAACTGAAAGAGGCAGTCGATAAAGGTATTGTTATATTCAATGTCTCGCAGTGCGATGGTGGCAGGGTGTTGCAGGGAGTATATCAGACCAGCCGGAAACTGCAGGAAATAGGTATTGTGAGTGGCTCGGATATTACTACAGAAGCCGCCATCACTAAAATGATGTATCTTTTCGGAAAAGAGGCATCACCGGAACGGGTGAAGTTTAATCTGGAGCGGGATATATGTGGTGAGATGTCGTTTTAAATGAGTTATTTCTTTCTTAA
Source organism: Emticicia sp. GW821-FHT11C11 (assembly GCF_058808615.1). Taxonomy (NCBI): domain Bacteria; kingdom Pseudomonadati; phylum Bacteroidota; class Cytophagia; order Cytophagales; family Leadbetterellaceae; genus Emticicia; species Emticicia sp. GW821-FHT11C11. Next base: position 2,253,291 of record NZ_JBXARV010000001.1, read on the forward strand.
AACAAGATTTTTGAACTGCATTGGGCTTTTGCCTTTTATCTGCTTAAAAACCTTGCTGAAATAAGAAACATTGGTGTACCCACACTCAAAGCATACATCGGTTATGCTTTTTCCGGTCATGAGTAATTTGCATGCCTGATTGATACGGTATTCGTTCACGAAGTCGGTGTAGGTCATGTTCATCACTTTCCTGAAATAATTGCAGAACGAGGGCACTGTGAGATGGGCCACATCGGCCACCTCTTTTATCTGTATAGGCAAGTGATAGGTTTGCTCTAGATATTCGTGAATCCGTTTGATACGTGCCTGGTCTTTCTGATTGAAATCGTGCCCGGTATCGGCCACGTTCAGCAGTGTGTATTCTTCCGAGCCAGCCAGTATCTGAAAAATGGACAGCAACTCAACCATGCGTGCGAAGTTTGACAACTGAGTCATTTTCTTCAAACGATTACCTATCAGTCTTTTGGTTTCTCCATAAAAGTGAATGCCGTGTTTAGAGCGTTCAAATAATGCCCTGATAGCAGCCATTTCGGGGCTTTCGAAAAAATCCTCACCCAGAAAATTTTCTTTAAACTGTATTACGGTTTCTTCGTGTTCATCGAGCGCATCATACCCAAAGCCAGCATGTGGTAAATTAGAGCCTATCAAAACCAGATCGCCGTCTTCATAATAACTCAGGTGATTACCCACATGCCGCCTGCCTGTACCGTGGTGTACATATACCATTTCATACTCGGGATGATAATGGTAGGTCCACGGAAAAATGTTTGAAGATATTTTGAGGTCTAAGAGCCTGAACGAACTTCCATCGTCGGGTTGAATCACTTCAAATGGTGTTTTCACTGTATTGACAAATGAATAATGGAGTTTTATGAAATAATAATACAGTAATAAGCTAAGCAAACAGAATCATATATTTTTACATAAAAGTGCGGTAGGCAGCATGTCTGGTAAAGCGTCAGGTATATTGATATGCCCACCAGATGAGTATCAGTTGCAGCGGTAAACGCAGCCATAGTAATACCTTAGGTATGCGATGAAACTTAGGAGAGGTAGCCATATAAATATTAGCCGGGAATACGGCAATCAGGAGTAGAATCAATCCCCAGGCGGCGTACACTCTTATAAAAGGAAATAAAAGACCTACGCCCAATATAATTTCAGCTATACCACTCAACTGCACCATTGCCTTATGATAGGGTATATATGGCGGCATAGATTTTAAGTAAAATTTTTCTTTGGCAAAGTGCATAATGCCCGCAAAAATATACAACACAGCGGCCAGATAAAGGACTATAGTTTGGGTTGTTGTCATGGTTTAAAGCTTTTAAATCGCCACAAATTAATTTGTTTTTTATAACAAATAGAACTTACTTGGTAATAATATTCAACCAGCCTTTAATAGATGAAAACGTTACTTACCCTGTGTATGGTATGCGTTTGTTGCATGGCCGTGCATGCCCAGACAGCTTCTGACAATAAATTGATTGTCAACACTGCTTCAACATTCCTGCAATTGCTGGATAAATCCCAGCTTGAAAAAATCAGCTATGCTTATGATTCAGACGAGCGCTTTAACTGGTATTTTGTGCCCAGAGCCAGAAACGGACTGATGCTACGTGAAATGAACGACAAGCAAAAGGCAGCAGCCATGAATCTGCTTAAAGCTACGCTGAGCCAACAGGGACAGGAAAAGGCCATTGCCATTATTCAATTGGAGATAATTCTGAAAGAATTGGAGAAGGCTCCGCCTGAGAGCGATTACCGCAGCCCGGTAAAATACTATTTTACGATTTTCGGTACACCCGATGAAAAGAAGCTATGGGGCTGGCGTGTGGAAGGCCATCATCTGTCATTGAATTTTTCATCAGAATCTGGCAAAGTTGTTTCAGCAACGCCATTGTTTTTTGGTAGTAACCCGGGCATTGTGCCGAGCGGTGAAAAGAAAGGATATCAGATTCTGAAAGACGAGGTGAACTTTGCTTTTGAACTGCTCAACTCTTTGACGACTGACCAACTGAAAAAGACAATCATTGCTGAAACAGCGCCCGGAGATATCATTACCGGAAACAAACGCAAAGTAAGCCAACTGGCAAATGAAGGAATTACTTTTGCCGATATGAATGCCCCACAGCAAAAGCTGTTTCTACGCTTGCTGAGTGTTTATGTAAAGAATTACCCTTTGGGTTTTTCGAACGAATTGATGCAGAAAATTGAAAAAGCGGGTTTAAATCAACTAAGATTTGTATGGGCAGGCGGGAAAAAATACGGAGAAAGTAACGGACACTATTACCGGATTCAGAACGATGTCATTCTGATTGAATATGATAACACACAAAACAACGGCAATCATATTCATACGGTAACCCGTGACCTAACGAACGATTTTGGGGAGGATATTCTCAAAAAACACTATGAAAAAGAACATACAAAGAACTAAACGTATATGAAAATCTGGTTGTATCTAGTCTGGTGGCTGATATTTGCTCATGCTCAACCTACTTATAAAACTTATTATGTTAGTGCAAACGGGAATGATAATAATGACGGGCTGACCATTAAAACGGCCTGGAAAAGCATAGAAAAAGTAAACAGTATTATACTGAAAGCAGGAGACAAAGTTCTGTTTGAAGGGGGAAAGACTTTCAAAGGTACCATTCAACTCGACAGCTTTGATGGGGGCAGTGCCCGCAACCTGCTTACAATCGGCAGCTATGGCGCTAAACCGGCAATAATTGACGCCGGAAATGGCCGTGGCTTTTTTGCTTACAATTGTGAAGGTGTCAGGCTCGTTAACCTGACTTTTAATGGAAACGGTGTCGGGAAAAATAATCAGAACGGAATAGAGTTTTATACAGACTGTACTGCAAAATGGTTAAGTTCTATCGAAATAGATAGTTGCGAGGTAAAGGGGTTTCATAAATTCGGTATCCTGATTATTGGAGATAAAAGTGATACCACAGGCTACAGAAATGTAAAAATTACCCACAGCATTGCGCATGAAAATGGCGAGGCCGGCATTGCTTCTCTGGGTAAATACCCGGCTATACCGCATAAAAACTTTTATCTGGCTTATAACAAGGCATTCAATAACCGGGGTATTCTTACCAAAACGCATAATCATTCAGGTAATGGAATTGTAATGGCCGGTATCGATGGAGTAATGATTGAACATTGTGAAGCCTATGAAAACGGAGCTGATAATCGGTGCACCGGAGGTGGCCCGGTGGGAATATGGCTATGGGCTTGTAAAAAAGGAGTTATCCAACATTGTGAATCACACCACAACCATGCCGGAATGACCAAAGATGGAGGCGGTTTTGATATTGACGGTGGTTCTACCGATTGCGTAATCAGAAATTGCTATTCTCATGACAACGAAGGGGCCGGGTATCTGTTGGCGCAATTCAGCTGTCCGATTAAATTCAGTAATAACAAAATTATCAATAATGTAAGCCGCAACGATGGTCTGAAAAACAGTTATGGTAGTATTACTTTCTGGGGGCAGGATGCCGATAACGAAGTAACCAACTGCGAAGTAAGTGGCAATAAATGCTTCGTTGATGGCAAAAATGTGGTGAATGGCACACCCTGCGGTGTTCGTTTGTCGGGTACACATTTCAGAGGTAATCGGGTATTCAATAATTATTTTGAGATTACCCGAAAAGCGCAATACATTTATGCTGATAAAGCAGTAAGCGCCAATCAAGTGGACTTCAGGAATAACAAATTCAAAAAGAAATAGATTGATGAAATACTATTTACTAAGCGTAGCCTTTTTTGTATGGTTTAATACACATGCTCAGAAGAAAACCACAGAGCCGTACTTCCCGGCTTTCAACAACTGGTTACAAAAAAAGCCAGCTGAACTGGGTTTAAACGGAGCAAAGATTGAAGAGGCCATCAGTTTTGCTATTGCGGGAGAATCTAAAAATCCGCGTAATATGGAGGTGTCTCACTACCAGAGTTTTGGTAAAGAGCCTTTCGGTTTTGCCATTGGGCCATTTGCCGAAAGAGGCGCACCCACAGGTGTGATCGTTTATAAGGGTTACATAATAGCCCAATGGGGCGAGCCTCAGCGGTGTGACATCACCCATAGTGTAACTAAAAGTTTTCTTTCAAGCGTAGTAGGCGTAGCGGTAGATAAGGGCCTGATTCGCAGTGTAAATGATACTGTTGCGGCTTATGTGCCGCCTATTGAAATATATGGACAACCCGTCAGCCGGACGGCTGACGATTTCGGTAAACCGGAATTACTGAACTTGTTTGATACACCCCATAATAAGACTATCACCTGGGATGCGCTGCTGAGACAAACCAGCGATTGGGAAGGCACCCTGTGGGGAAAACCTGATTGGGCCGACAGACCAGATAAAGATGCCACCCAATGGCTGAACAGACCCAGACATAAACCTGGTGCTGTTTATGAGTATAATGATGTGCGGGTGAATGTATTGTCGTTGGCGGCGCTGAGTGTATGGCGCAGACCTTTACCGCAAGTGTTGAAAGAAAATATTATGGACAAAATAGGAGCGTCGAACACCTGGCGCTGGACGGGCTACCGCAATTCATGGATAGTGCTCGACGGACAAGCCGTGCAATCGGTAAGCGGTGGTGGGCACTGGGGTGGCGGCATGTTTATCAATGCGTATGATATGGCCCGTTTTGGTTTGCTGTCTTTACACCGGGGCAAATGGAACGGCCAGCAACTATTATCCGAAAACTGGGTGAAACAGGCACTAACACCAACTACGGCCGAGCCTACCTATGGCTACATGAACTGGTTTCTGAATACCGATAAAAAACTATTGCCGAGTGCCTCTGCCAATGTGTTTTATCACCTCGGTAATGGCAATAACATGGTATATATTGACCCTGACCATGAACTGGTAATGGTAGCCCGCTGGATTAATGGCAATGCGATGGACGGCCTCGTAAAAAGAGTACTTGATGCCTTTAATAAATAAGTTTACACAATTTTCAAACCAACCGCTTATTCACAAATTTAATTCAATGAAAACCATTTTAACTACCATTGCCGGCATTGCGCTGGCATTGCAGGTAAACGCTCAAAATCCCACTTACGCCGAAAAACTGGGGTATCCGAAAGGTGCCAAAGTCATTATTATGCACGTGGATGACGTAGGGATGTCTTATGATTCAAATATCGGTGCAATCAAAGCTATCGAAGACGGAGTGGCCAACTCACTGAGTGTCATGATGCCTTGTCCATGGGTACCGGGTTTTGTACACTATCTGAAAAACCATCCGAAAACAGATGCAGGCTTGCACCTCACTCTCACTTCTGAGTGGAAAGATTATCGCTGGGCACCACTGGCCGGGAAAGCGGCTGTGCCGAACTTGGTAGATGAAGAAGGAGCCATGTGGAGAAACGTGCAAAGCACGGCTACGCATGCTTCTGCCGACGATATTGAGAAAGAAATCAGAAGCCAGTTAGATAGAGCCCGTACTATGGGTTTTGAGCCTACTCACATGGACTCGCACATGGGTACACTCTTTGCCAGACCTGATTATCTGGAGCGTTATCTGAAAGTAGGTATGGAGCAGAAGATTCCGGTGATGTTTCCGGGTGGGCATGATTATATGATTATGAAAGAGATAGGTAGTGCCGGAATGAAACCTGAACAAGCAAGAGCTATCGGTAAAAAGCTATGGGATGCCGGACTACCAGTGCTTGACGACCTGCATAACATCAGTTATGAATGGAACCAGTACAAAAACCAGAAAGTGAGCGATGAAGTACTGCAGAAATACAAAACACAGAAATACATAGAGTCGTTTAAGGATCTACAGCCGGGTGTAACGATGGTAATTATGCATTGTACAGCCCCGACCGAAGTCTTTGAACACATCTCAGATTCTGGTAATAATCGCAAAGGAGATTTACTAGCCATGCTAGACCCTGCTCTGAAAAAGTACATTCAGGATAATGGCATTGTAATGACCACCTGGAGAGAACTGAAGGAAAGAAGAGATAAAATCAAATAGGTGTATAAAAGAAAAGGGTCCTACAAGACCCTTTTCTTTTATAATCAGAATTTCACCGTGCCATATTCATTTTCGTTAGTATATGCTTTACCGGTTACCAGCGTACTCAACATTTTAATACCCATCACAATTTTATTAGAGTCACTGTCCCAATATTCAGCTTCATGGGGCACCACTTTTATCAGGGTCAGATTCGGGTCATCTTTTCCTTCCGGAAACCAAGCCTTGGCTATGGGTGTCCAGTATTCATCATTTTTTGCCTGATTATCTTCTTCCTCGGCTTCCCCCATTATGCACACATAGGTGTGGTCTGATGGTAATGCATAGCAAACACAAACATTCGGATTTGCCTTTATTTCATCAATTTTTCCTGAATCCTTAGCGGTCAGAAACCAGATATTCCCTTCTTCATCCATTCCCTGTGTTCCCATGGGGCGGCTGCGTATATGTCCGTTTTTATCGTTCGTGCAGAGCATGGCAAACTGAATGTCTTTCACCATTTCGCGGATATCCTCCTGTGTTTTTGTCTCTTGATTATTCATAGTAAACCCTTATTTGTTCGATACTATAAACATGTAAAAAATGGTATTCCAGTTTCGGTTTTAATGGGATTTTAGTGTACTGTAATGATGGCGAGGAGCGAAGTCAACAGTATTTCGGGTAATAAAATACACGTGGTTTAAGTGCATGCTGAAAATCATATTATGGAATGATTTTTTACATTTTTAAGAATTATATAATGTCGCAATTTCACATTCACAACGAATTAAACCTTTATACCCATGGATAAGTTAAACGAAGAAGCATTACGTAGTCTGAAAAAACTCTGCGAAATCAACGCTTTGAGAGCAAAGGGATATCAGAAAGCTGTAGACATGACAAAAAACGGAAATTCAAAAAAGTATTTCCAGGTTAAAATTAACGAGATTAACTCTGTTACCGAACTCATTTGTCGTTCTATTGAAGACGTAAACATTGATGGACGACGTACAAATAAAATTGAACACGAAAAACTAGACCAGTCGCAGTTTTATTTTACGATGGCCGCCAGCACCACAAACCCACGAACAGTAGCCGTATCATGCCAGTTAGGCGACAAATTTGCAGAAAGGGCTTATGCCTCGGCACTGAGTGTTCTTCAGTTTTTATCATTTCCGGAATTGAAGAAAGTGCTTGACAAACATGCATCGAGCCTTCGTAAATCTTTTGAAACAACGCAGGAAGCGTTCGACCTGGCCCTGGTTTATTAATGCTCTGACAGATTTCTGTAATCACGCAACTCAACCACATAGCAACTCCATGGATTTAAGAACCGAATCGCCATATTGGTTGATGAAAAGCGGTATTGTCCGTTCTTACCCCTCTGTTAAACAATCGTATACAACAGATGTAGCCATCATGGGTGGTGGAATAACCGGGTCACTGATAGCCTGGTATCTGGTTAATGCGGGTATTGAGGCTACGTTACTGGACAAAAGAAAAATTGGTATGGGTAGCACTTGTGCAAGTACGGCTTTACTTCAATACGAAATTGATACACCTCTCGGTCAGTTGGCTGAATACGTTGGTACAAAGAATGCTAATATGAGCTACCTGATGTGTGTAGAGGCCATCGATAAAATCCACAAAATAACCAAATCACTTAAGACTGATGTTGGCTTTAGCCTGAAAAAGAGCTTCTATTATGCTTCTAACGGCAAAGATGCGGAGCAGGTCAAGTCTGAGTACCAATTGAGAAAAGAAATAGGTATCAAGCTGGAGTTACTTTCGAGGGAAGATATAAAACAACTTTTTCCGTTTTCTGCACCGGCAGGGCTGATGTCGGAAACAGGTGCACAAATAGACGCTTATCGTTTTACTCATGCACTGCTGGCGGAATCTATGAAAAACGGATTAAGCGTTTTTGATGGTACTGATGTAATAAAAATTGAACACACCAAAACAGGTGTGTTATTAACAACCGCTCATGGAGAGTTAATCAAAGCGCGCAAACTCATTATTGCCTGCGGCTATGAGTCTCAGGAGTATATCAATAAGAAAATAGTAGATTTTAATTCTTCGTTTGCTATAGTAAGTGAGCCGTTGAGTGATGCTGAGCTATGGTATCAGAATTGTCTTATCTGGGAAACCGCACGACCCTATCTTTACATGCGAACCACCGACGACGGCCGGGTGCTGGTAGGTGGTAAAGACGAACCCTACTATAATCCGGAAAAAAGAGACAAAATGGCAGCCAATAAGGCAAGGTTGCTGAGAAATGCCTTTGTAAAGAAATTCCCTGATATAGACTTCCGGACGGATTTCTATTGGGCGGGTACTTTTGCCGAGACCAAAGACGGCTTGCCCTACATTGGCAAAATTTCGACACACCCACATACGCTTTTTGCCCTGGGATTCGGGGGTAATGGTATTGTATTTAGCCAGATTGCTGCCGAGATGATTCGGGATAATTTGAAGGGGAAGAAACACCCGGGAGAGAATATTTTCGGATTCAACCGCTGAGTGGAGACAACGGCACAGTTTTTTGAACCAATAGGAGAAAAAGGTAATGCCATGAAAAAACACGAAAAAGAAATAGACAATGCGGCTTCTGCGGAACATAGCATGAAAGATAAGCCGGTTTATGAACGGCCCTACGACAAAGAAATTAATAGATTAACAGGCAAAACAGCGATTATCACAGGCGGTGACAGTGGTATAGGTCGTGCAGTAAGTATAGCATTTGCCAGAGAAGGTGCTGACGTGGTAATAGTCTACAGAAAAAACACAGCGGATGCCGAAGAAAAAAAAAAGCTTGTTGAAGAGAAAGGAAGAAAGGCTTTATTGATAGAAACAGATATTAGTAAAGAAGAAAACTGCAAGCAGATTATAGACCAGGTTATAAAAAAATGGGGCAAGATTGATGTGCTTATTAACAATGCGGCAGTACAGTTCCCTCAGGAAGACGTGGAAGATATAAGTGGTGAACAAATGAGACAGACTTTCGAGATTAACATATTCTCAAATTTTTATCTGGTGAAAGCGGCATTACCATATCTTAAAAAGGGTAGTTGCATTATCAATACGGCGTCTGTGGTTGCTTATCGGGGTAATCCGCTTTTACTCGACTACTCCTCAACCAAGGGGGCAATTGTAGCGTTTACCCGTACTTTATCCGGCATGCTGGCTGATAAGAAAATCAGAGTGAATGCGGTAGCTCCGGGGCCAATATGGACACCTCTTATCGTTTCTACTTTTACAAAAGAACATCAGAAGAAATTCGGAAAAGATACGCCTATGAAAAGACCCGGGCAGCCTGCCGAGGTTGCACCGGCCTTTGTTTTTCTGGCTTCCGATGATGCCAGCTATATCAGTGGCCAGGTCATACATATCAATGGGGGCGAACCTGTAAACGGATAGTTAGCCAACAAAAAGTACAGCCTTATGAAATAATCTTCATAAGGCTGTACTTTTTAATAAAGGCTTCTCGATTTATTCTAAAGCTGCCTCTTCATTGATATGCGCTTCAGCCAGCTCGGTTAGCTTATGATCTGCTTCTCCTTCTTCGTCCAGTGTGGTCTGAAGTATTTCTGCTACCTCAAAATGCCCCAGAATACGTGCAATATTACGCAGGGTACCATAAGAGGCAATTTCATAATGCTCTACTTTCTGCGCTGCCATGATCAGTCCGCAATCTCTCACAAAACTATTGTTGTCAGTTGAAGCAATAATTTCGTTGGCTTCTTCTACCAACCCTTCCATAGCAGGGCATTTCTTGCCTTGTGCTTTCTTGCCAATTATTTCAAAAACCCTGTCAAGTCGGGCTATTTGCTTCTCTGTTTCAGCAAGGTGTGTTTCGAACGCCATCTTCAAGTCTTCAGAACTGGCTGCTTTTGCCATTTTCGGTAAAGCCTTGGTAAGGTGATTTTCGGCCCAGTACATGTCTTTCAAACCGTCCACAAATAAAGTCGTTAGCTTTTCGCCATCATGTTCTTGAAATTTAGAATTAGAATTCTGATTTGAATTTTTCATGATTCTCAGGAGTTTTGTTGAATAAAATAAAAGATTAATCTTACCCTTCGTATAGATAAAATCCCATTCCATAGAGCCTGAATACAATAATGCCCATTGGCGGGCACGAATATTCCTCAACAACCCCATTGATTTTAATATCGCGTGGCAGAAAATCCTCGGATGAAAAACAGTGCGTCATTCTTCCCCCGGCTTCCGGTCAGTATTTGTGTTAGTCAGCTTGATTGTAAGTAGATGATATTCAATCAGATTATAAAACCCGAATAGTAGGTCAGGGCTTTATAAGATAAAAAAACAATGGATGCTTAAGCTATAGGGCAAAAAAATGAGGGACATTCGTTATGTCCCTCTATTGTTGGATTTTGCAGCGGATTATATCATTTAATTGACCCTATAGTATTGGTCGATTCATCTTTTTAAAGTTGTGCGAATTCAGTTGGCTGTTGGAATCGTTGTGTGAAATATTGATTATAATTTTAGCTGTGTGAATTTATTAACTATTATAATACCGATACCGGAATTATAAATGACTTAATGGTTTTAAACCTGATGGATTTTTTTAAAACAAGGGGTATAATAAATTACTATACCCCTGTTTGACTTTCACAACCACTATAGAATCCACGATTAATATCTTAGCTTGTCCAACTATTTACTTTATGTTTGGCTTCACGGGCTTTATCCTCTATTTTGTCGCCCAATTCATCGGCTTTATCTTTGGCCTTTTCCCATGTTTCAGAAGCTTTGTCTTTCGTTTCTTCCCATTTATCTTTGGCCTTTTCTTTTAGCTCATTTGTTTTGTCTTTGGCGTCGTCATAGGCATTTTCTGCCTTGGTTTGCCATTCTTTTTTCTCTTCTCTGGTTTTTTCCAGTAGTTCTTCTCTTTCAGTTTTCATGGTTTGTTGTGTTTTAATTAAAGTTGTAACATTATTGTACCTTCAGCGTATCTGACTTCACTACCGCTGCGGAGTCTTCCGGAGTAATAGCGCCGAATCGTCCGCCTTTATCTGGACCACCGACGGTAATGAAACCGCCGATCCAGGCTATGAGTGAAAAAAAGATACCTAAACCGAAAAGCCATAGTAACATTTTCCTGAAATTAAGATTCTTCTCTTCTTTTACCTGCTCCTCAGCTTCCTTGTTGAGGTGGTCGTTTTCGTTTTTTTTCGTGTTTGTCATGGTCGCGGATTTAATGCTGGATATAACAAAAAAGTTGTTCCTTAAAAAAAACTAATTATTTGAGGCTATTTGTGGTGGGAATTCCCCAGGCTGGGGATATAAGCGAGGAAAATAGGCAACTTCACCCAGGTGTAATTAAAGATGCTTAACTTTGGCCTAAGTTCTAAAAGGATTGTCAGGATGAGAAAAATACTAACTTTTGTTTTGGTATGCATATCGTTGCAGAACTGTTATGTATACAGAATATGCCCGATTAAGTCGTGCAGGGTTCGCATGGAACACAGGCATGGCGAAAAGAATTACTCTCCACGCAAGATATGGAAAACAAGAATACACTTTGTAGGAGAAAAACTGATAAAAGATACTCCGGAGGAAAGAGAGATCAGAAAGCAGCGCCGTGAAATTGAAAAAAACTAAAAATCCAGGTGGCAATTAATCCATTCGCCGTCAAATCTGGTTGGGAAATTCTTTCTGTAAAAATTAATGGCGGGTTCGTTCCAATCCAGAACCTGCCACATCATGCCCGTGCAGTTGGTTTTGTGGGCTTCTTCAATGGTTTTATCGAATAGCTTTTTACCCAGACCATGCCCACGCATAGTTTCGGTTACTACAATATCTTCCAGATACAAGCGTTTGCCTTTCCAGGTTGAATACCGATAATAATACACCGATATTCCCTGTATTCTGCCATCTACTTCAGCTACAAAACATCCGAAAATCCTGTTTTTACCGAATCCGTCTTTCAGCATCATCTCAACGGTGTTAGTTACCTGTTCCGGCGCTTTTTCGTAAATAGCAAGTTCGTAAACCAGGTCAAAAACCTGAGGAATATCTTCTTTTTTTATTTTTCTTATTCTGATTTTCATGAAGGTCAGGTGTTTAGTTGATACTGAAGGTGGCTATTCCGTTACATAATTTTCCCATTTCACCAGCACATCTTTGAAATCCTGCGGTAGTTCGGTATCAAACTGCATCCATTGTTTACTGCGCGGATGTATAAAGCCCAGTGTTTTAGCATGCAGTGCTTGCCGCGGTATGAGTTGAAAGCAGTTCTCGACAAACTGTTTATATTTATTGAATACCTGTCCGCGAAGTATTTTGTCGCCTCCGTAGTCGGCATCATTGAATAATGGGTGACCGAGATGCTTCATATGAACACGTATCTGGTGCGTACGGCCAGTTTCAAGATTGCATTGAACCAGCGATACATAGCGCAGGTCTTTCAATGTTTTATAATGTGTAATGGCTTCTTTACCCTGTGTGTCGTCAGGATATACATCTGATACTTTACGATTTTTAGGGCTTCTGCCAATAAAATTATGAATCGTTCCGCTCTCTTCTTTGGGTACTCCCCAAACTAATGCGTAGTAGGTTCGCTCAATAGAATGCTCAAAAAACTGATTAGCCAGAAAAGTCATGGAGTAGTCATTCTTGGCAATTACCAGAAGGCCTGAGGTGTCCTTGTCAATACGATGCACAAGACCCGGGCGTATTTCTCCGTTACGATGCGTGGGCAGGTTCTGAAGATAATATATCAAACCGTTCACAAGGGTGCCTGACCAGTTACCAAAAGCCGGGTGAACCACCATTCCGGCAGGTTTGTTGATGATCAGTATATCGTCGTCTTCAAAAACTATATTAAGCGGAATGTTCTCAGGTATGAGTTCGGTATTTCTGGGGGGCTTGGGTAAAGAATAAACAATGACATCAAACGGCTTTACTTTATAGCTTGCCTTGGCTGCTTGCCCGTTTACTTTGATGGTTTCGGCATCAATGGCATTCTGTATTTTGTTACGAGAAATATTCTTCGAAAAATGCGGCAGGTATTTATCCAGTCGCATAGGTGCCTGGCCTTTGTCAACCACAACCCGTTGGTGCTCGAAGAGTTCGTCCTCGTCGTCGTTATCTATTTGTTCTTGTATGTCAGACATTCTGATTAATTTTGGTGCAAATGAGGAAATCGGGTTGTTTACAAGCAAACCGAGCACTATTTTACATAAATATTGATTCTTCTTGCAAAGATATGCTTGATTTTGAAAAAATACTAAATCTACCTTCTCCAATAGAGCCGATCCATGACCCGGCCTTTGCCGAAAAAGACATAAAAGTTTATGTAAAAAGAGATGATTTGATTCATCCGCAGATATCCGGAAACAAATGGCGTAAAATAAAGTATAATCTGGTTGAGGCAAAGAAAAATGGATTCAGCAAGCTGATTACCTTTGGCGGGGCACATTCTAATCATTTGTATGCAGTAGCTGCCGTGGGCAAGTATCTGGGCTTTGCCACAAAAGGAATTATAAGAGGAGATGAACTGAACGAGAATTCAGGCCTCACTTTACAGTATGCCCATACCAGTGGTATGGAGCTGATTTTTGTATCAAGAGAGGCATACAGGGATAAAGACAGGCTTTTGGAGGTTTACAGAAATGAAGATGAATACATAGTGCCGGAGGGTGGAACCAATGCGTTTGCACTGGCAGGAGTAGGAGAGATGTATGAGGAGATTGTGAGTCAAACCGGTTTTAAGCCTGATTACATTTTTTGCCCGATCGGCTCAGGGGGAACTATGGCGGGTTTGATTAATGCAAGCCATGAAACAAGAATAATGGGTATTTGTGTGCTGAAAAATGCGCAATATCTGTCAAAGGAAATAATGAATCTGGTTGAAAACAAGGCTAACATAAACATCGGTAATTTTGAGTTTTTCTGGGATTTTCATCAAGGCGGATATGCCAAAAAAACACCGGAACTGCTTTCTTTTATAGAAACTTTTCAGCATAAACATAGAATACCTATTGAGCCTGTATACTCTGCAAAAATGTTTTTTGCCTTTTATGAACTATTAAAAACACGAATTGAAAATAATAGTACAGTGGTGTTAATTCATACGGGCGGTTTGCGTTGATTCTATTAAAATTGAATACATTTGCAGCGCATCTGTTTACACTTAAAATCCGTTATCCTATGCAAATTGAAGTTTTCGAGAATCCTCAGGAGTTAGCCGAGTATACGGCAAAATTTATCATTAATATAGTAAGAGAGAAACCAACAGCTACTTTTATTCTTACATCAGGCGATACGCCCGTACAGAGTTATAAGAAAATTATCGAACTCGCTCAACCGGGTGATTTTGAACAGGCAACTTTTATAGGGCTTGATGAATGGGTAGGGGTACCGGGGTCCAGCGAGGGCAGTTGCCGCTACATTGTAGAGGAAAATCTGCTGAAACCACTGGGCATTAGCCCGGCACAGTATACTTTCTTCGACTCCATGACTGACAGCCTGCAGCAGGAATGCGAAAGGGTAGATCAATTGATTTTCGACAAAGGCGGAGTAGACCTCATTCTGGTAGGAGTAGGCCTAAACGGGCATATCGGACTGAATGAACCCGGCACTAGTTTCGACTTATATTGCCACGTATCGAAACTGGCTGAAATTACCATCAGCACCGGGCAAAAGTATTTTCAACAGGAAACACCACTCACACAAGGTATCACCATAGGATTAAAACATCTACTCGAAGCCAAAGTGGCCATTATGATTGCTACCGGCGAAAGAAAAGCTGAGATACTGAAAGAAATTGTGATTCAGGATCCGACCATTCAACTACCTGCTACAGTTTTTAAAAAACATAGCAATGGCCATGTGTGGATCGACAAGGAAGCGGCCTCATTGCTTCAATAGAATAATACAGATAACAGCTATGAACATATATAGTATGCTCATAGCTGTTATTATTTTCTACGCTGCAATCCATTGCATAATTAAGCCGGTAATGTAGCCGCAATAGGTGCCGATGGCATTGCCCAGAATAGCCAGTAAAACCCCTATGGGCGCCAGTGACGGATGAAATGCAGCAGCTACTACAGAGGCCGATGCCACCCCGCCTACATTAGCCTGTGACCCTACCGCAGTGAAAAAGAAAGGAGCTCTTACTATTCTTGCCGCTACCAGTGTAAAGGCTGCATGCGTTAGTATCCATATAAGGCCCACAAGCAGCAAAGTAGGATTCTGAAAAGCATCAAAAATATGAAGCTGCATGCCTATAGTTGCAATGAGAATGTATAGAAACAGCGTGCCGAATTTTGTTGCTCCCCAGGCATCCAGTTGTCTTGCTTTGGTGGTAGCTAATATCAAACCTGTTGAAGAAGCGATGGTAACAATCCAGAATGATTTTGAAGCCAGGCTATATGCCTTTAAAGCTGGGTAATTTGTTTCGATAAATGGGGCAATATAATCGGCCAATAAATGTGAAACCGCAGTTATACCAAATCCCACAGCCATAAGCATCATTAATTCCTGAAAATCAGGATTTTTCTGTTTAACACTGTCTGTTTCAACTCTTAAGCGTATTTCTTCAATTACAGAAGCATCTGCCTTCATCTTTTTATCAATCAGTGTGGCTTTTCCTACAAAATAAAGTAACAGACCCAGCCACAATTCTGAAAACAATACGTCTATCACACTCGTCTGAGCAAAAATATCGGGTGCGGGTTGAAAAATCTCTTTCAAAGCCAGTTGATTCGCATTTCCGCCGGTCCAGCTTCCGGCTATGGTGGCTAATCCGCGCCAAACTTCTTCTCCATTTCTATTGAGAAAACCCGGGTCAATCCATTTTCCGATTACAAGACCTAAGGGCCCGCCTACCATAACGCCTATGGCTCCGACAAGAAAAACAAACAAGGCTTTGCCACCCAGTTTCTTAATAGCCTGAAAATCTATTCCTAACGTAAAGAATACCAGGCAGGTCGGCAACAGGAATCTGGAAGCGGTTTCGTCCAGTTGAGACTCAGTAGCTGAAATGACATTGAAAGAGCTCAACAAACCCGGAATAAAAAAGCAAAGCAATATGGGCGGAACAACTTTATAGAATTTTTCAAGGGCTTTTATTTTGGTAGAATAAAAGATAAGTGCAAGAGTACCTAATAAAAGGCCTAGTACGACGGCGTCGTTGTTCAGTAATGGGGTGTCAGGTTTCATTAATTGTCAGAACTTGTAATTCCGGATTGAATAAACAGTTTTTTTATGAAACCTCAAAATAGACAGATTACCAGGAATATCTAAAGCATAGAGTATTTTTAAGACCTTCATGCATAATGACGACAATACGAGCCCAAACGTAGATGATTATGTGGAACGAGAAACATTAAGCTTCAGACGTAAAATATGAGAAATACAAAGCAGCAATTTTACAATTAGAATCTCAATAAAGATCAGAGCGTATTAACTTCATTATATAAATTTGTAAGAACCATCGCATTACTTTTGACATCAAAACCACGTTCTTTCAGAATAGTAGTATTTTTTTCTTCCGGTAATTTGGTTTCAGTTGCTATTAGCTTATTGGCCCAAATCTGCGCGTCATCGTCTAAGCTTGTAAACTCAATGAGAGAAATACCTAAGTCTACTTCATCTGATATGGTGTCTGCAATTACAGAAGGCAATCCAACTGCCTGGCTCTCCACTAAAACCACCGGAAAACCTTCAAAGAAAGAAGGCATAAGCATTACGTCTGCTCCCGCCATAATTTTAGAAACATCACTTCTTACACCCATCATGATTATATGATCGGTTAAATCAAGTGCTTCTATTTCTTTTCTTATTTCGGCCTCCAATATGCCCCGACCTACAATAAAGAACTTAAAATCAATACCTTGTTCCTTTAGCTTTTTCATGATTTTCAGCGAAAAGAAATAATTCTTTTGTACTTCTAATCGGCCAATCTGAACATAAACTTTACAATCATTACTCAATTTATATTCCTTTCTTAAATAATCATTGAATTCTGTTCCTATCTGATAATGCTCCAGAATATCTATTGAATTATACATAACAAGGGCATTATTGTTATGTTTAAACAGAAATTTCGCCGAATCTTTACTGCATGCAATCAAATTCGTAGCATTTTTCTGGATTAAAAAAATAGACAAAGACTGATATAGCTCATAAAATATAGAATTCTGTAATTGACTCTTGGTATTGTGCGAGTGAGCTATACGAAGCGGAACATTAGCAATTCTGGCAGCAAACAGACTCAGACCTATGTTTAATAGTGTATGGGCATGCACTATCTGATATTCTGGATGTTGCTTGAGGAAAGATATTAATTTATAGAATCGTCTTACCGGATTTTTTTCAATGAGTCGGTGTATACTACCACCTAAAGCTATTATTTCATCGTCGAAGTCGCATGCCTTTGTTTTAAAATACAAGAAATCGAACTGAATTTGTGACCTATCTATATGTCTATATAAATTCATTATCATTGTTTCAGCTCCCGCTCTATCCATTCCACCAACAATATGTAATACACGCTTCATAGTTATAATTTTATTCTTACCCGTTAGGCAAATTTGTAGTCAAAGTAGAATCAATATGTGGATCGTCCGACTTTATTAAATAAATAGTTGCACTTGTTTTGAACTGGCAGATATTGCCTAAGAATAAATCCGTAAATTACTCTTTAAATGATTGTCATTAAGTACTCCTGAAAAATATTACAGGATTAATCTTCTATCAATTCTCTACTGAATAAAAACTAATTTGATTCTTGAAATATTTCAGGTATTAGGGCCTTACTCAAAAATTGATTTTTACTGGCTGTGAAACAGGTAAAAATTTAAAAATTATTATTGTGTGGCTCAATAACCTTCTGAGGAAATGACAGCCAGTAATTCTGATAAGGCAGATATAATATATATTCAGAACAATTTGAATGTACTTGTTCCAAATTTAATCCAAAGTTAATCTTTATTCAAATCTAGTCAAAATTAACTTTATAAACTACAGATAATTAGAAAAACCGGGTCGATATGAATTCTGATAATCTAGCCCTTTTTTTAACCTTAATTTATTTTTTTGGAAATACCAGCCAGCCATTATATTAATATTTTCTGCAAGCTATACCTGTATTGTTGTTCTTAATGCTAACGGTTTTTCATCAAAAATGAATATAAAAAAGACTAAATAAAAAACACGCAATCCTCAATTCGGAACTGCGTGTCGCAATTACACTTCATCAACAAACTAAAAACCAAATAATATTTTTGTTAAGCAAACATACTTAAAAAAAAAGTATGAAAGAAATTTATCAATAAATATAAATCTTTCATACTTCACGCTGTAAGAGGGGGACTCGAACCGCCCACGGTGTAGTTAGCTACAGTACAAATTTTGGTGGTCAATCCCAGTCGACTAAAATTGTCCGGCTTTATGCTGCGTTTGTCCTATTATCACCACCCCCGAGACAGGAGGGCATGGCTGCCAATTTCATCACCTTACATTATCATTGTCAAAGCCACTATTTGTTTCCCTTTGACACTACAAAGATACTACACAAAAATCATTTATTGCAAATATTCTATAGAAATTATTTAAAATTTGAAAAATGCTCAAAAAGTGTCTCCATTTTTTGAAAAAATGTCAAAAACTTACAAATCGAATGGATTGAAATTTCGAAATTGATAATACGGATTTATTGATTTCATAAGCGCCGATGCAAGAGTTGTGTGGTTCCGGATTGAAATGGAAGAAAAAATACCTGATTCCAGTGCAGCAACCGGCCAAGAAAAATACCAGCACTTGTAAATATCAGCATTATAATGGTATGTTCAGTATCTTTGTTCAGATATTTTATCGCAGTACTCCTTATCTGAAAGGATATTGATTCAATTAATACAAATGATTTACTACAGTAAGTAAAACGCTGGAATACTTAAAAGGTTGTAATAAAAATCATAATTTTGTAAAGAACTAAGCCACTAATTAACTGCCACTGAATGAACTTACGTGTGTCGAAGAAAAGCTTTGTTTTTATTCTTGCTACAATTCTGCTGCCGGTTATTTATGGGTTGTTTTTTGTCAGAAACTTCAGCCTTCCATTAACTGGCGGTGCAGATATTGACGAATGGGAGTTTGTGGGGTATTATCTGGCTGAAAATCTTCGTTTTGACATTGTGCCGCAATTAACACTAAGGCAGAATCAAACCTTGTATCCTTTCGGTGTAACCCAGGTCTTTTCAGATTGGTCGTTAGAAAGTAATTACTGGTTTGCCATTTTTTATAAAATCCTGGGGCATGGGGCATGGCTCAACTATTATTATGTTTTAAGCCTTATCATATCGTTTTTAGGCTCTTATGTGTTGTTGAAGAAAGAATTTGGTCAGGATAAAGCTTTCTTTGCAGGCTTTGTTGTTACATTCTTCAATTTTTATGCCTTGCATAAATACCCATACCATTTTAATCACAGCACTATTCACTGGACAATCCTGAGCATATTTTCAGATTTTGTCTTAACCAGAAGAATAATTCTAGGAGAAAAAATCTCGTTGAAATGGGTATTTCTAAAAGCATTTTTGCTCATAGCTACCCTGGGTATGAATCTCGGTTATGTCTGTGGTTATGCGCTAACCAGCTTTGTTCTGAGCTTATCAGTAGTGGCGGTGGTTCTCATTTATCGCCATATAAAAAAAGACTATCAGACACTACATTATTTCAGTAGTTGGGCTAAAGAATTTAAGCAAAGCACCGGATTATATTTTTTACTGGCACTGCCGTCGCTTTTTTTTCTATATTTCTATCTGCCCATTGTCTGGCAGATCTATCAGGAATCTAATGTGGCTTATTACAAACATGCAGAATTGCCTGTTGCCATGTGGAGCCATCCGTTAAGAATGCTTTTTCCGTATTTTCCTTTTTTTGAAGCCACGTTTTATCCGTTAACTGATTTATTAAAAGACAAACCGGAAGGCCTCGGTTCCGGAAGTCCGGGCTGGTTGTGCCTGGGGATTGGATTGACAGGCTTTTTTTCTAACCGGAAGAAATACTGGCTGGTCTTTCTGCCCCTTGTTATTCTGCTGTTGATGTACACATTTTATCATCCTAACAGAGTACCTACCCTGAAAATTTTCCCATGGGGTACATTCAATCGTGTGCCTTCACGTTTCACTTCTATTTTACCAGTTATTTTTTCATGTTTCTTTTTAACGATTGATTTCTACCGACTGAGATTCGGTAAACTGATTGTCAGTGTTCTGATAATCATTGGCCTGACAGAAGGCTGGGTGGTATATAGCAGTCTTTATAAAAAATTACCGTATCTGGTAGATAGCAGCTTTTTCAATTATATGTCGGTTGTTGAAAAACAAAAAGGAGAGGCTGTTCTGGATTTCCCGTTCTGTATCATTGCCGGCGATGGTTCGGGCATGAGAGAGAACCTATGCCCGCTTTATGAAAAAACATGCAACATATATGCTTTGAGACGATTCCATCATAAAAAAGTATTGGGAGCTTATTACAGTTATATTCATCCAGAAACCATCAGAAATTTTGTGAATATTAATATTTCGAATATGCAAACCACGAAACCTTTTGATCCGGATATTAAACCGGAGCGCCTTGAAGAATTTTCAGAGGAGCAACTGGCATATTTTGTAAAGTTTTTTCAGTATAATGATTTCTGCGGAATCAATCTTTACACTGATCTGATTTCTGAAAAAATGTATCAGCAAATTGTTGATGCGATTGGGAAACCCATACAAAATACTGTTGTTCCGGGTGCAGGCAAGGTCGTATTCATTCCCAAACCTGATGAATGGCGGATTTATATTAATCACAAAAAGGCTATGGCAATGAAATATCCTTGCGGATGTCCATAAAAATATACTACTTGAATCGATAGAATATATTTACCTTTATTGAAAAAATGGCAAAACTTGATACGCCTGATGGATAAGAATTTCGAAATTGACAAAACAGATTTAAAGATTTTATCATTGCTGATGCAAGACGCGAAGATGCCTTATACGGCGATAGGAGAAAAAATCTTCGTTTCCGGAGGGACTGTTCACGTAAGAATGGCAAAGATGGAGCAAATGGGTATTGTGAAAGGTTCTCAACTGATTATAGACCCGATCAAGCTGGGGTGGGATATCAGTGCCTTTATAGGTATATACCTCGATAAGAGTTCACTGTATGATGAAGTAGCAGACCAACTGGAAAAAATACCAGAGGTTGTAAGTATTAATTATACTACCGGTATGTATAGTATTTTTGCCAAAATTGTTTGTCGTGATACGCCACATCTGCGAGAAGTGCTTCATGATAAAGTACAAAAAGTACAGGGTATACAACGTACTGAAACGTTTATCTCGTTAGAAGAGCGTACTATAAGGCCTATTCCATTATTGTAATGATATCTTTTTACTCATCGGCAAGGTTTAACGGATTAGAGTGAACCGTAAAAATGATATTTTTGTAACGTGTGATTATTCAATTATGAATGAAAACTGAATGAACCTGAACGCTCCCCGACAAAACCTGTTTTTTATTATTGCTGCCCTGGTTCTGCCTGTTATTTATGGTGTGTGTTTTATAAGAAATTTCAGTTTGCCATTAACCGGACACGGAGATATTGACGAATGGGAATTTATAGGGTATTATCTGGCCAAAAATATCAGCTTTGATTTTTTACCACAGCTACAATTGAGGCAGAACCAGACCTTTTATCCGTATGGCATTACACAGGCATTTTCAGATTGGTCTCTGGAGAGTAATTACTGGTATGCTTTCTTTTACAAAAACTGGGGGCATGGGGGCTGGCTTAATTATTATTATGTACTCAGTCTTATTATCACATTTTTAGGTTCTTATTTATTGCTAAAGAAAGAATTCGGAAACGGCAAGGCTTTTTTTGTGGGTTTTGTGGTAACCTTTCTTAATTTTTATGCACTTAACAAATATCCGCACCATTTTAATCATAGCACTATCCACTGGACCGTCCTGAGTATACTGGCAGATTTTATCCTGACCAAAAGAATTATTCTCAAAGAGACGATTTCATTAAAATGGGTGTTTTTAAAAGCGTTTTTATTGATTGCCACACTGGGCATGAACTTAAGTTACATGTGTGGTTTTGCTTTAACAAGTTTTGTATTAAGCCTGTTAGTAGTGGCTGTGGTACTCATTAAAAGATACTTCAAAGGAGGGAACCAGTTGCCGGGGTATCTCAGGCATTGGGGCTCTGAATTAAAAAAGAGCCCTGCACTATACGTTCTGCTTGTGGTGCCGTCACTGATATTGTTGTATTTGTATTTACCTATAGTCTGGCAAATATACCGGGAAACTCAGGTATTTAAATCTGACAGCGGGCATACGGCACATTTATGGAGCCATCCGCTACGTATGTTGTTTCCGTATTTCCCCTTTTTTAATGCCGGCGGTAATCCTCTTGTCAGTCTGTTGAAAGATATGCCTGAAGGTATAGGCTCGGGGAGCCCGGGTTGGTTTTGCTTGGGTGTTGGGCTTGCCGGGTTCTATTTTAGCAGGAAGAAATATTGGCTGGTGTTTTTACCACTCATTATTTTATTGGTTATTTCAACTTTTTATCATCCTGTCAGAGTTCCTACACTGAGAATTTTCCCGTGGGGAGCGTTCAATCGGGTTCCTTCAAGGTTCACATCTATATTGCCGGTTATTTTCTGTTGTTTTGTTTTACCGCTCGATTTCAGCAGGCTAAAATCTTATAAAATACTTGCGGGATTTCTTATGGCAATCGGTCTCATTGAAGGTTTTATGGTTTACAGGATTTTATGGAACAGAAAGCCGTTTATTATTGACAGCAATTTTTATAATTACATGGCCACGGTTGAAAAACAGAAAGGAGAGGCTGTATTAGATTTTCCGTTCTGTATTGTTGACGGAGCCGGGGCAGGTTTAGAAGAAAACCTATGTCCGATTTTTCAGAAGACCTGTAATGTGTATACTTTAAGCAGGTTTCATCATAAGAAAGTAATAGGGGGATATTACAGCCATATTCCGGCTGATGCACTTAACGGATTCGTAAAAACTGGTGTAGGAAATCTGCTGACCCCCGAGACTGAAGACTGGCGGTTAGCCTCAAGAATTGTTAATGATTTCTCAGACGAGCAACTGCAGTATTTCATTAAGTATTTTCAGTACAATGATTTTGCCGGTATTAATTTATGTGTAGATCTGATCCCGGCAAAGCTTTATCAGCAAATTGTAGATGCTGTAGGGCGACCTATACAGACTACAATTTTTCCCGGTGCCGGAAAAGTAGTTTTTATTCCTAAACCAGACCAATGGAAGGCTTTTGTTAACCGGAAAAATTCGTTGAGAATAAAATACCCATGCGGATGCCCATAAAATATACTAATTGATTGGTCTACCTCAATCAATGTGCCTAAGAGAAGTAAGTACTAACAGAAATTTCATTTCGCCGGAAGAATGTTCTATAACGCCTATTCCGCTTTTAAAATAGATTTATTTTGTCCTGCTGTTTTATTATGTACCCATGCTTTGTATAACTGAAAGATAACAAATGATATTTTTACAGTTATTCAAACATAGCAACCAACAATGCTAAATGCTTTTTCGACTATCTAAACAAAACCTGGTTTTTATCTCTCTGGCAATCTTGTTGCCTGTAATTTACAGTATATGCTTTGTCAGAAATTTCAGTTTGCCGTTAACTGGCGGCGGCGATACTGACGAATGGGAGTTTGTAGGATATTATCTTGCTGAAAATCTCAAATTTGATATAATTCCGAAGTTGTCACTGCGACAAAACCAGTCGCTCTATCCGTTTGGAGTTTCACAGGTGTTTTCAGACTGGTCGCTTGAAAGCAATTATTGGTTTGCCTTTTTCTATAGAAACTGGGGGCATGGAGGCTGGCTGAATTACTATTATACCTTAAGCCTCATTATTTCTTTTTTGGGTTCCTATTTATTGCTGAAGAAAGAATTCGGACAAGGTAAAGCTTTTCTTGCCGGCTTTGTTGTCACTTTTTTTAATTTCTATGCCTTAAATAAGTATCCTGGGCACTTCAATCACAGCACTATCCATTGGGTTATCCTGAGTATATTTACAGATTTTATCTTAATTAAGAGAATTACTTTTAATGAGAAGATATCGGTAAAATGGGTCTTTCTGAAAGCATTTGTGTTCATAGCTACACTTGGTCTTAATCTGAGTTATATGTGTGGTTATGCTTTGTCGAGTTTTGTTTTAAGCCTGTTAGTTGCAGTGTATGTATTAGGCAAGAGGTATCGGAACAAAGACTATCAGGTACTAAACTATTTTAAAGACTGGAGAAATGAATTAAAGCATCATGTAGCGCGGAGTATTTTGTTAGCTCTCCCTTCAATAATACTCTTATACCTGTATTTGCCCATTATCTGGCAGGTTTACCACGAATTACAATCGATAAATTCAATTGATGCAATGCGATCGGGCGGCTGGTGGAGCAACCCTGTCAGGCTGTTGTTTCCGTATTTTCCTTTTTTTAACGCTCTGGGTAATCCTTTAATAAGCTTGCTACGAGATTATCCCGAAGGTGGCTGTTCAGGAAGTCCCGGTTGGTTTTGCTTAGGTTTAGGAGCTATTGGCTTTTTGTATAACAGAAAAAACTTCGGATTGGCTTTTTTACCATTAGTTGTTTTTTTTCTTTTATACACCATTTATCACCCGTTTAAACTGCCCATTTTAAGAATTATTCCGTGGGGTTCTTTTAATAGAGTGCCCTCTCGTTTTACTTCCATGTTGCCGGTTATTTTATCCTGTTTCTTTTTGCCGCTTGATTTTAATAAACTCAAACTTAAAAAAACTGTAATATCGTTTTTGATAATTATGGGCTTAATAGAAGGCTTCGTAGTGTACAATAGTTTGTATGATAGAAAACCTTTCATAATTGAAAGTAATTTCTTGAATTACATGTCAGTTATTGAAAAACAAAAGGGAGAAGCGGTATTAGACTACCCATTCTGCGTAATTGGTGGCGATGCCACAGGATATAAAGAAGGACTTTGTCCTATTTATGAAAAGACATGTAATCTATACGCCTTTACTAGATTTCACCATAAAAAAACAGTCGGAGGGTATTATAGCTATATCCTTCCGGAAACACTCAAAGGCTTTTTAGATATAGGCGTTAACAATCTGTTTGCTGTCAATAACGAAAAAGAAAATTCTGAACCGAAGATAGTCGAGGAGTTTTCAGAGGAACAATTGGCCTATTTTATCAAGTATTTTCAGTATAATGATTTTGCCGGGGTAAGTCTCTGTAAGGATTTGATTTCAGAAAAGATGTATCAGCAAATTGTAGGGGCCATTGGAGAGCCTGTACAAGCTACTGTATTCCCAAGAGCCGGACGAGTAGTTTTTATTCCGAAACCTGATAAATGGAGGCCTCTTGTTAATACGAAGAAGGCGTTGGAAATGAAGTTCCCATGCGGATGCAGCTAAAATTTATTATTTTAGCGTCAATTTGATAGGGTGGCTTTTATATATTAAAAAAAAGCACTTATTTTACACGGAATCCCATATTACTAATTACAATTAACTAAGCTTACAACAGCCTTATGGCCCAATTATTTCATTTACAAACGTATTCATCAGAAAAGGGGAGTCTTACGGTTTTTGAGAAAATATTGCCAGAAGGCATAAGAAGAATTTTTTATATTTATGATGCTAAAAATCAGGTAAGAGGTGGACACAGACATAAAATTACAAACAATGCTTTGACCTGTGTAAGCGGAAGTTGTAAAGTTTTTGTTGATGATGGAGAAGAACAACAGGTTTTTGATTTAGATACTCCGGATAAGTGTTTGCTGCTTGACCCTATTGATTGGCACGAAATGTATGATTTTTCTGATAATGCTGTCCTGTTGGTTTTATCTGACCAGTATTATGACCAGGATGATTATATTTTTGAACGGCACCCGGAGAAGGCCATGCAATCGGGTAGTTAGTAGTTTTATATTTGTTGTTGATTATAAAACCACCTTTAGTGAAATCAATAAAGGTGGTCTGCGTTGAATATCAATTCTTACAATGTTTCAATTATTATATTGTGGTTTGTATAAATACATATGTCAGCCGCAATATTCAATCCTTCCTGAACCATTTCTATTGCACTTAACTCTGTAGCATGTCTTTTTAAAGCAATAGCCGCCGATTGTGCGTACATGCTACCCGAACCGATAGAGGCAATCTGATTATCAGGCTCTAATACATCGCCGGTACCAGATATTAACAACATTTCTGTTTCGTTAGCTACAATAAGCATTGCCTCGAGTTTACGTAAATATCTGTCCATACGCCAATCTTTAGCCAGTTCAATGGCTGCACGTTTCATGTTACCGCCATAGGTGTTCAGCTTGTCTTCAAAGCGTTCAATCAGAGTGAAGGCATCGGCCGTAGAACCGGCAAAGCCTGCCAGTATTTTGCCACCATACAATTTTCTGACTTTTCGTACATTGCTTTTGGCGATGGTGTTGCCCATGGTTGCCTGTCCGTCGGCACCTAAAGCTACTTTGCCATTATGTATGATTCCGAGTACGGTTGTTGCGTGTATTTTTTCCATTTTATTTCTTAGTCTTAATTAACAGAAACTGTGTTTTCTGTCAATAGGTCTGATTAAAGATATTTTTTCTATTTAGTACCCTAACTGACAACAGCATCCGGTACAAAGAAATAAATCCCTCATGTTTTCAGTGAGGGATTTATCAATATAAGTATTATATGTTTCCAGTACAACTATACCAACAACTTATATGGTTCTTCTAACAATTGTTTCAAAGTAACCAAAAATGCTGCACCTGTGGCACCATCTACTACGCGGTGGTCGCAGGTAAGGGTCAGCTTCATGATGTTGGTAGCAAAAAATTGGCCATTTTTAACACCCACAGTTTCTTTGATAGCACCTACCGCCAGAATACAAGACTCCGGAGGGTTGATGATTGAAGTAAACTGATCTATGCCAAACATACCCAGATTACTTACCGTGAAAGTGTTGCCTTCCCAATCTTTAGGTTGCAATTGTTTGTTTTTCGCTTTACCTCCCAAATCTTTGGTTTCTGCGGCAATCTGCGAAAGTGTTTTAGTATTGGCGAAACGGATAACAGGAACCAATAGACCTTCATCAACGGCTACTGCCATGCCGATGTGCACATGGTGGTTTTTACGGATTTTATCACCCATCCACGACGCATTAACCATCTGGTGTTTTGTTAAGGCCGCCGAAACGGCTTTAATTACTATATCGTTGAATGAAATCTTAACCGGTGATAGCTCATTCATCGCTTCTCTGGCCTTGATGGTTTTATCCATCGTGATTTCCATTGTGAGGTAGAATTCAGGAGCAGAGAATTTCGATTCAGCCAGACGACGAGCGATGGTTTTACGCATTTGCGACAACGGCACATCTTCGTAGCTTTCTTGTCCTGCAGGAGCAGCGGCTACTGACGACGCAGCACTTGGAGCGGCAGCAGCAGGTTTCGCTTGTGGTTTGAAACTGTCAATATCGTTTTTCACGATTCTGCCACCTTCACCCGAGCCATTTACATCAGACAGATTAATGCCTTTTTCTTCAGCCAGACGTTTAGCCAGTGGAGAAGCGAGGATACGTCCACTACTTGCATTGGCTGTAGTTGATTCGGCAACAGGTGCCTGTGTAGCAGCAGGAGCAGCAGCTTGTTCAGTTTTTGCTTCAGCAGGTGCAGGGGCAGCAGTTGCGGCACTTAGCAGTGCTTTATAATCGGCACCTTCTTCACCTATTACGGCAATTACCTCGTTTATTTTGGCAGCCTGGCCAGCTTCAATACCAATATAAAGTAAAGTGCCGTCTTCATAGGCTTCCAATTCCATTGTGGCTTTGTCTGTTTCGATTTCAGCCAGAATATCACCCGATTTTACTTTATCACCTACTTTTTTCAACCAGGTATGTATTACCCCTTCTGTCATGGTATCGCTCAGAAGTGGCATTTGTACTGTTTTCGCTTTAATATTTGAAGTATCTACTGCCGGTGCAGCCGGAGCCGCTTGTGGGGCAGGGGCAGCTTCTTTAGGTGCTTCTGTTGGTTGAGCAGCGCCACCGTCACTCAATAAACTTTGAAAATCTTCACCGGGTTTTCCTACAACGGCCATAATCGCATCAACCGGTACCGACTGTCCTTTTTCTACACCAATATAAAGAAGAGTGCCGTCAGCATAAGACTCCATATCCATTGTAGCCTTATCTGTTTCCACTTCTGCTAGAATATCACCTGATTTTACAGTATCTCCAACTTTTTTATGCCATGCTGCAATAACACCTTCTGTCATGGTGTCGCTCATCTTGGGCATTCGGATTACTTCTGCCATTTTATAAAATTTGCGGTTTTGGATTAATGATTCGCGGTAAAGCCCAAACAACTTTTACAGAACACTATTGCTCTGTAAAACGTTACCCAACTTTCTGCAATTTATTTATTTTACTTAGAATCTACTCTGATGATTATCTTCAGTGCCCAAAATTAAAATAAAGTCTGTGAATGTCATTAAGATTATAACAAAAACTTTATAGAATTCTGCTATCCGGATTAAATAAAATGTGCCTCCGCTGTTCAGGCAGGAGGTGCATTTATTGTTAGCTGATCTTCAAAACAGCCATAAATGCTTCCTGAGGCACCTCTACTGTACCAATCTGGCGCATTCTCTTCTTACCTTTCTTCTGTTTCTCCAATAGCTTACGCTTACGTGAAATATCACCACCATAACACTTGGCAATTACGTCTTTCCGTAGAGCCTTTACGGTTTCGCGGGCAATAATTTTTGCACCGATTGCGGCCTGTATGGCAATTTCAAACTGCTGGCGGGGTAATAACTCCCGTAGCTTTTCGCATAATTTCTTACCCCAGTCATACGCTTTGTCACGGTGTACAATGGCCGAAAGCGCATCTACAGGTTCTGCATTCAGCAGTATATCAAGTTTTACCAGATTTGACTCACGGTAGCCTATCAGGTGGTAATCAAGTGAGGCGTAACCTCTCGATATGGTTTTTAATTTATCGAAGAAATCAAATACAACTTCAGAAAGTGGCATTTCAAAAGTAAGCTCAACACGGGTGGCTGTCAGGTAAACCTGATTTTTCAGAATACCTCTTTTTTCCATACAAAGCCCCATGATCGGCCCCACGTATTCGGCAGCAGTAATAATCTGTGCATTAATAAATGGCTCTTCAATCGAGTCTATGTAATTAGGATCAGGCATTTCAGACGGTGCCGAAACCTCCTGTATCTCACCTTTTTTATTAATAACAATGAAACGCACCGAAGGAACGGTAGTCAATACTGTCATGTCAAATTCACGTTCCAGGCGTTCCTGCACAATTTCCATGTGAAGCATACCAAGGAACCCACATCTGAAACCAAAACCGAGGGCGGCGGAGGTCTCAGGTTCCCATATCAAAGCGGCATCGTTTAGCTGCAGTTTTTCCATGGCCTCTCTCAACTCCTCAAACTCAGATGTATCAACCGGATAAATGCCGGCGAATACCATCGGCTTTACCTCTTCAAAACCTTTGATGGCTTCTTTGGTCGGATTCTCTGAATGAGTAATGGTATCGCCCACTTTTACCTCTTTGGCAACTTTGATACCCGAAATGATATATCCTACATCGCCGCAGTCTACGTAGTCGCGGGGTTCTTTCTGCAATTTCAGAATGCCAACTTCATCAGCTATGTATTCTTTGCCAGTAGCTACAAACTTAACTTTGTCTCCTTTGCTGATACGGCCGTTTTTTACCCGGAAAATTACCTCAATACCTCGATAGGAATTGAATGTTGAGTCAAAAATCAATGCCTGCAATTCAGCTTTAGGGTTACCTTTAGGTGCTTTGATACGGTGAATAATAGCCGCCAGAATTTCGGTGATACCGATGCCTTCTTTGGCACTGGCCGGAATAATCGTGTCTCTTTCGCAACCGATCAGATCCACAATCTGGTCTTTCACTTCCTCGGGCATGGCGCCGGGCAGGTCAATTTTATTCAGAACAGGGATAATCTCCAGGTCATGCTCTAAGGCCAGAAACAGGTTACTGATGGTCTGGGCTTCAATTCCCTGCGAGGCATCAACCACCAGAAGGGCACCTTCGCAGGCAGCAATAGAGCGGGAAACTTCGTAGCTGAAATCTACGTGGCCGGGAGTGTCAATCAGATTTAGTGTATATTGTTCGCCCTCAAATGTATAATTCATCTGAATGGCGTGGCTTTTAATGGTAATACCTCTTTCTCTCTCCAGGTCCATGTCGTCAAGCACCTGCGCTTGCATTTCACGGTCTGATATAGTATTGGTAGCTTGAAGCAGGCGGTCGGCCAGTGTGCTTTTGCCGTGGTCAATGTGTGCAATGATGCAGAAATTGCGAATATTTTTCATTTACTGTTCGGTTCCGAGTATGGGAGACAGCACCTATTGGTTTACAGTGTGTCTGTGCTTGTATTGTGACAAATAACGCCGGGGGTTACCTGAAAAATTTGTCTACAAAACAATTAATTGCAAAAATAGTAAGAAAAGGAGGACAAAATGAAGATTTTAAAGATAATTATCTCCAGCCAGATAGTTGCTCACGTAATCGTTCACCGAGTCTTCCAACGAAGTAAATGGTTTTTTGAATCCGATCAGGCGCAGTTTGCTCATATTGGCTTGTGTAAAATACTGATACTTATCGCGTATATCAACCGGTGTATCTACAAAATCAATCTTCGGTTCCAGATTCAGAGCTGCAAAGGTAGCCTTGGCCAGATCAAGAAAAGTACGTGCTTTACCTGTACCCAGATTATAAATGCCCGAATTACGCCTTGAATGCATCAGGTAGATAAGTACATCTATCAGATCTTTGACATAAATGAAGTCGCGCATTTGCTCACCATCTTTGAAGTCAGCCCGGTGCGACTTGAATAACCTCATTTGCCCGGTAGACTGAATCTGATTGTAGGCATGGAAAATAACCGAGGCCATTCTGCCCTTGTGGTATTCGTTCGGACCAAATACATTGAAGAACTTCAGACCTGCCCAGAAG
The DNA here is from genome assembly GCF_058808615.1 of Emticicia sp. GW821-FHT11C11. Taxonomy (NCBI): domain Bacteria; kingdom Pseudomonadati; phylum Bacteroidota; class Cytophagia; order Cytophagales; family Leadbetterellaceae; genus Emticicia; species Emticicia sp. GW821-FHT11C11. Next base: position 2,284,350 of record NZ_JBXARV010000001.1, read on the forward strand.
AAAGGCGAATCTTTTTGCGTGAGAGCCCATTTGTCAAAGTCATTTTTCGACTCACCGTAAGGGTTCAGCGGTTTTAGTTGCGGAATCAGCAGTTCATTATCGTCATAGCCCAATTCGCCATTTCCGTAAGTAGCAGCCGATGAAGCATAAATGAGCGGAATCTGATACAGATGGCACTTTTTCCATATCTGCTTCGAGTAATTAAGGTTCAGAGTATTAAAAACTTCCTGGTCAAACTCTGTGGTATCTGTACGTGCACCTATATGAAAACAAAACTCAATTTCAGCCTGATTTTTGTCTAACCATTCAAAGAATACGTCACGGTGCACAAATTCCTGAATTTTCTTGTCCGCTAAATTCTTCATTTTCAGCGGGTTAGAAAAGTCGTCAACCGCAATGATAAAATTAAAGCCATCTTGATTTAAGCGTTGTATCAAACAGCTTCCAATAAAACCAGCGGCACCAGTAACAATTATCATAGAACTTTCAATAGTGTTGTAAGTCTGCAAAATTAGTACATTCTCAAACGTGAATCCATAGACTTAACTTTGATTAAATTGCACTTTTTAAAGAATGTAGTCTATAAACATCTACAGCACAATTAATAAATGCTTTTTTGATGGTATTTTTGTGAACTTTTGAGTGGGGGTATCATCATTCAGAAGCTGTCAACGAAAACAACAGATTATCATGATTTATATAACCAGGCGTGAGAGATTCAATGCAGCCCACCGATTGTGGAATGCACAGTGGCCGGAGGAAAAAAACAGAGAGGTTTTTGGTTTGTGTTCTAATATACACGGGCATAATTGGGAACTGATTGTGACCGTGAAAGGTGAGATTGATCCTGATACAGGATTTGTGATGGATTTAAAAGAATTGAGCCGGTTGATGAAAGCCGAAATAATAGATAAAGTGGACCATACTTTTTTGAACGAAGATGTACCATTTCTAAAAGGGAAGTTTCCTAGTACTGAGGTTTTTGCCGTAGAAATATGGAAAATTCTGGCGCCGGTTATCAAAGACAAATACAGCAGTACACTGCATTGTGTGAAACTGATTGAAACCCCGAACCATTACGTCGAGTACTTTGGCGATTAAGTGTATTTGAACCGTGCTTATTGTCAACTTTGTTTAAGAATGTATGAAATACTTTATCATAGCAGGAGAACGCTCGGGAGATTTGCACGGGTCTAATCTGATAAAAGCCATTAAGCAAACAGATAAAGAGGCCGAAATAAAAGGTTGGGGTGGCAATTATATGCAGGATGCCGGAGCCGATGTATTGATGCACTATAAAGACCTGGCTTTTATGGGTTTTGCAGAAGTATTGGCCAATCTGCCTAAAATACTTGGCTTTTTGGGCTTATGCAAAAAACAGATTGAGGAGTTTAAACCCGATGCCGTTATACTGATAGATTATGCCGGTTTTAATATGCGTATTGCCAAATGGGCAAAGCCTAAAGGTTATAAACTGTTTTACTATATTTCGCCCAAGGTGTGGGCATGGAACCAGAGTAGAGCCTTGCAACTAAAAGAGAATATCGACAAGCTGTTTGTGATTTTTCCGTTTGAGGTTGATTTCTTTAAAAAGTATGATTACGAGGTTGAGTTTGTCGGGAATCCTTTGTTTGATGCCATTGCAGACTTTCAGCCAGACCCCGATTTTCTGGAGCATAACCATCTGACCAATAAGAAAATCATAGCCTTGCTGCCCGGTAGCCGGAAACAGGAAGTTGAAAAAATGCTTGAACTGATGGTAGCTGCCAAAAAGCAATTTCCCGGTTATCAGTTCGTTATAGCTGGGGTAGGGAATCTGTCGAAAGAGTTTTATGAAAAGTTTCTGAGCGATGAAGTGAGCATGGTGACAGACCAGGCGTATGATTTACTAAGCCATGCGCAGGCAGCTATGGTTACCTCCGGTACTGCCACCTTAGAGACAGCCCTATTTAATGTACCCCAGGTAGTGTGTTATAGAACAAGCTGGTTGTCGTATCGTATTGCGAGTGCGCTTATAAGAGTTCCTTTTATATCTCTGGTGAATCTGATTGCCGGCAAAGAAGCAGTAAAAGAATTGCTTCAGGATGAACTGACACCGGATAACATAGCTGCAGAGATTAAAGAAATACTGAGTGATCTTCCTAAACGGAGTGAACAATTGGCTGATTATAAGTATATCAGACAAATATTAGGAAGCACCGGCGCTTCAGCCCAAACCGGGAAAAGAATTGTGGAGTTACTAAATAGCAGTAAATTAATAAATAATTGAGATCCATAAATTAATGCAAAAACCCATGAAATTTAACAAAACCTTGATTCTCCTGACTTTCGCCGTTCTAACTTTGGTTTCATGTAAAGACAAACCTGTGGTATTAAAGTCGAAAACTGAGTTAATGGCCGGCACGTCGTCAAAATCATGGAAGAACACCAAAGCAGAAGCGACTAACCCGCAAGGATTTAAAGTTGATCTGGTTACTTCGCAGCAGACTTGTATTACAGATAACATTCTTATTTTTTATCCGAACGGAACTTATGAGCTAAAAGAAGGTGCCACCAAATGTAATGCGGGTGATCCGGACCTTATCCTTACTGCTAACTGGAGTTTAGTTGAAAATGAAACCAAGTTTAAGATTGATAGAATTGTGTATCTTGGAACAGAGGTAAAAGATACAGTTTTTGAAATTGTTGAATTGACCGATAATACCTTTACCGGAAAGACAACGATGTCGTTGAATGGTGTAAATTATCAGTTTGTTGCCACATTTCAAGCGACTAAATAAATCGATTGATGCCAACGATTGATAATAATTTGACAAATTCGCATATCCTATTGGTATTAAGCCTAAATTTGCGAACAAATATTGCTTGGCAGGTGTTTAATTAACAGAGTATAAAGCAAAAATGCATGAGTAAGGACTTAGAATTATTAGAAGAACTAACAACCTCTGAATATAAATACGGATTTTACACAGACATTGAGGCAGATGAAGTTCCGGCAGGATTAGGCGAAAATGTAGTGCGTTTGATTTCGGAAAAGAAAAACGAGCCTGAGTGGATGCTGGAGTGGCGCTTGAGTGCGTTCAGAACGTGGTTAAACATGACTGAGCCCAAATGGCCCAATGTTAAATATCCGCCTATTGATTTTCAGAGTATTAAATACTATTCTGCCCCTATACAAAAGAAGGTAATCAATAGCCTTGACGAGATTGACCCCGAGTTGCGTCGTACATTTGAGCGCCTGGGTATTTCGTTGAAAGAGCAGGAGCGTTTATCAGGTGTGGCTCAAAAACCTTTGTCGGGTGTTGCTGTAGATGCCGTAATTGACTCCGTTTCTGTAGCTACTACTTTTAAAGCAGACCTGAAGAAACTTGGAATTATCTTTTGCTCTATGTCAGAAGCTATTCAGGAGCACCCTGATCTGGTGAAAAAATACTTAGGCTCGGTTGTTCCGGTGAAGGATAATTTTTATTCTGCACTAAACGCAGCTGTATTTTCTGACGGGTCTTTCTGTTATATTCCGAAGGGTGTTCGTTGCCCTATGGAATTATCTACTTATTTCCGTATCAATGCAGCCGGAACGGGTCAGTTTGAACGTACATTGATTGTAGCCGAAGAAGGCGCTTATGTAAGTTATCTGGAGGGCTGTACTGCCCCACAGCGTGACGAAAACCAGTTGCATGCAGCAGTTGTTGAAATTTATGCTCACAAAAACAGTGAAGTAAAATACTCAACTGTACAAAACTGGTATCCGGGCGATAAGGAAGGGAAAGGAGGAATCTATAACTTTGTGACTAAACGCGGATTGTGTTTTGGCGAAGGTTCTAAAATATCATGGACTCAGGTTGAAACAGGGTCTGCCATTACCTGGAAATACCCTTCGGTTATTTTGCGTGGTGATAACTCTATCGGAGAGTTCTATTCTGTAGCAGTTACCAACAATATGCAGCAGGCCGATACCGGAACCAAGATGATTCATATTGGTAAAAATACCAAAAGCCGCATAGTGTCAAAAGGTATTTCAGGAGGTAAGAGTCAGAATTCATACAGAGGACTGGTTGATATTTCGAGAAGAGCACATAATGCCCGCAATTTCTCTCAATGTGATTCATTACTGTTGGGCGACAGATGCGGTGCGCACACTTTTCCGTATATTGAAGTAAATAACTCTACTGCGTCGGTAGAACATGAAGCCACTACTTCAAAAATTGGTGAAGACCAATTGTTCTATTGTAACCAGAGGGGTATTCCTACTGAGAAAGCAGTAGCTTTGATTGTAAACGGATACGTGAAAGAAGTATTGAACCAATTACCAATGGAATTTGCCGTAGAAGCACAGAAATTGCTCGAGATTTCACTGGAAGGAAGTGTAGGGTAACCGGAATTGATTGTTTATTTCAAATTATATGCGAACCTCTCTGTTTTATGCAGAGAGGTTTTTTTATTGCCGTCAAACCCCAGTAAGTCCGACATTCATCTTAGAAGTTGTTCCAAAAACTTTAACATTTCATTAACCTTTTTTTACTAGTCCTTTAATGAAGCGCAGAGCAAAAACTTCTAGATTTGTCGAGTTCCATTAAAACAAAAAGAAAAATGGCAAAACTTATATACATCTATGCTTTGTTGATGTTTGTATCCTGCACTTTATGCGAAGCACAATACAAATCAGACCTGCTAATAGGTAATAACAAAGTCGAAACAAGAGTGGTACTCACTTCCAATGTACCAGGCACTATCAATCGTACTATCAAGCAAGACAGTAAGGGCAACATCTGGTTTGCGGCATTTGATGGTGTTTATCGGTATGATGGACAATCGTTTACCAATGTTATCAATAAAGTAAGTTCAGCCCGATTTTTTTCTGTTATAGAAGATAGAAAAGGAAGTTTCTGGTTCACTTCTATCGGGTCTGGTGTTTATTATTATGATGGGAAATCCTTTCGGAATTTTACAACCAAGGATGGGCTTGCCAATGATAGGGTTCCTTATAGTTATGAAGATAAAACCGGTAATATCTGGTTTGGTACTGAGGGTGGAGCAAGCCGCTACGATGGAGTATCCTTTCGAAATTATAAACCTAATGGTGGCTTGCCCAATACCGATAATAACGATAATGATGTGAATGCTATTATTGAAGACAAAACAGGGAAATTCTGGTTTGGTACAAGAGGCAACGCCTACGTTTATGATGGAAAAAAATTTACCGTTATTACCAATAATGGTGAAACTTTTACAAATGTTCGTTCGATAATCGAAGACAAAAAGGGAAATGTCTGGCTTGGCGGGAGAGATGGACTCTGGCGCTATGACGGCAGCAAATTCACCAATTTTACAACGGATTTTGTTGGGTTTATCTACGAAGATAAAAATGGAAATATCTGGACAAGTGCTCAAAATGGTTACACCGGAAGGTGGGAGCTTTCCCGTTATGACGCAAAGTCTTTGTCGAATCAAAAGCCAATTGTAACCAAAATAACTTCAGAATATGAAGAGAATAAAGGAATGATTTTCGGAATTTTAGAAGCTCATGATGGAAGTATCTGGTTTGGCGCATTAGATGGGGTGCGTCGTTTTGATGGAAAAGCCATTACCCATTTTAAAAATAAGGAGTAGCAGCCTGATTCAAAGGAAGTTTTAGCAAAAACTTGTTATATAAGCAAGTTAGAAGTAGCTTTGATAAACCTGAGAATCTATCAATTTTATGTCTACCGATCTTGAAATACTTGCTCACGCATTTAGTACCTTAGCCCAAATCGACGAAGACGATTTCAAACTTTCAGCCCCATACTGGCAGCAGCGTAATTATAAGAAGGGTGAATACTATAATGAGTACAGGAATGTATGTAAGTATCTGGGCTTTATTATAGACGGAGTTTTCAGAACTTATTATGTAGATGATAACTCAGGTGAAGAGAAGAATGTATTCTTTTTTTCGAAGAATCAGGTGGTGGTTTCATTTAAGAGCTTTATTACTCAAACTCCCTGCAATTACTATACGCAGTCGATGGTCGATTCAAGAATTCTGTATATCCATATTGACGACCTGAATAAATTGTACCGGACATCTCACAAGTGGGAACATTTCGGGAGGCTCATTGCTGAATTAGCCTTTAATGTTTCCATGAACCGCACCGAGAGTTTTCTGTTTCAGACGCCGGAAAAACGATATTTACAATTACTGGAAGACCACCCGGATATTTTCAATTCTATACCTCTCTATCAGATTTCTTCTTATCTCGGTATTCAGGGGCCTTCATTAAGCCGTATCAGAAAACGCATTGTAGGTAAATAGAGTAGTCAAAAAAAATTTTGAGGTTTTGTTCGATTTTAACTTAGGTTAAAATTATTGTCATGCCGATGTATGACATTTGTATCATAATCATTAACGATTACAACGACAAGAAATTTAAACCATAAAATTTTACTACAATGAAAAATATCACCACCAAAAACATCGTATTTATTACAGGCGCTTTCGTACACAATTCTTCATGGGAAGAATGGCAACGCTACTTTGAAAGTAAAGGTTATAACACCGTGGCTCCGGCATGGCCTTACAAAGATGCGCCAACCGCAGCCGACCTGAGAAACAGACAACCCAACGACACCGATTTAGCTGCTTTAACTTTAGATGAATTGGTAGAACACTACGCTAAAATAGTAAGTCAGTACTCTGAAAAACCAATTATTATTGGTCACTCACTAGGTGGGTTAATTACTCAGATTCTTGTAAACCGTGATCTGGCCGCTGCCGGTATTGCCATTCACCCGGTGCCACCGTTGGGCGTATTTCCTTATGAGTTTTCGTTTCTGAAAGCAGGTTGGAAAGCATTGGGGCTGTTTACATCATTGAAAAAAACATACCTCATGTCGTTTGAAGACTGGCAGTATGCCTTCGTAAACACCATGCCATTGGAAGCGCAAAGAGAAGCCTATGAAAAAAATACAATTCCTGAGTCTAAAACTGTGGCCAGAGGTGGTTTAACCAGTGCTGCCAAAGTTGATTTTGCCAAACCTCATGCACCACTTCTGATAACCTCTGGTGATCTGGATACCATTATTCCTGCGCATTTGAATAACCGTAACTATAAAGCTTATAAAGAATCGGGTTCGGTGTTAGACTACAAAGAATTTAAAGGCAGAAACCACTATGTGCTAGGCCAACCAGCCTGGAAAGAAGATGCCGACTATATATTGGATTGGTTGAAAAAATGATAATAGATTGATAAAAGTAAAGAGGAGAAACCGGTTGGTTTCTCCTCTTTTGCTATAATTCTATTTACTGTCAGTGATTGAAATCACTGGCTATATAAACAAAGGTCTTTTATTAGTAGTACCGACTCAAGTCGGTATTTTTTTACTCAGTTAAGCCTCTTAAAAACGCAATGCTTTTGGGTACATTGATAAGCTCGTTGTTGCTTTCGTCTTCAATGAAGAAATGTTTGATGCCTGCTTTCTTGGCTTCTTTAAAAATGTTCACCCAGTCTGCCTGTCCTGTTCCTAATACTACATCGTTTTCAGCAGGTGTATGGCCTGAAAAATCTCCTTTAATTCCTTTTTTCAAATCTTTTACATGCATCAGTTTCCAACGGTTGCCATATTTTTTCAACAAGGCTACCGGGTCGCCACCACCGTGGGTAGTCCAGAGAACATCCATCTCAAAAGATACGTATTCCGGATTCGTGTTCTTGATGATGTAATCCATCAGTGTTCCATCTTCATAAGGTCTGAACTCGTAGCCGTGGTCATGATAACAAAAAGTGATACCATTTTCTTTCAATACTTTACCAGCGTAGTTGAAATCTTCTACTGCTTTTTTAGCGTCTTCAATAGTGAAATTATCTCCTTTATGAGGTATCCAGGCACACATTACATATTTTGAACCAAGTGCTTTAGCTCTTTTTACAATCTCTTCTGGTTTACGAAGTTCGTCATAACCCGCACCTGTCGATGGTATTTGGATGCCGCGGTCATCGCACATTTTTTTGAATTCTTCTAATGTATAACCCTTGGCGCCACCGCCTTCAATTTCGGTAATTCCCAGAGCTTTAATGAGATCAAGCGTACCCGGAACATCCTTGGGCATCACGTTACGATAGGTGTAAGTCTGTAAACCTATCGGGGCTGTGTACACCAATTTTTTCTTTTGCGCGTTTGCTCCCTGAATGAATATCAAACTTAGTAAAGTGTAGAATATGAGTTTTTTCATAGTGAAAAGGTCATTGAGACCCCGGTTAATTATTTTGAGTTTAAAGATTTTTCTTTTTCATTTCGCTTACTGCATAATTAGCCGCGCGGGCTGTTAATGCCATGTAAGTCAGAGACGGGTTTTGCGTTCCGGTAGAAGTCATGCAGGCGCCGTCTGTTACAAATACATTTTTACAATGGTGCAGAGCATTCCACTTATTGAGCATTGACGTTTTAGGGTCAAGACCCATTCTTACCCCACCCATTTCGTGGATATCAGACCCGGGATTCGACAGCGTATCTACCCCCTTTATGTTTTTGAAACCTGCTTTGGTAAACATTTCTGTAAACTGCTCCAGATAATCTTTCACCATCTTTGCATCATTGTCTGTCCACTCGGCGGACGTAACCAGTTGCGGCACACCGTAAGGGTCTTTGAGCGTTTCATGAAGCCTTACATGGTTTTTCTCGATGGGTACACATTCACCCATCATCCATGAGCTTACACCCCAATTATCGTTCATTTTAGGATACAACAAATTGTTTTTCAAATCTTCACCAATACCCTCGCGACTTGAGTATGAACCTCTGCCTGCACCAACACCTGCTGCGTAGCCCCGTAAAAAATCGGTTTCCTGTGTATACAAGTTTCTGAATCTAGGCACATAACCATTGCTTGGATTCTTGCCATCAGTGGTTTTATCCGGAAATCCGTCATATTCGGCTGATATTTTTCCCCGGTAGTTGTGCCATGAGATGAATTTACCCAACAGACCATTGTCATTGCCAATGCCGTTCGGGAATCTATTAGAAGTTGAATTCAGCAGAACCAGATTAGAGTTTAATGCCGAACCGTTTACAAAAATGATGCGGGCATAATACTCTATCATTTCTTTGGTGTTGGTGTCAACTACCCTCACGCCACTGGCTTTGTTCAGTTTTTCATCAAAGATAATGGAATGAACTGTTGAGAATGGCCGCAGGGTTAGATTTCCTGTACGGGCCGCCCAAGGTAGGGTAGAAGCATTACTGCTGAAATATCCCCCATAGGGGCAGCCTCTGCTGCAAAGATTACGGTGCTGGCACTTGGCTCTGCCCTGTTCGTAATGCACAGGTTGCGGATCAGTGACGTGTGCGCATCGCCCCTGAACCACGTGGCGTTTATTGTCATACTCTTTAACTAAAACTTTCTTTAAGTGTTGTTCAACACAATTGAGTTCTATGGGTGTAAGAAACTCTCCGTCGGGTAATTCCGGCAGACCGTCTTTGTTACCTGATATCCCTGCAAATTTTTCTACGTGGCTATACCAGGGCGCCAGATCTTTGTAGCGAATCGGCCAGTCTACAGCAAAACCATCACGTTGTGGCCCTTCAAAATCAAGGTCGCTCCAGCGTTGGGTTTGCCGGGCCCACATCAATGATTTACCGCCGACATGATACCCTCTTACCCATGTAAAAGGTTTTTCCTCTACAAACGGATGTACACCGTCTTTCATGGCAAAGGGGAGAGTCTCTTCTCTCAGAAACGCGGCTCTGCTCTTAGGATATTCACTCCTGACACTGAGCGGAACCTGCCCGCGATGTTCAAAGTCCCAGGGATTTTTCATGGCTGTGGGGTAGTCCTGAATATGTTTAATATCCCGGCCGCGTTCAAGCACAATGGTTTTCAAGCCTTTTTCGCATAGTTCTTTTGCAGCCCAACCACCGCTGATTCCCGAACCGATTACGATGGCATCGTAGGTATTCTGTTTCTTTATATCAATTGCCAGATTCGCCATTTTTTGGTAGTTTGAATCGCTTATTTTTTTACAGGTACGCAACCGTAGTAATGCCCCGGCGCCATGTTATAGTTCAGAAATTGAGTCTGTACGTATTCTGAGGTGGTGAAGCCGAGTATGGTCAGATTTTTTATAAGTGTGTAAAAATCCTTTAGCCGGGTATCTCCACTTTTTTCAAAAGCCAGTAAAATTTGCTGTTTCTGTGCAGTATCACAATCGGCAAACGATTTGCCGTATTGGTTTTGAGCAGTAGTATCGGTTGCTTTCAGGCCGCTTTTTACGTTTTCCGACACGGCGGCTTCATAACAATCTTTTAACATTTTTTCCAGAAAGGCCGGAATACCCAAAGATATGGCTCCTTTAGTATTAGATTCGGGAAGAATGGTTTCAGCCACAAGAGTAAGTATCTGCTGCTCGTCAGTCTTTAAAAAGCCAGTGGGCCGCACAAGCGATTCAGTATTCCAGCCGTTTGCCCAGGCAGGAACAGCGGTAAGACCACCTAAGGCTAAGGTAAGGTCGCGTATAACTGTCCGTCGGTTCATGAATAAAAATTTTGAATTTAAAGATAAATCAAAATTTCATTCTTTTTAGTTTTTATGAGACAAAATTCAGAATGATAGAGACGTATAATAGAACGTCATCAACTAAAGATAAAAAATGTTTATAAATAGATGAAATAAGGATTCGAGTAAGTATCTTGGCTATGCAAACACTTCATTTCTAATGGTTTGTGCGGCAGACCAACTTTGAACCCTCTATCCTGCATGATTTACCAGAGAATTAAACCTCAACCGGCATTACAGGAATATGTAAAGGAATATTTGCTTCTGCATTTTCAATATGAGGCGGGCAGTGAGCTTATGGTGAAGGCATTTCCACCTTTGCCAGAACATGGGCTGGAGTTTTTTCCTAAAGGGTTGGTTACTTCTGTTAATTATAGTACGGGCATTATCAAAAAAGAACCACGCAATGCTATTTTCGGGCAGCAGGTTTCCCGTATCAATTTTATTATGCCTGCAGAAGAATATATGATGATACGTGTAATTTTCAGAATAGGTGGTTTATACCGACTGCTGAGTATCCCCTTAAGCAATTTTACTGATATCAAGACTGATGCAGAAAGTGTTGTTAACCGGGAGATTCAATTAGTAAACGAGCAACTTGCAGAGACCAAAGACTACCCGGCCATGATAGCTACTGTTGAAAAATACCTGCTATCTAAAACCAAACTTTTAAAGACCTATTTGCAACCGGTTGATAAAGCCGGAGAAACGATTCTGGTGAATCCAATCGGTTTTTCTTTAGACTGGCTCAGCAACCAGGCTTGTCTGAGCCCCAGACAGTTCCAAAGAAAATTTACTGAGCGCATGGGTATTGGTCCGAAATTGTTCAGCCGTATTGTCCGGTTTCACAAGGCCTTTTTATATAAAGAGGCTCACCCGCAAACCGACTGGCTTTCGGTTGCTATCCGATTCGGTTACACCGATTTTCATCATCTGTTTAAAGATTTCAAGGAATTTGCCGGGGTTACGCCCAACACATTACTGGCGCAATATGCGCGATCGCCGGAAAAAATTCTGAATTTAGAATAATGATGTCGTTTTTATACCAAAATCGACCAATTGCTAATGCCTATGTTTGACTATTATTTTAATAATCAACATGGAAAAACTCTACCGAAACACCTCTTATTTTTTCGTGGCTATCTTACTGATGGCCTTTGCAGGATTCTTTAAAAGCTACTTTCATTTGTTCCCTACATTCCAGTCGGTTACAGGCCTGGTTCATTTTCATGCCATTGTGGTAATACTCTGGTTTGCTACATTAATTACACAGCCAATACTGATACGAAAGAAGCAATTGGCTCTGCATAGGCTTATCGGAAAGCTATCTTATTTTCTGGTGGCACTGGTGGCAGTTTCAATGATCTTATTGTTGAGAATATCTCTGCAAAATGAAAACGCTATACTGATTGGGATAGGAGACCTGCTATTTTTTCTGTCGTTTTATATAGCTGCTATGGTTTATGCAAAGAATACAGCTTACCATGTCAGATTCATTGTCATTTCAGTGTTGCCGTTTATTAATCCATCGTTAGGAAGATTGGGTTTGCCTTCACCTTTATTCGGGCTGGCAATTATTATCGGATTAATGATATATGAACGATTCAATAAAAAGATATATAAGCCTTATCTGATTGCACTCCCGGCTTTTCTGATTATCTACATTCTTTTCATTTTTATAATAGATGCCAGCATGTGGAGGGCTTTCTGGAGTTTTTTATAAAAGAGATGCTCAGAGCCAGACTACCTCAATAATCTCTTCCTTAGTTATTACGGTTGTGTGTTTAATCTGATTATTGCGTTTTAGTGTTATGAAGTCATTCTTGGCTTTGTGTGCCTCTTGTGCTACCACAAGAAACGGCGTTCTTTTATGAAAAATAGCAACCGTTTCACCTTGTTTTACAATGATTTCTACTTGCTTGTCGCCCTCGGGTACCGACAACGTGCGTGTGTTGTTTCTGAGTTCGGATGGTTTCCGGTTAGGGTTCAGAATCAGATCCAGAGCTTTTGAGGCATTGGGCACGCCATAACCTATAAAATTATTGCCGAATGGGTAAAGGCTTGAAGATTTCTCGAGGAAACTTTTAATCTCCCGGTTCGATAGTTTGGGGTTAGCCTGTAGCATACAAGCTACAAAGCCGGTTATTACCGGTGCTGCCAGCGAAGTGCCATACAAAGAAAAACAGGAAACATTGGGTTTGAGGTAATCGAGAAAATCCGGGCCAATGCTGCTGTAGCCCATTTTCAGGCCGATTTCGTTGGTAGCTCCTACAGCAATTACTCCTTCTACATCTGCTGGTGTAGAAATGATGCGCCAGTCGCGGTCGGCGCCTTCATTACCTGCTGAAACCACAAGAATAAGCCCCTTTTCTTCTGTAGCAATTTTGGCTGCTTTGGCAATGGTAGTGGTGTTACCATTCATTTGCTGAGGCTTGTAATCTTCTTTGGGGTTCGAGAACCCCTTGGCATAACCCAGAGAGGTGTTAATCAGGCGCACCCCCAGGCTATCCATCCATTCCATTGCCGAAACCCAGTTGTCTTCTTCTCCTCTGAACTCCCTTCCGCCGGTATCTGTTCTGGCCAGATAAAACTTTGCCTGCGTAGCCAGACCAAATTGTATTTTATTGTCATGGGTTTTGCCCGTAATAGCGGTCAGCACTTCTGTTCCATGAAAATCCGATCCTGTTTCTCTTTCATTGAAATGATTGGTCTTACCCGGATTTATATAATCTCTTATACCCAATATACGCTTCTCGTTTAATAAATGTCCTAAGGCAGGAGAATCACTAACCCCATAATAACCGGCGTCAATCACCCCAATGGTAATACCCTCACCATTCATTCCGGCTTGCAGAAAACCATCTATACCAATCTGTTTCATTACGTAGTCAACCCGTAAATCGTCTTGCGCGTTATCAGGGTTGAGTTTAACCGGATATAACTCATTGCCTATAGGGATTACCTCCTGAACAAACGGCAGGTCTTTAACGAACCGGATTTGAGATGATACCAAATAGGCGGAAATACCGTTAAGCCATTTTGATTGATTAATAGGAGCAATATCGTGTTCTTTTAAGACCCCGATGTATTTTTTGCTAACCGGAATATCTGTAAACTGATGCTCGGGGATATTTAATGCCCTTCTGTTTTCTCTGCATTTTTCAGACACAGCGGCTTGCTCACCCGGTTCTTTATCAGTAAACAGAACCCAGTACTTTTGCTGTGAATATCCCTGAAGAGAAAGTAATACGAAGAGGAAAATTTGCCCTAACCTTGCCATACCAATGCAATAATTCATAATTTTATAACCCGGTTCCCAAAATCCGGTTTTCACGGATTCAACTATTTTAATAAACAGCCGTCAGTCTGATTAAATCTGAACATAAATTTAATCGAAAATATCGAGATACTGAATTTTATCGTTAAAACTACCTATAATCAGTTCATTTTATGCGTTACGAAACTATTGATTCCACTCTTTTTTCGGATAACCGCAAGCGGCTTACCTCTTTGCTAAAACCCAAATCGATGACAATCGTTTTATCGAACGAGGTTATACCCAGCAATGCTGACGGAACATTAGGTTTCAGACAGAATAACGATTTTTTTTATCTGACAGGTATTGATCAGGAAGAAAGTATCCTGATTTTGTTTCCGGATTTCCCTGACGAGAATTTTAGAGAGATATTGTTGCTGCGCGAAACCAGCGAGCATATAAAGATATGGGAAGGTGAGAAACTCAGCAAGCCACAAGCTACTGACATATCCGGAATCAGGAAAGTTGTATGGGTGAACAGTTTTGAATCGGTGCTGCGCAAGCTTATTTTTGAGGCAGAGCAGGTATATCTGAACCTGAACGAGCACGATGGTGCCGATTGGAAGTTTCAGAGCAAAGAGAGAAAATTCATTGCTGACTTTAAATTGCAATTTCCGCTACACCGCATGGAACGCCTTGCACCTCTTATGCATCAGCTGCGGGTGGTTAAACGGCCGATAGAAATAAGCCTGATAAAGAAGGCTATAGAAGTGTCGGCGAAAGGCTTGAAACGCATGGCCCGTTATCTGAAACCGGGTGTTTATGAGTTTGAACTGGAGGCCGAACTGACTCATGAGTTTTTAATGAACCGTTCACGTGGCCATGCTTTTCATCCTATTATTGCTTCGGGCGCCAGTGCCTGTGTGCTGCATTATGTTACCAACAACCATCTGTGTGAAAACAATGAGTTGGTTTTACTTGATTTTGGTGCCGAGTATGCAAATTATAATGCTGATATAACCCGTTGCCTGCCTGTAAACGGCCGGTTTACTCCACGGCAAAGGCAGGTCTATCAATCGGTGCTTCGTATCATGAAAGCAGCGCGGAGTATGATTGTAAGTGGTAATACGATGGACAAACTACGCAAAGACGTAGGCAAAGTGGTAGAAACTGAACTGATTAGTTTAGGTTTGCTGGAAATAGTTGCAGTAGAGCAACAAGACCCGGATGCGCCATTATACAGAAAGTATTTTCCGCATGGTATTTCTCACCATCTGGGGCTTGATGTGCACGATGTTGGCAATAGATATGAGGTTTTTAAACCCGGAATGATTTTTACCTGTGAACCCGGCATTTACATACCGGAAGAAAAACTGGGTATCAGGCTGGAAAACGATATCCTGATTACCGATGACGGCAATATTGATCTGATGGCGGGTGTTCCTATAGAAATTGATGAAATAGAAGAAATAATGAATAGCTGACAACAGTTTTAAGCTATCTTTGTACAAGAATAATTACTTAAGCCATGAATCCTCCTTTTAAATATTGTTTGAGCCTTCTTTTGTTTGCCTTACCGATGCTGGTATGGGCGCAAAGTGATGACGAAGCTGTATTCAAACGAAAAATGGCTCTTCCCAAAAGTGAAACCACAGCGCAAACCGCTCTTACTATAGCCAAATCATTTATAGGCCAACCTTACAAAGGCGGTACACTCGATGCCCCGGCTAAAGAACAGTTGGTGTGTAATCTGAAAG
This sequence comes from Emticicia sp. GW821-FHT11C11, assembly GCF_058808615.1. Classification (NCBI taxonomy): domain Bacteria; kingdom Pseudomonadati; phylum Bacteroidota; class Cytophagia; order Cytophagales; family Leadbetterellaceae; genus Emticicia; species Emticicia sp. GW821-FHT11C11. The sequence continues at coordinate 2,299,888 of NZ_JBXARV010000001.1, forward strand.
ACTTTGATTGCTGGACTTTCGTTGAGACCGTTACGGCACTTGCTATTACAAGGCATTCGCCTATACCTGATTTTTCAGTTTTTTTGATGTATCTGAAGAAACTGAGATATAGAGATGGAGAGATAAATGGGTATGATTCGAGGCTTCATTACTTTAAGGAATGGGCCGTAAGAGCAGAAGAGAATAAAATTGCAGAAGACGTAACAGAATCAATGGGTGGGGTGGCGTCTGACAAAAGTATAAATTTTATGACCCAACACCGCGAATTGTACCCTCACCTTCAAAATAATGAAACTTTTGCTGCTATTGAAAAAGTTGAAATGCAGCTGAATGATTTTGACTTCTATTATATACCGAAAACGAATGTCAAAAAAATTGAAAGCGAGATTGAGGACGGAGATATCATAGCCATTACTTCAACTATTGCAGGTCTTGACTTTAACCATGAGGGCTTTGCAATTCGTAAAAATGGAAGAATCCATTTGTTGCATGCATCGCAGGAGTTGAAAAAAGTAATGATTTCAACAGAGCCGCTGACAGATTATCTGACCCGGATCAAAAAGCACTCGGGTATAGCAATTATCAGGCTTCGGTAGGTATTACTTATCAATGATCTGTCCGTCTTTCATCACGAGTTTAATATTGCGCAGATGTTTGATGTTCTTTGTCGGGTCACCTTCTACCACCAGAATATCAGCAAGCAAACCGGTTCTGATTCTTCCTACCTGTTTTTCAATATGAAAAGCATCGGCATTAATACTTGTTGCTGATTTTAAAGCATCCATAGGTTGCATGCCATACTCCACCAGCATTTCTATTTCCCGGGCATTATCTCCATGGGCAAAAACTCCTACATCACCTCCCATGCATATTTTCACGCCTGATTTCAGTATTTCCTTAAATGCTTCTTTTTTCTTTTGAATTCTTTCGGGGTCAGGCTCAATTCCCTTTTTCCAGCCACGGTATTGTAATATGGCGTCACCGGCTGCCAGAGTAGGGCATAAGTATACATTTTTTTCGGCCATCAGTTTCCATATTTCAGGCGTTCCGTTATCACCATGTTCAATGGTCTCTACCCCGCCATGAATAGCCCGAAGCATTCCTTCCGGTGTTGATGCATGCGCCACAGTTGGTCTGCCTGCACTCTTTGCGGTAGCAACAATCAGTTTAATCTCGTCAAGTGTGAACGTCGGTGCTGCCTCACCTCTGAGCCCCCAGCGGTAATCTGCATAGATTTTTATTAAGTCGGCTCCTTTGCCAATCTGGTTTCTCACTTTTTTTATCAGATCATCATGGCCGTCCGCTTCTTCTGCCCCTTGCGGCACACTAATATCTGAAGCAAAACCCTTCGGTGCATAACTCCCTGTTGCTACAAGCGCTTTGGTAGCAATCAGTAATCTCGGTCCGGGAATTATGTTTTCATTGATAGCTCTCTTTAAGCCCACATCATCAAATTCAGCGCCCTCAGTTCCCAGATCTCTTGCAGTTGTAAAACCCGCCTTCAATGTTTTTTCAGCGTGTGTTACGGCTCTGGCTGTCCGGTACGAACGCGGTTCTTTCAAGACCTGGTCGTCCCACGGTGTTTCGTTATAGGGGTGAAGAAATAAATGCGTGTGCCCTTCTATCAAGCCCGGTAAAAGTGTACAGTTTTTGAGCTCAATCACCCTGGTGTTTTTAGCAAGGTCTTTTTCAATTTCTGTCTGCAGACCCACCTGTTCTATTTGATTGTTTCTGATAAGCACACCGTAGTTTTCATGAATCTTTTCTCCATCAAAAACACGGGCAGGTTTCAGATAAATCAGGTTCTGCGCCATAAGAACATCCGACCATAGAATACTAATGATAAACAGCAGGATTCGGGAAAGCATATATCTACGCATAATGTTGATGATTTATTGGTGGAGTATTATTGCCTGAACCTTCTGAGACCTATCATGCCTACTGTTATGAAAATGAGGCCCATCACCATATTTGAATTGGTCACTTTGGGACTAAAAAAGCGGAGTGAAATAATTAATAGGCCGCAGGCAATGGCTACATAGCTGGCATAATAGGAAAGTTTGTTTCTATTCATTGGTATTAGTTCTAGGGTTGGTTTGAATTTAATTCAAAAATAAAATTTTATTTATTTTTTTCTTTCTTTTACCTGAAATTTACATTTTTACGAAATAATCATAGAGACTCATGCTTATTGGAATAGGGGGGATAAGCCGCTCAGGCAAAAGTACATTGGCTAATCTTTTAGTAAGTTATTTCAGAAAAAATGGAAAAAAAGCGATCATTTTCCATCAGGATGATTTCGTTTTTCCTGAAACACAGATTCCGAAAATAAAGAACCGGACAGACTGGGAATCGCCGCACTCAATTGATTTCCAATTGTTTGAAGAAGTGCTTATACAATTCAGTGAAAAATTTGATGTAGTAATAGCCGAAGGATTATTTGCGTTTTACAGTGAATCTATCAACCGGCTTTTCGATAAAAAACTATTCGTGAAAGTATCGAAAAGAACTTTTCTGATTCGGAAATCGATGGATACACGCTGGGGATATGAGCCGACATGGTTCATTGACCACATCTGGAGCTCGTTTCATAGATTCGGAAAGCCGTCTGCCGACCTGAAAGATGTGCTGACTCTGAGTGGAGAAGATGAATTTGACATGGAGCAAGTGATCAGATATATTAACAAAGGGCAGAAGGTATAGGAAGTTCAGATTTTTAATTATTAATTTTTGAATTTGTTGTATTTAACAGACCTTTGCACTCTCATTAAAAATCAGTTCGATGAATCTCATAGACGGGAAATTAATTTCGGCTCAGGTAAAATTAGAATTAAAAGAAGAAGTTGAAAAATTGAAGGCAGAAGGCGGTAAAACACCGCATCTGGCGGCGATATTAGTTGGCAGCAATGGCTCTAGCGAAACCTACGTGGCCAGTAAAATCAGGTCTTGCGAAGAAATAGGATTTAAGTCGACGCTTATCAGAAGAGACGATAGCCTAACTGAAGAAGAATTGCTGGAGGTTATTAAACAATTGAACGAGGATGAAGACATTGATGGCTTTATAGTTCAATTACCATTGCCACCACAAATAAATGTAGAAAAAGTAATAGAATCGATTGACCCAAGAAAAGACGTAGACGGGTTTCATCCGATCAACATCGGAAGAATGGCCAAAGGCTTACCTGCCTACATTTCTGCTACACCGTTTGGTGTGCTGGAGCTGATTAAAAGATACAATATAGAAACTGATGGCAAGCATTGCGTAGTAGTAGGCAGAAGCCAGATTGTAGGGTTGCCCATGAGTATTCTGATGCAAAGAAACGCGTATCCTGGTAACTGTACGGTTTCATTGGTGCATAGCCGTACCCGGAATCTGGCGGAAATAACCCGTCAGGCAGATATTCTGATTGCCGCACTCGGGAAGCCGGAATTTATTACTGCAGATATGGTAAAAGAGGGGGCAGTAGTAATTGATGTGGGTCTTACACGGGTAGTAGATACAACTAAAAAAAGTGGGTTTGCCTTGAAAGGAGATGTGAAGTTTGATGAAGTAGCTCCGAAAAGTAGTTATATTACACCTGTACCGGGTGGCGTAGGATTAATGACAGTAGCTGCTCTTATGCATAATACGCTGCTATCTGCCAGAAAAGAGATTTACCAATAGAACAGAGAGGAGCAACTCCCCTCTGTTCTACTTTTAGTGATTGATAAACACCTGGTGAGTAACTGACTTACCATTTCCTATATGTAGTTCTACAAAATAGACGCCATCTTTCAGCTTATCTACGTCAAATTCTTGTTGGCCGCCAGTTTCCAGATACTGTTTTTGAACTATCTTTCCTTTCGAATCTTTAAGTAATGCTGTTGTTTTCATCTTAATTCTTTTTATAGTTGCCGGAGTAAAACAATTGACTCTTATATATAGACGTTTTATAGACCGGAAATTGTTGCTCAGGTTTAAGCTTTTAATATATTTTTAATTACACCGGCTATTCTTTCGCCAATTTTTAGGTACAGAATATCATGTGGTACCATCGATTCCTTGTGAAAAGAACCTTCGTGAATTAAAATTGTTTGCAAATTTTATCGGACGGTAATAAAAGTAAAGAGGCCATTAAACGTTTGTTGCGTTTAATAAAGAAGATAAACGGGGAAGTAGAATATGGATGAAATGTCAGCGGATAAGCAGGTGAAATGATTACTCAGTAAAAATGCCAAGCTATAATTAAGAATTAAGGGCGGAATATAAGCTTAGTGGTATAAAATTTACCTTTCTGAAACTGGAAGTAGATTTTACCAACCCTGATCACCGTCATTTCCTTAATATTGTCAGGATTTTCAATGTCGTCTTCTAGTGTATGAATACTACCGTTGGTCTTTTTGGCTATCTGAACATAATCTGACTGAAACGCCAGGTCTTTTTTGTAGGTCTCTCCACACAAAATAATGTGTGTTTTCTTCTTTATTTTCGACAGATGCTTCATGTCTTTCACAGGGCTGCTGTTATCGGCAATCATAATGATTTCATCTGCCTCAGGGAAATTCTTCTGTGCAAAAAGCAATGCTTCTATGTTATTTTCGGCTCTGTCCTTATTGTTTTCGGTATTGTTAATGGCGGCAAACATATTGTCCCACAATTGCATTTCGTCTTTTTCTTTAACCATAAACATTTTACCGGGTAGTCTGCCTCTGGTCTCATTCCCAAGGCTATCGCAATCGGTAAAGAAAACCACACCTTTAATACTGGTATTCACTGAGTTTTCGGTTATCCAGTCAAAAACCTGTGTAGTATAAGGAAACATGCTTGAGGTCATGTCGCATACGATTACTACATTCTTCCATTTTTCGGCATTCCTGTCCAGTGCCTGATAAGAGGTAAGCTCATAGGTTTTACCCAACTGGCGCACCCTCGCGATTTTGTCGCTCATAGAAATGGCAGAGGCATTCAGAAACCGTATTTCTTTGTCCACCAGCTCATTATGTATTTCAGGAGAGGTCGTAATCTTTCTTGAGGCCAGCTTGTTGACTTTCAGACTGGCAATTGAAGAGGCGGTATTTGTTTCTAAGATAAGCGGTTCTTTAACTACAGACGGGGCGATGTTCGATTTCCTCTTGGGTTCGTCTGGTATCACATCAACTATGGCAGCCGTAGACGGTTCCTTTTCGGGTTTTAATTCCGGAAGATCTGACTTATTATTTACAGCTAGCGGTTTTACTACCGGGGTATTATTGAAAGAAAACAAATAATAACCCAATCCAATCATTAATACAACAGCACTGGGAAGAGCGAAGCGTAAAATATTGCTAATCATTATTTTGCGCTGCATTTTCTTCCAGTCATCCGGTGAATAACCCGGCTGGAAATTTTCCAATTTCTCCCTGATTACCCTATGAAATTTTTCTTCTTCTGACATGACTACAATCTTTTTGTTAATTTTTGACGAAGTAACCCATTGGCTAATGAAAGATTGGCTCTTGAAGTACTTTCTGCAATATTTAACATTACGGCAATTTCTTTATGCGAATAACCCTCTATGGCATACAAATTGAATACAACACGATAGTTTGTCGGCAAGCTTTGTATGGCTAGCATGATGTCTTCAGACGACAACCGGGCGTAAACGGATTCGTCGCCATAATTGGGTTCAGCAATGTTATCGTTTAATTCTGCTGATTGTTTATGAATATTTTTTCTATAATGGTCTATGGCTCCGTTAATCATGATCCGGCGAAGCCACGGTTTAATACTTTCAATACTGTCGATTTTATGGAGATTTCTGAAGACTTTTAAGAAACCGTCGTTCATTATTTCCAAAGCGTCTTCTCTGTTTTCACAGTAACTCAAACACGCAGATAAAGCAAACCCATGAAAATGCTCGTAAAAGATTTTCATAGCCCTTTCATTGCCTTTCAGGCAGTCTTCGACAACCTCCATCAAACTATTCGAGGTCAATAGCTTTTTTCTGGTTAAGGTTTTTAAGTAAATTTCTGCTGTCTGAGTTATCACTGGAAATTTACGATTGAATAGTGGAGACTACTTTCAATTAAGACGTAAATAACCGGTCAAAACGCTGTGTGAAATAATGTATTTTCTCAAAAAAAATCAGGCCGGCAAGTGTGATGAGTACAAGCGGGAGAAGATAATTATTCCTGTATTAATTGTCTGCGATACAAATTACAGCCGGGCTGCGACCCTTGCTACTGGTCTGTTCCTTTTAGGAAAGACGTAGTCGAAACCGTTTTGTATTTTCAGATTATAATCAAAAAATTCAAGCGCCCTTTGTAGCCGATTACGGTTAATAGCTACAAAATACGGTTGTTTGCCATTACTTTTGCGCACTAAACGGGCATCTAATTTAAAAATGGTACCTTCCGGAAAGCTGCCTACCAGCTTTGACGGACAACTGATTTTGATGTCGCAAGGTACCTGCTGTCCGTTAATGGTGCTCAGCCGCATTCTTTTTTTGCTGTTGTCATAATATGATTCAGCAAAGATATCCAGAAAGAATATTTTGTTCAGTTCCGGAACATCGTCCAGTAATGACAATTGCATCAGTTTTTGTTGTTTAAGTGCCATGGTATACTTTATTATTAATTATTCCATGAATATTGCAAATCTATACAAAATTTGAAAATTTTCTAAACGTGTATATGTTTTTTTAAGTAAAAAGCGTACCTTTGCGCATCTTTTTTCGAAGCACAAACAAATGGCAGAAGTCAAGATTTTTTCAGGTACGACATCAAGGTATTTAGCAAGTCGGGTAGCCGACTATTATGGCAAAGATTTGGGTAGCGTAAGCATCAATCGTTTTGCTGACAGTGAAATTTCGGTAAGTTTTGATGAGTCAGTAAGAGGATGCGATGTGTTTCTGGTGCAGTCAACATTTCCGCCCAGTGATAATATCATGGAGCTGTTGATGATGATTGACGCAGCCAGAAGAGCTTCGGCGCACTATGTGTGTGCGGTTATACCGTATTTCGGATACGCACGGCAAGACAGAAAAGACAAACCGAGAGTAGGCATAACAGCCAAGCTGATTGCGAACATGCTTACTGCGGCAGGTGCAGACCGTGTAATGACCATGGATTTACATGCCGGACAGATTCAGGGCTTTTTTGATATTCCGGTTGATCACCTGGAAGGCACTTCGGTTTTTGTGCCGTATCTGAGAACGCAGCAGCTGGAAAACATCAAGTTTGCTTCGCCGGATGTGGGTGGTGTGGCTCGTTGCCGGAAATTTGCGTCTTATTTTGATGCCGAAATTGTGATTTGCGACAAACACCGTAAAAAAGCCAACGAGATTGCTTCAATGCAATTGATTGGTGATGTAGAAGGGGCGGATGTGATTCTGGTCGATGACCTGATTGACACCGGTGGTACTATCTGCAAAGCGGCGGATTTGATTTTGTCGAAAGGAGCCAAGTCGGTACGTGCATTCTGTACGCATCCGGTGCTTTCAGGCAAAGCCAACGAAAATATATCTAATTCGGTTCTGACTGAATTAGTAGTAACTGATACGATTCCTTTGCGCTACGATAATGCTAAAATCAAAGTATTATCGGTTGCCGAATTATTCGGAAAAGCCATCGGACGGATCAGAGATAACGGGTCTATTAGCACATTGTTCATAAATTATCAACAGAACCTGGGATTCTAACCGAACCCGGTTCATCAATTAAATTTTACTAAAATGAAAAAAACTGAGATTGTAGGGTATAACAGAGCGAATCTCGGACGCCACGCCTCACAGGAACTGCGAGCGCAAGGATTGATTCCGTGTGTATTGTATGGTGGTACCGATCAAGTATCGTTCTATGCTCCCGCTTATTTGTTCCGTGATCTATTGTTCACTCCAGATGTTTACGAAGTAAGTATCAATATTGAAGGCAAAGTTTATACAGCTATTTTGCAGGATTCACAATTCCATCCTGTAAACGATCAGATTATTCATGCCGACTTTATGGAAATCACGCCTGATAAAGTTATTAAGGTGGCGGTTCCAATTAAATTGCACGGTCCGTCAGAAGGACAAAAGAAAGGGGGTAAATTGGTTCAGAAAATGCAAAAACTACGTTTGCAAGGACCGGCGAAGTTTATTCCTGATTATGTAAACGTTGATATCAAGGATCTTGATTTAGGTAAATCTATTAAAGTAGGAGCTATTGGTGAGATTGACGGGGTTAAAACCCTTGATGCTGCCAGCAATCCTGTAGCAGTAATTGCCATTCCTCGTTCTTTGCGTCAGCAATAAAATTGAGATTTTAGCTAATAGATATATAACGGGCTGGCAACGGTCCGTTATTTTTTTTTGGTAGCAAAACAGATTTGTTTAGACTGTGTCTATATTAGGTAGAAATTTTCAGAATCATGTTGTTTTTTGTTACTGCGTGCGTAATTTTGAAAAAAAAATCTTGCCACTCAATATGGTGACAAGATTGCTTACTACGACAGTTATTTACGACTTAAATATAAAATCCTGGTGTGGTGAATCTTTTAGTACTGCAGTACTTTGTTCACTTCAATCATGATGAAAGCATCATCAAGCATATTTTTGAAATGTTCGAACTCTTTGGGAGTGAACATCAGATAAAAATTATTCATAGGTGTTCGCATACCCATTGTCCGGCCATTGCAACATAAATCTCTGGCTTCAAACACGGTGCTGTCATCTTCAAGAATCCTTCTGAATTGCCTCAGGTCATCTTCCGGAAAAATAAACAACTGATTATTGAAAACCATATTGTATTTTTCACAACAGGTGCATTTGCCAATGTATCCGTACGCACAAGAGGCAAGTATCATCAGTTTGTCGTCAGTCATTTTCTTCTTTTACAGTTTTCTTTTGCAATAATTCGCTGTAATTTCCTTCCGAATAGCCGCATACCAGATAATTAAACTGGTTGATCATTGGCTTACCGATTAAGAAAACGCGCTGGTTGTGCATGTAACCCATAATTTCCACTACCTGCTGAATCAACGATGCTTCGTTTGTTTGTGTGTGTGCTTGCTCTTTCATGGCAATCAATGATTTTGTATTTGATTAATGCTACTGTTTCATTGATTGCACGACTTAATTATTGAGTGCCTTTTTGTTTTCACAGTTTTCTCTCTCGCAGTGGCCATATAAGAGTAAGTCGTGCTGGGTAATATCAAATTGCATCATTTCACCAATCATTTTTTGGATTTGCTGCAATCGGGGATCACAAAACTCTTTTACCTGTTGGCAATCCAGGCAAATCAGGTGGTCATGTTGTCTGAAATTGGCCGCTTTTTCATATTTGGTTACATTGTTACCAAACTGGTTTTTACGTATCAGGCCACATTCAAGCAAAACTTCCAGGTTATTATATATAGTAGCTCTACTTACATATTGTTTTTTATCAACCATTGTCATGTAGAGGTCTTCGGCGTCAAAATGATCGTTGCGGGAATAGATTTCTTCGAGCATCATCATTCTTTCGGTAGTTTTTCTTAAACCTTTTTCTTCCAAAAAAATAAGAAATCTGGCAACTGCCTTCTCGTAATTGATATCTTTCATTTTACCTCCTTCCTAACCTGCATGCGCAGTATCAGTTTTTGTATTTAGCCTGTGTGCGGGTATCTTGTCGATGAGCCCGATACAAAGGTGATTCTTATTTAGAATTAATCCAAATAATTTCTGAATTTATTTTTAATTAGTCTAAATAAGCCATACATTTGCATCATCAATAGTAACCAGTGAAATTTTTAATGATGAGTAAACCAACATACCACAAAATGAAGTCAATTTTTACAATGTTAATGATGATGTGCGGTTCATGGGCATTGGCTCAGAACGCGACACTTAAAGGAAAAGTAAGTACCAGCGACGGCAAAGCAGCCGAATTTGTAAATGTTATATTAAAAGGTACTAATAAAGGTACCAGCACAGATATAAACGGAAATTATCAGTTCACTGGCCTTAAGGCAGGTGATTACGTTGCTCAGGTAAGTTTTATAAGCCTGAAAGCCGAAACAAAAAAGGTGAGCATAAAGGATGGAGAGACTGTAACGCTTGACTTCACGATGGAAGTAAGTGCAAATCAATTGCAGGAAGTAGTGGTATCGGCTAATCCTAGTAAATATGTAACCGACTATCCTTCTATTTCTCTTCGTTTAAGAACTCCGCTTCTGGAAGTTCCGCAAAATATTCAGATTATTACCAAACAGGTAATTCAGGATCAGCAGATTTTCGATATGCTTGAAGGGGTAACCCGTAATGTGAGTGGCGCTACCCGTGTTGAACACTGGGACACTTACGCGCAGATCAACATGAGGGGTTCGCAGATTGCCGCTTTCAGAAACGGTATGAACGTGCAGTCGACCTGGGGACCATTAGTAGAAGATATGAGTATGGTAGAACGCATTGAGTTTGTTAAAGGCCCTGCAGGTTTTATGCTTGCTAATGGCGAACCTAGTGGTTTCTATAACGTAGTAACTAAAAAACCTACAGGTATCAATAAGGGAGAAGCCTCAATGACCGTGGGTAGCTTTAATACTTACCGCTCAACCCTTGATTTGGATGGCAAATTGAGTCAGGATGGAAAAATACTTTATCGCCTGAACCTGATGGGTCAAACCAAAGGCTCTCACCGTGACTTTGAATACAACAACAGAATATCTGTAGCGCCGGTGTTGAAGTTTCAGTTTACGCCGAATACTTCGTTAACTGCCGAGTATACTTACCAGTTTAACCAGATGTCAGCCATCGGTTCAAACTATGCCTTTTCTAAAAAAGGAATGGCCGACTTGCCTGTGAATGCCACCACCGGAGAACCGAACATGGATCCGTCGAATATCAACGATAACACATTCTTCCTTACATTAGCGCATAGCCTTAACAGCAACTGGAAATTAACTGGGCAGCTGGCGTATATGACTTATAAGCAAATCGGGCAGTCGCTGTGGCCAACAGGTTTTTCGGCGAATGGTGATACACTTATCAGAAGTGCATCTATATGGGATGTACTGGGTATTACGAAAGTCGGACAATTTTTTGTGAATGGCGACGCAAAAACAGGTCCGTTAAGCCATCGTATTCTGGCCGGTTTAGATATGGGTCAGAAAGATTTTTACCATGACTGGGCGCAAGCCGGTACCTATTCTGGCCCGCAAGGTTTCAATATTTATCATCCTGTGCATGGAACCGTTCCTGCATCTGCGTATCCTAAGTATGACAGAAGTCTGAGCCTACGCCAGAGAGGTGTTTATTATGCGCAAGAATATGCTGCGCTTTATGCACAGGATGAAATACGTTTGTTTCAGGATAAACTGAGATTGACATTGGCCGGAAGATACACCAGCGCACAAAACAATGACCCGTATTCGGGTTTTGTGAAATCAGAGAAATTTACCCCTCGTGTGGGCCTGAGCTATTCGATAGATAAAAACACGAGTGCTTATGCTGTATTCGACCAGGCGTTTGTACCACAAGCTGGTGCCGATGCGCAGGGTAGAAGCTTTGACCCGATTACGGGTAATAATAAAGAAATCGGTTTGAAACGTGAATGGTTAGGCGGTTTGTGGTCTTCATCTATTGCCGCTTACAACATTACTAAAAACAATGTATTGACTGCTGACCCTAACAACCAGTTCTTTTCGGTTCAGTTAGGCCAGACACAGGTGAAAGGATTTGAATTTGATTTACGTGGTCAGCTTGTTCATGGACTTGACCTGACTTTGAACTATGCATACACCGATGCCAAAGTGACCAAAGATACAGATGAGAAAAATGTAGGTGTACAAACACCGGGTTCGTCTAAAAATGTAGCCAATGCATGGTTAAGTTATAAATCAACATTCGGTAGTTTACAAGGCTTTGGTGTATCTTTAGGTGGGCAATTGATTACAGGCCGTTCGTCATGGTACGTGTTCGACGGCTCGAAACAAGGTCTGCCGAATTATTTCAAAATGGATGGTGCCATTTCTTACCAGGCTAACAAATTTGCCGTAGCGCTTAATGTGAATAATATTCTGAACGCCTATTTATATATGGGTGCCTATTATAACTGGAGCGATTTCTACTACTGGCAAGCGGAAGCGAAAAGAAATCTTCGTCTTTCAATCAATTACAAATTTTAAGAGCGCATGTCTTTGAAAAAAGCAATAGGTAAAATACACCTCTGGCTCGGGCTTACGTCCGGGCTAGTGGTGTTTGTTATTAGTATCACTGGTTGTATTTATGCCTTTCAGGTCGAAATTCAGGATTTTACGCAAGCATACCGGTATGTTGAAGTGCAGAATAAACCTATGCTGCCTCCGTCAACACTCAAGGCAATTGTAGAGAAGGCCGTGCCCAACAAAGCGATTCACAGCGTAACTTATGAGAGACCCGGCAGAGCAGCCATTGCTACAATCTTTCATTTCGAACCAACCTATTATTACCTGGCCTATGTGAACCCATATACAGGCGAAGTGCTGAAAGTAAAGAATATGGACGAAGATTTCTTTCGGTTCATACTTGATGGGCACTTCTACCTTTGGTTGCCAGACGAGATCGGGCAGCCTGTAGTAGCAACCGCCACCCTCATTTTTGTTTTTCTGATGATCAGCGGGCTTATCCTTTGGTGGCCTAAGAATAAATCGGCCGCCAAACAAAGATTCTCTGTGAAATGGAATGCCAAGTGGCGCAGGGTTAATTATGACCTGCACAATGTATTAGGATTCTATATGACCTGGGTAGTCATCTTCCTGGCCATAACAGGGTTGGTATGGGGTTTTCAGTGGTTCTCTAAGGCCTATTACTTTACACTATCGGGCGGAAAGACCCAAATGGAGTATTATGAGCCGGAGTCGACAGGTTCGGCTAATACTGCCGTAAAAACCAATGTACCTGCCATTGACCGTATCTATGAGAAAATAAAAGTTGAAACTCCGGATGCACAAACGATTGAAGTACACCCACCGGAAACCTCAAAATCGACCATAGTAACGGCTACTACTACTGATACCGAGGTATACTGGAAGCATGATTACAGGTATTTTGACCAGTATACACTAAAAGAAGTTTCAGTAAAACATCCTTATGGCCGCCTGAAAGATATTTCAACGGCAGATAAAATCATGCGGATGAATTACGACATTCACGTTGGGGCTGTATTTGGTTTTGCGGGTAAATTACTGGCATTTTTTGCCAGCCTGATGGCTGCCAGCTTACCTGTTACAGGAGTGTATATATGGTGGGGAAGAAGAAAGAAAAGCCCGAAGGTTGCCTTAAAGAAAAAAAACACCCAGACATCTGATATCCTAAAACCTAAATACTCATGAGCAATATCAATAAAATAGCTCTTTTCTGGCTGCTTATTGTGGTGGGCTATATTTTCCATTCCACCTATCATTTATCCGGAGCCATTTTCGGTGAAGATATAAAGATGAAGAATGCTACGGGCGAAACACCGCTTTCTATGCATTTAATAAGAATAGTGCTTGAAATACTTCCACTTTTGATGGCGGTATTGACAGCCTATGTTTCGTCTAAAGGTTTTCGGGTGTTCTCGTTAATACTGGCTGTTGTATTAGGATTAGCCAATGCCTTGCATGTGGTTGAGACAATTATACGCGAGCCTTCTAATCTATCACAAGTAGTATTGCTAAGCTTTGTGCTGGTAGTAAATGTACTATTGGTTATTACTCTGAACAACTGGCGAAAAGAATTTTCACTCAGCTAATATTTTAATAAATCTATAATAAACAATAAACTCATGAAAAATAAACTCGCAATATTGGCGCTTATACTGATGCCTTTTGTTTCAATGGCTCATGGCTATTGGTTAGAAGTAAAAGGTTCAGGAAAAGTCGGAGAACCGGCCAAAATTCAGATTTTCTATGGCGAATACGTGAACCAGGGAAGAATGAAGGGCAAGTCTCTTGATAAAATGAATGAAATAAAACTCTTTGTGATTGACGAAGCCGGTAATCGCATTGATGTTCCGACGGTTCAGACAGAAACACATTGGGAAGGTACTTTTACTCCTAAAACGGAAGGAAACTACCAGGTGATGGGTATCAACGAAACCCGTGAAGTACAGGACTGGAACAAACATAACCTCGGTATTGTGCGCCCGATGCAGTACCTACGTACCAACTATAAAGTTGGTAAAGGAGCAATTGCTCCAAAATCGGCTAATTTCTTTGATGTAGTAGCCACTGAGGCAGACAACGGTATCAACCTGATTGCGTTTAAAAACAGTGCACTTGCTGATAAAGCAAAATTGACTATCATCAGCCCTGATGGTTGGGAAAAAGTAAAAATCACTACAGAAAGAGGCAGAACGTCTTTTGTGCCTACTACCAAAGGGGTATACCTGATTGAGGCTGAGTGGATTGATAAAACTCCGGGTACTTACAAAGACAAGTCGTATGAGTCGGTTCGCTATCATACTGAGACCACAATTGAGGTAAAATAAGTTTGAATGCGGCAATGCCCATACTTAACTTTTGGCCATGAAATTCATAACTAATATCAAAAATCCGGATGCATTGCAGAGCCTGAGCGATGAGCTAAAGAAAGTAGGTGTTTCATCGTTCAGAATCGATTTTGGCGCTAATCATATACTGACTGTCAATACCGATATGGTGAAACAGGATGAAATAGAGTGTGCAGTAAGAAAGGCCGGATTCAAGTGTGTTTGTTTTAAAAAGTGTAATCACGAAGCGTGAGGGGAGAAAAGTAGTGAATTAACAGGGTATTTTGAGCCATATATTAACACGAAACTATTTTTACTGATATAAATCATTTTTATTTAGATTAAATTTAAATAGATTCGCAAAATATTTACTTATTCACTATTTGTAATTCACAATTCAAAAAAGGAAATCCATTTTTAACTATAATTCAATTATTTTAAATTTAACAAAGATGAAGAAAACAGTTATTTTACTGCTAGCATGTTTTGGTGCATTTGCACAAAAATCTGCTGATGTAGCTGCAATAAAAGGCCAATGCGGATGCCACGAGGTGAAATTTGATTATGCAGAAACTTTTAGCTCAAACAAAGAATACAAGCTTAGCAGTCAGTATCATGCCAAAGGAACTGAGTATGTTTTTGTAGTTGAAGAATCGAAAGACAAAATTGTTATTCAACACCTTTTGGCTATCGGCGATACGATGGTGGTAAAACACTGGCGTGAAGACTGGACTTTCGAAGACCCGAATTTGTTCAGTTTCCATAAAGAAAGCACCTGGAAATACACTCCGCTTGAAAAAAATGCAGTAAAGAAAGGCTGGTCACAAAAAGTGTATGAAGTAGAAGACGGTCCACGTTACGAAGGTTTTGCGCAATGGTCACATGCCAGTGGTAAACACCTTTGGGAAAGCAAAGTAGATGCGCCGCTTCCACGTCGTGAGTATACTAAAAGAAAAGATTATAATGTACTAAGAAGAGGTAATAGAATTTACGTTACGGATTATGGTTATCTTCACGAACAAGACAACGACAAAGTTTTGAGAAAAGACGGTAAAGACGTTGTTCTTGTACAAGAAAAAGGCTTGAACGATTACCGTCGTCTGCCTGATGAAAAAGCTTGTGAAGTAACTAAAAAATGGTGGGCACAACATAGTCCGTTCTGGGCTGATGTACGTGCAGAATGGCAGGGAGTATTCGATCAACATAAAAGCTTTACTATTAAACAATTTGTAAGAAGCAAAATGTTGACAGAGCATTTCGAGGCTATCGAGAAAGAGAAAAACGATTCAGCGACTAATCGCAAGAAAATCAAAGAAGCTTTGGCTCAATTCGTAGTATATGGCGATGAAGTAATCGGCAAAAACTAAGACATTGCACTGTTTAACAGTAAATGTGATTTTTTGAATAGATAAAGTCCCGTAAGGCGAAAGCTTTACGGGACTTGTTGTTTTACGGCCGTAATGTGCTATCCATGACCGTGGCAATTGACGAATGTCGTAGAGACGCAATGCGTTGCGTCTCTACGTAAAATTAGGTTATTGTCGAATTGATTCATTCTTGAAAACAGTTTTCCAGGCCAGATAGCCGCAATGCATTGCGGCTCTACCAAAACGCATTATAAATCAGGCACTCCGGCTATTATACATCCTGAAACTAATTAACAAAAGAAGCCCTGCTGATTTCTCAACAGGGCTTCAAAATGCTTATTTTAAGCCTTTACAGGCTTTATATTACTTCACAGAAGCAACGGCTTCCGCTTTAGCTACATCAGCCTGTGAAGGAGCTGAAACCGATTTTACAACCGGGGCTTTAGCAGGAACAGTAGCATGATGTGATGGCACTGCAATGTATGGAGCAATAACCAATGATACGATAGACATCAATTTGATAAGGATGTTCATTGATGGGCCGGAAGTATCTTTGAATGGGTCACCCACGGTGTCACCAGTTACAGAAGCCTTGTGTGGCTCTGATTTTTTGTAATACGTTTCACCATCGATTACCACACCTTTCTCAAATGATTTCTTGGCGTTGTCCCACGCACCACCGGCGTTAGACTGGAACATACCCATTAATACGCCCGATACCGTAACACCTGCAAGTAAACCACCCAGGATTTCAGCTGATGAAGTATCTGAAAAAACATTTTTGAATCCAAAACCCACTAAAACCGGTACGATAAGAGCGATAGCTCCCGGTAAAATCATTTGTTTGATTGATGCTTGAGTAGAAATTGCGACACATTTTTCATATTCAGGTTCTGCTTTGTATTCCATAATTCCGGGAATTTCACGAAACTGACGGCGAACCTCATTTACCATTTCCATGGCAGCTTTACCTACCGCAGAAATACAAAGGGCACTGAAAATAAAAGGAATCATACCACCGACAAACAAGCCGGCCAATACAGGTGCTTTGTAAATGTCAATAGCGTCGATTCCGGCAATACCTACAAAGGCAGCAAATAGAGCCAGTGATGTAAGCGCTGCAGAAGCAATGGCAAAGCCTTTTCCGGTTGCAGCGGTAGTGTTACCAACGGCATCCAGGTTATCGGTACGTTCGCGAACTTCCGGAGGCAATTGAGACATCTCTGCAATACCACCTGCGTTATCGGCAATAGGGCCGAAAGCATCAATAGCCAACTGCATGGCAGTGGTAGCCATCATACCTGCTGCAGCGATAGACACCCCATATAAGCCTGCAAAATGATAAGAGAAAATAATACCTGCTGCCAACACAATGATAGGAAGCACTGTTGATTCCATACCGACAGCCAAACCACCAATGATGTTGGTTGCATGACCAGTACCCGATTTCTGAACGATTGATAATACCGGACGTTTACCCATAGCAGTGTAGTACTCAGTGATAATTGACATCAAAGCACCTACTACTAAACCAACCACAATTGCCAGAAATACTCCTGTTGAAGTAAATTCGTGGCCACGAAGGGTAAGGTTTTCAGGTAGAATATTAGTAACTAAAAAGTAAGAAGCAATAAAAGTAATAATGATAGAAGCCCAGTTACCAAGGTTTAAAGCATTTTGTACTGAAGATGTTTCACTTTTGATACGTACAAAGAATGTTGAAACCAAAGAAGCCAGAAGACCTACACCTGCAATAAACATAGGTAGTAATACAGGAGAGTAACCACCAAAATTATCGGTTACGCTGATTTCCTGTCCCAGTACCATTGTAGCGAGAATAGTAGCTACATAAGAACCGAACAAGTCGGCACCCATACCGGCTACGTCACCTACGTTGTCACCCACGTTATCAGCAATAGTTGCCGGGTTACGAACGTCGTCTTCCGGAATACCCGCCTCAACTTTACCTACAAGGTCGGCGCCTACGTCGGCAGCTTTGGTATAAATACCACCACCTACACGGGCAAATAAGGCAATAGATTCAGCACCTAAAGAGAAACCGGCCAATACTTCAATGGCTGTTTTCATACCAATAGAAGTAAGCGCTTCACCTTGTGCAAAAATATTATAGAAAATAATGAAAAGACCGCTCAAACCTAACACTGCAAGGCCTGCAACACCCATACCCATTACAGAACCCCCGGTAAATGATACCTCCAATGCTTTAGCTAATGAAGTACGGGCCGCTTGTGCTGTACGTACGTTAGCTTTTGTTGCGACTTTCATACCGATATAACCCGCAACGGCAGAGAAAATAGCGCCGATTAAAAATGCAACAGCAATGATAGGGGAAGAATGAATAGGGGATTCGGGAGTGCCTTCACTGGAACCCAACCAAGCCAGAATGATGGCCGTAGGGATGGCAAAATAAGCCAATATTTTCCATTCTGCTTTTAAGAATGCAATGGCTCCGTCAGCTATATAGCCTGAAAGCTTTTGCATGTTGGCATCTCCGGTCGGTTGATTAGATACCCAATTAAATCGCCAAGCAGTGTAAAGTAATCCGATTATTCCGAACGCCGGAACAAGGTAGACAATCTGTGAATCCATAATGAACTATTTTGAGTTTAGTAAGTATTTTTTATGAAAGTGTGCAAATTTACAATAAGAAGTTGAATTAGAAAATCGGAACATTTGAAAATTCGGAAGGGCCGAATCAATAAGCTGATTATCAATTGTTTACAGACACACATTTTACCTAAAAAATGAATAATTTATTACTAAACTAAGTTTTTATTGTATTTTATATCTTTTGTCGTACCTGAGTACTGGTAATTATAGCCCTATGTGGGTCTGTAGTTGTGGTCAATTTAATTTCGTCATCAATAAAATCTTTATTAACTTTCCAACGCAATGATTACCAAGTTTTTAAATGAATTTAACTAACCATCCTAACCTGATTTTATTGTGCAAATTTTAAAACCAATGAAGAAAACCCTGATTACATTTCTTGTACTTTATTCAGTGATTAGTTTCGGTCAGACGAAACAAATGAGCACAGGAGAGATTATTCAGGCCATGAAAAGGCTCAATGTAGTGGGTAATGTACTTTACGTAGCTGCTCACCCTGATGATGAAAACACACTTTTTATTACCTGGTTGTCGAAAGAGAAAATGGTTCGTGCGGGCTATATAGCCATGACCAGAGGAGACGGCGGACAAAACCTGATAGGTGCCGAACAGGGAGAATATGTAGGGTATCTGCGCACGCACGAGTTATTAGGCGCCAGAAGCATTGACGGCGGTGAACAGTATTTTACCAGAGCCAACGATTTCGGCTTTACTAAAACTACCGATGAAGCACTGAAAACCTGGGGCAAGGAACAGATTCTTTCTGACCTTGTGTGGAGAATACGGAATTTCCAACCTGATATAATGGTCAATCGTTTCCCGCCGGATGCAAGAGCAGGGCATGGTCACCATTCTGCATCGGCAGTTTTGTCGGAAGAGGCATTTAAGGCCGCCGCCGACCCGACTCGTTTTCCGGAACAACTGGCTTTCGTAAAACCATGGCAGGTAAAACGGGTGGTCTGGAATTCTTTCTCGCCTAATTTTCAGAATAACACGCCTGAAGAAGGGAGCTTCATTAAGATTGAATTGGGCAACTATAATGCGCTGCTCGGAAAATCTTATACTGAAATTGCCGCCGAAGCACGCAGCATGCACAAAAGCCAGGGTTTTGGTTCTGCCCGCACGCGTGGACAAAGAGTTGATTATGCCATGCACAAAGTAGGAGAGCCTGCTAAGAATGATTTGTTTGATGGCATTGATATGACCTGGAAACGAGTAAACGGAGGTGATAAAGTAGAAGGCATGGTGAATAAACTATTGGCCGATTTCAAGGTAGAGAATCCTTCGGCTTCTGTTCCTGCGCTGATTAACATCTATAATACGATTGACGGACTGGATGAAAATGTATGGACTACCTACAAGAAAAACGAAGTAAAA
Organism: Emticicia sp. GW821-FHT11C11; assembly: GCF_058808615.1. Taxonomy (NCBI): domain Bacteria; kingdom Pseudomonadati; phylum Bacteroidota; class Cytophagia; order Cytophagales; family Leadbetterellaceae; genus Emticicia; species Emticicia sp. GW821-FHT11C11. The sequence goes on from NZ_JBXARV010000001.1 coordinate 2,319,687, forward strand.
GATCTGATTCTGGCTTGCAGTGGACTATGGTTTGAGGCCAACCCTGCTGATTATTCAGTGGCCGGTGGAGATAAAATAAAAGTCAATCTGAACGTCATTTCACGTTCCAATCTAAATATTACTTTAGATAAGGTAAGTTTCAAAGGTACAGGCAAGGATTCTACTTTGAATCTGAAACTGGTTTATAATAATCCGGTGAATCAGAATTTTGATTTGGTTATTCCAACCAGCACACCTATTACACAGCCCTACTGGTTAATGGAAGAAAAAGAAAAGGGATTCTACAAGGTGAAAGATCAGTTATTGAGGGGCCTGCCCGTCAAGCCTGCTGATTTAGTGTGTGACTACACCTTTACCATTGCTGGCAAGGCACTCAGTTTTCAGACACCGCTAACCTATAAGTTTGTAGAACCATCTATCGGTGAAATCTATCGTTATTTTGAGGTTCGTCCGGAGGTAATGGCCAACATTGACGAAAAAGTATATGCCTTTGCCGATAATCAGCCTAAGGATGTGAAGGTAATGGTGAAAGCAGGTAAGAAAAATGTTTCGGGTAGTGTCTCATTAGTAGTGCCTGCCGGATGGAGAATCGAGCCGGCCGCTATCAACTTTGAATTGAAGGATAAAAATGAAGAGAAGATGGTGAGTTTTAAAGTATATCCATCGGCTACAGCTTCAGAGGTGAGTCTGAAAGCAGTTGTGAAAACATCCTCAGGTACTTATAATCGCGGGATAGCTACTGTTGATTACAAGCATATTCCGACGCTGACTTTGTATCCTGTCTCTGAGGCGAAGGCTATCAGAATTGATTTGAAGAAAAAAGGTACGAAAATCGGTTACATTGCCGGCGCCGGTGATGAAGTACCTGCTGCTTTAACGCAAATCGGGTATCAGGTTACGATGCTTACTCCTGTTGAATTAGGTAAGGATTTATCTACCTATGATGCCATTATTGTGGGGGTACGTGCCTATAATACGGAAGAGCATCTGAAATTTTTTCAAGATAAACTGATGGATTATGTAAAGAATGGGGGCAATGTGGTTACTCAATACCAGACCAATGCGTTCTATGGAGTGTCGAAAGTTAAGGAAATCGGGCCATATAATTTCGGTATCGGACGCGGACGGGTGACGGACGAAATTGCCGAAGTAACATTCTTGAAACCTGCTCATGCATTATTAAATGCACCCAACAAAATAACAACGAAGGATTTTGACGGCTGGATACAGGAAAGAGGTTTGTACTTTGCTGATAAGTGGGCAAAAGAATACGAGACTATTTTCTCGATGCATGATGCAGGTGAAAGAGAAGAGGAGGGAAGCGTGCTATACGCCAAATACGGTAAAGGAAACTTCGTGTTTACAGGTTTAGCGTTTTTCAGAGAACTGCCTGCCGGCGTACCGGGAGCGTACAGGCTGTTTGCTAATATGATTTCGGTGGGGAAATGATAATCCTCATATCAATATAAATAAAAAATAGGAGCAGATTGTCTGCTCCTATTTTTTTATTGTGGTAGAGGTGCTGTGTTAAAAGCCAAATAAATTGGTAAAAATATTTAAATTTGAGTCAATAAAAGCAGGAGCATTATT